>CAWBOV010000004.1:0-715410 GCA_963790525.1 uncultured Actinomycetota bacterium
CGCTGCCCTCGGCCGGCGGAGTAGCCGTCGGCACGGCAGGCGCCGACCCGCAGGCGACGACCCGTCAAGCGCCGACCTGTGAAGCGCCGACGAGGTTCCGCAGCGTGTCGGCGTTGCGGACCGCGTGTCCTTCCCCGTCGTTGTTGAAGTACGCGTAGACGTCGTGCCCGGTGCGGTCCCACTCGCCGATGCGGTCCGCCCACCACCGCAGATCATGATCGGAGTAGCTGCCGGCGTAGAGGGTGCCGGGATCCGGTCCGTGCAGGCGCAGATAGACGAAGTCCGCCGTCGCACGCAGGATGCACGGCAGATCGGCCCCGCTCATTACGCAGTAGGCGGCACCCCGGCCGCGCAGGATGTCGAGCACCGCGTCGTCGTGCCAGCTCGGATGGCGGAACTCCACCGCGACCCGCAGCCACGACGGCAACCGCGCCAGGAAGTAGTCGAGGCGGCCATCGTCACGCGCGTGCCCGGGAGCCAGCTGGACGAGAAGCGCGCCGCGCCGATCGCCCAGCTCGTGGCAGCCGGAGATCAGGCGGGTCACCCACTCCTCCGGGGCGTACAGCCGTTTCGAGTGGGTGAGCCCGCGGGGCGCCTTGACCGACAGCGCGAACCCGTCCGGCAGACGGCTGCGCCAGCCGGCGAACGTCGCGTCCCGCGGCCAGTGGTAGAAGCTGGCGTTCAGTTCGGCCGTGGAGAAGCGCGCAGCGTAGATCGGCAGTCGCTTCGCCGGCGGCGTCCCCGGTGGATAGAGGACGCCGTCCCAGTGTGGATAGCTCCAGCCGGACGTGCCGATGTGGATGCTCACGCCGTGCCCACCGATTCCCGGTTGCGCCCAGGGAGCGCGCCCCGCGCGTGTCAGTTGGTCAGGGAGCTGGACATGTTGACGCCGCCCACCGTGTCGTCGGCGGCGATCTCCCGCTCCCGATCGTCGGGGTCACGGTCGGGGTCGCTGTCGACGGCGGGGACGACACCGTCCTCCGCCCGGAGGATGTCCTCCCTGTCCGGCGCAGCGTCTTCCTCGTCGGTGCTGCCAGGCAGTGGACCCGCCTCGGCCGCGGCAGCCAGCGAGTCCTGCGGCGCGGTGTCGTCGGGGGTGATGTCATCAGCCATTGCGGTCTCCCAGATGTGTCGATACAGGGGACCTGCTGCTTAGGCCTGTAGCCATCATCGCTCGTGGACGCCGCGTTTGTGAAGTGATCAGGGCTGGGCGAGTTCGGCGACGATCTTCGCCAGGCGCCGGTTCCTCGTGTCGTCGGCCTTCGCCTCCGTGATCAGGCGGGCGTACTCCTTGCGCCGCGACGGCGCGAGCCGAGCGAAGGCCTCCGCCAGCCCTGCCTCGGCCAGTGCCTCCGCGAGCGCAGCGGGGACGGCGGTCTCCGGCGCTGCCGTGTCCAGCTCCAGGACGACGTGGATCTCCTGCCCCGCGCGAAGTCCCGACGCCTCGCGATGGGCCTTCGACAGCGAGATGAGTGCCCGCCCACCCATGGCGCCGACCGCGATGCTGAAGCTGTAATCGGCCACGCGCACGAGGACCCGCGGGCGCCTGCCGGCTCCGAGCTGATCCAGGACCTGAGGTGGAACCTCGATTCCGGTGTTGTTCCCGAACGCCAGGATGACCGTGTCATAGGAAACCGTCATGGGGACCCCCATTCGCCTCTCACGTGAACTGCCGGGAGTTTTTCACATCCTCGTCCGGTGGTCACCTGCGGCCGCGACATCGACAATTCCGCAACGGGAATTCCCATTCGGCTTGACAGTGGTTTGCAGCCGCGTACATTTCGGCGTGCAGCTCGCGCCATCGGGTCGCTGCACTTCGAGGCGGGTCTGCCTCGACATGGTTTTGGGGGAAACTGTGCAGGGTGTCGTGTGGATCATTTACCTGGCGATCATCGTCCTGGTCGTCGCCGGCCTGTGGCGGGTTTTCGAGAAGGCCGGCGAACAGGGTTGGAAAGCGATCATCCCGATCTACAACCTCTACATCGAGCTGCGGATCGCTGGCCGCCCGGGCTGGTGGCTGGTGCTCTTCCTCATCCCGATCGTCAATATCGCCATGGCCATCGTGGTCTCCATCGATCTCGCCAAGGCCTTCGGCAGGAGCGCCGGCTTCGGAGTCGGCCTGGCACTGCTGTCGTTCATCTTCATCCCGGTACTCGGCTTCGGCAGCGACACGTACCAGGGCCCGAAGAGCGGCACCACGGCAGTGGGCAGCCAGTTCGGCTGATTCACGAGAAATCACGGCGATGACCGCTGCCTGATTCTGGCGAACTCCGTTCCGGGACGGTTTCGGAATACGCCGGTGCCTCGATTCAACGAATTCGGTGCGCCCCGTCGTCGGCCACCGAGGATTGGGGTCAGGGTACTTCTTCTTGCCGATGCCGGGGAACCGCTTCTTGACCGCGGCACGGACCTTCTTCTGCTCCGCCGGCGTGCCGTTCTGGGCAACCCGCGCCAGAGCATTGCGCGCGTGCGCCTTGTCCGGGATCGGGTACTTGCGCTTGCCCGGCAGGGCGAACGACTTCTTGCTGAGTTTCTTGCGCGTCTTGGTGCTGCTCAGATCCTTGCTCATGTCCACTCCCGTCGGTCACGTCCGGAGGGGTGCGGCCGCGCGGGGGACCCGGGCAGGGCAGGCGCGCGGCACGGCCCGCGGACCTGCTGCTCAGTCCGTGCCCATCATCGCCCGACACCACGCGGTTGGGAAGCCGGCACGGCGGCACCGGAGCCGCGGCCCGCTCGGCCCCAGGTGGCACGCCGGCTGGGGGCGCTCGTAGGGTCGTGGTCCGCCCATCGAGAGGAACAACGCCGTGACGATTCCCATCGACGACGAGGTCCACCGCGACGAGTCCGAGCCGACACCCGAGGAGATCGAACAGGGCAACCCCGGGCGGCCGCAGTCGGACTTCGAGGTCGACGACGACGGCAACTCCGGCGACGACGGCGAGATCGACCAGCGGCTGCCCGGGCGCCGCGAGTGACGGCGACAGCTGCGGTCCGTCCCGTGCACGACCGTGGGGTGGATGCGGCCCTGGCGCGGGCCCGGCGCGGCGTGCGCCGGCTGGACGCGCTCGAGACCGCGCAGGCGCTGTCCGACCGCGCGCTCGTGATCGACACGCGCACGGAGTCCCAGCGCGCCCGCGACGGCGAGCTGCCCGGTGCCATCGTCATCGATCGGACCGTGCTGGAGTGGCGCCTCGATCCCTCGAGTCCGGACCACATCCCGGAGGCCACGTCCTACGACGTGCAGGTCGTGGTCGTGTGCCGGCAGGGGTACAGCTCCAGCTTCGCCGCCGAGAACCTCCGCTCGATCGGATTGCACCGCGCGACCGACCTGGTCGGGGGCTTCGAAGCCTGGATCGCGGCGGGCCTGGAGCGCGGCGCTGGACCGGGCGATGTCCGGGTCTGACTCCGCGTGGCCGCTCCGAGGGGCACGTGCTTTGATGGTCACACGAGGTTGAGAGTTCCAGCCCGCGCCCGGCTCGGCTGTGCCGACGAGTGAGGAGGTCGCCCTGATGGGTATCGCCAGGAAGCTGCTCACCTGGCCCGTCGTGCGGCAGGCACTCGGTGCCGATCCGCTCGGTCGGGGCACGTCGGCCCAGGGCCCGCGCGACTGGACACCGCGCACCTCCACCGCGGACCGAGTCGTGCAGAGCATCTGCCCCTACTGCGCCGTCGGGTGCGGTCAGCGCGTCTTCGTCAAGGACGAGAAGGTCGTCCAGATCGAGGGCGATCCTGACTCGCCGATCAGCCGCGGGCGGTTGTGCCCGAAGGGCTCGGCCAGCGAGCAGCTCGTCAACTCCCCGGGCCGGCAGACGGCGATGCTCTACCGGCGCCCCTACGGCACCGAGTGGGAGCCGCTGGACGTCGACCAGGCCACCGACATGATCGTCGACCGCATCATGGAGTCGCGGCCGAAGCACTGGCAGGACACCGACGAGCACGGCCGCCCGCTGCGGCGGACGATGGGGATCGCCTCGCTCGGCGGTGCCACGTTGGACAACGAAGAGAACTACCTGATCAAGAAACTCTTCACCGCCATGGGCGCCATACAGATCGAGAACCAGGCGCGTATTTGACACTCCGCCACTGTCCCCAGTTTGGGGGCCTCCTTCGGCCGCGGCGGCGCCACGAACTTCACGCAGGATCTCCAGCACTCCGACTGCATCGTCATCCAGGGCTCGAACATGGCCGAGTGCCACCCGGTCGGGTTCCAGTGGGTGATGGAGGCGAAGGCGCGCGGGGCCAAGGTCATCCACATCGATCCGCGGTTCACCAGGACCTCCGCTGTCGCGGACATGCACGTCCCGCTGCGCGCGGGCAGTGACATCGCCTTCCTCGGCGGCGTCGTCAACTACATCCTCAGCAACGAGAAGTACTTCCACGAGTACGTCGTCGCCTACACCAACGCCGCCGCGATCCTGCGCGACGACTTCCGCGACGTCGACGACCTCGACGGCGTGTTCTCCGGCTACGACCCGGAGACGGGCACCTACGACACCGAGTCGTGGTCCTACGACGGCGTCGAGGGGATGGCCGCCCCGGGCAACCGGACGCCGCCGACGCACGACGGCGGCGAGAGCGAGGCGTCGCAGGGATCGCGCGGCGCGGGACACGAACTCGGTGGCCACGGCGCGGCCCTCGCGCACGGCGAGGCCCGACACGACTACACGCTCCAGGACCCGCAGTGTGTCTTCCAGGTGCTCAAACGCCACTACGCCCGCTACACCCCGGAGATGGTCTCGCAGGCGTGCGGCGTCTCGGCCGAGCAGTTCCTGCAGGTGTGCGAGGACGTGACCGCCAACAGCGGCCGGGAACGCACCACCGCCTGGGTCTACTCGGTCGGCTGGACGCATCACACCGTCGGCGTGCAGTACATCCGGGGCGCCGCGATCATCCAGCTGCTGCTGGGCAACATGGGACGCCCCGGCGGCGGCATCCTGGCCCTGCGCGGGCACGCGTCGATCCAGGGCTCCACCGACATCCCGACCCTGTTCAACCTGCTGCCGGGCTACCTGCCGATGCCCAAGGTCGGTGAGCACGATTCCCTCGAGGACTACCTGCAGACGGTGTGCAGCACCGACCAGAAGGGTTTCTGGGCGGACGCCCGCAACTACATGGTCAGCCTGCTCAAGGCCTACTGGGGCGACGCCGCGACCGAGGAGAACGACTTCGCCTTCTCCTACCTGCCGCGGCTGACCGGTGACCACGGCACGTACCAGACCGTCATGGACATGATCGAGGACCGGATCGACGGGTACTTCCTGCTCGGGCAGAACCCGGCCGTCGGGTCGGCGCACGGCAAGCTGCAGCGCCTGGGCATGGCGCACCTGAAGTGGCTCGTCGTCCGCGACCTGAACATGATCGAGTCGGCGACCTTCTGGAAGGACTCGCCGGAGATCGCGACCGGGGAGCTGGCCACCGCCGACATCGCCACCGAGGTGTTCTTCTTCCCGGCCGCGTCGCACGTGGAGAAGTCCGGCACGTTCACGCAGACCCAGCGGATGCTGCAGTGGCACCACAAGGCCGTCGAGCCGCCGGGCGACTGCCGCAGCGACCTGCAGTTCTTCTACGAGCTCGGGCGCAAGCTCAAGGAGCGCCTGGCCGACTCCACCGACCCACGCGACCGCCCGATCCAGGACCTCACCTGGGACTACAGCGTGGACGAGCACGGCGAGCCCTCGGCCGAGGACGTCCTGCGCGAGATCAACGGCTTCCACCTCACCGGGGACAAGGCCGGGCAGCCGCTGAGCTCCTACACCGAGATGAAGCCGGACGGCATCGACATCGGGCGGCTGCTGGATCTACACCGGCGTCTTCGCCGACGGCGTGAACCAGTCCGCGCGGCGCAAGCCCGGGCGCGAGCAGAGCTGGGTCGCGCCGGAGTGGGGCTGGGCGTGGCCGGCCAATCGCCGCACGCTGTACAACCGCGCGTCCGCCGACCCCGACGGCAAGCCGTGGAGCGAGCGCAAGGCGTTCGTCTGGTGGGACGAGGACGCGAAGAAGTGGACCGGCCACGACATCCCCGATTTCCCGGCCGACACCGCGCCGTCGTACCGTCCCGAACCCGGTACCGGCGGGCCGAAGGGGCTCGCCGGCGACGACCCGTTCATCATGCAGGCCGACGGCAAGGCCTGGCTGTTCGCTCCCGCGGGCCTGCTCGACGGGCCCATGCCCGCGCACTACGAGCCGCAGGAGTCGCCGGTCGCCAACCCGTTCTACCGCCAGCAGGCCAACCCCACGCGGCAGGTCTTCCGGCGCAAGGACAACCTGCAGAACCCCTCCGGCCAGGAACCCGGCTCGGAGGTGTTCCCCTACGTCTTCACGACCTACCGCCTCACCGAGCACCACACAGCCGGTGGGATGAGCCGGTGGCTGCCCTACCTCGCCGAGCTGCAACCGGAGTTCTTCTGCGAGGTGTCCCCGGCGCTGGCGCGTGAGCGCGGGCTGGAGAACCTCGGGTGGGCCACGATCGTCAGCGCCCGCACGGCGATCGAGGCGCGGGTGCTCGTCACCGACCGCGTCGTCCCGCTCGTCGTGAACGGCCGGACGGTCCACCAGGTGGGGCTGCCCTACCACTGGGGCGTAGGTTCCTCGGCGCTGGTCTCCGGCGACTCGGCCAACGACCTGTTCGGGGTGACCCTCGATCCGAACGTGCACATCCAGGAGTCCAAGGTGGCCTCGTGCGACATCCGACCGGGGCGCCGACCGACCGGGCCGGCGCTGCTGCGGTTCGTCGCGGAGTACCAGTCCCGCGCCGGGATCACCGTCGACACGGGCAACCAGCAACGGACGCCGCTGAACCAGGACGAGGAGGAGCGCTGATGGCGAACTCGCTGTCGGGGCCGCTGCCCGACCCGGCCGGCGACGCCGGATGGACGGAAGCCCTGCCGCGTAAGGGATTCTTCACCGACACCTCGATCTGCATCGGGTGCAAGGCCTGCGAGGTGGCCTGCAAGGAATGGAACGGGGTCCCGGCCGACGGTGGCCTCGACCTGCTCGGCTCCTCCTACGACAACTCCTTCGCGCTGGGGGCGTCGACCTGGCGGCACGTGAAGTTCATCGAGCAGACGCGCCCGGTGCCCGAAGCGCCGCCGGCGCCCGCCACGACGACGGTGAGCCTGGGGATGCCCTCGTTCGAGCGCCCCGGAGCCGACGGCGAGGCCGGCCCCGTGACCGAGTTCCGCTGGTTGATGGAATCCGACGTGTGCAAGCACTGCACGCATGCGGCCTGCCTGGACGTCTGCCCCACCGGGGCGCTCATCCGCACCGAGTTCGGCACGGTCGTGGTCCAGGACGACATCTGCAACGGGTGCGGGTACTGCGTCCCGGCCTGCCCGTTCGGCGTGATCGACCGGCGGATCGGCGACAAGGGCGTCAAGAACGTGGGCATCGCGCAGAAGTGCACGCTCTGCTACGACCGGCTCAAGGACGGCCAGACGCCCGCGTGCGCCCAGGCCTGCCCCACCCAGTCGATCCAGTTCGGCGACCTCGACGAGCTCCGCGAACGCGCCGCCGCCCGGCTGGAGACCCTGCACGGCAGCGGCGTCACCGAAGCGCGGCTGTACGGCGAGAGCCCCGACGACGGTGTCGGCGGCAGCGGCGCGATGTTCCTGCTGCTCGACGAGCCCGAGGTCTACGGCCTGCCGCCGGACCCCGTCGTGTCGACGCGGGACCTGCCCGACATGTGGAAGAAGGCCGGCCTCGCCGCGCTCGGGCTGCTGGCCGCGGCCGCCGCGGCGTTCGTGGGGCGGTCATGACCGCACCGGAGCAGGCACCGCTCCCACTCGGGCACGAGGCCGTGCCCGAGGCGATGGGCCGCGACCGCTCGGGACGCGGCGGCCGGCGCCGGGGGCGCCGGCGCGACGAGCACCAGATGGTGCCCGACGCGGTGTTCACGTCCTACTACGGCCGCCCGATCGTCAAGGCCTCGCCGTGGGAGGAGGACATCCCCGCCTACCTGTTCCTCGGCGGTCTGGCGGCAGGCTCGTCGCTGCTCGCGGCCGGCGCGGACCTCACCGGCCGCCCGGCGCTGCGGCGGGTCGGCCGGCTGACCTCGGCGGGCGCCCTCAGCCTGTCGTTCGTCGCCCTGGTGCACGACCTGGGCAAGCCCAGCCGGTTCGTCAACATGCTGCGGGTCATGAAGGTGACCTCGCCGATGTCGGTCGGGACCTGGATCCTGTCGGCCTTCGCGCCGTTCGTGTACTCGGCCGCGGCGAGCGAG
The DNA here is from genome assembly GCA_963790525.1 of uncultured Actinomycetota bacterium. GTDB lineage: Bacteria > Actinomycetota > Actinomycetes > Mycobacteriales > Jatrophihabitantaceae > CAWBOV01. The sequence goes on from CAWBOV010000004.1 coordinate 8,219, forward strand.
GTGCCCGCGGTGATCCCGCGCCCGCTCCGGGGCCCGCTGAGGTCCGTCGCCCGCCCGTCCGGAGTCGCGGCCGCGCTGCTCGGTCCGGCGGTCGCGTCCTACACGGGCGTGCTGCTCGCCGACACGGCGACGCCGACCTGGAACTCCGCCCGCGCCCATCTCCCGCTGCTGTTCGCGGCGTCGGCCGGAGCCGCGTCGGGCGGGATGGGGATGCTGGCCGCGCCGGTCGCCGAGGCCGGTCCCGCGCGCCGGTTGGCGTTCGTCGCCGCGGTCTCCGAACTGGCCGTCGAGCACCACATGGAATCGGCGATGGGGTTGACGGCCGAGACCCTGCACGCCGGAGTTCCGGGCCGACTGATGAAGGCCGCCCGGGCGTTGACCGCGGTCGGTGCGCTGGGCGCCCTCGTGGCACGGCGGAGCCGGGTGGCCGGTGTCATCGGTGGATCGGCGCTGCTCGCCGGGTCGGCATGCACCCGCTTCGGGGTGTTCCACGCCGGTCAGGCGTCGGCGCGCGATCCCAAGTACACGGTGGTCCCGCAGCGCGAGCGGATGGCCGAGGAGGGGCGCCCCGGCGCCTGACGGTCAGCGGACGGTGATCGTGCCCGCGGCGTGTGCGGTCGTCTCGCCCACGACGGGAGCGCCGGGGATCTCGCCGACGATCAGCAGCCCGCCGCTGGTCTGGGCGTCGGCAAGAAGGAGCAGTTCGTCCTCGCCGACGCTCGCATGCAGGTGCGGGCGCACCCAGTCGAGGTTGCGGCGCGTGCCACCGCTGACGAAGCCGTCGCGCAACGCCTCCCTGGCGCCGTCGAGGTAGGGCACCGCGGCGGCGTCGAGGACGACACCGACCTGGCTGGCGCGCGCCATCTTGTAGAGGTGACCGAGCAGGCCGAAGCCGGTGACGTCGGTCGCGGCGACCACGCCCGCTGCCACCGCGGCCTGGGCGGCGTCGCGGTTGAGGGTGATCATCGAGGCCACGGCCTGCGGGAAGACGTCCCCGGTGCTCTTGTGGCGATTGTTCAGGACGCCGACACCCAGGGGCTTGGTGAGGCTGATCGGCAGGCCCGGCGCGGGCGGCGTCGTTGCGCATGAGGCGGTCCGGGTCCACCAGGCCGGTGACCGCCATGCCGTACTTCGGTTCCGGGTCGTCGATGCTGTGCCCGCCGCCCACGTGGCAGTGCGCCAGCCGCGCGATGTCCAGGCCGCCGCGGAGCACCTCGCCGAGCAGTTCCACCGGGAGCACGTCGCGCGGCCAGCCGACGAGGTTCACCGCGACGACGGGGCGCCCGCCCATCGCGTAGATGTCCGACAGCGCGTTGGCGGCGGCGATCCGCCCGAAGTCGTAGGCGTCGTCGACGACCGGGGTGAAGAAGTCGGCGGTGGCGACCACAGCGGTCGAGGCGTCGATCCGCACCACGGCCGCGTCGTCGCCGTCGTCCAGGCCGACGAGCAGATCGGGGCTGGGATCGCCGGTGAGCCCCCGGACGATGTCCTCGAGCTCGCCCGGCGGGATCTTGCACGCACAGCCTCCGCCGTGGGCGTACTGGGTCAGGCGGTAGGAGGCGGTGACGGTCACGCCCCGACCGTAGCCGGATCGCCCGCACCTCGCCCACGAGGGGGCGTGGGGCGCCGGGTGGGAGCCGCGGCCGGGGACTAGCCTCGTCGGCGGAGGCGTACAGGTGCCTGGTGGCCCTCCCGGTCTTCAAAACCGGTGAGGCCGAGTATCTCGGCTTGGCGGGTTCGATTCCCGTCCGCCTCCGCCACAGCCGACGGAGACGAGGAGGCGCGACGGTGGGCGATCCGCGGCGGCGCATCCCCAGGACCGACGCCGTCCTCGCCGACCCACGCCTGAAGGACGCCCTGGACCTGCTCGGCGCCGACCTGGTGAAAGCGGTCGTGACGACCGCTCAGCAGCGAGCCCGCGACGGACTGCTCGCCCCGGAGGCGGTCACCGACGAGGTGCTGGCGACCCTCCCGGCCACGGCGACCTCGGTCCGTCCGGTCCTGAACGCCACCGGCGTCGTGGTCCACACCAACCTGGGGCGGGCGCCGCTCTCGGCCGCCGCGGTGCGAGCGCTGCAGACCGCGAGCGGGTACGTCGACGTCGAGTTCGATCTCGGCAGCGGCAAGCGCGCCACGCGAGGACGCGGCACCCTCGCGGCCCTGCTCGCGCGCGTCCCGACGGCCGGCGCCGCGCTCGTCGTGAACAACGCCGCCGCCGCGCTCGTGCTGGTGGCCACGGCACTCGCGCGCGGCCGCGAGATCATCATCAGCCGCGGCGAGCTGATCGAGATCGGTGACGGCTTCCGGCTGCCGGACCTGATCGAGTCCACGGGGGCGAGGATCCGCGAGGTCGGCACGACGAACCGGGTCACGGTCGCGGACTACGCGGACGCGATCGGCCCTGACACCGCGTGCATCGTCAAGATCCATCCGAGCAACTTCCGGATCGAGGGGTTCACCGCCTCGGTCCCGGTCGGCGCACTCGCCGGGCTCGGCGTGCCGGTCGTGTGCGATCTCGGCAGCGGGCTGCTCGCGCCGGACCCCGCGCTCCCCGACGAACCCGACATCGGCTCCGCCCTGGCTGCCGGCGCGGCCCTGGCGCTCTGCTCCGGCGACAAGCTGCTCGGTGGCCCGCAGGCGGGGCTGGTCCTGGGCGAGGCGGCGCTGGTCGAACAGCTGCGCCGCCATCCGCTGGCGCGGGCGCTGCGGGTGGACAAGCTGACCCTGGCGGCGCTCGAGGCCACCCTGACCGGTCCGCCGCCCCCGGTCACGGCGGCCGTCCACGCCGACCCCGCGCAGCTGCGGGAGCGCACCGAGCGCCTGGCCGAGAGCCTGGCCGCGGGCGGCATCGAGGCGGTGCCGGTCGCCAGCTCCGGAGCCGTCGGCGGCGGCGGCGCGCCCGGGCAGGGTCTGCCCGGCTGGGCCGTTGCGATCGCCGAGGGTCTGGCTGCCGAGCTCCGCCGTGGGGATCCGGCGGTCGTCGCCCGCATCGAGCGCGGACTGTGCCTGCTCGACCTGCGCTGCGTCCCGCTCGGAAACGACCGCGACGTCCTCGACGCCGTGCGGGCCGCGCACCTGCGGGCGTCGGCCCCGTGAGCGGCTGAATGCACGTCGTCGCCACGGCCGGGCACGTCGACCACGGCAAGTCCACCCTGGTCCGCGCGCTGACGGGCATGGAGCCCGACCGCTGGGCCGAGGAGCGCAGGCGGGGCATGACGATCGACCTCGGCTACGCCTGGACGGACGTCGACGGCGAGCTGCTGGCGTTCGTCGACGTCCCGGGCCACCAGCGCTTCATCGGCAACATGCTCGCCGGTCTCGGCCCCGCGCCGGCCGTGCTGTTCGTCGTGGCGGCGGACGAGGGCTGGCGGCGGCAGTCGGGTGAACACCTCGCCGCCGCCCACGCGCTCGGCGTCAGCACCGGTCTGCTCGTCGTGACCCGCAGCGATCTCGCCGATCCGGCGCGCGCGCTCGCCGAGGCGCGCGACGCAGCTGGCCCCGACCACGCTCGCCGACGTCGAGAGCGTCTGCGTGTCCGCCGCGAGCGGTGCCGGGCTGGAGGACGTCAGGCGCGCGCTCGGCCGGATGGTCAGCCGGCTCCCGGCACCGCACGTCGACGGGCCTGTCCGGCTGTGGATCGACCGGGCGTTCACGGTCACCGGCAGCGGCACCGTGGTCACGGGCACGCTGCAGTCGGGCCGGCTGCGGGTCGGCGACGAGCTGCAGCTCAACGGCGTGGACCGCCGCATCCGTGGACTGCAGCAGGCGGGGCAGGCGGTGGAGCAGGTCGACGCCGTCAGCCGGGTGGCCGTGAACCTGCGCGGCCTGGTGCGCACCGACGTCACGCGCGGCGACGCGCTGCTGACACCGGACGCCTGGGTGGCCCGAGACCGGTTCGACGTGCGTCTGGATCGCGACGCCCGGCTGCCGGCCGAGCTGATGCTGCACGCCGGGACGGCGGCGGTGGCCGTGCGGGTGCGCCCGCTGCCGCCGCGGTTCGCCCGGATCAGCCTCCGCACGCCGCTGCCGCTCGCCCGGGGCGACCGCGCCATCCTGCGTGATCCGGGCACGCAGACCATCCTCTGCGGTGTCGAGGTCGTCGACGTCGACCCGCCCGCACTGTCGCGACGGGGCGCTGCGCGGACGAGGGTCGGGGAGCTGGAGAACGGCACCGGCGTCGCCGCGCGGCTCGCCCGCCTCGGCGTCCTCCCTGCCGGAGAGGCCGCAGGGGCCGACCTGTCCGGCGTGCCGTGCGTGCGCGTGGGGGAGTGGCTGGTCTCCCCGGAGCGTTGGCAGCGGTGGCAGGACGACCTGCGCGGGCTGGCCGATGCCCGCGCGCGGCGTGACCCGCTGTCCCCCGGGCTCGCCGCCGACGCGGTTCGGCGCGAGCTCAGCCTGCCGGCGCCGGCGATGCTGGCGCGGCTCGTCAGCGATGCGGGGCTCGTGGTCGACGGGACCGGGAGGATCACCCGCCCCGGCGTGGCGCCCACCCTCGGGGTGGCCGAGCCCGCCCTGGTGCGGTTGGAGGAACGGCTGCGCGCGCGCCCCTTCCTCGCGCCGGAACGCGACGAGCTGGCGGAGCTGGGACTGGGCACCCGCGAGCTGGCGGTGGCTCAGGCCACCCGTCGCCTGCTCGGCGTCGCGGACGGCGTCTACCTGCTGCCGACCTCGCCGGCGCTGGCCATGCGGGAGCTGAGCCTGCTGGAGCAGCCGTTCACGGTCAGCCAGGCGCGCGCGGCGTTGGCGACGACACGACGCGTCGCGGTCCCGCTGCTGGAGCATCTCGACACGCTGGGCTGGACCGAACGGGTCGACGACAGGCTGCGCCGCGTCCGCCGCTGACCCCGCCGGGGCTCAGAAGGTCCGGCGCCACCGCAGCCGCAGGGGACGGCCGTCCGGGTCGTAGACCATCCGGTACAGCGGCGTCGCCCAGCTGAGCGTGCGTCCGGACAACCGGTCCAGCCGGTAGTGGCGCAGCTGTCCGGGCGGGCGCGTTCCCTGGCGGCCGCCGTCGTGCCAGTCCTGCAGGCCCTGCGCGGTGGCGACGAAGGCATCGAACATCGCGTGGCGGATCGACCAGGTCCTCCACGTCTGCGCTCCCGCGACCCAGATGTTCCCGCGCGAGCGTCAGGCGCAGCTCCCGCGCGAAGCTGCGCGCGCCGTCGCCGAAGCCGTCGACGCAGGCCGGCTCGCGCGTGTCGCGGGACCCGTCGATGACCGTGCACGACACCTCGGAGTCGTGCGTCCAGGAGCGGCGGTTGACGTTGTCCGAACCCACGGACGCCCAGACGTCGTCGACCACGCAGGCCTTGGCGTGGACGTAGATGGGCGTGCCCGCACCGTTCTCGATGCCGTAGACGGCGACGCGGTCACCCCCGGCGGCGTGCAGCTCGTCCAGGGCGTGCTGGCGCCCGACGAGGTTCGGCGGGGTGGAGATGCGGCCGTCCTGATCGGGGTGCAGGGGGATGACCGCGATCATCCGCAGTTGTGGATGGGCACGCAGCGCGTCGGTGAAGCAGCGCACGATCTCCGCGCCCCACAGGTACTGGTCCTCCACGTAGATCAGGCTGCGCGCGTGCTCGATCGCCTTGGCGTACCCGCGTGCGACGCTGCGTTCACCGGACGGGGCGAACGGATAACCCCGCAGCCGCTTCGGGTAGGTCCGCAGCACCTGCACGGTCTGCTCGCCGCGCGGGGCGGGGTCGGGCAGCTGCTCGGGCAACCGCCCGGGAGTCGTGTCCTCGTGCCGGAGGAGGTCGGCGATCCGATTGATCGGATTGCGGGTCAGCGGGGCCGGATCCTCCCACCGCTCGCGGAAGACCGTCTCCACATCGCCCACTGCCGGGCCACGGATCGCCAGCTGGATGTCGTGCCAGGGCGGCCGTGGGCCGTAGACGTCGGCCATCGGCTGGCGCTGCGCGTCACCGGCGTGATCCGGCCCGTCCAGGCGGCTGTGGCAGAGGTCGATGCCGCCGACGAAGGCGACGTCGAGTTCGGGCCGGCCCGGATGCCGCAGTACGACGAACTTCTGGTGATGCGACCCGCCCGGGCGGACCCGCATGTCACGCAGGCACTCGCCCCCCGCGGCCTCGATGTCCTCGCCGAGATGGCGGTTCTCCTGCTCGCTGAACGAGAGCCGGTCCAGGTGCGAGCGCCACACCAGGCCCTTGACGACGACACCGCGCTCGGCGGCCTCGGCGAACACCCGCGACACCTCGGTGTCGGGGCCGTCGAGGAGCTGGTCGGGGTCGCCGCGCCAGTCGGTGAACAGCAGCAGGTCGCCCGCGCACATCTGGCGTACACACCGCAGCAGCTCGGGGAAGTACGCCGCGCCGTGGACGAGCGGGGCGACGGCATTGCCTGTGCTCCAGGCCAGTCCGTCGGTGTGCCGGCTGTCCAACCGCGTGGCAGGATTGCCCCGCTCGGCCGAACTCAGGAACCAACGAGGCACGGTCATGACGACATCTAACCCGACCCGGCGGATCGCTGCCGTCCCAGCGGCGGCCGCCCGGTCCGGGGCAGGAAGTGAGGCCGACATGGTGCATGTGACGACACAGGCGAGGCGGGCCTCTCGCGGACCGTGGATGAGCCGCCTGGCCAAGGGTGGGCTGGCCGCGCGTGCGGTGATCTACCTGGTGATGGGCTGGTTGGCGATCGAGATCGCGGCCGGCCACCACACACAGCAGGCCAACCAGAAGGGCGCGCTGGCGACCATCGCCGCCCGTCCGTTCGGCGAGGCGCTGCTGTGGCTGCTCGGCCTCGGGTTCGCGGCGTACGCGCTCTGGCGGCTCAGCGAGGCCGCGTTCGGCACGGCGGCGGAGGGCGACAAGACCGGACCGCGGTTGCAGTCCGCCGGGCGCGCGATCGCCTACGGCGCCCTCAGCGTCACGACCTTCGCCTTCGTCCTGGGCGTCCGGGGGCGGGGTCAGGCGCAGCAGCAGGAGACCGCGACCGGCACCCTGATGAAGCACACGTACGGGCGGTGGCTGGTGGGCCTGGTCGGCCTCGTGATCGTGGTGGTCGGCCTCGCGATGGTCTACGAGGGCCTCACCCGGGCGTTCGAGAAGGATCTGAAGATGCACGAGCTGCACGGCCGCACGCGCACGGTCGTCCTGTCCCTGGGCGCGGTCGGCACGGTGGCTCGCGGCGTGGTCTTCGCCGTGGCCGGGGTCCTCGTGGTGCAGGCAGCGGTGTCCTACGACGTGAAGAAGTCCACCGGCCTGGACGGGGCGCTCCGCACCCTGGCCAACCGGCCCTACGGGTCGGTGATCCTGGGCGTCGTCGCCCTCGGCCTCATCGCCTTCGGGCTCTACGGCCTGGCCTGCACGAAATGGGCCAAGACCTGATCCATCCGGTCAGGACAGGTCGTGTCGGTGCGCGTGCACGACCGCGCGGGCCCGGCGCCGGGTGCGCGCGCCGATCTCGGCTTCCCGGGCGTACAGCAGCCCGTAGGTGAAGCCGTTCTGGCCCGGCGTGGTTCCGGCCTGCACGGCGAAGGTCCGCAGCATGTCGGTCGCGAGCACGCTGTCCTGATGCGCGCCGAGGACGTCCTGGACCTTCTTGTACGCGTCCACCGCGCGGGCTGACCGGCGTCGACCCAGAAGCGGGGCGGCGAGCTCGACCGCGTAGCGCGCGCGCTTGGCCGATTTGCGCGCCCGGTGCAGGACCGCATCGTCGGCGCCCTTCGCGAGTCCCTTCCGCAGCCGCTTGTGGGCCTTGCGTCGCGCCGTCGCGACGTCGCCGAGCAGATCCCGCACCTCGTCGACCGCGCCGAGGAACGGCGGGCGGGCCGCCCACTCGGCCAGGTCGGCCAGCAGTGCCCGGTACCGCGCGCCGTCGAGGGTGTTCAGCAGGTTCTCGCGGAGGCGTAGCTCCTCCGACAGCAGCCACTCGTCGATGTTCGCCGCGACGGGGCCGAGCACGAGTTCGGCGGGCAGCGCGGCGATGGCAGCGGCGAAGTGCGCGCGCTGCAGCTTCCGGTCCCGGATCGTCCCCAGCAGCCCGGCGTACCAGGCGAGTTCGGTGTCCAGCCGCCGCGCCGCCTCGGGATCCAGGTACGAGCCGAAGATCCGCAGGGTGCTCCGCAGCCGCCGGGTCGCGACCCGCGTGGCGTGGGTGGGGTCGTCGCCCGAGCGGAAGGCGATGTCGCCGATGAGGACGGCGTGGTGCTGTGCCCTGAGGTAGTCGGAGATCAGCGATGCCGGGACCGGCAGTCGCGGCGCCGGCATCGTCTCCTCCTGCAGCGCCCGACGCAGGGTGGAAGCGCCCGAGGACGGCCTCGCCCCGGCGTCGCGGACCCGCTCGCGGACCGCGCCGAGCAGGGGTTCCGGTGCCGTGACGGCCTCGAGCCGGACCTCGCGCCACGCGCTCGCCACGGCTGAGCCGTCACCCGCGGCGCTCGCCGTCACGTGGTCGTCGGTGAGCGTGAGGAGCTCGCCCGCGTCGTCGAGCATGCGGTGCGAGAGCCGGCGCGTCGTGACCGTGGCAACGGTGATCAGCGGGCGGTCACCGACGACCCCGGTCACCAGCTCGTTCATCCGGGTGGGAATCCCGGGCTCGTCCGTGGACGGCACCTGGATCCGGGTGGGTGACCTCTTCGCGGGGACGGTCAGCTCCCACCCGTCCTCCGCGCCGGAGTGCCGGCACAGGGTGACGCCCTGGGCGAGCAGCGCGTGATCGGCGGTGTCGTGGTAGGTGGACACCAGCACGGACTCCGCCCGATCCACCCGGCCGGCGCCGTCGAGGCCGTCGAGGTCGGGCATCACGAAATCCGGGTCGACGTCGAAGCTGACTGGATGGTCCTGCTGGTTGTGACTCACGGTGCTGTCTCCGGTTCCGCATCCCACAGCGCGCGCTCGGCGGCTGCGACTGATCTGCTCACCGGCTGCGCATTCAACCTCCGTCAACAGTAGTCAGCTCACATGAGCCGCGGGGACTGCGCGAGGTCAGTACGGGAAGAAACAGATGCCGGGGTGCTGCTCGTGCCCGCACAGGCTCGAGCCGAGGCCGTTGTCGTCGGCGATCCACAGCCCGGCGCTGGTGAGCAGCATGTCGTCCGCGCCGTGCCCACGGTCGCGGGTGGGGTTCCACGACGTGGCCAGGCCGGTGGTCGGGCTGATGTCACCCACGCCGGGGCGGGAGACGCACCCCGGTCCGCAGTTGTCCGAACCGAAGGGGTTGTTCGCCCACCGTTCGTGCCCGCCGATGTAGACGTCGTTGGCGTCGGCAGCTGTGGCGTAGAGCGAGTCGCCACCGGTCTTGTTGATCCAGGTGTAGCGCAGCGAGGACGAACTGGCACTGGAGTAGGCGGCGACCGCGTCGCACAGCGGTGAGGACCCGACGTACCCGGTGGAGGCGACGTAGACCGAACTGTCGTCCGGTGACCAGGACGCGGCCTGCAGGTAGTAGGGCTCCGACGCGGAGCAGGACATGCTGAACTGCGGCGAGTTCCAGGCGTCCACCGTCGCGGATCCGGCACCCAGATCGAGCATGAAGATCTGCTGCCGCCCCTGACCGCCGACCGAGGTGAAGTCACCCATCACCAGCAACCGGGTGCCGGCGTGACTGACCTCGGTGTTGTAGACGCGGGTGCCGTTGGCGTTGCCCGGGTAATGACCGGAGATGTTCAGGTTCAGGTACGAGTCCACGGCCCCGGTGGTCGGATTCAGGCTCGCGAAATACCCGCGTTTGACGGAATTGATGGTGCTGAAATAGCCCCCCACGAGGATGTGCGCGGGCGTGACGAAGATTGTTTCCACCTGATTGTTCGCCGACCGCGCGAAACCGCTGAGCAGTGTTCCGCTACCGGCGGTCGAGACCGCGGCAAGATTGGTCGCGGCGGTTCCAGCGACATTGCTGAACGAACCGCCCAGATAGGCGGTTGAACAGTCGGCGCTGAGCGCGACGGTATTCGTCACTCCGTTCGGGCCCGGATTCCAGGTGGTGACCGCGCCGGTCGTCGCGTCGAAGGAGAACACGTTGTTGCGCGCGTAGGTCCTCGACCCCTGCTTGATGGAGCTGAACGAACCCGCCGCGTACATGGTCGTTCCGCACTGGGTGAGTTGCCTGACGACCCCGTTCGAACTGGCCAGCTGCGGCGTGAAATCCGCGGGGTTCGTGCTCACCGGGCCGGTGGCGGATGCGCCTGCGGGCTGAGCCAGCGCACAGCCGAGACCGACGAGGCCGAGCACGGGAAGGCAGATCGAAAGGCGGCGAAATGACGCGAGCATGGCTCAACCCCGTGGTGAGACACCATGGCTGACTTGTTGAACCGGTCCGAAGGCTACTGCAGAAACATGGCCGTGGACAGGTCGCCGGTAAAGATCTTTTTACATCCCGATCATGACGATGAGGCCACGATTGTCGAGTATCAGGAAAAACAAGAGACCATTCTTCGGCATTGACCTGCACCCTGATCAATGCCGATACTCGTGCCTCGGCCCTCGGGGGAGGCAGACAATGATCATTCGTCGCCGCGTTGCCAGAAGCCTGACCATCGCAGCTTTGACAATCGTGTTCGGTATTGCACTGAGTGTCGGAAATCTTTCGACCGCTGTGGGTGCCGCGTCATCGCTCGACTGGTCTGCCTACGAACACGGTCCATATCACCATTCCGTCAGTTATGGCGATACCGCGATCACTCCGACGACGGTGGCCACCCTGCATGCGGCGTGGCGTTTCGTCGCGGCGAAACCGACGCAGAGCGGCCAGCCGGGCGCCGGATTCGACGCCAGCCCGGTGGTCGTCGGCGGCCGTGTCTACATCGGTGCCAAGACGGGATTGTTCTCGGTTCTGAACGCGACCACCGGCGCGGTGATCTGGCAGCGCCAGCTCGACTACGGCAGCAACACCTACTGCCCGGCCAAGGGGATCACCGGGACCGCATCGGTCCTGCCGGACCCGGTGACCGGCGCCTTGACGGTCTACGCACCCGGGGCGCAGTACCTGTACGCCCTCAACGCAGCGACCGGCGCCGTCCAGTGGAAGACCGCGATCGGGCCGGCGACGGCCGACGGTGAGGCCCATTGGTACAACTGGTCGTCGCCGACCATCGACGGCGGTCGCATCTACATGGGTCTGGCGGCCAACTGCAACACGCAGAAGATCCGCGGCGGCGAGGTGCAGGTCGATCAGCACACCGGCGCGGTCCTGCACACCTGGTACGCGGTCCCTGCCGGAACCATCGGCCCGAGCGTCTGGAGCAGTCCCGCCGCCGACGGCACCTCGGTCTGGGTGACCACGGGTAACCCGGACCCGAGCGCCGCCGCCGTGTACGACGCGTTCTCGGTCGTGCGGCTGGACGCGAAGACGTTCACCAAGCAGGACAAGTGGACCGCGTCCTTCCCGGTCAGCGCCGACCTCGACTTCGGCAGCTCGCCGACCTACTTCGACGCGACGATCGGCGGCGTCGACACGAACCTCATCGGCGCGTGCAACAAGAACGGGACCTACTACGTCTGGCGGAGCACCGCGCTGTCGGCCGGTCCGGTCTGGCAGCGCGTCGTCGGTCAGAACGGCGGCAACGGCGGGGGATCGTGCATCGCCTCGGCCGCCTTCGACGGAACGGCCGGTGTGCTGTTCGTGGCCGGGAACCAGACGACGATCAACGGCGTCGCGTCGATGGGGTCGGTGCGGGCGCTCGATCCCGCGACGGGAGCGATCCTGTGGCAGCAGCCCCTGGCGTGCCTGCCCAACGGCTCGCCGACCCTGAACGGCACGACGCACGTCCTTGCCGTCCCGCTCTACGGGTGCAGCGGATCGCAGGCCGGCGGCGTCGCCCTGTTCAACGCACAGACCGGAGCCGCGCTGCGCGTGATCAACACGACCGGCAAGATCTTCGCCCAGCCGGTGTTCGCGTCGGGCTACCTGTTCGTGGCCGACGAGATCGGGGTCCTGTCGGCGTTCAAGCCCTGATCCGTTCTGCCCATCCGTCGAGCCCGTCAGGCGGCGCCCGAACCGGGGCCGAGATCGAGCAGCTCCTCGAAGAAACCGCCGATCCGGCGCTCGCGGTCGACCAGGTGCACCTCGAGGATCCAGTGACACCGCCGCCCGGTCCGGTCCACGCGCCGCATGGGCGAGGTCGACCCGGGGGCGATGTAGGAGTCGATGTCGTCGCCGGAGATCTTTTCGTGCGGGAACTCGCCGACCAGGTGGCCGGCGATCGGGCCGCCGAACTCCCAGCCCGCGTCGGCGGCGAGCACCGTCATGTGCGCGAACAACTGCTCGCCGCTCACGTCGGGATGGGCCTCGAAGAAGGCCCGTCCCGCCGCCCAGACCTCCGGCAGCGCGTCACGCAGCCGCAGCTTGACCGGGTCGTTCCCGAGGACGAAGGTCCGGCCGAAGTCGGCCTCCCACTCCTCGAAGATCGGCCCGAAGTCGCAGAAGACGATGTCGTCGTCGGTCATCACACGATCCGGGGGGTTCTCGCTGTAGGGCTCCAGCGTGTTCGGGCCGGCGCGGACGATCCGCTTGTGCCAGTGGCGGCGCACCCCGAACAGGTCGGCGGCCAGATCGCGGATCGCGTTGCTCGCCTCGATCTCGCGCACGCCCGGGGCGATGAGGCCACGCGCGCGCACCTCGGCGAACAGCACGACCGCCTTGGCCTGGGCGTCGAGCAGCCTCCCGACCCGTACGTCCTCGTCCTCGATCAGCTCCGTCACGTCGCCCACGCTAGGCCGACCGGCGCGGTACTGCCCGTCCGGCCAGGTTTCGGGGCGTGTTCGTGGTCGCAACAGCAGTGGTGCGGGCCGGTCGCCGCATGAGCGAGGCCCGGAGGGGTCGTCAGTGGCGACCGTAGGCGGTGAGGAATCGGTTGCGGAAGGCGTCCATCGTCCACACCGGAGCCTGCGGGTCGGGCAGCAGGCCGGACTGCCAGCCCCACGAGGAGATCTGCGACAGCACCGCCGGGTCGTGGGCGATGATCGAGATCGGCACGTCGTGGTTCGCGTTGACACCGCTGACGATGGTGGCGGGCTGGTGGTCGCCGAGCATGATCAGGACCAGGTTGTTGTCGTGGAGCTGCTGGACCCACGAGACGAGGCTGCTCACCGAGTACTGGACGGACTCGCCGTACAGCTGCTGGACGTGGGCCGCGCTGCGCCACACCACACTCGGTGACTGCCCCTGCGCCGGCATCGGGTCGAAGATCGAGCCGTTGCCCACCTGGTTCCACGGCACCAGACGGGGCAGTGGGGTCCACGGCGTGTGGGACGACACCAGATCGATCTCGGCCATCACCGGCGGGTGGTTCGGCGCCAGCTCCCTGCGCTGGAAGGCCGCCAGCGTGTACTGGTCCGGCATGGAGGCGTAGCTGAACGACGGACCGGCGTAGCCGACGTCGTGCTCGTCGTAGAGCGTGTCGTAGTGGTAGAACGACGTCCCCTGCGGCCAGACCTGCGTGTCCGACGGGACGTCGCCGACGGTGTGCCAGCCGGCGCGCTTGAACGCGTCGCTGAGCGTGAACCGGGTGCTGGCCACGACCTGGTTGTACCGCTGCTGGTTGTCCACCCACAGCCCGGTCTGCAGCGTGGAGTGGGCCAGCCAGCTGATGCCGCCGAACGTGGGCGACGTCAGGAAGGCGCTTCGTGAGGAGTAGCCGGCCGCGTCGAGCTGAGCGGTGCCCGAGCGCAGCACGGCGTCGACGCCGGGGGAGAACGTGGTGTCCTGGACGGCCACCTGGCCGTAGCTCTCGACGAAGGCGACGATGACGTCCTTGCCCCTCAGGCCGGTCAGCAGGTTCGAGCTGGGCGTGATCGCGTACGAATCGGTCGACGTGATCGCCGCCGCGAACCTCTGCTGGTCCCTGATCGCCGAGTCGACCTCGTGGACCTGGTCGTAGGCGAGGTCGGCGGCGCTGCGGGAGGCGACGGGTGCGCCGGCCTCGGCCTGGATGCCCAGCCCGGCGCACAGCAGCCAGACGGCCCCGAGCGTGATGACGGTCCGGGTGGTCCGGGTGCGGTGCCGGGCGCTGATCGACGTGAGCCGGAGGACGGCGAGCGGTACCAATACGACGATCGCCAGCACCGCGACGATCGCGACGGTCTCGATCGCGATGGCCGCGCCCCGGCCGATGGAGTCACGCAGGACCCCGTCCGCCGGGCCCAGGTAGCTCCAGTCGGTCACCGGGTTGAACGGCCGGTCGAGCTCCTCGTAGAAGCCGAGGTCGAGGAGGTTCACGATCATCAGCAGTCCGAGCACCGTACCCAGCACGAGCGCGGTCACCCGGCGTGGGCGCGGCGGAATCCACACGCAGATCGCCACGACGACGAGAGCCTCGACAGGAATGCGCAGGAACGCCACCGGGGTGATGCGCTCGAGCCGGTTGGGTGCGACGAGGGCGAACCAGACCAGCGCGAAGGCAAGCACCGTGAGCAGCGCCGACACTGCCGCCCGCCACCGTGCCCGATTCATAGCTGCGCCGCCAGCAGGTCGCGGCTGACCTCGGCCGGTACGGAGGCGGTCCGGTTCCGCCACAGCCACCACGTCTCCCGCCCGAACGACTCGGCGAGCAGCACGAGGGCCGTGGCCATCGCACCGGTGCTGGCCGGTCCGGGCAGCAGTCCGCTGACGCAGGTGACCAGCACGACGCCCTGTGTCGCGGCGACGACCTTGCACCACGGCCGGGCCGGTGCGGTCTCCCTCAGCCAGGGCAGGACGAACCCCGCGGCGACGAACGCGTAGCGCGCCGCCCCGATCGCGAGCACCCAGCCGCCCGCCGATCCCGTGACGGCGACGCTCAGGACGAGGATGAGCGACGCGTCGACCTCCATGTCGAAGCGCGCGCCCAGCGCCGTGGCGGTGCCGGTGCGGCGCGCGATCCGGCCGTCCACGGCGTCGAGTGCCAGGGCGGTGGCGGCGAGCGCCACGAGTACGCCCGTGTGTGACGGCCCGGTCGCGGCGCCCGCGACGAGCGCGGCCACCGCGCCGACCAGGACGGTGCGGGCAGCGGTGACCCGGTTCGCCGGTCCGAGAGCGATGGCACCCGAACGGGTCATCGCCCGGGAGAGGAGCGCGGCGGCGGCGACGGAGTAGGCGAGCCCCGCGGCCCAGGCCGGCGGGGTCAACCCGACCGTCGCGGTGAGAACGGTCAGCAGTACGGCCTGCGACAGCAGACCGATCACCGGGCCGGTTCGAACCATGAGCGCTCCGTCTCCGTGTATGAGGGAGTACACCGACACAAACGCACCTTCGGGCAGACCGGTTCAGCTGCGGGACGGGAGATCGATGCCGAACGACGCCCTCGCGTTCTGGGTGAGCTCGCCCGGCGCGGGCGAGCTCAGGCCGCTGACGCTCGCCGCGCCGGGCCCCGACGAGGTCCTCGTGCGGACGCTGCACTCCGGCGTGAGCAGGGGGACGGAGGCGCTCGTCTTCCGCGGTGGTGTCCCGGCCGGTCAGTACGCGGCCATGCGCGCCCCGTTCCAGGACGGTGAGTTCCCCGGCCCCGTCAAGTACGGCTACCTCAACGTCGGCGTCGTCGAGAACGGCCCTCGGGACCTGCTCGGCCGCACCGTCTTCTGCCTCTACCCCCATCAGAGCGCCTACGTCGTCCCGGCCCGATCCGTCGTCCTCGTGCCCGACGGTGTGCCCCCCGCTCGCGCCGTACTCGCGGGCACGGTCGAGACGGCGGTCAACGCTCTCTGGGACGCCGCGCCGCTCATCGGCGATCGCGTCGCGGTGGTCGGGGCAGGGATGGTCGGCTGCTGCGTCGCGCGGTTGCTGGCGCGGATGCCCGCCGTGCGCGTGACGCTGGTCGACGTCGATCCCGCACGTGCGGAGGTCGCGGCGCGGCTGGGCGTCGGATTCGCCCTCCCGGCCGACGCCGCCGACGGATGCGACCTCGTCGTGCACGCCAGCGCCACCTCGGCCGGACTCCAGCGCTCGCTGGAGCTGCTGGCGCCGGAGGGGACGGTCCTCGATCTCAGCTGGTACGGCGACAGTGAGGTCACGCTCTCCCTCGGCGGTGCCTTCCACTCGCGGCGGCTGGCCATCCGCGCCAGCCAGGTCGGCATGGTCGCTCCCGCGCGGCGGGGGACGAGGACGACGGCCGACCGGCTCGCGCTCGCCCTGGAGCTGCTGCGTGACCCGGCCTTCGACGCGCTGCTGACGGGATCGTCCCGCTTCGCCGATCTGCCCGAGGTGATGGCTGCCCTCGCCAACGGCCAGCTCGCGGCGCTCTGCCACACGATCACCTACGACAGAGGGGAGGCGGCGTGTTCCGCGTGACCGTCCGCGACCACCTGATGATCGCCCACAGCTTCCGTGGCGAGGTCTTCGGACCGGCGCAACGGCTGCACGGGGCGACCTACGTCGTCGACGCGACGTTCTCCCGCGCCGCCCTCGATGCGGACAACATCGTCGTCGACATCGGCCTGGCCGCCGCTCAGCTGCACGCGGTCATGGCGGAGCTCGGCTACCGCAACCTCGACGACGAGCCGGAGTTCGCCGGGGTGAACACGTCCACCGAGGCGCTCGCCCAGGTGATCGCGGATCGGCTCGCCGAGCGGATCAGATCGGGCGAGTTCGGCCCGTCAGCCGGTGCGCTGGCATCCGTCGCGGTGACGTTGCACGAGTCCCACATCGCGTGGGCCAGCTACGAAAGGCCGTTGTGATCCCATGCGGACGGTGCATGTGGTCGTTCCGGCGGGCATCGACGATCCGGCGCGCCCCAGCGGCGGGAACCACTACGACCGGCGGCTCTGTGCCGGTCTGATCGAACAGGGGTGGCTGGTCCTGGAGCACCGGCTGCCGGGCTCGTGGCCGGTGCCCGGGCCTGCCGCGCAGCGGGCGTGCGGGCGCGCGCTCGCGGGGATCCCGGACCGCAGCCTGGTCCTCGTCGACGGTCTGATCGCCTCGTCCCTGCCGGCCGTGCTCGTCCCCGAGGCGCAGCGGCTGGAGCTCGTCGTCCTGGTGCACCTGCCGCTGGGCGCCGCGCAGACCGGCGGCGAGGCCTGGACCGCCGAGTGGGCCGTGCTGAACTCGGCTGCGCTGGTGATCGCGACGAGCCGCTGGACGAGCCGATGGCTGCTCGCGCAGTACCGGCTGCCGCCGGAGCGGGTGAGCGTGGCCGAGCCCGGCGTGGACGCCGCCGGTCTGGCCGCGGGCACTCCCGGTGGTGGACAGTTGCTGTGTGTGGGGGCGGTCTCCATGATCAAGGGCCACGACGTGCTGATGGCCGCGCTCGCCGGGATCGCCGACCTGGCCTGGCGGTGCGACCTCGTCGGCGCCCTGGACACCGATCCCGTCCTCGTCGCCCGGCTGCGGGACCGGGCGCGTGCGGCCGGGATCACGCCACGCGTGCACTTCGTCGGCCCGCTCGTGGGCGCTGCCCTGCAGGCGGCCTACGCGGCCGCGGACGTGCTCGTGCTGGCCTCGCGCACCGAGACCTACGGCATGGTCGTCACCGAGGCGCTCGCCCACGGGCTGCCGGTCATCGCGACGGGAGTCGGGGGAGTGCCCGAGACACTCGGCCACCACGGTCAGGCCGAGCGCCCGGGGTTGCTCGTGCCACCGGCTGATCCGCCGGCCCTGGGCGCGGCCCTGTCCGCCTGGCTCGGCGACGCCGGGCTGCGGAGCCGGCTCCGGTCCGCCGCCCGCGAACGGCGCCGCGCCCTGCCCCGGTGGGCGACCACGGCGGCGCTGGTCTCGCACGCCCTGGGCGCGGCGGCGGAGTCCGAGCGGGGTGCGCGCCGATGACGCTCACGCCCACACCGTTGCCGCCCGCGCCGTTGCCGCAAGCGCCGATGACGCCCGCGCTGGGACCGCCGCAGGAGCGGCCGGCTCCCAGGGGCGGCGGGACGTGGGCGCGGGTGCGCAGGGCGACGGGAGTCGCCGTTCTGGCCGTCCTGGTCTGGCGCCTCGGTACCGGGCCGCTCCTGCACGGCGTGCGCACCACGACCGTCGCCTCGCTCGCGGCCGGGGTCGCCATCACGGCCGTCACGACCGGCTGTGCCGCCTGGCGGTGGACGGTGGTGGCTCGCGGCCTGGGCGTGCGCCTGCCGTGGTGGGCCGCGTTCGCCGCCTACTACCGCTCGCAGTTCCTCAACACCGCGCTGCCCGGGGGGATCGTCGGTGACGTCCACCGCGGCGTGGCGCACGGCCACGACATCGGCGACGTGGGGCTGGCGCTGCGGGCGGTCGCGTGGGAGCGCGCGGCCGGTCAGGCGGTTCAAGCCGCGCTGGCTGTGGTGGTCCTGGCCGTCCTGCCCTCACCGGTGCGGTCGGTGCTGCCCGCGGTCGCGGCCGTCGTGGCAGGAGTGGTCGCGGTCGCCATCCTGGCGTCCCGCATCTGCCCGTCCGACGGGCCCTCGCGCTGGGCGCGGGCCGTGCGCACCGCGGGACGGGACGTCCGCGTGGGGCTGCTGGACCGCCGCACCTGGCCGGCGGTGCTCCTCGCCTCGGTCGTCATCGTGGCCGGCCACACCGCCGCGTTCCTCGTCGCCGCGCGGACCTCGGGGTCGTCCGCGTCGATGACGACCCTGCTGCCGCTGGCCGTGCTGGTCATGCTGGCGACGTCGCTGCCGACCAACATCGGCGGATGGGGGCCGCGAGAGGGCGCGTCCGCGTGGTTGTTCGGCGCGGCCGGACTGGGAGCCGACCAGGGAGTCAGCGCCGCCACCGCCTACGGGGTGATGGTGCTCGTCGCGTGCCTGCCGGGTGCTGTCGTCCTTGCGGCGCAGGGGATCCGTCGTCGCGGACCGTCCGTGGCCGTACCGCTGGTGAAGGAGCGGGTCGGTGGGTGAGCGGCCGTACACGGTGCTCAGCTGCAGCATGTCCATCGACGGGTACCTCGACAGTCCCGACGTCAAGCGGCTGCCGCTGTCCAACGACGCCGACCTGGATCGGGTGGACGCCGAACGCGCCGCCAGCGACGCCATACTCGTGGGCGCCGCGACCATCCGCAACGACAATCCCCGCCTGCTGGTGCGGTCCCGGTCGCGGCGCGAGGCGCGGCGGGCGCGCGGGCTGCCGTCCTCGCCCGTCAAGGTGACCGTGACGCGTCGCGCGGACGTCGACGCCTGCGCGGACTTCTTCGCCTCCGGCGACACCGAGAAGCTCGTCTACTGCCCGACGGCCGCGTTCGCCGAGGCGCGCGCGCGGCTGGCGCCGGTGGCGACGGTGATCGACGGGGGCGAGCCGGTGCGCCTGCACCGGGTCGTCGCCGACCTGCACGCGCGCGGCATCGGCCGGCTGATGGTCGAGGGCGGGGGATCGGTGCACACGCAGTTCCTCACCGCCGACCTCGCCGACGAACTGCAGTTGGTGGTCGCTCCGTTCTTCGTGGGCGACTCCCTCGCGCGGCGCTTCGTCGGCGACGGGAGATTCCCGTGGAACGCCGACCGGCGGGCCACGCTGGCCGAGGTGCGCCAGATCGGTGACGTCGTACTCCTCCGTTACGCGCTGTCCCCGCGGTTCAGCGAATGACACCCCACCTCACGCCAGGAGGCCCGATGCCACTGCCCGCCGCCACGATCCGTACCCAGGTCGCAGCTCCGCTGCGGTTCGCCGACGGCTTCTCCACGACGGCGCAGGTGTTCACGTTCCACGGGCTGGTCGACGGCCGCGAACACCTGGCGTTCGGCCTCGGTCACCGCGGTGCGGTGCCGCTCGTCCGACCGCACAGCGAGTGCCTCACCGGTGACGTCTTCGGCAGCCAGCGCTGCGACTGCGGGGCGCAACTGCTGGAGGCGGTCCATCGCATCACCGCCGCCGGTGGGTACCTGCTGTACCTGCGCCAGGAGGGCCGCGACATCGGCCTCTACGCGAAGCTGGATGCCTACGCCCTGCAGGACGAGGGGATGGACACCTATGAGGCCAACCTCGCTCTCGGCTTCTCCGCCGACGCGCGCGACTACACCGTCGCCGCGCAGATGCTCGGCGCGCTCGGTGTGTCCGCCGTGACCCTGCTCAGCAGCAACCCGGACAAGGCCGACCAGCTCAGCCGGCTCGGGGTGCGGATCGCCGCGCAGGTCCCGACCCGCGCGCACGTCTCGCCCGCGAACGCCGGTTACCTGGCCGCCAAGGCCCGCCGGTTCTGCCAGCCCCGCTGAGCCGGCGCCTCGGACGCGACGACCCGGTCGAGATACGTTCCGGGATCGGGGAAACGGTCGAGGATCCCGTTCTGGAGGTCCATGAGCAGCAGCGCCTGGGTCATGCCCCGATCCTCCACCCGGCCCGGCTCAGGGAGCGGGCGGGGCAGCGGTGCGGCGGTGGCCTGACCTGGTCCGGACATGTAGGGACGGCCACCTCGCACCCCCCAGTGTCCGCTGGCCGTCGGGGATCACGGTAAACAAGAATTCGCGGCGTGGTGACGCCCTCGGCGTGTCGTGATCCGACTGTGATCAACATCATGACCGGGGTCGGGCGGCCGCCCTGACCGAGCTGGTGCGCGGGGCCGATTCACCAACGGCAGCCGGGGTCCTGATTTGTCTACTCGATCCATAGAGATTGAGCCTCCGGCCGGGCTAGGCTGGGAGCATGCGCCGCCTGTTCAGCTTCCCGAACCCCGTCAACGAGGTGGCCGCCCGATCGGTGGCCGCCCTCGTGCTGCTCACCTGCCTGCTCACGCTGGCGACGCAGTGGATGTGGCTCACGATCCCGCTCGCCTACGGCTTCCTGGCGCGGGTCGCCGCCGGCCCCCGGTTCAGCCTGTTCGGGCAGCTCGCCACCCGCCTGCTGTCCTCGCCCTTCCGGCCGAAGCTGGTCCCGGGCCCGCCGAAGCGCTTCGCCCAGGCCATGGGGCTGGTCATGTCCCTGGCCGCCGTCGGCTCCTACTACCTCGCCGGATCCGCGGCGGCGGCGCTCGTCTTCGTCGGCCTGATCGCGGTCGCGGCGACGCTGGAGTCGGTCTTCGCCTACTGCCTCGGGTGCGCGGTGTTCGCCTACCTCATGCGCCGCGGCCTGATCCCGGAGAGTGCCTGCGAGGCGTGCAACGACGTCCAGGCGCGCCTCGCCGTGAGCGGGTGACGCGCGAGCGGCCATCCCGCGCGCCGAGTGACGGGCCCGCGGTGACCGCGGTCCTCTGGGACATCGACGGAACCCTCCTGACCTCCGGCGGTGTCGCGTCCCGGGAGTTCGTCTCCGCTGTGGAGGACGTCGTCGGGCTCCGCCCTGACCTGGCCGCGCTGGACTTCGGCGGGCGCATCGACCCCGAGATCGCCGGCATGCTCCTGACCACGGTCGGGCGGGGACCCGCCTTCGTCGCGCCCGTGCTGGCCAGGCTGGAGGAACGGGTCGCGGAGTCGGCCGACCTGCTCCGCGAGCACACCAGGCCGCTGGGCGGCGTGCTGGACCTGGTCGGCCTGCTGGGCGACCTCGGCGTCCACCAGACCGTCGTCACCGGCAACCTGCAGAGCGTGGCCCGCCTCAAGCTGGCCGCCGCCGGGCTCATACCTCCGATCGTCGCCGAGTTCGGCGGGTTCGGTGACAGCGGCCCCGACCGCGCGGCGGTGGCGGCATTCGCCGTGCGCGCGTTGACGACGGCCGGTTGGGCCCCCGCGCCGGACACCTGTTGGATCGTCGGCGACACGCCCCGCGACCTCGCGTGCGCCCGCGCCATCGGAGTCCGCTGTGCGCTGGTCGGTACCGGGCGCCTCCCGGCCGAGGCGCTGTCCGGGCTCGGTGCGGACCTGGTGCTGGACACCCTGGAGGATCCGCGGGCGCTGCTCGACGCATGGCGGCTCTCCTGAGCCTCGCATCCCGCGGCGGCCCCCGGGCCCCGGCGGTGCGCCCGTCAGGCCTCGACGGCGTCGCCGAGCGAGGGCAGGTTCACCACGATGGCCTCCTGCGTGCTCCGCGCGATCACCACGACGGCCTCCACCTCCGGGTCGTTGTTCTCCTCGCGGTGCGGTGTGTACGGCGGCACGAAGACGTAGTCACCGGGAGAGGTGGCGATGCGCTCCTCGCGGCCCGTCGCCCCGTCGAGGAAGACGAACTCGGGATGCCCGGAGACGACGAAGATCGCGGTCTCGGCCTCGCCGTGGTGGTGGTCGGCCGACTGCGTGTTCGGGCGGACGTGGGTCTGGCCCATCCACAGCCGTGCCGATCCGACGCTCGCGTGACTGATCGCCGCGAAGCGCTGCATCCCCGACGACTGCGCCGTCTCCGCGTCGACATCGGCGGCGCGGACGTGGCGCAGCGGCTGATGGAAACCGTCGGCCGGCGGTGCGGTGGGTTCGGGCGGCGACATCGTCATGATCCCGACCCTGCCCATCGTGATTCGGCCCTGTCAAGCGTCACGGGCGCGCGCCGGGGAACACCCGCCCGGCGTGACTAGGGTTGTCGGCATGGACGAATCCGCTCTGCACTCGCTGATCGCGTCGCGCTCCGGTGGGGTGCTCGTCACGCTCAAGCGCGACGGCCGGCCGCAGCTGTCGAACGTGAGTCACACCTACGACCCCGCCACGCGGCTGCTTCGCGTGTCGATCACCGCCGACCGGGCGAAGGCGAAGAACCTCGCCCGCGATCCGCGGGCCAGCTACCACGTCGCCAGTCCGGACTTCTGGAAGTGGGCGGTCGCCGAGGGCGATGCGGAACTCACCGCCGTGGCCGCGGCCCCCGACGACGCCACCGTCGACGAGCTGGTCGACGTGTACCGCCACATCAGCGGCGCCGAACATCCGGACTGGGACGAGTACCGGGCCGCCATGGTCGCCGATCGCCGCCTCGTGGTCCGCCTGCACGTGAGCCACGTCTACGGTCAGGTCTGAGGGACGAGCGGGGACCTCGTGCGGGTGGCGCCGGCACCGTAGACCGCTTCCATCAACCGGGTTCCGGCCTCGGTCTTCGGCACGAAGGTCCAGGCTCCGGCCGCCACGGACTGCGCGAGCGCCAGGCCCAGCCGCGGTGCGCCCGACATGACGACCACCTGCGTGCCCGGGGACAGCTCGCGGATCCGGGTCGTGGCCTGGAACCCGTCGATCGGGCCGATGAGGTCCACGTCCATGAGCACGACGTCCGGATGGTGCAGCGCCGCGGCCTCGATCGCCTCTTGGCCGGTCCGGACCGGGTCGCCGATCAGCTGCAGGCCGCCGTCCAGACTGATCAGGGTCGTGAGCGCGCCGCTGAAGTGGATGTCGTCGTCGCAGATCATGACGGTGATCCTGGCCAGCGGAGGGCCCGCCACCACCGGCGCGGCGGCGTCGGGCAGGTGCACACGGAAGGATGCGCCGCCGCCGTCGCGTTCCTCGACCCACGCGCGGCCGCCGTGCACCTGGGCGAAGCGCGAGACCAGCGAGAGGCCGAGGCCCAGCCCCGGTGACGTGGGGCCGTCGCCGCGCCGGAACGGCTCGAAGATCTGATCGCGCAGCTCGGCGGGCACGCCCGTGCCGGCGTCCTCGACCGCGATCGTCACCCCGCCCCCCTCGGAGGCGAACGTCCGCACCCAGACCGGGACGCCGCTGTCCAGATGCTTGGCGGCGTTGTTCAGCAGGTTCTCCACGATCCGCTCCACCTGGGCGGAGTCGACGTTGACCTCGACGTGCGCCAGATCCGTCTGCACCGGGTGCAGGCGCGTGATGTCGCTGTCGGCGACCGCGCGGGTGACCAGCGCGCCGACGTCGCACAGCGCGCGGCGGGCCTCCAGCGGCTGCAGCGGGTCGGAGCTGATGAGGTCCTGCAGCAGGCGCTCCATCTTGCGCACGCTGCGCTCGATGTCGCCCAGCACGATCAGCCTGGGTTCGGACGTCCGGTCGTGGCCGGTCGCGGAGTCCGCGTACACCCGCAGGATCGCGGTCAGCGTCAGGATCGTCGCGAGCGGGCTGCGCAGGTCGTGCGCGAGCGTCTGGAGCACCGTGTACTTCAGGCCGTCCATGACGTGGAGCTGCTCGACGACCTCGCGCTCGCGTCCCAGCGCGTCCTCCAGGCGCTGCTCGGCGTCGACCCGGTCGGCCGAGTCCCGCACGATCGCGGTCAGGAACGTCTCCCCGCCTTCCTGCCAGCTCGTCAGGTTCATCTCGACGGGGAACTCGGCGCCGTCCTTGGACACCGCGGCCAGGTACACCGCCGGGCCCATCAGGCCACCGCGCCCCACCTGGCTGTAGCGGCCGAACTCGGTCCCGCCCTCGGTGTCGGAACGGTCGTGGACCAGCTGCCCCATCGACCGGCCGAGGATCTCGTCGGCCGTGTAGCCGAACATCTGCTCCGCGGACGGGTTCATGTAGATGATCCGGCCGTCGGCGCCGGCGGAGACGATCGCGTCCGTCGCGGTCTCGGCGATGTTGCGGAACTGGCCCGCGCTGCGCCCGACCGCGTCCTCGGCGCCCTTGGACGACATCCACTCGCCGACCTTCTCCAGCACGGCGGCGACGCGGTCACGCGAACGCTGGTCCTGACTGCCCCCGACGAGCACGAAGAACTCCAGCACCGCGACGACCTCGCCCCCGACCTGGACGGGCATCGCGACGCCGGAGCGGTGGCCGTCCGGCAGGGTCGTCCCGAAGCCGTGACCGTCAGGATCGGGCGTCTCGGCGGTCCATTCCCACTGCCTGCTCTCCCACGCGCGCCCGGGCAGCCCCTGGCCCGGCACCAGGCTGAGGCCCCGGCTCATCGTGTGGAACTCGCGCAGCCCGGCGCCTCCGTCGTGCCACACGTAGCGGCAGCGCAGATGCAGGCCGGAGACGTCCGGCAGCCAGGCCTGGCCGAAGGTCCACCCCGTCAGCTGGCAGATCTCGTGCAGCGAGGTCTGCAGGACGTCGGCGAACCCGGGCTCGGTGACGAGTGCCCGGGCGAGGGAGTCGGTCAGCCGGAGGTCGGCATCGGTGTTCTTGCGGTCGCTGGCGTCGAAGAAGGTGTGGACGACGCAGCCGAGGACGCCGGCGGCCGAGAACGTCGGCTTGGTGCGGACCTCGAGGTGCACGGTGCCGTCGGGCCGGCGGATCTCCATGTCCGTCGTGCGCGGCACACCGTCGTTGAAAGGGACCACCGACGCCAACTGCTCCAGCGGGTAGCGCATGTTCGTGTCGGCCACGTAGACCTCCGCCCGCGCCAGCAACGGGGACGGGTCCAGGCCGGCCTCGGCGCCCCCGCCGAGGAGCGTGCGCGCCTCGCGATTGGCGAAGAATGCCTTGCCGTTGCAGTCGTGCACGACGATGGCGATGGGAACCGCGTCCAGCAGCGCGCCTGAGGAACCGAGCAAGTCCATGACCTGATCCATTGTCTCCAGCCGATCCGTACATCGAGTGGTACCTGGAGCCCGGGACCGGCGGAATCTCGCCTGCGCGCGCGTGTGAACTCACGGTACGCCGAGACGCACCCAGGTACCTGATCGGGGGTAAGAAATCCGGTGAGGTAATTGGCCGAATCCGCGAAAAAGCCCGTGAATGCTGGGCTGTATCGCATCGGCGCGAATTTTAAAGATCAACATCCGTGCCATAGTTCGGCCCAGAGGAAGCGGGCAGAAACGGTCCCGAACTTCGGTGGCAATACGGGGTTCCATCGTTCCAAGCGCAATCGATGAACACCGTTCAGAGCCGGCGCGACCGGCCCGAATTGCGTCCGAAACAAAGGGACTGCCCCCAGCCCTTTGTGATCCCCCAAGGGAACACCATGCATGAGCTCACCAGTTCAGAAAAGCCCACCAGAACTCCGGGAACCAGGACCGTCGCGCTGCTCTCCGCCGCAGCCCTCGCCGCCGCCGGAGTCGCCGTCTCCACGATCGGTGGTCACGCCGCCGGCGCGGCCACCCCGCCGGCAGGCCAGACCGCCACCTCGATCGGCACGAGCTCGGATTCCTACACCAACTCCTCCGCGCCGAGCAGCAACTACGGCACCGGCACGAAGCTGCTTCGTCGGCGACGTCGGCGGGGCGGTGGACTCGAGCTACGTGAAGTTCAGCCATCCCCGCCGCCGCGGTCGGCAGAGTGACGTCGGCCCAGCTGGTCCTGACCAGGACCAATCACCACCTGAGCACGCCTATCTCCCTCTACCCGGTCGCGGACACCACCTGGAACGACTCGACGCTGACCAGCGCCAATGCCCCCGCCGCCGGCGCGCTGCTGACCACAGTCGCCCACGAGCTCGGCGACGAGCACGGTCAGCTACGACGTGACCAAGCAGGCGACCACCGCTACGGTGAGCTTCAAGATCGCATCGTCCGCCACCACGGACGTCGCGCAGTTCGCCTCCAGTGCGACGGCGAGCGGCCCCCGCCTCAACCTGACCTACACCTCGGGTTGCGCACTGTCCGCTCTGCTCGTCCCCGCGTGCGGCGTGCTGTTCGGATCGGCGCCCCGAGTGCTGATGCCGAGCCCGCCGCCGCTGGCGCAGGCCGTAGCCGATGACGAGGCCATGTCCGGGCGCTCGATGGACATCGTGCACGAGTACCACACCAACGCGGAGCTGTTCCCGACGCCGACCGAGGTCTCCGTCGCCGAAACGCCTGGCGACAACCACCTGCTGCTGGAGAACTGGAAGCCGTCCACCTCCGACAGCTGGGCCGCCGTCGCAGCCGGCGCCGACGACGCCCGCATCGACACCGAGTCGGCCTACATCCTGGCCAACTACGACAAGCCCTTCTTCCTGACGATCTTCCACGAGCCGGAGAACGACGTGAACGCCACGATCGGCTCCGGCTGGACCGCCAAGGACTACGCCGCCATGTTCCGTCACGTGATCCTGCGCATGCGGGCTGACGGAGTCACCAAGGCCGTGACCGTCATGGACTACATGGGCTTCGCACCGTGGACCCAGCAGTCCTGGTTCGCCGACCTCTACCCCGGCGACGACGTCGTGGACTGGAACGCCATCGACCCGTACGAGAAGCAGGACGCCTCGGGCTACCTGGTCGGCCCGTTCGACACCACGATGATGAACAAGACCGCGACCGGCTTCCCGGGGTTCTACAACTACCTGACGACGCTGCACCCGACCAAGCCGATCATGCTCGGCGAGTGGGGCGTGTTCACGACCTCGACCTCCGCGTCCGCCGCGCCGATGGGCAAAGCCAACCTGTACGCCTCGGCCGAGGCCCAGATCGCGGCCGGCGAGTTCCCGATGCTGAAGGCCATGGTCTACTTCGACGTGCCGATCCCGCCGCCGGGAATCCGTGGCAACACCAGCCCGGACTCCGACCCGAACGCCCTGGCAGCGTGGAAGAAGCTGGCCAACGACCCGGCGATCGTCGGTCCGATCATCCACGCCTGACACCACGGCACCACCCAGCACGACCAGCTGCGCCCGGCCGGGATCACCGGCCGGGCGCAGCTGTGTGCGTTGCGGGGCAAGGGATGCCGCTGCGGAGCCGCGGCGGGCGCGGGCTGAGCGCCCGATGTGCCGGTGGGTCAGGCGGTAAGGGCGTCCGCGCGGGCGGCGAGGGCGACGGCTTGCAGTTTCGAGTGCACGCCGAGCTTCTGGAGGATGTTGCGGGTGTGGGTCTGGACGGTGTGGGGACTGATGAACAGCTGCGTTCCGACGTAGGTGTTCGAGCAGCCCTGGGCGAGGTAGCGGAGGATCTCGCGCTCGCGGCTGGTGAGGGCGCTGGTGCGTTGCTGGATGTCGCCGCGGTCCTTGCGCACTTGGGCGATGCGGTGCAGGACACGCACGAGGGTCAGGGCGTCGACGAGGGACTCGCCTTCGGCGGCGGCGACGACGGCGTCGAGGATCCAGCTTGCGGCATGGGACTTCGAGAGGAACCCGGAGGCGCCGGCTTCGATGGCGTTGATCAGGGCGGTGTCGGGGTCGGCGACGCCGGACATGATGACGACCTTCGTGTGGGGTGCGACCGTGCGGATGTGCGCGGTGGCCTCGAAGCCGTCCATCGGTCCGAGGAGATCGATGTCCATCAGCACCACGTCGGGGTGCAGCGCGGCCACCGCCTCGACTGCGTCCTCGCCGGTGGCCGTAGGTTCGCTGACGAGCAGGATCCGCTCGTCGAGGCTGATGAGCGCCGATACAGCGTCGGTGAGGAACTGGTGATCATCACAAAGGAGCAGCCTGATCGGGCTGGAGGTGTAGGAATCCACGGGTGCTGCCTGCCTCACGTAAGACCTCGCCTGGAACCCCCGTGCCAGCAGCGCTCTGCGTCGTGTAATGAGACTACCTGCATTCAGGTAGTTCGAGTTACTTCCGCGGGGTCATTTGTCTTCGCTCGGGATGCGGGAGGATTGAGCCAGTCGAGAAACCGGAACCTCGGAGATCGGCGAACACGGCGAAAGGTCCCCCCGTCCTGAGCCGTGGCACGACCGGACCGAGAACCCGGATTTCCCGCCCCCGAGCCAACGATTCCCCCGTATTGTTGGCTCGGGGACAGGGAATCGCCCCGGTTACTCGCATCCGCCCGGATCGGACCGCCCCTGTCACAGGAGCGCGTGACAACGACCGGATGACCGCCTCCCCTTCCCAGCCCGCAGATTCATCGCGCCCTCGCACGGACCTGTTCGCAGGACACCATTCACCTGTCATTCATCTGGCTGAACAATGGTCTATTACAACCGTTGCAAATGGTGACGGTGTATGCCGGATGTCCTGGTCATGTCGAAGGTTCGGCCCACTCAGCGGCGGGCGCGCTTCGGGGTGACGTCGATGACCTCGCGCAGCTCCTCGGCGAGGAATCTGCGCTGCCGGGTCGGCGTCCAGTCCGTCGGGTCGAACAACGCCTGCATCGCGATGCCCTGGACGAGGGCGAGGATCCTTCGCGCCACGCGTGCCACGTCGATGTCGGCCCGGCACCGCCCGGCGTCGCGCTCACGCTCGAGCTGGCGTTCCACCCGGGTCCGCGCCGAGCGCGTGCGGTCCCGCTGCACTTCGGCCAGTGCCGGATCGCTGAGCGCGACACCCCAGAAGGCATAGAACAGCCGCCAATCGCGGCGGCGATCGTCGTCGAGCGGAAGGAGCGCCTCGAGGCATTCGAGCAGGCCGGCGCCCTTGGCGGCGACGGCGGCCTCGAAGCGCACCGTCGACCGGGCCGCCGCGGTCTTGTAGGTCGACAGCACGAGATCGGCCTTGTCGACGAAGTAGTGGCTGACGATCGAAGTGCTGTAGCCGGCCGCCTCGGCGACCTTGCGAACGGTGAGTGAATCCACTCCGCGTTCGGTGACGAGGTCGGCGGCGATCATTGCGACGCGACTCCGGCGCGCTTCGTGGTCCACGGCTGCTCCCATTGACAGCACGTTACCGGGGCCGGTACAACGGTCGCTATATATGACGACTGTTGCACACGCGGAGTGTGACGCAGTCGCGGATGCGCAGCCATCGAGCGGTGGCCGCCGCGAGGCGGGAGAGACATGGACCTGGGGCTCCAGGGTCGGCGAGCGCTGGTGTCCGCCTCCACGGCGGGGATCGGACTGGCCGTGGCGCAACGACTGTTGCGGGAGGGCGCCCAGGTGGCGATCTGCGGCCGCGATCCGGGCACGCTCGCCGAAGCTCTCGCCGAACTGGGCTCCGAGGGCAGAGTCGTCGGTCAGGTCTGCGATTTCGCCGATGGCGACGCCGTGGCCGACTGGGTCGCCGCGTCGGCGTCGGCGCTCGAGGGCATCGACATCGTCGTCAGCAACGCCAGCGCCAGCGGCCAGCACGGTGACGGAACCGCGCCGTGGGAGCTGAACTTCCAGGTAGATCTGCTGAGCACCGTCCGGCTCTGCGAGGCGGCGCTTCCGTATCTGGAGCGATCGGACGCGGCGTCGATCGTCCAGATCGCCACCGTGACGGCGATCGAACACCACGACACGCCCATCAACCCGAGCTACGGAGCGATGAAGGCGGCCGGCATCAACTACATGGCGCAGCTGGCGCAGCGCTGGGGACCCCGCGGCATCCGTGCCAACAGCGTGTCTCCGGGCCCGATCCTCATCGAGGGACGGAAGTGGGCCAGCATCCGTGAGCGGCGACCCGAGCTGTTCGCCCGTGATCGCGACGCCCACCCGCTCAAGCGCATGGGCACGGCCGCGGAGGTGGCCGACATCGTCGCGGTCCTGGCGAGCCCGGTGGCGAGCTGGGTCAACGGCGCCAATCTCGTCGTCGACGGCGGCTTCACCAAGCGCGTCGGGTTCTGAACGGTTCCACCCGCACCCACCGTCCTGAGGAGGATTTCATGGTCTACGTCCCGCACCGTGGGGATACCAAGGCGCGTTTCGGTCCCGGCGTCCCCTACATCCCCGACATCGGCCCGGCCGAGCTCGACGCCCGCGTCTACACCGATCCCGACAGGTACGAGCAGGAGCGGCGCAAGGTGCTCGCGCCGAGCTGGCAGATCGTCTGCCGCTCCGAGGAGCTGAAGGAGCGCGGTGACTACATCGTGTGGGAGGGCCAGGGGGAGACCATCGTGGTGTCCCGCCGGCGCGACGGCGGTGTCAGTGGATTCCACAACGTCTGCCAGCACCGCGGCGCACGGATCGTCAAGGAGTCGGGCAAGGGCGCGCGGCGCTTCACCTGCCGCTGGCACAACTGGACCTACGACTCCGAGGGCCAGGTCGTCGGTGTTCCCGACCGCGACGACTTCGCGCCCGAGCAGCTCGAAGGTCTGTGCTCGCCGGCGGTGGAGTGCGACGAGTGGGGCGGCTGGGTGTGGGTGGTGCTCGCCGGACCGGGCGTGGCGCCGCCGCTGCTGGACTGGATCGGGCCGGAGATCGTCGAGGACCTCGGCGTGTTCCGGATGGAGGACATGGTCCTGATCGAGAAGCTCACGTGGGAGCTGCCCACCAACTGGAAGGTCGTCATCGACGGCTTCAACGAGAACTACCACGCCCAGGCGCTGCACCACATCCCCGCCCAGGACGTGCGGGACGCGCGGGAGGGGACCTTCTTCGTCTTCGGTCGCAACGCGATGATGGTCATGCCGCTCAAGGGCGTGCTCCCCAAGCTGCTGGAGACCGGTGATCACCAGGGCACGGCGATCTGCCACTACACGATCTTCCCGACCACGGTCTTCAACTCCAATCCCAACCACATGCAGCTCTTCCGCGCGGTGCCGCTCGCGGTGGACCGGACCCGGTTCGAGACGTGGGAGCTGCAGTACCCCGGCGGCGACGAGGCCTACACCGAGGGCGTCAACGCGCACTGGGAGCGGCTGAAGAAGGTCGTCGCGGAGGATGTCGAGATCTACGAGGAATGGGCGGCCGCGAGCACCTCCACGGCCTACACCCGCAACCTCCTCAACGACCACGAGTGCAAGATCACGAACTTCCACCGGGTCTGCCAAGAGATGCTGGACAGCTGATGGAGGCGAGCGCCGTCGTCGGGATCCAGCAGGTGATGGCGCTCTACGGTCATCTGCTCGACGACCACCGGTGGGACCGGCTCGACGAGGTCTTCGCCGCGGACGCGGTGGCGGACTACTCCAGTGGCGGGACCTCGCGCCGGTTGCACGGCCTCGCCGAGATCACTGCGTTCCTCTCGACGGCGAACGCCTCGTCGGCCCATCACGTGGCGAACGTGTACGTCTACGAGGACGGCGGGCGGACCCTGGTGAGCACGAAGTTCTTCGTCCCGTACACCCGCCCGCAGCACGATCCGCACCGCTGGTACGGCGGCGAGTACCACGACGTCGTCGTCGAAACGCCCGCCGGCTGGCGCATCCAGGAACGGTCGGTCACCGGTCGCTGGCAGTTCACCGAGGACAGCGAGGCCGCGCCTGCCCACCGACGGACGTTCTGACGCCCGGCGAGCGGAGCGACCCACGGCGGCTTAGGCTCGACAGCGGATGATCTTGGGCCGCATCGGCGCCCGGCCGTGAGCGAGAGGGACGGTCCCACACATCGACACCGTGTCCGAACGCCCCGGTACTGCGCCCGCCACCGCCGCCGAGTTGTCGCAGGTCCTCACGCACGGCCGGATCCGCAGCCTCTACCAGCCCGTCGTCGACCTCGACTCGGGCGCCACCGTCGCCTTCGAAGCGCTCGCGCGCGGGCCGCGGGGCACGGCGCTGGAGGCCCCGGACGTGCTGTTCGCGGCGGCACGCGCGCACGGACTGCTCGACGAACTCGACCGTGCCTGTCAGCTGGCGGCCTTCGCCGGAGTGCGGGCGGCCGGCCTCGTGGCGCCGTGGACGGTGTTCGTCAACGTGGAACCCGCCGCCGCGCATGCCGCGCTCGGGCCCGCGGAGACCGGATCGCCGGACGTCGGTGTCGTCGTCGAGCTCACCGAGCGGGACCTGGTGTCCTCCCCGCCCGACCTGCTCCGGCTCGTCTCCCGTATCCGCGGCCGGGGCTGGGGGATCGCCCTCGACGACGTGGGCGCCGACAGTGCCTCGCTCGCCCTGCTCCCGCTGCTGCGCCCGGACGTGATCAAGCTGGATCTGCGCCTCGTCCAGGCCCGCCCGAGCGCCGACATCGCCCACATCGTCGCCGCGGTGAACGCCGAGGCGGAGCGATCCGGGACCCTGATCCTCGCCGAGGGCATCGAATCCACCGACCATCTCGACATAGCCCGCTCGCTCGGCGCCCGGCTCGGTCAGGGGTGGCTGCTCGGACGGCCGCAGGACCTGCCCTTCCGGCCACCGCCCCCGGACACGTCACCGATCAGCATCGTGCCCCGCCCGGCCGAGGACGCATCCGTGTCGCCGTTCGCCCTCGCCGCGGGTGCCGGACCTCCGCGGCGCGCGCGCAAGCAACTCCTCGTGGAGATCAGCAAGCATCTCGAGCGCCAGGCGCTGAGTGCGGGGGAGTCGGCGGTGGTGCTCTCGACGTTCCAGGATGCGACCTTCTTCACCCCACGGACCCGCCGGCGCTACGCGGAACTGTCGGTGGCGGCGGCCTTCGTGGGCGCGCTCGGACGCGGGATGAGCCCGTCCCCGCTTCCCGGGGTGCGCGGATCGGCACTGGATCCGTCCGATCCCCTCCTCGGCGAGTGGGACATCGCCGTGGTGGGCCCGCACTACGCCGCCGCGCTCGTGGCGCGCGATCTCGGCGACACCGGTCCGGATCGCGACCGCCGCTTCGAGTTCGTCCTGTCCCACAACCGGGAACTGGCGATCGGCGTCGCCCTGGCGCTGTTCGCGCGGGTGTGGCCGGCGCCCTGAGCCGGCTCAGCGACCGGACAGGGCCTGCTCGCTGCCGGGCGTGGGCGACTGCACGTGCTCCAGGAAGGCCCGTCCCGCCGCGATCACCAGGGTCCGGTCCTGGCTGTAGATGTACTCGACGAGGGCGGTGCCGTCGGCGGCGACCCGATCGCTCGGGCGCATCACGATCGCGCCCGCGTACTGCGGGGTGACCACGACCAGGGCGTACTCGCCGTGCAGTCGCGAACCCTCTGCCGGGGCCGTGACGAGCTGGCGGAAGAGCGATCTGCGTCCCGTCATGCCCGGGACCAGGCAGACGCTGAGGCAGTTGCGCTCGGCGATCTCCTCCCAGACCTGCGTGTGGCGTTCGTAGCGGTCCTGGCTGTCGAACAGGGCGAGCGCGACCGAGCTCTCGAAGGAGTTCTGCGCGTGACTGCGCAGGCGCATCGAGACGGGCGCGAGGTAGTCGAGGCGTGCGTGCTGCGACTCGACGGCGTTGTGCAGCACCTCGAACGGAGTCGCTCCGGCCAGGGGCTGCGGGAGCGCGTGCAGGTGCAGCGGGTGCGCGGGCACCGGCAACGAGGCGGGCAACGGCGCTGGGGCGCCGAAGAGGTAACCCTGCCCGTACGTGGCTCCGAACACCGCCGCCTGTTCGGCCTGCTCCTCGGTCTCCACGCATTCGGCGAGGATCGTCGCACCTGTGCGCTCGGAGTAGGCGCGCACGGCCGCTCCGATCTCCGCGGCCGTCGAGAGCGGCGCGGCCTTCAGCAGCGTCATGTCGAGCTTGACGATCTCGGGCTGGATGAACGGCAGCAGGGCCAGCGACACCGCGTCGGAGCCCACGTCGTCGAGGGCGACGCCCCAGGCGTGCCGGCGGGCCCGATCGGTCGCGTGCAGGAGCCGGGTGACGTCCTGCGCCGAGTCCCGCTCGGAGATCTCCAGCACCACCCGCAGTGTGGCCCGCGCCTGGTCCAGCGCCGGACGGAGGTGTTCCGGGCAGTCGGCTTCGAGGCCGGCCGGTTCGACGTTCAGGAACCAGGTGACGTCGGAGGGCAGACCGCTGCGCGCCGCGGCCTGGAGCGAACTCGCGCGGCACAGCCAGTCGAGCTCACCGAGCCGTCCGGCCGCGCGGGCTTCGGCGATGAGCGCGGCCGGGGACTCCAGCGCGGTTCCCACCGGACCCCGGGAGAACGCCTCGAAGCCGGCGACATCGCGACTGGCCAGGTGCACGATCGGCTGGAAGACGGTGCGGATCGCGCAGTCGTCGATGACATCGGCGATCCCGAGAACGTGCGGAGCCTCCGCAGCCGGCAGGCCGACGGCGGCGACGGGTTGCGGCCCGGTCGCGCGGTCTGCTCCTCGTGCGCGACGCGCTGCGCTTCCAGGACCGCCACGACCCCGTCGCGGAGGGGAAGGAGCCGGCGCCCGGCCCGTTCGGCCTCCTCCTCGGAGAACACCTCCGAGGACCAGACGCAGAGCATGCCCAGGGACAGTCCCTCACGCCCGACGAGCGGGGCGCCGGCGTAGAACCGCACCCCGTCCTCACGTGCCACCCACGGATTGTCCTGGAGTTTCGGATGGGTGCGGGCATCGCCGGTGACGAATGCGTCCACGACACCGGCATCGTCGAGGATGCGTCCGCAGATGCTGTCCTCGCGCGTCCGCGTCGCCCGTGCGATCCCCTCCGAGGCGGCGATCGTGATCTGGTCGTCCGCGCTGATCAGGTTGACCGCCGCGTGCTGCGCTCCGGCCAGATCGCGTCCGAACTCGGCGTGGCTGTTCATCTGGTTCACCGCGTCCGCCTCGGCCAGTTCGGCCGAGACGTACGCGGTGACGGACTCCACCCTGGCGCGTTCGCGTTCTGCGGCTGCGTCCCGAGTCTCCCGGTCATCAGCCATGGCTGCGTGCTCCTTCGGTGGTGAGTACCCCGGTCGAGGTCAGCGCGCGTGCAGCGGGCTCCGGCGAGCTCTGCGGTATCCGGCGCCGGTGAGGACGAAGCCGAGCACCAGCAGTACGCCGCCGAGACGCAAGAGCGGCGTGACGGCCGAACCGGTGCTCGCCAACTGTACCGGCGTACCGCCCACGGGAACGAGCGTCGAGCCGGTCGTGTTCGTTCCGATGACCGCCGCGGTCCTGCTGGTGGACAGCGAGCCGCCCGGCGCCGTCGTGCGCGCGGTGGTCGACGGGCCGGCGCCGGTGCGCGTCGGTGTCGAGGTCGCCGTCGACCCGGGTGACGTGGAGGTCGTGGTCGGGGTGGCCGTGGCGCTCGTGCTCGTCGTCGGCGTGGTCAGGTCGCAGCCGGGTGTGGTGAAGACGTTGTTGTCCAGCGTCACCGCTCCGTTGCGGGCCAGCGCGCGTCCTTGCACCGTGGTGCCGGTGTTCAGACTGATCGACGTGAGCGCCATGATCGTGCCGACGAAGGCGTTGTTCGTGCCCAGGGTGGCGGAACTGCCGACCTGCCAGAAGACGTTGCAGGCCTGGGCCGCGCCGATGAGCACGACGCTGGTGCTCGAGGCGGTGGTGAAGCCGGCGCCGATCTGGAAGATGAACAGCGAGTTCGGGTTGCCGCGCCCGTCGAGGGTGACCGCGCCGCTCATCCCGAGCGCACTGCTGGCGTTGTAGACGCCCGGTCCGTGCACCCCGCCCACGAGCGACGCACCGAGGCTCCCGCCGGTGGCGCTCGCTCCCGCGGCGGCGTTGTACGCGGTGGTCAGATCCGACTGCGCCTGAAGGGCCTGGGCGTCAGCGATGTGGGTCGCGCCACCGATCGTCGCGGTGGAGAAGCCGGTGGCCGAGGTGCCCGGGCTCAGCCCGAGGTCGTCGCTCAGCACGCTGGAGCCGGTGTTGGTCACCGTCGTGGCGCCGAGGACCGAGTACTGGTCCGCGGTTCCGAGCCCGAGGCCGGCCGCGGCGGTGGCGGGCGACGCGGTCACTGCGAGCGCGAGCGCCAGCAGGCCACCCAGCGCGGCGCAGAGTCCGGCGGGCACCGCCCAGCGCGAGGCTCGACGGGCAGGAGTGATGGGGCGGGAACCGATGGTGAGCACGTTGCGCCTTTCGCGGAGCACATAGCCGCCTCCGCGGCAGTGCGCCGCTGAACCGCCCCCGCGGCAGTACGCCATCGGGCTTCCCAATGGCGGTGGATCCACCGGCCTGCTCGGGTGTGCACGTGTGCACGTGTGGATCCACGTGCTCGGCGCTACGAGTCGATGCCGGTGAGCACGCAGACGTCGAGACGGACTGCGTGCCAAGGTGATCGTGACCGACGCCCGCGGAACTGACCAGTGACGAACCGTCATGTTCATCGGGCGCGCATCAGGCCTGGCGACGGGCCCGGGCAGCTCGGAAGAGGGTCAGCAGCTGCTGCTGCGACGTGACGCCGACCTTGGAGAAGATCGAGTTCAGGTGGTTGCGGACGGTGCCCTGAGTGAGGAACAGCTCCGCGGCGATGGCCGGCGCGCGGTCGCCGTCGAGCAGCTTGGTCAGGATCTCCAACTCGCGGGTGGTCAGCCGGCTCAACCCGGGCAGATCGCGTTCGGCGATGCCTGCCGTCGCGCCACGGGCGAGCTGGGCGATCTCGGCGCCGCGGCCGAGCCGCACCAGGATCTGTGACAGGTCGGCGGAGATGGGTTTCCGCGACATCGGGACGGTTGTCGGCAGGAAGACGAAGGTGCAGCTGGGGGCGGGGCGCAGCGGGAGGATGAGGACCTCACACCCGGGCATGGTGTCCCGCTCAGACTCCGGGCCCAGGGACCTGACGTCCAGGTAGAGGGTCACACCGTTCTCGCTGCGGGCGGCCTCGGCGATCGCGTCGACGCAGTTCGCCACGTCGCGCTCGGCGATGAGACTCTGCAACGGCTGACCGAGCAGGTCGGCGACGGGCCAGCCGAACAACGAGTGGGCGTCGCTGCTGATGCGTTCGATCCGCAGCTGGGCATCGGCCGTCCCCACGACCGCGGGCAGGTCGACCCGCTCCTCCGGTGACGAGGTCAGCCGCTGGACCCGGTCCGGAACGATGATCACCAGCACGAAACGCGACGACGGCTGGTCGGCGAAGGAGCGGATCCACATGCGCACCTTGAGATCGGATCGCCCGGGCCGGCGCAGCACGCGGAAGGCCTCGAAGCCGTTGAGCCGCCCCCCGGCGAAGAGGTCAGGACCCGAGGAGGGACGGTCGGCGGTGAACGTCTGGAGCAGTTCCCCGACCACCTCACCACCGGAGGGATCCAACAGCGCCGCGGCGGCGGGACTCGACGCGACGATCCGCTCGGACGGGATCTCCAGCACGAGTCCCGGGTACCCGGTGTTCTCGAGAATTCGCGTACTCGTGCTGATCAGATCGTCGCCGTCGATGCCGACCGGAGCGCGGGTCCCGGGGACGCTGTGTGCCTCGTTCACGAATCATTCACCTGCCGCAGCAACAATATCCCAGGCTCCAGAAAACGGACACTTGGAGCGCGTCGCCGCGGATCGGTTGGCGAGGTGAGATCGGCGTAACGTCGGGGCGGTGAACCACGACGCTTCCGCCGAGCCGCGGCGCCCGTCCGGCATCGGCAGCTGATGGCACGCAGCGACAGCGCGCGACATCGGATCCTCACCCACGGTGCCATGGGGGCCACAGCCGCGCTGGCGGCGACCTCCATCGCAATGCAGCTGGCCGCCCTGCGCCGAGGACGCGCCGGGACTCCCTCGGTACCGGCCCGGGTGCACGCAGGCCAGGTCGGTGTCCGTGAGGACGCGCTCGCAAGCGCTGCGTCCGCGTACTCGCGGGCCGTGATCGAGGCCGAACGTGCCGAGGACGCGGGGGCCGACCAGCTCGCCGCGGCCGCGACAGACGCCGCCGTCACCGCCGGCCACGCGGTGACCCTCGCGGCGCAGACCGCCGCGCTGGGCGCCGAGTCCGCCCGTGCCGCCCGTGCCGAGGCTGCCTCCAGCGCGGCCGCCGAGCTGGCGAGGATCGCCGCCGAGACCCTCCAGACGATCCAGCGGCACGCCGAGGTGATGGCCGAGACCGTGGCCGCCGCCGCGCGGACCGCGGCCACACGCCTGGAGCACACCTCGGATTCGGCCGACGGCCGGACGGCGGCGGCAGCCGCGCACCTGGCCGCCGTCGTGACCGGCGCCGCCACGACACTCGCCGGGGAGACCGCGGCCGCGGCCACGACGGTCGCCCACGCCGTGGCCGCGGCGGCCGCCCACACCGCGCGTGTGGAGTCCGCCGCGGCGGCCGCCGTCGAGGTCGAGGTGATGGCGGTCGCGGCAGCGGTCGAGGCCGTCGCGCACGAAGCCGCACAGCGCGTCGCGGCCGTGGCGGCCAGCGCCGCGGAGAGTGCGGCGCGGACGGTCGCCGTCGTCGACCTGCTCGACATCATCTAGCGGCACACCACGACGAGTTGCCGCCCGGACGGCCGGGGTCGACCGGGACGTCGACGATGCGGACGGCCCGTTGATCAGGCGGACGGCTCGAAGACGGGCAGCGCCTCGCCGCCGTCGGCCCGCTCGAAGGCGACCTGGACCCTGTCACCGGCGTGCAGCTCGTCGGGCACCGAACGGAGCTGGGTGTACACCCACGGCCCCTCGTCGAGTTCGACCACTCCGACCGTCGTCACCGGCGCCGGGGTGCCGTCCGGGCGAGGGCGGCGGTGGATGTGGGTCCACGTCACGAGGCTGCCGTTGCCGGCCACGGGCACCCAGCTCAGCTCCGCCGAACCGCAGTTGCGGCACCGGATGACGGCCGGCGCGAAGGTCAGCGGGTACTGCAGGTGCCCGCAGGTGGCGCAGGACTGGACCACGAGGGTCCCCTGTGCGGTCGCGTCGAAGAACTCGGCGGACTCGTCGTCTCGGGCGATCACGCTGACGGGCATGTCGATTCCTCCGGGTCAGGACTTCGGCTGGGGACTGAGGATGAGCGTGGCGTGGTGGTCGAGCATGCCACCGTTGCCGCTGACCAGGACCACGTCGTGTCGGGGATCTGGCGCTCGCCGCCCTGCCCGCGCGCCTGGATCACGCCCTCGGACAGCGGGGTCATGCCCCACATGTAGTAGCTCGACAGCTCGCCGCCGCCGGTGTTGGTCGGCAGCGAGCCGCCCGGCGCCAGCGCCCCGCTCTCGGCGAACGCGCCGCCCTCACCCTTGGCGCAGAAGCCGTAGTCCTCCAGTGACACCAGCGTCGTGTACGTGTAGCAGTCGTAGATCTCGGCCACGTCGACGTCGGCCAGGGTGACGCCGGCCATCTTCAGCGCGGCCGGCCCCGAGCGGGCCGCGCCGGTGACCAGCCCGAAGTCGCTGCCCTTCTCCATCGTGTAGCCCGGGTGGCACTGCGCCCAGCCGAGCACGTGGACCGGCGGCTGGGCGCAGACCGGCAGCCCGCTCGGCGCTCGTCACGATGACGGCGATCGCCCCGTTGGAGACGAGGCAGCAGTCGAGCAGGTGGAGCGGGTCGGCGATCATCCGGGAGGCCTGGTGGTCGGCGAGCGTGATCGGGTCGCGCATCTGCGCGAGCGGGTTCATCGCCGCCCACTGGCGCGCGGCGACCGCTATCGCACCGAACTGCTCGCTCGTCGTGCCGTAGGTCTCCATGTGGCGCCGGGCGGCCAGCGCGTAGTAGGGGTTGGCGCCGGCCAGCCCCACGGCCGCGGTCATGGCCCCGAATCCGGTGGGCACCGAGGGGCCGGACGCGTCATAGGCGGCCCCGGCGCCGCGTCCCTCCTTGAGCGGGGTGTCGGCGAACACGCACGCGACCGCGTCGACCATCCCGCTCGAGACGGCCATCGCCGCGATCGAGACCATGCCGCCCGCGCTGGAGCCGTAGCCCTGGATCTCCGAGAGCAGCTTGAGGTTCGGCAGCCCCAGCTCGCGCTGCAGGGACAGGCCGAGTCCCGCCGACAGGCCGGAGTTGGTCAGCAACCCGTCCAGCTCGCTGCGCTCCAGACCGGCGTCGGCGAGCGCACGGGTCACCGCGTCGGCGGCGAAGTCGGCGGTGGAGCGGCCGTAGATCCGCCCCATCTCGGTGATTCCCAGACCGACGATGGCCGCTGAGGTCGTGGCGCCCATGGTTACTTCCCCTGCCAGACGGGCGGGCGCTTCTCGGCGAAGGCCAGCGGCCCCTCCTTGGCGTCCGCGGACTGCATGAGTTGCGCGCCCTCGCGGTCGTTGGCCGCCCAGCGCGCGTCCTCGTCGGGCAGCGTGCCGTCCACGGCGCCGTAGGCCAGACGCTTGCTCGCCTGCACCGACAGCGGGGCGTTCCGGCCGATGCGCTCGGCCAGGTCGAGTGCGGCGGTGAGCACGTCGGCGTCGGCGACGACGCGATTGACCAGGCCGTGGGCCAGCGCGGTGGCGGCGTCGATGGGCTCGCCCGTGAAGATCATTTCCAGGCCCAGCTTCCAGGGCAGCTGCTGCGGTAGGCGGAACGCGCCGCCGGCCCCGGCGTAGATGCCGCGCGTGACCTCGGGCAGGCCGAACGAGGCGCTCTCCGCCGCGACCACGAGGTCACTGGCCAGCGCGATCTCGGTGCCCCCGCCGAGCGCGAAACCGTTCACGGCGGCGATCGTCGGCTTGCTGATGAAGTGCCGCACGTAGCCGGCGAATCCGAAGTGCTCGTAGCCCGGCGGGTAGAACGGCTCACCCCGCGACAGCGCCTTCAGATCAGCTCCGGCACAGAAGGCGCGGTCGCCGGCGCCGGTGATCACGACGGCGCGGATCGAGGTGTCCCGCTCAGCCTGCTCCAGCGCGTCGGCCACCCCGATCGTCACGGCGGCATTGATCGAGTTCATCGCGCGCGGGCGGTTCAGCGTGATGATCATCGTGTGCTCGCGCACCTCGACCAGGACGACCGGCTCCTCGACGGGGGAATCTGCTTGTGCGGTCACTGATCAGTGCCTTTCTCTGTCGGGGGGTTCGTGGCCTCGCCCGCGGCGTCGGCTGCCGGGTCGCGCCAGGTCAGCAACGCGTCGAGGACCTCCGCCCCGGAGGAGTCCACGCGCAAGGGGTTCACTTCGAGGGACGTCAGGTCGGGGCCGAGGGCGTAGGCCAGGTCGGCGATCGCGCAGACCGTGGCGACGAGGGCGTCGCGGTCGACCGGCTCCGCCCCGCGGACCCCGTCGAGGATCGCCCGGCCCCGCAACTCGCCCAGCATCTCGCGCACCTCCGCCGGACCGACGGGCAGATGGCGCAGCGCGGCATCGCCGAGGACCTCGACGAAGATGCCGCCGAGACCGACCGCCAGCATCGGTCCCCACTCGGGATCGGCCACCACCCCGACGAGCAGCTCCACCGCCGGCGGGCGCATCGGAGCGACCAGCACACCGTCGACCGCGGCCCCGGGGGCGTGGGTCGCGACGGAGTCGAGGATCGAGTCGTAGGCCGTGCGCGTGGCCTCGGGCCCCGTGACACCGAGCTTGACCCCGCCGATGTCGCTCTTGTGCAGGATGTCGGCGGAGACGATCTTGAGCGCGACGGTGCCGAAACGGTCGGCCGCGGCGACAGCGGCGTCCACGTCGGTCACCAGCTCGGCGGGGACGGTGGGGATACCGGCACTCTCGAGCAGTGCCCGGGTGCGCCACTCCGACCAGTCGCCGTGGCGCTCCGACGGATCCGGCAGCGCGAGCTCCCGCGTGGACGCGCGGGTCGCGGGTGTCCGGCAGCGGTCCGACCATCGCCCCACCCCGCTCAGCGCCGCGACCGCGTTGCGCAGACCGCCCATCAGGAATGGGATTCCGTACTCGGCGAGCAGCGAGCGCGTGTACGGCGTGATCGGCCGCAGGGTCTGGTTGATGACCACACCCGGTACCGGGCCCGAGGTCAGGCCCTCGGCGATGGCCCGGCACATCGCGCCGGCACCGTGACCGCCGGGCGGCTCCTCCCAGGGCATGTCGAAGATCGTGCCGACGATGCCGACACCGGGGTCCTCGGCCACGGCCTGCGCGAGGGTGGTGAACAGCTGCGGGTTGATCACCGCCGCGCCGGTGACGTCGAGCGGATTGTGCGGCGTGCCGTAGGACGGCAGCAGCGCGGCGACCCTGGCGACGGTCTCGGGCGCGAACTCGACGAGGTTCAGCCCCAGGTCCTGGCCCCGGTCGGCCACCACGTCGCAGGCACCGCCGGAGATGGACGTGATGCCGACCCCGCTGCGGGCCAGCGGTCCGGTGTGCGCGGCCAGAGCGGCGGTGACGAGGAGGTCCTCGATGTTGTCCACGCGGATCACGCCGTACTGGCGGAAGATCGCGTCGATGACCTTGTCGTCGCCGACGAGGGAGCCGGTGTGCGCCTGGGCGGTACGGGCAGTGAGCTCGCTCGTCCCCAGCTTGAGCGCCACCACCGCCTTGCCCGCCGCGTTCGCCCGCGCCACGGCGTCGAGGAACAGGTCCGGGCGGCGGATGGTCTCGATGAACAGGGCGATGGCCCGTGTCTGCTCGTCCTCCACCAGGAAGTTGAGCACGTCGGTGGCGGTCACCATCGCCTCGTTGCCGGTGGTGACCACGTAGCTCATGCCGATGTCGGTCATGCGGGCGAAGTCGAGCATGCTCATCGCCGTCGCGCCGCTCTGGGCGACCAGTCCGACACCGCCGGCCACGGTCGGCAGCTCCTGCAGCGAGGAGACCGGGATGCCGTCGCCGACGTTGACGAAGCCGAGATGGTTCGGGCCGAGCAGCAGCATGCCGAGGTCCTCCGCCGCGCGCACGAGCTCCTCCTGCGCGTCGCGGCCGGCCGGACCGGCCTCGGCGTAGCCGGACGAGAGCACCACCGCGTTGCGGATCCCGGCCGCGGCGGCCTCGGTCATCGCCTCGATCGTGGCGGCCTGGGGCACCATCAGGAAGGCCACGTCGATCCCCGGGGGCAGGTCCGCGCAGGACGTCACGGTGGACACGCCGTGGGTGTCGACCCCGCGCCGGTTCACCAGATGGGCGCGGTCGGCGAAACCGAAGCTCACGAGGTTGTTCCACGCGATCTTGGAGAAGAGGGACTTGTCGCTCGCCCCGACGATGGCGACCTGTGCCGGGCGGAACAGGGTCTCCAGCCGCTTGACCGACGGTGTCTCTGACATGGCCGCTCAGCCCCGCCGCGGCAGGCTGACGGTGACGCGGCCGGGGCCCACGGTCGTGCCGAGGGAGTTCGTCGACACCACCTCCAGCTCGACCAGCCCGACGCCGTCCTCGACCCGGGTGGCGACCACCTGGCCCTGCACGCGGGTGGTGTCACCGGCGATGTTGAAGCGCCCCATCCGGAATCCCTTGATGCTGCGGATGGTGCCGTCCAGCCCGATGTACTCGCGCACTGTGCGCTCCCACATCCCGAGGAGGAACAGGGTGTTGGCATACATCTCGGGAGCACCGGTCGATCGCGCGTACTCGCTGTTGTGGTGGATCGAGTTGAAGTCGCGGTTGCTGCCCGCCGCCATGACCAATCGGTAGACCGACAACGGAAAGTCCACGGGAGCAAGCGCGTCGCCCACGCTCACGTCGTCGAAATAGCGCTGGGGCTGGACGGACGTCGCGGCGGTCATGAGAGCTCCTGCGTGGCAGCGGAGTCGGAGTCGATCGGATTGTAGGCATACGTCGAGGTGCGCTGACGGACCACGACCTCGCCGTGGGCGTCGACGACCTCGGACTCCCAGGTCATGAACGCGCCCCGCCCGACGGACGTCTGCTTGGGCACGCAGGAGATCAATCTGAATCCGCGGACGCCCAGTCGCTCGCCGAGAACGGCCGGGCGGACGAAGTCGAGCTCGATGTCCGTCGCGAAGAAGCCGGTGGTCTCCGGCCCGAGCTTGAGATCGGGCTTGTTGATCGGGGTGTACGCCGGCTGCGCGTCGCGCTCGGCGCTGGTGAACACCTCGCGGCCGGGGATCCAGGTCGCGGGGATCGCGAAGGTGAGTGCTGCCGTGTACGGCGCACTGATCGCGGTGAGGCCGTGGTCGAGCGCGGCCTGCTCGTCGTAGTGCAGCGCGCAGTCGAACTCCAGCGGTTCGAGCCAGCGCCGGATCGAGCCGGCTTCCACCGCGTCGGCTCCGTACACGGTGCTGCCGTCGCTGAAGTCACGGCCCACCGCATCCACCAGGGGCTGCCAGTCCTCCTGCCAGGTCGCGTTGTGGGGCTGGCTCATCGTGGCTGACTCCTCGCTCGTGGGTGGCCAACGTATTACAGACGGATTGCGTCGGCAAGTGCCGGTCGTCACAGCGTCTGAGACAATCGCGCGATGAACAGTCCCGCCGCGAGCGATGCCCTCGGGTCTCCGCGCAAGACGCGGGGGCGCCCACGGGGTGTCGACGTCGACGCGCGGATCCTCGAGGCGGCCGCCACCGTGTTCGCATCCGAGGGCTGGCGGGGGTTCTACTTCGAGGCCATCGCCAAGGCCGCGGGCGTCGGCAAGAGCACGATCTACCTGCGCTGGAACAACCGCGAAGAGCTCATGGTCGACGTCCTGCGCGCCTACGGCCACAACTGGGCCGACCCCGACACCGGCGACATCCGCGAGGATCTGCGCGGGCTTGCGCTCGAATACGGACGCAAGCTCGACGGCGAGGGTGGCCCGGTCGGCCTCCGGATGTTCGTCGAGTCCTACATGAACCCCGAGTACGCCGCTGTGGCCGGCGCGCTCACCCAGGGTGCTGTCGCGGACTCGCACGGCATCATCCGGCGGGCCAAGCGCCGCGGACAGTTGCGCGCCGACGCGCCCGCCGCGGTGATCCTGGACTCGCTCCTGGGGGCGGTGATGCAGCACCTGACGATGGTCTCTCCCCGCGTCCCCGGCGGCCTGTACTCCTCGCCGCAGGGCATCGCCTTCGTGGACCGCCTCGTCGACACGCTGCTCAGCGCGCACGAGATCTCGTAACCGCAACTATCGCAACCTACTCACCAGAAACTATTGCCGACGCGTTGCGTCCGGTATACCGTCTCGTTCCACGTCGAGCGACGTAGCTCACAGAGGAGATGGCATGCAGAAAGTCGTTGCACGTGTGTCGGCAACCGCACTGGGACTGGTGGCGCTTCTCGCTCTGTCCTCGTGCAGCAGCAGTAGCAGCAAT
This sequence comes from uncultured Actinomycetota bacterium, assembly GCA_963790525.1. Taxonomy (GTDB): domain Bacteria; phylum Actinomycetota; class Actinomycetes; order Mycobacteriales; family Jatrophihabitantaceae; genus CAWBOV01. The sequence continues at coordinate 53,160 of CAWBOV010000004.1, forward strand.
TCCGGAGGCGGAGGCGGTAGCGGCTCGTCGGGTGCGACGACCGGTGCGACGACCGGTTCGACGGCCGGCGCGGCGTCGGGAACTGCCATCGACATCGGAATGATCAACCAGGAGAACACCGCCGCCGGGTCCTTCCCGGAGATGCGCGAGTCGCTGCAGGCGTCGTTCGACTACATCAACAAGGAACTCGGTGGCGTCAACGGCCACCCCCTCAAGCTGACCGCCTGTGCCACCGACGCATCGCCCGCGTCGTCCACCACGTGCGCCCGCCAGATGGTCTCGGACAAGGTGGTCGCCGTCGCGGCGGGCGTCGACTTCGGCAGCAGCGGCTCGCTGCCCGTCCTCGAGTCGGCCAAGATCCCCTACGTCGGCGGCGAACCCATCCTCCCGCCGGAACTGACCAACCCCGACTCGTGGTCCTTCGTCGGCGGAAGCGTCGGCGCATTCCCGGGGCAGGCCTACTACATCGCCAAGGTGCTGAAGGCCAAGAAGGTCGCGATCCTGACGACCGCCAACCCGGCCGGTGAGGCAGCAGCCACCACCTACGGCAAGAACGTCCTGAACAACCTCGGCGTCAGCGACGTCAAGATCGTGACCGCGGCGGCCGACGCGGCGGACTTCACCGCACCGGTGCAGCAGGTGGCCGCCGACAAGCCCGACGTCGTGATGGTGCTCTTCTCCAGCCAGGGGTGCAGCCGGATCATGCAGGCCAAGTCCTCCTTGGGCGTCACCAGCCAGTTCTTCTACGCCGGTTCCTGCGCGGACGCCGGAGTGGTCAAGGCCGGCGGCTCGGGCGCGGAAGGTGCCTACTTCAACAGCGAGCTGATGGGCTACAACAGCGACGACCCCCAGGTGACGATCTACCGCAACGCGATGAAGACCTACTCGCCCAAGACCGTGATCTCCGGCTTCGGGCAGAACGGTTTCGAGACAGGTATGAACCTGTACGCGCTGCTGAAGAAACTCCCCGAGGGCGGCATCACCTCCGCCGCGCTGATCACCGCGCTGGGCGCCACGTCGAACGAGCCCAACTTCATGGGGCACCCGTACACCTGTGACCGCAAGCAGATCCCCGGACTGCCCGCGATCTGCCAGGCCTACGAGCGCATCCTGCAGTACAAGGGCGGATCGTTCGTCGACCAGGGTCAGTGGGTCAACGGCGCGGTCTACGTCAAGAGCTCCTGATCGATCTCGTGACCACGACCGCCGCGCCGGGCGCCGGCATGCTCCTCTGCGACATCAGTAGTCGCGGAGCGGGCATGTTCGGCGCCCGGACGGCGGTCCACGACGACGGGGGCGGCCTCACCCACGACGAGCTGCATGCGGGTGTCTGCCGGTTCGTCGAGCTGTTCGCCTCGGCAGGTGTCGGTCGCGGTACGCGGCTGGCGATCCTGTCGCCCAACGCGCCGGAGTTCCTGCAGGCACTGTTCGCCGCCTCCTGGCTCGGCGCGGTGATCGTGCCGCTGAACAACCGGCTCAGCGCCGATGACGTCACCTTCCAGCTCGAGGATGCCGGCGTCACCCACGCCGTGGTGCACCCGTCACTCCTCGACCTCGCGGAGACCTCCGGGCTGCTCACGCGCACGCACTGGATCATCGGAGCGGAACTCACAGCCGAGCTGGCTGCGTCCGCCGCCTCGGTGAAGGACCTGCTGGACAAGGGAATCGAGCGCGCCGGGCTCCCGTCCGATCCCATCGTGCAGCTGTACACCTCGGGCACGACGGGGCGCCCCAAGGGGTGCCTGCTCAGCCAGGCCGGCTGGCTGGCCTCGAACGCCAACATCGCCCACCGGTTCGGCCTGGGCAGCGAGGACGTCCTGCTGGGGCTGTACCCGCTGTTCCACGTCGCCGGGCTCGGCCTGGCGATGACGCACCTGATGGTCGGCGGCTCGGTGATCTTCCCGGCCGCCGCGGACGCGGACACGCTGTGGTCCACGATCGCGCGCTACCGGGTGACCGTGGCCGGGCTGCCCGGGCTGCCGGCCGCGCTGGAACGGCCGAACGCGAGCGCCGACGGGGCGAGCCTGCGGATCCTGTTCGGCGGCGCGAACATGGAGAGTGCCCAGACGCTGCGCCGGGTGGCGCAGGTGCTGCCCGGCGCGACGTTCCTCGGCATCTACGGCTCGACCGAGGGCGGCAACGTCGTCACGATCAGCACGGCCGAGGAGGAGCTGGCGCGGCCCGGCACGATCGGCCGGGCACTGCTCGGCTTCGACGTCGCCATCCTCGATGCCTCCGGCGCGCCGCTGCCCTACGGGAGCGAGGGCGTGCTCGGGCTGCGCGGGCCGAGCGTGATGCAGGGCTACGCCGGGCGCGAGAAGGAGACCGCCGAGGCGCTGCGCGGCGGGTGGCTGCACACCGGCGACATCATGCGCCTGGACGCGGACGGCTACCTCTACTTCGTCGACCGTGACAAGGACATGATCAAACCCGGCGGCGAGAACGTCTACTCCATCGAGGTCGAGCGGGCCCTGCTCCAGCACCCCGCGGTCGCCGACGTCGCCGTGCTCGGTGTGCCCGACGTGCGGTGGGGCGAGGCGGTCAAGGCGCTGGTCGTCCTGGCGCCCGGGGCACAGGTCACCCCGGAGGATCTCGACGCCCACTGCCTTGCCGTCCTCGCCGCGTTCAAACGCCCGAGGTGGTATGAGTTCACCGACGCGATACCGCGTTCGGTGACCGGCAAGATCGTCAAGCGTGAGCTGCGCGCGCAGCACGACACGGCCACCAGCATCCGCCTCCGCGAGCGGGCCTGACGGCACGCCGCCTCCGAACGGAGATCACCGCCATGGCCCAGCACGAGGCGTCACCCCTGCCCGGGCTCCCGCTCGCCCCCGACACCGGTCTGGCAGTGCTCCTCGCCGAGCGCGCGATCATGCGGGTGCTGACGACCTACTCCCGCAGCGTCGACCGCTACGACTTCGACATCCTGCGGACCTGCTACTGGCCGGAGGGGACCGATGACCACGGCTCCTTCGTGGGCGGCCTGGAGGACTTCATGGCCTTCGTGCAGCCGGCCCTGGCCAGATTCGAGCGCACCAACCACTTCCTCGGCAACATGCTCGTCGACGTGGACCTGGCCGCGGGAACGGCGCGGGCCGAGACCTACGCCGTCGCCTACCACCGCTTCCACGACGACCAGGACCGCCTGACCGACATGACGGCGGGGCTGCGTTACCTCGACCGGTTCGAGTGCCGCGCCGGGGAGTGGCGCATCCTCGCGCGCGTCTGCGCCTACGAGTGGCGGCGCACGGACCTGGTGGTCGGTGCCGGCGGTTTCGGGGAGAACTACGTGCGCGGCGTGCGCTCGGCGCAGGACGCGGTCTACCGGATCTGACGGCGCGTCCGGCTCGCGGTCACTGCCCGCGAACCGGGGGGACGACCAGGATCGGCCGGTGCGCGATGTGCATGAGCCGGATCGGCACGCCACCGAGCAGGACCTCACTGGCCGGCGAGTGGCCGCGGCTGCCGACGACGATCAGGTCGGCGTCGACGGTGTCGGCCACCTCGGCGATCGCGTGGGCCGGGCCGCCGCGGTGCACCGTGACCGTCATCGCGTCCGCGGTCATCCCGTCGCGGTTCATGTCGGCGACGCGGGTCTCGATGTCGGTGCGGATCTCGTCCTCGTCCGCTGCCGCGGGGAACACGCCTCCCTTGCCGCCGACCAGTTCCGTCACGTGGACGACGACGAGCCGCGCCTTGTCCTCGGCGGCCAGCGCCTCGGCCAGGACGAAGGCGCGCTCGGCGTGGGCTGATCCGTCGGTGGCGATGACGATTGTCTTGAACATGTGGGTTCCTCGAAGGGTGTCGAGCGGCGGCGCCGCGTGTACCCCGCAGCGTGGACCCCGGGGGCCGCTGCGGTCAGGGTCCTAAGTCCTCGATACCGCCGGAGCGGCTGCCTGGGTCTCGTGGACGACCACGACGGGACACGGCGCCTCGAGGACGACCGACGTCGCCAGCACCCCCAGGGACAGCGGAGCGAACCGACGATGCCGCCGGTGGCCGAGGACGAGCAGATCTCCCGGCAGGCAGATGTCGGTGACCGAGTCGCCGAGGGACCGGCTCGTCTCGGTGATCGACGCCCTGACCTCGTCGAAGCCCTCGGCGCGCCACGGGCCTCGGGCCGGCTCGGTCCAGCTCTGCTGGGCACAGTCCGGACGCAGTGCCCGGACGATGAGCACGGGCACCTTCCGACGCTCGGCCTCGGCGTAGGCGAACTGCAACGTGCGGGCGTGCGTCCCGGGATCGTCGACGGCCACGACCACCCGGTCGATCCCGGTGGGGGGTCCGGTCCGGTCCGGCGGGTGAACGGCGACCACAGGGCTGGTGGCGTGGGCGAGGACCGCCATCGTGACCGAACCCGGCATCAGCTGCGAGAGTGCCCCGCGTCCCGACGCCCCGATCACCGTGAGCTGCTTGCCCGCGCTCAGCCGGATGAGCAGGGTGGCCGGTGGCGCGACGACGACCCTGCCGCGCACGGAGACCGACGGCTCCCGCTCCCGGACGAGGTCGACCGCCTGGTCGACGATCGGCTGGGCCGACGCGCGCAGTTCTCGACGGACGACTGCCGGTGACATCCACAGTCCGAACGAACCGGCGGTGCAGGCGTGGACGGCGAGCAGCCCGCAGCCGCGCAGCCGCGCCTCGGTCGCCGCCCAGGCAACCGCGGCCAGGCTCGCCTCCGATCCGTCGACGCCGAGCAGGATCTGGCCGTTCGCTGTCATGGCAGACGGTGCCCGGTCAGTCGCGGGCAGGCGCGTCGGCGGACACGATCGCGTCGACGAGGCAGGTCGTTCCGGCCGCATGGGTGTGCAGCTGCGTGCAGTGCGCGCCCACTCCGAACAGGAGGTCCGCATCGCCGAGCGGGAGCGACACCTCGACGGCGGTCCCATCGCTCAGGTCGGGCAGGTCGAAGACCGCTTCCACCAGGTCGTGCCGGCTCGTGGCGGGGACGTGGCCCGTCTCGACCGCGAACTCCACGTGGACCGCGCCGTCCCCGACGGTGACATCTGCTGTGGCGACGGGGTGCTCGGCGGCCGTGGGAACGGTGATGTGGGTGCGTGTCATGACTCAAGTGCACACTCCCGGCGCGGCGCGGCGCACGGGTCGAAGGTCCCGGTGGATCGGGCAGGACGGCCCTGAGCCCGGGTGCACGCCTCCCGCGAGACTCGGTACGGCGACGTCCGCCGACCTGATTCAGCGAAAGGTACCTGTGTGAACGCAGAGACCCTGGCCCGGTGGCAGTTCGCCACGACCACCGTCTACCACTTCCTCATCGTGCCGCTGTCGATCGGGCTCACCGCCCTCGTCGCGACGATGCAGACCGCTGGCCTACCGCCGGCGCGGACACGCCCGGCCGGCGACGTCTGGGACCGGTCGGCGCGGTTCTGGGGCCGCATCATGCTGGTGATCTTCGCCCTCGGCGTGGTCACCGGCATCGTGCAGGAGTTCCAGTTCGGCATGAACTGGTCGACGTACTCGCGCTTCGTCGGTGACATCTTCGGCGCCCCGCTGGCGATGGAGGGCCTGATCGCGTTCTTCCTCGAGTCGACGTTCCTCGGGCTGTGGATCTTCGGCCGCGACATCCTGAGCCCGCGCCTGCACCTGGCCATGCATCTGGCTCGCCGCCGTCGGGCACGACCATCAGCGCCTACTTCATCCTGGCCGCGAACAGCTTCATGCAGCACCCGGTCGGCCTGGTCTACGACCAGGCGCGCAGACCGCGTCGAGCTGACCTCGATCTGGAAGGTGCTGTTCAACTCGACCCAGCTGGTCACCTTCCCGCACACCGTGCTCGCCGCGTTCATGACCGCCGCGGCGCTGCTGCTGTCGGTGAGCGCGTGGCACCTGCGCCGCGACGGGAGCCACGGCCGATCCCGCGCACCGCAAGGTCGCCGGCCTGGCGCTCGGCGTGCTGATCGCCGGCCGTGATCGGCGTCAGCCTGGTCGGCCACGTCCAGGGCCAGATCATGACCGACCAGCAGCCGATGAAGATGGCTGCCGCGGAGGCGCTCTGGGACACCAGGAGCAGCGCCCCGTTCAGCCTCTTCGCCTACGGCGACGTCAGCCAGGGCAGGAACAAGATCGACATCACGATCCCGGACGGCCTGTCGATCCTGGCCAAGAACCGCCCGAGCGCGACCGTGCAGGGCATCAACGACGTCCAGGCGGCCGAGGTCGGCCAAGTACGGCGCCCGGCAGCTACGTCCCGGTCGTCTGGCTGGCCTACTGGTGCTTCCGGCTGATGATCGGATTCGGCGTGCTGGCCGGGCTCGATCGGCGTCGCGCTGCTGGTCCAGTGGCGGCGCGGGCAGGCTCGACCTCGAGCCGCGCGGCTGCTGCGCGTCGCGACGTGGACCGTGGCGCTGCCGCTGCTGGCCAACACCGCCGGCTGGCTGTTCACCGAGACCGCGCGCCAGCCCTGGCTGGTGTACGGGCTGCTGAAGACCTCCGACGGGAGTCAGCCCGAACGTCAGCGACCGGGTTCGTCGCTCACCACCCTGATCCTGTTCACCGCGCTGTACGGCGTGCTGGGCGTCATCTGCTTCCGGATCGTGCGCCGCATCGCCATGGCCGGGCCGGACACGGCGCCACCGCCGACCCGTCCCGGCGACCTCGCCGACGAGCCCGTCCTGAGCCTGGTCTGAGAGCAGAGGTACACAGCGATGCTGCAAGCATTCTGGTTCGGCCTGATCGCCGTGCTGTGGGCGGGCTTCTTCGTCCTGGAGGGCTTCGACTTCGGTGTCGGCATGCTGCTGCCGTTCGTCGGCGCGTACCGACACCGACCGGCGGGTCGCGCTGCGGTCGATCGGCCCGGTCTGGGACGGCAACGAGGTCTGGCTGATCGTCGCCGGCGGTGCGACCTTCGCCGCCTTCCCCGAGTGGTACGCCAGCGTGTTCAGCGGCTTCTACCTCGCCTTCGCGCTGCTGCTGGTCGGGCTGATCCTGCGCGGCATCGGCATCGAGTACCGCGGCAAGGCCGAGACCGCCCGCGGCCGGCGCTGGTGCGACGGCGCCGTCGTCGTCGGGTCGTTCCTGCCCGCGCTGCTGCTCGGGCGTGGCGTTCGCCGACTTCGTCCGCGGCGTGAAGATGGACGCCGGGCACAACATGACCGGCGGGTTCTTCGACCTGCTCTCGCCCTACGCCCTGCTCGGCGGGGTCGTCACGCTGACCCTGTTCGCCTTCCACGGCGCGGTGTTCCTCGCGCTGCGGACCGAGGGCGCCGGTCGCGGTGCCGGCCGCGGTGGTCGCCGCGCGCGTCGGCTCCGGTCACCGGGGTGGCCGCGGTCGCGTTCCTCGTCTGGACGACGCAGGTGCGCGGTGGCTGGGTGAGCTGGGTGCTGGCTGCCGTCATCGCCGTCGTGTTCGTGGCCGGAGTCGGTGCTCGCTGTACCGGGCGAGCTACGGGCTGGCGTTCACCGCGACGCGCGCTGGTCTGCCTGCTCGTGCCGTCTGGGTGTTCGCGTGCCTGTGGCCGGACGTGCTGCCCGCCCGCGGCGACGCCGGCCCTGTCGCTGACCGTCCACAACGCCAGCTCCAGCCACTACACGCTGGTGGTGATGACCGTGGTCGCGCTGATCTTCACCCCGATCGTGCTCGCCTACCAGGCCTGGACCTACTGGGTCTTCCGGGCCCGGGTCGGAGTGGCGACGGTGGGGCACGACAGCTCCGCGACGATCGAGCGGATCCGCGCACAGGGCGGCCGGGGCCGTCGAGTCATGAGCCGACCGCTCGACCCGCGCCTGCTGAAGGCCGCGCCCGACGCTGCGCCCCTACCTCGCACTCGTCGGTGCCTGCCAGGTGGTCTCGGCGTGTGCTGGTCCTCGCCCAGGCGGGGCTGCTCGCGTCGATCCTGGTCGGGGTGTTCGCCCGTCACGACGGCGCCCACGCCCTGCTCGCCCGGCTGCTCCTGCTCGCCGCGACCGGTGCGGCGCGCGCGCTGACGGCCGCGCTGCTGGAGTTCGCGGGCGAGCGGGCGTCGGTGCGGGTGCGCGCCGAGCTGCGCGCCAGGACGCTGCGGGCCACCGTCGGCCCGTGGGCCGTCCTGGGTGCAGCGCCAGCCGTCGGCCGGGTCGTGACCGCCACCGGTCCCGGCGTCGATGCCCTGGACGGCTACGTCACCCGAGCCCTTCCCGCGCTCGTCGCGGCGGCGGTGGTCCCCGGCATCGTCCTGGCCCGGATCGCCTGGCGCGGACTGGCAGAGCGGGCTGCTGCTGCTGCTCATGCTCCCGCTCGTTCCGGTGTTCATGGCACTCGTCGGGGTGACGACCAGGCGGCGGGTGGAGCGGCAGTACGTGCTGCTGGCGCGGCTGTCAGGGCACTTCCTCGATCTGCTGCGGGGGCTGACCGACACTCACCGTCTACGGGCGGGCCGAGCGTCAGGAGCGCACGCTGCGGCGGGCGACCGAGCAGTACCGCCGCGAGACGATGGCGGCGCTGCGCATCGCGTTCCTGTCCGCGCTCGTCCTGGACCTGGTGGCGGCTCTGTCGGTCGCCGTGGTCGCGGTCGACGTCGGGTTGCGGCTGGATTCCGGCGGGCTGAGCTTCACGACCGCGCTGGTCGTGCTGCTGCTCGCTCCGGAGCTGTTCGCGCCGCTGCGGGCCGTCGGTGCCCAGTACCACGCCAGTCAGGAGGGAGCGACGGCCGCGGTGGCGGCGCTCGACCTCATCGACGGCGCGGCCGGGCAGGACAAACACGTGATCCCGGACGCTCACTGCCTTCCCACCTCGGGTGCGGTGCTGCTCGACGGGCTGACGATCCGCTACCCGGGCCGCGACCGCCCCGCGCTCGACTCGGTCAGCCTCACCCTCGCGCCGGGGGAGGTGGTCGCCCTCGAGGGACGCAGCGGCAGCCGGCAAGTCGACCGTGCTCGCCGCCCTGCTCGGGCTGGTGCCGCACCCGGCGGGGCAGATCGTCGTCGACGTGGCCGGTGATCCGGTCGACCTGGCGGGCCTCGATCCCGCTTCCTGGCGGCGGGGAACGGCGTGGCTGCCGCAGCGCCCGGTGCCGACCCAGGCGACGGTGGGCGACGAGGTCCGCCTGGGCGATCCCGGCGCGAGCGCCTCGGACGTGGCCGCAGCCTGCGAGCAGTGCCGGGCACCGCATCCGGACACCCCGCTCGGTGAGGACGGACGGTCGGTGTCGGCCGGCCAGCGCCGCCGGATCGCGCTGGCCCGGGTACTGCTGCGCGTCGGTGCGGTCGAGCGCGACGGCGCGGTGCCCCTCGTCCTGCTCGACGAGCCGAGCGAGGACCTCGATCACCGCACCGAGCAGGTCGTGGCCGACGTCATCGCCGCACTCGCGGGGCGGGCCACCGTGCTGATCGCCACCCACAGCCGCCGGCTCGCCGACCTCGCCGACCGGCGCATCACCCTCGTCGACGGGTCGATCACGGGCAGCCGCGTCACTGCCCGCGCCGGGGGCTCCGCCGAACCGGCACTTCCAGCGGTACCCGAACCGGTCGTGCCCGAACCGGTCGTGCCCGCACCGACCGTGCCCGCACCGGGCATGCCTCCGATCCCCACCCCGCTGCGGCTGCGCGACCTCGCCGGGCAGGAGCGGCTGCGCCGCCGCCTGGCGTCGGCGGGTGCCGTGGCGGCGCTGGCGGGCATCTCCGGACTGGCACTGACGGCGACATCCCTCTGGCTGATCAGCAGGGCGGCCCAGCACCCCAACGTGCAGGCGCTCGCGATCGCCGTCGTCGGCGTGCGCACGTTCGCCCTAGGGCGGGCGCTGCTGCGCTACGTCGAACGCCTGACCGCCCACGACGTGGCCCTGCGGTTGCTCGTCGGCCTGCGCGCCCAGGTGTTCGCCGCCCTGCGCCCGCTCGGTCCGTCCGCGCTCGGCGGCTATCGCCGCGGTGACCTCCTGCGCCGTTTCGTGGGTGACGTGGACGGCTTGCAGGACGGGCTGGTCCGCACCGTCCTTCCCGTCGTCGGCGCCGCGGCCACGTCCGTCGCCGCCTGCGTCCTGGCCGGGTTGCTCGCCCCGGAGGCGGGGGTGGTCCTGGCCGTCGCCCTGGCCGGCGCGGGCGGGCTCGTGCCCTGGCTGGTCGGCAGATGCTCCGGCGACGCCGACCGACTCGCCGGGCTGGCCGGCCGCCGCGACGAGCGGTCCAGCGCACTCGTCGACGGGCTCGCCGAGCTGACGGCCTACGGATCCACCGCGCCGGCGTTGCGGGAGATCGGCGTACTCGACGCGGACGTCGTCGCGCGATCCCGCCGCCCCGCCGCGGTCGCCGCCGTGGGAGCGGCCCTGTCCGGCCTGCTCGCCGCCGCCGCCCTGCCCGCCGTGCTGGTCATCGGCGCCGGGGCGGTCCGCGCCGGGCGGTTGCCCGCGATCGACCTCGGGGTGCTCGCCATCTGCGTCCTGATCGGCTTCGAGGCCGTCGCCCCGCTCCCGTCGGCGTTCGCGTCGTGGACGCGCTGCCGCGCCGGCCTGTCCCGGGTCGCCGCCATCCTGGCCGCCGTACCCGCCTTCACCGACCCCGGGCAGGGCACGCCGGCTCCGAACGGCCGGCTGGGCCTGGACGTGCGCGGGGTGACCCTGCGGCCGGCGCCGGAAGCACCTGCCGTGCTGCGTGGTGCCGCGCTCGCCGTCCAGCCGGGCACGCGGGTCGCCCTCATGGGCCCCAGCGGCTGCGGCAAGTCGACGCTGCTCGCGGCGACGCTGCGGCTGCTGCGCGCGGACTCCGGCTCGGTGGAACTCACCGGGGACGGGCTCGGGGTGGAGCTGGCGCTGCTGCGGGCCGACGACATGCCGTCCCGCGCCGCGGGTTCCCTGCAGGGTGACCACGTCTTCGACGCCAGCCTGCGGGACAACCTGCGCGTCGTGCGCCCCGACGCGACCGACTCCGACCTCGACGCGGTGGCGGCGCGCTGCGGCCTCTCCTCGTTCGTCGCCGAGTTGCCCGCCGGCTGGGCGACGCCCGCGGGGGTGGACGGGGGAGCGCTGTCCGGTGGGCAGCGGCAGCGGCTGCTGCTCGCCCGGGCACTGCTCGCCGATCCGCACATCCTCGTGCTCGACGAGCCGACGGCCCATCTCGACGCCGACACCGAGCGCGAGGTGCTGGCCGACCTGCTGGACGCGACCGCCGGCCGCACGGTGCTGCTCTCCACCCACCGGCGCCTCGCCCCCGGTGCCGTCGACGTGGTGGCGCGCATCGAGGCGGGAGCGATCGCCGTCGACCCGGCCGATCGGGTCGCCGCGCTGTCGGTCTGACCGCACCGGCCCGGGACCTTCACGGCCACGGACGGGACCTTCGACCCGGCCCGGGCGGCTCCCGCGGCAGCGACGATATGTAGGCGCGGACACCGGAAACCCCTGGTATGTCGCGACGCCCACAGAGGAGAACGACACTATGCAACGCAGAGCTCTTGACAAGATGGTCAGCTGGATCGGACTGAGCCTTGCCGTCATCCTCATCGTCGCGGGGTGCCTGCTCACCTGGGCGCACTATTTCGTCACGAACGAGGTCCGCACGCAGCTCGTCGCGCAGCAGATCTACTTCCCCGCCAAGGACAGCGCCGCCATCTCCGCTCCAGAGTTCTCGGCGATGAAAAAGTACGCCGGCCAGCAGCTGTCGACCGGGGCGCAGGCCGAGACCTACGCCGACCACTTCATCGCCAATCACCTCAAGGCGATCGGCGGCGGCAAGACGTACGCGCAGCTCAGCGCCGAGGCTCAGGCCGACCCGTCCAACACCAAGCTCGCCGCGACCGTCGAGACGATGTTCAAGGGCGAGACCCTCCGCGGGCTCCTGCTCAACGCCTACGCCTTCGGCACCATGGGCTTCATCGCGGGCATCGCTGCGATCGCGGCCTTCCTCGCCGCGGCTGTGATGCTCGCCCTGTCGGCCCTGGGGCTGGTCCACAGCCGCCGCACCCCACCGACGGAGGAGATCTTCTCCGCTCCGGTGGATCGCACGCCGGCCACCGTCAGCTGACCTCGGGCGCCCCGCAGCCCGCACTGCCCGCCCGGATCGTTGCACCCCCGGTGACGATCCGGGCTCAGGCCCCCGAGCACCACCCCCGAACTGCACCCCCGAACACCACACCGAGTACCCGCCCACCTTTCGCAGAGGAGTTCCGATGTCGGATCTCGCCGCTCGCCTGCACTGCAGACTGGTCGTCGTCCCCGCCCGCGCCGGGTCGACCGAACTCAGGGAGATCCGCCACTACGTCGGTGACACCCTCCGCGCCGGTGGCAGCGTCCTCGTCGTCCCCGCCGAAGCAGTCGTCCCCGCCGAAGCAGCCGCGCCCGCCCCGACCGCGCCTGTCGTCTTCGGCGTCCCCGACCACGGAGCCGGCCGGGCCGCGCTGCTCGTCGCCGCGACCGAGGCCCGGCGGGCGGGTGCGACGCTCCGCCTCGTGCGCGTCTGGCGCGATCCCTGCTGGCTGACGTCGATGACGATCGAGCAGGCGGCTCACGCCGGGCGGTGGCGCGAGGCGGACGTCCGGCTGCTGGAGGCAGCGCGCCGCGACGTGCTCGCCCTCGTCCCCGGGATCGACGTCGCGGCGGAACTGTCCAGCGGCGACCTGTACACCCACCTGCGCACCTCGGCCGTGGGCGCCCGCCTGCTCGTCCTCGGTGCCGGCTCCACCCCGGACATCGCCCGGTGGTTCGCGGTGCACACCCCGTGCCCGCTGGTGATCGTTCCCGAACCGGTCGCCGCGCCCGCGGCCCGGTCTCCGCTCAGGTTCCGCACCGCCGCGAGCCGGGTGGCGCAGCGTTCGAACCTGTCCCTCGAGGAGGCGTGATGACCGCAGCCGCGCCGGTGGTCGTCGGCATCGACGAGTACCCCGACAACGAGCCCGCCGTGCGGTGGGCACTGGCCGACGCACGCACCAGGCACGCGCCGGTCGAGCTGATCTGCGCCTACCGCTGGCTCTGGTCGCTGCCGCCGCTGCCCCTGTACGCCGACGTCGCCGACACCGAGCAGGAGATACGGCTCGCCGCCGCACAGCGCCTGCTGGCGCGGGAGGCCGGGTTCGCAACAGCCGTCGACCCGTCCGTCCAGGTGCGCACGGTCGAGCGCGACAAGAACCCGGTGCCGTGCCTGATCGAGTGTTCCCGCGAAGCAGCGGTGCTCGTCCTCGGCTCCCGCCAGCTCGCCAGCGTGGCCTCGCAGCTGCTGGGCTCGGTGAGCGGTGCGGTGGCCGCCCGCGCCCACTGCCCCGTGGTCGTGATGCGCGGCACGAGCCGGCCCGCCACACCGGTGCTCGCCGGTATCGACGGCAGTGAGTCCTCGCAGCCGGTGCTGGAGTTCGCCTTCGACCACGCCAGTCGGCACGGACTCGGCCTCGACGTCCTCCTGGCGTGGCCGCCGGCCTACCTCGACACGTTCGACGTGCTGGAGACCACCATCCACCCGCATGCCCAGGCGTGGCTGGCCGAGGCGGTCGCCGGCTGGCGGCAGAAGTACCCCGACGTCGCCACCACCCTGACGGTCGTGCACGACAGCCCCGTCCCGGCACTGCTCGACCGCATCGCCGATCACGGCCTCGTCGTGGTCGGCACCGTCGGCCACCGCGCCACCGTCGCCTCGCTGCTCGGCTCGGTGAGCCAGGGCGTGCTGCACCACTCCCGGTGCCCCGTCGCGGTCGTCCCGACCCCGACCCACCACTGATCCTCGACAAGTCCGATGTCCTCGGAAGAACCGGAAAGAGGTAGGCCATGACCGCACTGGTGGACTCGCACCTGGCACAGGCACTGCGCAGGGCGGCCGTACGTGCCACCGCCGCGCCCTCGGTGCACAACACGCAACCGTGGAAGCTCGTCGTCGGCGCCGACTGGCTGGAGATCCGGGCGGATTGGAGCCGTCAACTCAAGGTGCTGGATCCGACCGGCCGGCAGCTGCTGATCAGCTGCGGCTGCGCGCTCTTCAACGCCCGCGCGTCGTTGGAGAACTCGGGATACCAGATCTCGGTGGCACGCAGCCCCGACGTCACCCGTCCGGACATCCTGGCCCGGCTGAGCATCACGGGTAGGGCGGAGGACCGCGCCGGCGCGGGCTACCTGGACGCCCTGATCGACCTCCGCTCGACCAACCGGCGCAGGTTCGCCGACGACGCCGTGGACGCGGCCGCGATCGAGGACATGATCGCCGCCGCGCGCGCAGAGGACGCACAGTTGATCGAGCTCACCCGCGCCGAGCAGCGTCAGTCGGTGGCTCTGCTGACCCAGAAGGCCGACGTCATCCAGAACAGTGACCCCGGCTACCGCGCGGAACTCCGCTCCTGGACGACCACCGACAACGCGCGTCTGGACGGCGTGCGCTCGCTCGTCGTCCCGCATGTGACCGGGGACAGCCGCGACGACCTGCCCCTGCGCGATTTCGACACCCAGGGCCTCGGGTTCCTGCCCGCGGACACCCATTCGACCGTGGACCAGTGCCTGCTCCTGCTCGCGACCGCAGAGGAGACGCCGTCGGCATGGCTGCGGGCCGGCGAGGCGCTGGAACGGGTCTGGCTCGAGGCGGTGCGCCACGGCTACACGATGAGCCTGTTCACGTCGCTGATCGAGGTGCAGACGACCCGGCAGGCCCTGCGCAACGACCTGCAGATGTCGGCCCACCCGCACGTGCTGCTGCGCGTCGGGCGCGCGCCCAGCACGCCGTCCACCAGAAGGCGCCGGCTGGTCGACGTGCTGATCGAAGCGCCCTGACGGTCCGCCGGCGTGCGCGTCAGGGATACGCTCCACGCAATGGCCTCTGCTCGTGATCCGCTGCCGGAGCGTGCACCGTCGGGTGAGCTCGGCTTCGCTGACGTGCCGCAACTCGCGCTCGAGCAACTGCTGTCGCAGCTGATCGACCGCGCCCAGGACGTCCTGGCCGCTCAAGGGCGACTGCGCGGACTGCTGCGTGCCAACCGCGCGGTGATCGGCGAGCTCGACGTCGCGGTCGTGCTGCGGAGGATCATCGAGGCGGCCGCGGAGCTGGTCGGTGCCGGCTACGGCGCGCTCGGGGTGATCGGGCCGGACCGCAAGCTGGAACAGTTCATCCATGTCGGCATCGACGGGGACACCGCCGACCGCATCGGGCACCTGCCCACCGGTCAGGGGCTGCTCGGCGCGTTGATCGACGATCCACACCCGATCCGGCTCCGATCCATCGCCGACGATCCGCGCTCGGTCGGCTTCCCGCCGCACCACCCGCCGATGAACGCCTTCCTCGGCGTTCCCATCCGGATCCGGGACGAGGTCTTCGGCAACCTCTACCTCTCCGAGCCGGCCGCGGGGGAATTCACCGCGGAGGACGAGGAGCTGGTGCAGTCGCTGGCCGCCACGGCCGCCGTGGCCATCGACAACGCGCGCCTGTACACCGAGTCGCAGCTGCGCCAGGAATGGCTGCGGGCGTCGACGGAGATCTCCCAGCAGCTGCTCTCCAGCGACGGGGAGGAGCCGCTGCAGGTCGTCGCCCGCAGGGTCCTGCAGATCGCCGACGCCGACCTGGTGAACGTGGTGCTGCCGACCCTGGACGAGAACCGGCTCATGGTGGAGATCGCGGTCGGCATCGGAGCGGAGCAGTTGACCGCGTTCACCTACGAGCGCGAGAACACCCTGTCCGCCCTGGCCATCGACGGTGGGCGGCCGGTGACCGTCGCCGACCTCACCGGTTCGGGTAACCCGACCGAGTACAGCGTGCACCTGACCGGCGTGGCGGCGTTCGGTCCGGTGATGGCGATCCCTCTCGTCGGCAGCAGCGTCCCCCGCGGCGCGCTCGTCATCTGCCGGCTGCAGGGCCGGCACCGCTTCTCCGAGGCCGACGTCGAGATGGCCACCACCTTCGCCAACCACGCGGCCGTGGCCCTGGAGCTCAGCGACGCCAGAGCCGACCAGCAGCGGGTGGTCCTCCTCGAGGACCGTGACCGGATCGCGCGCGACCTGCACGACCACGTCATCCAGCGCCTGTTCGGTGCGGGCCTGACCGTCCAGAGCGTCGCCGCTGCCCTCGGTGGGGACCAGGCCGCGCCACGGCTGGTCGGCGTGGTCGACGCCATCGACGACACGATCCGCCAGATCCGGACCACGATCTTCGAGCTCCGGGGGCCGCTCGGCCCCGAGGTCAGCTCGGTGCGGACCCGTCTGCTCGGCGTGATCGCCGGGGCGGCGGAGTCGCTCGGCTTCGCCCCGCAGACCACCTTCGCCGGTCCGCTGGACTCGGCCGTTCCCGACGAGGTCGTCGACGACCTGCTCGCCGTGCTGCGGGAGTCGCTGAGCAACGTCGCCCGGCACGCGCACGCCACCCATGTGCGGGTGCAGGTCTCCGTCACCGGCGGTGAGCTGACCGTCGGCGTGCGTGACGACGGCATCGGCGTGGGTGAGTCCGTGCGCCGCAGCGGCCTCGACAACCTGCGACGCCGTGCCGAGGACCACGGTGGCCGTTTCGGCATCACCTCACCGGACAACGGAGGAACATACCTGCAATGGACGATTCCACTGAGCTGACCACCGCGCCCATCAGGGTGTTCCTGCTCGACGACCACGAGATCGTCCGGCGCGGTATCGCCGACCTGCTGGGCGCGGAGCCCGACATCGAGATCGTGGGCGAGGCCGCGACCGCTGCCGAGGCCCTGCGCCGGATCCCCGCTGTCCGGCCCGATGTCGCCGTCCTCGACGGCCGCCTGCCCGACGGCAGCGGGATCGACGTGTGCCGTGACATCCGCTCGTCGCTGCCCGACACCCGCTGCCTGATCCTGACGTCCTACGACGACGAGGACGCGATCTTCGCCGCGGTCATGGCGGGCGCCTCGGGCTACCTGCTGAAGGAGATCCGGGGCAACTCCCTCCTCGACGCGATCCGGCAGGTGGCCGCCGGTCGGTCCCTGCTCGACCCGACGGTGACCGAGCGGTTGCTGACCCGGCTGCGCGACGGCGCGCCCACCGACGACCGGCTCGCGGGGCTGAGCGCCCGCGAGCGGGAGATCCTCGGCCTCATCGCCGACGGGCTGACGAACCGACAGATCGGTGAACGCCTGTTCCTGGCCGAGAAGACGGTCAAGAACTACGTCTCCTCGCTCCTGGCCAAGCTCGGCCTGCAGCGCCGCACGCAGGCCGCCGTGCTCGGAGCGGACGTCCGCCGCACCGAGGGCTGACCCGCGCGGGGAACCGGGCCGTCGGGCGTGCCCGGTTCGGGACCTCCGACCCTGTGATCGACCCCGCCACCGCACGATGCTGGACGAAAGGCATCGCAACGGAGGTATCGGAACATGGTTCGTGAGCGCATCGTGGTCGGCGTGGATGGATCGGCGGCGGCACAAACCGCGCTTGTATGGGCGGCCGACGAGGCCCGGCTCAGGAATGCCGGCCTGCTGATCGTCCACTCGGTCGACGTGCACGACGCGGCCGTGGCGGCGCGCTCGGGTGAGCCGGCGGTGCGGGCCACCGAGCAGGCGGAGCGGGGGATCCTGGGCCACCAGGCCTCGCTGGCCGCGATCCGCCAGCCCGGGGTCGCCGTGTCGACGCTGCTCAGCTACGCCGCACCCGCCGACGCCCTCGTCGACCTCAGCAGCACCGTCGATCTCGTCGTCGTGGGCACGCACGGCCACGCGTCGCTCGTCGGTTCGATCCTCGGGTCGGTGAGCCATCTCGTCGCGGCACAGGCACGGTGCCCCGTGGCAGTGGTCCCCGAACCTGCGGCGCTGCAAGCCTGGGGCCAGGACCGCGTGATCGCGGGCGTGGCGAACTCCCTGTCCTGCGCCTCCGTGCTCGCCACCGCCTTCGCCGAGGCGCAGGTGCGGCAGTGCGCGCTGACCGTCGCCTGGGCCGACCCCGGCACCGACGAGCAGCCACCATCCCCCGACCTCCGTCCCGGCTGGCTGCACCGGCACCTGGAGCCGCTCCGCGCCGGCTACCCCGACATCGCCGTGACGACGCAGCGCCTCGACGGTGCCGCCGGGCCGGCGCTGCGGGCACTGGCAGGGTCGGCCGTCGCCATCGTCATCGGTGCGCACCACAGCTCGGACCGCTGGAGCACCCGGCTCGGCGCGGTCCCTCTGGCGGTGCTCGACGACGCCCCGTGCCCGGTCATCATCGCCGGCCACCACGGGCACGGCGCCGAGCCGCCCGCCTTCTCGGTGCCCCACGCCGGAGTCCTGTCGTGACGCGTGCGCTGCCGCTGTCCCCGGGCGAGCTCACCGCCATCGACGCGTACTGGCGTGCGGCGAACTACCTGTCGGTGGGTCAGATCTACCTCCTGGACAACGCCCTGCTCCGGGAGCCGCTGCTGGCCGAGCACGTCAAGCCGCGACTGCTCGGGCACTGGGGAACGACCCCGGGGCTCAACCTGCTCTACGCGCACATGAACCGCGCGATCAGAGCCCGCGACCTGAATGCGATGTACGTCATCGGCCCCGGCCACGGTGGTCCCGGGATCGTCGCGAACGCCTATCTCGAGGGCACCTACAGCGAGGTGTACCCGCACATCTCCCGCGACGCCGTCGGGATGCAGCGGCTGTTCCGCCAGTTCTCCTTCCCGGGCGGTATCCCGAGCCACGTGGCACCCGAGACGCCCGGGTCGATCCACGAGGGCGGCGAGCTCGGCTACTCGCTCGTGCACGCCTTCGGCGCCGCCTTCGACAACCCCGACCTCGTGGTGATGTGCGTGGTCGGTGACGGCGAGGCCGAGACCGGGCCGCTCGCCACCAGCTGGCACTCCACCAAGTTCCTCGACCCGGTGCACGACGGCGCCGTGCTCCCGGTGCTGCACCTCAACGGCTACAAGATCGCCAACCCGACCGTCCTCGCCCGGATCCCGGAGGACGAGCTCGCCGATCTCATGCGCGGCTACGGCTACGCGCCCGTCTTCGTGACCGGTGACGATCCGGCACTGGTCCATCAGGCACTCGCTGCCGCGCTCGACGGCGCCCTCGACGACATCGCCGACATCCAGCGAGCGGCGCGCAGCGGACTGACCACCATCCGCGCGGAGTGGCCGATGATCGTGCTCCGGACGCCGAAGGGATGGACCGGCCCGAAGATCGTCGACGGGCTGCCCGTCGAGGGCACGTTCCGGGCGCACCAGGTACCGCTGAGCGAGACCCGGACGAACGCCGAACACCGCCGCCAGCTCGAGGAATGGATGCGCAGCTACCGCCCGGAGGAACTGTTCGACGCGGCCGGGCGGCTCCGCGTCGACCTGGCGGCGCTGGCCCCCGTCGGGGACCGCCGTATGAGCGCCAACCCGCACACCAACGGCGGCGCCCTGCTGAGGGAACTGGATCTGCCCGACTTCCGCGACTACGGCGTCGCCGTGGACCGGCCGGCCGCCGAATCCAGCGAGGCCACCCGGGTGCTCGGCGACTTCCTGCGCGACGTCATCATCGCCAACCCGGAGAACTTCCGGCTGATGGGACCCGACGAGGTCGCGTCCAACCGGCTCGGTGCCGTCTTCGAGACCACCGACCGGGTCTGGGTCGCGGAGACGGTCCCCGGCGACGACCACCTCGCCACCGACGGCCGCGTGATGGAGGTGCTGTCCGAACACCTCTGCCAGGGCTGGCTCGAGGGCTACCTGCTGACCGGCCGGCACGGCATGTTCACCTGCTACGAGGCTTTCATCCACATCGTCGACTCGATGCTGAACCAGCACGCCAAGTGGCTCAAGACCACCCGGGGTATCCCGTGGCGGCGCCCGATCGCATCGTTGAACTACCTGCTCTCCTCGCACGTCTGGCGCCAGGACCACAACGGCTTCTCCCACCAGGATCCGGGTTTCATCGACCACGTCGTGAACAAGAAGTCCGAGATCGTCCGGGTGTACCTGCCGCCGGACACCAACACGCTGCTGTCGGTCGCCGACCACTGCCTGCGCAGCCGCGACTACATCAACGTGATCGTGGCCGGCAAGCAGCCCGCGTTGACGTACCTGACCATGGACGAGGCGATCGCCCACTGCACCCGCGGCCTCGGCATCTGGCCCTGGGCCGGGACGGGTGACGACGAGCCCGACGTCGTGCTCGCCTGCGCCGGCGACGTCCCCACCCTGGAGACCGTCGCGGCCGCCGACATCCTGCGCCGCCGGTTGCCCGACCTGAAGGTGCGCGTCGTCAACGTCGTGGACCTCATGCGCCTGGAGCCGGACTCCGAGCACCCGCACGGCATGTCCGACCGCGACTTCGACGGGGTCTTCACCACCGACAAGCCCGTCGTCTTCGCCTACCACGGCTACCCCTGGCTCATCCACCGCCTGACCTACCGGCGCCACAACCACGCCAACGTGCACGTGCGCGGCTACATCGAGGAAGGCACCACCACGACGCCGTTCGACATGGTGATGCTCAACGATCTCGACCGCTTCCACCTGGTGATGGACGTCATCGACCGCACCCCGTCGCTCGGCGCGCACGCGGCGACCCTGCGCCAGGAGATGGTCGACACCCGCCTGGCGGCCCGTGCCTACACGCGCGAGCACGGCGAGGACGATCCTGCGATCTCCGGGTGGACGTGGACCCGCGACCGGTGACCGGATGCTGATCCTCGTCGTCAACGCCGGGTCCTCGAGCCTGAAGCTGCGCCTGCTCGACGATGCCGGCTCCGCCGTGCACGAGGCCGACCTGACGGTGGGCGCGGACGGGATCGACACCGCCGAGCTGGCGCGGGTGCTGCGACCGTGGCCCCGCCCTGATGTCGTCGGGCACCGGATCGTGCACGGCGGCACCCTGTTCACCGGAGCGGTCCGGATCGACGACGCCGTGCGCGGGCAGCTCGCCGCGCTCACCGACCTCGCCCCGCTGCACCAGCCGAAGTCGCTGGCCGCGCTCGACGTCGTCACCGCCGCGCTGCCCGACGTCCCGGCGGTTGCCTGCTTCGACACCGCCTTCCACGCCACGATCGGCGCTGCCGCCGCCACGTACGCGATCCCCCGGGAGTGGAGCGAACGCTGGGGCATCCGGCGCTACGGATTCCACGGCCTGTCCCACGCCTACTGTTCGCGCCGGTCGGCCGAGGTCGCGGGCAGGGACCCCGCCGGCCTGCGCGTGGTGTCGTGTCACCTCGGCGCGGGCGCCTCACTCGCCGCGGTGGTGTCCGGGCGCAGCGTGGACACGACGATGGGCTTCACCCCGCTGGAGGGGCTGGTCATGGCGACGAGGTCCGGGTCGGTCGATCCGGGCCTGGTGCTGTGGCTGGAGGAGCACGAGCACCTCAGCCCGCACGAGGTGGCGACGGCGCTGGAGACGAGGTCCGGGCTGCTCGGCCTCGCCGGCACCGCGGACCTGCGTGAGGTCGAGCAGCGCCGACGCCTCGGGGATCCGCACGCCGAACTCGCCTTCGAGGTCTACCTGCACAGGCTGGTCACCGGCATCGGCGCGATGGCCGCGGCGGCCGGTGGCCTCGACGTCCTCGCCTTCACCGGCGGTGTCGGTGAGCACTCGCCCGCCGTCCGGGCCGCCACGGCCGCGCGGCTGGCCCATCTCGGGGTGTCCGTCGACGCCGCCGCGAACGACGCCGCCCGTGGCGACGCCGACCTCACCGCCGGCGACGGTCCCGTCAGCACGGTGGTCGTCGCCGCCCGGGAGGACCTGCAGGTGGCTGCCGAGGTCAGGCAGCTCCTGGCGCACTGACCGCGCCCGCGGGGGATGCTCCCGGGCGGTCGTCGTGACCGACGACGGCGACGGGGCAGGCCGCGTTGCGCAGCAGCCACGAGGCGACGCCACCGAGCCGAGAGAAGCGACCGCCGTCGCGGCGCCGGCAGCCCACGACGATCAGCCCCGCGGACTCCGCCGCCTGGTGCAGGGCCGTGCCGGGCTGCTGCCCGCTGAGCTCCACCTGCACGCTGACGTCGGGGAAGTCCTTCTGCACGTCGTGCAGGCATTCCTCCGCGATCGCCTTGGCGTCCTGCGCCCAGTCCTCGGAGATGGCGAAGGCGAACCCCAGCCCCGCTCCGGCTCCCGCGATCGCGGCCTCGCCCCAGGAGCGGACGGCCACGAGATGGGTGTGCCGCTCACGGGCCTGCTCGAAGGCGAAGCGCAGGGCCGAGGCGCCGCCGGGTGTCGACGACAGCCCGACGACGACCGGACCGTCCGGGTGGCGGGGGAGCGCGGCGTCGACGACGGCGACGCTGCCGGCGGCATGGGCGGCCACCCGCTGGCTGACCGAGCCGAGATCCCCGGCGAAGTCGCCGCCGCCGTGGCGCCCCAGCACGGTCAGGTAGGCGTGCTCGGCGAGCTCCAGCAGCAGGCGCACCGGCTGCTCGGTGCGCGTCAGCGGCAGCACGTCGAGGGTGGGGTACCGCGAGCGGACGGCTCCGGCGGCATCGTCGACGAGCTGCTGGGCGTAGCCGGTCAGCTCGTGGAGCACGGTCACGCTGGTGCCGGGGGTGAGCGCAGCCTGCTGGACCAGGTAGCAGGCATGGGCGATCACGAGGGTGCGCTGCGTGCGGTGGGCCTCGTCCGCCGCCCAGTCCAGCGCGGTCCGGCTGGAGGGGGAGTCGTCGAAGCCGACGACGATCGAGCCGTGCGGTGCATCGGTCACGTGACTGGTTCCGTTCGCGAGTGTGTGCCGGCTCCTGCCGAGCCCGGCACGGTAGGTGTCCAGCACATCGCGTGCAGGGCGACGCGCGCAGAGGGCGAAGGTCCCGTCCCGACCCGCAATGGGCCCGGCCATCGCAGCCGAACCGGCGGGGGGAGGGCACACTGTGGCGGTGACGGAATCAGCGACCGATGCCCCACTCGCCGGGGACGTCGGCAATCCCGCCCACCCGGCGGCCCACAGCGCGGGCGCCATCGGACTCGCGGTCGGCGCGCTCGGCGTGGTGTTCGGCGACATCGGCACCAGCCCGCTGTACGCGCTGCAGACGGTGTTCTCCATCGACCACGGCGCCGTGCACCCGACCTCGCGCGACGTCTACGGCGTGATCTCGCTGGTGTTCTGGTCGATCACCCTGATCGTGTCGGTGAAGTACGTCGTGTTCGTCCTGCGCGCGGACAACGACGGCGAGGGCGGCGTGATGGCGCTGGCGGCCCTGATGCGGCGCCTGACCGGAGGCTTCGGCCGGCTCACCGGGCTCGTGATGATCCTCGGCGTGTTCGGCGCGTGCCTGTTCTACGGCGACAGCGTGATCACCCCGGCCATCTCGGTGCTGTCCTCGGTCGAGGGGCTGGAGGTCTACTCCTCCGGGCTGAAGGACGCGGTGCTCCCGATCGGCGTCGTCATCCTGGCCGTCCTGTTCGCCGCCCAGCGCTGGGGCACGTCCCGGGTCGGGCGCCTGTTCGGGCCGGTGATGATCGTGTGGTTCGTGGCGATCGCCGCGGCCGGCCTGCCGAAGATCATCGCGCACCCCGGGATCCTGCGCGGGCTGTCGCCCACGTACTGCCTCACGTTCATCGCCGACCATCCCTACACGGCGTTCATCGCGATGGGCGCGGTCGTGCTCGTGATCACCGGTGCGGAGGCCCTCTACGCCGACATGGGTCACTTCGGCCGCCCGCCCATCCGCCGCGCGTGGTTCGCCGTCGTCTTCCCCGCGCTCACCATCAACTACCTCGGCCAGGGCGCGCTGATCCTGCACACCCCCGGCGCGATCTCGAACCCGTTCTACCTGCTGGTGCCGAGCTGGGCGCGCATCCCGATGATCGTGCTCGCCACCTTCGCCACGGTCATCGCCTCCCAGGCCGTCATCTCCGGCGCCTACTCGGTCTCGCGGCAGGCCGTGCGGCTCGGGTTCCTGCCGCACCTGACCGTGCGCCAGACGTCCTCGCGCGAGAGCGGCCAGATCTACGTCCCCGCGGTGAACTGGCTGCTGTTCGGCGGCGTGCTGGTGCTGATGTTCTCGTTCCGGTCGTCGAACAAGCTGGCCACCGCCTACGGCGTCGCGGTCACCGGCACCCTGGTGATCACGACGATCCTGTTCCTCGTCGTCGCCACGAAGCTGTGGCGCTGGCCGTTGTGGAAGCTCGTGCTCGCCGGGCTGGCGTTCGGCGTGGTCGAGGTGACGTTCTTCCTCGCCAACCTGACCAAGATCGTCCACGGTGGCTGGCTGCCGCTCCTGCTCGCGGCCGCGATCTTCACCCTGATGACCACCTGGCAGCGGGGGCGCGAGATCGTCACCAAGCGCCGGGTCGACCTGGAGGGCTCGCTGGCGGACTTCGTCGCCGACCTGCGCCGGCACGAGGTCGCCCGGGTCCCGGGCACGGCGGTCTTCCCCCACCCCACCAAGGAGACGACGCCGCTCGCCCTGCGCGCGAACGTCCGCTACAACGGTGTGCTGCACGAGCACGTCGTCATCATCTCGGTGCACGGTGAGAACGTCCCGCACGTCCCGCTCGCCGAGCGGGTGGTCGTGAACAACCTCGGCTTCATCGACGACGGCATCGTGCACCTGGACGTGCGCTTCGGTTTCCAGGACGAGCAGGACATCCCCGAGACGCTGGGCTCGATCACCGGCGAGGGCGCCGAACTCGACTTCGACGCCTCCGGTGCCTTCTACTTCCTGTCGCGGATCACGCTGCGCCGCGGCGCCGCCCCCGGGATGCCCACGTGGCGCAAGCGGATCTTCCTCGGGCTGGCCGCACAACGCCGCCAACCCGGCCGAGTACTTCCACCTGCCCGAGGACCGCACGATCGTCATGGGCGCGCATGTCGAGGTCTGACGGCCGTCCGCAGGGCCCTGCCATGACCTCGCGCCCCCGCGGGCGGCCGGCGGGCTCGACCGCGAAGGACACCAAAGCCGATCTGCTGCGCGCGGCCCGGGTGGTGTTCGCCGAGCACGGTTATGCCGGGTCGTCGATCGGCCAGATCGTCGAGCGTGCCGGTGTCACGCCGCCGGTGCTGTACCACCACTTCGACAGCAAGGCGCGCCTCTACATCGCGGCCACGCAGGAGATCCACGACCTCGTGCTGACGCGGCTGGAGGCCGCGGTCGCGCAGTCGGACACGATCACCGAGTGCGTCGACCAGATCCTCGCCGAGTCCGCGCGCATGCACTCCGACGACCCCACCATGGCGGCCTTCATCGTGTCCGCACCCGTCGCCGTGGAGATCTACCCCGAACTCGGACCGGTGTCGGTCGAACTCGGCCGGATCACGGCCTTCCTCGACCGGGTGGTGCGTCGCACCGGGGGCATCCCGGGACACACGAACGCCGACTCGACCCGCGCGCTGCGGATGCTGTTCTGGGGCATGACGCGCCTGTCGGCGAGCGTCGAGCGCCCCGCGGAGTTCGCGTCCGCCGTGGACGCGCTGCGCGATCTCGTCGTGGGCGGCGCCCTGGCCGGGCAGATCACCACCGAGCGGGGCGTAGCCAAAATATAGCGATCCGACTATTGTTTGGCCGGAGCCCACCACCCGACGATCGGACCGGCCGTGACCGCAGCTTCCGCCCCCCTCCTGCTCGACCCGTACGACCCGGAGTTCCAGCAGCGCCCGCTGCCGTCCTACGCCCGGCTGCGCCAGGAGGCACCGATCTACCCGGTGCCCGGCCAGGAGTGGGTCATGGTCACCAAGATGGACCTGATCCGCGAGGCGCTGCGCGACCCGGCCACCTACGCCAGCGGCGTGTCCAAGGGCCGGCGCAGCGACCCGCCCGAGGAGATCCGGGCCGAGGTCGAGGCGATCCGCGCCCAGGGCTTCCCGTACCACCCGGCGCTGAACCTCAACGACGCACCGATCCACACCCGGTACCGCAAGCTCGTCAACCGCGCGTTCACCCCGCGCTCGCTGGCCTGGATGGAGCCGCTGGTCGAGGCGGTCGCCCAGGATCTGGCGGCCTCGCTGGTGGACGGCTCGACGGTCGACATCATCGACGCCGTCACCCGGCCGCTGCCGATCTACGCGATCCTGCGCATCCTCGGCATGGGCGACGAGCGGCGCGATGACATCATCCGCTGGTCGGACTCGGCCAACGCCTCCCTCGGCGCGAAACTCACCCACGAGCGCTGGCTGGAGACCGAACGGGACGTCGTCGACTTCCAGCTGGCCATCGCCGCGGAGCTGGACGACCGGCGCGCCCACCCGCGCGAGGACCTGCTGAGCACGCTCGTCGTCACCGAGGACGGCGAGGAGCCGATGGACAACGAGCACCTCGTGTGGCTGGTGCGCGAGCTGCTGGTGGCCGGGAACGAGACGACCACCCGGTCGATGGCCGAGATCGTCATGCACCTGGACAAGACGCCCGATTCGTGGAGCCGCATCCGCACCGACCCCTCCGTCATCCCCGGCATCGTCGAGGAGGGCATCCGCATGGCCACCCCCGCCTTCGGGATGTTCCGCGAGGTACGCAGGGACACCACGCTGGGTGGAGTCGACCTGCCCGCCGGGACCACGCTCTACCTCGTGTACGGCTCCGGCAACCGGGACGAGGCGGTGTTCCCCGAACCCGACGAGTTCGATCCGACCCGCGCCAACGTCCGCGAGCACGTCGCGTTCGGGCACGGCATCCACGTGTGCGTCGGTGCCGGCCTGGCGCGGATGGAGTCCGCGGCAACCCTGCGCGCGCTCGCCGGGCGCGTCGAGCGGCTGCGCGTAGCTCCCGACGTCGAGCTGAACTACATCCCCAGCTTCTTCATCCGGGGGTTGCTGGAGCTCCCGGTCACGGTGGAGCTGCGGCGGTAGCTCGCCCTTCGGCGACACTTCGCCTGCTGGATCGACGCCGTTCAGCTGGTGGACCACCGCGCATGAGGGACTCGTCCCATGACGGATATGAGTACACGGCACCCGGTCACAGTCGATGAGTACACCGAGTGGAACGCGCGCGAGCTCGCGCGGCACTCGGTGAGCAGGCGGAGCGTCCTGAAGGGGATCGCCGCCGGCGCCGGTGGAATCACACTGGCCCAGTTCGGCCTCGCGAACGCGGCCTTCGCGGCCGGCGGTGGCACGGCCGGCCCCAGCGGGGTCGTCGTCTCCGGACGGCACCTGTCCTTCGTCTCCGACCACGACGGCCTGCTCGGCCGGACGATGGCGGTCACGGCGCAGCTGGTGAGCAGGACCGGCACGCTGCCGCGCGGGCTGCGGGTCTTCGTCGACGTCGGCACCACTGCCGAGCACTACGGGCACCGCTACGAGGCCGACGTCGAGCACCTCGTCGGCCAGTACGCGATCCCGGGCGGCCCCGTCGCCAGCCAGTACTACGCCAAGGTCAAGCTGACCGGCCTGCACCCGGACTCGCTCTACCACTACCGCTTCCGGCTCTCCGACGGCACGACGAGCGGTGACGCCTACTTCACGACCGCACCCTCGCGCACCGGCCACGGCGTGCCGAAGCCGTTCACCTTCACCGCCTTCGCCGACGTCGGCACGAACACCGCCCCCACCGACCCGAAGTACTCGTGGGGCCAGGACCCGACCGCCGTCACCGCGGTCGGCGGGACGTGGCCGTCCGGCACGTTCGACAACAACTACTACAACCCCGCCGACCCGGTCGCCGGCGCCGGCGGCACGGACCTTCGTCCGGCCGCGAGCATGACCAACCAGATGGGTTCCCAGCGCCCGGCCTTCACCCTGCTCGCCGGTGACATCTGCTACGCCGACCCGAGCGGAACGGGTCTGCCCGCCGACGACAGCGGCGCGCTGACCACCGGCGCGGCACCCGGGACGAACCTCTACAACCCCTACGTCTGGGACGTGTTCCTCAACCAGATCGAGGGCCAGGCGGCGTTCACCCCGTGGATGTTCGCGACCGGCAACCACGACATGGAGCCGCTGTTCGGCAACACGTCCTTCCTCGGCGACAGCTCGGTCCACGGCTACGGCGGTCACGCCAAGCGCCTGGACCTCCCGAAGAACGGCCCGAAGACCTGCCCGTCGGTCTACAGCTTCGTCTACGCCAACGTCGCGGTCATCTCCGTCGACGCCAACGACCTGTCCGCGGAGATCCAGACCAACACCGGGTACTCCGACGGTGCCCAGCTGAAGTGGCTCGACGCGACGCTCAAGGAGTGGCGCACGAACCCGCACGTCGCACCGGGGATCGACTTCATCGTGGTGTTCTTCCACCACTGCGCCTACTCCACGACCGCCAACCACGCCTCCGACGGCGGCGTGCGCCACGCGCTGGATCCGCTGTTCACCAAGTACCAGGTCGACCTCGTGGTCCAGGGTCACAACCACATCTTCGAGCGCACGGACCCGATCAAGAACGGCAAGCGCACCCGCCCCGCGCCGGACGGCGCGACGATCCACCCCGCCACCGACGGCGTCACCTACATCTGCGCCGGATCAGGCGGGCGCCCGCGGTACGCCTTCCAGCCCGCGCCGAGTGCGACCGCCCCCGCTCCGGTCGGGGTGACGCCGTTCGGGCCGCAACTGCTGCCCGAGGGGCAGCGCTACCGCGGTTACCGGCCTCCCGGCGGGGCGAACGTGAAGGAGAACAACACCGAGAACGTGGTCAACAGCTACGTCTGGTCGACCGACGGGACGGCGATCAACGCGTCGGGCTACCCGGCCGGCACGAAGGTGCCCGAGCAGATCGAGTGGTCACAGGTGCGCTACGACGACTACGCCTTCATCGCCGTGGACGTCGAGCCGGCGCGGCCCGGGAAGCAGGCGACGATGACGATCCGCACCCTCGCCGACAGCCTCCCGGGCAGCAACGCGCCGCTGACCGAGATCGACCGCATCACACTCAAGCGCACGGCCGGCGTCGTCACCAAGCTCCATCACTGACGCGTTCCCCGTCGGCTCGCTGAGCGTTCCCCGTCAGCCGCGCTCCGATGATCTGCCCGCACCGGGCCCCAACCCGGTGCGGGCAGAAGTCGTCCTGCGGGGAGTGCCGGCGAAATACGGCGGGGCCGTGTGGACTTGTGCAGGGAGGGAAGACAGCCCGCCAGCCGACGTGAAGAGGACGCCATGACAGACAAGCCCGTGCTGCAGCCCGGCCCCGACCACCCCATCACCATCACCGCCCACGAGCCGCGCGTCACCGTGTCGGTGGCCGGCCGGACCGTCGCCGACACGACGCGGGCGCTGAGCCTGCAGGAGTCGTCGTACCCGCCGGTGCTCTACCTCCCGTTGGCCGACGTGGACACCGATCTGCTCGAGCGCACCGACAACTACAGCTACTGCCCCTACAAGGGCGACTGCAGCTACTACAGCATCCCGGCCGGCGGCGAGGCCACGGTCAACGCCGTCTGGACGTACGAGGACCCGTACCCGGCGGTCGCCGGGATCAAGGACCACGTCGCGTTCTACCCCGACCGGGTGGAGATCGTGGAGAACGCGCCCGCCACCGTCAGCTGAGACCGGCCGCCCGCTACTTCGCGCCGACGGCCGCTACTTCTTGTCGGTGTAGGTGTCGGCCTTGCGCGAGCCGGCCTCCAGGGAGCTGCCGGCGGGCAGTTCGTTGTGACCGCCGAACTGCTGGCGCATGGCCGACAGGACCTGGTTGGCGAAGTGGTCCTCGTCGCGGGAGGCGAAGCGCTCGAACAGCGACGCCGCCAGCACCGGCACGGGGACGCCGACGTCGATCGCGGCCTTGACCGTCCAGCGGCCCTCGCCGGAGTCCGAGACGCGCCCGGCCAGGCCGTCGAGCGTCGGGTTGGACTGCAGCGCGGCGGCGGTGAGGTCGAGCAGCCACGACGAGATGACCGACCCGCGGCGCCACAGCTCCGCGACCTTGGCCGTGTCCACGTC
The DNA here is from genome assembly GCA_963790525.1 of uncultured Actinomycetota bacterium. GTDB lineage: Bacteria > Actinomycetota > Actinomycetes > Mycobacteriales > Jatrophihabitantaceae > CAWBOV01. The sequence continues at coordinate 82,721 of CAWBOV010000004.1, forward strand.
GAACTGGTAGAACTCCGGCTCCTCGAGGGGCGCGATCTCCGCGGAGTGCTCGGCGGAGGTGATGCCCGCGTCGGCGTTGTGCAGGATGTTCAGTCCCTCGGCGAAGGCGGCCATGATGCCGTACTCGATGCCGTTGTGGACCATCTTGACGAAGTGGCCGGCACCGGAGGGACCGCAGTGCAGGTAGCCCTGCTCCTCGGGGGCCAGCTCGCCCTTGCGTCCGGGGGTGCGCTCGATCTCGCCGGCGCCCGGGGCGATCGTCTTCAGCACCGGCTCGATGATCTCGATCGCTGCGTCGTCGCCACCGACCATCAGGCAGTAGCCGCGCTGCAGACCGAACACGCCGCCGCTGGTGCCGATGTCGACGTAGTGGATGCCCTTGTCCCGCAGCTTCGCGGCGCGCCGCACGTCGTCGCGGTAGTTCGAGTTGCCGCCGTCGATGATGATGTCGCCCTCGTCGAGCAGCTCGGCCAGCGCCTCCACGGTCTTGCCGGTGATGCCGGCCGGGATCATCACCCAGGCCACGCGGGGGCGATCGAGCTTGGCCACGAACTCCTCGAGCGTCGGCGCACCCGTCGCGCCCTCGCCCTCGAGGGACTTGATCGAGTCGGCGCTGACGTCGTAGACGACGCAGTCGTGGCCGTCGCGCATGAGGCGGCGGACGATGTTGGCGCCCATTCGGCCGAGGCCGATCATTCCCAGTTGCATTGCGCTATCTCCCGGATCGGGCCGTGCGGCGGCGGCGGAGGCACAGACGGACGAACTCTGTCGGAGACCACGTTAGGGGGCGGGCCCCGCGAAGTGGAATCGAGGTCCCCGAGCGTTCCCCGGACCGTGCGCGGGCGTGGGTCAGCTGTTGAGATCGTCCGCGTCGATGTCGGCGACCGGCTCGTCGGTGGCCGCGCCGGCGCTCTCGCGCTCGAAGACGTCCTCGGCCTCCAGATCGCTGGCCGTCTGCCCGGCCACCTGGCGGGCGAACTCGTCGTCGCTGAGGCCTTCGCCGGCGGGGCGGGTGTTCGTGTCGTCACTCATCAGGGGTTCTCCTCAGCCGTGGAATGCGCAGGTGCGCGCAGCGCCGGCTCGCTGTCGAACCGCTTCCGACCGTAACCGCGCGGTCCGCCCGCCGCCATCGCGGGGTGACCTCACACGGAGCGGCGGGGCGTTCACCGGGCGAGCTGGGCGCGCACCTGCTTGGTCACGATGTGCTCGGCGACGAAGGACATGGTGGGGACGGTACCCGCCAGCGCGACCAGGATCACCCGCACGAAGTTCCACCGCAGCTTGAAACCGAGGTTGACCGTCGCGATGACGTAGAGCAGGTACAGGTAGCCGTGCCCCACCCAGAGCAGCCCGACGCCGGTCTTGATGCTGTCCACGTGACCGACGTCCTGGATTATGAGGGTGATCGTCCCGGTCAGCAGCACGATGCCGGTGGCGAAGGCGAGGATCCGGTAGGCCAGCAACGAGCGCCGGTACTTCACGGCAGCGGCCGTCTGCGCTGCGGTCATGGAGGGTCCTCTCGGGGCTGTCGCCGGGGCTGGCAGCTCCACGGTAGGTGACGCAGCTGAGACACCCGACCGGGTGGGTCGCGACGCCCGGCCGACCTAGCCGTCGAGGCGGTAGGACGCGATCCGCTCGCGGTGCAGCTCGGGGGAGCCGAACAGCTGCTTGCCCACCATGGCCCGTTTCAGGTGCAGGTGCGCGTCGTGCTCCCAGGTGAACCCCATGCCGCCGTGGACCTGGAGGTTCGCCGCCGCGGCCTGGACGTAGGTCTCCGAGCAGAACGCCTTCGCCAGACTGGCGACGAAGGGCAGTTCGGTCACCGATGCGGTTGCCGCCCACGCCGCGTAGTCCGCTGCTGCCCGAGCCGACTCCACCTCGACGAGCACGTCGGCGAGCAGGTGCTTGATCGACTGGAAGGACCCGATCGCCCGGTCGAACTGGATGCGCGTCGAGGCGTAGGCCACCGCCGTCTCCAGGCACCGCTCGGCGCCGCCGACCTGCTCTGCGGCCAGGCAGACGGCGGCCAGGTGCAGCGTCTCCTGCAGCGCGGCGCGGTCGCCGGACACCAGCCGCGCGGGCGTCTCCCAGAAGGTCACCGAGGCCAGCGTGCGGGTCGGATCCAGCGCCGGCTGCGCCGTGCGGACCAGACCGGGCGCGTCGGCGGCGACGGCGAACAGGGCCACCCCGGCGGCGGTCGACGCGGTGACGAGCAGGACGTCGGCGACCGCGCCGTAGGGCACGAACCCCTTGGCGCCGTCGAGGGTCCAGCCGTCGCGACCCTCGTCGGCGGTCACTCCGGTCGCGTCCAGGTCGACGCTGCCGTCGGCGTCGCTGGTGGCCAGGGTCGCGATGACCGTCCCGCCGGCGATCGCGGGGAGCAGGTCGGCGTCGCCGTCACCGCAACGGACGAGGGCCAGCCCGCAGATCGTGGCCGCCAGCAGCGGGGCCGGGAGCAGTGCCCGCCCGGCCTCGCGCAGGACGATTGCCGCCTCGACGAGCGAGGTCCCGGAGCCGCCCCGGTCCTCGGGGACGGCCAGGCCGAGCAGGCCCAGCTCGCCCAGCTGCTTCCAGACGGCGGCGTCGAACCCGGTCGGGGTCTCCATGACGCGCCGCACGCCGGCGACGGGCGACTCCGTCTCGAAGAAGCGCCGCGCCATCTGCTGCAGGTCCTCCTGGTCGGCGTCCAGCATGAATCTCATCGTTGCGCTCCCGACGGTTCGCGGGGTAGGCCGAGGACCCGTTCCCCGAGGACGCTGCGCTGGATCTGGGCGGTCCCGCCGTAGATCGTGGCGCCGCGTGTGGTGAGAAAGATCGTCTCCCAGGCGGCGGGGGAGTTGGCCCCACCGAGCGGGTCGGGGCCGAGGTGGGCGACGGCGCCCCGGCCGGTCAGGGTGGTTCCCTGCATGCCGAGCACGTCCATCGCCAGCTCGGTGACTCGCTGCTGGTACTGGCTGATGTAGAGCTTGAGGATCGAGGACTCCGGTCCCGTGCGGCCGCCGTGGTAGAGCCGGCTGACCGACCGCAGCGCCAGGTACCGCAGCACCTCCGCCCGGGACACGCACCAGGCGAAGCGCTGCCGGATGAGCGGGTCGGTGTCCTTGCCGTGCAGGCGCAGCAGGTCGCCGAGACGTTCGATCTCGACCCGGGCGGTGGCCGCGGTCGCCGCGACCGAGGCGCTCCGCTCGAAACCGAGAAGGGTCATCGCCGTCTTCCACCCGTTCCCCTCGCCGCCGATCACGTGGTCTGCCGAGGCGCGGGCGTCGGTGAGGAAGACCTCGCAGAACTCGGCGTGACCGGTCAGCGTGCGGATCGGGCGCACCTCGATGCCGGGCTGATCGATCGGCATGAGCAGCAGTGAGATCCCGGCGTGCTTGCCGGCGTCGGGATCGGTCCGGGCCAGGACGAAGATCCAGTTCGCCGAGTCCCCGGCCGTCTGCCAGATCTTCTGGCCGTTCAGCACCCACTCGTCGCCGTCCCGCACGGCGCGCGTGCGCAGCGACGCCAGGTCGGAGCCGGCTTCGGGTTCGGAGTAACCCTGGGCCCAGCGGTGCTCGCCGGACAGGATCTTCGGGATGAAGAACTCCTTCTGCTCCGGCGTGCCGGCCTGCAGGATCGTGGGCCCGATCAGGGTCAGGCCGTGCTGGTCGCCGGCGAGCGGTCGCAGCGGGACGCCGGCGCCGATGAACTCCTCGGCGATGATCATCTGCTCCAGCGCGGTGAGCCCCGCGCCGCCGTACTCCTTCGGCCACGCGACGGCGAGCAGCCCTTCGCGGCTCAGCGTCTCCCGCCAGCTCTCGGCCCAGGTGGTGCGCTCGGGTTCGTCCAGCGCGCCCACACCGGCCCAGCCCTCGGGCAGGTTCTCGCGCAGGAACGTGCGGATGCGGTCCCGGAAGGCCTCGGCCTCGGCGGGCATCGTGAGGTCCATCGGATCAGGCCTTCCTGCGGGTGATGCGCACGGGCAGTTCCTGCAGCCCGCGCACCATGAAGCTGGCGTTGTAGCGGAGCTCGTCCGGTGCCAGCACGGTGATCGCCGCCATCTGCTCGGCGAGGACCTGCGTGGTGGTGACGGCCTCCATGCGGGCCAGCGGGTTGCCGACGCAGGCGTGCATACCGATGCCGAAGGCCAGATGGGTGCCCAGCGCCGGACGGTCGGGGTCGAAGTCACCCGCGTGCGGGAACACCTGCTCGTCCCGGTTCGCCGAGGCGAAGGAGACGACGAGCTGCGCACCGGCCGGGATCGCGACGCCGCCGAGCGTGGTGTCCACGGTGGCCCGGCGGAACGCGGTCTGCGACGGGCTGGCCCACCGCAGCGCCTCCTCGACGACCGGCCGTGCCCGCTCGGGGTCCTCGCGGATGCGATCCCACTCGCCCGGGACGGTGTCCAGCAGCCGGACGATCTCGGTGATGAGCCGGCCGCTGGTCTCGTTGCCGGCGATGACGAGCTCGCGCAGGAGCGTGAGGATCTGCGCCATCGGCAGCGGCTCCCCACCGTCGGCGGGGTGGTCGGCGCCCTCCACGATGGTGCTGATGAGCCCCTCGCGCGGTTCGCGGCGCACCTGCTCGATCTGCGCGGCCATCGTCTGCTGGTAGTGCAGCAGGACCCGCTCGTTCTCGATCCAGGCGTCGTCGTCGGGCATGCCGCCGATCGACGCGGTCGCCGCCTCCGACCAGCGGCGGATGTCCTCGCGGTGCTCGTCGGGCAGCCCGAGCACCCGGGAGATGGCCCAGACCGGCAGCGGCTGGGAGAACGACGGCAGCAGGTCCAGCTCGGCGCCGTCGGGCAGCGCCGAGGCGAGTTCGACGGCCGTGTCGCGCACCAGCGGCTGCATCCAGGTCAGTGACCGCGCGGTGAAGGCGCGCTGGACCAGGGCCCGGAGCCGGGTGTGGTTGGGCGGGTCGTTGGTGCCGAGTGCCGGCATGTACGGCCACCCCTCGGCCCGGATCTTCGCGACCTCGCCGGCAACGGAAGCAGGGGGCTGGGTGTGCTTGTGGACCGCCGAGGAGAAGCGAGCTGAGTCCTTGAGCACCTCCCGCGCGTACTCAGCGGTGGAGACCACGAACCAGCCGTGTTCGGGGGCGTAGAACACCGGTGCCTGGGCCCGCAGCGCCTCGTACCAGCGCCCCGGGTCGTCCTGGAAGCTGGCGTCGAAGAGGTTGAGGCCGGCGAGTTCGGTCATGTCAGTATCCGATCCGTTGGGTGAAGCCGCCGTCGACGACCAGGTTCTGCCCGGTCACCCAGGAGGCCATCGGGCTGGCGAGGAAGGCCACCGCGGCGGCGACCTCCTCGGGCCGCCCGAACCGTCCGGAGGGCTGGCGCTTGAGGTTGAGCTCGAAGTAGTCGGGTTTGCCCTGCCGGATGCGGTCCCACGACCCGCCCTTGATGTAGATCGGCCCGGGGGAGACCGCGTTGGCGCGCACGCCGTGGATCGCCTCCTCCTTGGCCAGCTGGGACATGTAGTTGACCAGGGCCGCCTTGAGCGGGCCGTAGCTCAGGCCACCGCCGGGGTAGTTGTGGTATTCGACGGCCGTGATCGTGCCGAGCTGGACGATGGCGCCGCCGCTCTCGCGCAGGTACGGCAGCGAGGCGTCGACCATGGTGACCGACGACATCAGGTCGACCTCGAAGTTGCGCCGCCAGCCCTCGGGGGACTTCGGGATGCCGCCCAGGGCGCTGGCGTTGGGGACGATCACGTCGATCCCGCCCAGGCGCTCGGCCGATTCGGTGACCCACTCGGCCAGTGCCGCGTGATCGGACACGTCCACCGCGCGCCCGCTGACCTGCTCGCCCAGCGCGGCGATCGCCGACTCTACACCCTCGGCGCCACGGGCGCAGATCGCGACCTGCATGCCTTCGGCGACCAGCCGCTCGACGATCGCGCGGCCGACGCCACGGCTGCCCCCGGTCACCAGTGCCCGCTTGCCCGTCAATCCGAGATCCATGTGAGCTCCAGTCCTGGGGGCCGTCTTCCCTGACGGTCAATTGTATGTGATTATTGGATCCAATCCTGGTGAGGTCAAGAGCGCCCGCCACGTAGAGCAGGACGGTGACTGAGATCATGAGGACCATGGACCACCTCGACATCCGCCGGAGCGCGGCCACCGCGGCAGTCGAGGCGCTGCGCACGCGGATCCTCACCGGCGTGCTCTCGCCCGGCGAGCAGATCCGCCAGGACGACATGGCCGCCCAGGTGGGCGTCAGCCGGCTGCCGCTGCGCGAGGCGCTGCGCACGCTCAGCAGCCAGGGCCTGCTGACGCACCGCCCCAACCAGGGCTACTTCGTGACCAAGCTCAGCGGCACCGAACTCGATCAGATCCTGCAGCTGCTCGAGTTCCTCGAGACCTGCCTGCTCGCGACCGTGGAATGGCCCGGCGCGGACGACCTGGCCGACCTGCGGGAGATCAATCTGGCCATGAGTCGCGCGGCTGCCGCTGCCGACGTCGACTCCCAGATGCAGCTCAACCGCGACTTCCACGCCGCGATCTACGCGATGTCGACGCAGCAGCTGTTCGCCCAGGAGGTGGATCGGCTCTCCTCGCTGGCCGAGCCGTACCTGCGGCTGCGCTTCACCGAGGCCGACGCCGCCCGGACGGTGGTCGAGCACGCGGAGCTCATCGACGCGCTGGAGGCGCAGGACCGGTCGCGCTGCATCGCCATCCAGAACGAGCACCGCGTGCACTTCTCCCACGCGCTGAGCCAGCTGCTCTCCTGACGGCCCCGCACGGGTGTGACGTTTTCGCACCCCGCGGCGCTGAACACTGTGAGGTGAACAGACACCCCAACCCGCTCTCCGCCCCTCGGCTGAGCAGGACCGAAGGTGTCGTCCTCTGAACCGCCGGGTCGGGTTGTGGTGTGCCCGACCCCGGGGCGGTAACGCTGCCGGGCTCCCCTGAAGTGAGGAGCGGTAATGCGGATAGGCGCAAGCCTGGTGCTCATCGCGATCGGAGCAATCCTGAAGTTCGCGGTGACGAAGAAGGTCAACGGGGTGGATGTGCCCACTGTGGGCGTCATCCTCATGGTCATCGGCATCGTCGGACTGCTGATCACGCTGGTGCTCATGAACACGCGTCGGCGGACGGACGTGATCCATCGTTCCGATGGCACGACCCTGCTCGCGCCCAACGACCCGGTCGACCCGGCCGGACCACGCTACTGAGCGCACCCGCGCACTCTCGGCGATCCCTACCTACGTCAAGGAGTACCACGTGATAATTCTCGGATTGATCCTGCTCATCATCGGCTTCGTCGCCGGTATCCCGATCCTCTGGACCCTGGGGATCATCGTCCTGGTAATCGGCGCTGTGCTGGCGCTGGCCGGCTCGGTCGGTCGTGGCGTCGGGGGGCGCAGACACTATTACTGATGGCGCGATGAGAAGGGCCCGGTCGATCCTCGGCCGGGCCCTTTCCCGTGCATCCGATCCGTCCCGCGCGCGTGGCCGCGCTCGTCCTGACAGACTGCGCGTGGCGGTGTGGTCCGGATGACAGAGGCGGTGACGATGAGCGCGGGCGGTGACGCGACGACGAGCCCCGTGGCCGCGCTCTCAGGGCTGCCGCCGAAGTCCCGCCGGGTGCGCAACACGGCCACCGACCGCGGCGACCGGGCGCTGGCCGCCGCGGTGGCCCTCGCCGCCGCGGGGGACGAGGATGCCTTCACCACCGTCTACCGCCAGGTCCAGCCCGGCCTGCTGCGCTATCTCCGGGTCCTCGTCGGGTCGGACGCGGAGGACGTCGCGTCCGAGACCTGGGCGCACGTCTGCCGCGACCTGCACACCTTCCGAGGCGACGGCGACGGCTTCCGCGGATGGGTCGCGACCATCGGGCGGCACCGCGCGCTCGATCATCTCCGCGCCAGTGGGCGCCGCCCCGTGGACCCGGTCGCGCAGGAGAGGTTCCTGCCCCTGGCCGGCCCCGCGGACACCGAGGGCGCGGCGGTCGAGTCGATCTCCACGGCGGCCGCGCTGGCGATGATCCGTTCGCTGCCGCAGGAACAGGCCGAGGCCGTGATGCTCCGCGCGGTGCTGGGCCTCGACGCCGGGTCGGCCGGGCGCGTGCTGGGCAAACGGCCCGGTGCCGTGCGCACGTCCGCGTACCGGGGACTCAAGGCGCTCGCGACGCTGCTGACCGAGGACGACCCGCGATGAGGTGGCTGACCCCGCGCTCCGGCCCGCATACCGCTGCCGACGGGCGCGACGGCACGGAGCTCTCGGCCGGGATCGTGCGCGCCGCGTCGGCTCCTGCCTCGGCGGCCGATCTCGCTGGAGAGGACGCCGCGCTGGCCCACTTCCGGCAGGCTCAGGCCGCCCGCTCCGGGGAACGCCGCCCCGCCGCGCCGCGGACCCGGCGCTTCGCAACCCGCACCGTCGCCGCCGGGGCGGGCCTGGCGACCGCACTGGTCGGCGTGGCCGTGGCCGGGGCCGCCGGCGCGCTACCGGCGGACATCCAGCGACCGGCTCACACGTACCTGCATCTGCCGGCGCCGCCGCGGCAGCACACCGGCCGGCCGGCGCCGTCCCCGACGCCGCCCGCCACGCGCTCCTCCACGTCGACCGGGCCGTCGAGCGGATCGCCCACGGTAGGATCGACGGGCTCGCCCACCGCCACGCCGACCGGGTCGCGCAGCGGCACACCCACCGCGTCCCCGACAGGATCGACCGTGCCGGCCACGCCGACCGGCCCCTCGGTGACGCCGTCGTCGAGCGTGACCGGGACCGGCTCCGCGCCGTCCCACGGCGTCACCACCGCTCCCGGGCACTCCGCGTCGGACAAGCCGAAGAAGCCCAAGAAGCCCAAAACCAAGACGACGAAGCACGCGACCACGGCACCGGCGGCCGCCGACGGTTCCCTGGAGGCGGGCGCATCGGGCTGAGCGACCGCCCGGCTCGTCCGCCTCAGGAGGCCTTGGCCCGCTCGTACTGAACCGGCCAGGCGAGCTCGGCGCCCAGCGCGCGGGCCGCCCGCTGCGGCCACGACGGCTCCCGCAGCAGCGCCCGTGCCAGGAAGACGGCGTCGGCGGCGCCGTCGGCCAGGATCTGCTCGGCCTGGACCGGTTCGGTGATGAGACCGACGGCCCCGACCGGCAACCCGCTGCCGCCCTTGATCGCTCGAGCGAACGGGACCTGGTAGCCCGGGCCGGTCACGATGCGCTGGTCGGGGCTGTTGCCGCCGCTGGAGACGTCGACGAGGTCGACGCCGTGCTCGGCCAGCGCTCGCGCCACGTCCACGGCGTCAGCGACCTCGAAGCCGCCGGCGACCCAGTCGGTGGCGCTGAGCCGGACGAACAGCGGCAGCCGCTGCGGCCAGACCGCCCGGACCGCGTCCACGGTCTCCAGCAGCAACCGGCTGCGTCCCTCGAGGCTCCCGCCGTAGGCGTCCGAGCGGTGGTTGGACAGCGGGGAGAGGAACTGGTGCAGGAGGTACCCGTGCGCGGCATGGATCTCGATGACCTCGAAACCGGCGTCGGCGGCCCGCAGCGCCGCCGCGGCCCAGTGCCGTGTCAGCTCCGCCAGCTGGTCGGGCGTCAGTTCGCGCGGCGGCGGCCAGTCCCCGAAGCCCTCTGGAGAGGCGCCCACGGTCTGCCAGCCCCCGTCCTCCGGGGTGACGTGACCGCGGCCCACCCACGGCGCGGCGGTCGATGCCTTGCGTCCGGCGTGTGCCAGCTGGATGCCCGGGACCGCGCCCTGGGAGCGGACGAACGAGGTGATCCGGCGGTAGTCGGCGGCCTGCGCGTCGGACCAGATCCCCGCGTCGCTGGGGGAGATCCGGCCCTCCGGGACGACCGCCGTGGCCTCGGTCATGACCAGGCCGGCGCCGCCGCGGGCCAGCGCGCCCAGATGCACCAGGTGCCAGTCGGTGGGATGGCCGTCCACCGAGGAGTACTGGCACATCGGTGAGACCCACGCGCGGTTGTCGAACGTGACCTCGCGCAGGGTGAGTGGGCTGAACAGTCGGCTCATGTGAACCTGCAACGCCGGTCGGGGCGGCGAGCTTCCCCGATCGCGCCACAACTTGTGCAAGTCGGCCCCGAGCGAGTCATGATGGATACATGGACTCCGCGCGTGACGACGAACGCCCCCTGGCCCCCCTCCTCGCGGTCGGGGCAGTCGCCGGGAGGCTGGGCGTCGCACCGGAGACGGTGCGCAGCTGGGAGCGGCGCTACGGCGTCGGACCTACGGGGCGCACTCTCGGCGGCCACCGGCGCTACAACGACGAGGACCTCGCGGTCCTGTTCGCGATGCAGGACCTCGTCGGCGCAGGGGTGCGCCCCGCCGACGCTGCCCGGCAGGCGGTGAGCGCCGCGCCGGCCCGTCGCCCCGCCGGCCCGTCGCCCGGCCTGACGCGCGTGCCGCCCGCTGCCCGGCGTCCCGGCGGCCCGGGCGGACGGACGCTGTCGATCCCCGATGCCGGCCCCCGGTTGCGCGGGCTGGCCAGGATCGTCAGCCGCCTCGACTCGGACGCGATCATGGGCAATCTGTCGGACCATCTCGTCGAGCACGGTGTGCAGGAGACCTGGACCGAGCTGCTCCTGCCCCTGCTCACCGCGGTCGGCGCGCAGTGGTCACGGACCAACGCCAACGTCGACGTCGAGCGGGTGCTCAGCGAGGCGGTGCTGGACGCGCTCCGGGCCTATCGCGTGTTCCTGCCGCGGCCGATGCCGGGCGCGCCGGTGCTGCTGGCGTGCACCGGGGAGGACGAGCACACCATCACCCTGCACGCGGTGGCGGCGGGCCTGACGGAGCGGCGCATCCCGTTCCGGATGCTCGGAGCCCGGGTGCCGACCGAGGCGCTGGCTTCAGCGGCCAAGCGGACTGCTGCGCGCGGTGTCTTCCTCTGGCGTCAGGTGGCGGAACCGGCTGATGCGGGTGCGCTGTTCCCCGGCGCGCTGACCCGCAATTCGGCGCCGGTGGTCGTCGGTGGCCGCGGCTGGGACGGTGTCGAGCTGCCGCCCACCGCCACCCGCGCCTTCGACCTGGACGGAGCCCTCGAGCGCCTCTCCGCTGGGCAGTGAGCCGGTGCTGACCACGTGGGCGGCGAGGTCGCGCAGCTTGCGGTTCAGCGCCTGGGACGTGGTGCGCAGGCGGGTGATCGCCTCGTCGGGGGAGCAGCCCGCCGTCGTCGCGAGGACCCCGACCGCGACTCCGATCTCGCGGTTCGTGGCCAGGGCCGCCTCGAGATTGGCGACGGCCCGGTGCTGGGTGTCGCGGGCCTCGCTCAGCCGCCGCACGAGGCCGACGCCCTGCTCGACCAGCCGTCCCAGGAACGCCGCCTCGGCGTCGGTGTAGGGAGCCGTGCCGCTGCGGGAGCAGATGATGGCACCGAGGTATCTCGGCCCGGGGGCAGTGCCGGTGATGACCGCGGCGAGCTGCCTGCCCTCCGTCAGCGTCGGGGTGCCCTGGGCGAGCAGGCGGCAGGTGAGGTCGCTGGCCCGGGCCAGGGGCGCCGACCGGACCGACAGGTCCGCAGCGCTGACGTGCAGCTGGTAGGGCTCGGCGCCGTCCTCGATCAGCTCGACGGTGACGTCGTCGGCCATGAGCGGCACGCACAGGGGCAGGAGCGTCGCGAACGCCAGCGCCGGATCGGTGGTGTCAAGCACTGGCATTGCAGTGACGCTAGGGGCACCGTGATCCCGCGTCAAAAACCTGTGCAAGTCCCCGAGGATGGCTGCCGATCCGGTTCCTGTCCGGGGCGGATGCGCCGGGGTGCATGCTGGTGCCATGCCCGCGTCCGGCCCGTCCCGAGACGACGACTGGTGGCGCAGCGCCGTCGTCTACCAGGTGTATCCCCGCAGTTTCGCCGACGCGGACGGCGACGGCATCGGTGACATCGCCGGGCTGAGGGGCCGCCTGCCCTACCTCGCCGACCTCGGGGTGGACGCGGTCTGGATCAGCCCCTGGTACCCGTCGCCGATGCGGGACGCCGGCTACGACGTCTCCGACTTCCGCGCGATCGAGCCGATCTTCGGGACCCTCGAGGAGGCGACGCTGCTGCTGGCCGACGCGCACGCGCTGGGGCTGCGCGTCCTGCTCGACATCGTCCCCAACCACACCTCCGACGAGCACGTCTGGTTCCAGCAGGCGCTGGCCGCGGCACCGGGCTCGCCGGAACGGGACCGCTTCCACTTCCGCGACGGCAGGGGCGTGGGCGGCGACCTGCCGCCCAACGACTGGATCAGCCAGTTCGGCGGCCCGGCGTGGACCCGCACGACCGCCTCCGACGGCGCGCCGGGGCAGTGGTACCTGCACCTGTTCGCGCCGGAGCAGCCCGACCTGGACTGGAGCAATCCGGAGGTGCGGTCGGACTTCGAGCAGACGCTGCGCTTCTGGTTCGACCTCGGCGTCGACGGCTTCCGGATCGACGTGGCGCACGGCCTGGTCAAGGCGGCCGGGCTGCCCGACGTCGGTGAGCTGGCCTGGCCGCTCGGCCGCCGCGCCGGACAGCGCGAGCACCGACCACCCGCACTGGGACCGCCGACGGAGGTGCACGACATCTACCGCAGCTGGCGGGCCATCGCCGACTCGTACCGCCCGACCCCGGGTGTTCGTCGCCGAGGCCTGGGTGCAGCCGGCCTGCGCGGCTGGCGCGCTACGTCCGCCCGGACGAGCTGCACACCGCGTTCAACTTCAACTTCCTGCGTCGCGCCGTGGCGGGCCGACTGGCTGCGGGCGACCATCGAGCAGACGCTCGACCGCGCACGAAGCCGTCGGTGCGCCGCCGACGTGGGTGCTGTCCAACCACGACGTGGCCCGCGAGGTGTCGCGGTACGCCCGTGCCCAGCCGGACCGCCGCTGCGCCGCCTCGACGACCTGCTCGGCCAGCCCGCCGACTTCGGCTCGGGGCCGGCGCCGCGCGCGGGCCGCTGCCCTGCTGATGCTGGCGCTGCCCGGCGGTGCCTACGTCTACCAGGGCGAGGAGCTGGGCCTGGCCGAGGTCGAGGACCTGCCCGACGACGTGCTGCAGGACCCCGACTTCGAGCAGACCGGGCGCGAGAGCCGCGGCCGGGACGGCTGCCGGGTGCCGATCCCGTGGTCGGGCGACCGCGCCGCCGTTCGGGTTCAGCCCGCCGGATGCGAGCGCAGCGCCCTGGCTGCCGCAGCCGGCGGACTGGGCCGCGTTCACCGTCGAGGCCGGAACCGGTGACCCGGCGTCGATGCTGGAGCTCTACCGCGACGCGCTGCGCCTGCGACGCGAGCACCCGGCACTCGGTGACGGGAGCCTGACCTGGCTGGACGCCCCGGTCCACGCGCTGGCCTTCGCCCGCCGCCCCGGGTTCGTGTGCCTGGTCAACGTCGCGGACTCGCCGCTCAGCCCGCCGCCCGGCGCCGAACTGCTCCTGGCCAGCGCCGACCTCGTCGACGGGCGGGTGGGCACGGACACCACGGCGTGGTTCCGGCTCTGAGTCGGGAGACGCCGCCCGCGACCAGGAGCCGGTGCTCGCCGCGCGCATCCGATCGAGCCGCCATATCAACAGCTGGTTCTGCATATCGAATAGAGCGGATGACAGATATTCTGTACAACGCTTGTCTCACAATCGCAGAGATGTAAAGATCCAAACGACATCGGACCCGTCCGGCGTCGCGAGCGTTCATCCCCCGGCAGCCCACCGCCGGACAACAGTGCGACGTGGCTCGCGCTGACCCTCCCCCCGACAGGATGACGTGCCCACATGAACGCCGAATCAGTGCCGAAGCTGCTTCGAGATCTGATGGCCGCGAGCGAGTTCGGCCGCGCCCAGGCGGCGCGGGCCAGCAGGCAGTCGGCGAGCCGCTTCACCGTCCTCGTCCAACTCGCCGACGAGGGGCCGGTCAAGCTCGGTCACATCGCGCAGCGGATGACGCTGACGACGGGCGCGGTGACGGCCCTCACCGATGCCCTGGAGTCCGAGGGCCTGGTCCAGCGGCGCCCGAACCCGGCCGACCGCCGCAGCGTCCTGCTCTCGCTGACCGACGCCGGGCGCACCCTGGTCGACTCGTATCTGGGGGCGTTCGACCGCGCGGTCCTGCTCGCCGTGGCCGACATGGACCAGGATCAGATGGAGGCCCTCCAGATCCTGGTCAGCCGCACGATCACCTCACTCACCAGGACCCCGCCGGTCCAGGCCGAGTCCGCCGGCGAGGGGGAGAACCCCGCCGCCTGACCGGCCCGGCGCGTCGGCGTGCCGCGTTCCCCGGATGAACCCCCGGCTGAGCGGTTAGATTCGCGGGGCTGCTGCCGACGACGTGAGACGAGGCCCGATGAGTACTGGATCCGCGCGGCCGGGTGAATCCCTGGAGCGAGCCGACGCGGTCGTCGTCGGAGCGGGGCTGGCCGGCCTGGTGGCCGCGACCGAGCTGGCCGACGCCGGCCGCCGCGTGCTCGTGGTCGACCAGGAGGGCGAGCAGAGCCTCGGTGGCCAGGCGTTCTGGTCCTTCGGCGGGCTGTTCCTCGTGGGCTCGCCGGAGCAGAAGCGGCTGCGCATCCACGACAGTGCCGACCTCGCGCTGGCGGACTGGATGGGGTCGGCCGGATTCGACCGCCCCGAGGACCACTGGCCCCGGCTGTGGGCGGAGGCCTACGTCGACTTCGCGGCGGGGGAGAAGCGGCAGTGGCTGCACGACATGGGGCTGCGGCTGTTCCCGGTCGTCCAATGGGCCGAGCGCGGCGGCTACCCGGCCGGCGGCCACGGCAACTCGGTCCCGCGCTTCCACGTCACGTGGGGTACCGGTCCGGGTGTCCTCGAACCGTTCGTGCGCCGCGCGCAGGAGTCCGTCGCGAGCGGGCGGGTGCGGTTCGCCTTCCGGCACCGCGTCACCGAGCTCGTCACCTCAGGTGGCGCGGTCACCGGGGTCCGCGGCGAGGTGCTCGAACCGACCTCCGCCGAGCGGGGCGCGCCCAGTTCGCGGTCGGTGCGGGGCTCGTTCGCCTTCGACGCCGACGCCGTCATCGTGACCTCCGGCGGAATCGGCGCCAACCACGACCTCGTCCGCGCGAACTGGCCTACGCAGTACGGCGCCGCACCGAGGTCCATGATCTCCGGCGTCCCCGACCACGTCGACGGCCTGATGCTCGGCGTGACCGAGGCTGCCGGCGGTGCGCTCATCAACCGCGACCGGATGTGGCACTACCCCGAGGGGATCGCCAACTACGCGCCGATCTGGAGCCGGCACGGGATCCGGATCCTGCCCGGGCCGTCGCCGCTCTGGCTCGACGCCCACGGCCACCGCCTGCCGCCGCCGCTGTTCCCGGGCTTCGACTGCCTCGGGGCGCTGCGGCACATCACCTCCACCGGCTACGACCACTCCTGGTTCCTGCTCAATCACCGCATCGTCGGCAAGGAGATCGCGCTCTCGGGTTCGGAGCAGAACCCCGACCTGACCGGTCGCAGCGTCCGTGGCGTGCTCGACCGGGCCCGGGCCGCCGTCCCCGCGCCGGTGCAGGCCTTCGTCGACCGGGGCGAGGACTTCCTGACGGGGGATACCCTGGCCGACCTCGTCCCGCGGATGAACGCGCTCGTCGGCGCCGACCTGATCGACCCCGTCGAGCTCGACGCCGCCGTCCGGGCGCGGGACCGGCAGGCCGAGCACGGCTTCGGCAGCGACCCGCAGCTGGCCGCCACGTACGCCGCGCGCCGCTACGTCGGGGACCGGCTCACCCGGGTGGTGGCGCCCCACGCGATCCTCGACCCCGCCGCGGGCCCGATCATCGCGGTCCGGCTGCACATCCTGACGCGCAAGACCCTCGGCGGCCTGCACACCGACCTCTCCGCGCGGGTGCTGGACGCGGCGGGCGCGCCGATCCCCGGGCTGTACGCGGCCGGGGAGGCGGCGGGTTTCGGCGGCGGCGGGATGCACGGCTATCGCGCGCTGGAGGGGACGTTCCTCGGCGGCTGCCTGTTCTCCGGCCGCGTCGCCGGGCGGGCGGTCGCCGCCGCGGCCGCCTGAGCATGGGCGGGTCGGTGCCCGAACCGATGCCGCGCCGACGTTCGCGCCACACCCGGGGCGGGTGGGCGAGCGGTGTCCCCGGGCGGGACGGCACACTGGCAACCATGACGACGACCGACTCCCGCGACGCGACCGATCTGATCGGAGCGGAGGTGCAGTACGCCGACGTGATCGTGGTCGGCGCCGGCCCCTCGGGCAGTGCAGCCGCCTACTGGATGGCCGGCGCCGGCCTCACCGTCGCCCTGCTGGAGAAGACGGCGTTCCCGCGGGAGAAGGTGTGCGGCGACGGACTGACCCCGCGCGGCACCCGCGCGCTGATCGACATGGGCATCGACGTCAGCGAGGACGCGGGCTGGCTGCACAACAAGGGCCTGCGGGTCATCGGGGGCGGTCTGCGCCTGGAACTGCCGTGGCCCGAGCTGGCGAGCTTCCCGAACTACGGCCTCGTCCGCCCGCGCGCGGATCTCGACGCCATGCTCGCCAACCAGGCGGTGAAGGCCGGGGCGCAGCTGCACGAGCTGACCTCCGTCACCGGCCCGGTCACCGACCGCTCCGGAAGGGTCGTGGGCGTCACGGCCCGGACCGGCGAGGACAAGCGCCCGATCACCTTCCGCGCCCCGGTCGTCGTCGCCTGCGACGGTGTCTCCGGGCGGCTGGCGCTGGCGATGGGCATCCAGCGTGACGACCGCCGCCCGATGGGCGTCGCCGTCCGCCGGTACTACCGCAGCCCGCGCACCCACGACGACCACCTGGAGTCGTGGCTGGAGTTGTGGGACGGGCCCGCCGGGGCCGAGGACGCGAACCTGCTGCCCGGGTACGGCTGGATCTTCGGGATGGGCGACGGCACCGTCAACGTCGGGCTGGGCGTGCTCAACTCCTCGACCGGGTACCAGAAGACCGACTACCGCGGCCTGCTGACCTCGTGGCTGGACGCCACCCCGGAGGAGTGGGGGCTGCGCGAGGAGAACGCCGAAGGCCCCACCCGCGGCGCCGGCCTGCCGATGGGGTTCAACCGCACCCCGCACTACACCAACGGGATGGTGCTCGTCGGCGACGCCGCCGGGTCGGTCAACCCGTTCAACGGCGAAGGCATCCCCTACGCCATCGAATCGGGCAAGTTCGCCGCGGAATCGGTCGTGCAGGCCCTCGCCCGGCCCGAGGGCCCCGGCCGCGAGCGGGCCCTGAACGGCTACCCGAAGGCGATGGCGGCCGAGTGGGGCTCCTACTACCGGCTCGGTGGCGTCTTCGTGAAGCTCATCGGCAACCCCGCCGTGATGCGTGCCTGCACCCGGCACGGCCTCCCGCATCCCGGGCTCATGCGGTTCGTGCTCAAGCTGCTGGCGAACCTGTCCGACCCGCACGACGGCGACGTGTCCGACCGCGTGATCGCGGCGCTGAACCGGATCACGCCCGCCGTCCGCTGATGCCCCGGCGGACCACCGGCGCGCCGGACGGCGACCTCACATCGGGAACACACGAGTTAGGTCATCCTTACTTCGTGCGGGCCGGACCCCCTGGCTAGCCTGATCGGCGACGGTTCCTGATCGGTGGTCTGCGCGCGAGCGTCGCATCGTGTTCGGCCGTGAGGTTCTGGATCAGGCCGTGCTTCGGCCGTTAACGAAAGGAGCAGGCTCGGTGGTTCTGAAGTCGTATCTGCCGATCGTCCTCCTGTTTGCACTCGCTTTCGGTTTCTCGGTGTTCAGCGTCTGCATCGCCACGATCACCGGTCCCAAGCGCTACAACCGCGCGAAGTACGACTTCTACGAGTGCGGTATCGAACCCACCCCTCAGGCGACCGGGCCGAACAGATTCCCGGTGAAGTACTTCCTGACGGCGATGCTCTTCATCGTCTTCGACATCGAGATCATCTTCTTGTACCCCTATGCGGTCGCGAACAAGGCTCTCGGCCTGTTCGGACTCGTCGAGGTGGTGCTCTTCATCCTCACCGTGTTCGTCGCCTACGCCTACGTGTGGCGCCGCGGCGGACTCGACTGGGACTAAGGACGTATCTGCATGGGAATGGAAGAGAAGCTCCCCGACGGCGTGCTGCTGGCGAGCATCGAGAAGCTGGTGAACTGGACGCGCAAGTCGTCCCTCTGGCCGGCGACCTTCGGCCTGGCCTGCTGCGCGATCGAGATGATGACCTTCGGCGCGCCCCGGTACGACTCGGCGCGCTTCGGCATGGAGGTCTTCCGCCCGTCCCCGCGCCAGGCCGATCTGATGATCGTCGCCGGGCGGGTCAGCCAGAAGATGGCGCCCGTGCTGCGCCAGATCTATGACCAGATGCCCGAACCGAAGTGGGTGCTGGCCATGGGCGTCTGCGCCAGCTCAGGCGGCATGTTCAACAACTACGCGATCGTCCAGGGTGTGGACCACGTGGTCCCCGTGGACATGTACCTGCCGGGCTGCCCGCCCCGCCCCGAGATGCTGATCGACGCGATCCTCAAGCTGCACCACAAGATCATGCACGAGCCGCTCGGCCCCAAGCGGGCGGAGAAGCTGCTCGATCAGAAGGTCGAGCTGCTGCCCTCGAGTGTCAGGTTCGCCAAATGAGCGACACGGCGACCAGCGGCGAGGCCAACCGCCACGAGATCGCCCACACCGGTGAGACCACCGGCTCCGGCCTGGCGCCCGAGGGGGCGTTCGGTGTCGAGCAGCGCGGCATGTTCGGTGTCCGCGGCAGCGGCGACACCACCGGATTCGGCGGACTGACCCGCGAGCCGTTCGTCGCGCCCGAGGCGCGTGCGCCCCTACGGCAGCTACTTCGACGAGGTCGTCGACTCCCTCGCGGTCGCCTACCCGCGATCTCGCGTCGGCCCTGCTGCGCGTCGTCGTCGACCGTGACGAGCTGACGCTCCACCTCGTCCCGGACACGCTCGCCGCGGTGGCCGCCGCCCTGCGCGACGACCCGAGCCTGCGCTTCGAGCTGCTGTCCAGCGTCTCGGGCGTGGACTACCTGGGCACCGAGAACCGGCTGCACTCGGTGTACGAGCTGCGCTCGCTGACCTACCGCCGCCGGCTGCGCCTCGAGGTGGCGGTCTCGGTGGAGAACCCGCACGTCCCGTCGCTGACCACGCTGTACCCGACCGCGGACTGGCAGGAGCGCGAGACCTTCGACATGTTCGGGATCGTCTACGACGGGCACCCGGCACTGACCCGGATCCTGATGCCCGACGACTGGGACGGCCACCCGCAGCGCAAGGACTACCCGCTCGGCGGCATCGCGGTCGAGTACAAGGACGGCGCGTCCATCCCGCCGCCCGACGAGCGCAGGGCTTACAGGTGAGGATCGATCATGAGTGAACGAACCACCCCACGCACCGACGCGCCGCACCGCGCCGCGCGGCGCCAGCCGTGGCGAGGACTACGCCGGCTCCCGAACCACCACCGAGGGCCGCGTCTACACCGTCACCGGCGGCGACTGGGACAGCCTCTTCGGCGGCGACCCGATCTCGGAGGAGCGGCTGGTCCTCAACATGGGCCCGCAGCACCCGTCCACCCACGGCGTGCTCCGCCTCGTCCTCGAGCTGGAGGGGGAGACCGTCACCGACGCCCGCGTCGTCGTCGGCTACCTGCACACCGGCATCGAGAAGAACACCGAGTACCGCAACTGGACGCAGGGCGTCACCTTCGTCACCCGCATGGACTACCTCTCGCCGATGTTCAACGAGACGGCGTACTGCCTCGGCGTGGAGAAGCTCCTGGGCGTGCGAACTGCCCGAACGCGCCCGCCTGATCCGCGTCATGATGATGGAGATCAACCGCCTCGCCTCGCACTGGGTGTGGCTGGCCACCGGCGGCATGGAACTCGGCGCGCTGACCGCGATGACCAACGGCTTCCGGGCCCGCGAGAAGTGCCTGGACATCTTCGAGCTCATCACCGGCCTGCGGATGAACAACGCCTACATCCGCCCGGGCGGGGTCGCGCAGGATCTGCCCGAGAACGGCGTCTCGGAGATCCGCGCCTGGATCACGATGATGGAGGAGGAGCTCGGCGGCGTCGAGAAGCTGCTGCGCAGCCAGCCGATCTGGGTCGCCCGCCTGAAGGATGTCGGCTGGATCGGCGTCGAGGGCTGCCTGGCCCTGGGCGTGACCGGCCCCCTGCTGCGTGCGGCCGGGCTGCCGTGGGACCTGCGCAAGACCGACCCGTACCTCGGGTACGAGGAGTTCGACTTCGAGATCCCGACCGACGACCGTGGCGACTGCTGGTCGCGGTTCGTGGTGCGCGTCGCCGAGATGTGGGAGTCCCTCAAGATCGTCAGCCAGGTGCTGGACCGCCTCGAACCTGGCCCGGTCATGGTCGAGGACCCCAAGATCGCGTGGCCGGCGAAGCTCTCGCTCGGCCCCGACGGCATGGGCAACTCCCTGGAGCACGTCGGCAAGATCATGGGGAGCTCGATGGAGTCGCTGATCCACCACTTCAAGCTGGTGACGGAGGGGTTCCGGGTTCCGGCCGGTCAGGTCTACTCGGCGGTGGAGTCCCCCCGCGGCGAGCTCGGCGCGTGTGTCGTCAGCGACGGCGGCACCCGCCCCTACCGGGTCCACTTCCGGGAGCCGTCGTTCATCAATCTGCAGGCGACCGCGGCTCTGTCCGAGGGCGGCCTCATCGCCGACGTCATCGCCTCGGTGGCGTCGATCGACCCCGTGATGGGTGGGTGTGACCGCTAGATGGGTGCTCCGATGAACATGCGCACGGCCGTGACGATCACCCGCGTCGGTGATCCGTCCATCTTCGGCGACGACGTCCGCGTCGCCGCCCGGGCGATCGTCGCCCGCTACCCGGACGGCCAGTCCCGGTCCGCGCTGCTGCCGATGCTGCACCTGGTGCAGTCGGAGGAGGGCTACGTCAGCCCGGACGGCATCGCCTTCTGTGCCGAGCAGCTCGGATTGCAGCACGCCCAGGTCGCCGCGGTGGCCACGTTCTACACGATGTACAAGCGCAGCCCCACGGGCGAGTACCTCGTCAGCGTCTGCACGAACACCCTGTGCGGGCTGCTCGGCGGTGACGAGATCTACAAGACGCTCTCCGACACCCTCGGCGTGGGCATGAACGGCACCACCGCGGACGGATCGATCACGCTGGAGCACGCCGAGTGCCTGGCCGCCTGCGACTACGCCCCGGTGGTGACGGTCAACTACGAGTTCTTCGACAACCAGACCGAGGACTCGGCGCTGGACCTGGTCGCGAAGCTCCGCGCGGGCGAGCGCCCGGCGCCCACGCGTGGCGCCCCGCTGTGCTCGTTCAAGGAGATCTCGCGCCAGATCGCGGGCTTCCTCGACGAGCGCCCCGCGGCCCTGGAAGCACCCGCCGCCGGCGCCCCGACGCTGGCCGGGGTGCGGCTGGCGGAGGAACGCGACGAGACCGCCCCGGCCTACGGCCAGACCTACGTCCCACCCCGGACGGCCGACCCCGCTCCGGCGGCGAACGACGCGGAGCAACCCACGAGCGCCCACGATGCGCCGCTCGAGACCTCCGAGTCCGACGCGGACGCGCAGGTTCCCGGCACCAGCGACGACGAAGGGTCAGGTACGTGACATGCCGTTGACTCCGGTACTGACCAAGCGCTTCGGCGACGACCAGCCGTGGAAGATCGACAACTACGAGGCGTCCGAGGGGTACCAGGCGCTGCGCAAGGCCCTCACCCTCCCGCCCGACGACCTGATCGCCATGGTCAAGGACAGCGGGCTGCGCGGGCGCGGCGGCGCGGGCTTCCCGACGGGCATGAAGTGGCAGTTCATCCCGCAGCCCAAGCCCGGTGAGCCGGCGGCCCCCCACTACGTGGTGATCAACGCCGACGAGGGCGAGCCCGGCACCTGCCGTGACCTGCCCCTGATGATGAACGACCCGCACTCCATGATCGAGGGCATCATCATCGCCTGCTTCGCGGTGCGGGCCGAGGCGGCGTTCGTCTACATCCGCGGCGAGGCCGTCCACGCCATCCGCCGCGTCACCCAGGCGGTCGCCGAGGCCGAGGCCAAGGGCTACCTGGGCACCGACATCCTCGGGCAGCGGCTTCGACTGCTCGATCACCGTCCACGGCGGCGCGGGTGCCTACATCTGCGGGGAGGAGACGGCGCTGCTCGACTCGCTGGAGGGCAAGCGCGGCCAGCCGCGGCTCAAGCCCCCGTTCCCGGCGACCAACGGCCTCTACGACGCACCGACCGTGGTCAACAACGTCGGCACGCTGGCCTCGGTGCCCTACATCGTGCTGGGCGGCGCCGAGTGGTTCAAGACCATGGCCGAACCCCGGTGCCGAGGGCTCGCCGGGCACCTCGATCTACTCGCTGTCCGGACGGGTGAAGAACCCGGGGCAGTACGAGGCGCCGATGGGTACCACGCTGCGCGAACTGCTGGAGATGGCCGGGGGCATGAGCCGCGGCAAGGAGCTCAAGTTCTGGACCCCCGGTGGTTCCTCGACGCCGCTGTTCACCCGGGACCACCTCGACATCCCGCTCGACTTCGACTCGGTCGCCAAGGCCGGATCCATGAACGGCACGTCCGCCGTGATGATCTTCGACGAGGACGACAACATCGTGAAGGCCGTCCTGAAGTGGACGCAGTTCTACGAGCACGAGTCGTGCGGCAAGTGCACCCCGTGCCGCGAGGGCAACTACTGGACCGCGCAGATCCTCGAGCGCACTGGTCACGGGCCACGGCACCCTCGAGGACCTGGACACCCTGCTCGACACTGTGACAACATCCTCGGGCGCTCGTTCTGCGCCCTGGGCGACGGCGCCGTCAGCCCGATCCAGTCGTCGTTGAAGTACTTCCGCGACGACTACCTGGCCTTGATCCATCAGCCCGCACTGACCGGAGCCTCCACCTCATGACCCATCTCCCCGGCGGCCTCCTCCGCTCCGTTCCACGATCGTCGGCGCTCACTTCGGAGTCCACCTCATGACCGTTGCGCCCGAGAAGGCGGCAGTCGCCGACGATCTGGTCACCGTCACCATCGACGGCCTGGAGATCAGCGTCCCCAAGGGCACCCTGCTGATCCGTGCCGCGGAGATGCTCGGTATCCAGATCCCGCGCTTCTGCGACCACCCCCTGCTCGATCCCGCCGGCGCCTGTCGCCAGTGCCTGGTCGAGGTGCCCGACATGGGCAACGGCCGTGGCATGCCCAAGCCGGCGGCGTCGTGCACGACGACGGTGATGCCGGGCATGGTCATCCAGACCCAGCTCACCTCGCCGGTGGCCGACAAGGCCCAGCGGGGTGTGATGGAGCTGCTGCTCATCAACCACCCGCTGGACTGCCCCATCTGCGACAAGGGCGGCGAGTGCCCCCTGCAGAACCAGGCGATGAGCAACGGCCGGGCCGACTCGCGCTTCCACGAGGTCAAGCGCACCTTCCCCAAGCCGGTCGCGATCAGCAGCCAGGTGCTGCTCGACCGCGAGCGCTGCGTGCTCTGCCAGCGCTGCACCCGCTTCTCCGAGCAGATCGCCGGTGACCCGTTCATCGACCTGCTCGAGCGCGGTGCCCAGCAGCAGATCGGCACGTCCACGGACGTGCCGTTCCAGTCCTACTTCTCCGGCAACACCGTGCAGATCTGCCCGGTGGGCGCGCTGACCGGCGCGTCCTACCGGTTCCGCGCCCGCCCGTTCGACCTGATGAGCACCGACAGCGTCTGCGAGCACTGCGCCGACGGCTGCGCGCAGCGCACCGACTGGCGTCGCGGCAAGATCACCCGCCGGCTCGCCGGCAACGACCCGGCCGTCAACGAGGAGTGGAACTGCGACAAGGGCCGCTGGGCGTTCCACTACGCCGAGCAGGCCGACCGCATCCTCACCCCGCTGGTGCGCAACGAGCGGGGCGTCCTCGTCGAGGCGAGCTGGCCGGAGGCGCTCGAACGCGCGGCGACCGGGCTGCGCGAGGCCGTCGCGAGCGGCGGTGTCGGTGTCCTCCCCGGCGGCCGCGTGACCGAGGAGGACGCCTACGCCTACGCCAAGTTCGCCCGCGTCGCCCTCGCCACCAACGACATCGACTTCCGCGCCCGACCGTCGAGCAGCGAGGAGCTCGCGTTCCTGGGCGCCCACGTCAGCGGCACGGCCGGCTCGGTGACCTTTGCCGACGTCGAGGCCGCTCCCGCCGTCCTGCTCGCCGGG
The DNA here is from genome assembly GCA_963790525.1 of uncultured Actinomycetota bacterium. Classification (GTDB taxonomy): domain Bacteria; phylum Actinomycetota; class Actinomycetes; order Mycobacteriales; family Jatrophihabitantaceae; genus CAWBOV01. Next base: position 106,740 of record CAWBOV010000004.1, read on the forward strand.
CTGGAGCCCGAGGAGGAATCACCCATCGTGTTCCTGCGGCTGCGCAAGGCCAGCCGGACCGGGGGCAGCCGGGTGTACTCGATCGCCGCCACCGCGAGCCGCGGGCTCGCCAAGCTCAAGGGCACGCTGCTGCAGACGGTGCCCGGCAACGAGGCCGCCGCCTTGGCGCGCCTGGACGGCCGGACGCTGCGCGACCTCGTCCCAGCCCGGAGCGCTGATCCTCGTCGGTGAGCGCCTGGCCGTGGCTCCCGGTGCGCTCACCGCCGTCGCCTCGCTGGCTGCGTCCACCGGTGCGAAGCTGGCCTGGATCCCGCGGCGGGCCGGTGAGCGCGGCGCCCTCGACGGCGGCGCGCTGCCGAACCTGCTGCCCGGGGGCCGCCCGGTCGCCGACGACGCCGCTCGCGTCGAGGTGGAGCGGATCTGGGCTGCCAGCGTCCCGGCCACCTCCGGGCGCGAACTGCCCGCGATCCTGGAGGCCGCCGCCGGTGGCCGCCTGTCCGCGCTCCTCGTCGGCGGCGTCGACCCCGCCGACCTGCCCGACCCGGCCGCCGCGCTGGCCGCGCTGGCCGCGGTGGGGTTCGTCGTCAGCCTCGAGACTGCGCCACAGCGCGGTGACCGAACTCGCCGACGTCGTGCTGCCGGTCGCCCCGGTCGCGGAGAAGGCCGGCACGTTCGTCACCTGGGAAGGCCGCCGCCGCCCGTTCGAGGCGACCCTCACCAGCACCGGTGCCCTCACCGACGGACGCGTCCTGCACGCGCTCGCCGACGAGCTCGACGTCGACCCTCGGCCTGCCCGACGTGCACGCCACCCGCGGGGAGCTGGCCCGGTTCGCGCCGTCCGCTGCCCGGGTGCCGGCGCCCGCGGTGGCCGCCGGTTCCGCACGGGAGCCCGAGCCCGGCTCGGCGGTGCTGGCCACCTGGCACGAGCTGATCGACGCCGGGCGGATGTCCGACGGCGAGGACAACCTGGCCGGAACGGCCAAGCCCGCCCGCGCGCTGATCTCGCCGACCACCGCCGCCGAGGTGGGCGTGCGCGACGGCGACCCGATCACGTGGACGGGCCGGCCGGCGCGATCACGGTTCCCGCCGAGCTGGCCGACGTGCCCGACCGCGTCGTCTGGCTGCCGACCAACGCCCGCGACAGCCGGGTGCGCGCCGACCTCGGGGCGCACGCCGGTGACGTCGTCACACTGACCGCAGCAGCTGGGGGTGCGCGATGAGCGCCGGTATCGCCATCGGCGACACGAACCTGACCACCTTCGGCACGAACCCGTGTGGATCATGCTGATCAAGGTCTCGGCGTGTTCGTGTTCCTGGTCGTCATGACCCTGTTCTCGATCGTCTTCGAGCGCAAGGTCGTCGGCCGGATGCAGAACCGCATCGGCCCGAACCGCACCGGCCCCTGGGGGGTGCTCCAGTCCCTGGCCGACGGCATCAAGCTGGCGTTCAAGGAAGAGATCATCCCCACGCTCGCCGACAAGCCCGTGTACTGGATCGCGCCGGTCCTGTCGGCGACGCCGGCGTTCCTGGCGTTCTCGGTCATCCCGTTCGGGCCCGCAGGTGTCGATGTTCGGCCACCACACGCCGCTGCAGCTGACCGACCTGCCCGTCGGCGTGCTGGTGATCTTCGCGTGCTCTCGCTGGGCGTGTACGGCATCGTGCTGTCCGGCTGGGCGTCGGGATCGACGTACCCGCTGCTCGGCGGCCTCCGCTCGGCCGCCCAGATGATCTCCTACGAGGTCGCGATGGGGCTGTCGATGGTCGCGGTGTTCCTGTACTCGGGCACCATGTCGACGTCGGGCATCGTCAGCGCCCAGCGGCCACGTCTGGAACGTGCTGCCGCTGTTCATCTCCTTCGCCATCTACGTGATCGCCATGGTCGGCGAGACCAACCGCGCGCCCGTTCGACCTGCCCGAGGCCGAGTCCGAGCTCGTCGGTGGCTTCCACACCGAGTACTCCTCGATGAAGTTCGCGCTGTTCTTCCTCGCCGAGTACATCAACATGGTGACGGTCCGCGCGCTGGCCACGACGCTGTTCCTCGGCGGCTGGCGGGCACCGGTGCCGCTGTCGCTCTGGCACGGCGCGAACCCGGCTGGTGGCCATCCTCTGGTTCACCGCCAAGGTCGTGCTCATCATCTTCGCGTTCGTGTGGCTGCGCGGCACGCTGCCCCGCATGCGCTACGACCAGTTCATGCACTTCGGCTGGAAGGTGCTCATCCCGATCAACCTGGTGTGGATCCTCTCCGTCGCCACCATGCGCGTGCTCGACGACCGCGACTGGGTGCGCTGGCAGGCCGTCGCCGTCGTCCTGGTGCCGGTGCTGATCGTGTTGATCCTGGTGGCGCTGGCGCTGGACCGCAGCGCCAAGGTCCGGCAGTTCGAGCTCGACCTGATCGAGAAAGAGGAACGGAAGCGCGCCGCAGACGTTCCCGACGCCCCCGATGGACCTCGTCGTCCCGACCGCGCCGCGCCTGCTGGCCTCCTCGGTCTCCTCGCGAGGCAGGGCCGGCGCTATCAAGAGCGGAGATGGACCCTCGTCATGAGTGGAGCAGGAACGTCGACAACCACAGGGAACCCTCGGCGGTTTCGCCAAGGGCTTCGGCCTCACCTTCGCGACGATGTTCAAGAAGGTCAACACCGAGCAGTACCCGTTCGACGTGTACCCGACCGCTCCGCGCTACCACGGCCGTCACGTGCTCAACCGTCACCCTGACGGCCTGGAGAAGTGCGTCGGCTGCGAGCTGTGCGCGTGGGCCTGCCCGGCGGACGCGATCTACGTCGAGGGCGGCGACAACACCGAGGAGGCGCGGTTCTCCCCGGTGAGCGCTACGGCAAGGTCTACCAGATCAACTACCTGCGCTGCATCTTCTGCGGGCTGTGCATCGAGGCCTGCCCGACCCGCTCGCTGACGATGAGCAACGAGTACGAGCTGGCCCTGGACAACCGTCAGGACCTCATCTACACCAAGGAGCAGCTGATCGCACCGCTGCTGCCCGGCATGGAGGCGCCGCCGCACGCCATGCGCCTGGGCATGACGAGAAGGACTACTACATGTCGCTCGCAGGCCCCGGTGCACCGGGCGAGCCGCAGAGCGACGGCCAACGTCGCGGCCGCCCGGGCGATGCGCACGGGCGCTCGAGCGATCGCACGACGAGCGTCGGAGGGCACCAGCGGATGAGCGCTCCTGCGCTGCTCGCGGCGGCGGCAGACGGTCACATACAGCGCGGCGAGGCCGTCTCGTTCTGGATCCTCGGCCCGGTCGCCGTGGCCGGCGCCATCGGCACGGTCCTGCTCCGCAATGCGGTGCACTCGGCGCTGTCGCTCGTCGCGACAATGATGTGCCTCGGCCTGTTCTACGTCATCGAGCAGGGCCCGTTCCTCGGCCTGGTGCAGATCATCGTCTACACCGGCGCGATCATGATCCTGTTCCTGTTCGTGCTCATGCTCGTCGGCCGTGATTCCTCCGACTCGCTGGTGGAGACGCTGCGCGGGCAACGGGTCGCCGCGGCACTGGCGGCATCGGCTTCGCCGCTGATCGTGGCCGGCGCGGTCGGCCGGGCGTTCGCGGGCACGATGCCGGCGAATCTCGACCAGCCCAACGCCAACGGCGCGCAACGTCGACGGCATCGCCGCGCTGCTGTTCACCAAGTACCTGTTCGCGTTCGAGCTCACCTCCGCGCTGCTGATCGTCGCCGCGATCGGCGCGATGGTGCTGGCCCACATCGAGCGCGACGAGCCCAAGCTCACCCAGAAGGGGCTGGCCCGCGAGCGCATCCGCTCGCGGACGCCCGCAGCCGCTGCCCGGTCCCGGCGTGCTCTCCTCGCGGCAACGCGATCGGCACGCCCGCGCTGCTGCCGGACGGCTCGATCGCCGCCGAGTCGGTGCATGTCCGGCGTCCGCGCCGACGAGCGGTCCGTCGGCGTCGAGCCCGCGAGCGCTGCACTCGACGCTGAACGCCTCGGACGACGCGGAGGAGGCGACGCGATGACCCCCACCTACTACCTGGTGCTGTCGGCCGCGCTGTTCACCATCGGCGCCGTCGGCGTGCTGGTCCGCCGCAACGCCATCGTCGTGTTCATGTGCGTCGAGCTGATGCTCAACGCCGTGAACCTGACCCTGGTGACGTTCGCGCGCATCAACGGCACGTCTGGACGGCCAGATCATGGCCTTCTTCGTCATGGTCGTGGCCGCCGCTGAGGTCGTCGTCGGCCTGGCGATCATCATGTCCATCTTCCGCACGCGGCGGTCGGCCTCGGTCGACGACGCCAACCTGCTGAAGTACTGAGAGAGGATACTCGTGACCTCATGAACTCCGCTCACGGCGTCCAGACGTGCGCGTGGTTGCTGGTCGCGCTGCCCGCAGTCTCGGCGGCTGTGCTGCTGCTGGCCGGCAAGCGCGCCGACAGGTGGGGCCACCTGCTCGGTGCCGCTCGTCCCCGTCGTCCTCTTCGTCTACGGGATCTTCCTGTTCTTCTCCCTCAAGGGTGACAGCGGCGACGGCACGGGACGGGAGCGCAATCTGCACCTGTTCAGCTGGATCCCCGTGGCCGGGTTCCAGGTCGACGCGGGGTTCCTGATCGACCCGCTGTCGATGGTGTTCGTCCTGCTCATCACCGGTGTCGGCGCGCTGATCCACATCTACGCCGTCGGGTACATGGCCCACGACGCCGGCCGGCGCCGCTTCTTCGGCTACTTCAACCTGTTCATCGCCGCGATGCTGCTGCTCGTGCTCGGCAACGGCTACCTTCCGCTGTACGTCGGGTGGGAGGGCGTCGGCCTGGCGTCCTACCTGCTCATCGGCTTCTACTACGACCGCCCCGAAGCGGCGACGGCCGCCAAGAAGGCCTTCATCGCCAACCGCGTCGGTGACGTCGGCCTGTCCATCGCGATCATGCTGATGTTCGCCTACTTCGGTACCACCGACTACAACGACGTCTTCGCCCACGTCAACGGAGCGTCCAAGGGCGTGCTGGCGGCGATCGGGCTGATGCTGCTGCTCGGCGCGTGCGGCAAATCCGGCCAGTTCCCGCTGCAGACCTGGCTCCCGGACGCGATGGCCGGCCCGACGCCGGTGTCGGCCCTCATCCACGCCGCGACGATGGTGACGGCGGGTGTCTACCTCATCGCGCGCTCCTCGCCGATCTTCGACGCCTCGCAGGCCGCGCGGACGGTGGTCACGATCGTCGGCGCGATCACCCTGCTCTACGGCTGTGTCTGCGCCTTCGGCCAGGACGATCTGAAGAAGGTGCTGGCGTACTCGACCGTCAGCCAGATCGGCTACATGTTCCTGGCGGTCGGTCTCGGCCCCGGCGTGTACGCGGTCGGCATCATCCACCTCGTCTCCCACGGCTTCTTCAAGGCGTGCCTGTTCCTGTCCGCGGGCGCGATCATGCATGCGATGAACGACAGGATCGACATGCGGCGGTTCGGGGGACTGCGCACCGTCATGCCCTTGACGTTCATCAGCTTCGTCTGCGGCTACCTCGCCCTGATCGGCTTCCCGGGATTCTCCGGGTACTGGACCAAGGACGCGATCATCGAGGCCGCGTTCGACAAGGGCGGGACCTCGGGTTGGGTGCTCGGGATCTGCGCCCTCGCCGGTGCCGGCCTCACCGCCGCCTACATGACCCGCGCGCTGCTCATGACCTTCTTCGGTCAGCGCCGCTGGGAAGACGACGTCCACCCGCACGAGGCGCCCAAGATCATGACCCTGCCCGTCCTCGTGCTGGCGGCCGGCTCGGTCATCGGCGGGTACCTGCTGATCATGAACGGCGGCGTGAAGCACTGGCTCACGCCCGCGGTGGGAGCGGCCAGCGAGGTCAGCGACCCGACCATCCCGAAGGCGGTGCTGTCGATCATCACGCTGGTCGTGATCGCCCTCGGTGCGGGCGGCGCCTATCTCGTCTTCGGCAACCGCCCCGTGCCGGTCAACCAGCCGGTCGGGGTCTCGGTCATCACCACGGCCGCGCGCAACAACGTCTACGCCGACGCGTTCAACGAAGCGGTGCTGATGCGCCCGGGCCAGTGGCTCACCCGCGCGCTGGTGTACGTCGACAACCGCGGGATCGACGGCGCCGTCAACGGACTCGCCGCAGCGTTCGGCGGAGGGTCGAGTCGACTCCGCCGGACACAGACCGGATTCGCGAGGTCCTACGCGTTGACCATGTTGCTCGGCACGATCGGCATCCTGGTCACCCTGCTCGCGGTGAGGTACGTCTGATGCACAGTCTCGCGCTGGTCGTCCTCGTCGCGCTGCCGCTGGTCGGCTCGCTGATCATCTTCTCGCTGCCCGAATTCAGCGACCTCCTGGCCAAGCAGCTCGCGCTCGGGTTCTCCCTCGTCACCCTCGTCTACTCCGTCGTGCTGGCCGTGATGTTCAAGGACAACGGCGCCCGCTTCCAGTTCCAGGGCAGCTGGCTGTGGATCCGTGACTTCGGCGTGCACTTCGCGCTCGGCGTCGACGGCATCGCGCTGGTGCTCATCGTGATGGCAGCGGTGCTGGTCCCCGCGGTGATCCTCGCCTCGTGGGACTCCTTCGACACCGACGAGGACGCCGAGGAGGCGAACCCGCGGGATCGCAGCCCGAAGATCTTCTTCGCCCTGGTGCTGCTGCTCGAGGTCTTCATGATCGGCGTCTTCGCGGCCACCGACGTGTTCCTCTTCTACGTGTTCTTCGAGGCCATGCTGATCCCGATGTACTTCATCATCGGCATGTTCGGCGGTCCGCGCCGGCAGTACGCGGCGATGAAGTTCTTCCTGTACTCCCTCCTCGGCGGCCTGCTCATGCTGGCGTCGGTGATCGGCCTGTACGTCACGGCCGGGACGAGCAGCTTCGCCTTCAGCGACCTGGTCGGCAAGGTCCCCGACGGCGCCAGCCAGAAATGGCTGTTCCTCGGCTTCTTCATCGCCTTCGCCATCAAGGCGCCGCTCGTGCCGTTCCACACCTGGCTGCCCGACGCCGGCGCCGAGGCTCCCGTCGGCGGCGCGGTCCTGCTCGTCGGCGTGCTGGACAAGGTCGGCACGTTCGGCTTCATCCGGTACTGCCTGCCGCTGTTCCCCCAGGCCTCCCGCTACTTCGCGCCGACCATCCTGGTCCTGAGCGTGATCGGCGTGCTGTACGCGGCGTTCCTGGCCATGGGGCAGCGCGACATGAAGCGCCTGATCGCCTACACCTCGGTGGCCCACTTCGGCTTCATCGGCCTCGGCATCTTCGCCTTCACCTCCCAGGGGGGTACCGGGGCGGTGCTGTACATGGTCAACCACGGCCTCTCGACCGGCGCGCTGTTCCTCGTCGTCGGGTTCCTCATCGTGCGGGGCAAGAGCCGCGAGATCGGCGACTACTCCGGTACGGCGAAGGTGACGCCCAAGCTCGGCGGCGCGTTCCTGCTCGCCGGCCTCTCGGCTCTGGCGCTGCCCGGCATGAGCACGTTCATCAGCGAGTTCCTGGTGCTGGTGGGCACGTTCACGCGGCACAAGGCCATCGCCATCGTCGGCACCACCGGCATCATCCTCGCGGCCCTGTACGTGCTGCTCCTCTACCAACGCACCATGCAGGGCACCATCAGCGACAAGGTGCGCGGGTTCCGCGACCTCAACGCCCGCGAGCTGCTCGCGGTCGGCCCGCTGATCGCCCTCATCGTGGTGTTCGGGATCTACCCGAAACCAGTCATCGACATGATCAACCCGGCGGTGAAGGCGACCTTGTCCGACGTGCATAAGACCGATCCGCTGCCCCTGTCCCCGATCGCCCGCCCGGCGGGTGCCAAGTGAGCGCCGTGAGCGTCGTCGGCGCCAAGGTCTTCGCCGCCGGCGATGTCGCCTCGATCCCGGTGCCGCACCTGGCCTACCACGCCCTGTCGCCGATCCTGATCGTGCTGGTGGCCGCGCTGGTCGGCGTGCTGGTGGAGGCGTTCGCGCCCCGCGAGGCGCGCTACTACCTGCAGGTCGCGGTGACCCTCGGCGGCCTCGTCGCCGCGCTCGTCGCCGTCGGGTTGCTGCACAACACCTCGCTGCTGACGGCCCAGAACGCCATCGCCGTGGACGGTTTCACGCTGTTCCTGCAGGGCACGATCCTGGTACTGGCCATCTTCTCGGTGATGCTGATCGCCGAGCGCAGCATCGACACCGGCAGCGCCGTGGTCGCCCAGGCCGCCATCGTGGCCGGTTCCCCGGCCGACCGCCGCCTCATCACCAGCGAGCGGGTGCAGACGGAGATCTTCCCGCTCACCCTCTTCGCCGTGTCGGGCATGCTGATCTTCCCGGCGTCGAACAACCTGCTGCTCATGTTCGTAGCCCTCGAGGTGCTGTCCCTCCCGCTCTACCTGATGGCCGGGCTGGCCCGCCGCCGCCGCCTGCTCTCGCAGGAGGCCGCGGTCAAGTACTTCCTGCTCGGTGCCTTCGCCTCGGCGTTCTTCCTCTACGGCCTCGCCCTCCTGTACGGCTACGCGGGCACCGTGGACCTGCCGGGGATCCTCGCCGTGGCCAACACCAAGTCCGACGCCACGCTGTACCTGGGCTTCGGCATGCTGATGGTCGGCCTGTTCTTCAAGGCGGGCATGGCGCCGTTCCACAGCTGGACGCCGGACGTCTACCAGGGATCGCCGACGCCGGTGACCGCCTTCATGGCCACCTGCACCAAGACGGCGGCCTTCGGGGCGATCGCCCGGGTGCTCTACGTGGGCTTCTACGACACCCAGTGGAACTGGCGGCCGGTGATCTGGGGTGTCGCGATCGCGTCCATGGGCGTCGGCGCCGTGCTCGGCCTGACCCAGACCGACGTCAAGCGCATCCTGGCCTACTCCTCGATCGCCCACGCCGGCTTCCTGCTCGTCGGCCTGGTCGCGCTGGACAAGGACGGCCTGTCGAGCGTGCTGTTCTACCTGCTCGCCTACGGCTTCATGACGCTCGCCGGCTTCGGCCTGATCACCCTGGTCCGCGATGCGGACGGCGAGGCGACCCATCTGTCGCAGTGGTCCGGGTTGGCCAAGAAGTCCCCGCTGGTGGCGACCGTGATGACGATCCTGCTGCTGGGCATGGCCGGCATCCCGCTGACCAGCGGGTTCACGAGCAAGTTCGTGGTCTTCCGGGCGGCCTATCACGTGGCCGGCCCGCTCGTGGTGATCGCACTGATCAGCTCCGCGGTGGCGGCGTTCTTCTACCTGCGCATCGTGGTGATGATGTTCTTCGCCGAACCGCCCGAGAACGCCCCGACCGTGGCGATCCCGTCCGCGTTCACCACCATCACGTTGACGGTCGGCACCGCCGTCACCGTCATCCTGGGCATCATCCCCCAGCCGTTCCTCGACCTTGCGGCCAAGGCTGCGACACTTCGCGGGTGACATCGTCCAGCTTGGGGCTCGAATTCGATGACGGCGAGCTCGAGAAATCCGTCCGCGACGGGGTCGCGGCGGTCGAGTCCGCGCTGACCGAGGCCTGCCGTGCCGACGATGCGTTCGTCTCGGTCGTGGCAGGGCATCTCGTCAGCGCCGGCGGGAAGCGGTTCCGGCCCTTCCTGGCCATGCTGGCGGCCCACTTCGGCGACCCGAACGCCTTCGGGGTGGTGCAGTCCGCGGTCGTCATCGAGCTGACCCACCTGGCCACGCTCTATCACGACGACGTGATGGACGAGGCCGCGGTGCGCCGGGGTGCTCCGTCGGCGAACTCGCGCTGGGACAACGCCATCGCCATCCTGACCGGCGACTTCCTGTTCTCCCGGGCGTCCAGCATCCTCGCCGAGCTCGGGCCGGAAGCAGTGAAGATCCAGGCCGCGACGTTCGAGCGCCTCGTCATCGGCCAGATCCGCGAGACGGTCGGCCCCGCCGAGGGCGTGGACCCCATCGACCACTACCTGGACGTCCTCGCCGGCAAGACCGGATCGCTGATCGCGGCGGCCGCCCAGTTCGGGGCGATGTTCGCCGGGGCGGAGCCGGAGGTGGTCGACGTGCTGCGCCGCTTCGGCGAGGAGATCGGCGTGGCGTTCCAGCTCTCCGACGACATCCTCGACATCGTGGTGGAGTCCAGAGCCTCGGGGAAGACGCCGGGGACGGACCTGCGCGAGGGCATCGCCACCCTGCCCGCGCTGTACGCCCTGCGCGACGACGCCAGTGATGCCGACACCGTGCGCCTGCGCGAGCTCGTCGCCGAGCCGATCTCCGACGACGGCGAGGTGCTCGAGGCGCTGCGGCTGCTGCGCACGTCCGCGGCACTGGAACGGGCCCGTGCCACGACCCGCGACTACGCCGACCGGGCTCGGGATCTGCTGCCGCTGCTCCCGGACGTGCCGGCCCGTGACGCGCTGGCCGCGCTCGTCGAGCTGACGGTCAACCGCACGCGCTGACGCTCAGACGGGCTCGTGCGCGGCCGCGAGCACCTCTGCCCGCTGCCGCCGTGGGGTGCGCAGCGCGTCCACGCTGAGGATCACCAGCGCCACCCACACGAGGCCGAAGCCGGCGAACTCCGCGGGCGGGAACGGCTCGTGCTCGATCCCGACGCCGACCGCGAACTGCAGCACGGGAGCGAGGTACTGCAGCAGGCCGATCACCGTCAGCGGCAGGCGCCGGGCCGCCGAGCCGAAGAACAGCAGCGGGACGGCCGTGATCACGCCGGTGCCGGCCAGCAGGACCGCGTGGCCGGCGCCGTGCGAGGCCACGGTGAGCGAGCCCTGGGCCCCCAGCACGCCGAGCACGAGCATCGCGGGCACGGCCATGAACCCCGTCTCGATGGCGAGGGACGGCACGGCGCCGACGGAGACGCGCTTCTTCAGGAAGCCGTAGATCCCGAACGAGAACGCCAGCGTCAGCGCGATCCACGGCGGGCGCCCGTAGTCGACGGTGATCACCACGATGGCGACGGCTGCGACGCCGACCGCGATCCACTGCACCCTTCTCAGCCGCTCGTGCAGGACCACGACCCCCAGCACGATCGTGAACAGGGGATTGATGAAGTAGCCGAGGCTGGTCTCCAGGATGTGGTGGGAGTTCACGCCCCAGATGTAGACGCCCCAGTTCACCGACACGAACGCCGCCGCGACCGCGAGCCGCCAGCGCTGCCCCGGCGAGGCCAGGATGACCCCGACCTCGCGCCAGCCGTGCGTGACCTGCAGCAGCACGGCCACGACGACCAGCGAGCAGAGCATGCGCAGCGCGAGGATCTCCAACGCGTCGGCGGGTTCGAGGAGCGGCCAGTACAGGGGGAACAGCCCCCACAGGCCGTACGCGGCCAGTCCGTAGATCAGGCCGCGCCGGTGATCGGCGGCGGCGTGGGCTGTGCGGTCGCCGGTCATGGGTCCAGTCTGCCGAACGCCACCGACCCGTTTCGCGGCGGGCCGGTGGTCGGTCAAGGGGTCAGGGTGACGACCACGACCACGTCGCCGTAGGGCGGGGTGGTCCGGCCGAGGTGGGCGATCGCGTTCATCAACCGGGAGACTCCCGTCACACGGGCCACCGTCGAAGCGGACGGCCTCAGGCGATGGTCCACGTGTCGGCGCCGCGGAGCATGCGCTGCAGGTCGGCGTCCTCGCCGCCCTTCGCGGTCCGGGCCTCCTCCAGCTGGTCGGCCATCATCGTGTCGTAGACGGGCCGGCTCACGTCGCGCAGCACGCCCATGGGGGAGTACCGCACGTCGATGGCCTGCAGCCGCGACAGCGCGAAGGCGTAGCTCGGATCCTCGGCGTGAGCGTCGTGCACGACGACCCGTGGGTCGCCCTCGGCGACGTCGTGGGCGATGGAGAGCGCGCCGTTGCCGTCGCGCACCACGGCGGTGCTGTTGTCCGAGCCGAACCGGATCGGCTGACCGTGCTCGAGGTTGATGAACCAGTCGCCGCGGGTCTCCGGATCCTTGATCGAGTCGAAGGCACCGTCGTTGAAGATGTTGCAGTTCTGGTAGATCTCGACCAGCGACGTCCCCTGGTGTGCGGTGGCCGCGCGCAGCACCGACGTGAGGTGCTTGCGGTCGGAGTCCAGCGAGCGCCCCACGAAGGTCGCCTCCGCGCCGATGGCCAGCGACACCGGGTTGAACGGCGCGTCGACCGAGCCGTACGGCGACGACTTGGTGATCTTGCCCAGCTCGGACGTGGGGGAGTACTGCCCCTTGGTCAGCCCGTAGATCCGGTTGTTGAACAGCAGAATGGTGAGGTTGACGTTGCGGCGCAGGGCGTGGATCAGGTGGTTGCCGCCGATCGACAGCGCGTCGCCGTCGCCGGTGACGACGAAGACCTTGAGGTCCGGTCGCGAGGTCGACAACCCCGTCGCGATGGCCGGTGCGCGGCCGTGGATGGAGTGCATCCCGTAGGTGTTCATGTAGTACGGGAACCGGCTCGAGCAGCCGATCCCGGACACGAACACGGTGTCCTCCCGGGCGATGTTCAGCTCGGGCAGGAAGGACTGGACCGCGGCGAGGATGGCGTAGTCACCGCAACCGGGGCACCAGCGGACCTCCTGGTCGGTCTTGAAGTCCTTGGCCTTCAGGCCCAGATCACTGGTCATGGCTGACAACTCCTTGGAGCATCTCGGCCAGGTCAGCGGCGCGGAAGGGCATCCCGCGGACCTGGGTCACGCTGATCACATCGACGAGGTACCTGCCGCGCAGCAGCAGCGCGAGCTGACCCAGGTTCATCTCCGGCACCACGACCTTGTCGTAGGCGGCCAGCACCGAACCGAGGTTGGCAGGGAACGGGTTGAGGTGGCGCAGGTGCGCGCTGGCGATCGAGTACCCGGCGCGCCGGACCCGCCGCACCGCCGCCCCGATCGGCCCGTAGGTCGAGCCCCAGCCCAGCACGAGCACGCGGGCCGTGCCGTCGGCGTCGTCGACGACGAGGTCCGGAACCGCGATGCCGTCGATCTTGGCCTGGCGGGTGCGCACCATGAAGTCGTGGTTGTCGGGATCGTAGGAGATGTTGCCCGTGCGGTCGGCCTTCTCGATGCCGCCGATCCGGTGCTGCAGGTTCGGCGTGCCGGGAACGGCCCACGGCCGGGCCAGCGTCTCGGGGTCGCGCAGGTAGGGCAGGAAGACCCCCTCCTCCGCGCCGGTGCCGTTGGGCTCGGTCGCGAACTCCACGCTCAGGTCCGGCAGCGCGGTGAGCTCGGGGATGCGCCAGGGCTCGGAACCGTTGGCGATGTAGCCGTCCGACAGCAGGAAGACCGGGGTGCGGTAGGTGGTGGCGATCCGGACGGCTTCGAGCGCGGCGTCGAAGCAGTCACCCGGTGACTGCGGTGCCACGATCGCGACCGGCGACTCGCCGTTGCGGCCGAACATCACCTGCAGCAGGTCCGACTGCTCGGTCTTCGTCGGCAGGCCGGTGGACGGCCCACCGCGCTGCACGTCGACCACGACCAGCGGCAGCTCCAGCGACACCGCGAGCCCGATCGTCTCCGACTTCAGCGAGATGCCCGGTCCCGAGGAGGTGGTGACCCCCAGGGCCCCGCCGAAGGAGGCGCCGAGAGCTGCGCCCACCCCCGCGATCTCGTCCTCGGCCTGGAAGGTGCGGACGCCGAACTCCTTGTGCTTGCTCAGCTCGTGCAGGATGTCACTCGCCGGCGTGATGGGGTACGCGCCCAGGAACAGCGGCAATCCGGCCCGCCGCGCCGCCGCGATCAACCCGTAGGACAGGGCGAGGTTGCCCGAGATGTTGCGGTAGGTGCCCGCCGCCAGCGGTGCCGGTTTGATCTCGTAGGAGACGGCGAAGGCCTCCGTCGTCTCGCCGTAGTTCCACCCCGCGTTGAAGGCGGTGATGTTGGCCTCGGCGATGGCGATGTTCTTGGCGAACTTCGCGCGCAGGAAGGCCAGCGTCCCCTCGACCGGCCGGGAGTACATCCACGACAGCAGACCGAGCGCGAACATGTTCTTGGAGCGCCCGGCGTCCTTGCGGGACAGGTCGGTGTCGGCGAGCGCGTCGAGGGTGAGCTTGGTCAGATCGAGGGCGTGGACGTTGAAACCGTCCAGCGTCCCGTCGGTGATCGGATCGGAGCTCCACCCGATCCGGGCCAGTGCCCGCGGCGCGAAGTCGTGGGTGTCCACGATGATCGTGGCGTCCTTGGGCAGGTCGCCGAGGTTGGCCTTCAGCGCCGCCGGGTTCATGGCCACCAGCACGTCGGGGCGGTCGCCCGGTGTCAGGATGTCGTGGTCGGCGAAGTGCAACTGGAACGACGACACTCCCGCCAGCGTGCCGGCAGGTGCCCGGATCTCGGCCGGGAAGTTGGGCTGCGTCGACAGGTCGTTGCCGAAGTTCGCGGTCTCCTGGGTGAAGCGGTCACCCGTCAACTGCATGCCGTCACCCGAATCGCCCGCGATCCGGATAACCACCCGATCCAACTGCTGAACATCCTTGGACATGCCGGGACAGGCCTCCTCGAGCCACACAGATGACGTCGTCGAACGCGTCGACGCACAAGAGTCCATGTTACGTACTGGGACGCGCAGGATTGCGTCTGCGTGGCGAAGTCGACACCACATCGGCGGTCCGGCGCAGCCTGTGGATAACTTCCGAGACAGATCGGACATTCTGCCTACGGTGGCGGCATGCTGAGTGTGGACATAGCCGGGCTGGACGCCACCGGGCGTTGCCTGCGCAGCGTGGCCGACGGCCTCGACACCCGCGGTCGCGTCCTGGCCGAGCTGTTGGCTCCTGACGATCCCGTCGCCGCGGCGCTCCGCGGCATCGAAGGCGACTGGTCACGCCAGCGGCGGGCGATCGTCTCCTACCTCGCGGGCGTGGGGTCCGCCGCGATCGACGCCGCGGCGCTCTACGCCGAGATCGAACGCCGGCTGACCCGGGCGGCGCGATGACTGCGGCGCCCCTGGAGGTGCGCGCCGATGTCGCCGGCGCCGTCCGCGCCGGGCTGGAGCGGCCGGTGCCCGGGACCGATCCCGCGCAGGTCCGCCGCGCGGCCGGCGAGCTCGCGGGTACGGCTGCGGCGTTGCGCGACCTGACGCATCGGGTCCGGTCGGTCACCGCCGACCCGTCGCTCTGGCTCGGGGATGCGGCGCGGGCCTTCGCCGAGATCGTGGCCGAGGCTCCGGCCCACCTCGACGCGGTGAGCGTGCGGTACGACGGGTGCGCGGCGATCCTGCGCGGCTACGCCGACGACCTGGACCACACCACGGGGGCGATCCGGCAGGCTCGCGACGCCCTCCAGGAGGCATGGGACGCACGCTCGGTGCTGGCCCCCGACTCACCGTCGCTGCCCGCCGCCGATGCCACGTGCGCCGCTGCCTGTGCCCGGCTGCTGGCCGCGCACGCCCGGTGGTCGGAGGCCGCCCACCTGCGGGCGCGGCAGTTGCGCGCGCTCGACCGGCACGACCCGTTGCGCAACCCGCACGGCTGGCATGCCTTCGTCGACTCGGCCTCGCATGTGCTCGGTGAGCTGTCCGCCGTCACCGGGGATCTCGGCCTGCTCGCCATCGTCGTGTGCCCGGCGGCTGCTCCGCTGCTGTTCGCGGCCTCCGCGGCGCTGTCGGCGACCACCCTGGCCCTGGACGTGGAGCGGGCGGTGCAGTTCCGTGAATCCGTCTCCGCGGCCACCATCACCGAGGACGTGGTGGGCGCCGTCCCCGCGTCGGCCTTCGGCAAGGCCGCGGTCACCGGCACCCGCGCGCTCACCCGCGCCGACGGCGTGCTGCGCCCGGGCGTCGCCGCCGCCACCGCGATGGCGGGCGCTGTGGGCGAATCGGTCCGCGGGACGTGGCAGGCCGCGACGGTGTCCGCGCGGGAACTCGGCGCCGTCGGGGTCCGCGGCGCGTTCGGCCAGGCGTTCAGCGGCCGGTCGGTGCGCGCCGCACTCACCGCGTGGGAGGACGTCGGGACGGCCGGATTCACCGCGGTCACCGGGCGCAGTCCCGCCGCGTCCGCCGTCGGGGGCGGCACGTCCGGAGGGTCCCGGGCGGGCATGGTGGCCTCGGACCCACCGACGTGAGCGCGCATCGGTTCGTGAATGTCCCGTGCACGCGAAACTGTTTGTATACCGGTCTTGGTGCATTTCGCCGCAAACGAGAAAAGGCGCCGAGCCCGCGGGCGGGCGGCCGACGCCATCACTTTTCGAAAAGGGACATCGACATGTCCGTATCACCCGAAAGGTAAACCTGTAAATGCGAATCGATGAGGGAATTTCCCGTCGAGCGCGTCACAAAGCAACAGCGCCGGCGTCCTATCGATAGCCGACGACGAAGCGGGACTCACCGGGAACGCGTTGTCGTCGGCGGAGTCAGAACGTGGGACATCCACCCGCGTTCCCGTCGGGGATGTGTCCAGAGCCAGGGGAGACCATGTCGATCGATCTCACGTTGCCGGCCTTCGAGCTCGACTGCCGCCAGTGGCTGGTGGCCAGCGCCGCCGAGGGTGACCTCGGCACCGAGTCCGACGGCGGGCCCGTCCTGGCCGTGCTGAGCACCGCGATCGTCACCGAGCGCTCGCTCCGCTCCGCCACCGTCGTGCTGAGCATCGGGCTGCTGGACGAGCCGGCAGAGGAGACCCTGGACGGCGCGGAGCGCTGCCTGTCGGACGTGCACTGGCTGGACGGCCACGCCCAGTTCGTCGTCCCGGCACCGTCGGGGAACCTCGCGGTGATGGCCGAGTTCAGTTCCGACCCGAATCCGGACCCCGAGCTGGTCGACCGGTGCTACGACCTCGTCGAGTCGTTCCGCTGGGCCTGCTGATCCGCCTCGGGCGTGAGGTCGGTGACCTCGGTGATCCGCGCCGACGCCACGTCGAAGATGAAGCCGCGGACGTTGTCGCGGTACGGCAACCAGGGGCACTCGCGCACCAGCTGGACCGAGGCGCGCACGTCCACGTCGAGATCGGTGAAGCCGGGCACGTCCCACGGAGGGGCGATGCCGCTGCGCTCTTCCAGCTCCGCGCGGAACGCCGCGTCGTCGAGCCCCATCATCCCGCAGTCGGTGTGGTGGATGACCACGACCTCGCGCGTGCCGATCCGGTTCTGGCTGACGGCCAGTGACCGCAGCACGTCGGTGGTCACCTGCCCACCGGAGTTACGGATCAGGTGGGCGTCGCCGATGTCCAGTCCGAGCGCACCGAACAGGTCCAGGCGCGAGTCCATACAGGCCACGACGGCGACCTGTTTGGCCGGGCGCAGGGGCCGGGCTCCGGGGAACGTGGCGGCGTAGCGTTGGTTGGCGGCCAGCATCACATCGATCGCAGACATAGTGGGAACGTACTAGGTCCCCGAGAACGTTGAGGAGAACATGCACCGCGGAACGAACGGACTGAAGACCGCAGTCCTCTTCGGCGCGCTCGGCGCGCTCTTCCTGGTCGTCGGCCGAGTGCTCGGCGGCACGACCGGGATGACCATCGGTCTGCTCCTCGCGCTGGGTATCAACGCCTTCAGCTACTTCAACTCCGACAAGATCGCCCTGCGGTCCATGCACGCGCAGCCGGCCAGTGAGGCCCAGTACCCCTGGATGTACGCGATCGTCCGGGACCTGGCGACCACCGCCCACCAGCCGATGCCGCGCCTGTACGTCTCCCCGGCGACGCAGCCCAATGCGTTCGCGACCGGCCGCAGTCCGCGGCACGCGGCGGTGTGCTGCACCGACGGGATCCTGCGCATCCTCACCGAGCGCGAGCTGCGCGCCGTGCTGGGGCACGAACTCAGTCACGTCTACAACCGCGACATCCTGACGTCCTCCATCGCCGGCGCCTTCGCCACGGCGATCACCTACATCGCCAACTTCGCGTTGTTCTTCGGTGGCGGACGGGACCGCAACAGCAACCCCTTCGCCGGCCTGCTGATGCTGTTCCTGGGACCGCTGGCCGCCGGGATCATCCAGCTGGCGATCAGCCGCAGCCGCGAGTACCAGGCCGACGAGTCCGGCGCCGAGCTCACCGGGGACCCGCTGGCGCTGGCCAGCGCGCTGCGCAAGCTGGAGGCCGGGGTGACCGCGCAGCCGCTGCCGCAGCAGCCGGCGCTGGTGTCCACGAGCCACCTGATGATCGCCAACCCGTTCCGCGGCCGGAGCCTGTTCTCCACCCACCCGCCGATGGAGCAGCGCATCGCCCGGCTGGAGGCCATGGCCAAGCAGGACCCCCGCTACTGGCGGTGACCGCCGCCGACCGCGCGCACCGACCTACGCGCGCTGCGCCCCGAGCGTCACGGCGACGTCCATGACGTACTGGCCGTACCCGGAGGACGCCAGCGCGGCGCCGAGGGCGTACGCGGCATCGGGGGAGATGAACCCGAGGCGGGCGGCGATCTCCTCGAGGCAGGCGATCCGCACGCCCTGCCGGTGTTCCAGCACCTGGACGTAGAGCCCGGCCTCGACGAGGGAGTCGTGCGTGCCGGTGTCGAGCCACGCCATGCCGCGCCCCAGGTCGATCAGCCGGGCCGTGCCGCGGCTGACGTAGACGTTGTTCAGGTCGGTGATCTCCAGCTCGCCCCGCGCCGACGGCGTCAGCCCGGCGGCGATGTCCACGACGTCGTTGTCGTAGAAGTACAGCCCGGTCACTGCGAGGTTCGACTTGGGCGCCGCCGGCTTCTCCTCGATCGAGATCAGGCGCCCCGCGGCATCGGACTCGGCCACGCCGTAGCGCTCGGGCGTCGCGCACCTGGTAGCCGAACAGGGGCAGCCGTGCTGCTCCGCGGCCGCCGCCGTCAGGATCTCGGCCAGCGCGGTGCCGTAGAAGATGTTGTCGCCCAGGACGAGGGCGACGCTGTCCGTGCCGATGTGCTCGCGTCCGATGATGAAGCGCCTCGGCCAGGCCGTTCGGCTCGGGCTGGACGGCGTAGGTCAGCGTCATGCCCAGCTCGGACGCCGTCGCCGAGCAGGCGGACGAACTGGTCCTGCTCGTGCGGGGTCGTGATGATCAGGATCTCGCGGATGCCGGCCAGCATCAGCACCGACAGCGGGTAGTAGATCATCGGCTTGTCGTAGACGGGCAGCAACTGCTTGCTCACCGCGCGGGTGATCGGATGCAGCCGGGTGCCCGCAGCCGCCGGCCAGGACGATGCCCTTCACCCGAGGTCCGTCCCCGTGGTCCGCACCGAGCCGGCCGCCGCAGTCACCGGGACGTCACGATCACTTGAAGTTGGTGAACTGCAGCGCGACGCCGAAGTCGCCCTCGCGCAGCATGGCGATGACGGCCTGCAGGTCGTCGCGCTTCTTGCCGCTGACCCGCAGCTGGTCGCCCTGGATCTGGGCCTGGACGCCCTTGGGGCCCTCGTCCCGGATCGCCTTGGCGATCGTCTTGGCCTGGTCGGCGTCGATGCCCTGCTGCAGCGAGCCGGAGATGACGTAGTGCTTGCCCGACTGCTTCGGCTCGCCGGCAGTCCAGCGACTTCAGCGAGATGGACCGCTTGACCAGCTTCTCCTTGAACACCTCGAGCGCGGCCTTGGCCCGCTCCTCGGTGTCGGCCTTGATCGTGATGCCCAGCTCGCCGCTCCACTCGATCGAGGCGTTGGTGCCCTGGAAGTCGAAGCGCTGGGCGAGTTCCTTGGCGGCCTGGTTGAGCGCGTTGTCGGCCTCCTGCCGGTCGATCTTGCTGACGACGTCGAACGACGGATCGGCCATGGCGTGCTCCTCCTGTCGGGCTGAACGAGCGCCCCTGTACGTCGTCGACGGTAAGGTCTAGTCGCGCTGCCAGCACGTCGGCAGTGCACCAGGCGGGTTGCCCGAGTGGTCAAAGGGAGCGGACTGTAAAACCGCCGGCTCAGCCTACGTTGGTTCGAACCCAACACCCGCCACACTCTCACGGAACCCCCGCGAACGCGGGGGTTCCGTGCGTTCACGCCCGTCGCGGATGTCGTGTAAAGTCTCGCGAGGCGTTCGCGTGCATGACCGTATGTCGGGTGCGCCGCCGCCCCCTTAGCTCAGTCGGCAGAGCGTCTCCATGGTAAGGAGAAGGTCTACGGTTCGATTCCGTAAGGGGGCTCGCGGGGCCCGCGCCCGAGGGCGCGGGAATCGTTCTGCTCGCGCAGCGCTTACAGTTGGCTGGTGACCTGAGCAGAGTGACCCTTGGCGGGGTAGCTCAGCCTGGTAGAGCAAGCGGCTCATAATCGCTGTGTCGCCGGTTCAAGTCCGGCCCTCGCTACTAGCACCTCAGGTACACGCACCGCAGGTACTGGCACTTCCTGCACCACCGACGTTCTGCAGCACTCGACCGAAAGGCACTACCCGTGGCAGCCACCGACGTACGACCGAAGATCACCTTGGCTTGCCAGGACTGCAAGCACCGCAACTACATCACCAAGAAGAACCGGCGCAACGACCCCGATCGCCTGGCGATGAAGAAGTTCTGCCCGAACTGCGGCAAGCACACCGAGCACCGCGAGACCCGCTGACCCGAGTTGATCCCACCCCGGCCCGCATCGCGATCTGATCGCCGGCGGGCCGGTGTGCTGTTCCGGAGAGTGCTGTAGCCAGGCCGCTGACTCGTATAGCGTGGCCGCCATGGTTATCTCGGAGGCCTTCGTCGGCCGCGTCTACCCACCCACCGAGGTGTACGAGGTAGGGCGTCGAGAAGATCCGGGAGTTCGCCGACGCGATCGGCGACCCCAACCCGGTGTACCGGGACCCCGCGGCGGCCCAGGCCTTCGGCCATCCCGACGTGATCGCACCGCCGACCTTCGCGATCGTGGTCACGCTGCCCGCCGGGGGACAGGTCACCCACGACCCTGACCTCGGCATCGACTACTCCCGCGTGGTCCACGGCGAGCAGCGCTTCGTCTACTCCCGCCCGATCCACGCCGGCGACCGGCTGACGGTGACCGTGGTGGTCGAATCGATCCGCTCGGCCGGTGGCAACGACATCCTCACCACCCGCGCGGACGTGCTGACCGACGACGGGGAGCACGTCTCCACCAGCTACTCCACGCTCGTCGCCCGCGGTCCGGAGGTGCAGAGCTGATGGTCGCCCGCTCCGATCTCGCCGTCGGTGACGAACTGCCCGGCCAGACCTTCACCCTGACCCGACTGGACCTCGTCCGGTACTGCGGCGCGTCCGGGGACTTCAACACCATCCACTGGAACCAGCGGGTCGCCGTCGAGGTGGGGCTGCCCGACGTCATCGCCCACGGCATGCTGACGATGGCCACCGTCGCCCGCGTGGTGACCGACTGGACCGGCGACCCCGGCGCGATCGTCGAGTACGGCGTGCGGTTCACCCGTCCGGTCCCGGTGCCCGACGACGGGGTGGGCGCCGCCGTCGAGGTCACCGCGAAGATCGTCGAGATCCGTGACGAGGAGCAGACGGCGGTCGTCGACATCACCGCGAAGGTCGCCGGGCAGACCGTGCTGGCCCGGGCGCGCGCCGTCGTCCGGCTGAGCTGAGGCGCGTCGCGGGCGTGCGCCGCCGCGCAGGTTCGGGCCGGCACCGCGCCGCGGCGACGCTGACCGCCGCCGCCCTCACCGCCGTCGTCCTCACCGCGGCTTCCCTGACCGGCTGCACGACCCGTGTCTCCGGCACGGGATCTCCCGCGTCGGGCACCACGGCCGCGGTGGCCTGCCCGGACTCCTATGCCGCACCTGATCCGAGGCGCCCGACGGTGGCGCTGACGTTCGACCTGTCCGCCGACCATCACACCGTGACCGGCACCGAGGCGGTCGCGTTCACCCCCGACGCCGACATCACCGAACTGGTGTTCCGGCTGACGGCCAACACCGCTCCGACCGTGCGGGCCGGGAACGGCATCACCGTCACCTCCGCGACTGCCGACCACGGCGCGGCAGCGGCCACCTACCAGCAGGCGGGCGCGGCTGCGGGGACCCAGGGCGGCCTGCTGGTGATCCCGTTCGCTTCCCGGGTCCGTGCCGGGACTACCGTTCACGCCTCGCTCGCGTTCACCCTCACCCTCGGCGACGGCAGCTTCGACCGCTTCGGCCGCAGTCAGGACTTCGCCTGGTTCGGTTCCGCGCAGCCGTTGCTCGCCTGGGAACGCGGCTACGGCTGGCACACCGAACCGATGATCCAGTTCCCGGCCGAGAGCGCCACCAGCGAGGCTGCCCGCACGGACCTGACCGTGACCGCGCCCGCCGCGGACACCGTGCTGATGTCCGGCGACCCGACCGACCCGGTGACCGTCGCACCCGACCGTCGCCGGTGGCACTCGACGATCGACAGCGCCCGGGACGTCAGCGTCGCGGCCGGCCCGTTCGCCGTGCACGACGAGACGGTGGCCGGGGCGAGGCTGCGGGTGGGCGCCCCGACGCAGGCCGGGCTGGCCGGCGTGCTCTCCGACGTGCGCTTCGCGCTCAGCGGACTCACCACCCGCTTCGGCCCGTTCCCGTTCCCGTCGCTGTCGGTGGCGGTGCTCCCGGCGCAGGGCGGCGGCATCGAGTACCCGAGCTCCACGCTGCTGTTCGGCCCGACCCGCCTCGTGACCGTCCACGAGATCGCCCACCAGTGGTTCTACGCGATGGTCGGCGACTCACAGGCCGAGCACGCCTGGCTGGACGAGGCGTTCGCCACCTACGCCGAGCAGCTGGTGGACGGCCATCCGGAGCCGTCGGAGGATCTGCGCATCGCCGGGAACGTGGACCGCCCCACGGCCGACTACGGCACCGACGAGCGCTCCTACTACGCCGTGACCTACGGCAAGGGCGCCGCCGCGCTGGAGGCGGCCCGAACCGCGGCCGGCCCGACCCGGTTCGACGCCGCCCTGCGGTGCTTCATCAACGCCAACGCGTGGACCATCGCCGAGCCGGTCGACCTGGCCGCGGCGCTGTCCGGTCTTCCGGCGGCGCTGGCGGTGTTGCGGCGCGCGGGCGCGCTCACCTGAGCGGTTTCCCGCCCTCCATGTCGTTGCGATGAACGGCGTCTTAACATCCCGGGCGGATCCGGGGGCCGCACCCACCCGGGTAACGGTGACGTAAACGGTCAAAACCCAGTATTGACGCCACCGACGCCGGGTAGCAGAGTGCGCGCGGGCAGTAGTTCGCATCCTGGTCACATCCGCGCGTCCCGAGGAGCACATATGGCAGTGAACACCACCGACGAACGAGGAGTCGGGCTGCAGAGGTCCGTCGGTTTCTGGGGCCTGATGTTCGTCTCGCTCGGTTCGATCATCGGATCGGGTTGGCTGCTCGGGGCCCTGAACGTCGCCAAGGAGGCCGGCCCGTCCGGCATCATCTCCTGGATCCTCGGCGCACTGATGCTGTCCACGCTGGCGCTCATCTACGCCGAGCTCGGCGCGACCTATCCCGTGGCCGGCGGTACCGCCCGGTTCGCCTACTTCTCGCACGGCCCGATCGCCGGCTTCCTGTCCGGCTGGTCCTCGTGGTTGCAGGCCGTGTTCATCGCCCCGGTCGAGGTCATCGCCGCGCTGACGTACCTCTCCTCGGTGCACTGGGTCAACCAGCACTTCGACATGGTCCAGTCCTCGGGCCTGCTCAACGGCCGCGGCCTCATCGTCGCCATCCTCGCCATGGTCGGGTTCACCGCGCTGAACATGGCCGGCGCGAAGCTGATGGCCGAGAGCAACACCGGCATCGTCATCTGGAAGACGGCCGTACCGATCCTCACCATCGTCGTCATCGCCTTCCTGTCCTTCCACATCGGGAACTTCCACACCGGCAGCGACCACGGCGGCGGCGGCGGGTTCGCGCCCGCAGGTATCCACGGCATCTTCGCCGCCATGCCGGTCGGTGTCGTGTTCGCGCTGCAGGGTTTCGAGCAGGCCGCGCAGCTGGCCGGCGAGGCGCTGAACCCGCGCAAGGACATCTCGCGCGCGATCCTCACGGCGATGGCGATCGGCGCGGGGATCTACCTCCTGCTCGAGGTCGTCTTCGTCGGCGCGATCAAGCCGTCGAACCTGTCCAGCGGCTGGAGCAACCCGCTCGGCGGGAGTGGCGCCAGCGACTACGGCGCCTGGTACACCCTGGCCCTCGCGGTCGGCGCCACCTGGCTGGGCACGGTGCTGATCATCGACGCCGTCATCTCTCCCGGTGGCACCGGTCTGGTCTACCTGGGTACGACGGCGCGCATCTCCTACGCGATCGGCGAGGAGCAGGAGATGCCGTCCGCGCTCACGAAGACCAACAGCCGCGGTGTCCCGTACGTGTCGCTGCTCGTGGCACTGGTCGTCGGCATCTGCGCCTTCGGTCCGTTCAAGAGCTGGTCGTCCATCGTGTCCATCGTCACCGACACCACCGCGGTCATGTACGCCTTCGCCCCGGTGGCGCTCGGCGCCCTGCAGAAACACGACAACGCCGACCGGGTGCGTCCGTACAAGATGCCGTTCCCGGCGATCCTGCTCCCGGCGGGCTTCGCGTTCGCCGACCTGCTGATCTACTGGACCGGCTGGGACTTCATGTGGAAGCTCGACATCCTCATCATCGTCGGCTTCATCATCTTCTTCATCGGTGCGGCCGCGATGAAGACCGACTCGATCAAGAAGATCAAGCACGCCGCCTGGATCGCGCCGTGGCTGATCGGCCTGACCGTCATCAGCTCGATGGGCCGGTACGGCGCCTGGGGCCCGAAGTCGATCCCGGACCCGGACCACCCCGGTCAGTTCACCTACAACACGGCCTTCCACAACTGGCTGTCACGTGACCACCAGTTCCTGCCGTCGTTCGTCGACCTGGCGGTCGTCATCGTCTTCTCGCTGCTGATCTACTACTGGGCCGTGTCGCTCGTCATGGACCAGCCCGACGTCGACGCCGCGATCGAGCGGGACGCACACCAGATCAACTTCATCACCGAGCAGTAGGACGACACCGCCTCCGGGCGGACACGACGAAGCGGTGGTGGGCGCGTTGACCGGCCCACCACCGCTTCGTCATGTCGACGCTGTCATGTCCGACGCTGTGGAACTCAGCCTTCGGCGACGAGCTTGGCGATGCGGCTGATGCCCTCGACCAGATCGGCGTCGCCGAGGGCGTAGGACAACCGCACGTAGCCGGGCGTGCCGAACGCCTCGCCCGGGACGACCGCGACCTCGACCTCGTCGAGGATGAGGTCCGCCAGATCGGCCGAGGTCTCGGCCACCCGGCCCCGCAGCGGCACTCCGAGCAGGCCCTTGACCGAGGGGTAGGCGTAGAACGCGCCCTCGGGTTCGGGGCAGAACACGCCCGGGATGTCGTTGAGCATGGTCGTCATGAGCTGGCGGCGCCGGTCGAAGGCCGCGCGCATCGTGGCGACGGCCGACAGGTCCCCGGTCAGCGCCGCGAGCGCCGCCGCCTGGGAGACGTTCGCGACGTTGGACGTGGCGTGGGACTGCAGGTTCGAGGCCGCCTTCACGACGTCCGGCGCGCCGATCAGCCAGCCGACCCGCCAGCCGGTCATGGCGTAGGTCTTGGCGACGCCGTTGAGGATGACGACCTTGTCGCCCAGCTCGGGCACGGCGGTGGCGATGGACACGTGCTTCGCCGAGCCGTACACCAGGTGCTCGTAGATCTCGTCGGTGACCACCCAGAGGTCGTGCTCGGCGGCCCAGCGCCCGACGGCGGCGACCTCGTCGGGCGGGTACACGGCCCCGGTGGGGTTCGACGGCGACACGAACAGCAGCACCTTCGTGCGATCGGTGCGCGCGGCCTCCAACTGCTCGACCGACGCCCGGTAACCGGTGGTCTCGTCGGTGTAGACCTCGACGGGCACTCCGCCGGCGAGCTTGATCGCCTCGGGGTAGGTGGTCCAGTACGGCGCGACCAGCAGCACCTCGTCGCCGGGGTTCAGCAGCGTCGCGAAGGCCTCGTAGACGGCCTGCTTGCCGCCGTTGGTGACCAGTACCTGGGCGGCCGAGACCTGGTAGCCGGAGTCGCGCAGCGTCTTGGCCGCGATGGCCTCGCGCAGCTCCGGGAGGCCGCCTACCGGGGTGTAGCGGTGGAAGCGCGGTTCGGCGGCGGCCTTGACGGCGGCCTCGACGATGTAGTCCGGCGTCGGGAAGTCCGGCTCCCCGGCACCGAAGCCGATGACGGGCCGTCCCGCGGCCTTGAGGGCCTTGGCCTTGGCGTCGACGGCCAGGGTGGCGGATTCGGCGATGGCGGCGATGCGATCCGAGATACGTGAAACCATGGCTCCATCGTCTCAGACGGGCGCGCCGGAATTCACCTCCGGGTCAGCGCGGGAGCCGGGCTCGGCTTGGCCGCAGCCCGCCGCGGCCCGTACACTTGCCTCTCGGGTCTGGATGACCGTGCGCAAGCATGCTCTCCGGCTCCCCAAAGGGGCGTGGCTCAATTGGTAGAGCACCGGTCTCCAAAACCGGCGGTTGCAGGTTCAAGTCCTGTCGCCCCTGCACGATCAGCACCATCCGCACGGATCCACCGACCAGCCCAGCCCGGCCCACGCCGGCCCACGCGAGGAGCAACGACGTGACTGATACCCGGACCTCGTCCGACGCGTCCGCGGCGCGCTCCAGCGGTGACGGTTTCTGGGTCGCCCGGCTGATCCGGTCGTTCACCCGCTTCCTGCGGGAGGTCGTGGCCGAGCTGCGCAAGGTGATCTGGCCGTCGCGGCAGGAGCTGATCACGTACACCACTGTCGTGGTCGTGTTCGTGGTCGTGCTGGTGGCGATCGTGTCCGGCCTGGACATCGGTTTCGCCAGGCTGGTGCTGTGGGTCTTCGGCTGACGCCGGGACCGACAGCGATGAAGGAGTCGGCAGTAGCCGGCGTCACGTTCGAGGGAAGAGAGTTCTGTGTCTGAGTTCGACATCGTCGCCGACGGCGACGACCGCGACGCGCCCGCCGCGCAGTCCCCGGCACTGGCCGAGGAACTGTCGGTCGAGGCTGACGTCGTGGCTTCGGGCTACTCCGCCCCGCACCCGTCCGACGAGCCCGCGACCCTGCCGGACTGGGCAGCTCCGCCCGAGGAGGCCGCCGAGTCCGCCGCGGCCGACACCGATGCCCCCGCCGGCGACCCGGCCGAGGAACTCCCCGCGATCGACGCCGAGGACGAGGACCCCCTGGAGACGCTGCGCCGCGAACTGCGGACCGCCTTCGGGGACTGGTACGTCGTGCACTCCTACGCCGGTTACGAGAACAAGGTCAAGACCAACCTCGAGAGCCGGATCAGCTCGCTCGACATGGAGGACTACATCTTCCAGGTCGAGGTGCCGACCGAAGAGGTCATCGAGATCAAGAACGGCAAGCGCCAGCAGGTGCAGCGCAAGGTCTTCCCCGGCTACATCCTGGTGCGGATGGACCTCAACGACGAGTCGTGGGGCGCAGTGCGCAACACCCCCGGCGTGACCGGCTTCGTCGGCGCCACGTCCAAGCCCTCACCGCTGTCGATCGACGAGGTGCTCAAGATCCTCGCGCCGACGGTCGAGAAGCCGGCCGGCGCCACCAGCGGCGGCGGGGCCAGCTCGCCGGACAAGGCGGCGGTCGACCTGGTCGACTTCGAGGTCGGCGAGTCGGTCACCGTCATGGACGGGCCGTTCGCCACGCTGCCCGCCACGATCAACGAAATCGATCCGCTGCACTCGAAGTTGCAGGTGCTGGTGTCGATCTTCGGTCGGGAGACTCCGGTGGAGCTCTCCTTCAGCCAGGTCGCCAAGATCTAGCGCCCGTCAACCTCCACACACCACGTCCCACAGAAGAAGAGAAGAAACATGCCTCCGAAGAAGAAGCTCGCCGCGATCATCAAGCTCCAGATCAAGGCAGGCCTGGCCAACCCGGCGCCGCCCGTCGGCCCGGCCCTGGGCCAGCACGGCGTCAACATCATGGAGTTCTGCAAGGCCTACAACGCCGCGACCGAGTCCCAGCGCGGCCAGGTCGTGCCGGTGGAGATCTCGGTCTACGAGGACCGGTCCTTCACCTTCGTCACCAAGACCCCGCCCGCGGCGCGCCTGCTGCTGGCCGCGGCCGGTGTCGAGAAGGGCAGCGGCGAGCCGCACAAGACCAAGGTCGCCAAGGTGACCATGGATCAGGTGCGCGAGATCGCCCAGACCAAGATGGAAGACCTCAACGCCAACGACATCGACCAGGCTGCCAAGATCATCGCCGGCACCGCCCGGTCGATGGGAATCACCGTCGACGGCTGAGCCCGGTAACACCTGCTCCACCAGTTCCGACCGTGGGAGGGCGCCGACCGCCGGCGCCCGTCAGCACCACCGATCAGAGATGAGAACCAGCACCATGCCCGCAGCGCAGCAAGAACTACCGCAAGGCCGCCGAGCTGCTCGAGGCCGACAAGATCTACAGCCCGCTCGAGGCCGCGACGCTCGCGACCAAGATGCCGGCCACCAGCTTCGACCCCACCGTCGAGGTCGCCATGCGCCTCGGTGTGGACCCGCGCAAGGCCGACCAGATGGTGCGCGGCACGGTCAGCCTGCCCCACGGCACCGGCAAGACCGCCCGCGTCATCGTCTTCGCCACCGGTGACAAGGCCGCCGAGGCCCTCGCCGCCGGCGCGGACAAGGTCGGCAGCGACGACCTGATCGCCGAGATCACCGCCGGGTTCCTGGACTTCGACGCCGCGATCGCGACGCCGGACCAGATGGCCAAGGTCGGCCGGATCGCCCGTGTCCTCGGCCCGCGCGGTCTCATGCCCAACCCGAAGACCGGCACCGTGACCCCGGACGTCGCCAAGGCCGTCACCGACATCAAGGGCGGCAAGATCTCCTTCCGCGTCGACAAGCAGGCCAACCTGCACCTGGTCATCGGCAAGGGGTCGTTCTCGCCGCAGCAGCTGGTGGAGAACTACGGCGCCGCCCTGGACGAGGTCCTGCGGGCGAAGCCGTCCTCGGCCAAGGGCCGCTACGTCAAGAAGGTCACCTTCGCGACCACCATGGGCCCGGGCGTTCCCGTAGACCCGAACCGCACCCGCAACCTGCTCGAGGAGGTCGACGGCTGAGCCGTCACCACCCCAGCCTCACCGAGAGCCCCAGCCGATCCGGCTGGGGTTCTCGTGGTTTGCGGGGATTTGCCCGGGGGTCGGCCGATCCCGGATGTATCAGGGCGATGGTCGCCCTGCTCCTGAGTGGTGAGAGCGCGTTCCCCGCCTCGGAATGTGGCTGTTCCCGGGGGGTGTGCGAGCCCTACGCTTGATCGATCCCTACAGAGTCGAACGAGTGAGCCCCCCGTCGCCAGGCCCGGAGGATTTGATGAGCGAGCTGCCACCGACGGACAGCGCCCGGACGCGGGAGCCGATCAACGGCCCCGACGATCCGCGCCTGCCGGCACCGACGTCACCCCCGCCGGGCGACATCGATCCACTACCCCTCGATCCCGCCCTGCTCACCCGCTACCACGCGAAGCTCCTCGACCCCACGACAGCGCTGCAGCTCCCCGGCCAGCCCGAGCTGCGCTCGACCGTCTACGTGAGCGACCAGATCCTGGTCAGCGTCGACCCCGCCGACGACGCCCTGGTCGCCGCCGCCCTGGTGAAGGCCGCCGGTGGGCAGGGGCTGATCGTCGTCCCGGACCCGCGCCACGATCGCAAACTCGCGCTGTCGAGGGTGCTGGGCGGCCCGGTCGTCCTCGCCTACAGCCTGCAACCGGACCCGAACCGTGCGGTCGCGGCCCAGCCGCCGCCCGATGCCTGGTCGGTGCTGCAGAACCTGCGGGCCGACCCGACGCTCGGCAAGGCCACGGCCTTGGTGGGGCTGAACCATCTCGTGCTCGCCGACACCGGCTCGGGCATCGGTGGCACGCCGTACAAGACGCCGTCGGGCAAGGCCGTCGACGGATCGGCCAGCTACGGCAATCCGGGTTCGGGTGGGCGCACCCCCGTCACGTGGGTCGGGCCCGCTCCGGCGCAGACAGAGCTCGCGGGACGTCGTCCCCGGGTGGCGATCCTGGACACCGGAACGGCTGCGCACGCGTGGTTCGACTCCGCCGCCGCCCTCACCTTCGTCGATCCGCTGGTCGCCCGGGTGCAGCTGCCCTCGTCCCCGCCGGACGGCAACGCCACCGGCATGCTGGACGACCCGTTGCAGGGCACCCTCGACGACGACGCCGGTCACGGCACGTTCATCGCCGGGCTGATCCGCCAGACCTGCCCGAACGCGGTGATGATCTCGATCCGGATCATGGGCAGTGACGGTGTCGTCCTGGAGAACGCCCTCATCGACGCCCTGGAACTGCTGCTCGCCGCCCAGCTCGCCGCCCAGAAGCCCGGCGGCGACCCGGCCGGCATCGTCGACGTCGTCTCGCTGTCCCTCGGCTACTACCACGAGTTCCCGGAGGAGCTGAACATCGATCATCTGCTGTGGCCGGTGATCGACGGGCTGAGCCGGGCGGGCGTCACGGTCGTGGCCTCCGCGGGCAACGACTCCACCACCCGCCCGCTCTACCCGGCCGCGTTCACGCCGTATCCGGGGGGCGTCAACCCCAGCTGCCCGGTGACGTCGATCCCGGTCGTCAGCGTCGGGGCACGCAACCCGAACGACACGATCGCTCTGTTCAGCAACGCCGGGCCGTGGGTGTGCACCGCGGAGTACGGCGCGTCGGTGGTCAGCACGATGCCCCGCTTCGACGGTGGTGCCCAGCCCGGGTACCG
Organism: uncultured Actinomycetota bacterium; assembly: GCA_963790525.1. Classification (GTDB taxonomy): domain Bacteria; phylum Actinomycetota; class Actinomycetes; order Mycobacteriales; family Jatrophihabitantaceae; genus CAWBOV01. Next base: position 137,126 of record CAWBOV010000004.1, read on the forward strand.
CGTGGAGGGCCTGGACGGCACCCGCGAATCGATCGATCCCGACGACTTCCTCGGCGGGTTCGCGACCTGGAGCGGCACGTCCTTCTCCGCGCCGATCCTGGCGGGCCGGCTCGCGCAGGCGCTGCTGGACACCGGCGAACTGGACGCGGTCGACCCGCTGTCCGCGATCTCCCGGGCGCGGACGGCACTCACGTCGCTCACCTCGATGGTGCTGACGTGAACGGCCCCGCGGGGCTGGAGCACGAACCCCGTCAGCGTTCGGTCGCGGTGATCGCCGGCGACGCCTTCGCCGCGTACCGCGGTGGTGACCGCGACCGCATGAACGAACTCGTCGCCGCTGTCTCACCGATCCTGTGGCACACGGTCCGGTCCTACCGGCTGGACACCGCATCGGCCGAAGACGTCCTGCAGGCGACCTGGATGGCGCTCGTGCGGCGCGCGGACTCGATCAGCGATCCGCGGGCGGTGCTGCAGTGGCTCATCGTCACCGCCCGCCGCGAGGCCTGGCGGGTGTCGAGCGTGCAGCGCAAGGTCGATCCGACGGACATGGACGACGTCACGATCGTCGCCGCCGCGAGCGAGCAGCCCGAGAACGTGACCCTGCGGACCGCGCAGGAACACGCGCTGTGGAGCCACATCGGCCGCCTGACCGAGCGCTGCCAGCGGCTGCTGCGCGTCATCGCCTTCTCCGACCGCCCGGACTACGCCGCCGTCTCGCAGGCGCTCGGCATGCCGGTCGGGAGTATCGGCCCGACACGGGGCCGCTGTTTGGCACAACTACGAGCGGCGCTGGCCGCAGATGCAGGGTGGTCAGAATGAACCAACCACAGGTACCGGGGGACATCGACGAGCTCGCCGCCCAGCGCCTGGACGGTGAGGACTCCGCGATCCTGACCGCGATCGCCGCCGTGTTCGAGCGGCAGGACCCGATGCCGGAGGGGCTGGTCGAGCGGTTGACGTTCGGGTTGTCGCTCGCGGAGATGGAGGCCGAACTGGCGGAGCTGCAGAGCCTGGACAGCGGCCTCGTCACCGCGCGGTCGGAGGATGCCGAGCAGGCCCGTTCGATCACCTATGCCAGTGACAGCCTGACCGTCATGATCTCCATCGGCGCGCTGACGGCCGGGCGGGTCCGCATCGACGGCTGGGTCGCGCCCGCGCAGGTGACCCGGGTCGAACTCAAGCTGCAGTCGGGGACGCTCGAGACCGATACCGACGCGGACGGCCGGTTCGCCTTCGACGACGTCGAGAGCGGTCTGGCGCAGTTCGTGCTCCGGGCGCAGACCGACGGCGCGCCGGCCCGGCCGGTGATCACGCCGGTCACCCAGTTGTAGGGGGCGACTAACCTCCGAGCGTGGACCTGCTGGCCCGTGCCGACCGCCTCCGGGTGCGTGCCTACGACCATGCGATCGCCGGGCGCCCGGCAACGGCCGAGCGATTGTTCGTGCGCGCACTCGGTGTCCTCGACACGTCGAAGGACGTCTCACCCGGGGCGAACGGCCTGCGCTCCCGGGTGCTGATGGGCCTGGCCTTCGCGGTGGCAGACCAGCGGACCCTCGACGACGGCCTGGGGTACCTGCAGCAGGCGCGTGCCGCGGCGCTGCACTCCGACGATCCCGCGCTGGCCCCCATGCTCGAGATCCAGCACGCCAACATGCTGACGACCTTCGGGCGCCCGTCCGAAGGGCTTGATCACCTCGACGCCGCCGCCGTCGACATCGACTTCCTGGACACCTACAACCAGTGCGCGCTGCTGCTCAACCGCAGCGTCGTGCACCTGGACCGCGGCGACCTGACCGCGGCCGGCGCCGATCTGGCCCGGTGCGTCGATCTCGCCCGCGCCGGGGAGATCGCCGAGATGGAGTTCAAGGCCCGGTGCAACCTCGGCTACGTCGAATTCCTGTCCGGCGATCTCCCCGCCGCGCTGGCCACGATGGCGGCCGCGGCCCAGCTGGACGTCGACGTCCAGCGCGGCGTGCTCAACATGGATCGCGCCGTCGTGCTGACCGAGGCCGGACTGATCCGCGAGGCGGAGGAGACCCTCGCCGGCGCGGAGGCCGAGTTCGCCCGGCTGCGGGCCTTCCAGGATCGCGCCGAGGCGGAGCTGGCCCGCGCCGACTGCGCCCTCATCGGACAGGACGCCGCGACGGCGATCCGGCTGGCCCGGCGCGCCGAGCGCCGCTTCCGCGCCAGAGGCAGCGACCGCTGGGCCGCGGTCGCGGCGCTGACCGCCCTGCAGGCCGAGGTTTCCGGCGGCCGCACCCGGCGTGGTCAGGCCGACGACGCGCTCGCGCTGCGCGCGGAACTGCTCGAGCGCGGGCAGCCCGGTCAGGCACGCAGCGCCGGCCTGCTCGCCGCGGAGCTGCTGGCGAGGTCGGGCCGCGCGGCGCGGGCGCAGCAGCTGCTGGAGGAGATCGGCCCGGCGTCGGGGTCGGACCGCATCGGCGTCCGCATCCAGGCCAGGGTGGTCGCCGCGCAGGTGGCCGACGCGGCCGGTGACCGGGTCTCCGCGCGCCGGGCGATCAACAAGGGCATCGCCGAGATCGCGTCCCACCAGGCCAGCTTCGGCAGCCTCGACCTGAAGACCGCGGCGGCTGTGCACGGCTCCCGGCTGAGCCAACTGCACCTGGACCTGGCGCTGGCCGACGGGCGCCCGGGGGTGGTGTTCGACGCCGTGGAGAAGGTCCGCGCGATCTCGAACCGCCTCCCCGCCGTCCGCCCGCCCGAGGACGAGCGCACGGCCGAACTGCTGGCCGACCTCCGCGGCGTCATCGAGGGTCTGCGCGGTCTGCCGGGTCCGGACGCCGCGCCTCTGCGCCGCCGCCGCCGGGAGCTCGAACGCGAGATCGCGGCGCGGTCCTGGACGGTGGCCGGCGAACGCGGCCAGAGCCGCCCGGCGAGCTACCGCGACGTCCGCGCGGAACTGGCCGAGCGCGGCACCCGGATGGCGGCGTTCATCGGCTCGCACGATCAGCTGTCCGCGGTCGTCGTGGGCGCAGGGCGCAGCTCCGTCGTCCCGCTCGGCCCCGTCGCCCCCATCGACGAGCTGCTCAGCCGGATCCGCGCCGACCTGGACGCCCTCGCGCTCGGCAGCCTTCCGGCCCCGCTCCGGGCGGCCGTCACGTCGTCGCTGACGCGCAGCCTCGCGGCCTTCGACGCCCGGGTGCTCGCTCCGATCGGCGCCGGGCCCGACCCCCTCGTGGTCATCTCCGGGGGTGCGTTCGCCGCGGTTCCCTGGGGATGCGTGCCGTCCCTGCTCGGCGTCCCGGTGAACGTCGCGCCGTCGGCCACCGCGTGGCTGCGGGCCCGCCGCGCGATGCGGGAGCACCCGCGCAGTGCCACCCCGGGCGTGGTCGCCTTCGCCGGTCCGGCCCTCCTCCGCGCCGAGGACGAGGCCGTCACCGTCGGCGCGACGTGGACCGGTGGGCGCGCGGTCGTCGGTGCCGAGGCCACCACCGCGGCCCTGGCGGAGGCGCTCGGTTCGGCGGACGTCGTCCACGTCGCCGCCCACGGCCGCCACGAGCCGCAGAACCCGCTGTTCTCCTCGATCCGGATGGCCGACGGGGTGCTGTTCGCCCACGATCTCGGCTACGCCGAACGCCCCGCGGCCCACGTGGTGCTGTCGGCGTGCGACCTCGGCCTGGCGACGATCCGCCCCGGCGACGAAGCCCTCGGCCTGACCAGCGTGCTGCTGCACCACGGCGCCCGCAGCGTCATCGCCGGAGTCGCCCGCGTGGACGACGACGTCGCTGCGCGGACCATGAGCGCCTATCACCGCGCGCTGGCCGGGGGAGCGAGTGCCGCCGAGGCGCTCGCCTCGGTCGTGACCGCCGGGTCGGCGCCCGCACCGTTCGTCTGCTTCGGCGCGAGCTGACCGGCGATTTGGATCTGCCCGCCGCGCCCCGTACCGTTGGCGGAGATCCAACCGAAGACCGCTGGTCGTCGCGTGCGCGCACGTGACCGAACGACTTCCGAAGCGTCGGAAGCGGCCCGCGCAGGTATGGACGGTACGGCCGCGGACATCGGTCCGCGAGCTGCCCCGTGCGCCCTGCGCCGGGGCGTTTTCTCTTCTCCGGCCCGTTCGGTGCGCGCGCAGACGCTGCGTCCAGCACCCGCCGCGACGATGCACTCCTCGCGGCACGACACGATGAGAGGAGGAACATGGCGAACACCGAGAAGGTTGCTGCGGTTGCCGAACTGACCGAGCACTTCACGTCATCCTCGGCTGCTGTCATCACCGAGTACCGCGGGCTCACCGTCAAGCAGGTCACCGACCTGCGACGCGCACTGGGCCGCGATACCACCTACGCCGTCGTCAAGAACACGCTGACCAAGCGTGCCGCTGCCGACGCCGGAGTGACGATCGACGACGCTCTGCTGACCGGTCCGACGGCCATCGCCTTCATCGGCGGCGACCCCGTCGATGCGGCCAAGGGCCTGCGTGACTTTGCCAAGACCAACCCGCTGCTGGTGATCAAGGGTGGGCTGCTCGACGGCAAGACGCTGAGCCCGGACGAGATCAACCGCATCGCGGATCTGGAGTCCCGCGAGGTTCTCCTGGCCAAGATGGCCGGAGTCCTCAAGGCCCTTCCGAGCCGGGCTGCGTCGCTGTTCCAGGCGCCGCTGTCGCAGATGGCCCGTCTGGCCAAGGCGCTGGAGGAGAAGAAGCCCGCAGAGGCCGCCGCTCCCGTCGCCGAGGTTGCTGCCCCGGAGGCTCCGGCCGCCGAGGACGCCGCCCCGGAGGCACCCGCAACAGAGGACGCTGCACCGGAGGCGACCGCCCCCGAGGCCGCGACCGAGACTCCCGCCGAGCCGGCGGAGTAGTAGCACCACAACCCGCTCTCCGGCTCCCCGGCGAGACAAGACACTAAGAAAGGACGGCTCACATGCCGAAGCTCAGCACCGACGAGCTGCTCGATGCGTTCAAGGAAATGACGCTGCTCGAGCTCTCCGATTTCGTCAAGCAGTTCGAGGACACCTTCGACGTCACCGCGGCTGCCCCCGTGGCCGTCGCGGCGGCCGGTGGCGGCGCAGCTGCCCCGGTCGAGGCTGCTGTCGAGCAGGACGAGTTCGACGTCATCCTCGAGGCCGCCGGCGAGAAGAAGATCCAGGTCATCAAGGAGGTGCGCACGCTCACCAGCCTCGGTCTCAAGGAGGCCAAGGATCTGGTCGACGGCGCGCCGAAGCCCGTCCTGGAGAAGGTCGACAAGGCTGCGGCCGAGAAGGCGAAGGAGGCCCTCGAGGCCGCCGGCGCCACGGTCACCGTCAAGTAGTTCGCACCGCCTCGGAGGGCGGCCCCGCTTCGGCGGGGCCGCCCTTCTGCATGCCCGGCCCTGCCGCACCTGGGCGCAGCACGTGCGCAGGCTGGGACACCGTCAAGTAACCCACCAGTAACCGAGTGGCGCGCGTCTCGTTGTACCTCCCGTTGGCACGAACCGGCGGAGAGCAAGCGGGGAGGCGAGATGGGTGTCGAGGTCAAGGTCGAGGGTCTGACCAAGTCGTTCGGACGCCAGAACATCTGGTCCGACGTGACGCTGACGCTCCCGCCCGGTGAGATCTCCGTGCTGCTCGGGCCCTCGGGCACCGGCAAGTCGGTGTTCCTGAAATCTCTCGTCGGCCTGCTGAAGCCCGACCGCGGCTCGATCATCATCCGCGACGTGGACCTGGCCCACTGCCGCGAGCACCAGCTGTACGAGACCCGCAAGCTGTTCGGCGTGCTGTTCCAGGACGGCGCCCTGTTCGGGTCGATGAACCTCTTCGACAACATCGCCTTCCCGCTGCGGGAGCACACCCGCAAGGGCGAGCGCGAGATCAAGACGATCGTCACCGAGAAGCTCGAGATGGTCGGCCTCACCGGAACCGAGAAGAAGCTGCCCGGGGAGATCTCCGGCGGCATGCGCAAGCGGGCCGGCCTGGCCCGCGCGCTGGTCCTCGACCCCGAGATCATCCTCTTCGACGAGCCCGACTCGGGCCTCGACCCGGTGCGGGTGGCCTATCTCAACCAGCTGATCGTCGACCTGAACGCCCAGACCGACGCCACCTTCCTCATCGTCACCCACGACATCGGGACGGCGCGGACAGTGCCTGACAACCTGGGGCTGCTCTTCCGTCGCAACCTCGTCATGTTCGGCCCGCGCGAGGTCCTGCTGACCTCGGAGGAGCCGGTCGTCGAGCAGTTCCTGAACGGTCGCCGCGAGGGGCCGATCGGCATGAGCGAGGAGAAGGACGAGGCCCAGGTCGCCGCCGAGCTCGCCGCGATGGTCGACGACGGACCACCCGCACCCGGGACCGGCCCGAAGGGCGCCTCCGGCGTGGGCGTTCCGCCGCAGCTGCAGCCCACCCCGGGCCTGCCGCCCCGGCAAGCCGCCCAGCGCCGCCAGCAACGCGTCCTGGAGCTGCTCCACACCCTGCCCGAGAAGGCACAGATCGCGGTCCGAGCTGCACTCGACTCCGACCACGCGGGCGGCAGCGCCGGGTCCGCCGTTCCCCCCGGAGGGGACCCGGCGAGGCCTGTCGCGCCCGCATCGGCCGGTTCGGCGACGGCGGGTACGGCTACGGCCGCAGCCGCTCTCGCCCTGGACACCACCGGACGTCGCCGGGTGGCCGGGCGCCGCTGGCGCTCCGGCGGGACGGCCGTCATCGAGGCCGACGACACGGCCGTCATCGAGGCCGACGACACGGCCGTCATCGATCCGATCGCGGCACCCGTGGCCGACGAGAGCAGGCCGACCCCATGAGCGTGTCTCCCGCAGCGGGGATCCGCGAGAGCGGCCGCCTGTTCGCCCTCGGCCTGGACGTGGCGCGCCTGAGCGTGCGCCGGCCGTTCCAGGTGCGGGAGTTCATCCAGCAGGCCTGGTTCATCGCCAGCGTGACGATCCTCCCGACCGCCCTGGTCGCCATCCCGTTCGGTGCGGTCATCGCGCTCCAGCTCGGGTCGCTGACCCGCCAGCTCGGCGCGCAGTCCTTCACCGGTGCGGCGAGCGTGCTGGCCGTGCTCCGGGAGGCGAGCCCGATCGTCTGCGCGCTGCTGATCGCCGGAGCGGGCGGTTCGGCCATCTGCGCGGACCTCGGCAGCCGCAAGATCCGCGACGAGATCGACGCCATGGAGGTGCTGGGCATCTCGCCCGTGCAGCGACTGGTGGTGCCGCGGGTGCTCGCCTGCATGCTCGTGTCGATGATGCTCAACGGCCTGGTCAGCGTGGTCGGCGTCTGCGGGGGCTACTTCTTCAACGTCGTGCTCCAGGGCGGGACGCCCGGTGCCTACCTGGCCAGCTTCTCCGCGCTCGCCCAGCTGCCCGACCTCTACGCCGGGGAGTTCAAGGCGCTGCTGTTCGGAGCCATCGCGGCCATCGTCGCCTCGCACAAGGGCCTCAACGCGGGCGGCGGCCCCAAGGGCGTCGGTGACGCCGTGAACCAGTCGGTCGTCGTCACCTTCCTGCTGCTGTTCTTCACCAACTTCGTCCTCACCGCCGTGTACTTCCAGATCGTTCCGCCGAAGGGGTCCTAGCGATGTCGGATCTCCTCGCCTCGCTCCGGCGCACCCTGCACCGTCCGGTCGATGCCCTCGACGACCTGGGCGGCCAGCTGTCCTTCTACGCCCGCGCCCTGGCGTGGACGCCGCGCACGCTGCGTCGCTACAAGAAGGAGGTCCTGCGCCTGCTCGCCGAGGTGACCTTCGGTACGGGCGCTCTCGCGGTGATCGGCGGGACGGTCGGCGTCATCAGCTTCCTGTCCTTCTTCACCGGCACCGAGATCGGTCTGCAGGGCTACGCGGCGCTGAACCAGCTCGGCACGTCGGCGTTCACGGGATTCATCTCCGCCTACTTCAACACCCGTGAGATCGCCCCGCTCATCGCCGGCCTGGCGCTGTCGGCGACCGTGGGCTGCGGTTTCACCGCCCAGCTCGGCGCGATGCGGATCAGCGAGGAGATCGACGCGCTGGAGGTGATGGCGGTGCCGAGCCTGCCGTTCCTCGTCACCAGCCGGATCATCGCCGGGTTCATCGCCGTCATCCCGCTGTACGTGATCGGGTTGCTGTCGTCCTACCTCGCCACCCGCGAGATCGCCGTCCTCTACTACCACCAGTCCGCGGGCACCTACGACCACTACTTCCACCTCTTCCTGCCGCCGCAGGACGTGCTCTGGTCCTTCCTGAAGGTGCTGATCTTCTCGATCATCATCGTGCTGACCCACTGCTACTACGGCTACACCGCCAAGGGCGGCCCGGCCGGGGTGGGCATCGCGGTCGGCAAGGCCGTCCGGACCTCGATCGTCGCGCTCAACGTCGTCGACTTCTTCCTCTCGCTCGCCATCTGGGGCGCCACGACGACCGTCCGGATCGCGGGGTAGGCGCCGTGACCGTCCTCCAGCGCGTCCGGCTGCGCCTGTACGGGGTGCTGTTCCTCGTGGTGCTCGCGTCGCTCGTCGAGCTGTCGATCGCCTTCTACAACAAGGACTTCACCAAGGTCGTGATGGTGACGCTGACGACCGACAGCACCGGCAACCAGCTCCAGGCGCAGTCCGACGTGAAGATCCGCGGCATCCTCGTCGGGGAGGTGCGCAAGATCAGCTCCACCGGCCACGGCGCGAAGCTGGAGCTGGCCCTCGACCCGTCCCGGGCAGCGCTGATCGACAACAACTACCGCGCCCAGCTGCTGCCCAAGACGCTGTTCGGCGAGGACTACGTGTCGCTGGTGATCACCCCGCCGTCCACCCCCGTGTGCGGGGCGAGCGCGCCGGGCGGGGTCCGGCCCGTCCACAAGGGCGACGTGCTCTGCCAGGACACGTCGGTCGCCTACTCCCAGCTCGAGAACGTGCTGTCCGACGTCATGCCGCTGCTACAGGCACTCAAGCCCGCCGAGCTGAGCCTCACCCTGCACGCCCTCGCGACGGCACTGGACGGCCGCGGCGCCCAGCTCGGCAAGAACCTCGTGCAGCTCGACGACTACCTGTCCAAGCTCAACCCCCACCTCGGCACGCTGGTCGACGACATCGACAAGCTCGGCGCCGTCTCCTCGGAGTACAACGCGGTCGCGCCCGCCCTGCTGAGCACCCTCGACAACCTCCAGACCACCTCGAAGACCATCACGCAGAACCCGGACGCCCTGGCCGCGCTCCTGACCAGCGCCACCGCGACGTCGGCGCAGCTGACCGGGTTCTTCGACGAGAGCGGCTCGCGGCTGATCACCGTGGCGTCCCAGAGCAGGCAGCTGCTCGCGTTGCTCGCCGAGTACTCGCCCGAGTACCCCTGCATGGCCGCGGGGCTGGTCGCCAACGAGGCCCACCTCGAACAGGCCTTCCGCAACCACGCCCTGAACATGACGCTGGAGGTGGTCACGTCGCGCGGAAAGTACGTCCCCGGCAACGAGCCCAAGATCGTCACCGGCGTCGGGCCGCAGTGCTACGGCCTGCCGAACCCGGCGGTGCCGTTCCCCGGTGTGCAGTTCCCCGACGGCGCGCCACCCCTCGGCCCCGGCGCGGCGAGCACCTCGCTGGCGACCGACACCGCCTACTCCCAGTCCCAGATCGGCTCGAGCTCGGAGAACCACCTCGTGGACGCCCTGATCTCCGACGACTACGGCAACCAGCCGTCTGCGGTCCCGCCCGTCGCCACGATGCTCGCCGCCCCACTGCTGCGCGGTAACACCGCGGTGGTCTCGCCATGAGGGGGCTGCTCGGGCCGTCGGTCAAACTGACGATCTTCCTGGTCGTCACCGGCTTCGTCACCTATCTCCTCGGCGCGACGATCACCAACGCCACCTACGGCCCCACGACGACCTATCGCGCCCTGTTCACGGACGCGACGGGGCTGCTGGCCGGCGACGACGTCCGGATCGCGGGCGTGCGGGTGGGGTCGATCCGCTCGATCGACCTGGTCCAGCCCAGGACCGGCGGCGCGAGCCTGGCCGAGGTCACGTTCACCGTCACCCGATCCCGCCCGCTGCCGGCCTCGGCGATCGCCGAGCTGCGCTTCCGCAACCTCGTCGGCCAGCGCTACCTCGCCATCGAGGAGGGCGCGGGCTCGAACCAGCCCCAGCCGCCGAAGGCCCCCATCCCGCTCAGCCAGACGCAGAACGCGCTGGATCTGACCGTCCTGTTCGCCGGGTTCAAGCCGCTGTTCCAGGGACTCGACGCCTCCGAGATCAACTCGCTGTCCATGGAGATCATCCAGACCCTGCAGGGCGAGGGCGGCACGGTGACGCTGCTGCTGCAACAGACCGCGGACCTGACCACGCCCATCGCCGACAAGGACAAGGTCATCGGCGACCTGATCGACAACCTGTGCTCCGTGCTGGACACCGTCGGCCAGCGCGACGCCGAGCTGAACAACCTGATCATCCAGCTGCAGCGCTGGGTCGTCCGGGCTCGCGCAGGACCGCAAGGCGATCGGCGACTCCCTCACCGGCATCAACGACCTCACCGCCGGCACCGCCTGCGCTGCTGCAGACGATCCGGCCGGTCGGCGCAAGCAGGACGTCAACGACATGACCGGCGCTGGCAGCGACCCTCAACGCCGGCAGCTCGCACGATCAACGGGGTGCTGCAGCGGCTGCCGAACAAGGTCGCCACCCTGACCCGTACCGCGACCTACGGCTCCTGGTTCAACTTCTTCCTGTGCAACGCCGGCGGCACGGTCACGCTGCCGGTCATCGGGAAGCAGCCCGTGGGCATGCCCTCGTCGCCGCCGTCGAGGTGCAGCTGACATGGCCCTTCTCAAGCGCGGCGGCGCGAAGAAGATCGTCGGCGGGCGCTCGTTCGGCTCGCGGAACCCGCTCCCGATCGGCGCGATCGGCCTCGTCGTCATCGCCATGCTGCTCTGGGCGGCCTTCAACGCCCAGAAGCTGCCGATCATCGGGGGCGGCACGGTCTACTCCGCCGCGTTCACCGAGGCGGCCGGCCTGGCGCCCGGGGACGAGGTGCGCATCGCCGGCGTGAAGGTCGGCCAGGTCGAGTCGGTGTCGCTGCAGGGCACCCACGTCGCCGTGGACTTCCGGGTCAAGAACGCCTTCGTCGGCAACGCCAGCACCGCGGCGATCGACATCAAGACGGTCCTGGGGCGCAAGTACCTCGCCGTGGACTCGACCGGGACGGCCAAGCAGGACGCGCACAGCCAGATCCCGACCTCGCGCACCACGGCGCCCTACGACATCTACCCGGCGCTGAGCCAGCTCACCGACACCCTCGGCGACATCGACACGACGCAGCTGGCGAAGGCGTTCGAGACCCTGGCGGCGACCTTCCAGAACACGCCCGCCACGGTGAAGCAGACGCTGAACGGGCTGGAGCGCCTCTCGACCACCGTCGCCTCCCGCGACCAGGCGCTGCAGACCCTGCTCGCCCGCGCCAACGACGTCACGACCGTCCTGGCCAGCCGCGACGCCCAGATCACGTCGCTGCTCAACGACGGGTCGCTGCTGTTCCAGGAACTCAACCTGCGCCGCGACGCCATCAGCCAGCTGCTGACCAACACCTCGACGCTGTCGGTGCAGATCTCCGGCCTCGTCGCCGACAACCAGGCCACGCTCGGCCCGGCGCTCGCCCAGTTGAACGGAGTTCTCAAGATCCTTCAGAACAACCGGGACAACATCGACAAGGGGCTGGCGCTGCTCGCGCCGTTCGTCCGGGTCTTCACCAACACCCTCGGCAACGGGCGCTGGTTCGACGCCTACATCCAGAACCTCTCGAGCACGGGCCTGGTCTGCATCGCCGTGCCGGTCCCGATCGGGGCGGTGTGCTGATGTTGCGCAGACTGCGCCGCCGCACGGTCACGATCCTGTCCCTGGGGGTCGTGCTCGCACTCGTCGTCGCCGGAGTGGCCTTCGTGCTCTTCGGGTCGCCGACCATGGCCGTGACCGCGCACTTCGACCGCGCCGTCGGGCTGTACAAGGGCTCGGACGTGCGGATGCTGGGCGTCAAGATCGGCACCATCACCTCGGTGACGCCGGAGGGCTCGACCGTGCGCGTCCGCATGCGGTACGAGAAGAAGGTCAAGATCCCGGCGAACGCCATAGCGGTGATCGTGCCGCCGTCGCTGGTCAGCGACCGCTACGTGCAGTTGGCGCCCGTGTACACCGGGGGCGCCGTCATGGCCGACCACGCCGACATCCCCATCTCGCGCACCGCCAGCCCGGTCGAGCTCGACGACATCTACAAGTCGCTGAACGACCTCAACGTCGCCCTCGGACCCAACGGCACCAACAAGAACGGTGCCCTCTCCGACCTGACGAAGGTGGCCGCGGCGAACCTGCAGGGGCAACGGCGCGGCGCTGGGCAACTCGCTCAAGGCGCTGTCGGAGGCGACGCAGACCCTCGCCAACGGCCGCGAGGACCTGTTCGGGACGGTGAAGAACCTCCAGGCGTTCACGGCCGCGCTGGCCGGCAGCGACACCCAGGTCCGCGCGTTCAACACCCAACTGGCCCAGGTCGCCGGCGAACTCGCCGACGAGCGGGGCTCGCTCGGGTTGGCGCTGAAGAACCTGACCGCTGCGCTGCAGGCCGTCGCGGGGTTCGTGAAGTCGAACAAGGACGCCCTGCACACCTCCATCACCGGGCTCGAGGACGTCACCGGAGTGCTCGTCAAGCAGAAGGCCGCGATCGCCGAGCTGCTGGCGGTGGCACCGGTCGGGCTGGCGAACCTCGGCCACACCTACAGCGGTGTGGAGGCCGGTACGCCGGCGGACGGAACCCTCGACTCGCGCACCAACCTCTCCGAGCTCGCCGACCCGGCCGTGATCTGCGGGCTGCTGAACGGGCTGGGCAAGCTGGGTACCGGCGGGAAACTCGATCTGAAGAACCAGGCGGATCTGGTGTGCTCGTCGCTGGCCAAGCAGCTGGGCTGCCTGATCGACCCGCTCACCGGGTCGACGCCGCTCGGCGGGCTGCTGCTGCCCGCATGCACCCAGGACCAGACCCCCGGTCTGCCGGGCCTGCCCAAGATCCCCGGAGTCGCGGCGGTGACCGGCAAATGAGGCGGGCACGCGTGTTGCTGGTCGCCGCCCTGGTCGGTGCGGTGCTGTCCACCTCGCCTGCGGATTCCGCGGACTGGCGAACACCTCCCTTCCCGGCGGCGCCGCCCTCGGCGGCCACCCCTTCCACGTCACCGTCGAGTTCGCCGACGTCCTGGACCTGGTGCCGCAGTCGGCGGTCAAGGTCAACGACGTCGCCGTCGGCCGGGTCGACAAGATCACCCTCGTCGACTGGCACGCCAGCGTGGACATCGTGGTGAACGGCTAGGTCTCCCTGCCGGCCAACGCCTACGCCGAGCTGAAGCAGACGTCGCTGCTGGGCGAGAAGTACGTCTCGCTTCCTAACCGCCCACCGGCGAGGTGCCCACCGGCCACCTCGGCAACCACAGCGTGATCCCGCTCGGCCGCACGGGGCGCAACCCCGAGGTCGAGGAGGTGCTGGGCGCGCTGTCCCTGCTGCTCAACGGCGGTGGCCTGGAGCAGATCCAGACGATCACCCACGAGCTGAACCTGGCCCTGGGCGGCAACACCGGTGCGGTGCGCGGACCTCATCTCCCAGCTCAACACCTTCGTGGGCGGCCTGGACGCGCAGAAGGGCAAGATCACGACCGCGATCGACCGGATGGACTCGCTGCTGGCCACGCTCGACGACCAGAAGCAGATCATCGCGGCCACGCTCGACACCCTGCCCGGGGCGTTGAAGGTGCTGGCCGACGAGCGCAAGCAGCTGGTCACGCTGCTGCAGAGCCTCGACAGGCTGAGCACCGTGGCCGTATCGGTCATCGGCCAGAGCAAGGCGAACACCGTCTCGGCACTGACCAGCCTCGACCCGATCCTCACCCAGCTCACCGCGGCCGGCCAGAACCTGCCCAAGGCTCTCGAACTCGTCGCGACCTACCCGTTCCCGCGCAACGCGCCTGATGCGGTCCGCGGCGACTACACCAACCTGGACGTCACGCTCGACCTGAACCTCTCCGACATCCTGGACAACCTCAAGATCGCACCGGGCGCGGCGCCGGCGAATGCAGGTTCGGCGGCGACGTCGCCGGGTTCGAGCGCCACGTTGCCGGCCGGCTCGGTCGTTCCCGGCACAGGAAGCGGGGGCTGACACCGTGATCAGGCGCGGCACCAAGATCCAGTTGATCCTCTTCGTCATCCTGTCCCTGGTCGGCGTGACCTATGTCGGCAGCAAGTACGCCGGACTGAACGCCATGATCTTCGGTCGCGGCGGGTGCACGATCAGCGCCGACTTCCCGGACTCCGGCGGCATCTTCTCCAACGCCGAGGTCACCTACCGCGGCATCGGGGTCGGGACGGTGGGCCAGCTGCACCTGCTCGACGACGGCGTCCGCGTCGACCTGCACCTCAACAGCTGCACCCATCCCGAGGTTCCGGCGTCGGCCGTCGCGGTGGTCGCCGACCGGTCCGCGGTGGGGGAGCAGTACGTCGACCTGCAGCCGACGTCCTCGGCCGGGCCCTACCTGACCCAGGGCGCGGTCCTGCCGATGTCGCGCAACAAGATCCCGGTGGCCACACAGGTGCTCCTGACCAATCTGGACCGCCTGGTCAGCTCGGTGAACCCGGCCCAGCTCACCACCGTGATCACGGAGCTGGGGACCGCGTTCAACGAGCGGGGTCCGGACCTGCAGGCGGCTGCTCGACTCCGGCGACGAGCTGCTCACCAGCGCCGAGGCGGCCCTGCCCGAGACGATCAAGCTGATCGACTCCAGCAACACCGTGCTCAAGACCCAGCTCGACGAGGGGTCGGCCATCGCCTCCTGGTCGCGGAGCCTGCAGCTGCTCACCGCCCAGCTCAAGGCCAGCGACCCCGACCTGCGCTCCCTGCTGGCGACGGGTCCCCAGTCGCTCGGGGTGCTGACGACGTTCCTGCAGGACAACCGGTCCGACCTCAACGTGCTGCTGTCCAACCTGGCCACCACCGGCGAGGTGATGCTGCAGCGCAAGGGCGACATCGAGCAGATCCTCATCGCCTACCCCGCAGTCGCCGCCGGGGGACTCACCGTCACCCAGGACGGCAACGCCCACTTCGGTTTCGTCGTCAACTTCGACGATCCGCCGCCGTGCGTGGCCGGGTACGGCGGCACCACCAAGCGCCAGCCCAGCGACACCACGCCCACCGCGCCCAACGTCGCCGCCCACTGCGCCGCACCCAGGGGCAGCGCGACCTCAGTGCGCGGCGCGCAGAACGCCCCCGGCGGCGACCCGGTCGACACCTCGGCCGCCGGGTACGTCCCGGCCTCCTCGCCCAGCGTCGCCCAGTCCGACACCCGCGACGTCTCGACCGAGGGGAAGGTCCTGGGCGACGCCGGCTGGCTGGCGCTCATGACCGACGGAGTCACCTCCTGAGCGTGAACTCGTTGAGCTACATGTGCTGATCAAAGGGGACTGCTCATGAGTGCCGAGAACACGACGAACGCCCGCCGGCCGTGGCGGGCCACCATCGCGCTGGGGATCGTGGCCCTGCTGCTCGCGGTCGGCCTGGTGGGCCTGCTGGTGCAGCGGGCCTCGGCGTCCACCGGACTGGGTCTCAGCTCGCAGGAGAACCAGGTCCTCGACGCCGCCAAGCAGGGCTACGTGACCCTGCAGACGTTCCGGCTGAACTCCTTCGACAAGGACTTCAGCAACGCCCTCGGCGTGGTCAGCGGCTCGGCCAAGACCAACCTGCAGGACTCCAAGGCGAGCCTGCAGAGCACCCTGAAGACCAACAAGACGAACGTCACGGCGTCGATCACCTCGGCCTCGATCGCCTCGCAGGCGGACGGGAAGTACCAGGTGCTGATCCTGGCCTCGCTCCAGAACCTGAACACCGCGGGCAAGATCGTGCAGACCCGGCCGAGCCCGGCACTGCTGACGATGGTCCACGAGCAGAACCTCTGGCTCATCGACGCCGTCAACCTGGTCGAGGTGACCTCATGACGCAGCTGCACGAACCCACGGCCGACACCGACACCACAGCCGACAAGGCGACACCGCCGACACCACAGCCGACGCCGTCGTGGCCGAGCCGGGCGAGCTCGTCGCCCGCACCCGCGGCCGGTGGCGCACGTCCGGCCGGAACCCGCCTGTCGCCCACCGCCCGGGCGCGCCGCGCGGGTGGGGCCGCCCGCCCACGCCCCGCGGCAGGCAAGGTCGCCGACCCGGACGAGCCCGCGGCCGCGCCGCCCGCGGACGGACCCACGCGCGACGCGGCGGCAGTCCGACACAGTGCCGTCCGACACAGCGCCGTCCGATACCGCGCCCGCCGATACCGCGCCGACCGATACCGCGCCGACCGGTACCGCGCCCGCCGATACCGCGCCGCCGGTCCGCGCCGGCGCCGGGGCCCGGACCCGCGCGAAGACCCACGTGGTGCGGGTACCCGTCACGCGCTCGGCAGAAGCCCACGCGGACAGCGATGCGGGCGACACCGCGCCGACCCGGTCCAGCGGCCGCGTGCGGCGCTGGCTGCCGGTAGGTCTCGCCCTGATCCTCGTCCTGATCCTCGGAGGTGCCGATGTCCTCCTGGCCGCCACGCGCCCCTCGGCTGCTCCGTCGGCCTCGGCGCGCGCGCAACTGCTGGCCTCGGTCAAGACATCGACGGCCCTGGTCGTCTCCTACGACTACCGCCACCTCACCCAGGACGCGGCCACCGCGGAGAGTCACCTGACCGGTGCCTTCAAGACGCAGTACGCGACCGCGATGACCAAGACGGTCTCGCCCAAGGCGGTGGCCCAGAAAGCCGTCGTCGCCGGACAGGTGAGCTCGGCCGGCGTCGAGACCGTGTCCCGGGACGGACGCACCGCGACTCTGTTGGTGCTCGGTCAGCTGAACGTGACCAGCAGCAGCCAGACCACGGCCCGCTCGGACGTCTTCCGGGTCCGCGTGACGGTCCAGCGGGTGGGGACCGCGTGGCTGATCTCCAAGATCGACCTGCTCTGACCTCGCACCGACCCTGCTCGTGCACCGCTCGAACGATCGGTTGACGGGGCATTCTGTACCGGTTTGACAGCTGATGCCCCGCACCGTTCGCCGTTCCGTGACCACGATGGTGCGAGTGATGCTTGACGTGGCGCCTGGGAAAGAGCAACCTGTCTGCGCGCGGCCACTCGAACTCTGAGGGGTGCCTAGCCATGCTCGCGAATCGGTGCTAGACTTTGTCGTTGCGCTGTCCTCTGCCATCCGTCCGGCCCGTTAAGGGTCTATTTCCCGCTGCCCGGGGTGTTGCCCCGGCGGGGCGCCGATCTCCGATCGGTCGCCCGTGGGTCCGGATTTCCGGGGGTTCGCGGCGCACGAACGGCACGCAGTATTCGTATAGGTAAGTCCTCGGAAGGACGCATCTTGGCAGCCTCGCGCTCCGGTAAGAATGTAATCCCCGCCCTGAAGGGAATCCCGGGCTCGCCGCCCAGGACATCTTTCGCCAAAATCCGCGAGCCGCTGGAGGTCCCGAACCTCCTCGCGCTGCAGACCGAGTCGTTCGACTGGCTCGTCGGCAACGCCGCCTGGCGCTCCCGGATGGAGGCCATCGGCGACACCGACTCCCGCTCCGGGCTGGCCGAGATCCTCGGTGAGATCTCCCCGATCGAGGACTTCTCGGGCTCGATGTCCCTCTCCTTCTCCAACCCGCGCTTCGAGGACGTCAAGGCGTCCATCGAGGAGTGCAAGGACAAGGACATGACGTACGCGGCGCCCCTGTTCGTCACCGCGGAGTTCACCAACAACACCACCGGCGAGATCAAGAGCCAGACGGTGTTCATGGGCGACTTCCCGATGATGACCCGCAAGGGCACCTTCGTCATCAACGGCACCGAGCGCGTCGTCGTCTCCCAGCTGGTCCGCTCGCCGGGTATCTACTTCGACCGCACGATCGACAAGACCTCCGACATCGACATCTTCTCGGTGAAGGTCATCCCCGGTCGCGGCGCCTGGCTCGAGTTCGACGTCGACAAGCGCCAGACCGTCGGCGTGCGCATCGACCGCAAGCGGCGCCAGCCGGTCACGGTCCTGCTGAAGGCCCTCGGCTGGAGCAGCGACAAGATCCGCGAGCACTTCGCGTGGTCGGAGACGCTCCTCGCGACGCTGGAGAAGGACCACATCGGCGGCCAGGACGAGGCCCTCCTCGACATCTACCGCAAGCTGCGCCCGGGCGAGCCGCCCACGCGCGAGTCGGCCCAGGCGCTGCTGGAGAACCTGTTCTTCAACGCCAAGCGCTACGACCTGGCCAAGGTCGGCCGCTACAAGGCCAACAAGAAGCTCGGCACCGACACCGCGATCGGCCACGGCACGCTGACCGAGGACGACGTCGTCAAGACCATCGAGTACCTGATCCGCCTGCACGCCGGCGAAGAGGGCTACGAGGTCGACGACATCGACCACTTCGGCAACCGTCGCCTGCGCACCGTCGGCGAGCTCATCCAGAACCAGGTCCGGGTGGGTCTGTCGCGGATGGAGCGCGTCGTGCGCGAGCGGATGACGACCCAGGACGTCGAGGCCATCACGCCGCAGACCCTGATCAACATCCGCCCCGTCGTGGCGTCGATCAAGGAGTTCTTCGGGACCTCGCAGCTGTCGCAGTTCATGGACCAGACCAACCCGCTCGCCGGTCTGACCCACAAGCGCCGGCTGTCCGCGCTCGGCCCGGGTGGTCTGTCCCGCGACCGCGCCGGCATGGAGGTCCGCGACGTCCACACCAGCCACTACGGCCGGATGTGCCCGATCGAGACCCCGGAAGGCCCGAACATCGGCCTGATCGGCTCGCTGGCCTCCTTCGGCCGGGTCAACTCCTTCGGCTTCATCGAGACCCCGTACCGCGTGGTCACCGACGGCCGCGTCACCGACGAGGTCGACTACCTCACCGCCGACGAGGAGGACAAGCACGTCATCGCCCAGGCGAACGCGATCATCGACGCCCAGGGCAACTTCACCGAGGACCGCGTGCTGGTCCGCAAGAAGGGTGGCGAGGTCGACCTCATCCCCGGCAACGACGTCGACTACATGGACGTCTCGCCGCGGCAGATGGTCTCCGTGGCCACGGCCATGATCCCGTTCCTCGAGCACGACGATGCCAACCGCGCCCTCATGGGCGCGAACATGCAGCGTCAGGCCGTCCCGCTGCTGCGCAGCGAGTCGCCGCTCGTCGGGACCGGCATGGAGCTGCGCGCCGCCGTGGACGCCGCGGATGTCGTCACCGCCGACAAGGCCGGTGTCGTCGAGGAGCTCTCGGCGGACTTCATCACGGTCATGGCCGACGACGGCACGCGCCAGACCTACCGGCTGGCCAAGTTCGCCCGCTCCAACCAGGGCACGAGCTTCAACCAGAAGCCCATCGTCAACGAGGGCGACCGGGTCGAGCAGGGCCAGGTCGTCGCCGACGGCCCGTCCACCGACAACGGTGAGATGGCACTCGGCAAGAACCTGCTCGTGGCGTTCATGCCGTGGGAGGGTCACAACTACGAGGACGCGATCATCCTCAACCAGCGTCTCGTGCAGGACGACGTGCTCACCTCGATCCACATCGAGGAGCACGAGGTCGACGCACGCGACACCAAGCTGGGCGCCGAGGAGATCACCCGGGACATCCCGAACGTCTCCGAGGAGGTCCTGGCCGACCTCGACGACCGCGGGATCATCCGCGTCGGTGCCGACGTCACCACCGGTGACGTCCTGGTCGGCAAGGTCACGCCCAAGGGTGAGACCGAGCTGACCCCGGAGGAGCGCCTCCTGCGCGCCATCTTCGGTGAGAAGGCCCGCGAGGTCCGCGACACGTCCCTGAAGGTTCCCCACGGCGAGGCCGGCAAGGTCATCGGCGTCCGGGTCTTCAGCCGTGAGGACGGCGACGAGCTGCCGCCCGGCGTCAACGAGCTGGTCCGCGTCTACATCGCCCAGAAGCGCAAGATCCAGGACGGCGACAAGCTCGCCGGCCGGCACGGCAACAAGGGCGTCATCGCCAAGATCCTGCCGCCGGAGGACATGCCGTTCCTGATCGACGGGACGCCGGTCGACATCGTGCTCAACCCGCTCGGCGTGCCGAGCCGGATGAACATCGGCCAGGTCCTCGAGACCCACCTCGGCTGGGTCGCCAAGACCGGCTGGGACATCGAGGGTGAGCCCGAGTGGGCCGCGCGCCTGCCCGAGGGCACCCGGACGGGGATCGCCGGCCGCAATGTCGCGACCCCGGTCTTCGACGGTGCCCGCGAGGACGAGATCACCGGCCTGCTGGACTCGACGTTGCGCACCCGCGACGGCGACCGGCTGATCGGCAAGACCGGCAAGGCGCAGCTCATGGACGGCCGTTCCGGGGAGCCCTTCCCCGAGCCGGTCAGCGTCGGCTACGTCTACATCCTCAAACTGCTGCACCTCGTCGACGACAAGATCCACGCTCGCGCGACGGGTCCGTACTCGATGATCACCCAGCAGCCGCTGGGCGGTAAGGCGCAGTTCGGTGGCCAGCGCTTCGGTGAGATGGAGTGCTGGGCGATGCAGGCCTACGGTGCGGCCTACGCGCTGCAGGAGCTGCTCACCATCAAGAGCGACGACATCCTCGGCCGCGTCAAGGTGTACGAGGCGATCGTCAAGGGCGAGAACATCCCCGAGCCGGGCATCCCCGAGTCGTTCAAGGTGCTGCTGAAGGAACTTCAGTCGCTGTGCCTGAACGTCGAGGTGCTCTCCAGTGACGGGGTGGCGGTCGAGATGCGCGACACCGACGACGACGTGTTCCGCGCCGCCGAGGAGCTCGGTATCGACCTGTCCCGCCGCGAGCCCAGCTCCGTCGAAGAGGTCTGAGGATCGAGGCGGTCCGCACGGCAGCAGCCGGCCCGGACCGCCTCGACCCAGGCCAACCACATCAGCAGTAACGCTCTACCAAGAGAGTAGGAAATCTTGCTCGACGTCAACGTTTTCGACGAGCTCCGTATCGGTCTGGCTACCGCGGAGGACATCCGCCGCTGGTCGCACGGTGAAGTGAAGAAGCCCGAGACCATCAACTACCGCACCCTCAAGCCCGAGAAGGACGGACTCTTCTGCGAGAAGATCTTCGGTCCGACCCGGGACTGGGAGTGCTACTGCGGTAAGTACAAGCGCGTCCGCTTCAAGGGCATCATCTGCGAGCGCTGCGGCGTCGAGGTCACCCGCGCCAAGGTGCGGCGCGAGCGCATGGGCCACATCGAGCTCGCCGCGCCCGTCACCCACATCTGGTACTTCAAGGGCGTCCCGTCCCGGCTGGGTTACCTGCTCGACCTCGCCCCCAAGGACCTCGAGAAGATCATCTATTTCGCGGCGTACCTGATCACCAAGGTCGACGACGAGGCGCGTCACCGCGACATGCCCACGCTCGAGGCCGAGATCAGTGCCGAGAAGTCGACGCTGGAGAAGAAGCGCGACAACGACGTGGACACCCGCGCCAAGAAGCTCGAGACCGATCTGGCCGAGCTCGAGGCCGAGGGTGCCAAGTCCGACGTGCGCCGCAAGGTCCGCGAGGGCGGCGAGCGCGAGATGCGCCAGATCCGCGACCGTGCGCAGCGTGAGATCGACCGGCTGGACGAGGTCATCGACACCTTCCGCAAGCTGGCCGTCAAGCAGCTGATCAGCGACGAGATGCTCTACCGCGAGCTGCGCGACCGCTTCGGTGAGTACTTCGAGGGCGGCATGGGTGCGGAGTCCCTCCAGACCCTGCTGCGCAACTTCGACCTCGAGGCCGAGGCCGAGTCGCTGCGGGAGACCATCCGCTCCGGCAAGGGGCAGAAGAAGATCCGCGCCCTCAAGCGCCTCAAGGTCGTCGTCGCCTTCCTGGCCACGCCGAACTCCCCGATGGGCATGGTCCTGGACAGCGTCCCGGTCATCCCGCCGGACCTGCGCCCGATGGTGCAGCTCGACGGCGGTCGGTTCGCCACGTCGGACCTGAACGACCTCTACCGGCGCGTGATCAACCGCAACAACCGCCTCAAGCGACTGATCGACCTCGGCGCTCCCGAGATCATCGTCAACAACGAGAAGCGGATGCTGCAGGAGTCCGTCGACGCCCTGTTCGACAACGGCCGCCGCGGCCGTCCGGTCACCGGACCGGGCAACCGCCCGCTCAAGTCGCTGTCGGATCTGCTCAAGGGCAAGCAGGGCCGGTTCCGTCAGAACCTGCTCGGCAAGCGCGTGGACTACTCCGGCCGCTCGGTCATCATCGTCGGCCCGCAGCTCAAGCTGCACCAGTGCGGGCTGCCGAAGGGCATGGCGCTGGAGCTGTTCAAGCCGTTCGTCATGAAGCGCCTGGTGGATCTCAGCCACGCCCAGAACATCAAGTCGGCCAAGCGCATGGTCGAGCGCGCCCGTCCGGTGGTGTGGGACGTCCTCGAAGAGGTCATCCGCGACCACCCGGTCCTGCTCAACCGCGCGCCCACGCTGCATCGTCTGGGCATCCAGGCCTTCGAGCCCCAGCTGGTCGAGGGCAAGGCGATCCAGATCCACCCGCTCGTCTGCACGGCGTTCAACGCCGACTTCGACGGGGACCAGATGGCGGTGCACGTGCCGCTGTCGGCCGAGGCCCAGGCCGAGGCGCGGATCCTGATGCTGTCGACGAACAACATCCTCAAGCCCGCTGACGGTCGTCCGGTGACCATGCCGACGCAGGACATGATCCTGGGTCTGTACCACCTGACCACGATGCGCGAGAACCACGTGGGTGCCGGAAACGTCTACTCCTCCGACTCCGAGGCCATCATGGCCCGCGACGTCAAGGCGCTGGCGCTGAACGCCCCCGTGAAGATCCGCCTCGACGGTGTGACGACGATCGACAACGGTCCCAAGGTGACGCCGTGGACCGCGCCCGCCGGCTGGAACGTGGGCGAGCAGCTGCTCGTCGAGACCACGCTCGGCCGGGTGCTGTTCAACCAGACGCTGCCCGACGACTACCGCTTCGTGAACTACGAGGTGACCAAGAAGGAGCTCGGCCAGATCGTCAACGACCTGGCGGAGCGGTACCCGAAGGTCGTCGTCGCCAACACCCTGGACGCGCTCAAGGCAGCCGGGTTCCACTGGGCCACCCGCTCGGGCATCACGATCGCCATCGACGACGTCGTGACCCCGCCGCGCAAGGCCGAGATCCTGGACCGCTACGAGAAGGACGCCGAGAAGCTGGAGAAGCAGTACCAGCGCGGTGCCATCACCGAGGAGGAGCGCCGTCAGGAGCTCGTCGAGGTGTGGACCAAGGCGACGTCCGAGGTGGCCAAGGAGATGGAGTCCCACTTCCCGCGCACCAACCCCGTCTACATCATGATCAGCTCCGGTGCTCGGGGAAACATGATGCAGATGCGGCAGATCGCCGGTATGCGTGGCCTCGTGGCCAACCCGAAGGGCGAGATCATCCCGCGCCCGATCAAGGCCAACTTCCGCGAGGGCCTGTCGGTGCTGGAGTACTTCATCTCGACCCACGGTGCCCGCAAGGGTCTGGCCGACACCGCGCTGCGTACCGCCGACTCGGGGTACCTGACCCGGCGTCTGGTGGACGTCTCGCAGGACGTCATCATCCGCGAGGAGGACTGCGGCACCGACCGTGGCGTCAACGTCGCGATCGCGGCCAAGGGCGCCGACGGCACCCTGGTCCGGGACGTGCACGTCGAGACCAGCGTCTACGCGCGGGTCCTGTCGGAGAACGTCAAGGTCGGTTCCAAGGTCGTCGCCCATGCCGGTGACGAGCTCGGCGACCTGCGCATCGACGAGCTCATCGCGCTCGGCGTGGAAGAGGTCAAGGTCCGCAGCGTCCTGACATGCGAGTCCGCCCAGGGCACGTGCGCCAGCTGCTACGGCCGTTCGCTGGCCACCGGCAAGCTGGTCGACGTCGGCGAGGCTGTCGGCATCATCGCCGCGCAGTCCATCGGCGAGCCCGGCACCCAGCTCACCATGCGGACGTTCCACACCGGCGGTATCGCCGGCGAGGACATCACGCACGGTCTGCCCCGTGTCGCCGAGCTCTTCGAGGCCCGGGTCCCGAAGGGTGTCGCGCCGATCAGCGAGGCAGCCGGACGGGTCCGCATCGAGGAGACCGAGGCCGGGACCAAGGGTGGCAGTCGCAAAATCGTCATCACCCCCGACGACGGCACCGAGGAGCTCGAGTACCCGATCCTTCGGCGTGCGCGGCTGCTCGTCAGTGAGGGACAGACGGTCGAGGTCGGGCAGCAGCTCGTCTTCGGTGCGGTCAACCCCCACGACGTGCTCCGGATCATGGGCCCGCGCGAGGTGCAGCTGCACCTGGTCCGGGAGGTCCAGTCGGTGTACCGCAGCCAGGGTGTGGCGATCCACGACAAGCACATCGAGGTCATCGTCCGGCAGATGCTCAAGCGCGTGACCGTGATCGACTCCGGTACCACGGAGTTCCTTCCCGGTTCGCTCGTCGAGCGGGCCAAGTTCGAGTCCGAGAACCGTCGCGTCGTGGCGGAGGGCTCCGAGCCCGCCGCCGGGCGTCCGGTGCTGATGGGGATCACCAAGGCCTCGCTGGCGACCGAGTCGTGGTTGTCGGCGGCGTCCTTCCAGGAGACCACCCGGGTGCTCACCGACGCGGCCATCTCGGCGCGTCGCGACTCGCTCGTCGGTCTCAAGGAGAACGTGATCATCGGCAAGCTGATCCCGGCCGGTACCGGCATCGCCAAGTACCGCAACGTCGAGGTCAACCCGACCGAAGAGGCCCGCGCCGCGGCGTTCTCGATGTCGGGTTACGACGAGAACGAGTACTACAGCTTCGGCCCCGGTGGCGGCCAGGCTGTTCCGCTCGAGGAGTTCGGGTACAGCGACTACCGCTGATCCCCAGCTCGCACCACAGCAGGCCGGTTCCCTCGGGGAGCCGGCCTGCTGTGGTCTCCGGCGTCGCACCGCCGGCGAGGTCACGGCTCGGCACCAGATCGGCCGGTGCCCCGCCCGGGCTCTGGTGGAAGGCAGTCGCCTGTGCGACTATGAACCCGATCTGCTCATATGAGCACGACGTCCCGCCCCCGCTCATGCGCACGGACGGAGCCGACGGAGGAGCCCGCACAGATGCCCAAGCCCGTGCGTTCCGGACCGGCCGAGGCCGTCCTGGCAGCCCGGGCCGCGCGGATGTACTTCCTGGAGGACCGCTCCAAGATCGAGATCGGCCAGCAGCTCGGTGTCAGCCGGTTCCGGGTCGCCCGGCTGCTCGTGGCGGCGCGGGAGATGGGGCTGGTGCGCATCGAGATCGGCCTGCCCGGCACCCTGGACGTGGGGCTCTCGGCCGAACTGGCGTCGGCGTTCGAGCTGCGGCAGGCGTTCGTCTACGACTTCCCCGACGACAGCGACATCTCTCTGCGCCGCCGGCTGGGCGAGGCGGCGGGGGAGGCGCTGTCGGACCTCGCGACGCCCGAGGACGTGGTCGGGCTGGCGTGGTCGCGGTCGCTGACCGGCATGACCTACCGGATGACGGAGTTCCCGTCGTGCCCGATCGTCCAGATGACCGGTGCGCTGGCCCGGCCCGGTGGCGATGACCTGCTCGATCTCGTCCGCAAGGTGACGCAGGTCGGCGGTGGACCGTCCTACGGCTACTACGCGCCGATGATCGTCGACGACCGGCGCACCGCGGAGGTCATCCGGCGGACTCCGGACGTCCTCGCCGCGACGGCGATGCTGGCGTCGGTGACGATCGCCGTCGTGGGTATCGGGGCCTGGACCGCCGGACTGTCGAGCATCTTCGACGCGGTGTCCGAGCGCGACCAGCGGGCCGTGCGGGACGCGGGCGTGCGCGCCGAGGTCTCCGGGGTCTTCCTCGATTCGTCCGGAATCCCTTGTCCCAGCCCACTGGACAGCAGAATGATCGTGACATCGGCGGCACTGCTCACCCAGATCCCCACGGTGCTCGCGGTCGCCTATGACACGGCGAAGACCGAAGCCGTCTGGTCGGCCCTGAACGGAGGAGTGGTGAATGGCCTCATCACACATGCCAGCCTCGCTCGGGCCGTCCTCGACCTGCCGAGAACGGCCGGCGGACGCGCCGTGGCGCGAGCCCGGGTCGGTGGCGTGGACCGAGCAGCTGGCAGCGCCTGAGCCGGCCCAGCGCGGCGGGGTCGCCAACCGTGGCCGGGTCTTCCGTGTCGGGGACACCGTGCTGCGCCCCGTCGCCCCGGCCCGTACGGCGACCCATGCCGTCCTGACCCATCTGTGCGAGGTCGGCTTCACCGGCGCCCCGCGGCTGATCGCGGCCGGTGCTGATTCGGAGGTGCTGTCCTGGATCGAGGGCCGGGCGGCCACGGCGCCGCTGCCGGACTGGGCACTGGGCGACACCAGCCTGGTCAGCGTCGCCGAGTTGATCCGGGCCTTCCACCAGGCCGTCGCGCCCTTCGACCCGTCCGGTCACTCCTGGCCCGAGCAGCGCGTTCCCGCCGGCTTCACCGAGGGCACGGTCGGGCACAACGATCTCCATCCGGGGAACATGGTCTTCTCCGGGGATCGGGCCGTGGGGATCATCGACTTCGACCTGGCCGGCCCCGGCGGCGTGATCTGGGACGTCGCCACCGCGGCCCGCTCCTGGTGCCCGCTGATCGCCGACGAGGACATCGAGGAGATCCTGAGCGATCGCCGGATCGAGCGGTTCGCCCTCTTCCTGGAGGCCTACGGGCTGAGTCGTGCCGATCGGGCGCGGGTCGTCGAGGCGCTGGTCCCGAACCACGACTGGACCTACCGCATCGTCACCGACTCGGCCGCCGCCGGGCACTCGGGCTTCCGCAACTACTGGTTCAGCGTGTCCGGCCGGGCCGACCGCGCCCGTGACTGGACCGTGCGCCACCAGCGGGAGCTGTACGCCGCCGTCCGCTGAACGGATTTGGCCATCCAGGCTGCCACGAGTATCGTTTCCAGAGGTCCGGAACGATCTCGGACTACACGTGTGCCCGCGATTGTGCGGACCCGGTACGCCGGGGCCGTTGACGGGCGGTACACCACCTCACCATCCAGGTCGAGATTTCTTCGGTCTGGCCTGTGGAATGGGCGCGACACGCCCGACCGCGGGTACCGGTGAAGACAACAGCAAAGCCGACGAAGTTCGCCCGATCTCGGGGCGCCGCAGACGATGAGGAGATTGCAGGCCGCATGCCTACGATCCAGCAGTTGGTCCGTAAGGGCCGGCAAGACAAGGTCACCAAGACCAAGACACCGGCGCTGAAGAGTTCGCCCCAGCGACGCGGTGTCTGCACCCGCGTCTACACGACCACGCCCAAGAAGCCGAACTCCGCGCTGCGCAAGGTCGCCCGCGTTCGGCTCAGCAGTGGCGTCGAGGTCACCGCGTACATCCCGGGTGTCGGTCACAACCTCCAGGAGCACTCGATCGTGCTCGTGCGTGGTGGCCGGGTGAAGGACCTGCCCGGTGTCCGATACAAGATCATTCGCGGTTCGCTGGACACCCAGGGTGTCCGCAACCGCAAGCAGGCGCGGAGCAAGTACGGCGCGAAGAAGGAGAAGAGCTAATGCCACGCAAGGGACCCGCACCGCGCCGGCCGCTCGTCGTCGACCCGGTCTACACCTCACCGCTGGTCACCCAGTTGGTGAACAAGGTGCTCCTGGGCGGCAAGCGCTCGCTCGCCGAACGGATCGTCTACGGCGCCCTCGAGGGATGCCGCGACAAGACCGGCGGCGACCCGGTGATCACGCTCAAGCGCGCGCTGGACAACGTCAAGCCCACGCTCGAGGTCCGCAGCCGCCGCGTCGGTGGCGCGACCTACCAGGTGCCCGTCGAGGTGCGCGCCGGTCGCAGCACCACGCTGGCCCTGCGCTGGTTGGTCAGCTACTCGCGGCAGCGCCGTGAGAAGACCATGACCGAGCGCCTGATGAACGAGCTGCTCGACGCCAGCAACGGCCTCGGCGCGAGCGTCAAGCGCCGCGAGGACATGCACAAGATGGCCGAGTCGAACAAGGCCTTCGCGCACTACCGCTGGTAACCCCGGCACCGCACGACCCACCGCCGCGCCACAAGCGCACCGCACTACAGAGACAGAGAAGGAACGATGGCCAACAACGCCGTACTCGCCAAGACCCGCAACATCGGGATCATGGCGCACATCGACGCGGGCAAGACGACCACGACCGAGCGGATCCTCTACTACACCGGTATCAACTACAAGATCGGTGAGGTCCACGACGGCTCGGCCACCATGGACTGGATGGAGCAGGAGCAGGAACGCGGCATCACCATCACTTCCGCTGCCACCAAGTGTGAGTGGAAGGGCTACGCGATCAACATCATCGACACGCCCGGCCACGTCGACTTCACGGTCGAGGTCGAGCGGTCCCTTCGTGTTCTCGACGGCGCGGTTGCCGTGTACGACGGTGTTGCCGGTGTGGAGCCCCAGACCGAGACGGTGTGGCGCCAGGCCGACAAGTACAACGTTCCCCGCATGTGCTTCGTCAACAAGCTCGACCGCACCGGCGCGGACTTCTTCCGCTGCGTGCAGATGATGAAGGACCGGCTCAACTCCAACACCGCCGTGCTGCAGATCCCGATCGGCAACGAGGGCGACTTCATCGGCGTCGTCGACCTGGTCCAGATGCAGGCGCTGACCTGGCGTGGCGAGACCAAGCTGGGCGAGGAGTTCGCCATCGAGGCCGTCCCGGCCGAGCTGGCCGACCAGGCCGCCCAGTGGCGCGAGACGCTGCTCGAGACCATGTCCGACGTGGACGACGAGATCGCCGAGCTGTTCCTGAGCGACGAGGAGATCACCGTCCCCGTCCTCAAGGCCGCGATCCGCCGCGCCACGCTCGCCGACAAGATCAACCCCGTGCTCTGCGGCTCGGCGTTCAAGAACAAGGGCGTCCAGCCCATGCTCGACGCCGTCGTCGACTACCTGCCCTCGCCGCTGGACGTCGACCACGTCACCGGCACGCTGCAGGACGGCGTCACCGAGGTCGAGCGCCGCGCGGACGAGTCCGAGCCGATGGCCGGCGCTGGCGTTCAAGATCGCGACCGACCCGCACCTCGGCAAGCTCACCTTCGTGCGCCTCTACTCCGGCGTGCTGGAGAACGGCAGCCAGGTCCTGAACTCCACCAAGGACCGCAAGGAGCGCATCGGCAAGATCTACCAGATGCACGCCAACAAGCGTGAGGAACTGCCCCGCGCCGGCGCCGGCGACATCATCGCCGTGGCCGGTCTGAAGCAGACGACCACCGGTGACACGCTGTGCGACCCGAGCAAGCCCGTCGTCCTCGAGTCGATGACGTTCCCGGCCCCGGTCATCTCGGTGGCCATCGAGCCGAAGACCAAGTCCGACCAGGAGAAGCTGGGCGTCGCCATCCAGAAGCTCGCCGAGGAGGACCCGACGTTCAAGGTCCAACAACGACGAGGAGACCGGCCAGACGATCATCGCCGGGATGGGCGAGCTGCACCTGGAGATCCTGGTCGACCGGATGCGCCGCGAGTTCCACGTCGAGGCCAACGTCGGCAAGCCCCAGGTCGCCTACCGCGAGACGATCCGCAGCACCGTCGAGCGCGAGGACTACACCCACAAGAAGCAGACCGGTGGATCCGGGACAGTTCGCCAAGGTCCAGATCAAGCTCGAGCCGCTGGAGATGGTCTCCGGACGGCCCGACCTACGAGTTCGTCAACGAGGTCTCCGGTGGTCGTATCCCGAAGGAGTACATCCCTTCGGTCGACGCCGGTGCGCAGGAGGCCCTGCAGTACGGCATCCTGGCCGGCTACCCGCTGGTCGGCGTCAAGATGACGCTGCTCGACGGTGGCTACCACGAGGTCGACTCCTCGGAGATGGCGTTCAAGATCGCCGGCTCGATCGTCTTCAAGAACGCCGCCCGCAAGGCGCACCCGGTTCTGCTGGAGCCGATGATGGCCGTCGAGGTGACCACGCCCGAGGAGAACATGGGCGACGTCATCGGCGACCTGAACTCCCGCCGTGGCCAGATCCAGGCCATGGAGGAGCGCAGCGGGATCCGCGTCGTCAAGGCGCTGGTGCCGCTGTCGGAGATGTTCGGCTACGTCGGCGACCTGCGGTCCAAGACGCAGGGCCGGGCGAACTACTCGATGCAGTTCGACACCTACGCCGAGGTTCCCGCGCAACGTGGCCAAGGAGATCATCGCGAAGGTGAACGGCGAGTAGCTCCAGCGCACCACCCGCACGACCGAGAACTTAAAGACACAGACAGTCAAGACAGCCGGACCACTGAGGACCGGCACCGCCAAGAAGGAAAGGGACCCACAGTGGCCAAGGCGAAATTCGAGCGCACCAAGCCGCACGTCAACATCGGCACCATCGGTCACATCGACCATGGCAAGACGACGCTGACCGCTGCCATCACGAAGGTGCTGCACGACAAGTACCCGACGCTCAACCAGGCCTCGAAGTTCGACGAGATCGACAAGGCGCCTGAAGAGAAGCAGCGCGGTATCACCATCAACATCTCGCACGTGGAGTACCAGACGGAGAAGCGTCACTACGCGCACGTCGACGCTCCCGGCCACGCCGACTACATCAAGAACATGATCACCGGTGCCGCTCAGATGGACGGTGCGATCCTCGTGGTCGCCGCCACCGACGGCCCGATGCCGCAGACGAAGGAGCACGTGCTCCTCGCCCGCCAGGTCGGTGTGCCGTACATCCTCGTCGCCCTGAACAAGGTCGACATGGTCGACGACGAGGAGATCCTGGAGCTCGTCGAGCTCGAGGTCCGCGAGCTGCTGAACCAGTACGAGTTCGACGGCGACGACGCCCCGATCATCCGGGTGTCCGCGCTGAAGGCGCTCGAGGGTGACGCCGAGTGGGGCGCCAAGGTGCTCGAGCTCATGGACGCCGTCGACGAGTCGGTTCCGCAGCCCGTGCGTGACACCGAGAAGCCGTTCCTCATGCCCGTCGAGGACGTCTTCACGATCACCGGTCGTGGCACGGTCGTCACCGGCCGCATCGAGCGTGGCGTGCTGAAGGTCAACGAGACCGTCGAGATCGTCGGCATCCACCCGACCAAGCAGACCACCACGGTCACCGGCATCGAGATGTTCCGCAAGCTGCTCGACGAGGGCCAGGCCGGCGAGAACGTCGGACTGCTCCTGCGTGGCATCAAGCGTGAGGACGTCGAGCGCGGCCAGGTCGTCATCAAGCCCGGGACGACCACCCCGCACACCGACTTCGAGGCGAACGTCTACATCCTCTCGAAGGACGAGGGCGGCCGGCACACGCCGTTCTTCAACAACTACCGCCCGCAGTTCTACTTCCGCACCACGGACGTGACCGGTGTCGTGACCCTCCCCGAGGGCACCGAGATGGTCATGCCCGGCGACAACACCGAGATGACCGTCGCGCTCATCCAGCCCATCGCGATGGAAGACGGTCTCCGTTTCGCCATCCGCGAGGGTGGACGTACGGTCGGCGCCGGTCGCGTCACGAAGATCATCAAGTAAGGCAGACCGGATCGCGCCGGCGGACCCGACCAGTTCGGGTCTGACCGGCGCGGCTGCGGCCCGCACAACTCGACAGCTCACTCCGGTGGGCCGGTCGATGAACAGCTGCACGACCGCCTTGAGCCAGCCACCTGGCTTGCAGGCTTGAACCTGAGAACTGCTCAACAGAGTGTGTGCTTGCCAGGCGAGCACCGATGAACACAAGAGGGACGAGGAAGCCAGCATGGCGGGACAGAAGATCCGCATCCGGCTCAAGGCCTACGACCACGAGGCGATCGACGCCAGCGCGCGCAAGATCGTCGAGACGGTCACCCGCACGGGTGCCCGTGTGGTCGGTCCGGTGCCGCTGCCGACGGAGAAGAACGTGTACTGCGTCATCCGTTCGCCGCACAAGTACAAGGACAGCCGCGAGCACTTCGAGATGCGCACGCACAAGCGGCTCATCGACATCCTCGACCCGACGCCGAAGACAGTGGATGCGCTCATGCGCATCGATCTGCCGGCCAGCGTCGACGTCAACATCCAGTAAACCCACCGGAACAGCGAGATCACCACTAATGGCTAAGCAGATACAGGGAGTGCTGGGCGAGAAGCTCGGCATGACCCAGGTCTTCGACGAGAACAACCGGATCGTTCCGGTGACCGTCGTCAAGGCCGGTCCGTGCGTCGTTACGCAGATCAGGACCGAGGAGAAGGACGGCTACAAGGCTGTCCAGCTCGCGTACGGCCAGATCGACCCGCGCAAGGTGAACAAGCCGGATGCCGGTCACTTCAAGGCAGCCGGGGTCACCCCGCGCCGCCATGTCATCGAGTTGCGCACCGACGCGACCGAGGGCTACGAGGTCGGCCAGGAGCTGGGCGTGGACGTCTTCGCCGAGGGCGCCGAGGTCGACGTGACCGGGACGACCAAGGGCAAGGGCACCGCGGGCGTGATGAAGCGCCACGGGTTCAAGGGCCTGGGCGCCGGTCACGGCGTGCAGCGCAAGCACCGCTCGCCCGGCTCGATCGGTGGCTGTGCCACCCCGGGTCGCGTGTTCAAGGGCATGCGCATGGCCGGCCGGATGGGCCACGTGCAGCAGACGACGCTGAGCCTGACGGTTCAGAAGGTCGACACCGAGCGCGGGCTGCTGCTCATCAAGGGCGCCATCCCCGGTCCCCAGGGCTCCATCGTCCTCGTCCGCACCGCAGTGAAGGGGGCGTAGCACGATGTCGCTGTCCATCAAGATCCAGAACCCGGTCGGCGGGGAAGCCGCGACCGGTTCGGTCCAGCTGCCCGCGGAGCTCTTCGACGTGCAGGCCAACATCGCCCTGATCCACCAGGTCGTCGTCGCCCAGCTGGCTGCCGCCCGCCAGGGCACCGCGTCGACCAAGACGCGGGCCGAGGTCCGCGGTGGTGGCCGCAAGCCGTATCGCCAGAAGGGGACCGGCCGCGCCCGTCAGGGCTCGACCCGCGCACCGCAGTTCGCCGGCGGTGGCGTCGTGCACGGCCCGCAGCCGCGCAGCTACGCCCAGCGCACCCCCAAGAAGATGATCGCCGCCGCGCTCCGCGGTGCGCTGTCGGACCGGGCCCGCAACGGCCGCATCCACGTGGTGTCCTCGCTCGTCGCCGGCGATCAGCCGAGCACGCGCGGTGCCGCCGAGTCGCTGGCGTCCATCAGCGAGGCCAAGAACCTGCTGGTCGTCGTCGGCCGGCAGGACGAGGTCAGCTGGAAGAGCCTGCGCAACGTGCCTGCCGTGCACGTGCTCGAGCCCGGCCAGCTCAACACCTACGACGTGCTCGTCAGCGACGACGTCGTCTTCACCCAGGACGCGCTGGCGCAGTTCGTCGCCGCGCGTGCCGCGGGTGCGGAACTGACGATCGTCGAGGACGCCGCTCCTCCGGCCAAGGTCGCCACCAAGAAGGCCGCCAAGGCCGCACCGGTGGCGAAGCCGGTCGAGGACACGGTGGCGAAGCCGGTCGAGGACACGGTGGCGAAGCCGGTCGAGGACACGGTCGCTGACCCGAAGCCGGTCGAGGCCGACGAGGTCATCGTCGAGCAGGAAGAGGATGAGAGCTGATGTTTGACGATCACCGCGACGTACTGCTCGCCCCGGTCATCTCCGAGAAGAGCTACGGACTGCTGGACCAGAACAAGTACACGTTCGACGTGCACCCCCTGGCCAACAAGACCCAGATCAAGATCGCGGTCGAGAAGGTGTTCAACGTCAAGGTTCTCGACGTGAACACCCTCAACCGGGCGGGCAAGCGCAAGCGCACCCGCTTCGGTTACGGCCAGCGCAAGAGCGTCAAGCGCGCGATCGTCACCGTCCGCGAGGGCGACCGCATCGACGTGTTCGGCGCGTGATCGAGATGCGCGAACTCGAGACGCAGAGCACCACCGAGGAGATCAAGTAGCCATGGGAATTCGCAAGTACAAGCCGACTACGCCGGGCCGTCGTGGCTCGAGTGTCGCCGACTTCGTCGAGATCACCCGTTCGGTACCGGAGAAGTCACTGGTCCGTCCGCTGCACAACAAGGGTGGCCGCAACAACACCGGACGCATCACCACGCGTCACCAGGGTGGCGGTCACAAGCGGGCCTACCGTGTCATCGACTTCCGCCGGCACGACAAGGACGGCGTGGTCGCGAAGGTCGCGCACATCGAGTACGACCCGAACCGCACCGCGCGCATCGCGCTGCTGCACTACGAGGACGGCGAGAAGCGGTACATCATCGCTCCGCGCCTGCTCAAGCAGGGCGACGTCGTCGAGAACGGTCCGAGCGCCGACATCAAGCCCGGCAACGCGCTCCCGCTGCGCAACATCCCGGTGGGTACGGTCGTGCACGCGATCGAGCTGCGCCCAGGCGGCGGAGCGAAGATCGCCCGCTCGGCCGGCACCAGCGTCCAGCTCGTGGCCAAGGAAGGCCCGTACGCCCAGCTGCGGATGCCCTCCGGCGAGATCCGCAACGTCGACGTGCGCTGCCGCGCCACCGTCGGCGAGGTCGGCAACGCCGAGCAGAGCAACATCAACTGGGGCAAGGCCGGCCGTATGCGCTGGAAGGGCAAGCGCCCGACCGTCCGCGGTGTCGCCATGAACCCGGTCGACCACCCGCATGGTGGTGGCGAGGGCAAGACGTCCGGTGGCCGCCACCCGGTGAACCCGGCCGGTAAGCCCGAGGGCCGCACCCGCAGCCGCAAGGCCAGCGACAGCCTGATCGTCCGCCGTCGTCGCACGAACAAGAAGAGGTAGTAGGTATGCCACGCAGTCTGAAGAAGGGCCCGTTCGTCGACGACCACCTGCTCAAGAAGGTGGACGTCCAGAACGAGAAGAACACCAAGACCGTCATCAAGACGTGGTCGCGGCGCTCGACGATCATCCCCGACATGCTCGGGCACACGATCGCCGTGCACGACGGCCGCAAGCACGTCCCGGTGTTCGTGACCGAGGGCATGGTCGGGCACAAGCTCGGCGAGTTCGCGCCCACGCGCACGTTCCGCGGACACATCAAGGACGACCGCCGCAGCCGTCGGGGTTAGTCCGGCACTCGAAGGAGCGCCCGGGCCACCGGGCGTGGCACCACCCTCATCGATCCACCAGCACGACCGAACAAGGAAGAGCAGGCATAGACAGTGGCAGCCAATGCAACTGACGACGACGTCGTACGCACCGCGATCGCGCGTGCCACGAACGTGCGCGTCACGCCGATGAAGGCACGGCGGGTGATCGCGCTCATCCGCGACCTGCCCGCGCAGCGAGGCACTCTCGGTGCTGAAGTTCGCTCCGCAGGCCGCGAGCGAGCAGGTCGGCAAGGTGCTGGCCAGTGCCATCGCCAACGCCGAGCACAATTTCTCCCTCGACCCTGAGTCGCTGTTCGTGTCAGCGGCGTTCGTGGACGAAGGCCCGACGATGAAGCGGTTCCGCCCGCGTGCCCAGGGCCGCGCGTACCGCATCCGGAAGCGGACCAGCCACATCACCATCGAGGTCGAGAGCGTCGAGGGCACCACCGCCACGTCGAACTCTGCCGCCAAGAAGGGACGGACCCGCTGATGGGTCAGAAGGTCAACCCGAACGGGTTCCGCCTCGGCATCACCACCGACTTCAAGAGCCGCTGGTTCGCCGACAAGCAGTACGCCGAATACGTCAAGGAAGATGTCGCGATCCGCCGCCTCATGGGCAAGGGCATGGAGCGCGCCGGTATCTCCAAGGTCGAGATCGAGCGCACCCGCGACCGGGTCCGCGTCGACATCCACACCGCGCGCCCGGGCATCGTCATCGGCCGCCGCGGTGCCGAGGCCGACCGCATCCGTGGCGAGCTCGAGAAGCTGACCGGCAAGCAGGTCCAGCTCAACATCCTCGAGGTCAAGAACCCCGAGGGCGACGCCCAGCTCGTCGCCCAGGGTGTGGCCGAGCAGCTCTCCAACCGGGTCAGCTTCCGCCGGGCGATGCGCAAGAGCATGCAGTCCACGCTGAAGAGCCCCGGCGTCAAGGGCATCCGGGTGCAGTGCTCGGGTCGCCTCGGTGGAGCGGAGATGAGCCGCTCGGAGTTCTACCGCGAGGGCCGCGTCCCGCTGCACACGCTGCGCGCCAACATCGACTACGGCTTCTACGAGGCCCGTACGACGTTCGGCCGGATCGGCGTGAAGGTCTGGATCTACAAGGGCGAGGTGCCGACCGGTTCGCGCGCCGAGCGTGAGGCCGCCGTCGCCGCCGAGGCACTGCGCCAGCGCCGTGAGCGTCCGGCCACCCGGCCGCGCCGCTCCGGCTCGCAGGGCACCACGGGCGTCAGCACCGAGGCCG
This sequence comes from uncultured Actinomycetota bacterium, assembly GCA_963790525.1. Lineage (GTDB taxonomy): Bacteria > Actinomycetota > Actinomycetes > Mycobacteriales > Jatrophihabitantaceae > CAWBOV01. The sequence goes on from CAWBOV010000004.1 coordinate 173,245, forward strand.
GCCGCGCCGCGTCCGGTGAGGGTCCTGCCGTCGAGGACGCCGTCGAGACCGCTCCCGCCGTCGAGACCGCATCGGTCGAGTCCGCTCCGGTCGAGACCGCACCCGTCGAGGCCGCTCCCGCTGTCGAGACGATCGCCGAGACCGCACCCGTCGCCGAGGCCGCTCCGGCTGCCGAAGCCGCACCGGCGGTCGAGACGGTCGCCGAGACCGCACCCGAGAACACCGCACCTGAGAAGACCGCGCCCGAGGCTTCGGCCGAGGCCACCGAGAAGGAGAGCTGAGTCATGCTCATCCCCCGTCGGGTCAAGCACCGCAAGCAGCACCACCCGGTGCGCCGCGGCAAGGCCTCCGGCGGTACCCGAGTGACGTTCGGCGAGTACGGCATCCAGGCTCTCGAGCCGGCGTACCTGACCAACCGTCAGATCGAGTCCGCGCGTATCGCGATCAACCGGCGCATCCGCCGTGGCGGCAAGGTGTGGATCAACGTCTACCCCGACCGCCCGCTGACCAAGAAGCCCGCCGAGACCCGCATGGGTTCCGGTAAGGGCTCACCGGAGTGGTGGATCGCGAACATCAAGCCGGGCCGGGTGCTCTTCGAGCTCTCGTTCCCCAACGAGGTCGTCGCCCGCGAGGCGCTGACCCGTGCGATTCACAAGCTGCCGATGAAATGCCGCATCATCACGCGGGAAGTGGGTGAGTAAGCGATGACGACCACATCGAACGAATTGCGAGAACTGCACGACGACGAGCTCGAGACCCGTCTTGCGGAGTCGAAGGAAGAACTGTTCAACCTTCGCTTCCAGACGGCCACGGGCCAGCTCGACAACAACCGGCGACTGCGTACCGTGCGCCACGACATCGCGCGGATCTACACGATCCTGCGTGAGCGTGAGCTCGGCCTCTCCGTCGCTCCGACCGAAGGTGAAGTAGCGTGACCAGCTCAACCCCCGAAGACGCAGTGACTGCCGAGGCAGCGCGGGCGTCGTTCCGCAAGACCCGTGAGGGTCTCGTCGTCAGCGACAAGATGGACAAGACCGTCGTCGTCGCCGTCGAGGACCGTGTCAAGCACCCGCTGTACGGCAAGGTCATCCGCCGCACCAACAAGCTCAAGGCGCACGACGAGCAGAACGACTGCGGCATCGGCGACCGGGTCCTGCTCATGGAGACCCGCCCGCTGTCGGCGTCCAAGCGCTGGCGCGTCGTGGAGATCCTCGAGAAGGCCAAGTAAGGCGACTCGAACGCGCCGGTAGGAGCGTTCGAGTCCAGATCCGGCGGCGCGCAATCGTCGCGCTCCGGGTCGCCAGGTCAGGACCACGTGGGCCGGTTCAAAACCCACGTGTGACAACTCAAGAAACAACAAGGGTGCCGTCGTCGGGTTCGCAGGAGTGCGGGCAGCGGGCGGCACGGACTAGGGAGTACTGCAGTGATCCAGCAAGAGTCGCGACTGCGCGTCGCCGACAACACCGGTGCCAAGGAGATCTTGTGCATCCGCGTGATGGGCGGTTCGGGTCGGCGCTACGCCGGCATCGGCGACATCATCGTCGCGACCGTGAAGGACGCCATCCCTGGTGGCGGTGTCAAGAAGGGTGAGGTCGTCAAGGCCGTCATCGTCCGCACCGTCAAGGAGCGCCGCCGTCCGGACGGTTCCTACGTCCGCTTCGACGAGAACGCCGCGGTGCTCATCAAGACCGACGGCGAACCGCGCGGCACCCGCATCTTCGGCCCCGTGGGCCGCGAGCTGCGTGACAAGAAATTCATGAAGATCATTTCGTTGGCTCCGGAGGTTGTGTAGCCGTGAAGGTGAAGAAGGGCGACACAGTCGTCGTAGTGGCCGGCAAGGACCGGGGAGTCAAGGGCAAGGTTCTCGCCGCGCTCCCTGAGTCGAACAAGGTCATCGTCGAGGGCGTGAACCAGGTCAAGAAGCACGAGAAGATCGAGCAGACCTCACGCGGCGGCAAGGCCGGTGGCATCACCACCCAGGAAGCCGCGATCCACGTCAGCAACGTCATGGTCGTCGACGGCGAGGGTCTGGCCACGCGCGTGGGCTACCGCCGCGACGACGAGACCGGCAAGAACGTGCGCATCTCGCGGCGCAGCGAAGGAAAGGACATCTGATGACGGACACCGACACGTCGGTCGCGACCGCCGACACCGCGATCCCGCGGCTCAAGGCCCGCTACCGCGCGGAGATCATCGCCTCGCTGCAGGAGCAGTTCTCCTACACGAACCCGATGCAGGTCCCCGGACTCGTCAAGATCGTCGTCAACATGGGCGTCGGCCAGGCGGCCAAGGACGCCAAGCTGATGGACGGAGCGGTCCGCGACCTCACCACCATCACCGGCCAGAAGCCGCTCGTGCAGAAGGCCCGCGTCTCCATCGCGCAGTTCAAACTGCGTGAGGGACAGCCGATCGGCGCGAAGGTCACCCTCCGCGGCGACCGGATGTGGGAGTTCCTGGACCGGGTGCTCTCGCTGGCGCTGCCTCGTATCCGCGACTTCCGCGGGCTGTCGGACAAGCAGTTCGACGGCAACGGCAACTACACCTTCGGCCTGACCGAGCAGACGATGTTCCTCGAGATCGACCCCGACTCGGTCGACCGTCCCCGTGGCATGGACATCACCCTGGTCACCACGGCCAAGACCGATGACGAAGGTCGCGCGCTGCTGCGGGCCCTCGGCTTCCCGTTCAAGGAGAACTGAGCATGGCCAAGAAAGCCCTCGTAGAGAAGGCGAACAAGAAGCCCCGCTTCGCGGTTCGCGGCTACACCCGTTGCCAGCGGTGCGGGCGTTCGCACGCGGTCTACCGCAAGTTCGGCCTGTGCCGGATCTGCCTGCGCGAGATGGCTCATGCCGGAGAGCTGCCGGGAGTCACCAAGAGTTCGTGGTAGTCCGCTAGCCCGGAACGGTGCGCTGGACCCGATCGTCTCGGGTCCGGCACGCCCCTGCGGCTCGCTGATTAACACATGTACTTGCCGATCGGGCAGACTGATCGGTTGGAGCACCACCACTTCGCGGCAGGCCCCGGCAGATTGCCGGAAGGAACCCCCGCGGGAGAAGGACACACCGTCGCATGACAATGACAGACCCGATCGCAGACATGCTCACGCGTCTGCGCAACGCCAACTCGGCCTATCACGACCAGGTCGCGATGCCGCATTCGAAGCTCAAGGGCCACATCGCCGAGATCCTGCAGCAGCAGGGTTACGTCGCCGGCTTCACCGTCACCGACGCCACCGACGGCCCGGGCAAGGTGCTGACCGTCGATCTGAAGTACGGCCCCAACCGCGAGCGCAGCATCGCCGGTGTGCGCCGCGTGTCCAAGCCGGGACTGCGCGTCTACGCGAAGTCGACCGGCATGCCGCGCGTCCTCGGCGGCCTCGGCGTGGCCATCCTGTCCACGTCATCCGGATTGCTGACTGACAAGCAGGCAGCCAAGCGTGGGGTAGGCGGAGAAGTTCTCGCCTACGTCTGGTAGGGGAGGAGCTTCATGAGTCGCATCGGAAGGCTTCCGGTCCCTGTTCCCAGTGGGGTCGACGTCAGCATCGAAGGACAGCACGTCACGGTCAAGGGACCCAAGGGCAGCCTGTCGCACGTGGTCGCTGAGCCGATCACCGTTCGCAAGGGCGAGGACGGCGTGCTCAACGTCGAGCGCCCCAACGACGAGCGCATGTCCAAGGCTCTCCACGGCCTGTCCCGCACGCTGATCGCCAACATGGTCACCGGCGTCACGGACGGGTACGTCAAGAACCTGGAGATCGTCGGTACCGGTTACCGCGTCGCCGCCAAGGGCAGCACCCTGGAGTTCGCTCTCGGGTTCTCGCACCCGGTCGTCGTCGAGGCCCCGGACGGCATCTCGTTCAGCGTCGAGACCCCGACCCGTTTCGCGGTCGCCGGGATCGACAAGCAGAAGGTCGGCGAGGTCGCCGCCAACATCCGCAAGATCCGCAAGCCCGACCCGTACAAGGGCAAGGGCGTGCGGTATCAGGGTGAGGTCGTTCGCCGCAAGGCCGGAAAGACGGGTAAGTAAGCCATGTCAGCCAGCAACGTACTCAAGACCGCGCGGCGGTCGGCCGGGGTCTCCGCGACCCGGCGCATCGCCAAGTCGCGACGTCACTTCCGCCTGCGCAAGAAGGTCGTCGGCTCGGCCGAGCGGCCGCGCCTGGTCGTGACGCGCAGCTCGCGCCACCTGTTCGTCCAGGTCGTCGACGACGCGACGGGCACGACCCTCGCGTCGGGCTCGACCTTCAAGCTGACCGACGGCGACAAGACCGCTCGCGCCAAGCAGCTCGGGGCAACCCTGGCCGAGGCCGCCAAGGCCGCCGGCGTGACCAAGGTCGTCTTCGACCGCGGTGGCGCCTCCTACACCGGTCGCATCGCGGCCTTCGCCGACGCGGCCCGCGAATCCGGCCTCGAGTTCTAGGACCCAGGAAGCAGTGAATCGAATGAGTTTCGTCAAGTTGGAAGGGAACGCCTGATGTCTGCACCGCAGCGCCCAGCGCGCACCGGCGGGGGAGAGCGGGGCGGCAGCAACGACCGCCGCGACCGCCGCGACGGTGGCCGTGGCGGCTCCGGAGCCGAGCGGGCTCCCGTCCTCGAGCGCGTCGTGAAGATCAACCGCGTCGCCAAGGTCGTCAAGGGTGGCCGGCGCTTCAGCTTCACCGCGCTCGTCGTCGTCGGCGACGGTGACGGCACGGTCGGCGTCGGCTACGGCAAGGCCAAGGAAGTTCCCGCCGCCATCGCCAAGGGCGTCGAAGAGGCCAAGAAGAACCAGTTCAAGGTGCCGCGCATCCAGCTGACCATCCCGCACCCGGTCCAGGGTGAGGCGGCAGCTGGAGTCGTGCTGCTCAAGCCCGCCAGCCCCGGTACCGGCGTCATCGCCGGTGGCCCGGTGCGCGCGGTGCTCGAGTGCGCCGGCATCCACGACGTGCTGAGCAAGTCGCTCGGCTCGGACAACCCGATCAACATCGTGCACGCCACGGTGGCCGCGCTGAAGCAGCTCGTCCGTCCGGAGGAGGTCGCGGCTCGTCGCGGCCTGCCGCTGGAAGACGTCGCTCCGGCAGGTCTGCTCCGCGCGCGCGCCGGCCAGGGCAGCTAGGAGTCACGATGGCACGGCTTAAGGTCACCCAGCTGAAGTCTGGGATCGGAAACAAGGAAAATCAGCGCCAGACGCTGCGCTCGCTCGGTCTGAAGCGGGTTCGCGACGTCGTGGTCAAGGAAGATCGCCCAGAGATCCGCGGCATGGTGCACACCGTCCGTCACCTGGTGTCGGTCGAGGAGGTCGAGTAACCATGGCAAACGGACCTCTGAAGGTTCACCACCTGCGGCCGGCTCCCGGCTCGCACACCAAGAAGACCCGCGTGGGTCGCGGTGAAGGCTCCAAGGGCAAGACGGCCGGTCGCGGTACCAAGGGCACGAAGGCCCGCAACCAGGTCGCCGTCAGCTTCGAGGGTGGCCAGATGCCGATCCACATGCGTCTGCCCAAACTCAAGGGTTTCCGCAACGCGTTCCGGGTCGAGTACCAGGTCGTCAACGTCGCGCGCCTCGCGGAGCTCTTCCCCGAGGGCGGCACGGTCGGCCCCGACGAGCTCGTCGGCGCCGGTGCGGTCCGCAAGGGCACCCAGATCAAGGTGCTCGGCACCGGTGACCTGGGCGGCGTCAAGCTCGACGTCACCGCCCACGCCTTCTCCGGCTCCGCGAAGGACAAGCTCGCGGCCGCCGGCGGGTCGGCGACGGAACTGTAGGTTTCTCCCACCGCGGCTGTGGAGGGTCTCGATCCTCCCCAGCCGCGGTGTCGTCTGTTATGAATGTGGTAATCGGCTCACCCCGAGCTACCGCGGCGCCGCCCTGTTAGGCTCCGCAGAGTTCGGTGTGCGCCGTGAGTACGGCCCATGCCCGGCACCGCCGTCCTCTCGCTGAGCGCTCGTGGCTCGGGGTCAGGGCGTACCGGCATCAAGTCCGCAATTTCGAGTCCGGCCCGTCCGGCCGAGACAACCGCGCAGGAGGATCTGTGCTCAGCGCATTTGCGTCAGCGTTCCGAACGGCAGATCTGCGCAAGAAGCTCCTGTTCACCTTGGCGATCATCGTGCTCTACCGCCTGGGCGCGTCCATCCCGACTCCGAACACCAACACCGCCAACATCAACATTTGCCTCAAGTCGGCCAGTCAGAGCGCGCAGAACGTGTACGCACTGATCAACCTGTTCTCCGGTGGGGCGCTGCTGAAGCTGTCCGCGTTCGCGCTGGGCATCATGCCGTACATCACCGCCAGCATCATCATCCAGCTGCTCGTCGTCGTGATTCCCCGCTTCGAGCAGTTGCGCAAGGAAGGCCAGTCCGGCCAGCAGAAGCTGACGCAGTACAGCCGCTACCTGACGATCGGCCTGGCGATCCTCCAGTCCACCGGCTTCATCGCCCTGGCCCGGAACAACACCCTCTTCCAGGGCTGCACGTCCAGCGTGCTCTACAAGACCTCGGACCTGTTCACGCTCTCCACGATGGTCATCTGCATGACCGCCGGCACCGCGGTCATCATGTGGCTCGGCGAGCTCATCACCGACCGCGGCGTCGGCAACGGCATGAGCGTGCTGATGTTCACCTCGATCGCGGCGCGCATCCCCAGCGAGGGCAACACCCTGCTGACCAACGCCCACGCCTTCGCCTTCACCCTGATCTGCCTGCTCGGCCTGGCGATCATCGCGGCCGTGGTGTTCGTGGAGCAGGCGCAGCGGCGGATCCCGGTGCAGTACGCCAAGCGCATGATCGGCCGCCGGATGTACGGGGGCACGTCCACCTACCTGCCGCTCAAGGTCAACGCGGCCGGTGTCGTGCCGGTCATCTTCGCGACCTCGCTGCTCTACATCCCGCAACTCATCACCCAGCTGAGCAGCAGCTCGACCTCGGCCTGGCGGCGGTGGATCACGAACCATCTGATCAATCCGTCCGACCCGACGCACAACGTCATCTACTTCCTCTTGATCCTGTTCTTCACGTTCTTCTACGTCGGCATCACCTTCAACCCGGTCGAGCGTGCCGACGACATGAAGAAGTACGGCGGCTTCATCCCGGGCATCCGCCCCGGGCGCCCGACCGCCGAGTACCTGCAGTACGTGCTGTCGCGGATCACCTGGCCCGGCGCGTTCTACCTGGGCGCGATCGCCGTGATCCCGAACCTGTTCTTCTCGCTCACCGGCGGCAACAATCAGAACTTCCCGTTCGGCGGCACCGCGGTGCTCATCATGGTCGGCGTGGCGCTGGACACGGTGAAACAGATCGAGAGCCAGCTCATGCAACGTAACTACGAGGGGTTCTTGCGGTGAGGCTGGTTCTCGTCGGTCCTCCCGGGGCTGGAAAGGGGACCCAAGCAGAGTTCATCGCGGAGAGCTTCGGTATCCCCAAGATCTCCACCGGGGACATCTTCCGCGCCAACGTCTCGGGGGGCACGGACCTCGGCAAGCTGGCGAAGTCCTACATGGACGCCGGCGATCTGGTCCCCGACGAGGTGACCAACGCGATGGTGCGCGCGCGCCTCAACGACCCCGACGCGGCAGCGGGCTTCCTGCTGGACGGGTTCCCACGCAACGTCGCCCAGGCCTACGAGCTCGACGGCATCCTCGGCGACATGGGCAGCTCGCTGGACGTTGTGCTCGAGCTGGTCGTGGACACCGAGGAGGTCGTCCGGCGTCTGTCCGGACGGCGCACCTGCCGCTCGTGCGGTCACATCTGGCACGTCGAGTACGACCCCACGAAGGTCGACGGCGTCTGCGACCGCTGCGGCGGTGAACTGTTCCAGCGCGACGACGACAAGCCCGAGACCGTCCGGCACCGACTCGACGTGTACGCCGAGCAGACCTCGCCGCTGGTCGAGTTCTACGCCGGGCGCTCGCAGCTGGTGGGCATCGACGCGATCGGCGCCGTCGAGGACGTCACCGAACGGGCAATCGCCGCACTCCGCCCGTTCACGTCTTGATCATGCGCAGGCGGCACGATCGTTTCGAGCTCAAGACGCGCGCGGACTTCGAGGTCATGCGCGAGGCCGGGCTGGTGGTCGCCCACGCGCTGGAGGCCATGCGCGCGGCCTGCGCGCCCGGCGTGTCCACGCTGGAGCTGGACGCGATCGCCCGATCGGTGCTCGCCGAGCACGGCGCCACCTCGAACTTCCTCAACTACGACATCGGTTCCGGGCCCTATCCCGGCGTCATCTGCGCCTCGGTGAACGACAGGGTCGTGCACGGCATCCCGTCCGCGGCCGAGGTCCTCGCCGACGGCGACATCATCTCGATCGACTTCGGTGCTGTCGTGGACGGCTGGCACGGCGACGCGGCGATCACCGTCGGGGTCGGCGAAGTCCCGGCCGACCGGGCCGACCTGTCCCGCGCCTGCGAGCGCTCCCTGTGGGCCGGGATCGCCCAGGCCCGCGCCGGCGGGCGCCTCGGCGACATCTCCCACGCGGTCGAGAGCGCCGTCGACGCCGCCGGCAGCTTCGGCATCGTCGAGGGGTACGGCGGCCACGGGATCGGCACCGCGATGCACATGGACCCGCACATCCTCAACTACGGCCAGGCCGGCTCCGGCCCCGCGCTCGTCTCCGGGATGGCGGTGGCGATCGAGCCGATGCTCACCCTCGGGCGCCCGGACACCCGCGAGCTCGACGACGGGTGGACAGTGGTGACCGCCGACGGCTCCGCGGCCGCGCACTGGGAGCACACGGTCGCGCTGCTCGAGGACGGCCCGTGGGTGCTGACCGCGCTCGACGGCGGCCGGGAGCGCCTCGCGGCCCTCGGCGTCACCGTCTCGGCCGCCGCCCTGTCCTAGCTCCCGGGCGCCCCGAACGGGGGCGTTTTTGGCAGGATCGGCGTGCGGTGGGTAGACTCCTCCATGGCGTGAACCGCCTTCTGTCTTCGTTCGCTGTGGCCGCGGACGTCCGGAGGCCCTCAAGGTGAGCGTCAACCGTCAGTATCCGCCTTTCCGGCGGTACTTACTTGTGCGAAAAGCGGAGGATATGGCAAAGAAAGACGGCGCTATCGAGGTCGAGGGTCGTGTGGTCGAACCGTTGCCCAACGCGATGTTCCGAGTGGAACTCACGAACGGGCACAAGGTTCTGGCACACATCAGCGGCAAGATGCGCCAGCACTACATCCGGATCCTGCCCGAGGACCGGGTCGTCGTGGAGCTGTCTCCCTACGACCTGACCCGCGGGCGCATCGTGTATCGCTACAAGTAGATCTCTTTCATCGATTCGGAAAGGGCAGGCCGTGAAGGTCAACCCCAGCGTCAAACCGATCTGCGACAAGTGCAAGGTCATTCGTCGTCACGGTCGGGTCATGGTGATCTGCGAGAACCTGCGCCACAAGCAGCGTCAGGGCTGATCGGGAAGCTTCGGCTGACCGATCGTCTCGCACAGCACCAACGTCCGGACGGGCCAAGTCCCGTCCGTACGGCACTCGCGCGTAACCCGCTCGCAGCTCGTCACTCGAGCCGCGGGTCCACCCCCGGGACGAAGGCCGGGGCCGTCGGGACCATTCCCGATGGAGCGGTTACGCACCACACCTTCGAATAGTTCGAGGAGTACGTCGGATATATGGCAAGACTTGCCGGCGTCGACCTCCCCCGCGACAAGCGGATGGAGGTTGCGCTTACTTACATCTATGGGGTCGGACGCACCCGCGCGAAGGCTGCGCTCGAGGCCACGGGTATCAGCCCGGACCTCCGCGCCAAGGACCTCACCGACAACGACGTGGTGCTGCTGCGCGATTACATCGACGGCAACTTCCAGGTCGAGGGTGACCTGCGTCGCGAGGTCGCTGCCGACATCCGCCGCAAGGTCGAGATCGGCTGCTACCAGGGGATCCGGCACCGCCGCGGCCTCCCGGTCCATGGCCAGCGCACCAAGACCAACGCGCGCACCCGCAAGGGACCCAAGAAGACCATCGCCGGCAAGAAGAAGGTCGGTAAGAAGTAGCGTTTCTCGCTCCCGCTGTTCGTCGGCAGGGTTTCAGGCGCGGAACTGCCTGTGGACCCGCTGTGGTCGCCGTCCGCTCCGGCGGTTGCGATCCGCTCGGCTCGGCGGTGGTCGTCCAACGTGTGGTCAGGTCGACAGATGCGATCTGGCTGCGGCCTTGTTCTGAAGACGTAATCCTCGAACTCGTAGATGAAACTGGAGATGGTGGCTGATGCCTCCGAAGGCACGCGCGGCCGGGGCCAAGAAGGTCCGGCGCAAGGAGAAGAAGAACGTGGCCATGGGTCACGCGCACATCAAGAGCACGTTCAACAACACGATCGTCTCGATCACCGACCCGTCCGGCAACGTGATCAGCTGGGCCTCGGCCGGCCACGTCGGCTTCAAGGGCTCGCGTAAGTCGACTCCGTTCGCCGCGCAGATGGCCGCCGAGAGCGCCGCCCGCAAGGCTCAGGAGCACGGCATGAAGAAGGTCGACGTCTTCGTCAAGGGCCCCGGCTCGGGACGCGAGACCGCGATCCGTTCACTGCAGGCAGCCGGACTCGAAGTCGGCACCATCTCCGATGTGACGCCGCAGCCGTTCAACGGCTGCCGTCCGTCGAAGCGGCGCCGGGTCTGACGGGGGTATAGGACACCATGGCACGTTACAGAGGACCAGCGACGCGCATCTCGCGCCGTCTCAACGTCGACCTCGTCGGTGGCGACACCGCGTTCGAGCGGCGCCCCTACCCGCCCGGCCAGCACGGCCGCGCCCGCATCAAGCAGAGCGAGTACCTCCTCCAGCTGCAGGAGAAGCAGAAGGCCAAGTACAGCTACGGCATCCTCGAGCGTCAGTTCCGCGGGTACTACCAGGAGGCCGTGCGTCGTAGCGGCAAGACCGGTGACAACCTGCTGCAGATCCTCGAGTCACGGCTGGACAACGTGGTCTACCGCGCGGGCATCGCCCGCACGCGCCGCCACGCCCGCCAGCTCGTCAGCCACGGCCACTTCCTGGTCAACGGCGAGAAGGTCGACATCCCCAGCTTCCGCGTGTCGCAGTGGGACATCATCGACGTCAAGCCGAAGTCGCTGCAGACCACGCCGTTCCTGATCGCCAAGGAGACCTTCGGCGAGCGCCCGGTGCCGGCCTGGTTGCAGGTCATCCCGTCCCGCATGCGCGTGCTCGTGCACTCGCTGCCGGTGCGCGCGCAGATCGAGATCCCGCTCCAGGAGCAGCTCATCGTCGAGCTCTACTCCAAGTAGCGCGGACGGACACGCGCAGTCGACCCGATTGCGTCGCATCCCGCTCGCGCGGCTGCGGCACGATCGGGTCGGCATCGCGTGGCCGACCAACGCGACACCGCCGCGTAGCAATCGCTTGATCGGACTCGTTCCGTGTCGGGCCCGTGGCGGACAACTGAATAACCCATCAGCCGGCGCCATATAGCGGGTGCCGTCACCCAAAGGAGCACCACCTTGCTGATCTCTCAGCGCCCGTCCCTGTCCGAGGAAGTCATCGCGGACAACCGGTCCAAGTTCGTCATCGAGCCGCTCGAGCCCGGATTCGGGTACACGCTCGGCAACTCGCTGCGCCGCACCCTGCTGTCGTCGATCCCCGGTGCCGCCGTCACCAGCATCCGCATCGACGGCGTGCTGCACGAGTTCACGACCGTCGAGGGTGTGAAGGAAGACGTCACCGACATCATCCTGAACCTCAAGGAACTGGTCGTCAGCTCCGAGAGCGACGAGCCCGTCGTCATGTACCTGCGCAAGCAGGGACCGGGCGAGGTCACCGCCGCCGACATCGCGCCCCCGGCCGGCGTGGAGATCCACAACCCCGACCTGAAGATCGCCACGATCAACAAGAAGGGTCGGCTGGAGATCGAGCTGATCGTCGAGCGTGGGCGTGGCTACGTCACCTCCGTGCAGAACAAGCAGCCCGGTCAGGAGATCGGCCGTATCCCCGTCGACTCCATCTACTCGCCGGTCCTCAAGGTCACCTACGCCGTCGAGGCCACCCGCGTCGAGCAGCGCACCGACTTCGACCGCCTCGTCGTGGACGTCGAGACCAAGTCCTCGATGACCCCGCGCGACGCCGTCGCCTCCGCCGGGCACACCCTGGTCGAGCTCTTCGGGCTGTTCCGCGAGCTCAACGAAGAGGCCGAGGGCATCGACGTCGGCCCGTCGCCGGCCGAGGTCGCCGACATCGCCGCGTTCTCGATGCCGATCGAGGAGCTGGACCTGACCGTCCGCTCCTACAACTGCCTCAAGCGCGAGGGCATCCACAGCGTGGGTGAGCTCGTCGGACGCAGCGAGGCCGACCTGCTCGACATCCGCAACTTCGGTTCGAAGTCGATCGACGAGGTCAAGATCAAGCTGGCCGGGCTCGGCCTGTCCCTCAAGGACAGCCCTCCCGGGTTCGATCTCTCCGCCGCGGTGGAGAGCTACAACGAGGAATACGACGGCGGAGACGATTTCGCCGAGACCGAAGAGCTGTAACCCACCGGACAACCGTCAGGCCGACGTGGCCGGACAACCGCATTTGTCTGGCTGTCGTGGCCAGACCATCGCATTGGAGCACTGCACATGCCCACGCCCACCAAGGGTCCTCGCCTCGGCGGCGGTCCCGCGCACGAGCGCCTGATCCTCGCGAACCTGGCTACGTCGCTCTTCGAGCACAACCGGATCACCACCACGGAGGCGAAGGCCAAGCGCCTGCGTCCCCTGGCGGAGAAGCTGATCTCCTTCGGCAAGCGTGGCGACCTGCACGCCCGCCGTCAGGTGATGCGCGTCATCCGCGACAAGGATGTCGTGCACAAGCTGTTCGCCGAGATCGGCCCGAACTACGTCGAGCGTCCGGGTGGCTACACGCGGATCATCAAGGTGGGTCCCCGCAAGGGTGACAACGCCCAGATGGCCGTGATCGAGCTCGTCGAGTCCGTGACCGCCGCACAGTCGGTGGTCAAGGAAGGCGAGCGCGCCCGTGGCACCAAGGTCGCGCCCTCGAAGGCCCCGACGGGTCGCACCGCCGAGATCGCCGAGGACAACAAGGCCGAGTCCGCGACGGCCGCCGCCGTCGCCGCCGAGGCCGCGGACGCCGACGCGCTCGAGGTGGACGACGAGTCCCTCCTCGAGGCCGACGCAGCCGAGGCCAGCGCCGAGGGTGGCGAGGAGGCCGGTGGTCTGGCCGCGATCGGTTTCGCCGACGAGGACGCCGCCGAGGCCGGGGCAACCCCCGCAGCCGACGACGACACCGAGGCCTGATCCGGTCCGGCACCAGTCACACATGAGCACGGCTGACGAGCCCGCCACCCCACACCGGGGTGGCGGGCTCGTCCGCGTCCGCCTCGACATCGCCTACGACGGCACCGAGTTCTCCGGGTGGGCGCGCCAGCCCGGGCGGCGGACGGTCCAGGGCACGCTGCAGGACGCGCTGGTGCAGGTGCTCCGCCTGCCCGAGGTGGAGCTGACGGTCGCCGGGCGGACCGACGCGGGGGTGCATGCGACCGGGCAGGTGGCCCATCTCGACCTGCCGCCGGCGACGTGGCACGACGCCCACCCGCGGCTGATCCGCCGCCTGGGCGGGGTGCTCCCCGGCGACCTCCGGGTGCGGGCGGCCGAACCTGCGCCCGAGGGGTTCGACGCCCGGTTCTCGGCACGCTGGCGGCGCTACGGCTACCGGGTCAGCGACGCCCAGGGTGGCGTCGACCCGCTGCGGCGCCGCGACACGCTCTGGTGGCGCCGGAGCCTGGACGCTGCCGCCATGGACGCCGCGGCCCAGTTGCTGCTCGGCGAGCACGACTTCGCCGCGTACTGCCGCTACCGGGAGGGAGCGACGACGGTCCGGGGGCTGCTCGCCCTGGACGTCCGGCGCGCGGAGGACACGGTCACGATCACCGCCCAGGCCGACGCCTTCTGCCATTCGATGGTGCGTTCGCTCGTCGGTGCCCTGCTCGCCGTGGGGGAGGGGCAGCGCCCCGTCGACTGGCCGGCCTCACTGCTGTCGCTGCGGGAGCGGGCCAACGGAGTGGCCGTGGCGCCGCCGCACGGGCTGACTCTCCAGGCAGTCGGCTACCCCGTCGACGGCGAGCTGGCCGCCCGGACCCTGATCACCCGCAACCGGCGCGAACCCGTGGCCGAGGGCTGACGGTCCACCCGGGCCGGTCCGCTCACGCGCGGAAGGCCAGGTTGTCGCGCCCGCACCAGTCCAGCACCGCCGGCCATGCGCCGTAGCCGGACTCGGGGTTCAGGTGGCCGCCGCCGGCGATGAGCGTCGTCGGCATCTTCAACGTCACCCCGTAGGAGTGCACCGCGCCCTCGGGGCAGTACGGATCGTCGTCGGCGGCGACCAGGACGGTGCCGTCGGCGCCGGCCCGCACCGTGTCGACGTCCAGCGGCACGGGGAAGAACGTCGCCGCCTCAGGGATGTCGGAGTCCGGCGACGGCGGCGCGACCAGCGCCACCCGGGCCGGGCGGGGCAGGCCCGCGGTGTCGCCGACGTGGTGCAACCAGAGCACCGAGCCGAGGGAGTGACAGACCACGTCGTAGCCGTCCTCGGGGAGTCCCGTGAGCGTCTCGTGCAGCACCGACAGCCAGACATCCAGCGTCGGGGCGTCCGAGTCGGGGAGCGCGGGGAAGCGGACCTCGCGCCCGGCGCCGCTCAGCTCGCCGGCCAGCCAGGTGTACCAGTGTTCGGGTCGGGGGCCGTTGAGTCCGTGCAGGATCACGGTCGGGACGGTGCGGGTGGGGCGACGGGGCATGGCAGCACCCTATCGGTGGCTCAGAGCACGGCCCCCGGGTTGAGGATCCCGTCGGGGTCGAGCGCGAACTTGATCTTGCGGGACAGCGCCATGACGTCCTCGCCGAGGTAGGCGGGCAACCACTCCTTCTTGAGCCGGCCCACGCCGTGCTCGCCGGTGATCGTCCCGTTGAGCGAGAGCGCGAGTTCCATGACCTGCCCGAACGCGGTGGAGGCGCGGGCGGTGGAGTCCGGGTCGGCGATGTTGTAGACGACGATCGGGGTGGGTGTTGCCGTCACCGGCGTGGGCCACCGTCGCGATGAGGATGTCGTTGGCCGCCGAGATCTCGGCGATGCCCGCGACCAGCGCCGGCAGGTTGGGGATCGGGACGCCGACGTCCTCCAGCATCAGCTCGCCCTTCTTCTCCAGCGCGGGGAAGGCGGCGCGCCGGGCCACCGCGAAGGCCTCGCCCTCGGCGACGTCGCTGGTGGCGAAGACCTCGGTCGCGCCCGCGGCCAGGCAGGCCAGCTCCATCGACCTCGATCTCCTGCGCCGACGCCGCCCCGGGTGCGTCGGACTGCGCGACCATGATCGCGCCGGCGTCCCGGTCGAGCCCCATCGACACCATGTCCTCCACGGCGTTGGTGGAGGCGTTGTCCATCAGTTCCAGCATCGACGGCCGCAGCACCCCGGTGATCGCCAGCACCGCCTCGGACGCGGCTGTCATGGTCGGGAACGTCGCGACCAGGGTGGACGCCGGCGGCTTGGCGGGCAGCAGCCGCAGCGTCGCCTCGGTGATGATGCCCAGCGTGCCCTCCGCAGCCCACGAACAACTTCGTCAGCGACAGCCCGGCGACGTCCTTGATCCGCGGGCCGCCCAGCCGCACGGCGGTGCCGTCGGCCAGGACCACCTCCAGGCCGAGCACGTAGTCGGTGGTGACCCCGTACTTGACGCAGCACAGGCCGCCGGCGTTCGTCGCGACGTTGCCGCCGATGGAGCACATCTCGAAGGAGGACGGGTCGGGCGGATACCAGAGCCCGTGGGCGGCGGCGGCCTTCTTGACCTCGACGTTGAACGGCCCGGGCTGGACGACCGCGGTGCGGTTCGCGGTGTCGATGGTGATCGCGCGCATCCGCTCCATGCTCAGCACGATGCCGCCCTCGACCGCGCTGGATCCCCCGGACAGTCCGCTGCCGGCCCCGCGCGGGACGACCGGAACGCGGTGCGCGGTGGCCCAGCGCATCACCGCCTGCACGTCGGCCGTGCAGGTGGGGCGCACCACCGCGCAGGGCATGCCCGCGTTCGGGTCGCGGGCCCAGTCCTGGCGATAGGCGATGACGACGTCAGGGTCGGTCGTCACGACCCCGTCGGGCAGCGTGGAGATCAGGTCGGTGAGGTCGACGTCCATGTCTGCATCATCCCAGCCGGGCCGCGGCGTGTCCCGGGTCTGTGGCGAAGTGCCCGAGGGCGGATGGCGCACCCCGGGGCGCCGGGATTGGCCACAGCGAGGGGCGAGCGGCGACACTCCTCCGGTGGGTTATGTCGACGTCTCCGGGATCCGGCACCAGCTCTCCGACGGCAGGGTGCTGCTCGAGGACGCGACCTTCCGCGTGGGCGACGGCGCCAAGGCCGCCCTGGTGGGCGCCAACGGTGCCGGGAAGACGACGCTGCTGCGCCTGATCTCCGGCGATCTCGTGCCGCAGGCCGGGACGATCGCGAGGACCGGCGGCCTCGGCGTCATGCGCCAGTTCATCGGCTCGGTCCGCGATGCCACCAGCATCGAGGAGTTCCTGCTCGGGCTGTCGCCGCCGGCCCTGCGGAGCGCGGCCGAGGGGCTGGCCCGCGCCGAGCTGGCCATGATGGAGCGCGACGACACGGCCAGCCAGATGCGGTACGCCGACGCTCTGGCCGACTGGGGCGACGCCGGCGGCTACGACGTCGAGGTCCGCTGGGACACCGTCACCGTCGCCGCCCTCGGCCTGCCGTTCGAGCGCTGCAAGTACCGCGAGATCTCGACCCTGTCCGGCGGCGAGCAGAAACGGCTCGCGCTCGAGGCACTGCTGCGCGGCCCCGACGAGGTGCTGCTCCTCGACGAGCCCGACAACTACCTCGACATCCCCGGCAAGCGCTGGCTCGAGCAGCGCCTGGCCGAGACCCCCAAGACCGTGCTGTTCGTCAGCCACGACCGTGAGCTGCTCGCGCATGTCGCCGACCGGATCGTGACCGTCGAGGGCGGCACCACCTGGGTGCACGGCGGGGGCTTCGCGAGTTATCACGCGGCGCGGTCCTCCCGCCACGAGCGCATGGCCGAGGTCAGGCGCCGGTGGGAGGAGGAGCACGCCCGTCTGGTCGAGCTGACCCGCACGCTCCAGCAGCAGGCCAAGATCAGCCCGGACATGGCGTCGCGGTACCGCGCCATGCGCACGAGGCTGGACAAGTTCGAGGCCGTCGGCCCACCTCCGGACAAGCCCGAGGAGCAGTCGGTGACGATGCGCCTGCGCGGTGGACGGACCGGGGTGCGGGCGGTGACCTGCCAGGAACTGGAGCTGACGGGGCTCATGGCGCCGTTCGACCTGGAGATCTTCTACGGGGACCGGGTCGCGGTGCTCGGGGCCAACGGCGCGGGCAAGTCGCACTTCCTGCGCCTGCTCGCCGGCGATCCGGTGCTGCACCGGGGGACGGTGAAGCTCGGCGCGCGGGTCGCCCCCGGGATGTTCGCCCAGACCCACGCCCATCCCGAGTGGGCCGACCGCACCCCGGTGGACGTGCTCTGGCACGGCGACGGCGACCGCTCCGGCGTCGATCGCGGCCGGGCGATGGGTGCGCTGCGGCGGTACGGGCTGCAGGAGCAGGGCGACCAGAACTTCAGCACCCTCTCCGGCGGGCAGCAGGCGCGCTTCCAGATCCTGCTGCTCGAACTGTCGGGGGCGACCCTGCTGCTTCTCGACGAACCGACCGACAACCTCGACGTGATGAGCGCCGAGGCGCTGGAGGAGGCGCTCGACTCCTACGAGGGCACGGTGGTCTCCGTCACCCACGATCGCTGGTTCGCGCGCGGTTTCGATCGCTTCGTGGTCTTCGGCACCGACGGTGTGGTCCGCGAGAGCGACGCCGAGTCGAGCATCGCGGCCTGCCTAGCGCGAGCCCGGGGTTTTGCTAGTCCAGCACCGGCCCGGTATCGTGGCCTGTTGGTGCCAGTCGCCGTTCATCGCGCGCGCCATGGAACCTTGGTTCGTCGGTCGATCCGTCTTCCGCCGTGACCCACCGCACGAACCGACCTGTTCTATCGAGCCTGTCTGAACCAAGCCTGAGAAATGAGAGTAGATCCGTGCCGCAGGACAAGACGTACACCCCGAAGCCTGGCGAGATCGCCCGGAAGTGGCATGTCATCGATGCCAATGACGTCGTCCTCGGCCGACTCGCCAGCCAGGTAGCCACGCTCCTGCGCGGCAAGCACAAGCCGACCTACGCCCCGCACGTCGACACCGGCGACTTCGTCGTCATCGTCAACGCGGAGAAGGTCGCCGTGAGCGGCGCGAAGCGCGACGAGTTCCGCTACCGCCACTCCGGTTACCCGGGCGGGCTGTCGCAGCGCACCGTCGGCGAACTGCTCGACACCAAGCCGGCACGCGTGATCGAGCTGGCCGTCAAGGGCATGCTCCCGAAGAACACCCTGGGCCGCGCGCAGCTGTCCAAGCTCAAGGTCTACGCCGGCCCGGACCACCCGCACCAGGCGCAGCAGCCCGAACCGTTCGAGATCAAGCAGATCGCCCAGTAGTTTCCGCCGCATCACCCGTCTCGCCGCAGGGCGCGTCGTGAAGTCAACATCTTGGAGAGCCCAGTCGTGACCAGCACCATCAACGCGAACCGTCCCGCTGTCGGTCGCCGCAAAGAGGCCGTCGTTCGCGTTCGCCTGGCGGCGGGCACCGGCAAGTTCACCCTGAACGGGCGCTCGTTGGAGGACTACTTCCCCAACAAGGTCCACCAGCAGCTCATCCGTGAGCCGTTCGTGACGCTCGAGAAGGACAACCAGTACGACGTGGTCGCCACGCTCAGCGGCGGCGGCATCACCGGTCAGGCCGGTGCGCTGCGCCTGGGCATCGCCCGCGTGCTGATCGACCTCGAGCCCGAGGACCGTCCGGCGCTGAAGAAGGCCGGCTTCCTGACCCGCGACCCGCGGATCAAGGAGCGGAAGAAGTACGGCCTGAAGAAGGCCCGCAAGGCTCCCCAGTACTCGAAGCGGTAGTCGCGACCTCGCTGTGGGTCGCCTCTTCGGTACCGACGGAGTCCGCGGACTCGCCAACTCCGAGCTGACGCCCTCGCTCGCGCTCGCGGTGGCAGCTGCCGCCGCCGACGTCCTCGTCGGACCGGGCGTGGGACGGGCGACGGCCGTGGTGGGCCGGGACCCGCGGATCTCGGGCGTGATGCTCGAGGCCGCTGTCGTCGCCGGTCTCACCAGCGCCGGTGTGGACGTGATCCGCGTCGGCGTGCTGCCGACCCCGGCGGTCGCGTTCCTGACCGGCGAGTTCGGCGCCGATCTCGGCATCATGCTGTCGGCCAGCCACAACCCGATGCCCGACAACGGCATCAAGATCTTCGCTGCCGGCGGTCACAAGCTCTCCGACGACACCGAGGAGCGGATCGAGGAGCTCCTGGAAGCCCGGAGCGCGGGGACCGACGACACCGTGCGCCCCATCGGCGCGGCCCTGGGCACCGTCCGTGACGACGTCGACGGGGCCGAGCGGTATCTGGCCCACCTGCTGTCCGCCGTGCCGACGCGGCTCGACGGGCTGCGGGTCATCGTCGACTGCGCCAACGGGGCTGCCTCCACCGTGGCTCCCGAGCTGTACCGCCGCGCCGGCGCCGAGGTCATCGCGATCGCCGCCGAGCCGAACGGCCTGAACATCAACGACGGGGTCGGTTCCACGCACATCGGGGTCGTCGCCGAGGCGGTCCGGACCCTCGGCGCCGATCTCGGCATCGCCCACGACGGTGACGCCGACCGCTGCAACGCGGTGGACGCCGACGGCGAGCTGATCGACGGCGACCAGATCCTCGCCCTGCTGGCGCTGGAGCTGCACGAGGCGGGACGGCTGAAGGACTCCACCGTGGTGGCCACGGTGATGAGCAACATCGGCTTCCACCGGGCGATGCGCTCGGCCGGGATCTCGGTGGTCTCGGCCGCCGTGGGTGACCGTTACGTGCTCGAGGAACTGCACCAGCGCGGCCTCAGCCTGGGCGGCGAGCAGAGCGGGCACGTCATCTTCACCGAGGCGGCCACCACCGGCGACGGGCTGCTGACCGCACTGCACCTGATGTCGGTGCTGCACGCGTCCGGGCGCCCGCTCGGGGAACTGGCTGCTGTGGTCCAGCGCTCACCCCAGGTCCTGCTGAACGTCCCCGTCACCGACCGCGTCTCGGCGGCGTCGTCGGAGACCGTCCACGCCGCGGTGGCCGCCGCCGAGGACGAGCTCGGCGAGGACGGGCGCATCCTGTTGCGCGCATCCGGTACCGAGCAGCTCGTGCGGGTGATGGTCGAGGCGCCCACCGCAGAGCAGGCCGAAGCGGTGGCCCAGCGGGTCGCCGCCGTCGTCGCCGCCGGCTGAGCGGCCCGGCCGGGCGCGCTCGGGGTTATCCTTGCGCTGGAGACGACAATGCGCCGGTGCAGACTTCTTCCTGTCGAATTGCTGCATCGGGGAGCATCACCTGGCATGCTCGGCGGACAATCGGACTCTGAGAGAGCGGACGTGGCGGTGGCGGCAACCGATCGGGCAGGCACGGTGAGCGTCCTGCCGACCGCATTCCGTCGCGTTCGGGCCCTGTTCCCGGGGAGTTCTCGTGGCCGCACCTGACCTCGGTGCCGCCCGCCGGTCCTCCGACCAGGACCTGATGGACCGGGTCCGCAACGGCGACACGGCCGCGTTCGGCGAGCTGTACGCCCATCACTCCGCGGCGGCCCACCGTTCGGCGCGGCGCATCGCGCGGGACGCGCACGTGGCCGAGGACCTCGTCTCGGAATCCTTCGCGCGGGTGTTCAGCATGCTGCAGACCGGCGCGGGACCGCGCGGCGATCTCCTTCCCTATCTGGTCGTCACGATGCGCAACGTCGCCGCCTCGTGGGGCCGCGACACGAACCGACTCGTGGCGGTGGGTGACGACACCGCGTTCCAGCCCACGGACGCGCGCGATCTCGACCCGTCCGCCGACGAGTCCCCGGTGAACGACCTCGCCGTCGCGCTGACGTCGAGTGCCTTCGGGACCCTGCCGCACCGCTGGCGCACGGTGCTGTGGTACCTCGAGGTGGAGGGTGAGACGGCCTCGGAGGTGGGCGCGCGGCTCGGCATGAACGACGTCGCGATCCGCCAGCTCGCCCGCCGTGCGCGGGAGGGTCTGCGGGAGGCCTACCTGACGGCCTACCTCGGCGACGTCCCGCAGGCCGGGGGCCACGTCCCGAGCTCGGACCTCGCCCTCATGGCGCGCGGGCGGCTGTCGCTGCGCCGCCGCCCCGAGGTCGAACGGCACCTCGACACGTGCGCCGACTGCACCCGGATGCTCTTCGAGGCCGCCGAGGAGAACTCGACCCTGCGCGTGCTGGCCCTGCCCGCCCTGCTCGCCGCGCTCGTCGGGCTGTCGCACTCGAGCGTCGCCCACCTGGAGCACCTCAAGTGGGGCGTGCGCGCCGGACCCGGCAAGGCGGCGGGGTTCACCGCCGTCGCGGCCACCGTCACCGCGGTGGCCACCGGCGCGGCGTTCGGTGTGGTCCACATCGTCGGCCACCACGGACACAAGGTGCCGACCGCGCTGGCCGACCGGAACATCAGCCAGCGCTCCACCCTCAGCACACCGCTGATCACGTCCTCGCGCGCGCGGACGACCCCGCCTGTGCGCCCCCCGGTCGGGGTGGCGCCCGGTGGCGTCCGGGTGCCGGTCGCGCCGACTTCGACGGCGCCGGCGACCCTCGCTCCAGTCACAACCGCTCCTGTCACAACGGGTCCTGTCACAACTGGTCCTGTCACAACCGCCCCGGTCACGACGGCCCCGGTGACGACGGCGCCGGTGACGACGGCACCGGTCACGACGCCGCCGACCACGACGCCGCCGACCACGACGCCGCCGACCACGACGCCGCCGACCACGACGCCCGGCCACGACGCCGCCCGACCACGACGCCGCCCACCACGACGCCGCCGACCACGACGCCGCCGACCACGACGCCGCCGACCACGACGCCGCCGACCACGACGCCGCCGACCACGACGCCGCCGACCACGACGCCGCCGACCACGACGCCGCCGGTGGTCGTCCCGCATGCGCTGACGTTCGGCGCGATCACCGTCGACCCGACCGATCCGAACGAGGTCCATTACCCGTTCGCCGTCAGCAATTCCACGTCCACCGAGTGGACACCGGTCGTGGAGTTCACCCTTCCCGCCGGGGCCCGGACGGCGCTGGCGTACTCGAACTGCGCGCAGGCCGGCCGCGTCCTCACGTGCAGGCTGACCCCGGTCGCAGCGGCGTCGTCCCCGGACACCCCGACCGTCGTCCAGCACCCGCTGCTGGCGCTCGTCTTCCCCGGCGGGCCCCCGGCCGACCTCGTCGCGCTGCCGTTCACGCTGCTTCCGTAGCGTCGCACCGCATCCCGGAGCGCCGGATTGGGAAGGTTTTTCCCCATTCCGCGTCACGACCGGCCGGCTCGTGCGTCTTGTTGATGTGCGACCCGGACGTCAGGGTCCCCGCCCGTCCACCGAAGCAACGAGGGAGGTGGACGCGCGGCACGCACCGGATGGCCTCGTACCCGACTCGCTTCGGGTCCGAGTGCAGGGAGTGGACGGGCTCGCTGGGGGGTTCGCCCGTCCACTCCCACATCCAGCTTCGTCACAGCTGTCTCAGAAAGTGGGACGAGATTCCTACACCATGAGATGACATCGTAGGCTGGGACCGTCCCCAGCCCAGAGAGATGTCCGCATGAGCCACTCGCCGGTTTCCCACCGCCACCGCTGGGCGATCCTCTATCTCGGTGTGCTCGCGCAGGCCTCGACGTGCGTGTTCCTCTACGGCCTGCCGATGCTCGTGCCGACGCTGCGCACCGAGGAGAAGCTGTCGCTGTCCCAGGCCGGGGTGGTGGTCGCCGCTCCGTCGGTGGGGCTGCTGCTCATGCTGATCGTGTGGGGTGCGCTCGCCGACCGCTTCGGCGAACGGATCGTGATCACGAGCGGGATGGCGCTGGCTGCCGTCGCCCTCGTCGTCGCCGCGCTCGCCCGGGGTTTGGTGCCGACGTGTCTCGCGCTGGTCGCCGCCGGCGCGGCGGGCGCGTCGGTGAACGCGGCGAGCGGGCGCATGGTGCTGGGTTGGTTCACCGCCCGGGAGCGGGGGTTCGCGATGGGGGTGCGGCAGACCGCGCAGCCCCTCGGCGTGGGCATCGCCGCCCTGCTCCTGCCGTCGGCGGCGCACCACTGGGGCGTCCACCACACGCTGTTCCTGCCGGCGGCGCTGTGCGGGGTGTTCGCCGTCCTGATCGCCCTCGTGGCGGTCGATCCGCCGCGGACCCCCCGCGCGGCCGGTGCCGCGGTGCCCCGCTCGCCCTACCGCACCTCCGTGCTCTGGCGCGTGCATGCCGCCAGCGCTGCGCTGGTCGTCCCGCAGTTCGCGGTGTCCGGCTTCACGCTGGCCTACCTGGTCAGCGAACGCGACTGGAACGCCGTCACCGCGGGGCGCGTGATCTTCGCCATGCAGGTGGCCGGGGCCGCCGGCCGGATCGGGGCCGGGGTGTGGTCCGACCGGGTGGCCAGCCGGTTGCGGCCGATGCGGCAACTGGCCGGGGCGAGCGCCCTGCTGATGCTCGCGATCGCGGTGGGCGACCTGGCCCACTCCTGGATCGTCGTGGTCGCGTTCGCCCTGGGGGCGATCGTGACCGTCGCCGACAACGGCCTGGCGTTCACCTCGGTCGCCGAGTTGGCCGGCTCGTCGTGGGCCGGCCGGGCACTCGGGGTGCAGAACACCGGCCAGAACGTCGCCGCGGCGCTGACCCCACCCGTCCTCGGCGCCCTCGTCGGCGCGCACGGCTACGCGCCGGGTTTCGCGCTGGCCGCCGCCTTCCCGATCGCGGCGATCTTCCTCACCCCGGTCGTGCGCGCGGAGGGGCGTCCGCGGACCGGGGGAGCAGGAGCCCACCACGCCGTCACCATCGCGCAGGACCGGCTGGACTCCGCTCCCAGGTAGGCTGCGAGCCGTGTGTGGAATCGTGGGTTACGTCGGGCCCAGACAGGCAGTCGACGTCGTCGTGCAGGGTCTGCGCCGCCTGGAGTACCGCGGCTACGACTCCTCCGGTGTTGCGATCATCTCCGATGACGGGGTGCTCCAGACCGCGAAGAAGGCCGGGCGCATCGAGAACCTGGACAAGGTCCTGGCCGAGCGGGAGTTGCTCGGTCACACCGGCATGGGTCACACCCGCTGGGCGACCCACGGTGCGCCCAACGACCGCAACGCCCATCCGCACACCGACGCCTCCGGCCGCGTCGCCGTGGTGCACAACGGCATCATCGAGAACTTCGCCCCGCTGCGCGCCGAGCTGGAGAAGGACGGTGTCGAGTTCCGCAGCGAGACCGACACCGAGGTCGTCGCCCACCTGGTGGCCGCCGAGTTGCGCGTGGACGGCGTCACCCCTGCCGAGGCCCTGCGCACGGTCTGCCGCCGGCTCCACGGCGCGTTCACGCTGCTGATCGTCGACAGCCACCACCCCGACGTCGTGGTCGCCGCCCGCCGCAACTCCCCGCTGGTGGTCGGTGTCGGCGACGGCGAGATGTTCCTGGGCAGCGACGTCGCCGCGTTCATCCCGTACACCCGTGAGGCCGTCGAGCTCGGGCAGGACCAGATCGTCGAGATCACGCCCGACGGGTACACGCTGACCGACTTCGACGGCGCGCCCGCCGAGGGCAAGGTGTTCCACGTCGACTGGGACCTCGCCGCCGCCGAGAAGGGCGGTTACGACTACTTCATGCTCAAGGAGATCGAGGAGCAGCCCGCCGCCGTCGGCGACACCCTCCTCGGCCACTTCTCCGCGGGCCGGATCACCCTCGACGAGGAGCGCCTGGACGACCAGGATCTCCGCGACATCGACAAGGTCTTCATCGTCGCGTGCGGATCGGCCTATCACGCCGGGCTGCTGGGCAAGTACGCGATCGAGCACTGGACCAGGATCCCCGTCGAGGTCGAGATGGCCTCGGAGTTCCGGTACCGGGACCCGGTGCTGAGCAGGCAGACCCTCGTCGTGGCGATCAGCCAGTCCGGCGAGACCGCGGACACCCTCGAGGCCGTCCGGCACGCGACCCAGCAGCGGGCGAAGGTGCTGGCCATCTGCAACACCAACGGTGCCCAGATCCCGCGCGAGTCCGACGCCGTGCTCTACACCCACGCCGGCCCCGAGGTGGGGGTCGCGGCGACGAAGACCTGGGTGGCGCAGGTGGCGGCCGTCGAACTCGTGGCGCTGGCCCTCGCCCAGGCCCGCGGAACCAAGTACGGCGACGAGATCGCGCGCGAGTACGACGCGCTGTGCCGGGTGCCGGCACTGATCGAGGAGACCCTGCAGTCGATGGGCTCGGTGCGCGAGCTGGCCCGCGAGATCGCGCACAGCAAGGCGATCCTGTTCCTCGGGCGCCACGTCGGCTTCCCGGTCGCGCTCGAAGGCGCGCTCAAGCTCAAGGAACTGGCGTACATGCACGCCGAGGGGTTCCCGGCCGGCGAGCTCAAGCACGGCCCGATCGCGCTCATCGAGGAGGGCCTGCCCGTCGTCGTCGTGATGCCCTCGCCGCAGGGCCGGGCGCTGCTGCACCAGAAGATGCTGTCGAACATGGCCGAGATCCGCGCGCGCGGTGCCCGCACGATCGTCATCGCCGAGCGCGGCGACACCGCGGCCGCCCAGTACGCCTCGCACCTGATCGAGGTGCCACCGGCCGCGACGCTGCTGTCGCCGTTCCTGTCGGTGATCCCGCTGCAGATCCTGGCCGCCGACATCGCCCAGGCGCGGGGACTGGACGTCGACAAGCCCCGCAACCTGGCGAAGTCCGTCACCGTCGAATGACGCCACGCCCGCGCTGTGCGCCGGCGAGGACTGTCAACTGAATTGACACGGCAGGACTTGTCGTCGGCCGCCCGCTGCCCGCACACTGTGCCCAGACCCACCACCGGGAGGCGCTCGTGCTGTTTCTCTTCCAGGCGCTCGTCGTGCTGGCCGTCGCCGGCGGGATGGCCTACCTGCTGAGCGTGGTCCGCCGTGAGCCGGCACGCGTGGTCGGGTCCGGGGTGTGCTGCGACGACCGCCTCCAGCTCGGGATCGCGCTCTCGTCGAACGGGAAGGCGTCGGGGATCCTTTAAACCCTGGGCCGCGCGCCGTCAACAACGCAGTGGCGCATCGCTCGTAACGCTGGCCCACCGGCCCGACATCTAGTTGGATCAGGGCCATGGCGCACTCTGCACACTCCGTCGACGTCCTGATCGTCGGCGCCGGCCCGGTCGGACTCTTCGGCGCGTACTACGCGGGCGTTCGCACCCTGTCGGTCGCGCTCATCGACTCGCTGCCCGAACCGGGCGGGCAGATCAGCGCCATGTACCCGGAAAAGGCGATCTTCGATGTCGCCGGTTTCCCCGCCATCCGCGGCCGCGACCTCGTCGACCAGCTGGTCGCCCAGGCGGCGCCGTTCGACCCGCTCTACCTGCTCGGGCACCAGGCGGTGGGGTTGGAGCGCGGCGACGGCGAGTTCGTGATCACCTCGTCCGAGGGAGCGCGGATCGGCGCCAAGGCGATCATCGTGACCGGCGGGATCGGCACCTTCACGCCCAGGCCACTGCCCACGGGTGAGGAGTACCTCGGCCGGGGTGTCGTCCACTTCGTACCTGATCCGTCGGCCTACGCCGGCCTCGACGTGGTGGTGGTCGGCGGGGGTGACTCGGCGATCGACTGGGCGCTGCTGCTGGAGCCGATCGCCAGGTCGGTGGCGGTCATCCACCGCCGGGACGCCTTCCGCGCGCACCCGCACTCGGTGGATCTGTTGCGCGCCTCGTCGGTGTCCATGCTGACCAGCGCCCAGATCAGCACCGTCGTCGGTGACCCGCACGTCACCGCCGTCGAGGTGGCCGTCGGCGACTCCACCACCGTGCTGCCGTGTGACCGCCTGGTCGCCGCGCTCGGCTTCACCGCGAATCTCGGGCCGCTGCTGGAGTGGGGCATGGAGATCCGCCAGCGCCGGCACATCGTCGTCGACACCACGCTCGCGACCACCGTGCCGGGTGTCTACGCCGCCGGTGACATCTGCGATTATCCGGGCAAGGTGCGGCTGATCGCGACCGGCTTCGGCGAGGTCGCCACTGCGGTCAACAACGCCGCCGCGTTCGTGAACCCGTCGCTGTCGGTGTTCCCCGGCCACCTGTCGGACTACGCGCCCCCCGGAGAGGTCGGCGCACCGACCGCAGGTGCCACCGCGGCGGTCGCCGAGACCGGAGTCGCGTGATCGTCGGCATCGGTATCGACGTCGTTCCCGTCGAGCGGTTCGCCCAGGCGCTCGCACGCACGCCCGGGATGGCGACCCGCCTGTTCACCACCACCGAGCAGGTGACCGACTCGGGCACACCCCGCACCGCCGAGTCGCTGGCTGCCCGGTTCGCGGCGAAGGAGGCGCTGGCCAAGGCACTCGGAGCACCCGGCGGGATGGCCTGGACCGACGCAGAGGTGCAGACCGACGCCGACGGGCGGCCGTCGCTGGTCGTCTCCGGCACGGTGGCCGCTCGGGCGGCGGTACTGGGCGTGACGTCCTGGCACGTGTCCCTGTCCCACGACGGCGGGATCGCGTCGGCGGTCGTCGTCGCCGAGGGCGGCAGCTGATGCGCGGCGCGTGGACGTCGGATCAGATCCGGGCCGGCGAGGCGCAGTTGCTGGCGGCCGTGCCCGAGGGCGCCCTGATGGCGCGCGCATCCTTCGCCCTGGCCACCGAGTGCACCGCGCTCCTCGGCGGTGCGTACGGGCGCCACGTCGCGGTGCTGGTGGGCGCGGGCAACAACGGCGGCGACGCCCTGTACGCGGGGGCCGAGCTGGCCCGCAGAGGGGCCGATGTCGTCGCCGTCCTCCTCGCCCCCGACCGGGCGCATGCCGGTGGCCTCGCCGCCTTCGTGGCCGCGGGTGGGCGCACCACGGCCGCTGCCACTGTCGCCGCGGCCGGCCCGGCGATCGGTGCGGCGGACCTCGTCCTGGACGGGATCGTGGGGATCGGTGGCCACGGCGAGCTGCGGCCCCCCGCGCCCGACCTGCTCAGCGCGGCCCGCGGCGCGATCGTCGTCGCCGTCGACGTCCCGAGCGGCGTCGACGCCGACACCGGAGCGGTCGCGGGCGCGGCGGTGCACGCCGATGTGACGGTGACCTTCGGCGGGCTCAAGCCGGGCCTGCTCGTCGGCGCGGGCGCCGAACACGCCGGCGAGGTGCGCCTGGCCGACATCGGGCTCGAGCCCTGCCTGCCGGAGCCGTCGGTGCGGATCCTCGAAGCCGGGGACGCACGTGCGGCGCTGACACCACCGGGCGCGCAGTCGGACAAGTACACCCGCGGGGTGGTCGGGGTGGTGGCCGGATCGGACCGGTACTCAGGCGCCGCGGTCCTGAGCGTCGGGGCCGCGATCCACGGCGGAGCGGGGATGGTCCGCTACGTCGGCGGCGCCGGCGATGCCGTGCGCTCCCACTGGCCGGAGGTCGTGGTGCACCCGCGGCTGGAGGACGCCGGCCGGGTACAGGCGTGGGTCGTCGGACCCGGCCTGGGCACCGACGACGCCGCGGGGGCGCAGCTGGACTGGGTGCTGGCGCAGGACGTGCCCGTGCTCGTCGACGCCGATGCCCTCACGCTGCTGGCCGAGCGTCGTGACGCGCTGCGCCGGCGGGCGGCGCCGACCCTGCTCACGCCGCACGACCGGGAGTTCGAGCGGGTGTTCGGAGAGGTGGGCGCGGACCGTCTCGCGGCGGCGCGCCGGGCGGCCGCCGAGTCCGGAGCCACCGTCCTGCTCAAGGGCAACGCCACCGTGATCGCGGGACCCGACGGGGAGGCCTACGTCAACCGGACGGGGACGCCGTGGCTGGCCACCGCGGGAAGCGGCGACGTCCTCAGCGGCCTGACCGGATCGGTGATCGCCGGTGGCGCCCCCGTGCCGCTGGCCGCCGCGGTCGGCGCGTACGTGCACGGCGTCGCCGGGCAGGTCGCGGCCACCGACGGGCCGCCGAGCTCGGCCGACGTCCTCTCTGCCATCCGCACCGCCCTGCACCGCCTGCAGGCCTGAACCCGCGCCTCCGGCGCCGTCGCGGGCAGGTGAACTCTCCCGGTGACCGCCGCACGGGGGCGTCGGGCCGACTGTCGCCGCGTTGTTTGACAGACTGGGGCGTGTGAGTACTTCCGCCGCCGTCGTCGACCTCGACGCCATCGCCGCCAACGTGGCCTGTCTGCGCGCCGGGACGACGGCCCAGGTCATGGCCGTCGTGAAGGCTGACGGCTACGGGCACGGCCTCGTCCCGTCCGCCCGGGCCGCGCTCGCCGGGGGCGCGAGCTGGCTCGGAGTCGCCCAGCTCGACGAGGCCCTCGCGCTGCGCGCCGCCGGGATCACCGCGCCGACGCTGGCCTGGCTGTGGGCTCCCGATGAGACCCATCTCGTCCGCGCCTGCCTGATCGCCGGGGTCGACATCAGCGTCTCCTCGGACTGGGCACTGGACGCCGTCACCGCCCTGGCCGCCGAGCTGGGCCGTCCCGCCCGCATCCACCTCAAGATCGACACCGGGTTGTCCCGCAACGGCTGCTACGTCTCCGACTGGCCGGCGCTCGTGGCGGCCACCGCGCAGGCCGAGGCCGCCGGGCTCGTCGTCGCGGCCGGGATCTGGAGCCACTTCGTCTACGCCGACGCGCCCGGTCACCCGACCACCGCGCTCCAGATCGCCGCCTTCCGGGCCGCCCTGGACACCGCCGAGACCGCCGGGGTGGAACCGGAGGTGCGCCATCTGGCCAACTCCGCCGCAACGCTGACGCTGCCCGAGGCGCACTTCGACCTGGTCCGTCCCGGCGTCTCGATCTACGGCCTCAACCCGGTGCCCGAGGTCCCCGCGCCGGGGCTCATCCCCGCGATGACGCTGCGCAGCCACGTTGCGCTGGCCAAGGTGGTGGGCGGGGGAGAGGGCGTCAGCTACGGCCACCAGTACACGACGACCGGTCCGACGCGGCTGGCGCTGGTGCCGCTGGGCTACGCCGACGGCATCCCGCGCAGCGCCACGAACCGCGGACCCGTGCAGATCGCCGGAGCGCGCCGCACGATCAGCGGCCGGGTGTGCATGGACCAGTTCGTGGTCGATGTCGCCGACTCGCCCGTGCGCGCCGGTGACGAGGTGATCGTCTTCGGTCCGGGCACGAGCGGGGAGCCCACCGCGCGCGAGTGGGCCGACACCCTCGACACGATCGACTACGAGATCGTCACCAGGATCGGCGCCCGGGTGCCGCGGCGGTACGTGGGGCACCTCGCGCGGGAGTTCGGATGGTGAGCCGCAGCAGGGTCGTCTACGGCCTGGTCGGCGCAGCCGCGACCGTCGTCACCGCGGGCGTGGCCGGTGGCAGCCTGATCGCGCGCAACCGCCGCCGGGCCGGCCGCATCGACGGCCCACAGCGCTTCGACGACCTCGACCCCGACCGGACGAGCGTGATCCGGACCGAGGACGGTGTGGCTTTGTACGTCGAGGAGGTCGGCCCCCAGGATGCGCCGCTGACCGTGGTGTTCGCGCACGGGTACACGCTGTCGCTGCGCTCGTTCCACTTCCAGCGCCGCGCCCTGGCCGACGCCTTCGGCGACTCGATCCGGATGGTGTTCTACGACCAGCGCAGCCACGGTGAGTCGGCGGAGTCGGTTCCGTCGGGAGCCACCATCGACCAGCTGGGCCGGGACCTGTACACGGTGATCGACGCCGTCGTGCCGACCGGGCCGATCGTGCTCGTCGGGCACTCGATGGGCGGCATGACGGTGCTGTCCCTGGCCCATCTGCACCACGAGTTGTTCGCGGACGGCGGGGCCGGTGCGCGCGGCGCGTCCGCGGCGCGGGTGCGCGGCGTCGCGCTGCTGTCCACGTCCTCGGGCGAGATGGCCACCGTCAACCTCGGCCTGCCCGCCCTGCTCTCGCGGCTGCGCGGGCCCCTCGCACCGATGCTCCTGCGTACCGCGCGGCGGCAGGCGGCGCTCGTCGAGCACAGCCGCCGCCTCGGCCGCGACATCGCCTGGGTGGTGACCCGCCGGTTCAGCTTCAGCGACAAGAACGTCAGCCCCGATGTCGTCGACTTCCTCAACGACATCATCTCCGGGACCCGGATCGAGACCATCGTCGACTTCTATCCCGCGATCATGTCCTACGACCTCACCGACGCACTGCCCGTGCTGGCCGCCACCGACGTCCTGATCATCAGCGGCGAGACCGACGTCATGATCCCGACCTCGCACAGCCTGGTGATGGCTCAGGCCCTTCCCCGCGCGGAGTTCATCGCGATCCCCGGAGCCGGCCACGTCGTGACGATGGAACGCCCCGATGTCGTCGACGAGGCGCTGCAGCGGATGGTGGCCACGGCGCTCGAGAGCAGCGCGCGCAGACCGAAGGCGCGGCTGTGGCGCGGGCGCTGACGATTCCCGCCGAGCTGCCGACCCCGGAGGCGACCCGCGGCTTCGGCGCGGACCTGGCACCGCTGCTCGGCGCCGGTGATCTGGTCGTGCTGACCGGACCGCTGGGCGCGGGCAAGACGGCGCTGACGCAGGGCATCGGGGCGGGGCTCGGAGTCCGCGGTTCGGTCGTGTCGCCGACCTTCGTCATCGCCCGGGTGCACCGGGGCCCCCGGGTCGCGCTGGTGCACGTCGACGCCTACCGGCTCGGCTCGCTGGCCGAGGTCGACGATCTGGACCTCGACGTGGACATGGCCGACGCGGTGACCGTGGTCGAGTGGGGCGCGGGGCTGGTGGACCACCTGGCCGAGTCCTACCTGGAGATCCGAATCGACCGGCGCGCCGACAGCGAGGTCCGCCGCGTCGAACTCGTCGCCCACGGTGAGGCCTGGCGCGAGCGGCTGTCCTGACGCCACCGGGGTCGCGCCCTACGATCGGGTCCATGCCGGACGCCGCACCCCGACCCGTCCCGTTCTCCCTGCGTACCGATCCCGCCGCGCTCGACGATCTCCGCGCCCGGTTGCGCGCGACGCGCTGGCCGGACGCGCCCGAGGACGCCGGGTGGTCGCTGGGGACCGACGTCGACTACCTGCGGGAACTCGTCGCCTACTGGGCGGACGGGTTCGACTGGCCGGCGCAGGAGGCCGCACTGGGCCGGCTGCCCCATGTCCGGGTGCCGCTCGGCGGTCTCGGCATCCACGTCGTGCACGCGCGCGCCGCCACGCCGGGACGCACCACGCTGCCGCTGATCCTCTGTCACGGGTGGCCCGATTCGTTCTGGCGCTACTCGAAGGTCATCCCGCTGCTCACCGATCCCGGAGCGCACGGCGCCGACCCCGCCGACGCGTTCGACGTGGTCGTCCCCGACATGCCGGGCTACGGGTACTCCGACCACCCGATCGGGGCGCCCCTGGATTCCATCGCAGTCGCCGGGCTCTGGGCGCAGCTGATGGAGGTGCTCGGCTATCCGCGCTTCGGCGCCGCTGGCGGTGACGTCGGCAGCCACGTCAGCCGCTACCTGGCCCTCGACCACCCCGACCGGGTGGTGGCCGTCCATCGCACGGATGCCGGGGTTCCCGTCTTCTCCGGTGATCCCGCTGAGCTGGCGCCGGAGGAGCGCGCGTGGCTGGAGGGCGCGGCCGGCTGGGGCGCGACCGAGGGCGCGTACGCGGCCATGCACAGGACCAGGCCCCAGACCGCCGCCGTCGGGCTCACGGACTCACCCGCCGGGCTGGCCGCCTGGATCGTCGAGAAGCTCCGGTCCTGGAGCGACTGCGGCGGCGACGTGGAGCGCTCCTTCACCCGCGACGAGATCCTCACCAACATCACGATCTACTGGCTCACCGCGACGATCGGCTCGTCCATGCGCATGTACCGCGCGAACTCGTTGATCTCCCCGGCGCAGCTGGCGCGCCGGGTCGAGGTGCCGTCCGGTTTCGCGATCTTCGCCGGCGACATCGTCCGGGCTCCGCGGGCGTGGCTCGAGCGCACGGCCAACGTCGTGCGTGCGACCGAACCCCCGCGCGGAGGTCACTTCGCGGCCTTCGAGGAGCCGGAGATCTACGCCGCCGAGCTGCGCGAGTTCTTCCGCCCCTACCGGCTCGCCGCGGGCTGACCGCGCGGGCTCAGAGGCGGGGGAAGAGCCGCTGCGGCTGCTCACCGCGCTCGAAGACGCTGGCCGCCGGGCCGACGATCAGCGGATCCGGCTCGCCGATCGCGTCGACGTCCCGGCCGTCGTAGTCGAGCTGGCTCAGCACGTAGCGCAGCGCGTTGACCCGCCCGCGCTTCTTGTCGTTGCTCTTGATGACGGTCCAGGGTGCGTCGGCGGTGTCGGTGTAGAAGAACATCGCCTCCTTGGCCTCGGTGTAGGCGTCCCACTTGTCCAGCGAGGCCAGGTCCATCGGCGAGAGCTTCCATTGCCGGACGGGGTCCAGCTCCCGGATCTTGAAGCGGGTGCGCTGCTCGGACTGCGACACCGAGAACCAGAACTTGATCAGCTTGATCCCGCTGCGGGTCAGCATCCGCTCGAACTCCGGGGCCTGGCGCATGAACTCCAGGTACTGCGAGGGGGTGCAGAACTCCATCACGCGCTCGACACCCGCGCGGTTGTACCAGGACCGGTCGAACAGCACGATCTCGCCGGCAGCCGGCAGGTGCGCGACGTAGCGCTGGAAGTACCACTGCGTGTCCTCGCGCGCGGAGGGCTTCTCCAGGGCGACGACGCGGGAGCCGCGCGGATTCAGGTGTTCGGTGAACCGCTTGATCGTGCCGCCCTTGCCCGCCGCGTCGCGCCCCTCGAACAGCAGCACCACCTTCTGCCCGGTGGCCTTGACCCAGGTCTGCATCTTGAGCAGCTCGATCTGCAGCGCGCGCTTGCTGCGCTCGTACTCCTTGCGCGACATGCGCTGGTCGTAGGGGTAGCCGTCGCGCCAGGTCTCCACCTCGGCGCCGGTGGCATCGAGCAGGATCCGGTCGTCGTCGAACTCCTCGTCGGTGTCGTCGAGGTGCCACTGAGCAGCGTCGGCATTCGTCACCCTGATGTTCTACGCCATCCCGGCAGCGACCGGGAAACCGGACAGCTCCCCGTTACCCGGAGTTCGCCGGCCGGTAACCCGCTGGTCAGCCGGGTCGGACCGGGCAGCTAGCCTCGGCCCGATGCTCGTACTGGTGATCGACACGTCCTCGGCCGCGGTGACCGCGGCCGTCGTCGACGTGTCCGCCGACGAGGTGACCCCCCGCGCGCACCGCGTCACGGTCGACGCGCGCGCGCACGGTGAGCTGCTGGCGCCGTCGGTCCAGGCGTGTCTGGACGAGGCGGGGGCGCGCGCCGGCGACCTGCGCGCCGTCGTGGCCGGCGTCGGCCCGGGCCCGTTCACCGGGCTGCGGGTCGGGCTGGTGACCGCCGCGGTCATCGGCGACGCACTGGGCATCCCGACCTACGGCGTGTGTTCGCTGGACGCCATCGCCGCGGAGCTCTCCGTCCCGGGCGACCTGCTGGTCGCGGGGGACGCGCGCCGCAAGGAGATCTACTGGGCGCGCTACCGCGACGGAGCCCGCACCGGCGAACCGGAGGTCAGCCGTCCCGCCGACGTCGCGCCTGCGCCGGTCTGTGCCGGGGCCGGCGCCCGGCTGTACCACGACGTCCTCGGCGGGACGCTCCTCGAGTGCGACTACCCGCCGCCGAAGGCGTTCGCGACGCTGGCCGCCCCCCGCATCCGTGACGGCGCGCCCACCGAGACGCTGACCCCTTGTACCTGCGGCGGCCGGACGCGGTCGCGCCGACGGAGTACAAGCACGTCAGCCCGCCGGTGCCGTCATGACGTGGACGACGCGGGCGATGACCAAGGCCGACATCGCGACGATCATGCCGTTCGAGGAGGCGCTCTTCGGCAGCGAGTCGTGGACCTCGGACGCCTATGCGGCCGAGCTGGCCGACCGCAAGTACCGCCACTACGTCGTCTCCACAGACGACACGGGGTTGCTGACGGGATGGGCCGGCCTGCTGGTCATCGCGGACACCGCGCAGATCCTCACGATCGGCGTCGTGCCGGCGATGCAGCGCCGGGGGGTGGGGCAGTTCCTGCTCGACACGCTCCTGGAGGAGGCCCGCGCGCGGGGCGCGATCGAGGCGCTGCTCGAGGTGCGCGTGGACAACCACTCGGCCCGCCGGTTGTACGAACGCAACCGCTTCTACCCGCTGCGCACCCGCCGCGGGTACTACGACCTGGGCCGGGTCGATGCGCTGGAGATGAAGCGTGACCTCTGAACCACTGGTCCTCGGCATCGAGACCTCCTGCGACGAGACCGGGATCGGCATCGTCCGGGGCGCCACGCTGCTGGCCGACGCCATCGCCAGCAGCGTCGAGGAGCACGCGCGCTTCGGCGGGGTGGTGCCCGAGGTCGCCAGCCGGGCGCATCTGCAGGCCATGGTGCCCACCGTGCACCGCGCGTGCGAGCAGGCCGGCGTGCGCCCCTCCGACGTCGACGCGATCGCCGTCACCGCCGGGCCCGGCCTCACCGGCGCCCTGCTCGTCGGTGTCGCCGCCGCCAAGGCCTATGCCCTGGCCCTGGACAAGCCGCTGTACGGCGTCAACCACCTCTCCGCGCACGTCGCGGTCGACCTGCTGGAGAACGGCCCGCTCGCCGAGCCGTGCATCGCGCTGCTGGTCTCCGGCGGCCATTCCTCGCTGCTGCTCGTCCCGCGCGTCGGGGGCGAGGAGCTGACCGAACTCGGTGCCACCCGCGACGACGCCGCGGGGGAGGCCTTCGACAAGGTCGCGCGCCTGCTCGGGCTGCCGTTCCCCGGCGGTCCGTACATCGACCGCGAGGCCCGCTCCGGGGACGGCGCCGCGATCGGGTTCCCCCGTGGCCTGACCGGCCGGAACGACCCGCCGTACGCGTTCTCCTTCTCCGGGCTGAAGACGGCCGTCGCCCGCTGGGTGGAGGCACGGCAGCGCGCCGGGGAGCCGGTCCCGGTCGCCGACGTCGCGGCGAGCTTCCAGGAGGCGGTCGTCGACGTCCTCACCGCCAAGGCGATCCGTGCCGCCCGGGACAACGGCATCGATCACCTGCTCATCGGCGGTGGCGTCGCGGCGAACTCCCGGCTGCGGGCACTGGCCCAGGAGCGCTGCGAGGCCGCGGGAATCCGCCTGCGCATCCCCCGGCCCGGGCTGTGCACCGACAACGGCGCGATGGTCGCCGCCCTCGGTGCGCAGCTGGTGGCCCACGGCGCCCGGCCCTCCGCCCTCGACATCCCGGCCGACTCGGCGCTGCCGATCACCGACGTCCTGGTCTGACCCTGGCGGGTGGCCGGCAGTGCGGAGATCGTCAAGCAATCAACCTTGCAACGATTCCGCCGCGGCTCGTGTCAGTGTTGGCTGGAGGTCTTGTGCAGAATGGTTTTCGTGGCTGATCGCGGGTTCGTTGCACCCGCGCTCCCTGGTCTCTCCGATAAGCTCGCCCTGCGGAGAGAGGGAGTCATGACAGACGACGCGGCGTTTGCCTCGTTCGTCCGTGTCAATATGCCCGCTTTGAGCCGTACCGCCTACCTGCTCACCGGCAGCACGGTCGCCGCGGAGGATCTCGTGCAGGAGACGCTGCTGCGCCTCTACCGCCGCCGGGACTGGCTGCTCAATGCCGACGTGCCGATCGCCTACGCCCGCCGCGCCCTGGCCAACCAGTTCGTCAACGACCGTCGCCGGCCGTCCAGCCGCGAGATCGTGCTGGCGGACGTGCCCGAGCGCGGCAGCTCCGCCGACGCG
This sequence comes from uncultured Actinomycetota bacterium, assembly GCA_963790525.1. Lineage (GTDB taxonomy): Bacteria > Actinomycetota > Actinomycetes > Mycobacteriales > Jatrophihabitantaceae > CAWBOV01. Next base: position 209,885 of record CAWBOV010000004.1, read on the forward strand.
TCCGGTGCCCTCGCCGAGCGGGACGCGGTGTGGAAGCTCCTCGAGACCCTGCCCGACCGTCAGCGCGCGGCCGTCGTGCTGCGCTTCTACCACGACCTCCCCGACGCCGACATCGCCGAAGCCCTCGACGCCCGGATCGGCACGGTCCGCAGCCTCATCAGCCGGGCGCTCACGACGTTGCGCTCGGACCCCGCCCTCGCCTCCGCGGCAGGTCGCGATGAGTGACTTCGACGACCTCCTCCGCGCCACGCTGGCCGACCGCTCGGCCGACGCGCCGGATCCGGACCAGCTCACCGACCGCGTCCTGGCCGCCATCCAGGACGAGCGTTCCACCGGCACGACGGGTCGCCGGCGCCGTCACTGGCAGCGCTGGGGCGCCCCGCTCGCGGCGGCCGCGTCCGTGGCCGCCGTGGTCGCGGCCGGTATCGGCATCAGCCACTCCTCGCACGGATCGCGCCCGGTCGCCGACTCAGCGGTGCAGACGTCCTCACGCACCACGTCGCCGGCGGGCAGCGCCAAGCCCACCACGAGCAGCAGCGCGTCGATCGGCGGGGCGATCACGGCACCGCCGACCACCCAGGGCAGCCCGCAGACCGGCGAGACGAACTCGGTCACTCCGGTCGCCTCCCCGGTGCCGTCGACGTTCCGCGCCGCCGACCTGACCTTCGACTCGCCCACCTCCGGGTACGCGCTCGGCACCGTCGCGTGCGCCACGGGCCGTTGCACCCGGCTGGCGCGCCTGGACGCCACGACCTCGCTGTGGACGCTCGTCGGGTCACAACCTCCGTTCCAGGTGGGCACGCAGGCGCAGTCCTCCGGTGCGCCCGTCGTCGCGCACGTGCGCTTCGCGTCGGCGTCGGTGGGTTACGCCTACGGCGTCGACACGCTGTGGATGACGCTCGACAGCGGCGCGACGTGGACGAAGCAGGACGTGTCGGCCCAGGCTCTCGAGGTCGCCGACGGAACCGTCGTCGCGGTGTCCTCCGCCGCGGACTGCGCGAGCTCGTGCAGCTACCACGTCGCCGCGTCGAACACGGGTGAGGCGACCTGGACGGACGTGACTCTGCCCGGCGGTGACCCGACCGGGTCGTCCGTCCAGCTGGCCCGCACCGGCCCGAAGGTCTACCTCGCCGTCCAGTCCGCCTCCGCGTCCACCGGTTCGGTCTACGCCTCGACCAACGGCGGCTACGACTGGACCGAGAGCAGGACCCAGCTCTGCGGCGCGGCCGCCAACACCACCGCGGCGACCCTCGCCGGTCTGGCCGCCGCCGCGGACGGCTCGGTGACCGCGCTGTGCAGCAGCGTCTCCGCGAGCTTCACGCTGACCTCGACCGATGCCGGCGCCGACTTCGCGGCCGGCGTGCCCTACGCCTTCCCGAGCGCTGCCACGGCGGTCGCCGCGGCCTCCGCGGACGTGCTGGTCGTGCAGGCGAAGGGGTTGTACCGATCGGTCGACGGCGGGCAGTCCTGGACGGCGGTTCCGTCTGCGAGCACCGCGTCGGCCACCGCGCCGCAGTTCCTGGGATTCGAGAGCCCGAGCCTCGGGCGCTGGGTGTCCGGCGACGGCTCCTCGGTGTGGACGACGACCGACAGCGGGCAGAGCTGGAAGCAGACGTCCTTCTCCGGCTGACCGCTCGGCGGCGCCCGTTGAGACTTGGCACTCGGAGAGCTAGAGTGCCAAGTGGACGTGAGATCGACCCCCGCGACGGCGATCACCGCGTCTACCACTGCCATCGATATTCCAGTCATTTCACCCTTTGAGGGGGACACCGATCGTGACGACCGCTACCAAGGTCAACATCAAGCCGCTCGAGGACCGCATCGTGGTTCAGGCCAACGAGGCCGAGACCACCACTGCGTCGGGCATCGTCATTCCGGACACGGCCAAGGAGAAGCCCCAGGAGGGGACGGTCCTGGCTGTGGGCCCCGGCCGCGTCGACGACAACGGCAACCGCGTTCCGCTCGATGTCGCCGTCGGCGATGTCGTGCTGTACAGCAAGTACGGCGGCACCGAGGTGCGTTACGCCGGCGAGGAGTACCTGGTGCTCTCCGCCCGCGACGTCCTCGCGGTGATCGTCAAGTAACACAGCTCCACCCCGGGGACGGCTCCGCTCGTCCCCGCAGGGCTCCGCTCTTCGCACGAGAGCTCCGCCCCGGCGTGCTGCGGATCGCAGCACGACCGGGGCGGACCCGCGTGTGTGCACCGAGCGGGCCCGCCCGTGCACCATCGAGAGACTTTCCAGAGAGGAATCCCATGCCGAAGATCCTCAGCTTCAACGAGGACGCCCGCCGCGCGCTCGAACGCGGTGTGGACAAGCTGGCGGACACCGTCAAGGTGACCCTGGGCCCGCGGGGACGCAACGTCGTCCTCAGCAAGTCCTTCGGCGCCCCGGTGATCACCAACGACGGTGTCACCATCGCCCGCGAGATCGACCTGACCGACCCGTTCGAGAACCTCGGCGCCCAGCTGGTCAAGTCGGTCGCCACCAAGACCAACGACGTGGCCGGCGACGGCACCACGACCGCCACCGTGCTCGCCCAGGCCCTCGTCCGCGCGGGCCTGAAGAACGTCGCCGCCGGAGCCAGCCCCGGCGCGCTGAAGAAGGGCATGGACGCGGCTGTCGAAGCCATCAACGCCCAGCTCGACAAGTCGGCCATCCCGGTCGAGGGCGAGAAGGCCATCGCCCACGTCGGCACCATCTCCGCCCAGGACGCCACCATCGGTGGCCTCATCGGCGAGGCGCTGACCAAGATCGGCAAGGACGGTGTCATCACCGTCGAGGAGTCGAACACCCTCGCCACCGAGCTCGAGTTCACCGAGGGCATGCAGTTCGACAAGGGCTACATCTCGCCCTACTTCGTCACCGACGCCGAGGCTCAGGAGTCGGTGCTCGACGACCCGTACGTCCTCATCACCTCGCAGAAGATCAGCTCCATCTCGGACCTGCTCCCGCTGCTGGAGAAGGTCGTCGAGTCGAACAAGTCGCTGCTCGTCATCGCCGAGGACGTCGACGGTGAGGCGCTGTCGACCCTGGTCGTCAACGCGATCCGCAAGACGTTCAGCGTCGTCGCGGTGAAGGCTCCGTTCTTCGGCGATCGCCGCAAGGCGTTCCTGCAGGACCTGGCCGTCGTCGCCGGTGCCCAGGTCGTGGCGCCCGAGGTCGGGCTCAAGCTCGACCAGGTCGGCATCGAGGTGCTCGGTTCGGTCGGGCGCGTCGTCGTGACCAAGGACAACACCACCGTCACCCACGGCGGCGGCGTCGAGTCCGAGATCGCGGCCCGGGTCTCCCAGATCCGCGCCGAGATCGAGTCCACCGACTCGGACTGGGACCGCGAGAAGCTGCAGGAGCGGCTGGCCAAGCTGGCCGGCGGTGTCGGCGTCATCAAGGTCGGCGCGGCCACCGAGGTCGAGCTCAAGGAGAAGAAGGCCCGCATCGAGGACGCCATCGCGGCAACGCGCGCGGCCGTCGAAGAGGGCATCGTCGCCGGTGGCGGCGCGGCTCTCGTCCAGGCTGCGTCGGTGCTCGACGGCAACCTCGGCCTGACCGGTGACGAAGCCACGGGCGTCGGTGTCGTGCGCAGCGCGCTCGCCGAGCCGCTGCGGTGGATCGCCTCCAACGCCGGGCTCGAGGGCTACGTCGTCGTCGCCAAGGTGCGGGACCTGCCCGTCGGGCACGGCCTCAACGCCGCGACCGGGGAGTACGTGGCCCTGGTCGACGCCGGCATCGTGGACCCGGTCAAGGTCACGAAGGCGGCACTGTCCAACGCCGCGTCGGTCGCCGCGCTGATCCTCTCCACCGAGAGCGCGATCGTGGAGAAGCCGGCCGATGACGAGCCCGAGGCTGGTCACAGCCACGGCGGTCACGGCCACAGCCACTAGTCACACCGCTCGAGCCACGTCGGCTCGACACGGCTCCACAGCAGGAGGGCCCCAGCCGAGTCGGCTGGGGCCCTCCTGTCATGCGTGGGGTGGCGCGGTCATCCGCGGCCGCTGATCGGCGGCCGTGGCGACAGGCTCAGTGCTCGGCGAGCCAGGTGGCCGCGGTCTTCTCCTCGGCGCGGACCGCAGCGACGATCGCCGGTGCGGCGGCCTTCTCGATCTTGCTGCCGAAGAGCGGGATCGCTGCCTTGAGGTCACCGTCGATGTTCGCGGCGCTGCCGCCGTCGGTGGCGGCCAGGCGCAGCACCCCGGTGAACTTCAGCGGGGCGTTCGCGATGGTGACCGAGATCGTGCCGTCCCGGTTCCCGGACCCGTCCGCGGGGCCCCAGTCGTCGACCTCGACGACCTCGAGCTTGTCGCCGACGATGGACTTGGCGAAATCGGGGAATCCGTCGGTCGGCATCATCCGCGTCGTGGTGATGACCGTGCGCTCACCGGAGTGGGAGATGTCGACGCTGTAGCTCAGCGCACCGGTGGCGGCGCACTTGAGTTCCTGGAAGCCGCGATCGGCGGTCATGGCGGCAACGGTGGTGGGATCGGCCGCGTAGGTGATCTGGGTGTCGATTTTCATGGCGCGGGTGAGATTACCCGCTGACCGCCGTCGCCGTGACTGCCGTGCCGCGCAGCAGCTCGTCGCGCTCGAAGGAGGACTTGCCACCCCACACGCCGTAGGGCTCGCGGACGGTCAGCGCCCAGCTCAGGCACTGCGAGGTGACGGGGCAGCGGGCGCACACGGCCTTGGCGGCCGACTCGCGGCGCGAACGTGACCGGCCGCGCTCGTTGTCGGGATGGAAGAACATCGACGCGTCCAGGCCACGGCAGGCCGCCTGCGCCTGCCAGTCCCAGTTCTCCGCAACGGGAGTGGGGAGCCTGCTGATCTCGGCCATGATCCACCTCTTCCCTCTGGCGGGCGATGTCGCTCGCTCAGGAAGTTCGGATGCTGATGACCTGGCGGTTCAAGTCCACTCGGTGTGTAGGGCAGAGCCTGTCAGATGGCGCCGTGACTCCGGCGCGCAGGGGTCTAACGCAGGCTCAGAGCATCAGTGTAGCCACGCGCGTAGTCCCAACTGACGAACGCGTGCGGGTCGGGATCGAAGGCCGGCTCGTGGGCGTGCGCGGTGCCGAACCCGAGCAGCGCGTGCAGGTTGGCCTCCATCAGTGCCCAGCTGAAGAAATGGGCCTCGCCGCAGTCGGCGCAGTCGACGACGACCCCGCGCACCCCGCGCGGGGCAAGGGCTGCCTCGAACTCGGCGAGCTCCGCCAGATCGGCGGCGACGTCGGCTCGCTCCTCCTCGGACAGGGGGACGACCGGGCCGAGGTCGTCGAGCAGGGACGCCGGGTCGTTCGGATCACCGAGGAAGGGATCCAACGGGCCGCGATCGTGGTTGGTGGGGCCCGTGTTGGCGGTCATGAGACAACTGCCGTGGGGATGTCGGGGGAGCTGGAACCTGCCACGAAGCCACGTGCCGGCCAGCCGGGTTGTCCACTCACACCACCACGGTAAGGGGAAGGGGGCCCTAAAGGCCAACCTTAGTTTCCGGAGGAATAGTTGAGCCGCGATTCACCCCGGGGGGAGCAGGGGTGGTAAACGGTGTGTAACTCCGCGAACACCCCGCCCCACCGATCCACATCGGTCGCCACCGATCACATGTCGGCTATCGCCTCCGGTCACATGTCGGCTATCGCCTCGAGCGGCCTCGTCCGGGCCGCCCGCACCCCCGGCCACAGCGCCGCCAGCACCCCGACGATCCCCGCGACGACGAGGAAGGTCAGTGACTGGCCCCAGGGAACCGCGATGTGGTCCAGCCCGGCGTTGCGCAGGGTGCGGGTGAACAGGGTCCCGAACGTCAGCCCCAGCGCGAGGCCGAGCAGCGCACCGAACACGGCGATCAGCAGCGACTCGAGGTAGATCGCGCGGCGCACCTGCACCCGCTGCATCCCGACCGCCCGCAGCATCCCGATCTCCCGACGCCGCTCGACGACCGACAGGGCGAGGGTGTTGATGATGCCGAGGACAGCGATCACGATCGCCAGCCCGAGCAACCCGTAGATGATGTTCAGCAGCCCGTTGACGTTGCTCGCGGCCTCGCCCTTGAACTGGTCGCGGTCCTGCACCTTCACGATGAAGTACTTGTCGGTCGCGTTCTCCAGGTTCGTCCGCAGCGTCTCCAGATTCGTGCCGGGCGCCGCCTTGACCAGGACCACGAACGAGGTCCGCTTCGAGGCGGGCACCAGCGTCTCGTAGGCGTCCTCCGAGACGATCCATCCGGTCCAGAGCGCGTTGTCCTGGTAGATCCCGCTGACGGTCAGCGGCACGGTCGCGCCGCCGGGCTCGCTCAGCCGCACGCGCGTCCCGATCACCCAGTGGTGCGCCTTCGCCGAGCTCTCCGAGGTGACCAGCTTCCCGCTCGCCGGAGTCACCGAGCCCGACACGGGCACGAGGTCGAACATCGGCGCGAGGTCGCCCTGGACCGCGGTGCCCGACTGGTCCTGGCCGTTCACGTCGGCCTCGACGCCGTGCAGCTGCACCACCGACGCGACCCCCGGCTGTGCGGCGACCGCCTGGGCCGTGCCGTTGGGCAGCGGCTGGTTGCCCGACCCGCTGAGCACGTAGTCGGCGAGGACGTTGTTGTCCACGATCGAGTTGATGCTGGCCTTGGTCGACTGCCCGATGACGCCGATGCCACTGACCAGGGTCAGGCCGAGGGTGAGGGCGAACGCGGTCGCGGCGGTGCGGCGTGGGTTGCGGATGGCGTTCGTGCGGGCCAGCTTGCCCACGGCGCCGAACGGGCGCCCGAGCGCCGATCCCAACGCTCCGACGACCCACTGCGAGAGCAGCGGCGCGAGCATCAGCGTTCCTCCGGCGACGCCGAGCAGCCCCAGCCCGATCAGGCTGGCCCCGGGACCGCCGGTCCGGCCGGCTCCGAACGCGGTGGCGACGGCTCCGGCGCCGAACAGGATCGCGCCGATGATGTTGCGGCGGCGCAGGCTCGTCCCGGTCGACGCGAACTCCGAGCGCATCGCCTCGACCGGCGGCGTGCGCGAGGCCCGCCGGGCCGGCGCGTAGGCCGACAGCAGCGTCACGGCCACGCCGACCAGCATGGTGACGATCACCGTCCTGGGCGAGATCACCAGCCCACCGGAGGGCAGGCCGCTCCCGACGGCATCCAGGAACGCCTTGAGCCCGATCGCCAGGCCGACGCCCGCGGCGAGCCCGAGCAGGCTGCCGATGAAGCCGATGATCGACGCCTCGAAGAGCACGGAGCGGCGGACCTGTTTGCGGTCGGCGCCGATGGCCCGCAGCAGCGCCAGCTCACGCACCCGCTGCGCGATGATCATCGAGAAGGTGTTGTAGATGATGAACGTCCCGACCAGCAACGCCAGCAGGCCGAAGGCGAGCAGGACGTAGTTGACGAACGACAGGGCCGTCTCGATGGTGGACTTGGTGTCCTTCTCGACCTGCGCGCCCGTCTTCGCCTGCAGGTCGGGCGTGAGGACCGTGGCGACCCGGTCGCGGAGCACGGTCTGCGACACCCCGGTGCCGGCGATGCTGACGCTGTCCACGTGGGTGCCGTCGGTGAACAGGCTCAGTGCTTGCGCCTTGGGGAAGTCGACCTCGACGTAGCCACCTGTCTCGGTCTTGAACTTGACGATGCCGGCGATGGTCACCGGGATCGGCCCGCGTGCGGCGACCACGACGGTGGTGTGGTCCCCGACGGACAGGTGGGCCTTGGCCGCGGCCGAGGAGTTGATGACCACCTGCCCGGCCTGCGTGGGCGGCGCGCCGGAGACGAACGTCGGCGGGTCGGTGAGGCGTTCGCCCGGAGGTGACCACAGGGTGCCGATGCTGGGTGCCCCACCGCTCTGGACCGGCTTGCCCCGGGAGTCGATGAGCACGACCGAGTTGCTCGCGGAGACCTCGACCGAGCGCACGCCGGGCAGCGCCTTGATCGTCGGGATCAGTGAGACCGGGACGCCGGGGTCGCGCGAGCTGCGGGCGGTGACCTGGACGTCCACGCCCTTCGCGACGTCGGTGAAGATCGAGTCGAAGGTGTGCTTGAGGGTGTCGGTGAACACGAAGGAGCCGGCCACGAACGCCGTCCCGAGCATCACCGAGATGACGGTGAGCAGCAGACGGACCTTGTGCGCGGCGAGGTTGCGGCGCGAGACCCGGCGCAGTGCGCTTCCACGGCGTGCCATCGTCAGGACTCCAGTCGCTTCATCCGGTCCAGCACGGTGTCCGCGGTGGGCGCGGTCATCTCGTCGACGATGCGCCCGTCGGCCAGGAACACGACACGGTCGGCGTAACTGGCCGACCGCGGGTCATGGGTGACGATCACGACCGTCTGCTGGAGGCGATCGACCGCGTCGCGCAGGATCGACAGGACCTCGCCGCTGGAGCGGGAGTCGAGGTTGCCCGTGGGCTCGTCGCCGAAGATGATCTCGGGCCGGCCGACGAGGGCGCGCGCGCAGGCCACGCGCTGCTGCTGGCCGCCGGAGAGCTCGCTGGGGCGGTGGCCGAGGCGATCGCGCAGACCCAGGGTGTCGATGACCGTGTCGAGCCACTGCCGGTCCGGCTTCCGCCCGGCGATGTCCAGCGGCAGCGTGATGTTCTCCAGCGCCGTCAGGGTGGGCACGAGGTTGTAGGCCTGGAAGACGAAGCCGATCCGGTCCCGGCGCAGCGCGGTCATCTTCTTGTCGGCGAGGCCGTTGAGCTCCACGTCGCCGATGGTGACCGAGCCGCTGGTGACGCTGTCGAGCCCCGCGATGCAGTGCATGAGCGTCGACTTGCCCGACCCGGACGGTCCCATGATCGCCGTGAACTGGCCGCGGGGGAAGGAGATCGACACGCCGTCGAGCGCGCGCACCTCGTTGTCCCCGGAGCCGTACACCTTGGTGACGTCGGCGGCTCGGGCCGCGATCACGGCGGTGGGCGGGACGTCGGAACTGAGAGTGTGCTGTGCATGGAAGGTCATGGCGATCACCCTCCCGCAGGAACGGGTGCGGGCACCATCGGGGTTTGTCCCGAATAACCCCTGACATTTGGCATGGCCCGCTCGGGGCCGCCGTACGATGGTGCACCGGACCTCAAGGAGCATCATGGACTTCGATTCGCCCGCCCCCGTGGCCCCGCTGGGACTCACCTTCGACGACGTCCTGCTGCTCCCGGGCGCGACGGACGTCATCCCGAGCGAGGCCGACACCTCGACCCGGATCTCGCGCAACATCGAGGTCCAGGTGCCGCTGGTGTCCGCGGCGATGGACACGGTGACGGAGTCGCGCCTGGCCATCGCGATGGCGCGCCAGGGCGGCCTGGGCATCCTGCACCGCAACCTCTCCATCGAGGAGCAGGCGCAGCAGGTCGATCTGGTCAAGCGCTCCGAGGCGGGCATGATCACCCACCCGGTGACCACCAGCCCGGAGGCGACGCTCGCCGAGGTCGACGAGCTGTGCCGCCGCTACCGCATCTCCGGCCTTCCGGTGATCGACCGGGACGGCCTCCTCGTCGGGATCATCACCAACCGCGATCTGCGCTTCGAGAGCGACCTGAACCGCGCCGTGGCCTCGGTCATGACCCCGATGCCGCTGATCACCGCCCCGGTGGGCGTGGACAAGGACGTCGCGCTCGGCCTGCTGGCCCGCAACAAGATCGAGAAGCTGCCCCTCGTCGACGAGGGCGGCCGGCTGCGCGGCCTGATCACCGTGAAGGACTTCACCAAGAGCGAGCAGTTCCCGCTCGCGACCAAGGACGGCGCCGGCCGGCTGCGCGTCGGTGCCGCCATCGGGTTCTTCGACGACGCGTGGAAGCGGGCGATGTCGCTCGTCGAGGCGGGCGTGGACATGCTCATCGTCGACACCGCGAACGGCCACGCCTCCGGCGTCACGGACATGATCCGCCGGCTGCGGGCCGACCCCGCCGCTGCCGCGGTCGACATCGTCGGCGGCAACGTCGCCACGCGTGCCGGTGCGCAGGCGCTGATCGACGCGGGCGCCGACGGCGTCAAGGTCGGCGTCGGCCCCGGATCGATCTGCACCACGCGCGTCGTCGCCGGTGTGGGCGTCCCCCAGGTGACGGCCATCTACCAGGCCGCGCTGGCGTGCAAGGCGGCTGGCGTCCCGGTGATCGGCGACGGCGGGCTGCAGTACTCCGGCGACATCGCCAAGGCGATCGTGGCCGGCGCCGACACGGTGATGCTCGGCTCGCTGCTGGCCGGCTGCGACGAGTCGCCCGGCGAGCTCGTGTTCATCAACGGCAAGCAGTACAAGTCCTACCGGGGGATGGGTTCCCTCGGCGCCATGCAGACCCGGGGCCGCAACAAGTCCTACTCCAAGGACCGCTACTTCCAGGGCGACGTCACCGACAACGACAAGCTGGTGCCGGAGGGGATCGAAGGGCAGGTGCCCTACCGCGGTCCCCTCGCCGCCGTCGCCTACCAGCTGGTCGGTGGCCTGCGGCAATCGATGTTCTACGTGGGCGCGCACTCGATCGCGGAGTTGCAGCAGCGCGGGGAGTTCGTCCGGATCACCGCGGCAGGGCTGAAGGAATCGCACCCGCACGACATCCAGATGACCGTCGAAGCCCCGAACTACACCGGTAGCTGACCCACTCCGGCGAGCGGACATACTGGTTGTCCACAGGTGGTGTCCGACGTCTTGACATACATCAGCCAATCCGGACATAGTGGCCACGTCAGCACCGTCGTGGCGCGTTCGAGCCGGCACAGCCGGGCCGTTCGCGCCGCTCGAGGGGATTGCGGGGTCGCGAGTGAAGTACGCATCTGTCAGGCACGGGCGCGGTGTCAGGCACGGGCGCAGTGTCGGCACGGTCGCCGGCGCGGTCGTCGGCGCGGTGGTTGCGGCGGTGGCGTGGGGGAGCGTGGTGCCGGTCGCGGTCGCCGCGACACCGGACGTGGGGGTGACCGGCACGGTGGTGCGCGGCGTGGCGCCGGTGGAGGGAGCGGACGTGTCCGTGTCGGTGTGGCCGTCCGACCGCGTCCTGGCCGCGCTGCCCGACGGCGCACCGGTGACGCTGATCAGCCTCGGCACCACGCGTACCGATTCGCGCGGCGCCTATGCCGTGTCCTCCGCGCTCGCCGACGTGCCGGCTGACTACCGGGAGGCCGACGGCTCGCTGAGCGTGGAGGTCGATGTCACGTCGGCCGCGGGGGCGACGCAGTGGAACTCGACGGTCGGTGGCAGCGCGCCCCTGTCGCGGGCGGATTCCTTCGACCTGGCCGGGTCGGTGCGGGAGGACGGCGTGCAGACCGCGCTGGCCGTGACGGCACCAGCCTCGGGGGCGACCTCGGCTGCGGCCGGCGCAGCGCCCGACAACGGGGGACCGACGTGCCATTGGGCGGCGACGAGCACCTACAAGCAGGCAACCGAGTTCTACGGTCAGGCGGACGGGGCGCCGGGGGTGTGGGCGCATCTGACCCAGACCGCGACGAGCACGCACACGCTGGGGATCGCGGTCGAGGGCAGCAACGGCGCGTGGTCGGGGTCCGGGTCGTCGTCGGTGTCGGTCACGAGCGGTACCTCCTCGTCGACCTCGTCCACCAACTACTCCATGCGCTGGTACAACACGATCAACTACCGCGGGTACAACTGGATCTGCACGTCCGGATCGGTCAAGCACACCTACCGCGCGGTCAGCACGTACGGCCGGAACTCGGAGTGGCACCAGGTCACCCACCCCTACTACGGCTACTGCATCAACCAGCGGTCCGGGACCAACCAGATCAGGCACCTGGAGACGAGCTACACCAACTCCGGCGGCGTCTCGCTCGGGTTCGTCTCGGTGAACGCCGAGCTCACCTGGGGTTCCGACGTGACCGAGGAGATCAAGTTCCTCACCGCCAGCCAGTACTGCGGGACGGCCGCGCAAGGTCCGGAGCAGTCGGCCCGGGTGGAGGGCCATCCGAACCAGGCCACGCCGCCGTGCACCGGGAACAAGTGCCAGGGGGCGGCGGTCAGGCCGTGAGCTCGGCGCGGGCGCTCGCGGCGGGAGCGGCACTCCTCACGGCCGGGCTGGTGACGGCCTGCGGGAGCGCGGGCTCGGCCTCGGCCCGCCTGGCCATGCCCGCCGGGACCGACTACAACGCCACCGTCGCGACGACATCGACCCGGGGCGTCTCCTCGGTCATCGGCGACATCGTCCCGTGCCTCACCGGCGGTGGTCCGGTCACGGTCCTCGCCGTGGGTTTCACGACCTCCGGCGGCGGGATGAGCCTGCAGGGGTGGGGCGCGCAGCCCAACCCGCTGCAGACCGGCGTGGGGGAGATCGTCGGCATGGTGGACAGCACCCTCGCCAGGCAACGGGTTCCCCCCGGGCCGGTCACCGTGAGCAATCGGTGCGGAACCGACCAGATCTCGACGGACTTCGAGATCCAGGTGACCCGGCTCGGGACGGCAACCGCGTGGGGGCGGGGCATCACGTTCACCTACCTGGTCGACGGCCACGCACGCGAACTCCACGCGAACTGGGACGTCGCACTGTGCGGCAACACCGATCCCCCGGGCGCGCTGTCGGGGCAGTGCGGCAAGCACGGGGCGGGCGGCAGCCGCGGTGCTTGAGGGATCCGGTCCGGGCGTGAGACAGTGCGAGCCGATCGCGGCGACGTGGCCCGCCGGTCCTGCCCAGGAGGTGGAGCGTGGCGGTACTCACTGAGCCCGGGGTGCGGGTACCGACCGATCGACGGCGACGCGCGCCGTGGGTGGTTCTCCTCGCAGCCGTCCTCGCCTCGGTTCTGGCGATCGGGGGCGTGCGCTGGCTGCGTTCGGACAGCCCGCTCGTCGGCGCCGGCGGACGGCTGGCCACGACGATGTCGGTCGGCAGCACCTCGTATGTCGGGGTGCTCATCGAGTCGAGCTCGGCGACACGTCTGGATGTCCGCTCGGTCGCGCCCGACATCGTCACCGACTCCGCGTCCGCGACCGTCACCGTCTGGCAGTGCACCGGCCCGCGCAGCGCCCTGCTGTCGGGCGGCGCGATCGCCAGCGCGGCGCAGACGGCCGCCGACTGCACGGCGCTGGTCCCGTTCCGCCCGGGAACGCGGCCGATCGGGTTCAGCGCATCGTCTCCGCTCCTGCTCGCCGTCACACCCCGGCACGCGGGGGCGGTGGAACTCGGCGGCGCCTACGTGGGGTTCCGGCACGGCCTCCGCAGCGGGCGTCAGCTCGTCGGTTCCGCTGTCGTGCTCACCGTCGCCTGAGCACCGCCATCCAGCCCCTGTCTCGGTCGAGCATCCGTACGGCAGACTGACGGGCATGCCTGACACCGTCGAGATCGGCCTGGGACGCACTGCCCGGCGTGGGTACCACCTCGCCGAGGTCGCCCTCGTGCCGACGCGCCGCACCCGTGCCTCCGCCCAGGTGTCCACCGCCTGGCAGATCGACGCGCACAGCTTCGGGCTGCCGTTCATGGCGGCGCCGTCGGATGCCATCGTCTCGCCGCGGTCGGCGCCGATCATCGACCGGCTGGGCGGACTGGCCGTCCTGGACGGTGAGGGACTGTGGACGCGCTACACCGACCCCACCGGGCACCTGGCCGCCCTCGCCGACAGCGACGACCCCGACCTGCAGAGCATCTACTCCCGCCCGGTCTCGCCGGAGCTGCTCCGTCAGCGCATCGGTGAGCTGCGCTCCTCCGGGGCTCGCGTCGCCGTCCGGCTCTCGCCGCAGCACACCGGGGAACTCGCGCCGCACGTGCTGGCGGCCGGCGTGGACATGCTCGTCATCCAGGGCACGGTGATCTCCGCCGAGCACGTCATCGGGACGGTCGGCTCGGAGGGTTCCAACGCGGCGCTCAACCTCAAGACGTTCATCGCGGAGCTGGACGTGCCCGTCATCGTCGGCGGCTGCGCCAACTACCAGACCGCGCTCCACCTCATGCGCACCGGCGCGGCCGGTGTGATCGTCGGCTACGGCGCGCACCTCGGTTCGACGACGTCGTCGGTGCTGGGGATCGAGGTGCCGATGGCCACGGCGATCGTCGACGCGGCCGCCGCCCGGCGCGACTACCTGGACGAGACCGGTGGCCGCTACGTCCACCTGATCAGCTACGGCGACACCCACACCGGCGGTGACATCGCCAAGGCCCTCGCGTGCGGTGCCGATGCGGTCATGCTCGGCTCGCCGCTGGCGGCGTCGTCCGACTCGCCCGGGCAGGGGCTCTACTGGGACGCCACGGCCGCGCACCCACGGGTGCCGCGCTCGGCGATCATCGACTTCCGCGAACCGGGGGAGAAGCTGCCCGCGCTCGAGGAGATCATCAACGGCCCCACCTCCGACCCGTCCGGCGAGCACAACCTGTTCGGTGCCGTCCGCCGGGCGATGGCCAAGTGCGGGTACTCCTCGGTGAAGGAGTTCCAGAAGGCCGAGCTGGTCCTCACGCCTCAGCGCTGAGCGGGACCTCGCGCGCGGCTCACAGCCAGTCCTTGCGGCGGAACATCACGAACAGGACCGTGACCGCGATGACGATGACCGCGGTGCTCGCGATGAAGCCCGAGGTGTGGCTGAACCCGGGGTAGGGGACGTTCTGGCCGTAGAAGCCGGTCACCGCAGTGGGCACCGCGATGATCGCCGCCCACGAGGTGAGCTTCTTCATGATCGTGTTCATGCGGGCGTCGGCCAGCGACAGGTTCGTCTCGAAGATGGTGCTGACCATGTCGCGCAGGGACTCGGTCCACTCCGCCGCGCGCAGGACATGGTCGTAGAGGTCCTGGAAGTAGGAGTCCAGCTCGGGGTCGTAGTGTCGCTCGCCCCCGTCGTGGCGCTGCAGGCCGCCGACGACCTCGCGCATCGGCAGGACGATCCGGCGCAGGGCCACGAGCGACTTGCGCAGCTGGAAGGAATGCCGCTGCACCTCGCGCGTGAGCGGCTTCTCGTCGAAGAGGCCGTCCTCGAGGCTCTCGATCTCGTCGTCGAGACTCTGGACCGCGTCGAAGTGACTGTCGACGATGACGTCGAGCAGCCCGTGGAACAGGCCGCTGACACCGTGCGCGATGAGGTTCGGCGTCTGATCCCACCGTTCGAGCACCGGGGTGAGATCGAACAGCGCGCCGTTCTCGTGCTGCGTGCGCACCGTGATCAGCGCGTTCTTCACCTTGAACGCCGAGATCTGGGCGAGCTGGATCTGCGGGTTGCCGGCGACGAAACCGGCCGAGTAGGCGGTCAGGAACAGGTGGGTGGAGTAGCGCGTCAGCTTCGGCCGCTCGTACTGGTCGACGGCGTCCTCGACCGCGTTGGGGTCCAGGGACAGCTCGTCGGCGAGCTTGTGGAGCATGCTCGCGTCGGGATAGGAGATGTCCATCCACACCACGCAGCTGCCGTCCTCGATGTGATCCGACAGCGTCGCGAACTCGATGTCGTCCTCGGTGATCTTGCCGTCGACCCAGATCCGCGATCTGATTGCGCATTCCGTCATGGTCTGAGTGTCCGCGACCGGCCGGGTGGCCGCGCGCCCGGTAGCGTCGGTGGCGTGACCTGGACCCTGAACGACCTGCCTGACCGGACCGGAACCAGCGCGGTCGTCACCGGCGCGAACTCCGGGATCGGCTACCCCACCGCGCTCGAACTGGCCCGGCGCGGAGCCCGGGTGACGCTCGCCTGCCGTTCCGCGGCGAAGGGAGCCGCTGCCGCCGAGCGCATCCGCGCCGAGCTCCCCGGCGCCGATGTGGCCGCCGCGGTGCTCGATCTGTCGCGGTCGGACTCCGTGGCCGCGTTCGCCGACGCCTGGCAGGGGCCGCTGGACCTGCTCGTCAACAACGCCGGAGTGATGGCGCCGCTGCACCGAGCGGAGACCGCCGACGGGTTCGAGCTCCAGTTCGGCACCAATCACCTCGGCCACTTCGCCCTGACCGGGCGCCTGCTCGGCGCTCTGCGCGCCGCACCGGCGCCGCGCGTGGTGACCGTGTCCTCGCTGGCGCACCGGAGCGCGGCCGGCGACTTCCCGGCCGACGCGCAGTCGGTCCGCAGGTACCGCGCGCAGATGTCCTACGGCAACTCCAAGCTCGCGAACCTGCTGTTCGCCCTGGAGCTGCAGCGCCGGGCGACCGCCGCCGGCGACAACCTGGCCAGCGTGGCGGCACACCCCGGCCTCGCCTCGACCAATCTCGTCGTCAACCCCGACGGTATCGGCGGGACGCGCCTGTTCCGGTTGGTGGCGCCGCTGGTGGTGCGGCTGATCGCGCAGTCCGCCGCCGACGGCGCGCTTCCGACGCTGTACGCCGCGAGCGCCGCCGAGCCGGGGACCTACATCGGCCCGCAGTCGCTGCGCGAGTCACGGGGGCTGCCGGGGCTGGCGACGATGTCCCCGCAGGCGGTCGACCCGGTCCGTGCGACCCGGCTGTGGGACCTGAGCGAGGACCTGACCGGCGTCCACTACGACTGGTCCGCCGCCCCGCTCGCGGGCGCGGGCTGAGCGCTGCCGGCGCCCCTTGTGCGGCGTTCGTCTGCTGCGCGGTGCCGACTGCGCGAGCCCTTAGACTGCGGATGTGCAGCCTGACCTGGTCCTCGTCGTCGACTACGGCGCTCAGTACGCCCAGCTGATCGCGCGCCGCGTGCGAGAGGCCCACGTCTACTCCGAGATCGTCCCGCATTCGATGCCGGCCGCGGAGATGCTGGCCAAGCGACCCGCGGCGATCATCCTGTCCGGGGGCCCGTCGTCGGTCTACGCCGAGGGCGCGCCCAGCACCGACCCGTCGCTGCTCGAGGCCGGTGTCCCCGTCTTCGGTATCTGCTACGGCTTCCAGGCCATGGCGCAGGCGCTCGGTGGCGAGGTCGCGCACACCGGTGGCAGCGAGTTCGGCCGCACGGACGTCACGCTCGACACGTCCTCCGCGCTGCTGGCCGGTCTCCCGTCGACGCAGTCGGTGTGGATGAGCCACGGTGACGCCGTCACGCTCGCTCCTCCCGGGTTCGCCGTCACGGCGGCGACCCTCGGCGCCCCGGTGGCCGCGTTCGAGGACACCGCGCGGGGTCTGGCGGGCGTGCAGTTCCACCCCGAGGTCCTGCACACGGCGAACGGGCAGAAGATCATCGAGCGGTTCCTGACGGAGATCGCCGGGATCACCCCGTCGTGGACGCCGTCGAACATCATCGACGAGCAGATCGACATCGTGCGCGCGCAGGTCGGTGGCAAGCGAGTGATCTGCGGTCTGTCCGGCGGCGTCGACTCGGCCGTCGCCGCCGCGCTCGTGCAGCGCGCTGTCGGTGACCAGCTGACCTGCGTGTTCGTCGACCACGGTCTGCTGCGCGCCGGTGAGGCCGAGCAGGTCGAGACCGATTTCGTCGAGGCCACCGGGGTACAACTCAAGGTTGTAGATGCCAGGGAGCAGTTCCTGGCTGCTCTCGCCGGCGTCAGCGACCCCGAGCAGAAGCGCAAGATCATCGGGCGTGAGTTCATCCGGGTGTTCGAGGCCGCGGCTCGTGAGGTCGTCGCCGACGCGGGCGCACACGGCGAGAGCGTGGAGTTCCTCGTCCAGGGGACGTTGTACCCGGACGTCGTCGAATCCGGCGGCGGTACGGGTGCGGCGAACATCAAGAGCCATCACAACGTGGGTGGCCTGCCCGACGACATGCAGTTCGCGCTCGTCGAGCCCCTGCGGGCGCTGTTCAAGGACGAGGTGCGCCGGGTCGGTGAGGAACTCGGGCTGCCTGCCGAGATCGTCTGGCGCCAGCCGTTCCCGGGGCCGGGCCTCGGTATCCGGATCGTCGGGGCAGTGGACGCCGAACGCCTCGACATCCTGCGCCGCGCCGACGCGATCGCCCGCGCCGAACTGTCCGCCGCCGGGCTCGACCGCGAGATCTGGCAGTGCCCGGTCGTGCTGCTCGCCGACGTCCGTTCGGTCGGCGTCCAGGGCGACGGCCGCACCTACGGCCACCCGATCGTGCTCCGGCCGGTCTCCAGCGAGGACGCCATGACCGCCGACTGGACCCGCGTTCCCTACGACGTCCTGGCGCGGATCTCCACCCGGATCACCAACGAGGTGCGGGAGGTCAACCGGGTCACGCTGGACATCACCAGCAAGCCACCCGGCACCATCGAGTGGGAGTAGCGGAGTAGCCCGAGCGTCGGAAGTCTCCATCTCGGGCACGGCGGCGGAGCTACCCGGCGGTGTGGCGTCAAGCGGGCTCGTGTCCCTCGTCGATCGGGTCGGCCCAGCCTGGTCGCGTGACGAGGCAGAACGGATGGCCTGCCGGATCGGCGAAAACGTCCTCACCTGCGAGTCGGGTGGCTCCGAGCGCCACGACCAACGGCGCCGCAGCGGTGACGTCCTCCACCATGACGTCGAGGTGGAGCTGTTGCGGGATCGACATGTCCGGCCACGTGGGACGCCGATGATCAGGAGCGCGTTGAAAGGCCAGTCCTGATGCCTGCGAGCTGGTCGACACGACGACCCAGTCCTCGCTCGCGTAGGTGATCGGATCACCCAGCAGCGCGGAGTAGAACTCCGCCAGCGCAAGGGGGTCCGGGCAGTCGAGCACCACATGATGTACACGGCCGATCATGATGTGATCATGGTGCATGGCTGCTGACGCGGATCCGGTCCCGACGCTCATCGAATGGGCCGGCGGTCCGACGAGGGTCGCGGCGATGATCAACGCCTTCTACGACCGCGTCGAGCAGGACGACCTGCTGGGTCCGCTGTTCCCGGGCGGCGTCAGCGCGGAACACCGCGACCATGTCGCAGCCTGGTGGAGTGAGGTCCTCGGCGGGCCGACCCGCTACAGCGACGAGCTGGGCGGCTATGAGCGGATGCTGTCGCATCACCGCAGCCTGGCGATCACGTCCGAACAGCGACTCCGTTTCGTCACCCTGATGAGCCGGGCCGCGGACGATGCCGAACTCCCCGGTGACCCCGAGTTCCGCGCCGCGATCATGGGCTATCTGGAGTGGGGGACGCGCCTGGCGGTCGAGAACTCCCAACCGGATGCGCGGCCCGTGCTCCATGCTCCCGTCCCGCGCTGGGGATGGGGAGTGGCGCCGCCGTATAAGCCGTAGCGACGCGTGTGATCAGCTCAGCGGCAATCCGGCCACGACGCCGATCGCCCCCGCGACCCCGGCCCCCACGAGCGCGGGCACGACGCCGCGTCGCAGTGCGAACAGCCAGAGCGCCACGGCCACGAGCACGACGACCTGCCACGGGTGGGCGATCGCGGACGCCAACACGACGGCCGATCCCGCGATCGCGCCGATGGCCGCTGGACCCGCGCCGTCGAGAAACGCCTGTACCCCGGCGTTCGTGCGCAGCCGGTCGAACCTGGGGCCGCCGATCAGCACGAACAGGAACGACGGCCCGAAGCGCGATCGCCGCGGCCAGCAGCCCGCCCCCGACCCCGGCCGCCGCGTAGCCGACGACGGCGACCGTCTGCACCACGGGTCCGGGGGTGATCTGCCCCAACGCGACCGCATTGAGGAACTGCGCGTCGGTCATCCAGTGGTAGCGGTCCACGGCGTCGGAGCGCATCAGCGGAATGATCACGAACCCACCGCCGTAGGACAGTGCACCGACCTTGATCGCCGTCCAGGCCAGCGCGAACAGCCCGCCCGTGACCGGCGGCGCGGCCAGCGCGAACGGCACCGAACGCACCCCGCCGTTCGGCGTGACGGCCTGTCGCACGCAGACCTCGACGCCCCCCGCGACGAGCAGCACCAGGACCACGAACGGCCCGACAGCGACGGTGGCTGCGGCCCCTGCCACCGCGTACCCGACCCACCTGGCGTGCTGGCGTGGTCGATGCGCTCGTTTCCAGCTCGCCGGCACCAGGCCCCACGCCGCGTGGGCGGCCACGGCGGCGACAGCTCCGCCGGCTCCGGCCGCCGCACCCCTGACCGCGAGCGGCGGATGACCGCTCAGGAACAGGGCAGCCAGCGCCAGGATCAGGATCAGGCCGGGCACGATGAAGCACAGTCCACCGATGATCGCTCCGAGCGGCCCGCGCAGTCGCCACGCGCAGAAGATCGACAGCTGCGTCGACGCCGGCCCGGGCAGCAGGTTCGTGGCGGCGATGCCGTCCTCGAACTCCTCGGGTCTGATCCATCCGCGATCGGTCGACACAGAGCTTGCGCAGCAACGCGATGTGCGCGGGTGGACCGCCGAAGCCGATGCAGCCGATCCGGCCCCACTCGCGGGCGATGGTGGCCAGGGACGGCGCACCGGGTGACGGATCGGCGGAGGACGGGTCAGCGTCGGGAGCCGTCACGGGAGCAGTGTGCCTGACACGGGTGAACCCTGGGCGTCGCCGGACCCGCCACATGGTCGCGGTGCCTAGCCGGTTGCGAACGTCCGGATGTGCGCGAGGACGGCGTCCAGACCGGCGCGCAGGGGGGTGGTGTTGCGCCGTGTCTGGGTGAGCAGCAGGCCACCCTGCAGCGCGGTCAGGAGGGCCAGGGCCAGCGCGTCGGTGTCGGAGTCGGGACGCAGCTCGCCGCGATCGCGCATGCGCGCCAAGCCGGCGCGGATCGGGGCCTCCCACCGCTCGAAGCTCTCCACGAGGTCCGCTCGAGCGCGGGGGTCGATGTCGGCCAGCTCGGCGGCGATGGAGCCGATCGGACAGCCGCCGACGCAATTGCGCGCCGCCTGCATGTCCACGAGCAGGTCACGCCAGCGGTCGAGTGCCTCGAAGCTGTCGAGTTCGTCGAGGACGGGACGCTGCGCGGCCAGGATGCCGTCCGTCTGGTGCGCGATGACAGCCCGGATCAGGTCGTCCTTGTCCGCGAAGTAGTGATACAGCTGCGAGGCGCTCACCCCGGCGCGGCGTTGGACGTCGTCGATGCCGGTTCTGGCGACGCCGTGGGCGAAGACCAGCTCGGACGCGGCCTCGATGATGCGCGCGCGGGTGAGCGCGCCCTTCGCAGTGAGTTTCCGGGTCGCTGATGACCCCTTCCGGACGGTCGACGCGCTCATGGGATCAGCCTACCCGAATTCTGGAGTTGACACTCCAGAATCGTCGAGGCACTCTTTGGAGTGTTCACTCCACAAGATGAGAGGTCGACATGACTGCAGCATTGACCGGCTCCACCGCCCTGATCACCGGCTCGACCAGCGGTATCGGCAAAGCCACCGCGAACCACCTGGCCGCCGAAGGCGCGCACGTCATCGTGTCCGGCCGGGACGCATCCCGCGGTGACGCGGTCGTCGCCACCATCCGGTCCCACGGTGGGACGGCCGACTTCATCGCTGCCGACCTCGGCGACGCGCACAGCGTGCGCGAGCTGGCCGCGCGCGCCATCGAGGTCGGTGGCGGCCACGT
This sequence comes from uncultured Actinomycetota bacterium, assembly GCA_963790525.1. Classification (GTDB taxonomy): domain Bacteria; phylum Actinomycetota; class Actinomycetes; order Mycobacteriales; family Jatrophihabitantaceae; genus CAWBOV01. Next base: position 231,081 of record CAWBOV010000004.1, read on the forward strand.
CGACATCCTCGTCAACAGTGGCGGCATCTTCCCCTTCGGTGCGACCGCGGACACGTCGACCGACCAGATCGACGAGGTGTTCGCCGTCAACGTCAAGGCGCCGTACCTGCTCGTCGCCGCGCTCGCCCCTGCGATGGCCGAACGCGGCCACGGCGCGATCGTCAACATCACCACCATGGTCGCGGAGTTCGGCATGAACGGCATGGGCCTCTACGGCTCGAGCAAGGCCGCCCTCATGCTGCTGACCAAATCGTGGGCCGCCGAGTTCGGCCCGGCCGGCGTCCGCGTCAACGCCGTGAGTCCCGGCCCCACGCGGACCGAGGGCACCATCCCGATGGGCGACGCCCTCGACCACCTCGCGCAGGGCGGCCCTGCCGGCCGGGTAGGACGCCCCGAGGAGATCGCTGCAGCCATCTCATTCCTCGTCACCGAGCAGGCCAGCTTCATCCACGGCGTGATGCTGCCCGTCGACGGTGGCCGCCTCGCGGTCTGACGCCGGGTCACGTCACCGGCGGTGTGACGGTCCGAGAGGTCAGCGTCCGCGCAGGCCGATCGGGTTGCCGTCGGCGTCGGCGAGGACGCACACGCGGGCTTCGGGAGCGACCTGACGCGGCGCGCTGCGCTCGGTGGCACCCGCCGCGAGCAGGGTCTCGCGCGCCGCGTCGAGGTCTTCGACGTCGGCGTAGGCCACCGGGCCGCCGGCGTCGTCGCCGGGATTCAGGGCGACTTCGAAGCCGCCGACGTTGTAGCCGACGTAGTACGGCTGATCGGTGTGCGGAGTGCCGAGGAGCGCGGAATAGACGGACTTCGCCGCGTCCAGGTCGGACACCGGGATGACCAGGCTGCGAATGGTTGCGGTCACTGTGCTTCTCCTTCGAGTGTGGGAACGGGATGTGCCCCCTTCGTTCCCGTCACGCTAACGGCGGCACGCGCGCCGTCGCTTCTCGATTCGTGACCACTTCGACGGTGGCCGCGCTAGCCGCCGCGCTTGGTCGTCGGCACCCGCATCAGACGGCCATCATCTTCTGGATCGCCTGGCGCGACACGTTCAGCTCGCGGGCGATCTCGGACTGCGACCACCCCTCGTCGAGCAGGGACTGCATCAGGTCGCGCCGCTCCTGAGCCAGCCTGCGGGCCTGGACCGTGTGCTCGATCGCTCGGGCGCGCACGTCCTTGATCCGGTCGATGGTCTGTTGATGGACGGGGGAGTGAGCCATGCGCCCAGTCTGACAACTACCGGTTGTCAATGTCAACCGGTCGTTGTCGGGCGCGGGATCCCGGCGGCACCGTCGCCGGGCTCCGCACCCAGGCGGCCGACCAGCTCCTGCACGCGCGCCCGGATCTCGTCCCGGACTTCGCGCACGACCTCGATCGGCTGGCCGGCCGGATCGGTGAGCTCCCAGTCCTCGTAGCTGCTTGCCGGGGAAGTAGGGGCAGGTGTCGCCGCAGCCCATCGTGATCACGACATCGGCGCGCTAGACGGCGTCGGTGGTCAGTAGCTTCGGCTGCGCGCCGGCGATGTCGATGCCGACCTCGTCCATGGCCTGGACGGCGAGCGGGTTGATCTGGTCGGCCGGCTCCGAGCCTGCGGAGCGGATCTCGATGCGATCGCCGGCCAAGTGCGGCTGAGCCAGCCGGCGGCCATCTGGGACCGGCCGGCGTTGTGGACGCAGACGAACAGCACCGTCGGCTTGGTCCGTCATGGCGGTGTTCCTTCCTGGGTGCGTGGTGGAAGGGGCGGGCGCGGAGTAGCGGCGTCGCAGCCAGAGGGCGACGTAGACCAGCGCGACCAGGACGGGGACCTCGATGAGGGGGCCGACGACGCCGGCGAGGGCCTGGCCGGACGTGACGCCGAAGTGCCGATCGCGACAGCGATGGCGAGCTCGAAGTTGTTGCCCGCCGCCGTGAAGGCCAGGGTCGTCGTCTTCTCGTAGCCCAGGCCGAGCCGGCGCCCGAGCCCGAAGCCGCCGACGAACATGACCGCGAAGTAGGCCAGCAGCGGGAGCCGCGATGCGGACCACGTCCCAGGGCGGTGGGTGATGGTGTGGCCCTGGAGCGCGAACAGCACGACGATCGTGAACAGCAGGCCGTAGAGGGCAACCGGGCCGATCCGCGGCAGGAAGCGGGACTCGTACCAGTCCCGGCCCCTGGTGCGTCTCGCCGACGGTGCGGGTCAGGTAACCGGCGACGAGTGGGATCCCGAGGAACACCAGCACGGACAGGGCGATCGCGGCGACGGAGAAGTGGGCGCTGGTCGTGGACAGGCCGAGCCAGCGCGGGAAGTACCTGGAGGTAGAACCAGCCGAGGCCGGCGAAGGCGACGATCTGGAAGACGGAGTTGATCGCCACGAGGACGGCGGCCGCGTCACGGTCTCCGCAGGCGAGTTCGTTCCAGATCAGCACCATGGCGATGCATCGGGCCAGGCCGACGATGATCAGTCCGGTGCGGTAGGTCGGCAGATCGGGCAGCAGCAGCCAGGCCAGGGCGAACATCAGCGCCGGGCCGATCACCCAGTTCAGGAGCAGGGACGCGATCAGCAGGCGCCGGTCGCCGGTCACCCGCCCGAGACGGTCGTAGCGGACCTTGGCCAGTACCGGGTACATCATCAGCAGCAGTCCGGCCGCGATGGGCAGGCTGACGGAGCCGACCTGCACGGTGTTCAGGTCCTTCGCCAGGGACGGGATGGCCCGGCCCAGACCGAGGCCGGTGGCCATCGCCGCGATGATCCAGACCGGCAGGAACCGATCCAGGGTCGAGAGCTGCTCGAGGACGGGTGCGTCGCGTGCCCCGTGCCGGCTCTCGCTGACGACCTCGCTCATGAGCAGCCACACGTCCCGCCGGTGTGACCTGCTGCGGTGCCGCCGGCGGGGTCGCAGCAGGTCGTCTTGTCCGACGCGCCGCAGCAACTCGTCTGGTCGATCGGGGCGCAGCAGTCGCTCGGCTTGCGCGCCCGGATGATGGCACCGTGCATCCCGTCGGCCACGTCGTGGGTGAACGTCACGCTCGCGTCGACGAAGCCCGCGGCGGCGAGCCCGTCCAGGTACTCCGACCTGGACAGCGCCCCGGCGATGCAGCCGGTATGGGATCCGCGCTCGGCACGCTGCTCGGGTGTCAGCTCGTCGTCGGCCACGACGTCGGAGACGCCGATGCGCCCGCCCGGCACGAGGACGCGGAACATCTCGGCGAGCACGCTCGGCTTGTCCGTCGAGAGGTTGACGACGCAGTTGGAGATCACGACGTCGCACCGACTCGCCGGGGAGCGGCACCGCCTCGATCGTCCCCTTGAGGAAGGCGACGTTGGTCGACCCGGACCGTGCCTTGTTGGTCTCGGCCAGGGCGAGCATCTCGTCGGTCATGTCCACGCCGTAGGCGAAACCGGTCGGCCCCACGCGGCGAGCGGACAGGAGCACGTCGATGCCGCCGCCGGAACCCAGGTCCAGGACGGTCTCGCCGGCCCGCAACTCGGCGACGGCGATCGGGTTGCCGCATCCGAGGCTGGCGGCGACGGCCGCCGCGGGGAGCTCGGCCTGCTCGCCGGCGCCGTACAACCCGGAACCGAACGCGTCGGGGACCTCATCGGTCCCGCAGCTCGCCGGTGAGCAGCACGCCTCGTCCAGCACGCTCAGCGCGACATCGCCGTTGGACACAGCCGTCGCTGCACGCGCGTAGCGCTCGCGGACCTGCTCACGGATGTCGATGTCTGCCATGCTCGCTCCTATCGAAGAACGTCGATGCGTCAAGAATTGCCAATGCATCGACCTTTGTCAATGCGATGGGCATACTGGCTCCATGACCACCGTGCGGCCCGTGCGGCCCGTGCTCCCCGTGCTCCCTGTGCTCCCTGTGCTCCCTGTGTCCTCGGTGTCCTCGGCGTCCGCGGTGTCCCACGCCGATGCCGACGCGTGCTGCTCGCCGGTCGTCGGCAGTGTGCTGGACGTGGCGGATGCAACGCGCCTGGCAGCGATGTTCAAGGCACTGGGCGACCCGACGCGCGTGCGGTTGCTGTCGCTCATCGCCGCCCACGACGGCGGTGAAGCCTGCATCTGCGACCTCACCCAGCCGGTCGGCCTGAGCCAGGGCACGGTCTCCCACCACATGAAGCTCCTCGCCGACGCCGGGCTCGTGAGCCGAGATCAGCGGGGCAAGTGGGCGTACTACCGGGTGCAGAGCGACATGCTGTCCGCGCTCAGCGACAGTCTGAAACCGTCGTCCTGAGGCCGGACCGGTCGGCTGACGCCGGTCAGTACTGCTCGACGGTCGGCTCGTCGGTCGAGGCGACACCCAAGCGCTGAGTCGCGAACTGGCCCTTGCTGGCGACGGGCACGAGGTTGCTGGCCTTGGCCAGCCCGAAGGCCGGCATGTTCGCGTAGATGGCTTCGTACTGTCCCGCGGCGACCCGGTAGGTCTCGTGCCAGACCCCGACCGCGTCACTCGCGCGGGCAGCCCGGTTGAACCTGCGCCACGGCTCGAGGTGGGGCAGGTCGGTGTCCCGCGCGAACCGATCGAGGGAGTCGAAGTCGCGCCAGTACTGGACAAGAAGGGTCGTCCGGCCGAAGTACTGCACGGTGCCCAGACAGCCCAGTTCCGGATGCTGGGCGAGCGTCCTGAGCATCTTCGGCATCGCGGTGACGACCGGCCACCAACGTCGCACCTGCAGCGGCCGGTTGAACCGCATCCCGATCAGGAAGACGACGAAATCGCCGTCGATGTCGGCGGTGAACCGCCCCGGTTGAACGGACATGGCCACTCCTCCGTCGATCCGCGACCACGCGCCCGGCCGGGCGCCTGCCCAGTATGACGGCGCTGCCGCGTCCCGTCCCGGGCGAACCGGTCGCCGCACGAAGCCACCGAATTGTCGGATTAGGCTAGGGTCTCGTCTGTAAAGACCGGTGTGGGGGGTGTTGGCGTGATCGGTGGATGCGCGGCCATTGCGACAGGCCTGGGCGTGGCCGCCATCGTCCTGAGCGGTTGCCAGGGGCGGCATCGCGGCGAGCACTGCCTCGGCTACAGCACCGCGGTCGTCCCGGTGGTGCGGTTCGAGGGATCGCACGTCCTCGTCAGCGCGGAGCCGACACCCTCGTGCGTGCTCTGGGGTCCGGTCGCCGTGCCCACCGACGTCGGCGTCAGATGAGCCGGATCCGTGATCCGTGATCCGTGACTGTGCGGAGTGGATCTCGTTGCGGCGGCGGCTCCCTGGGGTGCCCTGTGCAACGAGATCGACTCGGTGTGGGCGGTGTCGCGGGTGGCGACGGGTGGCGGAGTGGATCTCGTTGCACCGGCGGCTTCCGGGCGTTCCCTGCGCAACGAGATCGACTCGGTGTGGCCTCCGCAGTTCCTCGTCCACGGATTCCGTGGACAGGCTGCCGGTCAGACGTAGGTGATCGAGACCTGACCGGCGCTCAGCCGCACGTGGATCGTCAGCACTCCGCCGGTGGCCGTGGCGACCGCGGGGGTCTGGTAGCTCCGGGTGAAGTTGTACCCGCCGACGTCCGGAGCGGTGCCGTTCTCGATCGAGCCCATGTGGACGTCGGCGACCACGCGGACCGGCAGGGTCCGCGGAATGATCAGGCGACTCTGCCCGGCGCCCTGGGTCACGTCGATGGTGCGGTCACCGCTCACCGCCGTCACGTCGGTCAGGTCGAGGGTGCCGCGGCCGAACGCGACCTTGTAGGCGGGAGCGACCGCGGCGCTGTTCGCCGGCTGCCACATCGTGTCGCCCCAGCCGTCGTGGGCGCTGGTGGGCGACGATCCGAAGACGACGACTCCGGCCAGCGCGGGGACGAGCAGTGGCAGCACGCTCCAGGGCGTCCGGCGGGTGACCAGCCCGACGAGCAGGCCGCCCAGCACGATGCCGCCGAGTGTCCAGAAGTACGCGGCGAACGGGATGCCGGTCGCGGCGTCGACGAGTGCCATGACGAGCAGGGTGAGAACGGCCAGGGCGACGGTGGCTGCCAGCACCGGTCGTGACCGGCTGCGCCGCAGGCGGGCACGCTGCTGGGACTCGGTGAACCAGCTGCGCAGCTGCGAGGTCGGCTGATCGGCCGTCGCGGCCGCATCGCCGGGCGCGGGCGTCTTCTCGAAGGACACCCCGCCGGCAGGGAAGGGCACGCCGGCGGCCGGGAAGGGTGCCGTCGCCTGGTAGGACGGATCGGGCTGGTCCCGCCGGCGGCCGGTCGCGGTCGTGAGCACACCAGTGGGGCGGCGGCCGAGCACGACGAGCAGGATCGCGCCGACGATGACCGCCGGGATCAACCCGCGCGGGGCCCACCAGCTGAACAGCAGTGCCCATCCCGCGATCAGGGCCACCGCGGCGACGAGCCCGAACGGCACGTGCCGTCGGCGCAGCTCGGCGATCATGCGGTCGAGCGTGGACGTCTGCGCCCCCTGTTCGGGAATCGCCGCCCAGCCGAGCAGGTAGAGGACGATGCCCGAGCCGCCGAAGAGCGCCAGCACGGCGAACGCGACGCGGAACAGCACCGGGTCGACGCGGAAGTACTGCCCGAGGCCGCCGCACAGGCCGACGCCGATGCGGTCCTCGCTGCTGCGACGCAACAGCGGCGGCGAGTCGCCGGGCGGGGGAGTGAAGCCACCCCACCCCGGGTCGGCGCCGAAGGGAGGAGGAGGCGGCGGGGGCGGAGGGGGTGCGGCGTCGTCGCTCATGGTCGTTGTCATGCCTAACAGCTTCACCGCCACCGACGCCAGTGCCCATCGGTGAGCACCCTGGTCCTTCCCTGAGAATCACCTGACCCTGAGCCGGTGTCTCAGGGGTGAACCTGATGCGCGGGCGCCCGCTCGGCAGGGATCATGAAGTGGTGAGCGCACCCCCGTCCCCTCCGAAGACCCCGTTCGGCAATCCCGACACCGTCGCCGGGCCACGGCTGCATCCGATCCTCGCGCCGCGGCTGTACCGCTCGAGCCGGCACCGCGTCTTCGGCGGCGTCGCCGGCGGGCTGGCCGAGCACCTGGGCCTGGAGGACGCCCGCTCGCGCTGGTTGATCCGCGCGGCGTTCGTCGGGCTGGCGTTCGCCAGCGGGGTGGGCGTCGTCCTCTACGGCGCGTACTGGTTCGTGCTCACCAACGAGCAGGGCGGGCGGCAGCTGCGCGGCCGGCCGCTGTGGGTCCAGTACCTCGCCGGTGGCGTCGCCGCCGCGATCGTCCTGGCGATCGTCGTCGCAGACGATGACGATCGGGCGGTTCTTCGTCCCGATCGGGTTGGCGTGCCTGGGCGGGGCGCTCGTGTGGCGGCAGGCCTCGGAGATCCAGCGCGAGCGGTGGGCGCGGCTGTCGACGAGCTCGCTGCGCTCGGCGGCCCGCGACCGGGTCGGCGTGCGTCCGGCTGGTCGCCGGTAGCGCGCTGGTCGTCGCCGGCTGCGCCATCGCGCTCGCCCACGGCAGCACCAGCCTGGCCCAGCTGCGGGATTCGATCGGTGTCGTGCTCGTCGTGGCACTGGGCTTCGCGCTGATCACCGGCCCGCTCTGGATGCGGATGCTCGCGAGCTCGTCGGCCGAGCGCCGGGCGCTGATCCGTGCGCAGGAACGCGCCGACCTGGCCGCCCACCTGCACGACTCGGTCCTGCAGACCCTCGCGCTGATCCAGCGCAGCGCCGACGTCCCCGCGCGAGGTGGCCCGGCTGGCCCGCGCCCAGGAACGGGAGCTGCGCACGCTGCTCTACGGCGAGCAGTCCACGACCGGACTGTTCGCCAAGGCCATGCGCGACGTGGTCGGCCGAGGTCGAGGACGACTACGGCGTCGACCGTCGACGTCGGTGATCGTCGGCGACGCCGCCTCGACGCCGACCTCGCCGCGCTCGTCGCAGGCCGGCCCGCGAGGCGCTGATCAACGCCGCCAAGCACGCGCGGGTGCAGACCGTCTCGCTCTACGCCGAGGTCGGAGACCGCACGGAGTCGAGGTGTACGTCCGCGACCGGGGCGTCGGCTTCGACCCGGACGCCGTCCCCGACGACCGGCAGGGCCTGCGCGGCTCGGTGACGGCGCGGATGGAACGGCACGGCGGTACCGTCCGCGTGCGCAGCGCGCCCGGCGAGGGCACCGAGATCGAGCTGCGGATGGAGCGGCGCATGACGTCGTCGGTCACGGTGCTACCTGGTCGACGACCACGCCATGTTCCGGGCCGGCGTCCGCGCCGAGCTCGGCTCCGCGCGTCGACGTCGTCGGAGAGGCCGGCTCGGTGGCCGAGGCCGTCTGACCGGGATCCGGGGCACCCGCCCCGACGTCGTCCTGCTCGACGTCCACCTGCCCGACGGCGGCGGCGCGGCGGTGCTGACCGCGCTGGCGAGCCGAGCTGCCCGACACCCGCTTCCTGGCCCTGTCGGTGTCCGACGCGGCCGAGGACGTCATCGGCGTGATCCGGGCGGGCGCGCGCGGCTACGTCACCAAGACGATCTCCGCCGACGAGCTCGCCGACGCGGTGCAGCGGGTGGCCGACGGTGACGTCGTCTTCAGCCCGCGCCTGGCCGGGTTCGTGCTCGACGCCTTCCGGGACGGTCCCGCGCCGCCGGTCGGTCGACCCCGAGCTGGACCAGCTGACGCCCCGCGAGCGGGAGGTCATGCGCCTGCTCGCTCGCGGCTACGCCTACAAGGAGATCGCCGCGGAGCTGTTCATCTCGATCAAGACGGTGGAGACGCACGCGTCGAACGTGCTGCGCAAGCTGCAGCTGTCCAGCCGCCACCAGCTCACCCGGTGGGCCGCCGACCGCCGCATCGTCTGAGATCGGCGGGTCGCGGACAGACGCTGTACCCGAGTCAGGCGAGCAGGTCGGGCTTCGCGTCGGCGCAGGTGGGGACGCCGGCCAGCGCGCACGCGTTCCGCAGCTCCCCGGCGATGGTGTCCAGCACCTCCCGGACCCCGTCGGCGCCACCCAGCGCCAAGCCGTAGATCGGGAGCCTGCCGAGCAGCACCGCCCGCGCGCCCAGCGCCAGGGCGCGCAGCACGTCGGTGCCGCAGCGGATGCCGCCGTCGACGTACACCTCCGCCTGCCCGGCCACCGCGGCCACCACCTCGGCGAGCGCGTCGGCAGTGGCGACGACACCGTCCAGCTGCCGGCCACCGTGGTTGGAGACGACCACCGCGGCGGCGCCGGAGTCCACGCAGGCCCGGGCGTCGTCGCCGCGCAGGACTCCCTTGGCCACCACCGGCAGTGTGGTGTGCGCGCGCAACCACGAGATCGCGTCCATCGTCAGCGACGGGTCGAAGGCCACCTCGGCGTAGCCGCTGATGTTGGCCTCCAGGGCCGGACCGCCGGGCTGGACGAGGTTGGCCAGGTGCAGGTGCGGGGGCATGACGTAGCCGGTGTCGCCGTGGCGGCGGCGGATGCCCAGCCGCGGTGTGTCCACGGTCAGTACCAGCGCCCGGTAGCCGGCTGCCTCGGCCCGGCGCACGAGGGACAGCGTGAGCTCGCGGTCGGCGTGGACGTAGAGCTGGAACCAGCGCACCGACGCGGGAGCGGCCGCGGCGGTCTCCTCCAGGCTGACCGTGGCCATGGTCGAGGCGACGAACCCGACGCCCGCCGCGTGCGTGCCGCGCAGGGTCGCCGGCTCACCCTCGGGGTCGCTGATCCGGTGGTAGGCGGTCGGGGCGACGAGCAGCGGGGCGGCGAGGCGTGCCCCGAGCACCGTGGTCGACAGGTCCACGCGGGAGACGTCGCGCAGGACCCGCGGGCGGATGCGGTAGCGGCCCCACGCGGCGACGTTGTCGCGCAGCGTCACCTCGGCCTCGGCGCCGCCGGCGATGTAGTCGAATCCGGCTGGATCGAGCACCGCCCGAGCGCGATCCTCCAGGTCGTCGAGCCGCATCCGCTGCCTCAGCCCTCGATCCGCACGATCCGGAACACCTCTGCCAGCCGCCCGTCGGCGAAGCCCGCGGCCCGCCCGTTCGCGGCGAGGAACGCCCGGATCCGCGTGGGGATCTCGGGGTTGTGGGCGGTCTGGCTGGCATGGGCGCGCAGCGCGGCCAGCTTCTGCTCGACGGTGTCGGTGACGTCGACGTAGTGGTCGGCGTGCGGGTCGGCCATCAACCAGATCTCGGGCACCGTCCAGGCCGGGAAGCCGTCGGCGAGCAGCTCCGGATGGGCGAACGGATTGCGCGCATCCGGATAGACCGCGCGGACGGCCGCCTCGCCGGTGGCCAGGTGGTCCGGGTGGCTCGCGGGCAGGCGCGCCCAGTTGCGCTCCGGTGAGGGGAGCACCACGCGGTCGGGGCGGGTGCGGCGGATGGAGCGGGAGAGGTCCCTGCGCAGGTCCTGGCTCACCTCGACCGCGCCGTCGGGATAGCCGAGGAACTCGATGTCGCTCACGCCCACTGCGGCGCCCGCGGCCCGCTGCTCGGCCTCCCGCAGCGGCGCCATCTGCTCGCGCGGGGTGTCATCGAAACCGCCGGCGTCGCCGGAGGTGACGATGCAGTAGGACACCGCGATCCCCGCCTGCGTCCAGCTCGCCACGGTTCCCGCCGCGCCGAAGTCGATGTCGTCCGGATGGGCGGCGACGACGAGGATGCGCTCGACGGTCACGACGGACGGTGGCAGTGGCGGGTCATGGCGTGATGGTAGGGGTCAGCGCCGTCCGCGGCAGACGCGGAGTACGGCCTCGGCCAGCGACGGGCCGTCCGGACCGAGCACCTCGCGGTAGTGCGCCAGGATGACCCGCTCGCGCCCGAGCTCGACCCGCGTGCCTCCGGCGCTGATGCGGGCGGCCTGGACCTTCACCGAGACCTGCGCGCGCTCGGCGACGAGCTTGGAGATGGCGGCGTCGAGCCGGTCGATCTCCGCACGGAGGGTCTCGATGTCATCGAGCGCGACCTCGACGCCCGTCTGCAGCGTCTCGTCGACGCTGGCCACGTTGGGGACTGTGCCGGTCATGGTGTTTCCCTTTCGATGGAGCCCCGCTGCCGATGGCGCCCTGGACGCACGCAAAAGCGCCCCGGCCGCTGCGGCTCGGGGCGCTGAGTGTCTGGTCTGATCAGACGGCAGCGACGGGAACCGCGATGCGGTACCCATAGAAAAACTCGCCTGCGCGCTTGATCACGCAACGATGGTGCCACGCGTGGCGGCCCGGAGGCAATTTCGGTGGGACGGTCGTCTCACTGTGCGGGACGCCGCGGTGACGTGCCCGCGGGCGCCCGGCAGCGTCGGTGGGCGAACGTAGGCTGGGTGGTGCGATGACTCCCGACACTTCAGCCCTGTTCGCACTGCCGTCCGCAGCGACCGCGCCCGACCCGTCCGGGGACGATGCCGCGGCCGAACGCGCCCGGGCGAGGGCGGCGCGCGTCGAGGCACTCCTGGAGGGCCTCAACGCCCAGCAGCGCGCCGCGGTGATCCACGGAGGCTCGCCGCTGCTGATCGTCGCGGGGGCCGGTTCGGGCAAGACCCGTGTGCTGACCCACCGGATCGGCTACCTGCTGGCCGACCGCAACGTCCACCCCGGCGAGATCCTCGCCATCACCTTCACGAACAAGGCCGCTGGGGAGATGAAGGAGCGCGTCGCCGCCCTCGTCGGAGGCCGGGCACGGTTGATGTGGGTGTCGACGTTCCATTCGATGTGCGTGCGGATCCTGCGCGCCGAGTCCAAGACGCTGGGCCTGAAGTCGGCGTTCTCGATCTACGACGCCGACGATTCGCGCCGCTTGATGACGCTGGTGAGCCGGGACCTGGATCTGGACCCCAAGCGGTATCCCGCGCGCTCGCTCACCGCCAAGGTGAGCAACCTCAAGAACGAGCTGGTCGGCGTCACCGCGTGGGCCGAGCAGGCCACGAGCGCGCCCGACAAGATCCTCGCCGAGGTGTACGCCCTGTACCAGCAGCGGCTGCAGCAGGCGCACGCGCTGGACTTCGACGACCTGATCGCCCGGACGGTGGCGCTGCTCCAGGAGCACCCCGACACCGCCGAGCACTACCGGCGGCGGTTCCGGCACGTGCTGGTCGACGAGTACCAGGACACCAACCACGCGCAGTACATGCTCATCCGCGAGCTCACGAAGGAGGCGCCGGGCACCGACCTGCCGCCCGCCGAGCTCTGCGTCGTCGGTGACGCCGACCAGTCGATCTATGCCTTCCGGGGCGCGAGCATCCGCAACATCCTCGAGTTCGAGCGGGACTATCCCGGCGCCCGCACCATCCTGCTGGAGCAGAACTACCGCTCCACCCAGACGATCCTGACCACCGCCAACGCCGTCATCGCCCGCAACACCTCCCGTCGGCCGAAGAACCTGTGGTCCGACGCCGGCCCCGGGGAGCCGATCGCCGGCTACGTCGCCGACAACGAGCACGACGAGGCGGCGTGGGTCGCCCAGCGCATCGACGAGCTCACCGACAACGGCGTGGCGACGGCGTCGGATGTGGCCGTCTTCTACCGCACGAACGCGCAGTCACGGGTGTTCGAGGAGGTGTTCATCCGGGTCGGCATGCCGTACAAGGTCGTCGGCGGCGTGCGCTTCTACGAACGGCGCGAGGTGCGCGACATCCTGGCCTATCTACGGGTGGTGTCGAACACCGACGACGTCGTCAGCCTGCGGCGGATCCTCAACACTCCGCGGCGCGGCATCGGCGACCGCGCGGAGGCGTGCGTGCAGTCCTTCGCCGAGCGCGAACGCATCTCCTTCGGCGCCGCGCTGGAGGTCGCCGACCAGGCTCCTGGCATCAACCCCCGCAGCGTCAACGCGATCCGGGGCTTCACCGAGCTGATGACCGGACTGCGCGCGGTGGCGCTCAGCGAGAAGGACTCGCCGAGCGCGATCGTCGAGGCCATCCTCGACCGCACCGGCTACCTCGCCGAGCTCGAGGCGTCCCGCGACCCGCAGGACGAAGGCCGCGTCGACAACCTCCGCGAGCTGGTGTCGGTGGCGCGGGAGTTCGAGGAGCAGCGCGCCGGAGCCGAGCAGACCGCCACCCTGGCCGAGTTCCTGGAGCAGGTCTCCCTGGTGGCCGACGCCGACTCCGTTCCGGACGCCGACGGCGGGGTCGTCACCCTGATGACACTCCACACCGCGAAGGGGCTGGAGTTCCCGGTCGTGTTCCTCGTCGGTCTGGAGGACGGGGTGTTCCCGCACCTGCGCTCGCTCGCCGACGCCCCGGAGCTGGAGGAGGAGCGCCGCCTGGCCTACGTCGGCATCACCCGTGCCCGCGAGCGCCTGTACCTCTCTCGTGCGGTGAGCCGCTCGGCGTGGGGGCAGCCCGCCTGGAATCCGCCGTCCCGCTTCCTCGACGAGATCCCGTCGGAACTGGTGACCTGGACCGGAGCGGTCGGCGACGCCGCGCCCCGCTACGGCGACGACGGTTACGGCTCGTCCAGCGGGCGCTACGCCGACCACGGCTACCGGCCGGCGCCGCGCAAGTCCGCGCAACAGCAACTGGCCGAGAACCGGCTGTCCAGCGGCGGTCTGCGTGGTGGCGTCGGCAACCGGGCGATCCCGTCGCTGGACGTGGGCGATCGGGTCAGCCACGACGCGTGGGGCCTGGGCACCGTGACGGGCGTGCGCGGGGCCGGCGACAAGGCGCAGGCCGAGGTCGACTTCGGCAGCGCCGGGCGCAAGTGGCTGGTGCTGCGCTACGCCCAGCTCGACAAGCTCTGACGGGAGGCGGCGTCGAGGCTGCGTCAGGCTGCGGCTTCCGAGGGCGCCGCGTCGGGTGTGAGTTCGCGGGCCGGTTCGCGGGCGGTGGCGGTCCAGACCTGGCGGCAGGCGAACCAGGTCAGGTAGACGAGCAGCAGGTTCCGCGCGGCGAGCAGGAGCGTCGCGGGCACGGCCGTCCAGTCGGTGCTCGTCAGGGAGCCGTAGCCGATCGGGAAGACCAGATGGGTCAGCACGGCGACCACGAGGAGGAGCTGGCCGATCCGCCGGACCGCCCGGTCGCGGGGAGCCAGGCAGGTGAGGCCGGCGACCGGGCCACCCAGCCAGAGGATGTACTGCGGGCTGAGGGTCTTGTTCGTGATCGTCACGACCAGGGCCGTCGCGACCAGCATCCATCCCAGCGTCAGCGCCGAGGTCTGCGGCATGCGGTGGGCGCGCAGCCACAGCAGCGCGAGCAGGATCACACCGAGCGCGGTGATGACCGTGGTCAGGACGAGGGTGGCACCGACGCCCGCGCCGAAGATCTCCCACGCCTTGTAGTTGCTGACCCTCAGCAGCCAGACGTGATCGGTCACCGAGCGGGCGAGCATCAGGGGCGTTGCCGCGATGGACTCGATCTGCAGCCCGCGGTCGGACTGCCATCTCAGCGGTGACAGGGTCCGCTGCACCCCGCCGATCAGCAGCGAGCCGCCCAGGAACACCGCGCCGGTCAGCACGAACGAGCCGACGACGGTCAGGCGCCGGTCCCGTCGCAGCAGGAACGTCGGCAGCATGATCGCCGGCCACAGCTTCAGCGCGGCACCGCAGGCGGTCAGGGCCGCGCAGACCGCCGGGCGACGGGCGGCCACGAGGACGGCCGCACCGGCCAGCGCCGCGGGGACCAGGTCGAACCGGAAGTAGGCCAGCGGCCCGACACAGGGCACGAACCAGAGCCAGAGGTTCACCGCCGCGCTGCGGCGGCGGCCGTCCACCCGCCACAGCAGGCCGGTGAAGGCGGCGTCGACGGCGAGCATCGAGGCAGCGAACAGGAAGGCGAAGGCCACCGAGTTCAGGCCGCCGATGAGGAACTGGGGCAGCAGCACCAGGAAGACGGGGACCGGGTACTCGATGAGCGTGTTCGGCACCGACGCCCCGTTGAAGAGGGTGTGCAGCGCGCGGCCGTAGTAGATGACGTCGCCGGTGACGCCGTAGTCCAGGCCGACGAGCAGCATCAGCATCAGCGCGCGGCTGGCGATCCAGCGCCAGAGGATGCTGTGGCTGCGGTCGGTCGCAAGGGTCTCGGGCAGCTCGAGCGAGGACAGGCGCCTGCTCAGCTGCACCGCGGTGCCCGTCATCGTGGTCTCCGTCGCTCGTCGCCTCGTCAGCCGTTCCGGCGTGAGCCAGCCTGTCGAGGATGGGCGCCTCGGGTCAAATTACGCGGTGACGTTCAGGCCTCGATGTGAGACACCGCGCAGGAGCGCGGGGAGCGGGCGGGTTCAGTCGTTGGGCAGGTACGGGCCGACGCTGATGCCGCGGGCCTTGAGCCACGGGACCGGGTCGATGGGCGGCCCGGTGAAGCTGCCCTTGTGCACCTCGAAGTGCAGGTGGGGGCCGGTCGCCTGGCCCTCCGCGCCGACCAGGGCGATCTTCTGCCCCGCCTTGACCTTCTCGCCCGCGTGCACGAAGTAGTACCGCATGTGGCCGTAGATCGTGACGTCGCCGTTGGACTGCTGGATGACGACCCAGTTGCCGAAGCCCTCCGCCGGGCCGGCCTGGAGAACGACACCGTCGCCGACGGCCAGGATCGACGAGCCCAGCGGCCCGGCGAGGTCGATCCCCTCGTGCATGACGCCCCAGCGCATGCAGAAGCAGGAGGTCATCGGGCCGTTGTTGGGCTTCACCCAGATGCCGGGGACGGTCTGCCCCGGCTTCATCGCCGGTGTCAGGGGCGTGGAGCGGCGGGTCGAGCGGGAGACGCGTACCGCGGACCGGCTCGCGCTCACCTTCGCCGGGTCCAGGGTGTCGACGTTCGGGGAGTAGGTCGACGTCGAGGTGGCGGTGGGAGCGGTCGAACTCGCGGCGGTGGACGGTGCGCCCGCGATCTGGGCGGTGTCGGCGGCGGCCGTCGTCGGCGAGGACGAGGTCAGGTGCGGCACCTCGATGGCGGCGACGGTGATGAGTACCGCGGCGGCGGCGAGGACGGGACGGGCGACGACCCGGAGCCGCCGCGGCGCGGCGAGAGCGGGGACCGCCTCGGCCGGCGAGCGGCGCGGCACCGACGTGACGGCCGTGGCGCCTGCTCCGTGGCGGTGCCGGCTGCGGGTGGAGGGAGCGGTGCCCTGCGTCGCCGCGAACCGGGCGATGAGAGCGGCCGCCGGGATCGGACCGGCGACCGGGACCGGACCGGCGACCGGGGCCGGACGGGTCGATGCCGGCGGGGCCGCAGCCGTCACTGGGGGGGAGGTGACGGCTGCGGCGACCGGCTGCTGAGCTGCCCGGATGCGGGCTACCAGCTCAGCTGCGGAAACCCCCGGGGAGGGGGAACCGGATCGGGTGGGCGGAGCGTTGTGACGGCGCATGGAAGAAACCGGCGCGGCGTGTCGGCTCACAGGTCTCCTTCGTCACTAGTGCGCCCACCCGCGCTGCGTCGCGCCGCTCTCCGCTGAGTGGCGCAAAGGACTCGTTGTGCGGCTCCGGCGGGAGGCGAAATCGTTGCACTCCGAGCCGGACCGATACCGAACCGTAACCTACTTCGAGGCCGTAGCCAATTCCCTCTTTCCGGTGTCCGGAGTGCCACCGTTTGCCGCAGCTGACGCTCATCGCACGGTTGCGCCCGCCCCGTGGACGGCTCCCGCGCAGGTGTTCGCGAGGTTGCGGGGGCGTGACGGGGGGAGTGTGGCGTGCGTCAAAGACTGGACCTCGAACGCCCGCGGACACCCGTTTGGGCATACCCTCCGACGAGTCGAAGACGTGCGCGATCGTCTTCCACGCGGGACGCGTGCGCCGGGCCAGCCCCAGTCGCCGCGGCCCGCCGATACCAGTGCCACTGCAGCCGGCACCCGGGGTCCCCACGATCCGGATGCCCCATCGAGAAACGGAACACGTCGTGGATCTGTTCGAGTTCCAGGCCAAGCAGCTGTTCGCCGAGCACGGGGTGCCCGTCGGCCTCGGTGAGGTCGCCTCGACACCGCAGGAGGCCGAGGCCATCGCCACCAGGATCGGTGGACCCGTCGTGGTCAAGGCCCAGGTCAAGGTGGGTGGCCGGGGCAAGGCCGGTGGCGTCAAGCTCGCCAAGACCCCGGCCGACGCCGCCGAGATCGCCGGCCAGATCCTGGGTATGGACATCAAGGGCCACACGGTGCACCGCGTGCTCGTGGACCCGGCCAGCGCGATCGAGGAGGAGTACTACGTCTCCTTCCTGCTGGACCGCTCCAACCGCACCTTCCTGGCCATGGCGTCCTACGAGGGCGGCATGGAGATCGAGCAGCTCGCCGAGGAGCGCCCCGACGCGCTGGCCCGCGTCCCGATCGACGCCACGCAGGGCGTCGACGCCGCGAAGGCCGCCGAGATCGTGGCGGCGGCGAAGTTCCCGGCCGAGATCGCCGACCAGGTCGCGGCGATCCTGCTGCCGCTGTGGGCGACGTTCGTCGGTGCCGACGCCACGCTCGTCGAGGTGAACCCGCTGGCCAAGGTCGCCGGGGGCGCCATCCTGGCACTGGACGGCAAGGTCACCCTCGACGAGAACGCCAACTTCCGCCAGCCCGGCAACGCCGGGCTCGAGGACACCGCGGCGACCGACCCGCTGGAGCAGCGCGCCAAGGAGAAGCACCTCAACTACGTCAAGCTCGACGGCGAGGTCGGCATCATCGGCAACGGGGCCGGCCTGGTCATGTCCACGCTGGACGTGGTCGCCTACGCCGGTGAGAAGCACGGCGGCGTGAAGCCGGCCAACTTCCTGGACATCGGCGGCGGCGCATCGGCCGAGGTCATGGCCAACGGGCTCGAGATCATCCTCTCCGACCCGGCCGTGCGCAGCGTCTTCGTCAACGTCTTCGGCGGCATCACCGCCTGTGACGCGGTCGCCAACGGCATCGTCGGTGCCCTCGCGGTCCTCGGCGACGCCGCCACCAAGCCGCTCGTCGTCCGCCTGGACGGCAACAACGTCATCGAAGGCCGGCGCATCCTGATCGAGGCGGCCCACCCGCTGGTCACCCTGGCCGACACCATGGACAGCGCCGCCGACAAGGCAGCCGAACTCGCGAACTCGGGAGTCTGAACAGCATGGCAATCTTTCTGAACGAGAACTCGAAGGTCATCGTCCAGGGCATGACCGGCTCCGAGGGGACCAAGCACACCGCGCGCATGCTCGCCTCGGGCACGCAGATCGTCGGAGGCGTCAACGCGCGCAAGGCCGGCACCAAGGTCGACTTCGGCGAGCACGGCAGCCAGCCGGTCTTCGGCACCGTCGCCGAGGCGATGGCCGAGACCGGCGCGGACGTGTCGGTGCTCTTCGTCCCGCCGCCCTTCGCCAAGGACGCCGTGATGGAGGCCATCGACGCCGCGATCGGCCTGGCCGTGGTGATCACCGAGGGCATCCCGGTGCACGACTCGACGATCTTCTGGGCGTACGCGCAGGGCAAGTCCACCCGGATCATCGGCCCGAACTGCCCGGGCCTGATCAGCCCCGGCAAGTCCAACGCCGGCATCATCCCCGCCGACATCGCCCGCGCCGGGCGCATCGGCCTGGTGTCCAAGTCGGGCACGCTGACCTACCAGATGATGTACGAGCTGCGCGACATCGGCTTCTCGACCGCGGTGGGCATCGGCGGCGACCCGGTCATCGGCACCACCCACATCGACTGCCTGCGGGCGTTCCAGGACGACCCGGAGACCGAGGCGATCGTGATGATCGGCGAGATCGGCGGCGACGCCGAGGAGCGGGCGGCGGCGTTCATCAAGGACCACGTCACCAAGCCCGTCGTCGGCTACGTCGCGGGATTCACCGCGCCCGAGGGCAAGACGATGGGTCACGCCGGCGCCATCGTGTCGGGCTCGTCCGGCACGGCTCAGGCCAAGCAGGAGGCCCTCGAGGCCGCCGGCGTCAAGGTCGGCAAGACGCCCAGCGCGACCGCGGGGCTCATGCGCGAGCTGCTCGGCGGCTGACCCGCGGACGCTGCCGGTCGGTCACGTGCCGACCGGCGGCCGCACGGGAGACGCCGCACATGTAGACAAAGTGTGACGTATCAGAATCCGTTCTGAGAATTCCTTGAGGATTGCGAGCTGTGGTTCGTTCTCCGGCGCCGACCTAGGCGCTAGGTTCGCCGCAGATCGATCCGATCCGCCACGCGCGCCGCGCGCCGTCTAGGGAGACCAGAATGACCGACAGCACACCACCGCCGGATCCCTTCCAGCCCGGAGTGCCGCCAGCCACCCCGCCGCCACCGGCCACCCCGCCGGTCTACACGCCGCCCGCGCCGCCGGCGACCCCGCCGTCGGCAGGTTCACAGTGGCCGACCCCGCAGGAGACTCCCGCCTCGCCGTGGCCGACCCCGCCGGCTCCTCCAGCCGCGCCCGCCCCGCCGGCCGCCGGCACTCCGTGGCCCGCACCCGGCGAGCCGGCTCCCGGTACCCCGCCCGCGCCGCCCGCGTGGGGAACACCCGCCGGAACCGGTCCGTCCTCCCCGCTCGCCGGCTTCGACCCGAAGACGGTCGACGCGAAGGACTGGGGCATCCTCGGCGCCGGCGTGCTGGCGCTGATCTTCTCCACCTTCGACTACTACGTGGCGAAGGCCTCGTTCAAGGGCGCCGGTGCCTCGATCTCCAGCTCGGCCTCGGCCAGCGCCTGGCACGGGTTCTTCGGCTGGTTCGCCGCCCTGGTCGCCCTCGCGGCGGCCGGACTGCTGGCCGCTGAGCTCTTCGCGCCCGGCCGCATCAAGCTGCCGTTCCCGACCAGGCTCGTGGTGCTCGCCGGTTTCGCCCTGGCCACCCTGT
The DNA here is from genome assembly GCA_963790525.1 of uncultured Actinomycetota bacterium. Taxonomy (GTDB): domain Bacteria; phylum Actinomycetota; class Actinomycetes; order Mycobacteriales; family Jatrophihabitantaceae; genus CAWBOV01. Next base: position 250,631 of record CAWBOV010000004.1, read on the forward strand.
GCGTCCTTCTCGCGTTCTTCATCCACCCGGGCACCGGGTACAGCACCGGTGTCGCCGGCATCAGCGTCAAGGTCGGCCACGGCTTCGGCTACTGGGCCAGCCTCATCGTGATCGCAGCGGGCGCTGTGCTGTCCTACCTGCGGCTGCAGGCCACGGGCGGTTCACTGCCCTGGGAGAACAAGAGCGCCTGACCGGGCCCGCCTGCTCGCCGGGCGCGCTCGCCGTCGACGTCCCCCGGTCCCGCGAACCCACATGTTCGCGTGGACCGGGGGTCGTTCGCTACGGTCGGCACGCATGCTCGGTCGCACGGACCGGGCCGATGAGGTGTAGCCGACGCCCGAGCCGGGTAGTCCGACCGTCCGACGCGTGGGACTCCACCTTCCTGAGGAGATCTGACTGATGACCGCCTACGGAGCACCGCCCGCCACGCCGGCACCGGCGAAGGCCGCGCAGCCGCTGTTCGATCTGATCGGCGCCGGCCTCGGCGTCGTGTCCTTCATCCTCGGTTTCCTCAGCTTCTACGGTTACGACGGCGGCGGAGGTTCGACGAAGGGCTTCGCGGCGGACTCGTCCGCCCTCGCGCTCTCCCTGCTCGCGGCCGCGGTCGCGGCGGCAGTGCTGCTGAGCGAGAAGACGACCCCGCTGCGTCCCCCGTATGCCGCTGCCGCGGCCGCCGCCGGACTGCTCGTCGCGATCGGCAACGTCATCGCCAAGGGCGACGGCGTGTCGGTCAAGATCGGACTCTGGCTCCTGCTCGTCGTGCTGCTCGCCCAGACGGTGCTCTTCGCGCTCAGCTGGCTGCAGGCCAACGGCAAGATCATGGTGCCCCGCCAGGCGCAGCCCGCGAGCCACTGGGGACCGCCGTCCCAGCAGTATCCGGGTTACGGTCAGCAGCAGCCCGGCGGGTACGGACCGCCGAGCACCTACGGCCAGCCGCCGCAGCCGGGCGGATACGGCCAGCCGCCCCAGCCCCCCCAGCCGCTCCAGCCCCAGCCGGGCGGGTACGGCCAGCCGCCGCAGCCCCCGCAGCAGCCGTCCTCGAGCAGCTTCGGGCCGCCGACGACCCACCAGAGCGGCTACCTGCCGCAGCAGCCGCAGCAGAACCCGAACCAGCCGCAGCAGCCGCCGACCTTCGGGAGCTGACACCGGCTGCGTCCGCGGGCGGTCGGTCCCGGCGCGGGAGTACGTCGCACGCTGGAAAGGCTGACCGGCCTCGGCGCGCCTGTCCGCTGCGCCGCGCCCGGCTGGGCAGCATGGACAGGTGAGTGAGCAGCGACCGAGGAGCGCGACCAACCGGCCCCGATCAGCGCCCGCCAGGACGGCGGAGCCCACCCGCACCGCGTCATCGAGCCGCACCGCGTCATCGAGCCGCACCGCGTCGTCGAGCCGCACCGCGTCATCGAGCCGCACCGCGCCACGCAGCCGTTCACTCAGCGAGCCGGTCCTCGACAGCGGCATCCCGACCAGGTTGGCGACCTCCGCCCGGGCGGCGGCGCTGTGGACCGGGTTCGCCGCCGCCGCGATCGGCGCCTTCGGTTGCGTGGTCGTCGCGCTGCTGTTCTGGATCCCCGACGCCGCGGCGACCGGCACCACGACCTCGACGATGCGCGCCGGCGTCCTCACCTTCCTCACCGCCCAGCGCGGGGGGCTGCGCCTCAACGGTGTTGCGATCGGCTTCGCCCCGCTGGGCCTGACGGTGCTGGCCGGGTGGCTGTGCTGGCGTTCCACGCGTGTGCTGATGGCGCTGCCCGTCGTGGCCGACGATCTACGTCCGCCCCGGCTGTGGCGCCTCGTCGGACTGCAGTCGGTGGGCTACACGCTCACCTGCATCGTGCTGATCCCGTTCGCCCACCTCGGCACGAGCCATGCGCCGCTCCTCGGAGTAGCGATCGGCTCCTGCCTGCTGTCGCTGGTCAGCTTCGGCGCGTCGATGCTGCGCCGCACCGACCTGGGCGGCGTGCTCTGGTCCCGGCTGCCGGATACCGGCCGGATCGCGGTACGCGGGGGTCTCGGCGCGGCGCTCGTGCTGCTGACCGGCGGAGCCCTGCTCGCCGCGGGGTCGACCCTCGTGCACGGCGGCCGGTTCCTGAGCCTCACGCGCTCGCTCGGTGGCGGCATCACCGGCCTGCCCGTCGCCAGCCTCGACGTGATGGCCGCACCGAACGCCGTCGTCGCCGCGACGGCCTACCTGACCGGACCCGGCTTCGCGGTGGGCAGCCAGTCGACGTACTCACCGTTCGGCGGCCAGAGCGGGGTCGTTCCCGGATTCCCCGTGCTGGCAGGTCTTCCCGTGTCCTCCGACGCGTCCGGACCGGTGCTCGCTCTGATCGTGCTCGTCGTGCTGGCCGCGGGCATCGTGGCCGGCCAGCTGGTGAGCAGAGGCTCGGTCGGGGTGCGGCTGCTGCATCAACTGCGTTCGGCAGCCAGTGCCGCGGTCGTCGCCGGACTGCTGCTCGGAGTGCTGGCCTGGCTCGCCGGCGGCAGGCTCGGCGCGCACCGCCTGAGCGCGGTCGGGGCGTCGCCGTGGCAGGTCACCCTCGCTGTCGCGGGGGAGGTGGCCGTCGTCACCACGGTCACCGTGCTGGTCGGCTGGGCCCGGGGACGCGGCAGCGCGGACCTCTCGACAGCCCTGCCCCGTGCGTCCTCAGCATCGGCAGCGCCGGCGGCAGCAGCACCAGCACCGGCAGCACCAGTGCCGGCGGCAGCAGCACCAGCACCGGCAGCACCAGTGCCGGCGGCAGCGGCAGCGCCGGCCGTGTCCGCCGAGCACGACACGGTCGACCTCAGCGAGATCGACCTCTCGGCGCGCGCGGACGGAGCCGATTCCCGCGCGGCGCCGGACGCGGATCAGGCCGCCGCGTCCTGACGGTAGTGTGACCCAACGTGCCCGCCCGGCTGGTTGTTCTCGCCTCAGGCGCTGGCAGCACCCTCCAAGCGGTGATCGACGAACTCGGCGAGTACGTCGTCGCAGCGGGCACCGACCGCCCGGGCTGTCAGGCGATGGAACGGGCCGAGGCGGCGGGGATCCCGACGTTCTCGGTCCGACTCGGTGACTACCCGTCGCGCCCGGACTGGAACGCCGCTCTCGCCGATGCCATCGCCGGGTACACGCCGGATCTGGTCGTCTGCGCGGGGTTCATGAAGATCCTGGCCCCGTCCGTGGTCGAACGCTTCGCCCTGGTGAACACCCATCCGGCGCTGCTCCCGGCGTTTCCCGGCGGGCATGCGATCCGCGACGCCCTGGCCTACGGGGTCACCGTGTCGGGCGTGACCGTGCACCGGGTCGACGCCGGGGTCGACACCGGGCCCATCCTGGCTCAGGCGGCTGTCCCCGTCGAGCCGGGCGACGACGAGGACAGCCTGCGCGAACGCATCCAGGCCGCCGAGAAACCGCTCTACATCGCCACCCTGCGCACGTTGATCAAGGAGCTCGAGCAATGACCCAGATTCAGATACGGCGCGCGCTCGTGAGCGTCTACGACAAGACCGGGCTGGAGGAGCTGGCCAGGGGACTGGCCGCCGCCGGCGTCGAGATCGTGTCCACCGGCTCGACCGCGTCGACGATCGCCAGCTTCGGGGTCCCGGTCACGCCGGTGGAGAAGGTCACCGGATTCCCGGAGATCCTGGGCGGGCGCGTGAAGACGCTCCACCCGCACGTGCACGCCGGCTTGCTCGCCGACCAGAACGACCGCCTGCACACCGACGTCATCGCCGGACTCGGGATCGAGCCGTTCCAGCTGGTGATCTGCAACCTGTACCCGTTCCGCCAGACGGTTGCCAGCGGCGCGGCCGAGGCGGAGATCATCGAGCAGATCGACATCGGCGGCCCCTCGATGGTGCGCGCGAGCGCGAAGAACCACGGCTCGGTGGCCGTCGTCGTCGACCCCGCCGGGTACGCCGACGTCCTCGCGGCGGTTCAGGCCGGGGGGTTCGACCTGCCCGCCCGCCAGCGGATGGCGGCCGAGGCGTTCCGGCACACCGCCTCCTACGACATCGCCGTCGCGAGCTGGATCGGGGCCGAGCTGAGCCCGGACGACAGCGGCAGCGGTTTCCCCGGCTGGATGGGACGGGACTGGGAGCGCGCCGCCGTGCTGCGCTACGGCGAGAACCCGCACCAGCGCGCGGCGCTCTACGTCGACCACAGCTCGTCGGGGCTGGCTCAGGCCGAACAGCTCTCCGGCAAGGAGATGAGCTTCAACAACTACGTCGACGGTGACGCCGCCTACCGCGCCGCCTACGACTTCGACGACCCGTGTGTGGCGATCATCAAGCACGCCAACCCGTGCGGTATCGCCGTGGGCGCCGATGTCGCCGAGGCACACCGCAAGGCCCATGCGTGCGATCCGGTCAGCGCGTTCGGCGGCGTCATCGCCACGAACCGCCCGGTGAGCGTCGAGCTGGCCGAACAGGTCGCCGAGATCTTCACCGAGGTGATCATCGCGCCCGGCTATGAGGACGGCGCCGTCGAGACACTGACCGCGAAGAAGAACCTCCGGGTGCTGCTCTGCCCGCCGCGGTCCTCCGGTGGCCAGGTCGAGCTCCGCCTGATCTCCGGCGGCGTCCTGGCCCAGACCGCCGACCGGATCGACGCCGACGGCGACGACCCGTCGACGTGGACGCTGGCCACCGGTGCTGCCGCCGACGCGGCCACCCTGCGTGATCTCGCCTTCGCCTGGCGCGCGATCCGGGCCGTGAAGTCCAACGCCATCCTCCTGGCGCACGACGGGGCTACCGTCGGCGTGGGCATGGGGCAGGTCAACCGCGTCGACTCCTCGCGCCTGGCGGTCGCGCGGGCCGGCGACCGGGCCGCCGGAGCGGTGGCGGCCTCGGATGCGTTCTTCCCCTTCCCCGACGGCCTCGAGGTGCTGCTGGACGCGGGCGTGCGGGCGGTCGTCCAGCCGGGTGGTTCGATGCGCGACAACCTCGTCATCGAAGCCGCGCAGGCCGCCGGGGTGACGCTGTACCTCACCGGGACGCGCCATTTCGCCCACTGATCCGGCTGAACCGGACTGGTTCGTCGACGACAGCTTCTCCGACGCGGACCTGCGCGGCCGGCGTTTCGAGCGGGTGACCTTCGAGCGACTGCGACTTCGCCGAGGCCGCCATGGACGGTGTGGTCACCGTCGGGTGCACGTTCACCGACTGCAGCTTCGACAAGGCCGATCTCACCGATTCGCGGCACGAGAACTCGGCGTTCGTGACGTGCAGCTTCGATCGAACGGGGCTGCGCGAGACGGAGTTCGTGCACTGCAAGCTCGCCGGGTCGATCTTCGACGCCGCCCGGATGCGCCCGACGACGATCACCGGCGGCGACTGGTCCTACGTCGGCCTCGGGCGCATGAACCTGGCCGGGATCGACTTCTCGGGGGTCCGGCTGAACGGCGCCAATCTGGTGGGTGCCAACCTGCGCGGCTGTTCGCTGCGGGGAGCGGACCTGCGCGACGCGCGGATGAGCGAGGCGATCCTGGCCGACGCGGATCTGCGGGAAGCACGCCTGGACGGCTTCGACCCCCGGCTGGCCGATCTGCGGGGCGCGCGCGTCGACGTCGGCCAGGCGCTGGGCTTCGCCGCCGTCTTCGGGGTGCTGATCGACTGATCCGCGGTGGCCTAGGGTCAGAACGTGCCCACCCCCACCTACATCACCGATCTGCGCACGGTCTACGGGCAGGGCCTGCTCCTGCTGCCGGGCGTGTGTGGCGTGATCGTGCGTGGCGCGGGCGGGGCCGAGGAGGTCCTGCTCGTGCGCCGCAGCGACAACGGCCGGTGGACCCTCCCGTCGGGCATCGTCGAGCCGGGCGAGCAGCCCGCGGTGTCGCTCGTGCGTGAGGTGATGGAGGAGACCGGCGTCACCGTCCGGGCCGAGCGGCTGGCGCTGCTGGTCATGGACGAGCCGACGAGCTACCCGAACGGCGACCTCTGCCAGTTCCTCACCATGGTCTTCCGCTGCACCTATCTCGACGGTGTCGCCCGGGTGGGCGACGAGGAGTCCAGCGCCGTCCAGTGGTACCCGCTCACCGGGTTGCCGGCCCTGGACGGGCGCCAACTCGACCGGCTCAGGGCAGCGCTGCGCGACCAGCCTGCCACGGACTTCGTCCGGTGACCGGAGCCGCCCGTGCGGCCGGGCGCGAGGCGCGTCCGCCGGAAATCTGAGAACCTGGAGGTCGACACGGGTGTATCGGCCCGTGAACGGGGTACCCCCGATGCACAGCGGCGCTGTGCCGCCGCTGTCAGAGCGACCACCCCGCAGTACCGATGAAGGGATTCCGAGTGTCCAACCCCATGTATCCGCCGCCGCCACCGCCGCCTCCGGCCAAGCCCAGCGGGCCGGCCGCGAAGGCGCCCGCACTGGGTTACCTGGCTGTCGCCGGCGGCGTGCTCGGCGTGCTCGGACTCGTGCTGCCCTGGTACGTACCCCAGTTCAGCCACAGCATCGACGGCCAGCAGATCTCGAAGATCAGCTATCACGCCTGGAGCGGCTACTTCGTCTTGGTCGCCGCGCCCATCCTGCTGATCCTCGCGGGGACGCTGTGGTTGCAGTCGCTCCTGGGACGTACGAACTCCCGCTTCGCCGCCGCGGACAACCCGCTGAAGGTCCTCGGCAAGCAGTCGGTCATCTACGGAGCGATCGCGCTCGTGCTGGCGCTGCTGTCCTTCGTGGTCATGAAGAACCACTACAAGGACTGGGACCAGGCGGCTTCCTTCGCCAAGTCCAACGGTGCCACGCTCGACAAGAACCCCCAGATCGGCCTGTACCTGGTGATCCTCGGCGCCCTGCTGGTCATCGCGGCCGGCGTGATCGGACTGCGCAGCGCGGCGCCCGTATCTGCCGCGACGCCGCCGTTCTACCCCGGCCCGGGGGCTCCCGGCGCGATCCCGCCCGTGGACCCGGCGGCGCAGTACGCACCGCAGGATCACCCGACGCAGTACCCGCCGCAGAACTACGCACCTCAGAACTACGCACCGCAGGACTACGCACCTCAGGACTACCCGACACAGGGCACCCCTCCGGCCGGCTATCCGCCGGCGGGTCCTCCCGCCCAGCCGTACCCGGGCGAGCAGTACCCGCCCGCCCCGCCGCCTGCCGACGGTGGCTACCAGGCCCCGCCCGCCGGTGGGTACCAGCCACCGCCCGCCCCCTAGATCGCCCGATCACCGGCCCGACCCGCACGCCCGGGGTCGGGCCGGCGCCGTTCTGCTGGCAGGATGGGCGCTTGTGACGGCGACCATTCTCGACGGCAAGGCCACCCTGGCGACCATCAAGGGCGAACTCCGCGCCCGTATCGAAGTCCTGCGCGAGCGGGGGATCGTCCCCGGTCTCGGCACCTTCCTGGTCGGTGACGACCCGGCCAGCCGGTGGTACGTGAACGCCAAGCACAAGGACTGCGCCGAGATCGGCATCCACAGCATCCAGCGCGAGCTCCCCTCCGGCGCCACCCAGGCCGAGGCGGAAGCCGTCGTGGACGAACTCAACGCCGACCCCGCATGCACCGCGTTCCTCGTCCAGCAGCCGACGGGGCTCGACGAGTTCGGGATCCTGGCCCGGGTGCTGCCGGAGAAGGACGTCGACGGCCTCAACCCGACCAACCTCGGCTGGCTCGTCCTCGGCCGCCCGGCTCCGCTGCCGTGCACCCCCACCGGCATCGTCGAGTTGCTGCGCCGCTACGACGTGCCGATCGCCGGCGCGGATGTCGTCGTCATCGGCCGGGGAATCACCGTGGGGCGCCCGCTCGGGCTGCTGCTCAGCCGCCGGAGCGAGAACGCCACGGTCACCCTGTGCCACACGGGCACGCGCAACCTCGCCGACCACGTCCGCCGCGCCGACATCGTCGTGGCAGCGGCCGGTGCGCCGGGACTGGTCACCGCCGACATGGTCAAGCCGGGTGCCGCGGTCCTCGACGTGGGCGTCAGCCGGGTCGACGGCAAGATCGCCGGCGATGTCGCGCGTGAGGTCGCCGAGGTGGCCGGGTTCGTGGCACCGAACCCGGGCGGCGTCGGGCCGATGACGCGCGCGATGCTCCTGACGAACGTCGTCGAAGCGGCCGAGCGGATCGCCGCGAGCGCGGCCTGAGCAACGCCATGGCCGCCGAGTTCCGCACGCGCGACCTGCACAACCTGCCGTTCGTGACGGTGCTCGTGATCGCTGTGTGCGGTCTGGTCTACGGCCCGATCCGCTCCGAGCACTGGTTGCGGGGCGTCGGGGTGATCGCCGTCGCGATGTTCCTGGCCGCGGCGTTCCGTGCCGTGCTCTCCGACTCCCAGGCGGGCATGCTCCGCGTGCGCCGGCGCACGTTCGATGCGTTCTGCTACATGCTGCTCGGTGTGGGGATCCTGGTCATCGGCTTCGCGCTGCCTCCTCGCTGAGGTCGGCGACGGTGCCCTACCCGCTCATCACGGAGCGCCTGATCGTCGAGCCCCTCGCGGCGCCCGACGTCGAGGCGTTCACCGCGTACCGCCGCGATCCCCGCGTCGCGCGCTGGCAGTCGTGGGAGACCACGTACAGCGTCGCCGATGCGCGTCGTCTCGTCGCGGACCAGCCCGCGACGGACCTGCCGGGGCCCGGCGGGTGGATCCAGCTCGCGGTACGCGACCGCGGGCGCACCGTGCTGCACGGTGATGTCGCCATCCACTCCCTCGCGGGTCAACTCGACGGATACGAACTCGGTGTCACGCTCGCTCCTCCGTCCCAGAGGCAGGGGATCGGGACCGAGGCGGTCGCCGCGGTACTCGGTCTGCTCTTCGAGCAGGCCGGCGCGTACCGCGTAATCGCCTTCTGCGACACGCGCAACGAGCCGGTCGCGCGGCTGCTGCGCCGGGTCGGGATGCGGCGCGAGGCCCGGGAGCGCGAGGCCGTGTTCCTGAAGGGCGAGTGGACGTCGGTGGACGGGTACGTCCTGCCGGCGAGCGAGTACCGTCCGGACGGCCGCGCGCCCGTGTGATCTGCGTATCCGCGACGGACGGCGCCCTTGCCTGCAGGGCTGCGTTTGCTAGCGTCGAGGCACGTCGCGGGCCCGCACTGTCGCCGCCCGCACCCGTTCTGAGGAGTTCGTCGTGAGCGTTGCCCCCGTCAAGGTCGCTGTCACCGGCGCCGCCGGCCAGATCGGCTACAGCCTGCTGTTCCGCATCGCCAGCGGTGACCTGCTGGGCAAGGACACGCCGATCCAGCTGCACCTGCTCGAGATCACGCCCGCCATGAAGGCCCTCGAGGGCGTCGTCATGGAGCTCGATGACTGCGCGTTCCCGCTGCTGTCCGACGTCGTGATCGGTGACGACGCCACCACCGTGTTCGACGGTGTCAACGTTGCGCTGCTCGTGGGCGCCCGTCCGCGCAGCAAGGGCATGGAGCGCGCCGACCTCCTCGAGGCCAACGGGGCGATCTTCACCGTCCAGGGCAAGGCCCTGTCGCAGAGTGCGGCCGCGGACATCCGCATCCTCGTTCCCGGCAACCCCGCCAACACCAACGCGCTCATCGCGATGAGCAACGCCCCCGACATCCCGGCCGAGCGGTTCACCGCCATGACCCGTCTGGACCACAACCGCGCGCTGGCTCAGCTGGCGGCGAAGGCCGGCGTCTCGGTCAACGACGTCACCAAGATGACGATCTGGGGCAACCACTCCGCCACCCAGTACCCCGACATCTTCCACGCCGAGATCGGCGGCCGGAGCGCGGCCGAGGTGGTCGACGACCAGACCTGGCTCGAGAGCGACTTCATCCCCACCGTCCAGAAGCGCGGCGCGGCGATCATCGAGGCGCGCGGTGCCAGCTCGGCGGCGAGTGCGGCCAGCGCCGCCGTCGACCACGTCCGCGACTGGATGCTCGGCACGCCCGACGGCGACTGGGTGTCCATGGCCGTCCCGTCCGACGGCTCCTACGGAGTGCCCGAGGGTCTGATCTCCTCGTTCCCCGTGACCACGAAGGCCGGCACCTACGAGATCGTCCAGGGCCTGTCGATCGACGACTTCAGCCGGGCGCGCATCGACGCGACCGTCGCCGAGCTCGCCGAGGAGCGCGATGCCGTGAAGGGCCTCGGCCTGCTCGGCTGAGCGGCTGCGGCATCCGGCTTTCTCGCGCCGGGGCCCGAGGTGCGTGGGCTGCAGCCGGACGCGGGTCAACCTCGTTCCATACAGACAAACGCGGTTCGCCGATGTTTCACGGCGGACGACGATCGGAACAGTTCGACGGAGCCTCGTTCAGGGAGGCAGGATCCCGAAGGTTTCGGCTGATGTCGGATTCGACGAAGACAGTGCTACGAGGTAGCCCGGAACCTCGACAGTCATTGCGTGGTACGGCCTCAGAACATCGAGGCAGTGTGCTGCGTAGAGATGGCCGTCCATGACGAGGGGAATGTCAGTCCACGTACGCATCTGTGCATCGAGAATGTCCTGGATGGAATCGAAGACCTCGGTCGCAATCAATCGTGTGGCCTCGGCCATGTCGGGCGCGATGAAGGAGAGGCCGTCCACGGACCCGATTCGGGTACGCGTGACGGTGAACACGGCCACGCGGTCTGTCCGGATGATGCTTCGGTAGTGTCGAGATCGCCACCAGATTCGGTGGCGAAAGGACTCGCCCAGGCGCGCTTCTCCGACCTCAGGCGGACACCACCGGGATCGCCAGTCGGGTGTGAATATTCCGTACACGCTCACCGATCTGCCGGCTCACCCTCCTGAGCGCCCGAGGTTGTGCGTCGCGCTGCGCGGCGCACCCTCACGTCGCCCACGGCGGTCACCAGTAGCACGTCGATGCGTCGTGTCGGCGTCACCGGCGCAGGCAGCTCCGTCGTCGTGTCACCCACAACGGCGTGAACGCGCACGATGACCTCGGTCGCGTCGTCGACGATCAGCTCGAGGTCGCCGCACGCGACGGTGAGCCGCGTCTGCTGGGCCAGGTCCGCCTCGCGCAGGTCCAGGCCGACATCGCCGAACAGGGTCAGATAGCGCACGCGCCGAGGCACCAGCCATCGACCGCTCTGCTCGACATCGCCGAACAGTCGCGGCCACCACCCACGGGCACGTCGCGCGGGTGGGGACGGCTCGGGGAGAGGCGGTGCCGGTGAGGTGCCTGTCATCGGATCTCCTTCGGTGCCGATTGCCGGGCTCAAGGATCCGGTTTTCGGGTCATATGGACCGTAAGGCCTGTTCCGCACGTCGGCGGCCTCTGCTAGCGTATGTCTTGTCAGACATTCGACGAGGATATGCCAGCCGACCCGGTGAATGGACCAATGACCGCTCAGCTCGACTCTTCTGCTGTCTCCACGGTGGCTGAGAGCTGGTTCCTGTCCGACTTCGTCGAGGACCAGTGCCGTCTCGGGCGCCGGGCTCAGCGCTACCTTCCGGCCACATGACGCAGGCGATCGAGGTCATCGGACTGCGCAAGGGATTCGGCGAGGTGCAGGCTCTGACCGGCCTCGACCTGACTGCCCCCTCAGGGTCCATCCAGGCGATGCTGGGGCCGAACGGAGCCGGCAAGACGACGGCGGTGCGGGTCCTGGCCACGCTTGCCCGACCGGACAGCGGAATCGCCCGGGTATGCGGATTCGACACCGTAATGGACGCCGGGCGAGTGCGTGGGGTGATCGGACTGACGGGGCAGTTCGCGTCCGTCGACGAGGATCTGACCGGCACCGAGAACCTCGTGATGATCGGCCGGCTCATGGCGCTGGGGCGTACGGCCGCGCGCCGGCGCAGTGCTGAGCTTCTCGACCTGTTCGGGCTCACCGACGCTGCGAGCCGAAAGGTGTCGACGTACTCGGGTGGAATGCGGCGGCGGCTGGACCTGGCGGCCAGTCTCGTCGCGGAGCCCGCGGTGGTGTTCCTCGACGAGCCGACCACCGGCCTGGATCCGGGCGCCCGCGAGGACATGTGGGCGGTGATCCGCCGGCTCGTTGCGGGCGGGACGACGATCCTGCTCACCACCCAGTACCTGGAGGAGGCAGACACCCTGGCCGATCACATCGTCGTGCTGGATCACGGGAGCGTGATCGCTCGGGGGACACCGCCCGAGCTGAAACGCCTCGTCGGCGGGCAGATGCTGTCGATCAGGCCTGTCGATCCCGCCCGACTGCCCGACGTCGAGTCGATCCTCGCGAGGCTGTCCTCCGGTGGGGTGACCGCGCCCTGCCCCGGCGTCCTGCGCGTTGCGGTGTCCGACGACTCGGTCCTCACGGCAGCGGTCTCGCTGCTGCGCACAGCCGCAGTCGAGGTCTCCGAGCTGTCACTGCACCTGCCCAGCCTCGACGAGGTCTTCCTCACGCTGACCCGCGCAACACCGGGGGCGGCGTGAGCGCGAACGCCGCCACGTTCGTCCGGCACACCGCGATCCTCAGCCGTCGTGGCGTCGTCAAGACCCTGCGGACGCCCGAGTCGCTGATGGACGTCGTGTTGCAGCCGGTGATGCTGCTGGTCCTCTTCGTCTACCTCTTCGGCGGCGCGGTGACCGGATCGACGCACGCCTACCTGCAGTACCTGGTGCCGGGGATCATGGTGCAGACGACCGTGATCGCCACGTCCACCGTCGGCGTCAACCTGAACATCGACATCTCCCGCGGCATCTTCGACCGCTTCCGCTCGATGCCCATCGCTCGGCTCGCGCCGCTCAGCGGGGCAGTCGTCGCCGAGACCGTGCGGTACGCGCTGGCCGCTGTGATCACCGTCGGCACCGGCGTCGCCCTCGGGTTCCGGGTGCACACGTCGCCACCGGCAGCGGTGGTGGGGGTGGCACTGCTGATCGCCTTCGCTCTCTGCCTGTGTTGGATCTCGGTCACCATCGGCTTGACCGCCCGAACGGCGAGCGCCACCCAGGGGATCCAGCTCGTCGCGTTCCTTCCTCTCACCTTCGCCAGCAGCGTGTTCGTCCCGGTCGACACGTTGCCCGGGTGGCTCCGCGTGATCGTGCGGGCCAACCCGATCACGCAGTTGACCGACGCCTGTCGTGGGCTGCTGGTCGAGGGTGCCGTCCGCGCACCGCTGGCATGGACGCTCGCGTGGATGGTCGCCCTGCTCGCGTTGTTCGTGCCGTTGTCCCTGTGGGCCTACCGCCGCACGTAGAGGTCTCGACGCTAGCGGGCGACGTGGTGTGTCGTGCTGTCGCGGATCTGCAGGGTCACCGGGAGATCCCAGATGGTTCCGGGCTGCTCCTTGCCCGAGAGCAGGTCGACGAGCAGGCGGGTGGCTTGGCGCCCCATCTCCCGGGGGTTGAGGTCCACGGCCGTGAGGTGCACGGTCGCTCCGCTCAACTGCGGACTGTCGGTGTAGGACGCGATCATCACGTCCTCCGGCACGGAGCGCCCGGACTGCTGGACGACGCTCAGCGCAGTGGCAGCCGCACCGTCCGGGACGGTGACGATCGCGTCGGGCACGCCGTGGTCGAACAGGTCCCGCACCGCGCGCGTGATGTCCTCGGGGCTGCTGGCGAACGGGACCTCGCGGATCAGCTCGGCCGCATCCGTGTCGCGGCACCAGGCGCGGTAGGCCATCCGGAGGTCCAGGGCGAAGGACGTGTCGTCCTTCGGGCACAGCAGCGCGACGGTGCGCGCCCCCTGATCACCGAGGTGGTCGAGCAGCGCGCGCATGGCGCTGCGGTGGTCGGAGGCGACCATGCCGTCGTGGACGGCGCCGGGGGTGAGGTCGCGTTCGCACGTCACGACGGGCACACCGGCGGTGGCGAGCAGGGCCAGGGTGGGGTCGTCCAACGCCGGGTCGGCGACGATGGCCCCGTCGACGTGCCGCATGGTCGCGGAGTCCGCCCGGCTGGCCGGGATGAGCGTCAGCGGGAAGTCGTGGGCGAGCGCCTCCTCGGCCGCGCCGAGTGCCAGGTCCATGTAGTACTGCATGGCGAACGTCCGCTGCGGGAAGCACAGCGCCAGCACACCGGTGCGCCCCAGGCGCAGGTTCTGCGCGCCGGGATTGGCCACGTAGCCGAGCTGCTCGGCCACCCCGACCACCCGCAGCCGCGTCTGCTCCGACAGCCGCCCGTGCCCGCGCAGGGAGTCCGACACGGTGGTCGTCGAGACGCCTGCCGCTCTGGCCACGTCCCTGATGGTGACTCGCCGATGATCGCTCATTTGGAGGACAGGTTACCGTCGAGTGATGGTGGAACACGCCCACACGGCCGTCGTCAACGCGCCTGTCTACACCGTCGACGCCGCACGCAGCTGGAGCGATGCCGTCGCCGCCCGGGACGGGCTGATCGTCGCGGTCGGCGCCGCTCACGTCCTCGACGTGATCGGCCCGTCGACCCGCATCCTCGACGCTCGTGGCGGCCTGGTGCTGCCGGGGTTCCAGGACGCGCACGTCCATCCGCCGGTCGCCGGGCGCAACCGCCGTCACGTCGAACTCAACGACCTCGTCGGGCGCGCGGCCTATCTGGACCACCTCGCTGCGTACGGCGAAGCCCATCCGGACGAACCGTGGATCATCGGCGGCGGCTGGGCGATGGAGTACTTCCCCGGTGGCTCGCCCCGCAAGGAGGACCTCGACGCGGTGTTCGGCGCGCGTCCGGTGTTCCTGTTCAACCGCGACGTGCACGGCGCCTGGGTCAACAGCGCGGCGCTGGCCCTCGGCGGCATCGACGCCACCACGCCGGATCCACCGGACGGGCGCATCGAACGGGACCCGGTGTCGGGCGAGCCGTCGGGCACCCTGCACGAGGGCGCCGCCTACTCCTTCGACGCCCGCGTCGTCCCGTCCCCGACCGTGGCGGACTGGTCGGCATCCATCGTCACCGCCCAGCGGCACCTGCACTCGCTCGGCATCACGGGGTGGCAGGACGCGTGGGTCACGCCCGACACCCTGGCCGCCTACCGATCGCTGGCCTCGTCGGCTGCCCTGACCGCCCGGGTGGTCGGGGCGCTGTGGTGGGACCGGCACCGCGGGCTCGAGCAGATCACCGACCTGCAGACGCAGCGGGAGCTCGCCCACGGCGGATCGTTCCACCCCACCACCGTCAAGATCATGGTCGACGGAGTCCTGGAGAACCGGACGGGTGCCCTCCACGAGCCGTACTGCGACGGGTGCGGCGGCCACACCGACAACCGTGGCCTCACCTACGTCGATGCGGACCTGCTCAGCGCGGCGGTCACGGCGCTGGACGCTCTGGGGTTCCAGGTGCACATGCACGCGATCGGTGACCGCGCCGTCACGATCGCACTGGACGCGGTGGCCGCCGCGCGTGCGGCCAACGGGGCCGGCGACAACCGGCACCACATCGCCCACGTGCAGGTCGTGCGCCCGGCGGACGTGCCGCGATTCCGCGAGCTCGGAGTGATCGCCAACCTGCAGGCCTACTGGGCCCAGAGCGAGCCGCAGATGGACGAGTTGACCATTCCGGTCCTGGGCCGCGACCGCGCCGACCTGCAGTACCCGTTCGGGGACTTCCTGCGCGCGGGGACCACGCTGGCGATGGGCAGCGACTGGGCGGTCACGACGGCGAACCCACTGGAGCAGATCGAGGTCGCCGTCACCCGGACCGATCCGGAGCACCGGGACAACGCGCCGTTCCTGCCCGAGCAGGCGCTGCCGTTGCCGGTGGCGGTCGCGGCGTTCACCGCCGGGTCCGCGCACGTCAACCACGACGACGCCGGCGGGCGGATCGCGGTCGGGCAGCGTGCCGATCTGTGCGTGCTGGACCGCAACATCTTCGACCGGGCGGCCGGTCACATCAGTGACGCCGAGGTGCGGTGGACGATCGCGTCAGGAGCCGTCGTCCACGAGGCGTGAGCCAACGGGGGAGTCCGGGTCCCGACGCTCCCGCAGGTCCGATTGGTCACCAAATAAGGGTTTCGTGGGCCATTGGTTTGTGGACAACCATTGACACCATCCACTAAAGCGCTTTAGTTTCGGGAGTGTTACACGATACCGAGCAGCGGGAGGTGTGGAATGGCCCAGAAGAAGGTGACCATTGCCGACGTCGCCCGCGAGGCGGGCGTGTCCGTCGGTGCCGTGTCCTTCGCGCTGAACGGCCGCCCCGGCGTCGGCGAACAGACCCGCACCCGGATCCTCGACGCTGCCGCGCGACTCGACTGGCAGCCGAGCCTGCGGGCGCGCTCACTGTCCACGTCGCGTGCCTTCGCACTCGGGCTGGTCGTGGCGCGGCGCCCGGAGCTGATCGGCACCGACCCCTTCTTCCCCGCGTTCATCGCCGGTGTCGAGTCCGTGCTGGCGCCCGTCGGGCAGTCGCTGGTGCTGAACGTCGTCATCGACCCGGATGCGGAAGCGTCCACCTACCGCCGCCTCGCCGGTGAGGGCCGCGTGGACGGCGTGTTCGTGACCGATCTGCGGCGGCTCGACCCCCGAATCCCACTGCTCGCCGAGCTCGGCCTCCCCGCGGTGACCCTCGGCCACCCCGACCAGCCGTCGTCCTTCCCGGCCATCAGCGTCGACGACGCCGCCGGAGTGGCCGCACTGGTCGGGCTGCTGACCGAGTCAGGGCACCGGCGCATCGCCTGCGTCTCCGGCCCACCCGAGATGCTGCACGCACAGCACCGCGTCGCGGCCTGGCAGGAGGCGATGGCCGCCGCGGGCCTGGACGCCGCGCTGCTCGTGCCGTCGGACTTCAGTGCCGCGGGAGGCGCGGCCGCGACCGAGGCCCTCCTCGCGCTCGGCGATCCACCGACGGCGATCGTGTACGGCAACGACGTCATGGCCATCGCCGGCATGGCGGTCGCGCAGCAGCGCGGACTGCGCCTGCCCGACCAGCTCTCGGTCACCGGGTTCGACGACACCGAACTCGCCCGTCATCTTCATCCGCCGCTGACGACAGTCCGCACGGATGCGTTCGCGTGGGGGAGCACGGCTGCGACCGTGCTGCTGGAGGTCATCGACGGTCAAACAGCTGCCGACGTCGACCTGCCACCGCTTCCCCTTGCCCGGCGTGGATCGGTGGGGTCAGCCCCCCGTCCCGTACGCAGAGCGACCTCATCGAGGTCCTGAGCACAGAGATCGGACGACACATGAATAGGCTCCTGTTCAGGTCCAGCGCTGCCCTGGCGGCGGTGGTGATGATCGGGACACTCGCTTCGTGCAGCAGGGTGCATGCAGTCGATGCCACCACTGCAGCGACGGCGAGGGGACCGATCAGCATCTGGTACTCCAACAACGCCCAGGAAGTCCAATGGGGCAAGCAGGCGGTGGCGGCCTGGAACGCGCTGCACCCGGACCAGAAGGTCAGCGGGCAGGAGATCCCGGCCAACGCGTCCTCCGAGGAGGTCATCGGGGCGAGCATCACCGCGGGCAGCGAGCCCTGCCTGATCTACAACACGTCTCCCGCGTCGGTACCGACCTTCCAGGCACAAGGCGGGCTTGTACCGTTGAACGACTTCCCTGGCGCTGCCGCCTACATCGAGGCGCGTAGCGGTAGCCAGGCCGATCAGTACAAGTCCACGGACGGCAAGTACTACCAGCTGCCGTGGAAGTCGAACCCGGTCATGATCTTCTACAACAAGAAGATCTTCGCCAAGGCCGGGATCTCGACGACCAACCCGCCGCTGTCCACCTACGCACAGTTCCTGGCCACGTCGCAGAAGCTCGTCCAATCAAAGGCTGCGAAGTACGCGATCTACCCGGCGCCGTCGAGCGAGTTCTACCAGTCCTGGTACGACTTCTACTCGATGTACGCGGCGGAGAGCGGCGGCAAGCAGCTGATCCAGAACGGCAAGGCGACGTTCAACGACGCGGCCGGGCAGGCCGTCGCGAACTTCTGGGCGCAGATGTACACAGCAGAACCTCGCCGGCAAGGAGACCTACAACGGGGACTCCTTCGCCGACGGTGTCGCCGCGATGGCGATCGTCGGGCCGTGGGCCATCGCCTCGTACAAGGGCAAGGTCGACTGGGGCGTCGTGCCCGTGCCGACCTCGACCGGCAGTCAGGTCGGCCAGGACCACACCTTCAGCGACGCCAAGAACGTCGCCATGTACGCCTCGTGCAAGAACCGCGCGACCGCGTGGGACTTCATGAAGTTCAGCACCAGCGAGGCCGAGGACGGCAAGCTGCTGAGCCTGACCGGCCAGATGCCGCTGCGCCAGAACGTGGCGACGACGTACGCGTCGTACTTCGCCAAGAACCCGAGCTACAAGACCTTCGCCGCCGAGGCCGCACGCACGACCGAGGTGCCCGAACGTCCCCAACTCCGTCGAGATCTGGCAGAGCTTCCGCGATGCGTGGTCCAAGTCGGTCATCTTCGGTGGCGGATCCGCCGACGCCTCACTCGCGTCGTCGGCCAAGACCATCGACAAACTCATCCGGAAGAAGTGAGGCAGCCATGACCTCCACGCTCGCGTCGTCGCAACAGGACGGCACCGCGGTCGAGTCACCGGTCCGCCGGCACCACCGCCCGCTGCGGGAACGTCTCGTCGGACGCCATCCCATCGGCATGCTGTTCGGCGCCCCGTACGCTGCTCTTCATCGTCGTGATCTTCGCGTATCCGCTGGGCCTGTCCGTGTACATGTCCTTCCACCGCTACATCTTCACCGCGCCCGGTGTCGGCGTGCCGCGGCCGTGGGTGGGTCTCGACAACTACCGCACGGCGCTCAGCGATCCCCTGGTACGGCAGGCGTTCCTGAACATCCTGATCTTCCTGGTGATCAACGTGCCGCTGACCGTGGTGCCTGTCGCTGGTGCTCGCCACCGCGCTGAACTCGGCGATCCCGTTCCGCACGTTCTTCCGCGCCGCCTACTACGTGCCCGTACGTGACGGCGAGCGTGGCGGTCGTCGGCGTGTGGCTGTTCCTGTTCAACTCCGACGGCCTGGTCAACCACGTGCTCGGCCCGCTGGCGCCGAACCCGTCGCTGGCTGATCAACCTGCACTGGGCGATGCCGTCGATCGCGTTCTTCGTGACGTGGAAGCAGCTCGGCTTCTTCATCCTGCTGTACCTGGCCGCGCTGCAGAGCGGTGCCCGAAGGAGCTGTACGAATCGGCCGCCGTGGACGGCGCGTCGAAGTGGCAGCAGCTTCCGCGTCGGTCACGGTTCCCGGTGTCCGGCACGCGACGACGCTGGTCACCCTGCTCGCCATCGTCACCGGCGCGAACCTGTTCACCGAGCCCTACCTGCTGACCGGCGGCGGCGGCCCGAACGGCAAGTCGGCCTCGCCGGTGCTGCTGATGTACCAAGAGGGCATCGAGCAGAACCATCCCGACGTCGCCGCGGCGATCGGCGTCCTGCTCGTGATCGGCGTGCTGATCATCGCGGGCATCCAACGACTTCTCGAACGACGGGAAAGCTGATGACTGCAACCGAAACCCCGGTGCTGCCCGCGGCGGCCGCCGTCCCGCACCGCACGACAACCTGCACGTGGTCCACGGCAAGCGCTCGCCGCTCAAGCTCGCGCTGCTGATCGTCGGCGCGTTCCTCTTCCTGTTCCCCTTCTACTACATGATCATCGGGTCGCTGCAGAAGACGAAGAACCCGAACATCTCGGGGGCTGCTGCCGAATCCGAACAACATGACGCTGCACAACTACACGCAGATCAACTCGGCGATCAGCCTCGGCCGGACGCTGATCAACTCCGGCATCTTCACCGGTGGCGTGCTGCTGTGCACCCTGGTCTTCGGTGTCCTCGCCGGCTACGCCCTGGCCCGCCTGCAGTTCCGGGGCCGCGGGATGCTGTTCGTGGCGATGCTGCTGCTGCAGGTGATCCCGTTCCAGCTCATGATCATCCCGCTCTACGTGCTGATCGTGCGCAACTACGGGCTGGCCGACAACTACCTCGGGATCATCGCCCCGTTCGCCATCAACTCCACCGCGGTGTTCGTGTTCCGGCAGTACTTCCTGCAGCTGCCGCCGGAGCTGTTCGAGGCGGCGCGCATCGACGGGGCGAGCGAGCTGCGGATCCTGCGCAGCGTCGCGATCCCGCTGGTGAAACCCGCACTGCTGACCGGCCACCCTGATGACCTTCATCGGTCCGTGGAACGAGTTCCTGTGGCCGTTCCTGATCACCAAGAAGCACGACATGCAGCCGCTGGCGGTCGCGCTGTCCAACTACATCACCACGGTCTCGGCCACCGCGGCCAACCCGTTCGGCGCGATCCTGGCCGGCGCGTGCGTGCTGGCGGCACCCGCGGTCGTGCTGTTCCTCCTGTTCCAGCGGCGATTCACCTCCACCGACATCGGCTCCGGCGTGAAAGGTTGATCTGTCTTGACCACTGCAACTGACACCTTCCCCTACACCCTCACCCGGCTCGGCGTGATCATGACGCCCGATCCGGGCAATCCCCTGGAGGCCGAGGGCGTGCTGAATCCCGGCCAGCGGGCGCGACGCCGACGGGCGGCTCTGGCTGCTCCCGCGGCTCGTCGCGACCGGCAACGTCTCGCGGGTCGGCCTGGCGGAGGTCCTGATCGCGGACGGCGTCCCCGCCGGCGTGCGCCGCGAAGGGGTGGTGCTCGCCCCGGACGCAGGGCTGGGAGCGCGCGCCACGACCACGGCGGGGTCGAGGATCCACGCACCACGTGGATCCCGTCGCTGGGCGTGCACGTCATGACCTACGTGGCGTACGGCGCCGCTGGGGCCCGCATCCGGCGCTGGCGACGTCGACCGACCTGCGCACCTGGGCGCGGCACGGCCCGCTGCACTTCGGCTACCAGGCCGACCTCGACACGGACCTGAACTGTTCCCCAACAAGGACACGGTGTTCTTCCCGGAGCCGGTTCCGGGACCGGACGGACGTCGCGTCCTACGCGATGCTCCACCGGCCGATGTGGGATCTGTCGTGGGTCCGCCCCGGCGAGGGGACCTACCTGCCCGCCGGGATCACCGACGACCGCCCCGGCATCTGGATCTCCTACGTCCCGGTCGAGGAGGTCGCCGCTGATCTGTCCGCGCTGACCCGCCTGCGAGCAGCACCGCCTCGTGGCCATGCCCGAGTACGACTTCGAGGCGCTCAAGATCGGGGCCGGCCCGCCGCCGCTGCGTGTCGACGAGGGCTGGCTGCTGATCCACCACGGCGTCACCGGCGAGCTGGTGCAGGGCTTCGACCAGCAGCAGAAGGTCCGCTACGCGGCGGGCGCGATGCTGCTCGACCCGGCCGACCCCTCCCGGGTGCTGGCCCGGACGGCCGAGCCGATGCTCGAGCCGGAGACGGCCGACGAGACTCGACGGCATCGTGCCCAACGTGGTCTTCCCCACCGCCATCGAGGAGATCGACGGCCAGCTCTACGTCTTCTACGGCATGGCCGACTCCAGGATCGGCGTCGCGCGCCTGGACTCCGTCCCGCGGACGGGACAGCAGGCGTGAGGTCCGTGCGGCTGTTCCTGGCCGCCTGCTGCGCGCTCGCACTCCCGGTCGGGCTGGCCGTTCCGGCGGCGGCCCAGCCGTCGGTCCACCCGGCCCCGCACACGAACCTGACGAACCTGGCGCATCTGGACTTCCTCACGACGCCGGTCACGCCACCCGCGCAGGCCGGCCACACCACCTACCGCCTCGCCTCCCAACCCTCGGTGGGCGAGCTCTGGGTCTACACGAACCACCAGTCCGACGGCACCTACCAGCGGGTCGGCGGTGGCACCTACGACGCCACCACCGACACCTACGGGCAGGGCGCCTACGACGCCGACGACGTGGCCCGCGCCGCGGTCGTCTACCTGCGGCACTGGCAGCAGGACGGCGACACCCACAGCCGCGACCAGGCCTACAACCTGCTGCGCGGACTGACATATCTGCAGACGGCCTCGGGGCCCGACGCCGGCAACGTCGTCCTCTGGATGCAGCCGGACGGCACGCTGAACCCGAGCCCGACGCCGACCGAGTTGCCGGACCCGTCCGACTCGGGCGCGTCCTACTGGCTGGCGCGCACGATCTGGGCGCTGGGCGAGGGGTACGCGCAGTTCCGCAGGTCCGACCCGTCCTTCGCGGCCTTCCTGAAGACCCGCCTGGACCTGGCGATCGGCGCCCTCGATCGCGAAGTGCTCGTCGACTACGGCACGTACCAGATCGTCGACGGCGCGCGGGTACCGGCGTGGCTCGTGGTGCAGGGCGCGGACGCCAGTTCCGAGGCGGTGCTGGGTCTCGCGGCCTACGTCCGTGCCGGAGGTGGGTCCACCGCCCGGACCGCGCTGAGCGAGCTGGCCGACGGCATCGCCGACCTGCACGCCGGGAACTCCGGCCAATGGCCCTACGGCGCGCTGCTCCCGTCGGCCACCTCGCAGGATCAGTGGCACGCCTGGGGCGCCCAGATGGCCGGCGCGCTGGCTCGCGCATCCGTCGCCCTGCGGCGGCGGTCGCTCCTGGCCCCGGCGCTGACCGATACCGCGTCGTTCACGCCGCAGCTGCTCACGGCCACCGGCCCGGACAACGGGTTGCTGCCCACTCCCGTGGACGGTTCACAGATCGCCTACGGTGCCGACGCCAGGGTCGAGTCGTTGCTCGACGTCGGTGAGGCGAGCGGGTCCCAGGGACTGACCGACCTGGCCGGCATCGCGGCCGGCTGGTTCTTCGGGCAGAACCCGTCCGGTCAGCCGACCTACGACCCCGCCACCGGCGTCACCGACGACGGCGTCAACGCGGACGGCACTCTGAACCTGAACTCCGGCGCCGAGTCGACCATCCACGGTCTGCTCACGATGCTGGCTCTGGATGCGCATCCCGCGCTGGCGGCGCTGGCGCAACAGAGCGCACACATCTCCTCCCGTGACGGGCAGCGTCTCGTCGAGGCCGAGGCGGGCACCGTCGGCGGTGGAGCCACCGTGCAGACGGCCGATCCCGCCTACACCGGCGAATCCCAGTGGAGCGGCGGCATGTACGTGGCCGTCACGCCGGGGAGCTCGGTGACGTGGACCCTCGCACCGTCGGCGGAGCCGCTCATCGTCGAGGCCGTCGTGAACCGCGTGCCGGGCAGGGCGGGCCGCACGACCTTCTCCTCCGGATCCGTCGGCCTGGGCTCGGTGTCCTACGGCGGCGGCGGCGCGCAGGGCGTCTCGCCGGCACCGGGCGAGCTGATCCCGCTCACCGTCGCCCGCACGCTGCCGGCAGGGGCGACGACGCTGACCGCGACTACCTCCGCGGGGTCGGGCGAGCTCGACGCGCTGCTCTTCACCCCGGTGATCTCGCGCCTGACGGTCACGGGGGCCGGCCACGCCAGTGTGGTGCTGAGCAGCCGGGCCACGTCCGGGCGGAAGGAATCCGTCGCCGTCCCCGGTAGCGGGCTCGCGACCGTCGCCGCCTACGACCGCCACGGGAAGCTCCGCAGTGAGCGCCGGACCCGGGCCTCGACGGTGCAGGCACCGGTGTGGCCGGGAGGATTCACGATCGTGCGACGGTGACGTGGCGGCCTTCGTCGGCGGCGCAGACGCCGAACCGGGAGCGGTAGGACAGCACCGACCCCCAGGATCGCGCGGACAGCGCGCCGCCGACGGAGAGCCAGCTGCCGATCGAGAACAGCGAGCAGGCCGACCCCACACTGCCCACCGACGCGAACGAGCCGACGCTGCCGATCGACAGCACCGAGCCCTTCGAGCCGATGGACAGGAACGAGTCCTCCGACCACAGCGACCACCTGGATCTCATGGCCTGATTCTGGCCGTCCGGGGCTCCTCGCGCGAGGGCCGATCGCGGGGTGGAACCTTTCCGGCCGGCTGGGCGGTCAGGTTCAGCGGGAGGTTCTCGTGAGCGTTCAGGATGACGAGCTCGGTCGCCCCGGCACGCGGCCGGGCGGGCGTGGGCCGCTGCTCCGCGTGATCGTCGCGTCCGTGGCGGTCGTGGTCGCGGTTGCAGCGGGTGCGCTCGCCCTCAGCGGGCAGTTCGGGCGTGCGTCGTCAGGGCATGCGGGGAGCGCCGGTAGCAGCCTGCCTCCCGCCGAGACGGACACGGCCGTGCTGGACAGGATCGCGGCCGCGGCGCCGTGCGCACGGGTGCAGGGCGACACCGCGCCCGCGCGTGTCGCCGCGTTCCCCACGGTCGCCGTGGTCAGCTGCGAGTCGGGGTTCCGGATCTATCCGGGTGAGGGTGAGTGGCAGACGCTCGTCCGCCGCGTCACCGGCAGCGGGCTCGGTGCCCTGGTCACGGCGCTCACCCGTCCCGACGAACGCCGCCGCAGCGGTGAGTACGCGTGCCCGGCGATCGCGTACGGGCCGCTGCAGATCCTGCTCGCCGATGGCCAGGGCCACTACCTGCACCCGCGGGCGCCCGTCACGTACTGCGACGCCCCGCAGCCCGCGGTGTTCCTGGCGATCAGGCAGCTTCCGCTGCGGACGGTCTCGGTCACCCGGGTGGTGCAGGAGCGCTCCGCCGCATCGGTGTCGAGCGGTTGTGACATGCAGTGGAAGAACGAGCTGGCGCTGGCGGGAACAGCGGGTCCGCACCCGGGTCCGGGCGGGCCGGTCTTCGTCCAGCGTCCGACGTCGCGCCTGTATGCCTGCCTGTACCGCACGGCTCCGGGTGACGCCGAGGCCGGACTGTTCGTCCGCGGTGTGCCGCTCAGCGCCGCCCGGTCTCTCACCCTGCGTGCCGCGTTGACCGGTGCCGGCCCGCGCGGCACCTCTGCCGCCCAGTCGGCGTTCGCCGTCGTCCGTGCCGACGGCCAGTGGGTGAACGTCGAACTGGGTGGCTGCTGGCGCGTACTGCGCGACGACCGGAACCCGGCGTCGCTCGGCACTGCGGACGCCGCGGTGGTCTCGCAGCTGCTCGGCCCCGTGTGATCCCCGCGCCCGGCGGCGCCGGGCGCGGGGTGGGACCGGGAGCTCAGGCCTCCAGCTTGTGACCGTGGAAGGTGCCGGTCCCTGCGGCGAGGACCTTCGCGGTCGCGGCGTCGCGGATCGTGAAGGTGTACGTCCCCGAGATCGACTTTCCGCTGATCCTGCCCTTGGGGCGCACCTCGACCGTGGTCGCGGGCGCGCCGGGAGCCGCAGCGGCGGCGCCGTTCCACATCACGACCTCGAACCGGTCGCCCGCGCTCTCCCAGCTGCCGAGCAGCGGCGGGGCGGCGGGGTCGATGTCCAGTGAGATCAGGACACCGCCGGCCGCGAAGCTGAACACCGCGCGGATGCCGGTGGGAGCCGGGTTGGCCTTGCTCGGGTTCTCCGTCCTCGTGATCAGGTAGCTGCCCGACGGTCCGTGCGTGCCCTTGCCCGACGCCTGGACCGGCGCCGCGTCGGCCGGCTGGGCCAATCCCAGCCCCACCGCCAGGCCGCCGGCAGCGACCCCCGCTCCACGAAGAACCTGACGACGGTCGATGCCCTGTGAACCCATGCAGATCTCCCCCGGTGATGTGAGTGGTGTGGGCATAGTCCCCCGCCCGCCCGGCGCTGACAAGCATCACTCTCCCTGCGGCGCGGCGAGCGTGACGAAGCCGACTACCGCGCCCGCACCAGCCGCTCCGCAGCCTGCTCGATGTCCTCCTGGCTCAACAGCACCGTCTCGGCCGCCGTCCCGAGCGGGATGTAGGTGTCGGCGCCCGCGACACGGGCCATCGCGCCGCGGAAGCCGTGTTCGACGAGTGCGGCGAGGATGCCCTCTCCCACGCCGCCGCTGTGCCGTGTCTCGTCCGCGATCAGCACCGCGCCGGTCGCGGCCGCCTCGCGCAGGATGTCCTCGACCGGGAGCGGTGCGATCCAGCGCAGATCGACGACGCGGGTACCGATGCCTTGTGCAGCAAGCTTCCTGGCCGCGCGCAGGCTCATCCGCAGCCCGTTGCCGAAGGTGAGGATCGTCAGGTCGCGTCCGTCACCGTGCGTGCGCGCGGTTCCGATCCCGACGTCGTGCGTGCCGTAGGCGCCGAGCCAGCCGCGGTCGTCGGGCTCGTGGAGATCGCGTTCGTGGTACAGCGCGATCGGTTCGAGGAACACGCTGACCTGCCCGTCGACGGCCGCCGCGGCCAGGCAGGTGCGCAGCATCGGGGCGGCGTCGGCGGGCCAGGCGGGCACGGCGACGACCAGTCCGGGGATGTCGCGCAGCACGGCCACCGCGTTGTCGTTGTGGAAGTGCCCGCCGAAGCCCTTCTGGTAGGCCAGACCGGCCACGCGCACGACCATCGGGTTGGTGTACGCGCCGTTGGAGAAGAAGCGCAGGCTCGCGGCCTCCCCGCGCAGCTGGTCCTCGGCGTTGTGGAGATAGGCCAGGTACTGGATCTCGGGCACCGGGAGCAGCCCGCTGAGTCCGGCGCCGAGTCCCAGGCCGAGGATCGCCTGTTCGTCGAGCAGGGTGTCGAACACGCGATGGGAGCGGAACCGCTGCTGCAGTCCGCGGGTGACGCCGTAGACGCCGCCCTTGCGCCCGACGTCCTCGCCGAAGACGAGCATCTCGGGGCGGGCAGCCAGCGCATCGGCCAGTGCGGCGTTGATGGTCTGGGCGAGGGTCAGGCTGCCGGCGCGTTCGGGGAGCCGGCCCTGGAACGCCACCTCCCGGGCCGTCGCCGGGGCCGAGCGCAGCGCGTCGTCGGAGATCTCGTCCGGGTCGCGCGGCGCCAGCGGGGCGAGGACCGCGGCGGCCGACGTCAGCGTCGGCCGGCCCTGCAGCTCGTCGGCGAGGTCGGCGACCATGGCCCCGATCGCGTCGTAGCGGGCGAGCCAGTCGAGGTCACCCGCCTGCCGCGCCAGGCACACCAACGGGTCGCGCTCGAGGTCGGCAGCCACCGCAGCGGGAGTCCGGTAGGTGGACTCCACGTCGGTGCCGGCATGGCCGAGGAAGCGCACCACCCGCAGGTGCAGGAGCGCCGGCCGGCGGGTGTTGCGCACGGCGGTCACAGCCTCGTCGAGCACGGCACGCAGCGTGGTCACGTCGCTGCCGTCGGCGTAGAGGTAGTCGATGCCGGGCCGATGCGCGGCCTGGGCGACCCAGCCGCTCGGTGTGGGCACGGAGATGCCGAGACCGTTGTCCTCGCAGACCAGCAGCAGGGGCAGGCCGATGCCGGTCTCGACGCAGTAGCCGGCGGTGTTCAGCGCGCCCGCGGCCGTGGAGTGGTTCAGGCTGGCGTCGCCGAAGCTCGTCACGACGACGGCGTCCTCGGGCCAGCGCGTGGGCAGGCGCAGCCGCCGGGCCCGGTCGATCGCGAACGCGGTGCCGACGGCGCGGGGCAGGTGCGAGGCGATGGTCGACGTCTGCGGGACGATGGCCAGGTCGGGGTGCCCGAACACCTTGTGCCGCCCACCGGACGCCGGATCGGCCACCGCACCCATCATCGACAGCAGCACGTCGCGCACGCCCTCCTCCAGCGGCCGCCCCGACTGGAGCACCCGCTGCAGGTAGAACGCGCCGGACCGGTAGTGCAGCAGCGCCGGATCGGACGCGCGCAGGGCGCCGGCCACGACCGCGTTGGACTCGTGCCCCGCCGAGCCGATCGTGTAGTGCCCCTGGCCGCGGGCGCGCATCCGCCGTGCCTGGATGTCCAGGTGCCGGCTGCCGGCCATCGCGCCGAACAGCTCGACGTCCTCCGGTCCGGCCGCGCGCCCGGTGCCGGGGAGCGCGCCCAGGACGGACCGGACGTGCGAGTCGAGATCCTCATGCGGGGCTGTCACGGGTCTAGATACTGCCCTCGCGGGTCTGGTGGGTCACGTTGGCTCGCGCCGCGGTTCCGTGAACGGGGTCGGGGGAGATATCTTGATGCCAAGCGATTCCGTCATAGGTGCTGGAGGCAAGCCGCGTATGTCCAAGATCAAGGTCAAGGGAACCGTCGTCGAGCTCGATGGTGACGAGATGACTCGCATCATCTGGCAGTTCATCAAGGATCGGCTCATCCACCCCTATCTCGATGTCGACCTCGAGTACTACGACCTCGGCATGGAGCACCGCGACGCCACCGACGACCAGGTCACGATCGACGCCGCCAACGCCATCAAGAAGCACGGCGTCGGCGTGAAGTGCGCGACCATCACGCCGGACGAGGCGCGCGTCGAGGAGTTCGGCCTGAAGAAGATGTGGAAGTCGCCCAACGGCACGATCCGCAACATCCTCGGCGGCGTCGTCTTCCGCGAACCCATCATCATGGCCAACGTGCCGCGCCTGGTCCCGGGCTGGACCAAGCCCATCGTGATCGGCCGGCACGCCTTCGGTGACCAGTACCGCGCCACCGACATGAAGGTGCCCGGCAAGGGGAAGCTGACGCTGAAGTTCACTCCCGAGGACGGTTCGGAGCCGATCGACCTGGAGGTCTTCGAGTTCCCCGGCCCCGGCGTGGCCATGGCCATGTACAACCTGGACGACTCGATCCGCGACTTCGCCCGCGCGTCGATGCGCTACGGCCTGGCCCGCAACTACCCCGTCTACCTGTCCACCAAGAACACGATCCTCAAGGGCTACGACGGCCGGTTCAAGGACATCTTCGCCGAGGTCTTCGAGAGCGAGTTCAAGGCCGACTTCGAGGCGGCGGGGATCACCTACGAGCACCGCCTGATCGACGACATGGTCGCCGCCGCGATGAAGTGGGAGGGCGGCTACGTGTGGGCGTGCAAGAACTACGACGGTGACGTCCAGTCCGACACCGTGGCCCAGGGCTTCGGTTCGCTCGGCCTGATGACCTCGGTCCTCACCACCCCGGACGGCAAGATCGTCGAGGCCGAGGCCGCCCACGGCACGGTCACCCGGCACTACCGCCAGCACCAGGCCGGCAAGCCCACCTCGACCAACCCGATCGCCTCGATCTTCGCGTGGACTGGTGGGATCAAGCACCGCGGCATCCTCGACGGCACGCCCGAGGTGACCCGGTTCGCCGAGACGCTCGAGCGGGTCTGCGTGGAGACCGTCGAGAGCGGGAAGATGACCAAGGACCTGGCGCTGCTCATCTCGCCCGACGCGCCCTGGCTCACCACCGAGGACTTCCTCGCCGCGATCGACGACAATCTCAAGGCGGCGATGGCCGGCTAGCTCCGGTCTCGCACCTCAAGGTAGGAGGACGGGCTCTTCATGACCCGGGCGGACACGCGCACCACCGGCACGCTGGACTACGCCGGACGCGTCGCGAAGGTACAGGCGCAACTGGCCGCCATCCCGAGTGGCGCGCCGGTTCGCCTGCGCAAGCGCACCTCCAACCTGTTCCGCCCGCGCGTGGCCGCCACCGCGACGCTCGACGCCGACCTGTTCGACGGCGTGCTGTCGGTGGACGTCGCCGCCCGCACGGCCGACGTGATGGGGATGACGACGTACGAGGACCTCGTCGCCGCCACGCTGCCGCACGGGCTGATGCCCCTCGTCGTCCCGCAGCTGAAGACGATCACGCTGGGCGGCGCGGTGACCGGCATGGGGATCGAGTCGTCGTCCTTCCGCAACGGGATGCCGCACGAGTCGGTGCTCGAGATGGACATCCTGACCGGCGACGGGCGGGTCGTGACGGCCGCGCCCGACGGGGAGCACGCCGACCTGTTCGCCGGGTTCCCCAACAGCTACGGCACCCTCGGCTACGCGCTGCGCCTGACGATCGAGCTCGAGCCGGTGCAGCCGTTCGTGCACCTGCGGCACCTGCGCTTCGACGCGGTGGAGCCGGCGATGGCGGCGCTGGAACGGATCACCGCGGACGGCGCCTACGACGGTGAACGCGTCGACTTCCTCGACGGCACCTGGTTCTCCGCCACCGAGTGCTACCTGTCGCTGGGCAACGTTCGCCGCGAGCGCACCGGCGACGTCGGACTACACCGGCCAGAGCATCTACTACCGGTCGATCCAGCAACTGCGCGAGGACTGGCTGACCGTCCACGACTACCTGTGGCGCTGGGACACCGACTGGTTCTGGTGCTCCCGCGCGTTCGGCGCGCAGCAGCCCGACGGTGCGCCGGTTGTGGCCCGCGCGGTACCGCCGCTCGGACGTCTACTGGAAGCTGATCGCGCTCGAACCGCCGCACCGCGTCAAGCCGAGCGCCTCGACCGCCGCCGCGGCAAGCCCGCCGCGCGAGGAGGTCATCCAGGACATCGAGGTGCCGGTCGCGCGGGTGGCGGAGTTCCTCGAGTTCCTCGACGGGCTCACGGGCATCGAGCCGGTGTGGCTGTGCCCGCTGCGCCAGCGCGACCCGGGGCACGGTCTGGGACCTCTACGCCCTCGACCCGGACACGACGTACGTCAACGTCGGGTTCTGGTCCAGCGCGCCGCTGCCGCCGGGGGAGACCGACGGCTTCCACAACCGCGCGATCGAGCAGAAGGTCGCCGCGCTGGGCGGGCGCAAGTCGCTGTATTCGACGGCTTTCTACCCGCGCGAGGAGTTCTGGGCGACGTATGGCGGTGCCTACCTATGAAGGTGCTCAAGAAGACCTACGATCCAGATGCGCGACTGCTCGATCTGTACGCCAAGACGGTCGGCGCAAGTGCGCCGCAGATAGCTGGCACCGCAGACAGCGTCGGGCGCCCGATCCGGCTCGAGGCCAGGCACCACTCCGCTCAACGGGATGTAGGAGACATTGTTTCGATGGCACGCTCACCCTTGGCTCACGTCCTGCACTCCGTGCTCGGCAACGTCGGAGTCGGCATCCGTGCTTACGACGGCAGTATCGCCGGGCCTGCTGACGCGCCGGTCACCATCGTGCTGCGCAGCCCGCAGGCGCTGTCCTACCTCATCACCGCCCCCAGCTCGCTCGGGCTGGCGCGGGCGTTCTGTCAGCGGCGAGCTCGAGATCGACGGCGACATCTACACCGCCCTGTCGCTGCTGTGGATCGGACAACATCGCCAACCTGGGCTGGCGCGACCGCCTCGACGTGCTGCGCAACCTCGACCCGAAGGCGCTGCGCTGGGTGGATCCGCCGGAGGAGGAGTTCGGCGCTCCGCCGGCTCCTCAGCACGGCTGCCGGCACTCCAAGGCGCGCGACGCCGAGGCGATCAGCCACCACTACGACGTCTCCAACCGTTCTACGAGTGGGTGCTCGGCCCGTCGATGACCTACACCTGCGCCTGCTACCCCACCGAGGACGCCGACGCTGGAGGAGGCGCAGGCCCACAAGTACGACCTGGTCTGCGCGCAAGCTCGGGCTCAAGCCGGGGATGCGCCTGCTCGACGTCGGCTGCGGCTGGGGCGGCATGGTCCGTCACGCCGCGAAGCACTACGGCGTCGACGGCGCTCGGGCGTGACGCTGTCACGGCAGCAGGCCGAGTGGGCGGCGAAGGCGATCGCCGAGGACGGGCTCACCGGCGTCGCCGAGGTGCGGTACTCGCGACTACCGCGACGTCCTCGAGGAGCGGCTTCGACGCGGTCTCCTCGATCGGGCTGACCGAGCACATCGGCCTGCAAAGCACTGCCGTCCTACTTCAGGTTCCTGCACTCCAAGCTGCGTCCCCGGCGGGCGGCTGCTCAACCACTGCATCACCCGCCCGACCACGACCGAGGGCGTCAAGAGCAAGGGCTTCATCGACCGGTACGTCTTCCCCGACGGCGAGCTCGAAGGCGGTCGGCACGCATCGTCTCGGCGATGCAGGACAACGGGTTCGAGGTCCGCCACGAGGAGAACCTGCGCGAGCACTACGCGCAAGACGCTGCACGGCTGGTGCGACAACCTCGACGCCCACTGGGACGAGGCGGTCGCCGAGGTCGGCGAGGCCCGGGCGAAGCGTGTGGGCGCTGTACATGGCCGGCTCGCGGCTGGGCTTCGAGCGCCGCACCATCGAGCTCCACCAGGTGCTCGGCGTCCACGTCGGCGAGAAGCGGCGCGGCCGCGATGCCGCTGCGCCCCGACTGGGGCGTCTGAACCGACGCGGCAGCCGTGCCGCCCGCCGCCGGGTCGCCTTACAGGCGGTGGGCGCCCTGCGATGCGACGGCGGTGAACAGGATGGGCTCGCGGTAACCGGCCCGGGCGAAGGCTGATGTGATCGCCGTGCCCACCGCGTCGGCGTCGGCGGTCCGGACGAGTGAGATGACGCAGCCGCCGAAGCCGCCGCCGGTCATGCGTGACCCGAGTGCCCCGGCGCCCAAGGCCACCGCGACGGCCGTGTCGACCTCGTCCACCGTGATCTCGAAGTCGGCCTTCATCGACTCGTGCGACTGCGTCAGCAACGGCCCGATCTCGGCCGGTGTCCCGCCGCGGAGCAGGTCGGCCACGGCCAGCACGCGGGCGTTCTCGGTGAGGATGTGGCGGGTGCGGCGGACCAGGACCCGCACCGCGTCCGCGTCGAGGCCCGATGCGCCGGCGGCTGCGGCAAGGGCGTCGAGCACCGTGGGATGGTCGGCGTCCTGCACGTCCCGCAGGCTGGCCACCCCCAGCAGTCCCGCGGCCTGCTCGCACGCCTCGCGGCGGGCGCGGTACTCGCCGTCGGCGTGGCGGTGCGGTGCCTGTGTGTCGGCGATCAGCAGGGTGAGCCCGGCCGCGTCGAGGTCGAACGGCACCGCCTCGGTCTCCAGCGTGCGCATGTCGCAGAGCAGGGCGTGGCCGGCGACGCTGAGCACCGACGCCAGCTGGTCCATACCGCCGGTGGGCGCGCCCACGAAGTCGTTCTCGGCCACGCGCGTCACCGCGACCTGGTCGAGCGGGCTGATCCCGAGCGTCAGCAGGTCGTCGACGCCGGCCGCGACCGAGCACGCCAGCGCTGCCGAGGACGACAGTCCGGCGCCGAGCGGGACATCGCCGTCGACGTGGATGCGCAGGCCGGGCAGGCGTCCGCAGCGGCGCTGCAGTTCCCAGACCACGCCCGCGACGTAGCCGGCCCATCCCTCGACGCCGCCCGGAGCCAGGCCCGCGAGCGGGACGTCGACCGAGTCCTCCCGCTGGGCGGAGGTGATCTGCAGGACGGGCACGTCGAGGCGGTCGACGCTCGCGGTGCAGCCCTGGGTGATCGCCATCGGCAGGGCGAACCCCAGGTTGTAGTCGGTGTGCTCACCGATCAGGTTGACGCGGCCGGGTGCGCGCCAGGTGACGGTCGCGGTCATCGGCTCTGGGCGAAGGCCCACGCGTCGGCGACCATCGTGGTCAGATCGCGCTCGGGATGCCACCCGAGCACGGCCGCGGCCTTCGCGTTGGAGGCGATCAGCACCGCCGGGTCCCCGGGGCGGCGCGGCTGCTCGTTCACCGGCAGCGGGTGGCCGGTGACCGTCCGGACGGCGGCGGCGACCTCGCGCACCGAGTAGCCCTCGCCGCTGCCCAGGTTGATGATCGTGTGCTCGCCGGGGGTGCAGGCCGTGAGCGCGCGCAGGTGGGCGTCGGCCAGGTCGGCGACGTGGACGTAGTCGCGGACGCAGGTGCCGTCGGCGGTGGCGTAGTCGGTGCCGAAGACGCTCAGGGACTCCCGGGTCCCGGCCGCGACCTGCAGGGCGATCGGGATCAGGTGCGTCTCGGTGGCGTGCCGCTCGCCGAACGCGCCCACGGCACCGGCCACGTTGAAGTAGCGCAGGCTCACGGCGCCGAAGCCGTAGGCCTGGGCATAGGACGTCAGCGCCAGGTCGACGGCCAGCTTGCTCGCGCCGTAGGGGTTGGTGGGTGCGGTCTCGGCGTCCTCGGTGATCGGCACGGAGGCCGGCTCGCCGTAGGTGGCGGCGGTGGAGGAGAAGACGATGCGCGGGACCCCGTGAGCGTGCACCGCGTCGAGCAGCGCGAGTGTGCCGCCGACGTTGTTGTTCCAGTACCGCGCCGGGTGCTCGACCGACTCGGCGACCAGCGACCGGGCCGCGAAGTGGAGCACGCCGTCGAAGCCGCGGGCGGCCAGCACGCCGCCCGCCTCGGTGATCGGGAGCTGGTGCAGGACGGCGCCGGGAGGGACCGCGTCGGCGTGCCCGGTGGACAGGTCGTCGAGCACCTCCACCTCGTGGCCGGCCTCGACGAGGGCGGATGCGACGACGCTACCGACGTAGCCCGCCCCCCCGGTCACCAGGTACCGCATGGCTCGCTCCCTCGGGTGAACAGCGCATGCCGTCGTTGAGTGGCATGCGCGCGGAGCCTGCGACCTTACACTTGGCTGGTGGACGGCCCTCATAGTACGAAGCCCGCACGCGCCCCCGGTGTCCGTGGAGGCGTGCGGCCATGAGCCAGAGCCTGATCAACATCGCGATCGTCCTCGGCCTGATCCTCGTCGAGGCGATCTTCGTGGCCGCCGAGATAGCGCTCGTGTCCCTGCGCGACGGGCAGGTGCGCGCGCTCGAGGAGCAGGGGCGCCGCGGCCGGTCGGTCGCCAAACTCGTCAGCGACCCCAACCGCTTCCTCGCGACCGTCCAGATCGGTGTCACGTCGACGGCCCTGCTCTCGAGTGCGTTCGGCGCGGTGACGCTGTCCGACGAGGCCAAGCACTACCTGATCACGCGCGGCATGAGCGAGGGGCTGGCCAGCGTGCTGGGCATCGTCGGGGTCACCCTGGCGATCTCGTTCGTCACCCTCGTCGTCGGCGAGCTGGCGCCCAAGCGCATCGGCCTGCAGCGCGCCGAGAGCACGGCGAAGTTCCTCGCCCCGTCGCTCAGCCACCTGGCCACCGCGTTCCGCCCGGTCATCTGGCTGCTGTCGCGCTGCACCGATGTCGTCGTCCGCCTCGCTCGGCGGTGACCCGAACGCCGGGCGCGAGGCCATCACCGAGGACGAGCTGCGCGGCCTGGTCGCGGCCCACGAGTCGCTGTCCAAGGACGAGCGGCGGCTGATCGACGACGTCTTCGCCGCCGGTGAGCGGTCGATCAGCGAGGTGATGCTGCCGCGCACCGAGGTGGCGTTCCTCGAGGCGACCCTCACGGTCAGCCGGGCGATGAAGCTGGCGATGGAGACCCCGCACTCGCGCTATCCCGGTGATCGACCGCAGACCAGGACGACGTGATCGGCTTCGTGCACATCCGCGACCTGGTCTTCGTCGAGGGCAGCGGCGACCGTTCCCGCCAGGTGCGCGACCTGATGCGCGAGGTCGCCCGGCTGCCCGGGTCGAAGAAGGTCCTGGTCGCGCTGTCGCGAGATGCGGCGCGAGGGCCATCACCTGGCGATCGTCATCGACGAGTACGGCGGCACCGACGGCATCGTGACCCTCGAGGACCTCATCGAGGAGGTCATCGGCGACATCCGGGACGAGTACGACGCCGACGAGGTCGGCTCGCGCCGCCTGGCCGGGGGGGCCGTGGAGATCGACGCGCGGAGCAACCTGGACGACTTCGCCGAGCGCACCGGGGTGGCGCTGCCCTCCGGTCCGTACGAGACGGCCGGCGGCTACGTCATGGCCCAGCTGGGGCATCTGCCCGAGGTCGGCGACGTCGCCCACGGCGACGGCTTCACGCTCACCGTGATCGAGGTGGACGGACGCCGCGCGGCACGCCTGCGGGTCGCGCCCGACCCGGAGGAGGCCGAGGGCGCGCCCGCGGCCACTACCCCGGCGGATCCGCCAGCCGGCCCCCCGGAATCCGCCGATCCGGCGAGCCGCCCGTCCCGCACGGCGGAGGCGGTTCGCGGCTGAGGAGGCGGGATGCCAGAATCGACCGTGTGGGAGCCCCCGTAACGTCGCGTCCCCGGGTCCTGTCCGGTATCCAGCCGACGGCAGGCTCGTTCCATCTCGGCAACTACCTCGGCGCCGTGCGTCAATGGGTTGCCCTGCAGGACACCCACGACGCGTTCTACTGCGTGGTCGACCTCCACGCGCTGACCCTGGACCCGCCCACGCGGGAGGAGCTGCGCGATCGCACCCGCATCTCGGTCGCCCAGCTGCTCGCCGCCGGCCTCGACCCCGAGCGGTGTGCCCTCTTCGTTCAGAGTCACGTGCCCCAGCACACGCAGCTGTCCTGGGTGCTGGAGACGATGACCGGCTTCGGCGAGGCCAGCCGGATGACCCAGTTCAAGGACAAGTCCAGCCGGGGCGACGGTGAGCACTACGGGGTCGGCCTGTTCACCTATCCGATCCTGCAGGCCGCCGACATCCTGCTCTACCAGGCCGACGCCGTGCCCGTGGGTGAGGACCAGCGCCAGCACCTGGAACTCACCCGCAACCTCGCCGAGCGCTTCAACAGCAGGTACGGCCACACGTTCACCGTGCCGGCCGCGTTCATCCCGGGGGACACGGCGAAGATCCTGGACCTGCAGGACCCGACGGCGAAGATGAGCAAGTCCCTCCCCGAGGCCGGGACGCTGTACCTGCTCGACGAGCCGGCGGCGCTCAGCAAGAAGATCCGGCGGGCGGTCACCGACGCCGGGACCGAGATCGTCTACGACCCGCAGGCGCGCCCCGGGGTGTCGAACCTGCTGGCCATCCTGGGCGCGGTCACCGACCGGACGCCGGTCACGGTCGCCAAGGACTTCGAAGGGCAGGGCTACGGCGCGCTGAAGGTCGCGACCGCCGAGGCCGTCGTCGAGTTCTGCCAGGCCTTCGCCACCCGCACGCGTGAGCTCCTCGGCGATCCGGGCGAGCTCGACCGCATCCTCGCGCTCGGAGCCGCCCGTGCCCGCGAGGTCGCGGCGGGAACGCTAGCCACCGCCTACGACCGGGTGGGCTTCCTGCCTGCCGCGGCGCCGGAGATCGGCTGAGCGCCCGGTGTCGAACCGTCTGACCGTCGGCGTGGTCATCGACCTCCCGGAGCCGCACGCGACGATCATCAGACGGTGGCGCCGCCAGGTCGGTGACCCGCAGGCCGACATCGTCCCGCCGCATGTGACCCTGTTACCGCCCACGCCCGTCCCGGCCGAGTCCCTCGACGAGATCGGCACGCACCTGGCCGAAGCGGCCACCGCGTGCCCGCCGTTCGCGATGCACCTGTCCGGGACCGGGACGTTCCGGCCGCTGTCGCAGGTCGTGTTCGTCCAGGTCGCGGCGGGCATCGCCGAGTGCGAGTTGCTGGCCTCGGCGATCCGCCGCGGGCCGCTGGACCGGGACCTGGAGTTCCCGTTCCACCCGCACGTGACGGTCGCCCACGACATCGATCCCGAGTCGCTGGACGCGGCCTACGACGGCCTGGACACCTTCGTCGCCCGCTTCACCGTCGACCGCTTCGCGCTGTTCTCGCGATCGGACTCCGGGGCGTGGATCGTCCAGCGCGAGTTCGCGCTCGGACCGGCCTAGTGGCGTCGGTGGGCGGACTCAAGACGGCCGCGACCGATCGCTTCGCCGGCCG
This sequence comes from uncultured Actinomycetota bacterium, assembly GCA_963790525.1. Classification (GTDB taxonomy): domain Bacteria; phylum Actinomycetota; class Actinomycetes; order Mycobacteriales; family Jatrophihabitantaceae; genus CAWBOV01. The sequence goes on from CAWBOV010000004.1 coordinate 287,521, forward strand.
CAGCGGCGGCGCCGTCCCTGGCTGGATCACGTGCTGCGCGCCTGGAAGCAGCTCGGCGACACCAACGGCTCGCTGCTCGCGAGCGCGCTGACGTTCATGAGCTTCCTGGCGCTGTTCCCGATGATCCTGCTCGGCGTGGCGATCACCGGCTACGTGCTGGCCTCGCGCGAGGACCTGCGGCAGAAGCTGCTCGACAACATCGCCAGCCAGGCGCCCGGCGGTTTCGGCGAGCAGATCCGCACGGCGATCACCACCGCCACCAACGCCCGCGCGAGCATCGGCATCATCGCCCTGGTGAGCGTGGCGTTCACCGGGCTGGGCTGGGTGGCGAACCTGCGCCAGGCCACCGAGCAGGTCTGGGGGCACCTGCAGTTCAAGCGGTCCTTCCTCGCGGCCAAGCTGGCAGATGCGGTCGTCCTCGTCGGCCTCGGGCTGGGGCTGATCGTGTCGGTGGTCCTGACGGCGGTCGGTTCGTCGCTGACGGGCGAGACCCTCCACCTGCTCCACCTGCGGCGACGCGATCGGCGCCACCGTCCTGGCCAAGGTCCTGGGCATCGTGGTCGCCGTGGCTGCCGACATGCTGATCTTCGGCTTCCTGCTGGTCCGGCTGCCCAAGGCTGACGTGACACGCGGGGTCGCCGTGCGCGGGGCACTGCTCGCCTCGGTGGGCTTCGAGATCCTCAAGCTGTTCGGCACCTACTACATCGCCCACGTGGCCACCAGCCCGACCGCGGGCATCTTCGGCTCCATCATCGGCGTGCTGGTCTGGCTGAACCTGGTCTTCCGCTTCCTGCTCTACTGCACGGCCTGGACGGCGACCGCGACGGATCCGGCCCTCGAACCGGACGGACCGGTGCCGGCCGCTGTCGCGAGGGCCCGTCGCGGTGGCGGACCGGCTGCGCCCGCCCCGCCCGAGTCAGCGCCCGCCCGGCCGGCTTCTCGCGGCCTCGCCACCGTTCTCGTCGCCTGGGCGCTGCTGCGCCGCCGCGGCTGATCCCGGAGTCAGCGCCGGCCGATGATCCTGCGCCGTTTGCGCAGCACTGCGGCGAAGGCGATCGCCACGGCGACCAGGCCGGCCAGCGGCGGCCACGCGGAGCGTCCGGTCGCCGCGCCGGACGGGTGCATCGCGGTCGGTGTCATCGACTCCGACGTCGCGGCCGCCACCGACTCCGGCGCGCCGGACCGCTGCGCGGTCGTGGTCGGTGCGGCTGTGGTGGGTGCGGCTGTGGCCGGCGCGGTCCGTGCCGGTGAGGACGAAGCGGTGCGAGGGCTGACGAGGAGCCCCACCGCCGGCGTCGACGTCGGCAGCGCGTAGCCCCAGTCGAGCAACTCCGCCGCCTGCTGCCACTGATCGAGCGGCGCGCGCTGGGCGCGCAGCAGCACGACTCCGAGACGTCTGCCGCCCCGCTCCGCGGCGCACAGGTAGGTGTGCTGGGCGGCGTCGGTGTAGCCGGTCTTGGCGAACAGCGCCCCCTTCACGCCGGTGAGGAAGTCCTCGGACTGGTTGTAGAGCGGGACCGACCCCCAGCTGCGGGTGCCGACCTTCTGCTTGGGCAGGACGGCGGTCGGCGCGCGCTCGTAGGCGACGAAGCGCGGGTCGGCGGCGACCGCGCGCATCACCAGGCTCAGGTCGTAGGCGCTGGTCAGCTGCTTCCACCCGTCCAGCCCCGACGGCGTCTGGACGTAGGTGTCCCAGGCACCCAGTGCCCTGGCCTCGGCGTTCATCTCCGCGACGGTGGCGCTCACGCCGCCGGCGGCCTGTGCCAGTGCGGTGGCCGCGTCGTTGCCGGACATCAGCAGCAGGGACTTGAACAGCGTGTCGACGGTGTAGCGGCCGCCGGCGACGAGCCCGACAGCCGAGCCCTCGGCGTTCGCCGCCGCGGCGCTCGCGGTGATGACCCGGTTGCCGGGCAGCTGGGGCAGGAGGACGAGCGAGGTGAGCGTCTTGAGCACGCTCGCGGGCTGGTACCGCCCGTGCGGATCTCGGGCGGCCAGCACCTCGCCGGTGTCCAGGTCGGTGAGCATCCACGCCTTCGCGGTGATGTGCGCGGGCAGTCGCGGCGCGCCCGCGGGTACCACGTTGCCGCGCGCGATCAGGCGGGGGCCCCCCACCACCCCGCCGTCCGGGCCGATACCGCCCTGGGGTGGCGTCGGGTCGGGGGCGGCGGGGGAGTGCTCGGTCGAGGTCGGGACGGGCGCCGCGGGTGGCAGGGACGCCGGTACGACGCCGGGGGTGCTCGTGGGCAGTGCGGCCGGCCGGCTGGCCGATGCGGTCGGTGCCGCGAACGCCGGTGCCGCGAGCGCCGGTGCCGCAGCTGTGAGCACGGCCGCCAGCCCGCACCCGGCCAGCGCGCGCCACCGTCGGGACGGGACGCTGCGGCGCCGGGCGATTCGCACCGCCGCAGCGTAGCTCCCGGTACGGCCTCCGGACCGGCAGCGCGCGGGGCGGAACGGACGCGCCGTGAAGAGATCCGTCGGGGTGCCCCCTCGCTTTGCGTACTGATCAGTATGAAAGGCTCGGTCGGCCGTTGGAGCCGACTTGTGTACCGGTCGGTTCTGCACTCCGCTAGCCTGACGCGATGACCGCTGTCAGGGGACGTCCGCGCGAGTTCGACCTCGACACCGCGCTCGACGCGGCTGTGACGGTGTTCTGGCAGTGCGGCTACGAGGGCGCGTCGATGACGACGCTGACCGCGGCGATGGGTGTCAACCGGCCCAGTCTCTATGCCGCGTTCGGGACCAAGCGGCAGCTCTTCGACGCGGCGCTCGCCCGCTACGTCACCACTCGTCTCACCTACGTCGACCGAGCCCTTGCCGAGCCGACGGCGCGGTCGGTGATCGAGACCTACCTTGCGGGAACCGTGACGGCGGTGACCACCCCTGGTCTGCCCCGCGGCTGCTTCCTGGTTCAGGCGGCCCTGGGCGTGGCGCCCGAGCACGCCGAGGTCGCCCGAGCGGTGACCGCGGCGCGGCGGACGACCGAACTGGCCCTGCGCCGCCGGCTCCGGCGCGCGGCCCGGACCGGGGACCTCCCGGCGGGTGTCGAGCCCGCGGACCTGGCGCGGGCGGTCGGTGCACTGTCCGCGGGGCTGGCCGTCCAGGCTGCGGGCGGCGCATCCCGGCGCGAACTCCTCGGGGCCGTGGCGGCGGCGGTGGGCGGCCTGTCCCTTCCCGGCTGATGCGCGATACTGGGGACGTGGTCATCTCCCGTCGTATCGCCTGGTTCCTCGTCGCCTTCGGTGTGTGGAGCTGGATCATCTGGCCCACCTTCCTGAAGAACATCTGGAAGGACAGTCGATCCTGGAACCACGGCATGACCGGCTTCTTCGCCGTCCACCTGGCGCTCACGGTGGTGTCCCTGGTGCTCGGAACCGCGATCGGCATCCTGGGGATCAGGGCGCTCCGGGCCCTGCGCGCGCCGCGGGTTCCCGACCCGGTCCGTGATCCCGAGGTGGTCCGTGGCTGACTTCGTCGGCGCGCTGGACCAGGGCACGACGAGCTCCCGGTTCATGATCTTCGACCACGGCGGCAACGAGGTCGCCCGGCACCAGCTCGAGCACCAGCAGCTGATGCCCGCCGCCGGCTGGGTCGAGCACGACCCGGTCGAGATCTGGGAGCGGTCGGCGTCGGTGATGCAGACCGCCCTGAACCGGGCCTCTCTTCAGGCATCGGACCTGGTCGCCGTCGGCATCACCAACCAGCGGGAGACGACGGTGGTGTGGAACCGCCGCACCGGCCGCCCGTACTGCAACGCCATCGTCTGGCAGGACACGCGCACGGACCGCATCGCGAGCGCGCTCGACCGCGACGGGCGCGGCGACGTCATCCGCCACAAGGCCGGCCTGCCGCCCGCGACCTACTTCTCCGGCGGCAAGATCCAGTGGATCCTCGACAACGTCGACGGCGTGCGCGCTGCCGCTGAGAAGGGTGACGCGGTGTTCGGGACCACCGACACCTGGTTGCTCTGGAACCTCACCGGCGGCGCCGGTCGGGGGGTGCACGTCACCGACGTCACCAACGCCAGCCGCACGATGCTCATGGACCTGGCCACCCTGGACTGGGACGAGGAGCTGCTGTCCTTCTTCGGCATCCCCCGCCGGATGCTCCCGAAGATCTGCCCGTCCTCGGACCCGTCCGGCTACGGCGAGATCGTGTCCGGCCCGCTCCGCGGGGTGCGCCTCACCGGGGACCTGGGCGACCAGCAGGCGGCGATGGTCGGCCAGGTCTGCCTCGCCCCCGGGGAGGCCAAGAACACCTACGGCACCGGGAACTTCATGCTGCTCAACACCGGCACCGACCTGGTCCGCAGCAGGAACGGCCTGCTCACCACGGTCTGCTACCAGTTCGGCACGGACGCCCCTGTGTACGCCCTCGAGGGTTCCATCGCCGTGACGGGCTCGGCCGTGCAGTGGCTGCGCGACCAGCTGGGCATCATCTCGGGAGCGAGCGAGATCGAGTCCCTGGCCCGGCAGGTCGACGACAACGGCGGGGTGTACTTCGTCCCCGCGTTCTCCGGGCTGTTCGCGCCCCGCTGGCGCAGTGACGCGCGCGGGGCGATCGTCGGGCTGTCCCGGTTCAACACCAACGCCCACCTGGCCCGGGCCACGCTCGAGGCGATCTGCTACCAGAGCAGGGATGTCTCCGAGGCGATGGAGTCCGACTCCGGCGTCCACGTCGAGGTGCTGAAGGTCGACGGCGGGGTCACGGCCAACGAACTCTGCATGCAGTTGCAGGCCGATATCATCGGGGTGCCGGTGTCCCGTCCGGTCGTCGCCGAGACCACCGCGCTCGGCGCCGCCTACGCGGCCGGGCTCGCTGTCGGGTTCTGGTCCGATCTGGACGAGCTGCGGGCGAACTGGCACGAGTCCAAGCGGTGGCTGCCCTCCTGGAGCGAGGACCAGCGCCGCGACGGGTACGCAGGGTGGCAGAAGGCCGTGGACCGAACGCTCGACTGGGTAGAGGTGGACTAGTGCAACCGACCGAACTGTCTCCGCAGACGCGGACCGACGCGCTCAGGGCGATGGCGGCGCAGGAGCTGGACGTGCTCGTCGTCGGCGGCGGCGTGGTCGGTGCCGGTGCCGCCCTGGACGCGGTCACCCGTGGTCTGACCACGGCGATCGTCGAGGCACGTGACTGGGCCAGTGGCACGTCCAGCCGGTCCAGCAAGCTCATCCACGGTGGACTGCGCTACCTGGAGATGCTCGACTTCGGGCTCGTTCGCGAGGCGCTGCGGGAGCGGTCGCTGCTGCTCAACCGGCTCGCGCCGCACCTGGTCAAGCCGGTGCCGTTCCTGTATCCGCTCACCCACCGCGTCTGGGAGCGCCCCTACGTCGGTTCGGGGATCTTCCTGTACGACGCGATGGCCGCAGCCGGCGGTCACGGTTACACCTTCCCGCGCCACAAGCACATGACCAAGCGCCGGGCCCGCCGTGAGGCGCCTTGCCTGGATCCGGCGAAGTTCACCGGCGCGGTGCAGTACTGGGATGCCCAGGTCGACGACGCGCGTCACACCGTGACCGTCGTCCGCACGGCAGCCTCGTTCGGCGCGCTGGCGGCCAACCGCACCCGGGTGGAGAAGTTCCTCCGCCAGGGCGAGCGGGTCACCGGCGCCGAGCTGGTGGATCTGGAGACCGGCGAGCACCTCCGGGTGCACGCCAAGCAGGTCATCAACGCCACCGGTGTCTGGACCGACGACACGCAGGCGCTGGCGGACGCGCGCGGGCAGTTCCACGTGCGGGCGTCCAAGGGCATCCACCTCGTGATCCCGCGCGACCGGCTGCAGTCGAGCACCGGCATGATCCTGCGCACCGAGAAGAGCGTCCTGTTCGTGATCCCGTGGGGGCGGCACTGGATCATCGGCACCACCGACACCGACTGGGCGCTGGACAAGGCACACCCCGCGGCCAGCGCGGCCGACATCGACTACCTGCTGGAACACGTGAACTCGGTGCTGACCTCGCCGCTGACCCGCGAGGACGTCGAGGGCGTGTACGCGGGGCTGCGGCCGCTGCTGTCGGGTGAATCGGACTCGACGTCCAAGCTCTCGCGCGAGCACGTCGTCGGGCATCCCGTCCCGGGGCTGGTCGTCGTTGCCGGCGGGAAGTACACCACCTACCGGGTGATGGGTGCCGACGCCGTCGACGAGGCGGTCCGCGGACTGGACGCCCGGGTACCCGACTCGTGCACCGCGGACGTCCCCCTCGTGGGCGCCGACGGGTACAAGGCGCTCTGGAACCAGCGGCACGAACTCGCCGCCCAGGCCGGCCTGCACGTGGCGCGCATCGAGCACCTGCTCAATCGTTTCGGCGGCATGATCGACGAGCTGCTCGACCTGGTCCGCGCGGATGTCTCGCTCGCCGAACCCCTGCCCGGCGCCGACGACTATCTGGCCGTCGAAGCGCTCTACGCGGTGACCCACGAGGGCGCGCGCCACCTCGACGACGTCCTGGCCCGGCGTACCCGCATCTCCATCGAGTCCTGGGACCGGGGCGTGGCCGCGGCACCGGTCGTGGCGGCGCTCATGGCCGGGCCGCTCGGATGGACGCAGGAGCAGGTCGATCACGAGGTGGCGCTCTACCTGGAGCGCGTCGCCGCCGAACGGGCCTCGCAGACCCAGCCCGACGACGCCAGCGCCGACGCCGTCCGCGTCGCCGCCCCGGAGATCGTCACCCGCTAGCTCCGCCGTCGTAATAGCCAGCCAGGGTCAGGACCCGGGCTGGCTATTTCAATCGCTGTGGACAACGGGCCTGTCTGTCCACAGATCAGCGCCGATCCCCCACGGGCGTTGCGCGGAGCCCGATCGTGCAAGCATGCCCACCCGATCAGCCGTCCGCGCCGAAGTGGAAGCCACGGTGCTGCGCCGGAGTGATCTCGCCTCCCGCGGATTCAGCTGGGATGCGGTGCAGGCGCAACTGGACGCCAGGCGATGGCAGCGCGTCGGCGTCGCCATCGTCACCCACAACGGCTCCCTGACCAGGCGCCAACGCTGGGCTGCCGCACTGATCAATTGTGGGCCACGGTCGGCGCTCACCTCCTTCACCGCAGCCGAGGCGCTCGGCCTGCGAGGTTGGGAACGCGAGACGATCCACATCGTGGCACCGCTCGGTGTGGCGCAACCTCGAGTTCCCGGGCTGGACATCCGTCTGCACCAGACGCGCCGCGACCTCGCGCCCGAGGTGATCGCCGCGTGGCGGTGCCATCGGTTCGCGCCCGCCGTCGTACTCGCCGCAGGATCGCTGCCCAGTCCCCGGTCGGCCTGCGGGATCCTGGCCGCGTCCGTCCAGCAGCGGCGCACGACCGCGGACCGGCTGCTGGCGAGCCTGCAGGGCACCGCTCGCCTGCGTCACCGGCCGGGTGCTGACCGCGGCGGTCCGGGACATCGCCATGGGCGCGGAAGCGCTCAGTGAGATCGACTTCCTGAGCCTGTGCCGATCGGCCGGCCTGCCGCCGCCGACCCTGCAGGCAGTGCGATGCGACGCCTCAGGGCGGAGGCGCTACCTCGACGCGCTGTGGGAACTGCCCGACGGCAGGAAGGTCGCGGTCGAGATCGACGGCGCGCTGCATCTGGCGCCCAGATCGTGGTGGAACGATCAGGTGCGGCAGAACGAGGTGACTCTGGGCGGCGTCATGGTGCTGCGCTTCCCGTCGGTCATCCTCAGAACAGAGCGGGCCACCGTGATCCGCCAGCTGCGCCGTGCGCTTCTCGGGCACTACTGAAAAGGTGAGCCCGGCCTATGACCCGGTCTGACTACTTCAATCGTGCGTTCGGTGCCCGCATCTCAGACGCGGCGGAAGATCAGGGCCTTCTTGACTTCCTGGATCGCCTTCGTGATCTGGATGCCGCGCGGGCACGCCTCGGTGCAGTTGAACGTGGTGCGGCAGCGCCAGACGCCCTCGCGGTCGTTGAGGATCTCCAGGCGTTCCTCGGCGGCGTCGTCACGGCTGTCGAAGATGAACCGGTGCGCGTTGACGATGGCGGCGGGGCCGAAGTACGAGCCGTCGGTCCAGTACACCGGGCAGGACGTGGTGCAGGCGGCGCAGAGGATGCACTTGGTGGTGTCGTCGAAGCGCTCGCGGTCGTGCTGGGACTGCAGGCGCTCACGCGTCGGCTCGTGCCCGGAGGCCATGAGGAACGGCTTCACCGCACGGTATGCCTCGAAGAACGGCTCCATGTCGACGATGAGATCCTTCTCCAGCGGCAGGCCCTTGATGGCCTCGATGGTGATCTCGTCGGGCATGTCGCGCACGAGCACCTTGCACGCCAGCCGGTTGACACCGTTGATCCGCATCGCGTCCGAGCCGCACACGCCGTGGGCGCAGGAGCGACGGAACGACAGCGACCCGTCGCCGTACCACTTGATCTGGTGCAGCAGGTTCAGCACGCGGTCGCCGGGCTGTGACTCGACCTCGAAGGTCTGCCAGTGCGGCTCGTCGTCGATCTCCGGGTTGAACCGGCGGATCTTGACCGAGATCATCCGGGTGGCCAGCGACGGGTCCACGGCGACGTCCGGTGCGGCGGTGGCGACACTCATCAGTACTTGCGCTCCATGGGCTGGTATCGGGTGATGACAACGGGCTTGTAGTCCAGCCGGATCTCGCCGGTCTCCGAGCGGTAGGCCATCGTGTGCCGCATGAAGTTGACGTCGTCGCGGTTGGGGTAGTCCTCGCGGGCATGGCCGCCGCGGGACTCGTTGCGCGCCAGGGCACCCTCGACGAGCACCTCGGCCAGATCCAGCAGGAAGCCGAGCTCGATCGCCTCGAGCAGGTCGGAGTTGTAGCGCTTGCCCTTGTCGGTGATCGAGACGTGGGGGTAGCGCTCCTTGAGCCCCGCGATGTCGTCCTTGGCCTGCTTCAGCGTGGCCTCGGTGCGGTACACCTGCGCGTTCATGTCCATGGTCTCCTGCAGGGCCGTGCGGATCGTCGCGACCCGCTCCGTGCCCTCGGAGTCCATCAGGGTGCGCACCATCTCCACCACGCGCGACTCCGGCTGCTCCGGCAGGTCCGGCAGGGCGACGCCGAGTGCGTACTCGGCAGCCTTGATGCCCGCGCGCCGACCGAAGACGTTGATGTCCAGGAGCGAGTTGGTTCCCAGGCGGTTCGCGCCGTGCACGGACACGCACGCGACCTCGCCGGCGGCGTAGAGGCCGGGCACGATCGTGTCGTTGTCGCGCAGCACCTCGCCCTCGACGTTGGTGGGCACGCCGCCCATCGCATAGTGCGCGGTCGGGTAGACGGGGACGGGCTCGGTGTAGGGCTCGACGCCGAGGTAGGTGCGCGCGAACTCGGTGATGTCCGGCAGCTTGGCGTCGATGTGCGCCGGCTCGAGGTGGGTCAGGTCGAGCAGGATGTAGTCCTTGTTGGGACCGGCGCCGCGGCCGTCGCGCACCTCCATCGACATGTACCGGGCGACCATGTCGCGGGGGGCGAGGTCCTTCATCGTCGGGGCATAGCGCTCCATGAAGCGCTCACCCTCGGAGTTGCGCAGGATCGCGCCCTCACCGCGCGCGGCCTCCGACAGCAGGATGCCGAGCCCGGCCAGGCCGGTCGGGTGGAACTGGTAGAACTCCATGTCCTCCAGCGGCAGGCCGCGCCGCCACACCACGCCCATGCCGTCACCGGTCAGCGTGTGGGCGTTGGAGGTGGTCTTGAAGACCTTGCCGAACCCGCCGGTCGCCATGATCACGGACTTGGCGTTGAAGATGTGGATCTCGCCGGTGGCCAGCTCGTAGGCCACGACGCCCGAGGCGCGCTGGATGCCGTCGCCGTCGTCGGTCAGGAGCAGGTCGAGGACGTAGAACTCGTTGTAGAACTCGACCTCCTGCTTGACGCAGTTCTGGTAGAGGGTCTGCAGGATCATGTGGCCGGTGCGGTCGGCGGCGAAGCACGAGCGCCGGACCGGGTTCTTGCCGTGGTCACGGGTGTGGCCGCCGAAGCGGCGCTGGTCGATCTTGCCCTCGGGCGTGCGGTTGAACGGCAGGCCCATCTTCTCCAGGTCCAGGACGGCGTCGATGGCCTCCTTGCACATGATCTCCGCGGCGTCCTGGTCGACCAGGTAGTCGCCGCCCTTGATCGTGTCGAAGGTGTGCCACTCCCAGTTGTCCTCCTCGACGTTGGCCAGGGCGGCACACATCCCGCCCTGTGCCGCGCCGGTGTGGGACCGCGTCGGGTAGAGCTTCGTCAGCACGGCGGTGCGGGCGCGCTTGGAGGACTCCAGGGCCGCGCGCATACCGGCGCCCCCGGCGCCCACGATGACAACGTCGTACTTGTGCGTCTGCATATCCCGCGCCGCCTAGGTGATGTTCGGGTCGAAGGTGAAGATGACCACCGTGCCGAGGACCACGACCAGCACTGTTGCCGAGTACAGCAACATCTTCAGCCAGAACCGGGTCATGTCCTTCTTGGTGTAGTCGTTGATGATCGTGCGCAGCCCGTTGGCGCCGTGGATCTGGGCCAGCCAGAGCATGAGCAGGTCCCAGACCTGCCAGAACGGCGAGGACCAGCGCCCGGCCACGAACGCGAAGTTGATGCGCTGCACCCCGCCGTCGAGGATGTTCATGATGAACAGGTGCCCGAGGACGAGCACGACGAGGAACACGCCCGACACCCGCATGAAGATCCAGGAGTAGAGCTCGAAGTTGCTGCGCGAACGGCGGCGCGACTTGCCCCGGAACGACCGGGGTGCGTCCAGCGCGATGGGCCCGTTGTCGACCTCGGCGCTCACTAGTTGCTCCCGAAGGTGGTCTCGACGGTGTGCTTGAGCATGAAGTAGCCGCCCGGGATCATCACGACCACCCACACCGCGACGATCACCCACAGCATCTGGCGCTGGTACTTCGTGCCCTTGTCCCAGAAGTCGATCGCGATGATCCGCAGGCCGTTCAGCGCGTGGTAGAGCACCGCGCCGACCAGCCCGAGCTCCATGAGGTTCACGAACGGGTTCTTGTAGGTGTCGATCACCTTGTCGTAGGACTCGGGGGAGACCCGGACCAGCGCGGTGTCGAGGACGTGGGCGAAGAGGAAGAAGAAGGTCAGGACGCCGGTGATGCGGTGCGCGACCCAGGACCACATGCCTTCGCGGCCGCGGTAGAGCGTCCCGGCGGGTTTGAGTCCACGGGACCTGGCCGGTGACGAGGTCGTACTTGCCACGAACGAACTCCCCTGGATCGGTTGCGAGCAGGCGGGCTGGTGCGGGCGGAGTGGGGTGGAAACGCCACCGAAACACACCTGCACTTGACTCACCGGACTCTAGTCTCGTGGCAACTTGAGTGGCAGCGGGGGCGCCTGTGATGATGCGGACACCCCCTGCGCGCCGTCCAGGAGGGCCCGTCACGGCACTGCGCCTGGCAACAATCGGGTGACGAGGTCCGGCAGCGTCGTACAGGTGTCACCTGGGCGAGATACGGTGTCGGTCTTCTTTCCGGACCTCGCCTTCCCGGGCGGGGTTCACACAACAGTCGACCTAGGAGAGTTCAGTGCAACGAGCACGGTTAACCGCGGTGATCGCGGGCGCAGCAGCCCTCGCGGTGGCGTTGACTGCCTGCGGCAGCAAGTCATCGACGACCGGAACCGGGACGACCCCCACCACCGGCACGAGCGGGGCCGGCGGGGGCTCCACGGCACCTGCGACGTCGGCCTTCAAGGCGTGCATGGTCACCGACACCGGTGGCATCAACGACAAGTCGTTCAACCAGTCGGCGTGGGCCGGTATGCAGGCCGCGCAGGCCGACGGCAAGGCGACAGGTCAGCTACCTGCCGTCGACCACCGCCAGTGACTACGCCAAGAACATCGCCGCGCTCGAGGCCAAGCAGTGCAAGCTCATCGTGACGGTCGGCTTCAACCTGGCCGACGCCACGACCGCGGCCGCGAAGGCCGGCCCCGAGCCAGCACTTCGCGATCGTCGACAACGCCGGCAACAAGAGCAACATCCAGGGCCTGCAGTTCAACACCGCCCAGGCCGGTTTCGAGGGCGGCTACCTCGCCGCCGGGTACTCCAAGACCGGCAAGGTCGCCACCTACGGCGGCATGAACTTCGCCTCCGTCACCGTCTACATGGACGGCTTCTGGGAGGGCGTGCAGTACTACAACTCCAAGCACAACACCAAGGTCCAGGTGCTGGGCTGGGACGAGAAGACGCAGAAGGGCTAGCTTCGCGAACTCCTTCACCGACCAGACCAAGGGCTCGCAGCTGGCGAAGAACTTCATCCAGGCCGGCGCCGACGTCATCTACCCGGTCGCCGGTGGCACCGGCCTGGGCACCGCCGCCGCGGCTGCCAGGCCTCCGGTGGCAAGGCCGTCGTGATCTGGGTCGACACCGACGGCTGCATCGCCGCCGCGCAGTACTGCAGCGTCTTCCTGACCACCACGTTCAAGGGCATCGACGCCGCCGTGAAGACCTCGGTCGAGAGCGCCTCGGCGGGCACCTTCGCCACCCAGGACTACATCGGCACGCTGACCAACGGTGGCACCGGCCTCTCGCCGTACCACGACTTCGCCAGCAAGGTCCCGCCGACCCTGCAGGCCGAGGTGACGCAGGTCGGCAAGGACATCGAGTCCGGCAAGATCACGCTGACCTCGAAGTCGCAGCCGAAGTAGCCGCCTGATCCACGCGCTGACAACGACGACGCTGCGCTGGTTAACTACCAGCGCAGCGTCGTCATGTTCGCCCGTGACCGGGACAGGAGGAGTCGGAGCGTGTTGCTCGAACTGCGGGGGATCACCAAGCGATTCGGATCCCTGACCGCCAACGACGCGATCGACCTGACGGTCGAGCCCGGCGAGATCCACGCGCTGCTCGGCGAGAACGGCGCCGGCAAGTCGACGCTGATGAACGTGCTCTACGGGCTCTACCAGCCCGACGGCGGCGAGATCCTGATCGACGGCAAGCCGGTCCAGCTTCGCCGGGCCCGGGCGACGGCCATCGCGGCCGGCATCGGCATGGTGCACCAGCACTTCATGCTCATCCCGGTGTTCACCGTGGCCGAGAACGTGATGCTCGGGCACGAGGACGTCAACGGGCCGTTCGGGCGGCTGTCGCGCCGGCGCGCCGCGGCCAAGGTGCGCGAGCTGTCCGAGCGGTACGGCCTGGACGTCGACCCGGACGCGATGGTGGAGGACCTCTCGGTCGGCGTGCAGCAGCGGGTGGAGATCCTCAAGGCGCTGACGCGCAACGCCGGCGTGCTGATCCTGGACGAGCCGACCGCCGTGCTGACCCCGCGCGAGATCGACGACCTGATCCGGGTCATGGAGGAGCTGCGCGCCGGCCGGCACGTCGATCGTGTTCATCACCCACAAGCTGCGCGAGGTCAAGGCGATCGCCGACCGCATCACCGTGATCCGGCGCGGCAAGGTCGTCGGCGAGGCGCCGGTCGACGCGCCCGAGGAGGAGCTCGCCGTCGCTGATGGTCGGCCGCGACGTGCAGCTGGTCGTCGACAAGGGCCGCCGCCGCACCCGGGGACGTCGCACTGCAGGTCACCGGGCTCACGGTCGCCGACGACCGCGGTCAGACCACCGTCGACGGCATCGACCTGGCCGTGCGCGGCGGGCGAGATCGTGGCGCTGGCCGGCGTCCAGGGCAACGGGCAGGAGGAGCTGGTCGAGGCGCTGCTCGGCCTGCGCGCCCCGTCGGCCGGGACGATCACCCTGCACGGCAAGCGACCTGGTCGGCATGACCCCGCACGGCATCCTCAACTCCGGGGTCGGCTTCGTCCCCGAGGACCGCCAGCACGACGGCCTCGTCGGCGCGCTCACCGTCGCGGAGAACCTCGTGCTCGACCGGACGGACAGCCCCGACTTCTCCAGCGGCCCGCGGCTCAAGCTCGGTGACGATCAGGCGCAATGCCGAGGCCCGGGTCGCCGAGTTCGACATCCGGCCCACATCGGTCACCGCGCCCGCCGGCACGCTCTCCGGCGGCAACCAGCAGAAGGTGGTGCTGGCCCGGGAGATGTCGCGTCCGCTGCGCCTGCTCATCGCCTCCCAGCCGACCCGCGGCGTCGACGTCGGCGCCCAGGAGTTCATCCACCGGCGCATCGTGGCCGAGCGCGACCGCGGCACGCCCGTGGTGATCGTCTCGACCGAGCTCGACGAGGTGCTGGCGCTGGCCGACCGGATCGCGGTGATGTACCGCGGCAAGATCATCGGTGAGCTGCCGGGCGGGTCCTCGCGCGACGAGGTCGGCCTGATGATGGCCGGCGTGCCGGCCGAGAAGGCCGCACGCGGAGGCCGAGATCCACCCGAGCGCGCTGACGATCTCCGAGCAGGAGGAAGCGAAGTGACCGCCGTCCTCGACACCCCGCCGGCCCCGGCGCCCGCCCCGAAGGCGCCGCCCGCGAGCCCGCGCCCGGCACGCGGCGACAGCTGGCTGGTCACGTGCTGGCGATCGTGCTGGCGCTGGTCATCGGCGGCATCCTGATGGCTGCTGGCCGACGAGCAGACGCGCACCGCGTTCGGCTACTTCTTCCAGCACCCGAGCGACGCGCTCAGCGACGCCTGGTACACCGTGCGCGACGCCTACAAGGCGCTGTTCGAGGGCGCGATCTACAACCCGAACAACGACGGCACGCTTCGACGGCGTCTTCGGCCCGATCGCCGGCACGATCTACACCGCGGCGCCGCTGATCTGCGCCGGCGCTGGGCATCGCGCTGGCGTTCCGGGCCGGCCTGTTCAACATCGGCGGCACCGGGCAGGTCATCGCCGGCGCGATGGCCTCCGGCTACGTCGGCTTCGCCTGGCACCTGCCGTCGGTGCATCCACCTGGTCGTCGCGATCGTCGCCGGCGTCGCTGGCCGGCGGCGTTCTGGGGCTTCATCGCCGGCTTCCTCAAGGCCCGGGCCGGCGCGCACGAGGTCATCACGACGATCATGCTCAACTACGTCGCGCTGAACGGGCTGGCGTTCCTGATCCAGACCAACGGCGATCCAGAGCCCGTCGAACCCGCAGACGAGCAAGCTCATCCACGGCTCGGCCCGGCTGCCGCACCTGTTCGGCGACGGCCTGCCGATCGACCTGGGCATCGTGCTGGCCCTGGCCGCGGCGGTCGGTGTCTGGTGGCTGCTGACGCGCAGCACGGCTGGGGTTCCAGCTGCGCGCGGTCGGCGCCAACCCGGCGGCCGCCCGGACGGCCGGCATGAGCGTCTCGCCGGGTGACGATGACCGGCGATGGCGCTGGCCGGGGCGCTGGCCGGGCTCGGCGGGGCGCTCGCTGGCGCTGGGCGGGGCGACGTCCTACGCGATCACCCCGAACATCGACAACAACGTCGGCTTCGACGCGATCACCGTCGCCCTGCTCGGCCGCAACTCGCCCAAGGGCGTGGTCGCCGCCGGCCTGCTGCTCGGCGCGCTGCGCGGCCGGCGCGCCGACGATGCAGGCCGCAGACCGGGTGTCTCCGGCGACATCGTCACCGTCATCCAGGCGCTGATCGTCATCTTCGTCGCCGCCCCGCGGCTGACCCGGGCGATCTTCCGGCTGAAGGGACGCGGCCGGTCCGGACTGACCGGCGTCACCGACGAACCTGGTCGTGACCATCACCGACGATCCGGACCGCGCGCTACCCGCGCCACATCGTCACCGGCGCCAGCCAGATCGTCCTCGGCCTGCTCGGCGCTGTGGATCGTTCGGCCTCGGCACCCGGTCGACGGCATCAGGCGATCTTCCACTTCTCCCTGCCGGGGGCGAAGTTCGACCTCGGCAGCTGGTCGGTCGAGGCCAGGCCCGTGGCGGTGGTCCTCTGCCTGCTCGTGGTCGCCGCCGGGGCGCTGCGCCTGGCCGGTCTGCTCGCCG
Organism: uncultured Actinomycetota bacterium; assembly: GCA_963790525.1. Taxonomy (GTDB): domain Bacteria; phylum Actinomycetota; class Actinomycetes; order Mycobacteriales; family Jatrophihabitantaceae; genus CAWBOV01. The sequence continues at coordinate 303,300 of CAWBOV010000004.1, forward strand.
GCAAGTGGTGCAGCCGCGATCTCGATCTTCGGCCTGCTCGCGTCGTTCATGACCTGGTCGATCGCCACCGACCCGAGCGGCATGAACCTGATCTCGCTGCTGCAGGGCGCGCTGTTCCCGTCGGCGATCCCGCTCATCCTCGGTTCGCTGGCCGGCGTCATCGGCGAACGGTCCGGCGTGGTCAACGTGGCCCTCGAGGGGCAGTTGCTGCTCGGGGCGTTCGCCGCGGCCTTCGTCGGGTCGGTGACCAAGCAGCGTCTGGATCGGGATCATCGCCGGCGCGCTGGCCGGGGTGCTGGTCGCGGCGCTGCTGGCCGTGCTGGCGATCCGCTACCTCGTCGACCAGGTGATCGTCGGCGTCGTGCTCAACCTGTTCGTGCTCGGTATCACGAACTTCCTGTTCACCGACTTCGTCACCCAGAACGCGGACAAGTACAACAGCCCGAACCAGTACCTGCACATCTACCAGGTGCCGGTGCTGGGCGACATCCCGGTCATCGGCGCGGTGTTCTTCGACGGCACGGTGTTCCTGTACCTCGCCTACGCGGCGGTGCTGCGGTGCAGTTTCGGGCTGTTCCACACCCGGTGGGGGCTGCGGCTGCGCGCGGTCGGCGAGCACCCGCGCGCGGCGGACACGGTCGGCATCAAGGTGCTGTGGACGCGGTACCAGGCGATGCTGATCGCCGGGGTCATCGCCGGTCTGGCCGGTGCGTTCCTCGTGGTCGGCGAGGGGCAGGGCGGGACGTTCTCGGAGTCGATGTCCTCGGGCAAGGGCTACATCGCCCTGGCCGCGGTGATCTTCGGCCGGTGGACGCCGCGCGGAGCGGTGCTGGCCGCGCTGCTGTTCGGTTTCGCCGACCAGCTGCAGAACCTGCTCGGCGCAGGCGAGCCCGCCGATCAACCCGAACCTGCTGCAGCATGGCTGCCCTACATCGCCACGCTCTTCGCGGTGGCCGGGTTCGTCGGCCGGGTCCGGGCGCCCGGCCGCCGACGGCCAGCCCTACACGGTCGGGTGATGCCGCGACATCGACTGGGAGGCGCTGCGGGCGGCCGCGCGACCGAGGCGATGGCGCCACGCCTACGCGCCGTACTCGAAGTTCCCGGTCGGCGCGGCGGCCCTGGTCGACGACGGCCGGATCGTGGCCGGCTGCAACGTGGAGAACGCCTCGTACGGGCTCGACGCTGTGCGCCGAGTGCGGGCTGGTGTCCGCGCTGCACGCCACGCGGCGGCGGCCGGCTGGTCGCGTTCGCCTGCGTGGACGGCGCCGGCGCGCTGCTGATGCCGTGCGGCCGGTGCCGGCAGCTGCTGTGGGAGCACGGCGGCGCCGGACCTGCTGGTCGACACCGCCGACGGGCTCAAGTCCCGATGACCGAGGTGCTGCCGCGAGGCCTTCGGCCCGGAGCGACCTGGTGCTGAGCGCGTCCGGCGCCGGCGGGTAGTCGCGCGTAGAGCAGCGGAGATCGCGGCGGCCGAGCATGCCACCCGTATAGCCTCGTCCAGCATGAGCGAACCCTTCGACGCCGTCACCGTCATCCGGACCAAGCGCGACCGCGGCGAGCATCCCCGACGCGCAGATCGACTGGGTGATCGACGCCTACACCCGCGGCGCGGTCGCCGACGAGCAGATGTCGGCGCTGGCGATGGCGATCCTGCTCAACGGCATGGAGCCGCGACGAGCTCGCCCGCTGGACGGCGGCGATGATCGCCTCCGGCGAGCGGCTGGACCTGTCCGCGCGTCGGCCGCCCGACCGCCGACAAGCACTCCACCGGCGGCGTCGGCGACAAGATCACGCTGCCGCTGGCGCCGCTGGTCGCGGCCTGCGGCGCGGCCGTGCCGCAGCTGTCCGGCCGCGGCCTGGGCCACACCGGCGGCACCCTGGACAAGCTGGAGTCGATCCCGGGCTGGCGGGCGGCGCTGTCCAACGCCGAGTTCATCGCGCCAGCTGCAACTCGGTCGGCGCGGTGGTCTGCGCGGCCGGCGACGGCCTGGCCCCGGCCGACAAGAAGCTCTACGCGCTGCGCGACGTCACCGGCACCGTCGAGGCGATCCCGCTGATCGCCAGCTCGATCATGAGCAAGAAGATCGCCGAGGGCACCGGCGCGCTGGTGCTGGACGTCAAGGTCGGCTCCGGCGCGTTCATGAAGAACCTGGCCGACGCCCGCGAGCTGGCCGCGACCATGGTGGGGCTGGGCACGCGCGCCGGCGTCCACACCGTCGCGCTGCTGACCGACATGTCCACCCCGCTCGGCCTGACCGCCGGCAACGCGCTGGAGGTCGCGCGAGTCGGTCGAGGTGCTGGCCGGCGGCGGCCCGGCCGACGTCGTCGAGCTGACCCTGGCGCTGGCCCGCGAGATGCTGGCCGCGGCCGGTGTGCATCGACGTCGACCCCGCCGACGCGCTCGCGCGACGGCGCGCGCGATGGACGTCTGGCGCGCGCATGATCAGCGCCCAGGGCGGCGACCCGGACGCCCCGCTGCCGGTCGCCGCGCGAGCAGCACGTCGTCACCGCCGCCGGCCGCCGGCGTGCTGACCCGGCTGGACGCCTACGCCGTCGGGGTCGCGGCCTGGCGCCTCGGCGCCGGCCGGGCCCGCAAGGAGGACCCGGTGCTCGGCCGGCGCCGGCGTGGTGATGCACGCCAAGCCGGGCGACACCGTGACGCGCCGGCCAGCCCCTGCTGGAGCTGCACGCCGACGACGCCGGAGCGCTTCGAGCGGGCGCTGGACGCGCTGGACGGAGCCTTCGAGATCGGCGCGTCCTACGAGCCCACGCCGCTGGTCATCGAGCGCGTCTCGGCCTGAGTTTCGAGTGCCGTCTGGGCGGCGTGCAGCCCGGCGCGGTAGCCGAAGATCATCGCCGGCCCCAGCGTGCCGCCGTGGCCGCCGTAGGTCATCCCGAACACCGACGCCATGGTGTTGCCGGCCGCGTACAGCCCCGGGATCGGGGCACCGTCGACATCGATCACCTGCGCGTCGGCCGTGGTCCGGGGTCCGCCCTTCGTCCCGAGGGTGCCGCTGTAGACCTGCACGGCGTAGTAGGGAGGGGTGTCCAGCGGCCCGAGGGTGGTGAACTTCCCCGGGAGCTTCTGGTCGCCCCAGGCCCGGTCGTGATGGCTGTCGCCGCGATGGAAGTCCGGATCGACCCCGGCCACCGCGTGGGCGTTCCAGCGAGCGACCGTGGCGATGAGCTCCTCGCTCGGGACACCGATCGCGTCGGCCAGCTCGCCGATGGTCGCGGCCTCGGTGATCCACGGCGGGGTGGGCGTCGCCGCGGTGTGCCGGGCGATGCCGTACGTCGAGAGGTAGTGGTGGTCGAAGAGCAGATAGGCGGGCAGGTTGACGTAGCTGAAGCGCGCCACGTCCAGGTTGTGGAAGGCGCCACCGAAGGCGTTGTAGTTCGCCGCCTCGTCGGTGAAGCGGTGCCCGTCGGCGTTGACGATGATCGAGTGCGGGCGGGTCCGTTCGCCGTTGACCTGCCAGGGCCCCATGACGCCGTCGGCGTCGGGGACATCCATCGTCGGGACCCACCAGGCCTCGCGCATGTTGGCCAGGCCGGCACCGATCCGCATGGCCATCTTGAGCGAGTCACCGGTGTTGGTCGGCACGCTGACCGCCCGCTGCAGGGGTCCGCGGAGGAATGCCCGGACGAGATCGGCATCGTGCTCGAACCCGCCGGTGGCCATGACGACGCCGCCGAGTGCGCGGGCGGTGAACGGCCCGTCGGGGGTCTCGAACTCGACGCCGACCACGGCGCCGTCCGCGGTGACCAGCCGGACCGCGCGGTGCTCGGTCTGCGGCACGACCCCGACGTCCAGGCAGCCCTTGAGCAGGCGCCCCACGAGCGCCTGGCCGGCGCCCCGCTCGTCGCGGATGCGGCGGCGGGCGGCCTCCTCGGGCGGGATGCCGTCGGGCGCCTTGCGTCCCAAACCGGTCTCGCTCATGCAGAACTCGCCGTTGATCTGGCGCCCGCGGGTCACCCTCGCGGCCCACTCGCCCAGCTCGTCGTAGGGGAACAGTGGCGCCTCGACCGAGCGGCCCTCCCGACGGCCGCCCGGGTGTTCGGGGTGGTAGTCACTCATGCCCATGAGGGTCTCGAAGCGAACAGGGGTGTCGGCCTCCAGCCAGGCCACCAGATCGTCGACGGTGTCGACGTAGGCCTCGATCAACGGCATCGGGATCAGGTCGTGCGAGAGCGACGAGAGGTAGCGCAGGACGTCCTCGCGGCTGTCGTCGAACCCGTTCTCGCGCTCGTGCACGTTGTCGGGCAGCCACACGGTGCCGCCGGACCACGCGGTCGTGCCGCCGACCGTGTCGGCCTTCTCGAACAGCCCGACGCGAGCTCCCGAATGGGCCGCGCGCAAGGCCGCTGTCAGCCCGGCGGCGCCCGTTCCCAACACGATCACGTCGTACTGCGTCCCACTCGTCATCGACGTAATATAACAAGCGTTTGATAAAGAACCCATACCTACATGGATATTCACGGGTAGGGTCCGGCACATGACCAGCGGCGACGACCTTCCCGCCGGGGCGCGCCGGGTCACCACCGCGCCCACGCGGCTCGCCCGGTGGCTGGACGGGTTCGCCGAACGGCACGGCGCGGTCGAGTTCGAGGCCGCCCCGACGCGGTGTCACCTGCGGGCGGCCGACGGGAGCCACGCCTGGATCGAGGTCCCGTTCCCGCCCCTGAGCGCGACCGCCGGTGCGGCCGAGTTGGTCGCGCACGTGACCCGGGTGCGTCGCGTCGGAGTCGTCCTCGTCCGCCGCGGGGGGTACGCCGCCGGCGTCTTCGACGGATCGACCCTGGTCACGTCGAAGGTCGACTCCTCCTACGTCCAGGGGACGACGAAGGCGGGCGGCTGGTCGCAGCAGCGCTACGCCCGGCGGCGGTCCAACCAGGCCGCGGCGGCCTTCGCGTCGGCGGCCGACGTCGCGGTGCGGATCCTGGGCCCCGAGGCACGGACGCTGGACGCGGTGATCTGTGGTGGCGACCGCGCCGCGGTGGACTCGGTGCTGGCCGATCCCCGCCTCGCCGAGGTCCGCGCCCTGGTGACGCAGCCCTTCCTCGCCGTGCCCGACCCGCGGTTGCGGGTGTTGAGCGCCACCCCCGAACAGTTCCTGGCGGTCCGGATCGCGCTCGTCCCGTGACTGTCGTGAGTGCTGTGCGTGCCGCACGGTTCCGGTGTGCCCGTCGCGTCACAGACAGCTGCGAACCGCCGAGCAAGTAGCCTCACGCCCATGCCCACACCGCTCAATCCCGACACCATCAGATCGGCGCCGAAGGTACTGCTCCACGATCATCTGGACGGCGGTGTGCGGCCGCAGACCATCATCGAACTCGCCGACCAGGTGGGTTACACCGAGCTGCCGAGCACCGACGCCGGCGAGCTGGCGGCGTGGTTCCGGACGTCGGCCGACTCCGGCTCGCTGGTGCGGTACCTGGAGACGTTCAGCCACACCGTCGCGGTCATGCAGACCGCCGACGGGATCCGCCGCGTGGCCCGCGAGGCGGCCGAGGATCTAGCCGACGACGGGGTCGTGTACGCCGAGATCCGCTGGGCCCCGGAGCTGAGCGTCGAGGGCGACCTGAGCCTGGAGGAAGTGATCGACGCCACCCTGGCGGGCTTCCGTGAGGGCGAGCAGGCCGCCGCCGCGCGCGGACGGTCGATCCGCGTCGGCGGGCTGCTGACGGCGATGCGCCACGCCGCGCGCTCGCGTGAGATCGCCGAGCTGGCGGTGCGCTACCGCGACGCCGGTGTGGTCGGCTTCGACATCGCCGGCGCGGAGGCCGGGTTCCCGCCCAGCCGGCACCTCGACGCCTTCGAGTACGTCCGGCGGGCGAACTTCCACGTCACCATCCACGCCGGCGAGGCGTTCGGGCTGCCGTCCATCTGGGAGGCCCTCCAGTGGTGCGGCACCGACCGGCTGGGGCACGGGGTGCGGATCGTCGATGACGTGTCCGTACGTGAGCCGTCGGCATCGGTACAGGAGTCGGCCGCCCACGCCGAGCTCGGCCTGCTCGCGGCCTACGTCCGGGACAAGCGCATCCCGCTGGAGATGTGCCCGTCGTCCAACGTCCAGACCGGCGCGGCCCGCTCGATCGCCGAGCATCCGATCGGGCTGCTGCGGGAGCTGTCGTTCCGCGTGACGGTCAACACCGACAACCGCCTCATGAGCGACACCTCGATGACGCGGGAGATGACGCAGCTCGTCGACGCGTTCGGCTACGACTGGTCAGACCTCTCGTGGTTCACGGTGAACGCGATGAAGAGCGCGTTCATCCCCTTCGACGAACGCCTCACCTTGATCAATGATGTGATCAAGCCTGCGTATGCGAGGTTGAGCGAGTAGAGCTGTAGGCATGGCGCTGTTCTCCCGGTTCATCGGTCCGAAGGCGGGACTGGACCCCGAGGCCCAGGAGCAGCAGCGGCTGAGCCAGGCCGAGCTCGCGGCCGGGCGGCTGCCTCTGTCCGCCCAGGAACGCCTCACGGCCTCCCGCGACGACGGTGTGTTCACCTCCGCGCTGTCGACCCGTGACCTCGTGGCGGTGCGTGCCGCCGTGTACGAGGTGGTCGGGCAGGCGTTCGGGACGGCCACGTTCACGCTGAACCGGCAGCAGGCCTACTACCAGAACAACATCCACGGCCTGTCCTACGGCACCGGCGGTGGGTTCGGCGGCGGTTTCGGCGCGTACGGCGGCCAGGGCCAGCCGGCGGAGATGCGGGGATTCCACACCGGTGAGGTCGCCGCGCGCCGCACGGCGATGAGCCGGATGCTCGCCGAGTGCGCGGCGCTGGGCGGGGAGGGCGTCATCGGGGTGCGGTCGCTGCGGGCCGGGCAGGTGGCCAACTCGATCTACGAGTTCACCGTCGTGGGGACGTCCGTCCGCCGGCAGGCGACGTCCGTCCGCCGGCAGGGAGCGGCCGGCTCGCGGCTGGGCGACGATGGCCGACCCGCAGCGGACCCCGACCGGGCACCCTTCGCGACCACGCTCATCCCGGCCGACTTCGCGATGCTGCTGCGCGGCGGGTGGCAACCGCGGGAGGTGCTGTTCGAGCTGGTGCGGTACAGCATCCACGGCGGAGCCTTCGCCCTCGGCGGCGGCATCGGCCCGTTCTCCTCGCGGTCGTGGCAGAACGTCGAGCTCGGCGCCCCGACCACCCTGATGGAGTACGGCCGGGCGGCCGTGCGGCAGCGCCTGGACCGGCGGGTGCGCGCGTCCGGCGCGTCCGGCATGATTCTCGACGAGCTCCAGACCCGCCTCGAGCACGGGGAATGCGTGGCCATGCAGACCGCGACCGACTTCTACCTCGACGTCGAGGCGATGGGCAACGCGCTGGTCAGGGTCCGGCCGCCGGCCCGGACAGTGGCACCCGGTGGCGGCCGGCCCGGCCTGGAGATCACGCCGGTCGTACGGTTGGACGGGTGAGGGGACGCACATGACACAACCTGATCTGACGGTGCTCGCCGCCGTGCTGAGCCGGCAGAGCTCGGACCTGTCGGTCTATGCGGGGTTCCTGGTGGAAGCCCTGGCCGGCGCGCTGCCCCCGGAGAACGTCGTCGTGGAACGCAGGCGCGGCCTGTTCGGCCGGGCGAAGGACGACGCACCGGTCGTGTCCGTGGCGGTGCGGCTCGGCGAGAACACCTTCACGCTGCGCCGCCCGACGCCCGATTCGGCTCCCGTCGCCACCGTCTCGCACACCGTGGGCGGGATCGTGCTCAAGACCGCGACCGTCGCGTTGGCCGACTGGACGCAGCAGGTCGCCGCCGCCCTCGGGGCGCTGACCGAGACCAATGCCGACGCCGCAGCCGCGCTGGCCCGCATCACCCGGTTCACCGTGTAGTCCGCCCGGCCACCGCCGCGCGGCCGCTCGCCCAGCCAGCTCATCCCTGCCAGGTAAGGAATCTCCGATGACCACTCCGTCCCAACCCGCCTTCGACCCGACCGCCCTCGGCGTCCCGGCCGACGCGATCGCCCGGCTGCAGGAGAACCGGGCGGGGGCGCCCGGCGCGGTCTTCACCTCGGACCTGTCGGTGAACGAGTTCCTGCTCGTGCGCGAGGCCGGGTTCCGCCCGCTCGGGCTGGTGATGGGCTCCTCGATCTACCACATCGGGCTGCAGCGCTCGAACTGGGGACAGAACATGGAACTCGGCGTGCTGTCCCAGGCGATGTACCACGCGCGGGAACTGGCGATGACCCGGATGGAGGCCGAGGCCTACGCCCTGGGCGCGGACGGGATCGTGGGCGTCCGGCTCGCGGTGACCCAGCACGCATGGGGCGAGCACCTGTCGGAGTTCATCGCCATCGGCACCGCGGTGCTGTCGGAGCAGGGCGGCAGCTGGCGCGACCAGCGCGGGCGCCCGTTCACCTCCGACCTGTCCGGGCAGGACTTCTGGACGCTGCTCCAGTCGGGCTACGCGCCGGTCGGCATGGTGATGGGCACCTGCGTCTACCACATAGCGCACCAGTCGATGGGGCAGCTGTTCCGCAATGCCGGGCAGAACGTCGAGATCCCGCAGTTCACCCAGGCGCTGTACGACGCGCGGGAACTGGCGATGACGCGGATGTCCGCCGAGGCGCATGCGCTGGGCGCGGAGGGCATCGTGGGCGTGGACCTGCGCGAGCACAACCACGTGTGGGGCATGCACGCGACGGAGTTCTTCGCGGTCGGCACGGCGGTCCGCCCGCTCCGCGCGGATCACGTCGTCGCCCAGCCCCAGATGGTGGTCTCGCTCGACGCGTGAGCCGTCAGGAGCCGGCGTTCGGCCCGGTCGCAGTGCCGGTCAGGCGTCGGGGCCGAAGCAGGTGACGACCTCGGCGACGAGGCTGTCCCACTTCACCCGGTCGATGCGCTTGGCGTCGAGGAACGCCGCGTCGGCGTCCAGCTCCAGGAAGGACGCGAGCTCCTTGAGCAGCTCAGCGGTGCGCGAGCTGGGCTCGGTCAGGTCGTAGCTGTCGTCGGCGGTCGGGATGAACGCCTCGTCGTCGGCTTCGCGGACCTCGTCCCACCACTCCAGCTTGATGAGTTCGTGCTCCTCGGCCCCGCGGCAGTACGCGGCCAGGTCCTCCGGCTCGGTGAACACCGCGATCGTGCCGTCGCTGCCCAGGAACACCGCCTCGTCGTCGATCACCGCGCGGACGGTCAGGACGATGTCGTCCTCGGCCACGACGATCTCGATGGGCTCGGCGTCCACGCGGTCCCAGAGCGAGAGCGCCTCCAGATCGTCGAGTTCGCTGTCGCTGAAGTCACCGCGCCAGTCCAGCCACTGCTCCACCCGCGCGATCGCCCGTTCCCACGTCGCGGCGATGGTGTCGCCCAGCGCGGACCAGGCCTTGGCGCCGTCGCGGCCGCTGTAGCCCATGTCCTCGCTGATCAGCTCGGCGTACTCCGGCGTGGACCCGATGAGACGCCGCAGGGCGCCGTCCTCGCACGCCTCGGCGATGCGCAGGGTCATCTCCACGACGTTGGCCAGGGAGGATTCGGTGACCGGGTCGGGGTCCTCGGCGGCCCACTCGTAGACCGAGTCGAGGTCGTAGCGGTTCTCCTCGGTCGGGCGCAGCTGGGCCGGCGTGTACTTCTGCACGGCGGGCCAGCCGGGGTGGTCGGACAGGTCGTTCTCGCCGCTCTCGGCGATGAAGGCGAACAGCTCGTCGACACCGGGGAACACGACGATCTTCGCGCCGTCGCCGAGGAAACCCATCCACTCCTCGCCGTCCTCGTCCTCCCACGGGGGAGCCCAGAGGGTCAGGCCGGTGCGCTCGTTCAGGGTGATGGTGATCGGCACGATCGAGCCGTCGGGGCTGGTCATGCTGCGGAATCTACCGGTCACACCCCGATCGGGTGCCAGACGGTCTTGGTCTCGGTGAACGCGGACAGGCGCGACATGCCGGGGTCGGCCGACCAGTCCACCGCAGCCGGTGCGTACACCCGCTTCACCGAGTCGGCCGCCGCCTGCAGCAGGGCCACCCGGTCCGCGGGGTCCACACCGGTCAGGTCGAGGGCGTTGACGTCCCGGTGCGAGGCCAGCCATGGGACCAGCTCGGCGGTGACCCCCGTGAGCAGGTTCACCACGCCGCCGGGCAGGTCCGAGGTCGCGAGCACCTCGGCGAAGGAGATCGCCGGCAGCGGTCGTTCCTGGGACGTGAGCACGACGGCGGTGTTGCCCAGCGCGATCACCGGGGCGAGGACGCTCACCAGCCCCAGCAGGCTCGACTCCTGCGGGGCCGCCACGCCGACCACTCCGGTCGGTTCGGGGACGGAGAAGGCGAAGTAGGGGCCGGCCACGGGGTTCGTCGACCCGGCGACCTGGGCGTACTTGTCGGTCCACCCGGCGTACCAGACCCAGCGATCGATCGCGGCGTCGACGGCCCGGCCGGCGCGGGCGGCCGACAGCCCCTCGGCGGCGCGCACCTCCGCGGCGAACTGGTCGCGGCGCCCCTCGAGCATCTCCGCGATCCGGTAGAGGACCTGCCCGCGGTTGTACGCAGTGGCACCGGACCAGCCGGGGACGGCCTTGCGGGCGGCCACCACCGCGTCGCGGACGTCCTTGCGGGAGGCCTGGGCAGCCTGGGCGAGCAGCCGTCCGCGGTGGTCGGTCACCGGGTAGACCCGTCCGGACTCCGAGCGCGGGAACGCCCCGCCCAGGTACAGCTTGTAGGTCTTGCGGATGTCGATGCGGGTGTCGTCCACCTGCGCGACGCGCGCTCCGTCAGTAGGCAAGGTAGGCCTCCAGGCCGTGGCGTCCGCCTTCGCGGCCGAAGCCGGACTCCTTGTAGCCGCCGAAGGGCGCGGTGGGGTCGAAGCGGTTGAAGGTGTTGGCCCAGACCACGCCTGCACGCAGCTTGTCGGCCATCCAGAGGATCCGGGAGCCCTTCTCGGTCCAGATGCCGGCCGACAGGCCGTACGGGGTGTTGTTGGCCTTCTCCACGGCCTCGGCGGGGGTACGGAACGTCAGCACGGACAGCACCGGTCCGAAGATCTCCTCCCGCGCGATCCGATGGGACTGGGCCACACCGGTGAACACCGTGGGCGGGAACCAGAATCCGCGCGTGGGCAGCTCGCACGGCGGCGACCAGCGGACGGCGCCCTCGGCGTCACCGGCGTCGGTGAGCTCGTGGATGCGGGCCAGCTGCGCGGCGGAGTTGATCGCGCCGATGTCGGTGTTCTTGTCCATCGGGTCGCCCAGGCGCAGGGTCGCGAGCCTGGCGCGCAGGGCGTCGAGCACCTCGTCGGCGATCGACTCCTGCACCAGCAGCCGCGAACCGGCACAGCACACGTGACCCTGGTTGAAGAAGATCCCGTTCACGATGCCCTCGACGGCCTGGTCCAGCGGCGCGTCCTCGAAGACGATGTTCGCCGCCTTGCCGCCGAGCTCGAGCCCGAGGCGGGTCGGCGTCCCGGCGAGGGTGCGCTGGATCTGCTTGCCCACGTCGGTCGACCCGGTGAAGGCGATCTTGTCCACGCCCGACTCGACGAGCGCCTGACCGACGGCGGGGCCGCCCGGCAGGATGTTGACCACGCCCGGCGGCAGGTCGCACTCGGCGATGATCTCCGCCAGCGTCAGCGCTGTCAGCGGCGTGGTCTCGGCGGGCTTGAGGACGACCGTGTTGCCGGTGGCCAGCGCGGGGGCGATCTTCCAGGCGGCCATGAGCAGCGGGAAGTTCCACGGGATCACCTGACCGGCGACACCCAGCGGGCGCGGCGCGGGCCCGAAGCCGGCGTAGGGCAGCTTGTCCGCCCAGCCCGCGTAGTAGAAGAAGTGCGCCGCCGCGGTGGGGATGTCGACGTCCCGGGACTCACGGATGGGTTTGCCGTTGTCGAGGGTCTCCAGTACGGCAAGTTCCCGGCCGCGCTCCTGGATCGCGCGCGCGATCCGGTACAGGTACTTCGCGCGCTCGCGCCCCGGCATCCGCGACCAGGTCTTGTCATAGGCCCTGCGGGCGGCGGCCACGGCGAGCGTGACATCGGCCGGACCGGCCTCGCTGACCTCGGCCAGGGGCTCCTCGGTGGCGGGATTGATCGTCTTGATGTGCTCGCCGGAGCCCTCCCGGAAGGCTCCGTCGACGAAGATGCCATAGGACGGCTTGAGGCGGGCGATGTCGCGGGACTCGGGGGCGGGGGCGTAGTCGAACAATGCGGCCATCAGGTCAGTCCACCGTCACGTAGTCGGGACCGTCGTAGCCGCCGGTCGTGAGCTTGTGCCGCTGCAGCAGCAGGTCGTTGAGCAGGCTGGACGCGCCGAAGCGGAACAGGTCCGGGGTCAGCCACGCCTCGCCGGCGACCTCGTTGACCATCACCAGGTAGCGGACGGCCTCCTTGGAGGTGCGGATGCCGCCGGCCAGCTTGACGCCGCGCCGCTCGCCGGTCTCGGCGGCGAAATCGCGCACCGCCTGGAGCATCACCAGCGCCACCGGGGGAGTGGCCGCCGGGGTGACCTTTCCGGTGGAGGTCTTGATGAAGTCGCCGCCCCCGAGCAGCCCGAGCCAGGACGCACGGCGGGCGTTGTCCAGCGTGACCAGCTCACCGGTCTCGAGGATGACCTTCAGGTGCGCGGTGCCGCATTCGGCCTTGGTGGCGACGATCTCCTCGTAGACCTGCAGGTAGCGCCCGGACAGGAACGCGCCGCGGTCGATGACCATGTCGATCTCCGTGGCGCCGGCGGCGACGGCATCGCGCACGTCCTGCAGCTTCGTCCGCAGCGCGGCCCGCCCGGACGGGAACGCCGTGGCGACGCTCGCGACGCCGACCGGACTGCCCTTCAGCGCGGAGACCGCCGTCTCGACGAGGTCGGGGTAGACGCACACCGCCGCGACCGCGGGCACCGAGGCGTCGGTCGGGTCGGGGTGGGCGGCCTTGGCGCACAGGGAGCGCACCTTGCCGTGGGTGTCGGCGCCCTCCAGCGTGGTGAGGTCGACCATCCGGATCGCGGTGTCGATGGCCCACGCCTTGGCGGTGGTCTTGATGCTGCGCGTGGCGAGCATCGCGGCCCGCCCCTCCGCGCCGACCTGGTCGACGCCCGGCAGGCCGTGCAGGAAGCGGCGCAGGGAGGCGTCGTCACGGACGACGTCGTCCAGCGCGCGATTGATCACTGAGGCACTCACTCCTGCAGTCTAGGGCGGTCGGAGGCGGCCGGTGGCGACTCGTTCAGGGCTGTGGCGAGCCCGCGCAGCGCCGGGATCGCGCTGCGCACGGCGGCCAGGTCCGCGGCGTCGAGGGTGGCCAGCGCGGCGCCGAGCCTGGCCTGGTTGGCCTGCTCCCATCCCGTCAGCTCCGCTCGCCCCGCAGCGCTCAGCGCGAGCTGCATCGCCCGCCCGTCGCGGGGATCGGCCGTGCGCTCGATCAGCCCGTCCGCGACGAGTCTGGCGATCAGCCCGCTGACCGCGCTCTGGGCCAGGCGCAGCCGCACGGCCAGATCGCTCACCGTCGACGGGCTGGCGTCGGCGATGCTCTGCAGGATCTCGATCTGGGCCACCGGCCGCGCCCGCCACCGCTCGTCGTCACGGACCGAGCGGCGCAGCGCCCGCCGCAGCTTGGTCACCGTGTCGGTGAGTTCCCGTGCGATATCGGACATCCGGCCACCCTAACGCGAGCAATACATCTCAATGCGATGTAGTTTGGTGGAGTGGTACCCGAACAGCCCCTCGCGCCCGCCACGGAGCGGGCCCGTCCCGGCTGGGTGCGTGAGCATCCGCAGGCGTGGCGCCTGGCGTTGCTGACCGTGTGCTTCGGCGCCTTCATGGGGCAACTCGATGCCAGCGTGGTCACCCTGACCTACCGCTCCGTCGGACGGGAGTTCCACGTCGGCAGCGCGGCCGTGCAATGGGTCTCCCTCGCCTACCTCGTCCCGCTGGCGGCCCTGCTCGTCTACCTCGGACAGGTGTCGGACCGGCTCGGGCGCAAGCGGGTGTACCTGTGGGGCTTCTCCCTGTTCACCGCCGCGTCGCTGGGGTGTGCCCTCGCGCCGAGCCTGGGCGTCCTGCTCACCTTCCGCGGTGTCCAGGCCGTGGGCGCCGGCATGCTCCAGGCCAACAGCGTCGCGCTCGTCGTGACGAGTGCCCCGCGCGCCCGCATCCGGGCCGCGCTCGGCGTGCAGGCCGCCGCGCAGGCGATCGGGCTGGCGCTCGGGCCCACGGTCGGCGGCGTCATCGTCGACACGATGGGGTGGCGGTGGGTCTTCGCGATCAACGTGCCGGTCGGGGTCGTAGCACTTCTGGCCGGACGATTGTTCCTCCCGCGCACGCGCCGGCTGTCGATGGCGCCCGCGGCCGGACCGGTGGGCGTGGTGCTCCTCGCCGGGGTCACCACCGCGCTGCTGCTCGGGATCTCCGGCAGCTCGGGGCTCGGGCTGAGCGCGGCCGGGACAGGCGCCCTCCTCGTCACCGCCGCGGTGATCGGCGCGGCATTCGCCTGGCAGCAACGGCGATCCGCGGCCCCCCTCATCGAGCCCCGGGTGCTGGCGGCGCCGGGCATCCTCGCCGGGCTGGTCGGCGCGACGGCGGCGTACCTGCTGCTGTTCGGCCCGCTCGTGCTGGTGCCCTCGGTGCTGGCGGGCGCACACGCGTCCACGGTTCAGATCGGGCTCGTGCTGGCGGCGCTGCCGGCGGGTTTCGCGGTCGCCGCGAGCGCGTCGGAGGCGGTCCTGCCGCGGCGCTGGTCCAGTTCCCGGCGTTCGCTGCTCGGCGCCGGCATCGTCCTGGTGGCCCTGGGGATCCTGCTCGCCGCCGGCACCGATCGGGTGGCGCTGGTGGCCGGCCTGGGCTGTCTGGGCGTCGGTCTCGGCGCCTGGGCGCCCCCGAACAACGCGGCGATCATGTCGTCGGTCCCGGCGCAGTTCTCCGGCAGCGGCGGCGGGCTGGTCAACACCGCCCGCGCGTTCGGCACCGCGCTGGGGGTCGCGCTGGTGACCCTGGCCCTGCATCAGGGCGGTGCGCCGGTGGCGTGGGCGATGTTGCTGGGCGTGGGGCTGCTCGGCGTCCTCAGCGTGCTGCTCGCCGCCCGCCGCGGACGGCGCTGACGGCCGGACGGCCGTGCCGGGGACAGGGCCGAGGGGACACGTCGCGGTCATCGAGGTGCTCTAGTCTGCGCACGTGCAGACTCTCGTCGTCGACCACCCCATCGCACGGACGCGCCTGTCGGTGATGCGGGACAAGCGCAGCAGCAACTCGGAGTTCCGGGCGGCTCTGCGCGAACTGTCCACCCTGCTGGTCTACGAGGCCACGCGGGAGCTGGAGATCACCGAGACGGCCATAGAGACCCCCGTGGGGCCGACCACCGGGCACGAACTGGCCAACCCCCCGCTCCTGGTGCCGGTCCTGCGGGCCGGGCTGGGCATGGCGGAGGCCGCCTTCAACCTGTTCCCCGAGTCGCAGATGGGGTTCGTCGGCGTCGCCCGCAACGAGGACAGCCACGATCCCGAGGCTTACATGGCCTCGCTTCCGGACTCGCTCGCAGGCCGTCCCGTGATCGTCCTGGATCCGATGCTGGCGACCGGCGGCTCGTTGCTGCACTGCATCGACCTCCTGGTCGCCCGCGGAGCCAGCGACATCACGGTCGTCTGCGTGCTCGCCTCACCCGAGGGCGTCGCGCGCCTGGCCGCCAACGGGCAGCCGACCCGGCTGGTCACGGCCAGCATCGACGAGGGTCTCAACGACAACGCCTACATCGTGCCGGGGCTCGGCGATGCGGGCGATCGCCAGTTCGGCCCGCGCTGACGGCACCGCCTCCGGACCGGCCCGCACTGTCGGACCCCTGGTGTTGACTCTGCAGTCATCCACCGACAGCGAGCCGGGAGCGCAGAGATGGCCGAGATCGTCCTGTTCCACCACATCCAGGGCCTGACGCCGGGCGTGGCGTCCTTCGCCGACACGCTGCGCGGTGCCGGGCACACCGTGCACACGCCGGACCTGTTCGACGGGCGCCTCTTCGACAGCATCGAGGCCGGGCAGTCGTTCCTCGGTGAGGTCGGCTTCGACGCGATCGTCGAGCGGGCCGTGGCGAGCGTCGAGCAGCTGCCCGCCGAGATCGGCTACGCCGGATTCTCCCTCGGGGTGGTGCCGGCCCAGCGGTTGGCACAGACCCGCCCCGGTGCGCAGAGCGCACTGCTGTTCCACTCCTGCGTGCCCACGGCCTTCTTCGGGCCGTGGCCGGACGGCCTGCCCGCGCAGATCCACGCGATGGACGCCGACCCCTATTTCGTCGACGAGGGTGACATCGACGCCGCGCGGGCGCTGGTGGACACCGTCGCGTCGGTGGAGCTGTTCCTCTACCCGGGCTCGGAGCATCTGTTCGTCGACAGCTCGTTGCCGTCCTACGACGCCACCGCCGCCGCGCTGCTCACCGAACGCGTCCTGGAGTTCCTCGACGCGCACTGATCGGCCGGGGCTTCTACCCGCGCAGGTGGGCCAGGACCGCGGTCCCGGCGCGTCGGCCGGAGACCAGCGCGCCCTGGATGGAGGCGGTGTCGCGGTGGTCGCCTGCGACGAACAGTCCCTCACCCAGGTCGACGTCCTGCTGGACGGCGAAGGGCGGGCGCTGGGCGGGCAGCGCGTACGGCACCGCGTAGGTCGCGACGAGCTCCCAGCTCCTCGTGTCGGCGCCGTAGATCAGCCCCGCCTGTTCGCGCACCAGGGACTCCATCTGCTCGCCGCCGTCGCGCCCGAGCACCGTGGTCGCTATCAGTGCGCCGCTGCGGGCGTAGGTCCGCGCGGCGTTGGAGACGACGGCGGTGTTGACGACGGGGCCGCGCCGGTCGCCGTCGACGTGCAGCACCCCGACATGGGTCGGTGGCGAGGTCACCCGGTGGTAGAAGGTCGTCAGCCCGCGCATCGGCGGCGTCGGCAGGCCGATGAGGGCGCACGCCGCGCGGGGATCCGCCGCGACGACCACGGCACGAGCCCGGATGCGTCCGTGGTCGGTGAGCACCTCGCTGCCGCTGCACCTCTGGACCGTCACCCCGGTGTGGACCGTGCCCGTAGGCAACGCGGCGACGAGCTGGTCCGGGAGCGCGCGCATGCCGTTCGCCGGGAGTGCCGGCGTGCCGCGGACGAATGCCCGCATGAGCAGGTCGCCCAGCCGGCGCGAGCTGTCCAGGGTCCCGTCCGCGAGCACGCCGCTGAGGAACGGCTGCAGCACGTGGGATTCGACGCCTCCACCCAGGTGCCGCTCGGCGAAGGCCTCCGCCAGCGAGATGTCCGCGCCGCCGGTGATCCGCTGGACCGGGCGGTAGCCGACGTCGAGGGCGTAGCGGGCCAGGGCGATCTTCTCGCGCATCGACCCGACGGGGGCGCGCAGGGTCGACACCGTCGCGGCCGGCCAGCGGCGTGGATCGCCCAGCACGTAACGGGAATCCCCCATGGCCACGACGACGCCGGCCTTGAACGGCTGCAGTTCGAGCAGGTCGACGTCGAAGACCCGGGCGGCCTCCGGGTAGGCGGGGTTGAAGAGCTGGAACCCGCGATCGAGCAGGAACCCGTCCTGCCGGTCGGTGCGGATCCGGCCGCCGGTGTCGTCGGCCTTCTCCACGACGGTGACCGACACCCCGCGGGCGTGCAGGTGACGTGCGGTGGCCAGCCCGGCCAGCCCCGCCCCGACGACGACCACGTCCACGTCATCGGTCAGCTCCGCCACAGGCCACATGATGCCGTAGCCGTCGCCGCCGTGGCAGCGCTGGGTGGGGCCACGGTCGTCGCGGGTCCGCGGGCCGTCAGCTCAGGGCGAGGATGCGGTCGATCTCGGCGCGCAGGTCGGCCAACGCGGACATCGCCTCGGCGCGCACGGTGGCGACCGGGCGCCCGTCGACCGGCGCGACGATCTCCAGGTACGCCTTGAGCTTCGGCTCGGTGCCGGACGGGCGGACCACTGCCCGCCCACCCGGCCAGCGCAGCGTCACCACGTCTGCGGACGGGGCCAGGTCGGTGACGGTGACGGGTGCGCCGAGCAGCGTGTCCGGAGGCGCCGCGCGCAGCCGGGCCATGGCGTCGGCGATGAGCGAGACGTCGGCGACGCGCAGCGAGAGCTGATCGGTGGCGTGGACCCCGTACTGCTCGGCGAGCTCGTCCAGGCGCGCGGGGATCGACGAGCCCCCGGCGGCCAGCTCCGCCGAGATCGACGCCGCGAGCAGGGCCGCCGAGATGCCGTCCTTGTCGCGCACCAGCCGCGGCGCCACCGCGTAGCCGATCGCCTCCTCGTAACCGTAGGCGAGGTCGTCCGCGGCCCGGGTGATCCACTTGAACCCCGTCAGCGTCTCGGCGTAGGGCGCGGCGTGCGCGGCGGCCATCTTCCCGAGCAGCTGCGAGGACACGATCGTGGTCGCGTAGGTCCCCGGTGTGCCCGCGCGGAGAAGGGCATCGCCGAGGAGCGCGCCCAGCTCGTCGCCACGCAGTGCCCGCCAGCCGGTTCCGGGGAACTCGACCGCGATGGCGCACCGGTCGGCGTCGGGATCGTTGGCTATGACCAGATCGGCGCCGACCTCCCGCGCCAGCGCCAGCGCGAGATCCAGTGCGCCCGGCTCCTCGGGATTCGGGAATGCCACGGTCGGGAAGTCCGGGTCGGGATCGGCCTGCCGGGCGACGCCCACCGGCGGCGGCGAAACCGGCGGCGGCGAACACCCGCAGCAGCGTCGAGGTCCCGACGCCGTGCATCGCGGTGTGCACGATGCGCTGCCGCACCGCCGGGGGACCGACCAGCGCGGCCACCGCGCGCACGTAGTCGTCGACGATCGTGTCGTCGAGCACCTGGTGACCCGGCTTCAGCGCGATACCGCTCGCCGCGCCGACGGCCTGGATCTCCTGCTCTATCTCGCGATCGGCGGGCGGGACGATCTGCGCGCCGTCGCCGGCATAGACCTTGTAGCCGTTGTCCTGGGGCGGGTTGTGCGAGGCCGTCACCATCACGCCGGCCACCGCCCCCAGGTGCAGCACCGCGTAGGCCAGGAGCGGGGTCGGCAACGGCCCCGGGAGCAGTCGCGCGTCGAAACCGGCTGCGGTGAACACCGCGGCGGAGTCCTCGGCGAACTCGCGCGAGCCGTGCCGCGCGTCGTACCCGACCACCACGATCGATCCGGCGGCGGTGCGTGGCGTCAGCCAGGCGGCCAGTCCCGCGGCGGCCCGGCGCACGACGGTCCGGTTCATGCCGTTGGGCCCGGCCCGCAGGGGTCCCCGCAGCCCGGCGGTGCCGAAGGTGAGAGGCGCGCTGAACCGGTCCTCGAGCTCGGCCCAGTCGCCGTGGTCGAGCAACGCCGACAGCTCCGCCGCGGCCAGGGGGTCGACGTCGTCGGCGATCCACGCCTCGACGGCTTCGCGATCCATCGGCGTCAGAGGCGTTCGATGAACTGGCCGAGCAGCGCGCCCATCCGGGCCGCCGCCGCCCGCCCGGCCTCGAGGACCTCCTCGTGGTTGAGCGGTTCGCCGGTGATCCCGGCCGCGAGGTTCGTGACCAGCGAGAGGCCGAGCACCTCGACTCCCTCCGCGTGGGCCGCGATCGCCTCCAGCCCGGTGGACATGCCGACCAGGTCGGCGCCGAGGCGACCGAGCATCCGGATCTCCGCCGGGGTCTCGTACATCGGCCCGGGCATCTGGGCGTAGACGCCCTCCTCCAGGGACGGGTCGATGTCGCGCATGAGCGCCCGCAGCCGCCGGGAGTACAGGTCGGTGAGGTCGACGAAGCGCGGCCCGACCAGCGGGGACGCGAAGGTGAAGTTGATGCTGTCGCTGATCAGCACCGGCTGCCCCACCGAGAGCCCGTCGCGCAGCCCGCCGCAGGCGTTGGTGAGCACGACGACACCGCATCCGGCGGCGGCCGCGACGCGCACGCCGTGCACGACCGCGGGCACCCCGCGCCCCTCGTAGAAGTGCGTGCGCCCCAGGAAGGCCAGCACCCGCTTGCCGCCGACCTGGATCGAGCGGATGCGCCCGGCGTGACCGGCGACTGCGGGAGCGGTGAACCCCGGCAGGTCGGTGACCGCCAGCTCGGCCGCGGGCGCCCCGAGGGCGTCGACCGCGGGCACCCAGCCCGAGCCGAGCACGAGAGCGACGTCATGGGTGGCCACGCCGGTGCGGTCGGCGAGCTGTGCGGCGGCGGCGTGGGCGAGGGCGGCGGGGTCGGCGTCAGCGGTCACATCGGGGGAGCCTACGCGGCAGATCGGACAGCACCGGCGCCGAGAGAGCGGCAAGAGAGCGGCGGGAGAGCGGCAAGACAGCGGCGAGAGATGAGCCACCTTCTTCGGCACTTAAGCCGCGATCGGTCTTACGATGCGGGCCATGACGGCGCCGTCGGACCACCTCGATCTCGCCGCCGACTTCGCCCCTGCCTCGCTGGAGCAGTGGCGCGAGCTGGTCGGCGCGGTCCTCCGCAGATCCGGTGCGGATCTGTCGGCGGCCGCGGGCGCGCCCGAGTCGCTGCTGTCCACGCCCACCTACGACGGGGTGACGCTCGCCCCCCTCTACGTGGCCGGGTCCGCGCCCCACGGCGTCGACGCCAACGGCCTGCCCGGACAGGCACCGTTCGTCCGCGGGACGCGCGCTGTGGCGACGGGATGGGACGTCCGCCAGCGCCACGCCGACCCCGACCCGGTCCGCACCAACGCGGCCGTCCTCGCCGACCTCGAGAACGGCGTGACGTCGCTCTGGCTCGCGCTCGGAGACGGTGGCATCCCGATCGACGCCCTGGGGCAGGTGCTCGACGGCGTCTACCTCGATCTGGCACCGGTCGTCCTGGACGCCGGCGCGGACACCACGGCGGCCGCGGATGCGTTCTTCCTGCTCGCCGCCGCCCGGGGCGTGGAGGCCCGCGAGTTGTCGGGGAGCCTCGGGGCCGACCCGATCGGACTGGCCGCGCGGACGGGCACGGTTCCCGATCTCGACACCACGACTCATCTGGCCCTGCGCACCCTGCCGTTCGCCGCGTTGCGGGCGATCACCGTCGACGGGACCGCCTACCACGATGCAGGGGGCAGCGACAGCGACGAACTCGCCATCGCCGCCTCGGTCGGCGTCGCCTACCTGCGCGCGCTCACCGACGCCGGCCTGAGTGCCGACGCGGCGCTGGATCAGCTCGAGTTCCGGTACGCCGTCGGCTGCGACCAGTTCGCGTCGATCGCCAAGCTGCGTGCCGCTCGGCGCATCTGGGCGCGCATCGCCGAGCTGTCGGGTGCCGCACCCGCACACCGGGGGCAGCACCAGCACGCGGTCACCTCCGCGGCGATGATGACCCGACGCGATCCGTGGGTGAACATGCTGCGCACGACCATCGCCTGCTTCGCCGCGGCGGTCGGGGGAGCTGAGTCGATCACGGTGGCCCCGTTCGACGCCGCCCACGGCCTACCCGACGACTTCGCCCGGCGCATCGCGCGCAACTGCCAGAGCGTCCTGCACGACGAGTCGAGCCTGGCCCGTGTGATCGACCCGGCGGGCGGGTCCTGGTTCGTCGAGTCGTTCACCGAGCAGCTCGCAGCGGCCGCCTGGTCGCGGTTCACCGAACTCGAGCGCGCGGGCGGGGCGGTCGCCGCGCTGGCCGACGGCACGATCGCTTCGCTGCTGGCGACGAGCCGGGCCGCCCGCGAGGACAACATCGCCCACCGCCGGGACCCGATCACCGGCGTCAGCGAGTTCGCGAACCTCACCGAGCAGCCCCTCGCACGCCCGGCGGCACCGGCCGGTCCCTCCGGCGGCCTGCCGCGGATCCGCTATGCCGAACCGTTCGAGCAGCTGCGCGACAGCGCGGACGCCCACCTCGCCGAGCACGGCACGCGCCCGACCGTCTTCCTCGCGGCGCTCGGCCCGGTAGCGGCCCACACCGGACGGGTCGGATTCGCCGTCAACCTCTTCGCCGCCGGCGGGCTGGACACCGTCGTCGGCACCGGCAGCGTCGCGGACCTCACCGCCGCCTTCGCCGCCTCGGGGACGACGGTCGCCTGCCTGTGCTCGTCGGAGAAGGTCTACGCGGCCGAGGCGGCGGGACTGGCAGCCGCGCTCAAGGCCGCCGGCGCCGAGACGATCTGGATCGCCGGTGGGCAGGAGATCGACTCCGCCGATCTCGACGGCAGCATCCACGTCGGCTGCGACGCGCTGGCGGTTCTGCGCACGACCGCCCGCACCCTGGGAGTGACGGCATGATCCCCGATTTCGGCGACGCGACACTGGGCGACCTCGACGGCGCGCCGGGAGCCCCGGCACCCGCCCCGGCGGCCGAACAGGCACCCTGGCAGACCCCGGAAGGCATCGACGTCGCCCCGTTCTACACCGGCGCCGACCTGGCCGACATCGACTTCCTCGACACCTACCCGGGGATCACGCCGTACCTGCGGGGGCCGTACCCGACGATGTACGTCAACCAGCCGTGGACCATCCGCCAGTACGCCGGGTTCTCCACGGCCGGTGAGTCCAACGCCTTCTACCGGCGCAACCTCGCCGCCGGTCAGAAGGGCCTGTCGGTCGCCTTCGACCTGCCCACCCACCGTGGCTACGACAGCGACAACCCCCGCGTCATCGGCGATGTCGGGATGGCGGGCGTGGCCATCGACTCGATCTACGACATGCGGGAGCTGTTCAGCGGGATACCACTGGACCGGATGAGCGTCTCGATGACCATGAACGGTGCGGTGCTGCCG
This sequence comes from uncultured Actinomycetota bacterium, assembly GCA_963790525.1. Classification (GTDB taxonomy): domain Bacteria; phylum Actinomycetota; class Actinomycetes; order Mycobacteriales; family Jatrophihabitantaceae; genus CAWBOV01. The sequence goes on from CAWBOV010000004.1 coordinate 325,901, forward strand.
GTGCTCGCGCTGTTCGTCGTGGCCGCGGAGGAGCAGGGGGTGGCGCCGGAGCAGCTGACCGGCACCATCCAGAACGACATCCTCAAAGAGTTCATGGTGCGCAACACCTACATCTACCCGCCCACGCCGTCGATGACGATCATCTCCGACATCTTCGCGTACACCTCGGCCAGGATGCCGCGCTACAACTCGATCTCGATCTCCGGCTACCACATCCAGGAGGCGGGTGCGACGGCCGATCTGGAGCTGGCCTACACCCTTGCCGACGGTGTCGAGTACATCCGCGCGGGCCTGGCGGCGGGAATGGACATCGACACCTTCGCCCCGCGACTGTCCTTCTTCTGGGCCATCGGCATGAACTTCTTCATGGAGGTCGCCAAGCTCCGCGCCGGGCGGCTGCTGTGGGCCAAGCTGGTGCAGCAGTTCGAGCCGACGAGCCAGAAGTCGCTGTCGCTGCGGACTCACAGCCAGACGTCGGGGTGGTCGCTGACCGCCCAGGACGTCTTCAACAACGTCGCCCGCACCTGCGTCGAAGCCATGGCCGCGACCCAGGGGCACACCCAGTCCCTGCACACCAATGCCCTCGACGAGGCGCTCGCCCTGCCCACCGACTTCTCCGCGCGCATCGCGCGCAACACCCAGCTCCTGCTGCAGCAGGAGTCCGGCACCACGCACGTCATCGACCCCTGGGGTGGGAGCGCGTACGTCGAGAAACTCACCTACGACCTGGCCCGGCGCGCGTGGGCGCACATCCAGGAGGTCGAGCAGGCAGGGGGCATGGCGCAGGCGATCGATGCCGGCCTGCCCAAACTCCGGGTCGAGGAGGCCGCCGCCCGCACCCAGGCGCGCATCGACTCCGGGCGTCAGCCGGTGATCGGCATCAACAAGTACCGCGTCGCCGACGACGAGATGATCGACGTCCTGAAGATCGACAACTCCGCCGTGCGCGTGCAGCAGGCCGAGAAGTTGAAGCGACTGCGCGAGGAACGTGACAGCGCGGCCGTGCAGGTGGCCCTCGACCGGCTGACCGCCGCCGCGGCGGCTGCCGCGGACGGGACGCGGGCCGCCGGCCTGGACCAGAACCTGCTCGCCCTGGCCATCGACGCGGCGCGCGCGATGGCGACCGTGGGCGAGATCTCCGACGCGCTGGAGAAGGTCTACGGTCGCCATGCCGGCCAGATCCGCACGATCTCCGGCGTCTACCGGGAGGAGTCGGGTGCCGTGGCCGCCATCGACGACGCCCGCGCCGCCACCGACGCCTTCGAGGCCGAGCACGGGCGGCGTCCCCGCATCCTCGTCGCGAAGATGGGCCAGGACGGCCACGATCGCGGCCAGAAGGTCATCGCGACCGCGTTCGCCGACCTCGGCTTCGACGTCGACGTCGGCCCGCTGTTCCAGACGCCGGCCGAGGTCGCCCGGCAGGCGATCGAGGCCGACGTGCACGTGGTGGGCGTCAACTCCCTCGCCGCCGGTCACCTCACCCTGGTCCCCGCCCTGCGGGACGAGCTCGCCGCTCAGGGGCGCCCGGACATTCTCATCGTCGTCGGCGGCGTCATCCCACCGCAGGACTTCGACGAGCTGCGCCGGGCCGGGGCGGCAGCGATCTTCCCCCCGGGCACGGTGATCGCCACCGCGGCCGTCGACCTGCTTGGTGTGCTCGCCGCGCAGCTGCCCTCCTCGGGCTGACGTGGCTGACGCGACTGACGCATGACGCCGCGGGGCCCGACGTGAGCGACGTGAGCGACCTCGTCGCCGGCGTCCGCGGCGGTGACCGCGCGGCCATCGCCCGGGCGATCACGCTGGTGGAGTCCCGCCGATCCGACCACCGCGAGCGCGCCCAGCGGCTGCTCCACGAGTTGCTGCCCTTCACCGGCGACGCGCAGCGCATCGGCATCACCGGCGTGCCGGGGGTCGGCAAGTCCACGTTCATCGACACCCTCGGCATGAACCTGATCGGCGCCGGGCACCGGGTCGCGGTGCTCGCGGTCGATCCGTCCTCCAGCCGCAGCAAGGGCAGCATCCTCGGCGACAAGACCAGGATGAACCGGCTGGCAGTGGACGACGCCGCCTTCGTCCGCCCCTCGCCCAGCTCCGGGACGCTGGGCGGGGTCGCGCAGGCCACCCGCGAGACGATGCTGGTGATGGAGGCGGCCGGGTACGACATCGTGCTGGTCGAGACCGTCGGCGTGGGGCAGTCGGAGTTCGTCGTGGCCGAGATGGTCGACACGTTCCTGTTCCTGACGCTGGCCCGCACCGGCGACCAGCTGCAGGGCATGAAGCGCGGCATCCTGGAGCTGGCCGACGTCATCGCGGTGAACAAGGCCGACGGCGCCCACGAGCAGGAGTCCGAGCGCGCCGCGCGCGAGCTGTCCTCTGCGCTGCGCATGTTGCGCTCGGCCGAGGGTGACTGGCAGCCCCCCGTCCTGACCTGCAGCGCCCTGAACAACGTCGGGCTGGACACGGTCTGGGCGCACGTCTCGCAGCACCGGGCCCGTCTCGTCGCCTCGGGGGAGTTCGACCGCAAACGCCGCCGCCAGCTGGTGGACTGGACGCGGTCGCTGGTCCGGGACCGGCTGCTCGCCCGGTTGACCGCGCCCGCCGTGCGTGACGTCGTCGCGGCGGCGGAACGGAGCGTGCTCGCCGGGGACCTCACTCCGGATCAGGCGGCCGGGCGCATCATCGACGCCCTCGGCTGAGGTACCGGCTACGCTGCGCCTCGTGCAGATCGACTTCACGTCATCGCAGCGGACCAGTCTGGGAGTCGAGTGGGAACTCGAGCTCGTGGACCTGGACACCCGGCAGTTGACGTCCGGTTCCAACGAGATCCTCGCCGCCATCTCCGAGAACGGCGACGGTGAGCATCCCAAGGCCAAGCACGAGCTGCTGCAGTCGTGCGTGGAGGTGATCACCGGCATCTGCCAGACGGTCGCCGAGGCCCAGGCCGATCTCGCCGGCACCGTCGCCGAGGTCGCCGCCGCGGCGAAGGACCGCAACCTCGGCCTGATGTGCTCGGGCACGCACCCGATCACGGACTGGTCCACCCAGCAGATCAGCGACGATCCCCGCTACGCCCTGCTCATCGAGCGCAACCAGTGGATCGCCCGCCAGATGCAGATCTTCGGGGTGCACGTGCACTGCGGGGTCCGCGCCCAGGAGAAGGCGATCCCGATCGTCAACGGGCTGCTGAACTACATCCCGCACTTCCTGGCGCTGTCGGCCTCCAGCCCGTTCTGGATCGGCGCGGACACCGGCCTGGCCTCCTACCGCAGCAAGGTCTTCGAGGCGCTGCCCACCGCCGGCCTGCCGTACCAGCTCTCGGGCTGGGGTGAGTTCGAGAAGTACGTCGGCGCCCTCGTCAGTTCCAACGCGATCCAGACCATCCGCGAGGTGTGGTGGGACGTCCGCCCGCACCCGGGCTTCGGGACCGTGGAGCTGCGGATCTGCGACGGCCTGCCGAGCCTGGACGAGATCGGCTGCGTGGCGGCGCTGGCGCAGTGCCTGGTGGAGCGCTTCGACCGCCAGCTCGACGACGGCTACTCACTGCCGGTGCCCCAGCCGTGGCTGGTGCGGGAGAACAAGTGGCGGGCGGCCCGCTACGGCCTCGACGCGGAGATCATCATCGACCGCGACGGCCACAAGCAGCCGGTGGCGACAGCGCTGACCGATCTGGTCGAGGACCTCCTGCCGACCGCGCGCCGGCTGGACTGTGCGGCAGAATTGGAGATGATCCCCCGGCTGATCGAGCGGGGGGCCAGCTACCAGCGCCAGCGCACCGTCGCGCGGGCCAATGACGGCGACCTCGGTGCCGTCGTCGACTCACTGCTCAGCGAAATGCGGGATGGTCTTGCTCTCTGATCCACGGTCCCACCCTGTCTCACTCGAGGCCCGCACGGCGTCGGTGGCCCGGACGGTCGCTGCCCGCGAGGCCGACCTGATCGCGTTGCGCCGTGACCTGCACGCGCATCCGGAGATCGGGTACGCCGAGTTCCGCACCACCGACGTCATCTGCGCGCAGCTCCGGGCGATCGGTCTCGACCCCGTCGTGTTCCCGAAGGGGACGGGGGTGTTCTGCGACATCGGCTCCGGGGAGCGCGTCGTCGCCCTGCGCGCCGACATCGACGCGCTGCCCATCGTCGACGTCAAGCACGTGCCGTACCACTCGCTGAACGTGGGTGTCTGCCACGCCTGTGGCCACGACGTGCACACGGCCGCCCTGGTCGGGACCGCGCAGGCCCTGGTCGCGGTCGGGCCCCTGGACGGACGTGTGCGCCTGATCTTCCAGCCGGCCGAGGAGCAACTGCCCGGCGGCGCCCTGGAGGCGATGGACGCGGGTGCCCTCGACGGCGCCGGGACCATCTACGCGCTGCACTGCGACCCGCGCACGCTCAGCGGGACGATCGGCCTGCGGGTCGGGCCCATCACGGCCGCGTGCGACACCCTGGAGGTGCGCCTGACCGGGCCCGGCGGACACACCGCGCGGCCGCACCTGACCGACGACCTCGTCTACGCCCTCGGGCGGGTGATCACCGACGTCCCCGGACTCCTGTCGCGCCGCGTGGACGCCCGCGCCGGGTTCTCCCTCGTCTGGGGCGCGATCGGGGCCGGCGTGGCACCCAACGCGATCCCCGAATCGGGTTTCGTGCGCGGGACGATCAGGATGCTCAACCGCGACGTGTGGGCCGGCGCGGAGGACCTCATCCGCGAACTCGTGCTGGACATCGTGCGCCCGACGGGAGCGCTCGCCGAGGTGGTGTACGAGCGGGGAGTGCCGCCGGTGGTCAACGACGCTGCGGCCGTGGAGATCCAGCGGGCGGCCGTGCTGGCCACCTTGGGCCCGGACGGTGTCACCGACACCGAGCAGAGCATGGGCGGCGAGGACTTCGGGTGGTACCTGGACTCGGTCCCCGGCGCGCTCGCGCGGCTGGGCGTGCGCGACCCCGATGACACCGGGCCGATGCGCGACCTCCACCAGGGCGCGTTCGACGTCGACGAACGCGCCATCGCGATCGGCGCCCGCTTCATGGCCCAGATCGCGCTGGAGACGCTGGCCTGAGCCCGGCGCCCGGGGCGTGGATGCGGCACAATTGCCGACCATGCCGATCGCTGTCTACAAGGATCTCTGTCTCGACGCGGTGGACCCCGAGCTGCTGATGCGGTTCTGGGGCGAGGTGCTGGGCCTGCGCGCCGAGCAGCATGTCGACGGCGACGCCGTGCTGCGCGGCGCCGAGTCGCGGCAGACCGTGTGGATCAATCGCGTCCCGGAGCACCACACCGTCAAGAACCGCGTCCACCTGGATGTCTTCGGAACCGACGCAGCCTCGCTGGAACGGCTCGGTGCCCGGTCGGTGGAGGCGTTCCCGAGGTGGACGGTCATGGCCGACCCCGAGGGCAACGAGTTCTGCCTGTTCCCGCGCGACCCGCGACCGGACTACCGCATGAACGGGGTCGTGATCGACTGCATCGACCCGTTCGCGCAGGCGACGTGGTGGGCCGGGGTGTTCGGCGCCACCGTGGGTTCCGGGGAGGAGGACGGCGCGCGGTGGTGGTGGGTCGAGGAGATCGACGGGCTGCCGTTCGTCTCGCTGGACTTCGTGCCGGTTCCCGAGCCCAAGAGCAGGAAGAACCGCGTGCACTGGGACGTCACGGGCGACGTCGCCGCACTGCTCGCCGCAGGCGCGACCCTGCTCAGGGAGCCCACGGCAACCGACGACTGGCACGTCCTCGCCGACCCCGAGGGCAACGAGTTCTGCGCGTTCCACCCCTGACCTGCGGATTCGAAGATCCCGTGATTGCTGAGCCACAACGCGGCCGGGCCAGCGAGACCGCGACTACCTGGGAGGGCCGTCACGGCGACGTCGTTCCAACTGGCCCAGGATCGCGGCGTGGTTGGAGGCCCACACGACGGCGTCCAGATCGGCGTTGCGAGGCTTGGCAAAGCACGCACGCAGTACTTCGAAAAGCAAATCGATGGCCCGCGAGCACGCTTCGATGCTGTAGTCGCTCCACCACGGGCTTGTGTTGACGAGCCCGGACGGGTGTAACACCGATTCAAGGTGTTCGTAGGAGGGGTGCACTGCAGAGTCCCGTAGCCGGAAAAGCCACGGGAAATCTGATGCTCTCCAACGAGCGCAGACGTCATTGGCGATCACGAATCGCTTGTGCAGGCAGGTCCTGATGCGGAGGTGGCGCGACCAGCCGTTGCGCTCACCCAACTTCACCTCGCCGTTGGCGAGCTGCCCGTAGAGTGCATCCAGCGCATGGGCGGTCGCTGAAATGGCGACCAGCGACGCCTTGAACTCCTCGAACAACGGAGTGGCTACCTCGCCCGTTGTCTCGCCCGCCAGGAGGCCAGCCGCGCGGGACCGACCAGCCGCACCTTCGGCATCGACCGCAATCTCGGCCCAGTGCGCCCACAGTGCCAAAGCCAGCGTCACACCCCCGGCGTGTGCGATAACAGCAGGAGCCCCAGATCTGTCGATAGGCGGTCGTCGAGCTGGAGTCGTGGACGTCATGCGGCCATCCTGGCCGGCGGGACGGAACGCATCCTGAGCGACACGCATCCGAGCGGCCCGCTTCCCGGGCCGGGTAGCCCAGCGCCCACAGCAGTGACCTGCCGGGCGCGAGGTCGCCGGACGCGTCAGTGGGTGGTGTCTCCCGTGCCGGCAATCCATCGGCTCATTGCTGATGCGCAGGGAATCCCCATTAGAGGGTCTACGCCTGACCAGGGCGTGTCAGACTGTGGCCATCGATCAGGTGGGAGCCGAGATGAGGGTGCCGACGTGGGCGCGGTGGGGCGTTGTCGCCGCTGTGGTGTTCCTGACTTCTGCTGGCATGGACTTGGTGGAGAACAAGAGCATGAATAGTTCGGTCATCATGGGGTTCTTCATCAGCGCCTTGTTCCTCATCGTGGCCTACGTGGAGCGTCGGCGGGCGTTCCCGCGTCGGTAGGGCACGAGACGTACACCCGGAGCGAGTAGCTTCGACGGCGGTTGGTCCAACAGCCCAGCCCGGAGCCGCGCAGCCTCATCGCGCATCGTGGTGAGCGCCGTGCTCAGGACCGGGACAGCACGATTCGGGAACGGTCGCGATGGGACCGTCCATGTCACCTTCTCCGCCGGTCGACGGCTCCGATGCCCTCTTCAACCGCTACCGGACAGCCAGCCTTGCCCATCTGGCCATGCAGGACCGACGCACCAAGGCCAGGAACGTTCTCGCGACCACCGACGAGCACCTCGCCGCGATGGATCAGGCCGACGTCGAGTTCGCCGCATCGGAGCAGGAACTGGGAATGGCCCGTGCCGCGTACCTGAGCCAGCCGACGTAGGCCTGCGATCGGCTGGGTCGGGCCGTCGGCGGGAGTCAGCGCGGTCCCGGGTCAGTCGTCCACGGCACGGCAGGGCCGCGCGATCAGGTCGCTGACGTAGTCACTCGGCGCGCCGGCGTGGTCGGCCGCCTCGGCGATCAACCCCAGGTAACGCGCCGACGGCAGGCCGCCCTCGAAGCCGTCCAGGACGTAGACCCACGCCACGACCCCGCCGTCGAGGGTCATCACCCGGATGCGGATCTTGCGGTACACCCCCAGGTCGGCGCCCTCCCACCGGTCCAGGGCGGCCTCGTCGGCCGGTGTGACGTCGTAGAGCGCCACGAAGACCTGGCTGGCGGAGTCCGGGGCCAGCGTCGCCAGCGCGCCCTCCCAGCCGAGATCCTCGCCACCGAAGGTCAGCCGCCACCCCAGCGCCCAGCCGGTTCCGGCGGTAGGGGAGTGCGGGCAGCGTTCGTGCATCTGCGCCGGGTCCATGTTGGAGCCGAACGCGGCATAGAGGGCCACGGGCGATGAGGCTATCGAATAGCCTGGGCACCGTGACTCGCATAGCGATCCTCGGAGGCGGACCGGCCGGGTACGAGGCGGCCCTGGTGGCGGCCTCCCTGGGCGCGGAGGTCACCGTGATCGACCGGGACGGCATCGGCGGGGCCTGCGTGCTCTACGACTGCGTCCCGAGCAAGACCCTGATCGCCACCAGCGACAAGGTCACCTCCTACCGGGACGCGCCGGGGGTGGGGCTGCGTACGAACTCCGACATCGAGGTCGACCTCAAGGCGGTCAACAACCGCATCAAGAAGCTCGCCTCGGCCCAGTCGGGTGACATCAGCCGGCGCCTGAACCGCGACGGCATCACCGTGCTGTCCGGCACCGGCCGCTTCGCCGTGGAGCAGCCCGGGCGCAGCTACCACATCGACGTCGCCGACGCCGACGGCGTGCTCACCGACACCGTGGTGGCCGACGTCGTCCTGATCGGCACCGGTGGCATCCCGCGCGAGCTCGCCGGCAGCCCGCCGGACGGCGATCGCATCCTGTCCTGGCGCCAGGTCTACGACCTCGTGGAACTCCCCGAGCACCTGGTGGTGATCGGCTCCGGCGTCACCGGCGCCGAGTTCGCCAGCGGCTACAGCGAGCTGGGCGTGCGGGTGACCCTGGTCTCCAGTCGCGACCGCGTGCTGCCGGGCGAGGACGCCGACGCCGCCGAGGTCATCGAGCACGTCTTCACCGAACGCGGCGGCACCCTCGTCAAGCGGGCGCGGGCCAAGGCGGTCACGCGCACCGAGGACGGCATCGAGGTGCAGCTCGTCGACGGGCGCACCGTCGTCGGCTCGCACGCCCTCGTCTGCGTCGGCACCGTTCCGGACACGGCCGCGCTCGGGTTGGAGCACGTGGGCGTCGAGCTGACCGACGAGGGCTACATCCCCGTGGACCGCGTCTCGCGCACGGCCGTCTCGAACATCTACGCCGCGGGTGACTGCACCGGCGTGCTGCTGCTGGCCTCGGTCGCGGCGATGCAGGGGCGGATCGCGATGTGGCACGCGCTCGGCGAGGCGGTGACCCCGCTGCGGCTCAAGACCGTGGCGGCCAACGTCTTCACCAATCCCGAGATCGCCACCGTGGGGATCGACCCACGGACGGTGGCCGAGGGCGCCACGCCCCCGCGCACGGTGATGCTCCCGCTGGCCTTCAACCCGCGGGCGAAGATGCAGCGCCAGACCGACGGGTTCGTGAAGCTCTACTGTCGCGAGGAGACGGGCGTGATCATCGGCGGGGTGGTGGTGGCGCCGGACGCGTCCGAGCTGATCCTGCCGATCACGCTGGCGGTGCAGCGCCGCCTCACTGTCGACGATCTCGCCGCCACGTTCACCGTCTACCCGTCACTGTCGGGCTCGGTCACCGAGGCAGCCCGCAGGCTCATGCACCACGGCGACCTGGACTGACGGTTCCGCGTCGCCGCCATCAGCTCTGACAGCAGGGACACGACAGCATCCGCAGAACAGAAGGAGCACCGACCTTGGCAGATCTCACCCCCGCGGCCGTCGAACGGGCGCAGAAGTCCATCCTGGCCTCCGACGTGTTCGAGGCCAACGCCGAGGTGATCGCCGCCCGCACGCCGGATCTACCGGTCGAGCACGTCCTCGTCGCCATCGTCGACACCGGGTACTCGTTCGCGGGGATGCACGTGGTCAGCAGGGCCGAACTCGTCGAGAACGTCCCCCGGTTGGAGGGCGACGGCTGGGCGATGGTGTTCTCCCACAAGTCCGACGCCGACTCGGTGCGTTACCGCGCGGGGGAGATGGCATCCATCGCCCGCAAGCGCATCGACATGATCCACCGCCTGCGCGCCAAGCAGGAGACCACGCCCGAGTCCTGAGCGCCCGGACGGGAGCACGATTCCCCCCGCAGGCGGGGGTTCTTCGTGCTCTCGCAGCCGGTTGGTCGACCGTCAGTCGACGATCTTGCAGATCACGCTGCCCGAGGTGACGACGGCGCCGACCTCGACGCTCAGCTCGCCGATCGTCCCGGCGCGGTGGGCCGAGATCGGCTGCTCCATCTTCATCGCCTCGAGGACGACGATCAGGTCGCCGACCTCGACCACGTCGCCGTCGGCGACAGCCACCTTGACGAGGGTGCCCTGCATGGGGGCGGTGAGCGCGTCGCCCGAGGCCGCCGCGCCGGACTTCTTGCCCGCCGAGCGCTTGGGCGCGGCCTTCTTGGCGCTGCCGCCTCCGCCGCCTCCGCCGAAGCCGGCCGGCAGCGAGACCTCCAGGCGCTTGCCGCCCACCTCGACCACGAGGGTCTCGCGCGGGCCGGCATCCTCGCCGGCGTCCGCGCCGCCGGCGAAGGCCGGGATCCGGTTGTCGAACTCGGTCTCGATCCACTGCGTGAAGACGGTGAACGGCGTGTCGTCGTCGGTGGCGAACGCAGGGTCGCGCACGACCGCGCGGTGGAAGGGCAGCGCGGTCGCCATGCCCTCGACCACGAACTCGTCGAGCGCACGGCGGGCGCGGGCCAGGGCCTCGTCACGGGACTCGCCGGTCACGATCAGCTTGGCGAGCAGGGAGTCGAAGGCGCCGCCGATGACGGAGTCGGGCTCGATGCCCGAGTCGACGCGCACGCCCGGGCCGGCCGGTTCGCGGTAGGTCGTCACGGTGCCGGGCGCGGGCAGGAAGCCGCGTCCGGGGTCCTCGCCGTTGATGCGGAACTCGAAGGAGTGTCCGCGCGGGGTCGGGTCCTCGGTGAACCGCAGCACTTCGCCGTCGGCGATGCGGAACTGCTCGCGGACCAGGTCCAGCCCGGAGGTCTCCTCGGTCACGGGGTGCTCGACCTGCAGGCGGGTGTTGACCTCGAGGAAGCTGATGATCCCGTCGCTGCCGACCAGGTACTCGACCGTCCCGGCGCCGTAGTAGCCGGCCTCGCGGCAGATCGCCTTCGCGCTGGCGTGGATGCGGTCGCGCTGGTCATCGGTGAGGTAGGGCGCGGGCGCCTCCTCCACGAGCTTCTGGTTGCGGCGCTGCAGCGAGCAGTCCCGCGTGCCGACGACGATGACGTTGCCGTGCTGGTCGGCCAGAACCTGCGCCTCGACGTGGCGGGAGCGGTCCAGGTAGCGCTCGACGAAGCACTCGCCGCGCCCGAACGCGGCCACCGCCTCGCGCACCGCGCTGTGCGAAGAGCTCCGGGATCTCCTCGATGGTGCGGGCGATCTTCAGGCCGCGGCCGCCGCCGCCGAAGGCCGCCTTGATGGCGACGGGAAGGCCGAACTCCTCGGCGAAGGCGATGACCTCGTCCGGCCCGGCGACGGGATCCTTCGTCCCCGGGACCAGCGGCGCACCGGCGCGCAGCGCGATGTGGCGGGCGGTGACCTTGTCACCGAGGTCGCGGATGGCCTGGGGCGACGGGCCGATCCAGGTGAGCCCCGCGTCGATGACGGCCTGGGCGAAGTCGGCGTTCTCGCTCAGGAACCCGTAGCCGGGGTGGACCGCGTCCGCGCCGGACTGCTTCGCGGCTGCCAGCACCTTCTCGATGCTCAGGTAGCACTCGCCCGGGGTGTTGCCGCCCAGGGCGTAGGCCTCGTCCGCCGAGCGGACGTGCAGCGCATCGCGATCGGGCTCGGCGTACACGGCGACCGATGCCAGGCCGGCGTCACGGCAGGCGCGGACGACGCGGACGGCGATCTCGCCCCGATTGGCGATGAGCACTTTCTGCACGATTCATCCTCCGTCTAGAGCGGTGTGGCGACCTACGCGGGCGAGCCCGTGCGGAGAATACCCGCGACCGGACGCTCGGGATGAAGCATCCGAGTCAGATCTTGCATCCTGCCCCGTCGACCGCAGTAATGGCGCGATAACAGGTGTGAAATGCATCAAGCGCCGCTCAGTCGAGTTCCGCCAGGCGCGCCCGGCACTGGTCGGCGACGTCGGCGACCTCGGCCAGCGTCCGGCGCACGGTCGCCTGGCGGGCCCGCAGGTCGGTCGCGATCTCGTCCAGGCGGCCGAGCAGGGTCTGCCAGCTGGCGCCGCTCGGAGGTGGCCGCGCCGTCGTACATGTCGACGATCTCGCGGATCTCGGCCAGCGACATGCCGAAGCGCTTGCCGCGCAGGATCAGCCGCAGCCGCGCCCGGTCGCGGGGGTCGTAGATCCGGGCGGTGCCGGGCGCTGCGGGCGAGATCAGGCCCTCGGCCTCGTAGAAGCGCAGCGTGCGGGTGGTGACGCCGAGCTCGTCGGCCAGTTCGCCGCACCGTCCAGGTCCGGGCATGTCGCGAGGCTTCCCTCGTCGCCGTCACGGCGCTATCGTTGCTTGACGTTGACGTAAACGTCAAGCAGGGTACCCGGAGAGTGCAGAGGCCGATGACGTTCGAGCTGTCCGCCGATCACGAGACGTTCCGCAAGGTGGTGCGCGACTTCGCCGAGCGCGAGGTCGCGCCGCACGTCGCCGAGTGGGACCGCGAGCACCACTTCCCGGTCGAGCTCGTCCGCCAAGATGGGCGAGCTCGGGCTGTTCGGCCTGGTCGTCGCCGCGAGGAGTACGGCGGGCAGCGGGCGCGCGACTTCACCTCGCTGTGCGTGGCGATCGAGGAGCTCGGCCGGGTCGACCAGTCGATCGGCATCACGCTGTCGGCCGGCGTGGGCCTGGGCATCAACCCGATCCTGACCTTCGGCACCGAGGAGCAGAAGCAGCACTGGCTGCCCGACCTGGTCGCCGGCCGGGCGCTGGCCGCGTTCGGCCTGACCGAGCCCGAGGCCGGCTCGGACGCCGGGGCGACCAGGACCCGCGCCGAACTGGTCGACGGCGAATGGGTGATCAACGGCGCCAAGGCGTTCATCACCAACTCCGGCTCGACCGATCACCTCGGTCGTCACGGTGACCGCGCGCACCGGCGCCGACGAGATCTCGGCGATCCTCGTGCCGGCCGGCACGCCCGGGTTCACCGTCGCAGCCGCCCTACGACAAGCTCGGCTGGCGCATCTCCGACACCCACGGCCTGCGCTTCGACGACTGCCGGGTGCCCGGAGGCGAACCTGCTCGGCGAGCCGGGGCCGCGGCTTCAAGCAGTTCCTGGCGATCCTCGACGACGGCCGGATCGCGATCTCGGCGCTGGCGGTCGGGCTGGCCCAGGCCTGCCTGGAGGAGTCGCCTGAGCTACGCCAAGCAGCGGCACCACGTTCGGCGAGCCGATCGGCGCCCGGCAGGCGGATCGCGTTCGCGATCAGCGATCTGGCCGTGTCGGTCGAGGCGGCCCGGCTGCTCACCTACAAGGCGGCCTGGCTCAAGGACGCCGGCCGCCCGACCGCCGAGGTGAAGCAGGCCGCCGCGATCGCCAAGCTCTACTCGACCGAGGCCGCGGTGTCGGCGACCCGGATCGCCACCCAGGTGTTCGGCGGCTACGGCTTCATGGAGGAGTACCCGGTCGCCCGGTTCTACCGCGACGCCAAGATCCTCGAGATCGGCGAGGGCACCTCCGAGGTGCAGCGCATGGTCATCGCCCGCGGCCTGGGACTGCCCGCTGACGTGACATCCCGGGACCGTGTCGACGCAGCGCGGAGCACGACGCTGGCGCCGCCGGAGAAGGCCGCCGCGAAGCTCGCCGGCGCAGGACAAGCTCTACGTCCGCGACCGCATCGCGCTGCTCTTCGACGAGGGGACCTTCGTCGAGGACGGCCAGCTGGCCAACGCGCTCGCGGCCGGGCTGCCCGCCGACGGCGTGGTCACCGGCCAGGCGCTGGTCGACGGCCGCCCGGTCCTGGTCGTCGCCAACGACCCGACGGTGAAGGCCGGTTCGTGGGGCGCCCGGACGGTGGAGAAGATCATCCGGGTCACCGAGCGGGCGCTGTCCGAGGAGCTGCCGATCTTCTGGCTGATCGACTCCGCCGGCGCGCGGATCACCGACCAGGTGGCGCTGTTCCCGGGCCGGCGCGGCGCCGGGCGGATCTTCCACAACCAGGTCGCGCTGTCGGGCAAGGTGCCGCAGATCTGCTGCCTGTTCGGCCCGTCCGCCGCCGGCGGCGCCTACATCCCGGCGTTCTGCGACATCGTGATCATGGTCGAGGGCAACGCCTCGATGTATCTCGGCTCGCCGCGGATGGCCGAGATGGTGGTGGGCGAGAAGGTCGTCGCTGGAGGAGATGGGCGGCGCCCGGATGCACGCCACCGTCTCCGGCTGCGGCGACAACCTGGCCGTCGACGACGCCGACGCGATCGAGCAGGCGAAGCTGTTCTTCTCCTACCTGCCCACCTGCTGGCGCGAGGACGCCGCCGGACGCGACGCGCCGAGGCGCCGCGTCGCGCTGCTGGACCGAGACCTCGGTGCCGGCGGCCGAGTCGGTGCCCTTCGACATGCACGTGGTCATCGACGGCCTGGTCGACGACGACTCGCTTCTTCGAGATCAAGCCGCTGTTCGCCGCCGAGCTGATCACCGGCTTCGGCCGCATCGACGGCCGGCCGGTGGGCATCGTCGCCAACAACAGCGCGGTGCGCGGCGGCGTGCTGTTCGTCGACTCGGCCGACAAGGCGGCCCGGTTCATCTGGCTGTGCGACGCCTTCAACGATCGCCGCTGCTGTACCTCGCCGACGTCCCGGGCTTCATGATCGGCAGCGAGGTGGAGCGGCAGGGCATCATCCGCCACGGCGCGAAGATGATCACCGCTGTGTCCGAGGCGACCGTGCCCGCAGCTCTCGGTGATCGTCCGAAAGGCTTACGGCGCCGGGCTGTACGCGATGGCCGGCCCGGGTTCATGCCGGACGCCTGCATCGCGCTGCCCACCGCCCGGATCGCGGTGATGGGTCCGGAGGCCGCGGTCAACGCCGTCTACGCCAACAAGATCGCCGAGATCGCCGACCCGGACGAGCGCGACGCAGTTCGTCACCGACCGCCGTGCCGAGTACGAGGCGGACGTCGACCTGCTCCGGCTGGCCGCCGACCTGGTCATCGACGCGATCATCCCCGCCGCGGCCCTGCGGGCCGAGATCGCCGCCAGGTTCGCCGTGCTGTCGGCAAGTCGAGGGTCACCCCGTCCAAGCGGCACGGCGTCCCGCCGGTATGACGGTCATCGTCCGGGGCAACCCGTCCGCCGAGGAGGTGGCCGCCGTGCTCGCCGTCCTGTGCGAGGCGGCCGTCCCGTCACCCGGAGGGGGCTACGAGCTCTGGCGGCACCGGCGACTGACCGCCCTGCGCGCCGGTGCCCGGCGGTACCCGGAAGTCCTCGGTCGCCAGGCCTGATCCGGCCAGCATCCGCCGCAACAGCGGCAGCGACAGGCCGACGACGTTGTGGTGATCGCCCTCGATCGACTCGATGAACCATCCGCCGAGGCCGTCGATCGTGAAGGCGCCCGCGACGGCCAGCGGCTCGCCCGTGGCGACGTAGGCATCGATCTCGGCGTCGGTCACGTCTGCGAAATGGACCACGGTGGACGCCGTCTCCTCGCTGCGCCCGACCACCGCGCCGTCGCGGAGGACCCGGAGCGCGTGGCCGGTGTGCAGGACGCCCGAGCGCCCGCGCATGTCCCGCCAGCGGCGCACCGCGTCCTCGGCGTCGACGGGCTTGCCCAGCGCCGTGCCGTCGAGTTCGAGCATCGAGTCGCAGCCGAGCACCGCGGCGTCCCCGGTGACCGCGTCGAGCACCGACCCGACCTTGGCCCGGGCGAGGGCGAGGACCAGTTCGGCGGGCGTGGGCGCGGTGATCGCTGATTCGTCGACGCCGCTGACGATCACCTCGGGCTCGACGCCGGCAGCGCGCAGGGTCGCCAGCCGGGCGGGGGACGCCGAGGCCAGGACGAAGCGCACGTCAGATCTTCAGGCCGCGGCCGATGATCTCCTTCATGATCTCGGTGGTGCCGCCGTAGATCCGGGTCACCCGGGCGTCGGCGTAGGCGCGCGCGATCGGGTACTCGAGCATGTACCCGTAGCCGCCGTGCAGTTGCAGGCACCGGTCGACGACGCGGCCCTGCAGCTCGGTGGTCCACCACTTGGCCTTGGCGGCGTCCTCGCCGGTCAGCTCTCCGGCATTCAGCGCGGTCACGCAGCGGTCGATGAACGTCTGCGCGATGTCGACCTCGGTCGCCATCTCGGCGAGGGTGAACATGATGTTCTGGTTCGACCCGACGCTGCGGCCGAAGGCCTGGCGTTCCCGGACGTAGTCGAGGGTCGAGGCTCAGTGCGGCGCGGGACGCCGACGCCCCGGCGATGGCGATCGACAGGCGCTCCTGGGCAGGTTGCGCATCAGGTACAGGAACCCCTCGCCCTCCTCGCCCAGACGGTTCGCCGCCGGCACCCGGACGTCGCTGAAGGACAGCTCGGCGGTGTCCTGCGAGTGCATGCCGAGCTTGTCCAGGTTGCGTCCGCGCTCGAAGCCGGGCATGCCGCGTTCCAGGACGAGCAGGGTCAGCCCGCGGTGCTTGTCCGGGCTGGTGCGGACCGCGGTGATGACCAGGTCGGCATTGATGCCGTTGGTGATGAAGGTCTTGGAGCCGTTGACGACGTAGTCGCCGCCGTCGGCGACCGCGCTGGTGCGGATGCCGGACAGATCGGAGCCCGCGCCCGGCTCGGTCATGGCGATGGCGGTGATCAGCTCGCCCGAGGCGATGCCGGGCAGCCAGCGCCGGCGCTGCTCGTCGGTGCAGTACTCGAGGAAGTAGGGCAGGCAGATGTCGTTGTGCAGGGTCATGCCCAGGCCCGCGCCGACCACGTTGGCGTACTGGACCTGCTCGCCGAGCATCTGGTTGAACCGGAAGTCGTCCACACCGCTGCCGCCGTACTGCTCCGGGATCGCCATGCCCAGGAACCCCTTGGCGCCGGCGTCGGCGAACACCTCCCGAGGGGCCAGGCCGGCCTCCTCCCACTCGGCGAAGTGAGGGACGACCTCCTTGTCCAGGAAGGTGCGCACGGCGTCGCCGAACGCGAGATGGTCGGATTCGTAGTGATGCCGCTGCATGGGCCAGCTCCTCGGGTCTGTCCCCTCAGGGTAGGTGAGATCTGCACGCTAGGGTCGCCGGGTGACGAGTGCACAGGCAGACATCGGTGTCATCGGGGGATCCGGCTTCTACTCCCTGCTCGAGGACGCCTCCTCGCATGCCGTCGAGACCCCGTACGGCCCACCGAGCGACGAGATCACGATCGGTGAGCTGGAGGGACGCCGGGTGGCCTTCCTGCCCCGGCACGGGGCCGGCCACCGCTTCCCTCCGCACCGGGTGCCCTACCGCGCCAACCTCTGGGCGCTGCGCTCGCTCGGCGTGCGCCAGATCGTGGCCGCGTCCGCGGTGGGCTCGCTGCGCGCGGACTCGGGCCCGGGACGCTGGTGCTGCCCGACCAGGTGGCCGACCGCACCTACGGCCGCGCGCACACCTACAACGACGCGGACAACGGCGTCGCGCACATCTCCCTCGCCGACCCCTACTGCCCGCGCGGGCGGGACGCCGCCCTGGCCGCGGCGCGCTCGGCCGGGACGAGCCTGGTCGACGGCGGGACGCTGGTCGTCATCAACGGGCCGCGGTTCTCCTCTCGGGCCGAGTCGCTGGAGTACCAGCGCCATGGCTGGTCCATCATCGGCATGACCGGCATGCCCGAGGCGACGCTGGCCCGGGAACTGGCGCTCTGCTACGTCCCGCTGGCCTGGTCACCGACCTGGACGCCGGGGTCGAGGCCGGCGAGGGCGTGACCCACGAGGCGGTGCTCGAGCAGTTCGCCGCGAACCTGCCACGCCTGAGGGAACTGCTCGTGGCGACGGTGCGCGGGCTGCCCCTGGATCAGGCCGACTGCACGTGCGCCCAGGTCTACGGCGCCACCCCGCCGCCGTTCCCCCTGCCCTGATGCGCGTCCTGCTCACCGGCGGCGCCGGCTTCATCGGCACCCACGTCCTCGATGCGTTGCTCGTCCGCGGCCACACCGTCCGCGTGCTCGACTCGCTGCGCCCGGACGTCCACCACGGCAGGGTCCCCGCGCTGCCGGACGGTGTGGAGCTCACCGTGTGCGACGTCCGTGACGCGCCGGCCGTGCGGACGGCGCTGCGCGGCGTGGACGGCGTGTGCCATCTCGCCGCCAAGGTCGGGCTCGGCGTCGACGTGTCGGACCTGCCCGACTACGCCGGCTCCAACGACTTCGGCACCGCGATCCTCCTCGCCGAGATGGCCGCGGCGGGTGTCGGCCGCCTGGCGCTGGCCGGCTCGATGGTCGCCTACGGCGAGGGCTGGGGTCGCTGTCCCGAGCACGGCCTGGTGACGCCCGGACCGAGGCTCGAGGCCGAGCTCGCGGCAGGGCGCTTCGAACCGCCGTGCCCGGTGTGCGGGCGGGCGCTGGCACCGGCCCTGGTGGACGAATCCGCGCCCGTCGACCCGCGCAACGCCTACGCGGCGAGCAAGGTCGCGCAGGAACACCTGGCGTCGTCCTGGGCGCGCGTCACCGGCGCCTCGGTGGGAGTGCTGCGCTACCACAACGTGTACGGCCCGGGGATGCCGCTGAACACTCCCTACGCCGGGGTCGCCGCGATCTTCCTGTCGGCGCTGCGCGGCGGCAGTGCGCCCCAGGTGTACGAGGACGGCGGGCAGCGCCGCGATTTCGTGCACGTGCGCGACATCGCGGCGGCCACGGTGGCCGCGTTCGAGGCGGAGCCCGAGTTCGTGCGCGTGTACAACGTCGGCTCCGGCGAGGTGCGGACCGTGGGAGACATGGCCGCGGCCCTGGCGGCCGCCACCGGTGGCCCGGCGCCCGTCGTGACCGGTCGGTACCGCCTGGGCGACGTCCGGCACATCACGGCCGACTCGAGCCGGCTGCGCGCGGAACTGGATGTCCCGACCGGCGTGGACTTCGCCGACGGCATGCGGGAACTGGCCAAGTCGCTGCCCACGTCCTGAGCGCTCAGGCGGCGTGGGGGAGTCGCAGCACGAATCTGCAGCCGCCCGGGACGTTGTCGACGTCCACCGAGCCCTCGTGCGCCTCGACGATCCCGCGCGTGATGGCCAGCCCGAGCCCGGCGCCGCCGGGGATGCCGGGATTCGGGGTGCGCGCGGGCTCCCCGCGGAAGCCGATGTCGAAGACCCGGGTGATCTCGCCCTCGGGGATGCCGCCGCACTCGTCGACGACGACGACCTCGGCACCGCTCGCGCCGATCGCGGAGCGCACCGACACGTCCACGCTCCCGCCCTCGTGTGTGTGCCGGATGGCGTTGACGACCAGATTCGTCAGTGCCCGGTTCAGCTCGCGGCCGTCGCCGGCGACGATCGCGCTGCCCGAGGAACTGCCCCGCAGCTGCACCGAGTGGACGCGGGCGAGCGGTTCGAGGGCCGCGACGCAGTCGGAGACCAAGTCACCCAGGCTGATGCGGTCGTTGCTGAGCCGCAGCGCGCCCGCCTGGATCCGGGACAGCTCGAACAGGTCCTCCACCATCCCGGTCAGGGTGTCCACGTCCGTGCGGATCTGCTTGTAGTACCGCTCCGGGTCCTCGGCCAACCCGTCCTCGAGGGCTTCGGCCATCGCGCGCAGCCCCGCCAGCGGGGTGCGCAGGTCGTGCGACACCCAGGCGATGAGCTCGCGGCGGGAACTCTCCAGCGCGCGCTCGCGGTCCTTGGCCTCGCTCAGGCGCCGCCCGGCATCCTCGACCTGCACGCGCAGCGCGGCGAGTTCGGTGCTCATCCGCGGGCCGACCCCGTTCGGGGCGCGCCCCTCTCCGACGGCCTGGACGGCCTGGGCCAGGGTGCGCTTGTCGCGCGAGAGCATGTGCGCGCCGCTGAAGACGGTCGCCGCGGCGAGCAGCCCTGCCGCCACCGCCACGATCATCGAGACGCGGAAGTCGCCCGAGCTGTAGAACATGGCCCGTTCCGAGCCCCAGATGGCCGACATCGACGCACCCGTCGCGATCAGCACCGGCGAGGCCAGCTGACCGGCGAAGCTGCGCCGCAGCGGGATCGTCAGCACCCAGATCAGCAGCCCGCCGCCCGCCGCCCACAGGGCAGCGGTCACCACGATGCCCGACGTGTGCGTCACTGCGGCACCTCCAGCCGGTATCCCACGCCCCACACCGTCTGGATCAGGGTCGGATCCGACGGATCGTCCTCGACCTTCTCACGCAGCCGCCGGACGTGCACGGTGACCGTCGACTGGTCGCCGAACGTCCAGCCCCAGACCGTCGACATCAGCTCCGCCCGGCTGAACGCGACGCCCGGATGCGCCAGCAGGTAGGCCAGCAGATCCAGTTCGCGCACCGTCAACGGCAACTCGGCGCCGTTCTTGGTGGCCTTGCGCGCCGCGGTGTCGACGACCAGCGAGCCGGCGCGCAGGACGGCCCGGGTGCCGTCGGCCGGGGCCTCGTCGCGCCTGCTCGTGCGCCGCAGCACGGACTCGGCCCGCAGGACCAGTTCGCGCGGCGAGAACGGCTTGGTGACGTAGTCGTCGGCGCCGACCTCCAGCCCCGCGATGCGGTCGTCCTCCTCGCCGAGCGCGGTCAGGATGATCACGCGCACGTCCGGGTGGCCGGACCTGATCCGGCGGCAGACCTCGAGCCCGTCGATCTCGGGGAGCATCAGGTCGAGGACGACGAGGTCGGGGGGCGCCGCGGTGATGGAGTCCATTGCGCTCCTTCCGTCCGCGACGGTCGTGACCTCGTGCCCGGTGCGCGCCAGGTAACCGGCGACGACCTCCGCGAGGGTGGGATCGTCGTCGACGATGAGGACGCGAGCCATGGTGAGGCCATCCTAGGGGCGCGGGGCCCCCTTCCATCCGCCGTGGGGCGGGACAGGTCGCCGACGTCACGGATCCGTAAGCGAGATGTACACCGCTTCAGCGCGCGCAACCGCCGTCCGCTGCATAGCGTAGGTAAGTGATCTTCGACCCCCCGCGGCTGGACATCGTCCTGCCGTGTCTCGACGAGGCCGGTGCCATGCCCTGGGTGATGGCCCGGATCCCGGACGGGGTCCGCGCGATCGTCGTCGACAACGGTTCCAGTGACGGATCGGCCGAACTGGCCGAGGCGGCCGGCGCGCTCGTCGTCCGGGCCGCGGCGCGCGGATACGGCGCAGCCTGCGACGCCGGCCTGCGAGCGGCCACCGCACCGTTGGTGGCCTTCTGCGACTGCGACGCCTCCCTCGACCCCGCCGACGCGCTGCGCCTGGCCGGACCGGTGCTGGCCGGGACGGCGGACCTCGTGATCGGGCGGCGCCGGCCGACCGGACGCGGCGCGTGGCCGTTCCCGGCGCGCGTGGCCAACCTCGAGCTGGCCCGCCGCATCCGGCGGCGCACCGGCCTGTCACTCACCGATCTCGGACCGCTTCGTGTCGGGCGGCGCGAGGACTTCCTCGCCCTCGGCGTCGAAGACCGGCGCAGCGGCTATCCGCTCGAGACGCTCGTGCGGGCGGCGGACGCCTCGTGGCGCATCATCGAGGTCGACGTCGACTACCACCCCCGTGTCGGACGCTCGAAGGTGACCGGCACCGTCCGCGGGTCGTTCCAGGCGGTCCGCGACATGAGCGCGGTGCTGGCGCGATGACCGGTCCCACCGCATGAGCGAGGGGTTCAGCGCGAGCACGCTCGCGGTTGCCCGGACGCTGCGCCTGGGCACCGTCCTGGTCATCGCCAAGGAGCCGCTGCCGGGGCGCGTCAAGACCCGGCTCACGCCCCCGTTCTCACCGTCGGAGGCAGCGGACCTGGCGGCTGCGTCCCTGGTCGACACCTTGCGCGCAGCCCGGGCCGTCACCGCGGATCACCACGTGCTGGTGCTGGACGGGCGCCCCGGTGCGTGGCTTCCGAAGGGTTGGGACGTCGTCCCGCAGGGTCAGGGCGGTCTGGACGCGCGACTGGCCGCCGCGTTCGGCGCCGTGGCCGGTGACGGACCGGCCGTGCTGATCGGGATGGACACACCGCAGGTCACCCCGGCGCAGCTGGCCGCATTCGACCCGTCCCGGTACGACGCCTGCCTGGGCGCCGCCGACGACGGCGGGTTCTGGGCGATCGGGTTCCGCGACCCCGCGCAGGCTCCGGATCTCATCTCCGGCGTGCCCATGTCGCGCTCGGACACCGGCCGGATGCAGCGCGCCCGGCTCGACGCCGCCGGGCTCTCGGTGCAGGACCTGGACGCCCTGGTCGACGTGGACACGGCGGAGTCGGCCGACGCCGTCGCCGCGCTGGCACCGCACACGCAGTTCGCGCGGGCCCTGCGCGCACTGCGAGGCGACGGATGAGGATCGACGCGCTGCAGCCGTACGAGTCCTCGCTGACCGACGCCGGCCAGCTCGCCCTGCTCGCTGCCGACGGCAGATCGATCGTCCTGGAGATCGACCGCTACCTGGCCGAGTGCGATGACGCCGATCGCAGCGTGCTGGACCGCTGCACCGGGCCGGTGCTGGACATCGGCTGCGGGCCCGGGCGCATCGTGCAGGCGCTCACCGAGCGCGGAGTCGCCGCCCTCGGTGTGGACATCGCCTCGACCGCGGTCGAGCTGACCCGGCTGCGCGGTGGTGCCGCCCTGAACCGCGACCTGTTCGCCCGGATCCCGGGGGAGGGGCGCTGGCCGACCGCGCTCGTCCTGGACGGCAACGTCGGTATCGGCGGCGATGCCGGCCGTCTGCTGGAGCGACTCGGCGCGGTGCTGTCCCCGTCCGGGCGCGCGGTCGTCGAGACCGATCCGGACGATGCAGCCGACGAGCAGCTGTGCGTGCGCTTCGCCATGGGCGGGGTCGCGATGGGACCGGAGTTCGGCTGGTCCGTGGTCGGGGCCGACGCCCTGCTGACCTATGGTGCGCCGCTCGGCTTCTACGCCTCCGCCGACTGGTCGCTGGCCGGAAGGCGCTTCATCGAGCTGGCCCGGCGCCCGTCGCGGATGACCCTGACGGCGTAGAGGCCGATCGCGGCCGCCGCGATGATCCCGAGCACGATCGCCAGGTTGACGCCGTAGTTCTGCCGTTCGAGGGTGGTGCCGGGCTCGGACTTGCCACGCCGGTGGATCAGCGGCCAGGCGACGACCGACACCATCGCCGCAGTTGCAAGTGCACTTTGTACGTAGGCACGGGCCCGCCCCGGAACGTAACGCGTGATCAGCCAGCCGATGCCGACGGTGATCGGAGCGAGGATGCCGTCGTGGATGACGACCGCGCCGACCAGCCACTTGGCGACCTCGAACGGCTTGGTGTCCTTGGAATCCTGGAGCAGGCGCAGGGCGCCGTAGCAGATCACGAGGACACCCACGGCACCGAAGGCGACGCGTCCCTTGTTCCGGCGCAGCGTGATCACGCGGTCACCTCGATGATGTGCAGCCATTTGGTGTTCAGGGCGCCCGCACGGTCAGGAGCGATCAACCGGACGGGGTAGCCGTGGTCGATCCCCAGCCGGTCGCCGTTGAGGTGGGTGGCCAGCACCGCGTTGCGCATCTGGGGTCCGAAGATGTCGGACTCGGTGTCGGGTGCGCCGGTCTGGAGCGAACGGACGTGGACCTTGGAGCCGGCATTGCCGCCGGCCATCCGCACGATGTCGTAGAGCATGGGTCCGCGCCAGTGGGCCGATACGCTCCAGCCCTCCACGCAGGCGAGCGGGAACTCGTGCTCCTCGGTGGGCAGGGCCTCCAACGCGGCCAGGTCGAGGATCAGCGGTTTCGGGCCTTTCACCTCGAGGCGGTAGTCGGCCGACCGCGCGGAGACCAGTACCTTCGCGTACGTGGCGGTCCGGTTGATCGGGACCTGTTGCGGCCCGCGACTCGGGCGCCGGGGAGCCAGGATCGCCAGCGGCTCCAATGGGGTGAAGCTCTGTCCCATCGTCGTGATCGCCACGACGCCCACACCCGCCCCGGCGGTGATGAGCGCGCCGCGACGCGTCAGGCCGCCGGTGTGCCCGGTCGTGGTGGCAGCTGCGTCGATCCCGTCGGTGGGACCCGTCCCGGGCTCCGGCGCCTCCGGGGTCGTCAGCGGTTCGGCGAGCCCCTGCTTGATCTTCTCGAGCTTGACCGCGATGTGCAGCATCAGCGAGCCCACGATCACGAACGCGAGCCAGTAGTGCACCGCGACGAAGCCCCAGGGCCAGGCGTACCAGTTCAGGACGTTGAGGAAGCCGGTGAACAGCTCCAGCAGCGAGGTCGAGACCAGCACCGCGATGCTGAGGCGCTCCAGGCCCTGCAGCACCGTCCCGAACGGCGGCCAGCTGAACAACTTCGGGTAGACGGACCACAGTTTGGCCAGCAGCAGCGGGATCGATGCGATGCCGGTGCATACGTGGATGCCCTGCGTCACGCGGTAACCCCAGGCGGGCACGGCGGGGATCGGCGCCCAGCTGGAGGGGTGGTACTGGTAGTGGCTGTAGAGCCCGGTCAGGAAGCAGACCGTGAAGCAGATGCCGAGGAGCCGGCCGAGTCGGGCAGTGACCGCCAGGCTCCGCACGCGTCCGGAGAACACCGGCCAGAGCTTGGGCGGTGTCTCGGGCAGGCGGGGAGGCCGGGGAAGGGTTGGCAGGTGCACGAAGTCGATCATCCGGGACGCCGGGTGAATCCGCGCTCCCGATCGGGGCATCGGCCCATTACGGAGTCAGGAACTCCCGGCGCGTGCGGGCGCGGACCGTCTCCGGCGGGGCGCTGCCCGGGGCCGGGCGCGCGTGGACCACCATCTCTTCCCAGGAACCATTGAATCCGGAGGCCCAACCCATGACCGATCATCCCGTCGGACCACCCGACGCGCTGCGGGTGCCCCGCTACACCGGCCCGGACACGTTCGCCCGCCTGCCCCGCCTGGGCGACGTCGCCCGCGCCGACGTCGCCGTCCTGGGGGTGCCCTTCGACAGCGGCGTCTCCTACCGCCCGGGTGCGCGGTTCGGGCCGGCCGCGGTACGGGCCGGGTCCAAGCTGCTGCGCCCGTTCCATCCCGCGCTCGACGTCGAACCGTGGAACACGCTGCAGGTGGCCGATGCCGGTGACGCCGCCGTCAACCCGTTCGATCTGCTCGAGGCCGTCGCACAGATCGAGGCCGCGGCCGAGGAGACCTACGCGAGGGCCGACCGGCTGGTGACCATCGGCGGCGACCACACCATTGCGCTGCCCCTGCTGCGCGCCCTCCACCGCCGGCACGGGCCCATCGCGATCGTCCACTTCGATGCCCACCTCGACACGTGGGACACCTACTTCGGAGCGCCGTACACCCACGGGACCCCGTTCCGGCGCGCGTCGGAGGAGGGGCTGCTGGCCATGGACCGGGCTGCCCACGTCGGCACGCGCGGTCCGCTGTACGCGCGCACCGACCTCGTCGAGGACCGGCGGCTCGGGTTCGCCACGGTCTCCACCGAGGACATCGCCAAGCGCGGCGTCGACGAGGCGATCGACCGCATCCGTGACCGCGTCGGCGACCTGCCGGTCTACCTCAGCGTGGACATCGACGTGCTCGATCCCGCGCACGCCCCCGGCACCGGCACCCCCGAACCGGGCGGCCTGACGACGCGGGAACTGCAACTGATCCTGCGCGGGCTCACCGATCTGCCCCTCGTCGGGGCGGACGTCGTCGAGGTCTCGCCCGCCTATGACCACGCCGAACTGACGTCACTGGCCGCAGCCAATGTGGTCTACGAGTTCCTCGGCCTGCTGGCGCTGCAGAAACGCTGATCGCTGCGTCTCCGGGCCTTTCGTTTCGCCTTCGCGATATCGAGCGCACCGGCCTGCGTCAAGCATTCTGCAGACAATGCAGGAATGCGGTCTTCGGCGCCGTGAGAATCGCTGTGCGGTTTCCTTTCGACGACATTGACACCGTTATCGGTTGCCTCCATTATTCCGGACATGTCCGACTTCGGAGCACGATTCACACGACGGATTGGCGCAGCGTGGAAGGTCGCTGCGGGACTGGCGGCGGCGGTGACGGTTGTCGCGCTGGGAACGCCGCAGGCTGTGGCCGTTCCAGCGGATGGGGCGTCACCGCTCGTCACCGGCGTCGTGAACGGCCCGTCCGGACTGCCGATCGCTGGGGCACAGGTGGCGTTGATCGTGTGGCCCGATGCCGGCACGCTGGACGCGCTCCCTCGTGGCGCGGCCGTGCCGACAAGAGTGATCGCGATGACCACAGCCTCGATCTCGGGGGCGTACACGCTCGCGTCGCAGCTGGGTTCCCTCGGTGGCACCTACCAGGACTCCCGGGAAACGTCAGCGCCGAGATCGACGTAACGGCAGGCACCGCGTTCACCTCACACAACGTCAGCCTTGCGGTGCCGGGCTCGATCGCTGCTCTGGCCGCAGTGCACACCGGGGCTGCGGCCGTCCCCGGCGCGGCGATCGATCATCTGAGTTTCGACCTCGGGAAGTCCACCGTGTCCGAGGCAATCGGCGCACGCGCCGTGGTGACGTCGACCATCGCGAACCCGAGCACTGCCATCTCCGACGGAACGCGCCCGCACGCGCCTGGCGCGGCCGACGCTGTCACCAGCCCCGACGGCAAGAGCCCGGCATCAGGATGCGAAGGGTGGACGTCGGTGAAGTTCTACCCGAAACGCAAGGAGACCTTTCTCAACCTCTACAACAACGACACCGCCGAGGTTGACGAAGAGATCGGTTCGAGTCATACGCTCGGCATCGGGTCCGAAGTCACTGGCGGCGCGTGGGGTGCAGACGGAAGTGCGTCCTTGGAAACTCATACCTCGGCCGGAGATGAGGTTACCTACAAGGGTAATCAGCAAATCCAGAATTACGTGAACTCCTGGGAGTACAGGCGGCATTGCTTCAAACAGGGGGGTGCCGTCTGGTATTACAACTACGAGATACGCAGTTCGAGCTTCAATGCTTTACAGGTATCGTCGCAGCACATCATAAACCGTAGCTGGAACACGGATTATTGCGTAACTTATTACTCGGGGACTCACCACAAGGACGCCAGCAGCAATCAGACTTTCTCGGCAGGTTTCAATGCGCCGTATATAAATCTGAGTGCTCAGGCTTCCTTTTCGAAGGATACGACCATCACGTGGCGCCCCGCCAGCAAGGGGGAACAGATCTGCGCTTCCACAAGCGATGGCTGGGTGACAGCACCATTCGCCGGGGCGCAGGCGATACCTACGACTGGGTGCCGGGTGGCCCACGCCAACACAGAAGGCATTCGCCGGAATTTCTGGACGCGGATCAGTCGTGACTGCTAGGCGGTACGGGGCCTTAGCAGCCGTGGTCATAGCCGTTCTCACCGTCGCAGGCTGCGGGTCGTCCCCAAATACGAGCACGCCTCAGCTGATCGCGCAGGGAGATGGTGCTGTGGGTAGTGAGGTCCCCGGTGAGCGCGCCTTCTACCCGTATGTTTTTCCGATGCGTGCATTGTGTTCGAAGGGTGGTCCGGTGACGATCGCGCGAGTGACGCCGATCGAGCCGAGCGGGGGGATCCAGATCGTGGATTGGGGCGTTCGTAAGCGCTATCCGGGTGATCCCTACACGATCGATGACAACGGCGGCGCGGCCCCGGGGAAGGTCAGCCAATTCCGGGGATTCAGTGAGTCCACGCTCGTGGACGCGACATGCGGCGACACGACCGTTGTGGACGAGTTCGATGTGAGCGTGGCGACGCCCTCAGCGCGGAGTGCGATGGCTGGTGTCTGGATCATCACGAGCACTGGACAGCGCGCTCGGTGTCAATATGCGCTCGCGCTCTGCACCACGACCTCGTGCGCGCCCGTGGTTGGCGATAGCGCAGTTAACTGAATGTTCACCGAGTGCATGATGCTGGAGGTGGATAGTGCGTATCGGTACGCGGGGCTCGTTCTTGCTTGCAGGAGTTGTGGCGCTGTGGGTCGCGATGACAGCTTGTTCGCCGTTGCACGACCGTCACCATCCTGAATTGATAGCGATGGGCACTGGCGGTGCCGGCGACGAGGTTCCGGGTCAACGTGCCTTTCAGCCATACGTCTTTCCGTGGAGGTCACTGTGTTCCAAAGGTGGTGCAGTGACGATCATGGAGGTCACGCCGATCAGGCCGAGCGGCGGTATCACGGTTGTCGACTGGGGCGTGCGTAAGCGTTATCCAGGTGATCCTTACACCATCGACGACAACGGCGGTGGCGTACCGGGAAAGGTCAGCCAATTCCGCGGATTCAGTGAATCAACTCCCGTCGACGCACCGTGTGGATCCTCGACAGTATTTGACGAGCTCGATGTGAGTGTGGAGACACCGACGTCTCGGGGTGGGATGGAGGGTGTCTGGGTCACCACGTCGTCCGGTCAGCGGGTGAGGGCGCAGTTCGCGCTCGCGATCTGCACGACGAAGACCTGCGCACCCGTTGTCGGCGACCTCTCGGTGAAGTGAATGGTCACCGAGCGGGACGCTGGAGGCGGATCGTGACTGCTATGGCGGCGCGCGGGTATCACGGTCGGCGGCGATGGGTCGGGCTGGTCTGGATGGTGATGGTCAGTGGTCGCTATGACCGCGCCTGGGTATCACGGTCGTTGGCGATGGGTCGGCTGGTGGGGATCGTGATACGCAGTGGTGTCTATGGCCGCGCCTGGGTATGACGGTCGGCGGCGATGGGTTGGGCTGGTGTGGATCGTGATGGTCGGTGGTGGCTATGGCCGCACCTGGGTATCACGGTCGGCGGCGATGGGTCGGCTGGTGTGGATCGTGATGGTCGGTGGTCGCTATGGCCGCGCGTGGGTATGACGGTCGGCGGCGGGGCTGCCCGTGTGGCGCCCGCGCGTCGACGTCCGCGGGCGGGTCCCCGTCACGTCCGTCGCGACACTGAACGGGCGGGCTGAGTACGGTCGCTGTCATGCGGGAACGGGCGAACACCTGGCTGGGCCCGGCCCGGCTGCTCCTCCGTGTGCGGTCCCTGCATCCGGCGCGAGATCCCGGGCGGACGATCCAGGCGCTCGCGCGGGGCGTCGACGGTGCGGTGGGTGTGCGCCTGGGTGGGCAGCGGGCGATCCTGCTGGTGGACCCCGACCTCGTGCGCGAGCTGTTCGTCGACCACGCCGGGCAGACGATGAAGGGCCCGGGGCTGCAGTCGACGCGCCCGCTGCTCGGCGATGGCCTGCTGACGTCCGAGGGCGAGCATCATCGCCGCGCTCGACGGCTGGTCGCCCCTGCATTCTCACCGCGCCGGTTGGCGGACTACACCCGGATCATGGCCGACTGTGCCCGGCTGCACAGCGAGGAGTGGCAGGCGGGCGAGACCGCGGACATGCACCGCCGGCTGGCCGAGCTGACCCTCGACATCGTCGGCCGGACACTGTTCGGCGGCGACCTGCGCGCCGCCGCTCCGGGGGTCCGCGACGCGCTGGAGACGGCGCTGGCGGCGTTCGACCAGCAGAACGCGGCGGGCGGGCGTCGCCGGCGGGTGCCCAGTGGCCTCGGCGAGCGGGCGCTGGCGCTGATGTCCGAAGGGCAGCCGTTGCGCGTCCTCATCGACTCGATCATCGCCGAGCACCGCGAGGCGCTCGTCGACAGCGGTGACATCGTGTCGGCCCTGGTGAGTGCCACGGGCGAGGACGGCAGCACCCTGTCCGATCAGGAGATCAGGGACGAGGTCGTGACGCTGCTCATGGCCGGGCACGAGACGACCGCCAATGCGCTGACCTGGACGCTGCACCTGCTCGGAGAGCATCCGGAGGTCGCCGAGCGGCTGCGCTCCGAACTCGCCACGGAGCTCGGGGACGCGCTGCCGACGTTCGACGTCCTGCCCCGGCTGACCTACACCCGCGCCGTGGTGACCGAGTCGATGCGTCTGTACCCACCGGCGTGGATCATCGGGCGGACCGTGACGGAGAGCTTCGCGCTCGGTGACTGGCAGGTTCCCGCCGGCGCCCTGGTCGGTGTCAGCCCGTACGTGCAGCATCGGCGCGCGGAGTGGTTCCCTGAACCGTTGCGGTTCGATCCGGAGCGCTGGCTCGACGCCCGCCGGACCGCGGTGCCCAAGCACGCCTACCTGCCGTTCGGGCTCGGCCCACGCTCGTGCATCGGTGAGCAGTTCGCCTGGACGGAGGCCATCACCGTCCTCGCCGTTCTTGCCCCACGGTGGAGCGCGCGCACCGTCCCGTCCCACGTGGTCGCGGCCGAGTACCGCGTCACGATGCGCCCGCGCGGGGGCATGCCGATGGAACTGACGCCGATTCGTAAGGTCACCCGCGCTGCGGACGGTCCGGCGAGCTGATTGGCTGGTGCAATGCCCGCGCGCCGCTCGACCACGTCCGTGACGCGCGCGGCGATCGCGGCCCGTCTCGTCCTCGTCGCCGCCCTGGTGGGCGAGGGAGTCGTCCTCTACGTCTGCCTGAACCACAACCTCAGCGACCGCGTGCTCAAGGCCGAGGTGGGCGGGACGCTGCTGTTCGCCCTCGCCGTCGTGGCGCTGCGGCTGAGCCGGATTCCGGCGCGGGCGGCGTTGCTGCTGATCATGGCCGGCGGCATCGGGTTCCAGGCGGTCGCGCTCACGAACGGGCCGACGGCCAGCGACGACGTGTTCCGCTACGTCTGGGACGGCAAGGTGCAGCTGGCCGGCATCGACCCGTACCGCTACGCCCCCGACAAGCCGCAACTGGACCACATCCGCGGGGACGTGCTCTTCCCCGACAAGGCTGGCTGCGTGTGGACGATCGAGAACGGGCGCTGCAGCCT
Source organism: uncultured Actinomycetota bacterium (assembly GCA_963790525.1). Classification (GTDB taxonomy): domain Bacteria; phylum Actinomycetota; class Actinomycetes; order Mycobacteriales; family Jatrophihabitantaceae; genus CAWBOV01. The sequence continues at coordinate 356,246 of CAWBOV010000004.1, forward strand.
CGTCAACCGCCCTGACGTCCACACGATCTATCCGCCGGTGGCCGAGGCGGCGTTCGCGCTGGCGCGCCTGAGCAGCGGCGGCCACGACGACCACGCCTTCCCGCTCCAGGTCTGGGCGGCGCTCGGCGCGATCGGCACCGGCTTCCTGCTGGCCTGGCGGTCCCTGAAACAGCACAGCCCGCCCTGGACGGTGGCGCTCTGGTCCTGGTGCCCGGTGACGGCCATCGAGCTCGGCAACAACGCCCACATCGAGTGGCTGGTCGCCCTGCTCTGCGTCCCGGCGTTGATGTGCCTGCGCCGCGGCCGTGACACGTGGGCCGGCGCACTCGTCGGCGCCGCCATCGCGACGAAGCTGTACCCCGGGCTGCTGCTGCTCACGATGCTGAAACGGCGTCCGGCGCGGGTCGTCGCGAGCGCGGTCGCGGTGGTCGCGCTGTCCTACGTCCCGCACGTCGCCGCGGTGGGCGGGCGGGTGATCGGTTACCTACCGGGTTACCTGAAGGAGGAGAACTACCTCGACGGTGGCCGCTTCCTGCTGCTGGACCTCGTGCTGCCCGAGGCGATGCTGACCTACGTCGCCGCCCTCGTGCTGCTGGCCGCCGCGGTGTGGGCCTACCGGCGCAGCGATTCCACCCGCCCGGAGGACACGGCGGTGGTGCTCGTCGGCGTCGCCCTGCTCGTGACCACTCCGACCTACAGCTGGTACGTGATCCTGCTGCTGGCGCTGATCGCCATGACCGGTCGTGTCGAGTGGTTCCCGCTCGTCATCGGGCCAGGCATCGCCGCGCTCGGCGTCAGCCACTTCTCCGTCCACGAGACCGTGCCGTACCGCACGGCCTGCTACGGGGCCGCGCTCGTCGGGGTGCTCGTCTGGACGGCGGTCCGTCAGCGGGCGCGGCGCGCCGACGACGACCAGGCGCCCGGCGCGATCCGCAGTCGGGTGCGCATCGAATGACCCGGGTCGGCCCACAGCGACCGCGGCTCCGGTGACGGGTCGTCCCCGCCGCCGCGGGCACTCAGCACGGCGGTGAGGACGGCGATCTCCTCCGGGCTGGGCGCGCCGTGGACGATGCGCAGCGGCGCGCGCGGCTCGGGTGCCGGTGCGGAGTCCTCGCTCACAGGGGGATGTTCCCGTGCTTCTTGGGCGGGAGGTCCTCGCGTTTGGTCCGCAGCATGCGCAGCGCCTTGATCGACGTACGAGCGCGTGTGCGACGGCGGAATCACCGAGTCGATGTAGCCACGCTCGGCGGCCACGTACGGGTTCACGAGCGTGTCCTCGTAGTGCTCGACCAGCTCCACGCGGCGGGCCTCGGGGTTGTCGGACTTGGCCAGCTCCTTGCGGTACAGGATGTTGACGGCGCCCTGCGCTCCCATCACCGCGATCTGCGCGGTCGGCCATGCGACGTTGAGGTCCGCGCCGAGGTGCTTGGAGCCCATGACGTCGTACGCGCCGCCGAACGCCTTGCGGGTGATGACGGTGATCTTGGGGACGGTGGCCTCGGCGTAGGCGTAGATGAGCTTGGCGCCGCGGCGGATGATGCCGTTCCACTCCTGGTCGGTGCCGGGCAGGAAGCCGGGTACGTCGACCAGGGTCAGCACCGGGATGTTGAACGCGTCGCAGGTGCGCACGAAGCGGGCTGCCTTCTCGGAGGCGTCGATGTCCAGGCAACCGGCGAACTGGGTGGGCTGGTTGCCGACGATCCCGACCGGATGCCCTTCGATGCGGCCGAAACCGACGATGATGTTCGGCGCGAACAGCGCCATGACCTCGCAGGAAGTCGCCGTCGTCGACCAGGTGCGTGACGATCTCGTGCATGTCGTAGGGCTGGTTGGCCGAGTCCGGGATGAAGCTGTCCAGGAACAGGTCCTCGTCGGTGACCGTCGCCTCGACGTCGGTGTCGTAGACCGGCGCCGGGTCCAGGTTGTTGCTCGGCAGGTAGGAGAGCAGCGCCTTCACGTAGTCGATCGCGTCCTGCTCGTCCTCGGCCAGGTAGTGCGCGTTGCCGACTGGTGGTGTTGTGGGTGCGGGCGCCGCCGAGTTCCTCCAGCGTGACGTCCTCGCCGGTGACGGTCTTGATCACGTCCGGGCCGGTGATGAACATCTGCGAGGTCTTGTCGACCATGACGATGAAGTCGGTGAGGGCGGGGGAGTAGACGTGCCCGCCGGCGGCCGCGCCCATGATCAGCGAGATCTGCGGGATGACGCCCGAGGCGTGGACGTTGCGGCGGAAGATCTCGCCGTAGAGGCCGAGCGACGACCACGCCCTCCTGGATCCGCGCGCCGCCGCCCTCGTTGATCCCGACGATCGGGCAGCCGGTCTTCATGGCGAAGTCCAGCACCTTGACGATCTTCTCGCCGTACACCTCGCCCGAGGCTGCCGCCGAAGATCGTGACGTCCTGGCTGAAGACGCAGACCGGGCGGCCGTCCACGGTGCCGTAGCCGGTGATCACGCCGTCGCCGTAGGGGCGGTTCTTCTCCATGCCGAACGTGGTCGAGCGGTGCCGGGCCAGCTCGTCCAGCTCGACGAAGGAGCCCTCGTCGAAGCAGCATCTCCACGCGCTCGCGGGCGGTGTGCTTGCCCTTCGCGTGCTGCTTCTCGACGGCCCGCGCGGAGCCCGCGTGCACGGCCTCGTCGTAGCGGCGGTCGAGATCGGCGAGCTTGCCGGCGGTGGTGTGCCGGTCGGGGGTCTGCGGAGCTTCAGCGGCGGCGGACATAGCCTCGGAGCTTAGCCCGCTACCCCCGCGGTACGGACCCTCTGCCGGGTCAATGTCACAGCCCGTACCGTCGCTGCATGCCCGCTCGCCCCCCGTTGGATTCCGCCGCCCTGGGCGCCGGGCTCATCGCCCCCGGCTCGTTCGTGACCGCCCTCGACGTCGCCGACGAACTCGACTCCACGAACTCCGCCTTGCTGGCCGCGCCCGATGCTGCGGAGGGGACGGTGCTGGTGGCCGAGTTCCAGACGGCCGGCCGGGGGCGCCTGGATCGGTCCTGGGCCTCGCCGCCGCGGGCCGGGCTGACGTTCTCGCTGCTGCTGCGACCGGCCATGCCCGTGCACGCGTGGGGGTGGCTGCCGCTGCTGGCCGGGCTCGGCACGCGCGCGGCGGTGCGCACCCTGGCCCCGGACCTCGACGTCGCGCTGAAATGGCCCAACGACGTCCTGCTGGGGACCGGTCAGCGCAAGGGAGCCGGCATCCTCGCCCAGGCCGGCGGGGGCGCGGTCGTGATCGGCATCGGGTTGAACGTGAGCCAGACCGCCGACGAGCTGCCGACCGCGGAGGCCACCTCCCTGCTGCTCGAGGGCAGTCCGCTGGACCGCGGTGAGCTGCTGGTGGCCGTGCTCGGGGAGATCTCCGACCGCTACCTGCGCCTGGTCGCCCTGGGCGGCGACGCCCGCGCCTCCGGGCTGCACGGCGAGTACGTCGGCGCGTGCGCGACCCTCGGCCGGGAGGTGTCGCTGACCCACGCCGGGCTGCCGGTGCGGGGCACGGCGACCGGGATCGACACCACCGGTGCCCTGGAGCTGGCGACCGGGTCCGGCGCGCTCACGGTGTCCGCCGGAGATGTCTCCCATGTGCGGCCGGTGAACCTGTAGTTTCTGTGTGCGCACAGGACCCTGGGACGCGAGGACGGGAGCACGCAATGGCTTTCCCACAGGATCTGCTCACCTCGGACGAAGAGGTCGTCGAGCACCTCCACCCGCACTGGATCACCCTCGTCCCGGCGACGATCTGGCTGGTGCTGATCTGCGCGGTCTCCGGCGTGGGCATCGCGTTCCTGCCCGACGGCAGCGCACACGGCGCCCTGGTGATCGCCGTGCTGGTGATCGCGCTGATCCTGCTCTGCTGGCTGACGTTCGCCCCCTGGATCAGCTGGCGCACCACCCACTACGTCTTCACGAACGAGCGTGTCCTCTTCCGCCACGGCATCCTGCGCCACACCGGCCGCGACATCGCGCTGTCCCGGATCAACGACGTCGGCTTCGTGCTGACGCTGTGGGACCGCTTGGTCGGCGCAGGCACGCTGACGGTGGAGTCCGCCGGCGAGCTCGGGCAGCAGAAGCTGGTCAACGTCCCGCACGCGGAGAAGGTGCAGCAGATGCTGAACCATCTCATCGAGCAGGACGCGATGAAGCGCCACCGCTGACATCGCCCGGTGACTGACATCGCCCGGGCCTGCCACTCCTCACCTCTCCCCGGCCCGCCGCCCGGCGTGGCCTCGTAGGGTGAGGTCATGACCGGTCTTCCCGCCTGGATCGACCTGCGCGAAGTGGGCCCGCGTGACGGGCTGCAGAACGAGGATCCGATCCCCACCGCCGCCAAGATCGAACTCGTGGACGCCCTGTCGGTGACGGGCGTCTCGCGGATCGAGGCGGTGTCCTTCGTCCATCCCAGGGCGATCCCGCAGATGGCAGACGCCGACGAGGTGTGGGGCGGCATCACACGCAACCCCGACGTCCGCTACTCGGCGCTGGTGCCGAACGCGCGGGGTGCCGCCAGGGCGCTTGCTGCCGGGTTCAGCGACCTGGAGATCGTCATCTCGGCGTCGGACACCCACAACAGGCGCAACATCAACCGCTCCACCGAGGAGTCGCTGGCCGAGCTGGCTCCGATCGTGGCGCAGATCCACGCCGCGGGCGGGACGCTCGAACTCGTCGTGTCCACCGCGTGGGGGTGCCCGTACGAGGGAGAGGTCCCGCCTGAACGCGTGCTCTGGGTGGTGGGGCAGGGTGTCGCGGCCGGTATCGACTCGCTGACCTTCGGCGACACCACGGGAATGGGCACGCCGACCCGCGTCGTCGACCTGGTCACGCGCACCCGCGCCGCGCATCCGGACCTGCCGTTGGCCATGCATTTCCACAACACCCGCGGTACGGGGCTGGCCAACCTCTACGCCGCGCTGCTGCTGGGCATCACCAGGTTCGACGCGAGTGTCGGCGGGTTGGGCGGGTGCCCGTACGCCCCCGGCGCAACGGGCAACATCGCCACCGAGGAGGTCGTGGCGATGGTCGAGGACATGGGGATCAAGACCGGCATCGACCTCGACGCCCTGCTCGACGCCGCCGCGCTGGCCCAGCGGCTGATCGGCACGACGCTGCCGTCGAACGTGCTGCGCGCCGGTCCGCGCACCCGCCTCACCCCGCTGTAGGGACGCCGATGGCTGCGGCAGCTGCGGGGCTCTCACGGGCGGGCCGTTCCGTCAGCTGATCGCACGAGCGAGGCGATCGGTGTAGTCGCCGGGGGCGTAGACCCGTCCGGCGTAGCGGCGCTCGTAGTCGGCGTGCAGGTCGGGGTCGAAGGTGGCCAGCCAGCTCAGGAAGTGTTCCCGGACGCCGGGCCGCAGGTGCAGCGGGAGCACGGACAGCACCCGTCCGCCCGCAGCCCGGACCGCGGCCGCCACCTCGGCCAGTTGCTCGTCGCTGTCGCTGAGTCCCGGGAGGACGGGCGCGATCAGGGCGCCGGTGCGGATCCCCGCGGCGGCCAGCTGCCGCATCGCGTCGATGCGTCGGCGGGGGTGGGGAGTTCCCGGCTCGGTGGCGCGCCAGACCCGCTCGTCGAGGGTGCCCACGGAGAAATTGACGGTGATGTCGGTGCGGTGGGACGCCTCGGTGAGCAGGTCGAGGTCACGCAGGACGAGGGCCGACTTCGTGAGGATCGAGAACGGGTTGCGGTGCTCGCCCAGCGCCTGCACGACGCCGCGAGTGAGGCGGTACTTCCCCTCGCACCGCTGGTACGGGTCGGTGTTGGTCCCCATCGCCACGGGATCCCGCGCCCAGCTCGGAGAGCGCAGCTCCGCACGCAGCTTCTCGACGGCGTTGATCTTGACGACGATCTTGCGGTCGAAGTCCTCGCCGATGTCCAGCCCCAGGTACTCGTGGGTGGGGCGGGCGAAGCAGTAGGTGCAGGCGTGGCTGCAGCCGCGGTAGACGTTGATGGTCCAGCGGAACGGCATCCGGGAGCTCTCCGGCACCGCGTTCAGCAGCTTCTTCGCGGTGACATGCAGGAACTCCATCCCCGACAGCGAGCCTGTACCGCGCTCGGGCCCGGTCAGCCCGTCGACGTCGAACAGCGCCGGCTGCCCGTTCACCTCCTCGTCGGCTAGGTGCCAGCGCATGTCGTGTCCCACTCGGCTGTGCGGGCGGGCACGCGTCCGCTCGGGCGCTCGGTCACCGGAAGTCCCGGGAGCTGGTGCGGACACCGAGATGCAGTTTGTCGATGCGCTCGGCCAGGACGTTGACGACCCCGTCGGTGCGTTCGAGCATCCCGCGGATCAGCAGGCCGCCGGATTCCCGGGCGATGCGCCGGTGCCGTCCCCAGACGACCGGATCGCAGATGACGTTGACCATGCCGGTCTCGTCCTCGAGGTTGATGAAGATGATCCCGCGGGCGGTGGCCGGTCGCTGGCGATGGGTGACGATGCCGCCGATCACCACCCGGGTGCGGTCGGGGAGCGCGCGCAGGGCCGCGGCCGGGATGACACCGAGGGAGGTGAGGTGCCCGCGGATGAGCGTCGTCGGGTAGGCGTCGCGGGTGATCGACGTCGCCCAGTAGTCGGCGAGCAACTGCTCGGGCGCGGTCATCTCGGGCAGCGGTGGCGGTGCCTGCTCGTCCACCGTGTCGACATCGAGTTGCCCGGGGCGGATGGCGGCCACCGGCCCGGCGGCCCAGAGCGCACCGCGGCGGGTGAGGTGCAGCGACTCGAACGCCCCGGCGGTGGCCAGCGCCTCGACCTGGTCGGAGTTCAGCCCGGTGCGGCGCACGAGATCGGCCATGGAGGCGAAGGGGCCGTGGCTGTCGCGTTCGGCCACCATCGCCCTGGCCAGCTCGAGACCGATCGTGCGCACGGCCGACAGCCCGAGGCGCACGGCGGGTTGCTCCGGGCCGGGGCCGGTGTAGGTGGCCGAGGTCTGCGGCTCGAGATCGGCTTGGGCGGACGAGGCGTTGAGGTCCGGCCCGCGTACTTCCACGCCGTGGCGCTTGGCGTCCTGGACCAGCGACTGCGGTGAGTAGAAGCCCATCGGCTGGGCGTTGAGCAACGACGCGCAGAACGCGGCCGGGTGGTAGAGCTTGAGCCACGACGAGGCGTAGACGAGGAACGCGAAGCTGATCGAGTGGCTCTCGGCGAACCCGAAGGCGGCGAAGGCCCGGATCTTGGTGTAGACGTCGTCGGCGACCGTGCCGGTGATCCCGTTCACCGCCATCCCGGCGTAGAGCCGTGCCCGCATGGCGTCCATCCGCTCCCCGGAACGTTTGGAGCTCATCGCCCGGCGCAGCTGATCGGCCTCGGTGGGGGTGCAGCCGGCGGCGTCGATCGCCAGCTGCATCAGCTGTTCCTGGAACAGCGGGATGCCGAGGGTCTTCTCGAGTGCCTTCTCCAGCTTCGGGTGCGGATAGGTGACCTTCTCCAGCCCGCTGCGGCGGCGGATGTAGGGATGCACCGACTCGCCCTGGATGGGGCCGGGCCGGATCAGGGCGATCTCCACGACGAGGTCGTAGAAGGTGCGCGGTTTCAGGCGTGGCAGCGTCGACATCTGCGCGCGCGACTCGATCTGGAACACCCCGATGGTGTCGGCGACGCAGAGCATGTCGTAGACGAGCGGGTCCTCCGGGGGGATCTGGTGCAGGCCGTAGCGCACCCCGTGCCACTGCTCGACGAAGTCGAAGCAGTACTTCAGCGCCGAGAGCATGCCCGAGCCCGAGCAGGTCGAACTTCACCAGGCCCGCTCCGGCGCAGTCGTCCTTGTCCCACTGCAGCACGGTCCGGTCGGCCATCCGGCCCCACTCGACCGGGCAGACCTCGATGACCGGACGGTCGCAGATGACCATGCCCCCGGAGTGGATGCCCAGGTGCCGCGGGGCGTTCTGCAGTTGTTCGGCCAGGTCCATCACCAGCTCGGGCACCGCGAGGTCGCCGATGTCGCGGGGAGCGGCTGGGGTCGGGACCGAGCCCGTGGCGGCGGCCTGGACGTGGGGTGCCGACTCCTCGCGAGCGGTACCGGCGACGGCACGCAGCTCCGGCGCCCAGTAGTAGCCCTGCTCGATCATCTTGCTCCAGGCGTCCTGCTGCCCGGTCGAGTAGCCGAGCGCCTTGGCGACGTCGCGGATCGCGGACTTGGGGCGGTAGGTGATCACGTTCGCGACCTGGGCCGCGTGGCGGCGGTCGTAGCGTTCGTAGACGTGCTGGATCGCCTCCTCGCGCCGGTCGGACTCGATGTCGAGGTCGATGTCGGGCGGCCCGTCGCGCTCCGGCGACAGGAAGCGTTCGAACAGCAACCCGTAGCGCACCGCGTCCACAGCGGTGATGCCGATGGCGTAGCAGACCGCGGAGTTCGCCGCGCTGCCCCGGCCCTGGCACAGGATGTCGCGGCTGCGGCAGAACTCCACGATCTCCCAGACCACCAGGAAGTAGCCGGGGAACCCGAGCTGATCGATGATCTCCAGTTCGTGCTCGATCTGGTCGTAGGGGTCGACGAAGCCGCGCTCACGGGCCCAGCGGGCGGCCTGCTCCCTGGTGCCGTACCGGTCCAGCGCCCCGGCGTGGGCGAGTTCGCGCAGGTAGGTCATCTCGGTGTGGCCCGGCGGGACCGGGAACGGGGGGAGATTCGGGGCGATGAGCTTGAGCGGGAACGCGAGGTCTCGCCCGAACGCGCCGGACCGGTCGACCGCCCCGGGCCAGCGGTGGAAGCGGTCGGCCATCTCGGCCCCGCTGCGGAGATGGGCACCGGCCCAGGACGGCAGCCAGCCGTCGATGTCGTCCAGGGTGCTCCGGGCGCGGACCGCCGCGATCGCCGTGGCCAGGGGACGGCGCGCGGGATGGGCGTAGTGCGCCGCCGTGGTGGCGACGGTCGGCAGCCGGGCGCTGTCGGCCAGGTCGGCAAGGGCATCGTTCAGGTCGTCGGTGAGGGGGTCCAGGCCATGGGTGAGCTCCACCGCGACGTTGCCCGCCCCGAAGAGGGCGGTGAGTTCGTCCAGCGCCCGCCGGGCCGGCTCGAGGGCGAAGGTACCGGTGCCGCCTGAGGTGAGCGCCTGCCGGACCGCGCCCTTGCGGCAGCCGGTGAGGACCAGCCAGTGGCCCTGGGCGGCCGCCCCCAGCTCGGCGAGGTCGTAGACGGGGCGCCCCTTGGAACCGCCGCGCAACTGGGCATCGCTGATCGTGCGCGCCAGCGCTGCGTACCCGGCCGGATCGCGGGCCAGGACCAGCAGGTGGCGCTGCGGGGGATCGGGCGTGCCGACCCGGGCCGCGATCATCCGTTCCGACTGGGTGACCGGGATCGTCACATCGAGGGAGAGTTCGGCGCCGAAGACCGTCGGCAGGCCGAGTGCGTCGGCGGCCTCGGCGAAGCGGACGACCCCGTAGAAGCCGTCATGATCGGTGATCGCCAGCGCCTGCAGCCCCAGCCGGTCCGCCTCCTCGGCGAGTTCCTCCGGCGAACTCGCTCCGTCGAGAAAGCTGAAGGACGAGTGGGCGTGCAACTCGGCGTAGGGCACCCGCGGCCCGCTCGGCGTGGCGACCGCCCGAGGTGGTTCGTAGGCCTCGCGTTTGCGGGACCACGCGGGGGAGTCACCGCCGTCACCGGCGACCGGCAGGCCCGACAGGCGCCGTTCGAGATCGCGCCATGGGACGGGAGGGTTGCCGAAGGCCATGTACCCAGTATCGAACATCAGTTCGATATACGCAAGAGCTCTCCCCCGTCACCGCACGTGGCGGTTGGCCGCCTCGGCGAACGTGCGGAGCGCGCGGTAGGCGAACTCCATGGCGTCCGGGCCGACGCTGACCCGGGCGACTCCGGCCTCGGCCAGTTCGGTGATCGAGGGGGAGGACTCGCCGGCCAGCACGCTCACCGGACCGGGGATCCCGGTGGTCAGTTCGCGCACGGTGGCGAGGTCGGTGGCGCCCAGGACGAAGACGGCGTCGGCACCGGCCGCGAGGTAGTCACGGCCGCGCTCGACCGCCTCCGGGATCGAGCCGCCGTGTGCAAGGACGTCGGTACGGGCGTTGATGACCAGGTCGACCCCGCACGCCTCCGCGGCGAAGCGGGCCGCGCGGATGCGCCCGACCTGCTCGGCCGCCGGGCGCACTGAGCCGTCCGCGAGGCTGTCCTCGAGATTGCAGCCGACCGCTCCGGCGCCGATCAGCGCCACGATCGTCCGACCGACCTCCGACGACGTGCGCCCGTACCCCCGTTCGATGTCGGCGGTCACCGGAAGATCCACCGCCGCGCAGATGCGGGAGACGAGGTCGAGCACGGCCGGCAGCGGCACGTTCTCGCCGTCCGGCACGCCGTATGCCGCGGCGATCGCCCAGCTGGCGGTCGCGATCGCTTTCGTGCCGGGGACGGCCGCGACGGCACGCGCGCCGGCGACGTCCCAGATGTTGACGAGCACCACGGGCCGGCCGGGCACGTGCAGCCGCCGGAGAGCATCGGCCCGCTGCGGCTGGGCCTGCCGCCCCGTGGCGTGCTGTTCCCCGGGCGGCTGGGCGTCGGTCATGGGCACACCCTAGACAGCCGCCGGCCGGGCAGTCGTGCCCTGGGCGGGCTCAGTCGTAGACGGCATCGAGGGTCCACTGCGGCGTGCCTCCCTCCGGATCGGCGAGGCTCCGCGAACAGGTCACCAGATAGGCCCGGCCGTGCAGATCGACCAGCTGGAAGCGGGCCCGGCGCTGCGGGTCGCTGCCGCTCCACCAGCGCTCGTCCACCGGCCAGGGGCCCGCCCAGGCCGTGACCGGGACACCCGCGCCGACATCCAGGCAGAGCCGGGCCGGCGGCATGGGAACACCTCCGCGCTCGGTCACGGTGACGCTGCGCCCGGCATCGTCGAGGACCTGGATCTGGCGAGGTGGGTCGATGAGCACCGACGGCGCCGGTGCCGGGAGGCGGCCCGGCCACGGTTGGGCGGGTGGGCGCTCGGCAACGGGTTCATCGCCCCAGGGCACCATCCGGGTGCGCTGGGCCGGGTCGCGCCCGCCGTCCAGGACCGGGGCGAGGACCGAACCGTGCCCGAGCAGGGTCTGCACCCGGGCCAGCGCGCGGTGGGCGCGCTCGTCCCCGGCCCCCGCGGCCGCCCAGAGCGACTGCTGGTGAGCCCCGATGGGGACGCACTCGACCGGGACCAGCCGCAGCATGATCACGCCCTCGCTGAGGGGCTTGCCGGTGCGTCCCTGCAGCCACCCCTCCAGTTGCCACCGGATCCGGTCGACCACATCCGGTGCCGTGAGCACCCCCGACTGCCGCCACCGGCGCACCGACTCGTCGCCGTTCTCGGTCTGGGCCACGAGCTCGAGGCAGGTGCACGCCAGCCCGTGTTCGAGCAGCCCGAGGATGAACCGCTCCACGGTGGCCCGCGCGGAGAAGGCGACCGTGTCGATCCGGTCGAGCGCCTGGTCGAAGACGATGTCGACGGTGTGTTCCGGGGCGGGTCGGCGAGCTGCGATGGGGCGCGTGTCCCGGCCGCCGCACTGGCGGTGGATCCAGGCGCCGACCGGTCCGAACCGGGCCAGCACGTCCCCGGCGGGGAGCGAGGCGAAGGCGCCGAGCGTGCGGATACCCAGCCGGCGCAGCAGGTCGACGAGCTCGGGTGCCTCGACGATCTCGATCGGCAGCTCGGACAGGAAGGCGGCCGATCCGCCCGGTTCGATCACGATCCCGCGCCGGGCCGCGTGCTCGGCGGCGAAGGAGCCGTCGGCGATGCCGATCAGCACGTCCGCGCTCAGCTCGCCGATCTGGCGAGACAGCGCGTGCATCACCGCGGTCTCGCTGCCGAAGTAGCGCGTGGGTCCCTTCGCGCCGATCGCGGCCAGGCCGGGGCGGGTGATCTCGACCCCGGGGGCTATCGACTCGACCGCGGCGACGACCGGTTCGAAGGCGCGCGCCTCGGCCGATTCGTCACGGGGCAGTACGACCAGTTCCGGGCAGCGGCTCTGCGCCTCTCGCCTGCGCATGCCCCGGCGCACGCCCGATGCCCGAGCGGGGTGGGAACAGGCCACGACGCGATTGGCGGTGACCACGGCGACGGGTGTGTCGGCCGTGCTGGCGGGGACGACGTCGCGCGGGTCCCGTCCGGACACCGTCCTGGCGGCGACCACCGGCCAGTCCGGGCACCAGACAGCGATCATGCGAGGTGGGGCGAGGGCGTCCACGCCGTCACCCGGCCCGGCGGATCGGGTCGGAGGGGTGCAGCGGCAGGGGAACGGCAGTGGGGAGAACGCCGATCCCCCCGGCCGGTCCGGGGAGCCAGCACGTCGTGGAGCGCGGGCGCCCACCCTGCCCGCGTCCCGAGGCAGTCACGGTGACCTGGCGTCCGCGCAGCCGCCCGTGCCCGGTCCCCAGCCCGTTCCACCGTTCCACCTCGAGCCCCAGTTCGACATCGGCCCGCGGCCACCGCGCCCGCCCCCCGAGATAGGGCATCAGCACCGCGTCATGGCCACGGGCGCGGGCACTGAGGCGGCGGATGTCGCCGTCACTGACCCGGAGCGGCGGGCGTACGACCACCACGTCCACGGCGTCGAGCAGGGCGCCCACCGCGGTGAGCCAGCCCGCGCCCGGAGCGGGAACGACAGCCAGCCGGGCCAGGTCGATGCCGTATTCGTCCGCGGCCTCGGCACTGATCGACGGCAACCCGACCAGCGCGCACCAGGCGCCGCCGGCCGAGGGTCCCCCGAGCACGGCGAGCAGCAGTGACACCGATCCGGCGACCGAGACGGTGCTGCCGCGGCGCAATCCGTCGGGCAGGATCGACTGCAGCGGCTCGAGCACCCCCAGGGGTGGGACCGCGCGGCGGGCGAGGGTCGACACCGGTCCCACGAGGTCGCCGGCGGACACGCTGCCGGAGTCCAGCACGCTGCCCCGGCGGCTGACGGAGGGCGCGAATACCGGGCTGCTCATGACGTCATCATGGAACTTATGTTCGAGAGTTGTCAATCCACTCACGGCGTGTCGTTAGATCACATGTTCCCCTACATATGGTAAGTAGGGCGACCCCGTAACCAGTCTGCTCCGCACCTCTGACACAAACGGATCGGCTCGTGCCGGACACCGGGACAGCGACCGCGCAGGCGGGTGCTACTCGGCCAGCTCCGCCGGGATGTCGATGTCGCGGGCGTGCGCCTTGTCCGGGTGCAGGAACACAAAGCGCTTGTACGCGTCGAAGCGGAAGATCGTCCCCACGCCGATCGTCACCAGGTTCACCACGTTCAGCACGAACTGGTCGTGCTTGAACCCCAGCGGGTAGGCGAACAGGCCCAGGATCGCCAGCGAGATGACGAGGGTGATCAGGTTGATGAGGAAGAAGAAGCCCGCCTCGCGCCCCAGCCCGGTCCGCGCGCGATGGGAGAAGGACAGGTGGCGGTTGCCGAAGTAGGCGAACACCGTCGACACCGTGGTCGAGATCACCTTCGACGTCAGCACGCCGAGGCCGTGGTGCCAGAGCAGGTTGAACAACCCGAGATCGATGACGAACGCGACGGCCCCGATGACTCCGAAGGCGGCGACCTCTTTGAGGAGGACGCGCCACGAACTGCGCAGGAGATCGGTCAACGAGGCGGACATTGGGAGCACTGTAGCGACCCGAGCTGAGACCTCCTGATGGAATCGCCCACCGGGGGCCCCGGCTAGGCTGCGCAGTCGTGGATGCCCGCACCGGACTGCCGACCGTCGGAATGGTGGGGGCCGGACAGCTGGCCCGCATGACGCATCAGGCCGCGATCGCCCTCGGCCAGTCGGTGCGCCTGCTCGCCGACACCTCCGACGACGGCGCCGCGCTGGTCGCCCGGGACGTCACCGTCGGGGACTACCGCGACCTCGACGACCTGCTGGCCTTCGCCGCGGGGTGCGACGTGGTGACCTTCGACCACGAACACGTCCCCGGCGCGCACATCCAGGCACTGAGCGATGCCGGCCACGCGGTGTACCCCACAGCGGCGGCGCTGCTCTACGCCCAGGACAAGGCGGCCATGCGCCGGCGCCTGACCGAACTCGGGATCGCGTGCCCGCGCTGGATCGAGCTGCCCGCGCAGGATCGGCAGCCCGCCCTCTCCGCCTTCGCCGCGGAGACCGGCTGGCCGGTGGTCCTCAAAGCGACCCGCGGCGGCTACGACGGCAAGGGCGTGTGGGTGGTCGAGAGCCTGGAGGCCGCCCGGGAGGTGCTCGAGTCCGGGACGTCGCTGATCGTCGAGGAGGCCGTGCCGATCGCCCGCGAGCTCGCGGCGGTGGTGGCCCGCTCACCGTTCGGCCAGGGTGCGGCATGGCCGGTCGTGCAGACGGTCCAGGAGAACGGCATCTGCGTCGAGGTCATCGCCCCCGCGCCCGGGCTGGATCCCGAGCGGGCCGAGCAGGCCGAGGCGCTGGCACTGCGCATCGCCGGGGAGCTCGGCGTCGTCGGGGTCCTCGCCGTGGAACTGTTCGAGACGCACAGCGGCGAGCTGCTGGTGAACGAGCTGGCGATGCGCCCGCACAACAGTGGTCACTGGACGATCGAGGGCGCCCGCACGTCCCAGTTCGAGCAGCACCTGCGCGCCGTCCTGGACTACCCGCTCGGGGCGACGTCTCCCACCGCGCCCGTCGTGGTGATGGCCAACCTCCTCGCCGGGCCGGAGGACGTGACGCCGGCGGGCATCGACGAGCGGGTGCACCACCTCATGGCGCACTGGCCCGATGTGAAGATCCATCTGTACGGCAAGGGATTCCGTCCCGGACGTAAGGTCGGGCACGTCACCGCGCTCGGCGAGGACCTCGACGAGGTCCGGACCAGGGCGCGCGCGGCCCGGGACTATCTGGCATACGGAGATGGGCAGACATGAGCGATCCGCTGGTCGGCGTGATCATGGGCAGTGACTCGGACTTCTCCGTCATGGGGGCCGCTGCCGAGGTGCTCACCGAGTTCGGCGTGCCGCACGAGGTCCGGGTCGTCTCGGCGCACCGCACCCCGCTGGAGATGGCCGGTTACGCCCAGACCGCGGCCGAGCGCGGGCTGCGGGTGATCATCGCCGGTGCCGGCGGGGCGGCCCACCTGCCGGGGATGGTCGCGGCCCTGACGCCTCTTCCCGTCATCGGCGTGCCCGTACCGCTCAAGTACCTCGACGGGATGGACTCGCTGCTGTCGATCGTGCAGATGCCGGCCGGTGTCCCCGTCGCCACCGTCTCCATCGGGGGAGCCCGCAACGCCGGCCTGCTCGCCGTGCGGATCCTGGGTGTCGCCGAGGAGTCGCTGCGCATGGCGATGGAGACGTTCCAGGACGCGCTGGCCGATTCCGCGCACGCGAAGAACGCCGCCCTCGCCGAGCTTCTCGAGGCCCGCGCCGCCGAGGGCACCTGACCACCGACCCGGTCGGTACGCTGAGCCAGATGAGACTCCCGCGGCCGCGCACCCTGCGGCAGCGGATCGTGGCGGGCCTCGTCGCGCTGGCCGTCGTCGGCGGCCTCGTCACAGTGGTGGCTCTCGCTTCGGGTGGCCCGGCGGTGCGCACCCAGGTGCAGCTGCTCCCGGGGACCCCCGAACCCGGCGGCGCGCCCGTACAACTGGACACGACGCTCTACCTGCCTCAGCACACGCCCGCCCCCGCGATCCTCCTGGCACACGGTTTCGGTGGCTCCAAGGCCGACCTGGACGGGCAGGCCCGCAGCCTCGCCCGCTCCGGCTACGTCGTGCTCGCCTATACCGCGCGGGGATTCGGCGCGTCCGGCGGGCTCATCCACCTGGACTCGCCGACGTACGAGGTCGCCGATGCGCGCCGGCTCGTGGACTACCTCGCCACCCGTCCCGAGGTACAGCTCGACGCTCCCGGCGACCCCAGGATCGGCGTCGCCGGTTCGTCCTACGGCGGGGCCCTGGCACTGCTGCTCGCCGGGTACGACCGTCGCATCGACGCCGTCGCCGCCGACATCACCTGGAACAACCTCGCGACCTCGCTCTTCCCGAACGGCGTGTTCAAGAAGCTGTGGGCCGGCTACCTCTTCGGGGCGGCGGCCCCGACCGGCGGCACCGGGTCCTGCGGCCGGTTCGCGCCTGTCCTCTGCCGCGCCTACCAGCAACTCGCCCAGGGCAGGTCGACCGACCTGTCCGTCCTGTCGCTGCTGAACGCCTCCAGCCCGTCGACGATCCTCAGCAGGATCACCGCGCCGACCCTGCTCACCCAGGGTGAGCAGGACTCGCTGTTCCCGCTCGGCCAGGCTGAGGCCAACGCCAAGGGCATCGCGGCGCACGGCACCCCGGTGTCGGTCCTCTGGCGTGCGGGTGGGCACGACACCGGGGCGGGCGCCGACGTCGGTGCCGCCGCGGCGAAGACCTGGTTCGGCGAGGTACTGCACGGGCACCGCCCGACGACCCGGTCCGACGTCACCCTGCAGGGCGCCGCCCTGTCGGCCCAGAGCGGGGAGCAGGTGAACCAGACCCTGCGCGTCCCGAGCGGGCTGACCGGCACGTCAGCAACGCGCACGGTGACCGTCAGCGGCGCGGCCCAGACGATCGACGCCCCCGCCGGCGGGACGCCCGCCGCGATCTCCAGCCTGCCGGGGCTCTCGAGCGTCCTCAGCCTCGCCGGCAGCGTCGGTGCGCTCGGCTCGCTCAGCGCCATCCCCGGCCAGGTCGCGAGCTTCACGTCGGCACCCCTGTCGGCCCAGGAACTCATCGTCGGGGCATCGTCGGTGACACTGTCGGTCACCGCGCTCGACTCGACGGGCGCGACGCTGTTCCTCGCCCTGCAGGACGTGGCGCCGGACGGCACCCAGACGCTGCCCGGTCAGCTCGTCACGCCGATCGAGCTCACCGGCCTGACGAAGGGACGTGCCGAGCAGGTCACCGTCGCGCTGCCCGCGGTGGTGGCTCGGATCGGCACCGGGCACCGGCTGCGGCTCACGGTGGGAACGACCGACCAGGGGTACCTGCTGCCGACCGATCCCCGCAGCTACCGCATCTCGCTGGCCGGTGACGCGGCGCCGGTCACCGTGCCGACTCCCGCGACCGCGTCGATCGGGGGTGGCAGCCCCGTCGGCTGGTTGGTCGCCGGCGGCCTGGTGGCCCTCCTGGCCCTGCTGGCCGGGTTCGTGCTGGTGCGCCGGTCCACTCGCAGCATCCCCGCGGCGGCCGTGGACGGTGTCGAGGAGTCCGCGCCGGTCGTCGTCACCGATCTGGTCAAGGAGTACAGCGACGGATTCCGTGCCGTCGGCGGGGTGTCGTTCCGGGTGGAGCGGGGGCAGATCGTCGGGTTGCTTGGACCCAATGGTGCCGGGAAGACCACCACCTTGCG
Organism: uncultured Actinomycetota bacterium; assembly: GCA_963790525.1. Taxonomy (GTDB): domain Bacteria; phylum Actinomycetota; class Actinomycetes; order Mycobacteriales; family Jatrophihabitantaceae; genus CAWBOV01. The sequence continues at coordinate 373,487 of CAWBOV010000004.1, forward strand.
CGTGCTCATGGGGCTGATCCGGCCGACGTCGGGCACCGTGTCGCTCTTCGGGCAGGAGGTCCGCCCGGGGGCCCGCGTGCTCTCGCGCGTGGGCGCGTTCGTGGAGGGTCCCGGGCTGCTGCCGCACCTGAGCGGCCGCGCCAACCTGCGCCTGTACTGGGCGGCATCCGGGCGTCCGGCCGCCGCGGCCCAGGTCGAGACCGCGCTGGAGATCGCCGGACTCGGATCGTCGATCGACCGCCGGGTGAAGACCTACAGCCACGGGATGCGGCAGCGGCTGGCGATCGCCCAGGCCATGCTCGGCCTGCCCGAGCTGCTCGTGCTCGACGAACCCACCAACGGCCTCGATCCGCCGCAGATCGCCGAGATGCGCCAGGTGCTGCGCAGCTACGCCGCCACCGGGCGCACCGTCGTGGTCTCCTCGCACCTGCTGGCCGAGGTGGAGCAGACGTGCAGCCACGTGGTCGTCATGCACCGCGGGCGGCTGATCGTGGCAGGCACTGTCGACGAGGTCGCCGGCACCGACGGCGTCACCCTCGCCGTCGAGGATCCCCGTGCCGCCCGCGAGGTCCTGGCCCTGGCCGGGATGACTGCCACCGAGGTCCCGGCGCGCCGCGCGCTGGAGGATGTGTTCCTGGAACTGGTGGGAGACGCCGATGACTGACCACCTTCCCGCCGCGCCGACCAGGCGGGGCGTGCACGAACGCCTCGTCGCGACTCCGCTCGACGACTCGGCCCACGGCCCGGGCGGCGCGGCGGCCGACTACCGCCCCGGCCGGACCCTGTCGCTGCGGGTCGAGACCCAGCGCCAACTGCGGCGCCGGCGCACGCAGGTCATCGGCGTGGTCATCGTCCTGCTCCCGATCGTCATGGCGCTGGCGTTCAAGATCGGGTCGTCGGGGTCCTCGTCGCGGTCCAGCACCGCGCTGGTCGACCTGGCCACCACCGGTGCCGCCAACTTCGCGCTGTTCACCGAGTTCGCCTCCGTGGGGTTCCTGCTGGTCGTGATCGTCGCGTTGTTCTGCGGTGACACAGTGGCCAGCGAGGCGGGGTGGTCGTCGCTGCGGTACCTGCTGGCCCTGCCCGTGCCCCGGTCGCGGCTGCTGCGCCAGAAGCTCACCGTCGCGCTGGGGTTCAGCGTCGCCGTCAACGTGCTCCTCCCGGCGTGGGGCTACCTCGTGGGGGGCGTCTTCTTCGGCTGGGCTCCCGCGCGTTCACCGATCTCGGGTGAACTGGCCAACTCCGAAGCCCTGCTTCGCCTGGCCATCGTCGTCGGCTACGCGACCACGCAGGCCCTGACGGTCGCCGCGCTCGCGTTCCTGTTCAGCGTGCTGACCGACGCGCCGCTCGGTGCCGTGGGCGGGGCGACCTTCGTGGTCGTCATCTCCAACATCCTGGACTCCATCACCGCCCTGGACCCGTACCGCCGCTACCTGCCGACGCACTTCCAGTACTCCTGGCTGGACGCGCTCGGGCCGCAGGTGCAGTGGGCGGACATGACGCGCGGGGTCGGGCTGTCGGTGATCTACACCAGCGTCCTGCTGCTGGTCGCGTGGTGGCGCTTCCTGGGCAAGGACATCACCAGCTGAGCAGGCGCGTGGGTGCGTTCAGCTGAACGCGGGCGGTGCGTTCAGCTGAACGTGGACGGTGCGTTCAGCTGAACGTGGACGGGTTCCGCGTGAACGGGTAGGTGGCCCAGAGCATGCGGGTCACCGTGCCGTGCTCGTCGCGCTGCAGGCGGAGCAGCTCGCCCTCCTCGCGGCCGGACGCCGTGCGGTAGACGTCGTCGCTCACCCGCGTGAAGACGGCCGGGGGCTTGTCCTCCGGCTGCCCCTCGACGCGTGCCTCGAGCGCGCCGTCGCGAACGGAGAACGCGAACGGGCTCCCCTCGGACCACCACCTGCCCAGCACCGACTCCAGCTCCTCGGGCACGGGCGGGCCGGGAGTCCAGGCCGGCGCGGGCACGGGATCGGTCTCGAGGACCTCGATCACGAGATCGCCGGCCAGCACCGAGGGTGCGGCATCGGCGGAGGTGTTGGTCAGGACGATCGCACCGGTACGGTCGCGCCGGCTGACGGCGATCCCCGCGAGGAAACCCGGCATCGCCCCGCCGTGCCCGGTCAGGATGCGTTCGCCGCGCCGGAACAGCTGCAGGCCGAGTCCCCAGGCCAGCGTCCAGGACTCCAGATCGGCCATGATCTCCGGGCGGGTCATCTCCTCGAGAGTGGCCGCGCTCAGGACACCGTCGTGGCCGTCGCAGAGGAAGGTGCACCAGCGCGCGAGGTCCCCGACGGTGCTCCACAGCCCACCCGCGGCGGAGAACGCGGCCATGTCCGGCCACGGCTCGGGATGCACCCGGTCGGCGAACGGGTCGGCGTAATAGCCCAGCGCGGCCGGCGGGGCGGGGCGCAGCCCGGTGCGCGTCATCCCCAGCGGGTCCAGCAGGCGGGTGGCGATCGCGTCCTCCCACGGCGCGCCGTGCAGCCGGGCGCCGATCTGACCGAGCACGGCGTACGCGAGGTTCGAGTAGTGCCAGCGCAGGCGGGGCGCGAGGACCTGCTCGGCCGAGGCCAGCTCGGCGATCACCTGGTCGATACCGGGGATCTCGAGGCCGTCCCACATGTCGCCGAACGGCTCGCGCTGCAGCCCGGATGCGTGCGCGAGCAGATCCCGGATCGTCAGGCCGGAATGGCCGCCGGCCTCGGGCAGATGGGTGCCGACGGTGTCGCCGAGGGAGAGCGCCCCCGCGTCGCGCAGGTTCATGATCAGCGCGGCCGTGAACGTCTTCGTGATCGAGCCGACGGCGAAGGCGGTGTCGGGGCCGGGCACCGCGTCGGGCGCGCCCACGTCCGACGTGCCGACACCCGCGCTCCAGACGATCTCGCCGGCGCGGACGACGGCCGCCATCAGCCCGGGAGTGCGCCAGCGCCGCTGCTTGTCTCGGATCGTCGATTCGAGGGAACGGGCCACGGCGGTAGGCAGACTCGACACGGTGCCAGACTAGGACGGTGACCCTCAGCGCCGAGACGGCGGTCGACGACCCGCCCGCGGCTCGCGCGCGCCGCGTCGTCCTCGCCCTCGCGATCCTCATGTTGGCGGCCAAGCTGACGATCGCCGCGCGGACGTACGGCACCCGCGACATCAACCACTGGAAGGACTTCGTCGGCGCCGTCGCCGCGCACGGGCCGGTCGGCGTCTACGCGGTGCGGTTCCCGTCGTCCTTCTACAACCATCCGCCGCTGGTGGGGTACCTGCTGGAAGGTGTGCACCTGCTGACCGAGCACGGTGTGACGCTGCAGTTCTCGATCCGGGCCCTCGCGAGCGTGGCCGACGTGGGTACGGCGTTGCTGACGTTCGAGATCCTGCGAACCCGTCGCGGTATCGCCGAGGCCACCGTCGCGGGCGCCCTGGTCGCGGTGAGCCCGGTGCTGTTCGTGATCTCCGGGTACCACGGCAACACCGATCCGCTGTTCCTGATGTTCACCCTGCTCGCCCTGTACCTGCTCGCCGACCGCGACCTGCCGCTGCTCGCCGGGGTGTCGCTGGCGATCGCGGTCAGCATCAAGATCGTCCCGGTCGAGGTGGTCCCGGCCCTGGGGATGCTGGCGCTGACGCGCGGGACGCGGACCACCGTGCGGTTCGTGGTGGGGTTCGCGGCCGCGTTCCTGCTGGTCTGGACTCCCGCGCTGCTGTCCCAGGCACACGCGATCAAGGCCGACGTCCTCGAATACGCCGGGAGCAACGTCAGCCAGTGGGGGCTCACGCAGCTCGGTCACTGGGCGGGCGATCCGGGCTGGTCGCACTACCTGATCGGCGCGGGACGGTTCCCGGTCGGCGCGCTGTGCGCGCTGGTACCGGCCGCCGTGGTCTGGCGCCGCCCCGAGCTGGCGGCCGAGGCCGTGGGGTTGGCACTGGTGGCGTTCCTGTTCCTCAGCCCGGCCTTCGGCACCCAGTACCTGGTGTGGGCGCTGGCCCCGGCTTACCTGCTCAGCTCCCGCTGGGCCACCGTCTTCAACGTGGGCGCGGGCGCGCTGCTGATCGAGGTCTACACCCGGTGGAACCACGGACTGCCGTGGACGTTCGCCGACGAGTGGGGCCTGGACCGCGGCGAGGTGGCGGCGATGTTCGCCGTCTGGATCGCACTGGGCATCGTGCTGGTGCAGGGCGTTCGCCGGGTGCTGCCGCAGGTCAGGGACGGCCGAGCGTACTGACCTTCCAGCCGGCCCGGCGCCACAGCTCCTGGTCGAGCACCGTCCGGCCGTCGACGATGTTGCGGTTGGCCACCATGGGACCGACGACGAGCGGATCCATGGAACGGAACTCGTCCCACTCGGTCAGCAGCATCACCAGGTCGGCTCCGGCGAGCGCCTCGTCACGGCTGGGCGCATAGCTGATGTCGGGTTGGATCTTGGCCGCGTTGACCATCGCCTGCGGGTCGTAGAGGACGACGGACCCGCCGCGGCGCTGGATGCCCGCGGCGACGTCGAGCGCGGGGGAGTCGCGGATGTCGTCGGAGTTGGGCTTGAACGCCGCCCCGAGCACGGCGATGCGGGCGCCGTGGAAGGACCCGTCGAGCATGGCCAGGCCGAGTTCGATCGTGCGCGCGCGGCGGCGCTGGTTGATCTCGTCGACGTCGCGCAGGAACGACACGGCCTGATCCACGCCGAGCTCCCCGGCCCGGGCGATGAACGCGCGGATGTCCTTGGGCAGGCAGCCGCCGCCGAAGCCGAGGCCGGCGTTGAGGAACTTCCGACCGATGCGCACGTCGTGGCCGATGGCGTCGGCGAGCTGGGTGACGTCGGCGCCGGCGGCCTCGCACACCTCCGCCATGGCGTTGATGAAGGAGATCTTGGTGGCGAGGAAGGAGTTGGCCGCGACCTTGACCAGCTCGGCGGTCGCGAAGTCGGTGACGATGACCGGCGTGCCCTCCTCGATCACCGGAGCGAACGCCGCGCGGATCTGCTGCTCGGCCCACTCGGTCTCCACGCCGAACACCAGGCGGTCGGGGTGGAGGGTGTCGTCGACGGCGAAGCCCTCGCGCAGGAACTCGGGGTTCCACGCCAGCTGCACGCCGTCGCTGGGCGCCTGGTCGATGAGGATCTGCTGCATCAGCTTCGCCGTCCCGGCGGGCACCGTGGACTTGCCGACCACCAGGGCCGGGCGGGTCAGGTGCGGTGCCAGCGAGGTGAACGCGGACTCGACGTAGCGCAGGTCGGCGGCGTACTCGCCGGGCCGCTGCGGCGTTCCCACGCAGACGAAGTGGACGTCGGCGAACTCGGCGACCTCCTCGAAGGACGTCGTGAAGCGCAGGCGTCCTGTCGTCAGCTGCTGCCGCAGCAGTTCGGGCAGACCGGGCTCGTAGAACGGCACCTCGCCGTTCGTGAGCATCTTGATCTTCGCTTCGTCCACGTCGAGCCCGATGACGTCGAACCCGAGTTCGGTCATGCAGACGGCATGGGTGGCACCGAGATAGCCGGTGCCGATGACGGACAAGCGCGGTCGTTGTGCCACGAAAGAACCCCCGGGTCGACGAATGACCGCGTCAGCCTAGCCAACCGGTCGAAATTAGGCGTTCCGAGCGCCTTGGGTATGGGATACGTGTCACCGCGGAGTGCACCTGTTTGCGCGGAGCAACTGATCGCGAGTACCTGTATCGGTATGGCTCTGAATCCTGCGTTCGACCTCTACCGGCTCCCGGAGGAGCACGAGATGCTCCGCGAGGCGGTCCGCTCGCTCGCCGAGGACCGCATCGCCCCGCGCGCGAAGGAGACCGACGAGACCGCGCAGTTCCCCCACGACGTCTACGACGCGCTCGTGCGGGCGGGCTTCCACGCGATCCACATCCCCGAGGAGTACGGCGGGGCCGGCGCGGACTCCCTCGCCACGGTGATCGTGATCGAGGAGGTCGCCCGCGCGTGCGCCTCGTCCTCGCTCATCCCGGCGGTGAACAAGCTGGGCACGATGCCGCTGATCCTCAGCGCCGGTGAAGAGCTGAAGAAGCAGGTGCTGCCCGCGGTCGCCTCGGGGGAGGCGATGTTCTCCTACGCGCTGTCCGAGCGTGAGGCCGGTTCCGATGCCGCCGCGATGCGCACCCGCGCGGTCGCCGACGGTGACACCTGGGTCCTCAACGGCACCAAGTGCTGGATCAGCAACGCCGGTGTGTCGACCTACTACACCGTCATGGCCGTCACCGACCCGTCGGCGGGCGCGCGCGGCATCTCCGCCTTCGTCGTGCACAAGGACGACCCGGGCTTCTCGGTGGGCATGAAGGAACACAAGCTGGGCATCAAGGGCTCACCCACCTGCGAGATCCACTTCGAGAACTGCGTCATCCCCGAGGACCGCATCATCGGCGCCCCCGGCACAGGCTTCAAGACCGCGCTGGCGACCCTCGACCACACCCGGCTGACCATCGGCGCGCAGGCGCTGGGCATCGCCCAGGGCGCGATCGACGCGTCGATCAGGTACATGAAGGAACGCCGCCAGTTCGGCAAGTCGATCTCGGAGTTCCAGGGGCTGCAGTTCATGCTCGCGGACATGGTGATGAAGACCGAGGCCGCCCGGCAGCTGATCTACTCCGCGGCCGCGCGCGCCGAGCGGGGCGACCCGCAGCTGACGATGATCTCGGCAGCTGCCAAGGCGTTCGCGTCCGACACCGCGATGGCGGTCACGACGGACGCCGTCCAGATCTTCGGCGGCGCCGGGTACACGACCGACTTCCCGGTCGAGCGGATGATGCGCGACGCCAAGATCACCCAGATCTACGAGGGCACCAACCAGATCAACCGCATGGTGATGGCGCGCCAACTGCTCAAGTAGGCCGCCCGCCAGCTGTCCACGTCGTCGGTTCACGCGCCCGGCGGGGTCAGCGGGCGCCGGTCCAGGCACGGGTGCGCGCCGCGCCGGCCAGCTGCGCGCCCACCTCGGCGTGGCGGTCGGCGAGCAGGCCGGCCGTGACGCGGATGTGCCCGCCCTGCCCCGGCAGCACCGCGAACGGGGCGCCCGGCGTAACCCCGATGCCCTGGCTGGCCAGCCGCACGATCGCCGCCGCCTCGTCGTGGACCGGCACCCACAGGTTGATGCCGTCGGTGCCGCCGACCTCGATGCCCTCGCCCGCCAGCGCGCCTGCCAGGGCCGACCGGCGGCGGGCGTACTCGCTGCGCGCGTGCGCCACCTGCGCGATCGATGCCGGGTCGGTGAGCAGGTGCAGCAGCAGTGACTGCAGCAGCCGACTGGTCCAGCCCTGACCGAGGCTCCGCCGCGCCTGCACCGCCCCGATCAGCTCGGTCGTCCCGCTCACCGCGGCCAGTCGCAGATCGGGGCCGTGGGACTTGGAGAAGCTGCGGATGTGCAGGGTGCGATCGGGCAGCCAGGCGCCGAGGCTGATCGCGGGCGTCGCCGCCACCGATCCCGCCGAGTCGTCCTCCACGACGAGGGCGGCGCTGTCGGCGAGGAGCGCGGCGAGGTGCTCTGCCCGTTCGGGTGTCATGGACACGCCGGTGGGGTTCTGGGCGCGGGGCTGCAGGAACACGGCGGCCACCGGATCGCGCAGCGCACCGGCGAGGGCCACCGGGTCGAGGCCGTCGCTGTCGACGGGGACTCCCACCAGCTCGACGCCCATCGCATCCAGGGCGTCCAGCAGCGGCGGGAAGCAGGGATGCTCGACGATCACGCGGTCGCCGAACCGGAGCTCGGCCCGGGCGATGAGATCGATGGCGTCCATCGCGCCGTCCACGACGGTGAACGCCTCGGCGCTGTAGGGCCAGTCCGCGCGGAGCAGGTCGACCAGCTCCGCCACGACGCCGTCGTCGAGGTAGCTGCTCGGCATGGGTGACGGCGCGAGCGAGCGCAGGGCGGGCCCCAGATCGGGCAGCAGTGCGGCGTCCGGGATGCCCGTCGACAGGTCGATGCCGAAGCTGATCTGGCCCTCCAGCGCCCGCCGGTAGCGCGAGGAGCCCGCGGGATGCAGATCGGTGACCGTGGTGCCGCGACGGCCGTCGGTGCGGATCGTTCCCGACCGGGCGAGCAGTGCCCAGCCGGAACTCACCGTGGTGGGCGACATCTCCAGCCGCTGCGCGACGGTCCGGATCGGGGGGAGCTTGGTCCCCGCGGCCAGCGCGCCGTCGCGGATGCCGCGGCTCACGGCGTTGGCCAACCCCCTCGCGGTCGGCTGTTCGAGGCGGGCGGCGACCACGTCCAGGACGGCATCCATCTTTGTAACATAGCAAAGACGAGATGGTGTCAGCCAGAGTTGGCACGTATCATCGGCGCCATGACGACGCGCATCTCGCACTGGATCGACGGCCGTGTCTCCCCCTCGGAGTCCGGGCGCTCCGCCCCCGTCTTCAACCCCGCCACCGGCGTCCAGACGGGCGCGGTGGACCTCGCCGACGCGGGCGAGGTGAATGCCGCGGTCGCCTCCGCGGTGGCCGCGGCGGCGGAGTGGCGCCACGCCTCCCTGTCCCGGCGCGCCGGCGTGCTGTTCGCCTTCCGCGAGCTGCTGCACGCGAAGGCCGACGAGCTCGCGGCGCTCGTGACCGCCGAGCACGGCAAGGTGCTCTCCGACGCCGGCGGCGAGATCGCGCGCGGGCTGGAGAACGTCGAGTTCGCCACCGGTGTGCCGCAGCTGCTCAAGGGCGGCTTCTCCGAGCAGGTCTCCGCCGGGGTCGACGTGTACTCGATCCGGCAGCCGCTGGGCGTGGTCGCGGGGATCACGCCGTTCAACTTCCCGGTCATGGTGCCGCTGTGGATGTGCGCGAACGCGATCGCCTGCGGCAACGCCTTCATCCTCAAGCCCAGCGAGAAGGACCCGTCCCCGTCGCTGTTCCTCGCGCAGATGTGGAAGGACGCGGGCCTGCCCGACGGCGTCTTCACCGTGGTCCAGGGCGACAAGGTCGCCGTCGACACGTTGCTCACCCACGCCGACGTCGCCGCCGTGAGCTTCGTCGGCTCGACCCCGATCGCGCGCTACATCTACGAGACCGGCACCGCCCACGGCAAGCGGGTGCAGGCCCTCGGCGGGGCGAAGAACCACATGCTGGTGCTCCCCGACGCCGACGTCGACCTGGCCGCCGACGCCGCCGTGTCCGCCGCCTACGGTGCCGCGGGCGAGCGGTGCATGGCGATCTCGGTGGCGGTGGCGGTCGGCGGGGTCGGCGACCGGCTGGTCGACGCGATCGCCGCCCGGCTGCCGAAGCTCACCGTCGGTGACGGGGCCGAGCCGGACTCCGACATGGGGCCGCTGATCACCCGCGAGCACCGTGACAAGGTCGCCGGCTACATCGGCGCCGGCGCCGACGCCGGTGCGACCGTGGTGGTCGACGGCCGCGAGGCGGACGTGCCGGCCGACGGCTTCTTCCTCGGCACGACGCTGCTCGATCACGTCACCCCCGACATGACCGTCTACACCGACGAGATCTTCGGGCCGGTGCTGTGCGTCCTGCGCGCGGACACCTATGACGACGGGCTCGCGATCATCAACAGCAACGCCTACGCCAACGGCACCGCGATCTTCACCCGGGACGGCGGGGCGGCCCGGCAGTTCCAGTACGACGTGCAGGTCGGCATGGTCGGCATCAACGTGCCGATCCCCGTCCCGGTCGCCTACTACTCCTTCGGCGGCTGGAAGGCGTCACTGTTCGGCGACACCCACATGTACGGGCCGGAGGGCGTCACGTTCTACACCCGCGGCAAGGTGGTCACCTCGCGCTGGCCCGACCCGGCGACGTCGACGGTCGATCTCGGGTTCCCGCGCACCCGCTGACGTCGCGTCGCCGGCCCCCCGCGCCCGGCGGAGCAGCCACTATCGTCGGCACGTGACCGCGCCCGAGCCGAGCTGGACGGGCGCGCGGGTCGAGTTCACCGCGCGCCCCATCCACGGGCTCACCCTCAGCCCCGCCGCGGCCGTCCGCCGCCTGGGCGACGACCATGCGGTGGCGCTGACCGGCGCCTGGGCCGGCGGGGGAGCGGTGCTCGCGCAGGATCCGATCGCCGTCCGGGTGGATGAACCCGACGCGTTCGCGGTGCTCGATCTGCTTCCGCGGACCGCCACCCTGCGGGCCGGGGTGGGCGGCGGCTGGTTCGGCTGGTTCGCCTACGCGGCCGGGGGTGGTGTCGTGGGTAGCCGGCGGATGCCCTTGTCCCAGTGGGGTTTCCACCCGAACGTGGTCCGGTACGACGCCGCGACGGCAACCTGGTTCGACGAAGCCCTGGTGGGGATCGTCACTGCCGACGAGCTCGCGCGCCGCCGGGAGTCGCTGGTCGCCCGGCTGCTCGGCCCGGCCCCGGAGCCCGGACCGTCACCCGTGCCGGACCTGCGCTTCGCTGCCGGCCGCACGCGGGCCGAGCACGAGGCCGCGATCGCCTCGTGCATCCGGCACATCGCGGCCGGCGACATCTACCAGGCCAACATCTGCCTGGAGCTGTGCGCGGAGTTCAGCGGCGACCCGATGTCCCTGCATGCGCAGCTCATCGAGCGGACCGAGCCCGCGTTCGGCGCGTACCTGGGCGGGCGGCACGGTGTCGTGGCCAGCGCGTCGCCCGAGCTCTTCCTGCGCCGGCGCGGGCGTGAGGTGCTCTCGTCGCCGATCAAGGGAACGCGGCCCCGGCCCGAGGACCGGGCCGCCGCGGACGGCGAAGCGGCGCGGCTGTCGGCATCGGCCAAGGAACGCGCGGAGAACGTGATGATCGTCGACCTGGTCCGCAACGACCTCTCCCGGGTCGCCGAGATCGGCTCGGTGACCGTTCCGGCGCTGCTGCGCCTGGAGCCGCATCCGGGGGTGTGGCACCTGGTCAGCGACGTCACGGCCACCCTGCGGGAGGGCGTCACCGACGCCGACCTGCTGCGCGCGACCTTCCCGCCCGGCTCCGTCACCGGGGCACCGAAGCTGCGCGCCCTGGAGGTCATCGCCGAGCTGGAGGCGGCGCCACGCGGCGTCTACACCGGTGCGCTCGGCTATGTGAGTCCGGTGGCGGGTCTGGAGCTGAGCGTCGCCATCCGGACGCTGGAGCTGTCCGCGGGGCGGGCGGTCCTGGGCGTGGGGGGCGGCATCACGGCCGGTTCGCAGCCGGCGGAGGAGTGGTACGAGTGCTTCGACAAGGCCCGCCCGCTCGCGGCCGCCATCGGAGCCGACATCGACGCGCCGGGGCAGCTGCGGGTCAGTGCTGGCCGCGGTGCGGCTTCTTGACCTTCGACGGCACCTTCGACGCCCCGGGCTTGCCGCGGCGCACGGGGGAACCGTCCTCGAGGGCGAGCTCGATCAGCTGACCGGAGATCCGGGTCCGTTTGAGCGCCGAGATCGTCTTGGGGGACAGGTCGGCGGGGAGCTCGACCAGCGTGTGATCGCCCTGGATGTCGATGTGGCCGAAGTCGCCACGGCTCAGCCCGCCCTCGTTGGCGATGGCCCCGACGATCTGGCCGGGCTGCACCTTGTGCCGTCGTCCCACGCGGATGCGGTAGGTCACCCAGGGCGTCTCCGACCGGGGTTTGCGCGGTCCGGCGACCCGGCCGGAGTTGCGCGGGGCGCCGGCGTCGCGGCTGGGCCGGTCGTCGCGGCTGGGCCGGTCGTCCCGGTCCCGGTCCCGGTCGCGGGGCTTGCGGGCCGACGGCGGCGGGTCCGGTGACAGCAGGAAGCTCTTGTCGTCCTGCGACAGCACCGCCAGCGCCGCCGCGATGTCGGCCAGCGTGATGTCGTGCTCCTGGGCGTAGTCGGTGACCAGCCCGCGGAAGAAGGCCAGCTCCGCCGACCCCAGGCTCGCGGTGATCGAGTCGGCGAACTTGGCCACGCGCTGGTTGTTCACGTCCTCGACCGACGGCAGCGCCATCTCGGTCAGCGGCTGGCGGGTGGCCTTCTCGATCGCGTGGAGCAGGTGGCGCTCGCGAGGCGTCACGAACAGCAGCGCCTCGCCCGCGCGCCCGGCGCGCCCGGTGCGCCCGATGCGGTGGACGTAGGACTCGGTGTCCTGCGGGATGTCGAAGTTGACGACGTGGCTGATGCGGTCGACGTCGAGTCCGCGGGCGGCGACGTCGGTGGCCACGAGGATGTCGAGCGCGCCGCTCCTGAGCTGGCCGATCGTGCGCTCGCGCTGGGCCTGCACGAGGTCGCCGTTGATCGCCGCCGCGGAGAAACCCCGGGCGCGCAGCTTCTCGGCGACCTCCTCGGTGGCCTGTTTCGTCCGCACGAAGACGATCATCGCCTCGAACGCCTCGACCTCGAGGATGCGGGTCAGCGCGTCCATCTTCTGCGGGTAGGAGACCTGCAGGTACCGCTGCCGGGTGTTGGCGGCGGTGACGGTCTTCGTCTTGACGGTGATCTCGACGGCGTCGTCGAGGTACTTCTTCGCGATCCGCCGGATCTGCGGCGGCATGGTCGCCGAGAACAGCGCGACCTGCTTGTCCGCGGGCGTCTCGGCGAGGATCGTCTCGACGTCGTCGGCGAAGCCCATGTTGAGCATCTCGTCGGCCTCGTCGAGCACGAGGAACCGCAACCGGCTCAGATCCAGCGTCTTCTTCTGCAGGTGGTCGATGACCCGTCCCGGCGTCCCCACCACGATGTGCACGCCGCGTTTGAGGCCGGCCAACTGGATCCCGTAGGCCTGGCCGCCGTAGATCGGCAGCACGTGCAGCCCGGGGAGGTTGTGGGCGTACCGGCTGATCGCCTCGGCCACCTGGATGGCGAGTTCCCGGGTGGGCGCGAGGACGAGGGCCTGGGGGGCGCGCTGCTCCAGGTCGATGCGGGAGAGCACGGGCACGGCGAACGCGGCGGTCTTGCCGGTGCCGGTCTGGGCCAACCCGACCACGTGCCGCCCGGCCAGGAGGGGCGGAATGGTGGCGGCCTGGATCGCCGAGGGCGACTCGTAGCCGACGTCGGTGAGTGCCCGGAGCACCCGGTCGTCGATGCCGAGATCGGCAAAGGTGATCGGCGCGTCGTCGTCGTCAGGAGTACTCATCACGACTGATCCTACGGAGGCCCGGGTACCGCACCGACCACCTCCCGCCGGGCGGGGGCGGATGGCGACCGGTCAGACGATGTTGACCGCCGCGAGGACGCGGGCGGCGTAGTCGGTGTCGCCGATGATGGTGGTGTGATCGGCCCAGCGGGTACGCGTCGTTCCCCACAGGACGAAGTCGATGGCGGTTGAGGTCACCACCGTCAGCCCCGAACCGATCCCCTCCTCCAGCGTGAGCAGGTCCTCACCGGGCGTCAGCGTCCACTCGCCCCCACCCGGGCCGGTCAGCCGCAGCCCGAGCGGCTGGTCCAGCTCGGCCGAGACCTTCGGGCACATCTGCGGCAGCCCGTCGAGCATCCAGCCGATGCCGGGGCGCAGGTCGTCGTCGGTGACCGGTGCCACGGCGCGCTGGACGGATCCCCGCGGTGTCAGCAGGTCGACGCGAAGGTGGCAGTACAGGTCGAACGCGAAGGCGTCGGCGAGTTTGGAGGCCGGGTACGTACCGAGGTCGGCCAGGGTCATGGGTGACGACGCGATGGGCTCGGTCTGCATGGCCGCCAGTGCGTCCATCGCGCCGGAGGCATTGGCGACGAGTTCGGCCTTGACCTCCTCGGCGCTCCAGGACCGGCGCTGATCGACGAGCCATTCCTGGCCCTGCTCGGCCGTCAGCGTCGGCGCCGAGTCCGGCGGCGGTGGCGGCGGGCTCACCAGCAGCAGGAAGTTCGACCCTGTGTGCGCGACCAGATCCTGGATGCGCCAGCCCGGGCATCCGCTCGGTCCCTGCCATTCGACAGGCGTCAACGAGTCGACGATATCGAGGTATTCGTCTGCCAGGGACTGCGACGCGACGACGCCGGCTACCGACATTCAGGCCTCCTCATTGACTGGCTTTCAGTATTGTGACCCCAATTACTCCAAAGGCAATAGGCGTGGCGGACTTTCTTGACTCCGCAGCTCGAAACTAGTGCTCGGTGGGTGCCGCGGCGGCGCCGGTGTGTGCCCCTCCGAGGGCGGCGTGTCACGATCTAGTCATGACGACGGTCATCATCTACGGCATCATCGCGGTCGCGGTTGCGATCGTGATCGTCGCCGTCCTGGTCACCGTCCTCCCGGACGACCACCTGAGTCACCCGGAGCGTGACGTGGTCCCGACGGGACTGCCCGCGGGCCGTCAGATCGGGGCCGACGATCTTGCCCGGGTGCGCCTTCCCGTCGCCGCCCGCGGCTACCGCATGGTCGACACCGATGCGGTTCTCGACCGCCTGACGTCCGAGCTCGAGCGGCGCGACCACGAGATCGCCGCGCTGCGCCTCGCGATGGCGGCACCTCCCGCGACCTCGGCATCTGGGACCGCTGCTGCGCCTGCCGCCGATCCGGTGGCAGTGCCTGCGATCCCGGCGGACGATGCCTACGCCGGTGAGTTCGAGCCGACCCACCCCCAGCAGCCGACGGAGACCCTGCCGACGGACCAGGCGCCACCCTCCGAGAGGCAGCCCGACGCATGACCGCCGAGATCATCGAGAGTGTGGAGGTCGCCGCCCCCGCCGATCAGGTGTTCGCCGCCGCCACGGACTGGGCGCGGCAGGGCGAGTGGATGTTCGCGACGCGGGTGCGGGCCACCCGCGGCGGCGGCCACGGGACGGGTGCGGAGATCGCGGCCCGGACCGGCTTCGGCCCCTTCGCCTTCACCGACACCATGACGATCACCGAATGGGATCCCCCGCGGATCTGCCGCGTGCGCCACACCGGCACGCTGGTGCGCGGGACGGCCGCGTTCGCCGTCGAGCCGCGCGCCGACGGCTCCAGCGTCTTCATCTGGTCGGAGATCCTCGACCTGCCGCTGGGGCGGGTGGGCGAGTGGGGATTCCGGCTCACGCGCGGGACGTTCGTGTTCTTCCTGCGGCGGTCGCTGCGGGCCTTCGCCGTGTTCGCGGCCGAGAGGTCGTGAGCGCGCCTGCCCGGCAGCGCTGCGGCTGGGCCGACTCCGCGCCGGACTACGTCAGCTACCACGACGACGAGTGGGGCCGCCCGCTCCACGGCGAGACCGCGCTGTTCGAGCGGGTGTCGCTGGAGGCGTTCCAGTCCGGGCTGTCCTGGCTGATCATCCTGCGCAAGCGCCCCGCGTTCCGGCTCGCCTTCGCCGGGTTCGACGTCGATGCCGTCGCCGGCTTCGGGGACGGCGACGTCGACCGGCTGCTCGCCGACACCGGGATCGTGCGCAACCGCGCCAAGATCGTCGCCACGATCGCGAACGCCCGCGCGGTGCGCGAGAACGTCGACGACCTCGACGGGCTGCTCTGGTCGTTCGCGCCGTCGACGCACCGCCGACCGCGAGGGCTGGGCGACGTGCCGGCGACCTCGCCGGAATCGGTAGCGCTGGCCAAGGAGCTCAAGCGCCGTGGGCTGAAGTTCGTCGGGCCGACGACGGCGTACGCCCTGATGCAGGCCACCGGCATCGTCGACGACCACGTGGTCACCTGCTGGCGGGCCCAGGCCGCCTGACTTCCCGGGGCTCGGCCCGGTGTGCCCTGCTGCTCAGTGCCCGACGAAGGTGGGCTGCTCCTTGGCCAGGAACGCCGCGGTGGCGTGGCGGTGGTCGACGGTGGCGCCGCAGCGGGCCTGCAGCTCGGCCTCCTTCGCCAGCGCCGCGGGCAGATCGGCACTGGCCGCGAACGCCAGCGACTGCTTGATGGCGGCGTAGGCGGCGGTCGGTCCGGCGGCCAGGCGCGCGGCGAGCTCGTGCGCGGCCGGCAGGACCAGCTCGTCGGCGACCACCGCGTTGACCATGCCCATCTCGAGGGCGGCCGCTGCGTCCACCGGCTCGGCGAGGAGGGCGAGCGCCGTCGCCCGGGCGTAGCCGATGAGGCGCTGGAGGGTCCACGACGCGCCGCTGTCCAGGGTCAGCCCCACCCCGGCGAACGCGAGCAGGAACGCCGCCGACTCCGCGGCGATGCGGAAGTCGCAGGCGAAGGCGATGGACGCGCCCGCGCCGGCCGCCATCCCGTTGACCGCCGCGATGACCGGCTTGGGCATCGTGGCCAGCCCCAGAGCGATCGGGTTGTAGTGGTCGACCACCGTGGTCAGCGGTGCCGGGTCGTCGGCCGCCAGCAGTGCGGCGTGCTCGCGCAGGTCCTGCCCGACGCAGAACCCCCGCCCGGTGCCGGTCAGCACGACCGCGCGGACCCCGTCGTCGGCGGCGAGCTCGGCGACCGCGTCGACCAGCGCTTCCTTGAGGGTGAGGGACAGGGAATTCATCGACTTCGGGCGGTTCAGCGTCATCGTCGCGACGCCCGCGTCGTGGGTGATCAGCAGCTCATCGGTCATCGTCGGCCGTCTCCTCGTGGTGGCGGATGGTCGCTCGACTTTCGCCG
Organism: uncultured Actinomycetota bacterium; assembly: GCA_963790525.1. Lineage (GTDB taxonomy): Bacteria > Actinomycetota > Actinomycetes > Mycobacteriales > Jatrophihabitantaceae > CAWBOV01. The sequence goes on from CAWBOV010000004.1 coordinate 389,806, forward strand.
AACGCCACGCATGCGGGACAATGGTCCCAGAGGCTGGTTTCCGCCGCGCGTGAGCATGCTCTGGATCGCGCTGCGGGCTCCACTCCCTGCTGCGCTGACGTGGAGACCACGCCGGCTCGGTAGGCAGGTGAATGATGAGCTGGTCGCGTGGAGCGACCGTTACGAGGAGGCAGATATGGCGGCCATGAAGCCGCGAACTGGCGACGGTCCGCTCGAGGTCACCAAGGAAGGGCGCGGGTTGGTCATGCGGGTGCCGCTGGAAGGTGGCGGTCGGCTGGTCGTCGAGCTCTCTCCTGACGAGGCCGCGGCGCTGGGTGAGGCCCTGAACGCCGCCGTTGCCTGATCTGGTCCACGGTGAGGCGGTCGACAGACCGCATTGACCCTCAACGCGACCCCGGTCCGCAGTCGACAGTGACTGCCCTCCGGGGTCGCGTGCTGTCTGTGGGGGACTCACGCGTCCCGGCAGGTCAGAGCAGGCTGCGGTACAGCTCCGCGGTCTGCCGCGCGATCGCGTCCCACCCGAACTCGGTCACGGCGCGCCGGCGACCGGCGGCGCCGAGGGCGGCGGCGGCTGCCGGGTCGGCACACAGCGCGTTGACCGCCTCGGCGAACGTCCGCTCGAACCCCTCCGCGTCGTCCGGGGTGTAGGTGACGAGCGTGCCGGTCTCGCCGTCGACGACCACTTCGGGGATCCCGCCGATCGCGCTCGCCACGACGGCGGTCGAGCAGGCCATCGCCTCCAGGTTGACGATTCCGAGCGGCTCGTAGACCGACGGGCAGGCGAAGACGGTGGCCGAACTCAGCAGCTCACCACGTCCTCGCGGGGGAGCATCGCCCGGGCCCACACCACCCCGGTGCGCGTGGTCTGCAGCTGCTCGATGAGCGCCTCGGTCTCGGCAGCGATCTCGGGGGTGTCGGGCGAGCCGGCGCAGAAGACCAGCTGGATCGCGGGGTCGAAGTGGGGCGCGGCGGCGAGCAGGTGCGTCGACGCCCTTCTGCCGGGTGATCCGCCCGACGAACAGCACCGACGGGCGATCCGGGTCGACGCCGTAGCGGGCCAGGACCTCCGGGTCGGGGCGGGGCGCGTACAGGTCGGTGTCGATGCCGTTGTAGATGACGTGCAGCCGGGCCGGGTCGACGAAGGGGTAGGCGCCGAGGATCTCCTCGCCCATGCCCCGGCTGACGGCGACGATCGCGTCGGCGGTGCGGTAGGCCTCCTGCTCGGCCCAGGACGACAGCCGGTACCCGCCGCCCAGCTGCTCTGCCTTCCACGGACGGCTGGGCTCGAGGGAGTGGGCCGACAGGACGTGCGGCACCCCGTGCAGCAGCGAGCCCATGACCCCCGCCAGGTTGGCGTACCAGGTGTGCGAGTGCAGCACGTCGACCGGACCCAGTCCGGCGACGATCTCGACGTCGGTACCGATCGTCTGCAGCGCGGCGTTGGCGCCGGCGAGCGCGGCGGGGGTGCTGTAGGCGTGCACACCCGGCTCCGGGCGTGGAGCGCCGAAGGCGTGCACGTCGACATCGATGAGCTTGCGCAGCTCGCGGACCAGGAATTCGACGTGCACGCCGGCACCGCCGTAGACCTCCGGGGGGTACTCGCGCGTGAGGATCCGACGCTCATGCCCCGGGACCCTAGCGCCCGCCGCCCTCCCGGTCAGGACTCTGCGGCACGGGAAAGAAATTCCGTGGACCGCGATGCGGATCACACTCCCATGCCGATAGGGTTCCGATCATGGCCAGTCAGCCGCGCGTTCTCGGAATCGTCCTTGCCGGTGGTGAAGGCAAACGGCTGTGGCCGCTCACCGCGGATCGGGCGAAACCCGCCGTTCCCTTCGGCGGAAACTATCGATTGATCGACTTCGCGCTGTCGAACCTGGTCAACGCCGGCTTCCTCCGTGTCTGCGTCCTGACCCAGTACAAGTCCCACTCGCTGGACCGCCACATCACCCAGACCTGGCGCATGTCCACCCTGCTGGGCAACTACGTCACTCCCGTTCCCGCGCAGCAGCGCCTGGGTCCGCGCTGGTACACCGGCAGCGCGGACGCCCTGCTGCAGTCCTCGAACCTGATCTATGACGACCAGCCCGACTACATCGTGGTGTTCGGCGCCGACCACGTGTACCGGATGGACCCGCGCCAGATGGTCGAGCAGCACATCAACTCCGGTGCCGAGGCGACGGTGGCCGGCATCCGGGTTCCGCGGAGCGAGGCGTCGGCGTTCGGTGTGATCGACGCCGACCGCGACCGCAAGGTGAAGAGCTTCCTGGAGAAGCCGAAGGACCCGCCCGGCCTGCCCGATTCGCCCGAGGAGACGTTCGCCTCGATGGGCAACTACGTCTTCACCACCGAGGCGTTGATGGACGTGCTGCGGATCGACGCCGAGGACGAGGGCTCCGTCCACGACATGGGCGGTTCGATCATGCCCATGATGGTCGACAAGGGCACCGCCTACGTCTACGACTTCGCCGACAACGACGTCCCGGGTGCCACCCAGCGCGATCGCGGCTACTGGCGCGACGTCGGGACGATGGATGCCTACTACGAGTCACACATGGATCTTGTGGCCGTCCACCCGATCTTCAATCTGTACAACCGGCAGTGGCCCATCTTCTCCAACCAGCAGCAACTGCCCCCCGCCAAGTTCGTGGAGGGCGGCCTGGCGCAGGAGTCGGCGGTCGGCGCGGGGGTCATCATCTCCGGCTCGACGGTGCGTCACTCGGTGCTGTCGCCCGGCGTGAGCGTGCAGGGTGGGGCCTACGTCGAGGGCGCCGTCCTGCTCGACAACGTGCGCATCGGCCGCGGTGCGGTCGTGCGCAAGGCCATCCTCGACAAGAACGTGATCGTCCCGGACGGCGCGCACATCGGCGTCGACCTGGACCTCGATGCCCAGCGCTACCACGTCACCGACTCCGGCGTCGTCGTCCTCGGCAAGGGACAGAACGCGCTCCTCTGATGGCTGGTGAGTTCTCCGGCGTCGGGTGGGACGCCGATCCTGTCGTGGCCGCGTGGTCCGGACTGCCGTCGCTCGATCGCGCCGTGACCGCCGATGCCTGCGTGGTCGGGCTCGGCGGATCGGGGCTGGCCGCGGTCGAGGAGTTCGCCGCGCGGGGATTCAGCGTCGTCGGTGTGGACGCGGGACGGGTGGCCGGTGGCGCTGCCGGGCGCAACGGTGGCTTCCTGCTGGGCGGTGGCGCACCGGCGTTCCACGAGGCGCAGCGGCTGTGGGGTGCCGACGCCGCGCTGTCGCTGTACCGGGCCACGCTCGCGGAACTCACTCACCTCCACGACGTCCTCGGCGATGAGGTCATCCGCCGCGTCGGGTCGATCAGGCTCGCGGGCCTGCCCGGCGGGCCTGCCGACGAGGCGGAGGCGCTCGACCGTGACCGGGAGCTGGCCGACTGCCGGCTGCAGTACGACGCCCTGCGCGCCGCGGGGATCGCCGTCGAGACCTACGACGGCCCGCTGGGCCAGGGCCTCTACCTGCCCGACGACGCGGCGATGTGCCCCCCGCGCCGGGCGCTCGGACTCGCTGTCGCAGCGACATCGGGGAGCGCGGCGCCCGGAAGTGCGTCCCCGGGGTTGCCAGGACGGGTCGAGCTGTTCGAGAACTCGCCGGTCGTGTCGCTCGGGAGCGGTGTGGTGCGGACGACCGCCGGGAGTCGTGTCGGCGGGAATGGTGGTCGTGGCCGTCGACGGGCGCCTCGAGGTGCTCCTGCCCGACCTGGCTCCGCTGGTGCGGACCGCCCGGCTGCAGATGCTGGCGACCGCGCAGCTCGCCGTGCCCGACCGGTTGCCGTGTCCGGTCTACGGGCGCTGGGGCTACGACTACGCCCAGCAGGATGCGTCGGGCCGGCTGTTCGTCGGCGGCGGCCGGGACAAGGCCGCCGAGGAGGAGTGGACGCTGGAAACGGCGCCCACCCAGGTCGTGCAGTCCTGGATCGAGCGGGTCGGGGAACGGATGGCCGGGGGACCGCTCGAGGTGACGCACCGCTGGGCCGCGTCGGTCGGCTACACCTCGGACGGAAAGGCTCTGTGCATCCCCGTCGCGGAGGGGGTGGTCGCGTGCGGCGGCTACAGCGGCACCGGCAACCTGGTCGGTCCGGTCGCCACCCGCGCAGCGGTCGCACTCCTGGTGGACGGAACCCCGCCGCCGCCCTACTTCACGTCCAGCCCGGTTGCCGCGTCCGATGCAGGTGCCATGTCCGACCTGGTTGCAACATCTGGCCCGGCTGCCGCGTCCACGTCCGTGCAGCGCCTGCCGTTTTCCCGTCCGGGCGACCGAGTCGAGTTGACTGTCGGTATGAGCGTTGATCCGGACCGCGAGTTCGTGCTGACCCTGTCGTGCCCCGACCGGCTCGGCATCGTCCACGCGGTCACGACCTATCTCGTGGGCGTGCAGGGAAACATCATCGACAGCCAGCAGAGCAGCGATCCGGACACGGCGAAGTTCTTCATGCGCGTTCACCTGAGCGCGGAGGGCGACGTCTGCACGGTCGACGACCTGGGTGACGCGTTCGCTGCCACAGGGTGCCGAGTTCTCGATGGACTGGCAGATCTTCCCCGTGGCAGAGCGGGTCCGGACGCTCGTCATGGTGTCGAAGCTGGATCACTGTCTCAACCGGCTCTTGTACCTGACCAGCGCGGGCAGCCTGCCGATCGACGTCGTGGGCGTCGTCTCGAACCATCCGGACTGCGCCCCGCTGGTCGAGTGGCACGGGATCCCGTTCCACCACATCCCCGTGACTCCCGAGACCAAGCCCGCGGCCGAACTCGAGTTGCGCGGCCTCGTCGCCCGCCACGACGTGGAGCTGGTCGTGCTCGCGCGGTACATGCAGGTGCTCTCGGACGAGTTCTGCACGGACATGGACGGGCGCGTGATCAACATCCACCACTCGTTCCTGCCGAGTTTCAAGGGCGCCCGCCCCTACGCCCAGGCGCGTGCCCGTGGCGTCAAGATCATCGGAGCCACCGCGCACTACGTCACCGGTGAACTCGACGAGGGGCCGATCATCGAGCAGGACGTGCTGCGCGTGGACCACCGGCACGGCACGGACAAGCTCGTCGAGCTCGGCGGCGACGTCGAGGCGACCGTCCTCGCCCGTGCGGTCCGCTGGCACGCCGAGCACCGGGTGCTGCGCAACGGCGACCGGACCGTCGTCTTCCCCTGATCAGCCCTGGCCCTGATCAGCCCTGCAGCCCTGATCAGCCCTGTAGCGCCGCGAGGACCGGTGCCAGCAGCGGGTTCCTGTCGCTCGCCCGGTGTACCGCCAGGACGCGCCGGCCGACCTGACGCCCGACCACGGGGTGAACCTGCAGCGCCGGATCGTTGCCGTCGGGCTCCGGCAGCGCCAGCCCCGGCACGATCGCGACACCCAGCCCTGCGCCGACCAGCCCGCGCACGACGGAGTAGTCGTTGCTCCGGTAGGCGATACGCGGACTGAATCCCGCCAACGCGCAGAGGCGATCGAGGTTCACCGCTCCGGCCGACCCCTCCAGCGGTGCCACCCACGTCCGCTCCCGCAGCGTGTTCACGCGCAGCCGCGCCCCGGGCGGATGCGCGTCCTCGGCCGCGGGTAGCAGGATCGACAGGCTCTCCGCGAACAATGTGGTCACGAGCAGTCCGGGGGCGTGCTCGACGGGCACCAGGTCGTAGCGGTAGACGAGCGCGAGGTCGAGGTCGCGCGCGAGGACGGCGGGCTCGAGGTCGCCGGGCTCGCCCTCGTCGAGATGGATGTCGATGTCCGGATGACTGGTGGCGAGAGCCGCCAAGGCCCGGGGGAGAACCCGGGCACCGGCGGTGGGGAAGCAGCCGATCCTGACCTCGCCGGCCTCTCCGCGGGCCAGGGTGGCGATCTCCAGTTCGGCCGAGCGCAGACCGGCGAGAATGTCCGCCGATCTGGCGCCCAGCGCGCGAGCAGCGGCGGTCGGGGCGGCCTGCCTCGGCAGCCGCTCGAAGAGCGCGATGCCACACGAGCGTTCAAGTGAACTCATCTGCTGCGACACCGCAGACGGGGTGTACTGCAGTTCCGCGGCAGCGGCGGCGAACGAGCCGGTCCGCAGCACCGCTTGCAGCGTCACGAGGTGGACCGGATCGAGCATCAGCGGAGCTTACCGATTCGTGGCCGAGCCCGTCCGAGAATAGGTCAGCGTGTAACCCGACGCGGTGACGGTCATGGTCAGGCCGGCATTCGTGAGGACGACGCGGTTGGCGCCCCCGACGGGTCCGTCGAGGAAGGCGTCGACCGCAGCCGCCACCAGAACGCGGGTGGGATCGGCGCCTGGGCCGATACCGATCAGCGTGCTGGCGGCTTGGCCGATGGTGATGCTCGTGGACCTGGCGCGATAGGTGCCGGAGATCGTGTTGACGCCGTCGTTGGCGACGAACTGGCCGTTCTTGCTCAGATCGAGATAGACGTCCCACGCCGGCGGCACCGGAGTCGGCGCCCCGCTCTTGGCCACCTCGGTCACCCTCCATCGGTATCCCACCGCCGCGACTGCCGAGCCCGCCGAAGAACGGTCGGAGCCGCGTGCTCCCCGCACCACCCACGCACCTCCGGCGACCGCGAGGATGACGACGACCGCAGCCGCGACCGCGAGCGGCAGCCTCCGGCGGAGGCGGGAGGTGACCGCGCGCGCCGACAGCGGCTGCGGCTCCGACTGCGCATGCGATTGCGTCAGTGATGAGCGATGCCGGAGATCCTCGGGGCGAACGGACTGCGCGCGGGCAGCGAGGGCATCCTGGATCGCGACTTCGAGTTCAGTGGTCATGATCGCTCCTCTCGAGAATCGTGCTCAGGCTCGACATCGCCCTGTTGAGCGCCGAGGACACAGCGCTGGCTGACAGACCCAGAGTCCGGCTGATTTCGACGGCGTTCAGATCGGCGTAGTAGCGCAGGACGACGACTTCACGTTGCCGCCGCGGCAGCCTGTCGATCGCGCGCAGCATGGCCGCACGACTGTCACCGCGCAGAGCTTCCTCGTCGGCTCCACCGACAACGCCCTCGGGCCGGCGGCGAATCAGGAACGCGCGCACGACCTTGCGCCGCCGCAGCACCGACCGCGACCGGTTGACCACCGCCGTCTGCAGATACCGGAGCATGTCCCGGGGTGCTTCGTTCTCGTGCAGCGACGCGAACACGTCCTGAACGACGTCCTCAGCGGTCTCGACGTCATCGACGAGTTGGCGCGCCAGCCGCACCAGTGCGAGGTAATGATCCCGATAGGCATCCTGGAGCGGGCCGAGGTCGGATACGTGCGGCTCGGCCACGTCCCCACCCTCCTCGAAGAGGTGCCGATCTGGCGCCCCACCACTACAGACGCATGAGCGCCCTCATTGTCACGCGCCCGCCACGCAACGACCGTTCCCCTCGACGTGTCATCCGGCGCGCCTGCCCAGATCACGCACCGCCGCCAGTCCGGCGATCGCCCAGTGCCGGTCGATCCGCTCGCCGCCCCAGCGGGTCATGGCAGCATCCGCTGCGACGTCGCCGTGCTCGGTCTCGATCGGGGTACTGACAACAATGTGGTCGCTGGGATCGATGTGTTCGCGCAGTACCGCCCCATCGGGTCGCGTGAAGCGGAACCGTCCCTCCGGCACGGGCGCGATGAAGAACTGCCCGTCGTGCAACGACAGGTGATGCGCCTCGCAGAGCAGGACGAGGTTGGCGAGATCGGTCCGTCCACCGTGGATCCAGTGCTGCACGTGGTGGGCATGCAATCGGTGGGTCGAGCCGCAGCCTGGATAGGTGCACCCGTGGTCGCGCAGCAGCAGTGCCCGGAACTGGCGATCGCTCACGAGCCGGTGCGACCTGCCCAGATCCAGGACGTTTCGAGTCCCGTCCGTGCGCCGTCCATGCAGAACGGTCCGTACCCGACCGTTGCACAGCAGCCGTGTGAGCACGCTGTCAGCCAGGCCAGGGCCGTGTGCGATCCGGCCGGCGGGCCGGAATCTGCGCCCGCCTGGACGGGCCGGTGCGTCGTCGCCGCGGGAAGTGTCTGTGCCTGCGGCGGCCACGTCGGCATCGGAAGTCGCCTCGGCCTTAGGGATCAGGTCGGCGTCGAGGTGGACGACGACGGCAGTCCCCTCGTCACCCCTGAGTCTTCGCGGCGTCGGCCGCCGATCGTGCAGAGCCGCGTGGACGATCTCCGCCATCCGCACCAGGGCGTCGGCCTGACTGAGACCCTCGGCGTGGGCCAATGCCTCGATCGCCGACTGCACGGTCGCGCCATGCTCGGGACTCAGACGGGCATTCATCCGCCACCGGCAGTCGTCCGACCAGGTCCGCGCGAAGTACTCCCGGGCGTGCAGCGCTGGATCCTCGTTCGCCTCGACCGTGCGCAGCCCGCGGACCATGTCCTCGAGCTGCCCGACGCTGCCGTGCTCGGCGACATGCACCAGGTCCGCCACGAGCTGCTCATCCCCGGCCGCCGCGATGCGGCTGATCGCCCGCGCATGGGAGTAGGAGACCCGCCCGGCACTCATGGCCGCCGCCAGCGCGGGGAAGGCCGCCAGCGCTCGGGCAACGCGCACGTGGTCGATGGCAGTTCGCCGCGAGATCCCGCACGTGTGCGACAGCCAGCGTGAAATCGTGCCCAGGCCGAAGCGGGCGCAGCCATCACGCGTATCGAACTCTGCGACCAGGAGCAGCCAACGGCAGGTTGCCGCGGCGAGGCGCCCAGCTGTTCCGATGATGCGCGAGCCCAACTCGTCGAGGTCGACAGGTACGGCGATGTAGGTTGAATCAGACATACAATGACATTAGATCCGAGATCCGACAGTTTCCGGCGAGCGCGGTGGCGCGAGGCGTTCACGTGAACGCGGTGGCCGGACTGCGCGTCGCTGCACGCAACGCTCTCTCGCAGACAGCATTAGCAATACTGATGCATATACATAGAAAGATGAGTGCTCCTGTCCTTGAGGGCTCGCCTGTCGCTCGGGCACGATGGGTTCATGACCCAGGTTGAATGGACGCTGCACCCCGATGCCCAGGCGCTCGTCGACGGCGTCGTCGACGCGGCGATCTCCCGCAGCCCCGCGACGGCGGCCTTCGCTCAGCGGTTGCTGCACGAGACCTCGACGCGTCTGCAGGACTGGTTGGACTCGGTCGTGGCACCTGTCGACGCTGCTGATCTCCGCGCTACCGGGTACGTCGACGGCTATCTGACCGAGCCCGGCGTGTGGCGCCACCCCGGTGCGCAGCTGCCCGCCGTGGTCATCGGCGAGGACCTGGCGCTGAACCTGCGCGTCGACGATGTCGCCGCATGTGCTCAGGCGCTGCGTTCGGCCTGGCCACTCGAAGGGTCGCCGCTGTCGGAGTTCCGGCGCGTCGCGGTGATCCGCGACAACGGGGTCGAGGTCGCCGGCGTCGAACGGCGCTCCTGGAGCGCCGGGGTGACCGCGCGCGAGTTCACCGGCGCGGAGGTCGCCGCGGCGGCTCGGGCGTGGCGGGAGCTGGCGGAGCGGCCGCGGGCGCTGGAGGGTGCCGAGGGTGTCATCGCGCAGCTTCCGGCAGCCTCACGTGCCGTCTCGCTCGTCGGCGCAGACCTGGCCGCCTCGTACTTCCTCGAGCTCGAACGGGCCTACTGGCAGCGCTCGCAACACCGCCGGAATCGTGCAGCACGCTCGGCAGGATCGTCTCGGCCTGGGGTGGGGTAACAACGACCATCACACCTTCCGGTCCTCGCGCGCCGCGTTCGCCCCACTCATCTCACTGCTCACCACCCTCGGATTCACGCTGCGGGAGCGGTTCTACGCCGGCTCCGACGCTGGATGGGGAGCGCAGGTGCTGGAGCACCCCGGCTGCGGTGGAGTGATCTTCGCCGACGTCGACTTGAAGCCTGAGGAGGTGGAGGTCGACTTCGCCCGCGTGGAGCTGCCCGAAAGCCCGGGCCTTGGCGCGGACTACGGGACCGTCGGGATGTGGTGCGCGCTGTACGGCGAGTCGGTGCTGGAGGCGGGCATGCATCACCTGGAAGGACAGTTCGAGTTCGACGAGCTGCGCGACGATCTCGCCGGCAGGGGAGTCCGGAGCATGCGACCGTTCTCGGAGTTCGCCCACCTGCGCCAGGCGTTCACCGAGGCGGAGGTGTGGCGCGTTCAGCGTGAACGCGCCGACAAGCTGGTCGCGGACGGTGTGCTGAGTGGCGAGCGAGCCGACGAGCTGGTCGAGGTAGGCGGAGCCGGGTCCCACCTGGAGAACCTGGCGCGTCGTGACGGGTTCAAGGGCTTCAATCAGGACAACGTCTCGGTGACCATGAAGGCCACGCATCCCCGCGACTACCGACCCGCCTGAGCGCGGGCGGACGGCGTTACGAGAGAATGGCCCGGTGACGGTCGACGTGCGCGTGGAGCAGGCCGACGACCCGGTGCGAGGTGACCTCGCGGTCGTCGAGGAGCTGGTCCAGGCGCTGGCCCGCACCGGTGTCCACGAGGTCGACGTCTCGACCCGTCGCCGCGCGGAGTACTCCAGTGATGCCTCGAACTACCGCGTCGTGCCGCGCGCGGTCGTCTTCCCCCGGCACGCCGACGAGGTCGCTGCGACCGTGGAGGTGTGCCGCACCCTCGGCGTGCCGCTGACCTCGCGCGGCGCTGGGACGTCCATTGCCGGGAACGCGATCGGCACAGGGGTCGTCGTGGACTTCTCCCGGCACCTGAACCGGGTGCTCGACATCGACCCGGATGCCCAGACCGCCGTCGTCGAGCCCGGCGCCATCCTCGACGACCTGCAGGTGGCGGCACTGCCGTTCGGGCTGCGGTTCGGCCCGGATCCGTCCACCCATGCACGCTGCACGCTGGGCGGGATGATCGGCAACAACGCGTGCGGGTCCCGGGCGCTGGCCTACGGCCGCACCGCGGACAACGTCCGTTCCCTCGATGTCGTCACCGCCGCCGGAGCCCGGTTCACCGCCCGGCGCTACGGCCGCGACGGACTGACGTCCACCGGCGCCGAAGGTGAGCTGCTGAACGGCCTGGGCCGGCTCGTCGACGCGCACCGCAGTCTCATCCGCACCGAGTTCGGGCGTTTCGGGCGGCAGGTCTCGGGATACTCGCTCGAACATCTGCTGGACGAGAACGGGGTGGACCTGGCCCGCATGCTCGCCGGGACCGAAGGCACGTTGGCGGTGCATGACGGCGGCCACCGTCGGCCTCGTCCGTGCTCCCGCCGCGACGGCGCTGGCGGTGCTCGGCTACGTCGACATGGCTTCGGCGGCCGACGCCGTTCCCGGGCTGCTGTCGCACGGCGCGATCGCGATAGAGGGACTGGACGCGCGCATCGTCGACGTCATCCGTCGCCGGCACGGTGCGGGGTCGGTGCCCGAACTTCCCCGCGGTGAGGGCTGGCTGTTCGTCGAGGTCGGCGCGGACACGCTCGCCGAGGCCCAGGCGCTGGCCGGCGCGGTCGTTGCCGATGGCAACGCGCTCGCGGCCACCGTGGTCACCGGCCCTGCCGCCACGGCGCTGTGGCGCATCCGCGAGGACGGGGCGGGGCTGGCCGGGCGGTCACCCACGAACGCCCCCGCGTGGCCGGGCTGGGAGGACGCGGCGGTGCCGCCGGCCCAGTTGGGCGCCTACCTGCGCGAGTTCTTCCAGCTGCTCGACGAGCACGGGCTGGACACCCTGGCCTACGGTCACTTCGGCGACGGCTGCGTCCACGCCCGGATCGACTTCCCGTTCGAACGGGGGTCGGCGCGGATGCGCGAGTTCGTCGTCGCGGCGGCCGAGCTGGTGGCCTCGCACGGCGGGTCCATGTCGGGCGAGCACGGCGACGGTCGAGCCCGCAGCGAGTTGCTGCACTACATGTATTCGCCGGAGGCCGTGGCGCTGCACGCCGCGGTGAAGGATCTGTTCGACCCCACCGACCTGCTCAACCCGGGGGTCATCGTCCGCCCGGCGCCGCTGGACGCCGACCTGCGGGTGCCCGCGGCCGCACCACTCCGCCGCCGGCTCGCCTTCGCCTACCCCCACGACGGGGGCAACTTCACCACGGCGGTGCACCGGTGCGTCGGCATCGGCAAGTGCCGCGCCGACACCACGTCTGCGGGCGGGCGTGATGTGCCCGTCCTACCTGGCCACGAAGGACGAGAAGGATTCCACCCGCGGGCGTGCGCGGGTTCTGCAGGAGATGGCGAACGGGAGCCTGGTCACCGACGGCTGGAAGTCCGACGAGGTGCACGAGGCGCTGGACCTGTGCCTGTCGTGCAAGGGATGCAGCTCCGACTGCCCCGCCGGCGTGGACATGGCGACCTACAAGGCCGAAGCGCTGCACCAGAAGTACCGGCGCCGCATCCGCCCGCCCGCGCACTACGTGCTCGGGTGGCTCCCGCGGTGGGCGCGCCTGGCGGCGCGGGCGCCACGGCTGGTCAATGCCGTCCTCGGCTTCGCGCCGCTGGCGGCCCTGGCCAAGCGCGTCGGGGGCATCGACCGACGCCGTCCGCTGCCCGCCTTCGCCCCCCGCACCTTCCGGCAGTGGTTCGCCGACCGGCCGGTGCGCACCGACGGTGACCCGGTGCTGCTGTTCCTCGACACGTTCACCGACCACTTCTCGCCCGCGGTCGGCGAAGCTGCCGTCGCAGTGCTCGAGGACGCCGGGTTCGCCGTGCAGCTGCCCGACGCGACGATCTGCTGCGGCCTGACCTGGATCTCCACCGGGCAGCTGGACGGGGCACGACGGCAGCTTCGCTCCACGCTGGACACCCTCGGACCGGCGCTGGCGCAGGGGATCCCGATCGTCGGGCTGGAGCCGTCCTGCACGGCGACGCTGCGCTCGGACGCCGCCGAGTTGCTGCCCGAGGACCCCCGGGCGCGGGCCCTGGGCGCGGCGTTGAAGACCCTGGCGGAGCTGCTGACAGCGCGGCAGGGGTGGGCTGCCCCGTCGCTGCGCGGGGTCGAAGCCGTGGCGCAACCGCACTGCCATCACCACGCCGTGATGGGCTGGTCGCCGGACGCCGCGCTGCTGGCCGAGGCGGGCGCGACGGTGAACGCCGTCGGCGGGTGCTGTGGCCTCGCGGGCAACTTCGGCGTCGAGCGCGGGCATTACGAGGTGTCCGTCGCGGTGGCGGAAACGGCCTTGCTCCCCGCCGTACGCTCGGCCGGAGCGGACACGGTCGTGCTGGCCGACGGCTTCTCGTGCCGTACCCAACTGGAGCAGCTCACCGACCGCAGCGGAATCCACCTGGCTCAGTTGCTGGCGCTGCACCTGGAGACGAAGGGCATGGAGTCATGACGTCACAAGCGGGATTTGTACCCCCTCCGTACCCCTACGATCGCCTCGGCGAACTGGTGCGGATCGCCGACGCGCTCCCCGGCGGAGCCGTCGACCTGTCGATCGGCACTCCGTGCGACCCGGCGCCGGAGGAGGTCGTCGCGGCACTCGCCGCGGGCACGTCCTACCGGGGGTACCCGCCTTCCATCGGCACCGCTGCGCTCCGCACCGCGGCGGCGACGTGGATCGAGCGTCGTCTCGGCGCGACCGTCGACCCCGAGACGGAACTCGCTGCGTGCGTCGGCAGCAAGGAGTTCGTCGCCAGCCTGCCCCAGTACCTGAAGCTGCGGGATCCGTCCCGGGACACGGTGCTGTACCCGGACATCAGCTACCCCACCTACGCCATGGGCGCCACGCTGGCCGGGTGCCGTCCGGTGGCGTACTCCACCCTGGACGGGATCGATCCGCGCCGACGCCGCCCGGGCACTCTGCGTCTGGGTCAATTCGCCGAGCAACCCGACGGGTGAACTGCACGACCTCGCTGCCGCCGCGGCGTGGGGCCGCGCCCACGATGTGCCCGTTATCTCCGACGAGTGCTACGCCGAGTTCAGCTACGCGGCGCCGCCGACGACGATCCTGCGCGAGGGCACGCAGGGAGTCATCGCCGTGCATTCGCTGTCCAAGCGGGACAACTTCGCCGGCGCGCGGATCGGCTTCTACGCCGGCGACCCGACGCTCGTCGACTACCTGCGCGAGGTCCGCAAGCACGCCGGGCTGATGCCACCCGGCCCGGTACAGGCCGCCGCGATCGTTGCCCTCGGCGACGACGCCCACGTCGAGGCCCAGCGGCAGCGTTACCTCCACCGGATGGAGCGACTGATCGAGATCCTGGCGGCCTGCGACCTCAAGGCCGAGTTGCCGCAGGGTGCGTTCTACCTCTGGGTGCCCACACCCGGGGGCGATTCCTGGGCGGCCGCCCGGGTGCTCGCCGAACGGGCCGGCATCGTCGGGTCACCGGGGGAGTTCTACGGCGACGTGTCCGCCGACCATCTCCGCCTGGCCGTGGTCCAGCCCGACGACCGCTTGGAGCTGGCCGCGCGGCGCGTCGGGCTGTGATCGGCTAGTCGAACTCCACGCCCTGCGCGAGCGGGAGCTCCGTGGAGTAGTTGACGGTGTTCGTGGTGCGGCGCATGTAGGCCTTCCACGCGTCCGATCCGGACTCGCGCCCGCCACCGGTCTCCTTCTCCCCGCCGAACGCCCCGCCGATCTCGGCACCGGACGGGCCGATGTTGACGTTGGCGATGCCGCAGTCGGAACCGTCCGGGGACGTGAACCGCTCGGCCTCGCGCACGTTCAGCGTGAAGATCGACGACGAGAGGCCCTGCGGGACGTCGTTGTGCAGGGCCAGCGCGTCGTCGAAGTCGTCGTAGTCGAGGACGTACAGGATGGGCGCGAACGTCTCGGCCTTCACGACCGCCGTCTGCGCGGGCATCCGCACGATCGCCGGCTGCACGTAATAGGCGCCCGGCGCATCCTCGGCGGCGACCCGTCCACCGCCGGCGATGACCTTCCCGCCCTCGGCTACCGCCTGCTCGAGCGCGGCGGCGAAGCCACGGTAGGCAGCCTCGTCCACGAGCGGCCCGACGAGCGTGCCGTCCGCGAGCGGCGAGCCGACGGGAAGCGTCTCGTACGCCGCCCGGATGCGGTCGACGAGCTCGTCGGCGACGGAGGTGTGCGCGATGACGCGGCGCAGCGAGGTGCAGCGCTGGCCGGCGGTACCCGCGGCGGAGAACACGATGCCCCGGACGGTCAGGTCCAGGTCGGCCGACGGCGCCACGATCGCGGCGTTGTTGCCGCCCAGTTCGAGCAGCAGACGGCCGAACCGACCGGCCACCCGAGGTGCGACGGCCTTGCCCATGCGCGTGGAACCCGTGGCGGAGATCAGCGCCACCCGGGGGTCGTCGGTGAGGGCCTCGCCCACACCCGCGCCACCGAGGACGACGGCCCCGAGGTGCTCCGGAGCCCCGACGCGACGGGCGGCCTCGGTCAGCAGCGCCTGGCAGGCCAGCGCGGTCAGGAGCGTCTTCTCCGACGGCTTCCAGACCACCGCGTCACCACAGACCAGCGCCAGCGCGGTGTTCCAGGACCACACCGCGACCGGGAAGTTGAACGCGCTGATGACGCCGACGACGCCCAGCGGGTGCCACTGCTCCATCATCCGGTGGCCCGGGCGCTCGGAGGCGATCGTCAGACCGAACAGCTGCCGCGACAGACCGACGGCCAGATCGCAGATGTCGATCATCTCCTGGACCTCGCCGAGACCCTCGGAGCGGATCTTGCCCGCCTCGATCGAGACGAGCGCGCCGAGGTCTGCCTTGTGCTCGCGCAGCAGCTCACCGAGCTCGCGGACCAGCTGCCCGCGCACCGGCGCGGGCACCGAACGCCACGTCAGGAAGGCCTCGTGCGCCTCCGCAACGGTCTGCGAGACCTGGTCGGGCGTGTGAGCCGTCAGCTCGGCGAGGGTGCCGCCGGTGATCGGCGTGCGTGCCGGCAGGTCACCGCCGGACAGGAGCGACGCGTCGACGCCCAGGCGGGTGAGGATGCCGAGCGCCTCGGACTGCAGGTCGGCGTGGTCCGGGATGGTGGTCATGGTCGTCATGCTGGGCTCCAGGGGAGAGGGTGGGTTCAGACCCGGCCGAGTTCGGCGAACCGGGCGCCGTTCTTGGTGTCGAGGAGGGCGTCCAGGGAGATGGATTCCTGCTTGATGAAGCCCGAGCCGGGCAGACGCCCGTCGGCGACGAGCTCCACGACTGCCGCGAGCGAGGCGGCGGTGGTCCAGGAGATCGCCCGCCACGGCCGGCCGTTGATCTCGAGGGGCTGGTAGGCGCGGACGTACTGCTTGCGCAGTACCTGACCGTTCTCCGACGACACGCCCTCGACCGCGGCGTGCAGGTAGACGACGTCGTCGTCCACGGGCGGCTTGGCGTCGACGAGGATCTTGCCGGCCAGCTCACGCTGGTTGCGCATGCCGAGCTCGTCGAAGAAGAAGCGCATGAGCTCGAAGTGCCCCGGGTACCGCATGGTCTTGTAGTCCAGGCGCTGCACGCCGGTCGCGAAGGTCTCGCACATCGTCCCCAGGCCACCGGAGGTGAGGGACGCCTCGAGTTCGATGCCGCCGATGACGACGCGCTCGTGCTCGGTCATGGCGGGGACCATCTGCCGCACGCCGTTGCGGAGCACCTCGCAGTCGTTGAGGTACTCGTTGACCACACCTTCGGCCGACCAGTTGAACGCGTAGCCGAGCAGCCCTGCGGGGTGGCGCGGCAGGGCGCCGACCTTGAGCTCGATGCTGCGGATCGTGCTGAACTGCGCGGCGAGGGACGCGCCGACGATGCCGATCAGGCCCGGCGCGAGTCCGCACTGGGGTGCCAGCACCGCGGTGGGGTTCTGCTCGGCGAGCTCGAGGATCCGGTTGGTCGTCGGGACGTCCTCGGTGAGGTCGAAGTAGTGCAGGTTCAGCTCGAACGCCGCCTCGGCGACCGGCAGGTTCAGGTTGTACGGCAGGCAGGACACCACCGCGTCGGCTCCCTTGAGCGCGGCACGCAGCGCCTCGCCGTCGGTGACGTCCAGCTCGGCGGTCGCGAAGGGCAGGTTCTCGCGGCTGCGGCTGTCATAGGCGGTGACCTCGAAGCCGGCGTCGGCGAGGAGGGTGGCGACGAGTTCGCCGACCTTTCCCAGGCCGATGACACCGATGGAGTCGATAAGGCGCGTCATGGAGGTCCCTTCACAAGAATCACTTACGGTAGTCGCCACGGTAGCCTAAGCTCCACTAACGACCAAGCCGCCGGGACCGCCGCCGGGGAGCGCCCGCGAGCGAGGAGAACTGCATGACCGATCCTGCACTGGACGTCGGTCGGCTGCGCCTGCTGCGCGAGGTCGCGCTGCGCGGGACGATCGCCGCGGCGGCCCGCTCGCTCGGGCTCACGGCGTCCGCGGTGTCCCAGCAGCTGACCGTCCTGGAGCGCGAAGCCGGCACTCCGCTGCTGGACCGTTCCCCCCGGGGAGTCGTCCTCACCGGCGCTGGTCAGGCCCTCAGCGACCGGGCCGCGGCCATCCTGGAACTGCTCACCGAGGCGCGCGCGGACCTCGACCGCCTGCACGGTGAGGTCGCGGGGGAGGTGTCGCTCGCGACGGTCGCCAGCGCGGCGGCGACGATCGTGTCCGACGCGGTGCTGGCACTGCGCACGCGGCACGCCGACGTCGTGCTGCGGGTGCAGACCGCGGAGCCCGCCCGCAGCCTGGAGTTGCTCCTGACCGGCGACGTCGACCTGGCCCTGGTGGACTCCTACGACTACCAGCCCGTCGCGCTGCCCGACCATCTCGTCGTGGCCGAACTGCGTACCGAGCCGCTGGTCGTCCTCGCCCCGCGCGGGCTGCTCCCGCCGCGGAGGAAGGTGACGCTGGCGGCTCTGGCCGGCTACGACTGGGTGATGCCTCCGGACGACGCGGCCTGCGGGTTCGCGGTGCGGTCGGCGTGCCGGGCGGAGGGGTACGAGCCGCGCGTGCGGTGGGAGACCGACGACATGGCGCTGCTGGTGAAGGCGGTGGCGGCCGGGCACGGCGTCGCGGTGCTTCCCCGGCTGGCGGTGGCCGGTGACACGGCGCTCGTCGATCTCCACCCGCTCGCCGACCCGGTCATGACCCGGCGTCTGGCCGTCGTCACCCGGTCGGCGAGTGCCGGCCGGCCGGTGATCCAGGCCGTGCTGGCGGCACTGTCGGACTCCGCGGGCGCGCCCGGCTAGCGCTTGACGGCGACCAGCAGGCCGTCGCCCACCGGCAGCAGTGCCGGAACCAGCGAGTCGTCGTCGCGGACGGCACGCACCAGCTCGCGGATCGCCACGGTGGCGTCGTCGCGGGCGCCGGGGTCGGCCACGCGGTCGTGGCGCAGCGTGTTGTCGAAGGCGACGATGCCGCCGCTGCGGAGCAACCGCACCGCCTGGGCGTAGTAGTCCCCATAGGCGATCTTGTCGGCGTCGACGAAGACCAGGTCGTACGCGCCGTCGGTCATCCGCGGCAGGACCTCGCCCGCGGCACCGTTGATGATCCGGAAACGGCCGGGGGCGAAACCGGCCTGGGAGTAGGCCTCGCGCGCGGCCTTCTGGTGCTCCGGCTCGATGTCGACGGTGGTGAGGACGCCGTCGGGCCGCATCCCGCGCAGCAGCCACAGTCCGGAGGTGCCGGCGCCGGTGCCGATCTCGACCACGGCCTTGGCGTTGAGGGCGGCCGCAAGGAACCGCAGCGTCGCGCCGCCGGCGGGACCGATCGGGATGCACCCCAGCTCGAGGCCGCGTGCGCGGGCGGCGAGGAGGATGTCGTCCTCGTCCACCCAGCTCTCGACGAACGTCAGACTCGGAACGCCCAGCATCGCTTCAGCCATGACGGGCAGCCTATCGCCGGAGCGCCCCTGCGTGGACCAGACCCGCTCAGCGCATCGTGTCGATGATCTTTGCCAGATCGTCGACCGTCGTGAGCGGGTTGACGACGGCGAACCGGGTGCACACCTGGCCGCGGTGGGAACTGGCCGTGACGAAGGCGAACTGGTCCGACAGCAGCCGGTCGGTCCAGGCGGAGTAGTCCGACGACTCCCACCCGATCCGCTCGAAGATCAGCACGGACAGGTCCGGCTCGACCAGCATGCGCAGGTGGTCGGCGCGTTCGATCAACTCGGCGCCCGCCCGCGCCACGGCGAGGGTCTTCTCGACGGCGTCGGTGTAGGCGCGGGTCCCGTTGACGGCCAGGGAGAACCAGAACGGCAGGCCCCGGGCGCGCCGGGTGAGCTGGATCGCGAAGTCCGACGGGTTCCACTCGCCCTCGACCGTGACCGCGTCGAGGTAGCCGGCGTGCTGGGTGTGGGCGGCGCGCCCCAGGTTCGGGTCCCGGTAGAGGAGCGCGCAGGCGTCGTAGGGCGCGAAGAACCACTTGTGCGGATCGACGATGAACGAGTCGGCCAGCTCGATCCCCTCGTAGAGGTGCCGCACGCTCGGCGCGGCCAGCCCGGCGCCGCCGTAGGCGCCGTCGACGTGCAGCCACCAGCCGTTCTCGCGGGCCACCTCGCCGAGGCCCGCGATGTCGTCCACGACGCCGAGGTTGGTCGACCCCGCGGTCGCCACGACGGCGAAGACACCGTCGCGCCGCTCCGGCGGCAGCTCGTCGACGACCGCGCGCAGGGCGGCACCGGTCATCCGGCCGCGCTCGTCCTCGGGGACCTCGATCACGTCGACGTCCATCACGACCTTCAGCGCGTGCTTGACCGAGGAGTGCGTCTCCGTGGTGACGCAGACGCCCCACCGCTGCGGCAGGTTGACGCGGTCGCGCTTGGCGGTCTCACGGGCGGCGACCAGGGCGGACAGGTTGCCGATCGTGCCGCCCTGGACGAACACACCGCCCGCGCCCTCGCCCATCCCGGCCAGGTCGGCGATCCAGCGCAGCGCCTGGTTCTCGGCGTACACCGCGCCGGAGCCCTCCAGCCACGAGCCGCCGTACACGCTGGACGCCCCGACGAGCATGTCGAAGGCAGCGGCGGCCTTGGACGGTGCGCCGGGGATGAACGACAGGTAGCGCGGATGATCCACCGACAGGCAGGACTGGGCCAGGATCTCCGTCCACAACTCCACCGCGTCCTGCCCCATGCCGTCCTCGGTGATCGTCTGTCCGGCCGCCGCGGTGAGCTCCTCGGGCGTTGACGTGCGATCCAGCGGGGCGGGCTCGGTGAGGCGGGTCAGGCAGTGATCGGCCAGGGAACGGATGAGGAGGTCGACCTCCGGAGTGAACTCATGCACGCGAGCACACTAGGCCGAAGGCGGAGCGCGAGTCACTTGCCCGAGCCGTCACGGAAACACCGCAGTTGCCGCACAGCGGGCGCACAGGTGGCGCGTCGACAATAATCGGGAACGTAGCGGTCACCGATCACGTTTGGCCCTACGAAGGCAAGACATCCGATGGGAGAGCGTGACCGACGTGACCGAGGCTGCTGTGACGGCAACCCAGACCTCGACCGACCTCGAGGGCCAGTCCGCTGCCCTCGACGTAGGTGCCCTCGATGTAGGTGCCGCCGCCGACCGCGCCGCCGCCGACCGCGCCGCCTGGGTCCCGCCCACCTGGGACGAGGTCGTGCGCCAGCATGCCGACCGCGTCTACCGCCTCGCCTACCGGCTGTCCGGCAACCGCGCCGACGCCGAGGACCTGACCCAGGAGACGTTCGTCCGGGTCTTCCGCTCCCTCGCCGACTACACGCCCGGGACGTTCGAGGGCTGGCTGCACCGCATCACGACGAACCTCTTCCTGGACATGGTCAGGCGGCGGGCGCGTATCCGCTTCGACGCGCTTCCCGACGACGCCGCGGACCGTCTCGCATCAGCCGCGTCCGGCCCGGAACAGCGCTACGCGGAGAACCACCTCGACCCCGAGATCCAGGACGCCCTCGACGCGCTGCCCGCCGACTTCCGCGCCGCCGTGGTGCTGTGCGACCTCGAGGAGTTGTCCTACGAGGAGATCGCGGCCACTCTGGGTGTGAAGGTCGGCACGGTGCGCTCGCGCATCCACCGCGGCCGGGTGCTCCTCCGCGAGGCCCTGGCCCACCGGGCGCCGGGTGTGCGACCGCTCGAACCCGCCG
The DNA here is from genome assembly GCA_963790525.1 of uncultured Actinomycetota bacterium. Taxonomy (GTDB): domain Bacteria; phylum Actinomycetota; class Actinomycetes; order Mycobacteriales; family Jatrophihabitantaceae; genus CAWBOV01. The sequence continues at coordinate 410,683 of CAWBOV010000004.1, forward strand.
AGCCCGAGGGGATGTGACAGTGACCCGCAGCCTGCACTTCCTGACCGTCCAGCACCTCTCCGACGAGGCGGTCGCCGCCTTCGCCGACGGCGTCCTCAGCGGAGCGCCGAAGTCACGCGCCTCCCAGCACATCGCGGTCTGCGCGGACTGCGCCGAAGCCGTGCGCGAACAGCGCCAGGCCAGCTACGCCCTGCGTGCCGCCGCCGCTCCGTCCGTCCCGATGGGACTGCTGGATCGGCTGCGGTGCCTGCCCATCACGACCGACCTCACCCCGCCCGGCCCGCAGCCCAGCGGCCTGGGGGAGGGCGGCCAGCTCGTCTTCGCCGCGTACACGGCGCCGGTGCCGGCCCCCGCGCCTCCGGTCGCCCCGCCCGCTCCGGTTCTTCCGTCCCCGCACGAGCCGAACGAGCACCGCTTCCTGGCCACGCCCCGCCGGGTGTTCGCCACCAGTTTCGGCGTCACGACCGCCGCGGCCGCCGCCGTCATGGTGGGCGTCCTCGCCTCGACCGCCGCCACCGCGGGCGGGACCCCGGCACCCGCGTCCGAGCTGAACCAGCACAGCCAGATCGGTCAGGTCGCCCACGCCGGGGCCACCCCGCAGGTCGGGCAGGTCGGGCAGCCGGCCGGATTCGTCTCGGTCCTCCATCTCACTGGGCCGCGGTGACCGACGAACCGCAGCAGCCGCTGGACGGGGGACCGCAGGCCCGGGCAACGCCGTCGCCACAGTCCTCGCCGCCATCGGACACGGCAGGTTCCGACGCAGCCGATCCGTGGGCTCGTCCGGTAGGCGTCGCGAGCTCGTTCGGCGACCACCCGGAGCTGCCTCCGTCCCCGCCGGCCCGTCATGTCGCGCCGCCCGGAGCCGAGGAGGCCTTCGGACCGCCGCTGGGGTCCGGCGACGCGTTCGCTCCGCTGCCCGGTGAGCGACTGCTGCCGCGTCACGGCGCTCCCGCCGAACCCGTCCACCCGATGCTGCGTGCCGCGTTCGACCGTGCACCCGGTGCCGAGGGCCCCTTCGACGCGCCCGCGGGCAGCCGGCTCGATCCCGCCCAGGCGGACGCCGCTCCCCGCTGGTGGAAGGACGACGCCGCAACCGACCCGTGGCGCGACCCCCAGTCGCCGTTCTGGCTGGGGCGCGCGGCGCTGTTCCTGCAGGATCGCCCGCTCGCGATGGGCGACGGCGAGGAGTTGCCCGAGGACGTCGAGGACGACGAGCCGGCCGAGCCTGCGCCTGTTGCGGGCACCCGTGTCGGTCTCAGCCTCCTGCTGACCATCGTGCTGGTCGCGCTCCTGGCCGGTGGTCTCGGCGGCGGCGCCGGGTACTGGCTCACCAAGTCCGGCAACGGCGCCCTCCACGACCCGGATGTCTCGCTGGCCCAGGGCAGTACCCCCGCCAACCGCCCGCCGGGTTCGGTCGCCGACATCGCCAAGCGCGTGACGCCGTCCGTCGTCGAGGTCCAGGTCCAGGGCACCTCCGCATCCGACATCGGCTCCGGGGTCGTCATCGACAAGGGCGGCTACATCCTCACCAACAACCACGTCATCACCGCCGCGGCGACCGGGGGCTCGATCCGCGTGGTCTTCAGCGACAACACGATCGCCGTCGCCAGGATCGTCGGCCGCGACCCCGTCACCGACCTCGCGGTCCTCAAGGTGTCCGGCGCCAAGCTGACGGTGGCCAGCCTGGGCGACTCCAGCACCCTGGCCGTCGGCGATCCGGTCATCGCCATCGGCTCACCGCTCGGCCTCAGCGGCACCGTGACCACCGGGATCGTGTCCGCGGTGAACCGTGCTGTAGCGGTGGCCGGCGAGGGCAACGATCCCGAGATCGTCTTCTCGGCCATCCAGACCGACGCCTCGATCAACCCCGGCAACTCGGGCGGCGCGCTGGTGGCAGCCGACGGGACGGTCATCGGGATCAACTCGAGCATCGACACGCTGGGCTCGACGAGCGGCGGCCAGAGCGGCAGCATCGGCCTGGGCTTCGCCATCCCCATCAACTCCGCCCGTGACATCGCCGCCCAGCTGATCAAGACCGGCAAGGCGGTGCACGCGACGCTCGGTGTGAAGACCCGCAGCGTGACCGACGGCAACCGCGAGGGCGCGTACATCCTGCAGGTCGACCCGGGCAGTCCCGCGGCCAAGGCGGGGCTCAAGGAGGGCGACGTCATCAAGCTCGTCGACGGTTCGCTGATCATCACGTCGGAGGACCTCACCGTCGCGATCAGCAACCACAAACCCGGCCAGACGGTGACGGTGCGCTACATCCGAGGCAGCACCGAGTCCGACGTCGCGGTGACGCTGGGAACGGATTCCTGACGAATTCAGCTCGTGCGGCGGTGTTGTACACGAACGCCGATTAGGCTGGGCGCGTGTTCAACCTGGGGCCCTTCGAGATCGCTGTCCTGCTCGTGGTCGCGCTCGTCGTGTTCGGCCCGGACAAGCTGCCGACGCTGGCCAAGGACGCCGCCCGCATGCTCAAGACGCTGCGGGATCTGACCCAGAACGCGCGCACCCAGCTCACCGACGAACTCGGCCCGGAGTTCCGCGACCTGGACCTCAGCTCGCTCAACCCGCGCACCGCGATCACCCGCGCCCTTCTCAACGACAGCTCGTCAGAGGACGAGGCCCGCTCCGGAGTCGACCTGAGCAAGGACGAGTCCGCGGACAAGCCGGTCTCGCGGCCGGCCGCACCACCCCTGCGCCGGGATGAGTCCGCTCCGTACGACCTCGACGCCACCTGACCCGAGCTGCGCGCCTGGTGAGCGTTCACCTGAACCCACCCAGTTCAGCGCGTTCACGTGAACCACTCTGACGGCGCGTGCACCTGAACCCACCCAAGAGGTGCGTTCACGTGAACGCACCCAGGCGGTGCGTGCACGTGAACGCACCCCGGGCAGGCAGGCCGGCGGGTCAGCGGGCTGCTGCCGACAACCCGAGGGAACGGCCGAGCAGGCTTCCCTGCCGCTTGGCCAACGTCTCGGCGACCGCGGCGAGGGCCAGTCCGGCGGGTGAGTCCGGGGAGGTGAGGACCACCGGGTCACCGGAGTCGCCACCCTCCCGCACACGGGGGTCGAGGGGCACCTGGCCCAGCAGAGGCACGCGGGTTCCCGTCGAGGTGGTGAGTGAATCCGACACCGCCGCGCCACCGCCGCTGCCGAAGATGTCCATCCGGGTGCCGTCGGGCAGCTCCAGCCAGGACATGTTCTCGATGACGCCGACGATCTGCTGGTGCGTCTGCAGGGCGATGGAGCCGGCCCGCTCGGCAACCTCCCGCGCGGCGAGCTGAGGAGTGGTGACGATCAGCAGTTCGGCCGAGGGCACCAGCTGCGCGATCGAGATCGCGATGTCGCCCGTGCCCGGGGGCAGGTCGACGAGGAGCACGTCCAGGTCGCCCCAGAAGACGTCGGCGAGGAACTGCTGCAACGCCCGGTGGAGCATCGGGCCGCGCCACACGACGGCGACGTTGCCGGGGGTGAACATGCCGATGGAGATGACCTTCACCCCGTGGGCGGACGGAGGCATGATCATCTTGTCCACCTGCGTGGGCTTGCCCTCGACGCCGAGCATCCGGGGGATGGAGAAGCCGTAGATGTCCGCGTCGAGCACGCCGACCGACAGACCCTTGGCCGCCAGCGCCACGGCGAGGTTGACCGTCACCGAGGACTTGCCGACCCCGCCCTTGCCCGAGGCCACCGCGTAGACGCGGGTGCGCGAGCCGGGCTGGGCGAAGGGGATCTCGCTCTCCGGCTGGCCGCCGCGCAGCTGCTGACGCAGGGCGGTGCGCTGCTCGTCGTTCATCACGCCGAGGTCGACCTTGACGCCGGTCACGCCTGGCACGGTCTGGACCGCGGCCGTCACCTCGCGGGTGAGCTGGGCCTTCATCGGGCACCCGGCGACGGTCAGCAGGATCACGACCGTCACCGCCCCGGCGGCGTCCACCGCGACGGACTCGATCATGTTCAGCTCGTCGATCGGCTTGCCGATCTCGGGGTCGTTGACGGTGGCCAGGGCCGCACGGAGCGCGGATTCTTCGACGGGGGGCACGTCTGCGATCGTACGTACGGACCCTGGCACCGTCCTACCGGGGAGGCCTCATGGCCTCGCCGGGAGGGTCGGCCCGGCCGGGGGAGGGCCGGGCCGACCGCGGGTTCAGTACTTGCCGGTCCAGGCCAGTCCCCAGGTGACGGGGCCGAGCAGCCCCGTCTGCGGCAGGTGGTTCAGCCGCTGCACCTGCTTGACCAGGGCCAGCGTGGACCCGTCCAGCGTCCCGCTCGTGTTCACGATCGCGCCGCGCTTGCGCATCTGGAGCTTCCACAGCGAGATCGTGCGGCTGTAACTGCCACTGGTGAAGTAGGCCACCCCCGGCATCGCGGGGGCCTTCGCCACCGCGCGGGCGACCTGCCTCGGACCGACGTAGGAACCGGTCCAGGCCAAGCTCCACGTCACCGGCCCGAGCAGACCCGTCTGAGGCAGTCCGGCCAGCCCCTGGACCCGCTTGACCAGCTGCAGCGTGGCGGCATCCAGAGTCCCGGTGCTGGCGATGTACGCGCCGCGCTTGCGCATCTGGATCTTCCAGAGCGAGATCGTGCGGCTGTAGTCGCCGGCGGCGAAGTACGCCGGTCCGGGCATGGCGGGCGCCTTGGACACCGCGCGGACCACCGTCACCGGGGTCCGCACCGGCTTCGTGACCGGTTTGGTCACGGGCTTCTTGATGGGCTTCGTGACGGGCTTCTTGACCGGTTTCGGCTTCGGGGCCGTCACCGGCTTGCTGGCCGGCTTGGAGTACTTCCCGGTCCAGGCCAGCCCCCAGGTCACCGGGCCGAGCAGGCCCGTCTCGGGCAGGCCGTTGAGACCCTGCACCCGCTTGACCAGGGCGAGAGTGGCGGCGTCCAGGGTCCCGGTGCTGGCGATCGCGGCTCCGCGCTTGCGCATCTGGATCTTCCAGAGCGAGATCGCCACGTTGTAGTCGCCGTAGGTGTAGTAGGCGGTGCCGCCGGTCATCGGCGGGGCGCCGCCGGTGTTCTTCGGGGGCGTGACCTTCGGCGGCGAGGTGACCGTGGACATCGGGACCTTGATGTCGCTGATCCGACCGGACTTGGCGTCCTTGTCGTCCTTCAGGCCGACGATGGCGGCGCACTGCCAGGGCTGCCAGCCACGCTCCCGGTAGAGGATGAGTGCGCGAGCGTCCTGCTCGGCCGCCGAGGCCTTGTTCGGGTAGCCGGTGCCGCCGACGCTGCGCCAGGTACCGAGGTCGAACTGGTACGCGCCGTAGTGGTCGTTGCCGGTGTTGATCGAGTAGTTGTTGCTCGACTCGCACATGCGCAGGCGGTACCAGTCGTTCTGCGACGGATCGGCCGAGGCCGACCCCGGTCCGATCACGGTGATGACCGCGGCGCTGGCGACCGACAGGACGCCGAGCATGCCGAGAGCTCGGACGGCGCGAGCGCGGCCCGTGCGGTACTGGCGGGCCGGGGTGCCGGGTGAGGCGACTGGCGGAGCGACGGGCGCGGTGCCGGGTGAGGCGACGGGCGGTGTGCCCGATGCGGCGACGGGCCGGGCGGGCTCGTCGCGGTCGAAGAAGGACATGCCGGATGGCGGGTTCGGGGGGTGCGACATGGGGCGGCGGTCCTCTCTGCGCGCTTGCGCAGGGCCGTGGTCGCTACCGCTCGTGCATCCCAGCTTCCCCACTGGATGCCTCGTCGTGCGGTGTTCTCGCGTCCGTGCCCAGCACACACCCCGGTCCGGAATCGCCGTCGGGACCCGGTCGGATGGGGGTGATGTGCAGCGGCAACCGACGCGGGAGCGCCACCTCGTCAGTGGCGCTCGGCCTACCGTAAGGGCTGGTCCCACTAATCACAAGCGTCACACTGAACACACCAGTATCGGCTCAGGTCTCGGCGGAATGTTGGCGACACGCCGGGATAGGGTGCGCAACCGTGGCAGATCCGGTGCAGGGCGGCGACCTGGAGCGCCGTTCCGTCATCCGGAACTGCGTGGGGGTGGGGCTGGCTGTCGGCACCTACGGCGTCGCGTTCGGAGCCGCCTCCGTGGCATCGGGGTTGGACCTCGTGCAGACCGCGCTGCTGTCGCTGCTGGCGTTCACCGGGGGTACCCAGTTCGCCGTGGTCGGCGTGCTCGCCGGCGGGGGCGGGGTGCTGTCGGCGGTCTCGGGCGGGCTGCTGCTCGGTGCCCGCAACACGCTGTACGCCATGCGCCTGGCGCCGCTGCTGGAGGTCCGCGGGGTGCGCCGGTGGATCGCCGCGATGGGAACGATCGACGAATCCACTGCCATGGCAGTGTCGCAACGGACGCCCGCGCTGGGTCGCCTCGCGTTCTGGTGGACGGCCGGATCGGTCTACGTGCTGTGGAACGCGGCGACCCTGCTGGGCGCGGCCGGAGCCAATGCGCTCGGTGATCCCGCCCGGTTCGGGCTGGACGCGGTCATCCCCGCCGCGTTCCTCGCGCTCCTGGCCCCTCGTCTGCGGGCGGGCGCGGTGGAGCGGAGGGTCGCCGTGGGCGCCGCGCTCCTCGCCGTGGCCCTGATCCCGCTGACTCCGCCGGGCGTCCCGGTACTGGCGTCCTCCGCGGCGTTGCTGCTGTCGATCCGGGTGCGCCCGGGCGGCCCGCCACCGGTCCGGGCCCCGCGATGAGCAACTGGATCCTCGTGCTCGCGACCGTCGTCGGCTGTTTCACGCTGAAGCTGGCCGGATACGTCGTGCCCGAACGGGTGCTGAACCATCCCCGGGTGCGCCGGCTGGTGGAACTGCTCCCCGTCGCGCTCCTGGCGGCCCTCGTCGTGGTGGAGCTGTGCGCGTCCGGTCGCCGGCTCGACGGCAACGGGCCCCGGTTGGCCGGGTTCGCGGTCGCTGCCGTGGCGGTCTGGCGGAGGGCGCCGTTCCTGGTGGTGGTGATCGCGGCGGGGGCGACGGCCGCGCTACTGCGGCAGTTCTGAGCTCGGCGGCGCTGGAGCCTTCGGGTCGACCTGCGGTGCAGCCGGGGGAACAGCCGGGGGTGCAGCCTTGGTGGCGGCCGGAGGCGAAGCAGGGGGCGCACCGGCGGGCGCAGCCGGGGCCGCGACGGCGGACGCCGCCGGGGACGCGTCCTCCTTGCGCTCCTTGGCCTTGCCGCCGGAACCCTTGGCCCCGGACTTGGCCCGGTCCTTGCTGCGCGACTCGGCCTCGCGGGAGTCGCGGGTGAGCTCCGAGCGCAGGAAGTCGCGGGTCACGACCTCGCCGAGGGCGATCCGTACCGCCGCCAGCTCGCGCGCCAGGTACTCCAGGTCGGCCTTCGATTGCCGCACCTGATCTCGGTCCTGATCCAGGTTCACGCGGTCGCGGTCGTCCTGACGGTTCTGCGCGAGCAGGATCAGCGGAGCGGAGTAGGCGGCCTGCAGGGACAGGATCAGGGTCAGGAAGGCCAGCGGGTACGGGTCGAAGCGCAGGTGCTTCGGAGCCACCGCGTTCCAGGCGATCCAGATGATGATGATCAAACTCTGGATCATCAGGTACCGGCCGGTACCCAGGAAGCGGGCGACGCGCTCGGTCAGCCGGCCGAAGGCCTCCCGGTCGACGCGGACCGTCGGCGTGCGGCGGGAACTCGCCGGCATGTCCAGCCGGTCGCGGCGCTCAGGCACGGGGGGGCTCGCGTCCGGGTGGGGTGGTGTCGGCGGTGCCCAGGTCGGTCGCGGAGTCCCGCTCGCGCCAGTCGTCGGGCAGGAGGTGGTCGAGGACGTCATCGACGCTGACGGCACCGAGCAGCCGGTTGTTGTCGTCGACGACCGGTGCCGCGACGAGGTTGTAGGTGGCGAAGTAGCGGGTGATCTCGGGCAGCGTGGCGTGCGCGCCGAGCGGGGACAGGTCGACGTCGGCGATGCCACTGACCAGCGCCGACGGTGGCTCCCGCAGCAGGCGCTGCAGGTGCGCGGTGCCCAGGAACCGGCCGGTGGGCGTGGCCTGCGGAGGGCGGACGACGAAGACCTGCGCGGCGAGTGCGGGCGTCAGGTCGGGATTGCGCACCAGGGCCAGCGCCTCGGCGACGGTGGCGTCCGGGAGCAGCACGACCGGTTCGGACGTCATGAGGCCGCCCGCGGTGAGGTCGCCGTAGGAGAGCAGGCGCCGGACGGGCGCTGCCTCCTCCGGCTCCATCAGCGTCAGCAGCCGCTCCTGGTCCTCGGCCGGCATCTCGCCGAGCAGGTCAGCGGCGTCGTCGTCGTTCATCTCCTCGAGGATGTCGGCGGCGCGCTCGTCGGCGAGCGACCCCAGGAGCTCGACCTGATCGTCGTCGGGCAGTTCTTCCAGGACGTCGGCCAGCAACTTGTCCGACATCGCGGCCGCGACCTCCTGCCGTCGCTTGTCGGGCATGTCCTGGAGGGTGGCGGCGACGTCGGCCGGGCGCATCCCGGCGAGAAGGGCCAGTACCGAGTCGGTCCCCTGGGCCGACTCCGAGAGCGCGAGCCCGGACACCTCGTCCCATTCGACCTGGAACAGCTGCCCGCGCCGGCGCGGCAGGCGCCCCCCGCCGCGCACCGCGAGCCGGGTGATCACCCAGTCGCGATTGCGGTTCTGCTCCATCGCGGCGTCGGCGATCGTGACCTGCTGCCCGCCCTCGATCAGGGTGACACTGCGGTCGAGAAGCTCGGCCATGACGAGCAGCTCGCTGGACCGCCGCTCGAACCGCTTCATGTTCACCGTGCCGGAGGACAGCACGACGGCGTCGCTCTCGAGGCTGATGACGCGCCCCATGGGGACGAAGATGCGGTGCCGATGCTGGATCTCGACGACCAGCCCGAGCACCCGTGGCGGCTCGCGCCCGACACGCAGGGTCGCGACCGTCTCCCGGACCTTGCCGATGTAGTCCCCACTGCGGTCGAACACGCCGATGCCGTTGAGCCGCGCGAGGAAGATGCGGGCTGCTGTCGTCACGAGGGAAGAGTAGTCACACAGCATGACGCGGAGCTGGCAGGATGGCCTCCCGTGCCGTCATCGAGTGAACACGAATCGCTCGAGCTGCCACCTCCTCGCGATGCCGCCCTGCTCGCCGTAGCGCTGGCCGGTGTGGCCTCCTCCGGACCTCTCATCGCCGCGACCGTCGCGCCCGCGCTGGCGATCGCCTTCTGGCGCAACGCGTTCGGCGCCGCGGCGACGGGTGCGTACTCGCTCCTGACGCGCCGGGCCGAGTGGCGGTCGCTGGACCGGCGCAGCTGGGTGGTGGCCTGCGTGGCCGGCGCGTTCCTGGCGCTGCACTTCGCGACCTGGGTCCCCAGCGTGACGATGACGTCGGTGGCCTCGGCGACCGCGCTCGTCGCCACCCAGCCCGTCTTCGCCGCGATCATCGCCCACCTGCGCGGGCGGCGGCTGCCCCGGCGCGCCTGGCTGGGGATCGGTGTGGCGCTGGTCGCGATCGTGCTGCTGACCGGCATCGACGTGTCGGTATCAGCCCGGGCCGTCACCGGTGACCTGCTCGCGCTGATCGGCGGCGCGTGCGCTGCCCTGTACGTCAGCGCCGGATCGACGGCCCGGACCCGCATGTCGGCGACGGTGTACATCAGCATCTGTTACACGACGTGCTCGGTGCTGCTGCTCGTGGCGTGCGTGGTCGGCGCCCAGCCGCTGCACGGCTTCTCCGGCAACGCCTGGCTCAAGATCGTCGCGATCACCGTGGCCGCTCAGCTGCTCGGTCACTCCCTGTTCAACCTGGTGCTGAGGTCGACGTCGCCGACCGTGCTGAGCCTCGCGCTGCTGTTCGAGGTGCCGGGCGCGGCGATCATCGCCTACTTCTGGCTGCACCAACACCCACCCGGCACGGCCCTGGTCGGCCTGGTCGTGCTGATGGCCGGCCTGGCGGTCGTCGTGAGCACCCGGACCCGGGCCGACCCCGTCGACGTGACGGAATAGTGGGGTCACGCCGCTGTGACAACTGCGACACACACCTTGGCGTGACGGGTTCGGGTAGCGACGATGACCGGCATGACTCAGACCTTGCGCCCGCGCCGTTCCTGCCTGGCCGTCCCCGGGAGCAATCCCCGATTCCTCGAGAAGGCCAAGGGTCTGCCCGCCGACCAGGTGTTCCTGGACCTGGAGGACGCCTGCGCCCCGCTGGCCAAGCCGGGTGCCCGCAAGAACATCGTCGCCGCGCTCAACGAGGGGGGTTGGGGCGACAAGATCCGCGTCGTCCGCGTCAACGACCTGACCACGCACTGGACCTACCGCGACGTCATCGAGGTCGTCGAGGGGGCGGGAGCGAACCTGGACTGCATCATGCTGCCGAAGGTCCAGAGCGCCGCGCAGGTGGAGTGGCTGGACATGCTGCTGACCCAGATCGAGAAGACGATGGGGTACGAGGTCGGCCGGATCGGCATCGAGGCTCAGATCGAGAACGCCCAGGGACTCATCGCCATCGACGCGATCGCCAAGGCGTCCCCGCGGATCGAGACCCTGATCTTCGGCCCCGCCGACTTCATGGCATCGATCAACATGCGGACGCTGGTCGTCGGTGAGCAGCCTCCCGGCTATGACGTCGGCGACGCCTACCACCACATCCTGATGTCGATCCTGATGGCGGCGCGGGCGAACAACAAGCAGGCCATCGACGGGCCGTACCTGCAGATCCGCGACGTCGACGGCTACCGCAAGGTGGCCGGCCGCTCGGCCGCGCTGGGCTTCGACGGCAAGTGGGTGCTGCACCCGGGTCAGGTCGACGCAGCCAACGAGGTCTACGCGCCCAGCCAGGAGGACTACGACCACGCCGAGCTGATCCTGGATGCCTACGACTACTACACCTCGGAGGCGGGCGGGGCGAAGGGCTCGGCGATGATCGGCGACGAGATGATCGACGAGGCCTCCCGCAAGATGGCCCTGGTCATCGCGGGGAAGGGCCGCGCCGCCGGTCTGGCCCGGACCTCGTCGTTCACGCCGCCCGAGGCCTGAGCGGGCCCGGCTGCGCCTGAGAGCCTGGTCACCGCAGGGTGGTCGCCGGGCGTCACGCAGCTGATACTGGCTGGTAATACGACCCCGGTGGAGGTACACACGATGGCCCGTCTCGCCCAGACCGCTGGTCTGACCGAGCTGCAGACCGAGATCATCTCGACCGTGAAGTCCTTTGTGGACAAGGAGATCATCCCGTACGCGACGGATCTCGAGCACAAGGACGAGTTCCCGGAGGCGATCGTCGACGGGATGAAGGAGATGGGGCTGTTCGGGCTCATGATCTCCGAGGAGTACGGCGGTCTCGGCGAGTCGCTGCTGACCTACGCGCTCGTCGTCGAGCAGATCGCCCGTGGCTGGATGTCGATCTCCGGGGTCATCAACACGCACTTCATCGTCGCGTACATGATCGCCCAGCACGGCACGGACGAGCAGAAGCAGCGCCTGCTGCCGAAGATGGCGACCGGTGAGATCCGCGGTGCCTTCTCGATGAGCGAGCCCGAATGCGGCTCAGACGTCGCGGCGATCAAGACCAAGGCCGTCCCCGACGGCGACGAGTACGTCATCAACGGCCAGAAGATGTGGCTCACCAACGGTGCGCGGGCCGGGGTGGTCGCCACGCTCGTGCGCGACGACCTCGGCGCCGACTCCGTCTACAAGAACATGACGACCTTCCTCATCGAGAAGGATCCCGGCTTCGGCGAGACCCGCCCCGGTCTGACCATCCCCGGCAAGATCGACAAGATGGGTTACAAGGGAGTCGAGACCACCGAGATGGTGCTCGACGGCGTTCGCGTCGGCGCCGACGCGATCCTGGGCGGGGAAGCCGGTCGCGGCAAGGGCTTCTACCAGATGATGGACGGCGTCGAGGTGGGCCGGGTCAACGTGGCCGCGCGCGCCTGCGGCATCTCGATCCGCGCGTTCGAGCTGGCCGTCGCGTATGCCCAGCAGCGCAAGACCTTCGGCAAGCAGATCGCCGAGCACCAGGCGATCGCGTTCAAGCTCGCCGAGATGGCCACCAAGGTCGAGGCCGCCCATCTGCTCATGGTCAACGCCGCGCGCCTGAAGGACTCCGGCGAGCGCAACGACGTCGAGGCCGGGATGGCCAAGCTGCTGGCGAGCGAGTACTGCGCCGAGGTCACCCAGGACTCCTTCCGCATCCACGGCGGTTACGGCTACTCCAAGGAGTACGAGATCGAGCGCCTCATGCGGGAAGCGCCGTTCCTGCTCATCGGCGAGGGCACCTCGGAGATCCAGAAGACGATCATCAGCCGCGGCCTGCTCAAGGAGTACCGCATCCAGACCTGATCGGACGTGCGGCGTCAGGAGATCCGGACGACCACGCTGGCCACGTACTGATCGAACTCGGATGCCTGGGCGGTGAGCGTCAGCGTCCAGGAACCGGCCAGAGTGATCGCACCGACGCTCGTGCGCCAGTGACCGGGCGAGATGTTGGTGACGGGGATCCCGATCGGCCCGAGCCCCTTCGCCTCCTCGAGCGCCGTCAGCGACAGGTCCTGCAGCTTCAGCGGCGCACCGGCGGTGTCGACGAGGGAGAGCGTGACCACGTCGGAGCCGACCCTCGGCGCGTCCACCCGGACCGTCACCCGGCCCGCCGTCGCGAGCGCGGTCGTCCTCACGACGGCGGGATCGTAGGCCTCTCGCGCCGGCTGCTTGGCCACGAACACCGCCGTCAGGCTCAGGATGGCCGCCGCGATGACCAGCTCCGCCGCCACCGTGACCATCAGTGGCCGCCGGGTGCCTGCGTCCTCCGTCACCTCGCCCGCACGCCGCTGGACGAAGCCGCGGGACAGGGCGGCCAGCGCGATCACGACGACCACCGCGATGATCTTCGCGGTCAGGAGCTGGCCGTAGCCGGTGTGCCAGAACGCCGGAAGGGTGCCGACCTCACGCCAGCTCTGGTAGACACCGGTCGCGACGAGCGTGGCCACGCAGGCCAGTGCCAGCCGGGAGAAACGGGGCAGCGCGGCCGTCACCTCGCTCGCCCAGGCCAGCGGGAGGACCACGGCCGTGAGCATCACGAGGCCACCGATCCAGGCGCTCATCGCGGCCACGTGCACGGTGTTGATCACCAGGGCCAGCGGGACCTGCGTCCCCGCCGCGGCGTGCCCGGATGCGGCCACCGACGCCGCCGTCACGATTCCCGCCCCGAGTGCGACCGCGCCGACCTTCGCCGTGGCTCGTGTGGAGTCGAGCTCGCGACGCAGCACCCATGCGAACACGGCGACCGCGACGAGGCGGAGGAGGAACATCCGGCCGATCGTCGTCCCCGCCGTGTCCGCGATCAGGGACGGATCGACGAGGTGCGGCAGGCTCTTGCCGGCGGCGTAGATCCCTTGCAGCAGCGCCGACAGCACTGTGGTGGCCAGCGTCGCCCACCAGCCGATCCAGATCAGCCGCCGCGCCCGTGGGTAGTCGCGGCCGGCCGGCCAGGCCACGGTGAAGAACAGGATGCCGCCGAGCAGGACGGCGATGGCGCCGTAGCCGAGCGAGCGCACCGCGTCGTAGAGCTGGGTGGCCCCGCCGGGCTCGGGCGCGCTGCCGCCCGCGGCGCCGATCGGTGCCGTTCCGGTGCCGACGGCGAAACCGAAGCTGCCCGCCACGGGGTGCGAGTCGGCGGAGATGACCCGCCAGCTGACCAGATAACCGCCGTCGGGCAGTCCCGGGCGCAACGCGACGGCGGCGGTCGGCCCGGAGACGGAGGCGGTGCCGGTGTCGACGCGGTCGCCCTTGGCGTCGGTGACGCGGACATAGCCCTGGCTGATGCCGATGTTCTCCGAGAAGGTGAGGGTCACCCGCGCGGGCGCCGTCGCGACGGTGACGCCCTGAGCCGGCGTCGTGGAGTCCAGCTGCGCGTGCGCCAGCGCGGGAGCGGCGGCGAGGAACAGCGCGGTGAGCAGTGCGCCGAGCAGTCCCAGGACGGTTGCGGCGCGCCGGCGGGTGGCGGGCGGCCTCGACGTCACAGCGACACGGTACGAGGTCGCACTGTGGAGCCCCGGTTCAGGTCTCGCGGGACCCCGGTTCAGGCCTCGCGACGGATCGCGGTGATCGCCAGCGCGCCACCGGCGGCGCTGATGATCGGGATCATCCACAGGGCGAACGGGACGCTGGTGACCTGGGCGAGCACGCCGATCGCGGTCGGTCCGACCAGGAAGCCGAGGTAGGCGATGGAGGAGACGGCGGCGATGGCCGGCCCTGCCTGCGCGCGGCCGTCGGCAGCCGCGCTGAACGCCACGGGCACCATGACCGCCAGCCCGATGCCGAGCAGCGCGAACCCGATGATCGTGCCGATGACGGTGCCCGTCGCCATGCCCGCCGCGAGGCCGACCGAACCGATGATCGTGAGGATGGTGATGGCCCGGACGCGGCCGAAGCGGTGGACGATGCGATCGCCGGCGAGACGGCCGATCGTCTCGGTGGCCATGAACGCGGCGTAGGCCAGCCCGATGTGGGACGTGGCGGCGTGCAGGGAGTCGCGCAGCAGCACGCCGCTCCAGTCGCCGACCGAGCCCTCGCTGAGCATCGCGGCCAGCGCGGCCAGGCCGAGCAGGAGCAGCCGCACGTCCATCACGGCGAACGGCCCGCGGCGGGACTTCTTCGGCGCGGGTGCCGTCTCGGGTTCGCCCACCGGGTCGGCAAGGAACGTCGTCGACGCCACCAGACCGACGATGAGCAGCACCGCGCCGAGCCCGATCTGCTGCGCCGTGATCGAGATGCCGAGCGCGACGCCCGCGGTGCCGATGCCGGCTCCGATCAGCGACCCCAGGCTCCACGCGGCATGGAACCCCGACATCACGGGCCGGCGGTAGGCCTTCTCGACAGTGACCGCCTGGGCGTTCATCGAGACGTCGATGCCGCCGATGCCGATGCCCCAGACGAACAGCGCGGCCCAGAGCTCGGGCAGCGAGTGGGCGATCCCGGGCAGCCAGCCGACCAGGCAGAAGAAGATCATGAGCGCGCGCGTGGTGCGGGCGCTGCCGAAGCGGGCGGTGAGGCCGCCGGCCACGCTCATCGACAGCATCGACCCGATGGCCGGGGCGAACAGGGCCACGCCGAGGGAACCGGCCGACAGTCCCAGCCTGTCCTTGACCTCCGGGATGTGCGGCACCCAGGCGGCGAAGAGCATCCCCGCGACGGCGAAGGTGAACGCCAGGGACGCGCGGGTACGCCGGAGCGAGGACGTGACAGCGGGTCGCGCGGCGCCGGACAGCAGGGTGGTCACGGAGGATCTTTCTGAATCGATCATGAAGGTCATGCCCAGTGTGCTCGCGACGGCGGGGCAGCGCAACCGGGTAGTCGCCGAGTCACAGCGGCGCGATGCTGCGCCTCACGCTTGGCCGGTGGCCGGTGGCCGGTGGCACGATGCGGGACATGACCGACGCCCCGGCTCCGCTGCCGCCCCTGCCCGAGGACTGGTCCACGGCCCTGGCGGTGGTGGCCCATCCCGACGACCTCGAGTACGGGGCGGCGTCGGCGATCGCCCGCTGGACGCAGCAGGGGAAGTCGGTCCGTTACTGCCTGCTCACCAGCGGCGAGGCAGGGATCGACGCCATGGATCCGGAGGAG
The DNA here is from genome assembly GCA_963790525.1 of uncultured Actinomycetota bacterium. GTDB lineage: Bacteria > Actinomycetota > Actinomycetes > Mycobacteriales > Jatrophihabitantaceae > CAWBOV01. The sequence continues at coordinate 426,195 of CAWBOV010000004.1, forward strand.
TGCGGACCGCTGCGCGAGGCCGAGGAGCGGCGCTCGGCCGCCGCCGTCGGCGTGACCGACGTGCAGTTCCTGGGGTTCGCCGACGGGGTCCTCGAGTACGGGTTGCCCCTCCGGCGGGCGATCAGTGCGGCGATCCGTCAGCACCGCCCGGACGTGGTGATCACGGGCAACTACCGCGATACCTGGGGCGGGGCCGTCCTCAACCAGGCGGACCACATCGCCACGGGGCGCGCCTGCGTGGACGCCATCCGCGACGCCGCGAACCGGTGGGTGTTCCGCGAGCTCTTCGACGCGGGGTTGGAGCCGTGGGGCGGGGTGCGGGCACTCCTCGCCGCCGGTTCACCTGAACCGACCCATGCCGTCGACACGACCGATCACCTCGCGGACGGGATCGCGTCGCTGCGTGAGCACCGTGCCTACCTCGACGGCCTGAACCAGCCCGACTTCGACCTCGAGGAGTTCCTGGAGGCGGGCGCCCGCGCGGCCGGGGTCCGGCTCGGGACGAGATTCGCCGAGACGTTCGAGGTCGTCGCCTTCGGAGACTTCGGATGACGACTCTCGGCGTGGTGTTCATCCCGCAGTACCCGCCCGAGGCGCTGCGCGGCATCGCCCTCGCGGCGGAGGAGAGCGGCCTGGAGGAGCTCTGGCTCTGGGAGGACTGCTTCCGCGAGTCCGGCATCGCGACGGCCGCCGCCGTGCTGGCGTGGACCTCCCGCGTGCGCGTCGGTGTCGGGCTCCTGCCGGTGCCGCTGCGCAATGTCGCGCTGACGGCGATGGAACTGGCCACGCTCGAACGCCTCTTCCCCGGGCGGTGCCTGGCGGGGGTCGGGCACGGCGTGCAGGAGTGGATGGCGCAGGTCGGCGCGGCCGTCGAGTCGCCGATGACGCTGTTGCGGGAATACGTGGGCGCGCTGCAGGCGCTGCTGCGGGGCGAGACGGTGACCGTGTCGGGGCGGTACGTGACGCTGGATGCCGTCGGGCTGGACTGGCCGCCGGCGGCGCCGATGCCGGTGCTCGTGGGCGGCGTCGGGCCGAAGTCGCTGCGACTGACCGGCGAGATCGCGGACGGGACCATCCTCACCGGCGGCATCGACCCGGCACGGACGCGGGAGAGCGTCGCGCACGTGCTCGCCGGACGCACGGCGGCGGGACGGACCGGCGCCCACCCCGTGACGACCTACCTGATCGCCGCGACCGGGCCGGGGGCGGACGAGCGGCTGATCGCCGAACAGCGCAGATGGAACCTGGACCCCGCCGACGGGGCCGGGGTGGCCGGGGATGCCGAGGCGATCGCGGCCGCGGTGCGCCGCTGGGCCGACGCGGGCGTGAGCACCGTGGTTCTGCAGCCCACCGCCGACGAGCCGGACCCAGCGGGATTCGTGCGCTTCGTCGGGGAGAAGGTGCGCCCACTCCTGGCGTGATCGGCGCGATCCGACGTTGGCGGCGTGGTCTCAGCTGCCCCTGACAGCGCCTCCCGGCATGAGCCGGACCGGCGGCAGGTCGGGCGCGGCGAGCGGCGCTCCGGCGTCGGCGACGGTGCCGAAGCGGGCGCCGTCGGACCACTCCGTACGGGCTGCCACGATCTCGTCGTTGCTGCGGCCGACGAAGTTCCACCACATCACGATCTTCTCGGCGAACGGCTCACCGCCGAGCAGCAGCACGCGGGCACCGTCGTCCGAGCGCAGGCGCAGGTCGCGGCGCGCGCAGCCCAGGTAGAGCATCGCGCCGGGCGTCAGCCGGACCCCGTCGACCTCGACGGCGCCGTCCATGACCAGCACGGCGTGCTCGAAGTCGGGCTCGAGTGGGAGCAGGGCCTCGCTGCGGGCGGACAGCGCGAGGTCGGCGCCGAGCAGAGGGGTGAACGCAGTGCCCGGCGAGCGGGCGCCCGCGAGCTCGCCCATGATGACGGTGGCCGTCAGACCGCCGTCGCGGAGGACGGGCAGCTGGGCGTGGTGTTCCCACCCCGGCTCGCCGTGCCGTGCGCTGTCGGGGAGCGCGACCCAGAGCTGCACACCGTGCAGGAGCGCCGGATGGGCGACGGGGGAGTACTCGGCGTGCGTGATCGCATGCGCGGCTGTCATCAGCCCGAGTTCGCCGGGGCGGATGTGTTGGTCGCTGCCCAGGCTGTCGCGGTGGTGGACCTCGCCGTCGAGCAGCCAGCTGACCGTCTGCAGGCCCATGTGCGGATGGGGAGGCACCTGCATCCCGGGCCGGCCGGCGATGTCCTGCGGGCCGTAGTGGTCGACGAAGCACCAGGCGCCGACCAGGCGCCGCCCCAGGTTCGGCAGCAACCGCCGCACGGACATGCCCGGACCGAGGTCCACCTCGCGGCCCGCGAAGAGCTCGTGGGTCGGCTCCGCGGCGACGGCGGACCGCCCGCCGCAGTGGGTCAGCGATGGGGTGCGCTCGAGATTGCTCACGCTCTCCACGCTACGTCGCGACCGACGCTGGTGGGCATGATCGACTTCGGGCAGGCTTGCCGGCATGACGACGACGGTTGCCGACAATCCCGAGCAGACGCGGTACGAGATCAGCGTCGACGGCGTGCCAGCCGGGTTCACCGAGTACCACGTCCACGGCATGGTGGCCGCGTTCATCCATACCGAGATCGCGCCCGAGTTCGGTGGGCGCGGCCTGGCGTCGGCCCTGATCGAAGAGGCGCTCGACGATGCCCGCAGGCGCGCGTGGACGGTGGAGCCGTTCTGCCCGTTCGTGCGTGCCTTCATCCTCAAGCATGCCGAGTACCTGGACCTGGTCGCACCGGCGGACCGTGTCCGTTTCGACCTCCCGGCCGCACCGTGACGCCGGACTTCGCCCGTCCGGCGATCCCGCCGCCCGGTGGCCGGCGTGTAAGCACTGTGTAAGTATCGGCCCCTGGACTGGGAGGTCTCGATGCGCGCACAGCGGCTGGTGACGAGGACGGCGACGGCGATCGGTACGGTCGCGGTGGGGGTGGCGACCCTCGCGGCGACTGTGGTGGTGGCGCCGGGTGCGCTCGCCGCGCCGGCGCCGGTGGGCGGCCTGACGGTGACCGACCTGACCGACCATCACATCTGGGTGCACTTCGACACGCCTGCCGACCCGACCACGGTGGTATCGCGGCTGACCCGCGGCTACACACCCGCCGCGACGCCCGGGGCGGGCTATGCGGTCCCGGTCGCCAATCACATCGTGCAGCCCGGCAGCACAGGCGCGCCGCTGACCGCTGACACCGTCTACACGATCGCGTTCTGGGTCAAGCAGGGCAGCGCCTACTCGGCCCGCCGCACCGTGACCACCCGAACGCTCAATGACACCCACCGGCCCGACGACCTCGAGATCCCCTGGGCGCCGGCTCCCTCGGTGAACGCGCGGGGCGAGGCGCAGGTACAGCTCGTGTGGGATGCGGTCGACGTGGAGGAGGACTTCCTCGGCACCCGGATCGTTCGCAACACCGCGCCCACCACGACCGGCGGCACCGTCTTCTTCGTGCCCGCGCCGCAGCACACGTTCCTCGACGTCGCGCCTCCCATGAATGCCGACATCACCGGGCCGCAGCCGGTCGTGCACTACTGGGTGATCTCGGAGGACCGGTCCGGCAACTTCAGCCCGCACTACAAGCGGCTGGACGTGGTGGTCGCCAACAAGACCCTGCGTGGCCACGTGGCGGCGGGGCAGACGCTGCTGACGAACGTGCTGTGCTGCCCGGCCGACGGGGACGTCTACATCCACCGGATCTACACCGGGTACGACGCGATCGCCCTCGCTCCAGGCGACTTCACGATCCACGTCCCCCCTGGTGTCTACGGCCTCTGCGGTGAGCGGCTCAGCTCCAGCGCGCCGCCGCTCTGCTACGCCCAGCACCCGGACGGAACGTTGTACACGTACCCGGGCACGTCGACGGAGGACGGCGATGTGCCGCTGCCGACGCTGAACCTCGTGACGAACACATCCCTGTCCGGCCTCGACTTCTAGCGGCCGCCGCTGCACCCGGCGAAGGGTTATCCACAGCCCTTGCGAACAAAGCACCGAATGCCCGTATTCTGACGGTCCGCAGACAGTCAGGACGGAACGGGGGACCGGTGGCTACCGCGCTGGGCATCGTCGAGGGCGAGGTGCGCGAGCTCGTGCGCCGCCGGGGCATCGACCCCGAGCGGGACCCCGCCGCCGTCGTCACCCTGGTGGACGACGTGATCGGCGACTACCTGGATCGCGCGGTCACCTCCGGGCTGCCCCCGCTCGGCGACGCGCGCATCGCCGGCCGGGCCGTGGTGGATCTCGTCGCCGGCTTCGGGCCGCTGCAGCCACTGCTCGACGATCCGACGATCGAGGAGATCTGGATCAACGAGCCCGGCCGGGTGTTCGTGGCGCGGCGCGGCCAGTCCGAGCTGACCACGGTGATCCTCACCGAGGCGGAGGTCGCCGGGCTCGTCGAGCGGATGCTGCGCACGTCCGGGCGGCGCATCGACCTCAGCATGCCGTTCGTCGACGCGATGCTGCCGGACGGTTCCCGGTTGCACGTCGTCATCCCGCAGATCACCCGGACCCACATGGCAGTGAACATCCGCAAGTTCGTCCTGGGCGTCGCGTCGCTGGACGAGCTCGTGGCGCTCGGGTCGCTGACCGAGCAGGCGGCGCGGTTCCTGGAGGCCTCGGTCGTGGCCGGGCTGAACATCCTGGTGGCCGGTGGTACCCAGGCGGGGAAGACCACGCTTCTCAACGCCCTCTGCGGCGCCATCCCGGCGCGGGAACGGGTCGTCACCGTGGAGGAGGTCTTCGAGCTGCAGGTCCCGCTGCCGGATGTGGTCGCCATGCAGACCCGGCAGCCGAATCTGGAGGGTACGGGCGAGATCCCGATCCGCCGGCTGGTCAAGGAAGCCCTGCGGATGCGCCCGTCGCGGCTGATCGTGGGAGAGGTCCGCCAGGAGGAATGCCTGGACCTGTTGATCGCTCTCAACAGTGGACTCCCGGGCATGTGCACCCTGCACGCCAACTCCGCGCGCGAGGCCCTGGTGAAGATGTGCACGCTGCCGTTGCTGGCCGGTCAGAACGTCTCCGGAGCATTCGTCGTCCCGACGGTGGCGACCAGCGTGGACGTCGTGGTCCATCTGGGCACTGACGCGCGGGGCCACCGCCGGGTGCGCGAGATCGTCGGCGTGAACGGCCGCGTCGAGGGCGACGTCATCGAGACCTCGGACATCTTCACCTCCGGGAGTGGCCGGCTGGAACGGGCGGACGGATTCCCGCCGCGAGCCGAGCGTTACGCCGCGGCCGGGATCGAACTGTCGGAGGCGCTCGGCGCGGGCAGCCGTTCCCACGCGGCGGTTCATCGGCGCGGCTCTCCGGCAGAGGGGATCTGACGTGGGCGCCTTGACGGGCTTGATGTTCGGCGTGGGGTTGCTCCTGATCTGGCGCAGCCGGCGGCCCGGCGATGCTGCGGCGGTCCACGCCTACCGCGGCTGGCGTGCCCGGCGCACGGAGCTGCTGCGCCAGGCCGGCATCGAGGGAGTGGGCGCGGTGCAGTTGCTGGCGGCGCAGGCCGGCTGCGCGGTCGTCGCGGCGGTGCTCGTCCTGGCAGTCACGGGCACTGGCACGGTCGCAGCCTGCTTCGGCGCCTTCGCCTTCATCGTGCCCACGAGTGCCGTGGCTCGGATGCGGCGCCGTCGCCAGGTGGCTCTGCGGGAACTCTGGCCGGAGGCGGTCGACAACCTGGCCTCGGCGGTCCGGGCAGGGATGTCCCTACCGGAAGCGATCGCCGCCCTGGCGCTGCGGGGTCCCGAGCCGCTGCGCCCGGCCTTCGCCCGCTTCGGCAGCGCGTACCGCGTCAGCGGCAGGTTCTCGGATTGTCTCGACGCGTTGAAGGTCGACCTCGCAGATCCGGTCGGCGATCGCGTCTGCGAGACCTTCCGGGTGGCACGCGAGGTCGGGGGCAGCGATCTGGGGACCGTGCTGCGCGCGCTGTCGGACCTCCTGCGCGCCGATGCGCGCACGCGGTCCGAACTGGAAACCCGTCAGGGTTGGGTGGTGAACGCCGCGCGGCTGGCGGTCGCCGCGCCCTGGGTGGTGTTGCTCGTGCTCGGCACGCAGTCCACGACCTTGCGTGCGTACAACTCCGCCGGCGGCGCGCTGCTTCTCGTCGCGGGAGCCGCCGTCTGCGCCGTGGCCTACCGGCTCATGCTGCGCATCGGCCGGCTGCCCGACGAGTCACGGGTGCTGCGATGACCACCCCGTGGCTGGGCGCGCTGGTGGGTGGCACGGCAGGCGCGGGAGGGTGGATGGCCGTCCGCGCCAGTCCGCCGATGCGCCCGATCCGCCTGCAGGAGCGAATCGCGCCGTACCTCGCGGACACACCGCCGCCCTCGCGCCTGCTGGCCGCGCCGGCGTCGACCTCCGCTCCGTTCGTCGTGCTGCGCCGTGTGCTCGGCCCGCTGGTGGGCGACGCGATCGGGTTGCTGGACCGGGCGGTCGGTGGCTCGGCGTCCGTGCGGCGGCGGCTCGACGGGCTGGGGCGTGCGACGACGGTCGAGGAGTTCCGTCTGGAACAGGTGCTCTGGGGAGCGGTGGGACTGCTCCTCGGCGGTCTCGGGGCGACCGCCGTGACCTGGCTGCGTGGTTCCACCGACCCCGTGCTCGCCGGTGTCGCGGCCCTGATCGGGCTGGCCGCGGGAGTGTTCGGCCGCGACTGGTGGCTCTCGCGCGAGCTGGCCCGCCGCGAGGAGGTGATGATGTCGGAGTTCCCGATCATCGCGGATCTTCTTGCGCTGGCGGTCGTCGCGGGCGAGGCGCCGGTCGACGCCCTGGCCCGGGTGTGCCGCCTCACGGACGGCGAGGTGGCCCGCGAGCTGGCCGTGGCGCTGGCGCGAGCGCGCTCGGGTGAGCCCATCGCCCGCGCTCTGACCGAGATCGCCGACCGCAGCACGGTGGAGGCGTTCTCCCGCTTCGTCCAGGGCTTCGTCGTTGCCCTGGAACGCGGGACCCCGCTCGCCGACGTCCTCCGGGCGCAGGCCGCCGACGTGCGCGAGGTCGGCAAGCGGGCACTCCTGGACGCCGGCGGCAAGAAGGAGATCTCGATGATGGCGCCGGTCGTCTTCCTGATCCTGCCCACCACGGTCCTGTTCGCGCTCTATCCCGGCCTGCTCACGCTCGTCTCACTCACTCAGTAACTGCGGATCCCTCGGAGGACGATTCGATGATCTACCTGGACCTTCTGGCAGCGTGGGGCGGCGCGCGATACCGGCGCGCCCACGGCGGTGAACCCGAGCGCGGTGACGTTCCCGGCTGGGTCATGGTGACGATCATGACCGCGGGGCTCGTGGTCGTGATCTTCACCGCGTTCAAGCAGCCGATCGTCGGTGCGATCCAGGACGCGCTGGATTCGGTCGTCAACGGTACGAAGTAGCCGTGCGAGCCGCGTGGCGCGAGGACGGCGGTGCCGCTGTCGTCGAGTTCGTCATGATCAGCGTCCTGCTGGTGTTCCTGCTGTTCGGCGTGCTCCAGGTCGCCGCGATGTTCTATGTGCGCAACGTCGTCGCGGCCAGCGCCGCCGATGCCGCTCGCTACGCAGCAGCCGCCGACGTGGCAGTCGATCAGGGTGGTCCACGGGCGGATGCCCTTGTGCAGCAGGGGTTGTCGCCCGCGGTGAGCAGCCACGTCCGGTGCGTGAGCTCCCGGGCGACGGACGCGCCGTCGGGGCTTGCCGTGGTCCGAGTCCACTGCTCGGGGCGCATCGCATCGCTCTTCCTGCCGATCGGTGCTTTCGTCTCGCTCTCGGCCACCGCCGAGGCGTTGAAGGAATCCCGCTGATCACGGCCCGGCCGGCGCGCGCCGGTGATGACGAGGGCAGCGCTGTCATCGAGTTCGTCTTCGTGGCGGTGATGGTCCTGGTCCCGCTGGTGTATCTGGTCGTCGCGGTCGCCACCGTCGAGCGTGCACAGCTGGCGGTCACCAACGCCGCGCGGGAGGGCGGACGCGCCTTCGCCACAGCGGACACCGCAGCTCAAGGTCTGGTGCGGGCGCGGGTCGCGGTCCGGCTGGCCTTCGCCGGTGCCGGCCTCAGCCAGACCCCCGATCTCCGGTTCGTGGCGGCGGCGGCCGGCTGCTCCAGCCCCACCGTCACACCGGCGCTCGACCCCGGCTCGGAGTTCACGGTCTGTGTGCGGCTGGCGACCGCGGTCCCCGCCATACCCACACTGCTGCAGGGCAAGGGGATCACCGTCGAAGGGCGTTACCTCGTCCACGTCGACGACTACCGCGCCGCGGCAGGTGCCAGGTGACGGCACGGGCACGGGGAGAACCCGCCGACGAGGGATCCGTCATCCCGCTCGTCCTCGGGTTCGTGCTGCTCACCCTGTACCTGGTGGCCGGATCGGTCGCCGCGGGAGACGCCTTCACCGACCAGCGAGCCGTCCAGAGCATCTGCGACGGTGCAGCCGCGGCAGCCGCCGGCGCGATCGACCTGGGCAGCGCCCGCGAGGAACCCGACCTGGGCGCGGGGACGCGGCTGCCGCTGGCCTCGGTGCAGCAAGCGGTCGACGGGTACCTCGCCCGTGACCCCGGCCGGAGGGACGTCGACGCGGTGGCGGCGCTGGCGGACGGGGGCACCAGGGTCACGGTCACCTGCGCGGTGCGCGAATCCCTCGCGTTCGGGGCGATGTTCGGTCATCCGCACGGGATTCGCCACATCGCCTATGCCACGGCCCAGGCTGCTTCGCACGCGTGATGTGACACAGTCGCCCCGGACAGGCAAGGGCCGCCGTTACAGTCTGGCTCGACCGGAGGAGCGGAATGCCAGCAACGTACGAGAACTTCGCCGTCGACGTGGACGGGGCGCTCGCCACCGTGACGATCGACCGTCCCGGCAAGCGCAACGCGATGACGGTGCAGATGTGGCGCGACCTGGCCGCGATCTGCACCGAGCTCGCCGGCGACCGGGAAGTTCGGGCCACCGTCCTCACCGGCAGCGGCACGTCCTTCTGTGCCGGGGCGGACATCAGCGCTCTGTCGGAGGACGACGCGGTGATGAAGTCGGTCGTCGGCGCCGCCGAGGCAGCGCTGCGGGAGCTGCCCGCGCCGACGATCGCGATGATCTCCGGGCACTGCATGGGCGGCGGTAGCCAGCTGGCCATCGCCTGTGACCTGCGTATCGCCGACACCACGGCCACCTTCGCCGTACCGCCCGCCAAGCTCGGTGTCGTCTACTCCGTCGCGTCCACCCGGAACCTGGTCGAGCTGGTGGGGCCGGCTGTGGCCAAGCGGCTGATGTTCACCGCCGAGACGATCGACGCCGCGGAAGCGCTGCGGGTGGGGCTGGTCGACGAGGTCGTCGAACCTGACCACCTCGCGGCGGCCGTGCGGCGCCGGATCGAGCAGCTACTGCCCCTGGCGCCGCTGACCCAGTTCGCCGCGAAGCAGATCGTCAATGCGCTGGCCGACGGTGCCGACGCCGATGCTCTCTACGCCGCCTGGCACCAGCGGTGGGCTCGCGATCCCGACGGGGCGGAGGGCCCGCGGGCGTTCCTGGAACGGCGCCCGCCGGTGTTCGGGTGGCGGCCGAACTGAGCGGTGGCCCGGTTCAGCGGTTGGTCCGGTTCAGCGGTTCGTTCGGTTCAGCGGTTCGTCCGGTCAGCCGTCGAAGTGCGGGTCGATGTCGGCGGGGTCGCGGCCCAGCAGGTGCGCCACCCGGTCGACGACCACGTCGTGCACCAGATCGACCAGATCGTCCTGATCCAGGGCGCGGGACTCCAGCGGGCGCCGGTACAGCACGATCACCGGCCGGGTGATGTCGGCGATGCCGTTCGGGTACGCCCGGGCCAGCGGCACCTCGGCGTCGTCGAGCAGATCCGGCTCGTAGTCCGCCCCGGGCGCGGCGATGGTGGGGACGTCCTCGACCGCGAACTCGATCCCCGACAGCTCGGTGATCCCGTGCGCCTCCAGGTGCTCGACGGCGTCCAGGACGGCGTCGTCGAAGGTCTCCGAACCGCTCTGCGCGATCGGGACGGTCCGGGGAGCCAGCGGTCCGCGCAGACCCCGACCGTGCCGGTCTCGACGGATGGCCATGACTGGTGACTCTAGTGTCCTGCGCGGCGGGGCGACGCCACTTCGTCGGTGGTGGCCGCTAGTGTCAGGCCAGGTTCGAATCCCTTTCTGTGAGGTCTTGATGTCCGTGCGTCAGAGGTCGTGATGGCTCTGCGTCGCTGCACCCGCACCGGCTGCACCCGGTCGGCAGTCGCCACCCTGACCTACGTCTACTCCGACTCCACCGCCGTCGTGGGTCCGCTCGCCACCTTCTCCGAACCGCACTCCTACGACCTGTGCGAGGAACACGCGCTGCGCCTCACCGTCCCGCGCGGCTGGGAGGTCATGCGCCACGAGGGCGAGTTCCCCTCCCCGATGCCCCAGACCGACGACCTCGAAGCGCTCGCCGACGCGGTCCGGGAAGCGGCGCGGGTCGAACCGGAGACCGCGTTCTACTCCTACCCGCCGCCGGGCGGCTACCCCGGCCAGCCGGGCGCACCCGGCCGGCGCAGCCACCTGCGCGTAGTCCCGCCGACGAGCTGACCCCGCCGCCGACCTGACCCCCGCCCACCTATTCCGGCGCGTTACACCACGACCCACAGCAGCACGAAGCGCGGTGACCGTGGACCAGCAGTCGCGCCGGATCGATGGCAGGTGCGCATCCCGCGGGCGGTGCTCGGGGCCTCCCGCGGAGGGATAGGGTCGGCGCGTGATTGATCTCGCCGACATCGTCAAGGCCTACGACGTCCGGGGGATCGTCCCCGACCAGCTGGATGCCGACGTCGCCCGCGCGCTGGGCGCCGCGTTCGTGGACGTGACGGGTGCCTCCACCGTCCTGACCGCGCGCGACATGCGCGGCAGCGGACCGGAGCTGAGCGGCGCGTTCGCGACGGGGCGCCACCCTGCGCGGAGCCGATGTCGTCGAGATCGGCCTCGCGTCCACGGACATGCTGTACTACGCCTCCGGCAGCCTCGACCTCCCCGGCGCGATGTTCACCGCCAGCCACAACCCCGCCCGCTACAACGGGATCAAGATGTGCCGGGAAGGTGCCGCCCCGATCGGCCAGGACACCGGACTGGCTGCGATCAGGGACCGGGCCCAGGCGTACCTCGCCAGCGGGTCCGTGCCGGCCGTCGCCGACGAAGGCGTGGTGAGTCAGCAGGATCTGCTGACGGCCTACGCCAGATACCTGCGCTCGCTCGTCGACCTGTCGGGGATCCGGCCGCTCAAGGTCGTCATCGACGCCGGCAACGGGATGGGCGGGCACACCGCGCCGGCCGTGCTCGGCGACGCCGTCCTCCCGGCCCTGCCGCTGGAGATCGTGCCGCTCTACTTCGAGCTCGACGGGACGTTCCCCAACCACGAGGCCAATCCGCTGGAGCCGGCGAACCTGGTCGACCTGCAGCGCCGGGTCGTCGAGGTCGGCGCCGACATCGGACTGGCCTTCGACGGCGACGCGGACCGCTGCTTCGTGGTCGCGCAGGACGGGAGCGCCGTGTCGCCCAGTGTGATCACGGCGCTGGTCGCCGTGCGCGAGCTCGTCAAGGCGCCGGGATCGATGATCATCCACAACCTCATCACCTCGCACGTGGTGCCCGAGACGATCCGCGAACACGGCGGTGTCCCCGTCCGCACCCGGGTGGGGCACTCGTTCATCAAGGCCCGGATGGCCGAGACCGGTGCAGTGTTCGGCGGGGAGCACTCGGCCCACTACTACTTCGCCGACTTCTGGAACGCCGACACCGGCATGCTCGCCGCGATGCACGTGCTCGCGGCGCTGGGCGAACAGCCACTGGCCCTGACCGAACTGACCGCCGTCTACGAGCGGTACCAGGGGTCCGGTGAGATCAACTCGACGGTCACCGACCCCGCCGCCAGGCGCGCCGCGGTCCAGGCGGCCTTCGCCGAGCGCGCCGTCGCCGAGGACCACCTCGACGGCCTCACCATGGAGTTCGCCGACGGCAGCTGGTTCAGCGTCCGCTCGTCCAACACCGAGCCGCTGCTGCGCCTGAACGTGGAGGCCCCTGACGCGGCCTCCCTCGCCGCGCTCCGCGACGAGGCACTCGCGATCATTCGTGCCTGACCGGTTCGGCGCTTTCGCCCGCACGCACCGATAAGCTGGCCCGGTGAGCATCAGCCCGAGCCTCCTGGAGATCCTTGCCTGCCCGAGCGCGGACCACGCCCCGCTGCGGGAGGACACGGTGGACGGCGCGGACGTGCTGGTCTGCACGGTGTGCCGCACCAGCTACCCGATCGAGGACGGCATCCCGGTCCTGCTGATCGACGACGCGACTCCGGGGCCGCGTGGCATCGGTGTGCCTGCGTGAGCCAGGCATGAGTTCCTTCGAGCACGAGCTCGACATCGTCGCGGTGCTCGACTCCGCCGACACCATCGAGGCCCGCGATCCCGGACGCCTGCTGTGGTCGCTGGCCACCGCGGGCGCGCAGGTGCGGACGGCGATGACGTCGGTGGGGGACTGGATGGGACCAGACCTGCACTCCGACGTGTTGCCGCGCGCGGTGCTCGTCGTCTGCGACGCGTCGACCCAGGTCAGCGCCGGAGTCCTCGGCGTGCTCGCCGGCGATCGCGTCCCGGTCATGGACTGGCACGGCCCCCAGTTACCCCGCTGGGCCGGCCCCGCAGACGTGCTGCTGGCCGCAAGCGTCGACGGGCGACACCCGCGCGTCGCCATGCTCGTGGCCGATGCCGTGCGGCGCGGGATGACCGTCGTCGCGGTGACGCCCGCCGATTCCCCCGTCGCCGTGGCTGCGGCCCGGGCATCGATCGTGCCCATCCAGCTGCCGCCGAGTCGCCGGGCCGCGCTCTGGACGGTGCTCACGCCGCTGCTCATCGCGGCCGACGCCCTCGGACTGCTCTCCGCGCCCGGTGAGCTGCTCACCGAGATCGCCGACACCCTCGACGAGGTCGCCGCGACGTGCCGCCCCACGGGCGACGCGTTCACCAATCCCGCCAAGCAACTGGCGATCGAGCTGGACGAGACCGATCCCGTGTTCGCAGGCGCGGGGCCGCTCGCCGCCCTGGCCGCGTCGTGGATGGCCGACTCGATGATCCTCATCGCCACGCGCGCGGCGGTGGCGCTCGATCTGCCCGACGACATCGCCCTCGGCGGCGCGCTGCTCCAGGCGAGCGGCGGGCGGGGCGGCGACGTCGAGGACATCTTCGCCGACCCGATCACCACCGGACGCCGTCCGCGCCTGCTCGTGGTCGGCGACGACGGCACGATCGACGACCCGCACCTCGGACTGCCGCCGGCCGGCGTGTCACCCGAGCTGGGCGAGATCGCCGCCCGCCGTGCCGCAAGCGCACTGCACGACATCGCCTCGGCACGCGGGGTGCGGTCCTCCACCGTGGACGTCCCGCCCGTCAGCCCGATCGCCCGCTTCGCCGCGGCGACCGCGTTCGGCGACTTCACCGCCGCCTACCTGGCCGTGGGCACCGGCGTGGACCCGACCGAGCCGCGCGCGGGCGAGCTGCCGCACTGACCCGGGCCCGGGGTCGGCCTGCACAGGCCCTCCCGGATCACCCCTGCGGGCCGACCGCGACACCGACGGACAGGAGACGGAGCGCATGAGTACCCAGGGCGGTTCCAAAGCCGTCGTCGCCGCACTCGCTGCGAACCTCGGCATCGCGGTGCTGAAGTTCGGCGCGTTCGCGCTCACCCGCTCGTCGTCCATGCTCGCCGAGGGCGTGCACTCCGTGGTCGACTCCGGCAACCAGATCCTGCTGCTGATCGGCGGCAACCGGGCCAGGCGTGAGGCCGACGCCGAGCACCAGTTCGGTTACGGGCGGGACCGCTACATCTACGGCTTCCTGGTCGCGCTGGTCATCTTCAGCGCCGGCGGTCTGTTCGCGCTCTACGAGGGCGTGCAGAAACTCCAGCACCCCCATCACATCGACAGCCCGGCCATCGCCATCGTGGTGCTGGTCGGCGCGATCGCGCTGGAGTCCTTCTCGTTGCGCACCGCGGTGAAGGAGTCCCGGCACGCCAAGGGCGACGACGGCTGGATCCAGTTCATCCGCCGGGCGAAGGTGCCCGAGCTCCCCGTGCTCCTGCTCGAGGACTCGGCGGCGCTGGTCGGGCTCGTCCTGGCCCTGCTCGGCGTCGGGCTGAGTGCGGCGACCGGCCACCCGATCTGGGACGCGGTCGGGACGACCGGCATCGGCGTGCTGCTCATCGGCGTCGCCTGCGTGCTGGTGGTCGAGACCAAGAGCCTCCTGCTCGGCGAGTCGGCCACGCCGGCGCAGCAGGCCGCCGTAGCGGCCAACCTCCTCGGCCCGGGCGTCGACCGGGTGATCCATCTCCGCACGCTCCACATCAGCCCGGAGGAGCTGCTCGTCGCCGCCAAGCTCGCCATGCCCGCGGGCGCGACGCTCACCGTCATCGCCGCCGCGCTCAACGACGCCGAGGCGAGAGTCCGTGCCGCGGTGCCCGCTGCCCGGCTCATCTACCTCGAACCCGACATCGACCTGGCCGGCACGACCCCCTGAGTCGAAAGGTAGCTGCATGTCCATCGACCGCTCCCGCCCTGACCCCGCGACGCGCGTCCACCGGCTCCGCAACCCCGTCCGCGACTACGCCTGGGGATCTCGCACGGTCATCCCGGATCTGCTCGGGATGGCCCCGACCGACAGCCCCGCGGCGGAGCTCTGGCTCGGCGCCCACCCGGCGGCACCGTCGGTCCTGCTCGACGACCCCGACTCCCGCACGCTGATCGACGCGATCGCCGCCGACCCGGAGCGCATGCTGGGACGGCGGACCACGCAGCGATTCGGGACACTGCCCTTCCTGCTGAAGGTGCTGGCCGTCGACCACCCGCTGAGCATGCAGGCCCATCCCACGCGCGCGCAGGCACGGGAGGGGTACGCCGACGAGGACGCGCGCGGCATCCCCGCGGACTCCCCGGACCGCAACTACAAGGACGCCAACCACAAACCCGAGCAGGTCTGCGCACTCACCGAGTTCGAGGGGCTCTGCGGCTTCCGGCCGATAGGGCGCACCGTGGAGTTCCTGCGCGCCCTGAACGTCCCGGAGATCTACCCGGTGCGCCTGCTCGCCGAGGGCGGCCTGCGCGACATCGTCACCGGCCTGCTGACCATCCCCGCCGGTCACGTCCGCGATCACCTCGACGGGCTGCTGCCCAACGCCCGCGCGCTGGCCGATCGCGACGTCGAATGGTCCCCGGAGGCGCGGTGGATCACCCGCCTGGCCGAGGAGTACCCGGGGGACCGGGGCGTGCTGCTGGCCCTCTATCTGAACCTGGTGACCCTGGCCCCCGGGGAATCGATGTTCCTGCCCGCGGGCGAGTTGCACGCCTACCTCCGCGGCGCGGCCGTGGAGATCATGGCCAACAGCGACAACGTCCTGCGCGGCGGGCTGACCGGCAAGCACATCGACGTCGTGGAGCTGCTGCGCGTGCTCGACCTGTCCGAGCAGCCCGATCCGATCGTGCGGCCGACGAAACGGGCGGCCGGAGAGTTCGACTACCCGAGCCGGGTCGCGGACTTCGCCCTCGTGCGGCTGAGCCTGGAGGCCGCGCTGACCCGGAGCGCCGGAGCGCCACAGATCATGCTGTGCACCTCCGGATCGGCGCTCCTGACGACCGAAGCCGGAGAGGACGTCCCGCTGCTGCGCGGCGAGTCGGTGTTCGTTCCCGCCGCGGTGGCCGTCACCGTGACGCCGGTGGCCGCCGACACCACGGTGTTCGTGGCGACGACCAACCTGGACCGCTGACCGCGCGTGAGGGGGCGCCGGTCGGTCGCGCGGGAAGACCGGCGCCGGTCAGTCGCGCGGGAAGTACCGGTCGAGGAGCTCGTTGCTGAACACGCCGTCCGGATCGCGAGCGGCCATGAGCGCGCGCGTGTCCTCGTAGCGCGGGTACAGCCGGCGGATCTCCTCCGGTGTCGTCTCGAAGACCTTGCCCCAGTGCGGGCGCGCGTCGAAGGGCGCCAACCGCGCCTCCAGGACGCGCAGGACGGCACGGACGGCGGCCTCGTCGGTGACCCACGTGAAGTGCAGCGCCACCGTGTCCACGTGGTAGCTCGGGCTGAGCCACAGCTCGTCGGCGGCCACGGCGCGGATCTCGGCCACCTGCAGCAGGGGCGCGAGCTCGTCGCCGAGCTGCGAAGAGGATCTCGACTGCGGCGGAGGCGTGGCGCCGGTCGAGGAGGTACTCGGACTGGAGCTCGTCGCCGTTGCTCGGGGTGAAGTCCAGGCGGAAGTGGGGCAGGCGCTCGTTCCAGGGACCCGGCACACCGCCCTGCGCGGTCGTTGCGGAAGGGTCCACGCCGGGAACAGGGTGACGGGCACCGGTCGCCGGCACCGCTCCGTAGCGGCTCAGGTCGGCCGCGGGGCCGTCGGACTCGCGGTGCTTGAGCCAGGCCTGGGTGAACCGGCGCGCGCGCAGGTCGGTGAAGAGGCTGACGCTGTAGGCACTGCCGAGCACGGCGTCCAGGTCGGCGGAGACGGCGTCCCAGGGCAGCTCGTCGAACACATGCTGGCTCACCGTGAACGTCGGGACGAGGTCCAGGGTGAGGTCGGTGACGACGCCGAACGCGCCCAGCCCGATCACCAGGCCGTCGAAGTCGGGGGTGTCGTCCCGGGACACGGTGACCAGGTCGCCGCCGGGCACGACGAGGCGCATCGCCCGCACGCTCGCCGCGAGGACCCGGTTACCGACGCCCGAGCCGTGCGTCCCGGTGGCGCACGCCCCGGCGACCGAGATGTGCGGCAACGAGCCGAGGTTCGGCAGCGCCAACCCGGCGGCTTCCAGCCGCTGCGTCAGCTCCCCGTACCGGACACCACCGCTGACGACGACGGTCGCCGTGGCGGGATCCACCTCGATGATCGGCGGCAAGCCGGCGACGGTCAGCAGGTCTCCGGTGGTGTCGGCGATCCGGTTGAACGAGTGGCCGCTGCCGAGCACCCGCGCATGGGTGGCTCCGGCGACGATCTGCTGGACCTCCTCCACGCTGTCCGGCCGGTGGAACCGCTCCGGGTGGAAGGTGATGTTGCGGGCCCAGTTCGTCGGCGCGGTGGTCACGCGAACACCTTAAACGCCGGTCCGGACCGGCTCCGGGCGCCGGTGCCGGACTTGGTCCGGGCAGCCGCCGGGAAAGTCTGACACGACCGTGTTAGCCTTGGCGAGATGAAGCCGCTCACGATCCAGCAAGCGGTGGAGGTGACGGGCTGGTCGCAGCGGATGCTGCGCTATCTCGAACAGGCAGGCCTGGTGACCGCAGTGCGATCGCCCGGTGGCCACCGCCTCTACGGCCCGCGACAGATCGAACGGCTGACTCACCTCAAGAACCTGATCGAACGGTACGACCTCGGTATCACGGACCTCGCGTTCGAGATGCGGATGCGGACCGAGCCCGACCTCGCGACCAGCATCGACGACTGGTTCGGCGCCATCCATCGCGTCGCCGAGCCGCGGCAGGCCGGGATCTACCGGCGACTGACCGCAGAGACCGCGAACGACGTCCCCGGTCCGAGTCCGGCCGGAGACCCGTTCCCGCCCACATCAGAAGGAGAGCACATGAGCGCCACCCTCCAGGCCGACAGCGCCGGATCCGTCAGCGACTTCAAGGTCGCCGACCTGTCGCTGGCCGCCTTCGGGCGCAAGGAGATCACCCTCGCCGAGCACGAGATGCCGGGGCTGATGTCGCTGCGCGCCGAGTACGGCAAGGCGCAGCCGTTCAAGGGCAAGCGCATCGTCGGCTCGCTGCACATGACGGTCCAGACCGCGGTCCTCATCGAGACGCTGACCGCACTCGGCGCGGACGTGCGCTGGGTGAGCTGCAACATCTTCTCCACGCAGGACCACGCCGCCGCGGCCGTGGTCGTCGGCCCCGACGGGACGCCGGAGAACCCGCAGGGCGTGCCCGTCTTCGCCTGGAAGGGCGAGACGCTGGAGGAGTACTGGTGGTGCACCAGCCAGATGCTGAACTGGCCCGACGGCGGCGGTCCTGACTCGATCGTCGACGACGGCGGCGACACGACGCTGCTGATCCACATGGGCGTCGAGTTCGAGGCCGCGGGTGCCGTCCCGTCCGCCGCCGAGTCCGACTCCGACGAGTACAAGGTCATCCTCGACACGCTCCGCGCCTCGCTCGCGGCCAACCCGACCCGGTTCACCGAGATGGCCCCCGGGATCGTGGGTGTCACGGAGGAGACCACGACCGGCGTCCACCGGTTGTACGAGTTCGCCAACGCGGGCACCCTGCTGTTCCCGGCGATCAACGTCAACGACTCGGTGACCAAGTCCAAGTTCGACAACAAGTACGGCGTCCGGCACTCCCTGATCGACGGCCTCAACCGCGCCACCGACGTCATGCTCGGCGGCAAGGTGGCCGTGGTGTGCGGCTACGGCGACGTCGGCAAGGGCTCGGTCGAGTCGCTGCGCGGCCAGGGCGCGCGGGTCATCGTCACCGAGATCGACCCGATCTGCGCGCTTCAGGCGAGCATGGACGGGCTGCAGGTTGCCACGCTCGACGACGTCATCTCGACCGCGGACATCTTCGTCACCACCACCGGCAACAAGGACATCATCATGGCCGCGGACATGGCCAAAATGAAGCACCAGGCGATCGTCGGCAACATCGGTCACTTCGACAACGAGATCGACATGGCCGGGCTGGCCCGGTACCCCGGTGTCGTGAAGGAAGAGATCAAGCCGCAGGTCCACGAGTGGACGTTCCCGGCGGACGGCACGCGCCCCGAGCACTCGATCATCGTGCTCAGCGAGGGGCGCCTGCTGAACCTCGGCAACGCGACCGGGCACCCGAGCTTCGTCATGTCGGCGTCGTTCTCGAATCAGACGCTCGCCCAGATCGAGATCCTCACCAAGCCCGACCAGTACGAGAACCAGGTCTACGTCCTGCCCAAGCACCTCGACGAGAAGGTCGCGCGGCTCCACCTGGACGCCGTCGGCGCCAAGCTCACGCAGCTGACCAAGGAGCAGGCGGACTACATCGGCGTGGACGTCCACGGGCCGTTCAAGTCGGACCAGTACCGCTACTGACCGACGCGTCAGTCCGGTTGCGCGGCGGCCTCGAGCAGCTCAGGCAGCTCGGGGCCGTCGAGCAGCAGGCGGGCCTTGTCGAAGCGTTCCAGCCCCCACCCGAGGAAGTCCTCGTCGAGGGAACTGGTCGCCTGCTGGATGACGCCCCACAGCGTCCACCCGTACTGCCCGACGGCCGTCCACAGGCGGGCGCGGGCGACCCGGCTCGGCCTGGGTCGGCCGTAGTAGGCGGTCACCAGGTCGGTCAGCTGGTCGGCGCTGAAGCCGTTCTCACCGGCCAGGTTCCCCAGCTCGAACGTCGGGTCGTTGTTGCCCGAGTACTCCCAGTCGATCATCCAGATGCGATCGCCGTCGTCGATGAAGTTCGCGGCCAGCAGGTCGTTGTGGCAGGGGACCACCGGGTCCGCGTCCTTCCGTAGCGCGGCCTCGATGCGGGCCAGCACGCCGTCGTAGCCGTCGTAGCCGTCGGGGAGCGTCGCCCCCAACCGTGCGGCGACGGACCGGTAGCGCCGGCCGACCTCGAACATGTCGAAGTCGCTGACGAACGCAGCGCCGGCGTGCAGGGTCCGGCAGGCGGCCGCCAGCCGCGGGATCATCGCCGCGTCCCTGGTGCCGTCCGCGGTCAGCGTCCGCCCGGGGACGTAACCGACGACGAGCAGCGCGGGTACCGCGTGGTACTCCAGCGCCGGCGGCGCGATCCCGGACTCCGCCGCCAGTTCCGAGTTGGCGAACTCGTGCTCGCGGTTGATCGCCAGACCGTCCGCGCTGTCGGCGAGCACCCGCACCACCACCGCGCTGCCCTCCCCGCGCACCACGTAGTTGACGTTGGTGAGGCCCCCGGGAAGGAGCGTGACCGACCGCGGTTCGGGCGGCAGGCAGGCCAGGTGCGCCCAGTTGTCGGCCGGCTCCGTCACGACTCACCCCCGAACTGCGTGGACCAGAGCACGACGGTATCCGGTCGGGCCTTAGGGTCGACGCGTGAGTGAGCAGAGTCTGCCGTCCAGGGCCCGCATCGTCGTCATCGGTGGGGGTGTCGGCGGGACGAGCGTGGCCTATCACTTGGCCCAGCGGGGCGAGCGTGACGTCGTGCTCCTGGACCGGGGCGAGCTCACCAGCGGCTCCACCTTCCACTCCGCCGGGCTGGTCGGGCAGCTGCGCTCGGACCCGACGCTCACCCGGATGAACATGTACTCCGTCGAGCTCTACCGCCGGCTGCAGGCCGAGTCCGGCTCGGTGGGCTGGGTCGAGAGCGGCGGCATCAAGCTGGCGTCCTCCCCCGAGCGGCTGGAGGAGATCCGGCGCCAGATCAGCTGGGCGCGCACGTACGGCCTGCCCCTTCACGAGATCTCGGCGGCCGAGGCCAAGGAGCGGTTCCCGCTGATGAGCACCGACGGCGTTCTCGGCGCGGCCTACCTCGACTCCGACGGCCACCTCGACCCGTCCCAGCTGTGCTACGCGCTGGCCGCGGGCGCGCGGGCCGGCGGGGTACGGATCGCGCAGCACACCCGGGTGATCGGCATCGACGTCGCCGGCGACCGGGTCACCGGGGTGCGCACGGACGCCGGCGACATCGAGTGCGAGATCGTCGTCAACTGCGGCGGCATGTTCGCCGCAGAGATCGGCCGCCTCGCCGGAGTGCGCATCCCGCTCGTGCCGATGTCGCACCAGTACCTGATCACCGAGGCCGTCCCCGAGCTGTCCGGGCGCGCCGATCCGCTGCCCGGCTTGCGCGACCCCGACCTGCTCGTCTACTACCGGCAGGAGGTCGAGGGGCTGCTCATGGGCGGCTACGAACGGACGGCGCTGCCCTGGACGGCGACGGAGAGCACCTACGACGCCATTCCCGCGGACTTCAACGGCAAGCTGCTCCCCGAGGACTGGCCGAGGTTCGAGGAGATCCTCACCAACTCGACGGTCAGGGTCCCGCAGCTGGCCGAGCTCGGACTGCGCCGCATGATCAACGGACCGGAGGCCTTCACGCCGGACAACGAGTTCATCCTCGGCGAGACTGAGGTGAGCGGGTTCTTCGTGGCTGCCGGCTTCTGCGCTCACGGCATCGCCGGCGCCGGCGGGATCGGCCAGGTGATGGCGGAGTGGATCCTGGACGGCGAACCGTCGATGGACGTCTGGCACATGGACGTGCGCCGGTTCGGACCCCAGTACGCCTCGCCGGGCTACACCCTGGCGCGGACCCGCGAGAACTACGAGACCTACTACGACATCGCCTACCCGAGACGGGAGCGCGTGTCGGGGCGGCCGCTGCGCACGTCGCCGGCTTATCCCTGGCATGCCGCGCACGGCGCGGTGTTCGGCGAGAAGGCCGGATGGGAGCGCGTCAACTACTACCGTCCGAACGAGGACCCCGCCGCCGAGTCGCTGCGCCCCGAGGGATGGGCGGGCCGGGACTGGTCGAGCGCGGTGGCCACCGAACACCGCGCCACCCGCGAGCGCGCCGGGCTGTTCGACGAGTCGTCCTTCGCCAAGATCGAGGTGTCCGGTCCCGACGCCGCGGAGTTCCTGGACTGGGTGTGCGCGAACCGGGTGGCTCGTGAGGTCGGTGCGGTGACGTACACGCAGGCGCTGAACCGGCGCGGCGGCATCGAATCCGACGTCACCGTGACGCGCACCGCGCCGGACGGCTTCCTCGTCGTCACCGGCACGGCGTTCGGCACCCACGACCTCGGCTGGTTACGTAAGCAGGCACGCCACAGGAGCGCTCAGGTGCGCATCGCGGACGTGAGCGGTCAGTACGTCTGTTACGCCCTCTGGGGGCCGCGTGCCCGCGACGTGCTCGGACCGCTCACGCCCGCCTCCCTGTCGAACGAGGCGTTTCCGTTCATGACGTCCCAGCAGCTCACCGTGGCGGGAGTGCCGGCCCGCGCGGCGCGCGTCACGTTCGTCGGCGAGCTGGGCTGGGAGCTGTACGCCTCGGCCGAGTACGGCGCCGGGCTGTGGCAGACCCTGATCGAGGCCGGTGCCGGCAGCGGATTGATCCCGTGCGGTTACTGGGCGATCGAGAGCCTGCGGCTGGAGAAGGGGTACCGGGTCTGGGCAGCCGACGTCAGTCCGGAGACGTCGCCGTACGAGGCCGGCCTGGGGTTCTGCGTCAAGCTCGACAAGCCGGGCGGCTTCCTCGGCAGGGACGCCGCCGCGGCTCGGCGCGAGGCGGGGATCGAGCGCACCCTCGCGTGCCTGGTGCTGGAGGATCCCCGGCAGGTGGTCATCGGCAGCGAACCCGTCCGGGCCGGTGGTTCGGTGATCGGGCGCATCACGTCGGGCGGCTTCGGCTACACGAGCGGTGAGTCGATCGCCTACGCCTACCTGCCGCTCGCGCAGTCGGGTGCGGGTTCGGCGGTGGAGGTGGACCTGTTCGGCAGGTGGGTGGGCGCCACGGTCGTCGCGGGCGCGCGGGTGGACCCGTCCAACTCGCGGGTCCGCAGCTAGCCGCGCGCGCACTGGCTCGGACAACCTACGGAAGCGTAAGTTAGAGGTCATGACAGCGATAGACGACCGTTCTGCCAAGCTCCAGACCGACCTGCTCCACGAGCTGGAGCCGGTCGTCGAGGAGAACCTGGACCGGCACCTGTCCCTGGCCAAGGAGTGGATGCCCCACGACTACGTGCCGTGGAGCCGGGGCCGGGACTTCGCCTTCCTCGGTGGCGAGGACTGGGTGCCCGAGGACAGCCCGCTGGACCCCGTGGCGCGGACGGCGATGATCGTCAATCTGCTGACCGAGGACAACCTGCCCAGCTACCACCGCGAGATCGCGACCCGGTTCGGCCGTGACGGAGCCTGGGGTGAGTGGGTCGGGCGCTGGACGGCCGAGGAGGGTCGCCACGCGGTCGCGCTGCGGGACTACCTGGTCGTCACCCGTGGCGTCGATCCGGTCGCCCTGGAGCGGTTGCGCATGGAGCACATGACGGCCGGGTACGACTCGGGTGAGAAGACGCCGTTGCAGGCCGTGGCCTACGTGTCCTTCCAGGAGCTGGCCACCCGCGTCTCGCACCGCAACACCGGCAAGGCGACGGGCTGCCCGATCGCCGAGCAGCTCCTGGCCCGCATCGCCACGGACGAGAACCTGCACATGGTCTTCTACCGCAACCTCACCGCCGCGGCGTTCGACCGGGCGCCGGACGCCACGATGCAGGCCGTCCGCGACGAGGTCGTGGGGTTCACCATGCCCGGGCAGGGGATGTCGGACTTCCAGCGCAACTCGGTGACGATCGCCAAGGCGGGGATCTACGACCTGCGCCTGCACCACGACGAGGTGGTCGCCCCGATCCTCAAGTTCTGGCGCGTCTTCGAGCGGACCGACCTCGGCGCCGCCGGTGAGGCAGCCCGCGAGGAACTGGCCCAGTTCATGGCAGCGCTCGATGCCCAGGCCACGCGATTCGTCGAGCAGCGGGCCAAGCTGCGCGCTCGCCAGGCGGCGCGCGCAGGTGGGTGAACGTCTCTGAGCGGTCATGTGCCGGGTGCGTCTGACACCATGGACCCATGAAGCCACGAGTGCTCGTCGTCGACGATGACGCCGCGCTTGCCGAGATGCTCGGAATCGTCCTGCGCGCCGAGGGATTCGAGGCCGCGTTCGTCGCCGATGGATCCAAGGCGCAGCCCGCGTTCCTCGATTTCAAACCCGACATCGTCCTGCTCGACCTGATGCTGCCCGGCATGAACGGCCTCGAGGTCTGCCGTGCCATCCGGGCGACCTCGGGCACCCCGATCGTCATGCTCACCGCCAAGACCGACACCGTGGACATCGTCCTGGGGTTGGAGTCCGGCGCCGACGACTACGTGGTCAAGCCGTTCAAGCCCAAGGAACTCATCGCCCGGATGCGTGCCCGGCTGCGCCAGCACGACGACCAGCCGGCCGAGACGCTGACGATCGGGCCGCCCCACGACCTGGTCACCATCGACGTGCTCGCCCATCAGGTCGTGCGCGACGGCGAGCAGATCGCTCTCACGCCGCTGGAGTTCGACCTGCTGGTCGCCCTGGCCCGCAAGCCCCGCCAGGTACTGACTCGCGAGTTGCTCCTGGAACAGGTCTGGGGGTACCGGCACGCCGCCGACACCCGGTTGGTGAACGTCCACGTGCAGCGGCTGAGGTCCAAGGTGGAGCGGGATCCCGAACGCCCCGAGGTCGTGCTGACCGTGCGCGGCGTGGGCTACAAGGCGGGCCCGGCCTGATCCCGTGACGAGCGCACGACCGTCCTGGCGGGAACTGCGTCGCCCCCCGGCACCCGCGCCCGGGACGTCCCGGGGCGACGTCCGGCGGCTGCGCAGGGTGCAGCTGGCCGCTGTCGCCCGATCGCTGCCGGGCCGCACCCGAGGGTTGTGGGACCGGTCCCTGCAGCTGCGGGTGGCGGCCACGACCCTGCTGGTCACCGGCGTGTTCGTGTTCATCGTGGGCGTGTTCCTGGTCAACCAGATCGGCGCGGGCGTGCTGCGTGCCAAGACCAACACCTCCAAGGCGCAGGCGCTGGCCGAGGTCCAGACGATCCAGACGCAGCTGGCCGGCGTCTCCCCGGGTGACCTGTCGGGCGCCCGCCGCGTCCTGAGCCAGCTCAACAACGCCCCCGACGTCGCCGACACCGGGCTGTTCTGGACGTCGGTGAGCGCCGTCGACCCGACCCTGCAGAGCAGCCTGGGTGACCAGCCCGCGGTGCCCGACTCGCTGAGCGAGGTCATCCGCGGCGGCAACTCCGCCACGCAGTACGCCGAGGAGGTGCCGCCGGGTTCCAGCGGTCACGCGGTCGCCGTGTACATCTTCGGTCAGTCCGTCACGACCCAGTCCGGCGACTTCGAGCTGTACTTCATCTTCCCGCTGCAGGCCGAGGTCAAGACGATCGCCCTCGTGCAGCGGACGGTCCTGCTCGCCGGCCTCGGCCTCATGCTCCTGATCGCCGCCATCGCCACGCTCGTCACCCGGCAGGTGGTGCGACCGGTCGGCGTGGCCGCCCAGACCGCCGAGCGGCTGGCGGCCGGCGATCTGGCGCAGCGGATCTCTGTGCGCGGTGACGACGAACTGGCGTTGCTGGCGCGCTCGTTCAACGACATGGCCGCCAGCCTGCAGCGCCAGTTCCGCCGGCTGGAGGACCTCTCGCGCCTGCAACGGCGCTTCACCAGCGACGTCTCCCACGAGCTGCGGACGCCGTTGACGACGGTGCGCATGGCCGCGGAGATCCTGCACTCCCGCCGGGCGGACTTTCCACCCGATCTGGCGCGCTCGGCCGAGCTGATGCTGGACGAACTCGATCGCTTCGAGCTGCTGCTGGCCGATCTGCTCGAGATCAGCCGGTACGACGCGGGCGTGGCGCGGCTGGACGTCGAAACGGTGGATGTGCGCGGGGTCGTGGACCGCGCGATCGCGGCCAGTCAGGTGCTCGCCGACAAGCAGGGCTCGGTCATCGAGGTCGAGGCGCCGAACGGGCGGGTGACCGCCGACCTCGATCCGCGCCGCATCGAACGCGTGCTGCGCAACCTGCTCGGCAACGCGATCGACCACGGCGAAGGGCAAGCCGGTGCGGGTGACGATCGCCGCCTCCGACGACGCCCTGACGATCTCTGTGCGGGACCACGGCGTCGGGCTGCGTCCCGGGGAGGCGGGTCTGGTGTTCAACCGCTTCTGGCGGGGCGATCCCTCCCGCAGTCGCCTCACCGGCGGTACCGGACTGGGGTTGGCGATCAGCTTGGAGGACGCCCATCTGCACGGTGGCTGGCTGCAGGCATGGGGAGAACGTGGCGAGGGCGCGCTGTTCCGGCTCACGGTCCCGCTGCGCGCGGGGATGCCACTCGGGTCGCAACCGGATCTGCTGATGCCCGAGTCGGGCTCGGACGCCGAGCCTGATCCCGTCGCTGGCCCGGGCTCGGACCTCGGTTCCGGTTCCGGCCCCGGCTTCGGCACGGGTAACGGTGCCGGCCCGGCTAACGGTTTCCCGGCTGCGGACGCACCGGCGGTGCGGGCGTGAGGGCGAAGCTGCTGATCGCGGCCCTGGCCGCCGGCCTGCTCACGCTGACCGCCTGCTCGGGCGTCCCCACCTCCTCGGTGCCGCAGATCGTGCGGACGGCCAGCGGCAGCAGTGTCACGTCGCCGACGTCGCAGGCCAGCCCGGCGAACGGGCTCGGTTCCCGGGACATCATCCTGGGGTTCCTGCGCGCGAGTGTCAGCAACGACGAGCAGCATCAGGCGGCCCGGCTGTTCCTCACCGCCGCCGCGGCGGGCAAGTGGAACGACAGCACCGCGACCATCATCGACGACTACACGGTCGGCATCGCAGTGACGACCGGCCACACCGCCTCGGTGAAGGTCTCCGGCCGGATCGTGGGATCGCTCGACCAGTTCGGGGTCTACACGCCCAAGATCACGGGGGAGGGGGCGTCGGCCAGGCAGCAGTGGGCGTTCGGGACCACGCTGGTCAACGGCCAGTGGCGGATCACCACCCCTCCGGTGGGACTGCTCATCTCGCGCGCGGACTTCGAGTCGGCCTACCACCCGCGGCCGCTGTACTTCTTCAACCAGGCCGAGAGCCGCCTGGTCCCCGACCTGCGGTACTCCGCGGCCGACGGGCAGTCGCTGGCCAGCTGGATGCTCAGCCGGCTCATCGACGGCCCGCAGCCGGACATGCAGAACGGATTGGTGAGCGAGATCCCGGACCAGGTCGACGCCACCCGCGCCAAGATCACCGTCGGGAGCCCGATGGTCATCTCGCTCCCGGGGATCAGCGCTGTCGAGGCGAGCACGATCCCGAAGGTCGCCGCCGAGCTGGCCTACACGCTCGGTTCCCTGCAGGGCGGCGGGAACATCGAGATCAGCGACGGAACCAAGGCGATCACGCCGCTCGGTCTGCCGCAGCAGTTCAACAAGTCCAACTTCAGCACCGCGGACCCCGTGCCCGCTGCCCTCGCCGCGCCCTCGGTCTACTACCTGCGCAACGGCGGCGTGATCGGTCCCAACAACCTGCCGATCTCCGGGTCGGCCGGCACCTCGAGGTACGCGCTGACGACAGTGGCCGTCTCCACGATCTCGCCCGGTGACGTGCGCCTGGCCGGTGTCGCGGCGGACGTCAACCCGCAGCGGTTGCTGGTGGGCACGCAGACCGGTGGCCTGGCGTCGATCGCGTTGCCCCGAGCCGCGACGAGCCGCCCGGAGTGGTACCGCGATCTCGCCGAACCCTGGATCGGCGCCGGCTCGTACCTGGTGCGCGTGGCCGACGGCAAGGCGGTCACCGTCCCGTACACCGCGGACTCGGCGACGCTGGCGGGCCTGGTGGTGAGGTCCATCCGCTTCAGCCAGGACGGTACCCGCGTCGCGATGGTCCTGGCCTCGGCGGACAAGAAGGCAGCCTCGGTCTGGATCGGCATCGTCGTGCGGTCGGCCGCCGCGGGGAGCACGTCCAGCAACGCCGTCCAGGTCGAGAACCTGCACCAGATCACGCCCGCGGACTGGAAGGTGAAGGACGTGGGGTGGAGCGACACCCTGTCACTGCGGGTGCTGTTCACCGATACCACCAACGACGACTTCCACATCTGGGCCCTGCAGGTGGACGGGTCGGCGCCGTTGACCCCCACCTCCGACGGGCTCCCGGGAGAGCCCCAGTGGCTGGCCGTCGAGGGCAACGACACCGACGTCTGGGTCTCGGTGAACGACACCTTGTGGACCGAGAACGTCACCGGGGGCTGGACCAGCGAATCCTCGGCCGCCGGTTCCGCGCCCACGTACGCCGACTGACGCCTGCCTGCCGACCGCGGCGGTTGTCCACAGCCCACGGTGGTTTCCGGTCGGCCGTCCACAACCGGCCTCCTGTCCGGACAGCGGGCGGGCGCGGCGGGGCAGGCTGGACACATGTTCACCGACCTGCTCGACCTCGTCCTCCCGCAACGCTGCGTGGGCTGCGGTGCGCCCGGGCGCGCCCTGTGCCCGGCCTGCCTGCCGGGGGCGCCCCCGCTGGCGCGCGACATCGCGGGAGTGGGCGCGGTCCACGCCGCGTCCGGCTACGCGGGTGCGGTGCGCACGGCCCTGCTGCAGTACAAGGAGCACGACCGCCGCGACCTCGCTCCGGCACTGTCGGACCTGCTGCTCGAGGCGGTGCTCGCCGCCCGTGGGGCCGCCTCCACCGACCGGCTGATCGTCGTGCCGATTCCGTCGGACCGCCGCGCCGCCAGGGCGCGGGGCGGTGACCACATGCGCCGCCTCGCGACCCGGACGGCGCGCCGCGCCGGGTTGCCCGCCGTCGCCCTGCTCCGGCGCGTGCGGCGCACCGAGGATGCGGTCGGACTGGACGCCCGCGAGCGGCGTCGCAACATCGACCACGCCCTCCAGGCCCGGCCCCGCGCCCCCGCCGACGCGGGGCGGCAGGTGATCCTCGTCGACGACATCGTCACCACCGGCGCGTCCCTGGGCGAGGCCGGACGGGCACTGGCGGCCGCCGGCTGGACGGTAGCCGGGAGGGCGGTCGTCGCCTCGACGCCGCCGCATCGAGCCGGCGCGAACCCTCGTTGCTGAGCGTGCGCCGTGGATCGGCGGTGAGATCAGTGCCGTATCCGGGATAACCCTGTCCAAGCGGGGCAGAGCGGGTTAACGTCAATACGACCACACCGTGCCGTGTGTCCTCAGCCCTCGCTGAGGAACCGGACGAGGCATTGGAGGTCCGATGGAATTAGTCGTGCGAGGACGTAACGTCGAGGTTCCCGAGCATTTCCGCACTCACGTGGCCGAGAAGTTCTCCCGAGTGGAGCGCTACGACGCGGGAATCATCCGCACAGACGTGGAACTGCTCCACGAACGAAATCCACGACAATCAGACAGTTGCCAACGGGTGGAGATCACCTGCCGGGTCCGTGGCCCGGTGGTACGTGCCGAAGCCTGCGCCGGCGACTTCTACGCCGCCCTGGACGCGGCCATCGACAAGATCGAGCGGCGCTTCCGGCAGGCCGCCGACCGGCGGCGCGTCCACCACGGTCGGCACAACCCGACCTCGCTGGCAGCGGCGAGCGCCACGGCCGCCCCGTCCCTGAACGGGACCGCGACGGCCGTCCTGGTCGCCGATTCCGACGCCGACGAGGCCGACGGCCCAGGCCGGATCGTGCGCGAGAAGGAACATCCGGCGATCCCGATGACCATCGAGCAGGCTCTGTTCGAGATGGAACTGGTCGGCCACGACTTCTTCCTCTTCCACGACGCCGCCACCGCGCGCGCCTCCGTTGTCTATCGGCGCCGCGGCTACGACTACGGCGTGATCCGCCTGGGGGACTGACCGGCCCGTTCGCCTGGGAGCCGCCGACGGTCCAGCCGACCTCGGCGGCTCTCGGCGTGTCGCGTCCTGTCACACGAACCCCGTACGTACCGTCATGGGAACCTGACGTCCCCCTTCGGAGCGTGACATGGCCCGCACCACGTACACCGGTCGCCACCGGCTCGGCATCCCTGGGCTGGTCCACTGCCACGAGATGCTCAACTCCGCGGCGCGACGCCATCAGCGCCGGTGGTTCGGATTCCTCTCCGGACGCGGTCGCCATGAGGGCCAGCCCGTCCAGGCCCGCCCCGGTCTGGGTTCGTCCCCGCGCTACGCCGGCTGAACCGGACGTCTCTCTGCGCGGCGTTCGCCGACCCTCAGCCCGCTGCGCGCAGCAACACGAAGCGCCGTTCGTCGGCCGGCGCCGAACTGCCGCGGTAGGCGAGACGGGCCGTTCGCACGCCGTCGTCGGCGAATCCCGCCCCGAGTGCCACCCGGTGCGAAGCGATATTGGCGATGTCCGCCCCGATCTCCAGCCGGTGGAAACCGGCGTCCAGCGCCCACTGCGCCATGAGCCGAAGCGCTCGCGAGGTGTAGCCGCGCCCACGCCACGCCGGGCGCAGGCCGTACCCGAACTCGCCGACGCCGGCCGGCCCGGACAGGCGCAGTGACAGGCTGCCGGCCACCGTGCCGGATGCCGTGTCGACGATCGCCGCGCTCGCCTGCGGCCCGACCAGCCAGTCCAGTGCGGCGCGTTCGGCGGCCCGTCGCGTGTTGGCAAGCGCCGGTTTCTGCCCGGACAGGTTCCAGCGCACCGAGGCGGCATCGGTGGCCTCGTCGAGCAGCGCTTCCGCGTCGGCCGCGACGAGAGGGCGCACCTGCACCACGCCGTCGTCCAGTCCGGCGGGCGGCAGTGGCGCGAACGCGGCGGGGATGTGGGCGGCGCGATCACCGGGCACTCGGGCGAACACCGCACCGTCGACGACCCCCGAGCCGGTGATGATGTCGTTGCGGGAGACACCCTCGAACGCGAAACCGGCGGCCAGGGCGGTCCTGATCGAGGCGAGGTTGCCGACCGCGGCGCGCAGCCGCACCCGGCGCAGACCGTGTGCGAACCCCCACTCCGCGAGGGCGGCGGCAGCCTCGCCGGCGTAGCCCCGGCCCCGGAACGCCGGGTACACCGCGTACCCCACCTCGCCTCCGTACCCGCGCGCGGGCAGGCGCAACGCCGCCGATCCGACGATCTCACCCGACGTGCGCTCCACCACGGCCGATTCCAGGGCCGTCCCGGCTGTGCGGGCCGCCGCCGCGCCGGCGAGGAACTCCCGCGCGCTGGCCTCGGTGTAGGGAGCGGGAATCGGCAGGAACTCGCGCATCGCCGCGTCCTGCATGCCCGTCTGGATCGCCGCCGCATCCCTGGCTGACCAGGGTCGCAGCGTCAGCCGCGGGGCGGAGATGATCAGGTTGTCCAGCTCGTGACCGTTCCAGGAGCCCATGCGCCCGAGCCTGCCAGAGGGCGTCCCGCACAGCGAGACGTGGGCTCGGACCGGCATGCCCGTAGGATGCACGTCGTGGTGTTCTCCAGAATCTTGCGCGCCGGCGAGGGCAAAATCGTCCGCCGTCTGTCCGCTATCGCCGACCAGATCGAATCCCTCGAGGGCGACTACGTCGACCTGAGCGACGCGGAGCTGCGCGCGCAGACCGACGAGTTCAGAGAGCGGTATGCCGACGGGGAGACCCTCGACGACCTGCTGCCCGAGGCATTCGCCGTCGTCCGGGAGGCCGCGCGCCGCACGCTGGGGCAGTTCCACTACAACGTCCAGCTGATGGGCGGGGCGGCGCTGCACCTCGGCAACATCGCCGAGATGAAGACCGGTGAGGGCAAGACCCTCGTCTCGACCCTCCCGGTGTACCTCAACGCCCTCACCGGCGACGGCGTCCACGTCGTCACGGTCAACGACTACCTCGCCTCGCGTGACGCCGACTGGATGGGACGCGTCCACCGCTTCCTCGGCCTGTCGGTCGGCAAGATCCTGTCCGACATGTCGCCGGACCAGCGGCGCGCGTCCTACGCCTGCGACATCACCTACGGCACGAACAACGAGTTCGGTTTCGACTACCTGCGCGACAACATGGCCTGGTCCCGCGACGACCTCGTCCAGCGTGGCCACCACTACGCCGTGGTCGACGAGGTCGACTCCATCCTCATCGACGAGGCGCGTACTCCGCTGATCATCTCCGGCCCCGCCGAGGAGAACCAGCGCTGGTACTCGGAGTTCGCGCGGCTGACCCCCCGCCTCAAGCGGGACACCCACTACGAGGTCGACGAGGGCAAGCGCACGATCGCCGTCACCGAGGAGGGCGTGGAGTTCGTCGAGGACCAGCTAGGCATGGAGAACCTCTACGAGGCGGCCAACACGCCTCTGGTCGGCTACCTGAACAACGCGCTGAAGGCCAAGGAGCTCTACCACCGCGACAAGGACTACATCGTCCGCGACGGCGAGGTGCTCATCGTCGACGAGTTCACCGGGCGCATCCTGGCCGGGCGCCGCTACAACGAGGGCATGCATCAGGCGATCGAGGCCAAGGAGGGCGTGCAGATCCAGCAGGAGAACCAGACGCTGGCCACGATCACGCTGCAGAACTACTTCCGGCTCTACGAGAAGCTCTCGGGCATGACCGGCACGGCGCAGACCGAGGCCGCTGAGCTCCATCAGATCTACAAGCTCGGTGTCGTCCCGATCCCGACCAACAAGCCGGCCGTCCGCGCGGACGAGACCGACGTCATCTACAAGACCGAGGACGCGAAGTTCGCCGCCGTCGTCGACGACATCGCCGAGCGGCACGAGGAGGGGCAGCCCATCCTCGTCGGCACCGCCTCGGTGGCCAAGTCGGAGCTGCTCGCCGGACTCCTGCTGCGGCGCGGAATCCCGCACGAGGTCCTCAACGCCAAACAGCACGCGCGCGAGGCCGCCATCGTCGCGCAGGCCGGGCGCAAGGGTGCGGTCACGGTGGCCACCAACATGGCCGGCCGTGGCACCGACATCATGCTCGGTGGGAACCCGGAGTACATGGCCGACGAGTCCCTGCGCGAGCGCGGCCTCACACCGGCGGACACGCCGGAGGAGTACGAAGCCGCCTGGCCCGATGCTCTGGACAAGGCCAAGGCCGAGGTCGAGAAGGAGCACGACGAGGTCGTCGAGCTCGGCGGTCTCTACGTGCTGGGCACCGAGCGGCACGAGTCGCGGCGCATCGACAACCAGCTGCGTGGCCGGTCCGGGCGGCAGGGTGACCCCGGCGAATCCCGCTTCTACCTCTCCCTCGGCGACGATCTCATGGTCCGCTTCAGCGGCGACCGGATCGCTGCGTGGATGAACATGATGCGTCTGCCCGAGGACACGCCGCTGGAGTACAAGCCGGTGTCGAAGGCGATCGCGTCGGCGCAGGCGCAGGTCGAGGGCCAGAACTTCGAGATCCGCAAGGATGTCCTCAAGTACGACGAGGTGCTGAACAAGCAGCGCACGGTCATCTACGACGAGCGGCGTAAGGTCCTGTCCGGAGTCGACCTCAGTGACCAGATCCGGCCGATGATCGACGAGGTCGTGACCGGGTACGTCGACGGCGCCACCGCGAACGGGTACGCCGAGGAGTGGGACCTCGATCAGCTGTGGACGGCTCTGAAGACGCTGTACCCGATCTCGCTGACCGTCGAGGAGGCGATCGAGACCTCGGGCGGCGCGAAGAACGACCTGACGCGGGAGTTCCTGATCGAGGAGATCCGCGCCGACGCCCAGGCCGCCTACGACCAGCGTGAGGACGAGCTGACCGCCGACGTGCTGCGCGAACTCGAACGCCGCGTCCTGCTGTCCGTCGTCGACCGCAAGTGGCGCGAACACCTCTACGAGATGGACTACCTGCGCGAAGGCATCGGCCTGCGCGCGATGGGTCAGCGTGATCCGCTGGTGGAGTACCAGCGCGAGGGTTTCGACATGTTCGCCGCCATGATGGACGCCATCAAGGAGGAGTCGGTCGGCTTCCTGTTCAACCTCGAGGTCGAGGTGGACGAGGATGCCGGCGACGCAGCTCCGCCCGCTCCCGCTGAGGAGGCCGACGAGGGCGCCCTCGCCGACGCCGTCAAGCGGCTCGCGCGGGGCGAGGCTCCTGCCGCGCCCAAGCAGGTCAACGCCAAGGGACTCAACGGGCAGCGCACGTCGGCCCCGCTCACCTACAGCGCGCCCGAGCTCGGCTCCGACGAGCCCGAGGTCCACGTCGGCGATGCTGCCTCGGGAGCCAACGGCAGCAAGCCGGGCGCGACAAGTGCCCGGCGCCAGCAGGCACGGTCCAACCCCAACCGGGGCAGTCGCGGCGGGAACTCGCGCAAGCGCCGCCGCTGACCGCGTGCGCGCGTCGTCGCCCGGCTGAAGCGCGCGGCGACCTGCTCGACGACGCGTGGGTCGTCGCCGGTCGATCGGACGTCGCCGTTGGAGGGGGCGGGTTTTCCGGTGGCGCAGGTCGGCGTACGGACTCAGGACAGCCCGAGGACGCCGTCTGCGACCCGGGTCACGGTGAACTCGACGACCTCGTACCGGGCCGCTCCTGAGCGGTGGAACGGGTCCTCCGCGAGAATAGCCTCGAGCGCATCGCGACCCATCTCCCCGGCGAGGATCACCCCACCGATCCTCGGAACCTGTCGCCCGGAGGCGAGGAAGGCGCCCGCTGCGTAGTACCGGTCCAGCCAGTCGACGTGCGCATTGATCAGCGCCTCGATGACGTCCAGCGGGCGGGTGTAGGTGAGCGTCACGATGAACACCTCTTCGACGCTAGCCGACCTCAGCCGATCTGCATACGCACGCACCGCCAGCGTCCGTCCAGACCCTCCAGCCGCCCTGCGATCGCCCGGAACCGTGTGCCGAACTGCACTACCGCGGTGAGTTCCGCGACGCCGTCCGCCGGCTCCATCACATGCAGTGAGTGAAGGACGGGCATCGCCGGGCCGAAGCTGCGCCGGCGCCGGCCGAGGTCCCGGCTCAGGCCGGCGTGGACCCCGACGGAGGTGTGCGCGGCGAGCTGCGCGATCGGGCGGCGGCCGCCGATGACCTCGAGCAGTCCCTGTACGAACTGGCGCCCGAAACGATGGGGATCGGGGAGTTCCCGCCGCCCGGTCGCGCGGGGCGCGAACGGGTCGGTTCGGATGGCCAGGCGCAGCGACGACGGCGCGCGCAGGTCCTCGGATTGCGCAGTCGGAAAGGGCAGTGGCGGCTCGTGGGGGCCGACCACGCTCAGATGGCGCACCGGCGCCTCGTCGTCGAACGCGGGGTCGCGGGTGGGCGCGACGCTGATCCGGCACCGGCCGGCCCGCCACGGTTGCGCACCCAGCAGCATGCCGTCCGGAGTGGTGGCGCTCGTCATCTGCTCGTGGCTCCGATCTGGGTAGCGGTCATGGGGTGTGTTCCTCGGCGTGTGGCACGTGGCGTCATCCGAGCGGCCCGGACACGGTCGGTTCGCGCTCCTGGCCGGGTGCATGCAGGTGCTGGCCGGGGAGGAGTCGGCCGGGGTCGGGTCCGATCGTCCTGGCGTTGGCCCGGTACCACCGCGGCCACGTGGCGGCGATCTGCTGGCCGATGGCGTGCGGGCCGAGGCGGCGCGCTGCGATCAGCCAGAGCGAGTCACCGGGCATGACGACGACGTCGGCGGGCGCGGACCGGGATGTGCCGCCCGCCCCAGCCTCGGAGGTGGTGCCGGGCCACGGCACGGCAGGTGATTCCGGCGCGGGAGTTCGCGGCCAATCGATCTGCGGTTCCGTGGCCGGGCTCGCTCGCGCGGACGCGACGGCGTGTACCCGAGGCTGCGCCTGGGCCGCACCGGCCCAGGCCGTTCCGGCGGCGATCGGTGTCAGCGCGATCGCAGCACCCGTGGCGCCTGCCAGGATCCTGCGCAGCGCCGCGGGCACGGTCCGGCGGGCGACCGCGGATGCCAGTCGGCCGAGGCCGCCGGGCAGCTGCGACGCTGCAGTCACCGCGATGCCCAGGGCCAGCCAGGCCGCGATCGTCCAGAGTCCAGTGCGGGCCAACTCCAGCGCGGCACGATCCGCGCCGTGGAGCGCGACCCAGCGCTGCGGATGGGCGAGCAGGTGCGCAACGGAGGCTCGTGGACGGGCGAGGTCGAGGATCGTGAGGTCGCAGACGACCAGGACGACGGCAAGGGCGGTAGCCCGGTGACGGCAGTATGTCTGCATC
Source organism: uncultured Actinomycetota bacterium (assembly GCA_963790525.1). Classification (GTDB taxonomy): domain Bacteria; phylum Actinomycetota; class Actinomycetes; order Mycobacteriales; family Jatrophihabitantaceae; genus CAWBOV01. The sequence goes on from CAWBOV010000004.1 coordinate 461,696, forward strand.
CGCTTTCCGTCCGATCAGGGGAACTGGTTTCATTTGCTTGCATTTGCATGTGTACACGTTGTGACCGATGTCTGCAAGATGCGTGCGATGTCCGATATGAATGCAAGACTGTCCGCATGCGCTGGGATGATCTGTTCGCGGACCTGGAGGCCCAACTCGCCCTGGCGGTGACGCGTGAGCGCGCGGCGGAGATCGATGAACGAGTGCGGATCGAGTTCGCCGGCATCCGCGTGCGGGATCGGCTGCGCCCGGCGGTGGGTACGGTGCTGAGCCTTCGCGTCCTCGGTGGCGTGCACGTGTCGGGCGAGCTCCGGCGCCTCGGTGCCGACTGGGCTCTCGTTGCCGAGCAGAAGTCGCGTTCCTGCCTCGTGCCGCTGGGAGCGGTGATGTCGATCGGTGGGCTCGGGCGCTGGAGCGCGGCCCCGGACTCGGCCGGGGTTGTCGCGTCGCGGCTGCGACTGCGGTCGGTGCTGCGCGGCGTCGGACGTGATCGCTCAGCCGTCCGGATCCATCTCGCGGACTCGGCCCTGCTCGACGGCACCATCGACCGGGTCGGCGCCGACCACGTCGAGGTTGCCCTCCACGACGTAGGGGTCGCGCGGCGTCGCGGGGAGGTCCGCGAGGTGGTCGCCGTCCCGCTCGCGGCGATCGTGGCAGTGCGGCGCGAGGATGCCTAGCCGGTGCGCAGACGGTCGGGTCGGTCAGGTCGGGCGGCGACTCACTCCCGGGTCGGCTCGATGTCGGCGAGAGGATGATCCGCGACGAACTGACGGGTCTGGTCGTACATCCGGGCGATGTAGCTCTCCAGCTTGTCGCGCTCGACGCGCCACTGGCCGCGACCGCCGATCTTGATGGCTTCGAGATCGCCGCTGCGCACCAGGGCGTAGGTCTGGGATGCGGAGATGTTCAGGACGTCGGCGACGTCGGCGAGGGTGAGGAAACGATCGGTGGCCATCGCGACGTCGCTCCTCTGCTGTTCGGGCTGTGTGCTCACTGTTCGGGCGAATATGACCGTCATTCTGGCAGGGCCGATCGACCGGTGGAGCGTCTGTCCACAGGCTGCGATACGGACTTTCCAGGCGTACCACCCATCAGGCACCATGGGGTCGTGACGACGACGTCCCCTTCTCCGAGACGATTGCGCCCACCCAGGTGGTTCGACGTACGGCTGGTCATCGGCGTGGCGATGGTGCTCGCCTCCGTCGCCGGCGGCGCCGCGCTGGTTGCCGCGTCGGACTCGACACGGCCGGTGCTTGCCGTGACGCGGGACCTCGATGTGGGCAGCGTCCTGCAGCCCTCCGACCTCACCGTCGTCAAGGTTCGGCTCGCCTCCAGCTCGGCTCGGTACTTCCCGGCCACGTCTGCGTTGGCGGGTCAGGCTCTGCTCGTCCCGATCCAGGCTGGTCAGCTCCTCCCGCGCTCGGCTGTCGGGGCGCCGGACCCGCATCTGACGACACTCACCGTGCCCGTCGAGCCGGAGAACGCCCCGGATGTCCAGCGCGGCCAGCGGGTCACGGTCTGGGTCTCCGGTCAGTACTGCGCTGCGGTCCCCGTACTGGCCGACGCGACGGTCCAGGCAGTGCGTTCGGCGGGCAGCGGGGCGTTGTCCTCGGCGACGGAGGAGAGCGTGGTGGTGCGAGTGCCCCCGGCGCTGGCTCAGCGCGTCGTCACGGCGTTGGGCGTCACCGGAGCCGTGATCCGCGTCGGGGTGCTCAGCGGGCCCTCCGAGCGGGACGCCAACGCCGACCTGGCGGACCTGTCTACGTGCGACGACCCGAGGCAGTCCTCGTGACGATCTCACTTGTGACCGCCCTCGGCTCGGCCGGGTGGGAGGCCGACATGATCGCAACGCTCGAGAGAACTCCGGGGCTGTCGGTGGCGCGGCGGTGCGTGGACGTGGTGGAGCTGCTGTCGGTCGCGGCGACCGGACAGGCCCGCGCTGCGCTGGTGTCGATGGAGTTGCGCCGACTGGACGTGGACGTGGTCGACCGTCTCCGCGCCGCGGAGGTCGTCCCTGTCGGCGTGGTGCGACGGGCAGACACCGCCGCCGAACAACACCTGGCGCGCCTCGGCGTGCGCCACATCATCCCCTCGGACGCGCTGCCCGATGTGATCGTGGCCGTGGTCTCCGCCGCGGTGGAGGATCGGGCGGACACCGCCGACCTGCACTCCTTCGCCGACCCTGTCGCCGCGACCGGGTCGGTGATTGCCCCGACCGGGGCTCCGTCGGTCGTGAACCCGTCAGCCCGCGGCGCGGTCATCGCCGTCTGGGGTCCGACCGGCGCTCCCGGGCGCACGACCGTGGCGATCGGCCTCGCCGATGAGATCGCTCGCCTCGGCCGGACGGTGCTGCTCATCGACGCCGACGTCTACGGCGGTGTCGCGGCGGCCGTTCTCGGGCTGCTGGACGAGTCGCCGGGCCTCGCGGCAGCCTGCCGTGCGGCGGGGGCTTCCCGCCTCGATGCCGGAGCGCTGGCAGGGCTGGCCTGGCAGCTCGGGCCGGGCTTACGCGTGCTGACGGGCATCCCGCGTGCTGAGCGGTGGCCGGAGTTGCGCGCCTCCGCCATCGACCCGGTGCTGGGCGCGGCGCGCGAGCTCGCGGAATTCACGATCGTCGATTGCGGGTTCGCCATCGAGGAGGACGAGGAGATCAGCTACGACTCGGTCGCGCCACGACGGAACGGGGTCACCCTCGCCGCGCTCGCGGCGAGCGACCTGGTCGTCGTCGTCGGGACGGCAGATCCGATCGGGATGCAGCGGCTGATCCGCGCGCTCGGCGATCTGCGGGACGCCGAGATCGCGGCGACGGTGTGGGTGGTCCTCAACCGGGTTCGTCCGGGTGCTGTTCCCGGACGTGTCGCGGACGAACTGGGATCGGCGCTTCAGCGTTTTGCGGGGCGCTCGCCGGCCGCATTGCTCCCGTTCGACCTCGATTCCCTCGACTCGGCCGTGCTCACCGGCCGCACGCTGGCTGAGGCTCGGCCCGCGAGTCGACTCCGTCGGGCGCTGGCCGAACTCGCCACGGCCATCGCCGCCCATCGTCCAGCGGGGGAGGAGGACGTCGGGATCCACTCGCACCCGGCCGTCCCGCCCTGATCACGGTTCCCCTGCCAGTGGTTGCGTCGACTCCAGCGGATTCAGCTTTTCCGACGACTCCAGCTGATGCGGAGATCCGGCGGCGCCGAGGTTTAGGCGGTCGCCTGGAGCCGCGGGTGCCGGAGCCGTCACGTTCGGAGGCGAGGAATCGTGGTTCGGGCACACAGGAGCCGTTCACGGCGCGTTCACCTGGCAGTCACGCGGCAACGTGTGGGAAACTTACTGATCGGTAGCCGTCTGAATCACCGCCGGTGGGATCACCCTCCTGGCAGACGGACGATGTTCTGGTGCGCGTATGCGTGCAGATGAGGGATCGAGGTGGCGACGTGGCAGATCGGCTCTCGTCCCTCGACGTCTCGTTCCTCTACCTCGAAGGCCCGACCACCCCGATGCACGTCGGTGGCATGGCGATCTTCGACACCCCTGAGGGCGGCTTCGACTTCGACCGGTTCGTCTCGCTGATCGAGGAGCGGATCGCGCTGGTGCCCCGTTACCGGCAGAAGATCAAGCAAGTGCCCGCGCACCTCGGCAACCCGGTGTGGGTGGACGACACCGAGTTCGATCTCAGCTTCCATGTGCGCCGCTCCGCGCTTCCCCGACCCGGGTCCGATGCGCAGTTGCGGGAACTGGTCGCTCGTCTGCAGTCCCGTCCGCTCGATCGGCACCGCCCGCTCTGGGAGATGAACCTCGTCGAGGGACTGGCGGGCAACCGCTTCGCCATCGTCAGCAAGACCCATCACGCCATGGTGGACGGGATCAGTGCCGTCGACATCGTCGAGGTGCTGCTCGACGCCACGCCGAACCCGCGACCCACGCACGAGGAACCCTGGCTGGCGCGGCGCGAGCCGGGATCGGTCCAACTGGTGGCCGAGGCCGTGAAGGACATCGTTGCTCGTCCGACGGCTGTACTCGACACGATCCGGATGGGCATCAACGACGCACGAAGCACCGTCGGTCACGTCTCGGGTGCCCTGGGAGGATTGGCGTCCGCAGCTCGCATCGCGGTCAAGCCGGCGCCCTCGACTCCGCTGAACACCACGATCGGCGCTCAGCGTCGGTTCGCGGTGGCCCGCACCGACCTCGACGACTATCGGCTGGTCCGCAAGCACATCAACGGGACCGTCAACGACGTCGTGCTGGCTACGGTCGCCGGTGCACTGCGCGGCTGGCTGCTGTCCCGCGGTCGCTCGGTCACTCCGTCGACGAGCGTGCGCGCCCTGGTCCCCATCAGCATGCGCAAGGGCGGGCCCGGCGAGGGGGGCAACCGGGTGTCCTCGCTGCTCGTCGACCTGCCGGTGGGCGAGCCCAGTCCGCTGATGCGGCTGACCCAGGTGAGTTACGCCATGACGGCTCACAAGGAGTCCGGGCAGTCCGTCGGCGCGAGCACCCTCATCTCACTGTCCGGGTTTGCGCCGCCCACGCTGCACGCGATGGGCGCGCGGGCAGCCGGCGGGTTCAGTCGTCGGCTGTTCAACCTGGTGGTCAGCAACGTCCCCGGCCCGCAGATCCCGTTGTATGCCGCCGGAGCCCGGATGCGGGAGATGTACCCCATCGTGCCGCTGGCCGCCGGGCAGGCGGTCTCGATCGGGCTGACGTCCTATGACGGTGGCGTCTACTACGGCTTCAATGCCGACCGCGACTCGATGTACGACGTGGACACGCTGGCGGCTCTGATCGAGGAGTCGCTGGGTGAACTGGTGCTTGCGGTGTCCGAGGCTCCCGGCCCCAGACGAGCCACTGCTCACCCGATCGGAACGGGATCGCGCTCGTCGCGGTCTCGCCGGCGGCCGTGAGCGCTGCGGACGGCCTGCCTCGACTCGCTGAGTCCGCCGCGGAGGCGCAGGTCGATTCGGCGGGCGAGGGGAATGCGCGTCGGGCCCTCGTCTTCGGCGGCGGTGGCGTCCTGGGTTTCGCGTGGACGGTCGGAGCGCTGAGCGCGCTGGAGGCCGAGTTCGGGATCACGGCGACGTCGGTAGGTCTGACCGTCGGGACGTCGGCGGGGTCGATCGTCGCCGCGCTGACCGGGTGCGGGATCGGCGTCGACGTCCTGCTACGGCACCATCAGGGCGTTCCGGCGCCGGCAGATCCCACCATCGAGTGGGATTACCAGAGCGACTCCGGCGGCGCGTTGCCGCCACGCCCGGGACTGCGGCCCGGGTCACCGCGTCTGTTGCTCGACGCGGTCCGGCACCCGATGTCGGCGTCGGCGACGATGGCGTTGACCGGATTGCTGCCGCGCGGCCGGGGGACGCTCGAGCCGATTCACGACGTCATCGCGACGGCGTCACTCGGTGGTCTGCCCGGCCTGCACTGGCCCGAGCGGCCTCGCACCTGGATCGTGGCCACCGACTACGACAGCGGATCGCGAGTGGTCTTCGGCCGCGATGACATCCCGGCCAACCTGGCCGAGGCGGTGTGCGCCTCGTGCGCGATTCCCGCTTGGTACTCGCCGGTCGAGATCGCCGGTCGTCACTACATCGACGGTGGCACGGCGTCGAATGCGTCCGCCGACGTTGTTCTGCCGCTGGTGGAGGACGGAACGATCGACGAGGTGTTCGTGCTGGCGCCGATGGCCTCGGTGCAACTGGACCGCCCCCGGTCGCCGGTGACCCGGCTCGAGCGGATCGTGCGCCGGGCGATCACTCGCGGCATCCAGAGCGACATCGCCCGACTGCGCGCCGCGGGTGCCCGGGTGGTCCTGCTGACGCCGGGACCCCATGACCTCGAGGTGATGGGGCCGAACCTGATGAACCCGAAGCGGCGTACCGAGGTCCTGCGCACCTCGGTGCTGACCTCGGCGGCCCAACTGCGCGAACTCCGCCTCCGCGCCGACGCCGGTGCCGCGGGGTCGATCGACGAGGCGGATTCCGTCGCGGACGCCTCGGTCGATGATGTCGATGACGGCGACGAGGTCTGGGTAGCGGGAGATCACAGATGACTCGCGTCTACATACCGGCGACGATGACGTTGCTGGCACAGATCCACGGGGCTGGTGCGGTCACCGACGTCCCGATCACCGCCTTCGCGGTCACGGACGGCATTCGCGAGTGGTACCACGACGATGACGTGGACGAGTTGGAGTACGCCGCGAATGGGCAGGCAGTGCGCGCATCGCTGCGACTCCTCGACGCCGATCCGAGAGCGCCTCGTCGGCGTGTCGTGCTGTCTGCCGACGTCGCCGAGTCGGCGGTCACCGTGCACGACGATCTGGAACGTGGTGCGGTGCGGATAGCGCAACCAGTGCCGTTGAGTGCTGTCGTCGCGGTCCACGTCGATGACCTCGATGCGCAGTCGACGGTGGCGGCCGCTGCGGCGGCGACCCTCGAGGCCGATCTCGGCAGCGAGTCCGCACAGTCTGCGGTCGATGACGCGGAGGGGTACGAGCTGTCGTGGTACGGAGTGCAGGAGCTCGCAGACCTGCTCGCCTGATTCGCGCTGGTCCGGCTCCGTCTCCGGCTGCCGCGATCACGACTTCCGTCGGCACGGGCTGACCGGTCACGGTAGGCACACCTGGATCGGGATGAGGTCGCGGACCGGCTCGCCGCGGCCATCCATAGCCGAGCCATCGGCGAGTAGCACCCCGCGCCCGGGGCTGAGTCCCGCCCGGCTCGATGGCAGGCGTACGCCGAGCAGGTCGCCGTCGCCGGCGCCCGGGTGGAGTAGCAGCCCCTGGCGCGATCGCTTCACCTCCGCGGCCAAGCCGCGGAACGTGACGGCGAGATCGTCGTTGCGGCCGGCAGCGACCACCGACAGGTTCGGCGCCTCGTGAGCGACGATGTAGGTCAACGCCTCGCCGACCGCCGAATCGGTCATCCGCTCGGTGTCGTCGGCGAGTAGGACGGGCCGAGGCGTCGTCAGTACAGCGAGGGCGCGCGTCCACGAATCATCGCCGATCGTCGAATCGGGCGCGAGCGTGCACATTCCGGCGGCGAGAGCGATCGCACCCAATGCTGTCCGGGCATGCGCGCAGATGATCAGCGAAGCGCCCTGTGCGTGCAGTTGTTTCGCGATAAGGATCAATGTCGTGGTGCGGCCGGATCGGGGCGGACCGGCAATGAGCATTCTGGTGCCGGTCCCGACCAGGGCGACCGAGATCGCGTCCGCCGCGTCACCGCCCGCACCCAAGACCTGCACCGTGCCGTTCTCGGGCCCGCGCGCGAGGGCGGGTTGTCTGCCACCGCGGTTGCGGACGAGATCGGAGAGGAAGACACGCGAAGGAAGTGGCCGCACGACGATGGGCCCGGCGGGATCGGTCAGGTTCTTGCCTGCGTGGACGGCAGGGCCGGCGTTGCTGCTTCGGCCCGGTGCATCGGGGTCTGCGAGCCGTCGTGCTGCCTCGACGATGTCGTCGAGCTGGCTGCCTTGCGCCGACGCCTCCGGATTCGGACCCAGAACAGCTAGTTGCAGCTCGCACAACTCACTCGCATCAACCGCTCGACCTTGCGGGACGATGTCGGGTACAGCTCGAGCCGGGATTCCAGCGAGCGCGTAGTCGCCGCGGTCGGCAAGCCCGAGGACCAGCCTGCGCGTCGCTGCGCCCGACAATCGGGCCGACAGCGCGGATCTGTCTCCGGTCACCATGACGGTCAAGCCCGCAGCGGCGCCCTCGCGCATCAGCCGGAGGAGAGTGTCGACACCCCTTCCCAGGTGGACCTCCTCCGTACACGCCAGGAATCCCTCCCATCCATCGAGGACCAGCAGCTGTGCGGGCATGAGTTCGCCCATCTCCATGGCCTCCGCCAGAGAACCCACACCTAGTGCGGCCAACCTGGCCAGACGCTCGGCGAGGGAGTCGTCCAGCAACTCGAGCAGTCGGTCCACCGTTTCCGGAGCATCCCTGCCGACCGCGGCGCCGCAGTGCGGTGCCGCGGCGACGCGAGGTAGGGCGCCACCAGCGCAGTCGATGACGTAGAGGTGGACCTGGTGCGGTGCCAGCCGATGCACGGCCATGGCCGCCGCGGTTCTCAGTGCGCTCGTGCGGCCGGACCGTGGTCCACCGGCGATCACCAGACTCCCACCGGTCGCAAGGTCGATCGCGAACGGCGCCTGGGACTGATTCCCGGGACGATCGACAAGGCCGAGCGGCAGCTCATAGGCGCCGCAGGGCGGGAGCCCATTCACGTCAACGGTGTCCGGCAGCGGCGGCAACCACGGACGCGGCGGAGTCGGCTCGTGAACCGTCTGTGCCGCAAGCCGGATCTGTTCCACCAGCATCTGCAGGTCGGTCTGCGCGGTGACCTGCGGTGGCGACGCGAGATCCGGCAGCTCCCCCCACGGTCCGAGCGGGACCACCTCGATGGAGTCCGTCCGCGTGGCTCGACCACCGACCCTCGCCACCTGGAGCTCAGCCAGCATCTGCCCGGTGCGGACGTAGGCACGGCCCGGAGTGTCCTGATCGATCGACGCGGCTTCCGGGCTACCGAGCACGTCGGTGGACTCCGCCCCATCTGTGACTCGCAACGCCACGCGCAGGCTGGTGTTCGCACGGATCTCGGGGGAGACGACCCCGGCCGGGCGCTGAGTCGCGAGCACGAGATGCACACCCAGCGAGCGCCCCCGCTGCGCGATGCCGACCAGTCCCGTGACGAAGTCCGGGAGGTCCTCGGCGAGTGCCGCGAACTCGTCGACCACGATGACGAGGCGACCGACCGGCAGCATCCGGTGCGAGGGACTCCGGCGGTAGCTGTCCACATCGCTTGTGCCTGCGGCCGAGAACAACGCCTCCCGCCGTCTGAGTTCGGCAGCGAGCGACAGCAGCGCACGTTCGGTGAGGTGGGCGTCGAGGTCGGTGACGAGTCCGGCTGTATGGGGGAGCGCCGCGCATTCCGCGAACGCCGCACCGCCCTTGTAGTCGATCAGGATGAGCTGTAGGTCGGGTGGTGCACAGCTGAGTGCAAGGCCGAGTACCAACGTTTGAAGTAGTTCGGATTTGCCCGCGCCGGTGGTCCCGGCCACCAACGCGTGAGGGCCGTCTCGCGCGAGATCGAGCGTGAGCACGCCTTCGTGGGACACGCCGAGCGTCGCGCGGGGTCGGCCATCGCCTTCCCGCCAGCCGCCGACGATTGCGTCCACCGCAGGGGGAGCGACGCCTTCCGGGTCGTCGCCGGAGATGAGCTCGACCAGTCGGACTGAGCGGGGTAGCGCAGCAGCGGCCTCCGAACCAGGATCGGTCAACGGTGCGAGCGCTCGCGACAAGGCTTCGGCCCACTCGGCGTCGACGCGGTCGGCGACGAAGTACTGGTCGCCGGCACCGGAGACACTGCGCGAGCGCAGCTGAACGCGCGTGCCGGTCTCACCGGACAGGGAGGCGACGGAGACGCAGGCCGGAGGGAGTCGGCGTTCCTCATCGTCGATGCACACCGCGGTGATGCCGAGCGGCGGGCCGTCTGTCAGCAACCTCGACAGGCCGGCGGTGTCGGCGAACCGGGATGCCCGATCGAGCAGCAGAACGAGCCACGTTCCGGTCCAGGCTCCGTTCCTCGTCCGGTCCACAGCAGCGCGCTCATCCAGGACTGCCAGCAGCTGATTGACGAGTCCCTGGCGCGCGTCGTCTGTGCGTGCGACCACACGGCCCGGACGCATGGGGGGCGACAGGTGTGGGAGCCAGCGCAGCCAACGCCACGATTCGTGCGCGTCGTCATCGAGCAGAACGAACACGCTCACATCCGAAGGCGAGTGCAGCGCCGCCAGCTGACCGACGGCCCAGCGTGCGACTCCTCGAACGATCGACTCGGGGCCGCAGAGACCCACAGGTCCGAGCCGCAGATCGGCCAGTACGGGGACCGCCGAGAGGATGGGTGGCGCGAGCCGGTGCGAACCTCGGCGCAGATCCACGTCAGCGGCGACATCACCCAATCCGATGCGAAGGTCGAGGAAGTCCTCGTCCGTCGATCGACGCTCCCAGATGCGCGCATTCGGAGTGCGCACGATCTCGGCAACGGCAGCAGGATCGGGATGCCGGCGTCTGCGGAACTCGGTCTCGGCTCGTGCCGCGGTCGACGCAGCCGCGTCTGCCTCCTGCTCCTGGATCCGACGGTCGAGTCTGCCCCTCCGGCGCACACGCCTCCCGGTGATGCGTTCTCCGATCGATGTGCCCAGCATCAGCAGCGGTGACAGCAACGCGAAAGCCAAGAACTGCGGGTTATGCATCACCTCGGCGAGGGCTACGCCTCCCAGCGCCGGCAGCGCGGCCGCCACCCACGGTAGGGAAGCGGCTGCCGGATTCCGCTCGGGATCGGGGTAGACGATGTCGGACGGGGCAGGGCGCACGGCCAGTCGTGGCGGTCTATTGACGAGCAGGTGCCCGTCCGGCCCGAGGCTGGTCGCGGCGGCAGGCGTGTCGACGGCGACGACGCTGATGACGTTCTCACCGATGCGCACGTAAGCCTCGAGAGGTAGGGCCTGTCCTTCAGCGCCGATGAGCGATGCCGCTCCGCCTGCGGCGGGGAGTGCCCAGGTCCCGTTGGTCGAACCCAGATCGTGCAACCACACGTCCGAGACATTGATCGTCAACTCGGCGTGATAGCGGGAGGTGTCTGCGTCGTCGAGATGGACATCGCAGTCCGGCGACCGACCGATGGTCGTCCTTCCTCGCCGAAGCGGCACGATCAGTCCGGCGTCGGGGCCGCAGACGACGTGCAGGCGGAGTACTGCGTCGGCGGCCGGCGCCCGCGGTCCAGGTGCTGCGACATGGACGACGCTTCCCGCGCGCAGGCCGGGACCGGCGAGGAGCGCCGTGTCCGGGAGGGCTCGGCTCCCTGACCACAGGACGGGAGGCGACGCGCCGGACTCCTCGTCGCAGACCACCCGCGTACGGACAGCAGCGAGGGTCGTGCCCATGGGCGCGCGGAGCTCGACATCGCGGTCGACATCACCGGGCAGACGAAGAGTGAGCGGGATACGCATAACCGACATTATGGCCACTGAGGGCGTGGTGGCGGAATGACCTGTGGACAAACCGGCGAGGAGCCAGAGTTATCCACAGGACCGCCGATCTCGGTGCGATGCGACGAGGCCTGGCCGTACGGTCTGCCGTGTCAATCCGATTCGCCTGAAAGGAAAAGATGATGCTGAAGGTCTCACCAGAACAATTGACGGCACTGTCAGGAACCGTGCACCGAACGGCGACCGACGTTGCCGGCGCCCACAGTGCACTGAAGGCTCAGCTGTCGCCGCTGTTCGGTGCGGACTGGTCGGGCGCCGCTGCAACACAGTTCCAGTTGCTGTACGACCAGTTCGACCAGCACGCCAAGGGGTTGAACCAGGCGCTGAGCGGGATCGGGACGCTGCTGAACGGCGCCGGGACCAGCTATGCCAGCGCTGAACAGCAGATTGCCGCATCCTTCCGATCCTGACGGTGCCCGGGTACGCCAGATCCGGGGATCCGGGGATCCGAGGACCAGACCATCGCCGCGCCGTCAGCGTGTGGTTCGCGGGGAAATCGAGGACACATCGGGGCGGGCCTCGGGTTGGGTTCGCTCGGGAGTCAGACGTCGAATCCCGGCCCGGACTGCTACTCGTTCCCACGGGATGAATGCGCAGATCGCGATGCAATGAGGCAAGAAGATGATCGTCACTCCGGCGAACACGGTGATGTGGAAGCCCCACAGTCCGATGGCGACGGCCGTTCTGGCACGGTCGCTCCGTGCCAGGAGCACCAGCGGCGACAGCAGTTCCAGTCCGATCATGGCGAACTGCATCGGAACGAGGAGGTGGGGCTTGTCGATGAGCCAGTGCGAGAGCGGTGTCGATCGGCGCAGCAGCGCGCGTTCGAGTATCGCGCCGGTCGGCCAGTTCCAGCCGCCGAATCGGATCTTCGCCCATGCTGCATAGAAATACGTCAGGACCACGGCGATCTGGATGCATCGCAGCGACCATGCCGCCGGAACGGAAAGGCGCCGATCCTGCCAGCGAGCGCTGCCGATCGTCGGCAGGACGGCCAGGGTGACGAGAAAGGCGAACCGGTCGTGATCGACCTTCCCGTAGGACATGGCCACAAGCATCCAGTCGAGATACAGGATGGCGGTCACGGCTCCGAGCACGCGCGGTGCCAGCCCGAATGCGCTCGTGGCGGCGGCGAGGACCAGCGCGATCGCAAGAATGGTGGTCGATCGCTCGGTCGGCGTCGGCAGGTGCAGCAGGCGTTCGATGAACAACGGGTGGTAGAGCACCGATCCGAGGCGAGCATGCCCTCGTATCCAGGATTGTCCCAGCGCGACGTCGACCGGGATGAAGAGATAGACGATGACTCGCAAGCGAGCGATCCGGGACAGCGGCACTGGATCGAACCACCACGAGGCGCGCGCCCGATCTCCGCCGCCGGGGGTCACGCCAGGATGTCGTCCGACGGATGCAACGTCGGTGCTCACGGGACGTTCCAAGTCGCCACCACGGCGTCGATCGGGGTGCCCGAACGTCCGTCATGCAGAGGGAATCGGCGGTCGATGAGACGGATCTGGGTCACCGTGCCCGCAACGGAGTTTGGCGCCACGCCGTGCACATACCGAGCAGCGACATCGGCGAACTCCGCCGGGTCGGCCGCGAACGAGCCGAGACGGCCCTCGAGCTCTGCTCGGCGGGGCGCGCCGCTCGTGTTGGTCACGTCCACCAGCCGTCCCGAAGACGTGACGGCCTCGACGAGAACCTGGAAGACGGAACCGTTCGGGTCGTCTCGGGTCGCGTACATCTTGAACGGCCCGAACGGGAAGTCGTCGTCGAATCCGCGAACAGTTCCCGCCGTCACCAGCAGGAACACCACACCGGCAGCTACCAGTCGGAGGGTTCGTCCGCCTCGCGACAGTTCGACGATCTCGATCTCGGGCAAATCGTCAGAGCCAGCCGTTGCGCTTGAACGCCCGATAGAGAAGCACGCAGGCCGAGGCGATGAACGCGACCACGACGGGGTAGCTGAAACTCCAGTTCAGCTCCGGCATGTGGTGGAAGTTCATGCCGTAGAACCCCGCTACCGCTGTCGGGACGGAGACGATCGCCACCCACGCCGAGATCTTGCGCATGTCCTCGTTCTGCATCACGCCCATCTGGGCCAGATTCGCCGACACCAGGGTGTTCAGCAGCTCGTCGAACTCGACCACCTGCTCCGTGACTCGTTGGAGGTGGTCGTCGACGTCACGGAAGTAGTCACGGGCCTCGTCGGCGATGAGCGGTGTCGGGCGGGTGGAGAGCGTGCGCAACGGTCCGCTGAGCGGCCCCACGCACCGGCGGAACTCCACGACCTCGCGCTTGAGCAGATAGATCCGATTCGTCTCCGACGTGCGGGTGACTCCGTCGAAGACCAGGCTCTCGATCTCGTCCACATCGCACTGGAGGGCGTCGGTGACGTGGAGGTAATCGTCGACGGCGTGGTCCATCACCGCGTGCAGCACGATGCTGGGGCCGAGCGCCAGGAGTTCGGGGTTGGACTCGAGGCTCTTGCGCAGCCGGTGCAGTCGTCCGTGTTCGCCGTGCCGCACGGTGACGACGAAGTTCGCGCCGACGAAGATCATCACCTCACCGGTCTCCACGACCTCGGTGATCTGTTCGGTCTCGCTGTTGTAGTGGACGGTCTTGACCACCGCGAACAGCGTGGAGTCGTAGCTCTCCAACTTGGGCCGCTGATGGGCCGTGATCGCGTCCTCGACCGCCAGCGGATGCAGACCGAGCTGCTCGGCGATGCCGGCAAGCTGATCCTGGCTCGGCTCGTGCAGCCCGATCCAGGCGAAGCCCTCACCGGTCGTCTGAACGGAGTGGATCGCCTCTTGCCACGTGCACGCGCCAGGGCGCCGGATGCCGTCGACGTAGACGGCGCAGTCGACGATGGCTGTGCTTCGGTTGACGTCCGGAATCCAGGGCGCCGGGGCAGGCCGCCTGCGCCGCGGAGAGCGCGGGCGCAGCACCTCAGGTATGGGCAGATTCGGCACGCCTGACATTGTGCCCCTGACCACGTCCTTGTGCGCATGGCACCGCCGACCGGGCAGGATCGCGCCTGGGCCACCGGCACGCTACGGGGCCATGGACGTCAGGCTGACAAGGGAGTGATGCGCGGTGCAGTTCGGCAGGTACTACGAGGAGTTCGAGGTCGGCGCGGTCTACAAGCACTGGCCGGGAAAGACGGTGACCGAGTACGACGATCACCTGTTCTGTCTCATCACGATGAACCACCACCCGCTGCACCTCGACCTGAACTACGCGGAGAAGACGACCGACTTCGGGAAGAACGTCGTCGTCGGCAACCTGATCTACTCCCTGCTCCTGGGGATGTCGGTCCCCGATGTCAGCGGCCGGGCCATCGCGAATCTGGAGGTCGAGTCACTCCGGCACGTCGCGCCGACCTTCCACGGCGACACGATCTACGGCGAGACCACCGTGCTCGACAAGACCGAATCGAAGTCGAAGGACGACCGGGGTGTGGTCTACGTCGAGACCATCGGCTACAACCAGGACGGCACCATCGTGTGCATCTTCCGGCGCAAGGTGATGGTGCCGAAACTCAGCTACGGGCAGGCGCGTGGCGGAGATCAGCCTGGTCGCCCCGAACCCGTTCCGCGCGGCTGAGGAGATGCCCCCACTAGCTGGATAACCCCACGAGGAAACTGTTGACGCCGCGCGGGCATCACGCGACCGTTAGCCGCGTGAGCGGTGAGGACCGAGCGTGAACCGATGACCGTGAGTACCGATGACTGAGTGTCCGCGGCGATGACCGAGAACGTCTGCCCGCGGTGCGGACTCGTGCTCGTCCCTCCCGGGATGTTCGACACCACGTGGCGATGCTCCCGGCACGGCAGCGTGCTTCCGCTGCACGCGCTGACCCACGTAGGGCTGCCCGCTCTGAACCATGTGCGGGACCTGGCCACCGTTCCGGTGTGGACGCCCGCACCGATGCCGGCCGGGTGGCGGCACACCGGTCTGGCGATGGTGGGTGACTCCGTCTCCGGTGTCCGCGGCACGGTCACGGCGTTCGCCCTGCCCAACCCGCTCGGAGGCGAAGCCGAGATCCTCGTCATCGCCGAGGAGATGGGCGTCGGTGTCGGTGCCGCGTACGCGGGGTGGCCGGGCGCTGACGAATCCGGTCCGGCGGACATCGCCAGTCAGACGATCGGCTCGCCGCACGCCCGGATCTCGGTACTCGGCCGGACGACGCCGCTCTGGTCCATGCCCGCTGCGAACGACCGCTGTGCCTATGTGGGAGAGGCTGCCGGAGTCTGGTTGTGGATCATCGCCAGCCCGCCCGAGGCCGGCTACCTCCTGCTGGATTCCTTCACGCTCGGCGACGCGCGCCTCGACGTGCCTCCGGATCTCGACGTCGGGCCACTGAGCCTGCGCCTGCGATTACCGGAGACGGGCTGAGGGCGGATCCCGTCCGGGCGGCCGCGTCCCCGGCGCGGCGCCCCGGGATTCGATCCGCTATGCGGTATCAAGAGGCTGGACAGTAGTTGGGTGACACGATGTGTACATCCTCGGCAACGGACAGGGGCGGGAGCGACGTGGTCGACACCAAGAAGGTGATCAGCCTTGTTGTCATCCTGTTCATCGTCTTCTTCGTGATCCAGTCACCCGACGACGCGGCCAACATCGCCCACTCCCTCGGCCACGGCATCAACCACGCGTTCAACCAGCTCTCGGAGTTCGTGAAGAAGGCCGGTTGACGATCGTGGAACCACGCACGCATGGCTGAGCTCGATCGCTACCTTCTGGGCAGCGAGCAGTGCGTGGCCACCGCACGGAGACACTGGGCGGTCCTCGCGCCTCAGGTCGGTGCCGTGGCGGCCAGTTGGGTGATCTGGCTCTGGGTGCTGAGCAGGTCGACGTCGAACTACCTCGCCAGCGTCGCCATCTTCTTCTTCCTGTTCTCCCTGCTCTGGATCGCCTGGCTGGTCGGCGAGTGGTACCTCGAGCAGTTCGCGATCACCGACAAGCGGGTACTGCTCGTCACGGGCCTGTTCTACAAGCGGGTGGCGGTGATGCCCCTGTCCAAGGTCACCGACCTGACCTACGAGCGCTCCCCGCTCGGCCGGATGCTCGGCTTCGGCACCTTCATCATGGAGTCGGCCGGACAGGACCAGGCACTGAGCCGGGTCGACTACATCCGCCATCCCGATCGTCTCTACTTCCAGTTGTCCGAGGAACTCTTCGGTGAGAACCCGGACGGCACGGTGGGCGCTGTCGTGGTCGATTCGGAATCCCGGACGGCGCACCTGCCCCAGACCCAGCGGCTGCCCCGGATCCGCTAGCCATGCGCGGCCGCAGAGGTCGATGCGTCACACCTGCCGCCGGAACGGCGGGAGATGACGGGAATGCCTCGTAGGCTCAGCGTCGTGTCGCTCATCGATCTGCACACCCACTCGACCGCGTCGGACGGAACCGACACGCCGTCGGAACTCGTCGTGAAGGCGTGGAGTGCCGGCGTGGGGACGATCGCGCTCACCGATCACGACACCACCGCGGGGTGGGCCGAGGCAGGCCAGGCCATGCGAGACGGTATGACCCTGGTACCGGGCGCGGAGATCTCCTGCGTGTACCGGCCCGAACCCGACGTCGCCATCCCGATGCACCTGCTCGCCTACCTGTTCGATCCGTCCGACGTCGCGTTGAGCTCCACCCTGGACGCGACGTGCGTGACCCGCGAGGATCGCGCCCACATCATGGTCGAGCGGATGACGCGCGACGGACTTCCCGTGCACTGGCAGGACGTGGCCGCGCTGGCGGCAGGGGGCACGATCGGCCGGCCCCACATCGCGCGGGCACTCGTCGAGGCCGGTGTGGTGCCGAGTGTGGACGCCGCCTTCGCCGACGTGATCAGCTCCCGCTCGCCCTACTACGTCGCGAACCGGGACATCCCGGTCTTCGACGCCATCGGCATGGTCAGCGCAGCGGGCGGGGTGTGCGTGTTCGCCCATCCGCTCCGTCGCGGCCGGCATGTCGGCGACGAGGGGATCGCCGCGATGGCAGCCAGCGGGCTGCGAGGCATCGAGGTGGACCATCCCGACCACACCGACGCCGACCGGATGCACCTGGCCGGCCTGGCGAGGGACCTGCACCTCGTTGCAACGGGCTCCTCGGACTATCACGGCACCAACAAGTCGACCCCGGTCGCGGCGTGCACCACCTCGCAGGACGCCTTCGAGGAACTGGTCGACCCGGTGCGCGAGCGCCTTCTGATCGCCTGATCGCCCGCCCGGCGCCGCCTGATCGTCCGGCACCCATGGGCGACGCAGCTCGACGCCGGCCGATCGTGTCGGCCCCACCCACTAGCGTGGGGCACATGTACTCACGACGGTGGCTGCGCGGTGTCCTGGGACTCGTGGGCGTGTTCGCGGTCCTCGCCCTCGGCGCCGGCCCGGCGCGCGCCGACGCCGTCGGGGACGCGACGACGGCGCTGAAGACCGCGGCGATCTACAAGGACACCGCGGCGACCATCGACGGCAACCCGATCACCTTCGACCAGGACAAGGTCACCACCGCGCTGGGCACCAACGTCAAGGTGGCGATCCTGCCGCCGAACCTGTCGACCACCGCCGCTGCCGACCAGATCACCTCCGGGCTGAGTGGCAACCTCGTCCTGGCGGTCTTCTCCGGGACCAAGATCGACGCCGGGACCAACTACGTCTGCCGCTCCTATCCGTTGAAGCAACTGCAGCGGATCGCCTCGGCGCACTCCGCCGAGCTGCACAGCGGCGACTACACCGACACGCTGGTCGCGTTCGGCCAGGCGATGCAGAGCGCGCCCCTGCCGAGCAGCAGCGCCTGTACGGGATCGGCTGGGGGCACCACCGGGGTCGGCACCGTATCCGGGTCGAGCGGGTCCGGTGCATCGGTGTGGCCGTGGCTGGCGGGGATCGGCGCCGTCGTGGTCGCCGCGGGCGCTGCACTGGGCATCCGCAGCAGCCGCCGCAAGAAGCGAGAACTGGCCGACGCCAAGGCCAACGTCATGCCCTACTACGACCGCCTCGCCAGCGACGTCAACACCCTCGATCCGACCGGGAACGCGGTGGCCAGGCAGGCGCTGGCCGACGCGTCCGAGCGCTACACCTCAGCCGGATCGCAGATGGCGACGGCGCAGACCGTCGGGCAGTGGGCCGCCGTGCGCAGGACGGCTCTGGAAGGGTTGCAGGCCGCTCGCACCGCTCGGGGGGCGTTGGGCCTGGATCCCGGACCCGACCTGCCACCCGTCGACCAGCCGCAGGGCGAGCAGCTCACCGCGGCGCAGCAGGTCGACGTGCAGGGCACGAGCTATCAGGGTTATCCGACCTACACCCCGGGTGCGCCGTACTACTTCGGCGGCGGTGGCGGCTATCCCGGCGGCTGGTACACCTTCCCGTTCTGGGAGACGCTGCTGATCGGCTCGATGTTCGGCGGGGGCTGGGGTTTCGGCGGCGGCGGGTACAACCAGGGTTACGACAGCGGCTTCGACGCGGGCCAGCAGGCGGGCCAACAGGGCAGCCAACCGGCGAACGATCCGGGTGGCTGGGGCGGATTCGGTGGCAACGACGGTGGCTGGGGTGGCTTCAGCGGCGGCGGCGACTTCGGCGGTGGCGGCGGCGGGGGAGGCAGCGACGGTGGCAGTTTCTGAGCCCACCGGGCAGGCCGAGCTACCCCTGACGGGGATCCGGCGGCTGTTCTCGTGCACACCGTCCCGTCTGGCCAGCTTCGACTGCCCGCGCCGGTACCGGATGACCTACCTAGATCGCCCGGCTCCGTCGCGCGGCGCGCCGTGGGCGCACAACACGCTCGGCGCGGTCGTCCATCTGGCCCTGCACCGCTGGTGGACCGCGCCGCGGGAGCAACGGACCGCCGCGTTCGCGGGCACCCTCGTCGAACGCAACTGGGCCACCGACGGCTTCCGCGACGATGAGCAGTCCGCGGTCTGGCGCACCCGCGCCCGCAGCTGGGTCGAGTCCTACGCAGCGGAACTCGACCCCGACGACGACCCGCTCGGCGTGGAGCGCACGGTGGCTGTGAAGACCGAGGCGCTGGCGGTCTCCGGTCGCGCGGACCGCATCGACGACCGCGACGGCGAGCTGGTCATCGTCGACTACAAGACCGGTCGGCGCATCCCGGACACCGGTGACGCGCGCGGCTCCCTGGCGCTGGCGCTCTACGCCCTGGGCGCGGCCAGGATCTTCCGCCGCCCGTGTCACCGCGTCGAGTTGCATCACCTGCCGAGCGGCACGGTTGCCTCCTACGTCCACTCCGACGCCACGCTGGCCCGGCACGTCGGCCGGGCGGAGGCCACGGCGCAGGACATCGTCGCGGCCACCGACACGCTGGCCGCCGGCGCCGACACCGACGACGTCTTCCCCGCGGCGCCGGGACCGGGGTGTTCGTGGTGCGACCTGCGCCGGCACTGCCCGGAGGGGATGGCCGCCTCGGCGGCGCGCGAACCGTGGTCCGCGCTGGGGGAGCCCGCGGCCTGACTCGGCCCCGCCCGCACGCGTAGCAGGGCCTGAGGGCGGGCGGCGACGACCAGACCCAGCGGACGAACGGACCCAGCGGACGGACGGGCCCAGCGCACGGACGGCGAAGCGGCTGTACGGGTCAGCGATAGACCGACGTGCTCGATCCGCCCAACAGCAGCATCGACCCGAGGGGTGAGGCCGAGCTGCCGGCCGGAAGCCCGGCGATCACATGCGTCGCGGTCACGGCTCCGGTCGTGGCATCGACCGACTGCACGCTGCCGCCGACCGTCAGCAGCAGCTGCGCTGTACCGGCACTTGCGGGGGCGGCGCCGTCGTGCCGCCAGCTCAGCGCGGGAGTGACCTGCCCGGTCAGCGCCAGCACACCGCCGGAGACCGGGATGATCTGGATGCGGTTGTTCTCGACGCTCAGCACACGCGGGGCAGCGAGCGGCGTGACGGCGGTGGGGAGTTGGAGCGTGCCCTGCACCGTGCCCTTCGTCGCCGTGAGCGCCTGCACCGTCCGGCCGTCCGAGGACAGCACGGTGAGCAGCTCCGTGGCCGCCAGCGGCACCCGTCCGGCCGCCGGGACCGACCACGTGTTGGCCGAGGTCGTCGCGTCCGGCCGCAGCGCCAGCGTGTCACCGCTGAGGCACTTCTGGTCGAACAGGACACCCGAGGTGCCGAGCACCGCGCCGCCCAGCGTGCACCCGGTCGGCAGGGCGTAGTACCACCAGTCCAGGCCGGTCGAGGGCTGGAGCAGGTGGACCGAGGCCGGGGTCGTGATGAGCAGGAAGTCGGAGATGATGCTGACCTGCTGATCGGTGCCGTCCTCGAACAGGGTGCGCCCCCACACCCGGGCTCCGCTGGTCGTCGACAGGCCGGTGACCTCGTCGCAGTTGCCGTCGTGGGCGTAGATGGCCACCACGTCGCCGTCCTGCTGGCTGGCAGAGCAGATCACCCGGTCGGTGCGTGTGTAGTGCCAGCGCACCGTGCCCGTCGTCGCGTCACGCCCGGATACGGAGTGGGTGGAGTAGGTGACGACGATGTCCTTGAACGACGGGTCGCCGAGGGCGGTGCGGTCGGTCGTCGTCCAGGCGCGGGTGACCGTGGCGGGGACGCTGCCGGACGGCAGGTTCACTGCCGGGATGGTCGTCGTGACCGCCTCGGCGAAGCGAACCTCGCTGTGCCGCCAGACCAGCCAGAACCCGGTACCGAGCACCAGCGCCAGCACCGCCATCGCGACGAGATAGCGCCGCCAGGCGTGTCGTGCCCTGATGCGGGCGGCGTCGAACGCGGCCCGGGAGGCAGCGTCGCGGCGCGCCCGCTCCGGCGAATGGACCGTCACCGGTTCATCCTCCGACGGCTCCACCGTCAGCGGCTGGTCGTGGCTCATTCAGCCGAGGAGGCCTGCTCCGAGGCACCGGCGCCACTGCGCGTGCGCCGACGGTTGCGGGGACGGCGGGTCCGGCCGGTGCGGGGCTGGACGTCACCGTCGGCCGCGGTGCTCGGACCCTGGTCGGTCGTGTCTGCCGCGGAACTGCTGCGGGACCTGCTGCGCTGACGGCCGCTGCCGCTCTCGGGACGGTCGCCCATCGAGCGTTCGCCCGAGCGCTCGCTTCCGGAGCGTTCGGAGCGTGGGCGTCCCTGACCGGCGGAGCTTCGGCCGCGGCCCCGGTCACTGTCGCGGGGCTTGTCGGCGCCGCGCGGCGCGCGCCCGCCCAGGTCCTCGACGACCTCCGCGTCCAGACCCGCGCGGGTGCGCTCGGCGCGGGGCAGCTTGGAGCCGGCCTCGGTGGGGATGTCCAGCTCGAGGAACAGGTGCGGTGAGTTCGAATAGGTCTCGGCGGGCTCGTGCATCGGCAGGTGCAGCAGGTCGCAGATGAGCTTCCACTTCGGGAGGTCATCCCAGTCGACCAGCGTGACAGCGGTGCCCGAGTTGCCGGCGCGCGCCGTGCGTCCGATGCGATGGACGTAGGTCTTCTCGTCCTCGGGGCACTGGTAGTTGATGACGTGGGTGACGCCTTCGACGTCCAGTCCGCGCGCGGCCACGTCCGTCGCCACGAGGACGTCGACCTTGCCGGTGCGGAAGGCGCGCAGGGCCTGCTCGCGAGCGCCCTGACCCAGATCGCCGTGGACGGCGGCGGCCGCGAAGCCGCGGTTCTCGAGGTCCTCGGCGACCTTGGCGGCCGTGCGCTTGGTGCGCGTGAAGATCATGGTCAGGCCGCGGCCGCGGGCCTGCAGGATGCGAGCGAGCATCTCGGCCTTGTCCAGGGCGTGCGCTCGGTAGACGAACTGGTCGACGTGCTCGGTGGAGGAGTTGTCGTTGTCCGAGGTCGCGCGGATCTGCACGGGCTGGTTCATGAACTGCCGCGCGAGCGCCACGATCGGGCCGGGCATGGTCGCGGAGAACAGCATCGTCTGCCGCTGCGCCGGGATCATCGCCATCAACTTCTCGATGTCGGGCAGGAAACCGAGGTCGAGCATCTCGTCGGCCTCGTCCAGCACCAGGATGCGCACGGCCCCGAGCACGAGGTGCCCCTGCTGGGCCAGGTCGAGCAGGCGCCCGGGGGTGCCGACCACGACGTCGACGCCCTTCCTCAGCCCTTCGACCTGCGGCTCGTAGGCGCGACCGCCGTAGATGGTGAGTACGCGGGCACCCAGGTGCTTACCGGCGGTGGCGAGGTCTCCGGACACCTGGACGGCGAGCTCGCGAGTGGGGGCGACGACGAACGCCTGTGGTGCCGCGCCGGCGCCTCCGGGCAGGCTCAGGCGGTTGAGGAGCGGGACGCCGAAGCCCAGCGTCTTGCCGGTGCCGGTCCGGGCCTGGCCGATGAGGTCCTTGCCGGCCAGCGCGATGGGCAGGGTCATCTCCTGGATGGCGAAGGTGCGCACGATGCCCACCCCGGCCAGCGCGGAGATGATCGCCGGGTTGACGTCGAAGTCGCTGAACGCCGGGCTCTCGACGCTCACCGGGGCGTGCGCGGCCAGGGGCTCGGGCGCCACGGCGGGGTCGGCGGCGGGAAGCGTGCCCGGCTCGTCGGATACGGACGCGTCGGGAGAGTGGATCTCTGTCATGTGCGGTTGTCCTCGGTCTCAGCTCGTGCGCGGGACCGGTGGAGCCGGTGACGTACCGGGCGTTGTCCCGTGGGATCTGGCGCGCGCCGGGGCGCTGCTGCCAGAAACGGGAGAGGAGGTCTCACGCTGATTTCTCGCTCCGTCGCACGTGCCGCGTGACGTAGCCGTCGGGGCGACTCTACTCTGCGGTACGGCAGGATCCGGCTCAGGCGCGGCCCACGGCGCCCTTCAAGGAGGTTCTGTGTCCAATCCGGCGCCCGACCGGGCGGCCCTCGTCGACCTGCTCGGTGTCCTTGCCTACGGCGAACTCACCGGATTCGACCGGATGGCGGAGGACTCGCGCATGGCCCCGACGATCGCCGGCCGCGCGGCGCTGGCGGAGATGGCGGCCGTGGAGATCGGTCACTACCGCCGGCTCGTCGTCCGGCTGGTCGAGCTCGGTGCCGAGCCGCACGAGGCGATGGCACCCTTCGTGTCCGCGCTCGACACCTTCCACGCGACCACCCGTCCGACGACCTGGCTGGAGGGCCTGGTGAAGGCCTACGTCGGCGACGGGCTGGCCGCGGACTTCTACCGCGAGGTCGCCGAGTTCGTGGACGAGCCGACCCGCCTGCTCGTCACCGACGTCCTGGCGGACGCGGCCAACGCCGAGTTCGCGGTTCGGGAGGTACGCGCTGCGATCGCCGCCGACCCCAGCCTGGCCGGGCGATTGGCCTTGTGGGGCAGACGATTGGTGGGCGAAGCGATCAGCCAGGCCCAGCACGTCGCCGCCGAGCGGGATGCGCTCGCCGAGTTGATCATCGGAGCGAGCGGGGACCTCGCCGGGGTGGCCGCCCTCATCAAGCGGATCACCGACAAGCACACGGAGCGGATGACCGCCCTCGGGCTGAGCAACTGACGTCGGGGCCGCGCGGCGCGGGGCTCGGCCGACACGACCGGCCGCCCGGGCATATGGTGCCGATCATGAGCCTGTGCAGCCTGAGCGGTGAGTCCTCGTGACCGATCTCCCCGGCGAGGTCCCGGACCCACTTCCCGACCTCGCGCAGCGCTGCTGGGGAGCGCTCGAACTGATTCACGTCGTGGGCTACTTCGCGCCGGAGACGGCCGCCGCGTATCGCGATCTCGGCCTGCGCGGCTGGTCCGGTTACTTCTCCTCCCGCTCGGCCGCGATGGGTCCGGTCGAGGGGGAGGTGACGCTCGCCACGTTCTACGTGTTCGCGCCGCGGCTGGTACTGCGCGCGCTGCCGTCGGCATGGCGGACGGCCTCGCCGCCCGTCGTGCTGGGAGCGCGTCACGAAGGGGTCAGCGAGGCGCTGCACCGGGTGCTCGATCCCGTCCTGGACGCCGGCGCCCTGGACGAGGCCGTGGCGCTGGCCAGGCAGGCGAGCGAATCCCTCACCGCCCCCGGCCGCCCGCTCTATGCCGCCCACGCGCGGCTGCCGTGGCCCAGTGATCCGCTGCTCGCCCTGTGGCACGCGGCGACGCTGATGCGCGAGCACCGCGGCGACGGGCACGTGGCGACGCTGCTGTCCGCCGATCTCGATCCGGTCGAGTCGATGCTGCTGCACGGGCTCACGGTGGGCGGCATGGAGTTCCTGGTCACCACCCGTGGGTGGGGTGAACAGGACTGGGCGCAGGCGCGGGCGCGCCTCACCGAACGCGGCCTGCTCGACGGTGAGGGTGAGCTGACCGAGGCCGGACGAACCCTGAAGGGCGACGTCGAGGCGCGCACGCAACGCGCCGCCGAGGTCGGCTGGCGTGGTCTTGGCGTCGAGG
The DNA here is from genome assembly GCA_963790525.1 of uncultured Actinomycetota bacterium. Taxonomy (GTDB): domain Bacteria; phylum Actinomycetota; class Actinomycetes; order Mycobacteriales; family Jatrophihabitantaceae; genus CAWBOV01. The sequence continues at coordinate 486,034 of CAWBOV010000004.1, forward strand.
GCTCGGCACGGCTGCTCGAGCTGATCCGGCCGTGGGCGCGGACCCTGCGTGACAGCGACTTGTTCCCGGCCGGGTCACCGGTCAAGCCGAGGGGCTGACCGGCCGGACCGGGCGGCTCAGCCGGCGGTGAACCCCACCCGGCGGACGTCGGCCTGGGCGATCTCCACGTAGGCGATGAGCGAGGAGGCGACGAGGACCCGGCGACCGCGCTCGTCGGTCAGGCTCAGGATGCCGTCGGGCTCCTTGAGCGCCGCCGTCACGAGCGCCTCGATCTCGTCCTGCGTCTGCGCGCTGTCCAGCGCCACCTCGCGATTGGTGTGCTTGACGCCGATCTTGACCTCCACGCGGAGTCCTCCTGAAGTCGGTACGGATGCTGGCTGTTGACGTTAGTCGACGCCGTCGGCGCCGCCCGCGCCCGCACGTGCGCTGTCAGCGAACGCAGCCGCCACGACCGGCTCGCGACCGCGGTCCCGCAGCCGGCTCAGAGCGGCCGGCTCAGAGCGGCGGGTGCAACGGGAAGTGCGACAGGCCACGCCACTGCAGCATCTCCAGCAGCCGGACCGCTTCGGCCTTGGGGACCGCCCGCCCCGATTCGATCCACCACCGTGCGGCCACGTGTGCCGATCCGGTCAGCGCGACCGCGAGCAGCTCCGCCTGGGCGCGAGGGAGACCGGTGTCACCGGCGACGGTCTCGGTGACGGCGTCGATCGTGATGCGGGTCCCCAGGTCCGCGCGGTCGCGCACCGCCGGGTCGTTCGAGAGGTCGGACTCGAACACGAGCCGGAAGGCACCCTCGTCGCCTTCTCGCGCGCCGTCGATGAAGTCGAAGTACGCCGACAGCACGTTGTGGACGCGCTGCTCGTTGTCCTCGGTCGCGGCCAGTCCGGCCCGGATCGCGTCGGTGAGCGCGCTGGTCTGGGTGTCCAGAATGGCGAGGTACAACTCCAGCTTGCCGGGGAAGTGCTGGTACAGCACCGGCTTGGACACCCCGGCGCGTTCGGCTATGTCGTCCATCGCGGCCGCGTGGTAGCCGTTCGCGATGAACACCTCCTGCGCCGCCGCCAGCAGTTGCTTGCGCCGGGCCGAGCGGGGCAGACGCGCGCCGCGGGAGCTGTCCACTGTGTCGCTCACGCCGCAGATCCTACTGCCGGGTCACATCCCTCCCGTGCCCTCGCCGCGCGCGGCGTAACGTCGATGTATGTCCGTGACACGCCGACCGGGCCGTACCGGCGCACCTGTTTCCCTCGCCCGTCTCAGTGACATCGACCTGAGCGCGCTGGACACGGCGCAGGAGGCGTGGCCCGGCGATCGGGTCGTGGTCGACGGGGTGCAGCTGTTCGTGCGGCGCACACCGGCGACCGGAACGGGCGCGGAACCGGCGCTGTTCGTGCACGGCCTGGGCGGCTCGGCGACGAACTGGACCGACCTGGCGGCGGCGCTGCGGCCCTGGCTGGACGGCGAGTCCATCGACCTTCCGGGCTTCGGCAGGTCCGGCCCCCACCCGCGCAACGACTACTCGATCGGCGCCTTCGCCGACGTCGTCATCGCCTACCTGGAGCAGTCCGGACGCGGCCCGGTGCACCTGTTCGGCAACTCGATGGGCGGGGCGGTGGCCATCCGGATCGCCGCGCAGCGCCCCGACCTGGTGCGGACCCTGACCCTGGTGTCCCCGGCGATCCAGGATCTGCGGGTCCGCCGCCCGGGCACGGACGCCGCGATGACCTTCATGCTGCTGCCGGGGGTCACCCGTCTCGTCGAACGGCGCCTCGGACGGCTCACGACCGAGCAGCGCGTCCGCGGGACCTTCGACGTCTGCTACGCCGACACGTCCAGGGTCAGCCCGCAGCGGTTCGCCGAGGCGATCGTGGAGGCGCGCGAGCGCGAGCATCTGCCGTGGGCGGTCGACGCGGTGGTGCGCGCGTTCCGCGGCATCGCCGCCAGTTACCTCGCGACGGGATCGCGGTCGGTGTGGCGCCTGCTCGGGCGGGTCACCGCCCCGACGCTCGTCGTCTGGGGTGAGCAGGACAAGCTCGTCGACGTCGCGCTCGCGCCTCGGGCGGCCCGCAGCCTGCCGGATTCCCGCCTGCTCGTGCTCCCCGGCGTGGGCCACGTGGCCCAGATGGAGGATCCGGTGACGACCGCGCGCGCCGTCGTCGGGATGCTCGAGGACGTCCGCGCATCCCGCGGCGAGAACGCGCCGCAGCCGCGTCCCGGCCCGAGATCCCCGTCGCGGAACTGATCTTGTGGAATTCTGAGGACGTGAGTCGTCCTCGCACCTCCGCGCCGGTGCTGCCGTCCGGTCCACGCCGGGGTTCCGGCACACCCACGGTGGAACGCCGGCTCGGTCCCGCTGTCGACCCGCGCGCCTGGTCGCCCGAGTGGTCCTCCTCGACGCTGATCGAGGCCGACGCACCGGCCGAACGCCCGCGTCGTGGTTCGGGTGGTTCCGGCGGGTCAGGTGGTTCCCCTGGCTCCCGGGCCGGAGCCGGTGGCCCGCGCGGCCCGCGCCGGCCGCCCTGGATCGTCGCGCTGCGCCGTTTCACCCAGCGCCACGGCTGGCGGGCGTACGCACTGCCGGTGCTGGCGATCGTCACTGTGGTGGCGTTCGTGTCGACCGGAAGCCCGGCCAAGCATGCCCCGAGCGCGGGCGCCCCCGGGACGACGACAGCGCCGTCGACGACGCAGAGCACGCCGCCGGTCGCCCAGTCCACGAGCAAGGTGAAGGTGGAGGCCGGAGGCAACGCCGAGGATCTCGCGGCCTCGGCCCTTCCGCCCGGCGCGCCGTACACCCAGTCCGGGTCGGGGACGTTCCGGGTGCTGCCCGGCACGTCCGGGATCATCGGGTCCGGGCCGCTGAAGAAGTACACGATCGAGGTCGAGAACGGCATCACCGGCGTCGATCTGGCCGCCTTCCAGAACACTATCGACGCCACGCTCGCCGACCCGCGCAGCTGGATCGGCGGCAAGAACGTGTCCCTCGAACGGGTCTCCAGCGACGCCGAGGCCGACTTCCGGATCACGCTGACGTCCTCGATGACCGTCCGCACCCTCTGCGGCTACGACCAGAAGATCGAGACGTCCTGCTGGGAGAACACGATCGGCCCCAGCCGCGTGGTCCTGAACGTCGCCCGCTGGGTACGCGGTGACACCCAGTTCGGCCAGGACCTGGCCACCTACCACCTGTACATGATCAATCACGAGGTCGGGCACGCCCTGGGCCACGTCCACAGCTTCGTCTGCCTGCCGGACGGGCAGGCCCCGGTGATGATGCAGCAGACGATCACGCTGAAGGAGAACCAGGGCGTGGGGCCGAAGATCTGCACCCCGAACGCCTGGCCGTACCCGCCCGGAGTGGCGAAGAGCGCTGCCGTCACCACCTGACCGCTCGGCGGTCGAGTGCGACACTGGGAATGTCCCGGGCGTCCAGCCATGTTGGGTCCGGTGAGTACGCATCCGTTGCACGTGAAGGGAACACCGCTGTGCAGTTGCCACCGCTCGTCGAGCCGGCCGAATCGTTGACGATCGACGAGGTCCGCCGATACAGCCGCCACCTGATCATCCCGGACGTCGCGATGGACGGGCAGAAGCGCCTGAAGAACGCCAAGGTGCTCTGTGTCGGGGCCGGCGGCCTGGGCTCACCCGCGCTGATGTACCTCGCCGCAGCGGGCGTGGGCACGCTCGGCATCGTCGAGTTCGACGTCGTCGACGAGTCCAATCTGCAGCGCCAGATCATCCACGGGCAGAGCGACATCGGCCGGTCGAAGGCCGAGTCGGCGCGGGACTCCGTCAAGGAGATCAACCCGCTGGTGAACGTCGTCGTCCACGAGACCCGTCTCGACAACGACAACGTGCTCGAGATCTTCGCCCAGTACGACCTGATCCTCGACGGCACGGACAACTTCGCGACGCGTTATCTCGTCAACGACGCAGCCGTCCTCCTGCACAAGCCCTACGTCTGGGGTTCGATCTACCGGTTCGACGGTCAGGTCAGCGTCTTCTGGGACGACTACGGCCCCAACTACCGCGATCTCTACCCGTCACCCCCGCCGCCCGGCATGGTTCCGTCCTGCGCCGAGGGCGGCGTGCTCGGTGTGCTCTGCGCGAGCATCGGCTCGGTGATGGTGAACGAAGCCATCAAGCTGATCACCGGCATCGGCACCACACTGCTCGGCCGCCTGCTCGTCTTCGACGCGCTGGAGATGGAGTGGAACGAGGTCAAGATCCGCAAGGATCCGAACACCCCGCCGATCACCGGGCTGATCGACTACGACTCGTTCTGCGGCGTGGTCTCCGAGGCCGCCCAGGAAGCGGCGGCCGGCTCGACGATCCTGGCCACCGAGCTGAAGGACCTGATCGATGCCGAGAAGCCGATCTTCCTGGTGGACGTGCGCGAGCCCGCCGAGTGGGAGATCGTCCGCATCCCCGGGGCGACGCTGATCCCCAAGGACGAGATCCTGCGCGGGAACGCGCTCGCGTCCCTGCCCCAGGACCGCCAGATCGTCATGTACTGCAAGACGGGCGTGCGCTCGGCCGAGACGCTGGCAGCTGTGAAGAACGCCGGGTTCAAGGACGCGGTGCACGTGCAGGGTGGCGTGATCGCCTGGGCGACGCAGGTCGACAAGAGCCTGCCCGTCTACTGATCGGCTCATGAGCACTGACGATCGGCTCATGAGCACTGGGGCATCGGCATGACCACCGAGGCGGGGCGGTACCCGATAGCCGGGACCGCCCTGTCCGGTTCCCTGCCGGAGGCGATCCTGGCCTGCGTCGCGGCGATCCCGGCCGGCCGGGTCATGACCTACGGCGATGTCGCCGAATTCGTGGGCAGCCGCGCCGCGCGCATGGTCGGTCGGGTGCTGGCCATGTCCGACGACGAGCCCGGCCTGCCGTGGCACCGGGTGGTGCGCGCCGATGGGCGCACTGCCGAGCACCTGCGCGTGGAGCAACTGCAGCGGCTGCGGTCCGAAGGGGTGCCGATCACCGGCGATCGGATCGATCTGCGAGCCGCCCGATGGGACGGCCGCCTCACCGTCGACCCGAGGTAGATACTTCCGGGGGCGGGTGGGGCGCTCAGCCGCCGGACTTGCGGCGGAACTGGCGCTTGCGCGTGTCGTTGTTGCCCGCCGGCACCGCCCGGCCGACCAGATGCTGCTCGCCCTTGGCGGCTCGCCCGGCCTTGCGCTCGAGTGCCTCGCGGAAGGAGCGGTGCAGCTCGTCGGCCTCGGCATCCTCGGTTGCGGCGCCCTTGTCGTCGAGATCAGCCATGCTGCGCCTCCAGAAATCGTGAACGGGTCGGACCCATCTTCGCACCTGCCGTGGGTGGGGTCGCGCGGATTCTGTCGGAGGACTGTGGTGGTATGCCCGGGTGAGCGATCCGAGCTACCGGTTGGTGCGCCCCGCCCGGGTCGCCACCCCGGCGCCCGTGCTCGACGACGCCCAGCGCCGGGTGGTCGATCATCCCGGCGGCCCGCTGCTGGTGCTGGCCGGTCCGGGGACGGGCAAGACCACGACGCTCGTCGAGGCGGTCGTGGACCGGGTGGCCGGCCGCGGTGTCCCCATCGAGAACATCCTCGTCCTGACGTTCGGGCGGCGGGCGGCGGGCGACCTGCGCGACCGCATCACCGCGCGGCTGAACATGACCGTCCGCGAGCCGCTGGCGCGCACCTTCCACTCCTACGCCTTCGGCCTGCTGCGACTCGCCGCCGACCCGGAACTGCCCACGCCACGCCTGCTCTCCGGCGCGGAGCAGGACGTGATGCTGCGCGACCTCGTCGCGGGCGACCTCAGCGAGGGGCGCTCACCGTGGCCGGCCTCGCTCCTGCCGGCGCTGGGCACCCGCGGTTTCGCCGCCGAGCTGCGCGACCTGTTGCTGCGTGCGGCCGAACGCGGCCTGGACGCCGGGGACCTCGATCGCTACGCGCGCGAGCTCAAGCGCCCGGAGTGGCATGCCGCGGCCGTGTTCCTGCAGCAGTACAGCGAGGTCACCGCGCTGGCCCGTCCCGGTTCCTACGACGCCGCCGAGCTGATCAGGGCGGCGACCCGGGCGCTGGAGTCGGATCCGGCCCTGCTGTTGCGGGAGCGGGAACGGCGGCGCCACATCTTCGTCGACGAGTACCAGGACACCGATCCGGCCCAGGCCGAGCTCCTCGCGCTGGTCGCCGGGGGCGCCGACGAGCTCGTCCTCGTCGGTGACCCGGACCAGTCGATCTACGCCTTCCGCGGCGCAGACCCGCTGGCCATGCGGCAGGCCCCCGACCGCTTCGCCGCGGCCGGCCGCACCGTGCCGACCGTCGCGCTGCTCACCTCGCGTCGCGCGGGGCGGGTCCTGCTCGACGCGAGTCGCCGCGTTGCCGCGGGACTGACCGCTCCGTACGCCCACCGCGCGCTCGTCCCGGCCGCGGGGACGCCCGACGGGCAGGTCGGCGTCGCGCTCGTGCGCTCGCCGACCGAGGAGGCGGCGCTGGTCGCGGCCGCGCTGCGTCGGGCACATCTGGAGGACGAGGTGCCGTGGTCGCGCATGGCGGTGGTCGTGCGCTCCACGGCGACCAGCCTGGCGGTGCTGCGACGGGCCATGATCACCGCGGGCGTGCCTGTCGGCGTGGCTCCCGGTGACGTCCCGCTGGCCGAACAGTCCGCGGTCAGCCATCTGCTCACCGCGCTGCGCTGCGTGCTCAGGCTCAGTGACGGCAGTGACGACCGTGGCAGCGCCGATCCTGGCGGCGACGAGGGCGGCGGCAGCGACGGTGAGCGTGGCGGCGACGGCGCCGACGGCGGGAGGTCCGACCGGCTCACCGATCTCGACGCCGAGCTGCTGCTGCTCGGGCCCATCGGCGGCGCCGACGCGATGTATCTGCGTCGGCTCCGGCGCGTCGTGCACACCGCGGACCCGGTCACCGCAGGCGCCGATTCGGGCCCGGATCTCGCCGTGCCGACGGACGCGTTGGGTGCCGCGATCGCCGATCCGCTCGGTGCCGCACTCCTTCCCGGCCGGGTGCGCGGACCGGTGCTGCGCGTGGCCAGGACGCTCGCTGCCGGGGTCGCGGTGCACCGGACCGGGGCCTCCGCGGAGGACGTGTTGTGGGCGATCTGGGAGGCGACGGGGCTGGGACCCATGTGGGAGCGCGCGAGCGCGGCCGGCGGCGCGTCCGGCGCGGCGGCCGACCGCGATCTCGACTCGGTGATCGAGCTGTTCGCCACCGCTGCCCGACTCGCCGACCGTCTGCCGGGAGCCACCGCGGATGTCTTCTACGAGCACGTCGCCGCCCAGCAGGTGCCGGGTGACGTGTGGTCCACCAGCGCGCCGGTGGCCGACGCCGTCCAGATCGTCACCGCGCACGGCAGCAAGGGCATGGAGTGGGACGTCGTGTGCGTCGCGGGCGTCCAGGAAGGCGTCTGGCCGGATCTGCGCAGGCGCGGTTCGCTCCTCGGCTCCGAGATCCTGGTCGATGTCGCGGCCGGCAACGCAGCCGTCGCGGATCTGGGGCTGGCGCACCTGATGGCAGAGGAGCGGCGTCTGTTCTACGTGGCGGTGACCCGTGCGCGGCGCAGCCTCCTGGTGACCGCGGTCCAGGGCGAGGATGAGCAACCCTCGCGTTTCCTGGACGAACTCGATCCGCTCGAGGGCGACCGGCCCGTGCTCCGCCCCGGACGTGGCCTGCACCTGCCCGGGATCGTCGCCGAACTGCGGGCCGTGGTCACCGACGAATCCGCCGATCGCGAATTGCGCCACGAGGCGGCGGCACAGCTTGCGCGTCTGTCCGACGCGGGAGTGCCCGGCGCGCATCCCGACTCGTGGTGGGGGCTCGCCGACCTCTCCGACGACCGGGGGCTGCTCGACCCGGACCAGCCGGCCGGTGTGAGCCCGTCGAAGATCGACGCCTACCTCACCTGCGCCCTGAAGACGTTTCTCGAAGGGCACGGCGCCGGCGACTCCGACTCCGCGAAGGCCGCCCTGGGCAGTGCCGTTCATCAGATCGCGGAGGTGGCCGGGGTGGCGGCCGACCTGCACGACTTCGAACTCATGATGGACCAGCAGTGGACGGGGCTCGACTTCGGCGCCGTCTGGTTCAACCGCACGCAGCGGCGCCGGGCAACGGTCATGCTCGAGCGCCTCGCCACCTGGTTGACCTCCAGCAGGGACGGCCTCAGCCTCCTCGCTCGGGAGCAGCCGTTCGAGGCCACCCTCGGCGACGTCGTCCTGCGCGGAACCGTGGATCGCCTCGAGGTCGACACCGCCGGGCGCCCGGTCGTGATCGACTTCAAGACCAGTGGGACCAAGGTGCCCGGTGACGAGCTCGCCGAACACCCCCAACTCGCCGCCTATCAGCTCGCCGTCGAACTCGGGGCGTTCGCGGGCCTGGCGGACGGCGCGGGCGGCCCGCCGATGACCGGCGAACCCGGGGGAGCGGTGCTCGTGCAGCTCGGCGCGAGCGGCCCGATCGAGCAGCGACAGGGCCCACTCGCGCAGTCTCCGTCCCCGGACCGCATCAGGGACCAGGTGGACCAGGTCGGGCAGCTGGTCCGGGGGGCCCGTTTCGACGCGACGGCGAACCGCCGCTGCCGGACCTGCTCGGTGCGGCGTGTGTGCCCCGTCGAGGTCGGCGCGCAGGTGACCGAATGACCACCACCCGCCCCGCGGTACGGATCGGCGCCGCCGACCTGTCCCGCACACTCGGGCTGCCGGAACCGACGCCCGAGCAGGCCGCGGTGATCGAGGCGCCGCCCGGTGCCGCAGTCGTCATCGCGGGCGCCGGATCGGGTAAGACGGAGACCATGGCCGGCCGGGTCGTCTGGCTCGTGGCCAACGGGCTGGTCCCCGCCGACCGGGTCCTCGGCCTCACCTTCACGCGCAAGGCCGCAGCCGAACTCGGCGTCCGGATCCGGCGCCGCCTGCAGGCGTGGGCCCGCCATGCCGACCGCGAGGACCGGGTCGCCCTGCTCCTCGCCGAACCCACGGTCCTGACCTACGCCGCATACTCCGGGCGGCTGGTGGCCGACCACGCGCTGCGGCTGGGCGTCGAGCCCGGCACTCGTCTCGTCTCGCCGGCGGTCGCCTGGCAGCTCGCGGACGCGGTCGTGCGGCGCTACGGAGGCGAGCTCGACGACTCCATCGGCACCCCGCGCTCGGTGACGAACTGGGTGCTGCAGCTGGCCGCCGACCTCGCCGACCACCTCCGCTCGCCGGCCGACGTCGAGGCGTTCACCGACGACTGGCTGGCCCGTATCGACGCGCTGCCCCGCGCTCCCAAGGCACGCACGGAGTACCCCACGGAACTCAAGGCGCTGGTGACCTCGCTCCGGCATCGGCGGCAACTGCTCCCTATGGTCGACGGATTCGCGGCCGCCAAGGCAGCGCTGCCCGCCGTCGACTTCAGCGATCAGATGGTCTGCGCGGCGCGGCTGGCCCAACTCCCCGAGGTGCAGCGGATCGAGCGTGACCGCTTCCAGGCCGTGTTGCTGGACGAGTACCAGGACACCGGTCACGCCCAGATCGCGCTGCTGCACGGCCTGTTCGGCGCGGGCCACCTGGTCACCGCGGTCGGCGATCCGTTCCAGTCGATCTACGGCTGGCGTGGGGCCAGCGCGGGAAACATCGGCCGGTTCCCCATGACGTTCGCCACGGACGGCCGTCCGGCAGCGCGGTTCACGCTGTCCACCAGCTGGCGCAACGACGAGGCGATCCTCGCGGCCGCGAACACCGTCGCCGCATCGCTGCGGACGACCCATCCCGGCACAGTGGAGCTGCGGGCTCGCGTCGGCGCGGCTCCCGGTGAGGTCGTCGCGGCGGTTCTCGACACCGTCGAGGCGGAGGCGGCGTGGCTCGCCGCGCAGGTCCGGGCGGCGTGGGACGCCGCCCCGGGTGCGCCGGCCGCCGCCGCGCCCGCCGGGGCCACCACGGCGGCTCCCGCACCTCGTTCGGCCGCGGTGCTCGTGCGCCGGCGGGCGCAGATCGCGCTCGTGGACGCGGCCCTGCGCGCGGAGGGACTGCCGGTCGAGATCGTCGGGCTCGGCGGGTTGCTCACGACCCCGGAGGTGCTCGACGTGGTCTCCGTCCTGCAGGTCCTCGCCGACGACTCGGCAGGTCCGGCCGTAGTGCGGCTGCTCACCGGGGCGCGCTGGCGCATCGGCCCCCGGGATCTGGCGGCACTCGACCGGCGGGCGCGCGAGCTGGCCAATCCGTCACCGGGCGATGGCGCCGGGCCGGCGACCCGTGACCCCGGCAGTCTGGTCGAGGCGCTCGACGATCTCGGCGACCTGTCGCGGTACTCCGCCGAGGGCGGGCGCCGGATGACGGAGTTCAGCCTGGAGCTGCGGCGGTTGCGGCGGCGCGTCTCGGCCCCGCTGCCCGACCTCGTGGCCGACGTCGAGCGGACGATCGGTGTCGATGTCGAGGTGGCCGCTCGGGCGGACCGCGCCGAAGTCGGTCGCGCCCACCTGGACCGTTTCCTCGATGCCGCGGCCGGTTTCGCCGCCGAGGCCGACGAGGCGACGCTGACGGCGTTCCTGGCGTTCCTGGCTGCCGCCGAGGAGGAGGAGAACGGCCTCGAGCCCGGCGAGATCGTGGTGGAGAACGACCGGGTCCAGATCCTCACCGTGCACGGCGCCAAGGGGCTCGAGTGGGACATCGTGGCCGTCCCCGGTCTGGTCGATCAGGTCTTCCCCTCCGCGGCCAAGGGCGCGGACTGGACACGGGCACGGCACCTGATCCCGTCGCCCCTGCGCGGTGATTCGGCCGATCTGCCGAGCCTGGACCCCGCCACCGCCCAGGACCGCAAGGAGCTCGCGGGCATGATCAAGAGCGCGACCGGCCCCTCGCACGACTCGCAGGTGCGCGCGCAGCATCTGGTCGAGGAGCGTCGCCTGGCCTACGTGGCGTTCACGCGCGCCCGGCGCACCCTGCTCGTCAGCGGCTACGTGTGGGACTCGGCCAAGGAGGCGCGCCAGCCGTCGGCGTTCCTGGCAGAACTCGCCGCGGACGTGACGGGCGCGGTCCGGGTGGATCACTGGGCCGACGCCGCGGGTATCACCGAGAACCCCCGGCTGGCGCACGCTCGGACGGAGCGGTGGCCCTACGACCCGCTCGGTGCCCGTCGTCCTGCCGTGGAGTCCGGTGCCGCGCTCGTCCGCGCCGCGCTCGCCGCCGCCCCGGCGCCTACCCGTTCCCGAGCCGGCAGCGACCCGCTGCCCGGCCTGTTCGACGACGCCGCCGAACTCCGAGGCCAGTGGCGGCGGGATGTGGACACCCTGCTCGCCGAGCGCGAGCGACGCCGCCCCGGCCCGGTCCTCGACGTGGAGCTGCCGTCCCGGCTGTCGGTGTCCCAGCTCGTGACGCTGCGCGAGGACCCGGACGAGCTCGCACGCCGGCTGCGGCGACCCCTGCCCGCGCGGCCGGCTCCGCTCGCCCGGCGTGGCACCGCGTTCCATCTCTGGCTGGAGCGCAGGTGGGCCGGGCAGCAGCTGCTCGACGTGGACGAACTCCCGGGAGCCGCCGACGACGACGGTTCGGCCGATCTGGACGTCACGGAACTGCGGGAGGCGTTCCTGGCCAGCGCGTGGGCGGCCCGTACGCCCACCGAGGTCGAGGTGCCGTTCGAGATGGTGCTCGACGGGGTGGTCGTCCGCGGCCGGATGGACGCGGTGTTCGCCGAGCCGGACGGCAGCTGGCTGGTCGTGGACTGGAAGACCGGCGCGGTGCCCCGCGGCGCCCGTGCCGCCGCGGCGGCCGTGCAGCTCGCGGCGTACCGACTCGCGTGGCAGCGGATCGTCAGCACCGATGCGCGGCCGGTCGCCGTCGAGTCCGTGGGCGCGGCGTTCCACTACATCCGTGCCGACGAGACCGTCCGCCCGCTCGACCTGCTCGACGAGGACGGCCTCCGCGCACTCGTCACCGGCCGCGAGATACGGTCTGGGTCATGACCGCCGAGATCACCGAACCCGTCCGGAGCTACGTCGAGGCTCACCGCGGCGACCTGCTGGCCGACCTGGACGCGTTCCTGCGCATCCCCGGCATCAGCGCGCAGCCCGAGCGGCACGGCGATGTCGCACGCAGCGCGGAATGGCTCGCCGAGGCCCTGCGCAGCGCCGGATTCCCCACCGTCGAGATCTGGCAGGGGGCAGGGCTGCCCGCCGTCTACGCCGAATGGCCGGCCGGCGACGCGCAGGCATCGGGCGAGACCGCCACGGTGCTCGTCTACGGCCACCACGACGTCCAGCCGGTGGACCCGATCGAGCTCTGGCACACCGATCCGTTCGACCCGACGATGGACGGCGACGTGCTCCGCGCGCGAGGCGCCTCTGACGACAAGGGCCAGTTGCTCTTCCACCTCCTCGGCCTACGGGCGCATCTGGCCGCCACCGGGCGCACCAGCCCCGCGGTGACCCTCAAATTCCTCATCGAGGGCGAGGAGGAGTCAGGATCGCCGACCTTCCAGGCCCTGCTCGACGAGCACCGGGACCGCCTCGACTGCGACGTCGTCGTCATCACCGACACCGGCATGGTCTCCGCGGATCAGCCCAGCACGGTGACCGGAATGCGCGGCATGGTCAGCGCGCAGGTGGACTTCCACGGCCCCGACATCGACCTGCATTCCGGGGTGTTCGGCGGTGCGGTCCCCAACCCGCTGACCGCGATCGGCAGGCTCATCGGGGCCCTGCACGACGCTGAGGGACGCGTGCAGATCCCCCGGTTCTACGACGCCGTGCTCACCCTCACCGACGACGAGCGGGCCCTGTTCAACGCCGTTCCCTTCGACGAGGCCGCCTTCCTGGAGCTGACGCAGTCGCGGGCTCTGGCCGGGGAGGCCGGCCAGTCGACTCTCGAGCGGATCGGCGCCCGCCCGACCGCCGAGGTCAACGGGATGTGGGGTGGCTACACCGGCGACGGCGGCAAGACGATCGTCCCGACCGACGCGCACGTGAAACTGTCCTTCCGTCTGGTCGCGGCGCAGGACCCCGCTGCGATCCGCGACGGGGTCAGCGAGTTCATCGCGGCGCACACCCCGGCGGGCATCACCGCGCACGTCGAGTGGGAGGGCGAAGGCGTCTCACCGTGCTTGGTTCCCCTCGACACCGCCGCATACGGGGCCCTCACCCGCGCCATCTCCGCAGCCTTCGACGGCGCCGGTGTGCTCCCGACGCGCGAGGGCGGCAGCGGCCCGGAGGCGGCCATCCAGCATACCCTCGGCGTCCCGCTCGTGTTCCTCGGCGTCGGCCTGCCGGACGACCAGATCCACGCGCCGAACGAGAAGGTCACCGTCTCGATGCTCTACAAGGGGGCCGAGGCGGCCGCGCATCTGTGGTCGGAATTCGCCGCTCTGGGACGCTCCGGGTTGGCCGCGTCCTGAGCTGAGCACCTTGCCGCATAGGGTGGTGGGCATGCCCTCTGTGCGTCTGCCCGGCCTGCACCATGAGATCACCCACGCCGTCCTGCCCAACGGCCTGCGCGTCGTGCTGGCTCCCGACCGGTCCGCGCCGGTGGTCGGGGTCGCCGTGCTCTACGACGTCGGGTTCCGGTCCGAGCCCGAGGGGCGCACGGGATTCGCCCACCTCTTCGAACATCTGATGTTCCAGGGCTCGGCGACGCTGGGCAAGATGGAGCACCCTCGGTACGTCCAGTCCTCCGGGGGAGTGTTCAACGGCAGCACCCACTTCGACTACACCGACTACTTCGAGGCGCTGCCGTCCAACGCCCTCGAGCGCGGGCTGTTCCTGGAGGCCGACCGGATGGCCTCGCCGCGGCTGACCGAGGAGAACCTCGCCAACCAGATCGCGGTGGTGAAGGAAGAGATCCGCGTCAACGTGATGAACCGTCCATACGGCGGCTTCCCGTGGATCGAGCTGCCCGGCGTCATGTTCGACAGCTTCGCCAACTCGCACAACGGCTACGGCGGCTTCGTCGACCTGGAAGCGGCGACGATCGACGACGCCGCGGGTTTCTTCAAGCGGTACTACGCACCGACCAACGCGGTGCTGGCCGTCGGCGGCGACCTGGACATCGACACGACCATGGAGCTGATCGAGCGGCACTTCTCCCGCGTGAAGAGGCGGGCCAAGCCCAAGCGCCCTGACTTCGGCGAACCGCCGATCACCTCGGAACGGAGGGCGACCGTCATCGATCGCCACGCTCCGATGCCCGCGGTTGCGGTGGGCTACCGCCTGCCCGACCCGGTGGGGCTGAGCGCGTCCTACCTGGCCTACGTGCTGCTCGCCGAGCTGCTGTCCGACGGTGACGCGTCCCGCCTGCAGCGACGCCTCGTGCAGCGCGACGGGCTCGTCACCGACATCAGCGCCTACGTCGGCGAGTTCGGGGATCCCTTCGACGAGCGAGACCCCACCGCGATGACGCTGACCGCCCACTACCCCGAGCGCGGTTCGCTCGAGGCCGTGCTCGCGGCCATCGACGAGGAACTGGACCGCGTCGCCACGTCCGGCCTCGAGCCCGGTGAGCTGGACCGGGTGCGGGTGCGCATGGTCGCGTCGCTGTTCCGCGAACTCGACTCCGTGCTGAATCGCACGCTGTCCTTCGCCAAATTCGAGCTGATCTTCGGCGCTGCCGAGACGGTCCAGGAACTGCCCGCACGCTTCGCCGCGGTCACCGAAGCCGACGTCCGCGCCGCCGCTGCGCAGTTGTTGCCGCACACGAGAACCGTGCTCGAACTAGTCCCCGGAGGAATCGAGAAATGACCGCGCTGACGGTTCCCGGCCTGGGCCCCACGCCACGGCTGAAGCGGGTGACGTCCGCGGAGCGCACGCTCGCCTCCGGACTCCGCGTCCTGGTCGTCCGGCGCGCCGGCGTCCCGCTGTTCGAGCTGCGCCTGCGCGTGCCCCTGCAGAGCGCCAAGCCGGCCCACTCGGCCCGCGCGGAACTGCTGGCCGATGCCATCCTCGCGGGGACGCCCGACCGCGACCGCACGACGATCGCGTCCGACGTCCAGTCCTTCGGCGGATCCCTGTCAGCGTCGGTCGATTCCGATCGCCTCCTGATCGCCGGGTCAGCACTGGCCACCCGGCTGCCCGACGTCCTGTCCCTTCTCAACGAGGTGCTGACCTCGGCCACCTATCCGGCCGCCGAGGTTTCACGCGAGAGGGAGCGCCTCATCGAGCGCCTGACCATCGCCCGATCACAAGCCGGGGTTGTAGCTCATGAGGCACTGAGCCGGCGACTCTGGGGGGACCACCCGTACACCCGCGACATGCCCGATGCCGACGAGGTCGCGGCCGCGACCGCAGCCCAGGTCAGGCGGCTGCACGCCGACCGGGTGCGCCCGCACGGCGCGACACTCGTGCTGGTCGGGGATCTCTCCCCGCAGCGCGCGCTGGACGTCGTCGAGGCGGCACTGAGCGGGTGGGCCGGTTCGCCCCCCGGCGCGCCGATGCCCGTGCTGCCGGAGCTCGTGCCCGGGCCGCTCGTGCTGCTCGACCGCCCCGGTTCGGTGCAGTCGGCCATCCGCATCGGTGGCACCGCCGTGCCGCGCACGCACCCTGATGCCGCCGCCCTGGGCCTGGCGAACCTCATCTTCGGTGGCTACTTCTCCTCACGCTGGGTGGAGAACATCCGGGAGGACAAGGGCTACACGTACTCGCCGCGCAGCTCGGTGGAACACCGGGTCCTGGGGTCGACGTTCACCGCGGCTGCCGACGTGGCGACCGAGGTGACGGGTCCGGCACTCCTGGAGACCGCCTACGAGCTCGGGCGCATCGCCTCCCTGCCCGTCTCCGACACCGAGGTCGACGACGTCCGGCAGTACGCCATCGGGACGCTGGCCCTGTCGATCGCGACCCAGTCCGGCCTGGCCTCGACGCTGTCCAGCCTGGCCGGCGTGGGCCTCGGTCTCGACTGGCTGGCCGAACAGCCGGTGCGCCTGGCCGCCGTGCGCACCGAGCACGTCAGCGCCGCGGCGACCGCCTACCTCGCCCCGGCGCACCTCGTGACCGTCGTGGTCGGCGACGCCGCGGTGATCGCCGAGCCGCTGTCCGCGCTGACCTCGTACGTGACCGCCTGATCCGGCCGTGAGCGCCTCGCGTCCGCCGATCCTGTCCCGTTCGGCACACGACCGCTCGGCGCACCGCCGCTCCGACACGGAATGGCTGGCGGCGGCGTGGGCCGACGCGCTGGTGCTGCAGGTCGATCCCACCGGGGCGGTGCCGACGCGAGCCGGGAGCGATCGGGTCGAGCTCGCCTACGTGGGGACCGACGAGGTCGATCAGCTGGCCGAGCGGACCTTTCTGGGCGAGTACGAAGGGGGTGCGTATTTCAGCGTCCCGGTCGGCGTCCAGGACGGGTGGAGCGGGCTGCGCCAGCTCGGCGGCGCGCTGAGTGAACTCGACGGCGGCCTGCTGACTGCGGCGACAGCGCTGACCCAGTGGCATCGGCTCCATCCCCGCTGTCCCCGCTGCGGTGCGCCGACCCACCCGGTCAGTGCGGGATGGGCCCGGCAGTGCCCCGTCGACGACAGCCTCCACTTCCCGCGCACGGACCCGGCGGTGATCATGCTGATCCACGACGGGGCCGATCGCGTCGTCCTCGGGCGCCAGGCGAGCTGGCCCGCCGGCCGGTTCTCGATCCTCGCGGGCTTCGTCGAGGCGGGGGAGTCCGCCGAGGCCGCCGTCGTGCGCGAGGTGCGCGAGGAGGTGGGTATCGACATCACCGACGTCGAGTACCACTCCAGCCAGCCCTGGCCGTTTCCCGCGTCCCTGATGCTCGGCTTCACCGCACGCGTCACCGGTGACGCGACCCTGCGCCCCGAGGACGACGAACTGGCCGAGGCCGCCTGGTTCACCCGTGAGGAGATCGCCGCGGCCACGACGTGGGGCGACGACCCGCTGGGGGCACTTCCCGAGGTGGGATCGGTCGAGGCGTCGGGTCCGCGCCTGCGCGCGCTACCGGGGTCGATCTCGATCGCGCGGCAGCTGCTCGATTCGTGGGTGGCCGGCTGAGCGCTACCGCGTGTCCCGGACAGCCATGGCGGGGTGGTTGGGATCGTTGACCCGCACCACCACGTCGGCGACAGCGCCCGGGTCGACCTCGGCGTCATAGCGCTCGAGAGCGGGGAGGGTCCAGGCCCACTCCGGGGGAGTGCGCCTGGCGCGGGCGGGGGCGTCCATCTGCAGATGGACGCTCAGCTCGGCCGGCAGCCCCTGGCCGAGGAGCAGGTCCCCGGAGACGAGCAGCACCAGGTCGGCCGGCGCGTGCTCGTACGCCGCGCGAGTGGCACGGTTGGTCGCGGGATCGCGCAGGGTCGGCAGGTAGCGAGCGTCCTGCACGAGGGCGTCGAGGACCTCACGCCGGAGCGCCGGGGCGTCGAGCCAGCCCTGGTAGTAGGCGTCCAGATCGGTGTGCCCGAACTCCAGGCGGACGGATGCGTCCCGCCAGAAGTCCGAGGCAGCGAGGTGCACGCTCGGCCTGCCGCGATCCCGCAGGCGCGCAGCAACCGCGCACCCCAGGGTCGCCGGATCCGCGGCGAGCGGTCCGTCGACGAGCACACGGACGACGCCGCTCATCCCACCCAGCCGGTCGGCGAGCGCGTCGACAAGAGCCTCCGGGCTGAGCGGGAGGTAGCGGACGGGCGCGGTCAGGACGCCTTGGCCAGCTGCTCTTTGACCTCGCCGATGCTCGGGTTGGTCAACGCGGTTCCGTCGCCGAACACCAGCGTCGGGACGGTCCGGTTGCCGCCGTTCGCGGCCATGACCAGATCGGCGGCCGCCGGGTCCTCCTCGATGTTCACCTCGGCGAACTCGATGCCTTCGCTCTGCATGCTGCGCTTGAGACGCTTGCAGTAGCCACACCAGGTGGTGCTGTACATGGTGACCATCGCGGTTCGGGACTCCTCGGGTGCTCGTCGGTGACAGGACGCTATCGGTGCGTTCCCAGGCGCAACAACGGCACCCGGCGATGACTTCCCGCCCACAGTTGACGAGATCGGTGCGCGTGTCGTCGGTGCCCAGTGACAGGATCGCAGGGTGGGGACCCTCGAGCTACCGATCACGGAGCGCATCCTGGCCGGGCTTGACCCCGAGCAGCGGGCCGCGGCGAGCGCGGTCCGCGGACCGGTGTGCATCCTCGCCGGCGCGGGGACGGGAAAGACGCGTGCGATCACCCACCGCATCGCCTACTCGGTGCACAGTGGCGCGGTCCCGGCCGGGCAGTTGCTCGCGGTCACCTTCACCGCGCGGGCGGCCGGCGAGATGCGTACCCGTTTGCGCGGCCTGGGCGTCGGGGGAGTCCAGGCCCGCACGTTCCACGCCTTCGCGCTGCGTCAGCTGCAGTTCTTCGCCCCACGCGTGCTCGGCGGTCAGGTGCCGGAGATCGTCGACCGCCCGCTGCGGCTGGTCGCGAATGCTGCCGCCCGCGCCCGGTTGCGCGCCGACCGCGCCGAGGTCCGCGACCTCGCCGCCGAGATCGACTGGGCCAAGGCGGTGCTGGCCGCGCCGGCCGACTACCCGGCCCGCGCGGCCGCCGCCGGCCGGGAGACGCCCACCACTCCGGCGACCGTCGCCGAGGTGTACGAGAAGTACGAGGAGGCCAAGCGGCGCGCCGGCCAGCTGGACTTCTCCGACCTCCTGCTCATCATGTCCAGTGCGCTGGAGACCTACGCCGACGTCGCCGAGCAGGTCCGCTCGCGGTACCGGCACTTCGTCGTGGACGAGTACCAGGACGTCTCGCCGCTGCAGCAGCGCCTGCTCGACGCCTGGCTCGGCGGCCGCGACGACCTCTGCGTGGTCGGCGACCCGAATCAGACGATCTACTCCTTCGCGGGCGCGACCCCGACCCATCTGACCGGCTTCCGGGGCCGCTACCCGGGCGCGCAGGTGATCCGGCTCCAGCGCGACTACCGCTCCACGCCGCAGGTGGTCGAGCTGGCCAACAAGCTGATGGTGCGCTCGACGGGTGCCGGCGTGACCCTGATCGGCCAGCGCGCCGACGGCCCGAGACCGACCTTCGCCGAGTTCGACGACGAGCCCGCTGAGGCGGCGACCACCGCCGCCGCCTGTGCCCGCCTGATCGCCGACGGCACGCCGGCGTCGGAGATCGCGGTGCTGTTCCGCATCAACGCGCAGTCGGAGGTCTACGAGCAGGCGCTGTCCGAGGCGGGCGTGCCGTACGTGCTGCGCGGCGGCGAGCGCTTCTTCGACCGCCCCGAGGTGCGGGAGGCCCGGTTGCTGCTGCGGGGGGCCGCCCGAGCCGACTCCGAGGGCGAGTCGCTGCCCGACGAGGTGCCGCGCCGTGCTCGGCAGCACGGGCTGGAATCCGTCCAGCCCGCCGCCCGGGGGTGCCGCGCGGGAACGGTGGGAGTCCCTCGCCGCGCTGGTGACCCTGGCCGAGGATCTGCTGGCCACCCGACCCGAGGCGAGCCTGACCGAACTCGTCGCCGAGCTCGACCAACGGGCCACGGCGCAGCACGCGCCGACCGTCCAGGGCGTCACGCTCGCATCGCTCCACTCGGCCAAGGGGCTGGAGTGGGACGCGGTGTTCCTCGTCGGCCTGACCGACACCACCCTGCCGATCCAGCACGCGACCACGCACGGCGCAGATCGAGGAGGAGCGGCGCCTGCTCTACGTCGGCATCACCCGGGCGCGCGAGCGGCTGGCGCTGTCCTGGGCGCTGGCCCGCTCGCCCGGGCAGCGGCGTGGTCGTCGCCCCAGCCGGTTCCTCGACGGTCTGCGCCCGAGCGGCGGCCCGGCTCCGGTGGCCAAGGCCAAGTCGCGCTCGGCGAGCCCCGCCGCCGCGGACGCCGAGCTGTTCGGACGGTTGCGGGCGTGGCGCCGCAAGCAGGCCGACGCCCAGGGAGTGCCGGCCTACGTGGTGTTCTCCGACGCCACGCTCGTCGCGATCGCGGACACGAACCCCGGCTCGCACGCCGCCCTGGCGCAGGTCTCCGGCGTGGGTCCGACCAAGCTCGACCGCTATGCCGAACCGGTGCTGGCGGTGCTGGCCGGAGGCGATCCCGACCCGGTCGCAGATCACCTGATTCGGGCGCTCACAGATTCGTGCGTTAATTCGGTTGTGCGTCCCGACGAGGCCTCCGTTAGCCTGCCAGAGAGATCGCGCACAGGCGCGTCCGCGGACGAAGGAGGTGGCTCGCATGGACTTGACGATGACCGTCATGGCCGCGATGCCGGCTGCCGTCCGCACCCGCCCGGCGTCGGTGGCTGCCCAGGCCTTCGTGCGCATCGACCCGTGGAGTGTCACGGCCGAGGCCACCGGTCTGTCCGCTGTCGCCGCGCCGTCCATCGCCGCCGCCGTCTCGGCCGCTGTCTCGGCCGCCAATGGGACGGCGCTGTACGCGGGGCACCACACGGCTACCAAGCGCTTTGCAGCGATCGCTGATGGCACCGGACTGGGAAGTCCGCCTCGAGGAGTTCCACGCTGACGACACGTTCGTCGACAGTGGCACTCATCGAGGCCGCGGCTCCCACCAAGGGAACCGCGGCCTTTCTGTTGTCCGCAGCCGGCGAGCACTGACCAGCACCGCCCACAGACCGAGCGACCGCCACCAAGGAGGTGATCCGACACCGTGCAGACCACTCTGACGCCGGTAGACCCGGCTCTCCCACGCCATTGTTCCGACACTGTCCTTGAGGAGGACACAGTGTTCACCGCACTTTCAGGAGTCGACGATCTCGACACCGACGACCTGCTGCTGGGTACCGACCAGCGCCTGGCCGAGTCCCTGCCCTGCCGGGTCGAGGACCCCGACCTGTGGTTCGCCGAGACCCCGGGTGAGCTCGAGGCCGCGAAGGCGTTCTGCCTGGACTGCCCGGTTCAGCGCGCCTGCCTGGCCGGCGCGATCGCCCGGCGCGAGCCGTGGGGCGTCTGGGGTGGAGAGATCTTCGAACGAGGCACCGTCATCGCCCGCAAGCGCCCCCGTGGCCGTCCCCGCAAGGACGACGCGAAGGGTCGCGAGGTCGCGGCGTGATCCGACATGACACTTCCCGAATCAGGAGTACGCACATGTATCAGAACTACGAAGCATTCGCGCGAGAGCGATCGCGTGAGGCCGAGGCCACGGCCGCGGCCTATCGCGTCACCGAACGCGCCCGCCGCGCGCAGGTGGCGGCCCGCTGGAACCGGGTCGCCGACTGGGCGCAACGGCGTGCGGTGCGGGCGGACCGCACCGCGACGGACCTCCGGGTCTCGTCGGTCCGGCACGCCTGACGCGGGACCGTCGCACCCGCCCGAGCGGCACGAGCGACGGAATCCGCGACAACTGAATGATCACGCACGACGGCGCGGCTACTGGATTGTCTCCGGTGGCCGCGCTGTCATGTACGCATGACGGTTCACGATGAGCGCACGGTGCCCGGCGTCACGGTCAGCTGCGCCGTGTGCGACCGGCGATCGGACCCGGTCGGCGACGACGATCTGCTGCTGTGGAGCACGGAGAGCGCTGTCGTCGCCGGTGCCCGGGTGACGCGTCATGTCTGCCCGGACTGCACCCGCGGGGCGGTGCCGCTCGATCGAGGCACGCCTGGACCAGCAGTGGTGGTGAGCTGAAGCCTAGGCGGCGAAGCCCGGTTGCCACCGTTCCACGATGGCGCGGTACGGCGCCGTGGCGCCCAGCTGGCACAGCACGCCGATGGACCCGAGGGTGACCCGGTGGATCAACGCATATGTCGGCGGCACATTCAGCAACCGCCCCACGCGAGCCGCTTCGCTGCGGGGATCGCCGATCCGCGCGGCCTGCTTGCGCATCCAGTCCCGGGAGAACGTGAACGTCTCCCCGCGCAGTGGCTCGAGGATGGGCGAGAGGTAGTCGAGGACGGACTGCGGATCCTTGATCACGATCCCGGAGCGGATGAAGTTTTCGGCATACATGGCGGACACGACACCCTCGGTGTCACCGGCCAGGGCCAGGCGGGTGATGCGCCCGATCGGTTCGGGTGATCCTCCCGGCAGACGGGCGACGGCACCGAAATCGATGACGCCCAGTCGGCCGTCGTCCAGCAGGCGGAAGTTGCCCGGGTGCGGGTCGGCGTGCAGCAGACCGGCCCGATTCGGCGCGGAGAAGTGCAGTACCGACAGCAGCCGCCCGGCGCGGTCACGCTGGTCCTGGGTGCCGGAGGCGATGATCCGCGAGAGCGGGGTGCCGTCGATCCACTCCGAGACGAGCACCTTCGGCGCGCTGGCCACGACGCGCGGCGCCATGATCTCCGCGTCGTCGGCGTACGCCGCGGAGAACACCCGCTGGGCGTCGGCTTCCAGTGCGTAGTCGAGCTCCTCGGCGATGCGTTCCTTCAGCTCGGCGAGGAGGGACTTGACGTCCAGGCCGGGGGAGAACCGCGTGAACAGCCGTGCGAAGCGGGAGAGCTGGTTGAAGTCGGCCATCAGGGCGGGCCCCGCGCCGGGATACTGCACCTTCACCGCAACGGTCCGCCCGTCGCGCCACACCGCCTTGTGCACCTGGCCGATGGATGCCGCGGCCGACGGGGTGTCGGAGAACTCGAGGAATCGCTCACGCCAGCCCCGGCCGAACTGTTCGGCGAGCATCCGGTGCACCGTCTCGGTCTCCATCGGCGGCGCGGCGTCCTGGAGCTTGGTCAGCGCCTCGCGGTACGGGGCCGCGTTCTGCTCCGGCAGCGCGGCCTCGAACACCGACAGGGCCTGGCCGAATTTCATGGCCCCGCCCTTGAGCTGACCGAGAACGGCGAAGAGCTGTTCGGCCGTGCGCTGCTGGAGTTCGGCGTTGACCGAATCAGCGGAGCGCCCTGTCATCCGCTTGCCGAGGCCGACCGTCGCCCGTCCGGCCATCCCCAACGGAAGGGCGGCCAGCCGTGCGGTCCGCGCCACGCCGTTCTGGGGAATGTCGGTCACACGTTCTAGTCTCCCACTCCGCGCTGCCGCGTGTGCGCGGAGTGAAATACGGCGCAGTTGTGCCGGCGCGGCGGGCGCGTTCACAACACGTGCCTGCGGCTGCATTGTGGGTGGACGGCCCATGTCCGCCGGCGCAGCCGCCAGTCAGGAAGCGACAGTTCGAGCGTGCCGTTCACGGTCGCGGGGGACTCACCGTCGAGGAAGGCCAGCGCCTGCAGAACCGTCACCGCTGCCGCGAGCGCGCTCACCGCGACATCGGAGGACTCCCTCCAGCGCGCGTGGAGTGAGAGCTGCGCGCCGAGCGCCGGCCAGACCGGATCCCGGTCGCTGCGGTGCAGGTCGGCGCACTGCAGGCAGCTGGAGTAGCCGGGCACCACGAGCGGCCCGACCACGGCGGTGGCGCCCCAGACGCCGGCGACGAGGTGCGGCACGCCCTGCGCGTAGAGGCGGCGCTGGAGCACGGTGTCCACCGGCGAACCCAACGTCAGGATGCTGAGGTCGCTCGGCCCGTGCGCGCCCACCTCGGTTTCAGCACCGGGAGCCGCCCGCCGGATCGCATCGGCGGCCGCCAGCCCACTGCGCCGGCCCTCGTCCGCAGGGGTCAGGCCACCTGGCATGGCGTCGTCCAGCCCGGCAGCGGCGCTGTCGGCGAGGCGGATCCGGCCGACACCCGCGGCGGCGAGCAGCGTGCCGACCGCGGCGGTCAGGCGCCCCGTGCCGTGCACGTTCACGGTGCTTCCGGCCCGCTGCGAGAGGACCTGCCGTGCCCGCTCACCGACGCGTCCGGTCAGCGCGGCCCGATCGGCGGCGAGGCGGTCGGGAACCGGTGGCGCGTCCACGCCCGGCGGCTGCGGCAGCCGGACCAGGAAGCCGGTGCGGTGCAGGACGCTCATGACGGCGCCGAGCTGATCACGGTGCAGCCCGGACTCGCGGCGCACCTCCCGCAGCACCCGCTGGTGCTGCACCGGGTCGGCACCGCCGGGGCGGCGCAACTGCTCGATCACCAGCGGCCCGATGCCGTCCACGACGACGGCGCGGGTACCGACCTCGAGCTGCACGGAATCCGGGTTCCGCCAGAGCACCCGTGTCCCTGGCGTGAGACGCAGATCAGCCCAGGACGTGGGGACGGGTTCGCCGGGTGCGAGCCGGGGAGCGGTGTCGGGCTGAGGAGCGGTCATGCAGACACCGTCGCAGAAGCGCGCCCGATTCGGGCCGTTGTCCACAGGCCGGCGGCCGTCGATGGCTGCTGTCCACAGGTTGTGCCGAATGTCGGCCGGACGGCCGATTCGGTCGCTCCCACCCGGTACGGTCGCGTCTTGTGAACGCCCTGCACTCTCCCCGATTTCCATCCACACCTGTGGACAGACCTGTGGACGAAGGCCCGTTGCTGTGGATTGGATCAGCATGTCCGTGGACGGTTGCTTCTGCTCAGCTTGAGGGTCAGCCCAGCGCCGCGAGGGGCGACCGTGGCTGACGTCGAGGTTCGGCGGAGCAAACGCCGACGCCGCACCGTCTCGGCCTACCGCGACGGTGGGCGCATCATCGTGCTCGTTCCGGACCGGTTCTCCCGCGCGGAAGAGGCGCGGTGGGTGGCGAGCATGGTCGCCGACATCACCAGCCGCGAGGACCGAGCCCGCAGCCAGGGGCCGCGCTCCAGTGACGCCGCGCTGATGCAGCGCGCCCTGGAACTCAACGACCGTCACCTGGACGGTGCGGCCGTCCCGGCGAGCATCCGCTGGGTCAGCACGATGAGCCATCGCTGGGCGTCGTGCACCGCGGTCGACCGCTCCATCCGCATCTCCGACCAGGTGCGTACCAGCCCCGAGTGGGTGCTCGACTACCTGATCGTGCACGAGCTGGCGCACCTGTTGGTGCATGGCCACGGTCGTGACTTCTGGGACCTCGTCGAGCGCTACCCCCGCACCGAACGTGCCCGCGGCTACCTCGAAGGCCTCAGCGCCGCCCGCCAGGCCGGCGCCGGGACCTCGGCGTCGAACGGACTCGGTCAGTCCTCGTCCGGCTGACCCGCCGAACCCGGTACGTCGCCCGGGCCCTCGCCCGTCGGGCCGGTGTCGGTCTGTCCGGTGTCGGTCGGGCCGGTGCCGGTCTGCGCCGAGGTCTCGGGCGCCGCGTCGGGGCCGTCGAGGAACCTGGCGATGGCGTCGTCGGTCACGCCGCCCGCGCCGTTGCGCGCCAGGAACGCGGTCGGGTCGTCCAGGTCGTCGGAGTCGGGGAGCAGGTCGGGGTGCGTCCACAGGGCGTCCCGGCCTTCGCGGCCGAGGGAGATCGTCGCCTCGGACCACAGCGCAGACGCCTCCCGCAGCTTGCGGGGCCGCAGTTCCAGCCCCACCAGCGTCGCGAACGTCTGCTCGGCGGGACCGCCCGTGGCCCGGCGGCGCCGCGAGGCCTCGCGTAGGGCGTCGGCGCCACCGAGGTGCGCGTCGGCAGCCTCGGCGACGATGGCGTCGACCCACCCCTCCACCAGCGCGAGGAGGGTTTCCAGACGACGCAGCGCGACCTGCTGGTCGGGGGTCTCCTGCGGTTCGAACATCCCACCGGCGAGGAGTGCCTGCATGCTCTCGGGGTTGGTCGGGTCGATCTCCGACACGGCCCGCTCGATCATCGACGTGTCGACGGTGATCCCGCGGGCGTACGCGTCCACCGTGTCGATGAGGCGCTGCCGCAGCCACGGCACGTGGCCGAACAGCCGGTGGTGCGCCGCTTCCCGCAGTGCCAGGTAGAGCCGGACCTCGTCGAGCGGGCGCCCCAGCCCGGCGCCGAACTGGCTCACGTTCGCGGGCACCAGCGCGCCGACGCCCTCGGGCCCGATCGGTAGCCCGATGTCGGTGCTGGACAGGATCTCGCCGGCGAGACCGCCCAGGGCCTGTCCGACCTGCGAGCCGAACATCATGCCGCCGAGCTGGTTCATGATCGGCGCCATGGGCCCGGCCTGCGCCCGGATCTCCTCGGGCAGGCCGAGTGACATGGCCTCCACGACGTGAGTGGCGACGGGGTCGCACAGGGTGGCCCACACGGGCAGCGTGCGCTCGACCCATTCGACCGGGCTCCACGCCTGCGTCGACGTCACGCCTGAGGGCAGATCCGTCGTGTCGTCGAGCCAGAGGTCGGCCAGGCGGAGCGCGTTGGTCACGGCATCGCGCTCGCCGAGCGGGACGTGGGTGTTGCCGTCGGCCAGGGCGGCGATCGCGATCTGCCGGGCGAGGTCCCAGTTGACCGGGCCGCCGCTCCACGAGAACAGCTTCTGCAGCTCGGCGAACAGGGGGATCTTCCCGGCGAGGTCGTCCGGAATCCCACCCGAACCACCGTCGGGGTCCCGATCGGAGGGGCCGAACCCGAAGGGCATGTCGCTCATGTTGTCCACGGTAGTGCTGACGAGCGATCGCAGCCCAGTGTGCCCGTGTTCGCTCTGGGCGATCCGAGGCCGGTCAGAGCGGCGCTCCGATTCACGTACATTGATCTAGCTCCGCAGTTGACATCTAATCGTGTCAGCGCGACACGCCTCGCCTTCCCAGGGATCGGGACGGCAGCGGTTAGCGTTCTGGGCACTATGGGATGGGCTTTCTGGCTGCTGGCGCCGCTGACGGTGACCGTGCTGACCGCGGTGCTGACGTGGTGGTCCGGCCGGCCGCGCACGCGGCCCTCGGCGGTCCAGGCGATCGCGGAGCACCACCGGTTCCTGGCCGTCCTGGCCGACGCGCCCACACCGCTCAGGGGGCCGGGCTCTAAGGTGGCCTGATGATCGAGCAGCGCTGCCCCTGGCAGGCCGGGGCATGAGCCGCCGTGTCCGCACCCTCATCACCGGCTGCGTCCTGCTGCTGATCCTTGCGATCGTCGCGGTCGCGCTGCCCGTGCCCTACGTCATCCTGGGGCCGGGGCCGACGATCAACACTCTCGGCAGCTACGCCGGTCAGACCGTCATCGGGATCAACGGCAAGCAGGCCAATGCGGTGACCGGCCACCTGAACCTCACGACGGTCAGCGTCTCGACCGGGCGGGTGAGCGTGTTCCAGGCGCTGACCGGCTGGCTCGAGCACGACCGTGTCGTGGTCCCGCGCGAGACGATCTACCCGCCCGGTGAGTCCGAGCAGCAGGTCAACCAGCAGGATTCTGCCGACTTCAGCGACTCGCAGAACTCGGCGGAGGCAGCGGCGTTCTGCGAGCTCGGCTACCCGAAGGGGTTCGGGATCATCGGTGTCAGCACCGAGGTCAAGCCGGCCGGGGCGCTGAAGTCCGGAGACCGGCTCGTCAGCCTCGACGGTGCGTCCATCTCCTCGCAGACCGCGCTGGAAGCCGTGCTGGCCAAGCAGACGCCCGGCAAGTCCGCCACGATCGACGTGGTCCGCGACGGGGCGGCCAAGAGCGTCCAGGTCACGCTGCTGAGTCCCGCCTCAGGCAAGACGGGTGCCCGGATCGGCATCGAGGTCGGCACCACGTGCTTCGCCTCCTTCGACGTGTCGCTGGGCCTCAACCAGGAGATCGGTGGGCCCTCGGCGGGCATGATGTTCGCGCTCGGCATCATGGAGAAGGTCGGCTCGGTCGACCTGACCGGCGGCCGGTTCGTCGCCGGGACGGGCACGATCGACCCCACCGGCGCGGTCGGTGCGATCGGCGGCATCCAGCTCAAGATGATCGCGGCCAGGCGGGCGGGCGCGACGCTGTTCCTGGCGCCGGCGTCCAACTGCACCGATGTCCAGGGCAACGTCCCGAAGGGGCTCACGGTCGCAAAGGTATCCACCCTGCACCAGGCCGTTCAGGTGCTCGAGGAGACCAAGGCGGGCCAGCAGGTTCCCGGCTGCTGACCGGTCCTGTGCGTGCCGATCAGGCCAGCGTCGCGCGCAGGGCGTCGGTCAGGTTCGGCGCGAGATCGGCACCGAAGGCGATGTCGTCCGGCGCGCCGGGCTCCGTGGCGCGGATGCGGACCACCGACGACGTGCGCCCGTCCCGCAGCACCGCGACCGCCAGCCGGGCCTCCCGCCGCTGCGGGTGCACCGCGGCCTCTGAGACGGCGTCGGGCGAGGACAGCTCCGCCTCTGCCTCCGGGGGCAGCAGCACGATCTCCTGGACGAGCGCGCAGCCACTCACCGCGTCCGGCCACTCGATCTCGCTGAGCGCCTCGTCCAGCGGCTTGTCGGGCAGGTCGTCCTGCGCGATCGGGGTGAGCGAGTCCTCCGTGATGGGGGGCGCGTCTGGATCGAGCTTGAGCAGTTCGGCTCCGTTGGGCTCCGCGGCGACCAACCTCGTCGGCACCAGGGCGAACAGGGCGGGAGCCTGGTCCCAGCCGGTCGCGGCGACGAAGGTCTCGATCTCCGCGGTGACGGCATCGAGGACGCCGAGCAGCTGCGGGGACGCCGGATCCGGGTACGGAGGGTTCGTCGACATGGCCCCAGCCTGCCAGACGGGCGCCGCGCGGCCGTGCGCGCAGGAACCACAGGGAGAGTCGGTACGTTCTAGCTACCGCCGGTCGGTGTGCGCACGCGCGCACCACGCTGTGGGCATGAGATGAGTCTGGGAATGAGGAATCGACAACCGTGGTGATGCGCCCGCCGATGCCGGCGATGCAGCTGTCCCGACGAGCGAAGATCTTGCTGAGCGTGATCGGGGCGCTTGATCGTCCTGCTGATCCTGGCCGGATCCCTCGTGAACGTCTACACCGACTATCTCTGGTTCGGCGAGGTCGGCTACCGCAAGGTCTTCTCCGCGATCCTGCGGACGCGGATCGTGCTGTTCGTCGTGTTCGGTCTGGCGATGGCGCTGATCATCGGCGGCAACGTGCTGCTGGCCTACCGCCTGCGCCCCCCGTTCCGCCCCATGTCGCAGGAACAGCAGAACCTCGAGCGGTACCGGATCGCGCTGGAGCCGCGCAAGCTGCTCGCCCTGATCGTGCTCTCGGTGATCGCCTTCCTCGCGGCGGGCTCGTCGGCGCAGGGCAACTGGAAGGCGTGGATCCTCTACTTCAACGGAGGTTCCTTCGGCATCAAGGATCCGCAGTTCCACCGGGATGTGTCCTTCTTCGCCTGGGACTACCCGATCTACCGGCTGCTGCTCGGGTTCTTCTTCACCGGGATCATCTTCTCGATCCTGCTGTCCGCCGCGGTCTACTACCTGTACGGCGCACTGCGGCTGCAGACGCCGGGGCCCAAGATCACGCTCTCCGCCCGCCGGCACCTGACGATGCTGGTGTTCTTCTTCATCGTGTTCAAGGCGTTCGCCTACTGGCTCGACCGGTACGGCCTGGTTTTCTCCAGCAGGGGCAAGGTCAACGGCGCCTCCTACACCGACGTCAACGCATCCCTGCCCTCGAAGACGATTCTGTTCTGGATCGCGGTGATCATCGCGGTCGGCGTCCTGGCGTCCATCTGGATGAGCAGCCCCACGATCCCGGCGATCTCCTTCGGCGTGCTGCTCGTGCTCAGCATCGTCATCAGCGGGATCTACCCGGCACTCGTGCAGCAGTTCTCCGTGAAGCCGAACGCGAGCACCAAGGAAGCGCCGTACATCGAACGCAACATCACCGCGACCAGACAGGCCTACGGGATCGTCACGTCCACTGACGGCGGCTCGGTGACCTACGACAACTACGCCGCCACCGACACCGCGCCCGCGTCGGCGCTCACCGGCACCACGTCGACCTACGCCTCGACGATCGGCAACATCCGGTTGCTCGACCCCAACGTGGTCTCACCGACCTTCACCCAGCTCCAGCAGCTGCGCAACATCTACGGCTTCGCCGACAAGCTCGACATCGACCGGTACACCGAGAACAACAAGACGACCGACTACGTCGTCGGCGTACGTGAGCTGAAGGCCGCGAACCTGTCGTCGACCGGGGGCAACAACCAGACGAACTGGATCAACAAGCACACCGTCTACACCCACGGCTACGGCTTCGTCGCCGCCGACGCGGGCAAGGCGCTGAGCTCTCAGGACCAGTTCTCCGAGGGCGACATCCCCCCGACGGGCTTCGTGAAGATCGCCCAGCCCGAGGTGTACTACGGCGAGCTGGGGGTGGACTACTCGATCGTCGGCGCCACGGGAACTCCGCGCGAGTTCAACGGCAGCGACCAGACCAAGTCGACCTACACCGGAACCGGTGGCGTGAAGCTGTCCAACGTCTTCACGCGGCTGGCGTTCGCAGTCAAGTACGGCGAGATCAACTTCCTGCTGAACGACGCCGCCAAGGCCAAGGGCGCGAAGATCATCTTCGACCGCAACCCCCGGCAGCGGGTCCTCAAGGTGGCGCCCTACCTGAAGGTCGACGGTGACCCCTACCCGGCCGTCATCGGTGGGCGCATCGTGTGGATGCTCGACGGCTACACGACGATGTCGAACTACCCGTACTCGGAGAAGGAACAGCTGGGCGATGTCACCGCCGACTCGCTGACCTCCCAGAACCGGACGGCCAAGCAACCCGATGCGTCGTTCAACTACATCCGCAACTCGGTCAAGGCGACCGTGGACGCCTACGACGGAACGGTGAAGCTCTACGCGTGGGACGACACCGATCCGGTGCTCAAGGCGTGGATGAAGGCCTTCCCCGGCACGATCCTGCCGAAGTCGGCGATGCCGGCGGACGTGATGGCCCACGTGCGGTACCCGCAGGACCTGTTCGAGGTCCAGCGCGCCCTGCTCGCGCAGTACCACGTCAGCGACCCGGTGCAGTTCTACAACGCCAGCGACCAGTGGTCGGTCCCGACCGACCCCTACGTCCCCGGTGAGAACCAGCCGCCGTACTACCAGCTGGCCGCGGCGCCGAACACCACGACGGGTACCGAGTTCCAGCTCACCTCGCCGATGAAGGTGCTCAGCCGCGACAACCTCGCCGCGTACATCTCCGTCGACGCCGATCCCGGGCCGAACTACGGCAAGTTCACCGTGCTCCGACTACCGTCGGGCTCCGCGGTACTCGGCCCGACACAGGTGGCGAACCAGTTCAAGTCCCAGACCCGGGTGTCGCAGGAGGTCACGCTCTTCGACCAGGGCGGCTCCAAGGTGGTCTACGCCAACCTGCTCACCCTTCCCGTGGGCGGTGGTTTCCTCTACGTCCAGCCGCTCTACGTCCAGGGCTCGGGCACAGCCATACCCATTCTCCGACGCGTGATCGTGTACTACGGAGACAAGATCGGCTACGACGACACGTTGGCCGGCGCGCTGCTGAATCTCTCCCAACCCGTGGTCGGGCAGGGCATCGATGATGCGGTGACGGCGACCGGGGGCCCCACGACGTCGGCGACACCGACCGTGACCCCGTCCACGGGGACAACTCTGCCCGCGAACCCCACCATCAATCAGATCCTGACCCAGATCAACGACGCCTCGCAGCGGCTCCAGGACGGTTACCGGACGGGCAACTTCACCGAGGTCGGCCAGGCGCAGGCGGATCTGGCCAGGCTGTCGGCGCAGTACCTGCAGGTGGAGGCCAGCGCGTCGGGAAGCTCCACCCCGACCGTGAAGCCGAGTTAAGGCGAGATGTCGGCGAGTTTGCCATCGCGTGCGCTGCCCCGTAGGGTTGGCCTTACCGACGCGGGGTGGAGCAGCTCGGTAGCTCGCTGGGCTCATAACCCAGAGGTCGCAGGTTCAAATCCTGTCCCCGCTACAACGTAAGTTGCTGAACACAAGGCCTCCGGCGCATCGCGCTGGGGGCCTTGTTCGTTCCCACCTGCGGCTGAGCACAGGAGACGAGCCACATCGTCGATACACCGCGGACGAGCAGAATCGCGGCGATGACCCGCGCCGAGGACGCCGCACCGCATCCCTCGCGGCGGCGCCTGCTGGCCGGGGCTCTGGTGCTGCTCGCCGGGCCGCTGGTCGCGCTCGTCCTCGCGGTCCGCTCGGCTGACAATCCGGTCCAGCGCGTCGATCATCGCCTCGCCGCCTCGCTGCACACCATGGCGATCCACCACCCCGCCTACACGCGGGCCATGCAGATCGTCAGTGACATCGGTTCGGTCCTGTGGTGGGTGATCCTCGTCCCGGTGGCGGCCTGGCTTGCCTACCGCGCCAGATTCCGGCTGGCCGCGTTCGTTCTGGTGTCCGCGGTGGGAAGCGTCGCGCTCAACCGGGCAGTGAAGCACCTCGTCGGACGGCCTCGACCGACGTTCCTCCACCCCGTGTCGGCGGCGGGCGGGTGGTCGTTCCCGAGCGGGCACGCTCAGGCGGCGGTCGTCGGGGTGATCATCCTGGGTGCCGTCGTCCCCTCGTTGGCCCGGCGTCCGGTGCCGGCCGCGGTGCTCGTTGTCGTGGCGCTGCTGATCGCCTACTCACGCATCGCGCTCGGCATGCACTACCTCTCCGACCTCGTCGGTTCGCTGGTGCTGGGAGCGGCCTGGATGTTGGTGTCATCGTCGATCTTCACGCCCTGGACGTCCGCGCTGCCCTCGCGCCGGACGGTCACGTGAGCAAGTGGTCCACCGGTCAGTCCGCTCGACGTTGCACGAGCAAGGGCTGAGTCGCGACGCCGAACGCGCCGTCGCGATCGGAGACCGCCGCCTGCGCCATGCCGGTGCCCCGGGAGTCGATCACAGTCTCGGCGTCGACCAGGATCCAGTCGCCCACCGGTTCGCGATACAGGGTCAGCGACAGTGTCGGCGGCACGAAGAGCCACTCGTCGAGGCTCAGCACGCTGCTGAGGCCGTTGGCGGAGTCGGCGATGATCAGGGCGCGCTGGAGCCCGGACGTCGTCTCACCGTGGACGAGAGGGAGCCGGGGGCGCGCCCAGACGCGCGCCGGTCCCAGCTCGGTGTAGTGGCCGCCGACGAAACGCCACTCGATCGCCCGGCCGTAGCCCCAGTCCGGCGCGACCGAGGCGAAGTAGCGCTGCGGTTGCGGATCGGGCAGCTCGGGCGGCTGGACGGCCTGCTCGGGCATCGCGGGCGCGCTACCAGGGGACACCCGCATCCGCCAGGCCCGGGCGACCACAGCTGTTCGACCCGCCGTGCTCAGCCGCGCCTCGACGAGTTCGACCCGCCGTCCCGGACGGATCACCTCGGCCTCGACCGTCATCACCCCCTGCGGGATGCCGCCCAGGAAGTCGACGCTCACCCGGCACACCGCCATGTCCGGCCGCGGGGAGCACAGCTCGATCGCGCGGGCCAGCAACGCCGACGGGGGGCCGCCGTGCTGCTGCGTCGGGTCCCACGGGCTCGTCGTCGCGGTCGTCGAGCGGAACGTCCCGTCGGGCTCGGGCAGGTAGAACGCGACAGGCTCGGTCATGCGGCTCCTCGGTGATGGGGTGGGCGGTGAGGGCTCAGGCCAGGCCCCGGGTCGTGCGGGCCGGGGCGCGCCGGCCCTGGATGCTGGCCACCATGTCCACCACGTGCCGGGTGCGGCGCACTTCGTGGGCTCGGAACACCGCGGCACCGGCGGCCGCGGCGAACGCGGTGGCGGCGAGCGTCCCGTCGACGCGATCGGCGAGGTCGACGCCGAGCGTTTCGCCCACGAAGTCCTTGTTCGACAGTGCCATCAGCACCGGCCACCCCGTCGCGACGAGGTCGGCCGTGTGGCGCAGCAGCGTCAGCCCGTGCCAGGTGTTCTTGCCGAAATCGTGCGTCGGGTCGATGAGGATGCCCGCTCGGGGGACGCCGAGCGCGACCAGTTCCTCGGCGCGGCCCGTGGTCTCGGCGATCACGTCAGCCACGACGTCGTCGTAGTGGACCCGGTGGGGACGGGTCCGGGGCTGGGCACCACCGGTGTGGGAGCAGACGTAGCCGGCGCCGAACTCCGCGGCCACCTCGGCGAGACCCGGGTCGGCCGACTGCCAGGTGTCGTTGATGAGGTCGGCTCCCTCGAGGCAGGCCAGGCGGCCGACCTCGCTGCGCCAGGTGTCCACGCTGATGACCAGGTCCGGGTAGCCGCTCCGGATGGCCGCGACGAAGGGGACGATGCGGCGGATCTCCTCGGCCACGTCGACGTCGGCTCCCGGACCGGCCTTCACCCCGCCGATGTCGACGA
The DNA here is from genome assembly GCA_963790525.1 of uncultured Actinomycetota bacterium. Lineage (GTDB taxonomy): Bacteria > Actinomycetota > Actinomycetes > Mycobacteriales > Jatrophihabitantaceae > CAWBOV01. Next base: position 519,813 of record CAWBOV010000004.1, read on the forward strand.
TGTCGGCGCCCTCGGCGACTGCGCGCTCCACGGCGGCGAGGGCGGCGGGATCGGAGAAGGTGGCGCCGCGGTCGTAGAAGGAGTCGGGCGTGCGGTTGACGATCGCCATGACCAGCGCGCGTTCGGTGGTCGTGCTCCGCCCGCGGAAACGCAGACCGGGGGGCGTCACGGGAGCGCTCGGTGCACGGTCACCCGTTCACCCTGCCACGGCGGCGCCGCGCCCGCCGCAGGTACTGTCGGACAGGTCGTTTCCCCCTGCCCGGCGGAGGCGAAATGCCGCGTGATGCGGCCGGGTCGGGAGGATGCCATGCGCGAGGACGCTGCCCGCTGGCTGGTCGATCGCGGCTCGCGCAGCTCCGACTGGCCCCTTGCCGAGGTGCTCGCGGCCAAGCGTTCCGCGGGGCTCACGGTTAGCGTCGTCATCCCCGCCCGCAACGAGGCGGCGACGATCGGCGCGATCGTGAAGGAGTTGCGCAGCGACCTCGTCGACGGCGCCCCTGTCATCGACGAGCTGATCGTCATGGATTCCCTGTCCTCGGACGCGACGGCCGACGTGGCCGCGAGCGCCGGCGCGAGCGTGCACTCCGTCGCCGACGTCGTCCCGGAACTCGGCGTCCATCCCGGTAAGGGCGAGGCACTGTGGAAGGCCCAGTTCGTCACCAGCGGCGACATCCTGGTGTTCCTCGACGGTGACCTGATGGACTGGGGCACGCATTTCGTCACCGGCCTGCTCGGCCCGCTCTGCGTCGACCCGGGCATCTTGCTGAACCGCGGCCACTACGACCGCCTCACCGATCCGGCCGGCGCACAGCCGCTGGGTGGGAGGGTCACCGAACTGCTGGCGCGACCGCTGCTCGCGCTGCGGTGGCCGAGCCTGTCCGGCGTCATGCAGCCGCTGGCGGGGGAGTGGGCGATCCGCCGCAGCCTGTTCGAGACGCTGTCGGTGCCCGTGGGCTACGGGATCGAGCTGTCGACCCTGATCGACACGTTCCAGCAATCAGGACTGGACGCGCTGGCCCAGGTCGACCTCGGCCAGCGCGCCCACCGCTCGCGGGCGCTGCTGGACCTCAGCGTGATGTCCACGGAGATCCTGCGGATCGCCGATGTCCGGTCCGGGCATGCGCGGGCCGAGCAACCCCCCGCCGTCGTCGAGCTGCAGCAACCGGACAGGTCACGCCCCGGGGAGTGGATGTCGCGTCCCGTGCCGGTCGGTGAACGCCCTCCCGCGGTGAGCGTGCCGGCGTACGCTGCCGCCGTGCGGCGCTAGGGTCGCTTAGGCGCAACGTCGCGCCGAGCGGACCGGGAGATCACACGTGCGTCAGTACCTGGGCGGATTCGGCAACCAGCACCTGTCCGAGGCAGCCGACGGTGCTGTTCCCGTCGGACAGAACTCTCCGCAGCGGGCGCCGCTCGGCCTCTATGCCGAACAGCTGTCCGGGACCGCGTTCACCCAGCCGCGGGCGGTCAATCGCCGCAGCTGGCTCTATCGCATCCGTCCCAGCGCCGCCCACCCGCCGTTCCGCCGCATCGACGACGGGACGCTGCGCAGTGCGCCGTTCCACGACCGGGTACCCGATCCGAACCGGTTGCGATGGGATCCGATACCGCTGCCGGGCGCGGGCGTGGACTTCGTCGACGGCCTGTTCACGATCGGCGGCAACGGCGACGTCGGTCAGCGCGCGGGCATCGCCGTGCACTGGTACGTCGCGACGTCGTCGATGGTCGATCGGGTGTTCTTCGACGCCGACGGGGAGCTGCTGTTCATCCCGCAGGACGGCGCGATCGTGCTGCGGACCGAACTCGGCGTGCTCGACGTCGCGCCCGGGGAGATCGCCGTCGTGCCGCCGGGGATGCGCTTCCGGGTCGAGCTGTCCGGTCCGTCCGCGCGCGGGTACCTGTGCGAGAACTACGGTGCGCTGTTCACCCTCCCGGAGCGCGGGCCCATCGGCGCCAACGGCCTCGCCGACGCGCGGGACTTCCTGTCACCGCCGGCGGAGTACGAGGACGTGTCGCGGCCCGTCCAGGTCGTGCAGAAGTTCGGCGGACACCTGTGGGCGGCCGACTACGACCACTCGCCGCTGGACGTGGTCGGCTGGCACGGCAACTACGTCCCGTACAAATACGATCTCGCGCGGTTCATGGTGATCAACACCGTCAGCTTCGACCACGCGGACCCGTCTATTTTCACGGTGCTGACGTCGGCCACCGACACTCCCGGGCTGGCCAACACCGACTTCGTGATCTTCCCGCCGCGGTGGATGGTCGCCGAACACACGTTCCGGCCGCCGTGGTTCCACCGCAACACGATGAGCGAGTTCATGGGGCTGGTGCACGGCGAGTACGACGCCAAGGCCGAGGGCTTCGCGCCGGGTGGCGGGAGCCTGCACAACGCGTTCTCCAGCCACGGTCCGGACGCGGCAACCTTCGAGGCGGCGAGCGCTGCCGACCTGGTGCCGGTGCAGATCCGCGACACGCTGGCGTTCATGGTCGAGACACGGTGGCCGATCGTCGCCACCGCGCAGGCCATGGACGCGCCCTTCCGTCAGGGCGACTACGACTCCGTCTGGGGCGACCTGCGCCCGAACTTCCAGCCCTGACTCAACCCGCTGAAGCGGTTCTGCGGCGGGGTGTTCGAGAGACGGTCGGGCAGGCCGGCGATGGCCGCTCCGATCACGATCGTGAGCAGGACGTAGCAGGCGGTGAGCGGCCCCAGTTTGGGTTCGGCCCCGGCATTCACCGCGAGTGCCGCCACGACCACGGAGAACTCCCCGCGCGGCACCAGCGCGACCGCCGCGCGCCATCGGCCGCGACGCCGGACCTTGTTGCGCCGCGCCGCCGCATACCCGGTCGCGATCTTCGTGCCGGCTCCGACGACGGCCAGCAGCGCGGCGAGCGGCAGCACCCCGAGCAGCGAATGCGGTTGTGTGGACAGACCGAAGAACACGAAGAAGGCGGCGGCGAAGAGATCGCGCAGCGGGGTGAGCAGCTCGACCGCCGTCTCGGCCACGGTGCCGGACACGGCGATCCCCACGAGGAACGCGCCGACCGCGGAGGAGACCTGGAGTTCCTGGGCGATCCCCGCGACGAGCAGCGTCAGGCCGAGCACGCCCAGCAGGAGGGATTCGGCGTCCTGGGCGGAGACGAGCTTCGTGACCTGCATCCCGAACTTGGTGGCCACCACGAGCACCACGCCGACGGTGACGAGGGCGATCACCACGGCGAGGGTCACGCCGCCGAGTCCGCTGCCGGCCAGCAACGCGGTCAGCAGGGGTAGGTAGATCGCCATCGACAGGTCCTCGACGACGAGGACGCCGAGGATCGACGGTGTCTCGCGGTTGCCCAGCCGCCCCAGATCGCTCAGGACCTTGGCGATGACGCCGGAGGAGGAGACCCAGGTGATTCCGGCCAGCGCGACCGCGGCGTGCACCCCCCAGCCGGCGATCAGGGCGAGTGCGGCACCCGGGACGGCGTTGAGCAGGCCGTCGAGGACACCGATCGGTGCCTGGCTGCGGACATTGGCGAGCAGCTCGTCGGCCGAGTACTCGAGGCCGAGCATGACCAGGAGGAGGATCACGCCGATCTCGGCCGAGACTCGGATGAACTCCTGGCTGGCCGAGAGCGAGACGATGCCACCCTGCCCGAACGCCAGGCCGGCGACCAGGTAGAGCGGGATGACGGGGAGTTTCAGGCGGCGCGCGAGTCGCCCGAGCAGGCCGAGGCCGAACAGGATCGCGCCGAGCTGGATGAGCAGGGCGGTGCCGTGTGTGCTCTCCGACGATGCCGCCGAGGACAGGGACGTGAGCACGGGCATCACGATCAGCCCGTGCCCGGTGGTGAGACGTCGGTGCCGTCGAGGATCGTGGCGAGCAGGTCGAGCGCTGTCTGGGTGCCGACCACCGCGATCAGGTCGCCCGCACGGAGGATGAACTCCGGCCCGGGCGACGGCGTGGCGGCGGTTCCCCGGAGCACGGCGACGATCGAGGCGCCGGTGCGGGTGCGGGCCTTCGTATCGCCGAGCGGGCGGCCGGCGAACGGCGAGTTCGCCGGGACGGGCAGCTGCTCCACGACGAGGCCGTCGGCCTGCTCGAGGGCAGCCAGCTGGACCGTCATCTGCGGGCCTCCGAGGAGCTCGGCGACGGCGTTGGCCTCGGGTTCGGTCAGCAGGACACGGGCTGCGGCGGCGTCGGGATCGTCGGCGTCGTAGAGCACGAGATCGCGCAGGCCGGTGCGACGGGTGACGATGCCCAGGCGGGAGCCGTCGTGCAGCTCCAGCTCCTGGCACACGCCGATCCCGGGAAGGCCCCGGCTGCTGATCGAAACGCCCATGCGTGATCACTCCTGTTGTTCGGTCCGTCCAGGCTACCGAAGCCGGCGCGGGTGCCGGTCGGCTCCGCAGGCGCATCAGGGATGATCCGGTGTCATGACGAGTTCACCGACCGGCCCTGGATCCCTTGTGTGGCGCCTGGCGCGCCCCGATGACGCTGCGTTGGCGCCGCCCGTCTCGGCGGCTCTCGCCGGCGGCGTGTTGGCCGGTGCGGTGGTTGCCGACATCGATCCGGCGTTGGCCGACACAGCCGAGTTCTGCGCGAGGTACGGCGTGGCGATGACGGAGTCGGCCAACTGTGTCGTGATCGCGGGCCGGCGTGGTGACCTGACCCGGTATGCCGCGTGCGTCGTGCTGGCCACGACGCGGGCCGACGTCAACGGAGTGGTGCGCCGCCGGCTGGATTCGCGCAAGGCCTCCTTCGCGCCGGTGGACGATGCGGTCGCGCTGAGTGGGATGGAGTTCGGCGGGATCACGCCAGTGGGGCTACCGGCGGACTGGCCGGTGCTGATCGACGCGGCGGTAGTGGCGGCGGGCGTGGTGGTGATCGGGAGCGGCCTGCGGCGGTCCAAGATCGCGGTGGACGGCGCGGCGCTGGCCGGGCTGGCGGGCGCGGAGGTGGTGGAGGGACTCGCGAGCTGAGCGGGGATCGGCCGGATCGCCCTGAGCTGGTCGCGCTGAGCTGGTCGCGCTGAGCTGGTCGCGCTGGGCTCGTCGCGCTGACCCTGGTTGCCCTGAGCTGGTCGCCTAGGCGGTGCCGATGGCGGCGAGCAGCGCCTCGTGCAGCAGCCCGTTGCTGGCGGCGGCGTTGCCGTTGTGCACCCCGGGCACGCCGTTGAGGCCGGTGAACGTCCCGCCGGCCTCGGTCACGATCGGCGCCACCGCGGCGATGTCCCAGAGCGACAGTTCCGGTTCGCCGGCCAGGTCCACCGCGCCCTCGGCCAGCAGCATGTAGGACCAGAAGTCGCCGTAGCCGCGCGTGCGCCAGACGGATCCGGCGAGGGCAGCGAAGCGTTCGAGCATTCCGTACTTCATCCATTCCTCGACGGCGGCGAAGGACATGCTCGCGTCCTCGAGCCGGCTCACGGCCGAGACTCTAAGCGGTTTCGCCGGGCCGCCCAGCTCCGTCATCCAGGCGCCCCCACCCTTGTGGGCCCACCAGCGCCGTCCCAATGCGGGAGCGGAGACGACGCCGAGGACGGCCTCGTCGCCGTCGAGGAGCCCGATCAGGGTGGCCCACACCGGGACGTTGCGTACGAAGTTCTTCGTCCCGTCGATGGGGTCGACGACCCACCGCCGTGCCCCGGTGCCCTCCGTGCCGTACTCCTCGCCGGCGACGGCATCATCGGGGCGTTCGGCGTTGAGACCGTGCCTGATGAGCTGTTCGGTGTCGCGGTCGGCGTCGCTGACGGGCGTCAGGTCGGGCTTGGACTCGACGAGGAGATCCAGCGCTCCGTAGCGGCTCATCGTGAGCACGTCGGCTGCGTCTGCCAGGCGCAGTGCGAGGTCGAGGTCCGCGCGCAGGTCGGCCGGTGAGTGCTGGGTCTGGGTCACGGTCAGGAGGTTACCGGCGGCCCGGTCAGCCATGGCCCGGGGTGCGCACGAGCACCGAGCGCGCCTCGTGGACGTCGAGTGTCGTCGTCATCGTCGGCCCGACGATGGGGGTCGTCCCCACGTCGTCGTAGTGGGCTCCGTCCAGGGAGTACTCGGCGTCCCAGGCGACAGCGAGGGTGACGGTGACCCGGCCGGTGCGGTTGTAGACGTGGCCGAGGAAGTCAGGGCACAACCGGGTGTCGCAGGTGTGGCCGCCGCCGTACGGGAGCCCTGGTCCGGTGCTCGTCGCTGTCGTGCCGTCGCCGTAGGTCCACGTGCCGCGATCGAAGCGGATCCGCAACCAGACCTTCTGGCCGACGACCGTGACCGTGCCCAGCCGCCGTGCCGCGGGGGTGTCGGCCCAGAGGATCGTCTGCATCCTGACCAGCGTGTCTGCACGCGGCGCCGACCCGATCGACACCTCGGGCAGGAGTCGCAGCACCTGATCGCGGAGTGCCGCGGTGGTCGGCACCGGGGTGGCGTCGGCCGGGCACCACACCGCAATCGTGGTCCACCGGCCTGTTGCGGGGTCCTGCTGCTGGGTCGCCATCGGGTCGGCGTGGACCACTTTCCCCTTGACCGTGGAGACGCAATCCTCGCGCGCTGTGGGGCACAGGGAATTGCGGCTCGCGCCGTGAGTTCCACCGGCCGGATTTCCGCAATCAATCACCCGAAACGGCGGCGAATCCGGCCGAGCTGTGTAACTGGCGTCGGCGGGTACGCACGATCCGTTGATGATGACGCCCCTCAACCCGCCGAGACCCGCCGAGGCGTTAGTAATGCAGCGGCTTCCGCTCGATATCCCCTGTGCGTAACTGGGAACGACACTCATCGAGTGGATCGCAAGTCCGAGCAGCGCTGCAACGACGGAATTCGCAACGGCGCGGCGAAACATTCGCATCACCGGGAACCCTCCATGTCGATGACTCTCCAGCCGAGCTGCGTCCACTCGAGCCACAGATTTTCGTGGTAGCCGGCGTATGCGATGTCGCCACTGAGGAATTTGTTGTTCTTGTCGACGGCCTCAATGGACTCGACATCGAGTGTTACGCGCGTCGACACTTCCGAATCCAACCTGGGTGGTACTCGGGTTATGTGTGTTGCTCGCAGCGTCAGTCGCCCTCCGATGTAGTGGCCGCCTCGCTTCTTCACGTACTCCAGGGCGTTGTGGGCAGATCTGCAATCGATGCAGGACTGGGCGTAGTAGTGGTCCATGTAGGCGGGGCTGGTGGTGGCATAGCCCCAATCGATCGTCCTGATGAAGAACTCGCTGAACGCGACGGCGCCGGCCTCGGTGTGCCGGGTCGCCGCGACGGGCATGACGGGCACCCTGTCGGCGGAGTCGCGCACGTTGGGCCCGGTGGTGGGTACGTCTGCCGGCACCGTCGGGCGCGCGGTCGGTGGCGCGCTCTCCGACGGTCGGGACGCCGTGTCCTGAACAGTGGGCGAGGACGGCGGTGGCAGCGTGGGGGCGGCGGCTCCGGAACCCGTGCAGCCACTGACGAGCACGAGAGCCAGTGCCACAAGACCGGTCAGGGAGGATTTCGGCATCACAGCATCATGCCGTAAATGACTGATTTGTGGAAAGCCGCCACCCGCACCCTGTGGACAGCCGATCGGCCATCTCTAGGGTGGGCGGGTGGCAACCTGGGACAGCACCTCGCACCGCCTGTCACGTCGCGGCGTGGTCGCGCCGTTCCACACGATGCACGTCTTCGAGGCGGCCGCCCGTCGCGCCGCCGGCGGGCTTCCGGTCCACAACCTGACTGCGGGCCAACCATCCACGCAGGCCCCACGAGCGGTCCGGGCCGCCGCGCACCGGGCGCTGGACGAGCAATTGCTGGGGTACACGAACGCGCTCGGCATCAATCCGCTGCGCGAGGCGATCGCCGGTCACTACCGGCGGACCTACCAGCTCGACATCAGCAGCGACGACGTCATCGTGACCACGGGCTCCTCGGGCGGATTCCTCGTGACGTTCCTCGCGGCGTTCGACGTCGGCGACGTCGTCGCGCTGGGGCGTCCCGGGTATCCCGCGTACCGGAACATGCTGACGGGGCTCGGCTGCACGGTGGTGGAACTGCCGTGCGGGAGCGAGTCGGGTTTCCAGCCGACCGTGCAGATGCTCGATGCGCTCGACCCGGCCCCGTCCGGTGTGGTGATCGCCAGCCCCGCCAACCCGACAGGGACCATGGTCAGCCCCGAGGACCTGGCAGCGATCGCGCGGTGGTGCGACGACCACGGTGCGCGCCTGGTCAGCGATGAGATCTACCACGGCATCAGCTACTCCGGGCCGACCGCGTCGGCGTGGGAGACCAGCCGCCACGGCGTGGTCGTGAACTCCTTCTCGAAATACTTCTCGATGACGGGCTGGCGCCTCGGGTGGCTGCTCGCTCCGCCGGAGTTGCGCGACTCGATCGACCGGCTCGCGACCAACTTCGCCCTGTGCCCGCCGACGCTTGCCCAGCACGCCGCGCTCGGCGCCTTCGACGACTATGCCGAGCTGGACGCCAACGTGCTGCGGTACCGCGCCAACCGGGCCGTCCTGCTCGACGGCCTGGCATCGATCGGGCTGGACAGATCGGCCCCCGCCGACGGCGCCTTCTACGCCTATGTCGATGCCGGTGACTACACCGACGACTCCCTGGCGTTCTGCTACCGGATGCTCGCCGAGACCGGAGTCGCCACCGCACCGGGCATCGACTTCGACCCCGTTGACGGCCACCGGTACCTGCGGTTCTCCTTCGCGGGCGAGGAGAGCGTGATCACCGACGCGCTGGCGCTGCTGGCCGACTGGCTGCCCGCCCAGCGGCGTCAGTAGTCGTCGCGGTTGGGCGCTGCGCGGCTGGTGAGCAGACGGCGGTAGGCCGCCAGACGCTCGGGTGTGGAGTTGCCCGCCGCCACGAACGAGTCCAACGTGCAGCCGTCCGCGGCGGACAGATGCTCGCACCCGGGCGGGCACTGGTTCGCGCCGTCCTCGAGGTCGGGGAAGGCCCACAGCAGGTCGTCCGCGGTCACGTGTGCCAGCCCGAACGATCGCACCCCGGGCGTGTCGATCACCCACCCGCCGCCGGGCAGGGGAAGCGCGAGGGTCGACGTCGACGTGTGCCGGCCCTTGCCGATCGCCGAGACCACGCCCACCGCCCGCGGGACGGCGTCGGGCACCAACGCGTTGATCAACGTCGACTTCCCGACGCCGGAGTGGCCCACGAACACCGACACCTGGTCCTTGAGCCGGGCCCGCAACGGTTCGAGGTCGGCTCCGCGGCGGAGCACCAGCGCAGGGATGTCGAGCTCGCGGTAGTCCTGCAGCAGCGTGTCGGGCGAGGCGAGATCGGACTTGGTCAGGCACAGCACGGGCTCGATGCCCTCGGTGAGCGCGGCCACGACACATCTGTCGATGAAGCCGTAGCGCGGCGGCGGATCGGCCAGTGCCGACACGATGACCAACTGGTCGGCGTTGGCGACGATCACGCGTTCGGTGTCGTCGGTGTCGTCGGCGGTGCGGCGCAGCACCGACTCCCTCGGCGCGCGGCGCACGATGCGGGCGAGCGCGTCGTCGGACCCGGACAGGTCCCCGATCACGTCGACGCGGTCTCCGACGACGATTCCCTTGCGCCCCAGCTCCCGTGCCCGCATGGCCGTCACCTCGGCGTCGCCGACGAGCACCCGGTACCGACCCCGATCGACGGTGATCACCCGCCCGGGCACGGCCGCCTCGTGGCGGGGGCGCTGCTTGCTGCGGGGGCGGGTGCCGTTGCGGGTGGGCCGGACCCGGACGTCGTCCTCGTCGAGGTCACGCATACCGCGGTCGTCGCGCCCACTCGCCATGAAGGGTGGCCCTACCCGTCCAGCATGGACGTCCACATTCCCGGGAAGTCCGGGAGCGTCTTGCGGGTGGTCTCGATGTTCTCGACGGTGACTCCGTCCACCGCGAGGCCGATCACCGCTCCGGCCTGGGCGATCCGGTGATCGGCGTAGGAATGCCACAGACCGCCGTGCAGGGTGGCCGGCTCGATCACCAGTCCGTCGTCGAGTTCGGTCACCGAGCCTCCGAGCGCGGTCAGTTCGGTCGCGAGCGCCGCCAGGCGATCGGTCTCGTGCCCGCGCAGGTGCGCGATGCCGGTCAGGCGCGAGGGGCCGTCCGCGAGCGCGCAGAGAGCGGCGAGGACGGGGGTCAGCTCGCCGACGTCGTGCAGGTCGGCTGTCAGCCCGTGCACGCCGTCGCCGCCGCTGACCGTCACGCCGTCCGAGCCCATGGACACCGAGGCCCCCATCGAGGTCAGCAGGGGCCGGAGGGCATCACCGGCCTGCGTCGTCCGTTCCGGCCAACCGGCGATCGTGACGGTGCCCGAGGTGACCAGCGCCGCGGCCAGGAAGGGCGCGGCGTTCGACAGATCGGGCTCGATGTCGGCATCGCGGGCGACGATCCGCCCGGGACCGACGCGCCACACGCCGGGGACGGACTCGTCGACCTCCACGCCGCGCTCGCGAAGACCGGCGACGGTCATCGCGATGTGCGTCATGGACGGCACCGACTGCGCTCCCACGTGCCTGATCTCGACGCCCTTGTCCCAGCGCGCTCCCGCCAGCAGAAGCGCCGACACGAACTGCGAGGAGCCGGACGCGTCGATGTCCACGCGCCCACCGATGACGGACCCGGTGCCGTGGACCGTGAACGGCAGCGCGCCCCGGCCGCCGTCGTCGATGTCCACGCCGACCTGACGCAACGCGTCGAGCAGTGTCGCCATGGGGCGTTCACGGGCGTACTCGTCACCGTCGAAATGCACATCACCCAGTGCCAGCGCGGCGACAGGGGGGACGAAACGCATCACCGTGCCGGCCAAGCCCGTGTCCACCGATGCTCCGTGCAGTGGTCCCGGGACGACGATCCACGCGGCGCCGTCCCCGGTGATCCGCACGCCCATCGCCCGCAGCGCGGCGACCATCAGTTCGGTGTCGCGGGCCATCAGGGGCCGGCGCACCACCGACGGGCCGTCGGACAGCGCGGCCAGCACGAAGGCGCGATTGGTGTGGGACTTCGAGCCCGGCAGGTCGACCGTCGCGCGCAGGGCGGCGCGCGCTCGGGGAGCGGGCCACGGAGCGGACATGGCACCAGTCTGCCGCACCGGTGTGACGCGCCGGTCCAGCCGCCGAACTCGTCAGCACCGGGAGGGGCATCCTGTCGGTCCGGCTTCCTAGGATGGAGGCATGTGCGGACGTTACGTCTCGGTCCAGGGTGACGCGGACCTGCTTGCCGAGTTCGACGCCGAGGTCGCGGAGCGGGATGCCGCAGCGGACGCGCCGCCCGAGCCCAGTTTCAACGTCGCGCCGACCGACCGGGTGCGCGCGATCGTGAACCGTCCCCGGCGGGGCAGCGACGGCACACCCAGCGGTGCGCCCGTGCGCCAGCTGCGGGCGATGACGTGGGGGCTCGTGCCGTCCTGGTCGAAGGAGCGCACCGGCGGCGCGAAGATGATCAACGCCCGGGCGGAGTCGGTCCCCTCCAAACCCGCGTTCAAGAAGGCGTTCGCCGCCCGGCGCTGCCTGATCCCCGCCGACGGCTGGTACGAGTGGCAGCGGACCGAGAACACCTCCGGTGCCCCGGTGAAGCAGCCCTTCTACATGACGCCGTCGGACGGCTCCGGCCTCGCCTTCGCGGGCCTCTACGAGTTCTGGAGCCCGCACGAGACCGACGGTTCCCGCGGACCGACCCTCACGACGTGCACGATCATCACCGTGGAGTCGGTCGGCGTCCTGAGCGAGATCCACGACCGCATGCCGCTCGTGCTCGCACCCGCGTCCTGGGCGCGCTGGCTGGATCCGGCCGTCGCGGACCCGGCGGATCTCCTGCGCGCCTGGGACGAGGCCACGGGCATCCACCTGGAACTGCGGCCGGTCGGCAGCGCGGTCGGCAACGTCAAGAACAACGGCCCCGACCTCGTGCGGCCGATCGACCTGCACCCCCGACCCGAGCAGCAAGCGCTGTTCTCATGAGCCGCAGGGTCACCGTCGACACGCCGACGGGGCAGGCCTGGGTCGATCTCGACCAGCCGCAGCGCCCGAGTGCCCTGCTCCTGCTCGGCCACGGGGCCGGTGGCACCGTCGAGACCCCCGACCTGCTCGCGATCCGTGACGCCGCGGTCGCCGCGGGGGTCGCCGTTGCCCGGGTCACCCAGCCCTACCGGGTGCTCGGGCGGCGCGCGCCGGCGCCCGCGCCCCGGCTGGACGAGGCGTGGCTGGCGGTGACGGCGGCACTGACCCGCCGTCCGTCCTTCGCGGGGCTCCCGTCGATCCACGCGGGGCGCTCCAGCGGCGCGCGCGTCGCCTGCCGGACCGCCGGTGCGTCGGGTGCGGCAGCCGTCATCGCACTGGCGTTCCCCGTGCATCCGCCCGGCCACCCGGAGAAGTCACGGGTCGACGAGCTGGCGGCGGTCACCGTCCCCGTCCTCGTCGTCCAGGGCGGGCGCGACCCGTTCGGGCAACCGCCGGCGGTGCTGTTCCGGTCGGGTAATCGCCGCCTGGTGACCATCCCGTCAGCGGATCATTCACTCAAGCGGGACCCGGACGCGGTGTCGTCGGCCGTCATCGCGTTTCTGGCGTCGCAGGGCCTGACGACGCGACCCGCTATCCGGCGCTGATGTCGGCCACGGTCGCCGCGGTGAGCCTGACCAGGTCCGTGGGGGCGAGTTCGACCTGCAGCCCGCGCCGCCCCGCCGACACGAAGACGGTGGCGTACAGGGCGGCCGATTCGTCGACCACGACCGGCAGGCGCGACTTCTGCCCCAGTGGGGAGATCCCGCCGACGACGTAGCCGGTGGCCCGCTCCGCGGCGGACGGGTCGGCCATCGCCGCGCGCTTCCCGCCGACGCTGCGCCCGAGCGCCTTGAGGTCGAGGTGCCCGGCGACGGGGACGACCGCGCAGATCAACGCGCCGTCGACAATGGCGATGAGGGTCTTGAACAGCCGCTCCGAGGGAACCCCGAGGGCCGCCGCCGCTTCGGCGCCGTAGCTGTCGGCGCGAGCGTCGTGGGAGTACGTGTGCAGGGTGTAGTCGGCGCCGTCGCGGTCCAGCAGCACCACCGCCGGCGTCCCCCTGGTCATGGGGGATGACTCTAGATCCGGATGGTGACCGCGCCGCGGAAGTGGCGGCAAGGGGAATGGAGCGCCCCACGTCATGGTTTTGGCTCTGACAACGGCGCATCGCGGCTCTGACGCGGCGCCAGAGGAGTGAGGACCGTGATGCAGCTAGCCGAACGACCGTCGATCCAGCCGATCCCTGTGACGGGCTGGACGGTCTCCCGCCTGCCCGATCTGACGGGTGGGCCGGATGCTCGCTTCGTGACGCCGGCTCCGGGCGCCGTAAGCTCACACCTGGTCGCCGGGGCAGTCGCGCCGGCACAGGAAGGGAGCACCGTGGCAGAGGAGACAGCAGAAGAGCGTCGGGCGCGGTTCGAGCGCGACGCGCTGCCGTTCCTCGACCAGCTGTACGCGGCCGGCATGCGCATGACGCGCAACCCGGCCGACGCCGAGGACCTCGTCCAGGAGACCTACGTGAAGGCCTTCGCCGCCTTCCACCAGTTCACCGAGGGGACCAACCTCAAGGCGTGGCTGTACCGGATCCTGACGAACACGTTCATCAACAACTACCGCAAGAAGCAGCGTCAGCCGCAGCAGTACAACACCGACCAGATCGAGGACTGGCAGCTGGCGCAGGCCGAATCGCACACCTCGAGCGGGTTGCGCTCGGCGGAGATGGAAGCTCTGGACCACCTGCCCGACTCCGACGTCAAGCAGGCCCTCCAGGAGCTTCCCGAGGACTTCCGGCTGGCCGTGTACCTGGCCGATGTCGAGGGATTTGCCTACAAGGAGATCGCCGAGATCATGGACACGCCGATCGGAACGGTCATGTCGCGGCTGCACCGTGGCCGCAAGCAGCTACAGGTCAAGCTGGCCGACTACGCCCGCGGGCGTGGCCTGGTTCCTGCCACGACGGGGAGTGACTCGTAATGGGATTCGGGCCGGGAGGACTGGACTGCGGCGAGGTACTCGCCGATGTGTACCTGTACCTCGACGAGGAGACGGACGACGCGACGCACGCCAAGATCAAGGCACATCTCGCCGACTGTGAGCCGTGCCTTCGTCAACTGGGTGTCGAGCGTGAGGTGAAGTCGCTGATCGCGCGCAAGTGCGGCGGCGACCGGGCCCCGGCCGAGCTGCAGGCACGCATCAAGACGCAGCTGACGCGCGTGACGATCGAGACGTCCTACCTGGAGTACCGCGCGGAGTAGGTCCGCACCACCGCGGCGATCAGGCCGCGTCGGCGGCGTCGGAGTAGTAGTCCTCAGCCTCGGTGCGGTCGACCCCCGCCGGTGCCCGGAGTGCGCGCAGCACGACGGTGACGACCACCGCGACCACGATGTTCAGCGCGAACGCGGTCATCGCGATGTAGACCTTCTGGTCGGTCCACGGGAAGTAGGCCAGCGACGACCCGAAGTGCCGGACGCCGTGCACCGTCGTCACCGCCTTGCCGTCCACCAGCTGGATCTTCGTGTTCGGCGTCGTCTGCCGGTAGGCCACCACAGTGCCGTAGACCATGGCGACCGCCCACCCGGCGAGGAGCGCCCAGCGATGGAACCAGCGGGTGAACAGGCCCGCCACGATCGCCAGGAACGTCTGCAGGATCCACACCCCGCCCAGCAGCTGCAGGTTGATCGCGTTCTGCTTGTCCATCGCGAGCACGAACACGAGCGCGCCGAACTTGACGACCAGCGACGTGATCTTCGAGACCTGCGCCTCGTGGCTGGGGGTCGCGTCCGCGCGGATGAACTCCCGGTAGATGTTGCGCGTGAACAGGTTCGCCGCGGCGATCGACATGATCGCGGCCGGGACCAGCGCGCCGATGGCGATGGCGGCGAAGGCGACGCCGGCGAACCAGCTCGGGAATGCGTCGGCGAAGAAGTGCGGCACCACGAGCTGGGCGTTCGCGAACCCGTCGAGGCCGAACACCGTCGTCTTCCGCGCGATGGCGGCGTAGCCGATGAGGGCCAGGAACGCGAGCATGAGCGAGTACAGGGGGAGTATCGAGGCGTTGCGCCGGATGGTGTTGCGGTTCTTGGCCGACAGCGTCGCCGTCATCGAGTGCGGGTACATGAACAGCGCCAGCGCCGAGCCCAGCGCGAGCGTGGAGTACGCGAGGTAGGTGTTCCTGTCCGGGATGAAGACGCCCGGCGCCTTGCCGGTGGCGCCCGGGGTCGTGAGCTTCTTGTCGGCTGCCGCGAACGTCTCGCCGAAGCCGATCTTCACCGCGATGTAGACGACGGCGACCACGATCACCAGGTAGATCAGCGTGTCCTTCACGAACGCGATCAGCGCGGGCGCGCGCAGTCCTGAGGAGTAGGTGTAGGCGGCGAGGACCGCGAACGCGATCAGCAGCGGCAGGTCCTTGAGCAGCCAGATGCCCGAACCGCCGAGCCCGATGGTGTCGAGCACGGCCTGGATGCCGACGAGCTGCAGCGCGATGTACGGCATCGTCGCCAGGATCCCGGTCACCGCGACGGCCAGCGCCAGGCCGCGGCTGTCGTAGCGGCCCCGGATGAAGTCCGCCGGCGTGACGTAGCCGTGGCGGTGGGCCACCGACCACAGCCGTGGCATGAACGTGAAGATGATCGGATAGATCAGGATCGTGTACGGCACCGCGAAGAACCCGCTGACCGCGCCCATCCCGAACATCGCCGCGGGCACGGCCACGAACGTGTACGCGGTGTAGAGATCGCCACCCAGCAGGAACCAGGTGATGATCGTGCCGAAGCCCCGCCCGCCGAGCCCCCACTCGACGAGGCTGTCCGGGGTGTCGCCGCGCCGCCAGGTCGCGGCACGGAACCCGCCGACACTGACGACGACGAAGAAGAAGATCAGCACACCCAGCTGGACGCCGTTGACATGGGTCCCGGAGGCCTGCGGGTTCACAGCACGTCCTCCGGTCCCCGTCGCGCGCGCCTGACCAGGACGTAGGCGGTGTAGGTGAACGCCCCCGACAGCGGGACCCACACCAGCTGGAACCAGTAGAAGAACGGCCACCCGGCGACCCGGGGACCGTCGTGGGCGTAGAGCGGCACGATCACGATGGCGAGGATCGGGACGGCGAGCAGGACAGCGACGGCGACGGCAGTGGCCGTGGGCAGGCGGCGCTGGTGAGCGGGGACGGGCAACGGCATGAGCCGGCCTCCATCGGACGGGGCGGGGGGACCGCGCGTCGGGGTCGTCCGCGCGGTCTGTCTCACGCGGCGCGATGGCAGGACGCACCTTAGCCCAGACACACCCGCCGTCCAAGGACCTCGTCCGGGTGTGGCACGCTCACCGCGATGTCTGCCCTCTCCGTGCTGCTGGCCTCCCACACCGACATGAACGAGCGTCAGGTCGGTCATCTGCAGCGCCTCGTGAGCGAGTGGCAACTGCTGGCGGACCTGTCCTTCGCGGACCTGCTGCTGTGGGTCGAGGTCGACGGCAGGTTCCTCTGCGTGGCGCAGTGCCGCCCGACGACGGGGCCGACCGCCCACGACGTGGACCGGGTGGGGGAGTACCGCGCCGGCCAGCGGGCGACCGCGCTGCGGGTGGCGACCGAGGAGAAGCGGATCTTCCGGGAGAGCGATCCGGAGTGGGCCGGCGACGTCCCTGTCCGGCACGAGGCGATCCCGGTGATCGTCGAGGGCGCCGTGATCGCGGTCCTGGGGCGCGACTCCAACCTGACGACGGTGCGCGGGC
This sequence comes from uncultured Actinomycetota bacterium, assembly GCA_963790525.1. Classification (GTDB taxonomy): domain Bacteria; phylum Actinomycetota; class Actinomycetes; order Mycobacteriales; family Jatrophihabitantaceae; genus CAWBOV01. The sequence continues at coordinate 536,494 of CAWBOV010000004.1, forward strand.
CCAGCCAGCTGGAGCTGGCCTACCTGCAGTCGGCCGCCGACCTGGCCGCCATGGTGGCTGACGGGACCTTCCCCGGTTCGGACGTCCCCGCCGACTCAGGGCCCGGGCCGCGGGTCGGTGACGGGATGATGCGCCTGGACACGGAGGGCTTCGTGCTCTACGCCAGCCCGAACGCCCTGTCGGGGTTCCGGCGGCTCGGCGCGCCGGGCGACATCGTCGGGCAGCCGTTCGGGGAACTGCTGCGCTCGGTGGCCCGCGATCCGCTCGAGGCGCGTGAGCTCGTGACGCTGGTGGAGGCCGCGGTGTCCGGCGACCACGCCATCTCGGTGGAGGTCGACGGCGGAGGTGCGACGGTGGTCTTCCGTCCGATCCCGCTGATCCCGCGCGGGGACCGGCTCGGCGCGCTCGTCCTGCTGCAGGACGTCACCGAGCTGCGGCGCCGCGACCGGCAGATCATGAGCAAGGACGCGACGATCCGCGAGATCCACCATCGCGTGAAGAACAACCTCCAGACCGTCGCCGCGCTCCTGCGCCTGCAGGCACGCCGGGTGTCGGCACCGCAGGCACGGACCGCGCTGGAGGAGGCGATGCGCCGGGTCAGTGCCATCGCGCTGGTCCACGAGACCCTCTCGGTGGCCGACGAGGACACCGTGCGCCTGGACCAGGTCGTGGACCGGCTACTGGGCGTGCTCTCGGAGGTCACGGCCTCCGAGACGCGGGTGCGCCTGACCCGGACGGGCAGCTTCGGCGACGTCACCGCCGGCCTGGCCACGCCGCTGGTGATGGTCCTGGCCGAGCTCGTGCAGAACGCCGTCGAGCACGGCTTCGGGGAGCGGGGGAGCGGGACCGTCGAGGTCCGCGCGACGCGGGAGAGGTCTGTGCTGACGGTTGCCGTGCTCGACGACGGGGTCGGGCTGCCGGCGGGCTTCTCCCCGGACCGCAGTGACCGGCTCGGGCTCCAGATCGTGCGGACGCTGGCCGACGCGGAGCTGCACACGTCGGTGGAGTGGCGGGCCAGGACCGACGGAGTGTCGGGCACGTCGGCTTCGCTGAAAATGGATCTGGTCGCGCTCACGTGACCCGTGCGGGTACGCGAACGCGACCAGATTCCGATGTGCGGGTGGTGCTGTCGGTGCAGTCGGTGCGGCCGTCGGCGGCCGTCGGTGGGTGGTGGATCAGGCCATACGGGCGCGCGCGCGGGCGTTGCGGCGCTTGAGTGCGCGCCGCTCGTCCTCGCTCAGTGCGCCCCAGACGCCGGCATCCTGGCCGGTGTCCAGTGCCCAGGAAAGACATTCCTGGGTGACGGGGCACCGCCGGCACACGGCCTTGGCTTGCTCGATCTGGAGAAGCGCCGGACCTGTGTTCCCGATGGGGAAGAACAGCTCCGGGTCTTCGTCACGGCAGATCGCGCGGTGACGCCAGTCCATGGGTGTAGCTCCTAGTCGTTGGCAGTGAAGCGGGGTGGTGGTGCAGGTCTGACGGGTCCGGCCGACCGTCTTGGCCGGGGACCGCTGTGATCGATGTCGTCGTTCGTTCGTTAAGATCGTGCGTGTTGTGGCCGCCACGATGATCCGTGGTGCTTGTGAATTCTTTCACGAGCAGCCCAGGCGCGCAAGGGTGGGCGCGCGGTGGACCGCGACTGAAAACCCTTGCACGACTCGGTCGTCACCCGCTAGCTTGATCCACTGATCCCGTCGCGGCAATACCTTTTGGTGAATTATCGGTAAATCGCCGGATCATGTGCCTCAGATGATGACAGTCAGGGCATGGGGGATGCCCCAGAACTTCACCTCGGTGCGATCGCCCAGGTAGTCGCCGTCGAGCTGGAACGGGGTGGGCCGATCGGCCCGCAGCACCAGCCCGGGCAGGTCGTTCTCGACGAGCACGCCGCGCCCCGAGGGGACCGTGCCGGACCGGAGCAGCTGCGCGATTCCCCGCGTGATGGAGGCCGGCCGCATCGAGCGGCGGGCGTAGAGCCCCAGCCCGCTGTCGAAGGTGACCTCCGGCGTCGGCGTGACCGGGCGATTGCCGAGGTAGGTCCACGGGTTGGCGTTCGCCACGATCGCGAAGTGCAGGCCCTCCTGCTCGGTGCCGTCCGGTCGTTGCAGGGTGATGGTGGGCGCGCGCAGGCCGGTCGCCGCGTACTCCCTGACGGCCGTGCGTAGATACAGCGTGTGCGTCGAGCGAACGCCCTTGCTCCTGGCGCGCTCCACCGCCGCCACGACCGCCGCGTCGAATCCGAAGCCGGCCGCGAAGAGGAACCAGCGGTCATCGGCCCGGCCGAGGCTGATCCGCCGACGCCGCTTGTCCTGCAGCGCCTCGAGCAGGACAGCTGTCGCTTCGACGGCGTCGTTGGGCAGTCCGAGCGCCCGGGCGAACACGTTGGTCGATCCGGCGGGCACCACGCCCACCGCGGGGACATGCGGGTGCACCCCGTCGGTCAGCACCCCGTTGACGACCTCGTTGATCGTCCCGTCGCCGCCGAGGGCGACGACGACGTCGACCCGGTCGCGCATGGCCCGGCAGGCCAGGGCCGCCCCGTGACCGCGGTTCGCCGTCTCCTCGACCTCGACGTCACCGGCCCGGCTGAGAGCGTCCACCACGACACGACGCTCGCGTGCGGTCGTGGCCGTGGCATGGGGATTGACGACCACGAGTACGCGCACGGGACGCGACATTACCGTCAGGTACGCGGCGCTCCCTCCCCGCGGGTCAGTGCTCGCGCCGGAACCGTGTCGCCGCGAGCGTGAGCACCGAGCCCAGGCCGACCAGGCCGAGCCCGGTGGCGAGGAGCGATCCGGTGGGAGTTCCCGTGAACGCGAGGGTCTGCGGCGGTGCGGTGACCCGGATCGTGACGAGGGCGGTGGCCGAGCCGCCACGGGTGGTGACCGTGTACCGGAAGGTGTCCGTCCCCGCGAAGCCGGCGGCAGGCGTGTAGCGGATGACCTCGCGACAGACCTTCTTGTGGCACGACGGCGCGGGGATCACGCGCGCCGTGCCGTGGTTCGGGTCGGTGACCGCGGTGATGACCAGCGGTGCGCTGTGACCCTTGTCGTTGGCCAGCACCCGGACGATGACGGCGTGGCCCTCGGCCGTCGTCGCGGCGTCGGCGTGCGCGGTGGGCGGGGGGACGTCCGGCCGGTTGACGAGGGCGAGCTCGGCGGGAGCGCTGGACGATCCGGCGGCGATCACGACCTTGTGGGCGGTGAGGTCCAGGTCGTAGCCCTTCGGCGCCACGGACTCCACGACGTAGTACGTGCCCGCCGGAAAGCGCCCGGGGAACGACGCCGTCCCGGCCGCGCCCATGGTGGCGGACGCGGCGACGACGGTGCCGGTCGGGCAGCCGGTCGGTGCGGCCTTCGCCGGCGCGGGAGCTGTTGCCCCGGCTCCGGGTGTGGTGGCGGGACCTGCCGTCGGGATCGGGGTGCGGCAGAGGCGGTAGGTCGCCCCGGCCAGCGGCGTTCCGGCCACGGTGCTGTGCACCGCCAGACCGATGGCGTGTGTCACCGCGACGGGGACCGGGTGTGTCGTGGTGGGCGGCACCGGGTGTGTCGTGGTGGTCGGGACCGGATGCGCCGTCGTGTTCGCGACGGGGAGTGTCGTGGTGGTCGGGGCCGGGTGGGTCGCGGTGGTCGGGACCGGTTGTGTCGCGGGGGTGGCGGCGCCGGCAGGGCCCATCGCCAGACCCGCCGTCGCTACGGCGGCGATGCCGAGCGCACCTGCCAACACGGCGACGCGGCGGACGGCGGTCGAACTCGATCCGGTCATACCGTGCTCCCTGTGGTCCGGGCAGGGGTTGGCCCCGTGCCGCGCCCGAAGAGTGTCGGCCCGGGGACATGTGCCCGCCGTGTATCAGTGCACGTTCAGCGCGGTCGGTAGTCTTCGGCCATGGCCGCCGACCCGAAGGACGACGTCGCAGGCACGGTCCCCGGTGAACTCACCCTGGCCGCGGTGGTCCTCGCGCTCCAGGGTCTCGGCCTGCTCGCCGCGGCGGTCGTGCTGGTCGTCAAGACGTTGACGGGCAGCCCGGACAGTCTGGGCAGGGCGCTGTTCCTGGCGCTGTTCGCGGCCGCCGGCGGTGTCGGTCTGGCCTTCGCCGGCCGGGGTCTGGTGCACCTGCGCCCCGCCGTGCGGACCCCTGTCGTGCTGATCGAGATCCTGGCGCTGCCGGTGGGCTACAGCCTCGGCATCCAGGCCGACAGGATGCTGTACGGGGGGCCGGTCATCGTCACCGCTGTCGCCGTGCTCTACCTGCTCTTCACCCCAGCGGCGCGGCGGGCTATCGACGGGGAACGGCCCTAGTCCTCGACCAGCAGCTGGCTGCGCAGGGTCTGCAGGGTGCGCGCCAGCAGACGCGAGACGTGCATCTGCGACAGGCCGACCTCCTGCGCGATCTGGGACTGCGTCTTGCTCTGGAAGAAGCGCAGGGACAGGATCGTCCGCTCGCGCTCGTCCAGCTGTGCCAGCAGTGGCTTGAGCGACTCCCGGAACTCGACCTGCTCCATCGCGGCATCCTCGGACCCCAGCGTGTCGGCCAGGGACCAGCCCGATTCCGAGTCGGACTGGGCCTCGATCGACGTGGGCGAGTAGGCGTTGCCGGACTCCATCGCTTCGACGATCTCGTCGGGGCGCGCGTCCAGGCGCCCGGCCAGCTCGGCGACCGTCGGCGCCCGGTTCAGCTGCTGGCTCAGGTCCGCGGTGGCGGCCGTCATCGCCGAGCGGAGTTCCTGCAGCCGGCGCGGGACGCGGACCATCCACCCCTTGTCGCGGAAGTGCCGCTTGATCTCGCCCACGATCGTCGGCGTGGCGTAGGACGTGAACTCGAGACCCCGCTCCGGCTCGAAGCGGTCGACGGCGTTGATCAGCCCGATGCAGCCGACCTGGACCAGATCGGCCAGGGGCTCGCCCCGCCCGTAGAAGCGCCGCGCGATGTAGTCCACGATCGGCAGGTTCAGGCGCACCAGCTCGTCTCTCACCGATGCGCGCCGCTGATCGGAGGGATCCATGGCGGCGAACTCCCGCAGCAGCGTCCGCGTCCGCTCACGGTGGCGCGGGTCGGCCACGACCTCCTCGGTGTCCGCGGCGGTCGTGGCCGGTTCGGGCTCGGACCGCTCGGGGCGGGAGTCGGCCGTCGCGTCGCTCACGTCGGGCCCACCTCGCTCCGGTGGGTCAGCACGATCGAGGTGCGCCCCTCCTCGTGACGGGCCTCGACCGATCCGGCGAGCGCGGCCAGCACGGTCCAGCCGAACCCGGTCTGGTCCGGCGGTGGCGCGTCGCCGGTCTCGGTGAGGAGGGTGATCGTGAGGGTCCGCGGCGCGAGCACGAACAGCACGTCCAGGGTCGCGCCGGGCACGGCGCCGGGCAGCAGGATGGCCGCGGCCTCGTCCACCGCGATGCGCAGGTCCTCGATCTCGTCGATCGTCAGGTCCAGCCGGGCGCCGATCCCGGCGGTGGCGGTACGGACCAGGCTCAGGAAGGCGCCGTGCGCCGGCACGCTCAGCGTCACCTCGCCGGAGATCGGCTCGCCGGGCCCACCGGATCCAGATGCGGTAGCGGGTTCCACTGTGTCTCCTCGGTGGATGGGGTCTCCTCGGTGGATGGGGGTGGCCGGTCGGCGGTCGGCCGGCAGGTGAGTCGGCCGGTACGGGGTCAGTGCGCGGGGTTGGTCATGTTCCACCGGACGATGACGGGCCGCTCGTGCTCGACCCCGAGCAGACAGGGAGCCGCCGTGCCGAGACTGAAGTTGCCGCCGCCGCTGACGTCGAGACCGAGCCAGCGCGCCGCCAGGACGCGGTTGATGTGGCCGTGCCCGAACAGCACGACCGGCCCGGCCTGGGAGGCGTCCCGGACCTGCGCCAGCACCCGGTCGGCTCGGGCCCCCACCTGGGCAGCGGTCTCGCCGCCCGGCACCGCGCCGGTCCAGATCGTCCAGTCCGGGTCTCGCTCGTGGATCTGCGAGGTCGTCAGGCCCTCGTAGGAGCCGTAGTCCCACTCGGCCAGATCGTCGTCGATCTCGTCCACCTCCAGCCCGGCGAGCGCAGCCGTGCGCTGCGCGCGCAGACGGGGACTGCACAGCACGAGCGCGGGGCTCAGATCGGCGAGCAGGGGGCGCAGCGCCTCCGCCTGCGCGATGCCGTGGTCGGTCAGATCGATGTCGGTGCGGCCGGTGTGCTGGCCGGACCTGCTCCACTCGGTCTCGCCGTGGCGGATCAGCCAGACCGTCGCCGCCGAGGGGAGCGCAACGCCGACCGGCGGCAGCGGGATTCCCGCTGCCGCCGGTTCGGCGTCCGATCCACGATCTGATGGACTGGTCTGCGCCTGCATTGTCCGGACCCTAGCAAACCTCGGTGTCCGAGCTGTGACGCGGTTCTGACCGTCCGAGGGCCGTGGCGTCCAGTGCCTGCTGTCAGCAGTCCACGACCAGCGACCAGTACAGGTTGGTCGGTGTGCCGGAGGCGCTGTAGGTGGTGGCGTACACCGTCGAGCCGCTGACGACCGCCGTCGCGAAGTACGGGCCGCCGTAGACGGAGGCGATCGGCGTGCAACCGGTCAGGTCGCGGTCGACGGCCACCTGGTAGGTGCCGGTGCCCGTGTTCGTCGACGAGAGCACCCGGGTGGTGCCGGCGTAGATGCCGCCGTTGTAGTTGAGCACGGCCTGGATCTGCGGTGAGTAGTAGCCGTTCACGTCGATGATCAGCTGGGCCGGTCCGGACACGTCCTTGACGGTCAGACGCTGACCCGTGCCCGGGCCGAGCTGGAGCGTCGCTCCGGTCGTGACGTTGACGCCCTTGGCGTAGTACAGCGTGCCCTGGCCGACCGGCGTACCCGTCGGGTAGGCGACGAAGGCACCGTTCGCGGTGGCCGACGTGGCCGTCACGCGGGCGCTGATCGCGGTCGCCGAGAACGGGATGCCGCAGCCGCCCGAGGTGCCGCCCTGCCCGGTGAACCCACCGGTTCCGCTGATGTAGAAGCTCCGGGTCCCGCCGCCGGGGATCACTCCGCCGGCCACCGCGGTGTTGACCAGGCGGCAGTTCTTCACCGGCGTGTACACCGCCTCGGGGTTGCTCTGGATCGTGACGGCGGGCTTGACGGGCGCGTTCGCCGTGGCGTGGCCCGGGCCGTTCGCGGCGACCGGCGCGCTCGCTCCGGCGACACCGATCCCCAGCGCCACCGAACCGGCGACTCCGAGTGCTACGAGTACGAGCTTGCGTGGATTCTTCATGACGGCCTCCGTAGGTGCAGGCATCCCCCCGTGGCATGCCCGATCGTGGGAGAGGTGCCTCGAAGACCGGAAAAAAATACGCAGGAGCTGCTTCGCCCGGCGCGTCGTGACCTGTCGGCGCTCTGAATCTAGGCTGGTGAGGAGGTCGGCCGCGTCGGCGGACGATCGGCTCGCGAGGGTTCGGCGCACCGGCGCGAGGGTCGGGTGCACCGGCACGAGGGTGAGGGGGTCCGCTGTGGAGAGGTCACGCGCGACGATCATCAGGATCATGCGAAACGCCGGATTCAGCGCGGCGTCGCTGGCAGAGGCCGAGCAGATGCTGCCGGATCCGGTCGACATCGACCGTGACGGTCAGCTGCTGGCCCATCTCGGCGTCTCGCGGGACAGCCTGACGGACGCCATGGGTGGCAGCCCGTAACGCGTGCGGACACCTGGAGCGTCGCTCCGAAATGACATGGACCAAGTGAGACGGCCTATTCCGCGAGCCCGCTGCTGTCATGCCGACAGCTATGTTTTTGCGCCCGAGTCATCGGCCAGCTCTATAGACCTGTCAATACGCCCAGCACGTCGGGGGCCGTGAATCGTCGGTCATAGGAGGAATCTCCGTACTGGAAGAGGACGCCTGCATCGACGAGTTGCCCGACCAACTTATTCGCGCGTCCGTAGCCGACGCTGAGCGACCGCTCGACCTGTCGGACCGTGAATACCGACCGGCCCACCGCAAAGTCGACCAACGTCATGGCGGTGTCAGCACGAAGACCTGCTGAACGCACGCGCTCCTTCAACATCTGCTGGACCTCGACCAGCTGACGGAGCCGAAGGTCGGTTGCCGTGGCCGACGACGCCACGCCATCCGCGAAGAACCGCACCCACGAGTCCCAGTCTCCTCGAGTGCTCACACCGCGTAAGTGGTCGTAGTATTCCGGGCGTCGGGCCTCGAACCACGGCGATACGGTTAGCGTAGGTTCGCTTAGAAGGCCTGAGCGCAAGAACTGCAATACGATCATCAACCGCCCGATGCGTCCGTTTCCGTCGTTGAACGGGTGGATCGCCTCAAACTGATAGTGCCCCATCGCAGCAGCAACGACCGGATCAATTTCACGACCGTGATCGGCGGCGATCCAGTCGACGCAATCGCGAGTCGCACTCACCAGATCGAGTCCCGGAGGCGGTGGCACAAACCTGGCCTCCTCGATTCGAACCCCTTTTCGCGCACCGATCGCCACTTGACCGGTTCGTACCTTGCCCGCCTGGTCCGTGTCCGCGATCGTCTTGTGCACCAATCGACCCTGTAGATCTTCGAGCAAGCCAACTGTGAGCGGTCGCCCGTCGCCGACCCACGCGAAGGCAAACTCGGCCGCAGAGACGTAGTTGAGAATTTCACGCATGGCTGCGTCCGGATGCTCTTCGTCTTCGTCCGCGCTCAGGACTTCCACGAGCGGGGCGTATGTCCCCTCGAGCGCCGAGGTGCTTTGGGCTTCGACTCTGAGTGTGGGTCGTCGCAGAAGAGCTGGGTTGGGCAAGAGACTGGCGCGCGCATCGAGTGCTGCGAGGGCAGCACGAGCGTCCGCAACTGCAATGTGAGTCCTCACGGCGAGGCTCGGAGTAGTCGTCGGCAGTGGGTTGGGCTGGAAGGCAATGTGCGCCCACGGGCCCCGCACCGTGTCGGATCCTGAGATGGAGACGAGCGCCCCGGTTGGGCTGTTGACGAACATTTGACGATCCACAATGTCACTATAGTCGCCCGAGAGGAACATTCTCCGCCCTGAAATGTTCCTTGCAATCACGTCACCCGTCGCAGGGGCGCGTGCTGGAAATGGGAGACCACCTGGCTTGCGCTGAGTTCGTCCGCGTCGTGCTTGTGCGATGGCCACGCGAGCCCGGTGGTCACGTCGCAGGTGTACTCGCATCTGTGGCCGGGAGACGAAGACCGTGTCCGAACGATCTCGGACACGGCCCTCGTAATCTTGCGGACTACCCGCGGACTGGAGGCGATGTGAACACCGTCTGCCCCAGCAAACACGGACCTACCGAGCTATGCGGCCTTCTTGGTCTCCCAGAAGATCGTGTCGATCTCGGTGATCAGGTCGAGCAGTGCCTGGCCCTCGGTCGGGTCGACCGAGCCCTTGCCGCCGGCGGCACCGGCGGCCTTGGTGGCCTTGTTGAACAGCTCGTGCAGCTGCGGGTACTTCTCGAAGTGCGGGGGCTTGAAGTAGTCGGTCCACAGGACCCAGAGGTGGTGCTTGACCAGCTCGGCGCGCTGTTCCTTGATGATCAGCGCGCGGGTGCGGAACACCGGGTCCTCGTTGCCCTGGTACTTCTCCATGATGGCCTTGACCGACTCGGCTTCGATGCGAGCCTGCGCGGGGTCGTACACACCGCAGGGGAGGTCGCAATGCGCGTGGGCGATCAGGGAGCGGCGGAACAGTCGCATGGGATAGCAACCCTTCTCTGGTGAACGGGATGAGCTCAAGGTCGAACTCCGACAGCAGCCAGGGGCCGCTGATCGTGACCCTACTCCCGGGCCCAGACGCACGGCAGGCACCATCTGCACATGAGATCGGTGCTGTTGCCGTGGCAGCTGGTACGGGTGAGCGGCCCGTCCATGGTGCCCACGCTGCGCCACGGCGACCGGGTGATCGTCCGGTACGGAGCCGCCATCCGGCCCGGCGACGTCGTGCTCGCGCGCTACCGGACGATGCCGGAGCGGCCCGTCCTGAAGCGCGCCGTCCGCCCCGAGGACGGCGGATGGTGGCTGGCCAGCGACAACGCCGCGGCCGGTGGGGACAGCGCTGTCCACGGTGTCGCCGACGTGCAGGCGCGGGTCGTGGTGCGGTGTCGCGGTCGGCACATTCTGCGTCTCGGGTAACGCGGATCACTGCCGATCCGGAGCCAGCCGTGTCACACTTCCGCCACACCGTCGCCACCCTCGACGGGTCTGCGAGCAGCAGGTGTCGTCACGGCAACCCCGTTCGACGAGCTACGGACGAACCTCGACCGGTCAGGTGTCAGGCGAATGCGAAGGGTCAGCCGCGGCAATGAGTGAATTCGATCTGGATAGTGAACTGTTCCGTCTGCACGAGGGCGGCAAGCTGGTCGTGTCGAGCACGATGGCACTCGACAGCCGTGAGGCACTGTCCATGGCCTACACCCCGGGCGTCGGCACGGTCAGTTCGGCGATCGCGGTCGAGCCCGAGCTGGCCGAGCGCTACACCTGGCGCTCCCGGCTGGTCGCCGTGATCAGCGACGGCACCGCGGTTCTGGGACTCGGCGACATCGGCCCGGCGGCCGCGCTTCCGGTGATGGAAGGCAAGTCCGCCCTGTTCTCCCAGTTCGCCGGCATCAACTCGATCCCGATCGTGCTCGACACCACCGACCCGGACGAGATCGTCGACACCGTCGTGCGCATCGCGCCGTCCTTCGGCGGGATCAATCTGGAGGACATCTCCGCCCCGCGCTGTTTCGAGATCGAGGATCGGCTGCGGGCACTCCTGCCGATCCCGGTGATGCACGACGACCAGCACGGCACGGCGATCGTGGTGCTCGCCGCACTGCGCAACGCCGCGAAGGTCACCGGCCGCACGCTCGCCGACCTCCGCGTGGTGGTCTCGGGAGCCGGCGCCGCCGGGGTCGCCTGCACCAACATCCTGCTGGCGGCGGGAATCGGCGACATCTGTGTGCTCGACAGCAAGGGGATCCTGCACCCGGATCGCACGGGGCTGCACCCCGTCAAGACCGGCCTGGTAGAGACCACGAACCGCGGGCTCATCAGCGGGGGACTCGCGGAGGCGATGGCCGGTGCGGACGTGTTCCTCGGGCTGAGCGCCGGTGCGGTGCCGGACGAGCTCGTCCCGACGCTGGCGCCGAACGCGATCATCTTCGCGCTCGCCAACCCGAACCCCGAGGTCCACCCGTCCGTCGCCCGGCGCACCGCTGCGGTCGTGGCCACCGGACGTAGCGACTTCCCCAATCAGATCAACAACGTGCTCGCGTTCCCCGGCGTGTTCCGCGGTGCGTTCGACGCCGACGCGCGCACCATCACCGAGCCGATGAAGCTCGCGGCGGCGAAGGCGCTCGCCGACCTCGTGGGCGATGACCTCACGCCGGACTACATCGTGCCGACGCCCTTCGATCCCCGGGTGGCACCGGCCGTCGCGGCGGCGGTCGCTGCGCAGGCGCGCATCGACGGCGTGTGCTGCCCGCGGGGTGCGGTCCGCCGCTGACTCCGGGTCAGGCCACGATCAACGGCGAGTAGCCGGTGGCCGATCCGTCCAGGTCCCGCCAGGCCATCGCCAGCCGGTCCACGGCCTGCTCCAGGCGATCGGGCGGCAGCGCGTAGGGCAACCGGAGGAAGCGCTCCATCGTGCCGTCGACCCCGAAGCGGGACCCCGCAACCACCTGCACCCCGTACTGGCCGGCCCGCAACGACAAGGGGGTGGCCAGCGGCGCGTCGAGCTCGACCCACAGCGACAGCCCCCCGTCCGGGACGTTCGTGCGCCACCCCGGCAGCTGGGCGGCGAGGGCGGCGAGGAGCGCGTCGCGCTGAGGCAGGACCTGGGCCCGGCGGCGGGCGGTGATGGTCGGGTAATGAGCCATCAGCTCGACGGCGACGAGCTGCTCGAGGATGGACTGCCCCATGTCGATGGCCGCCCGGACGACCGCCAGGCGCTGGATCGTCTCGGCGGCGGCGCGGATCCAGCCCACCCGCAACCCACCCCAGATCGGCTTGGAGAGTGAGCCCACGGTGATGACGGCAGGATCCAGCGCCGCGGCGGGCGTCGCCGGCGCGACGAAGCCGAGGTCGACGAAGGACTCGTCCACCAGCACCGTCGTCCCGGCACGACGAGCGGCCTGCAGGAACTCGCTGCGGTCGGCGTCCGGGGCGAGGAACCCCGTGGGGTTGTGGAAGTCCGGCATCAACGCGGCCAACCGGGGCGAGGTCTGGCGCAGCGCGGAGACCATGCCGGCGACCTGCCAGCCGCCGCCCGGGATCACCGGCACCGCCACGATCCGCGCCGAGTTCGCGCGGATGGCGTCGAGCAGCCCGGAGTAGCTCGGCAGTTCGGTCAGCACGCGGTCACCGGGATGGACGAGCAGGCGCAGGACCAGGTCGATGCCGTGCAGCGCGCCGTTGGTGACCAGGATCTGCGCCGGGTCGGTGGGCGCCCCGCGGGCGGTGTACCGCTCGGCGATGAGCGTGCGCAGGTCGCCGATCCCCATCGGCTCGTAACCCCTGCCCTGGGCGTGGAGGGGGAGGCGTGCGGCTGCCCGGGAGACGGCGTCACCGAGTTCGGCAGGCGCGGTGAAGGCGGCGTTGGACAGGTCGATGGCGTCCTCGGCATCGGCGCGGATGACCGGCGTGGAGCGCAGGCTGCCCGGCGGTGGGCGCCACCGCGCCGAACCGTTGCCGACCACGGCTGCGGGCGGGAGTGCGGTGACGCTGCCCGATCCGGTGCGGCTGGTCAGGAACCCCTCGGCGCGCAGGGTGTCGTACGCGGCGCTCACCGTGGCGCGGGACAGGTGGAGGGTCGCCGCGAGCTCGCGCTCGGAGGGCAGGCGGGTGGCGGGCGCGATGCGGCCGTCGAGGACGAGCGCGGCGATCGAGCGGGCCAGCGCCGCGTAGCGCGAGCCGGGCGCGCCGGCGAGCGGCGGCAGCAGCGCGTCCAGCGCGCGCCCGCTGAGCCGGTTGGTGGCAGCCATGGAGCCAGTGTGGCACCGAATGGCCTGGTTGGGACCAGGCCAATGAGCTGAGCGTGGCCCGTGCGCCCCGGGCTCTGGCACGCAAGGCTGGGCGGGTGACGCGAATTGGCCTGCGATTGGCCCAGCTCTGGATCGGTCAGGTGCTCTACGGCCTGAGCATGGACCTCATGGTGCGCGCCGACCTCGGCCTCGACCCGTGGGACGTGCTGCACCAGGGACTGTCCCGCCACCTCGGGGTCTCGATGGGTGTCGTCGTCATCGGCGTCGGTGCCGTCGTCCTGCTGCTGTGGATCCCGTTGCGCCAGTGGCCCGGCGTCGGCACGGTCAGCAACGTCGTCCTCGTCGGCGCGGCGTTCGACGTGCTGCTGCCCCTCGTCCCCGTGCCGCACGAACTGTTGCTGCGGGCGGCGTACCTGGTCGTCGGGGTGCTGATCTGCGGCGTCGCCACGGGGATGTACATCAGCGTCGGCTGGGGCGCAGGCCCCCGCGACGGGTTGATGACCGGCCTGGCCCGCCGGACCGGATGGTCGGTGCGGGTGACGAGGACCGGTCTCGAACTGTCCGTCCTCGCGGTGGGTTTCCTGCTGGGCGGCACGGTGGGGGTCGGCACCGTCGTGTTCGCGGTCCTGATCGGGCCGGCCAGCCAGCTGTCCCTGCGGATCTTCGGCTACGAGCCCCGCTCTATTGAACCAGAGTCAATAGTGCTGGATCCCACAGTACTGAACGTTGCTCAATAGCGACGGGATCGGCCATGCTGGGGTGCGGAGGTGGTTCAGATGATGACCACAGGAATTCTCGGCATCGCGATGCTCCTCGTGGTGCTCGCGGCCTTGATCGCCATGGCACTCGTCGACGGAAGCAAGGAGGACCGGACCTCCGACGACTGAGCAGCCGGTGAATGAGCAGCGACCGACTGAGTAACCGGTGACTGAGGAGCGGCCCTACTCGTCCTCGTCGTCGGCGCGGGCCAGCCACGTCGCCAGGCGCTCGACGGCGACCTCGAAGTCCGGGTTGAGATCCACGAACGTCTGCAGCCGATCGCCGAGCCAGGCGAGGGTGACCTCCTCGTCACCGCGGCGCTGGACCAGTTCCTCGATACCCCGGTCGGTGAAGTACATCAGGCACCGTCCGCCGGGTAGCGCACGCCCACCTGCGCGCGGGCATCGTCGAGGACCTCCAGGATGCCGACCGTGTCGTCCCACGTCATGAGCGGGCTCTCCCGCTCTCCCGCGCGCAGGCACCGCTCGACCTCGGCGATCTCCGGCCCGAACCCGTTCCCCGGTAGCTGCTGGTGTTCGGTCCGCTCCCCGTCCACGGTGTGCACGACGAGCGTGTCCGGCTTGTAGAAGGGGCCGGTCAGCCGCAGCCAGCCGCGCGTCCCCACGACCAGCCCGGCCATCGGCGTCCGCGAGCGGGTGGTGCACGTGGGATGGGCGAAGCGGCCGTCGGCATAGCCCCACTGCATCGCGGTGGTGTAGTCCGAGCCGGTCGGCGACAGCTCGCCGGTGGCCGACACGGTGTCGGGGCGTCCGAGGAACAGCCACGCGAAGCTGGCCGAGTAGACCCCGAGATCGAGCAGGGCCCCGCCGCCGGCCGCCAGGTCGTACATACGGCTGTCCGGATCGAAGGGCACCCGCTGACCGTGGTCGGCGCTGACGCTGAGGACGTCGCCGATCCCGCCCGACACCACGAGCTCGTGGGCCGCGCGCACCAGTGGATTCATCCGCATCCACATGGCCTCCATGCAGAACAGGTCGCGGGCCTGCGCCTCGGCGATGACCTCGCGCGCCTCGCGTGCGTTCAGCGTGAACGCTTTCTCCATGAGGATCGGCTTGCCCGCGCGCAGGCAGAGCAGGCCGTGCTCGTGGTGCTGGCCGTGAGTCGTGGCCACGTACACCACGTCCACATCGGGGTCGGCCACGAGCTCGGCGTAGGAACCGTAGGACCGGGGGGCGCCCAGCCGACCGGCGAGATCCGCCGCCCGCCCGGCGTCGCGGGCACCGACGGCCACCACCTCGCTGTCCGCGGACTGCGCGATGTCGTGCCCGACCGTGGCGGCGATGCCACCGGCGCCGAGGATTCCCCAGCGGACCGGGCGGGAGGGGTCGAGAGGATCAGCCACGACGCCGACCCTAGCGGCACCGACCCGCCAGGGGAGAGCGGGTCGGCGGCCTCCGTTGCAGGACCGTACTAGCCGAGGGCGTCGGCGACCAGGGCCGCTTGCTGGGCAGCGTGCACGCTCGCCGAGCCGACCGCCGGTGAGGCCGAGGCAGGGCGGGTGGCCGCGCGGAGCAACCGGCCGTCCAGGCGCTGGGGCAGGTTGAGCGAGATGAACGCCCAGGCGCCCTGGTTGGCCGGCTCCTCCTGAGCCCAGTACAGCTCGGCGTCGGGGAAGCGGGAGACCTCGGCGAGAATCTCCTCGGCGGGCAGCGGATAGAGCTGCTCGACGCGGACGATGGCGATGTCGCTGCGCTCACCGCTGCGCCGGGCGGCGTCCAGGTCGTAGTAGACCTTGCCGCTGCAGAGCACGACGCGCCGGACCTGCGCGGGATCGGCGTGGGCGTCGCCGATCACGGGCTGGAAGGTCCCGGTGGTGAAGTCCTCGAGCTGGCTCACCGCCGCCTTGAGCCGCAGCAGCGACTTGGGTGTGAAGGCGATCAGCGGACGCCGTACCGCGGACAGTCCCTGCCGGCGCAGGAGGTGGAAGTAGCTGGCCGGCGTCGAGCACATCGCGATGTTCATGTTGTTCTCGGCAGCCATCTGCAGGAAGCGCTCCGGCCGTGCCGAGGAGTGGTCCGGGCCCTGCCCCTCGTAGCCGTGCGGGAGCAGGAGCGAGACCGCGCTGCGCTGGCCCCACTTGGCCTCGCCGGAGGAGATGAACTCGTCCATGATCGTCTGCGCGCCGCCGGCGAAGTCGCCGAACTGGGCCTCCCAGCAGACCAGCGCGTCGGCGTCGGTGACCGAATACCCGTACTCGAACCCCAGCGCGGCGAACTCGCTGAGCAGCGAGTCGTAGGCCCGGAACGGAGCCTGATCCGGGCTCAGGTTGCGGAGCGGCGTGTACTCCTCGGCGGTGGTGCGGTCGACGAGGACCGAGTGGCGCTGGCTGAACGTGCCGCGCCGCGAGTCCTGACCGGCCAGGCGCACCGGGTGGCCTTCGAGGACCAGCGAACCGAACGCGAACAACTCGCCGGTGGCCCAGTCGACGTCGCCGGAGGTGGCCATCGCCACCCGCTTGTCGATCGTCGGCTTGAGCCGGGGGTGGATGGTGAACCCCTCCGGCAGGTTGGCGAACGCGTCGCCGATCTGCTTGATGACCTCGGCGCTGACCGCGGTGGTGACCGTGGCCGACGTCTGCGAGACGTCCATGACGGGCTCCGGCGTCGGCTTGCCGGTGGCGCCGCGGGTCTCGAGGAAGACCTTCTCCAGCTGCGCGTGGAAGTCCTTCAGCGCCGACTCGGCTTCCTCGACGGTGATGTCGCCGCGCCCCACGAGGGACTCGGTGTAGATCTTCCGGACGCTGCGCTTGTGATCGATGATGTCGTACATCAGCGGCTGGGTGAACGAGGGGTTGTCCGCCTCGTTGTGACCGCGGCGCCGGTAGCAGACCATGTCCACGACGACGTCCTTCTTGAACGCGCGCCGGTACTCCACGGCGAGCCGGGCGACGCGTACGCAGGCCTCGGGGTCGTCGCCGTTCACGTGGAAGATCGGCGCGGCGATCATCCGCGCGACGTCGGTGCTGTACAGCGTCGAGCGGGCCGCGGCCGGCGACGTCGTGAAGCCGACCTGGTTGTTGACGATGATGTGCACGGTGCCGCCGGTGCGGTAGCCCCGCAGCTGCGACAGGTTGAGCGTCTCGGCCACGACACCCTGGCCGGCGAAGGCGGCGTCACCGTGGATGAGCACGGGCAGCACGGTGAACCCGTCCTCACCCTTGTCGAGGATGTCCTGCTTGGCGCGCACGATGCCTTCCAGCACCGGGTCGACGGCCTCCAGGTGGGACGGGTTGGCCGCGAGGGAGACCGCGATCGTGCCACCCGAGGGGGACTCGAAGGTGCCCGTGGAGCCGAGGTGGTACTTCACGTCGCCGGAGCCCTGCGCCGTGGCCGGGTCCATGTTGCCCTCGAACTCGTTGAAGATCTTGGCGAGCGGCTTGCCGACGATGTTGGCCAGGACGTTGAGCCGGCCGCGGTGGGCCATCCCGATGACGACCTCGTCGAGTTCCTGGTCGGTGGCCGCGCGCAGCACCGAGTCGAGCAGCGCGATCATCGTCTCGCCGCCCTCGAGGCTGAAGCGCTTCTGGCCGACGTACTTGGTCTGCAGGAACGTCTCCAGCGCCTCGGCGACGTTCAGCCGCCCCAGGATGTGCTTCTGCTCGTCCTTGTCGGGCGTCTCGCTGCTGCGCTCGATGCGGGCCTGGATCCACGCGCGCTCCTCCGGATCGAGGATGTGCATGTACTCCACGCCCACGCGGCGGCAGTACGCGTCGCGCAGCACCCCGAGGATGTCGCGCAGTTTCATCAGCTTCTGCCCGGCGAAGCCGCCGACGGGGAACTCGCGGTCGAGGTCCCACAGCGTCAGGCCGTGCTTGATGATGTCGAGGTCCGGGTGGGTGCGGATCTTGAACTCGAGCGGGTCGGTGTCGGCCATCAGGTGGCCGCTGCTGCGGTAGGCGTTGATCAGCTCGATGACGCGCGCGGCCTTGTCGATCTGGCCCTCGTGGCTGAACTCCCGGTCGCTGAGCCAGCGCACCGGCTCGTACGGGATGCGCAGCGCGGTGAAGATGTCGTCGTAGAAGCCGTCCTCACCGAGCAGGAGCTGGTGGATGCGGCGCAGGAACTCACCGGACTGGGCGCCCTGGATGATGCGGTGGTCGTAGGTCGACGTCAGCGTCATGATCTTGCTGATCGCCGCGCCGGCCAGCGACTGCTCGCTCGTCCCGGAGAACTCCGCCGGATACTCCATCGCTCCGACGCCGACGATCGTGCCCTGCCCAGCCATCAGGCGCGGGACGGAGTGGTTCGTGCCGATCGTGCCGGGGTTGGTCAGGCTGAGCGTGGTCCCGGCGAAGTCGTCCGCGCCGAGCTTGCCGGTCCGCGCCTTGCGGATGAGGTCCTCGTAGGCGCTCCAGAACTCGGCGAAGTCCATCGTCTCGGCGGCCTTGATGGCGACGACCACGAGCGAGCGGGCGCCGTCCTTGCCGGCCAGGTCGATGGCCAGGCCCAGGTTGACGTGCTCGGGGTGGACGACGGCGGGCTTGCCGTCGACCTCGGCGAAGTGCGCGTTCATGGCCGGGTACTCGACGGCGGCGCGCACCACGGCGTAGCCGATCATGTGCGTGAAGCTGATCTTGCCGCCCCGCGCGCGGCGCAGGTGGTTGTTGATGACGACCCGGTTGTCGGCGATGAGCTTGGCCGGGACGGCGCGCACGCTGGTCGCCGTCGGCAGGCCGAGCGAGGTCTCCATGTTCTGCACCACGCGGGCGGCGGCGCCCCGCAGGACCGTGGACTCGTCACCCGCGGCGACGGGGACGGCCTTGCGGGGGGCGGTCGAGCTCTGCTGCGCGGGGTCGGCCGGCGTCGGCGCGGTGCGCGCGGTGCTGGCATCGAAGGACTGGGTCGCGGTGCTGCCGTTCGCGGAGGTCGGGGCGGCCGCTGGTGCGGCCGGCTCCGCCGGTGCGGCCGTGGGGGCCGGTGCCTCGGGGGCGGCGGTCGTGGCGCGCGCCTTGCCCAGCGCGGGGCGGTAGTCGGCGAAGAAGTCGTGCCAGGCCGCGTCCACGCTCGACGGATCGGCGAGGTAGCTGTCGTACATGTCCTCGACGAGCCATTGGTTCGCGCCGAAATCCGCGCCGCCGGGGAGGGTGAGTTCGGTGAGTGGTGTGCCTTCTGTCGACTGATCCGTCGTCGCCACGGGTGTCCGGCCGCCTTCATTCAAATCGTGGAACTCGATGGGTTCTGGGGCGAAAAGTGAGCAAGCGCCGACCCTGTCAGCGCCTCTGTCAACCTTACGCCGGGGCCCCGAGAGGCGATACGGCTCGCGCGATTCGGCACCCGGCGGCGCGGCGTGGACTTGGTCACAGGACGGCGGCGAGGACGGGCGCCGACGCGCGGCTCGCGGGCTGCTCCGCGATCAGCCGGAGGCCGCGGGAACCGGGTCCGAGAAGGTGGCCGCGCAGGCCGCCAGCCCGTGCGCGGCCAGGTAGGCGACGTCGACGCCGCCGGTGCCCGCCCGGCCGGCAACGGCGAGGGCGGACGCGATCGCGGCATGGTCCGCCGGGACCGCCCGAACCGCCTCGCGCAGCGCCTCCAGCTCGTCGAGCCCGGCTTTCAGCGAAGCGCGCGCGGGAGCGATCCACCGCTGCTTCAGCGCGGTTCCGCTCGCCCCGCCGGGGAAGCCGACGTCCTCGGCGACCTCGGACACCAGGCGCTCGATGTCGGTGTACCGGTCCAGCGCGTAGGACAGGGCCGGGACGCCGTCGGTGGGAGGGTCCAGGGCCCGGATGGCCGACGACGCCTTGGCGCACGCGTCGTCGGCGCGGCCGGTGAACGAACTCGCCTGCCCCAGGGTGCAGCCGGACAGGACCAGCAGCGCGGCGACGAGCCCGGCCCCCGCCGTGGTCGGGTGCGCCCGCCTGCCAGATCTCATGGTCGGTCCAGGTTAGGCGCTGTGCCTCTCCCCGGGCTGCGCGGTCGCCGAAGTTGCGGTTCAGGTGATGTCGCGGTTCATCGAGTAGGCGGCCCCCAGGACGCTGAGCACCATCGCGTACGCCAGCAGCAGGAAGACGCCGGCGACTGCCGAGACGTAGTGGTTGTGATCGCCGTTGCCGTACGCCTGGTGCTGCTGCAGGATCGCGGCCGCGGCGCCTCCGGGCAGGTAGGCGTAGGCCGACTGGACGTAGGGGATCACCGACAGCAGTCCCTCGAGGATGAGGACGTAGATCAACCCGAGGACGACGGCGACGATCTGGTTGCGGAGGAACGCGCCGAGCCCGAGTCCGATCAGCCCGTACAGGATGACGATCAGGAAGATGCCCAGCAGCGCCGTCCACACGTCGTCGGCCGAGAACGAGGCGTTGATCCCCTTGGCGCGCAGCCACGGCACCGAGATCGCCACGGCCACCACGTCGCAGGCGAGAGCGTACAGCGCCCCGACCAGGGCGTAGGTGGTGAGCTTGGCGCCGATCAGCCGCCAGCGCGACGGTGTGGCCAGCAGCGTCGGTGTGATCGTCTGGTAGCGGAACTCCGTCGTGACGCCGAGGATGCCGAGCACGAAGGCCGGGACGAACGCCAGCTGCGTCGTGGTGAAGAGGTCGCGGACGTTGCCCCGCAGGTCGTTGCGCGTGGACAGCTGCACGATGGCCAGCAGCGCCGTGATGCCGACGCACGCCAGCAGCAGCCAGAACCAGACCTGGGTCGTCCGGAGCTTGCGGAACTCGGCGCGGATGAGGTTGTTCATGACGGGTATCCGCCCGGCGCAGGAGCGACGGGTTGCTGTTGACCCAGATCCTGTCCGGTGTACTGGCCCTGGGTCAGCGAGAAGAACAGCTGCTCGAGGTCGAAGGTCTCCCGGCTCAGCTCGTGCAGCTCCACCCCGGCGGTGAAGGCCAGGTGGCCGATCCTCGCGAGCTCGTCGCTGCGCACCCGCAGGGTCTGGGCGTCCGCGCGCGTGCCCGCCAGACCGGCACCGGCGAGAACCTCCTGCAGCGTGTCCGCCTGGGGAGTGCGCACGACCACGGTGTCGGTCCCCGCCATCAACTCGGCGATCGAACCGGACCGGACCAGCTCGCCGCGGTTGAGGATCACCACCCGGTCGGCCACTTCCTGGATCTCGTTGAGTTGGTGGCTGGACACGAGGATCGTGCGTCCTTCGGCTGCGAGCGCGCGGAAGAAGCCGCGCAGCCAGCGGATCCCCTCGGGGTCGAGGCCGTTGGCCGGCTCGTCGAGGATCAGGACCCGGGGGTCGCCCAGCAGGGTCGCCGCCAGCCCGAGCCGCTGGCGCATGCCGAGGGAGTAGCCGCGGACCTTCCGCCGCGCCGCGTCGTTGAGCCCGACGAGGTCGAGCACCTCGTCGGCGCGGCGGTCGGGCAGGCCGGCGGCCGCGCAGTAGACCAGCAGGTGGTTGCGGGCGGTGCGGGCCGGGTGGAAGCTCGCCGCCTCGAGCGCCGCGCCCACGACCTTGAGCGGGTTGGGGATCGCGCCGTACGGAAGGCCCCCGATCGTGGCCGATCCGGCGGTCGGGCGGACGAGGCCGAGCAGCATCCGCAGCGTGGTGGTCTTTCCCGCTCCGTTCGGGCCCAGGAAACCGGTCACCGACCCGGGCTCGACGGTGAAGGACAGATCCCGGACCGCGTGGACCGACCCGAACGACTTGCCCAGGTGTTCGACGACGACCCGTCCCGGCACGGGATCCCCTGCCGACGAGGGTGGACCGTACGCGGAGGCGGGTTGACCGGAGAAAGCCGTCATGGATCAGATACAACACTGGACTGTGCCCGGAAGCGACCCTTTAGCGTTCAACCGCCGCGTGGCGAAGCGCCAGCAGCGCCAGCTCGCGCGCGGCGACCGAGGAACCCACCAGCGGGTGCAGGGCGAACGCGCGCAGGGCCGCGGACGGTGATCCTGTCGTCGCGGCCTCTATCGCCGCGCGCTCGGCTGCCTTGACCGATGCCATCAGGCCGAGCTGGTGGCCGGTCAGCGGCGCGAGCGGTAGCGGGACGGCGCCTTCCGCGTCCACCCGGCAGACCGTCTCGATGACGGCGTCGGGGTCGAGCTGGGGGAGCGCCGTCCCGTTGGCGACGTCGAGGATCAGTCGCCGGGGCGGGCCGCCGGTCAGCGCGTCGGCCAGCGCCAGGGCGACGGTCTCGTATCCACCGTCGCTGATGTCGGCCTGCTCGCGCTCGGCTCCCGCGGGACGCAGCTCGGCGAAGTAGGTCGCGTTGCGCTCGTCGTTGGCGATCGCCCACAGCTGCGCGGCGCGCGCCGGATCGCGGGAGGCCGCCGCGTAGAACTCGTGCTGCCGCGCGCGCACGAGCTCGCCTCTGGTGTGGCCGGCAGCGCGCAGGGCCGCCAGCGCCTCGCGGGCGCAGTAGAAGTAGTAGAGGTACTCGTTCGGCAGGCTGCCCAGTGCATGCAGCAGCGGCGCTCCGAACAGCCGGCCCTCCTCGAAGGACTCGACGGCCGTCGCATCGGCGAGCAGAGCCGGCAACACGTCCCGGCCGTTTGAGCGCAGGGAGCGCAGCCAGCCGAGGTGGTTGAGACCGACGTAGTCCGCCTCGGCGGTCGCGGGATCTGCGCCCGCCGCTACCGCCGCTCGCCGGATCAGCCCGACCGGCGAGTCGCACACCCCTATGACCCGGTCGCCGAGCCGCGGGCGCATCGCCTCGACGACGACGCCGGCGGGGTTCGTCATCGAGATCACCCAGGCGTCCGGGGCATTCCTCGCGACGGCGTCGGCCAGCGCTCGCACCTGCGGGACGCAGCGGATCGCATAGGAGATCCCTCCGGCGCCCACGGTCTCCTGCCCGATCAGTCCCCGTGCGAGGGCCTCGCGCTCGTCCCGGATGCGGCCGTCCGTCCCACCGACCCGGATCGCGGAGAAGACCAGGTCCGCTCCGGCGAGAGCAGTGTCGAGATCGGTGGTCGCGCGGACGGGTGGCCCGCCCCGTGCGCTTCCGGCGAGGACCGACCCGATCACGGCCAGCGCCGCGGCGTCGGTGTCGTGCAGGACGAGCTCCTCGACGGGCAGCGCGGACGCCACGAGCGCGCGGTGCAGCAGTGGGACGCGGAACCCGCCCCCGCCGACGATCACCACGCGCATGACGCCCACCCTAGGTGGGCGCCCGTGTGACGATGGAGGCCTGATGGCGACCTTCGACCTCTTCACCCAGGGCACGGTGTACTTCGACATCGTGCTCACCGGGCTGGAATCGCCGCCCTCGCGCGGGACCGAGGTACTCGCCGAGGGCATGGGCTCGTGCCCGGGCGGCATCGCCAACCTGGCCATCGCCGCGAGCCGGCTCGGGCTGCGAACCTCGCTCGGCGCGGCGTTCGGCGACGACGTCTACGGCGACTTCTGCTGGCAGACCCTGGCCGAGCAGGAGGGCGTCGACCTGTCCCCGTCGCGGCGCTTCCACGGCTGGCACTCGCCGGTGACCGTCTCCATGGTCGTCAGCCGCGACCGGGCGATGGTGACCCACAGCCACGAGCCGCCCATGCGCGCGAGCGCGATGATCGGTGAGGTGCCGTCGGCCACGATCGGATTCGCGCACCTGGCCGACGATCCGGAGCCGTGGATCGCCGAGGCACAGGCCCAGGGCATGCTGCTGTTCGCCGACGTGGGATGGGATCCCCGTGAGGAGTGGTCACCGGCGATCTTCGATCAGCTCGCGGGCTTCCACGCCTTCCTGCCCAACAGCGTCGAGGCGATGGCCTACACGCACACCGACGACCCGCGCGATGCCCTGCACAAGTTGGCCGACGCCGTACCCGTCGCGGTCGTGACCTGCGGCGGTCAGGGTGCGTTGGCGATCGACTCCATCAGCGGCGAGGAGGAATGGGTGCCGTCGCTGCCGGTCAACGCCCACGACCCGACCGGTGCCGGCGACGTCTTCGGGGCGGCGTTCGTGCTAGGCACGCTGCGCTCGTGGCCCCTGCGCCAGCGCCTGGCCTTCGCCAACCTCTGCGCGGCCCTGTCCGTGCAGTACGTGGGCGGCTCGCTCGCGGCGCCGGGGTGGGGCGACATCGTGGACTGGATGGCCGGGGTGCGGGCGCGGGCGGCCGCCGGTTCCGGCTCGGCCGCCGCACTCGCCGAGGCGTACCGGTTCCTCGACGACGTCCTGCCCGACTCCGGGCGGATCGCGGTGCGGCGGGCGAGGGCGACCATCGCGAGGGCGTCGGACGCCTAGACCCCCGGGCCCGCCTCGCGCAGCGGCCGACCGCCCGCCCACACCTGGGCGACGTCGTGCGCGGTGGCCAGTGCGAAGATCCGCGCCAGCGAGTCCGTGGGGTTCGCCGCGCGCGCCAGGTTCACCTCCAGTGGGCTGCCCGGGACGGCCGGGCGTAGCAGCACGGCGTCGAAGTCCTTGCCCGGCGTGAAGTCGCCCACCCGGTGGTCCAGGCCGAGCGCCCGGGCACCGGCGCGCGTGGACAGGTACAGCAGGTGGATCGGCGTGAGCGCCAGCCCGTCCGGACCGAGCAGCTGCTGCATGAAGTACGCCTGCAGCGCCTCCTTGCCGATGAACAATCCCGTTCCCGCGCCGACGTCGGACCCGAGCGCGACGCCGACACCGCGGGAGACGTGCCGGCGCAGGGGGAAGAGCCCGCTGCCCAGCGCGGAGTTGCTCGTCGGGCAGTGCGCCGCCCACGCCCCCGCGGCGGCCATGACGTCGAGTTCGTCGTCGCCGGCGTGAACGTTGTGGGCGAAGACGCTGCGGCCGGTGACGAGGCCGTGGCGGTCGTAGGTGTCCAGGTAGTGCTTCGCGTCGGGGAACAACCCCGCGACGGCGGCCATCTCGGCACGGTTCTCGTTGATGTGCGAGGTGAACCAGACGTCGTCGGTGAGCAGTTCGCGGCACCCGGCAAGCA
Source organism: uncultured Actinomycetota bacterium (assembly GCA_963790525.1). Taxonomy (GTDB): domain Bacteria; phylum Actinomycetota; class Actinomycetes; order Mycobacteriales; family Jatrophihabitantaceae; genus CAWBOV01. The sequence goes on from CAWBOV010000004.1 coordinate 561,001, forward strand.
TGGCGTCGGTCGTCGAGAGCGAGAACCGCGGCGTCACCGCGTAGCGCAGCCGCCCCCGCCCGTGCCAGCGCTCGATCAGCGCGCGCCCCTCGGCCAGCGCCCGCGCCGGCGTGGAGAGCAGGGGCCCGGGCAGGACGCGGTCACTGACGACGAGCCCGGCGGTGATGTTGAGGCCGCTGTCGGCAGCCTGGGCGAAGAAGATGTCCATCGCGGTGGCGAAGTGCGCGCCGAAGACCAGCGCGGTGGTGGTCCCGGACCGGCCGAGACCGTCGAGGAACTCGGTCGCGGCGCCCGCGGCGTAGGCCGCCTCGGACAGGCGGCACTCCTCGGGCAGGGCGTACCTGTCCAGCCAGTCGAGCAGCGGCATCCCCAGCCCACCGATGGCCCGGATCTGCGGGTAATGGACGTGGGTGTCGACGAACCCGGGGACGAGCACCCCGCCGGACAGGTCGTGCACGGGCTCGTCGGGATGCGCGGCCACGAGGGTGGCGTACGGCCCGCGCGCCCGGATCACGCCGTCGCGCACGAGCACGCCACCGTCGACGTCGGCCTGCAGCGCGTCGGCGGGATCGCCTGCGAACGGGTCTCCGGGGACGTCGATCACGGTCGCGCGGTAGATCGTCATCGGCCGGCACCGTGCTGCCCGATCATGCGCCAGACCCGGTCGCGGGAGAACGGCGTCTCGTACGGACGGGCTCCGACGGCCCGCCGGATCGCATTGCCCAGGGCGGGCGCGACCGGGTTGTAGGGGCTCTCGCTCATCGACTTCGCGCCGAAGGGGCCCAGGTCGTCGCTGGTGTCGGCGAAGTAGACCTCGGTGGTCGGGATGTCGCCGAGCTTGGGCAGGCGGTAGGTGCGCAGGACCTGCGTGAGCAGGCGCCCCTCCTCGTCGATCGCGACCTCCTCGTACAGCGAGCTCCCGATCCCTTGCGCGACGCCGCCCTCGACCTGCCCGCGGCACTGTGCCGGGTTCATGACCGTGCCGGCGTCGGCGGCGTGCACGGACTGCAGGATGCGGACCTCGCCGGTCCGCACGTCGACGGCGACCCGGAATGCCTGCACGTTGAAGGCCAGGGACCGCCGGTCGCCGAACTCGTCGCCCTCAGCCACCAGTGCCGCGCCCCGCACGGCGCCGGGCGGTGCCGCGGCGATGACGTCGGCGAAGGGCACGAGCCCCTCGCCCACCCGGACACCGTCGCGTTCGAGCGTGCACGCGGCGGGTGCGACTCCGGCGACCGCCGCCGCGGCCTCCAATGCCAGCGCGCGCAGTCGGGTCGCGGCACCGTACAGGGCCTTGCCGGCCACGGTCGTCCCGGCAGAGGCGAATGCTCCTGAGTCGTAGATCGCGCCGTCGGTGTCGGAATTGGTCAGCTCGATGCGGTCCACGCCCGTGTTCATGACGGTCGAGACGATCTGGGTGTGGACCGTCGTCGTGCCGTTGCCGAACTCGCTCGTGCCCACGCCGAGCACGTAGCGCCCGTCGGGGTGCAGGGCGACGGTGGTGCGGGCGATGTGGCCGCGCGGGGCCATGGTCGCGATCATCGCCACAGCCATGCCCTCACCCACCCGCCACTGGTCACCCGCGGGCGCGGCGACCCCGTTGCCGCGGAGCAGTGCCGCCTCGGCCAGGTCCAGGCACTGGTCGAGACCGTAGCTGCCCCACACCAGGTCCTCCTCGGGCTCGGCGTGGACCACCAGGAGCGGGTCCCCGGAGCGCACCGCGTTGCGCCGGCGCAGCTCGAACGGGTCGATCCCCAGGGTCAGGGCCAGTTCGTCCATCGCCGACTCGATCCCGAGGATCACCTGCCCCAGGCCGTAACCGCGGAACGCGCCGGACGGAGTCGTGTTGGTGTAGACGACCTCGGCGTCGAGGCGCTTGACGGGGCAGCGGTACAGGCTGATCGACTCGGCGCAGGCGTGGAACAGCACGCCGATCGAGTGGTTCCCGTAGGCGCCCGTGTCGGCCAGCACGTCGACCTTCATCGCGGTCAGGACGCCGTCCTCCGTCGCCCCGAGCGAGACCGCCGTGCGGAAGGGATGGCGCAGCGAGGTGCGCACGAACTCCTCCTGCCGGCTCATCTCGTACGCCACCGGCCGTCCCGTGCGCAGCACGCCGAGCGCCACGAGATCCTCGGTGAGCAGCTCCTGCTTGCCGCCGAAGCCACCACCGACGCGGGCGGTCAACACACGCACGCGATCCCGGGGTAGTTCGAGCAGGCGGCAGATCTCGTCGCGGACCAGGAACGGCACCTGGGAGCTCGTGCGCAACACGAGCCGCCCGTCCTCGGCGATCCACCCGAGCGTGCCGTGTGTCTCCAGCTGCCCGTGGGTCACCCGCTGCGTCCGCCACGTTCCGGACACGGTCACCGCCGAGCCTTCCAGCGCCATGTCCACGTCCCCGCCGATCCCGTCGTGGATCGAGGCGATGACGTTGCGCCCGGCGTCGGCGACCCGGTCCTCGGGTGTGCGGTCAGGGTGGAGCAGCGGAGCCCCGGGTGCGCGCGCCTGTTCCGGATCCACGACGGCGGGCAGGACCTCGTACTCCACGGCGATGGCGCGGCAGGCGGCGTCGGCGGCCTCGGCGGTCTCGGCGAGGACGGCGGCGACCCGCTGGCCGCGGAAGCGCACCACGTCGTCGAGCACGCGGGTGTCGTCGGGATCGTCACGGTGGTTCTCGTGACGGGCCGTGGAGAACCGCGTCCGCGGCACGTTCTCGTGGGTCAGGATCAGCACGACGCCGTCGAGTGCCGCGGCGGCCGCCGTGTCGATGGCGACGATCCGCGCATGTGCATGTGGCGAGCCGAGGACGCGCAGCACCAGGGCGCCGGTGAGGTCCGTGTCGAAGGTGTACGGCTCGGTGCCGGTCACGATCCGGCGCGCCGCGGGCGGTGTGATCGACCGCCCTACCGTGTGCCCGTCGGTGGCCGGCTCCGGTCGCGGCGCGGTGGTGCCGCGGACGCCCTCGGTGATCGCTTCGCGGATGGCGCGGTAGCCGGTGCAACGGCAGAGGTTGCCCTTCATGACCCGGGGAAGATCCCCGAGCTGGTCCTCGCTGAGGGTCGACGCCGTGACGATCATCCCCGCCGTGCAGAAGCCGCACTGGAACCCGAGGTTGTCGACGAACGCCTGCTGCATCGGGTGGAGCCGCTCGACCGTGCCGAGCCCGGCGACGGTGGTGATCTCGCTGCCCTCGGCGCGCTGAGCGGGGTAGATGCAGGAATGGATGGGCGCCCCGTCGAGCAGCACCGTGCAGGCGCCGCAGTCGCCGGCGTCGCAGCCCTTCTTGACCTCGAGATGGCTGTGCTCGCGCAGGAACGTCCGCAGGCACTGGCCCGCTCGCGGCTCTCCGTCCAGCTGCTCCCCGTTGACCGCGATCCTCATCGGGCGAGCTCCTCGCGGATCTCGCCCAGCAGCACGCCACTGACCTGGCGCCGCCAGTCGGCGGGCCCCAGCGGGTCGGTGTAGTAGCCGTCCACCGCCGCGACGTCCGCCTGCAGTGTCACGGCGTCGGGAAGCCGGTCGTAGCGCAGGATCGTCGGACGCGCGGTCGCCGCGGTGATGCCGAAGACCGCGCGCCCGTCGGCGTGGACGCGACCGGTCAGCACCGCACCGGAGCGTCCGAGATCGGCGAGGGCGATCTTGCGGTAGGCGGTGCGGGCGCGCAGGGCGGCCTCGGGGAGGTGCACCGACCGCAGGACCTCGCCGGCGCCCAGGGCATTGGTTCCGTTGCCGGTGACCAGGTCCGCGACGGCGATGCGGTACGAGCTGCCGTCGGGTGTCCAGATCTCGGCGACACCGTCCAGCGCGACGCACAGGGAGACCATGCCCGCGGCGGCGAAGGACTGGCAGATGTTGCCGCCGACGGTCGCGACGTTCCACACCTTGACCGATGCGAGCAGGGCGTCGGCGCACTCGCGGAAGAGCGGGCGCGCCAGCCACCGGTCGGGCCTGTCCAGCGCGGCGAGTTCGGCGATCGTGCAGGTCGCGGCGATCGCCAGGCCACCGCCCTCGGGGTACTCCAGCGCCGCCCATCCCATCGCGGTGAGGTCGACGAGTCCGGTCGTGTCCGGCTGTGGCTCGGAGAACAGCCAGGTGCCGCCGCCGAGGATCCGCTCACCCGGGGCCAGCACCAGCTCCGCGCGGGTGCGCGCCCGGCGGTAGCTGGTGACCGCGGTCAGATCCACTCGTCTCCCCTCGGGCCGGCCCTTGCCGTCCTCGCCGACGACGGCCAGCAAAGCGTACGTACATGTCGGCGCCGTAACGGGCCGCGCGCGCACGGCAGTCCGTCCCGCAATACCGTCGTCATCCGGCGTCGGCCAAGCTGGAGCCCGGACGTGACAGTTCCCGCCCCTTCACGACAAGGAGCCCCGATGGCGCGACTCGGCAGCAACCGCTACGGCAAGGCAGAGGTCCGGGTCGTCCGGGTCACCCGGGGGACCGGTCCCGGTGGCGCGGACCGGATCCGCGACTGGAACGTGAGCAGCTCCCTGTCCGGCGACCTGGAGGACACCCACCTGACCGGCGACAACGCCAAGGTGCTGGCCACCGACACCCAGAAGAACACCGCCTACGCCTTCGCCAAACGTCTCGGCGGCGTCGCCACCGAGGCGTACGCACTTGCCCTGGCCGAGCACTACGTGGCCACCCAGGAGGCGATCCACCGCGCCCGGATCGGCGTCGAGGAGTACGCCTGGAACCCCATCTCCACGACCGGGCACTCCTTCGCCCGCAGCCCGGAGTTCGTGCGCACGGCCGTGGTGATCCACGACCAGGACGCCGGTACCTCGGTCGTGTCCGGGATCAAGGACCTCGTCGTCCTGAACACGACCGATTCGGAGTTCCACGGCTTCCCGCGCGATGAGTTCACGACGCTGGCCGAGACCGACGACCGGATGCTCGCGACGCAGGTGAGCGCCCGGTGGCGGTACCGGACCACCGACGTCGACTGGGACATCGCCTTCGACACGGCGGTGGCCTCGCTGCTCGACGCGTTCGCCACGACCTACAGTTACTCGCTGCAGCAGACGCTGTTCGCCATCGGCTCCCGCATCCTCGCCGACGTGCCCGACGTCTGCGAGGTCCGCCTGGCGCTGCCGAACAAGCACCACTTCCTCGTGGACCTTTCGCCGTTCGGGATGACGAACGACAACGAGGTCTACTACGCGGCGGATCGACCGTACGGCCTCATCGAGGGTTACGTGCTCGCCGAGGACGCCCCGGAAGAGGGTCTGGCCTGGCTGTGACGGGCGGCGCGCGAGTGCTTTCCGGTTCAGGCATTGCGCGAGTGTTGACCGTTGCCTGACACTGCTGCATGATTGATCCAGTCCCGACACCTCCCCCCGTGGGTGTCGGGATCTTCCTTTTGGTGCACGCCTCCCGACAGCAGATGCGGGGCCGCGGAGGTCTGGTCAGGGCCAGTTACTTGCTGTAGAAAGTGTCAAGTAACTGTTCGCTCCCGCTGACGATCGGATCTCGCCATGGCCGTCAAGCCGCACCTTCCGTTCCGCTTCGCCGTTCAGGCCTACCGTGCCGAGACCGGCAAGGAGTGGCGCGAGCTGGCTCGGCGCGTGGAGGGCCTCGGCTACGGCTCGCTCCACCTGTCCGATCACTACGTCGGGCCGGGCAAGGCGATGGAGGGCACCGGGCACCGTCCGGTCGGCCTCGCGCCGGTCCCGGCGATGGCCGTGGCCGCCGAGGTCACCGAGTCGCTGATCATCGGCTGCCGGATGTTCTGCGTCAGCTACCACGAGGCGGTCGTCCTGGCCAAGGAGATCGCGTCCCTCGCGATCCTCGCCGACGGCCGCATCGAGGCAGGGCTCGGCGCCGGATGGCTGGAGGCGGAGTACCGCGCCATGGGCGTCCCGTTCGAGTCCGCCGGCGCGCGCGTGGCCCGTCTGGCGGAGTTCGTGGAGCTGCTGGACCAGCAGCTGTCCGGCCGGGAGATCGACGTGCAGGGGACGTCGATCCAGGCCAGCGGGTTCTTCCCGGTTCCCGTGCCGGAGATCAGGCCGAAGACCATGATCGGCGGCGGCGCCCCCAAGGTGCTCCGGCTGGCCGGCGCCAAGGCCGACATCGTCAGCATCAACTTCAACAACCGCTCCGGCGTCGTGGGTGCCGACAGCATCGCCACGTCGACCGCGGACGAGACGCATCGCAAGATCGGGTGGGTCAAGGAAGGGGCCGGCGACCGCTTCGACACGCTCGAGCTGGAGACGGCCGCGTACTTCATCGCGATGCCCGGTACCGAGGTCACCGAGGAGGCACTCGGCGCGCGCCTCGGGCTGGACGCGGCGGGCTTGCGCCGGTTCCCCCACGCTCTGGTCGGATCGGTCGACGAGATCTGCGAGCAGCTCGAACTGCGCCGCGAGGACTACGGCTTCTCCTACTTCACCGTCGGCGATCGGGCGATCGAGGAGTTCGCGCCGGTCGTGCAGCGGATGACCGGTCGCTGACGGCCCTGCGCTGACGCCGCCGCCGGCGTGACGTGCCCGTGACGCCGGGGTGACAGCGGCGCCCGAACATGTCGGGTATGCCAGAACCGGCGTCGGTGGCGAGGTCGGCTGACACCCAGGGCTTCGCAGCGGCACATGTGCGGCCCGACGAAGCACAGCACCGCGCCCGCGACCGGGACCTGTCCACCGTCCCCGTCTGGGCGCGCGCCGAGGACGAGGTACCCGCCTCCGGCGATGGTCTGCCCGACCCTGTCCGCTCGTGGTTCGAGGCGCGGATGGGCGCGGACCTGGCGGATGTACGGATCCACGACGACGCCGCCGCGTCGGCCCGCGCGTCCGCGCTGGATGCCCACGCGTTCACCGTGGGACGCGACATCTACTTCGCCGCGGGCGAGTACCGCCCGGACACCGCTCGCGGGCGCAGCCTGCTCGCGCACGAACTCGGCCATGCGACCAGCGCTCCCGGCGCCGGTGAGCACGAGGCGAACTCGGTCGCGCACGGGGCGCTCGCGGGAGTGGCGCGCCCGGCCGCGGTCCCTCGCGGCCGGGGTGCCTCGGTGCCCCGGCTGCAGAGCCGGACCGCGCCGCCGGCGGACCCCTCGATCACCGCCGAGCACCAGGCGCTCGGCCAGATCCACCCCCTGCTCTCGACGGGCATCTTCGACTGGGGGGTGAGCGATGCGGAGGCGACGCGGGTGCTGCGGATCCTGCAGGGCCTGGCCCCGGACGCCTTGCTGCGCACCGTCGCGGACATGCGCATGTCGGGGGACTGGTCGACGTTCCGCCGCGAGCTGCCGCGTCCCCTCGTCCCTCAGCTCTACCAGCTCGACGAACGGGTGGACCGGCACCAGGGCTACCTCACCGCGAACGACCACATCACGCTCGAGGCGGGACCCGGGCGGGCGGTGACGCCCGAGATCAATCAGGACCTGACGATCGATTCCGACGGGCTCCGGGTGCCCATGCTGACCACGCCGGTACCCGTACGCGGCCTGCTGCCCCAGGCCGCCGCGGATGCCATCGCGGTGGCTCTCGTCCGTGGGCTCATCTACGCCGAGCCGCGCGTCCGGATCGTGGTCACGTCCCGGTCGACGCTCTACGGCGCGTACGCCGGGCCGACGCCCGGTCGTGTCTGGTACGACGCCGCGCCGGTGGCCGTCGGTGCTGCCGAGCGTGCCCGGCGCGACCTGCAGGCCACCTTCTTCGCCTACGTGTCGACGGTCCACCCGTCCTCCGATCTCGAGCTGACCGCGCTGTCCCGGTACCTCGACTTCGTCCAGGACAACACCCGCTCCGCCCAGCTCGCGCGGATCCAGCCGCCTGAGCTCTGGGCGCAGATGCTCCGGGAGGCCGGGACCCGGCCGCCGCAGACGCCCGAACAGACCCAGCGCAGCGACTGGCTGCGTTTCATGCAGGCCCGGCGGACGGCTATCGAGGCGATGTCGGACGTACGCGAGCGCGAGCGCGAGTCGACGGCGCTGCGGCTGTTGCTGGACTTCTACGACAGCCACGGGCCCTCGGGTGACGTCGCCGTGCGCTACGGGGGATTCCTGGCCACGGCGACCGGGCAGGCCATCACCGCCCAGATGCAGGCGGAGACGGTCCGGCGGCAGCGGGCCGCGGACGCCGCGGACGACGATGCCGCCGTCGCCCGGTTCGGTGACTACCTGACCCTGTCGCTGCGCCTGCGCGCGATGGGCCAGGAGGGGTTCCCCTACCGCATCCCGGTGCCGAGCGAGGGCGTGGACATCCTCGTCACCGGCGCGCCGGCGCGGCAACGCGTCCTGAACGACCTGGCCGACGAGCTGTTCGCCTACGCGACGAACCATGTCCACGACCCGGACTTCCGGCGCTCGCCCCCGGAAATGACCCTCGCCACCCTCCTGCGGGGTGGGTACCAGCAGCGGCTGGCGCGAGCCGATGCCGAACCCGTGACGCACGAGGTCTTCGACCGCAACGAGATCCTGGCCGGTCGCGCCGCCGCCGCGTTCGGCAGGACGGTGGCCGTGGGCCTGCTCGTGATCGCCCTCGTCGGCGCCGCCGTCGGTGCCGGCATCATCACGGCGCCCGTCGCCCTCGTCGTGCTGGGGCTGGCCGCGGCGGGAGTAGCGGTGAAGTCCTACCTCGACCGGCGCAACGAGATCGAGGCCGCCAACGCGTCGGTGCCGGTCCCAGCCACGATGGTGCACTCGATCGGCGACGTCGTCGGCCTGAGCCAGCTCATCGAGGGCATCACCGGGGAGCGGCTCGGGACCGATCGCGCGCTCGGCAGCGCCCGCCGGTCGGACACCCTCGGCGAGGGCGCCGGGAGCATCGCACTGCTGATCGCGGGCGGTCGTGCGTATCGGTCGGGCGAGCTGATCGGCGAGGCCGTGCGCCCGCGCAGCCTGCCGACCGGGCCGAACGGGGCGGCCGTCACGCCGGCCGCCGATCGTCCCGTCGTCGCGGAACCGGCCGCGAGGCCGGGGCCGCTGGAGGACCAGACCCGGTCGGCGGTCCCGGCGGACCAACGGGTCGGGTTCGACCAGTGGATGGCCGAGATCCGGCGCAACAACGGCAACCCCGAGACGGTGCTCGAGCGCATCGGCGCCCGCCGCCAGGCCGAGGCCACCCGCCAGGCGGCACGGCGGACCACCGAGCTCCAGCGCGCGTTCGCCGCCGAACGCGCCGCGCGGCGGTCCACCGACGACCCACTGCGCCCGATCCTGCATCACAACGAGACGATCCCGGGCACCCGTGTCACGTTGCGCTACGACTCCCGCCCGCCGTCCGCGTCCGAGCAGTCCTTCGGGCGGGTGATCAGCGAGCAGACCGGTGAGCCGGTCGAGCTGTTCGGCGACAACGCCTCCGGCCAGTCCTATCCCGGGATCGACGGCACCATCGGTTCACCTCCGCGCCCGCTGCAACTCAAGTCGGCGAGCCCGGCCGCGGACCCCAATTTCGCCCGCTGGGCGGCCGGGGACGCCTACGCCAAGGCACTCAGCCAGCGCTACAGCCATGTCGAGGTCCACATCGACATGCCCGGGAGCACGCCCGCCCAGGTGCGGGCAGCCTGGGACGCCCCGGCGCCGCAGGCCGGGCAGCAGGCCAACCGGACCATCTGGGACGCCAGCCGCACGATCGCGCGGTACGTCATCCACTGCCGGGACGGCGCCGTGGTGACGATGGAGCCTCCACTCGGCCCCGCCCTCCCGGGACTGGCGATCCCCGGCACCGGCTCGGGCGACTCGCAGCGGCGCTAGCCCTCCTCGTCGCGCGGCCCGGGGTGGGCGAGGTCGTCGGGCAGGGGTTCGGACGGCCGATAGACCGCGGGGGAGGCGCCGTCGGCCAGCGCCGCCGCGGAGTCGGCCAGGCCGAAACGGTCCCTGACCCGCCCCAGGAAGTCGGGTGCCGCGAGGCGGACGAGCTTCGTCCGCCGGGGGCCGGCGTACACCGTCGCCCAGTCACCCGGATCCAGGACGCCCCGCAGCTGGCCGTCGACGCTGACCGCGACCTGCCCGGACCGTTCCAGCACCAGGATGCCGACGCGCTCCTCCATCGACAGCACGAGGCTGCGGTTGAAGGTCATGTGGGGAGCGACGGGCGTGAAGACCAGCGCGTCCAGGTGCGGCGACAGGATCGGCCCGCCGGCAGCGAAGCTGTACGCGGTCGACCCCGTCGCGGTGCCCACGATCAGCGCGTCCGCGGAGTAGGAGGCGAACATCCGACCGCTGACGTAGACCGCGACGTTGGCCTGACGGTCGCGGGCGAGCTTCTCGAAGACGACGTCGTTGAGCGCCATCACGTCCAGCGCGACGCCCCAGCCCACGACCTCCGCGGCGCCCTCACGGACGGCCGGCGGCGGTAGGGAGGGGCCGCGGCCGTAACGCAGCAGGGTCTCCAGCCCGGCGGGGATCTCCAGTGCGCGGGAGGCGCGCATCGTCAGCGTCATCCGGCCGTCGACCTCGTGCCTGCCGGTGTGCACGGCGTCCAGCGCCGCGACGATGCCGTCCGCGGGGATGTCGGTCAGGAATCCCAGCCGGCCGAGGTTGACGCCGAGCACCAGCGCCCCGATCGGGTTGGCGATCCGCGCGCCGCGCAGGAACGTCCCGTCGCCGCCGATCGTGACGACCAGATCGGGATTGCCTGCCTTGGCGGCTTCCGCGGCCGCGCTGCCACGTTCCTCGTGGTCCCAGACGTCGATGTCCGCGCAGCTGAGACCGTGCGCGTTGGCCCAGGTCCGCACGACGTTCGCTGCGACGCGGGCGGCGGGCTTGCCGCTGTGCACGACGAGGGCCAGATGGGTGATGGGCACGAGTCAGCCTTTCGTCGCGACAGGCACTGACCTCGACCCTACGTTCCCGCGTTCATGGCTCGTACACGCCGCCGCCGGTAGACACGACGCATGACCGCCAAGATGTGGCTGTGGGCGGCGGTCCTGGCCTCGCTCGCAGCCCTCGACCTGTCCGCGACATTGCAGGCGCATCGCCGCTGGGACCACTCGGCGGCCGTGGCGACGACCACCACCACCCTGGGGCAGGTGCTCGGTTTCGTGTCCTCGGGGCTGCTCGCCGTCGGCGTCGTGCTCATCCTGATCACCGGCCTGCGGTCGACGCCCGCGCAGCGCAGTTATCGCCGTGAGCAGCGGCTGAACGGCTGACCCCGCTGGGTGAGCGGCACGCTCGGCAGTGGCCCGCGCCACTGGGCGAGGCGCGCCGGCCGGCTCAAGTCGCGTGCCGCCCGGCCGATCAGGAGGCAGTGACACGTCGGTGGTGGGCATGGTTCGCGCTGTCCGGCGTCCTCGCCGTCGCCGTCTATCCGCTGGTTCCCACCGGCATCCCGCACGACGTCGCCTACGTCAGCATCGGCCTGGCCTCGGTCGCCGCGATCGGTGTCGGCGTCCGGCTGCACCATCCGCTCCGCCGCGCGCCCTGGGTGCTGATGCTCGCCGGCCAGTTGCTGTGGGTGATCGGCGACGCGATCGACAGCTGGCACCTCGATGTCCAGGGCTCCGAGGCCTTCCCGTCCACCGCCGACATCTTCTACCTCGCGGCCTACCCCGTACTGGCGGTCGGGCTGTTCCTGATGATCCGGGGCCGGCTGCCCAGGTACGACCCGGCGGGCCTGCTCGACAGCGCGACGCTGACCGCCGGCCTGGGGCTGCTGTCCTGGGTCCTGCTGGCGAAGCCGACGATCCTGACCGCGCAGGACTCGCTGAGCGCGGCCGTCGTGGGGGTCGCCTACCCGCTCGCGGACATCGTGCTGGTCGGCCTGCTCATCCGGCTCGCGATGACGCCGGGCGGGCGCACCCCGGCGTTCCGCTTCCTGCTGAGCGCGGTGTTCCTGCTGATCGCCGGTGACGCCACCTCCGACGTGCTGAGCTACTACACCTCCTCCACCACCCACTACGTGGACCTGCTGTGGCTGCTGTCCTATGTCGCCTGGGGGACCGCCGCGCTGCACCCGTCGATGCCCACGCTCACCGAACCCGTGACCGATCGTGACGTCTCCTTCACCCGCGCCCGGCTGGGGGCGCTGACGATCGCCACCCTGGTGGCACCGGGGACGCTCGCGGTCCAGGCCGCGACCGGGCGGGTGCTGGACGTGTGGCCCGTCGTCGTCGGATCGGTGACGATGTTCCTGCTCGTCGTGGCCCGCATGTGGGTGGCGATCGGGCAGATCGTGGCGGCCAATCACGTCCGCGACCGGCTGCGCGAGGACCTCGCCTACCAGGCCGCCCACGACTCGCTGACGGGTCTGCCCAACCGCGCGCAGGCGCTGGACCTGATCACCGGCGCGCTGAGCCGCGCCCAGCGCTCCGGTGCGATCGTCGGCCTGCTGTTCATCGACCTGGACGGGTTCAAGGCCGTCAACGACACCTATGGCCACGCCGCCGGCGACGAGGTGCTGCGCACCGTCGCCACACGCCTCCGGGCGCGGATCCGCGCCGGCGACGTCATCGCCCGCCTGGGCGGGGACGAGTTCGTCGTCCTGCTGGAGAACCTCGCCACCGAGGCCGCGGCGGTGGAGGCGGCCGACGCGCTGGTGCACGAGGCGTCACGGCCGATCCCCGTCGGCGGCGGCCGCGAGGCGCGGGTGGGCGCGAGCGTCGGGGTCGCGGTCAACCACGACGCCCAGGTCGACGCCGAACGGCTGCTCCACGAGGCCGACACGGCGGTCTATCGAGCCAAGCAGGGCGGCCGCGGCCGTACCGAGGTCTTCGACGCGGGGCTGCGCCGGGAGCTCGCCGAGATCGCGGACCTGGAGGCGGCGATGATGACGGCGATCGCCACCGACCAGCTCGAACTCCACTACCAGCCCATCGTGCTCGCGAGCACGGGTGAGGTGCAGGGCTACGAGGCGCTCGTGCGGTGGAACCGGCCGGGTGTCGGGTTGGTGCCGCCGGACCACTTCATCCCGCTGGCGGAGACCTCGAACCTGATCCACGACATCGACGCCTGGGTCCTGAATCGGGCCACTGCCCAGCTGGCGACCTGGTCCCGCAGCGCACCACCGCGCGAGCGCCCGCTCACCATGGCCGTCAACGTCTCGGCCCGTCACATCAGCCACCCGCGGATCCTCGACGACGTGGCGACGGCCCTGGCGCGCTCGGGGATCGCCCCGTCGCAGCTGACCCTGGAGATCACCGAGACGGCGCTGGCCGAGGACGCGCTGCTCGCCGTCCACCATCTCGACCAGCTGCGCGCGCTCGGCGTCGAGATCAGCCTGGACGACTTCGGCACCGGGTACAGCTCGGTAGCGCGGCTGCGCAACCTGCCGGTGGACAGCGTGAAGATCGACCGCAGTTTCCTCGATCCCGCGCAGCTGGGTTCCTTCGAGCTGTTCGAGTTCATCCTGCACGCGGCCCACGCGTTCAACCTGACGGTCATCGCCGAGGGCGTGGAGACCGAGGAACAGCTGATGCACCTGCAGGACCTGCGCTGTGAGTCCGCCCAAGGCTTCTACCTCGGCCGCCCGCTCGCGGCGACGAGCGACGGCATCCCGCCGGCGCCGGCCGACGTGGAGGCCGCAGCCCCGTAACCACGGTGCCGGACCGGTGTCTCATACCCGCACCAGGTCAGGGGCACCCCCGGTTATGACGATCCAGCCGGACGACCCGCTCAGCCGCGCGCTTCCCGGGTGGCCGCACCGACGGCGTGCAGGTGGGCCAGCGCGGCGCCGTAGGAACCGAGCAACGACGTCTCGCAGTAGGTGATCCCCAGCTCGGCGCAGTACGCGCGCACGAGCGGCTGGGCGTGCCGCAGTTCCGGGCGCGGCATGTTCGGGAACAGGTGGTGCTCGATCTGGTAGTTGAGGCCCCCGAGCAGCAGATCGGTGAACGGGCCACCGCGCACGTTGCGGGAGGTCAGGACCTGGCGCCGGAGGAAGCAGACGTCCTCGTCGGCGCCCAGGATCGGCATTCCCTTGTGGTTGGGCGCGAAGGAGCAGCCCATGTAGAAGCCCCACGTGCCCTGGTGGATCACCACGAACAGCAGTGCCGTCAGCGGCGACATGATCAGCAGCAGCGCGCCGACGTAGAGCACGAGGTGGACGACGAGCAGCACCGACTCCATGGCGCGGGTCCCGCCGCGCGTGCTGCGGCGCGCTCCGGGCCGCAGCGCAACGACGCTCGCCGCGTGCAGGTGCATGCCCTCCAGTGTCAGGAGCGGGAAGAACAGCCACGCCTGGTACGCCGTGACGAACCGGCCGATCGGGCCCCGTCGGCGGGCCGCCTGCGTGGTGGTGAAGGACAACGCTCCCTCGCCGATGTCGGGGTCGTGCCCCTCCCGGTTCGGGTTGGCGTGGTGCCGGTTGTGCTTGGACAGCCACCACCCATAACTCAGCCCGAGCAGCAGGTTCGCCAGCACCCGCCCGAGCACGTCGTTGGCCCGCCGGCTGGCGAAGATCTGCTGATGGCCGCTGTCGTGGCCCAGGAACGCCACCTGGGTGAACGCGGTTCCCATGACCACGGCGAGGAGCAGCTGGTACCAGGAGTTGCCGATCCAGATCGCGGCGACCCAGGTGGCGGCGTAGAAGCCGACCGTGAGCGCGATCCGGACGAGGTAGGCGACATGGCGGCGGCGCAGCAGGCCGCGGGCCCGGACCAGACGGGCCAACTCCGCGAAGTCACTGCCGCGGACGACCGCGCGGGCGCGCTCGATCGGGTCTATGGGAAGGGTGACGGGGGTGGCAGTCATCAGCGCACCTGAAGGCAGGGGAAGCCTGGTGTGCCCGGCTCTGGGTGGTCACCCTCGACGCCCGCCCACGGGGGCGACGTCGGCCCGGACTGGCTGAAGGACCCAACCGAGTCGAGAGTACGTCAGCAACCGAGGCGGGGACCGGCGAGCGCGGGTCTCAGCCGCCGCCGCTGTCAGTCGACCGGTTGGGTGGCCTGCGCACGCAGCGTGCGGTGATCCTCGTGGACGGCCGCCAGCTCCCGATCCGTCGCATCCTCCAGCCCGATGATGGCGTTGTCGGCCTGGGGGAGCGCGCGCAGGATCTCGTCGAGCTTGCGCTGGGTCACGACCTGTTCGCGCGACTGGGTGTGCTGGATGACGAAGACCAACGCCAGCGTCAACGCGGCGACGAGCGTCTGGAAGATCGTCTCGAGCCGCGCGGGGAACCCGAAGCAGATGCTGAACACGACCCACGCCGTGTCGGCCGAGACCAGGACCCAGGCGATCGCCGGGCGGGAGGTCGCGCGATCCACGGAGTGGAGCAGCCGGCTGCCCTGGGGCGCGATGGTGGTGGGCGTGTAGCTGGAGGACGTCACTGGGTCCAGTGTCCCAGGTGGGATCGGCGCGGTCCGGATTCGTGGCCGCTCTCACGGTGGTCAGGCACCGCCGAAACCGACCACCAGGAAGGCGATGAAGCCGAGCAGGGACAGCGGCACGCAGATCGCGCAGGCCAGCAGGCGACGGGTGCGCCCACGGGCGACCACCACGACGATCAGCAACCCCAGGATCACCTCGATGAGCGCGGTCTGGCGGTCGTCGGCCCGGTCCGCCCCCGCCCCGGTGCTGCGGTGGAGGTAGACCAGTGCCTCGGCGATCAGCACGGATCCTGCCGCTGCGGCGCCGAGGCATCCCCTCGCGATCGTGCCCCTGGCCGCCCAGGCGCCGGCGACGCCGAAGATCACCCCAGCGACGACCGCGAAGAGCAGCCAGAGCTGGGTCGACGGCTGGGTGAGCGTGCGCGGGCTGTCGTGCTGCACGAGCGTGGCGGTGAGGTAGTAGCTCTCCACCGCGACGACGAGCATGACGGCGCCCGCGACGGCGCTCCGCCTCCAGGCCGCCTGCAGCCAGAAGCCGAGCGAGAACGCACCGAGGGCCCACACGGCGCTGGAGTTGGCCAGATTCGCCCACGGATAGGGCAGGTGCTTCTGGGCGGCCAGATCCAGCGGTCCCAGCGCCAGCCCCGCGACCGTTGCGGCGACCAGCTCGTGGAGGCGGGGCCGCGTCCTCCGTGCCCACAGGGCGCTCGGGCTACGGCGGCCCACGGGCAGTCTCGACACGACGGCCAGTATCCCCGTCGATCGCCGCCGCGACGTGGACAACGCCCCTCCCTCCTGCTGCGGAGGCGGGGCGTTGCACGCTCAGCGTCGGTCCTCGGGGCGGCCAGGTCAATAGGAGTGAGCGATGAGCCGTCAGGCCTTGCGCGCGCTCTACCTAAAGTGATATCAATTTTCTATCACTTTACGAGGAGGAGCGATGACCGCCATCGAGCAGGGACCGGCACCCAGAACGTCCCCCGTCGGCCACGAGGGTGCGCGCGTGGACATCGTGGAACGCCCCCCGCGGGCCGTCTCGGGATGGTTGGGGGTGCTGGTCCTGCTGGCCTGCGTCGGCGTGTCGATCGTGGTGGGGCAGACCTCGTCCGGGGGGTGGATCGTGCTGCCGATCCTCGTGTTCGCGGTGGTCCTGCAATCGCTGGCCATCGTCGCGCCCGGGCAGACCCGGGTCGTCCAGTTCTTCGGCCGGTACGCCGGAACCCTCCGCCGCCCCGGGTTCTGGTGGGTGCTGCCGCTGACGGTGCGGGTCGGGGTCAGCGTGCGGGTACGCAACTTCGAGACCAACCACCTGAAGGTCAACGACGCCGACGGCAATCCCGTCGAGATCGCGGCGATCGTGGTCTGGCAGGTCACCGACACCGCCAAGGCGACCTACGCCGTCGACAGCTACCTCAACTTCGTCACGGTCCAGGCCGAATCCGCGCTGCGCCACGTGGCCACGACCCACCCCTACGACGGCGCCGACGATGACCTGTCGTTGCGCGGATCCACCGACCTCGTCGCCGGTGAACTGGCCGCCGAGGTCGCCCAGCGCGTGGCCCTGGCGGGCGTGGAGATCATCGAGGTGCGCATCAGTCACCTCGCCTACGCACCCGAGATCGCACAGGCGATGCTGCGCCGTCAGCAGGCCAACGCCGTGGTGGCGGCCCGCTCCCGCATCGTCGAAGGCGCCGTCGGGATGGTGGAGCTGGCCCTGACCCGCCTCAGCGATCGCCAGGTCGTGGACCTGGACGAGGAGCGCAAGGCCGCCATGGTCAGCAACCTGATGGTCGTCCTGTGCGGGGACCAGCCCGCCTCACCCATCGTCAACGCGGGCTCGCTCTACACGTGAGCTCCGAACGCAAGCAACTGCTGCTGCGCATCGATCCCGAGGTGCACGACGCCCTGGCCCGCTGGGCCACCGACGAGCTGCGCAGCGTCAACGCCCAGATCGAGATGCTGTTGCGCCAGGCCCTCAGCGGTGCCGGCCGCATGCCCAAGGCGGCCGGCCCGCTGCCGCGTCGCGGTCGTCCGCCCGCCTCCTAGCCACCCTCCCGCCGTGTTCACCTTCCAGTTGTACTGTCCCGCGGATGACAACCGAACCCGAGCCAGATCGAGTCGTGGAGGCCTTGGCGCACGACCGCGAGGCGACGAAGGAAGAGCGCGACGCCTGGGTGGCGAAGGAGCAGCGGCAGGCCGATGACCTGGCCCGCCGTCTTGCCGAGCGCCGCGAGGCGAGCGAGGACTAGCTCGGACGACCCGGGGACCCGCTGGACGACCCGCAGGGCCAGCTCGGTGCATCCGAGAGCGAGCAGGGCCGGCCGCGTGACGGCCGCGCCCGGAGTTTGCCGCGCTGCGCAATAATTGCGCTTCATCCGGCCGTGAATATCACCGCATGCAGCATTGTCATTCCCCTATCATTGGCCGTTCAGAACGCCTGGATGACAGCTCATGTATCCGCGTTGCGCGCGCTCCGACCGAATTCGCCACGGCATTCCCGTGCCCATCGCGCAAATCCCTCAGGTATCAGAGGTTGACTCGCGAAACATCGCCGAATCAAGTACCGCAACGTCCGCTGTAACGGCACCTTAACGGACGGGGACAGCACCGCGAAGACTTCCTCACCTCCATTGCTGACCCTCCTTCACCTGAGGATCTTTTGTGCCGCGAGCGTTCGCTCGACTGCCTCAACCGGGACCGGACGGGGCAGCGGAAATTCGTAGCGAGAGGGAAGCCGTTGCACAAGCTCACCAGATCCATCGCGTTCGCCGGCATGGCCGTTGCAGTCGTAGGCCTCACGTCCGGCCTGGCGCTGGCCGACCCGCCCACCGGAGTCGTCCCCGCACACACCAACATCGTCGGCGTCGGCTCGGACACCACCCAGCTCGTGGTGGACAAGTTCGCCACAGATTTCGACTCCACCCACACCACTCCGAAGGTCTACAGCTGGGACGCGGTCGGATCGGCCACCGTCGTCACCAAGACCGGCTGTGCCGCGATCACCCGCCCGAACGGTTCGGGCGCCGGAATCACGGCCCTGAAGGCCAACGCGCGGCCGAGCGGTGACACCACCGACTTCTGCGTCGACTTCGCCCGATCCTCGCGGGGACCACAGGCCGGTGACGGCACGGCGATCGCGTTCGTGGCCTACGCCAAGGACGCGGTGACGTGGTCCGCCAACACCACGACCAATGCGACCGCATCCCTGACGACAACCCAGCTGAAGGCGATCTACAGCTGCAACGCCGCTCTCCTCGGGACCGGCAAGACCGGCAAGGTCACCTGGAACGAGGTCGGTGGCACGAGCACCGCGGCGGTCGTCCCGGTCATCCCGCAGTCCAGCAGCGGCACCCGGTCGTTCTTCCTCAGCAAGATCGGCGTGACGACCCTCGGTTCGTGTGTCGTGCCGACCAACGACAGTGTCGAGGAGAACGAAGGCACCAACGCGATCTTCAAGAACTCCAGCGCTGCGAACGAGGTCTTCCCGTACTCGGTCGCGGTGTACCTGGCCCAGACCGTGCACGGCCACAGCGCCGGCTCGCAGGGAACCTTGAAGCTGCACAGCGTCAACGGCGTCGCGCCCACCACGGGTACCGGATCCGCCACCAAGATCAACCCCGCGTTCCCGTACAGCCGGTCCGTCTACAACGTCGTCCGTGACAGCGGCGCCAAGACCCACGTCCCGACGTACCTGCAGGCACTGCTCGGCGCAGGCAACGACACCGGGTGGATCTGCACCAACGCCACCGCCCAGGCCGACATCGCCAGCTACGGCTTCCTGTCCCTCGGCACCAACTGCGGAACGGTCAGCAAGGCCACCAGCTGACCACACGCATCACCGCAGCGCCGAGTACCCCGTAGCACCGGCACCACCTGCATCACCGGTATCACCCAGCACCGCAGTCTCACCAGTTTTCCGGTCGCGGGCTCGACTTCGGGCCCGCGACCGCCCACATCCTCAACCCTGAACGGGGAAACACACCATGAGAATCATGCCCATTCGCACTGTTGCCGTCGCGGCGGCGCTCGCTGTCGTAGGCGGCCTCGGCTACACCCTGGTCGCCGGACCCGCGTCGGCGGACACGGACCCGGTCACCGGAGGCACGACGACGATCTCCGTGCCGCTGTCGGCGGAGTTCGGCGCACTGTCGCCGATCTACGCACTGCCGACCGCGTCGGCATCGCTCAGCTACGACCCGTCGGCCAAGGAGCTGGACTACTCGTACCCGGTGGTGGGTGGGGACGCCAGCGTCAACACCTTCTTCGGCACCCTCAAGCTCGACGGGGGTCTCGTCATCGGCAAGCGCGGATCGCGGACCACCGTCACGCTGACGAACCTGGTCTTCAACATCGAGGACGACACCGTGACGGCGACGGTTCCGGCGCTTCCCGGATCGACGCCCGCCCCGGTGACGGTCGTCTTCTTCGATGCACTCGGCAACCACGACCTCGCCGTGGGGCCGCCGGAGACCTTCACCGCGTCGGAGCTGCGCCTGGACCCCGCCGGGGCCAAGTACCTGAACACGGCGCTGCACACGAAGTTGTTCAAGAAGTCGCACCTCGTCGGCACCTTCGCGGCGTCGTTCACGAACAGCAACGACTGATTCGTCCAGCGAGGACACCTGCACGTCGCGCACTGTTCGCTGGCCGGTCATGTCGAGGACGGCCCAGCACAGCGTGAGCTGTGAAGGATCCCTGTCGGAACCCGCCCGTGGCAGAAATGGTTGGAGAACGAATGCGTGCTGTCCATCGATTTCGTGCCACGGGCGGGGTACTGCTCGTCGCCGTGCTGGTCCTGCTCAGCCTGCCGATCGTCGCCCACATCGGGCTGTCGACGGCAGCTGCGGCGTCCACGTCGGTGACCGTCACCGGGGCGAGCCCGGCCTGGGATCCGCTCGCGGGACAGCCGCTGACAAGCCTGCCGACGGTCACGGTGAGCCAGACCGAGGACCTCGTCGACCAGGTCGTGCACGTGTCATGGACGAATTTCAGCCCGTCCTCGAATGACCTCCTGTATTCGAGCGCACCGACACCTCCCGTGACCTTTCAACCGGGAAATGTGCTCTATCCGGTGGAGGTCGTGGAATGCCGGAATGCGGCACCGACCCACAGTTTCCTCGACGATCCCCATCCGGATTGCTATTCGTTCACGCCCGGCGCCGCGACCGCAGACCACGGCGTGGGAAATGCCATTCAGACGACCACAGGACCGGACGGAAGCGGATTCGCCGACATTCACGTGGAAACGTCGGTGGAGAACGATTTCCTCGGCTGCGACGTGAATCATCCGTGCTCGATAGCCGTGGTCCCGAACTGGGGCGGGGACCAGAACGAGGGGCAGGCCGCGAACTGCGCCGACCACAGCAACGACTTCCCGAGCGCGGCGAACGGCTACAACTACCCACCCTTCGCCGATGCCGCGGACGACCACCTGGGCGCTGCCTGTTCCTGGGCCGACCGCCTCGTCGTCCCCATCCACTTCGCGCCCACTCCGTCGGACTGCCCGTCACGGTCCTACGCCTTCGCGGCGGCCGGCTCGCCGATGCTGGCCCGGGCGATGGTCCAGTGGCAGGCCGGCTGGTGCTCCGGATCGAAGGCGCTGACCTTCGACTACGACTCGGGCAGCAACGAGGACCAGGCGCGCAGCTCCTTCCTGGCCGGCGGGTCGGGAGCGCTGACGTCGAGCACCGATGTCGCCATGGTGACCGAACCGGCGACCGGCGCCGCGGCGAAGAACCGGCACTTCACCTATGCCCCGCTCGCGACCACGGCGATCGTCATCAGCTACCTGATCGACGATCCCCGCACCGGCACGCTGGTGCAGAACCTGCGCCTGAACGCCAGGCTGGTCGCCAAGCTGCTGACCCAGTCCTACGCGCTGCTGAACTACAACTGCTCCTCCGGCTCCACCCGGGCGCAGTCGGCGACCTGTGATCCTGCGGTTCTCGGCAATCCGGACACGATCTTCGACGACCCGGAGTTCCTGGCCCTGAATCCCCAGGTCACGAGTGCCGACTTCCCGACGCCGGGGGAGAACGGCATCGGCGCGTTCCTGCCGACCGTCGCCGGGGGCAACAGCGACCTGACCTACGAACTGACCCGCTGGATCGCCGACGACCCGGACGCCGCGTCCTTCCTCGCCGGAAAGCCGGACCCGTGGGGAATGACGGTGAACACCTACTACCGCGGCATCGACTATCCCGTCCACCAGTTCCTCCAACTGGACCCGGGCTACACCGACCCGTCCGCTCCGCGTGGGAACGGCACCATGCAGAACGCGTGGCAACCGGTCAGCGGCCTGGCCTCGGTCGGCAACCTGCTCGTGTCGAACACCTCCAGCGCGCTGAGCAACTCCGTCAGCGCATGCGCGGCCCCGCCGTGCCCGTATCCCAAGATCACCGAACTGGCGGGCAACCGGGCCCTCTTCGCGATCATGGACGCAGGGCAGGCGGCCGCGTACGCCTTCCCGGTCGCCCAGCTGGTCAATCCCGCCGGTGTCGCGGTGGCGCCCACGACCGCTGCGCTCAGCGCGGGAGTCGGGGACATGCACGCGAACGGTGACCGGATCACCGAGCACCTGGACGGGACGAGCACGGATCGCCGGGACTATCCCCTGACGGTGGTCGACTACGCGATGGTGCCCACGTGCGGCCTCCGGGCAGCGACGTCGAGTGCTGTGGCCCGCTTCCTCGGGCGGGTGTCCCAGGCGCAGATCTACGGCCTGGCGCCCGGGCAGCTCGCGCCGGGTTATCTCGCGCTGACTCACGCCCAGCTGGCACAGACCGCGAGTGCCGCCACGGCCGTGAGCACACAGTCCGGGTGCCCCGCGCGGACCGGATCGGGGCACTCCTCCTCGCCGTCGAGCACCGCCCCGGCGGGCGGTGGCAACGGGTCGGGCGGCGGCGGTGGCGTCTCCGCGCCGGCGTCGACGGGCCAGGTCGCGGCACCGACACCCGCCGGCTCGCACGTGGCGACCCCCGTCGCCGAGGCGTCGCCCACCATCCAGAACGTCGCCTACGGGGTGAAGAGCCCCGACCAGGCCGGGGTCAGCGGCGCGGCGATGCCTCTGCTGCTGGCACTCGGGGCGGCTCTGGTCATCGGCGGTCCCGGGGTCTACCTGCTCACCGTCGCCGGCGGGGTGCCGGCGCTGCGCAGGTTCGTCGGACGGGTGGTGCGCCGGTGAGCGTCACCGCTGCGGCACCGGGCGGCACGGGCGAGGCGGACCTGGACGTCCCCAGGGTCATCCGCGCTCCGCTCAGCCCCGCCGACCGCTGGTTCCGGGGGGCGCTGCGGGCGAGCGGGATCGCGGTGCTCACGATCACCGGTCTCATCGCGTTCTTCCTCGTCCTGCGCGGGGCGTCGGCACTCCGGCGCGCGGGTCTGTCGTTCTTCACGTCGAAGACCTGGATCCCGTCGAGCAACAGGTTCGGCATCGCCAGCCTGCTGCCGAACGGGATCTTCATCGCCCTGATCGCGCTGGTCATCGCGGTTCCCGTCGCGATCGCCACCGCGCTGTTCGTGTCCGAGTACGCGCCCAGTCGGCTCCGGCCGGCCCTGACCGCCCTGATCGACCTGATGGCGGCCGTGCCGAGCATCATCTACGGCCTGTGGGGGGTCTTCTTCCTTCAGCCGCGGATCATCGGCACCATCCGCTGGATGTCCGAACACCTCTCGTTCCTGCCGATCTTCGCGGTCCGGGGTGAGCACACGCCCAGCTCGTTCACCTCGTCCACGTTCATCGCCGGCCTCGTCGTCTCGCTGATGGTCATCCCGATCATCGCGTCCATCTCCCGCGAGGTCTTCTCGCAGGCCCCGATCGGCGAGCGCGAGGCCGCGTACGCGCTGGGCGCGAACCGGTGGGGCATGGTCACCACCGTCGTCCTCCCGTACGGCCGCGGCGGCATGATCGGCGCGATGATGCTCGGCTTCGGCCGGGCCATGGGGGAGACGATCGCCATCGCATTGATCATCTCCCCGACCTACGACATCGCGTACCGCGTCCTGGAGAACCACGGCTTCTCCATCGCGGCGCTGATCGCCCTGCGCTACCAGGAATCCACGCCCGCGATGCTCTCCTCGCTCATGGCCGCCGGGCTCGTGCTCTTCCTCGTGACCCTGGTGGTCAACGCCCTCGCCTCGATCGTCGTCAGCCGATCCCGTTCCGGCGGTCAGACCCTGTGACGACGACGATCGCACCGGCCGACCGGGCCGTGACGGAGCCTCCGGTCGATCAGCGCCGTCTCCGCATCCGCACGATCAGCGGCGACGGGGTGTGGACGTTGCTGGCCTCGGCCGGTGGCTCGCTCGGGCTGGTGTGGTTGCTGTACGAGCGGATCCTGCCGCTCAGCGGAGTTCTCGGGTTCTGGCTGGTCTGGTACGTCGTGTTCCTGGTGATCTACGCGGGGGCCGCGGCACTGCAGTGGCCACGCGCGGTCGTCGTCGACAGGGTCATGACGGTCGTGCTCGCCACCGCGATCGCACTGGTGCTCTTCATCGTGCTCGATCAGGTGGTGTTCACCACGGTGCGCGGGAGCAAGGCCCTCCGGCACGGCAACTTCTTCACCCAGACCATGGCCTTCGCCGGGCCGCTCAACCCGCTCAGCTCCGGTGGAATCCTGCACGCGCTGGTCGGATCGCTCGAGCAGCTGGCACTCGCCAGCCTGTTCTCCGTGCCCCTCGGACTGGCCGCCGCGCTCTTCCTCGTCGAGATCGGGGGACCGCTGGCCCGCCCCGTGCGCACGATCGTCGAGGCCATGACCGCACTGCCCGAGATCGTGGCCGGCTTGTTCGTCTACGCCTTCGTCATCCTGGCGCTGGGCGTGGGCAAGAGCGGTTTCGCGGCGTCCGTGGCCCTCTCGGTGATGATGATTCCGGTGGTGACCCGCGCGGCCGAGGTCATCTTCCGGCTCGTGCCGGGCGGTCTGCGCGATGCGTCCTATGCCCTCGGCGCCAGCCAGGCGCGCACCGTCTGGAACGTCGTCCTGCCGACCGCCCGCTCCGGGCTCAGTACGGCCGTCATCCTCGCCATGGCCCGCGCCGTGGGCGAGACCTCTCCGGTTCTGCTCACGGCCGGCTTCACGAAGGAGTTCAATGCCAACCCGTTCTCGGGCCCGCAGACGAGCCTGCCGCTCTACATCTTCAACTACGTCCGGTACCCGCAGCAGACCATGGTCTCGCGCGCGTTCGGGGCGGGTCTGGTGTTGATGATCATGGTCCTGGTGCTGTTCGCCCTGGCCCGGCTCATCGGTGGCAAGGCGCCGGGCGAGCTGACCCGCCGCCAGCGCCGGGCGATCGCCCGCAGCGCCCGGCGCGAGGTGCCGCAGTGACGGCGCGCGCGTCCGTGCGGCGACGGATGTGCCGGCTCGCCGCAGTGCTGGGCGCCGTCGCGTACCTCGCGGCGATGGTGACCCCTGCCCAGGCATCGACGTTCGTCCCGCTGAACGGCGACGGCTCCTCGTGGGCCGAACCGGCGATCGACCAGTGGGGGGAGGACGTGCGCGGGCGGGGCATCGTCGTGAATTTCAGCGGTGACGGATCGGCGGCCGGGCGGAGCAACTACACGCTGAACCAGGCCGACTTCGCCGCGTCGGACATCCCGTTCCTGTCGCAGGGCGACCCGTTCGGCGGGAGCCGGGAGAACCCGACGCTGGCGTACTCCTACGTCCCGATCGTCGCCGGGGGTACTGCGTTCATGTACAACCTCGTCGTCGGCGGTCGCAAGATCACGAACCTGCGCCTGTCCGGGGACACGCTCACGAAGATCTTCACCGGGCAGATCAAGAACTGGAACGACCCGCGGATCGCCCACGACTACGGGGCTCCGCTCCCGAGCCAGCCCATCACGGTCGTCACCCGCTCCGACGGCTCGGGCGCGACGTACCAGTTCACGCGCTGGATGTCGAAGCAGTACTCATCGCAGTGGAACGCCTTCTGCGCGGCGCACGGCGGCCCGAACCCGTGCGGCCCCACGGAGTTCTACCCCGGGTTCACCGGCTCGCAGCAGCGCGGCGGATCCGATCAGGTGGCCAACTACATCTCGTCGTCCAGCTACGGCGAGGGCGCGATCGGCTACGACGAGTACGCCTACGCGCTGAACAGCAACATCCCCGTCGTCAAACTGCTGAACGCGGCCGGCTACTACACCCTCCCGACGGCGTCCAACGTCGCGATCGCGCTGCAGAAGGCCACGATCGACAACAACCCGGCGAGTCTGACCTACCTGATCCAGAATCTCGACGCCGTCTACACGAATCCCGACCCGCGGGCGTACCCGTTGTCGAGCTACAGCTATCTGATCGTCCCGCGGGCCAGCCGGGTGATCAACGGCAGCACCTACCTGGCCCCGCCACGGTTCAACAACGCCAAGGGCGCCACCCTGTCGACGTGGCTGAACTACGTCCTGTGCGGCGCCCAGCAGAAGGCCGGGAGCCTCGGCTACTCGCCGCTCCCCAAGAACCTCGTCGTCGGCGGGTTCCTGCAGACCGACAACATCCCCGGCCACGTCGCCACTCCGAACCTGGCGCAGCTGAACGGGTGTGACAACCCGACCTACCACGACGGCGTCAACTACCTGGTGCGGGACGCTCCGCAGCCGTCGCCGTGCGACAAGTCGACCGCACCGCTGACCTGTGGCAGCTCGTCGACCGGCTCGACCTCGACCGGAAACGGTGGCGGATCGAACGGTTCGGGAGGCTCTGGCGCAGGCGGGGGCACCACCGGTGCCGGCGGGTCGACGGGGTCGCAGTCCGGCGGCACGCAGACCCGGTCCGGCACGGCTGCGCCCGCGGCGACCCGCGTCGACCCTGACACCGGCCGGGCCGTGACTGTCCAGGGGACCGACGCCGCCGCGGGTGCCGTGTACGCCGAACCGGTTTCGGTGCAGGGTGGCGCCGGCGGCAACGGGCTGTTCGGCGTGCTGACGGCGTGTGAGCTGATCGCGGCCGTGTCCATCCCGCCGCTGCTCGGCGGCTGGCTGCGCCGCCGGCGCAAGTCACCATGACGACGGTGACGGAGCTCGCCCCGCCGGATGCCGAGCTGACCGAGCCGGCGCCGGTCCGGCCTCCCGCGGCGCCGCGAATCAGCCCGGGGCGGGCCCGCGTGTGCGCCGCCAGCGGGCTCGCCGCCGTGCTCGTGCTGGGATTCGTGGCGTACCTGTTCGGCCTGTCGAGCCTGTCCGAATCACGCTTCCAGAACACCAGTTACAAATCGTTCACGCGCTCGCTCGGACAGGCCGTCGCGCCGGTCGGACCGACCGCGGTCGGAAAGCCGGTAGCGGTGATCGACATCCCGGCGATCGGCCTGCATCACGTCGTCGTCGTCGAGGGCACCGACGCCCGCCGGCTCACCCAGGGCCCGGGTCATCGGCGGGACACGCCGCTCCCCGGGCAGGCAGGAGTGTCGGTGATCTACGGCCGGCGGGCACTGTTCGGCGCGCCCTTCGCCCGGCTGCTGAGCCTGAACCAGGGCGACCGCATCACGGTGACGACCGGGCAGGGAGTGTCCACCTACGTCGTCTCCTCCTTCGGCAACGGCGCCCATCCGCCGCCGGCCAACTCCGCCAACCGCCTGGTGCTCGTGACCGCCGACTCGGCATGGCAGCCGCACTCGACGGTCTCGGTGAGCGCGGACCTGACCGGGCAGCCGCAGCCCAGTGCCGGCGTGGTGCCCGGCATCGGTCCCGACGAGCGGGCGATGGCTGGCGCGACCGGGGAGTCACTGGTCGCGCTGCTGCTCTGGTCCCAGGCGCTGCTGCTGCTGGCCGTCGTAGGGACGCTCGGCGCCCACTACTGGTCTCCGGCGCCCGCCTACCTCTGCATCAGCCCGGTCGTGGCGGCCGTCGTCTGGAGCATCTACGAGAACGCCGCAACCCTCCTGCCCAACGTGTTCTGATCGGAGCCCGCACCATGACCCATTCCCTGGACCTCGACTTCCTGAGCCGGCAGTTCGGCGCTCCGGAGGACGGCGCGCCACCCCGCCTGTCGGGTCTGGCGACGAACGACGTGTCCGCCTGGTTCGGTGCGCGCAAGGTGCTGGAGCGGGTGACGCTGGAGATGCCGGCCGGCGAGGTGACGGCGCTCATCGGGCCCTCCGGGTGCGGCAAGTCGACGTTCCTGCGGGTGCTCAACCGCATGCACGAGATGGTCCGGGGAGCAGCGCTGGGCGGGGAGGTCCTGCTCGGCGGCGAGGACATCTACGCCGCCCATCGCCGCCCGGCCGATGTCCGCAAACGGATCGGCATGGTCTTCCAGAAGCCGAACCCGTTCCCGGCGATGACCATCTTCGACAACGTGGCCAGTGGATTGAAGCTCGCCGGTATCCGCGTCGACGACAAGGCACAGGTGGTGGAGACGAGCCTGCGTCGGGCGGGCCTCTGGGACGAGGTGCGCACCCGGTTGAAGTCCCCGGGCGGGGCGCTGTCGGGTGGCCAGCAACAGCGCCTGTGCATCGCCCGGTCACTGGCGGTCGCCCCCGAGGTGTTGCTCATGGACGAGCCGTGCTCGGCCCTGGACCCGACGTCGACGCGCCGGGTGGAGGAGACGATCTCCGAACTGCGCGGGCAGGTCACCATCGTCATCGTCACGCACAACATGCAGCAGGCCGCACGGGTCTCGACGAAGTGCGCCTTCTTCCTCGCCAGCCACGACACCCCCGGACGGGTCGTGGAGTCGGGCGACACGTCGCGCCTGTTCGGCGACCCGCAGGACCCGCGGACCGCGGACTACGTGCACGGCAGATTCGGCTAGCCGCGCGTCCCGTTCCCGAGCGGTGCCACGGTCTCGTCCCACAGCTGCCGGTACCGGGCGGAGATCGAGCTCCGCGGCGCGAAGTGGACGACGGGCTCGCGGCGTACGGCCATCTGCTCGACGATCGACAGGGCCGGGATGTACGCGTGTGCGATGTCGTCGCTCTCGCGGGGGAGCGTCTCGACCAGGTCGCGATGCAGATGCTTGCGCCGGTCGACGATCGAGAAGAACCCCGTGATCGCCGGTCGCGGCCCGGGCTGGTCGTCGACGAAGTCGTGCAGTTGCTGCAGGGTGCGCAGCGACAGCGGTGTCGGGATCAGGGGGACGAGGACGAGGTCTGCGGCGCGGAGCACGCTCTCCGAGAGCAGGGACATGCTCGGTGGACAGTCCAGGTACACGTCGTCGTAGTCGCGACGCAGCGGGCGCAGCAGCCGGGCGAGGTGCCGGGTGGGCTTGTTCTCGCCGTCGAGCAGCACGTCGAGATGGCGGTAGGTGAAGTCCGCCGGCACGAGATCGAGCCGATCGAAGTCGCTGGCCTTGATCGCGGTGTCCAGGGCGCGGCGGCCGCGGATGAGCGCCTCACCGCCGCCCTTGACCCGCGGGCGCACGCGCAGGATGTACGTCGCCGCTCCCTGCGCGTCGAGGTCCCACAGCAGTGTGCGGCGCCCCTGTCGAGCGGACAGGTAGGCCAGGTTGACGGCGCTGGAGGTCTTCCCGACCCCGCCCTTGATGTTGTAGAGCGCGATGACCCTCACGGCGCGGTGGGCGTCAGCGCCCGCACCTGCGCGTAGGTGGCCGGAGCGCAGAATCGTCCCAGCTGCTTCGCCAGGTCGCGCCTGGCCGCTGCGTCCCGCCGGGCGTTGCGGTCCCGCAGCGCTCCCATCGCCAGGACGGTGTCCACCGGTGTGCCGCGCTGGGTCAGCGTCGCGGCGATCTCGGCCAGGTCCCGCCGCTGCACGTCGCTGTCCTGGATGTCCCCGAGACAGTCCTGCAACTTCTTCAGCCGGGTCAGTACCCCGCGGTACGGCGCGGGGAGGTACACCGATTCATAGCTTTGGACGACGTAGCGCATGCGCTTGCAACGCTTGCGGAGCCGGTGCAGGTGGTCCGCCGGGGTGTCGTCCCCGATGCCCTTCGCCGCCTTGCGGATCCGCCGGTACGCGCTCAGTGCGAGCGCGCCGGCCTCCTCGCGGGTGGACGGTCCGCCTGCCTCAGTGGCGGTGAGCCCGTCCAGCGCACGCCGCCAGTCGCCGCCCAGGCGCTCGCCCCGATCCGAGCGGAGCCCGGCCCGGACCCGCCGCATGCCCTGGCGCCGGCGGGCGAGGAGATGGTCGCGCAGCGCGTCCAGGCCGTCGAGGCCGCGGACGTCGACGGCTCCCGAACCGGCCAGTTCCAGCAGGTACACGTCGAGATCACGCACGGGTGTCGTGAGCCGTCCCAGCCAGGCAAACTCGGCGTCGAAGCCCGCCGCGGGGGAGCCCGCGACCCGATCGCCGGACATCCTGAGCAGCGACCTGGTTGCTCGCACCGCCGTTCGGAACTCGTGCAGGTACTCGGTATCGACGTCGTCCAGGACACCGGCACGGACGGCGTCGAGGACATCCACCCATCCGCGAAGCACCACCGCCAGGGACTCGAGAGCGGGTCTGTCGGGATCCAGGCGTGGCACGGTGACGCCCGGCTCTCCCGGAGTGTGCCCGGCCGCGGTCATCGCGATCGTCGCGGGAGCCACCACCGGATCGATCGGGGTCAGCGCGTCGGTCAGCAGGCGGACGCACCGCTGAGCGTCGCGCTCGTATCCACGCAGCGGGCTCATCAGCACGCGCAGCGGGAGCGGGCGGCGTTCGCCGGCGACCAGCGTCTGCTGATCGATCCGCATCCGCACGCGGACCTTCTCCGCGTCGTCGAGCAGCTGCACCGGAATCGACAGCACGTCCACATCTGCCAGTGCGAGCAGCGCGCGGACGCCGACGGCGGGTGCGATCCGATCACGCACGGCCGACGGCGGGAGTTCGTCGAGGCGTTTCGGCCACCTCTGCACGCGCGCCGGCGCCGCGATGCTCTCCGCCCGCGGTGCCGACAGGATCAGCTCCCGATGTGGACCGGAGCGGCTGTCGCTCAACGTCATACCCGCGCGATGCAGGCGCCAATCAGCGGTGTCGAGATAGGACCATCGCGCTCGTGTCGGGGGCTCGGCCCGGACGTGGAACTGCGTCGACAGGGCTGCGAAGACCTTGTCGGGATCATCGGGCGACGCGAGCACCATCTCGTGCCGGGGGCACCGAGCTGCCTCCTCAGCAATGCATGCAAGAAACGAGAAGCGTACAGCGCAGCCCGCCCTGGTGCCTGAAGCGAACCGTCGGGCCCGGCCCACTGCGCGAGAAATCGTCCATGGTGGTTTACGTAGTTAATCTCTAGTATCTGTGCACGGTCACGTCACCGCTGCCGAAGGAGCCTCGATGCATCGCGTGCTGTTCGCCATCCACCGCAAACCGGAACTGAGCTACGAGCAGTTCCTCGCGCACTACCGCGACGTCCACCTGCCGATCGCGGGGCGACTGCCCAATCTGCGCCGGTACGAGATCTTCCCGGTCGAGCCCGGACCGGACACGGCCGCGGACGCCCCGGACGCCTTCGCGCTCATGGTGTTCGACTCGGCCGAGGAGTTCGAACGGCTGCTGACCACGCCCGAGATGGCCGAGGCGGTCGCCGACAACGCGACCTTCATCGGCCGTTTCGAGGCGTACACGGTCGACCATCTCCCCGTGGTCACGGATTGACAGGCCGACGATGACGGAGACCGGTGTGACCATGACGGAGGGCGGGGGCCGCTTCCACGGCAAGGTCGTCATGGTGACGGGGGCGGCGAACGGCCTCGGCCGGGCGACGGCGCTGCGGCTCGCGCGCGAGGGGGCCCGGCTCGCCCTCGTCGACGTGGACGCCCAGGGGCTGGAGGCCACGCGGGTGGCCGTGGCCGCGGCGGCACCGGCCGCCGAGGCGGCCCTGATCGTCGCGGACGTCTCGGTCGAGGACGCCGTGCGGGGCTACGTGGAGCAGACGGTGCGGCAGTTCGGCCGGGTCGACGGCCTCTACAACAACGCCGGCATCGAGGGCAAGCAGGACACCATCGAGGCCTACGACAGCGCCATGTTCGACAAGGTCCTGGATGTCAACCTCAAGGGCGTCCTGTACGGGATGAAGCACACGCTGCCGCACCTGAGGGCGCAGGGATCCGGCGCGGTCGTCAACGCCGCGTCCGTCGGCGGGATCCGCGCCGTTCCGAACCTGGTGGCTTACGTGGCGGCCAAGCACGCGGTGGCCGGGATGACCAAGCAGGCGGCGCTCGAGTACGGCCAGCACGGCGTCTCTGTCAACGCGGTAGCTCCCGGTGCGATCATGACCGACATGGTCCGGGGATCGCTGATCCAGATCGCCGGCGAAGACGGGTGGCAGGAGGCGGGGGCCGCGTTCGTCAGCGTCAACCCGATGCGGCGCTTCGGCGAACCCGACGAGGTCGCGGCCCTGGTCGCCTTCCTCCTGTCCGGCGAGGCACCCTTCCTGAACGGCGCAGTGATAGCCATCGACGGCGGGCAGTCACAGGCCTACTGAGCAGACGTGCGGGTGAGCTCGCAGCCCTCGACGCGTCAGCGACAGCCGCGCCACCCTGCTTCGGCGTCCGGTCAGCCGACGGCCTCCCGCGAGTGCTCATCGAGATCTTCTTGGGCACCCCGGGGCGGCGTGGGTGTCCGACGCGGTTCGCGGACGCCGGCTTCGCCGTCTCCGCGTTCGAGCCACAGTCTGATGGTGGAAGCGGTCGGTAAGCGGGTGCCCGGGTCGGGGTACTGGCGAACGATGATCACCGGCCGCAGATCGTCGTGGCTGTCCCGGAGCTCGATGCCCGGTGTCGCCGAGACTGCGACGAGCCCGGTGTCGGTCAGGATCCCCAGTGCCTGGGCAACGGTGAACCCGACGAGGTCGGGCACGGCGACTGTCCGCCGCCGGCGGACTCGCGCGGCGAGTTCGCCGGCCGCCTGGGCGATGCGGTCACCGTCGTTGGACTGCGTCCCGGCTTCTCCGTCACCCTCGACCTCACGCCAGCGTTCCCACGCCGACTGCCGGGTGATCGCCAGCATGGTGGCGATCTCCGTCCATGACTTGCGGTGCCGCCGGGCCATGCGGACTGCCGATAGCTCAACCTGTTCGAGCGAACGGCGCACGTCGGCCACATCGGCGAGCGCACGGAGCGCGGCGTCGCCGTCTTCGGTCGGTTCGCCGCCCGGCAACCACGGGCCGAGCCGCTTCCAAGGCTTCGACATGCTGTCAGGCTACCCTGACGAAGCGCGCCCCGCGAGGCTCTGTCCGACACGCGTGTCGTGGCAGCGCCAGGCACGTTTGTGCACGGTCTCTTCGTGCGAACCCGTCATCGATCACGGTCGCGCGATCGGCAATGGTCCATGTCCGAACGGGGCGATGGTGGGTGCTGAGGGGGAGACGCCCTGGTTGAGCGTTCGTGACTTCGACCGGTGCGAACCCGGCCGATCACGGACCACAATCGGTTCATGGCGAGACTGCTGTCGGTGAACGTGGGGCTTCCGCGCGACGTGGCGTGGCAGGGCCGCACGGTCCACACCGGTATCTGGAAGGCGCCGGTTGCCGGCCCGGTGATGGCGCGTCGGCTGAATCTGGACGGTGACGGGCAGGGGGATCTGAACGGTCATGGCGGCGAACAACGCGCCGTGATGGTGTACCAGGCCGAGTCCTACGAGCACTGGAGCACCTACCTCGGCCGGTCGGACCTGCACTGGGGCATTTTCGGTGAGAACTTCACGGTGGACGGGCTGGCCGATGACGAGGTCTGCATCGGTGACCGGTACCGGATCGGCGAGGCCGAGTTCGAGGTGACCCAGCCGCGCACGACCTGTTATCGCGTGGGTGTGCGCCTCGACGAGCCGCGGATGGCCTCGCTGCTCGTCTCCCACCACCGTCCCGGTTTCTACCTCCGAGTGCTTCGCGAGGGAGTGGTGCAGGCCGGCGACGAGATCGTCAAGGTCAGCGCCGGACCCGAGCAGGTGACGGTCTCCTCGACCGACGCCCTGCTCTACCTGCCCGATGGCGACGTCGACACGATGCGCCGGCTTCTGAAGGTCTCGGCCCTGAGTCCGGGTTGGCAGGGATCGTTTCGTGACCTGGTCGACCGCGACGCCGGCCAGGACGAAGCCGGTCAGCCCAGCACTCGACCGAAGCCGGCGCCGCCGGCATGGGACGGGTTCCGCCGTCTGCAGGTGGCTCGACTGGTGCGGGAGACCGAAGCCGTCACGTCGGTCTACCTCCGACCGGTCGACGATGCCGCGCTGCCGACACCCGAACCGGGCCAGTACCTGACCGTTCGGTTGGCCGGTGCCGGCGATCCCGTGCCGGTGCGGAGCTATTCGCTGTCGGAGTTCGGCTCGGACGGTTATCGGATCAGCGTCAAGCGTGAGAGTCACGGCGTAGCCAGCGGTTACATCGGCACCCGGCTGGCCGTCGGCGACGAGATCGATGTGGCCGCTCCCAGGGGAGAGTTCATCCTCGGCGGAGGCGATGGGCCGGTCGTGCTGCTCTCGGCCGGCATCGGGGTGACGCCCGTCTTGGCGATGCTGCGCGCACTCGTCCAACGCGGGACCACCCGGGCGGTGTGGTGGATCTACACGACCACCCGCCCGTCCGCCGCGGCGTTGGCCGACGAGGCCGACCAGTTGATTCGCTCACTTCCGGCCGGGCGCAGCCACGTCTTCTACACCGCTGACGCCGAGGGACGGGCCGGGCCTGGCGTCACGCTCGGGCATATCGATCGGGCCGCGCTGTCCCGGCTGCAACTGCCGGCCGCCGCCACCGCGTACCTGTGCGGACCCACGGGATTCATGGATGCGATGAGTGCATCGCTGGCCGACCTCGGCGTCGCCCCCAGCCGCATTCACACCGAAGTCTTCGCGTCCCTGTCGGCGATCAACCCAGGTGTCGTCGCCGAGGACCGGCCGGCCCCGCACGTGCCGGCCGTCGCCGGCACCGGGCCGATGGTCACCTTTGCCCGCGCCGGGATCGCGGCCGCCTTCGACGAGAGCCTCCCCAGCCTGCTCGAGATGGCCGAAGCCTGCGACGTCCCCACGCGATGGTCGTGCCGGACCGGGGTCTGCCACACCTGCACCACGCCGCTCCTGTCGGGGGCGGTCAGCTACTCGATCGACCCGCTCACCGCACCCGACGAGGGCCAGGTGCTGCTGTGCATCACCCGGCCCACGGACCAGGTCGTCCTCGAGCTGTAACCGGGGTCGGGCGGGCGGAGGGTTCGGAGCTATACGCATCTCGTGAGAGATCACATGGTGCCCCCGGCAGGATTCGAACCTGCGCCACCGCCTCCGGAGGGCGGTGCTCTATCCCCTGAGCTACGGGGGCCTGGTGTGGCCTGGGCGGGTGTCAGGTTATCAGCCGTGCGGACCCGACCTGACCCTGTCGCCTGCTAGGAGAGCGGCTTGGCGCCGCGCTCGGTGAGCATCTGCTTCATCACCGTGACCTCGTTGGTCTGGTTCTCCGAGATCTTCTGGGCGAAGTTCCGCACGTAGGCCTGGGTGGCGTGGACGGCGGCGTAGTTCGCCATCGGGATGCCGCCCAGGTGGTGGCGGAGCATGAGCTGCAGGAAGTAGACGTCCATCGCCTTGCCGGTCATCGTCTCCAGCTTGGAGACCTCGGCGGTGGTGGCCATGCCCGGCATCAGGGCGCCGTCGGCGTTGGACATGTCCATACCGCTCATCGGGTCCGAACCGCCCATCCATGACATCAGCGGGTTCGGATTCGTGCGGCTGAGATTCCATGCGTCGAGCCAGCCGTACATCTCGCCGATCTGGGACTGCTGGGCCAGCTCGATGTCCAGCGCCAGGTTCTTGATCGCGGGATCGGTGGTCGTGTCGCGGACGTACCCGGCCATGATCACGGCCTGGGTGTGGTGGACGGCCATGTCACGGGCGAATCCGGCGTCGACCGAGGACGAGGAGACCGTGCTCGAGGAGCTGGACCCACGCACGATCCATCCCACCGTGCCCGCCGCCAGCAGCGCCGCGACGGCGAGGATGCAGACGAGGGCGGTGCGCAGCGGGTCGCGTCCGACCGGCGCCGGTGTGTCATCGACCGGGGTCTCCTGCAGATCCATGCTCATGATCAGAAGGTCGGGTTGGCCGGCGTGCTCGGGTTGGCCTTGAACGCGGGGTTGGAGCAGGTCACGCCCGGCTCCGGCTGGGTGGCCGGGTTGCCGGCGAGTTCGGTGATGAACTGCTGGATTCGCGGATCGGTGACGCTGTCCACGAACAGCTGGTAGCCCCACGCCTGCAGCGACACCTCGGTCTTGAGGCCCGGGTAGGGACTCATCAGCGTCTCGTTCTTGCCGGTCACCAGCTTGCTGAGGGTCGCGATGTCCGCAGCCGACAAACCGGGTTTGTATGTGAGCCAGACGGCGCCGTGTTCCAGACTGTGTACGGCGTTCTCGTTGGCGATCGGGTTCGGGTACACCGTTCCGGTGCAGTCGGCCCAGTACTGAGCGTGGTCGCCGCCGATCGGGGGAGACGCGTCGTACTTCTGGATCGTCGTGATGTGCGTGTGGTTCGGTTCCTTCTTGTACGTGATCCCGCTGATCGCCTTGGTCGAGGCCAGCTGGTCACGGGTGTAGGTGTCGGACGCGCTGGTCGAGCCGCCGCTGCGGGTCACGGCGTAGCCGATCACCAGCGCCGTGAACGCGACGACCGCGATCGTGGTGATGATCAGCCCCCACGGGCGCTGCTTCTGCGAGACGATCGACTTCGACTTCGACTTGCCGGGGGGACGGCCGCCCGGACGCGCCGCGCCGGGGCGGGCTGCCCGGACGTGCGCCGGACGGGCGCTTGGCGCCGGCCTTCGCGGTGGTCTTCGCGCCGGTCTTGCCGCGCGATCCGGAGGACGTGGTCCCGCTCGCAGTGGCCGCCGGACGCTTCCTGTCCTTGGGCGTCGTGTTCTCGGGCATGGACCTGCTTTCGTCTCGGGCATGGCACTGCCGGATGCGCTGGTGAGGCGAGTGTAAGCAACGACCGTGTGGAAGGGCGTCAATGCGCTGGTCGGGCGCCACTAAGATGAGCCCGTGACTCCCGCAGAACTCGTCGAGGCGATCCGTGCTGCCGTGCGCGCCGCGCTGGAGGCCGGTGACTTCTCGGGCTCGGCACCGGGCGAGATCGTGCTCGAGCGGCCGAAGAACCGCGACCACGGCGACTACGCCACCAACATCGCCCTGCGCCTGGCCAAGGCCGCCGGGCGGCCGCCGCGCGAGGTCGCCGAGCTGATCGCGCTGCGGCTGCGCGAGGTCGACGGGCATCGCGTCGGTCGACGTCGCCGGCCCGGGCTTCCTCAACATCACCCTCGCGGCGGACGCGCTGGGCGAGATCGCCGCGGACCGTCGTCGACGCCGGTGCCGGGTACGGGCACAACGGCAGCCTCGCCGGCCAGCGCCTCAACCTCGAGTTCGTCTCGGCCAACCCCACCGGGCCGGTCCACATCGGCGCCGTGCGGTGGGCAGCGGTCGGCGACGCGCTGGCCCGGGTGCTGCACGCCAGCGGCGCCGAGGTGACCCGCGAGTACTACTTCAACGACGCCGGCGCCCAGATCGACCGGTTCGCCCGCGTCGCTGCTGCGCGGTCGCCAACGGCCGTCCGGTCCCCGAGGACGGCTACGCGCGGCGACTACATCGCACGAGATCGCCGCCGCCGTCGTCGCGGCCGACCCCGACGTCCTCGGCCGGCCGACGAAGCCCAGATCGCCACCTTCCGGCGCGAGGGCGTCGAGCTGATGTTCGCCGAGATCCGGTCCTCGCTGCGGCGATTTCGGCGTCCACTTCGACGTCTACTTCAACGAGCGCGACCTGCACACCGACGGCGACCTCGATGCGGCGTTGAAGCGCCTCACCGAGGAGGGGCACGTCTACACTCCGACGGCGCCACGTGGCTGCGGACGACCGACCTTCGGTGACGACAAGGACCGCGTCCTGGTCAAGGCCGACGGGGACTGGACCTACTTCGCCGCCGACGCCGCGTACTACCTGGACAAGCGCGGCCGGGGCTTCGACCGGGTCGTGATCATGCTCGGCGCCGACCACCACGGCTACATCGGCCGCTACCGCGCGCTGGTCGCGGCCTACGGCGACGATCCCGGACACCACGCTGGAGATCCTGATCGGCCAGCTCGTCAACCTGGTCAAGGACGGCCAGCCCGTGCGCATGAGCAAGCGGGCCGGGAACGTGGTGCTGCTCGCCGACCTGGTCGAGGCACTCGGCGTCGACGCCACCCGCTACGCCCTCGCCCGGTACTCCTCCGACCAGATGATCGACCTCGACGTCGACCTGTGGACCAGACACGGCAACGACAACCCGGTGTACTACGTCCAGTACGCCCACGCCCGGCTGTCGAACATCCAGCGCAGCGCCGCCGATCTCGGCCTGGCGCTCAGCGGGACCCCTGACCTCGGCCTGCTGGACCACGACCGCGAGACCGCGCTGCTGGCCGCGCTCGCCGACTTCCCCCGGGTCGTCGGCTCCGCCGCCGAACTGCGCGCGCCGCACCGCGTCGCGCGGTACCTCGAGGAGCTGGCCGGCACCTACCACCGCTTCTACGACGCGTGCCGGGTGCTGCCGATGGGCGACGAACCGGCGACGGCCCGCACCGACGCCCGGCTCTGGCTCTGCGAGGCGACGCGCATCGTCCTGGCCAACGGGCTGGGCCTGCTCGGCGTCTCGGCACCGGACAGAATGTGACGGTGAGCAACCGATGAGCAGATCCGCCCACCCGGCCGGCCCGCGCCACGCCGACGTGCTGCCCGAGGCCGGCCACGCCGCGGCACCGGCCGATCTGAGCTCCCTCGACCCCGTGGTCTGGCCCGAGTCGGCCGAGCGCATCGACGGTGTGCTGCACCTCGGCGGGGTCTCGGTGCGCGAACTCGCCCGGCGTCACGGCACGCCGACGCTGATCGTCGACGAGGCCGACGTGCGCCGTCGCGCGCAGAGCTTCGTGGACGCATTCGCCGGGGGAGACGTCTTCTACGCGGGCAAGGCGTTCCTGTGCACCGCGGTCGCGCGCTGGATCGAGGAGTCCGGGCTCGGCCTGGACGTGTGCACCGGCGGCGAGCTCGCGGTCGCGCTGCGGGCCGGCTTCCCGCCCGAGCGGCTCGCGCTGCACGGCAACAACAAGTCACCGGCAGAGCTCGCCCGTGCCGTCGAGGCCGGGGTCGGCCGGGTGGTCGTCGACTCCTTCGTCGAGATCGAGCGGCTGGCTGCCGCTGCGGCCGCCCAGGGCGTCCGGCAGCGGGTGCTCGTCCGGGTGACGGTCGGCGTCGAGGCCCACACCCACGAGTTCATCGCCACAGCGCACGAGGATCAGAAGTTCGGCCTGTCGCTGGCAGGCGGCGACGCGGCCCGCGCCGTGGCCGCCGTACTCGCCGAGCCGAGCCTCGAACTGGTCGGATTGCACTCCCACATCGGTTCGCAGATCTTCGACACGGCCGCGTTCGAGGTGGCCGCGCACCGCGTCGTGGAGCTGCTGGCCGCGATCCGGGACGAGCACGGCCTGCAGCTGCCCGAGATCGACCTGGGCGGCGGGCTCGGGATCGCCTACGTCAGCGGCGACGACCCGCAGCCGGTCAAGGACGTCGCCGCGCGGCTGCGGCAGATCGTCGAGCGGGAATGCGCCGGGGCCGGTCTGGCCGTCCCGCGCATCTGCGTCGAGCCCGGCCGCGCCGTCGTCGGCCCCGGCGGCGTCACCCTGTACGAGGTCGGCACCGTCAAGGCGGTCCGCCTGGACGGTGGAGTCACCCGCAGCTACGTGTCCGTCGACGGCGGGATGAGCGACAACATCCGCACTGCTCTCTACGACGCCGACTACACCGTGGTGCTCGCCGGTCGCGCCTCGACCGCCCCGCCGACGCTCGTCCGGGTCGTCGGCAAGCACTGCGAGAGCGGTGACATCGTCGTCCGCGACGCGTGGCTGCCGGCCGATGTCGCCCCCGGCGACCTGCTCGCCGTCGCGGCCACGGGCGCCTACTGCCGCAGCATGGCCAGCAACTACAACTTCGTGCCGCGGCCTCCGGTCGTGTCCGTGCGGGCCGGTGCGGATACGGTCATCGTCCGCCGGGAGACCGAGGACGACCTGCTCGCGCTGGACACGGGATGGAGCACGACGTGAGTGATGCCCTCAAGGTGGCGCTGCTGGGATGCGGCGTCGTGGGGACACAGGTCGTGCGGTTGCTCCAGGAGCAGTCGGAGGAGCTGGCCGCCCGGGTCGGCCGCCCGTTGGAGCTCGCCGGTATCGCGGTGCGCCGCCCGAACAAGCACCCCGACGTCCCGCAGCACCTGCTGACCACGGACGCGCAGGCGCTCGTCGAGCGCGAGGACATCGACCTCGTCGTCGAGGTCGTCGGCGGCATCGAGCCCGTGCGGACGCTGCTGCTCACCGCGCTCCGATCCGGCAAGAGTGTCGTCAGCGCGAACAAGGCGCTCCTGGCCGAGGACGGGGCGATGCTCTACGACGCTGCGGCCGAGTCCGGGGTCGACCTCTACTACGAGGCCGCCGTGGCCGGTGCGATCCCGTTGCTCAGGCCACTGCGCGAGTCCCTCGCCGGGGACCGCATCACCCGGGTGATGGGCATCGTCAACGGCACGACGAACTTCATCCTGTCCCGGATGGACGCCACGGGCGCCGGTTTCGCCGAGGCGCTCGCCGAGGCCACCGCGCTCGGGTACGCCGAGGCCGACCCCAGCGCCGACATCGACGGTTTCGACGCCGCGGCCAAGGCGGCGATCCTGGCCAGCCTGGCCTTCCACACCCGCGTCACGTCCGGTGACGTCTTCCGCGAAGGCATCAGCGACGTCACCGCGGCCGACATCGCCAGCGCGAAGGCACTCGGGTGCACGGTCAAGCTGCTGGCGATCTGCGAACGGGTCACCGACGCCTCGGGCGCGGAGTCCGTGGCCGTCCGGGTGCACCCGGCGATGATCCCGCGCTCGCACCCGCTCGCCGGCGTGGGCGATGCGTTCAACGCCGTGTTCGTCGAGGCCGAGGCGGCCGGGTCACTGATGTTCTACGGCCGCGGGGCCGGCGGCGCCCCGACCGCGAGCGCCGTGCTGGGCGATCTCGTCGCCGTCGCGCGCAACCGGGTCACCGGCAGCCGCGGAAGCCGGGAGAGCGCCTACGCGGACCTGCCCGTGCAGCCCATGGGCCAGATCAGGACCCGCTACCACGTCGCCCTGGATGTCGCCGACAAGCCCGGCGTGCTCGCCGCGGTCGCGACCGCGTTCGCGGAGTCCGACGTGAGCATCCAGACCGTCCGGCAGGAGGGGCGTGGCGACGCGGCGACCCTCGTGCTGGTGACCCACATGGCCCCCGACGCCGCACTGTCGGCGACCGTGGAGCGACTGGCAGGCATGGACTCGATCGGGCGGACGGCGAGCGTCATGCGCGTCGAGGGCATGCCCGGCGACACGGACTGACCGTGCGTGCGACGGTGACAGCAGAGGAGAACAGTATGGCGCAGGGGTACCGGCAGTGGCCCGGGCTCATCGAGGCCTACCGCGATCGGCTGCCGGTCGACGCCGACACCCCCGTCGTGACGCTGTTCGAGGGCGCCACCCCGCTCGTGCCCGCGCGGGAGCTCTCGCGCCGCACGGGGTGCGAGGTGTTCCTGAAGGTCGAGGGCGCCAACCCCACCGGCTCGTTCAAGGACCGCGGCATGACGATGGCGATCTCCCGCGCCGCGCAGGACGGCGCGCAGGCTGTCATCTGTGCCTCCACCGGCAACACCTCGGCCTCCGCCGCCGCCTACGCGGTGCGCGCCGGGATGACGTGTGCGGTGCTGGTGCCCCAGGGCAAGATCGCGCTCGGCAAGATGGCCCAGGCGCTGGTCCACGGTGCCCGGCTGCTGCAGGTCGACGGCAACTTCGACGACTGCCTCGAACTGGCCCAGAAGCTCGCGATCGACTACCCCGTGGCGCTGGTCAACTCGGTGAACCCGTACCGGATCGAGGGGCAGAAGACCGCCGCCTTCGAGATCTGCGACGCGCTGGGCGGCGCGCCGGACGTGCACTGCATCCCGGTCGGCAACGCGGGCAACATCACCGCGTACTGGAAGGGGTACCGCGAGTACGCCGCCGACGGGACCGTCCCCACGACCCCCCGCATGTTCGGCTTCCAGGCCTCCGGCGCGGCGCCCATCGTCCTCGGCGCCCCGGTGCTCAAACCGATGACGATCGCCACCGCCATCCGGATCGGCAACCCCGCGTCCTGGACCTCGGCCGAGGCCGCCCGCGACGAGTCCGGTGGCCTCATCGACGCCGTCACCGACCGGCAGATCCTCGAGGCGTACCGGCTGGTGGCGCGCTCGGAGGCGGTGTTCGTGGAGCCGGCGTCAGCCGCCAGCATCGCCGGACTCCTCATGACCGCGGCCGACGGCAGGCTGCCCGCCGGGTCCACCGTCGTCTGCACGGTGACCGGGAACGGCCTCAAGGACCCCGAATGGGCGATCTCGGCCGCGCCGGCGCCCATCACCGTCCCGGTCGACGCGGGAGCGGCGGCGCACCACCTCGGTCTGGCCTGATGGCCCGGACCACCCCGGACCGGCGCCCGTCACCGCCTCCGGTTCGGCCACCGTGCGGGTGCCGGCCACCAGCGCGAACCTCGGTCCCGGCTACGACTGCCTCGGCCTGGCCCTGGCCCTCCACGACGAGGTCACGGCCACCGTCGTCGACACCGGGCTGCTGATCGGCGCGTCAGGCGAGGGGGCCGACACCCTCCCGGCGGACGAGTCGCACCTGATCGTCCGGGCGATGCGCGCCACGTTCGACCTGCTCGGAGCGGACTGCCCCGGGCTCGAGCTGCACGGGCACAACTCGATCCCGCACGGTCGCGGGCTCGGTTCCTCGGCCGCGGCGATCTGTGCCGGGGTGCTCCTGGCCCGCGCGCTCGTGGCCGACGGCGCGGCGCTGCTCGACGATGCCGGCGTACTGGCGCTGGCCACCCTGCTGGAGGGCCACCCCGACAACGTCGCCGCCTGCCTTCTCGGTGCGCTGACGATCGCCTGGACCGATGCCGAGGGTGGACATGCGGTGCGGGTCGCCACCGCCGCGGGCCTCGAGCCGGTCGTGTTCATCCCGGCGACGGAATCCTCCACCGCACACACCCGGTCGCTCCTGCCGGCGCACGTGCCGCACGGGGACGCGGCCTTCAACGCGGCCCGGACGGCACTGCTCGTCGCCGCGATGACGGTGGCACCGGACCAGCTGCTGACAGCGACCGAGGACCGGTTGCACCAGCCGTACCGCGCAGCGGCAATGCCCGACACGGCCGCGTTGATGCAGCGGCTGCGTGCCGAGGGCATTCCCGCGGTCGTCTCGGGGGCCGGACCCACGGTGCTCGCGCTGGCCCGCAGCGCGGACGAGGCCCGGCGCGCGGCGGCGCATCGCCCTGACGGCTGGCGGTTGCTGGAACTCGGCGTCGAGGCCACCGGTGCCACCGTGCTGGCCCGGGTACGGGAATGAGGGGTGAGAGCTTCGTGTTGTGAAACACTGTCAGGGGCGTCTACTCTTGACCCTCAGTCAGGCAAATAGTCCCAGAACTTGCCCGGTCGTCACCGGGCTGCTCCGGGGAATCGGATCCGCTGCCGGCCCATCATGAGCCCCACAGCACGGATCCTGCGTGACTACCCGCGGTTCCCATCAGCTCGGTTGTCACCCAGCCGTGACCGGGAACCGCCATCCGGCCCTGATCCACTTCGTCACGGGCCGCTTTCTCCATCACGGCTGCCGGTGCTCGTGCGTACCGGGGCCACTTCGGAAGGATCCGACACCACAGTGACAGACACCCAGGACCAGATCGACGTCCTGCCCGCCACCTCCGACACCGCGTCTGCGGGACGCAAGCGCACCGGTGGCCTCTCGGGGATGCTGCTCCCGGAACTGCAGTCCCTTGCCGGCTCGCTCGGCATCACCGCCACGAAGATGCGCAAGGCCGACCTGGTCAGCGCCATCGCGGCCGCCCAGTCCGGACGTTCCCAGACCGCCTCCGCCCCCGCCGCGACGGCCCCGGCGTCGAGCAGCTCGGTATCGAGTAGCTCCGCAGCAGCGGGCCAGTCCGTGCGGGAACCGCGCCGGGCGACGAGCGCGCGCCGCACGATCGCCACCGACGCCGCCGCGCAGCCGAGCCTCCTCGACGCCGCGCCCGCTGACACCACTGCCCCGAGCGCCGCAGCGCCGGACGGTGGCGACCAGCAGCAGACTCGCCGCCAGCGCACCGGTGGCCAGAACGGCGGCACCCAGCAGCGCACCGCCGACGCCCGCGACAACCAGCGCACGCAGGGCGACCGCGGCCAGAACGACCGGCTGAACGGCGCCCCGCGCAACGAACCGCGCAACACCGAGTCGCGCAACGGCACCGAGCCACGCAACACCGAGTCGCGCAACAGCAACGACTCGCGCACCAGCAACGAGCCGCGGAACAACGAGTCGCGCAACAGCGAGCCGCGCAACAGCAACGACTCGCGCAGCAACAGCGGCGCTTACGAGCCCCGCAACAACAACCCCGACGACGAGGACGAGCGCGGCGGCCGGCGCGGACGCCGGTAC
The DNA here is from genome assembly GCA_963790525.1 of uncultured Actinomycetota bacterium. Lineage (GTDB taxonomy): Bacteria > Actinomycetota > Actinomycetes > Mycobacteriales > Jatrophihabitantaceae > CAWBOV01. The sequence goes on from CAWBOV010000004.1 coordinate 604,601, forward strand.
CGCGACCGGCGCGGGCGCAACCGCGGCCAGGGCAACGCGCCGGGTGCGGGTAGCTCCTCCGGCGCCGGCAACGACCTCGAGCCCACTGTCAGCGAGGACGACATCCTGGTTCCCGTCGCCGGCATCCTGGACTCCGTCGAGGACAAGAACACCTGGTTCGTCCGCACCAACGGCTACTTCGCCAGCAGCGACGACATCTACGTGGCGAACTCCTTCATCCGCCGCTACAACCTCCGCCGCGGTGACGCCGTGACCGGCACGATCCGCCAGGCGCCCGGCGGCGAGAAGCGCGAGAAGTTCAGCCCGCTCGTCCGCCTGGACACCGTCAACGGGCTCGACCCCGAGCAGGTCCGCAACCGGGTCGAGTTCACCAAGCTCACGCCCCTCTACCCGCAGGAGCGGCTCCGTCTGGAGACCGAGCCGCACATCCTCACGACCCGGGTCATCGACCTGGTGATGCCGATCGGCAAGGGGCAGCGGGCCCTCATCGTCTCGCCGCCGAAGGCCGGCAAGACGATGGTGCTGCAGGCGATCGCAAACGCCATCGCGACGAACAACCCCGAGGCACACCTGATGGTCGTGCTCGTCGACGAGCGCCCCGAAGAGGTCACCGACATGCAGCGCTCGGTGAAGGGCGAGGTCATCGCCTCCACCTTCGACCGGCGCCCGCAGGACCACATCACCGTCGCCGAGCTGTCGATCGAGCGGGCCAAGCGCCTCGTCGAGATGGGGCACGACGTCGTCGTCCTGCTCGACTCGATCACGCGGCTGGGTCGCGCCTACAACCTGGGCGCCCCGGCGAGCGGCCGCATCCTGTCCGGTGGCGTGGACTCGACGGCGCTCTACCAGCCCAAGCGCTTCCTCGGCGCCGCTCGCAACATCGAGAACGGCGGGTCGCTGACGATCATCGCCACGGCCCTGGTCGAGACCGGTTCGGCCGGTGACACCGTGTTCTTCGAGGAATACAAGGGCACCGGCAACGCCGAACTGCGGCTGGACCGCAAGATCGCCGACAAGCGCGTCTTCCCGGCCATCGACGTCGACCAGTCCTCCACCCGCAAGGAGGAGATCCTGCTGTCCCCGGACGAGTTGATGGTCATCATCAAGCTGCGCCGGGTGCTGCACGCCCTCGATCCCCAGCAGGCCATCGACCTGCTGCTGGACCGGCTGAAGAAGTCGCGGACCAACATCGAGTTCCTGATGCAGATCGCCAAGTCGACACCGGGTGCCGACTGACCAGAGCACGCCGGCGGACCACTACGCTCTCGTGACTATGAGCGATGGCGGCCAGTGGTGGAAGTCGGCAGTGGTCTACCAGATCTACCCGCGCAGCTTCGCCGACTCCGACGGCGACGGGGTCGGTGACCTCGGCGGGATCCTGTCCAAGGTCGACTACCTCGCCGAACTCGGCGTCGACGTCGTCTGGCTGTCGCCGGTGTACCCGTCCCCGCAGGACGATGCCGGGTACGACATCAGCAACTACCAGGACATCGAGCCGCTGTTCGGCACGCTCGACGACTTCGACCGGCTGCTCGCCGCGCTGCACGAGCGCGGCATCAAGCTGGTCATGGACCTGGTCGTCAACCACACCTCCGACGAGCACCCCTGGTTCGTGGAGTCGCGGTCGGGCCCGGACAGTCCCAAGCGTGACTGGTACTGGTGGCGGCCTCCTCGCGCAGGTCTCGAGGGTGGTCAGCAGGGAGCCGAGCCGACGAACTGGGCGTCGTTCTTCTCCGGGCCTGCCTGGGAGTTCGATCCCGACTCCGGCGAGTACTACCTGCACCTGTTCTCCCGCAAACAACCGGACCTGAACTGGGAGAACCCGGACGTCCGGGCGGCCGTCTACGAGATGATGCGGTGGTGGCTGGACCGCGGGGTCGACGGCTTCCGCATGGACGTGATCAACATGATCTCGAAGGTGCTGCCGCTGCGTGACGGCGTCGGCATCCCTGGCTCCCTGCTCGGCGACGGCGGCCCGCTGACGCAGCAGGGGCCCCGCCTGCACGAGTTCCTGCAGGAGATGCACCGGGAGGTCTTCGCCGGCCGTGACGGGGATCTGCTGACCGTGGGGGAGACACCCGGTGCGACCGTCGCGGACGCGCTGCTGTTCACCGACCCCGCCCGCGCGGAGGTGGACATGGTCTTCCAGTTCGAGCACGTCTCCCTCGACCAGGGCCCCGGCGGGAAATGGGACATCCGCCCGCTGCGGCTGGTCGACCTCAAGCACTCGCTGGGGCGCTGGCAGACCGGGCTGGCCGACGTCGGCTGGAACAGCCTCTACTGGGACAACCACGACCAGCCCCGGGCGGTCTCGCGGTTCGGCGACGACGGCAGGTACCGCGTCGAGTCCGCCAAGCTGCTCGCCGCCGTGCTGCATCTGCACCGGGGCACGCCCTACGTCTACCAGGGCGAGGAACTGGGGATGAGGAACTTCCCGTTCCGCTCGATCGAGGAGTTCCGTGACATCGAATCGCTGAATCACTACGCCACGGCCACCGCCGCCGGGCAGGACGAGGCCGCGATCATGGACGCCCTGCGCTACATGGGGCGCGACAACGCGCGCACGCCGGTGCAGTGGGACGACTCGGAGCAGGCCGGCTTCACGACCGGTACGCCCTGGCTGGCCGTGAACCCCGATCACGGCACCGTCAACGCCGCCGCGCAGCTGCCGGACCAGGACTCGGTGTTCCACTTCTTCCGCCGCGTCATCGCGCTGCGCCACAGCGACCCGGTCGTGGCGCACGGTGACTTCGAGCTGCTGCTCCCCGACGACGAGCAGCTCTACGTCTTCACCCGCACGCTCGAGGGGGAGCAGCTGCTGGTGCTCGCCAACTTCTCCGGCGAACCGGGTGACCTCGCCGCGTTCGCCGGCGACCCGCGCCTGGAGAGCGCGCCCGTGCTGGCGAACTACCCCGATGTCGCCGCCACGCTGCGCCCCTGGGAGGTCCGGGTCCACCGGAGCACCGTCGATGGCTGAGCCGGCGGAGGAACGCGGGCCGCTCGTCTGGCGGCTGCCGCCGTACCAGCCCGCGCTGCTCATCCTCATCACCACCGCGATGGCCGCGTGGAACATCTACGGCCACCCGTCCTCGATCACGCGGCTGTTCACGATCGCGATCGGCGTCGTCGCCCTCGTCGTCGGCATCGCCGCGCTGCGGATGTTCCTCGTGGTCGACGACGACGGCATCGCGGTGCGCCGCATCGTGCACCTGCAGTGGGTCGAGTGGCCCGACGTCGCCGAGATCGAGGTGGTGACCCACGCGACGGGCGGTCCCACCATCCGTGTCTCGCGCACGGACGGCACCTACGTGGAGGTCCCGCCCTCGCTGCTGCAGCCCGGCACGCCCACCAGCAAACCCCGCGCACTGGCCAAGTTGAAGGACGTCGCCCGGCAGGTCGAGCGCCGCCGACCGAACCGCCGCTAGATCCATTCAGACGTAGGTGAGCGTTAGCAATCAGTTGGGTAACGGTTGTGTATCTTTGGCTCCCATCTCTTCCCAGAAAGTGACCTGGGTGACAGTGTCGTTCCGATGTAAGCGGTATCAGCCCGTTTTTTTGATCCACGAAAGGACACAGATTGATGCGCTCCAAGGTCACCGTCGCCGCGGTGTCGATGCTCGGCGTAGCTCTGCTCGTCACCGGCTGTAGCTCAGGCAGCAGCAAGAGTGGCAGCGGAGGAAATGGCAGTGGTGGATCCTCCTCGGGCGGCAAGCGCGGCCCGATCACGTTCGTCACGGGCAAGGACAACAGCAACCTCATGCCGCACCTCGCGGCAGCGTGGAACGCGACGCACCCGAACGAGAAGGTCACGATCAAGCAGCAGTCCGATCAGGCCGACCAGCAGCACGACGACCTGGCTCAGCACTTCCAGGCCAAGGACTCCGGCTACGACGTCGTCACCGTCGACGTCGTCTGGACCGCCGAGTTCGCCGCCAAGGGCTGGCTCGTCCCGCTGACCGGCAACTACGCGCTGCCGACGACCGGCCTGCTGGCCGCTCCCGTCAAGGCCGCGACGTACGCCGGCACGCTGTACGCGGCTCCGTACGCCTCGGACGGTGGCCTGCTGTACTACCGCAAGGACCTCGTCTCCTCGGCGCCCACCACGTGGGACACCATGATCGCCGACTGCAAGGGCAAGACGGTCAACTCGATCCAGTCCGCGACGCTGGCCAAGCCGGCCTGCTACGCGGGCCAGTTCGCCAAGTACGAGGGCCTCACCGTCAACGCGGCAGAGGCGATCAACTCGGCCGGTGGCGAGATCGTCAAGGACGACGGCAAGACGCCTGACGTCAACACGCCTGCCGCGCTCTCGGGCCTGAACTTCCTGGTCAACGGCTTCAAGCAGGGTTACATCCCCAAGGAGGCCCTCGGCTTCCAGGAGACCCAGAGCCTGAACGCCTTCGAGGCCGGCCAGCTGATGTTCATGCGCAACTGGCCCTACGCCGACGCCATCCTGGCCGGCAAGGGCTCGAAGGTCATCGGCAAGTTCGGTATCGCCCCGCTGCCCGGTCTGACCGGTCAGGGCGCATCGAGCCTCGGTGGTCACAGCGTCGCGATCAGCAAGTTCTCCAAGTACCCGGACACCGACTTCGACTTCCTCAAGTTCATCGAGTCGCCGGACGTGCAGAAGTACAACCTGGTGCAGGGCACGAACGCCCCGATCATCTCCTCGCTGTACACGGACCCGACGCTGGTCAAGCAGTTCCCGTACCTCCCGGTCCTGCTCAAGAGCATCCAGACCGCCGTCGCCCGTCCGGTCACGCCGTTCTACCCGGCCGTGACCGAGGCGATCGAGACGAACGTCTACGCCGCTCTGCAGGGACAGAAGACAGCACAACAAGCACTGACAGATCTACAGGCAGCGATTACAGCAGCTACTGGCTGATCCAGTGACCTGGCGGGGCGTGCTCAGAGATCTCTTGAGCCGCCCCGCCGGTGTCTGTAACACTCACCACAGTCCACCCCCAGGGGACTACGTCTGGAGCTCGAGGGAGGCGCCATGACACTAGCTGGACCGGCCGCTGAGAACGCTGAAGAGATCGCCCAAGGCGAACCGCCGGTAATCAAGCGCAACAAGATCATCAAGACCGGTGAGTCCCGTCTGGCGATCATTCTCATCGCTCCGACGCTCACCCTGCTCGCCCTCGTCGTCGGTTATCCGATCCTGACAGCCATCTATCACTCGTTCCTGAGCGACCGCGGCCTGGATTCCAACGGCTTCTTCAACAACGGCGGCAAGTGGGTCGGTATCGAGCACTACCGCACGTGGTTGCTGCAACAGTGCAAGGCTCCGAGCGGCAAGTGGAGCGCGTGCCCGCCCGGCAACATCGCCGCCACGTTCTGGGACTCGATCTACACGACCCTGCTGTTCACCGTCTGCACCGTGATCCTCGAGACCGTCATCGGAATGGGTTTCGCCCTGATGATGAACCGCGCATTCAAGGGCCGCGCCCTTGTCCGCGTGGCGATCCTGGTGCCGTGGGCCATCCCGACCGCCGTCACCTCCAAGCTGTGGGGTGTCGTCTTCGACCCGCAGGGCATCCTGAACAAGGTCCTCGGCACGCACTACCTCTGGACCTCGCAGGTCGGCCCCGCCCGAGCCGCGATCATCATTGCCGACACCTGGAAGACGACGCCGTTCATCGCGTTGCTCATCCTGGCCGGTCTTCAGGGCATCAGCGACGACATCTACGAGTCCGCTCGGATGGACGGCGCCAACGCCTGGCAGCGCTTCACCAAGATCACGTTGCCGCTGGTCAAACCGGCGCTCGCCGTCGCGGTCATCTTCCGCACGCTCGACGTCCTGCGGATGTTCGACCTGCCCTACATCCTCACCGGTGGCGCCAACGGCACGACGACGATCTCCATTCTCGTCGTCGACCAGCTCAAGAGCGGTCTCAACTCGGCCGCCGCCCTGTCCACGATCACGTTCATCTTCATCTTTGCGATCGCGTTCCTGCTGGTCCGGCTGTTCAACGCGAACATCGTCGGCTCGCAGGCTAAGGGGGCCAAGTAGATATGACAGCCACCGCAGTAGCCACCGCGCCGCCGCCGGTCGTCCGCCGGCCGAGCAAGGGCTCGTTCAGATGGGGCAGTCTCGGCACCCTCGCCGTGATCGCACTGATCATCTTCTGGTGCCTCGTGCCGTTCTACTGGATGCTCGTCCTGTCCTTCCGGGACCCGGCGTTCACGTTCGACACCACGCCGTTCTTCAGCCACGTCACGTGGTCGAACTTCAGCTACGCGTTCAACACCACGAACAACCACTTCGGTCGTTCGCTGGTCAACAGCCTGATCATCGGCGGCACGGTGACCATCGTGGCGATGGGCATCGGTGTCACCGCGGGCTACGCGATGGCGCGGCTGACCTTCCGCGGCAAGGGGCTCATCCTGGCGGCCATCCTCGGCGCCTCGATGTTCCCCGGTGTGGCGATCCTGACCCCGCTCTTCCAGCTGTTCACGAACTTCGGCTGGCTGGGGACCTACCAGGCGCTGATCCTGCCGCAGATCTCGTTCTCGCTCCCGCTGGCGGTCTACACGTTGACGAGCTTCTTCGCCGACATGCCCTGGGAACTGGAACAGGCGGCTCGGGTCGACGGGGCAACCCCGGGGCAGGCGTTCCGGCTGGTGATCCTGCCGCTGGCCGCACCGGCCCTGTTCACGACCGCGATCCTGGTGTTCCTGGCGTCCTGGAACGAGTTCCTGCTGTCCAACTCGCTCTATGACGGCAAGGACAACGTCGCACCGTCCACGGTGGCCATCGCCAAGTTCACCGCCGGTCCGCACATCGTCCCGTACACGCAGACGATGGCGGCCGGTGTGGTCGTGACGATCCCGCTGGTGATCATCGTGCTGCTCTGCCAGCGCCGCATCGTCAGTGGCCTCACCGCCGGTGGCGTCAAGGGCTGACGGCTCGACCTCCACAGCACGAAGCCCCAGGCCGGAGCGATCCGGGCCTGGGGCTTCGCGCTGTTCGGCGTGCGTCGGTCAGAAGTTGCCGCTGTGGCCGTTGTAGTAGCTCAGCGCGACGCCGAGGCGCGTGGAGTTGGCCTCGTCCTCGGTCAGCGCGTTGTGGTCCCACTCGTTGTCCCGCTCGCTGCGGCGGCTCCACAGGGCGAGAGCGACGAATCCGACGACGAGCAGGGTGACCCCGACTCCGGCCAGGAATCCGATGAGCATGGCTACTCCCTCTGTGCCGCCGGCCCGGGACCCGGACGTGAAGGGGCGGTGAGGTCAGGTCTACTCCGAGATGCCTGCTGTGTCCAGATTTCGCAACGTGGCCGTGACCGCGGGAACAAGAGCGGCTGGGCGCCGGTTCTAATGACTGTTTTGGTAGGTCGGCCGGGAGGCTGGCAGACTGACTCCACCACCCCGGCTCCGGTTCACGTCGATGCACGAGCATCCGGCGACCCGGCGGCCACATCGAAGGGATCCACAGTGAAGACCGGTATCCACCCCGAGTACGTCGAGACGCAGGTGACCTGTTCCTGCGGCAACACGTTCACCACCCGTAGCACCGCCAAGGGCGGCGTCATGAGCGCGGACGTCTGCTCCGCCTGCCACCCGTTCTACACGGGCAAGCAGAAGATCATGGACGTCGGCGGCCGTGTCGAGAAGTTCGAGAAGCGTTACGGACGGCGCGAGCGCACCACCTCCGCCTCCAGCTAGCTCCGCACCACCAGCGCCCGCTCAGGCTGCTCCCGTGAGGGAGCACCTGGCGGGCGTTGATGTTGTCCAGGGGTGTCCAGCACGGAGCCGGCAGAGTCGCCGGTGCGAGAAGGGCGATGAGTTCGATGTCTGAACCGGATCAGCCGGGTACCGGTCACATCGGTGCGCTGCGTGCCGAGTACGCCGAGGTCGAGCGCGCCCTGTCCGATCCCGCGGTCCACTCCGAGCAGGGGCGGGCACGCACGCTGGGGCGCCGCTTCGCCGAACTGGCGCCGGTCGTGTCGACCGCCAACGAACTCGACGCCGTCCGCGCCGACCTGGGCGCCGCGCAGGAGTTCGCCGCCGAGGACGAGTCGTTCGTGGCCGAGGTCGCCGCGCTGACCGAGCGCATCGAGCAGCTGGAGGACCGGCTGCGGGAACTTCTGCTGCCGCGCGATCCGAACGAGGGCAAGGACGTCATCCTCGAGGTCAAGGCCGGCGAGGGCGGCGACGAGTCAGCCCTGTTCGCCGGTGACCTGCTGCGGATGTACCTGCGCTACGCCGAGCGGCAGGGCTGGTCGACCGAGGTCCTCGACGCCGAGCCGACCGACCTCGGCGGGTACCGGTCGGCCACGGTCGCCGTGCGCTCGCGCAAGCCCGACGACGCGGTGTGGGCCAGGTTGAAGTACGAGGGCGGGGTCCACCGGGTGCAGCGGGTTCCCGTCACGGAGTCCCAGGGACGCATCCACACGTCCGCGGCCGGGGTGCTCGTCCTGCCCGAGGCCGAGGACGTAGACATCGAGATCGACCCGAACGACCTGCGCATCGACGTGTTCCGCTCGTCCGGACCCGGCGGGCAGAGCGTCAACACCACCGACTCCGCGGTGCGGATCACCCACGTCCCCACCGGCGTCGTGGTGTCCATGCAGAACGAGAAGAGCCAGCTCCAGAACCGGGAGGCCGGTATGCGGGTGCTCCGCGCCCGGTTGCTGGCCGCCGCCCAGGAGGAGGCCCAGCAGGCTGCCTCGACGGCGCGGAGATCCCAGGTCCGGACCGTCGACCGCTCCGAGCGGGTGCGGACGTACAACTTCGCCGAGAACCGCATCAGCGATCACCGGGTGGGGTTCAAGGCCTACAACCTGGATCAGGTCCTCGACGGGGCCCTCGACGCCGTCATCGACGCCCTGACCAAGGCCGACATCGATGCCCAGCTCGCCGGCGAATCCGAGTGACCCGGCGCCGCCGGCGGGGTCCGCGCCGCTGACGGTGCGAGCGCTGCTGACCGATTCCTCTGCGCGCCTCGAGGCGGCGGGTGTCGCCTCGCCGCGCGTGGACGCCGAGTTCCTTCTCGCACACGTCCTGGGTTGCTCGCGCGGCGTCCTCGGCCTCGCGCCCGATCCCACGCCGGGGCAGGCCGGACAGTTCCTCGCGCTCGTCGATCAGCGCGCTGCCCGGGTGCCGTTGCAGTACCTGCTCGGCACCGCCGCGTTCCGTCACCTCGAGGTGGCGGTGGGGCCCGGCGTGTTCGTCCCGCGCCCGGAGACCGAGCTGCTCATCGACCTGGTGCTACGGGACCTGTCGGCGCCGGCGCCGATCGCGGTGGATCTCTGCTCCGGATCGGGCGCGCTCGCGCTGGCGCTGGCCCAGGAGGCCCCTGCAGCCACGGTCATCGCCGTCGAACGCGCACCGGAGGCACTGGTCTGGTTGCGGCGCAACGTCACCCGCCTCGATCCCGCGGGCAGGGTCACCGTGGTCGCCGCCGACGTCACCGATCTCGTCGCGGACGTCGGGACCGGCGCCCTGGCGGGCGTCGCGGGCCGGGTGGACGCCGTCGTCTGCAACCCGCCGTACGTCCCGGAGGGCGCCGGTGTCGGCACGGAGGTCGGGTTCGACCCCCTGGACGCCGTGTTCGCCGGCGGCGACGGGCTGCGGCTGATGCCCGCGGTGATCGCGCTCGCGGCCGTGCTCCTGCGCCCCGGCGGCGTGGTGGCCATCGAGCACGACGAATCCCAGGGCGAGTCGCTGCCCGCGCTGTTCGCGGCTGTGGGCGGATGGTCAGCCGTGGCCGGCCACACCGACCTGGCCGGGCGCCCGCGGTTCGTCACCGCCCGCCGGTCGCCGGTGCCCTTCCCGGAACCGGTCCCGCCCGCGGGCTGAGCTCAGTGCAGCGTGACGACTGGTTCGCCCTGGGCGTCCAGACCGGGGCCGCTGGTCGTGCACGTCCCCCCGCGGACGGCGCCGGCGTTGTAGGCCTGCCGCACGCAGCTGCGCAGTGCGAGCTCGCCCCAGTAGTCGGGGTGCAGCGACTCCTGGATGAAGAACGGCGATCCCGCCGCGGACACCGTGCGGATGTTCTCGATCCATTCGGACTTGTCCACCGCTCCCGGGCTCTTCCAGCTGCTGAGGCCCTCCTCGTAGAGCTTGCCGACACCTTGCTCGCAGAGCCGGTGGCCGTCGAAGAGACCGGAGACGTCGAGGACAGTGACGCCGGCCAACCCGGAGGCCGCCGCGGTCACCGCGCGATTGATCGTCGGCAGAGCGGTGGCGTTGGCCCAGTCGAGGTCGGCGTTCCAGAAGCCGCACCCGCCCGTCGTCTGGCGGGTGAAGCCGCTCTGGCTGTACCGCTCACCGGCCGCCGACGGCAGGGGAGAGGGGTAGGTCTGCACCACGATCGAGTACTGGCCCGTCGTGTAGCCGTCGGCGGACATCGCTGTCTGGACGTTGACCAGCGCCTGGCGGATCTCCGCGACCCGGGCCGAGACGGAGGCCGCGGTGAAGTCCGCCCGCACCGAACTGTCGTCGTTGCAGTAGTTCTTCCACCACGACGGTGAGGTCAGGAAGTCGGTGACACAGTCCTGGACGATACTGGCGAAGTTGAAGTTGTTGCCGCCGATCGAGACGGCGACCATCGACACCCGATGGGTCGCGGCGAAGCTCTGGAGCAGACGCGCCTGGCCGTCGTGGCCGGCACCGTCGGTGTAGAAGTCCACTCCGGGGGTGAAGGTGCCGCCGGTGTAGGGGCTGGTCGTGGTGCGGGCGCCGGAACAGGCGAGGTTCAGCGAGTTGACCCCGCCGATGCCGATCTCCGCGGCCTTGGACCGGTGGCAGCCGGGGATCGTCTCGCTGCTGCCGTTGTCGTCGTAGGCGGTCGGGCCGAGGGCGTCGATGGCCGGGTAGTCCGACTCGTGCGTGTTGCCGGCCCAGCGCCCGGCCTCGCCGGAGATGTAGGAGTCACCGACGCTGACGACCCACTGCGCGGTGACCGGCACGGCCGCGGAGGCGGATCCGGACGAGACGGCGAGCAGCCCGGCGGCGCCCAGCACCGCGGTTGCCAACACCGCCAGCGCCGGGCGGGCACGCAGGCGGAACTGGAACGGGAGCGGGAAGGCGTCATCGATGTCTCCTGTCGGGCAGCAGGAACACGTGTGCCGGGCTCGGTTCACCGGCATGCGCCTGTGAACGTACGCCCGAATGGCAAGATGTCCAGGTGAGCTTCACCTTCGACTGCGCCGACCCGATCGAGCGCGAATCCGGTATCTCCGCTGCGGCCCGTGCGGTGGAGGCGGGACAGCTCGTCGTCCTGCCGACAGACACGCTCTACGGCCTGGGCGCCGACGCCTTCGACGCCGACGCCGTCGCACTGCTGCTGGAGACGAAGGGCCGCGGGCGCTCCATGCCGGTCCCGGTGCTCGTCGGCTCGTGGGAGACGCTCGAGGGGCTGGTCGTGTTCGTCCCCGAACGGGTCCGGTCGTTCATCCACGCGTTCTGGCCGGGCGGTCTGACGCTGGTCGTCGAGCACGCGCCGTCGCTGGCCTGGGACCTCGGTGACGCGCGCGGGACGGTGGCCGTGCGGATGCCGCTGCACCCGGTCGCCATCGACCTGCTCAACCGCACCGGCCCCATGGCCGTGTCCAGCGCCAACCTGACCGGGCACACCCCGCCGCCCACGATCGAGAACGCGCAGGAACAGCTCGGCGAGAACGTCGCCGTCTACCTCGACGGCGGGACGATTCCGGATGCCGTTCCCTCCACGATCGTCGACGTGACCGCCGAGGTGCCGCGCGTGCTGCGCGTCGGCGCGGTGAGCCTGGAGCAGCTGCGCGAGGTCGTCCCCGAAACGGTGGGCGCCAGCCCGGCCTGAGCTCGGGCCTTGCCTGCGGGCGGTAACCTCACCGGCAGAGATCGCGCCGATGCCAGGCGCGCGATTGCCGTCACGCGTGCTCTTCAGGGCGCCGTGGAGAGGAAAGGTATCTCGATGAGCACGCCGTTCTGGGGCCCCGATTTCGACGCACTGCAGGACTTCGACCCGGAGCTGGCCGATGTGGTGCTCGACGAGCTCACCCGGCTCCGGTCGGGTCTGCAGCTGATCGCCAGTGAGAACTTCACCTCCCCGGCCGTGCTCGCCGCCCTCGGCAGCACGCTGAGCAACAAGTACGCCGAGGGATATCCCGGCAAGCGGTACTACGGCGGGTGCGAGGTCGTCGACCGTGCCGAGGAGATCGGCATCGCCCGGGCCAAGGAGCTGTTCGGCGCCGACCACGCCAACCTCCAGCCGCATTCGGGAGCCAGCGCCAACATCGCCGTATACGGCGCGTTCATGAAGCCGGGGGAGACGGTGCTCGCGATGAGCCTGCCCCACGGCGGTCACCTGACCCACGGCACGAAGGTCAGCTTCTCGGGCAAGTGGTTCAACGCGGTCAGCTACGGGGTCCGCGCCGACACCGAGGACATCGACTACGACCAGGTGCGTGACCTGGCCCGCGAGCACCACCCGAAGATGATCATCTGCGGCGGCTCGGCGATCCCGCGACTGATCGATTTCGCCGCCTTCCGCGAGATCGCCGACGAGGTCGGCGCCAAGCTCATGGTCGACGCCGCCCACTTCATCGGGCTGGTCGCCGGCAAGGCCATCCCGTCCCCGGTGCCCTACGCCGACGTCGTCACCTTCACCACCCACAAGGTCCTCCGCGGCCCGCGCGGCGGCATGATCGTGTGCAAGGCGGAGCACGCCGCCGCCATCGACAAGGCCGTCTTCCCGATGATGCAGGGTGGGCCGCTCATGCACGCCGTGGCGGCCAAGGCGGTGAACCTCAAGGAATGCCTGACGCAGGAGTACCGCGACTACGCCCGGCAGGTCATCGTCAACGCCCAGGCGCTCACCGCCGGACTCGCCGCGGAGGGCATGCGCCCGGTCACCGGCGGCACGGACACGCACCTGAGCCTGCTCGATCTGCAGGGCGTCGGGGTCTCCGGTCGGGACGCCGAGGCCCGGTGCGGCGCCTCGGGCATCGTGCTGAACAAGAACGCCATCCCCAACGACCCGCAGCCTCCGTCGGTCGCGTCGGGCATCCGGGTCGGGTCGCCTGCGGTGACCACCCAGGGCATGGGCGCGCCGGAGATGGAACAGATCGCCTCGCTGATCGGGCGGGCCATCCGCTCCGAGGACCCGGGCACGCACGCCGACCTGGCCAGCGAGGTCACCGCGCTCGTCGAGAAGTTCCCGGCCTACGCGCGCGGCTGATGACCCATCCGAGCCTGGAATACGCGCTGGTCTGCTGCATCGCAGCGACCGGCAGTTTCCTGCTCACCCCGATCGCTCGCTGGATCGCCCTGGCCTGGGGCGCCGTCGCCCATCCGCGCGACCGGGACGTCCACGCGCTGGACACCCCCCGCCTGGGCGGGCTGGCGCTCTACGCGGGGCTCGCGGCCGCGATCCTGGTCGCCCACGAGCTGCCGACCCTGAAGTCCACCTTCGCCGACGGCAGCGAGTCCAGCGGCGTCCTGCTGGCCGGGCTCATGCTGGTCGCGCTCGGCGCGCTGGACGACCGCTTCGAGCTGGACAGCCTGACCAAGCTGGCCGGGCAGGTGGCCGCGGCGGGCGTGATGGTCCTCGTCGGCGGCGTGCAGCTGCTGCAGATCTCGCTGCCCTGGGGCGGTGCGAACACGATCTCGCTCGGCCAGGACCTCGGCGTCCCGGCGACCATCCTGCTGACCGTGCTGGCCATCAACGCCGTGAACTTCATCGACGGCCTGGACGGGCTCGCCGCCGGCGTCACGGGCATCTCTGCGCTGGCCTTCTTCGCCTACAGCTACCACCTGGCAGCGGTGTCGGCCGGCTACGACATCGCGGCCGCCCCGACCCTGCTGGCCGCCGCGTTGGCGGGGACCTGCATCGGGTTCCTGCCGCACAACTTCGCGCCGGCCAGGATCTTCATGGGCGACTCCGGCTCGATGCTCGTGGGGCTGGTGCTGTCGGCCGTCGCGGTCACAGCGTCGACCCGCGTGGACCCGCAGACACTCAACGGCATCGCCGGCTCGCTGCCGCTGGCGCTGTCGGTACTGATCCCCCTGTCGGTCCTCGCGATCCCGCTCGCGGACCTCGGCCTGGCCGTCGTGCGCCGGGTACGGCACGGCAAGTCCCCGTTCGCTCCGGACAAGCAGCACCTGCACCACCGCCTGCTCGAGCTCGGACACAGCCATCGGCGGGCAGTGCTGCTGCTGTACTTCTGGTCGGCGCTGCTCGCCTTCGGCGGGGTGGCGATGTCGTTCACCAGCGGGCCGTGGGTGGTCATCAGCGTTCTGGCCGGCCTCACCGCGCTCGGGCTGCTGATGTCCGCCGTTCCCCACCTGCGCCGCCACGCGGGCCCCGTGGGTCCGGCATGACCACGCCGCCGCCGGACGTCACCGCCCGGATGGGCCGGGGCACCGCGCTCGCGCTGCTCGCCGGAGCCGCCGTGGGAACGCTCGCCTTCTTCCTCGTCTCCACCCACGGCGAACGAGCCGGGTTCAGCTACCTCGGCGGGTACGCCCTCGTGGTGGGCGCCTTCGAGTTCGGGCAGTTCAACATCCGTCTCACCGATCGTCACGCCCCCGAGCTCACGCTCGCCGTGGCCATGTTCAGCTACCTGACCACGGCGATCGCGCTGGCGCTCGTGCTGGCCGCCTCCAGCCCCCGTGTCGTCGACGGACCGGGGATCGCGTCGGGGCTGGGAGTGGGACTGGTGCTCTGGCTGGGGGGCCTCTTCGCCCGGTCCAGGGTGCGTTCGGAGCGGCTCACAGCTGGTGTTAACATCACGTTGCACAATGAGACCTACACCAAACCCTGACGAGGACTCGCCGGGCGGTGACCCATGGGCGGCTTTTGGCTACCTGGTTGCCGGCGTGCTCTTCTACGGAGCCATTGGCTGGGGTCTCAGCGTTTGGTTGCACGCGACGTACTGGATCCCGATAGGGATTCTGGTCGGAGCTGGATTCGGGATATACCTAGTCTTTGCCCGGACTCTTCTGCGGCGTCCGGCTGATGCAGCACCGATGAACGAGCCGAACCACGAGCCACCCGACGAAGCAGCCCGAGATACGCGGCCAGCAAGTGATGACCGAGGAGAGACTGCGTGAGCCACACCGGCCCAGCCCTGGCGGGGTTCCAATCACCCGGACCCATCGACTTCTTCCTGCCCGATTTCTTCAACGGCAAGAGCTACGGCCAGTCCGGTTACACCCCGCTGCTCACCAAGGCATCGGCACTGCTGATCCTGGGCGCGATCGTCGCCTTCGTCTTCCTGCGGGTCACCTCGCGCAAGTCCGCGATCGTGCCGAGCAAGGGGCAGTACCTCGGCGAGCAGGCCTACGAGTTCGTCCGCAACGGCATCGCCCGCGACATCATCGGTGAGAAGGCGTTCCTGCGCTACACGCCGCTGCTGGTCTCGCTGTTCTTCTTCGTCATCGTCAACAACCTCTTCGGCGTGGTGCCGTTCCTGTCCTTCTCGCCGTTCTCCAAGGCCAGCTTCGCCTACGGCCTGGCGCTGCTCGTCTGGCTGATCTACAACGGCGTCGGCGTGATGGACAAGGGCCTGATCGGCTACCTGAAGCACACCACGATCCCGGTCGGGGTGCCCGGATGGATCCTGCCGCTGCTCATCCCGCTCGAGTTCCTGTCGAACATCCTGATCCGCCCGGTCACGCTGTCGCTGCGACTGTTCGCGAACATGTTCGCCGGCCACCTGCTGATCATCCTGTTCTCCACCGGCGGCGCGTACCTGCTCATCGACGCGACGGGCTCCCCGGTGTTCAAGCCGGCAGGTGTCCTCGCCTACGTGCTCGGCGTCCTCGTCGGCTTCCTGGAGGTCGTGGTCGCGGTCCTGCAGGCCTACGTGTTCACGCTGCTGACCGCGCAGTACATCTCCGGCGCCCTGGCGTCGGAGCACTGATTCTCTCCCTCATCCCGCGCATGTGCGCACTCACGAAGACGGTCACAGTGGCCGACAACGAAAGGAAACCCCAATGGGTGGCTCGCTCAACATGGTTGGCTACGGCCTCGCCGCTATCGGTCCCGGTATCGGCATCGGCCTGATCTTCGCCGCCTACATCAACGGCACGGCCCGCCAGCCTGAACTGCAGAGCCGCTTGCAGCCGATCGCCATTCTGGGCTTCGCTCTCGCCGAGGCGCTGGCCATCATCGGCATCGCGCTCGCGTTCGTCATCAAGGCCAGTAACTCCTAAGCGTCTGTTCCGCCGATCTGTAGAGGTCTCATCATGAAACCGATCCTGCTGGCCAGCACGACGGAAGAGCCGAACCCGCTGGGCTTCAACGTCTACGAGTTCGTGCTCGTCCTGATCATCTTCGGGCTCCTCTTCTGGGGCGTCGTCAAGTTCGTCGTGCCCGCGTTCGAGAAGGCCTTCGCCGCGCGCACCGACGCGATCGAGGGCGGCCTGAAGCGGGCCGAGGAGGCCCAGGCCGAGGCCGCCGCGCTGCTGAAGCAGTACCAGGCGCAGCTGGCGGAGGCCCGGACCGAGGCCGCACAGATCCGCGACAACGCGCGCGCCGAGGGGCAGCGCATCGTCGAGGACATGCGGGCGACAGCGCAGGCCGAGTCGGCCCGCATCGTCGCCCGGGGCGAGGAGCAGCTGGCCAGCCAGCGCGGGCAGATCGTGCGCGAGCTCCGCGGCGAGATCGGCACGCTGGCCGTCGAGCTGTCCGAGCGCATCGTCGACCAGCGCCTGTCCGACGACGCCGCGGTCAGCGCCACCGTCGACCAGTTCCTGGCCTCGCTGGACTCGGAGTCCGACAACGCCGCAGCGGGTGCGTCGGAATGATCAACGCGGCGAGCCGGAGCGCGCTCGCGGTGGTCAACGAGGAGCTGGAGCGGACCATCGCCTCGGCCGACGTGGACTCCCTCGACTCCCTGGCCACCGAGCTGTACCAGGTCGCCGAACTCCTGGTCGCCAACCCGCGGCTGCGCCGCACCCTCGGCGATGCCTCCACCGCGCCCGAGTCGCGGAACCGGCTGGTCGACACGCTGTTCTCCGGCAAGGTCGGGGCCGGCACCCTCGACGTGCTCCACTCCGTCGTGGGGGCGCGCTGGTCCAACCCGTGGGACATGACCGACGGGTTGGCGATCGCCGGAGACACGGTGCTCCTCGGAGCCGCCGACCGGCGGGGCGTGCTGGACGAGGTCGAGGACGAGCTGTTCCGCTTCGGGCGCATCGTCCGCTCCCAGGACGAGCTGCGCGGCCTGCTCGATGATCAGGGCGTCTCGGCGGACCGCCGCGCGGCGCTGCTGGCCGACGTCCTGGGTACCAAGGTCAACAAGGTCACGGCGGAGCTGCTCACCCACGGTGTCCGCAGCGGTCGCAAGCGGACCATCGAGCTGGCCATCGACGACCTGATGGAGCTGACGGCCACCCGCCGCGGCCAGTCGGTCGCCGAGGTCACGTCGGCGGCGCCGCTGACCGACGCCCAGATCGACCGCCTCTCCACCACGCTGACCCGGATCTACGGGCGCACGATCACCGTCCGGCCGCAGGTCGACCCGAAGGTCCTCGGCGGCCTGGTCATCCGGGTCGGCAACGAACTGATCGACGGCAGCGTCTCCACCCGCCTGGCCGAGGTCAGGACCGCACTGACCAGCTAGCACCGCACTCCAGTCAGTCCAGTACCACCGCACTCCAGTCACGATCCACACAGAGTCGAACGAGCAGATGAGGGAATGTTGATGGCAGAGCTGACGATCTCCCCCGACGAGATCCGTAGCGCGATCGAGAGCTACGTGACGTCCTACGCGCCGGAGGCATCCCGCGAAGAGGTCGGCATCGTGGCCGACACCGGCGACGGGATCGCCCACGTCCAGGGGCTGCCCAGCGTGATGACCAACGAGCTCCTGGAGTTCGAAGGCGGCGTCCGCGGACTGGCCCTGAACCTCGACGTCCGCGACATCGGCGTCGTCATCCTCGGCAACGGCGAGCACATCGAGGAGGGCCAGGAGGTCCGCCGCACCGGCGAGATCCTCTCGGTGCCGGTCGGTGACAACTTCCTCGGCCGCGTGATCAACCCGCTCGGCGTCCCGATCGACGGCCTCGGCGACATCGAGTCCACCGAGCGGCGCGCGCTCGAGCTGCAGGCGCCGACCGTCGTCCAGCGCCAGGGCGTCAGCGAGTCGATGCTCACCGGCATCAAGGCCATCGACGCCATGACCGCCATCGGCCGCGGCCAGCGCCAGCTGATCATCGGTGACCGCCAGACCGGCAAGACCACGGTGACGATCGACGCGATCATCAACCAGCGCGACAACTGGAAGTCCGGCGACCCGAAGAAGCAGGTGCGCTGCATCTACGTCGCCATCGGCCAGAAGGGCTCGACGATCTCCGCGGTCCGGCAGACGCTGGAGGACGCCGACGCGCTGGAGTACACGACCATCGTCGCCGCCCCGGCGTCGGACTCGGCCGGCTTCAAGTACCTCGCGCCCTACACCGGCTCGGCCATCGGCCAGCACTGGATGTACGACGGCAAGCACGTCCTGATCGTGTTCGACGACCTCACCAAGCAGGCCGAGGCCTACCGCGCGGTCTCGCTGCTGCTGCGCCGCCCGCCGGGCCGCGAGGCCTACCCGGGCGACGTCTTCTACCTGCACTCCCGCCTGCTGGAGCGCTGCGCCAAGCTCTCCGACGAGCTCGGCGGCGGCTCGATGACCGGCCTGCCGATCATCGAGACGAAGGGCAACGACGTCTCGGCCTACATCCCCACGAACGTCATCTCGATCACCGACGGTCAGTGCTTCCTGGAGACCGACCTCTTCAACTCCGGTGTGCGTCCGGCGATCAACGTCGGCATCTCGGTCTCGCGCGTCGGTGGCGCCGCGCAGTCCAAGGCGATGAAGTCCGTCGCCGGCCGCCTGCGCGTCGACCTGGCCCAGTACCGCGAGCTGGAGGCGTTCGCCGCGTTCGGTTCGGACCTGGACCGCGCCAGCCAGCAGCAGCTGGCCCGGGGCGCCCGCCTGGTCGAGCTGCTCAAGCAGTCGCAGTCGAACCCCTTCCCGCTCGAGCGTGAGGTCGTGTCGATCTGGGTCGGCACCACCGGCCGTCTCGACGACGTCGAGGTGGGCGACGTGCGCCGCTTCGAGGCCGAGCTGCACGAGTACATCGCGCACAACGAGCAGGGCATCTTCGACGCGATCGTGTCCACCGGCAAGCTCGAGGACGACACGATCGCCGCCCTGGAACGGGCCGTCGACACCGTCAAGGGCCAGTTCGAGTCCGGCACCGACCAGCGCGCGAACAGCGCGCAGGCCGACCAGTAGCCGATGGGAGCCCAGCTTCGGGTCTACCGGCGCCGAATCCGATCGGTCCAGTCGACCAAGAAGATCACCAAGGCGATGGAGCTCATCGCCGCCTCTCGGATCGTCAAGGCGCAGAACCGCATGAACGCGGCGCGTCCGTACACGACCGAGCTCACCCACGCGCTCGCCGCGCTCGGGCGCAACGCCTCGCTGACGCACCCCATGTTGACGGGCACCGAGAACCCGCGGCGCACGGGGCTGCTGCTCATCACCAGTGACCGCGGGCTGGCCGGTGGCTACAACGCCAACGTCATCCGCCGGGCCAACGAGGCGATGGCCGAGATCCGCGCCGAGGGCAAGGAACCGGTCCTCTACATCATCGGCCGCAAGGGACTGGGCTACTACCGCTTCCGCAAGCTCCCGTACGCGGGAGCGTGGACCGGATTCTCCGAGCAGCCCCAGTTCCTCGACGCGCGCGCGGCGACCGACGCCGTCGTGGCCGCCGTCGCGGCGACGAGCGAGGGCGAGGTCGACGGGGTCGCCGGCATCGACGAGCTCTACGTCGTCTACACCCGCTTCACGTCGATGATCTCCCAGACGCCGACGCTCGTGCAGGTGGCGCCGGTCCGGTCCGTCGACACCGGCGATGCCGAGGACGACGAGGACACCGGCCCGAAGCCGATGTACGACTTCGAGCCCGAACCGCAGCGGCTGCTCGACTTCCTGCTGCCCCGCTACATCAGCGCCCGCATCTTCTCGGCGCTGCTGGAGTCGGCCGCCTCGGAGTCGGCCGCCCGGCGGCGGGCCATGAAGTCGGCCAGCGACAACGCCGACGAGCTCGCCAAGACCTACACCCGTCTGGCCAACCAGGCCCGCCAGGCGGAGATCACCCAGGAAATCAGCGAGATCGTAGGCGGCGCCGACGCTCTCGCATCAGCAGGGAGTGAGTACTGATGACCGCAACAGACACCACCCACGCCGAGACGGCTGTGGCCACGGGGCGCATCGTGCGCGTCATCGGCCCGGTCGTGGACGTCGAGTTCGGCCGCGACAGCATGCCCGAGCTCTACGCCGCGCTGACGGTGGAGATCACGCTCCCCGAGGTCGCCAAGACGCTGACCATGGAGGTCGCCCAGCACATCGGTGACGACATGATCCGGGCGATCGCCCTGCAGCCGACCGACGGTCTGGTCCGCGGCGCGGAGGTCACCAACACCGGTTCCCCGATCACGGTTCCCGTCGGCGACGTCACCAAGGGCCACGTCTTCAACGCCCTCGGCCAGCCCCTCGACGTCGACGTCTCCGAGCTGGACATCAAGGAGCGGTGGCCCATCCACCGTGACCCGCCCGCCTTCGACCAGCTCGAGGGCAAGACCGAGATCTTCCCGACCGGCATCAAGGTCATCGACCTGCTCTCGCCCTACGTCAAGGGCGGCAAGATCGGCCTGTTCGGCGGGGCCGGTGTCGGCAAGACGGTCCTCATCCAGGAGATGATCTACCGCGTCGCCGAGAACTTCGGTGGTGTGTCGGTCTTCGCCGGCGTCGGCGAGCGCACCCGTGAGGGCAACGACCTCATCGAGGAGATGACCGACTCGGGCGTCATCGAGAAGACCGCGCTGGTCTTCGGCCAGATGGACGAGCCGCCGGGCACGCGCCTGCGGGTCGCCCTGTCCGCGCTGACGATGGCGGAGTACTTCCGTGACGTGCAGGGCCAGGACGTGCTGCTGTTCATCGACAACATCTTCCGCTTCACCCAGGCGGGGTCCGAGGTCTCGACGCTGCTCGGCCGGATGCCGTCGGCCGTGGGATACCAGCCCACGCTGGCCGACGAGATGGGCCAGCTGCAGGAGCGGATCACCTCGACCCGAGGGCACTCGATCACCTCCCTGCAGGCGATCTACATCCCCGCCGACGACATCACCGACCCGGCGCCGCACACCACGTTCGCCCACCTCGACGCGACGACCGTGCTCTCGCGGCCGATCTCGGAGAAGGGCATCTACCCGGCCGTCGACCCGCTGGACTCGACGTCGCGCATCCTCGACCCGCGCTACGTCGGCGAGGAGCACTACGCCGTCGCCCAGCGCACCAAGGAGATCCTGCAGCGGTACAAGGAGCTGCAGGACATCATCGCCATCCTCGGCATCGACGAGCTCTCCGAGGAGGACAAGGTCATCGTCAACAGGGCCCGCCGCATCGAGCGCTTCCTGTCGCAGAACACCTACGTCGCCAAGCAGTTCACCGGCGTCGAGGGTTCGTTCGTGCCGATCGAGGAGACCATCGACGCGTTCAAGCGCCTCTGCGCCGGCGACTTCGACCACTTCCCCGAGCAGGCGTTCTTCATGTGCGGTGGCCTCGAGGACCTCGAGGCCAAGGCCAAAGAACTGATGGATTCCTGATTCGGCGCCACCGGATCACAACGAGGGTGAAGGGCTGAACTGCGATGTCGACCATGCACGTCGAACTGGTCTCCGTGGAGCGACCGCTCTGGTCCGGTGAGGCCACGTCGGTCTACGCGCGGACGCCTGAAGGCGGGATCGGCATCCTCCCCGGTCACGCGCCCCTGCTCGCCTCGCTGGAGCCGGGCTGGATCGTCCGCATCCAGCCCGAATCCGGCGACGAGCTCCGCGTGGCGGTGCACGGGGGCTCGCTGTCGGTGCGCCCGGACGGCGTGTCGATCCTCGCCGAGGTCGCCGAGACAGCCGACGAGATCGACGCTGCGCGCGCCCGCAATGCCCTGGCCGAGCTCGGCGACGCCCAGGACGACGAGTCGGTCGCGGCGCGATCGCGGGCCCAGGCGCGGTTGAGAGCCGTGGGCGAGCAGGTCTGAGACGTCCGACGCCAGCCCCCACGCCAGCCCAGTGATCACCCATGACGAAGTGCTGTCCGTGGTCGCGGTCGTCGCGATCATCGCCGCCCTGGCGCTGTACCTCGTCGGGATCACGGTGCGCAAGCGCCAGCTGCTGGGGCGCTCCGGCGGGATCCCCCTCGCGTACAAGGGCGACGGCGGCAACTGGGCGCTCGGGGTGGGGCGTTATCACGGTGACGAGCTGTGGTGGTACGGCGCGCTCCGGCTCGGCAACCGCCCGACGAGGATCCTGCGCCGCAGCCAGCTCGAGGTCACCGGCCAGCGACGGCGACGCTCCAGCGAGCCGATGCTGCGCGCCGGCGACGACATCGTGGAGTGTGTCGTCGACGGTGAGCGGGTGGCGCTGAGTCTGCCCAGGGGAGCGGTGACGGGTTTCCTGTCGTGGCTCGAGTCCTCGGCGCCCCACTCCTGAGTCGTTCCTCACGCACTCCGCCCCTACCGGACGGTATGGTCTGAATTCAGACCGAAGGAGTGTCCTCATGGGTGTGCTGACGATCTCGGCGAGCTACGCGGCCGGCGGGAGCGAGATCGCGCCCGACCTGGCCAAGCGCCTCGGACTGCCGTTCATCGACCGGGCGATCCCGGTGTCGGTGGCTCAGCGCCTCGGCGTTCCGGTCGACACGGTCGACGCCGTGGTCGACGATCCGCCCAGCCGGTTCTGGTCGTTGATGGCCAGCATGGCGGTGGTCCCGGACTATCTGGGGACCTCCTCGCAGGCGAACGTGGCGCTGCCCAGCGAGCGCGAGCTGCGCGAACAGATCGAGCGCGAGCTGGTCACCATCGCCGACGACGGCGGCGGGGTGGTGCTCGGCCGCGCCGCCGCCCTGGTGCTCGCCAACCGCCCCGACGCGCTGCACGTGCGCCTCGACGGGCCGGTCGAGGGAAGGATCCAGGCGGCGATGCGCCAGCACGGGATCGACGAGAAGACCGCTCGGGAGGCCTGCAAGGCCAGCGATCTGGCCCGTTCCAGCTACGTCCGGCACTTCTACCACGCCGATTCCGCGGCCCCGCAGCACTACCACCTGGTCATCGACACCGTGGCCCTCGGCTGGGCCGCTGCGACCGACCTGATCTGCCTCGCCGCCCAGCGCCGCGGGGTCTCCGCCGCAGGTTGCTCTGGCTGACGTCCTGGCGGTCTTCGCCGGACTGCCGGGGTGCGGTAAGTCGACACTGGCGCGGGCTGTCGCGACGAGGCTCGGGGCCGGGTTCGTCCGGGTCGATGCCTTCGAGGCGACGCTGGCGGAGCTCGGCGTCCCGCTCGACCCGCCGACCGCGGGGTACGCCCTGGCCTTCGCGGCCGCGGTCGACCAGCTGTCGGTGGGCGGCTCCGTCGTCGTCGACGCCGTCAATCCGGTCCTTGCGGCGCGGGAGGGGTGGCGCCGCGCCGCGGACGGGGCTGGGGTGGCGCTGCGCTATGTCGAGGTGGTGTGCAGCGACGCCGCCGAGCACCGGCGCCGGGTCGAGGGGCGCGTCGGCGAGGTGGCCGCGTTCCCCGCGCCGACCTGGCACCAGGTCACGTCCCGGCTGTACGAACCCTGGGGCGCCGACCTGCCGCGCCTGGTCGTGGACAACGTCGGGCCGCCGGATCCGCACGTCGAGGAGATCGTGCGCTACCTGGCGGGCTGATCTCGTGGTACGTCAGCGGGCGGCCTGCTCCCGGTGCGGTGTCACCCGGCGGGTCGGTCCAGCCCGGCGCGCTCCCCGCCGGGGACCCACAGCACGTCCCCGTCCGCGGTGTTGGCGACGCGGCCGAGGATGAACAGCAGGTCCGACAGGCGGTTGAGGTAGCGCAGCGCCACGGGGTTCGTCCGCTCCGGGTCCTCCTCCAGCAGCACCCAGCCGCTGCGTTCGGCGCGGCGGGCCAGGGTCCGGGCGACGTGCAGCAGCGCGGCCGCGGGGGTGCCGCCGGGCAGGATGAAGCTGTTGAGCTTCGGCAGCTCGGCGTTGAACTCGTCGCACCAGCCCTCCAGGCGCGTCACGTACTCCTCGGTGACGCGCAGCGGCGGGTAGGCCGGGTCGGGGGTGATCGGGGTGCACAGGTCCGCGCCCACGTCGAAGAGATCGTTCTGGATCCAGCGCAGGACCCCTGCCAGGCGGGAGTCGAGCGCGCCCAGGGCGATGGCGACGCCGATCGCGGAGTTCGCCTCGTCGACGTCGGCGTAGGCGCCGACCCGCGCCGAGGTCTTGGGCGCACGGGACATGTCGCCGAGCGCGGTCGTCCCGTCGTCGCCGGTGCGGGTGTAGATGCGGGTGAGGTGAACGGCCATGCCGTCCATCGTGACGCATCCGCCGACGCCCCGGAGCCACGGGTGAGCAAGTCGGCCTGGGCCCTCGCGCGCTCGCAAGCGCTTACCATGTCTGGGTGCAGGTGCTCAGGGTGACAGGAGGCGCACGGCTGGCGGGCGAGGTCCCGGTGGTCGGTGCGAAGAACAGCGTGCTCAAGCTGATGGCGGCCTCGCTGCTGGCCGAGGGCAGGACCACGATCCACAACCTGCCGGCCATCGCCGACGTCGCGATCATGAACGAACTGCTCCAGCGCCTGGGCTGCGGCACGGAGGAGTCCAGTGACGGGCTGGGCACCGAGGGCGTGGTCATCGACGTCCCGGCACGCCCGCAGTCGGAGGCTCCGTACGAACTCGTCCGCAAGATCCGCGCGTCGATCTGCGTGCTCGGCCCCCTGCTCGCGCGCACCGGGCGGGCCGTCGTCGCGCTGCCCGGCGGGGACAACATCGGCAACCGCAAGCTGGACATGCACTTCGCCGGCCTGGAGCGCATGGGCGCGAGCATGAGCATCGAGCACGGCTTCGTCGTCGCCGAGGCCGCCGTGCTGCGCGGCGCCACGATCTGGCTCGACTTCCCCAGCGTCGGCGCGACCGAGAACCTCCTGATGGCGGCCGTCATGGCCAAGGGCACCACCGTCATCGACAACGCCGCCCGTGAGCCCGAGATCGTCGACCTCTGCCGCATGCTCGTGGGCATGGGCGCCCAGATCGGGGGCATCGGCACGTCCACGCTGGAGATCGAGGGCGTCGACCGCCTGGTGCCGACCGTCCACCGGGCGGTGTCGGACCGGATCGTCGCGGGAACGTGGGCCATGGCAGCCGCGATGACGCGGGGGGACGTCACGGTGCGCGGCGCCCATGCCAACCACCTGGAGATCGCGCTGGACAAGCTCGTCACCGCCGGCGCTCAGATCGACGTCCTGGCCGACGGGTTCCGGGTGCAGATGCACGATCGTCCGCGCTCCTTCGACGTCGTGACGCTGCCGTACCCCGGCTTCCCGACCGATCTGCAGCCGCAGGCGATCGCGCTGCTGTCCGTGGCCGACGGCGCCGCGATGATCACCGAGAACCTGTTCGACGCCCGGTTCGTGTTCTGCGACGAGATCGGGCGCATGGGCGCCGACGTCCGTACCGACGGCCACCACGCGGTGGTGCGCGGCAAGGAGCGTCTGTCGGCAGCGCCGGTGCGCGCCACGGACATCCGCGCGGGTGTGGGCCTCGTCCTGGCCGGTCTCGTGGCCGACGGTGTCACCGACGTGCTCGACATCCACCACATCGACCGGGGTTACGCCCGCCTCGAGGAGCAGCTGCGTTCCCTCGGGGCCGAGGTCAGCCGGGCCGAGGTCGCCGAGTACGAATGATCGGCCGCCGCGGGACGGGCTGACCTCAGTGGGTGCCCGGCGGCAGCAGCCTCTGCGCCTGGGCCAGGTCGTCCCGGAAGACGAAGATGTCCACCCGGCCGTCGCGGCGGTTGCTCATGGACGAGCGGATGTTGGCGTCGCCGAGGACCGCGCGCAACGACATCCCCTCCGTTCGGGTGACCCCGTTCGCCACCGGTTCGAGCAGTCCGGGGGTGGCGTCACCGGGGACCACCACCCGTCGCCGTGACCGGGCCGGCCGGAACACCCAGCGCATCAGCCAGGTCATGCCGCCGAGCGCGATGAGTGCCGTGACCAGGACGCTCAGATCACCGTTCACGCCTGCCAGTGTGACAGTCCACCGGCGGCGCTGCGAGGCCGATCAGGCGTCGCGGTTGCGGGCCTGCACCACGGGCGGCTGCGACGACCAGGGAAAGTTGATCCAGCGGTCCGTGCGGCGCCAGACGTACTCGCACTTCACGGTCGAGTGCGGCTTCTCGTACAGCACCGCGCACCGGGCTTCGAGCACCCGGTCGGTACAGAAGTCCTTGATCAGGCGCAGCGTCGCGCCAGTGTCGGCGACGTCGTCGGCGATGAGCACGCGCGCCCCCGCGAGGTCGACCGGCTGGGGCACCGGAGGGAGCATCACCGGCATGTCGAGGCGTTCGTCGATCCCGGTGTAGAACTCCACGTTCACCACCGACAGGTTCTTCACGTCGAGGGCGTACCCGAGCGCTCCGGCGGCGAACAGGCCGCCGCGGGCCACGCAGAGGATGAGATCGGGGCGGTACCCGTCCCCGGCGATGGTCCTCGCCAGGTCGCGGCTCGCGGAGCCGAAGAGCTCCCAGTCCAGGATCTCGCGCTCGTGCAGGGGCGGTGCCGTGGCCATGTGAGCATCCTTGCAGCTCCGTCCGGTGCGTTCCGCCGGAGGTACGTGAGCGATGGGACACAAACGTGGCGCACCCGCCGCCCGGTCTCCCTACAATCCGCACAGACGTTCTGGGAGGTGTCGGAATGCCCTATCCCGATGACGACAGGCGTGATCGTCCGTGGGTCATGCGCACATATGCGGGACACTCGTCCCCGGTCGAATCGAACGCCCTGTACCGGCGCAACCTGGCCAAGGGCCAGACCGGGCTGTCGGTCGCCTTCGACCTGCCCACGCAGACCGGCTACGACCCCGACCACGAACTCGCTCGCGGCGAGGTGGGCAAGGTCGGCGTCCCCGTCTCCCATCTGGGGGATCTGCGGGCGCTGTTCGACGGCATCCCGCTCGAGCAGATGAACACGTCGATGACGATCAATGCGCCGGCCATGTGGATGATGGCGCTCTACCTGACCGTGGCCGACGAGCAGGCCGACGCGGCGGGGCTGGACCGCGACGAGGTGCGCGCGCGTCTGGCCGGCACGACCCAGAACGACATCGTCAAGGAGTACCTCTCGCGCGGGACGTACGTCTTCCCGCCCGCGCCGTCGCTGCGGCTGATCACGGACACGATCGCCTACACGGTGGCCCACGTGCCCAAGTGGAACCCGATCAACATCTGCAGCTATCACCTGCAGGAGGCGGGGGCGACGCCCGTCCAGGAGGTGGCGTACGCGCTGTGCACCGCGATCGCGGTGCTCGACGCCGTGCGCGACTCCGGCCAGGTCGAGCCGGAGGCCTTCGGTGAGGTCGTCGCGCGGATCTCGTTCTTCGTCAACGCAGGGGTGCGCTTCGTCGAGGAGATGTGCAAGATGCGCGCCTTCCTCGTGCTGTGGGACGAGATCACCTCCGAGCGCTACGGGGTCACCGACGCCAAGCAGCGGCGCTTCCGCTACGGCGTCCAGGTGAACTCGCTGGGCCTGACCGAGGCGCAGCCGGAGAACAATGTCACCCGGATCCTGCTCGAGATGCTGGCCGTGTCCCTCTCCCGCGACGCGCGGGCCCGCGCCATCCAGCTGCCCGCCTGGAACGAGGCGCTCGGCCTGCCGCGACCGTGGGATCAGCAGTGGTCGCTGCGCATGCAGCAGGTGCTCGCGTTCGAGACCGATCTGCTCGACTACAACGACCTGTTCGACGGCTCGCACGTCGTGGCGGCCAAGACCGCCCAGATCGCCGACGAGGCGCGCGCCGAGATCGCCCGCGTGCAGGATCTCGGTGGCGCCGTGGCCGCCGTGGAGTCCGGGTACATCAAGTCGCAGCTCGTGTCCTCACTGGCCCGGCGCCGGCGGCGGATGGAGTCCGGTGAGGACATCCTGGTGGGCGTCAACGCCTACACCGAGTCCGAACCCAACCCGCTGACCTCCGACATCGACGGCTCCATCCTCAGCGTCGACCCCGCCGTCGAGGCCGCCGCCGTGGAGGCGCTGCGCGAGTGGCGCCTGCACCGCGACGAGGTCACCGTCAAGGCCGCGCTCGCCGCGCTGGAGGAGACCGCGCGCACGGATGCCAACCTGATGGAGGCGTCCCTGGTCTGCGCCCGCGCGGGCGTCACGACGGGGGAGTGGGCCGGCACGCTGCGCGAGGTGTTCGGTGAGTTCCGGGCGCCGACCGGTGTGGCGGCAGCGGCCGGGGGTTCGGCGACGAACCTGGAAGCCGTCCGGGCGCGCGTTCGGGAGACCGGCGCGCAGCTCGGCCATCCGCTGAAGTTCCTGGTCGGCAAGCCGGGCCTGGACGGCCACTCCAACGGCGCCGAGCAGATCGCGGTACGTGCCCGCGACGCCGGCTTCGAGGTGATCTACCAGGGCATCCGCCTGACGCCCGCCCAGATCGTGGCCGCCGCCGTCCAGGAGGACGTGGACGTGGTCGGGCTGTCGATCCTGTCGGGGTCGCACCTGTCGGTGGTGCCGGAGGTGGTGGACGGCCTGCGCGCCGCCGGGCTGGGTGACGTCCCGGTGGTGGTCGGCGGCATCATCCCCGAGGCCGACGCGGAGATCCTCAGGGCCAAGGGCGTCGCGCGGGTGTTCACGCCCAAGGACTTCGCGATGTCCGACGTGCTCGGTCAGGTCCTGGACGCCGTCGTCGAGAGCGTGGCCGCGGCCCGCTAGGCTGCCCACTCGTGCGCCTGGTTATCGCCCGTTGCAGTGTCGACTACGTCGGCCGGCTGACGGCGCACCTGCCGTTGGCGACGCGGCTCCTGGTCGTCAAGGCCGACGGCAGCGTGCTGGTGCACTCCGACGGCGGGTCCTACAAGCCGCTGAACTGGATGAGCCCACCGTGCGCGCTGGCCGAGTCCCGAACCGAGGACGGCACGCTGCTGTGGACCGTGTCGAACAAGGCCGGCGAACAACTGATCGTGACCTTCGAGGAGATCTTCGACGACGTCAGCCACGAGCTGGGCGCGGACCCCGGGCTGGTCAAGGACGGTGTCGAGGCCCATCTGCAGAAGCTGCTCGCCGAGCACATCGACACCCTCGGCGACGGGTATCGCCTGGTGCGCCGCGAGTTCCCGACCGCGATCGGTCCGGTCGACATCATGGCGCGCGACCCGAAGGGCGTGGCTGTGGCGGTCGAGATCAAGCGGCGCGGCGAGATCGACGGCGTCGAGCAGCTGACCAGGTACCTGGAGCTGCTCAACCGCGATCCGCTGCTGGCGCCCGTCCGCGGGGTGTTCGCGGCACAGGAGATCAAACCCCAGGCGCGGACGCTCGCCGAGGATCGCGGCATCACCTGCGTCGTCCTGGACTACGACCTGCTCCGTGGCCGCGACGATCCGTCCCAGCGCCTGTTCTGATCGCGTCCGCTGCCGTCGTCGGCTGCGATGCCCACAGCTCACAGGGCTTGAGCGGGTCGTTGTCCACAGCCGAGAGATGTCCCTGGCGCGTCCGCTGCGGGGTCGCCTACGGTGGCCACATGGCCTCCGATCCTCAGACAGAGCTTCGCGTGTCCCGCCTCGAGAACGAAAGCCACTCGCTGTACGACCTGATCGGCGACATCAGGTCGACCCAGCAGGAGCACTCTCTGCGCTTCGGCACGATCGACTCGACTCTGCAGGAGCACTCGCGGCGCTTCGTCACCATCGACTCGACTCTGCAGGAGCACACGCTGCGACTCGTCACCATCGACTCGACTCTGCAGGAGCACACGCTGCGACTCGTCACCATCGACTCGACTCTGCAGGAGCACTCGCGGCGCTTCGACACCATCGACTCGACTCTGCAGGAGCACTCGCGGCGCTTCGACACCATCGACTCGACCCTGGCCGACATCGTGCGCCGCCTTCCCGACCCTTCCTGATCGCCCATGTCCGGCGCCGACTTCCGGAAAGCCTGGCCCTCCTTGTTACCGACGGGTAGCCTCGGTCCATGCTGGACCACGGCGGCACCGCAGCCGCGTACGACTATGTGATCGTCGGTGCCGGTAGCGCCGGGTGCGTGCTCGCCGCACGGCTGTCCGAGGACCCCGGGGTGAGCGTCCTCGTTCTCGAGGCCGGCGGCCCCGACGACGTCGACGAGATCCACATCCCGGCTGCCCTCTACCGGCTGTTCAAGACTCGGTACGACTGGAACTACACGACCGAGCCGCAGCGCAACGCCCACGGCCGCAGGCTGTTCTGGCCGCGCGGGCGGGTCCTCGGCGGGTCGTCCTCGATCAACGCCATGCTCTACATCCGCGGCAATCGGCTGGACTACGACACCTGGCGCGACAACGGCGCGAAGGGGTGGGGATTCGACGACCTGCTGCCCTACTTCCTCCGTGCTGAGGACAACCAGCGTGGCGCGTCGCAGTTCCACGGGGTCGGCGGGCCCCTGCGCGTGGAGGACCAGCGCAACCCGCACGAGATGTCCGAGCGGATCCTCGAGGCCGCGATCGCCTCCGGCATCCCCGCCAACGACGACGTCAACGGTGCGCGCCAGGACGGTGCGGGCTTCTTTCAGGTGACCCAGCGCGGCGGCCGGCGCTGGTCGGCGGCCGACGCCTACCTGCATCCGAGCCTCGCGCGCCCGAACCTGACCGTGCTGACCGATGCCCTGGCGCACCGGGTCGTGGTGTCGGGAGGAGTCGCCACGGCAGTCACCTACGAGCGGCGCGGTGAGCTGGTGACCGTCCAGGCGCGGCGCGAGGTCCTGCTCAGCGGCGGGGCGATCAACTCCCCGCAGCTGCTGATGCTCTCGGGCATCGGCCCTGCCGGGCACCTGCGCGAGCACGGCATCGACGTCGTCGCGGACTCGCCCAACGTCGGCCGGCGCCTGCAGGATCATCCCCTCGCCCCGGCGCAGTACTTCACCGGCGGCCTCACCGACCTGTTCGCCGCCGAGAAGTTGCCCCAGTTCGCGCGCTGGTTCGCCCGGCACACCGGACCCCTGACCAGTCCGGTGGCGGAGGTCTGCGCCTTCGTCCGCAGCAGCGCGGACAAACCCGCGCCGGACCTGCAGTTCCACATGATCCCGGCCATGCTCAAGGAGCACGGGCTGGAGCCGGCGCCGGGCGTGGGGCTCACGATGTGCGCCGTCCTCGTCGACGTCGCCAGCCGGGGCACGATCACGCTCCGGTCCGCCGACCCGCGCCACAAGGTCGCCATCGACGCCAACTACCTCGACGAGGACGCCGACCTCGCCTCCATCGTGGCCGGGATCCGGATCGCGCGCGACATCGCCGCGCAGTCCCCGCTGGCCAGGCACGTGCGCAGCGAGTACCTGCCCGGCCGCGATGCCCGCACCGATGCCCAGCTCGCCGAGCACGTCCGCGCCGAGTTGCAGACGCTGTACCACCCCACCTCGACCTGTGCGCTCGGACCCGAGGACGGCGACGTGGTCGACCTGGAACTGCGCGTGCGGGGAGTGGAGCGGTTGCGGGTGGTCGACGCCTCCGTCATGCCCACCGTCCCGCGCGGAAACACCAACGCCCCGACCATCGCGATCGCCGAACGCGCCGCCGACCTGATCAAGGGAGCCTCGTGACCACGACAGCCCGTGCCGAGTCCGGAACCCGCGTCCCCGACCCGACCTTCGACTCGCTCAATCCCGCCACCGGTGAGGTCGTGGCGAGCTTCGAGCTGATGTCCGCCGAGCGCGTCCGCGCCGTGGTCGACGCCGCCCGTCCCGCCGCGCTGTGGTGGCACGAGCTCGGTTTCGACGGCCGCAAGCAGCGACTGCTGGCCTGGCGGTCCTTCCTGGCCAAGCACATCCGCGAGCTCGCCGACGTCGTCCATGCCGAGAACGGCAAACCCGACGGCGACGCGGCGTTCGAGGTCGGCGTCGCGATCGAGCACCTGGACTGGGCGGCCAAGCACGCCCCGAAGGTGCTCGGGCGCAGCCGGGTCGGGGCCGGCCTGCTCGCCGCCAACCACGGGGCGAGCGTCTCCTACCAGCCCTTCGGCGTGGTCGGTGTGCTCGGACCGTGGAACTACCCGGTGCACACTCCGCTGGGCTCGATCAGCTACGCGCTCGCGGCGGGCAACGCCGTCGTGTTCAAGCCCAGCGAGTTCACCACCGCCGTCGGCGAGTGGCTGGTGTCGTCCTTCGCGCACGTCGTGCCGGAACATCCGGTCCTGAGCCTGGTCACCGGCAAAGGCGAGACGGGCCAGGCGCTGTGCCGTTCCGGAGTGGACAAGCTCGCCTTCACCGGCTCCACTGCGACGGGCAAGAAGGTGATGGCCGCCTGCGCCGAGTCGCTGACGCCGGTCGTCATCGAGTGCGGTGGCAAGGACGCGATGATCGTGGCCGAGGACGCCGACGTCGTGGCCGCCGCCGACGCCGCCGTGTGGGGCGGGATGTCCAACGCGGGCCAGACCTGCATCGGCATCGAGCGCGTCTACGTGATGGAGCCGGTCTACGACCAGTTCCTGGCCGAGGTCACCGCCCGCGCGGAGGGTCTGCGCCCGGGCGAGGACCGCACCGCCGACATGGGGCCGATCACGATGCCGGCACAGCTCGACGTCATCAGCCGGCACATCGACGACGCTCTCGCCCGCGGTGCCCGCGCGGTCGTCGGTGGCCCGGAGTCGGTGCGCGCCCCGTACGTCTGGCCGGTCGTCCTGGTCGACGTGCCCCTGGACTCCGCCGCGGAGCAGGAGGAGACCTTCGGCCCGACGGTCACGATCAACAAGGTCAGCTCCATCGACGACGCGGTCGCGCGCGCCAACGGCACGCCCTTCGGTCTCGGGGCCGCCGTGTACTCCGCCCACCACGGTCCGGCGATCGCTCAGCGGATCCGCGCGGGGATGGTGAGCATCAACTCGGTCATCACGTTCGCCGCCGTCCCGTCGCTGCCCTTCGGCGGGGTGGGGGATTCCGGCTTCGGGCGCATCCACGGCGCGGACGGTCTGCGGGAGTTCGCCTGGCCGCGCGCGGTCACGAAGCTGCGCTTTCCGGGCCTGATCAATCTGCAGACCTTTGCGAAGAAGCCGAACGCCGTCAAGAACCTGATCACTGTGATCCAGACCCGGTGGGGATAGAGGATGTGCCATGACGCGTGAGTTCCGCACGATCGGCGTGGTCGGCCTCGGCACGATGGGAGCCGGAATCGCCGAGGTGTTCGCCCGCAACGGCCTGTCGGTCGTCGGCGTGGAGCGCGACGAGGACTGCCTCAAGCGCGGTCGCGCCCAGCTGGAGCAGTCGACCCTCAGGGCGGTGGAGGGCGGCAAGCTGACCGAGCAGGCGCAGGAGGCGCTGCTCGGGCGCATCACCATGACGACCTCGCTCGCGGACCTGAGCCAGGCCGACCTGGTCATCGAGGCCGTTCCCGAGCATCTCGACCTGAAGCGGGCGATCTTCAACGAGCTCGACGGCATCTGCCGCCCGGACACGATCCTCGCCACCAACACCTC
Organism: uncultured Actinomycetota bacterium; assembly: GCA_963790525.1. Taxonomy (GTDB): domain Bacteria; phylum Actinomycetota; class Actinomycetes; order Mycobacteriales; family Jatrophihabitantaceae; genus CAWBOV01. The sequence continues at coordinate 638,060 of CAWBOV010000004.1, forward strand.
GTCGCTGTCGGTGACCGAGATCGCGGTCGCCACCCAGCGCCCGGGGAAGGTGCTGGGTCTGCACTTCTTCAACCCCGCTCCGGTGATGAAGCTCGTCGAGATCGTGCGCAGCGTCGTCACCGAGCCGGACGTGGTCAGCGACGTCGAGGCATTCGCCCAGAGCCTGGACAAGGTCGACGTCACGATCGGAGACCGTGCCGGGTTCATCGCCAACGCGCTGCTGTTCGGCTACCTGAACCACGCGGCAGCAATGTACGAGGCGCGCTACGCCAGCCGTGAGGACATCGATGCGGCGATGAAACTCGGCTGCGGGCTGCCGATGGGACCGCTCGCCCTGCTAGACCTCATCGGGGTGGACACCGCCTTCGAGATCCTCGACACGATGTACCGGCAGTCACGGGACCGGCTGCACGCCCCGACCCCGATCCTCAAGCAGATGATGACGGCAGGCCTGCTGGGCCGGAAGTCCGGCCGTGGCTTCTACAGCTACGGCGCCGCGGGGTCGCCCGTCGTGGTGGACGACGCGCTGACTCCTGCGCGCGGTTCGAGTCTCGACGTGGCCGCGGCGCAGGTGCGCCGGATCGGTGTCGTGGGCTCGGGGACCATGGCCACCGGGATCGTGGAGGTCGCCGCGAAGGCGGGCTTCGATGTGGTGGTCGTCGCACGGAGCCAGGCCAAGGCCGACGCTGCGCTGACCAGGCTGGCGGCGTCGCTCGCGCGCGGGGTCGACCGGGGCAAGCTCACGGCCGAGGCCCGAGACGCTGCCCTGGCGGCCGTGACCGCCGTCGGCGACATCTCGGCGCTCGCCGGCTGCCAGGTGGTGATCGAGGCGGTGGTCGAGGACGTCGACGTCAAACGCGCGCTGTTCGCCGAGCTCGATCGGGTCTGCGCGCCCGGGACGGTGCTGGCCACCACGACCTCGAGCCTGCCGGTGATCGATTGTGCCGTCGCGACGAGCCGGGCCGAGGACGTCGTCGGGCTGCACTTCTTCAACCCGGCGCCGGTGATGAAGCTGGTGGAGGTGGTGTCGACGGTGGCGACCTCACCCGGCACCGAGGCCGTGGCGCTGGACCTGGTCCGCCGCCTGGGCAAGCATGCGGTCCGCTGCGGCGACCGCGCGGGGTTCATCGTGAACGCGTTGCTGTTCCCGTACCTCAACGACGCGGTGCGGATGCTGGAGGGGCACTACGCGACGTCGGAGGACATCGACGCCGCCATGAAGGTGGGGTGCGGCTACCCGATGGGGCCTTTCGAGCTGCTCGACGTGGTCGGTCTCGACGTCTCCCTGGCCATCCAGCGCACGCTGTACCTCGAGTTCCGGGAACCGGGGTTCGCCCCGGCACCGCTGCTGGAGCACCTCGTGACCGCCGGGCGCCTCGGCCGCAAGGCGGGCAAGGGCTTCCGCGAGTACGCCTAGCATTGACGGGTGCCCCGTCAGAACCGCCGCCGCGACGACCCGCGGGACGCCCGCCCGGCCCCCACGACGCTGGGGGAGCGGACCGAGGACTGGCGGGGCGTGACCTATCGGGTGCGCACTGTCGCCGGAGCCGCCCAGACCAAGGTCTATCGCTGCCCGGGCTGTGACCAGGAGATCCGCGGCGGGAACCACCTGGTCGTGTGGCCCGACCACGACCTCGACGCCGAGGACCGCCGCCACTGGCACGCCGCCTGCTGGGGCGCCCGGGGTCGGCGCGCGCCCGGAACCGTCCGCTCCCGCAACGCCCCCAGATACTGACGTCCACGCGCACCGACGCGCCCCGGAGACTGACGCGCCCCGGAAACTGACGCGCCCCCGGAAACTGACGCGCCCCCGGAACTGACGCGCCCCCGGTACCGGGGTCGACCGGTACCGGGGGCGTGCGAAGCGTGCGAGCGTCAGACCTCGTCGAGCACCGACTTCTCGACGTTGCTCGTGGGGCCGGTGAACCAGTGCTTCACCGAGACGTGCCAGTAGATGAACAGCAGGATCAGCGCACCGAACACGACGAGCGGGGTGTAGTTGACGTACTTCCAGGCGAAGGAGGACGAGAACGGCATCCCGCCGATCGAGGTCGGAAGCAGCGCGATGATCGAGGTGATGACGATCTCGGCCACGGCGAGCGGGGCCATCCACTTGTAGTGCCTGCCCAGCGTCCAGGATCCGACCTGGAAGCTGTCGCCCAGCTTCCACCGGTAGAAGATCGGAATCGCGAAGGCGACGTAGAGCCCGACCACGCCGATCGACACGACCGCGAAGAACGCCACCGGGACCGGGGCACCATTGATGTCGACCTTCACCAGTGCGGGCAGGGTCAGCAGGATCGCGATGACGGTGGACGCGAGGACGCCGTAGACCGGGACGCGCTTGGCGTTGAGGTGCGACCAGTACTTGGCCCCCGGCATGGCCTTGTCACGGCTGAACGCGTACAGCATGCGGGTGGTGCTGGTCATGCAGGCGACGGTGCAGAAGAACTGACCGGCCGAGGAGATGAACAGCACCGAGCCGGCCCAGTGCGAGCTGAGGGCCTGGCTGAAGATCACGGCCACGCCGCCACCGCCCGCGGTCACCTTCGCCTCGTCCTGGACGGCGAAGAGGAATGCCAGCAGGAGGATCCAGCCGCCGATCGCCGAGTAGAAGATCGACTGCCAGATGCCCTTGGCTGCCGAGTTCCCTGCGGACTTCGTCTCCTCCGACAGGTGGGCCGACGCGTCGTAACCGGTGATCGTGTACTGGGTCAGGATCACCGAGAGGGGCAGCACGTAGAAGATGAAGCCGATCCCCTTGTGGCCGCTGAAGAAGCCGGTGTTGTTCACGGTGTGCGTGAACACCGAGGAGATGCTGGCGTGGTGACTCGGCACGATGATCAGGATCAGGATGACGGCAGCGGCGCCGAAGACGTGCCACCAGACCGAGATGTTGTTCAGCACCGCGAGCAGGTGCGAGGAGAAGATGTTGACGAGCGCGGCCAGGATGAGGATCCCGACGAAGATCAGGAACACCCGGTTCAGGCTGTAGTGCGAGGCATAGGACGTGCTGAAGGTGCCGATGGTGGTGTCCAGGAACGTCGCGCAGCCGTAGGCCACCGAGGCGACGATCGCGAGAAGGCCGATCAGGTTCAGCCACGCGGTGTAGAAGCCGGCCTTGGGGCCGCCGAGCTTGGACGCCCACCAGTAGATGCCGCCCGAGGTCGGGTAGGCGGAGACCAGCTCGGCCATGCACATGCCGATGACCAGGATCAGCAGCGAGATGATCGGCCATCCCCAGGCGATCGCGGCCGGGCCGCCGTTGTTCCAGCCCAAGCCGAAGCTCGTGAAGCAACCGGCGAGGATCGAGATGATCGAGAACGAGATCGCGAAGTTGGAGAAGCCCGACCAGGACCGGTTCAACTCCTGCTTGTAACCCAGCTCAGCGAGCCTTCGTTCGTCGTCGCTGAGGTGCTCTGACGTTGCAGTCACGGCGGTGTCCCCCTAGGGCAGCCATAGTTCTCTGTAAAGGCTGGATCGTAGAGGCAATACCCGACCCGGTCCATACATTGTCGTGACGTTTCTGTTTCGGCATGCTCGGCATACCATTTGGTCCATGTCGGCGACCTCCACCGTGCGCATCGGGCTGTCCACGTACCGCCAGGAGGCCAGCTGGAGTGTCTGGACGAGCGAGGCCGATCTGCTTCCGACTGGCTACGCGGACTCGATCTATGCCACCGGTGCGCTCCCGATGCTGCTCCCGCCGGGGGGCGCCGATCCGGACGCCTGGGCGGATCGAGCGATGTCCACGATCGACGGACTCGTCCTCACTGGTGGTGTGGATGTGGATCCGGCGCTTTATGGTGCAGAACGCGGACCTTTGACCGATCCGAGCCAGCCGCACCGTGACGCCTGGGAGGCGGCTCTGTGCCGGTCCGCCCTGCGGCACGAGACGCCGGTGCTGGCGGTCTGCCGTGGTCTGCACGTCCTGAACGTCGCGCTCGGTGGGACCCTCACCCAGCACCTGCCCGATGCCGTCGGCCACGACGGTCACCGCCCCGTCGTCGGCCAGTTCCCCCGGCATCACGTCCGGGTGGCCGAGGGCAGTGCGCTCGTGGCGATGGTGGGCGACGAGGCGGATGTTCCCACCCACCACCACCAGGCCGTGGACGCCCTCGGTGCGGGCCTGGAGGCCATCGGCTGGGCCGACGACGGGATCATCGAGGCCGTGTCCGGGACGGGTGCGTGCTGGGTGGTCGGGGTGCAGTGGCATCCGGAGATGGCGCAGGGGCACAGCCTGTTCGACGCGCTGGTCGAGCAGGCCGCGGCGTCCCGCGAAGCGAAGGCGGCGGCCCGGTCGCTACAGCCCGGGGAGCGGATGTCGTGACGACGGGCGGATCGGCGGAGGAGCTGTGGTCCAAGGCGTTCTTCTCACCGGTCCCCGTCCGCAATGCCTTCGAGGTGACCGTCGAGCGGCTGGCCAGCCCGATCCGCCTCGGGATGCTCAGGTCCGGTGATCAGCTGCCCTCGGAACGGGAGCTGGCGGAGCTGTTCGAGGTCAGCCGGGTCACCCTGCGCGAGGCCATCAAGGCGCTTCGCGAGGTCGGGTTGGTCGAGTCGCGCCGCGGCCGGGGCGGCGGCACCTTCGTCTGCACACCTCCGTCGAGGCGAAGCCGGGGGCCGCGTCAGATCGGCCGTGCGATGGGCGATTCCCTGCAGGATGCGCTGACGTTCCGGCGGGTCGTCGAGCCCGGGGCGGCGGAACTGGCCGCAATGCGCACGCTCACCGCCGACGACCGGACCGCTCTGAAGCGCTATCTGGACGATGCGGCCACCGCGACGGCGAAGAAGCGGCGGTTGGCCGACTCGCGGCTGCACCTGGCGATCGCCGCGTCGGCGGGAAGCCCGACGCTGGCCGCCGCCGTCGCCGACGTCCAGCTGCGCCTGGACGAGATGCTCAGGGCGATTCCGGTGCTGTCGGCCAACATCGCGCACTCCGATCAGCAGCACGCCGTGATCGTCGATGCGGTACTGGGCGGCGACGCGGACACCGCGAGGAGCGCGATGGCCGAGCATGTCGACGGCACGGCGGCGTTGCTGCAGGGCCTGCTGGGATGAGGTCTGGCCAATCGCTTCCATCTAGGTAAGCTGCGCATACCTTTAAGCCGGGAGGGCAGTCCGATGAAGCGTCCAGCGATGCAGGTCGAGGAGCTACGAGCCGCTGTTGCGGACGGGTCGGTGGACACCGTCGTCATCGCCATCACGGACATGCAGGGCCGTCTGCAGGGCAAGCGCCTGGACGCCGAGTACTTCCTCGAGTATGTCCTGGGGCACGGCGCCGAGGGGTGCAACTACCTGCTCGCGGTCGACGTCGACATGAACACCGTCAACGGCTACGCGATGACGTCCTGGGCGAGCGGCTACGGCGACTTCGTGATGTCCCCGGACATCGCCACGCTGCGCCGGATCCCGTGGCAGCCCGGCAGCGTGCTGGTCCTGGCCGACGTGCTGTGGCACGACGGATCGCCCGTCGCGCCGTCACCGCGCCAGATCCTCGCCCGGCAGCTGGAGCGACTGGCCGAGCGCGGATGGGATGCCTTCGCAGGTACCGAACTCGAGTTCATCGCCTTCAACAACACCTTCGAGGCGGCGTGGGACCAGAGGTACCGCGACCTGACTCCGGTGAACCAGTACAACGTGGACTACTCGATCCTGGGCACGGCCCGCGTCGAGCCGCTGCTGCGCGCCATCCGCCTCGGGATGCGGGATGCGGGCATGCAGGTGGAGGCCGCCAAGGGTGAGTGCAACCCGGGGCAGCAGGAGATCGGGTTCCTGTTCGACCACGCGATGATCACCTGCGACAACCACGTCATCTACAAGACCGGCGCCAAGGAGATCGCGGCGCAGCAGGGCATGGCGCTGACGTTCATGGCCAAGTACAACGAGCGCGAGGGCAACTCCTGCCACATCCACCTGAGCCTGCGCGACACGAAGGGCACGCCGATCTTCGCCGGGCGCCGGGCCGGCGGGTTCTCGCCGCTGTTCGAGCAGTTCATGGCTGGTCAGCTCGCCGCGCTGCGCGAGCTCACGTTGATGTTCGCGCCGAACGTCAACTCCTACAAGCGCTTCGCCGCCGGGTCCTTCGCCCCGACCGCAGTCAAGTGGGGGCACGACAACCGCACCTGCGCGCTGCGCGTGGTGGGCCAGGGACCGGCGCTGCGCTTCGAGAACCGCGTTCCCGGCGGAGACGCGAATCCCTATCTGGCCGTGGCGGCCATGATCGCGGCCGGCCTGCACGGTGTCGACAACGGGCTGAAGCTGGAAAAGGCCTTCGCCGGCAACGCCTACGAGTCCGGCGCCGACACCGTCCCGACCACCCTGCGTGACTCGGCAGAGCTCTTCAGCACCAGCGAGATCGCCCGCGCCGCATTCGGTGACGAGGTCGTGGACCACTACACGAACAACGCGCGGGTCGAGCTCGCCGCGTTCGACGCGGCGGTCACCGACTGGGAACTCGTCCGCGGCTTCGAGCGCCTGTAAGAACCCGCAGCAGCACCCGCCGTCCACAGCACCGACCACAGAAGGCAGCTCCGTGACCACCTACTCCGTCATCAACCCGGCGACCGAGCAGCTCGTGCGCACCGTCGAGCTGCTCGACGTCGCCGAGACCGACGCGGCGATCGCCCGGGGGCGGGCCGCCTTCCCGGCGTGGAAGGCCGTCGCACCGGGTGACCGGGCGCGGCTGCTCCGGCGCTTCGCCGAGGCCGTCGACGCCGACAGGGAGAACCTCGCCCGCCTGGAGGTCGCAAACAGCGGCCACACGATCGGCAACGCCCGGTGGGAAGCCGGCAACGCCCGCGACGTCATCGCCTATTACTCCGCTTCGCCCGAGCGGCTGAGTGGCGCGCAGATCCCCGTCGCCGACGGCCTCGACGTGACCTTCCACGAGCCGCTCGGCGTCATCGGGGTGATCGTCCCGTGGAACTTCCCGATGCCGATCGCGTCGTGGGGCTTCGCGCCCGCGCTCGCCGCAGGCAACGTCGTCGTCCTCAAACCGGCGGAGCTCACCCCGATGACCGCCATGCGCCTGGCCGAACTCGCGCTGCAGGCGGGGATCCCGGAAGGCGTCTTCCAGGTGCTGCCCGGCAAGGGGTCCGTCGTGGGGCAGCGCTTCGTCGACCATCCCGACGTCGCCAAGATCGTGTTCACCGGCTCGACGGACGTGGGGAAGGGGATCATGGCCGGTTGCGCAGCGCTGGTGAAGCCCGTGACCCTCGAGCTCGGCGGAAAGTCCGCCAACGTGATCTTTGCCGACTCCGATCTCGAGAAGGCCGCTGCCACGGCGCCTTATGGCGTGTTCGACAACGCCGGTCAGGACTGCTGCGCGCGTTCGCGCATCCTCGTCGAGCGGGGTGCCTACGACCGCTTCATGGAGTTGCTCGAACCCGCCGTCAAGGGCGTCGTCGTCGGTGACCCGTCCGACGAGGCGACCGAGATGGGCCCGCTGATCAGCGCGGCCCAGCGCGACCGGGTGGCCGGTTACGTCCCGGACGGCGCGCCGGTCGCCTTCCGGGGAACCGCGCCCGAGGGCGCCGGCTTCTGGTTCCCGCCGACCGTCCTGACGCCCTCCGACCGTGCCGACCGGACCCTGCACGAGGAGATCTTCGGCCCGGTGGTGAGCGTGGTCGCCTTCGACGACGAGGCCGACGCCGTCCGCCTGGCCAACGACAGCGACTTCGGCCTGTCGGGATCCATCTGGACGCGCGACGTGGGCAAGGCGATCCGGGTCAGCCGCGGCATCGAGGCCGGCAACCTCTCCGTCAACTCGCACTCGTCGGTGCGCTACTGGACCCCGTTCGGCGGGTTCAAGCAGTCCGGTCTGGGGCGCGAGCTCGGCCCGGATGCACCGCTCGCCTTCACCGAGACCAAGAACGTCTTCATCTCCACAACTGTCTGACCCACCCATCCCCAGCTCGTAGACGAAAGAGGAGCACTCCATGGCAGGAAGGCTGGCCGGCAAGGTCGCCGTAGTGACGGGTTCGGCGAGCGGCATCGGCCTGGCGACGGCGAAGCGGTTCATCGACGAGGGCGCGAAGGTCGTGTGTGCCGACATCGACCCGGACGCCGGGGGCCGCGCGGCAGCCGAGATCGGCGGCACCTTCGCGGCGGTCGACGTCACCGACGAGTCCGCGGTGCAGGCGCTGTTCCAGACCGCGGTCGACACGTTCGGGGGGCTGGACATCGCCTTCAACAACGCCGGCATCTCCCCGCCCGACGACGACTCCATCCTGGACACGGGGCTGGACGCCTGGCGCCGGGTGCAGGAGGTCAACCTGACGTCGGTCTTCCTCTGCTGCAAGTACGCGATCCCGCACCTGCAGGCGCGGGGCGGGGGATCGATCATCAACACGGCGAGCTTCGTCGCGGTGATGGGGGCAGCCACGTCCCAGATCTCCTACACCGCGTCCAAGGGCGGCGTCCTGGCCATGACCCGCGAGATGGGTGTCCAGTTCGCCCGCGAGGGCATCCGCGTGAACGCGCTCTGCCCCGGGCCGGTGAACACCCCGCTGTTGCAGGAGCTGTTCGCCAAGGACCCCGAGCGCGCGGCGCGGCGCATGGTGCACATCCCGATGGGACGCTTCGCCGAGGTCGACGAGATCGCCGGTGCCGTGCTGTTCCTGGCCAGTGACGACTCCTCGTTCATCACCGCGTCGACGTTCCTGGTCGACGGCGGTATCAGCGGCGCGTACGTCACTCCGCTGTAGCTGGGCCCGCTCCCGCAACGGCGGCGGCTACCGTGGTGGGGCACACCGCCACCCGCGACGAGGGAGAACGCCACCACCATGCGAGTCACCGGCCTGGGCCACGCCAGCGTGCTGATCGAGACCGAGTTCGGCAGCATCCTGACCGACCCCTGGGTGAATCCGGCCTTCTTCGGATCGTGGTTCCCGTTCCCCGACAACTCCGGGCTCGACTGGGACAGCCTCGGCCGCGCGGACTACCTGTTCGTCTCGCATCTGCACCGTGATCACTACGATCCCGAGCATCTGGCGCGCTTCGTCGACAAGGACATCAAGGTCCTGCTGCCGGCCTATGCCACGACCGAACTGCGGGACAGTCTCGCGGCGATCGGGTTCCACGACTTCATCGAGACGGTCTCGGGTGAGGTGCTGGACCTCGGCGGCCTCAAGGTGATGGTCCAGTCCCTGACCTCGCCGACGGACGGCCCGATCGGGGATTCATCGCTGTGGGTGTCCGACGGCACCACGACCCTGCTCAACCAGAACGACGCGCGCCCGTCGGACCTGTCGGCGTTCCTGGAACTCGGGCCGGTGAACCTGCACCTGCTGCAGTTCTCGGGCGCGATCTGGTTCCCGATGGTCTACGAGCTGCCGGAGCGGGCCAAGCAGGCACTCGGGCAGCAGAAGCGCGAGCGCCAGTTCGACCGCACCCTGCGCTACATCGACGACCTCGGTGCCGACTTCGTCTTCCCGATCGCCGGTCCGCCGTGCTTCCTCGACGAGGAGCTGTGGGATCTCAACGACATCGTCGACGACCCGGCGAACATCTTCCCGGACCAGATGATCTTCGAGTCCTGGATGAAGGAGCAGGGGCGCGACAACACCCGGGTGCTGCTGCCCGGCTCGGTGGCGGACTCCTCGGGCGCGGGCTGCCCGGTGACCCACTCGTTGGCGCCGGAGGAGATCGACGCGATCTTCTCCGACAAGGAGAGCTACCTGCGCTCCTACCAGGCCCGGCGGCAGCCGGCGGTCGAGGCGGAGAAGCTCACCTGGGCTCACCCCGAGATCGACGTCCTGGCCGAGCTGCAGGCGTGGCTCAACCCGTTGCTGGACGAGGCCGACCTCATGAGCGAAGGCATCAACGGCGGCATCCGCTTCACCGCGGTCGACGCAGACAGGGGCGATATCGACCTGTGCGTGGACTTCGTGGCCCGCGAGGTGCGCGAGTACCGCGACGAGAAAGTGCGGTACGCGTTCACGACGCGCCGGGCGTACCTGGAGCAGCTGATCGCCGACCACGAGATCGACTGGGTGAACAGCCTCTTCCTGTCCTGCCGGTTCTCCGCCAAGCGCATCGGCCCCTACAACGAGTTCATCTACACCTTCTTCAAGTGCCTGTCCGAGGAGCGCCTCCAGTACGCCGAGGGGTGGTACCGCAACCGCGACCACGACGACGAGGACATCACCCTCGACGGCTGGACGGTCCAGCGCCGCTGCCCGCACCTGCTGGCCGACCTGTCGCGGTTCGGCGCGATCGACGGCGACGTCCTCACCTGCCAGATGCACGGATGGAAGTGGCGCCTGACCGACGGCAAGTGCCTGAGCAGCGTGGGGCGAGACATCCGCAGCAGCCGCGCGGACCTTCCCGCCGGCGCCGGGCAGCCGGCGGTCTAGATGCCGGGCGAGCGCAGCCTCGACATCGTCGTCTTCGGTGCCACCGGATTCGTCGGGGCACTCGTCGCCGGTCACCTGGCCGCGCACGCTCCGGACGGTGTGCGGGTCGGGTTGGCCGGGCGCTCGGCGGACCGGCTCGCCGAGGTGCGCGATCGGCTCGGGGTCGAGTGGCCGGTGTTCGTCGTGGACTCCTCCGACGATCGCGCGCTGGCCGAACTGGCCGCGTCGACCCGGGTGGTGGCTACGACGGTGGGGCCCTACGTGCGGCACGGTCTTCCCCTCGTCGCCGCCTGCGCGGCGGCCGGGACGGACTGCGTCGACCTGACCGGCGAGGTGATCTTCGCCCGGCAGTGCATAGATTCCTTCGACGAGGCCGCACGGCGCACCGGGGCCCGGATCGTCAACTCCTGCGGGTTCGACTCGATCCCGTCCGATCTCGGTGTCCTGATCACCGCCGACCGGGCGCGCGAGGACGCGGCGGGCGACCTGCGCGACACCACACTGCTGGTGACGTCGATGCGCGGCGGGGTGAGCGGCGGGACCGTCGACTCCGTGCGGACCCAGCTCGCCGCGATGCGCGGCGACAAGGCGGTGCGACGGTTGGTCGCCGACCCCTACGCGCTGAGCCCGGATCGGGCGCGGGAACCGGACTCCGGTTCCGAGCGGGACAGCATGGCCGTGCGGCACGACCGGGAGCTCGGTTGGACGGGGCCGTTCGTGATGGCCGGCTACAACACCCGCGTGGTCCGGCGCAGCAACGCGCTGCAGGACTGGGCCTACGGCCGCGGATTCCGCTATCAGGAGCGGATGGGCTTCGGAACCGGCCCGGTCGCCCCCGTCGCCGCGGGTCTGGTCACCGGCGCCCTCGGCGCGACCGTAGCCGGCCTGTCGCTGGCGCCGTCGCGGGCGGTGCTCGACCGGCTGCTGCCCAAACCGGGTGACGGCCCGAGCCCCGAGCAGCGCGCCAAGGGGCGTTTCCGGGTGGAGATCCACGCCGTGACCTCCTCGGGCGCCCGGTACGTCGGCACGGTCGCCGCCCACGGCGATCCGGGCTACGCCGCCACTGCCGTGATGATGGGCGAGTCGGCGCTGTGCCTGGTGCTGGAACGCGATCGGCTTCCCGAACGCGCCGGGATCCTGACGCCGGCGACCGGGCTCGGCCTGCCCCTCGTCGACCGGCTGCGCGCGCAGGGATTCGAGCTGAGCGTCTCACCAGTGTGAGATCGCCTCGGCGACGAGATCGCCGAACAGCTCGTCCTCGTCGGCCGCCGGGCAGCCGTGCCCGGCGAACCACCGGCAGACGTTGACGCAGTCGCGCCGCAGGAAGTCCTGGCCCTGCGGGTTGGTCACGATGTCGACGATCTGCGGCAGGTCGATCATCACGATCCGGCCGTCGTGCACCAGCAGGTTGTAGGGCGAGAGATCGCCGTGCGCCCAGCCGGCGCGGGCGAGGATCGTCATGGCGTCGCGTGTCTGCTCGTAGAGCTCCGCGGCCTCGGCCACCGACGGGCGGAGCTGTGCCAGCCGCGGGGCGGCCTGGCCGTTGCCGTCGCCGATGAACTCCAGCATCACTTCTGTACCGATCAGTTGCACCGGGTACGGCACGGGTGCGCCGCGCTTCCAGAGTGCCGACAAGGCCGCGAACTCGGCGGCGGCCCATTGCCCGGACAGCAGTTGCCGGCCGAACCCGGTGCGCCGTGCCATCGCCCGGTTCTCGCGGCTGCGCCGAACGCGGCGTCCCTCGAGATAGCCGGCGTCCCGCTGGAACAGCCGGTGCTCCGCACTGCGGTACCGCTTGGCCGCCAGCAGGCTCGCCGCGCCGCCGGGTATCTCGCGCCGCACGAGGTGGACGTCGGCCTCCTTGCCCGTCTTCAGCACACCGAGCTCGGTGTCGATCGCGCGCGCGGCCGTGATCACCCAGTCGGGTCGCGGTGCCGGGCCGTGGGTGGCCACGTCCCAGGACGACCAGTTCGGCTCGTCGATGGGTTCCGGGGCAGCGAGGTCGTGGTGCTGGTCGTACTCGTCGTGGTTGCCATGCAGTTGCACGAAGGGCTCCTGGCGGGTCGAGGACGCACCCGCGGGCCGATCGTGGATCAGGCGCAGGAGCGGAAGAGAGGCGATGACGTGGTGATGCCCGAAGGGACAGCCATGATCGGTCCTCCTCTCCCTGGACCCGCCGGAGCGGGTGGTGCGTATCGACAGGGTGCGCCCGCGCCGGCGCCCCGGCAACCGATTTTCGCGTTCGGGCGCGGGACCACCCCGTGGTGGGGCCGGTGGGATTCGAACCCACACTGCAACGACCCTAAATCGTTTGCCTCTGCCGTTGGGCTACGGCCCCGGAAGGGGTCAGGGTAGCCCCGCCGCTGCGCCGCGCGCTCAACGCGGCCGTCACATCTTCAGGCTGTCGCCAGACCGTCACATCTTCAGGCTGTCGCCAGACCGAGATCCTTCAGCAGCTTCGCCACGTGCCCCGTCGCCTTGACGTTGTACTGGGCCCGCTCGACCTTGCCGTCCGGATCCACGACGATCGTCGAGCGGATCACGCCGGTGACGGTCTTGCCGTACATGGTCTTCTCGCCGAAGGCACCGTAGGCGGTCAGCACCGCCCGGTCGGGGTCGCTGAGCAGCGGGAAGGTCAGACCCTCCTTCTCGGTGAAGCCGGCGAGCTTGGCCGGCTTGTCGGGAGAGATGCCGAGGACGGCGAACCCCGCGTCGTCGAACTCGGCGAGGTTGTCGCGGAAGTCGCACGCCTGCTTGGTGCAGCCGGGCGTGCCCGCGGCGGGGTAGAAGTAGACGACGACCCGCTTGCCGCGGTAGTCGTGCAGGGAGACGGCGCTGCCGCTCGCGTCGGTGAGGGTGAAGTCGGGCGCCGTGTCGCCCGTGCTCAGTCGTGGGGTCATGGACGCCAACCTAGCGCGCACGGTGCTCTAAGCTCCCTCCTGTCCTGGGAACATCCGCACAGCAGCACGAGCGAGCGTTCGGTGAACGCCCGGAAGGAGATCGAGTGGCCGCCGAACGGAGCCCCGCCGACATCCAGCGCGAGATCGAGCAGGCCAGGATCGCGCTGGCCTCCTCTCTCGATCAGCTGGCGGAGCGAACCAGTCCGAAGCGGCTGGCCGCGTCGACGAAGGACAACCTGATCGCCAAGGCCACCTCGCCGCAGGGTCGTAAGGTCATCGCCCTCAGCGCGGCCGGAGTGGTGGCGCTGATCGCGCTGAGTCGCTGGCGGGCGCGGTCCAAGTAGGGCGGCCACGGGTGGGCTTGCTACGGTAGGCAGGTAAGCCTCACCTAATTTAAGGGCCGTGATGCTGCCAACGTTCATCATCGGGCTGCGTGAGGGCCTCGAAGCGGCTCTCATCGTCGGCATCGTCGCCGCGTTCCTCAACCAGCGCGGGCGCCGCGATCTGCTGCGCCTGGTCTGGCTCGGCGTCGGTGTCGCCGCTCTCGTCTGCCTGGGCGTGGGAATCGGCCTGCACGTGCTGTCGGCCGACCTGCCCCAGAAGCAGCAGGAGGGGCTCGAGACGGTCGTCGGTGCGATCGCGGTGGCGATGGTGACCTACATGGTCGTCTGGATGCGCCGGCACGCCCGCGACCTCAAGAAGCAGCTCGAGGGTGCCGCCGACTCGGCGCTCGAATCGGGCTCGGGGTACGCACTCGTCGCCATGGCCTTCCTGGCCGTCTTCCGGGAGGGCTTCGAGACGGCGGTGTTCCTGCTCGCCGCCTTCAACGGCAGCAGCAACCCCGGTCAGGCGGGGCTCGGCGCGATCCTCGGCATCGCGATCGCCTGCGGGCTCGGCTACGGCATCTACCGCGGGGGAGTCCGGCTCAACCTCTCCAAGTTCTTCCGGGCCACGGGGCTCGTGCTCGTCGTCGTCGCCGCCGGCCTCGTCGTGTCGGCGCTGCACACCGCGCACGAGGCGGACTGGCTCAACGTCGGCCAGGGCGCCACGGTCGACCTGTCCTGGCTGGTCGCGTCCCGGCTCGGTCCAGGCCTCGCTGCTCACCGGCATCCTCGGCGTGCAGCCGCGCCCTGTCGTGGTCGAGCTGGTCGGCTACTTCCTGTACCTCGTTCCCGTCGCGGTGTACGTGGCATGGCCTCCCGGCCGGCGGGCGCCGCACCGCGCGGTGGTGCGTTACGGCAGCGCGCTCGCTGTCCTCGCCGCGGTTGCTGCCGTCCTGCTGACGGTGCTCGCCCCCGCCCGACCGGCGTCGGTGCGCGAGAGTGTCCTGGCGCTGCGCTCCTCCGGCACCGCCTCCGCGACGCTGGACGTCACCGCCCGGACGCCCGACGTCCTCACCGTCGCCGCCACGGGCGTCGGCAGCGCCACCTGGAGTCTGGCGCGGACGGGCTCGGACACCCGTGACGGCCGGCTCGCCTACGTCTACGCCGCCACCGCTGCCGCCCCGGACCCCGCGGGCCTGGCGCCCTCGGCGACGCTCACGCAGCTGGCGGCGCTGAACGGTGGGCGCCTGCCGCTGGGCGTGCGCGCCGACACCGAGAAGCCGCTCGTCGCGCTGTCCTACCGCACCCGGGCAACCCTGACGGCCTGGGTCGATCCGGGCACCGGGCGGGTCCTCGACCTCACCTATCGCCGAGCGAGCGTCGCGACCGCGGCACTGTCCATCGGCGCCACCGAGCTCGCCACCCCCACCGACGTGGCGACCTCCGCCGCGACCGCGGACGCCGTGCGCACCGCTGCGGCGGCCGCGCACCGCGACGCCGATGCCGCGAACCGGCGCGATCAGTTCCGCGGCCTGGCCACCCTCGGATGGATCGTGCTCGCTCTTGCAGTGCTGGCGGTGGGCGCGTCAGCGAGCGCGCTGCGCGCCTCGCGGCGGCGCCCCCAGGGGGCGGCGGAGGCGGGCACCGCACGAGACACCGCTGTCGTCACCCCGAGTGCCATGGCGAATGCCGGGGCGCCGGCCGACCAGGTTCCCGCGGCGCCGGGCGCACGAAGCCCGCACGTGACGGGAATCGCGCCGACGAGGGGTTCTGACCCGCGAGTGAGTTAGGTTATGCTTACCTAACTCTCGCAGTCCCACCCTTGTAGAGGAGATCAGCTGTGCTTCCGTCCCGTCTCGCCCGTCCCGGTGTCGTCGTGGTCGCCGCAGTGGCGATCGTTGCCACGCTCGCCGCCTGCTCGAGCAGCGCCACGACCGCAGGTGGGTCCGCGACCACGACGACGGCCGCGAGCGGTGGAGCAGCGCCCGCGACGCTGCGAACGGTGGCGATCACGCTGACCGCCGACGGCTGCGTCGCCGACCACGACTCCTACTCCAGCGGGCCGCTGACCTTCGACGTGGCCAACACCGATGCCACCGCGGTGAGCGAGTTCGAGATCCTGAGCGAGGACCGGATCCTGGGCGAGAAGGAGAACCTCGCGCCCGGGTTCAAGGGCTCGTTCTCGATCGTGCTGCAGCCTGGCACCTACACGATGTACTGCCCGGGAGCGACGAAGGAGAAGGCTCCCTTCACCGTCACGGGCACCGCGACGACCCAACCGGCGACCACCACCGGGGCACTCCTCAAGGCCGGCGCCACCCAGTACCTCGGCTACGTGACGATCCAGGTCGACTCCCTGCTCCAGGGGGTCACGCCCCTCGTCGCGGCCATCAAGAGCGGCAACCTCGCCGCCGCGCAGACCGCCTACGCCAAGGCCCGCGCGCCCTACGAGCGGATCGAGCCGGTCGCGGAGTCCTTCGGGACGCTGGACGCGGCCATCGACGAGCGGGCCGACGACGTCAAGCCCACCGCGATCACCGGCTTCCACCGCCTCGAGTACGGCCTGTTCAGCGTGAAGAGCCTCACCGGGCTGACACCGATCGCCGAGCAGCTGCTCGCGAACGTCACCAAGCTGAAGTCGCTGGTCGCCAAGCTCACCGGCTTCCAGCCCGCAGAGCTGGCCAACGGCGCGGTCGGGCTGCTCGACGAGGCCGCCAAGAGCAAGATCACCGGCGAGGAGGAGCGGTACTCGCACATCGACCTGCTCGACTTCTCGGCCAACGTCGAGGGCGCCGAGCAGGCGTTCGCGTTCCTGGAGGACGGGCTGTCGAAGATCGACGCCACCCTCGTCTCGACGATCAGGGCGGCGTTCACCAAGGTCGAGGCGCTGCTGGACCACCTCCGGGATCCGGCGCAGGCCTCGGGCTTCACGCTCTACAACGACATCCCGAAGGCAGACATCACCGAGCTGGCTCAGGCGCTGCAGGCCGTCGCCGAGCCGTTGAGCCGGGTCGCCGGCAAGGTCGTGTCTGCATGAGCGAACCCGCGCAGCCGGGCATCGACCGGCGCCGCTTCCTGTCCCGCGCCGCCCTCACCGGCGCCGGCGCCGTCGTGGCCGGCGCGGCCGGGTTCGGTGTGGCGAAGGCGACCGAGTCGGGCGCGTCGACCCCTGCGTCGCCGGTCGCCGCCGCGCAGGTGCCGTTCTACGGCGCGCAGCAGGCCGGGATAGCGACGCCCGCGCAGGATCGGCTGGCCTTCGCCACCTTCGACGTGACCACCACGGACACGCAGGCAGCTCAGGGATGCTCGGGCAGTGGGCGGCGGCGTGCTCACGGATGACCCAGGGCCTGCCCATCGGCGCGACCGAGACGGCGCCGAGCAACCCACCGATCGACACCGGCGAGGCGATCGGGCTGAGCCCGGCGCAGCTGACCATCACCGTCGGGTTCGGGGCGTCCCTGTTCGACGAGCGCTTCGGGCTCGCCGGCAAGCGCCCGGCCGCGCTCGGTCGACCTTCCCGCGCTTCCAGGGCGACGTGCTGCAGTCCGCGCGGACCGGTGGCGACATCTGCGTGCAGGCCTGCTCCGACGACCCGCAGGTCGCCTTCCACGTCATCCGCAACTTCGCGCGCATCGGCCGGGGGACGGTGGTCCTGCGCTGGTCCCAGCTCGGCTTCGGGCGGACGTCGTCGACCAGCGACGACCCAGGCCACGCCCCGCAACCTGATGGGCTTCAAGGACGGCACCAACAACATCAAGGCCGAGGACGCGCGCCGACATGGACGACTACGTCTGGGTCGGCAGCGAGACCGATCAGCCGTGGATGCAGGACGGCAGCTACCTGGTCGCCCGCCGGATCCGGATGCTGATCGAGTCGTGGGACGCCGACTACCTGGCCGACCAGGAGAAGATCTTCGGCCGGCACAAGCGACACCGGCGCACCGCTGACCGGCACGTCGGAGTTCGACCCCGTCAACCTGGACGCGCACAACAAGGACGGCACCCCGGTGATCGCGCCCGACTCCCACATCCGGCTGGCCGCGCCCGGTCAACCACAGCGGCAAGAAGATCCTGCGCCGCGGGCTACTCCTACACCGACGGGATGGACCCGGTCACCGGGCAGCTCGACGCCGGGCCTGTTCTTCATCGCCTTCAGAAGGACCCGCGCACACAGTTCGTGCCGATCCAGACATCGCTCGGCGCCAACGACCTGCTCAACGAGTACATCACGCACACCGGGAGCGGGTTGTTCGCCGTGCCGCCCGGCGTCACGCGGCCGGCGACTGGTTCGGCAAGGCGCTGTTCACCGCCTGACGTCAGGCCCTGGTCGCGTCAGCGATCTTCACGGTCAGCACCGGGCAGGACGCTTCGAGCACGATGCGTTGCGCGTTGCTGCCCAGGAGCAGCTTGCCGACGGCCGAGCGCCGGCGCAGGCCGACCACGAGCATCGAGGCGGAGACGCGCTCGGCGACGGAGAGCACCGCGTCGGCCACATCAGCGGCGTCGGTGATCTGCACGATCTCGTGGCTGATGCCCAGCTCGGTGAGCCGGGCCTCGACCGCGTCGAGATCCTTCGCGTCGGCGAAGGTCGGGGTGGCGAAGTCGGAGTTGACGGCGACGTTCACGACCACCAGGGTCGTGGCCCGCAGCTGAGCTTCCGCGATCGCCGCGCCGAGCGCGACGAAACCCACCTGCGTCGGGACATAGCTGACGACGACCGGCATTGTGGCCCACCTCTGGTTCTGCGGATGCGAGCTGAGTGCGCGCTGTGCCGTCCAGTCTCCCGTACCCGGGGACCCCGTGGCAATTTGTCCGTCGCCCCAACAAACCACGGGTCCCGCGGGACGGGGAGGCTCAGCGGGCGAGATCGAGACCGTGCTTGCGCGCGGAAGCCTCGGCGTCGGCACGCATCTGCGCGGCGATGTCCTTGAACTCGTCCAGTGCGGGGTTCACGCCGACGAGGGTGAACTCGTTCTCGACCACGCGCAGGTCGAGCTGCCAGACGTCTTCGAGGATTCGGCGGATCCACGAGGTCGAGTGGTCCCATCCCTCGCGGGGCGTGCCCGCGGCGTAGCTGCCGCCGCGCACGGTGACGAGGACGGCGGGCTTGCCGGCCAGGACCGGTGCCGCGCCCGCGCCCATGCGGGGGTCGGAGATGATCAGGTCGACGTAGGTCTTGAAGTGCTGCGAGACACCGAAGTTGTACAGCGGCACCGCGAAGAGCAGGGCATCGGCGTCGATCAGTTCGTCCACGAGCGTCGCGGCCAGAGCCGCCGCGGTGCGCTGGGCTTCGCTGTGCTGGTCTGCCGGAGTCCAGTTGGCGGTGACCGCGGCCGCCCACGCGTCGGCGGGCAGGGGCTCGACACCGACGTGGCGGCGGGTGACCGCTGAGTGCTCATGGCCTTCCTGCCAGGCCGATTCGACGATGTCGGCGATCGCGCGGCTGACCGACCCGTCGGTGCGGATGCTGGCGTCCAGACGGAACAGTGACACGGTGGGCTCCTCGATGTCGATGACTAGTAAAATACAAGTTACTCTAGGAAAGGTAGCGCGCCTCGTGCGCGGGCGCACCGCCGGCGCGCCCGGTGTGACGGGCCAGACACGCCGGCGTGTGGGTGTGGCAGCATTCGGCCGATGACCGATGTCGTCGTGTTCGGCAGTGCCAATGCCGATCTCGTGCTCTCCGTCGACCGCATCCCCGGCCCGGGGGAGACCGTCCTGGCCCGGCGGTCCGCTCGCGTCGCCGGCGGCAAGGGCGCGAACCAGGCGGTGGCGGCCGCGCGATCCGGAGCGGACACCGCGTTTCTCGGCGCACTCGGCGCCGACACGGACGGTGAGCTGCTCCGGGAGGAGCTGGGGGCCTCGGGCATCGACCTGGCCCGTGTGCGCACCTCCGCCGAACCGACTGGACTGGCCGTCGTGACGGTGGGCGCCGACGCGGAGAACGCGATCGTCGTCGCGGCCGGAGCCAATGCCACCCTCGATGACCTCGACGAAGCCGACCGGCGGCTCGTCTCGGACACCCGTGTCCTGCTGTGCCAGCTGGAAGTGCCGCTGGCCGGCGTCATCGCCGCGCTGCGTTACGCGCGGGAGTGCGGGGTCAGGACGATCCTCAATGCCGCGCCGTCCCGGCCGCTGCCGCAGGAACTCCTTGCCCTGGTGGACCTTCTGGTGGTGAACGAGCACGAGGCGGCCGACCTGCTCGAGGACCCCGGTGCCGTTGCCGACCCCGACACCGCAGCGATCGCCCTGCTGCGCCTGGTGCCTGAAGTGATCATCACGCTGGGCGCGGACGGATCGCGCTACGCGGGGCGCAACGGCGCGCGGCTCGCGGTTCCGGCACCGACGGTCGAGGCGGTCGACACCACGGCGGCGGGCGACACGTTCTGCGGCGTGCTGGCCGCCGCGCTGGCGCAGGAAAGGCCGATCTCCGAAGCGCTGGACAGGGCCACTGTGGCTGCGGCCCTCTGCGTCCAACGTGCCGGCGCGGTGCCGTCCATCCCGACCGCCGAGGAGATCGACGCCGGGCCCGTCCGCGGCAGGTGAGGGAACGCGTGACGATCAACACTGTTGAGCAGGTGAATAGTGACGCGTCGATAGTCGCGGAATGTTAGTGACAAGGGCGATCCCGACCCCCTAGCCTGTGAGTGTCCTGCACCGGGGGGTCCGATGTGACACAGGTTCGTGGCACTGCGCCCAGCCCGACATCGGACAGTGGCCCGGACCGACCGGGCTGGACTCGTGCCTGGGGGATCCACATGCGTCAACTCGTCCTACGTCCGCGCCGCTCGCTGTCGGCGCTCGCGGGGATCGCCGTCGCCGGCTGCATGGTGATGGCGACCGCGGTCTCGGCGCATGCAGCCACACCGTCACCGGCGTGGGCACAGAACGATTCGAACGGGGCCCAGAGCCGGGCGAATCTGAACGAGACGACGCTGACTCCCTCGACGGTGACGCATGCAGCCCTCCTGCGCAGCGTGACGGCGAAGACCGTCAGCCCCGACGCCTACTGCGGCGCGACGACCATCACCGAACCCGTCCTCACCGGCGGCAAGATGTTCGCGGTCGTCAGCAACGAGATCGCCGCCTACAACGCCGCGACGGGCGCGCGGCTGTGGCACGTCAACCCGGACCCCGGCTTCATCACGCTGTTCAAGGCACTCGCGGTCACCAACGGCCTCGTCCTGGTGGGCGAGCTGGACTGCGTGTCGCAGAGTGACCCCAACGGGGCCATCGCCGCGTTCAACGCCACGACCGGCGCGCCCGTCTGGCGCACGCAGTTCGTCGGACCGCTCGACGAGATGGTCGTGTCGGGCAAGTACGCCGTCGAGAGCGGAACGAGCGTGGGCAGCGGCAACATCACGACCGTCGTCAACGCGGCCACCGGTGCGGTCGTGTGGCAGAAGTTCTACGACAACTGCGGGGACGGCGTCGTCGTGTCGGCAGGCAATGTCGTCACCACGCACTGCACGTTCGACGGCACCGGCGCAGTGCTCGAGGCCGACGCGCTCGCCACGGGCACGAAGGTGTGGAGCCGCTCCGGCTCCTGGACGGTGCAGCGCGGCGACAGCGACACGACGACGGGGCATCACCTCTACGCCACTCCGGCCAGCGGCGTCGTCGACGACCTGAACCCGGCCACGGGTGCCACGCGCTTCGCCCTCAGCGGCGCGACGACGGTCCTCGCCGTGGACAAGACCCGGGCGTACGCCGTCTGCTTCTCCGGTACGAGTTCGATCTGCGCCTACGACATCGCGTCGGGATACCAGGTGTGGCGGCACGGGTACACCTCGGTCCCGCTCGGCGCGGAGGCCGGCAACGTCCTCTACCTCGGCAGCGGTGAGGCACTCAACGCCGCCACCGGTGTGCACCTGAAGTCGCTGTTCCCGTCCACCTCGGCCGCCGACGCGCTCGTCGTCGGTGACGGCCGCGTCCTGGCGGTCAGCGACGGCAACCAGAAGACGGCTAAGCTCTACGGCCTCAGCGGTTCCTGATCGGTGGGTGCCCGGCCCTCTCGCGCAGTGAGGGCCGGCACCAGCTGATCCGTCGGGACCTTCAGCCCTACTGGAACCGCGTACCCGGGCGCACGATCGGGACATGACCTCCCGGCTCGCCCTGTCGTGACATTGACCGTGGCGGGTGCTGTGCCGGTGCCCGCGGGGGTCGGCGCAGCCGGTGCCCTGCCGGCCGGGGATGTGATGCGCTCCCTGGGCGTCACAGCCGAGGCCGGCCTGTCCGCCGAATCCGTGCGTCGGCAGCAGGCTCGGTGGGGGCCGAACGCCGTGTCCTCGCATCGCGCCCGGTTCCTGCCCGTGCTGTGGCACCAGCTCCGTTCACCGCTCCTGGCGCTGCTGCTGGTCGCGGCACTGGCGTCCTACTTCGTCGGCGAACGCAGCGATGCCGTCATCATCAGCGTGATCGTCGCTCTCTCGGTCGGCCTGGGATTCGTCAACGAGTACCGGGCCGAGAAGGCTGCCGAATCCCTGCACGATCAGATCCACCACGAAGCGACCGTGGTCCGTGACGGCCATGCCTCCAGCGTCGACGTCGTCGATCTCGTGCCCGGCGACATCATCCAGCTGCGCCTGGGCGAGATCGTGCCGGCCGACGTCCGGTTGGTCGCCGTGAATTCGCTGGCCTGCGAGGAGTCGGTGCTGACGGGTGAGTCGATGCCCGTGGACAAGGACGTCGCGGTCACACCCGAGGGGACGCCGCTGGGCGATCTCACGGGCTGCGCGCTGATGGGTACGGTCGTGCACGCCGGGAGCGCGGTGGGCGTCGTCGTGGCCACGGGCGCGCGTACGGAGTTCGGCAAGATCGCCGCAGGCCTGAGCACCCATCAGCTCGAGACGGAGTTCCAGGTGGGGCTGCGGCGGTTCTCGATGCTGCTCGTGTACGTCGCGGGCTCACTGACCACGTCGATCTTCGTCCTCAATGTGGCTCTGCATAAGCCGATCATGGATGCGCTGCTGTTCTCGCTGGCGATAGCTGTCGGGATCACCCCGCAACTGCTGCCGGCAGTGGTGTCCACGAGCCTCGCCTCCGGATCGCGTCGCATGAGCCGTCGCAAGGTGCTGGTGAAACGCCTCGTCTGCATCGAGGACCTCGGCAACGTCGACGTCCTGTTCACCGACAAGACAGGCACCCTGACCCTCGGCCGCATCGACTACATGCGCGCGGTCCCGGCCGAGGGCACCGACGCCGGCTCGGTACTGCGATCGGGGCTGCTCTGCACGGAGACCTCGAACTACGGCGACCGAGCGGTGGGCGGCAACCCGCTGGACCAGGCACTGTGGGAATCACCGGCGTCGGCGGCCCACCGTGCCGCACTCGATGAGGTCGAGCGGGTGTCGGTGCTGCCGTTCGACCACGACCGGCTGATGGTGTCGGTGCTCGTGCGGGACCGGCAGGGTGCGCTGACGTCGTGACCAAGGGCGCGCCCGAGGCAGTGCTGCGACCGCTGCGTGGGCGTCCCCGACGACGGCACGGGCCGCGCCTGCGCGCCGAGTTCGCCGCCGGCAACCGGGTCGTCGCGGTCGCCACCCGGGCGGCCACCGAGGCGCGGAGCTCAGCCCGGCCGACGAGCGCGACCTGCACCTCGCCGGATTCCTCGTCTTTCTCGATCCGCCCAAGCCGGACGCCGCCCGGTCGCTGCAGCGACTGGCCGGGCTCGGTATCGCGGTCAAGGTCGTCACGGGGGACAACCCGGCGGTCGCGATGAAGGTCTGCCACGATCTCGGGCTGGCGGCACGGTCGCCCTGACCGGCGCCGACATCGCGCGCTCGACGATGCAGCGCTCGCGCCGCGATCGCCACGACGACGGTGTTCGCGCGGGTCAGGCCCGAGCACAAGGCGCGGATCGTCCGCGTGCAGCGCCAGCAGCGGCGGGGCGGTGGCGTTCCTGGGCGACGGCGTCAACGATGCGCTGGCCCTGCATGCGGCCGACGTCGGCATCTCCGTCGACTCGGCCACCGACGTCGCCAAGGACGCGGCCGACGTGATCCTGCTGGAGAAGGATCTCGACGTGCTGGCCGACGGCGTCGCCGAGGGCCGGCGGATCTTCGCCAACACGATCAAGTACGTGCTGATGGGGACGTCGAGCAACTTCGGCAACATGTTCTCCGCGGCCGGCGCGTCGCTGTTCCTGTCGTTCCTGCCGATGCTGCCCGGCCAGATCCTGCTCAACAACCTGCTCTACGACTCCAGCCAGCTGGCCATCCCCACCGACAACGTCGACGAGGAGCAGCTGCAGCGCCCCTCGCACTGGGACATCAGGTTCATCCGGCGGTTCATGATGGTCTTCGGGCCGCTGAGCTCGGTGTTCGACTTCCTCACCTTCGGCGTCATGCTCTGGGTGTTCCACGCCGCGCCGCCGAGTTCCGCTCCGGGTGGTTCGTGGAGTCCCTGGCGACGCAGACGCTGGTGATCTTCGCGATCCGCACCCGCCGCGTCCCGTTCTTCCGCAGCCAGCCGAGCCTGCCGCTGACCCTGGCCGCCCTCGGCGTCGTTGCGGTGGGGGCGTTGCTGCCCGCCACCCCGCTCGCGCACACCCTCGGCTTCAGCCCGTTGCCGGGCGCCTTCTTCCTCGCGCTCAGCGGCATGGTGGTCGCGTATCTCGTGCTGATCGAGTTCGGCAAGCGGCTGTTCTACCGGACCGCGTACGCGCCGATCGCGGCACCTGCGCCGCGCGGCACCCGGGCTCGGCACCTGCGCCGTCGCGCCGCGCGGTTCAGCACCGCCGCGTGAGCCGATGACCGACCCGACTCCGGCCGCGCGGGGTACACGTGGGTAGCTCCACGATCGGACCGGCCTATCTGGTCGGGCTGTTCGGCGTCGTAGCCTCCGGCGCGGTGCTGCCCATGGTCCCGACCGGGGCCGCCGTGAGTGTGGCAGCTGCGCTGGCCGGGCGGGACGATCCGCTGTTGCTCGTGCTGGTGGCAGCAGGTGCTGCAGGTGCCTACACCGCCGACCTCGCCACCTATGCCGTGCTCCGCCTCGCCGGGCACCGGGCGATGACCGGGTCCGGACCGCTCACTCGCTGGCTGCACCGCGCACGCCAGGGACATGCGATCGACCGGGTCCAGCGCCAGCTCGCCGAGCACGAGCTGCGGACACTGCTCCTGTCGCGGTTGATCCCCGGCGGTCAGCTGCCCGTCCTGCTGGCGGCCGCGCTGGGCGGCTATCCGTGGCGCCGGTACGCCGTCGCGGACGTCGCCGCTGCCTCGCTGTGGTCGGCGATGTATGCGGCGACCGGCTTGGCGGGCCGAGCGGTGTTCCCCCGGCGCTGGGAGGGTGCGGCGGCCGGCATCGCCCTGGTGCTGTCGATCAGCGCGGTGGCGTCGCTGATCGCGCGGTCCCGGCGCCGGAAGGCGTCCGCACGGGCGGACCGGGAAGCGGAGGTGTGATCGGCCCGCTGGGCACGAACCGGACGCTCGACTCAGTATGGTGAATCGGTGGCTGGGCTGGTGCTGATCAACGGCGCACCCGGCTCCGGGAAGTCGACGTTGTCGGACCTACTTGCTCAGGACGTGGCGATGACGCTGTCGCTCAACGTCGACGTGGTGAAACACGCTCTGGGGCGCTGGACAGAGGAGCCTCTCGAGGCCGGCATGCAGGCACGGCGTCTCGCCCTCGCCGTTGCGCGCGAGCACCTTCTGACCGGTCACGGCGTGGTGATCGGTCAGTATCTGGCGCGGACCGAGTTCATCGAGCAGCTCGAGCAGCTCGCTGCACGCGTCGGTGTGCCGTTCGTCGAGATCGTGCTGGAGCTCGACGCCGCGACACTGGCCGACAGATTGGCCGCGCGCGCCGCGGCTCCGGACCGCATCGAGCACTCGCAGACCGACCGATCGGTGGGGCCGGAGGACGCGGAGCACCTCGTCGAGTCGATCCGTGCTCTTCGGACCGCTCGACCCCGAGCCGTCTGGATCGATGCGCGCGGTCCGCTGTCCTCGACGCTCACGAGCGTCCGCGCAGCCCTCGGGTGAACCTGCTCGCGTGCTCAGGCATGACAGTTCACGACGCTGAGCGCCCGTCGCGGGATCTCCGGGCAGCGAGACAGCAGAACGCCCCCAGCCGGATGGACCGGTTGAGGGCGATTCCGAGACTGTGCGCCGTCAGGGACTTGAACCCCGAACCCGCTGATTAAGAGTCAGCTGCTCTGCCAATTGAGCTAACGGCGCATCGATGCGCATTGCGCACCGGGAGAGAACGCTATCACGCTCGGCGGGAGCGGCCGAACCGGCCGGCGCGGGCGAGCCGGGGCAACCGGCAGCCCGTCCGCGCGCATTCGCCCGGGCGGTCCCGGCTACGCAACAATCCTGGGCATGGAGGTTCCGGACCCGCGCGCGCCTCTTGTCGACGTCCCGGATCGAGCCGATCAGGGGGCGGTCCGGCGCAACAATCTCGAGCTGGTGCTGCGGCATCTCGCGGCGCGTCGGGACTCGCGGGCGGGTATCGCTGCCAGTGCCGGCCTCACCCGGGCGACTGTGTCCCGGCTCGTCGCGGATCTGGCCGAGCTCGGGCTGGTGCGCGAGGACGGTCAGCTGGTCACCGGCCAGAACGGCCGCCCGGGGACCGCGCTGGTCCTGGACGGCCGGCACGTCCTCGGCGTGGGCGTGGAGATCAACGTCGACTACCTCGCGGTCCTGGTCTGCGATCTCGCGGGGACGACCCTGCACGAGTACCGCGAGGCCTTCGACGCCCGCGCGGCGGGTCCGGGGCCGACGTTCGAGCGCCTCGCGCGACTGTGTGCCGACGCGCTCGTACCGGCGGCGGAGCTCGACCGGGCGCCGATCGTCGCCGGCGTCACGCTCGCCGTTGCCGGCGTCGTGGACGCCGTCACCGGCACGCTGCACGAGGCGCCGAACCTGGGCTGGCACTCGGTGGGCGTCGTCGACCTGCTCACCCGCGCCCTCCCGCTTCCGGGTGCGGTGATGCGGGCGGGCAATGAGGCCAACCTGGCGGCAGCGGCGGAGTACCGCTTCGGCGCTCACGCGGGCACCGCGGACATGATCTACGTCACCGGTGAGATCGGCGTCGGCGGCGGAATCATCGTGGGCGGGCGGCCCCTTCTGGGTCGACGGGGTTTCGGCGGCGAGGTCGGCCACATGACCCTCGATCCCCGCGGCCCGGAGTGCGGCTGCGGACGGCGCGGCTGCTGGGAGGCCTATGTCGGGCTGGGTGCACTGCTGCGCACCGCGGGACTGGTCCTGCCCGCGGGTAAAGCCTCCCTGGAGGCGACCATGTCCGTCCTGGTTGCCTCGGCTCAGCGGGGTGACCCGTCGACGCTGGCGGCGCTGGTCGACGTCGGGCGGTGGGTGGGCGTCGGCGCGGCCAACCTGGCCAACATCGTCAACCCGCAGGCGGTGATCATCGGCGGGTACTTCGCCCAAGTGGCGGAGTGGCTGCTGCCGGCCGCGTCCGAGACGTTCGCCGCGCACGTACTCGGGCCGCGCGAGCAGGTCGGCGAGCTGGTGGTGTCGTCGCTGGGCTTCAGCGCCGCCGCGCGCGGAGCGGCGATGACCGCGCTGAACGACGTGTTCCTCGATCCGCTGGTCCACGGCCGCCCGAGCGGGAGAACCCGGACCCGGACCTGACTGTGGCCCCCGGGGGACGATCCCCGAGGGCCACCCTGTCTGGGGTGAGTGACGGGACTTGAACCCGCGACACCCGGGATCACAACCCGGTGCTCTACCAGCTGAGCTACACCCACCATGTCGTCGGCCGAGGCCGCCGAGCCGCATCAGTCTAGCGGCACCTCAGGCGGAAACGGCACCGGGTTGAGCGCCCTGCCGGTCAGGCCGGGTCCTCGCCACGCGCTTCGGCGACCATGTCCGCGGTGACGGCCTGTACCTCTGCGGTCGTCGGTCCCGGCGCGGGGACGAACAGGGTGCGCCGGTAGTACTCCAGCTCCTGGATGCTCTCGATGATGTCGGCCAGGGCGCGGTGCGCGAGCCCCTTCGGCGGCTGTCCGTAGTAGATGCGCGGGTACCAGCGGCGGGCGAGTTCCTTGATCGAGGAGACGTCGATCATCCGGTAGTGCAGGTGCTCGTCCAGCAGCGGCATGTCGCGATTCAGGAAGCCGCGGTCGGTGGCGATGGAGTTCCCGCACAGCGGAGCCGTCTTGGCGTCGGGGACGTGCGCCCGGATGTAGGCCAGCACCTGCTCCTCCGCCTCGGCCAGGGTGGTCCTCGACGCCCGGACCTCCTCGGTCAGCCCGGAGGACGCGTGCATCTCCCGCACGACGGGGACCATGGCGTCCAGCAGGTCGTCCGGGGCGTTGATGATCACGTCGAGGCCGTCGTCCAGCGGCGTCAGCTCGGCGTCGGTCACGACCACGGCGACCTCGATCAGGGCATCCCGGACGAGGTCGAGTCCGGTCATCTCGCAGTCGATCCAGACGAGGCGGTCAGCAGAGGCGCGATCGGTCACAGTGAGGCAGCGTACGCGGAAGCAGTTTGCGCCCGGAAACGTCTGCCGCCACCATCTCCGCAAGATTGACACATCGCCCCGCACGGTCGACGGTGGACGCATGCGGGACCTGATCGGTGCGGAGGCCGTCGCCGCCGGCCTGGCGTCACTCGAGCCGGGCTGGAGCGGCACGTCCGAACGGCTGCGGCGCGAGCTGGAGTTCGCCGACTTCCTCACCGCGGTGCGCTTCATCGACCTGATCGCCCCACGGTGCGAGGAGCTGGATCATCACCCGGACCTGACGCTGAGCTGGAGAAGGGTCGGGATCACCCTCACCACGCACAGCGCCGGGGGAGTGACCGAGCTGGACCTGCGCCTCGCGGCCGAGATCGATCGCGTGGCCGCCACCCTGGACCGGGTGGGTTAGCACCCGGGAGAACGTCAGCCCGCGGCACCGAGGGTGATCGCGTTCCGTCCGGCCGCCTTGGCCTCGTACAGGGCGGCGTCGGCGCGGTTCATCAACCGTTGCACCGTCTCGGCCTCGTCCCACACGGCATAGCCGATGCTGCAGGTCTCGTCGTCGGGGACGGCGTCCTTCACCAGGCCGAGCACGAGGGCGGCCTGCTCGTCGGAGCACTGCGGCAGCGCGAACGCGAACTCCTCGCCGCCCCAGCGGGCGATGACGTCCGACGACCGCAGCACCGACCGGCACTGCGCCGCGAACATGCGGAGCAGCTCGTCACCCTGGTGGTGCCCGCGCAGGTCGTTGTAGGCCTTGAAATGGTCCAGGTCGGCGACCGCCACCGTCAACGGGGTCCCGTCGGCCCGCGCCCGCTCGAGCAACTGGTCCAGCCGGGAATGCCAGCCCCTCCGGTTGAGCAGCCCGGTCAGCGGATCGGTGCGGGCCAGGCTCTCCAGATGCGTGATGAGCGACGCCTGCTCCAGCGCCACGGCCGCCTCCGCCGAGAGCAGGGACACCGCGCGAGCCGATCGGGCGTCGGCCGCGGCGCGGACGCCGTCCCAGACCACGAGCAGCACCCCGACGGTGGCCCCGCGGGAGACCACCGGCTGCCACAGCGTGGACCCGTCCGCCAGGTCGCCCAGGCGCCCCTGCCAGCCGAACGCCTCCAGGTCGGTGCCGTCCAGGAACAGCGGCTCGCCGCTCTCGAACACGCGCACCGCCGCCGATTCGGGCCGGAAGGGCACACGCGTCCCGAGGTGGTCGGCGACCGTGGCAGAGGTCACGACGAGGGCGCCGTCGGCGGGTTCGAACAGGCAGGCGTGCCGGGCACCGCTGAGTTCCTGGCAGCCGTGCACGATGGCACTGCGGGCGTCCTCGCCGCGCTGGATCCGGTGCACCACGTCGACCACCGCGGCCAGGCTGGCCTCGGACTCGCGCAGGGACTCCTCACCCTTCTTGCGGTCGGTGACATCCTGCACGTGCGCGATCGTCCAGGGCTGCCCCTGCGGCCCGTCGGTCATCGTCACGGTGAGCCACGCCCAGCGGATCTCGCCGTCGGGGCGCACGTAGCGCTTCTCCAGGCGCACCACGCCGTCCTCGGCCGCGCGCAGCAGCTTCTCGGCGTCGCGGTTCGTCGCGAGGTCCTCCGGATGGGTGAACTCCGCGCTGCTCCGCCCCAGCAGCTCGCGCTCCTCCCGCCCGAAGAGGACGCAGAGCGCACGGTTGGCGGCCAGGAAATGGCCGTGCTCGTCGGAGAGTCCGATGCCGACCGGCGACCCTGCGAACAGGGCGCGGAAGGGCAGCTCGGCATTGTCCGAACCCGGTTGCACAGACGGCAGCGACACGACACCCCCGGCTAGACGCGAAGTGTCTCCTACGTTACCGCCGGCACCTGTCCGCTACCGGATCAGACCTCCACCAGGCCGCGCCGGCGCAGGAGGGGCTCGATGTCGGCCTCCCGGCCCCGCACGGCGCGAAACGCCTCGAGGGAGTCGACCGACCCCCCGACCGACAGCAGCTTGGTGCGGAACGTGTCGCCGTTGGCCCGCGTCATGCCGCCGTTCTCCCGGAACCACTCGACGGTGTCGGCGTCCAGGACCTCGGCCCAGATGTAGGAGTAGTACCCGGCCGAGTACCCGCCGGCGAAGATGTGCTGGAAGTAGCTCGTGCGGTACCGCGGGGGGATCAGCTCGAGGGAGAGCCCGGCCCGGGTCAGCGCCGCTGCCTCGAACTCCTCCGGGTCGTCCACCCGGTCCCCGGCGCCGAGGCGGTGCCACGCCTGGTCCAGCAGCGTCGCCGCCAGGTACTCGGTGGTGGCGAAGCCCTCGCCCCACGTCGCGGCGGCCGTGATGGCGTCCACGGTCGCCTGGGGCAGCGCCGCGCCGGTGTCGACGTGGTGGGCGTAGTTGCCCAGGACCGCGGGCCAGAGCGCCCACATCTCGTTCACCTGGCTCGGGAACTCGACGAAGTCCCGCGGGACGCTGGTGCCGGACAGGCGGGGGTAGGTCACGTCGGAGAACAACCCGTGCAGGGCGTGGCCGAACTCGTGGAAGAGCGTGGTCAGCTCGTCCAGGGTCAGCAGCGCGGGACTGCCCGCCGCCGGCTTGGTGATGTTCAGGTTGTTCACCACGACCGGACGGGTGTCGAGCAGGCGGGACTGGTTGACGAAGGAGTTCATCCA
This sequence comes from uncultured Actinomycetota bacterium, assembly GCA_963790525.1. Lineage (GTDB taxonomy): Bacteria > Actinomycetota > Actinomycetes > Mycobacteriales > Jatrophihabitantaceae > CAWBOV01. Next base: position 668,694 of record CAWBOV010000004.1, read on the forward strand.
GGCGCCTCCGCGCTTGCCCTCACGGGCGAAGAAGTCGCCGAGGTAGAGCCCGAGCGCTGTGCCACCCGCGTCGCGCACCTCCCACACGCGCACGTCCGGGTGATAGCCCGCGCAGATCCTCTCGCAGCGTGAAGGAGATGCCGTAGACCTGCCCTGCGGCGTAGAAGACACCGTCGCGCAGCACCCGCTCCAGCTCGAAGTACGGGCGCAGCCCCGCGGTGTCGATGGCGTAGCGCTCGGCACGCACCTGCTCGGAGTAGTAGGCCCAGTCCCACGCCGCCAGTTCGACGCCGTCGCGGGCGGCGAACTCCGCCAGGACCGCCGCCTCCCGCCGGGCATTGGCGACGGCGGGTGGCACCAGGCGGCCCAGCACGGCGTCGACGTTCGCGCTGGTCCCGGCGGTCTGGTCGGCCACGACGAGGTCCGCGTGGGTCGCGAAACCGAGCAGATCGGCGCGCTCGGCCCGCAGCTGCGCTATACGGGCGGCGATGGGGCCGTTCGTCCCACTCACCCGTCGTCGCCCTCGTGACGGACGCCTCGTACAACCGCTGCCGCAGCTCCCGGTTGCGGAGCACCGACAGCATGGGTTGCCCGCTCGGCAGGATCAACGGGATCAGGTAACGGGAGTCGTGCCCGCGCGCCGTCGCTTCCGCGGCCGCGCCGGCCACCGCGTCGGGGCTCAGCCCGTCCAGCTCGGCGGGGTCCTCGACGACGACCGCGGCGGCTTCCATGGCCGCCAGCAGGTTCTGGTTGAACCGGGTGGACAGCGTGGAGATCTGCTGATTGAGCTCACGCAGTCGCGCGTGTCCGCCCGCGTCCAGCCGGGCGCCCGCGAGGACGAAGTCGGTGTGCAGCCGCTCGACGAGGGTGACCGACTCCGCGTCCAGGCCGGCGTCGTGCCGGGAGGCGAACACCGCGTCGAGCCTGGCGAACAGCGCCGGGTCCAGATGGATCGCGTCGCTGTGCGCCGCCATCCGCGGCGAGTAGGTCGTCTCGAGCTCGCGCAGTTCGGGCGTCGCCGCGGAGGAGACGAGGTTGAAGAAGAGGTTCGCAGCCCTGGTGAGCAGCGCCCCGGACCGCTCCAGGGCGACCACGGTGTTGGCGAAGGTCGGCGGTGCCGGGTCGGCGACGATGGCCGCGATCTCCTGCAACTGCTCGGCCATGCCGGCATCGAGCGCCGGCGCGTAGTGCGCCGTCTCCACGTCTGCGAACGGCGGCAGTTCGAACGGCAGCGACGATGGTTCGAACAGCGGATTCACAGCGGACGTCACATCCGGTCCTCTCGTACGGGCGGGACTCGTGGGGGAGCAAGTTGATCACATCGCACCGGCGACGCGCACCGCGACCCGGCGCTCTCGACGGCGCGCCACGGTCGGCGCCGACGATCGCAACCGACTACGGTACGTAATGCACCGCGGGGGATGCGATCGTCCTTCCTTCCGCGCCGGAGACGGCGCCCGATCGAGATTTGGATCACCATGCGGGCCTGGAGCTGGATGCAACCCCGGCACCTGCGCAGCGCGTCGAGGACGGTGTCGGGGCTGACCATGGTCGCCGGCCTGGTCACCGTCCTGCTCGCCCTGGTCGACCCGAACAACTCCAACGCCGGCGCCGTCGCGACCGCCGTCACCGTGGTGATCGCACTCCTGATCGTCCTGGCCGGCTGGCTGGCCCGGCACCTGACCGCCGGCCATGCGCTGGCCTGGGCGCTCAGCCCGTTCCTCGCCGTGCTGACGATCGTCGTGCTGGACTTCATCTCCCAGGACGCGTCGGTGTCGGCGCAGGTCTTCCTGTTCTTCCCGGTTCTCTACGCCGCGTCGCAACTTCCCAGGCGCGGTGCCGTCGCGGTGACCGTCGCGACGGCCGTGGGCGAGATGCTCGTCGTCTACACGCAGCTCCCGGTGGGGCCGGCCTTCGTCGACTCCACGTTCGTGATCACTGCGCTCACCTCCTCCGCCGTGCTGCTGGTCCGGACGAGCGAGGCGCACGCCACACTCGTGAAGAAGCTGAAGCAGCAGGCCGCGATCGATCCGCTCACCGGCCTGGTCACCCGGCGCGTCCTCGACCAGGCGGCCCAGTCGGCGCTGTCCGGCGCGGCCAGTGGCGCCGGGACGGGGCTGATCGTGCTCGACGTCGACGAATTCAAGGCGATCAACGACCAGCACGGCCACCCCGGCGGCGACACGGTGCTGGTGCAGCTGGCCGCGCTGCTGCGCTCCGGCGTGGACTCCGAGGACATCATCAGCCGCCTCGGCGGTGACGAGATCGCCATCCTCCTGCCCGGCTGCTCGATCGAGGAGCTGAACCGCCGGGCCGAGCAGGTCATGGTGGACGTGCGCGCGCACCGGTTCGCGCTGGCCGGCGACCAGCTGATCACCGTGTCGATCAGCGCGGGCCTCGCGCACGCGCCGACACACGCGATCGACCTGCGCCGCCTCTACGCGGCGGCCGACGCAGCCCTGTACGAGGCCAAACGCGGCGGGCGCAACCGGATCGCCGCGGCCGGGTCACCGCTGACCCAGGAACTCGGCAGTTAGCCGACCCGTTCCTTCTCCGCCCGTTCCTTCTCCGCGGCGATGAGCTGCTTCTCGATGCGCGCGAGCTGGGTGGCCACCGACTTCATCTGGACGGCCAGGGTGTCGAGGTCGCGCCGCGTGGCCGCCACGTCCTGTTCGGTCTCGGACTGCACCCGGGCCACGATCCACGTCGCGAACGACGCCGTGACCAGACCGATCAGGGCGATGCCGGTGACCATCAGGCCGGCGGCGATGACCCGTCCCTGCGTGGTGACGGGGTAGTAGTCGCCGTACCCGACAGTGGTCACCGTGGCGACCGCCCACCAGACCGCGTCCCCGAAGGTCTCGATCTTCGCGCCGGGCTGACCGCGTTCGGCGGTGAGGATCGCCAGGGAACCGCAGTAGATGAGCAGGCTTGTCGTGCCGGCGATGTAGACGGCCATCTGCCCGCGCAGGCTCGCCCCTGCACTGCGGCTGAGCACCCGTAGCAGCATGAGCACCCGTAGCAGCCGCAGCGACCGGAACATCGGCAGGGCGATGATCGCCAGGTCCAGCAGGTGGCGGGAGAAGTAGTGCCACCGGTTCCTGGCCAGGTACAGCCGCCAGAGGTAGTCGACGATGAACGCCGCCCATGCCACGTCCTGCACGACCTCGCACAGGTTGTGCGTCGCCGGCGCCATGTGGACGTTGAGGACCTCCCACGAGTACGCGCCGAGGAAGGCCAGCGAGACGGCGATCAGCGGCCATTCGGACAGCCGGTTCCAGGTGGCCAGGCGCTGGCTCCGCGATCGGTCCGTCACCCGACCAGTGTGCTGCATCGCCCGGCGGTCCACCAGCGACCGACCCGGCGGTCGGCCGGTCACTGCCCCCGCGGGCCCTTGTCCCGGTATCACCCCGAGCGGTTCGATCTCCTCATCCACTGCGCAGGATCGGGCCTGTGCAACGGTTCGAGGAGAGTGATCGTCGATGCACCTCACACGTTCCCGCCGAGCGCACGTCGCCCTGGCCGCCTGCGTCGTCACGGGGGTCCTGCTCACCGGATCCGCCGGATACGCCGCCACCGGATCTCCCTGGGCGCAGACCGATTCCGACGGCGCGCACAGCCGCTTCAACGCCACCGAGACCACCCTGTCGGCCTCCACGGTGGTCCACGCCGCATACCGGCGCAGTCTCGTCAGCCCGCCGCTGCTCGGCGACGATCCCTGCGACACCGGCGTCAGCATCGCTCCCGTCCTGACCGGCGGGGTGGTCTACTCCGTGGTCTCCAACGAACTCACGGCATGGACCGCGTCCTCGGGCGCGCGGCTCTGGCAGACGGAGCTGGATGCGACGCAGGACACCCACTACATCGGCCTGGCCGTCGCGTCGGGCCACGTCGTCGTCGGCAGCTACGACTGCCACACCGAGGATCCCGTGGGCAGCGTCGCCTCCTACAGCACCGGCTCCGGCGCGCTCCAGTGGTCGAAGGTCTCACCGGGCGACGACATCATCAGCCAGATCGCCGTCTCCGGATCCGCGGTCGTCGGGGCGGGCACCGACCTGACCAACGCCGGCGCGATCACCGCGTTCGACCTGTCCACCGGTTCCGTGCTCTGGAACAAGCAGCTCTCGTGCCTGACCGGTACCCCGGCCGTCGTCGTGGGTGGCAACGCCGTCTACGAGACGTGCGATTCCGACGGCAACCCGGTCACGCTCACGGCCGCGAAGCTCACGACCGGGACGACCGCGTGGACCAGGAGCGGCTCGTTCACCGTGGTCCGCGGCGACACGGACACCTCCGCGGCGCACCACCTGTACGTGACCACATCGGCGGGGATCGTGGACCTCAACCCGGCCACCGGCGCGACCCGGTACACCCTCTCCGGTAGCTCGCTCCGGCCGGTCGCGGTCGATGCGACCAATGTGTACGTCGCCTGCCCGGCGGGACTCTGCGCGTACACCCGGGCCAGCGGCGCTCCCGCCTGGAGCAGGGCGATCAACGGACCCACCGCCACTATCGCCGTCGCGAACGGCCTCATCTACACCCCAGGTGGTGACGTGCTGCGGACGTCGAACGGGACCGTGGTCACCACCCTGTGGTCGGATCCCGCGACGTACGTCAGCGTGGGTGACGGCCGGGTCGCGGCCGTGACCGATGCCCGCATCATCGACCTCTACGGATCGTCGACGAGCTGAGCGCGGCCTACCCTCGGTGGATGCGCATCCGTCGAGTCCTCACCGTGCTGGTGCTGGCGATCGCCTCGCTCGCCGCCTGCACCAGCACCCGCTCCGACCCGGCTTCGGCGACCGCCACGCGGTCGCCGGAGCCGACGTCGGGGCAGAACACCAACGCGTCGTCGACCGCCCCGGTGTCATCGCCGACACCCGCACGCTCCACGCCGAGCCGGCTCCCCCTCTCCTCCGACGGGGTTCCCCGCTTCTCGCACATCGTCGTGGTGATGCTGGAGAACCACGCCTACTCCGAGATCGTGGGCTCCGGGAGCGCGCCGTTCATCAACTCCCTGGCACGGTCGGGCGCGGTGATGACACAGTCCTACGCCATCACCCACCCGAGTGAACCGAACTATCTCGCGCTGTTCTCCGGGTCAACGCAGGGCCTGACGAACGACGCCTGCCCGGTCAGGTACTCCGGTCCCACGGTGGCGACGTCCCTGCGGGCGTCCGGCTACAGCTTCGTCGGCTATTCCGAAGGCCTGCCCAAGGCTGGGTTCACCGGGTGCACGGCCGGTTCCTACGTGCGGCGCCACGCTCCGTGGACGGACTTCCCGGCGTTGCCGGCATCGGTGAACGAGCCGATGACCGCCTTCCCGACGACCTTCTCGCGGCTGCCGAGTCTGGCGTTCGTGATCCCGGATCTCCTCCACGACATGCACGACGGCACGGTGGCGCAGGCCGACACCTGGCTGCACCGCATGCTCGGTGGGTATGTCACGTGGGCACGCACGCATGGCAGCCTCCTCGTGATCACCACGGACGAGGACGACAAGACCTCGGCCAACCACATCGCGACGCTCTTCAGCGGCGCCGACGTCAAGGCCGGCCGGTACTCCACCCGGATCGATCACTACTCCGTCCTGCGCACGCTGGAGTCTGCGTTCGGGGTCTCGCCCGTCGGCCGGTCGGCCATCACGCGGCCCGTCACCGGAATCTGGAACTGATCGCGCGATGGCGGAGCTGACCCTCCACGAGGATCGGCTGCTGCCGGCCGAACCAGGTCAACGGGCGATCGCCCGGCGCATCTACCGCGATGTGCGCGACCTGCCGATCATCTCTCCGCACGGCCACGTTCCGGCGCAGCTGCTGCTGGACGATCGCCCCTTCGCCGACCCGACGAGCCTGCTGATCACGCCTGACCACTACGTGACGCGGCTGCTGCACGCCTCCGGTGTCCCGCTGGCCGCGCTGGGGGTCGGGGTGCAGTCGCCGCATCCCGACCTCTCGCGGTCCGCGTGGCGCACGCTCTGCTCGTCCTGGCCGGTGTTCCGGGGGACACCCGTGCGGTACTGGCTCGAGACGCAGCTGGTTGACGTCTTCGGCGTCGGTGTTCAGCCCTCGGCGCAGAGCGCGGACCTGCTGTACGACGAGATCAGCGCCCGCCTCGCCGAGCAGGCTTTCCGCCCGCGCGCTCTCGCCACCCGCTTCGGGATCGATGTCCTGGCCACCACCGACGACCCGTGCGCGGACCTGTCGGCTCACGCCGCGCTGGCAGCGGATTCGACGTGGCAGCCGCGCGTCGTGCCGACCTTCCGCCCGGACCGCTATCTCGACCCGGCGCAGCCCGGATGGGTCGCGGCGACCGATCTGCTCGGTGCGTGTACCGGGGTCGACACGGGCTCCTACGGCGGGTTCCTGACCGCGCTGGCCGATCGACGCCGCTACTTCCGCTCACACGGTGCCACAGCGACCGATCACGGTCATCCGGATGCCGGCACCGAGCCCCTGGCTCACGGGGAGGCCACGCGCATCTACGCGCGGGCGCGGCAGCGGACGGCGTCAGCCGATGAGCTCACGGCCTTCCGGCGCAGCATGATCTTCGAGATGGCTCGGATGTCCTGCGAGGACGGGCTGGTGATGACGCTGCACCCGGGGATCTGCCGCGGCCACCACACGGCCACTGCGGCTGAGTACGGGCCCGACACCGGCCACGACATCCCCGTCCAGGTGGAGTTCACCCGCGCGCTGCGGCCGCTGCTCGAGCAGTTCGGCACCGAGCCGTCCTTCCGCTTGGTGCTGTTCACCACGGACGAGTCGGTGTACTCGCGGGAACTCGCTCCGCTGGCCGGCTTCTATCCGAGCGTCTACCTCGGCGCGCCGTGGTGGTTCCTCGACGCGCCGGATGCCGTGCGGCGCTTCCGGGCGGCGGTGACCGAGACCGCCGGCTTCAGCAGGACGGCCGGATTCGTCGACGACACAAGGGCGTTCTGTTCGATACCCGCACGCCACGACATGTCGCGTCGGCTCGACGCCGGCTATCTGGCCGGACTCGTCTCCGAACACCGGCTGACGGAGGACGAAGCCGTCGACGTGGCGGTCGGCCTCGTGATCGACCAGCCCAGGAAGGCGTTCGGCCTGTGACCGGTACCGATGGCCCGCAGGCACCGGCGCGCATCCTCCATGTCGGTCTCGGCAACTTCATGCGCGCGCATCTGGCGTGGTACACCGACTGCGCGACGGACGCCGCGCAGTGGCCGATCACCGCCTTCTCGGGACGTAGCACGGAGCTGGCCGCGGCTCTGGACGCGCAGGGTGGCCGCTACACCCTGGTCACCCGGGGTCCTGTCCGCGACGACTTCGACACGATCACCAGCGTGCGCAGGGCATACGCCGGTGCCGATCATGCGTCGTGGCTGCGATCGTGGCGGGACGAGGAACTCGCCTGCATCACGCTGACCGTGACCGAGGCCGCCTACCGGGCCACGCCGGCGGGAACGCTCGATCTGGCCGATCCGGCTGTGTGCGCCGATGTCGCGCTGCTGCGGGAGGACCTGGCGTCGGTCGTGCAGACCGTCCCGGGACGGCTGGTCGCTGGGCTGGCAGCCCGCAGAGCTGCGGGCTCGGGGCCCGTCACCGTGGTGCCACTGGACAACCTGCCCGACAACGGCACGGTGACGGCGCGAGTGGTCGGTGGGTTGGCCGACCAGGTGGACCCCTCGCTGGCGGAGTGGATAGGCACACACGTCAGCTGGGCTACGAGCATGGTCGACCGCATCACGCCGCGGCCGACAGCCGCACTGGCGGCCGAGGTCGCCACGGCGACCGGCTGGGCCGATCGATGCGCAGTGGTCACAGAACCCTTCAGCGAATGGGTTCTGGCCGGAGACTTCCGTGGTGGACGTCCGGACTGGGAGGCCGCGGGCGTGCGGATGACCGACGACGTGGCACCGCACGAGCAACGCAAGCTGTGGCTGCTGAACGGTGGCCACTCGCTGCTGGCCTACCTGGGTCTCGGCTTCGGTCTGCGCACGGTCGCCGAAGCCGTCGCCGACGAGCGCTGCCGCCGGGCGCTGGCCTCGTGGTGGGCCGAGGCCGCGCCCCACCTCTCCCTTGCACCGCAGGAGATCGCTGACTACCAGGGCGCTCTGATCGAGCGGTGGGAGAACCCGCGCCTGGAGCACCGCCTGGCCCAGATAGCGATCGACGGTTCGCTGAAGCTGCCGGTCCGCGTCCTCCCTGTGCTGCGCCTGGAGCGCCGGGCCGGCGCCCTACCGCAGGGGGCCGTCGAGATCCTCGGCAGCTGGATCGCCTACGTGCACGCGGCGAGTGCCGATCTGGAGGACGCACGTTCGGTGGAGCTGTCAGCCGCGCGGGCGGGCGGCCTCGCGCAGTCGGTGCCCCGCCTGCTCGCGCTGCTGGGGATCGAGCTCGCCGACGACACGGAGCTGGTGTCCGCCGTTGCCACTGCCGCCGTCGCGCTCAGGCAGGGGATACGGTGAGGTCGTGTTCGAGTTCGGGAACGACGGGCCGTCGGTCATCCTCGTCGCGGTCGACGGATCGGAGACGAGTCTGCGCGCGGGTGCTTACGCCGCCGGTCTGGCGCGGCGCCAGGGCTCGCACCTGATCTGCCTCTACGTGGTGGTCAACGCGGGCATGCTAGCGGTGACAGCGCCCGGCGCGGTGGGTGCTTTCAACGAGACGACCGCCGAACTCGGGCAGGAGTTGCGGCGCCAGATCGAGGAACAGGGCCCGCGCCTCGGGATCGCAGTCGAGTTCGTCGAGCGGGCCGGCAATCCGTACACCGAGATCCTCCGCCTGGCACGTGACCGGCGCGTCGACGCGGTGATCGTGGGGGCCTCGACCAAGGCCGGGCACAGGTTCGTGGGATCCCTCGCGGTGCATCTGGTCCGCGACGCGGAGTGGCCGATCACTGTCGTGCCGTGATCGTTCCCGAATCGTGATGATCTTGGACAGCGGTGATTTGGACCCAAGTGTCCACTGTTGAGATGATCTTGGAACGGTCCAGAACTCGATCTTTCAAAAGTTGTCGGAGTTTCCGCGTCACGTCTCGTACGGAATGGCGTTCCCCCTAGTAGGAACACCCTCTGACGGGAGCATCATGGCCGAAGTTGCACAACTACCCGCCCCTATCTCCGACAACTGGGACTGGCAGGTCCGGGCCGCATGCCGCGGCCTCGACGCGTCCGTCTTCTTCCATCCCGACAACGAGCGCGGAGCTGCGCGACTGCGTCGCGAGACCCAGGCGAAGGCGATCTGCGAGAGCTGCCCGGTGCGGCAGCGCTGCCTGGACTGGGCATTGTCGGTCCGCGAGCCCTCAGGCGTGTGGGGTGGTAAGTCCGCTGCCGAGCGCGACGCGCTGCTCACGGTGATGGCGTCCGCGAGTTAGGCCCTCCGCCGTCGCATGGGTCACGCCGGCCGGGTAGACATGCCCGCGTGGATGTTGTCCTTGTCGACGATGCAGTCACCCGTCCGCTTCGACGGCGGGTGCTGCGACCCGAGCAGGCCGAGCACGAGCCGATCCCTGGCGATGGTGCGCTGAACGCGCTACATCTCGCGGCATTCGAGTCCGACACCGTCGTCGGCTGTTGCTTCCTTCTCCCCGAGCCCTGCCCGTGGCGACCGGGGGACGTGCCCGCCTGGCGGCTGCGCGGTATGGCCACCGATCCGGACCGGCAGCGGCACGGCGTCGGCGCCAGTGTCATCGACGCGGCGCGGGGCGTCGTCGCCGAGCGCGGGGGAGTGCTGCTGTGGTGTCACGCCCGGGCGAGCGCCGAACGGTTCTACCTGAACACGGGCTGGCACTCCCACGGGGCGCTGTTCACGGAGAACGCGCTGCCGCACAGGTGCATGTGGACCGCGGTCGGCAAGGACCCGGCCGAGGTCTGATAGGAAGAAATGTCCGATTGGCAAGTTGATCTTCAATAAGCTTTGTCCGGGTAAAACACCGGGCATCTGCTAATGCCTCCTGCGACATTGTTCGGATTGTGAGCAGTGACATTGTCGACAGGCGACTGGAAAAGTAGATATCCCCATCGAGAGATGCTCAACGATTGTGAAATACAGTCACCTCATACCGGTGTCAATCGGACATCGGACGTGTGGTGGAGGGGTCCACGCTGATACTGGCGGGGCTCCTGGGGTCCGTGAGGCGCGACGCCCCTCGGCCCTCGAATTGCTCATGGCGTGAAATGCGGTAATCTTTTCCTGCGTCGACAAGCGTTTGCGGTGGAGACGTGGTAACAGGCGAGACGTCGGGGGACGCCCATGCAATGCCCCGGCGTTGTCATCTGGCTCCGCCGGGACACCGATTTTCGGAGGTCCCTAGATGGCGCAGACCCTCCTTGCTCTCTGCCCGCCGCAAAAAGAGGCGACGGTAGCAGAGCTGGTCGAGGACCACCTGTCACTGGTGGGCAGGCTCGTTGTCGAAAGACTCGCCCGGGTTCCGTCACACGTCCGTCGTGATGATTTGGCGTCTGCGGCGATGATGGCGCTTGTCGTCAGCGCGCAGGCATATGACCCCTCTCGAGGGGTTCCGTTCGCCGGCTTCGCAATCACCAGGATTCGCGGTGCGCTCACGGACGAACTCCGAACCATGGACTGGGCCAGCCGCTCGGTTCGCTGCCGGGCGCGCGAGGTCGAATCGGTTCGCGGGCAGCTGGCGTGCACGCTCGACCGGGCTCCGAGCACCGACGAGATCGCCGGCGCGATGCAGGTGGACCCACGCGAGCTGGAGTCGCTGCAGTCGGATCTCACGCGCGCCAATGTGCTTAGCCTGCAAGGGTTTGCTCCCGGAACCGGCCCTGAACTCACGCCCGATCCCACCGACGGACCCGAGGCGCTGCTGCTCATGCGCGAGCGTCTCGGCTACCTCCACGATGCCATCGCGGAGCTGCCGAGCAGGCTGCGGTTCGTCGTCGAGGAGTACTTCTTCGAGCAGCGCCAGATGAATGACATCGCCGAGGAACTGGGCGTCACCGAATCCCGGGTCTCGCAGATCTGTGCCGAGGCGCTCTGCCTGCTCCGCGATGGCATGAATTCCCAGCTGGAGCCGTCCGCCGTCGAGGAGCGAGCGCAATCCGCGCGTGCTGCCGCGAACAAGGCCGCATATTTCCAGGCGATTGCCGGACGGAGCACGCTGGCCGGTCGGTTGGCACTGTCGACGCCACGCGGTGAGATGCGTATCGCTGCATTCGGTGACGCCGCGCTCACTGCCTGAACCGCATTTCGCCCGCCCCGCGGACGGAAATTTCTCCGCAGGGAGCTCACTTCTCCTGCGTGTTCTGGAGCACCGGCGCGGAGAAATTCGCCTGCGCATTCCATTTCTGCTCCGTCGAACCGGTGCAGGTTTCCACATCGATGGACGACCATGCTTCGGTGCCGTACGGCGCACGAAGTCCCAGGCAGAGGCCGTTGCTGTCCACGACGGTGTATTTGGTGGAGTAATTCAGCGTCGACGATCCGTTGTAGAACGTCCACGTCTGGCCCGCGGTGGACGAGGAGCACACCCGCATGACGGGATATCCGCCATTGGTCAGCGGGCTCGTCATGCAGTAGTTCGTGCCGTTGGTGGTCGTGTAGAACTGCCCTGTGCCGCTCGCCGCGCCCGTCGCGATCGTCGGTGTCGTGAACTTCTGGTTGAACGCGACCGCTCCGGCGTACGGGTTCTGCTTGCACGGGAAGTCGATCAGGTGCGAGGTGTTGACGTCCTGGTTGTCGACGTCCAGGCAGCGGCCGAACTCGTTGTAGTTGATGAGCTGCGGGGGCTTCGCGGCACCGGCGCCGACCGACGGCGAGGGGATCCACGTCTGGACGGGATCCGTCGAGCCGGCGGAGTTGGTGCACGTGGCGAAGGTGACGGCGAGGCCGGCGGTCTGCGAGGCCACACCCATGCACAGCGTGCCCAGCGTCCCGGTCGTGCTGGAGAGCAAGGTGCTGGTCTGGTATCCGCCGTTGTCGTTGTAGCTCCACTGTTGCAGGTAGGACGGCGTGGCACCTGAGGCGGCGCACGTGGCGAGCACGACCGGGTTCGTGGAGGTCAACGGCGTGTTGTAACTCAGGCAGAGTCCGTTGGGGTTCGCCGTCGTGACCGACGACAGCAGTTGCAGCGTCAGGTCGTTGCGGTACACGAACACCTGCTGCGCCGCGGGTGGACTGCTCGTGCTGCACGGCTGGACGAGGATCGAGGTGCCCGCGGTGGGTGTAGCGGAACCCGCGTCCATGCACAGCGCCTGCGAGGCCGTCGAACTCGGATAGATGCGGATCAGGCCGCCGGGGATGTTCGTGTTGCTCGTCTGGAACACGTACGTCGTCACCAGCGTGCGGCCGATCGAGGCGCCGCCGGTCGGCGGCCCGTCGGTCCCGACCGAGACGATCTGGGCGTAGCTGGGCGTGAAGGACGCACTCGCGGTGTCGTAGGTCCCGTACCCGGGAGCGCAGATCATGGTCGGCGTGCTCGGGAACCGCACCGGGTCGGCCACGTAGTAGGAGATGGTGACGTTGTAGCTCGCCGCCCCGACGGTGTTGACGCTCCCGCTGTAGGGCCCGCACGGCAGCTTCCCGCTGTCACCGATACCGGACGTGATCGCCGTGCGGATCTGACCGAGCGCGACGTCGATCCCCGCCTGGGCGGCGTCGAGTGACTGGACCCTGGTGGTGTCGAAGCGGGTCGTGCGGGACTGCTGGATCACCATCGGCACGAGGATCGCGCTGAGCATCACACCGACGATGATCACCAGCATGATCATCGCCATGGAGCCCTCGTCGTCGCGGGCGTCGGGCAGGCGCCGGCGCAGGCGGGCCGCGGCGCGGGCGTACAGGCTGATGATCATGGACGCCCCGGCTGCTGGCAGATCGGCGTGGTCGGCGGCGGGACGGTGCTGTTGACGGCGGAGAAGAGGTAGGACGAGCGCGAGGTCGTCGCGCCCGATCCGTTGCCGAACGGCGAGACGAGGGTGATGGCCAGCTGCTGGAACTTGGCGGTCGCCGTGGCGGTCCTGAGGGTGAACGGCTGGTCGGTGGAGCCGCTGGCCACAGCGCCGTTGCTGATGCCACTGGTGATCGGCACCCAGGCCGACGGCGTCGACGCGACCGAGTTGATCACCGTCCAGGTGCGGCGCTGCAGCGCGGCCGCCGTGATGTCCACGCGCAGCTGGGTGCAGACCTCGGTCCCGGTGTAGGTGCTGCGCATCTCGACGTACCAGTCGCCGGAGGTCGTGCTCTTGCCGGGCGCGCTGATCGCCGCGGCGTACCGGACCGTCTTGTCCAGCTGCAGAAACGCGACGTTGAGCTGCGAGGAACTCTGGTTGACCGCCTCGGCCTTGTTCGTGTCCTGGGTGATCGAGACCACGGCGCCGGTGAACATGGCCATGAAGATGACGAAGATCCCCATGCCGACGAGCAGCTCGGTCAGCGAGGTCCCGGCATCCCCGTGCACGCCCCGCTCGGCGAGCCTGTTGCGCAGACGTGCCGTCACCCGGATCAGCGCGCTCATGACGGTCTCACCGAGTTCGACGCCGCGCTCGGGGGACTGGTGCCGATCACGTTCGTCGCGGTGACGGTGAAGGTGTAGGACGTGTTCCTGGTCAGGCCGGTGACCTTGCAGCTCGTCCCTGATGTCGTGCAGGTTTGCCCAGCCGAGGAGGTGACCGTGTAGCTGGTGATCGGAGTGCCACCCGTGTACGTGGGTGCGGTCCAGGACACGGTCGCTGATCCTGTTCCTGCGACGGCGGTCGGCGTCAGCGGCTGGTCCGGGGTGATGGAGATTCCCCACTTGCGAGACAGGTAGTCCTCGATCACCCTGCGCTGGGCCGTGGTCAGCGTGGACCGGAAGGTGATGACCTCGGCCACCGAGCCCACGACCCCACGGCTGAGGAAGGTGCTCGACACGCTGGCGGCGAAGGTCTTCGCGGCCGCCGACACGTCAGTGGTGATCAGCGGGGTCTGGAAGGAGGTGGTCGCCTGGATGCCGTTGTTCCAGTTCAGCGGTGTGGAACCGGTGTTGTAGGACCAGTCGTTCGCATTCGGAGCTGATCGCGACACGATGGATCCGACGCGCACGCTGAAGTCCGCGCCCGCCTGACCGAACAGATATGCGATCTGCGTCGAGGCGGCCATCTTCGAGACCACGAAGACGGTCTGGTACGTGTCCGCGGCGTTGATGGAGTTCAGCACGTCCGTCGAGTCGGCGAAGCCCACGGAGGGCAGGGTGCTGTTCCAGGTGTTGACGGTGGGACGGTTGGCCGTGGTGGCCTGGGCGAAGTCCTCACCCTGCGCGCTCTTGTCCGTCCAACAACCCACGGTGGCGCCGGCAGCGGCGGACGCTCCGGTGCAGTTCGACGCTGCGAGAGTGGTGGTCGGGTCCGCGCCGTCGAGCCACAGCGTCATCGGGGTTCCGGACATGAGCGTGGCCGGGTAAGGGATCGCGATCACCCCGGTGGAGGGAGGTCCGGTGCCGACGCCGTTGGTCGCGGTGACCGTGACGGTGTACACGGTGCCGTTCGTCAGGCCGGTGATCGTGCAGCTGGTGGCACCGGTGGTGGAGCACGTTCCGTCGTTCGGGCTGAGGGTCACGGTGTAGCCGGTGATCGTGGAGCCGTTGTTGGCGGGAGCCGTCCAGGACACGAGCAACTGGCCGTCACCGTCGACGTCGTTGACGTTGGTGGGCGCGTTCGGCACCCCGATGACGGTGATGGTGAACGCCGCCGTCGACGCCGTGGCACCGGCGCTGTCGGTCACCGTGACCGTCACGCCGGTGTACGTGCCAGGAGTACTCGTGAACGTGCCGCTCACGACACCGGTGCTGCTGACACTGAACGTCCCCGGCGCGTTGTTGATGGCGTAGGTGCACGGCCCGTTCGGGCAGGTGGTCGTCAGCCCGAAGGACACCGTCGAGCTGGCCGTCACCGTCTGGTTACCGGGCGAGGTGACGGTCGGCTGCGCGACCACGGCCCACGAGAACGCGACGACCACGGACGCTCCGTTGGTGTCGGTCGCCGTCAGGGACACCGACTTCGTGCTGATCGTGGTCGGGGTTCCCGACACCAGCCCGCCGGAGGACAGGGTCAGCCCAGCCGGGAGGCTGGCGCCGCCGGTCCACGTATAGGTGCCGGAGCCGCCCGTCGCGGTCAGCTGCAGCGAGTCCGCCCGGCCGATCGTGCTGATCTGGGCGCCGGGATTGGTCGCGGCGATCGGCGGGTTGGCGACGGTCCACGTGAACGTGGTCGTTGCCGTGTGGGCGCTGGAGTCCTTCACCGTGATCGTGACTGTGTAGACCCCGGGCGTCGTGGGGGAACCTGTGATCTTGCCCTGGTTGCTCACCGTCGCCAGCGCGAGGCCCGGCGGGAGCGTGCCGCCGGGATCGGACCACGTGTACCCGGTGCCGCTGCCCCCGGTCGCGGTCAGCGTCAGGCCTGTGATCGCGACACTGCTGACGCTCGCCTGGTTCACCGGCTGGGTGATCTTCAGCGTCGGGTAGATGGTCCAGGTGAAGGTTGCGGTGGCGGTGCGCAGGAACGCGTCGGTCACCGTGACGGTGACCGACAGGTTGGTGACCGCGGTGGTGGCCACGCCGGAGATCAGTCCGGCGGGGTTCATCGCCAGCCCGCCGGGAAGCGATCCGGAGGACACCGCCCAGGTGTAGGTCGGGACGCCGGTGCCGCTGGTGACGGCGAGTTGCAGCGTGACCGTGTCGCCGACGGCGGCGGTCTGGTTACCCGGATTGGTGATCACCGGTGCGGACGGCGGTGACTGGTTGAGGTTGAAGGTCGGGTCGTCGGCCGTACTCAGCACGGTGGCGGTGATGAAGCTGCACGCGGAGTTCGTGCAGTGCGAATTGCTCCACGTCACAGCCGTGACCACGCGGAGGTAGGTGACGCCGTTGCCGATGGACGAGGCCGTGCAGTCGGTGGACGAACCGTCCGACGGTATCGCGCAGTACCCGAGGTAGTTGTTGACCAGATACGGGACGTTGTTGATCGTCTGCGTGACTCCGACCGTGGGGACGTTGGCGCTCGCCCCGGCGTTGGTCGCTGCGGTGGAGTCCGTGGCCTTCGTCATCGACGCCAGCCACGGCTGCACCGCCGTCGCGGCGGCCGCGAACTGGGCGTTGACGCTCGTCGTGTCGTGACCGGTCACCAGGTCCGACGCGGGCAGACCGCGAATGTTCTCGAGGTTGGCGTCGGCGATCTGGGAGGCGGCCTGTCGGGCGCGTTGCAGGCTGGTGAAGGAGACGCTGTTGACGAAGAAGGTGGCGAAGGCGGCCATGACGATGGTGATGATGCTGATGGCGACGACCGATTCGAGCAGGATGAAGCCGTCGTCGCCGCGCGTCGAGGACAGCGCGGCGCGGCGGCGCAGCCAGCGGTCCAGCCTGGCGCCAACCGGGAGTCGGACGGGGGATCGCGTCATCGGCAGCGGCTAGTTCGAGAAGTCGCCGCTGAGCAGTTTCTCCAGCTGAGCTCTCGCGGCGGCGTTCAGCGGCTCGGAGAACACGTTGATCTGCGTCGTCATCTGCGACGTCTGGTCGATCGACGGATCCTTCCCCGCGCCCGAAGGGCCGATCTGGCTGCTGAGCACGAGCGAGCGCCTGGGGCCGTCGGACTGAATGAGGTTGAGGAAGGCGAGCTGGTTCGCCGCAGATCCGTGCGAGACCAGGGTGACCGGGATCGTGACGAGCGCGGATCCACCGCCGGACGTGGCCGGTCCCACCGCGCCGACGACGATGCTCGCGAGCTGTACCTGCGCCGCAGCAGCCTGCGAGGTGAGCTGGCGGGTGTAGGCAGGCAGGCCACTGTCGAAGGGGAGTGCCTCCAGGGCGGACTTGAGCGCCTGGGTCAGCTCGGTGCCGTTGGCCGCCTCCTTCTGCAGCTTGGTGACCTTCGTCTGGAGCAGCTCGTTCTGCAGCTCGGTGTCGGCGGTCTGGCCACGGAGGGACGAGGTCGACGAGAGCTTCGGGCTGATCAGCACGAACCAGCCGAGTACCAGGATGAGAATGCCGACGACCGCGCCGCCGACGATCCAGAGGCGTCGATCCTGACTGGCATTCATCACTTGATCCCGGTCGTCGTGGTGGCGGTGTAGCGGTGGCTCAGCAGCGCGCTCGTCAACGACAGCGTGATGCTGAACTGCTCGATCTTGTTCTCGTCACTGTTGGACACCGGCAGGACGTTCGTCACGCCGGTGAGTCCCTTGAGCTTGTCGACGTAGTCGGCGAGGTCGTTGAGCTTCTTGCCGGTTCCGTTCATCGTCAGGCTGCCGATCGTGGCCAGGCCCGAGGTGTCGAGGCCGGTTCCCGTCGGCGCGGCAGCTCCCGTGGAGGCGGTCCCACCCGCCACGGCGGCGGTGCTGATCGTGAGCGTCTCCTGCTTGATCAACATCGAGGCCGGCAGGTTGCTGCGGAGTTTCCCGAGGAAGCTGGGCAGATCCACGTCACTCGCCATCAGGGCGGCGATCTGGTTCTGCACCTGGGCGGTCGTTCCCTGGATCCGGGTGATCCCGGAGTACTTGTTGGCCTGGGCCTGCAGCTGCGTCGTGTGGAGCTGGGCCTTGGCCAGCGCGTCCTCGGCGTTGGAATTGCGGTGCCGGACGACGAGGTAGGCGCCGGCCACGATCACGAGCACGACGACGAGCAGGATCGCGAGGATTCGGCGCAGGAGCTCCAGCTGGCGGGAGTTGATCAGCTCCGGGGGAGTCAGGTCGGCCGCGATACCCCAGCCGGGCATGGCGTTCCAGAGTTCGGTCGGTCTCGTGGGCGCTGTCATGCCGCGGCTCCCATCGCGAGGCCGACGGACACCGCGCTTGCGGTGTGGTCGGCGTGGTCCGGTACGTCCTTGGCTGCCCACCGGTTGCGGATGTGCTGGGTCGGCGTCACGACATTGGTCGGGACGCCGTTCTGGTTGGACAGGATCTCGGCCAGGCCCAGCAGGCCGGACGCGCCGCCGGTCAGTGAGATCCGCTCGATCTGAGCGCCGTCGTTGGCGGCCCGGAAGTAGTTGATGGAGGTGCGGATCTCCGACAGCAACGGTCGCACGGCCTCCTTGAGGGCGTTCGAGACGTCGGCCTGGTCACCGGACAACCCGGTGTTCCACTTGGCCCACTCGGCCTGCTCGATGCTCAGGTTCAGCTCGTCGGCGATGTGGGCGGTGAGCGCCTGGCCGCCTCGGGCGAGCGTGCGCACCAGCTTCGGGACGCCGCGGTCGTGGACCACGATCGTGGTCAGGTGCGCGCCCAGGTCGACGACCGCCTCGACGGAGAGGTGCTCGTCGGCGATGGAGCGGAGCGCGGCGAAGGACGCCAGATCCACCCGGGCGACCTTCAGGCCCGCCTTCTCGACCGCGCTCACGGCCGCGAGTACCGGTTCGCGGGGGGTCGCGATCAACAGGCCGCTGACCAGGTTCGTGACCGGATCGGGCTCGGAGAGCTGGGCGAAGTCGAGCACGACCTGGTCGATCGGCAGGGCCACGATCTCCCGGGCCTGGAACGGGAGCGCCTTCATCCGCTGTTCGCGCGTCAGGTTCGGGATCTGCATGTCGCGGACGAGGACCTGGGGGTTCGCAATCCCCAGGATCACGTTCTTGCAGGCGAACTTGTTGACCTGCCAGAGCTGCTTGAGCGCGGCGGTCAGTGCGGACGGATCCTTCACGACGCCGTTGACGACCGTGCCCAGGGGCAGCTGCACGGCGTCCAACCCGTGCACCGTGACCGAGGGGCGTCCGTCGACGGTGCCGAGCGCGAGGATGGCCGCTCGCACCGCGGTGGCTCCGATGTCCAAGCCGATCGCATGGCCGTCGGGGTTGATCAACCCCACCTTGCTGATGCCGATCTGGCGATGCTTCATCAAGACTCCCTGCCACAGCGGGCGGAACGGACCGTCACGAGTTCAGAACCAGCCGCGTGTACAGCTCGCCGAAGGCTCCACCGAAGAAGATGCCGACCAGCGCGCCCACGATCATGAACGGCCCGAACGGGATTCTGGTCAGGCGCGTACTGCGACCGGCCGTCAGTGCCAGGATCCCGGCGACCATGCCCAGGACGAACGCGGCGAACGTCCCCAGCGCCAGAGCCCAGTACGACAGGTACGCGAGCGGACCACCGACCACACCGGCCAGCTTGACGTCCCCGAATCCGATCCCGCCCGGCCAGGCCAGGATGAGCGCCAGGAAGCCCGCGTAGAGCCCGGCCGCTCCGATCAGCGCGCGGAGCAGGGCTGCCCCGTCGTGCTGTGAGAGTGCCGCGATCCCGAGCAGGACGGCCAGCACCGGATACGCCGGCAGCACCAGGACGTCGGGCAGCCTGCGCACGTCGAGATCGATCATCAACAGAGCCACACCCAGTGCGGCGAAGTAGAGATAGGCCGGAAGGGCGGGCAACCGGTCGAGGTGCCCGAGATGAAGTGTCAGCGCCACGAACAACACGCAGGTCAGCAGTTCCACCGCGGGATAGCGGGGGCTGATCGGGGTTCGGCAGTCGGCGCAGCGTCCGCGCAGGACGAGCCAGCTCACGACCGGGACGTTGTGCCGCGCCCTGATCGGATGCCCACAGGCCGGGCAGCGCGACGGGGGATGCGACAGCGACTCGTGCAGCGGAACGCGATGGATGACGACGTTGAGGAACGAGCCGATCGCCAGACCCAGCAGCGCGGCGGCGGCGAGGAGCAAGGGCATCAGTGGCCTGCAAGCCGATCATGAGACACCAATTCGGAAAGGGGGCAGGGGAGGGCGTGGGGCGGGGCACTGCACTGTGCTCCCGCCCCACGCCGCAGAGCTCCGCTCGCTAGCAGGTAGCCGATGCGAGGGTGACACCCGTTCCGCTGACGTCCTTGACGGAACCGCCGTTGGCAGAGTTGTAGCAGTAGATCTTGCCGCTGCCGCTGCCGTTCGTGCCGGCGAGGATGTAGCTGGCGACCGGTGCGGTCGTCGCGACCGGCGTGTACTTCAGCGTCGTGCCCGAGCTGATGTTGACGGTCTGGCCGGTGCAGCCGGTCGGCGTGCCACCGGTCGCGGCCAGCGCGGTCGGGTACGAGGAGTTGTCGCTGTTGCAGACCTCGAGCACGCTGATCGCGTTGCGAACGTCGGACTGAGTCGCCTTGTCGTTGGCGCCCTTCTTGTAATTCAAGTACAAGGGGATGGCGATGGCGATCAGGATGCCGATGATCACGACGACCACGAGCAGCTCGATGAGGGTGAAGCCGTCTTCACCCTGGGCGCGCTCCTCGCGGAGCTTCGGACAGCTTGTTAAGCATGAGATAAGCCTCCATGGCTTTGTACGGTCGAAGGCTCGGTGAGGAGTTACCGATCCCGGGGGGTGTACGCCGCATACATCGGCGGTCTTGCCCGCTACTTGAGCTACCTGAGCGGAATTTGTCGAGGAAAAGGTATCGATTTGATAATGGTGACTAGTTGGACTGGATGTTTTGGTAGATGGAGAACATCGGCAGGTACAAGCAGATCACCATCGTGCCGATGACCAGGCCCATCAGGACCACGAGCAGCGGCTCGAGCGCCGAGGTGAGCGAATCCGTCGCGGTCTCGACCTCGCGGTCGTAGAAGTCGGCGACCTGGTCGAGCATCTCGCTGGTCTGCCCGGTCTCCTCGCCGACCTCGAGCATCTGCACGACCATGCTCGGGAAGATCGGCGTGTCGCGGCGAGCGGCCGGGACATCGGGCTGCCCGTCGCGCACCGAGTCGCGGACCTCGATCCATCGCCTCGCTGATCACGGCGTTGCCGGACGTGCCGCCGACGATGTCCAGCGCCTGGATGATCGGCACTCCCACCGACAGCAGGGTGCCCGAGGTTGCGCGCCCAGCGGCTGATCGCCAGCTTGGTGAACAGCGTGCCGAACACGGGCAGGCGCAGCTTGAGCCGATCGCGCTTGAGCCGGAAGGCGTAGCTGTTCTTCGCCGCCCTGCTGTAGGCCTGGTAGCCCACGATCGCGACGACGAGGAAGAGCGGCAACACCCAGTACGACGTTGTGCGACAAGGTCGACCATGATCTGCGGTGGGCAGCGGCAGCTTGCCGCCGAGCTGTTTGAACATCTTCTCGAACACCGGGACGATGAAGATGATGACGCCGGTGCCGAGGATGAACGAGAAGATCAGCACGATGATCGGGTAGGTCAGTGCGGACTTGATCTTCGCCCGCAGGTTCGCGTCGGCCTCGTACATGTTCGCGATACGGGTCATTGCGTCGTCGAGGAAGCCGCCCGCTTCGCCCGCCGCCACCATGTTGACCATCAGCTGCGGGAACTGGTCCGGGTGCCGCGCCATCGAGCTGCGACAGGTTCGCGCCGCCCTCGACGTCCTGCCGCACCTGGGTGAGTCGCGGCCTTGAGCTTGGGGGCGCTGGTCTGCTCCTCGAGGATGCCGAGCGCGCGCAGCAGGGTCAGGCCCGAACCGGTCATGGACGCGAACTGGCGGGAGTAGACCGCCAGATCCTTGAGCTTGGTCCGGCCGCCGATACCGGGAAGCTTGAACTCGCGGTTGAGTCCCTCTCCACTGCCGGTGACCGACAGCGGCACGAGGCGCTGGCTCGCGAGTGACGTCGCCGCGGAGTCCGCCGACTCGGAGTCGATCTTGCCCTTGACGAGCGCGCCGGCAGCGTCGAGCGCCTCGTAGCTGAACGTCTTCGTTGCCGGCATGGCTACAACCTCGCCAATCGTGCGAACTCGCCCGGGTCATGGGCCACCGACAGTGCCGTCGACTTGCTGATCTCCTGATCGGCGTAGCGCTGGGCCAGGTGCTGGTCGAAGCTGATCATCCCGGTGTCGCCCGAGGACTGCAGGAAACTGGCGATCTGATGGACCTTCCCCTCGCGGATCAGGCTGCGGATCGCCGGCGTCGCCACCATGATCTCGCAGACCACGGTGCGGCCCTTGCCGTCCTTGCGGGGAACCAGAGCCTGCGTGACGACGCCCTGCAGGCAGGCCGCGAGCTGGGCGCGGATCTGCGACTGCTGGTGCGGCGGGTAGATGTCGATCAGTCGGTCGATCGTCTGCGCGGCGGACTGGGTGTGCAGCGTGGCGAGCACGAGGTGGCCCGTCTCGGCCGCGGTGACCGCGACCGACGTGGTCTCCAGGTCACGCAGCTCGCCGACCAGGATGATGTCCGGGTCCTGGCGCAGTACGTGCTTGAGGGCCACCGCGAAGTCCGCGGTGTCCGTGCCGACCTCGCGCTGGTTGACCACGCTCTTGGCGTGGGCGTGGAGGTACTCGATGGGGTCCTCGATCGTCATGATGTGGCCGTCGCGAGTGCGGTTGGCGACGTCGAGGATGCTGGCGAGTGTGGTCGTCTTCCCCGAACCCGTCGGGCCGGTCACCAGCACGAGTCCCCGCGGCAGGTGCGCGAAGTTCTCGATCGAATCCGGCAGGCCGAGCTCGTCGAGCGGGCGGATCCGGTGCGGGATGGCCCGGAACGCCGCACCCACCGATCCGCGCTGGCGGTACACGTTCACGCGGAACCGGCTCACGCCCGAGACCGTGTAGGCGAGGTCGAGCTCCTGGTTCAGGTCGAACTGGGTCCACTGTGCCTCGGTCAGCATGGAGTGGATCAACGCCTCGGTGTTCTCGGCGGTGAGGTGCTCCCAGTCCGGCAACGGCGCCAGCGAGCCGTGCACGCGCACGCACGGCGCGATGCCGGCGGTGATGTGGAGGTCGGAACCACCGAGGGCCACCGACCTCGCCAGCAGGCCGTCCAGCTCCTTGCGCATGTCGGCCGCCGTGGCGGTGACGCTCATGCGCCCGGTGCCGCCCCAGTGGGGCATCTGCACGTATGTCTCAGACTGTGACACGGATGACCTCGTCCAATGTCGTCTCGCCGCGGACCGCCTTGCGCAGCCCGTCGTCTCGCAGGGTGACCATGCCGTCGGCCACCGCCACCTTCTTGATCTCGCCTGCCGACGCCCTGGCGATCGCCATGTGCTCGATCTCCTCGGTGATCGGCATGACCTCGGTGATCGCCATCCGCCCCCGGAAACCCGTCTGCGCGCAGGACCGGCACCCGACCGGCCGCCAGAGCGTCGTCGGCGGCTCCACGTCGCCGTGGCTCGGCCAGCGCAGGGGGGAGACATCGGAGGAGGTGGGCGTGTACGGCTGCTTGCACCACTCGCACAGTCGCCGCGCCAGGCGCTGGGCCAGCACGCAGTCCAGCGCGGAGCCGACCAGGAACGGCTCGATGCCCATCTCGACGAGGCGGGTCACCGAGCTCGGTGCGTCGTTGGTGTGCAGCGTGGACAGCACGAGGTGACCGGTGAGGGCTGCCTCGACCGCGAGCTGCGCGGTCGGGCGGTCCCGGATCTCACCGATCATCACGATGTCGGGGTCCGACCGCAGGATGGCCGGCAGGACGGCGGCGAAGGTGACCCCGGCCTTGTGGTTGACCTGGACCTGGTTGATGCCGTTGAGGCGGTACTCGACCGGGTCCTCCACCGTGATGATGTTGACCTCGGGAGTGCTGATCTCGGTCAACGTCGCGTAGAGCGTGGTGGACTTCCCCGAACCGGTCGGGCCGGTGACGAGCACCATGCCGTGCGGCTTGTGGAACGAGCTGGAGAAGCGGGAGTAGTTGTCGTCGGTGAAGCCCAGCTTCTTGAGTTCGAGGTCGATGCCGCTGGTGTCGAGGACCCGGAGGACGACCTTCTCGCCCCAGACCGTCGGCAGGGTCGCCGTCCGGAGGTCGACGTTGCGCTCGTTGAGGCGGACGGTGATGCGGCCGTTCTGCGGGACGCGGCGCTCGGTGATGTCGACGTTGGACATGATCTTCAGGCGGGAGATGAGGGCGGACTGGACGCCATGCGGCACCTTGTCGATCTCGTGCAGCACGCCGTCGATGCGGAAGCGGACCCGCATGTCGTTCTCGGTGGGCTCGAGATGGAGGTCCGACGCCCGGCTCTGGATCGCCTGCTCGATGAGGGAGTTGACGTACCGCACGATGGGCGCGTCGTCGCCGATCGAGCTGATGTTGGAGACATTGGCCTCGTCGGCGCGCAGCGAGTTGCCGACCTCGCCCAGATCGCTGTCCTGGCGCTTGAGCCGGTCGGTCAGCGTGCGGAGCTCGCTGCGGGCGGCCGCCATCGGGCGGATGACCATGCCCGTTGCCGCGCGCACGTCGTCCAGAGCGACGATGTCGGCGGGGTCGCTGATGGCCACGACCAGCTCGTTGCCGCTGATGCCGATCCCGAGCACCCGGTGGCGCAGGATCAGCGAGAGCGGGATCTTGGCTACGGCGGCGGCGTCGATGGGGTACCCGACCAGGTCGACGCTGTTGATCCCGTGCGCGTCGGCCGACGCCTCGGTGAGCTCGGTCTCGGTCACCACCGAGTCGTTGATCAGGACGTCACGGATCGAGCGCCCGCTCCGGGTGGCTTCCTCGCCGGCCTCCTCGATGGCGCGAACGTCCGCGCCACGCTTGATGAGGGCATCCAGGAGGGGCCGGAAAGTCTGGTACATGACACCCCTGTCTACGACGACGGCGCCGCCCGACGGCCGGGATCCATCGGGTCACGCTGCCTTGCTCGTCCTAGTCATCGGCACCCGGCTCCGGTACATGAGCCGTTGGCCCGTCTCGATTTCGCACCGGGGCGAGCCGAAATCCCGATCGCGGACTACCGTCGTCAATGACCTGCCCGGGGGGGAATCGGGCGGGCCACAGCACTGACGCCTCGGGGGAGCGCGACAATGACATATTTCGACATGGGTATGCCCAGGCCACGCCGGGCATTCGGAAAAATCGGGCATTACGGTGTCCACATCCTGATCGCGGCCATCGTCGCCTCGATCGTGCTGGTGCTGCGGCCGCTGCCGGCCGATCAGCCCGCCGCGGCGATCGTGCCGCTGACACTGCTCGCCGTCGTGATCGGCAGTTGGCCGCTGATGCGCAGCCATGACCGTCATCTGTGCGAGAACTGCATGGCCGCCATGCCGTTGAATGCGGAAGAGACGAGTGCCCGTTTCCGGCGCCGGTTCCAGGTCGCGCACATCTTCGCCGACCGGCGCCTGGCGGTGGCCTATCTGCTCGGGCTCATCGTCTCGGGATTCGTCCTGCTCGGCGGCGCCGTACCGCAGCCGGCGGGGCAGTGGCTCTGGGCGGCGATCCAGTCGTCGATGATCTACCTCGTGCTGTCCTACTCCACGCACCGCACGCTGCAGCCGTGGTGCCCGCAGTGCAAGGGCGGCGGGGACGGCGACCGTGCCGACGCGCCGGATCCTCTGCCGAGCGGCTCCTACAGCGGCTGAGCCGGCAACGCGAACCGCCCGTTCAGTCCCGGTGGGCAGACGTGCCCACCGGGACTCAGCCGGACCCCGCTACTTGACGGTGTAGGAGTAGGGCAGGGCGATCAGCTCGTTGCCCGAATCGGTGTAGTTGTTGAACGTGTCGATGTAGAGCTGGCCCTTGACGACCGTTCCGGGCGCCCCCGAGGGGGTGATCGTCACGGTGATCGTCGCGCTCTGGCCCGGGTCGAGGGTGATCGGCCCGGTCGGAGCGGGCGCGGTGTCCGCCGGTGAGGCGTGCGCCGTGCGACCGGTCGAGCCGGTCCGGAAGTCACGAACCGACGTCCGCAGCTGCTGGGTGGTCAGTGCGTCCGCGGACACGCCGACCCCCTCCTGCCAGATGTCGCCGGTGGTGGAGGACACGGCCGGGTCGAAGAGCTGACCCTGCGCCGAGGCGGACACCGAGACGGTTCCCGCCGGTGCGCCGGCCGTGGAGAAGGGACCGGTCTGGCCGATGTCGGTCTCCCAGATGCCGGGTGAGACCTCCGCCGCGTTCACCTGGACCGCTGCGCCGTTGCCGTTCGCCGCGGAGTACACGTCAGGATCACCGGACTCGTAGAACAGGTCCATGTTCACCGGCTGATCGGCTGTCGCCGAGGCGTTCAGCTGACTGACCTCCGACGGCACCAGCCAGAACGGGGTCACTCCGGCGGGCACGGGCAGCGGGCTGATCGAGTGGCCGGACAGTTCGACCAGCGGGATCGTGCCCACCGTGGTCAGGCGCGGGTCGGCGAAGTAGGTCGCCGGTGCCGCTCCGAGGTTCACGATCGAGATCGGCACGTTCACCGCGGTCCCCGCGGCGAGCTTGGTCTTCGTGTTGTTCGGCAGGCCCGTCGCCTTGATGCCCCCGGTGTTGTAGGTGACGCTCGCCGTGAAGTGCTGCGTCACCTCCAGCCCGCTGACGGGGTTGGTGACTTCCAGCGACAGCGTCCAGGTTCCGGCCATCGGGTTGCGCCGGTCGATCTGGAGGCCGTTGCTCACCGTCGCGTTTCCGTTGTTGTCGAAGGTGAGGTTGCTCTGGAAGGAGTACACCTGACCATCGGGAGCGGTGAGGAGGGCGAGCACCACTTCATCCGGATCGCTGAGCGTGATCCCGATGCTGACTCTGGTCTTGCCGGCCGGGACGGTCAGCGCGTAGATGTTCGACTGCGCCACGCCGCCCGCTGCCCGGCCGTTGCCGCCGGTGATCGTGCCGCTGAAGGTGGTGTGGTACGGCGGAATGGCCGCCCGGAGCGTCATCGGGACCGACGTCAGCAGTCCTGCCGTCGAGGAGAGCTGAACCGACGCGGACAGGTCGCCCGACGAGGTCGGGATCTTCGTGTGGACGGTGAAGGTCCCCGACTTGCCCGGTGCCAGAACGATCTTGGAAGGCGTCACGGTGCCGTGGGTGGTCGTGTCCGTCTGGACGACCTGGTAGGCGAAGGAACCGTTGAAGCCCGAGGACTGGGAGACGGCCAGGTAGGCGGTCCACGTCCCTGCCATCGGAGCGCGGACGTCGACATGGGCGAAGTTGGCGCTGCCCTGGGGAATCGAGAAGGCCGCGAAGGCTCCCGTCGGATCGATCAGGATGACGCGGTCGGAGTAGATGCCCAGCGGCGCCGCGGCCGACACGTCGAGGCGGTTGACGGAGCCCACTGGGAACGTGACTGCGACGTAACTGCGCCTGATCCCGAAGTTGTCGACGAAGAACGGCGCGGTCGAGGTGTTGAGGGCGGCCGTGCCGTTGAGCGTGTCGACCGTGTGTCTCGAAGCTCCGCGTCGTGCCCTTCACCGTCTGCGTCGTGGAACTGAGGTTGGTGACGGCGATCATGGCAGGACGGGAGTTGCCGGGGTTGCCGACGAGCCTGAGCTGCGACTTGTCGACGACGAGCGCCCCGCCGGTGATGGCCGGGTGACCGTTGCCGTCCTGCCAGCTCTGCGCGGCCTGCACCGCTGCCAGCGAGTTGAGCAGCCCGGATCCCTGCTCCGAGGCCGGGTGCCCGAGGTCGGTGGCGGTGCTGGTGATCAGCTGCTTGACCAGAGCGGGAGTCGGGCGCACGCCGCCGTGGGTGTTCTCGTAGGCCTCGATGACCAGCGCGGCAGCGCCGGCGGTGAGCGGGGACGCCTGGCTGGTGCCACCGAAGTTCTGGATCGGGTGACGGTTGGCCCGCGTCGTTCGTGCACTCTCCGTAGAGGCTCGTGTTCGGTGTGCACAGCGCCCAGCCCAGGTCACCGGGAGCGACGAGGTCCGGGACGCCACCGGCCTGGGTGGTTCCGCCGGAGCTCAGGCTGGAGATGTTGTTCGACAGCCAGGTGCCGTTGGACAGGTCTGCCGCGCCGGTGTTGTCCTCCTGCATGTAGGACTGGAACGTCGTGGTGGCGCCGACGCCGATCACTCCACCCGTGCTGCTCGCGGGGGAGCCGATGGTGCCGTTGGTACCGGCGTCCCCGGTGCTGGCAACGACGGTGACTCCTGCCGCGATCGCGGCGTCGTCGGCCAGGGTGATGGGGTCGTTGCCGTTGTCGGGGAACGGGTTGCCGCCGAAGGACTCGTTGAGCACGTCGGCGCCGTCGGTGACCGCGTAGTCGATGGCCTCGATGAAGCGTGAGGTGGGCGCGGTGTTGGAGTTGCCGAAGACCTTCAGGCCGACGAGGCTCGCCCCCGGGGCCACGCCGCGGACGGTGATGGTGCAGCCGGCCGGCAGCGGGTGCGCGGGGTTCACGTAGTTCGAGAGGTCATAGACCTGGCGACCCTGGGCGGCGATCGAGCTGGCATCGCCGAACGCCTCCGCGCCGCCCGTCGGGGCGGCCGTCCCGTCGCCGGAGAAGTCCTGGTAGTCCACGAAGACGTGCGTGCCGTCCGCGCGGATGAAGTCGGGGTTGTTGATGTCCACGCCGTCGGCGATGAAGGCGACCTTGACCCCCGTGCCGTCGACGATGTTCTGCGCCTGCGGCGTGCTCGTGTTGCTGAAAGCGGTGTTGGTGACGCCGAGAGCCTCCGGCTCGAGGAGCGGCCGGCTCGGATCGGTCGGGCAGATGCCCGAGGCAGGTGTCGGGGTGGTCGTGGCGGCGTGGTGGTGGTGGCGGTTGCCGTGGCGGGCACCGGTGCTGCCTGGACGGCGAGGTCGGGGAACACCTGGGCCACGGCGGGATCGGCCGCCAATGCCGACGCCTGTGCCGCCGTCACGGTGGCGGAGAATCCATTGATGACGCCGAAACTGTGCAGGTTTCGAGCGCCGCGGGCCTTTGCCTCGGCGAGCACGGGTGCCTGGTCACTGCGATTGACGGCGACCCGCGGCGAGGTCCGCCCCTTGCCGATGGCGACGTTCGAATGCTGATTCCGCAGGAGCACGATCACATTCCCGGTGGCCGGCTTCGGCGCGCTTCCCGACGCGGGCGCCGCCTGCGCCGACGCCATTCCGGCGACCACCATTCCCGCAGAAATTCCCAGCACGGTCAGGCCGCGCAGTGACCGCGACCGCCCCTTAGACCCCAGCGACATCCGAGTGTCCCTCCCGCAGCGGCCCTCGTCGATGCGGGCACGGTGCGCGGAGTATCGGCCCGGCTCGAGGGCGAACGCAATAGCCCGGCGTGTGGGCCGGACCGATTTAGGAGAGTGGCGTGCAAAGTGGTATCCGTCCACTGCATGCGATAGGCGGATTGGAGAATGGCACATGAATGCACCCCGGCCGTTCTCGGCGGTATTTCACCGCGCCATTAACTGAGCCATTAACTGAGCCATTAATCGCGCCATTCAAAGAGCCATTCCGAGCGCCTGGATCGCGCATTGCCGAAATGCACGAGGAATGTCGCGCACGCGTTCGCAGCGTGCGCGATGGCGTCAGGCGGCGCTGAGCAGATCGATGCTGTAGTGACGCGGCCCCGGCTCGGACTCGGGGATCCAGGCGATCTGCAGTTGGGGTCGTGTCGCCTTCCAGTCCAGCCCGTAGCGCAGGTCCACCGGGACGCCGTCGCCGGTGTCGACCATCTCCCGTTCGATGACGAGATCTCCAGTGGGGCCGAGAATCACGAAACCGGCGGTGATGATGCGGAGATCCCAGGCCACCGATCCGGTGCGGTTCACCAGCCGTCGCCGACTGTCGTTCGCGATCGGCTCCAACGTCCACGGTGCGCTCACGTCGTCCTCCTCGCGCGGGTGGCTGATGCCTGCAGCGTGCCAGCGCGCCGTGACCAATCGGGGCCATCCGGGTGAACCAGCGGACAACACCGCACGGCCGATTGCCCTCGTTCGCGGCACTCCGGAACCGAGCCGAGGCGGGTTCGTCGGCCCGGATCGCCTCGCAGTGCCCATTGCGGACCGAGCGTGCCGAAGGGTTCCGGTTGATCCTTGACGGATCGGGTCCGGTTGATCTTGTCACTCGTTTGGACGTTATCTGGCCCGTGTTGGGGCTGTCGAGCGTTTGACTCTCACCGTCCCTTCGCTGGTGCGTTTCTGGGTGCGAAGGAGTTGGTCGCCGTCGTAGAACTGGAGCCCGTCGTTGGTGACCCAGACATCGATGGGACGGCCGGCCGCGGCCACGCCGAGGCAGACCTGCTGCCAGGAGACCATGACGACGCCGACCGCGGAGGCGCGTCGGCTGATCCAGGTGCCATCGCCACGAGCGGGGTCCGGACGTCGTGTCATGGACGGCGCTCGTAGCTCGGTAACCGGTGCTGGGTGCTCGCGCCAGAACCGTTGGGATGGGGTGGCCATGTCCAGTGCCTGGTGGGGGCGGTGGGTGTTGTAGTCGAGCGACCCACTCGTCGAGCTCGGCCTGGGCCGCGGCCAGCGACGCGAAGACCCGGTCGGTGCGGAACTCGGTGCGGATCGCTCGGTGGAAGCGTTCGATCTTGCCCGTGGTCGTGGGTGAGCGGGGCTGGGTGAGCAGGTGCTGGATGCCGTTCTCGCGGCAGATCCGGTCGAAGAGCACCTCGACCGGGGGCTGGTTGAACCGGCCGGTGAACACCTTCCCGTTGTCGGTCAGGATCGCTTGCCGAACCCCGTGGGTGCGCAATGCCTTGGCCAGCCCGTCGCACACTTTCTGCGAACTCTCGCGGGTCATCAGCTGCGCCGACACGCAGAATCGGGAATGGTCATCCACCCCGGACAGCACCTTCGCGCGGGTGCCGTCAGCCACAGCGAACCCGCCGACCACGTCCATCTGCCACAACTCCATCGGTGCGCCACGCTCCCACCGCTTGCCGCTTCCGGTCTCGGGGCCGCCGCGCCGCCGGATCGATCAGATTCAGCCGCAGCAACGCCCGATAACACCGACGTCCGTCCCGGCACCGGGCGCACCCCGCCCCGGTCCAGCTCGAACACCAACCGACGCGGACCCCACGGCGGGTGCGCGAACCGCAACCGCGCGATCTCGACCTCGACCTCGGCCGCATCTGATGCGGACACCCCGCTGGGCGATGCGATCGATCCCCGAGTCCTTCCGGACCACCAGCCTCATACCGGGCCAGCCACGTATGCAGCATTTGTCGCGACACCCCGAACCGCGCCGCGACCTGCGTCACCGTCGCGCCCTCACCGATCACTGCCTGCACTGCCCGATAGCGCTGCTCAGCCACTGAAAGCTCCCTCATCGAGGGAGTGTCAAGGATCAACCGGAGCCGGTGTCAACCATCACCCGGAACACCGTCGCCCATCACCCGGAGCCGCAACGTCAAGCATCAGGCGGAGCAATACAGCCCCGAGCGTGCCCCCGGCAGGACTCGAACCTGCGACCAAGCGCTTAGAAGGCGGAGGGGTCTCACCTATGTGCTAAACCGCGTATTTGCTGTGTTTGCTGGACCGGCTTCAAACCGTAGTGACCACAGTTACCTGGTCACTGAACCCACCGGATGGGAGACCGCAATGACCCCAACACTAGAGCCCGACGTGGCGGACGCTTCGGCGCCTGCACTCACGATTCAGCCGTAGGGCTATGGCTCCCTGCACCACAGCTACGCCACCCCGTTCATCTCCCTGAACGGTGACTACAGCCGTGACGAGGATGGGAACAACGAACGTGTGTTCGTCGGCTCGGTGCAGTACTTGCTGATCGAGTACGGCGACCTCGAGCTTCACCTTCACCCGAGGAAGGCCCGCCAGTTCGCCGCAGCCATCATCCAGGCCGCGGACGACTTCGAGGCCGGCCTCGGGGACGTGCGCTGATGACCGCCTCGAGGATCGTCTGCCCCACCTGGTGCACCGCGGACCACACGCCGGATCCGGCCGAGCATGGCGAGGATGTCATCTGCCACGAATCGGCGCCGCGTGAGTTCGTGACCATCGAGGACGACGGAACGCGCTCCGTCGAGGTGGTGTGTGGAGGCTGTCGTGGATGCCCGCCCTGTCCGAGCGTCCTGGCGCGGACCTGCTGGAGTTCGTCATGGCCGAGATGGCAACGGCAGACCTCCGGGCCATCGCGCGGGCCTACATGGCGGTGGCTGACGAGGTCGAGGCCCTGACCAACACCTGAGCAGTGCCGACCTGGCGCCTCGTCTTCTGACCATCGGAGACGGGGCGCTAGGCCTCGGAAGCGCCCGATTGCGGGTTAGGGGTGGAGCACGATTTTGATGGCGCCGTCCTCCTTCTTCTGGAAGATCTCGTACGCGTGCGCCGCCTCGCTCAGCGGAAGGCGGTGGGTGGCGAAGCCCTCCACGTCGAGCGGATCGTCGTCGGTGAGCAGCGGCATGATGTCGGGCACCCACTTCTTCACGTTGGCCTGCCCCATCCGCAGCTGGATCTGCTTGTCGAACATCGTCGCCAGCGGCATGGGGTCGGCGGCGCCGGCGTACACGCCGATGAGCGAGACAGTGCCGCCCCGCCGCACGATGTCGATGGCGGAGTGCACGGCGGCCAGCTGGTCCACACCAGCGAGTTTCGCCATGGGTGCGGCGATGGCGTCGGGCAGGAAGCTGGTGGCCTGCAGCATCGCCCGCGCGACGCCGGAGCCGTGCGCCTCCATACCCACTGCGTCGATGACGGAGTCGGTACCGCGCCCGTCGGTGACGTCGCGGATGGCGTCGGCGAGGTCCTTGTCGTGCTCGGCGAGGTCGAACACCTCGATCCCGCGGGCCCGCGCCCGAGCGATGCGTTCGGGGACGAGGTCGACGGCGATGACGCGCTTTCCCTGGTGCTGCGCGATGCGCGAGGCCATGTCCCCGATGGGGCCGAGGCCGAGCACGGTCACCGAGCCGCCGTCCGGGACGTCGGCGTACTGCACGGACTGCCACGCGGTGGGCAGCACGTCGGACAGGTAGACGAACCGCTCGTCGGGCGGGCCGTCGGGGACTTTGATGTGGGTGAACTGTGCTTGCGGCACGCGCAGGAACTCGGCCTGGCCGCCGGGGACCTGCCCGTAGAGCTTGGAGAACCCGAACAACGCGGCGCCCATGCCCTGGTCGCGAACCTGCGTGGTTTCGCACTGTGTGAAGAGGGCCTGGTCGCACATGTAGCAGTGGCCGCAGGAGATCTGGAACGGGATGACGACCCGGTCCCCTACTTTGAGGTCGCCGACCTCGGACCCGACCTCTTCCACCACGCCCATCGGTTCGTGGCCCATCACGTCGCCGGCGTCCATGAACGCCGTCAGCGTCTCGTACAGGTGCAGGTCCGAGCCGCAGATGTTGGTGCTGGTGATGCGCACGATGGCGTCGGTGGGCAACTCGATCCTCGGGTCGGGAACTTCCTCGACACGCACGTCGCGTTTCCCCTGCCAGGTGACAGCCTTCATGGAACGAACCTCCAGGTCGGATGAGTCATCCGCGCTGCAGGTTCAACGCTCTGTGGACCAACGTACGCCGCCGGGGAAGGGTTGGTGCGGCCGGTCCAACCCTTCTCATGGCGAGGACGGCCTGGGCAACGGGCTATTCGGCGAGGACGATGGACGTCATGAACATCGAAGTGTTAGTGGTCCCGGACTGCCCGCATCAAGCTGCTGCGACCGCGCTGATTCAGATGGCGGTCTCGGACACGAGGGTGTCTGCCTCACTCACGACACGGACCATCAACGATGTCGAGGAAGCCCAGCGACGTGCTTTCGCCGGGTCGCCGACGATCCTCCTCAACGGCCGCGACCCGTTCGCGGTGCCGGACGCACCTGTCGGGTTGGGCTGCCGCGTCTACCCCACCCCCACCGGTCTGCCATCGCTGCGTGACCTGCGCCAGGCGCTGAAACGCGAGGCGGCATCTGGAACGGTCCCCGCCTAGCTCGCCCGCACCGACCAGCTGTAGCCGCCCGTTACCCCAGGGTGGTAAGCATCGTTGGTCTGGGTAGGCGCGGCGGGGGCGTGGCTTCGTCTTGGGGGGCGTGGGATGTCCGCTCTCGCCGTGCTCTATCCAGCACCGGTCGCGGTGGGGGCCGCGGCGGGACGTTGACGCCTCACCGGGGAAGTGAGGCATGGCCTCTCTCACCGGGTAATGAGGGGATTGCCGCACCCACCGCGGTCCGGGTTCTAGTGTCCGACCTCATGGATGCATCTGTACAGGGGC
Organism: uncultured Actinomycetota bacterium; assembly: GCA_963790525.1. GTDB lineage: Bacteria > Actinomycetota > Actinomycetes > Mycobacteriales > Jatrophihabitantaceae > CAWBOV01. The sequence goes on from CAWBOV010000004.1 coordinate 702,389, forward strand.
GATTCACAGGGCGGCTCTCGGCTGGCATTCACCCCTGTACATCGGCAATAAATAGGGTCGTCACAGTTTGACAGGTTGATCGTTTGCCTAAAAGATCAACGCGTCGCAGCGCCTCCCCCCGTGAGGTGTCGGGACTTTCTATGTCTCCATCGCGGGCCGCCGACGACACGGCTCCGGGCCCGGTCGAGCTAGATCAGCTGGGCCAGCTGCGGTGACCGTGTCGGCGTCGCGCCGTCGATGCTCGCCTGTCGTTGCGCTGCCGCTGCTCGGCGTCGAGCCGACCGGTCCGCGATGGTGGTGATCGGGGAGATGTCGCCGGCAGCGACGATGTCTGCTGCCAGTGCGCTGAGCTTACGGTTACCGTTCTGTGAGGCCAGCCGAAGCAGGTCGAACGCCTCATCCATCGTGACACCGAGTGTGGCGATCGCGATGCCCATCGCGGCGCCGATGGTTCGATTCGATCTCAGCGCTAGCTCGAGATTGTCGATCCGGGACTGGTCGGCGATGCGTGACAATGCGATCGCGGCGTGGCGAGCGTAGATCGTGGCGAACTGGAGTCGTGAGTCGGTGAAGTAGCCGGCCTGATCGGAGTAGAGCACCAACGCTCCAAGTGCGGCGCCGTTCAGGGCCAGGCCGCAGGCCAGGAGCGACCGGATCGGCGTCTCGGCGATGATGCGGTCGCGGTAGGCGGGCCACCGCGTGTCCGCGGCGATATCAGCCACGAGGATGATGTATCCGGAGCGGATGGCGTCCGGGGCGGGTCCCTGGCCGGTGTCGCGGAGGATGCGAAACACGTGGGTGAGCAGGTCCATGTCGCTCGCGTAGTCGAAGACCAGACCGCGCCCGACGGGTCGAGCGATCCCCGCCGCGCTGCACCCGGTCGCGGCGATCGCAACGTCTGCGATGCGGCGCAGCGCGAGGTCATGATCGTGTTGTTCAACCAGGTCCCGAGCCAGGGACGCGAACCAGGCGCTTTCCAGATCGTCCATATCTGTCCTTTGCAGGCTCCTCAGGATCGTGCCGCCAGGGAGTCTGCCCCGGCTCAACGCGTGAACCGTCGCAGGAGCGCCAGCATAAACCGAGCCCCAGCGGAAAACCAGACTCCAGACACCCGACGATCCGCCACCATGGCAACGTCTTACGCGGCGTGCCAGTGGCTGGCTGGTATGAGCTCCCGCGACCGGGGTATCGTCAGCGCTGGTTGGGCCACAGCCCGTCCGGGGTCGACACCCTCGCACCAGTCGATGAGCCTCCTGCTCCCGCCCGGAAGCCTCCTGTCATGACGTGAACACATCCGTCACTGATACTGACCGCTCCGCCACCTGAGCACGGCGGGCCACGGTCAACCACCATCGTTCATCTCGCCGCGTTGCACGGTCCCCGCGCAACGCCCCAAACCTCGCGGGGTTGAGCAGACAGCGTCCGCGACGGAAACCCCATAGGTCGCGCGGCGATGCCGCCTATGGGCAACCGGGCCGGGCCTGCCGGGAACAACTGACGAGATCCCGGCAGGCCCAGTTCCCGAGTGCGAGGGACCCACCCGCCTCCGACCCGTCAGCGCGGTCCTAGTTTGTGGGCGAGCTGCCACTCCCAGACGGAATTCGCTCAGCACGAGCGGGGTGACTTTCTGCGCGAGTTGCGCAGAAGTCGGACGCCGACGCTTAGGGCAAGTTGCCCGAAGCGTTGTCTGAGGCCTTCGGCCACGTTGGCCGAAGGTATTGAGGGCACCTGTTCGCCGCGGTAAGCCTCCCGGCCGAGGCGTGTGGCTCCAGCAGCGCGCGTCCCAAGGCTTGATCTATCTGACGGACAGTATCGTCGTCGGGCTGATGGAGCTGGCGTGAATGCTGGATCCGTGGAAGACCCATTCCAGCTGCGCGCTGTAGTTCGGCGTGACCGTTTCGGTGACGATCCCCGTCGACGACGAGGTACGAGTGCCTATTTTCACCCAGAGTCGACTGGAGCTGGTCCGGGAGTAGAGCCACAGCATTGCGCCCGCGATGTTCTTGTGACTTTGGGAGTCGAGGAGATGGCCAGCGACAACGATGGAGGTGCCCTTCGCGATTGTGACAGCTTTGCTGATCGTCAGTGTTGTCGGCGGGATCCCGATCGTGATCGTCGCGATCGGACTGACTGACTTTCCGTGATAACTCGACCCTCCGTAAACCCACTCCATCTGAGCGGTGTAGTTCGGTTTCACCGTCTCGGTGACGATCCCGTTCCCCTGCGTCTGAAACGAGCCGATCCTGACCCACGGCTTCGTCGAGCTCGTGCGCGTGTAGAGCGTGACTGGCTCTCCGAAGATGTTCTGGCCGGTCTGGGTGTCGAAGAGGTGGCCGGCAACGAGCGTTGATTGACCTTTGGCAATGATGATCGGTTTGCTGACCCAGAGTGTGGTCGGCGGCCCCGCGAAAGTGAAGGACCACGTGATCGCGCTTACCCCCGGTGCGCTTAGTTCGGCGTGGTACTGCCCGGGTACCAGTGGAGTGCGCGGGACGACCAGGACCGCATGGTCATTCTGAAGGATCTCAAGGCCGGTCGGACCGTACACGGTGTCGGTACTGTACCAATTGTGCTCGTCGATCAGACATAGGTCCGAGCTGGTCGAGAGTGTCCTGGTGCCATTCGGACTTGTCAGCGTGGCGGTCAGCGTGGAGCTCGGTGAGCTGGGCAGCAGGGCGATCAGCGGTAGCCCGGCGTTGGCGTAGTCAGCTGAGGGATGTTCCTTGGTGCAGGTCTGGATCGGGTCCGGGGACTCCCCACCAAATGTCGGCAGGTCGATGCTGCTGCCATTGCCCGGGAAGGTGATCGGCGAGGTCGGCCCGCCGCCGGTGAGGCCGCTGAGGACATCGAGCCCCGCGTCGCCAATCGCATCGCGGTAAAAGGCGACCTGAGTCAGGCCCGCACGGAGCATGCCGATCGCGTGAAAGGGTGCCTCGATCCACGAATCGATAGCGCCCAGGTCGCTGCTTGTCCCGAATGTGAGATCGCTTCGAGCGCCCTCGGCTGCGCCGTCGCTCGTGTAGTACGGGCTCGCCGGGTTCTCGGTGTGCGCGCTTTCATATTGGCCGGTCCGGAAGGCCGCCGGCGTGTTCTCGAGATATTTCAGGTGATGGGCGATACCCAACGTCCAGGACGAATTGTTGGTCACTGGGCGCAGCCCCGCGCCGGTGCGGATCGAGTTCACCCGCGCCAGCCAAGCTGGGTCAGGGGTGGTACCTCTCGCCGACTGCGGCACGACGGCTGCGCAGAGGGTCGCGGCCAAGATCGCGATCAACAAGACTGAAAGTCGGCGAAAAGCGGACCTGGCGTGCGGCATGAAACGCATACTGACATCCGCAGCATCGCGCAACAACCCCGAGCACGATTGGATGCCTTGACCGGCGGACCCGCGCGCCAGATGCTAGGCGACATCGGACTGCGTCGAGCACGGCGACCCACGAACGCCCGAGTCCGTGGCCGTACACCGGGCGATCGCGCTCTTGATCACCCGGACCACTGTCGGCATCACCCACCGCGGCGGCCCGTAAGTCACCGGCGGCGGGGTTGTTGCCGACGAACCGGCCGAGGATGGACTCGCCGCGGGCAAACGTGTCTTCGCTGACGCGGTTAAGGAACTTGGCGCCGCCTGTGCGGCATATTTCAGTCAGCCCCGGCCGCCACTGCTCTAATCGGCCCCCCGCGGGCGGCTGTACACCAACCTTTTCACTACCTATCAGATTGACTGCGCGCTCTCCGGCCGCCTCGGCGAGCACCGACTGCGCCACGGAAAGCAACGGTCGGTTCTCCAACTCGCTCCTCGTGCGCAGACGACCGAGCGCTTCCGGGCTGGTGCTCCCGCTCCGGCTCATCAACACACCGACCGCCTGATCGATGATGGCTGTTCGGTCCAGCGCGGCACGGAGCTGACTGATCAGATGCTGCGCGTCGGCCAGAAGGTGGCCAGCCCGCATCGCGCCCTCACCAGGGCCGTCCCACCGCGCGCCACCAGACGAGGCATCGACCATGAGCATCTCCACCAGGGGGCTCCACCACGAGCGCCCCACGGGGCCATGCTAAGACGCGGTTCCTAATCTTTGAAAGTCCCGTGCGACGGATCTAGTGCCGTATTAGCATTCCTTCAGCGCGGTCGCTGCCGCGTGGGCCGCTGGCCTTGTCCGCACGCGCCGTCGGGAGCGCACGTGACTGTCGATTTTGCGTCCTCTGCAGGCGAGCGCGGCACTCTCCGTCTGCTCAACGACGTGACAGTCTGCGCCCAGGATCAGCAGAACCGGGCCGAGGCGCTCACTCTCGATCTGCAACACCACCGCGAGATTGGAATCGCGCTCGGCCCACTCATGGACACACGGCACATAACCGACGTTAACGCGATCGCCATACTCACCGCGATCGCCGATGCGGCAAACCTGTGCATCGAGGACTCCGCGCGCAACAGCATCTGCGAGCACCGCCAATCCCGCGACCGTGCAACGTGAGTGTGGCCGAGGATTTCCGCAGGGCCTGGACAACCGCTGCGACCGGCGAGGACGCCGGGCCCGAGTTGCTACCAGGCAAGTTGGCGCGGGCGGCTGCGCATGTGCTCGCCGTTGACGGGGCGAGCATGAGCCTGGTTGCAGAAGACGTGCGGGTGCCTTTAGGCGCGAGCAGCGTCGAGGCCAGTCAAGCAGAGCGGCTTCAGTTCACCGTGGGGCAAGGCCCCTGCCTGGATGCGTTGCACACCAACGCAGCGATTGTCGCGGGGGAACACGACATCGCCCTACGGTGGCCGGCATTCTTTAGCGGCCTGGTTCAACGCACCCCGTTCCGGTCGGTGCTGTCACACCCCGTCCAGGTCACCCCCGCCCAGCGCGGCGCGCTCGACCTCTACAGGACCGTCCCGGCCGCGCCGAACGACATCGATCTCGACGCCGTTGCCGTTGCCGTTGTCAGCGTCGAGATCGCCCTAGTCCTCAACACGACTACCGCGAGATCGACATCCGTGCCGTTGCCCGGACCGGCCTGGCTCCAAACCGGAACTGCCCGCGAGCGAATGCGTGTCTGGATAGCGATCGGCCTGCTCGACGCGCGCCTAGGAATCCCCGCACAATCTGCCATCGACCTGCTGCGCCGACGAGCCACCGACGACGGACGGACCATCGACGACATCCACACGACCTCGTCCGCGGCCATCTCGAACCCGAAGACATCCTCAACTGAAAGAGACGAAAGTAGGCGGTCGCGCGAGCATAATCGAGCGCATGACGCCACGCCTCTTCCGCACCCGCGGCGGCACCGAGGTCGTCGAGCAGCCACCCCGCGAGTGCCCGAACGGCCACAAGCTCGGCAAAGGCAAGTATCAAGCGTCGTGGGACCCGTCAGACGCAGGCGGGCGGAAGTACCGCTGCAACGAGTGCGGAGTGACGTGGCTAGACCGTTAACCGCTTGTCGATTAGGCGGGGATCAAGGATCGCATTTCCGCGGTGGCCTGCGTCAGCGCTTCGGCGTCCTGGGCGTTGATCAGAGCAAGCCGAGAGGATTCCTTGATCAACGCACGGAAGGCGTCGCTAAGCCGGTTCCCGACAGTTGGGACGGTCCAATCGATGATTGCGATCACACGACCGTCAGTCTCGAGGACGAGCCGAGCCGGCGCTCCGACGCGTGAATCGAGGAAGTCTTGAATCCGCTCCGGGGGATTCTCAACGATCGTGTCCGCCGAGTCCCAATCGAGCCGCATGTGCAACCACACGTCGTGCGGCTCCGTGTAGCCCATCATCAGCCAGGGGAGGTATGGCTCGCCGTCAGCCACAGACAGCCAAAGGGAGGGGCGACCGTTCCAATAATCGAGCATCACACTGTCAGTCATAGTCACGGTAGCCACCTCCGTTCTTATCGAATGCAGCTTCGAAAGCGCTGCGCTGATCATCGTTCCACGCCACAGCACCACCGGGTACGACGACTGAGATGTGATTCGGGGTTTGCCGCGGCGTGTGGTGGACGTAGAACCCACGAGACCTAAGCGCGCCCGCAGTGCACTGGCGAACGACGTCATACTCATCGGCGTCGCGCCGCCGAACGGCTAGCGTGACCTCTTGTCCCGTCAGATCTCCCCACAGCATGCTCAGATCGTGTTGCTGCGGAGCACGTGGCCTGGAGCGAAAGACCACCCGTCCAAACGTATCGATTCTGCCGTACTGGCACAGAACCGCAGTGTCGGGTACCGGCGATGACGCCCGATCCGCGGGACGCCTGAGCTTTCTCCGCGGGGGCACGGCGACATCCTGCCATCTGAAGCATCTGCCGCCTCAAGTCGTGACGCTTGGCATCAGAGGTTCGGCAGTCCGACTATGTGGCACGGTGATGCAAGGCGAGTTGTCGCTGTCCTTTAAGGTCGCTGCCACAACTTCGGACCGGTCAGCCAGTCGTCGCAGCCACCTAGGAAACGACGTGGCCCCGGCGGCGAGCACATCGCACTCGAACGCCGCGGCGAACGCTGGGGCAGCGCCCGGGACAGATGCGGCAGGCGACAGGAACATCGGCCCGACGATCTGCAAGCCCGCGGCTCGGACTGTCCCCGCCGGATCGTCGACCGTGCCCCGCATCCTCGGACCGCGCGAGGCGACGCGGACGACCGCTAACGGCCAGCGCGCCGCCGGAATTGCCCAGTCCGGTCGCGCAGCAAGATCCTCGATGTAGCCACAAAGACTCGCCAGCGTCAGCGTCAGCCTGTAGTCGCAGAGACAGCCACTCGACGGTGCACGATGCCGGCCCGACCAGCCCAGCCGCACATGCGGGAGATGTAGGCGTCGAGTCCTTCGGATGGTTGTTCGGCGTCGGGTTCGTTGCGGTACTGCTCGATCCAGGCGAGGACGTCGGCGGCGTTGGGTGCGGTGGCCGCGGCGTGGCGGACGCGCCAGGGCAGCAGGAGGAGGACGCGCGGGTCGACGCCGCTGGCGAGGAACGGTGGTGTGGGGCCGCTTAGAAGGCGTAGGGGTCTCATCCTTGTGCTTAATCATCTATTGCTGGGGCCCACGGGGCCGCCTTCGAACCTTGATGGCCACAGTTACCTGGTCACTGGCCCGCCGGATTCGAGACCCGCTTATGCCACAAGAATAGGTCGGATGGCCAAGGACGCACACCACCCGGCGCATCCGCGTCGCGCGTGAGGTGGCGGCACTGGGCAGTGGCTACGCGCGGCGGTCCCGTCACTACACAGCGGCCTCACGCCGCAGAAAGTCGGTGGCTGAGTGGCAACGTCTACGTCGGCAGGTAAGGCATGGCCGAGACGGATATGCGTGATCGATCTGGAGAACTGCCGCGCCGGCTAACCGCAGTGCTCATTCCGGCTGCGGCTGAGGTCGATGACCGCCTCGTGACACCTGCGGCTCACTGGCCAACGGTCCGTTGCCGGGACAAGTGCGTACCCAGGCACTGGACGTTGTCACGGCCGGGCCCGCGCCGGTCCTTTGGAGGTTCCTGCGGTGGCCTACCAGTCTGGACCGGGTGCACACGCAATGCCTGCGACACGGCAGGTGCTCGCTGATACCACTGCGGTCGGGAAGTACGCCGCGCGGCTCGTGGTCGGGCGTTGAGTCCCGTCAGACGGTCGCGATGCATGTCAGGTTCGAACCGGCCTTGAAGACGCTGGCGAACTCCTCCGCATTCGAGTTAGTACTTGCGGGCGATCGCCTGGGTCAATCTCCCCAGGGTCGCGAGAGCACAGGGGCGGAGGAACCAGCGAACCCGGCGAGGGTCGGGATCGCGATGTCGAGACAATGTCGCGCGCTGACCGTGCCGGGTGGAACGTGTATGGCTGTCGGCGATGGCCGAGCGCGCGCCCGAGGACTACGTGCGCTCGTGGGCTACCCGGCTCGCTGCTCGACGTCGCGCCTGCGCAGCGGCACGGGACATACGCAACATGTGCGCCCGCATCAGTTGATCGGTCCGCCGAGCTCGCTCGTGCGGTGACAGAGTGCCGTCCGGGTCGGCCTCGCGCTCGAACTTCGCGTGAAGTGCCTGCCGTGCCGGCTTGGTCGCGGCCGTTCGGTCGCGAGTGCGACCCCACCGCTCTGCAGCCGCAATACGTGCAATCAACACGCGATCAACTATGCGGGGCGTACGCCCGAGCTCCTCAGCCATGATCGACTCCTTCGTCCAGCGCGCAGCGCAACGGCTGCCGACGGTGCGCGCGGTCCGCTTAGGCCGTCTACTAGGGCAGGTGGAATTTGGCGGGGATTAGTGCCACATTTAATGTCACGAAATGGTAACGTCGACGGCGTTCGGCGCTTGCCGAACCCTGACCACGATCCAAGCCGAGCCTCAAGTAGCAACGCCGAAGGAGCGTGCGCTAAGGACGAACCCGCCGAACTCAACAGATGTCGCGATACAGTCTGCTTAACATGGTTTGAGTCGTCCGGTGGCAAGATCCATGATGCTGTTAGCGGCCGAATAGGTGGGTGTGGCCCTCAGCCCGGGGCCGTCCGCCATGCCGGTGCGTTCTCGATCGACGTAGGCCAGCGGTGACCCACGAGCCCTCCGGGCTCTGTGGCTGCTGCTGAGCAAGACCATCGCGACCGTTCTCGGACCTCAGCGTCGAGTAACCCGGCTGCCCGTCGGGTTAGGGCTGTCGGCGAGGTCCTCGGCGTGGGTCCTCAACGGTTGGCGGGCTCGCCGTTGGGGGAGTGCGCGCGGGCTCGTCGGCTGGTGCGTGGGGCCGGGGGTGCGGGTGGTCTGCGGCGGTCGGCGGTGGCCCGATCTGCTGCGGCGCGGCGCGCTTGCGCCGCGGCCTCGTCGTCTTCGCGGCTGATCGGTGCTGGGCTGCGGGTGGTTGGTCGGGTGACGTCGCCGGCGGCGTCGATGAGTCGGAAGTCGAGGCTGCGGGCCGGGTGCGTGTCCGGGAGCGGGTTGTCGGCGAGGAGGCCCGGCAGCAATGTCTGGACGTCGATGCCGCCGGTCGCTGCTTGGTCGATGGTGCGGGCAAGCGCTGGCCAGTACGGGTCGCTGCTGAGCCCGGCGTGGATCGGACTCGGCGAGTGCGGCCCACCGCTGCCCGGGCGGCGGGGGGAGCTGTGTGCGCGCCGCTGAGGTGCTGGCGGTGTCGGCTTCGGGGGTGCGCAGGATCGGTGTCCGCTCGGCGAGGTGCTTCTTGGCCAGGCCGCGCGGGTCAGCGGTCCAGGCTTCGACCGCGTCGATGACCTCGGACATGGCGGTTGGTTTCGCGATACCGGTCTGGTCCACGAGTCGGTCAGTGCGCTCGATCCAGCCGTCAGGCAGCGCGGCGATGACCTCGGCCGCGCGGCGGGTGGCGAACACGCGCCCTTCGACGGTGTCGAGTCGGTCGGTGTACTCGCTGAGCCGGGCGGCGATGACCGCGTCGGCGAGGTCGGTGGGAGCGGACAGGGCGGCGTGCAGTGCGTCGGGCCCGGCGGTTTGCAGCATCTCGGCCGGGTCCTTGCCGTCGGCGACGAGCAGGTGCTGGGGGTTTGCGTTGCGGGCGGCGAGTTGCCAGAAGGCCCGGTGGGCCGCCTTCTGACCGGCGGCGTCGGCGTCGGTGGCCACGATCGGGTCGGGTTTGCCCGCGCCGATGTGCGGACGGAGCTGGTCGGCTTGGGTGTCGGTGAACGCGGTGCCGAGCGGGGCGACGCCGACGAAGTCTCCGTCGCCGGCGAGGGTGACGGCGATGGCGTCCATCGGGCCTTCGACGAGCACCACGGCGGCGCCGTTGGCCAGCGCGGGTGTCGCTTCGGCGAGGCCGTACAGCTCGTTGCCCTTGCGGAACAGGTCGGTCTCGGCGGTGTTGAGGTACTTCGGTCCGGCCTTGGCCGATTGGCCGTCGTCACCGTCATGGGCTGGGTTGCGGCGACCGATCCAGCCGTGGATCTCGGGGTCGCCGTCAGCGTTGGCGGCCTTGATGGGGAAGACGAGGCGGTCGCGGAATTGGTCGATGACGCGGCCGGTGGAGGCGATCCGGCCAAGGCCGGCGCCGACGATCTCCTCGTCGGTCGCGCCGTGGCGGCGCAGGTGGTCGGTGAGCGCGGTCCACCGGGCGGGGGCGTAGCCGACGCTGAATCGTGCGTCGCCGTCGAGGTCGGTGCCGAGCCGGTCGGTGAGGTAGGTCGGTGCCCACGCGTCGCGGTAGTGGTCGGTGAAGAAGTCCTCGGCGAGGCTGTTGAGTTCGACGAGGCGGTCGCGGGGCACGGCGGCGGTGGCCCAGAAGTGTTCCTCGGCGGCGCGGGCGAAGTCCCGTTCTTCGGCGCGGGCATCGAGTGCGGCGTGGACTGCCGCTATCGGGTCTTCCTCGATGTCGGTGACATAACGCAGGTCTGCGCCGCCGCGGTCTGCGGCCAGGTCCTCGCGGTGCAGCGGCTCGGGCTCTGTGTCGCCGAGGTCGGGTTCGGTCAGGCTGGCCAGCCAGTCGGCGTCGAAGTGCGGGTCGGCGTCGGGCAGGGCGCGTAGGTCGTCGAGGTCGATGGGTGGCTCGTCGGCCGGGTCGGGCGGGCTGTAGCCGTCGTGGGTGGCGGCGGTGTCGGTGAGCATGCCGATCCTCCAGACCAGGGCGGTGGCCAGTTCGTCGGGGCGTAGCGGTTCGTCCTCGGGTTGGCCGCCGAGGAGCAGGTCGTGGGCGGTGGTGAGCAGTTGCTCGGCGTCCCAGCCGTCGCGGCGGGCGTGGGTGACGGCGGCGACCAGGGCGGGCCAGGCGGGGTCGGCAAGCACCCGGTCGGCGGCGTCGGCGCCGACGATGTCGCCCAGCACGGGTGTCCAGTCCGGGCGCAGCGTGTCAGACACCGAGTGGTCGGTGGCGGCGGTGGCGGCGGGGGACAGGTGCCGCGATAGGCGCCACCACAGTGCGGCGGCGGGCTGTTCGTCGGGCAGCGGCGACTCGCCGCCGACGGCGTGGGTGAGGCTGGTGATGTCGATGCCGGCCCGCTCGGCGATGGTGAGCCGGTCGGCGAGTGTGGTCCAGTACGGGTCGGCGGTGATCCGCTCGTCGATGCTGTCAGCGAGGGGCTTCCAGCGGGCGGTCGCAGCTCGCGGGTCGCCGAGCAGTCGGGTGACGCGTTGGTCCAGTGCTCGTTGGGCGCGGGCGTCGGCGGCGGCCGGTAGGGGCGGGCCGGTGGGTCGCCGGTCGGTGTCGGGCACGTCGTTAGCCGCTCGCCACACGGCCAGGTCCGCCGCGAGCGCGGGGTCGCGGTCGATGATCGTGAGCGCCCAGCCCGGTGCGCTGGTCGGTGTCCAGCCGTTGGCCCGGGCGGCGACCTCGGTAGCCGTCGCGCTGACCTGGGTGGCGCGGTCGCGTAGGTAGGTGCCCCACTCGGGGTCGGCGGACAGGGCGTCGGGGACTGCGGGCAGCCACGACAGCGGTGATCCGGTTCCGCTGCTGGTGGTGGAGCGGCGCCCGGTCGGGTCGAGGCGCCAGTCGAGCACGGCGGCGACGTCGCGGGCGTCGGCCAGGCCGCGGTCGGAGCGGAGCGCGTGGCGCAGCATGTCGGTCGGGTCGTGCCCGTCGACGGCGCACAGGGCCAGGTGTGCGCGCAGCGTCGGGTAGGCCTCGTGCCGGGTGAGACCGGGCAGCGCGGACTCGGCGGCGGTGTCGATGCGGCTCATCGCGTCGGCGCCGTGCTCGCGTGTGAGGTAGTCGACGGCCGCGGTAGTGAGTGAGTCGTAGTAGCGGTCCGCTGCGGCGGCCAGGCGGGTGGCGGGGTCGGCGAGGGCTCGGGCTTGGCTTGCGGCCGAGACGGGGGCGCCGTCGCGGGCGAGCACGCGGGTGAGGATGTCGACGGCGGTGGGTGGCAGCAGCGCGTCTCGGGTGATGACGGCGTGCTCGTCGCCGTCGCCGGCGGTGGTGAGGTGGACGTGGTTGGCGTGGCGGCCGCGGGTCATGGCGACGTAGAGCAGCTGGCGGGACTCACTCGCCGGTCGCGACGGTGTAGCAGGTGTCGGCGGTGATGCCCTGCGCGCCGTGCACGGTGGAGGCGTAGCCGAGGGACACGTGCTCGGCGACGTAGTCGGCGGGCAGGGTGATGTGGCGGCCGGTGTCGTGGTGGATGACGTCCAACGCGCCGGACTCGCGGACCCGCTCGACCAGCCAGCGGTCGCCGTTCTTGACCCAGTCGTGCGCGCCGATCGGGATCTTGCGGTTGTTCTGTCGGGTGATGATCGCGTCCCCGGCCGATGCTTGGGACTGGTCGGCGAGGGTCACCTGACGCCCGACCGGAGCGGGGTGAATGTCGAGGCGATCGCGTCGTGCGCGGTCGTTCAACTCGGCGACCAGGTCTCGGGTGGGGGCGAGCATGATGCTGTCCCGACCGGCGGCCCGGTCGGCGGACCAGGCGGTGTAGGCGTCGTCGGTGGCGGTGGTGAGGTCGCCGACGTGGATGCGGTTGTTGTCGATGTAGTAGGCGATCGCGGCCGAATCTCCGTCGCGCAGGGCGAGCGATGCGGCTCCTTCGGCGTGGTTGGGTGCCCCGGTGATGGGGTCGGTAAACCGCATGACCTGCGACAGGGTGACCGCGCCGTGGACCTCGGAGATGTCGCGCAGCACGCCGCCGGCGCCGATCGCGGCGAGCTGCTGGTTATCGCCGATCAGCCGCACCGAGCCGCCGCGGTCGAGGACGTACTCGATCGCTTTGGCCAGGTCCGGGGTGCCGGCCATCCCGGCCTCGTCGATGACGACCAGGGTGTCCGGGCCGATCGCGGTCACCCAGTTCGGGACGGCGATGCCTGTCTCCAGGGAGTGGATCAGCTTGGCGAGAGTGTCGGTGCTGGTGCCGATCTCCTCTCGCAGCACGGCCGCCGCGGCGGCGGATGGAGCCAGCCCGACAACCGTGCCGCCATCGCCGGTCCACGCACGAGACAGCACCCGCATCGCGGTCGTCTTGCCGGTGCCTGCTGGCGCGAGTGCGAGTTGCACGCGGGCACCGGAGGTGGCCAGCTCCCGGACGAGCTGCACCTGTCCTGGGTTGAGCTCGACACCGTTGGCCATCGATTCGAGCAGCGCGATGTCGATCGTGCCGGTGCCGATGGTGCGGCCGTCGGTGCGGGCGGCGGCC
>CAWBOV010000005.1:0-398940 GCA_963790525.1 uncultured Actinomycetota bacterium
GCCGATTTGGCGATAAATCATTTGTTTGCCGTTACGCCCATCACCAATCGACGCAGTGTCTTTGCGAGCAAAATCGAAAAGGCCGTGCAAACGATCAAACAGAATTATCATGCAGCGGCTTCATCCTCAGCCGCTGCCGCCAATCCATCGTCATCTTCGACTTCGTCGAATGGCTTGGCTGCCGCTCCGAATTCGGCACAAACCAATTATAGTAATTATTTTAAGACTTTTAAGTAAAGGGAGAAATAGTTTGAAACCATTTTCTCTGTTTTCAGATTCGAGCAATAAGTTCAATACGATTGCCTCGGTGGCATCGAGCAACGCCAGCCATTTCCGCTTCAAGCATCCGCACGATTACGACACGAACAGTACGAGCAACAGCAGCAGGAAACTGGAAGCCAGGCCGCCAAGGGCACGTATTGCTCAGGTTGATGCCGACCTGTCTTCAACTGGGCCTGGAGCAGTTCGGCGCCGTCACTGAACTGGGTGACCGGGTAGTCGAGCGTGAGCTCCTTGCCGCCCTTGAAGCGGTAGCCGCCGGTACCGACCACCCAGCCATCGGCCTCCAGGATCTTCTCGGCGCCGGTCGGGTCGTAGGCGAGTTTGCCGGCTTCCGACTTGAAGTTCGGGGTGGTCGAGTCGTAGGCGCCCTGCACGACCGGGTAGTCCGGGCCGAACACCGTCGCGGCGTAGGTCTTGAGGTCGATCGCCTTGTAGAGCGCCTGCCGAACCTGCGCGTCGCTGAGCGGGTGCCCGGCGCCGGTGTTCGCGAACTGGGTGTAGGAGACGCCGGGCAGCGACCGCTTCTCCACGGTGTCGCCGGACTTCTGGATCAGCTGCTCGTCCTGCGGCGTGAACGGGTTTCGCGGCCAGTCGATGTCGATGGCACCGCTGGTGAGGTTGCCGGTGCGGACGCTGTCCTCGGCGACGTAGTTGAAGACGACCTTGTCCAGGTAGGCCGCGCTCTGGTTCTTCTCCAGCGAGGACGGCCCAGCGCGTAGCCGGCCCGCTTGGTCAGGACCGTCTCCACGTTCGGCGTGTAGTGGTCGAGCACGAACAGACCCGAGCCGATGACGCCCTTGCCGGTGCACCGCTGCGCCGGCGTCTCCTGGTACTCACTCGGGTCGGTGATGGCCAGGTTGGTGGTCGAGGTCGCCTGCAGGAACGACGAGTTCGGCTGGCTGAGGTGGAATGCCACCGTCGATGGGTCGACGACGGTCGCGCCGGTGAGACCCTGGATGTAGGAGGCTCCGTAGGCCGTGTGGTTGGTGGCCTTGACGGTGGCGATCCAGCCCTGCGGCGTCGTCGGCGACCGCCTGGGCGTCGACCTTCTTGCCGTTGCTGAACGTGACGCCGTCGCGCAGGTGGAACGTGTAGGTCAGGCCGTCCGGGCTGATCTTCCAGCTCTTGGCCAGCCAGGGCACGATCTTGCCGGTCTTCGGGTCCTGGTCGGTGAGCGAGTCGGCGTAGTTGCGGATGATCGTCCGGCTCTCGATCCAGTAGACCTGGAAGGGGTCGATGCAGGAGAACGTCGGGTTGTCCGGGAAGAACGACACCTTCAGGGTGCCGCCGGACTTGGGGGTGCCGGAAGTCGCCGAGGCGAGCCGGCCGCCTTCTTGTGGCTGCTGGTGCACGCGGTCACGACGAGTGCCGGCGAGGGTGAGCGGCGACGGCGGTTCGGCGCCGGGCCCAGCGGCCGGGGCGTCGGATGATGGTCATGGTTTTCCTTCAGTTGGTGGGCGGCGAGGCGAACGCCTCGGGACGGGATGGGTGCTGGTGAGCGGTGCATCAGACGCCGAGGACTCGGCGGCCGCTCGCGAGCAGGACGGTGTCCTCCTGCGGCGGGTGCACCCGGATACAGAGCGCGTCGCGCAGATGCCGCTCGAGCGAGTGGTGCTTCGACAGGCCCGGGTTGCCGAGCGCGGCGACCGCGGTCTGGGTGGCGGCGATCACCGAGCGGGCGATGGCCACCTTGACCGCCGACAGATCGGCGAGGATCGCGGTGTCGCCGGCTTCGACGCGAAGCAGCGCGCCGTGCAGCAGCGTCTCGGCCTGGACGATCTGCAGGTCGATCTCGCCGGCCACCGACTGGATGCGTTCGGTCTGGGCGATGGGCCGCCGAGCGCGGCCGGGACGCGGTCGCGGGCGTACTCCGCGAAGGCCGCTGCGGGCCGCGCGGGCCACGCCGATGTAGAGCGCGGGGTGGCCGAAGCCGCCCGGGCCGGCCATCGCCGCCGGGTCGCGGTAGACGCCGTCGGCCCCGCGCGGGATCTCGACGAACGCATCCGCGGCCAGCTCGCACGTTGTCGTAGATGACGTCGTGGGTGTTCGAGGCCCGCAGGCCGAGGTGGTCCCAGGTCTGCGACCCAGGTGATGCCCGGCCGGTCGCCGGGCACGATGACGTGGCCGACGCGCGGCTGGTCGGGGTCGGCGTCCGGCTCGTCGGCGACGGCCCAGACGACGTGGTAGGCCAGCCCCGTTCCGCCGCTGGCGTAGGCCTTGTGGCCGTTGAGCGATCCAGCCGTCGGCGGTGCGGGTGGCCGTGGTCTTCGGCAGGCCGCCGCGGGCCGGCGCGCCGAGTTCGGGCTCGGCCCGGATGGCGTTGACCAGCGCCGGGTCCGGTCTGGGACCGGCGCGAGCAGGTCGTCGTAGTAGGCCGCCGGCCAGTGCGGGTTGCGCCGCCTGGCCGGCATGGGTCATGAGCAGGTTGGCGGCGATGAGCCCGACCGAGGCGTCGCCCTCGCCGATGGCGGTGAGGATCCGGGCGATGTCGCGCGGGCCCGGCGCCGGGGCCGCCGTACTGCGTGCCGACGGCGGCCGTGAGCAGCCCGGCGCGGTGGGCGACCTCGAGGCCCTTCCACGGGAATCTCGCCGGTGCGGTCGTACTCGTCCGCGGTCGCGGCGATCTCGGCCGTGACCGCGGCCAGCGCCTCGTCGGACAGGTCCGGGACGAGGAAGGTGACGCGAGCCGTGTCGGTCGCGGTCATGAGCTGGCCGGCCGTGGCGTACTCGGCGTATCGGCGCCGTAGTTGCCGGGGTGCTCGGCCTGCAGCGTGCCGCGCTGCCCGGTGGCCGCGCGGTGGGCGAGTTCCTGGCGGACCAGCGGCAGCACGTAGCGGCCGTAGTCCACCGCGTCGGCGAGGGTGTCGTAGCCGCGGACCGACACCAGCGACGCGCCGCGGTCGACGTAGTCCAGGATGGCGGCGGCGACCGTCTCCGGCGAGCCGACCAGCGCGGTCGAGGCACCGGCGCCGTTGGTGGCGGCCGCGGTCTTCGTCCACAGCGCCCGGTCGTAGAGCTCGGACTTGCTGGCGAAGGCGAGCGCCCGCTGCGAGCCGACGTTCTGCGGAGCGCCCTGTCGACGCAGCTGGGACGCGTAGGCGGACTTGTCGAAGGTGGCCTTGATCTTGGCGACGTAGTCGTGCGCCTTGTCCCAGGCCAGCTCGTCGGTCGGCGCGACGATCGGGCGGAACGTCACCCAGATCCGCGGCAGCGTGGTGCGGCCGGCGGCGCGGGCGATGGCGTGCACCCGATCGATCTCGGCGCGCAGGTCGTCCAGCGGCTCGCCCCAGAAGCTGAAGATGTCGCCCTTCGCGCCGCCGACCTCGAACGCCTCGTCGGACTGGCCGCCGATCGAGATCGGGATCGGTCGACTCGTACGGCGCGAAGCCCGGACCGAAGTCGTCGAACTTGTAGAACTCGCCGTCGTGGCTGAACGCGGCCGGCTCGGTCCAGGACCGGCGCAGGATGTCGACGTACTCCGACGTGCGGGCGTAGCGCTTCTCCTTGGGGAGGTAGTCGCCCTGGCGGGCCTGCTCGGCGTCGCTGCCGCCGGTGATCAGATGCACGACCGCGCGGCCCTCGGTGAGCTGGTCCAGGGTGGCGAGCTTCTGCGCGCCGACCGTCGGGAAGGTGGTGTTCGGCCGCAGCGCGACGATGGGCCGAGGTGCTCGGTCAGCTGGCCGACCGCGCTGGCGACGACGAACGAGTCGGCGGTGGTGGCGCCGTACGGAAGCAGGGTGTAGTCGTAGCCGCCCTCCTCGAGCGAGCGCACGTAGCGGCGGAAGTACTTCAGGTCGATCCCCCGGGTCGGGATGGGGTTGAGCTCGGTCGAGGGGTTCAGGTGGGACAGGCTGATGAACTCGACCTCGGGCGATGCGGTCGCTGGGATCGTCGAGTCGAAGGCGGGTGCGGTGGTCATGCGGAGGTCCTCTCGGCGAGCTGCTGCTGGTGGTTGGCGTAAGCGCCGGGGTGGTCGTCCTGCAGGGTGCCGCGGCTGGCCGGTGGCCTCGCGGTGGGCGAGTTCCTGGCGGACCAGCGGCAGCACGTACCGGCCGTAGTCGATGAGGTCGTTGAGGTTGTCGTAGCCGCGGATGGAGATCAGGTCGGCGCCGAGGTCGACGTAGTCGAGGATCGCGGCGGCCACCGTCTCGGGCGTGCCGACCAGCGCGGTGGACGCGCCGGCCGCGCCGGTCGCGGTGGCGGTCGGGGTCCACAGCGCGCGGTCGTGGACGTCCTGGCGGGCGGCGATCTCCAGCAGCCGCTGCGATCCGACGTTCTGCGGTGCGCCGACCCCGAGGTCTTCGGCATGCCAGCCGCCCGGCTCCGCCGGTCCTCGAGGATCGCGAGGATCCGGTGCGCCTTCTCCCAGGCCAGCTCCTCGGTCGGGGCGATGATCGGTCGGAACGTCACCCAGATCCGCGGCCGGTCGGCGCGGCCCGGCCTTCTCCGCTTCCCGTTGACGGTCTCGATCTGATCCTGGGTGTCCTTCAGCGGCTCGCCCCAGAGCCCGAAGATGTCCGCGCGTCGAGCCGCCGACCCGGTAGGCGTCGACGCGACGATCCGCCGACCGAGACCGGGATGGTGCCGTTCGTCGGGCGCACCGCGCTGAGGAATCCGTCGAACTTGTAGAACTCGCCCGTCGTGGCTGAACGGCTCGGTGCTGGTCCAGACCTGCCGCACGATGTCGATGTACTCGGCCGTGCGGGCGTAGCGCTGTTCCTTGGTCAGGTAGTCGCCCTCGCGGGCCTGTTCGGCGTCGCTGCCGCCGGCGATGAAGTGCACGACCGCCCGTCCTCCGCCGAACTGGTCGAGCGTGGCCAGCGCCTTGGCCGCGACCGTGGGATAGATGGTGTTCGGTCGCAGCGCGATGATCGGAGCCACCCGCTCGCTGCGGGCCACGATCTGGTTGGCGATCGCGAACTGGTCCTGGAACGGCCGAGGCGTAGGCGCACAGCGTGTAGTCGAATCCGGCGTCCTCGAGCGCGTTCACGTACCGCGTGAAGAACGGGCAGGTCGATCTCGGCGCGCCCGAGGCGATTGAGCTCGTTGCTCGGGTTGACGTTGACGGCACTGATGAATTCGACGGCCATGGCGGGCTTTCCGTTCTTGTTCTGCTCAGGGTGGTGTCGGGCGGGCGGGACAGGATCAGGGCTCGGACAGGCCGGCTGCGAGGGCTGCGCACCGGTGGCCACCGGGCGCGCGGGATCGCCGGACCACGCCGACCAGGAGCCGGGGTAGAGCGCGGCGTCGATGCCGGCGGCCTGCAGCGCGGCGATCTCGTGCGCCGCGGTGACGCCGGAACCGCAGTACACGCCGACCTCGGTCGCGTCTGCGGCGACCGGCGAACCGCGCCGCAGCTCGGCGACGGGCAGGAACCGGCCGTCCGGGCCGAGGTTGGCGGCGGTGGGCAGGCTGATCGCGCCGGGGATGTGGCCGGCGCGCGAGTCGACCGGTTCCACCTCGCCGCGGTACCGCTCGCGCGGCCCGCGCGTCGATGAGCACGCCCCGGGTCGGAAGTGCGGCCGCGGCCGTCGGCGTCGAGGGTGGGCAGGTGCCCGGGACTCAGCACGACGTCGCCGGGCTCGGGGTGATCCGCGCCGGTCGACGAGCTGCCCACCGGCGGCCGCCCACGCGCCCAGCCCGCCGTCGAGGATGCGGACATCGCTCACGCCTGCCCACCGCAACAGCCACCACGCGCGCGCGGCGCTCTGGCCCCCGTTGTCGTCGTAGACGACGACCGCCCGCCCGTGCGCGCAGACCCCAGCGGCGGGCGGCCTGCTGGAGATCCGCCGTGCCGGGCAACGGGTGCCGCCCACCCTCGACCGACGGCGGCGCCGCCAGCTCGGTATCGAGGTCGACGTACACCGCGCCGGGCAGGTGCCCGTCGAGGTAGTGCTTCTCGCCGTCCGGGTCGCCGAGCGCCCAGCGCACGTCGAGCAGGCCGGTGCGGTCGACCCTGCCAGCTCGGCGCGCAGGGTCGCGGCGTCGACCAGCACCGTCGCGGACGGCGAGCACCAGCCGCGAGATCGTCGGCCGGGAGCGAGCCGGGCGCCGGTCCGTTCGTGCACCGCACGCTGGACCCGCGCCAGGACAGCGGCATTGACCGGCGCGCGCCGGCCCAGCTGACGGGCCAGCAGGGTGATCTCGCCGTTGAGGAAGTCGGTCTCCACGCTCCGCCCACGCGCCAGGCTCTGCCACGTCGAGCTGCCGGGGCGAACGCGCCCGTCGATCACGACCGACTCGAACCGGTCGAGGTGGACCGTGCTCTCGGTACGGAAGTCGGCCACATCGACGCCGGCCGCGGTGAGGATCTCCCGCGCCTCGTCCTGGACCAGCCGTGCGGCCCGATCCCGTTCGGGCCCTGGTGCGTAGAGGGCGTCCAGCGCGAAGGTCACGCCGGCGAGCAGTTTGGCCGCCTTCCACCGGGACAGGTCCTCGACCACCTGCACCTCGAACCCGGCGTGTCGCAGGTCGCCGGCGATGGTCTGCGCCGAGGCCGACGGGATCGCGTCGGGGTGGTTGCCGACCCAGAACACGCCCACTGCGGGCGCGCCGGGCGAGAGGATCTCCCCGTCGGTGACGTAGGTGGACGGGACCCACAGCACGGACCCGACGACGGTGGCGAAGCGCCGCAGCGCGCTGCGCTCGACGTCCAGCCCGTTCTGCAGGGTGAAGACCGGCAGCACCTCCCCCGCACGCCACCGACCGCCGTCGACCGGCTGGCGCGCCCACGCCGCGAGGACCTCGTCGGCGTCCTGCGTCTTCGTGGCGAGGACGAGAACGTCCTTGCTGTTCAGGCTGATCTCGTCGGCGCTCCCGACTGCCGGAACCTCCACCGTCCAGCCGCCGTGCGGGCGCAGATAGCGCAGCTGGCCCGCCCGCAAGAGCTCGAGTTGGCGCCCGCGGCCCACGAGAACGGCCTCGCGACCGCTGCGCAGCAGTTCCGCGCCGAGCGTGACGCCGACCGCGCCCGCACCGATGATCACGTATCTGGTCATGGCCGCACGACCGGGCTCTGCGGCAGGGCTTCCGCGCTGGCGACGGGCGCGAGGTCCGGGCCGAGCCGGAGGCGCTCCAGGAACAGGACGATCGTCGCGGCCACGGTCCGGTGGGTCTGGTCGTTCAAGGCGTCATGACGACCGCCGGAGATTCCCACGAGTTCGGCGCGGGGAACGGCGGCGTACCAGCTACGGGCGGCGGCGAACGGGCTCACGACGTCGTCGCGACCGTGGATGCCCAGCGTGGGCTGCGTGATCCGTCCCGGAGTAGCGGGGTCGAGCCACTCGCCGGGCAGGTCGGTGAACAGTTCGGCCGGCCGCACACCGGCCTCGGTGATGCGGGCCCGGTGGGTGGTGCAGGCTGTGCGGATGTCGAGCTCCGCGTCCCAGTCGGCCGACGGGGCGGCGGCGGAGGACGTCGGCAGTCCGGCCAGGATCAGCGCGGACGCGCGGTCGAGCTGCTGATCAGCGGCCAGGCGGGCGGCGTAGGCGGCGCCCGCATCCGAGCCCACGACGATGCGCGGTGTGGCCTCGTCGGCCGCTGTCGAGCAGGGCGACGAGCTGCTCGTGGGCGAGCTCGGCCGACTCGCTCGGCGCGGTGACGGCGTGGACGCGATAGGCATCGGCGGCCAGGCGGCGGCCGAAGCGTTCGTAGACCTGCGGGGATTCGCCGCGGCCCGGAAGCAGGACCACCGTGCCCCGCAGCGGAACCGGGCTCGGTTCGTTCCAGCTGAGGACGGCATCCTGTCGGGTGAGCGTCATCGGAGACCTTTCACGTGCGTGCTCTGGTGGACAGATGGACGGCTAGCCCGGGCACGCGTCGTCGCGCACATCCGACCGGCACCCGCGGAGCACGGGGGAAACCTGCGTGACGGCGCGCGCTGTCATCGCGGGGTGAGCAGGGCGGGTGTGCGGACTCTCAGCTGGACCGGGGAGTCACGGCGTCAGCGGCAGCGACACCGGGCGGCGGCGTGACGTTTGAGGTCGATCACGCGCCGCCGGGTCAGGGCTGGGCCCGACACCTCGGTCGGCACGGCCGGGAGGGTGCGGGCAGGTGTCATGAGAGCGACACCCGCGTGCTCAATCCCGATCATGTCTATCAAACTAATAGACATTTGAAGGACTGTCCAACGACGATCCACGATCATGCCGATCACGATCGCTTATCAGCGCGGCGATCCAGCTCGCCGAGGCCGCATTGCGATGAGCCGGGGAAGACGATCACCACGGGAATTCATAGTTATCCTATCGACATGGCCGGTGTACTGGACATAGTCGCGCTCCGGAGTCTGGCCTCGATCGCGGACTCCGGCGGATTCCGCCGCGCAGCCGAAAGCCTGCACTTGTCCCAGTCGGCCGTCAGCCAGCACATCCGCCGGCTCGAGCGGGCATGCGGGGCGAGCGCTGGTGCAGCGCAACGGGCGCGGCACGCAGTTCACCGCCGAAGGCGAACTGCTCGTCGCCGACGCGCGCAAGATCCTGGCCGCCCACGACGACGCTCTCGAACGGCTACGGACTCCGGTCGACGCTGAGCCGGCGTTCGTCGTCGGGTCGACCGAGCACGCCGCCGACCTGCTGCTCCCCGCGATCACCGCCGGGCTCAAGGCGAGCTTCCCCGACCACGTGATCCGCTTCCGCATCGATCGCGGGACCCAGCTCCACGACCGCCTCGACAAGGGCTCGATCGACGCCTCGGTGTTCATCGGCGACGCCCAGGGGCGCAGCGTCCGCCCCGCCGGTGCGCTCCCCCTGTCCTGGTACGCGGCGCCGGGCTGGCACCTCCCCGACGGCGCGGTGCCGCTCATCGCCATCGACGAACCGTGCACGATCCGCCGCCGTGCCCTGCACGTCCTGGCCGAGAACAAGCTCGAGTCGACGGTGGTCTGCGAGGCCGGCCATCTCGCCGGCGTGCTCAACGCCGCTCGTGCCGGCGTCGGCGTCGCCCTCCTCGCCCACTTCGGCACGCCGCCCGAGGGCCTGCAACGCCTGGGCGGGTTGCCGCCGGTGGATCCGGAGCCGCTGCACGTCCGGGGCCGGCCCGGCGCGCCGGCGGGGCTCGTGACCACGGTCGCCAACGCGGCACGCGAGGCGCTCGCCCGGCCGGTCACCGCTCGACCAACGCTGTGACCAGCGCCGTGATCAGCGCCCGGTGGGGTTCCAGCCGGCCATGATCGTCGTCTCGCGCTCCAACCGGGCGACGACGAGCGCCTCACCGCGTTCGCGCAGCTCGACGTGCCCCCGGCTGATGGCCAGCTCGAGTGCGTCGGCGAACAGGGTGCTGGCCATGACGTAGCGGTCGACGACCGCGTCCAGTTCCAGTCCCGTGTCGGGCTGCTGATCGAAGGACGCGCAGGCGGCGGTGAGCGCTGCGTCGGGCTCGGCGGCGAGCACCTCTGCGGCGTAGGCCCGCAGCGACGGGATCTCCCCCGTCATCCAGGAGATCTCCTTGGCGCTGCGGACCGCGGCGTTGCGCAGGACCTGCTCGACCATCGCGAGCCGGACGATCGCCGTCGGGTCGGTGAGCGCGGGCAGGACTCCCTCCATCAGCTCGCGGGCACAGTCGATCAGGAGCTGCTCGGTGGTCGGGCGGCTGATCATTCGGAATCCGTTCCTCGCGCGTCGGCCAGTGCGCCCAGCCGGCGGCTGATCTCGAAGTAGTCGCTGAACTGCTGGGAGATCGCGTTGATGAGGTAGGTCGCCATCACCCCGCGCGAGCGCCCCTCGGCGACCGCGTCGGCGCCCTCCATCTCCTGGCCGTAGAGGCGGATCAGGCCCAGCAGCAGGAAGAACTGTACGACGTCCTGGTTGAGCTCCTCCTCCGTCATCCCGGTCAGCGAGCGGTAGCGGGCCAGGAACGCCTCCGGGTCGGTGACGTACAGGTTCGGCAGCACGGGCATCTGCCGGTAGTAGCCGATGTCCTCGCGCGGATCGCCGATCCGGCCGAACTCCCAGTCGATGACCTTGGGCCCGACCGCGCCGACGAGGAAGTTGCCCGGCTGGCAGTCACCGTGGACCAGCGTGAACGGCACCGGCGGGGGCCGGTAGGCGCGCAGCCGGGTGGCGGCATAGCGCAGCGCGGGGCGGCTGTCGGGGCCGGTGCGGCTGTAGTGGTCGAGCAGATCGATGAGGCCGTCGATGTAGTTGTCCCAGTCCGTCGGCCGTTCCATCTCGGCGGGGAGGGTGTCCAGCGGCGTGCGGTGGATGTCGACCATGGACTCGACGAAGGTGTTGCGCATCTCGGTCAGATCGGACGTCTCCCGGGACAGTTCCTGCAACGGGCGGCCGTCGTAGAAGTCGTTGATGATGCATTTGGTGCCGAAGTACGACCCGTCGCCGTCGTACCAGAGCGCCAGCGGCACCTGGGCGGGGCCGGTGTCGGCGAGCGCCCGCAGCAGCACCCATTCGCTGTCGCGATCGCTCACGAACACGCCCTGGTCGGCAGGCGGGTCGGCCCGGAGCACGACGCGATCCTGGCTGCCGTCGCCCCACCGGACCTCGCCGATCGCCGTGTCGCGGCTGTACCCGCCGGTCAGCGCCGTCACCGACAGCACCGTGGCACCGCGCTCGGGCACCACCGCGGTGAGGAACCGCTGCAGCGACTCGGCGTTCAGACCGGGCGCTGTCACGAGCGCACGTCGATCGGATACATGGTCACCGCGGGGATCCTATTGCGTCGGCGACCTGCCGCCTAGCGCCGGCGGGCGCGGTTGCGGGGGTCATCCGCCGGAACGGGTGCGCCCCACCGAGCATGCGCGGTACCGTCACCTGCGGGCGGTTCGGACCTCCCGCGACCAGCCGCCCGCGGCTGCGATCCCGATCACCCGCCTGCCCTTCTGCAGACCGCGCCGCCCTCCGGGCAAAACAGAGACGCGGGCCCTGCGGCGATCACGTCCGGAACCTCCCCGCCCGGGGCCCGGCCGCCGGCCCGTCGCGCAGCACGTTCACCTCCCAGAGAGCGGGGCACTCCCGGATGACCGAAGAAGAGTTCGCGGACCTGACGAACCACTATGTGGCGGCGACCGAGGCACGGCTGGCCTGGATCAAGTCCGGCCTTCCCGTGACGGCGGACGAGATCGCCACCTACCGCGACCTGGCCGACCGGGAATGGGAACTGGGACTCGCCTGGGACGCCGAGCTGCTGCGCGCGTTCGAGGAGTAGCCCCCATGAGCACCGACGAGACCCGCGACGGCGTGACCCTGACCAATCTCGACGCGCCGCTGTTCGAGGGCGCGGGGGCCACGAAACGCGACCTCGTCGACTACCTCGACGCCGTCGCGGACCGCCTCGTCCCCGTCCTGACCGACCGGCCGCTCTCGGTGATCCGGGTACTGCGCGGTCAGCGGCCGTTCATGCAGAAGAACCTTCCCGCCTACACCCCCGACTGGGTGCCGACGGCGAAACTGTGGGCCGAATCGTCACGGCGGGAGATCTCCTACGCAGTGTGCAACGACCGCAGAACGCTGCTGTGGTTCGCCAACCAGCGCGCAGTCGAGTACCACGCCACACTCTTCCGCCTGCCCGAAGTCACCGTCCCCACCCACCTGGTGCTCGACATCGATCCGCCCGAGGGTTCCGGTTTCACCGTCGTCGTGCAGGCCGCCGAGCTGGTCCGTCGCGCGTTGCTCGAGGCGGGGCTCGACGGGCTCGTCAAGACCAGCGGCGCGAAGGGCGTGCACGTGCTCGTCCCGGTGACGGGCGTCGGCGCGGAAGAGGTTGCTGCCGCGACCCGCGCGCTCGCCGCCCGCGCCGAACGGCTCGGCCCCGAGCTCGCCACCACCGCGTTCACCCGCGCCGATCGCCAGGGGAAGGTGTTCCTCGACTCCACCCGCGCCGGTGGCGCCACCATCGCCGCGGCGTACAGCCCGCGGCTGCGTCCGGGCGTCCCGGTCTCCTACCCCCTGCCCTGGGACGATCTCGCGTCGATCGTCCCGGCGGATGTCACGCTGCACACCGCTCCCGCGCTGCTCGGCGCCACTGATCCCTGGACCGAGCTGATGCCGCCGGCCTACGCAGCTCGATCCGCAGCTGATCGAGGAGGGCAGAGCCATACCGATCGCGCGCGTCCAGGCGATGCACGAAGGGAAACGGCGCGCACGGGCGCGCCAGGCCGCGTCGTCCGCCGAGTCCCCGGCCGGAGCCGCCGGAGTATTCCCTGCCGAGTCCGAGCCGGAAGCGCACCCCGACCGGTAGGCGCGTCCGGGCGACGGCCACACTCGGGCCCGACGACAAAGGCGGACCGCTGTGATCACCCCTTCCGCTGCGACCGGCGATGACCGGTTCGGCATTCAGCACGACTACGTGGGCAACTCCGGCGAGCCCGCCCGGCTGAGCCCGCGGACGGTCCGGGCACTGCGCGCGGCCATCGGCAGCCCCGACACCGACACCGCCCCCGCGCCGCTCGTGACGCGGCCCGGCGCTCACCTGGCGCTCGGCGAGCCGGCCTCCGGCGCATCGTTCGGCGTGCTCCTGGAGGACGGGCAGGAGGTCGGCCTCGATCCGGCGCAACCGGTCACCCTCCCCCTCGGCTACCACCGCCTGCACACCGACGCCGGTGAGCGCACCCTGATCGTCTCGCCCGGGTCGTGCATCCTGCCCGACCGCCGCGCGTGGGGCTGGACCGCTCAGCTCTACGCCACCAGGTCCTGGCGATCCTGGGGGATCGGGGACCTCGGCGATCTGGCCACGCTGACGCGGCTGGCCCGCAGCCAGGGCGCCGGCTTCGTGTTGATCAATCCGCTGCACGCCGGGGGCTCGGCCGTGGCGGACGGGCCGCAGCAGGCGAGCCCGTACTTCCCGTCCACCCGCCGCTTCCTCGACCCGCTCTACCTGTCGGTGGCCGACGTCGACGGTGCGCAACTGCTGGACGCGGACCTCGACCGCTACGCGACTGCCGGCCGAGCCCTGTCGGAGGAGCCCCGGATCGACCGGGACGCCGCCTGGCGGCTGAAACGGGCCGCGCTGCGCGAGGTGTTCGACCGCACCGGGGCCGCCGGCTCGGCCGGGTTGGCCGACTGGCGCCGCGCCCGGGGTCCCGCCATCGAGCAGTTCGCCGCCTGGTCGGTGCTCACGCAGCGCCACGGACCCAGCTGGCGCGCATGGCCCGACGACGTGCGCCGTCCCGACGGCTCCGGCGTGCGGGAGCTGAACACCTCTGCGGGCGAGGACCTCGCGTTCGTCGCCTGGTTGCAGTGGCAACTCGAGCTGCAACTGCGGGCTGCGGGAACGCCGTTGCCGGTGCTCCAGGACCTGCCGGTCGGAGTGGGTCCGGACGGAGCCGACGCCTGGGCCTACCAGGACGTTCTCGCCGACGGCGCGACGGTCGGGGCGCCGCCTGACCCCTTCAATCTGGCCGGACAGGACTGGGGCCTGCCGCCGTTCGTGCCCTGGCGCCTCCGGGCTGCGCAGTACGAGCCGTTCATCGACTGCGTGCGCGCCACGATCGCGCTGGCCGGCGGCCTGCGTATCGACCACGTGATGGGCTTGTTCCGCCTGTGGTGGGTGCCGGCCGGCCTCGATGCCGCCGAGGGCGGCTACGTCCGGTACCCGGCCGCGGACCTGCTCGACATCGTCGCCCTGGAGAGCCACCGGGCGGGCGCGCCGGTGGTCGGAGAGGATCTCGGCACGGTGGAACCCGGAGTGCGCGAGGACCTCACGTCCCGCAACGTCCTGTCCTACCGGCTCCTCTGGTTCGAGGCCGATCCGCCCGGCAGGTGGCCGACGTCGGCGTTGGCGGCGGTCGGCACGCATGACCTTCCCACCGTTGCCGGGCTCTGGTCCGGGGCCGATCTGGCCGATCAGCGCGCGGCCGGCGTCGAGGCCGACGAGCAGGCCACCGTCCGCCTGCGGCGCCTGCTCACCGACGACGCCGGAGTTCCCGACTCCGCCGATGCAGGCACCGCGGTCGACGGTGCGTACCGGCTGCTGGCGCGGGCACCGAGCCTGCTGCTCGCTGCCAGTCTGGACGACGCCGTCGCGCACACCACCCGGCCGAACCTGCCAGGCACCGTCAACGACAGGAACTGGAGCACCCCCCTGCCGCTCGTCCTCGAGGACCTGCCAGACCATCCGGGCGTGCGGCACCTTGCCGAGATCCTGGGGGACGCGGTCGGCGACCGGTAACGGCCTTCGGGGTAATGGCAGTGCCTCCCTGGCATCGGCCGGGTCGCCTACCGTGGAGTCATGGACAACCGAGCAGAGATCCGGGAGTTTCTCGCTTCCCGGCGGGCGCGGATCACCCCCGACCAGGCCGGGCTGCCCGCCTACGGCGGCAATCGCCGGGTCGCCGGGCTGCGACGGGAGGAGGTCGCGCTCCTCGCCGGCGTCAGCGTCGACTACTACGTCCGGATGGAACGCGGCACCCTCGCCGGAGCGTCGGATGCCGTCCTCGACGGGGTCGCCCGCGCGCTGCAGCTCGACGAGGCCGAGCGCGACCACCTCTTCGACCTGGCCCGCGCCTCCCAGCCCGTGCCCGCACGGCAGCGCCGCGTCCGGAACGTGGGCGTGACCCCGAGCGTGCAGCAGGTGCTCGACGCGATCACCGACGCCCCGGCGTGGGTCCGCAACGCGCGCCACGACATGCTCGGCGCCAACCGCATGGCCCGCGCGCTGTACGCGCCGCTGCTCGCCGATCCCCGCCGCCCGGCGAACACCGCCCGCTTCGTCTACCTCGACCCGGCGTCGCACTCCTTCTTCGGCGACTGGGAACGCAGCGCCGACGACATCGCCGCGATGCTGCGCTCCGAGGCCGGGCGCAACCCCTACGACAAGCAGCTCGTCGAACTCATCGGCGAACTGTCCACCCGCAGCGAGGACTTCCGTACCCGGTGGGCCGCGCACAACGTCCGGTTCCACCGGGCGGGGAACAAGAAACTCCACCATCCCGTCGTCGGCGATCTCGACCTGAACTTCGAGGCCATGGAGCTGCCGTCCCAGCCGGGGCTGACCATGCTCGTCTACACCGCACCCCAGGGCAGCTCCACCGCGGACAGCCTGACGCTGCTGGCCAGCTGGGCGGCGACCGCCGACCAGGCCGGCGAACTCGCCCTGCACTGAACGTCGCCTCATCCGGGCTCGGCGCCACCACCGCGTCGCCCGGTCGCCTGCGGGTCGATCCCGCAACCAACCCGCTCGTCACCTACGCAAGGAGTCACGCATGAAGTACACCCGTCTCGGCTCGTCAGGCCTGAAGGTCAGCCGCATCGCGCTCGGCTGCATGAGCTTCGGAGATCCCGCCAAGCGCCTCGACTGGTCCCTCGACGACGACGCGGCCGAACCGATCTTCCGGCAGGCCGTCGAACTCGGCATCACCTTCTGGGACACGGCCAACATCTACGGCCTCGGCACGTCGGAGGAGATCGTCGGCCGGGCGCTGCGCCGGTACACCAGCCGTGACGACATCGTCCTGGCGACGAAGCTGTTCATGCCGATGCACGACGGCCCCGGCGGTTCGGGCCTGTCGCGCAAGGCGGTCATGGAACAGATCGACGCGTCGCTACGGCGCCTGGACGTCGACTACGTCGACCTGTACCAGATCCACCGCTTCGACCCGAACACCCCGGTCGAGGAGACGATGGAGGCCCTGCACGACGTCGTCAAGGCCGGCAAGGTCCGCTACCTCGGCGCATCGTCGATGTGGGCCTGGCGCTTCGCCGCGATGCAGCATGCCGCGCGGACGCACGGCTGGACGCCGTTCATCTCGATGCAGGACCAGTACAGCCTGGTCAGCCGCGAGGAGGAGCGGGAGATGTTCGGCCTGCTCGCAGCCGAGGGCGTCGGCAGCATCCCGTGGAGCCCCCTCGCCGCCGGTCTGGTCGCGCGGCCGTGGGGCGAACGCAGCACCACGCGCGCAGCGGGCAACCCCACCACCGACCCGGCCGGCCGCCCCCTGTTCCTGGAGTCGGACAAGGCGATCGTCGACGCGGTCGAGCGGATCGCCGGCGAGCGCGAGGTGTCCATGGCACAGGTGGCGATGGCGTGGGTGCTCAGGAACCCCGTCGTCGACGCGCCCATCATCGGCGCCACCAAGCCGCATCACCTCAGCGACGCGGTCGCCGCCCTGGACGTCGAACTCACCGACGAGGACGTCACCGCGCTGGAGCAGCCCTACGCCCCGCGCCTGCCGACGTACTTCTGAGCCCGGCCGGCCCCGGGAAGTGACCCGGTCAGCCGCGACCGTGGTGGACGGACACGACCGCCCGCATCGCGCGGGACGGCTCGTAGGGCGTCCACCGGCGGGGGTCCGTGCCGAGCCGGTGGGCGATCACGTGCAGGACCGCCGGGTTGTGACCGAAGCCCAGGTGACTGCTCCGGACACCGAGGTTCTGGCGCCGCGGTCCCGCCGGAACCAGGCAGGATCGCCAGGCGGCGATCGGGTCGGACTTAGCATGGATGGCGGTGACGGGCACGCGCAACGGTCCCGGCTGGTCCCACGACCGGGGCGTGAACGGCGGCAGGAACCGCGTCCGCGCCGGTGAGTCGGCCAGGCGTGACGTGACCCGGCTGCCGGTCCATCTCATCCTCGCCGGTGTACCGAGGGTGATGACCTGGCGCACGCTCGCCGGATTGCCCCGCGCGAGCTGGTAGGCGTACTGGCCCCCCAAGCTCCAGCCGATGATGCTGACGGGCTGCCCGGACCGGTCCGCGAGGTCACGCACCGTCCGCTGGAGTGCCGCGACGTTGCCGATCGTGGGTCCCCGGTTGGTCCCCTGCCGCCACCCGTGCACGTCGTAGCCCAGAAACGCCAGCCAGCGGCGCAGCGGCAGCGTGCTGGCATCGCCCGCGAGCCAGCCGGGCAGCACCAGCACGCTGTGCCCGTCGCCCCTCGGCTCCGCGGCCAGCAGCGGGCTCGCGAGCACCGACGCCGCCAGTTCGGATGCCGAGCGGGTGGCGTCCATCCACACCTGCAGCGGCCGGCGGACCGACCCGAGCACACGACCCGTCATACGACACCCCCCACCGGGTGACGCTGCTGTACGCCACTGCCTGAGGACCACGGTACCCAATCGCCCTGCGGGAACCGTCGGCCGCGAGCAGCGACGATGCCTCGATGCCGTGGTTCGCATCGAGGCATCGCTGCCCGCCCCCCGATTCGGCACACCCGGGCCGGGCTGCCCGGGTTGTCGTCTGCGTTCGATCGCCGGAGGCTTACCGCCTGAGGCTCATCGCCCCAGTTCGACGATCGTTCCGGGCCCGCTTCCCCCGGCGGCCGCCGGTGCGGTGGACGCGTACAGGTGCCCGTTGGCGAACTCGACACCGACGACCCCTGGCAGCGTGGCCACGACGGACCGCCCGTGCAGCGACAGTTCGGTGATCTGCCCGCTGCCGAGTTCGGCGACGAAGATGTGGCCGCGGCCGTCGTAGGCGAGGTTCGTCGCGTTGTTGAACCCGGTCGCCAGGCGCACCAGCCGGCCGCCGTAGCCGATGGCGTAGACACTGCCCGTCGCCACGGGAGTGGGGTCACCGCCAGGCCCGGACGCCAGCGTGGTGGTGAGCAGCGTTCCGAGCGGCCCGAGCTCCACATCGGTCGGGACCGCCTCGAACTTGTAGGTCAGGCCGACCGTGCAGGCAGCGAGCCCGTTGGCCTTGGCCAGTCCGGCCGTGATCTTCACCGGCGCCGGCGGGAGCACGGCGATGGTCGACACATGCCCGTACCGGTCGACGCGGACGATGTCGTTGCCGCCCGCGTCGGCGACCGCCCAGGCGCCGTGGCCCAGCGCGACGACCGCGTAGGGGTGGGAGTCGACCATGCCGGTGTAGCTGGCCGGGGCACCGAGCTTGGCGAAGGCCGCCTGGACACAGGCACTCGGGTGGTCGATGCCGTAGTGGGTCCTGCCGTCCGGGTTGTGCGCGGCCTCGTAGGCGGACAGGTTCGCCAGCACCTTCGTCTTTCCGCTCGGAAGAAGCAAGGACAGGCGAGTGAAGGAGTGGTCGGCATTGGTCTCGGTGAATGCCACGACGCCCGTCCGGGAATCGACACCGACTCCGGCGATGTCCGGGGTCGCTTCACCGCTGCCGGCGGGATCCGGGCTGTGGACCAATGGCGCGGCGCGCCCCACCCGGTACAGATTCGCGGTGAAGCTGTCGGCGACATAGATCCGTTTGCCCGCCACTGCGAACTGCAAAGGCCCGACGTAGGCGGATGAAATGACCTTGGTCACCTTCAACGTGGAGGGGGCCGGCGGAGTGGCGCCCGCCGGCCCTCCGGATGCGACTCCCAGCGCCAGAGCGGCGATGGTGCTGGTGACGGCCGCGGCTCCTACTGTGGCGCGACGCCTGGTATTGCTCATGAAAACCCCCCGGGATCTCGGTCTGATCAGCACGACAGTGGCACGACTTCCACGTCAGGTAAAGAGTTTCCTGAGAATTCGCGGAATGCAATTCGCGATCAATCCATACGTCCCTAAAATCGAGTTACCTGGTATCGAGTTACTTGATGACTAAACGCAGGCGTTACCACCGAGGTGGCCGTCTTCCGGCGCGGTCAGGAGGAATTGATCCACGACGAACAGTGCGCTGACAATGCCACGTAACCGCTTGTTCACATATACAAATAGAAATTGTATGCGGCTTGATTGCACGTGATGAAGGGCTTCCCGAGCCCGCTCGGAAGTCATCACTGCGCCGGGCGTCCACGGCCGATCCAGGTCCCGCGTCGGGCTGCGGCTGGGTGCTCCGACCCGCGACCGGCACGGGTCCGATGGACACGGCTGTGCGGCCGGGCGATGATGGCGGGTGTGCGTCGAGCAGCGGTACCCCTGCTCGCGATGACCGTGGGGTTCGTCCTCGCCGACTCCGCAATCGTCACGCTTGCACTGCCCGAGATCCTGCGCCGCCTCGGTGGAACCGTGGGGCAGGTCGCGTGGGTGCTCATCGCCTTCAACCTGGTGCTCGCGGTCGCGGTCGTGCCCGCCGCCTGGGTCTGTACGCGACGCGACCCGGCGCCGCTGTGTGCGGCGGGGATCGCCCTGTTCGGCGTGGCGTCGGTGGTGTGCGCGCTCGCCGGCTCCCTGCAGGTCCTCATCGCCGCCCGGTGCGCCCAGGCCTTCGGTGGCGCGTTCGCCCTCGTGGGCTGTCTGGAGCTGCTGGTGGTGGCCACCGACGAGCGGCGCGGGGTGAGGACCTGGATCGCGGCGGGCGTGGTCGGCACGGCGATCGGGCCGGTGGCCGGCGGCGTGCTCACCGAAGCCTTCTCCTGGCAGGCCATCTTCGCCGTGCAGGTTCCGGTGGCGGTGCTCGCCGTCCCGGCCGCGTTCACCGCCCGCAGCAGGGTGTTCCGGCGGACCCGGGTGCACCGGCCGGCGATCGCGCCGAACGTCGCCCTGGTACTGCTGTCGGCCGCGTTGACCGCGGCTCTCTTCCTGCTGGTGCTCCTGCTCGTCGACGGATGGCGACGCTCTCCCGCGACGGCGGCGCTGACCGTCTCCGTCGTGCCGGTCGCGGCGTTCATCAGCACCCCGCTCGCCCGTCGGGCGCGTGCGGGACCGCGCCTGGAGGCTGCCGTCGGCTGCCTGCTCCTGGCCGGTGGGCTGGTGGGGTTGGCGCTGCCGCCGTCGGCGGCCCTCGCATGGACGGTCGGCCCACAGGTGCTCGTCGGACTGGGCCTCGGGCTGACCGTGGACACGCTGACCGCTGAGGCGCTGCGCGACCGGTTGCCGCGGGCGATGCACGGCGGCTGGACGATCGGCGCGCGCCACCTCGGAGTCGTGCTCGGGTTGGCGTTGCTGACCCCCGTGTTCACCGCCGACCTGCGTGATGCCCGGGTGCCCGCCCAGGAGGCCATCACCGCCTACGTGCTCGACGCCCCGCTGCAGACCGGTGACAAGATCGCGCTCGCGCGGGGGCTGAGCGACGAGTTGGCTGCCGAGCACGGGCGGGTGCCCGACCTGCGTCCCGTCTTCGCCGCGCTGCGTCTGCCGGCCGCGGAGCGTCCGGCCGCCGCGACACTCGAGCGCGAGCTCGACGGACAGCTCGAACGGGCTGCCACGCAGGCGTTCCGCGACTCGTTCCTGATCGCGGCGGGCCTCGCGTTGCTTGCGATGATCCCGCTCATCCCGCGTCGCCGGCGCGTGATCACGTGAGGTCCGAACGCGGACTGCGTGCCGCGGCGTTGCCGCTCGTCGCGGTGGCGCTCGTCGCTGCGGTCCTCGGTGTCCAGGTCGCCAACGGCGGCGGCCATTTCACCCCTGCCCGATCGGCCTCGCCGTGCGCCCAGCGGACCGTCGCCCCCGTCTCGACCGGTATCGAGGGACTCGGTGAGCGATTGGTGCTGCTGGGGCTCGACGGTGCCGCCTGCCGCCTGGGAGTGACGCGCGAGGCTCTCACGCTCGAACTCGCCCGACCGGGCCCGCAGCCCACCCAGGCTCAGATCGACGCCCTGCGCGCCGGCCTGCTCCACGCCGTGGACGTCATGAAGGCCGACGGCACGCTTCCGCCCGCGTCCGCGCTCACCGACGAGGCACTCGACGACTCGAATCTGAACGGTTTCGTCAAGGCCGCCATCCGCGCCCTGCCCGACTCGGTCGTCGACAGCGCCCTCAAGACCGATGACGTGCTCCGGCGCGCCATCAACGGCCTCGACCTGCGCATGCTGCTCGCCAACCTCGACAACTCCGCCGACCTCACGCAGCAGATCAACGCGGCCGTCACCGACGCAGTGAAGCGTTCCCTCGAAGCGCGCCTCCGCGGCCTGATCTGACCGAGGATCCGGCGCGACGGGCACCATCGCGACCCAGCGCCCGCGCAGAGGCGTTGACGCGTCGCTCCGGCACCGGTAGCGTCAACGTTAAAGTGATTGCTTGAATGAATTGAAGGGGGGACGGATGACCACACCGGTGGCGAGCATCTTCGCCGCCCTGGGTGATCCCGTCCGCAGCACCATCGTGAGCAGGCTGGCGACGGGCGATGCGACCGTCGGTGAGCTCGCCGCCCTGTTCACGATCAGTTTCCAGGCCGTCTCGCAGCAGATCGGCACGCTCGAACGGGCCGGGCTGGTCACTCGCCACAGCGAGGGGCGCACCCGGCGCGTGCACCTGGAGGCCGAGCCGATCGACCAGGCGGCGCGGTGGATGGAGGCTCGCCGGCTCCGGCTCGAAGAGCGCTACCAGCGCCTGGACGACGTCCTGGCCGAGGCACTCTCCGCGCAACTTCCCCTCGACCCCGTGGACCCCGTGGACCCCGGGACCCCGGGACAGCACCACTGCCACCCGACCGACCGACCGCCACACCACCCGCACGATCCCACCGCAGAAAGGACCGGACATGACCCGGCACGATCTCCAGCGCCCCGGCGCCACCACCCACTCCCGCGTCGGGGAGCAGAGCCTGCAGCACCGCCGCGAGTTCGATGCTCCCGCGGCGCTGGTCCAGCGCGCGCACACCGACCCGGCCCTGTTCTCCGGCTGGATGGGCCCGCGCGGCACCACGGTGCGCCTCGACCGCTTCGACGCCACCACCGGCGGCGCCTTCCGCTACGTCGTGCAGTCCGACACCGGTGGGAGCTGGGCCTTCCGCGGCTCGTACCACCTCGTCGGCGACGGCGTCATCGTCCACACCTGGGAGTACGAGGACGAGCCCGGCGCGACCCTGGAGACGCTGCGGTTCACCGACCTGCCCGACGGGCGCAGCGCGCTGACCATCAGCTCCACCTTCACCTCGAAGGAGGCCTGCGACGCCATGCTGGCCAGTGGGATGGACGCCGGGATGGACGAGGATTTCGAGCGCCTCGACGCGGTGCTCGCCCGTGCGGCAGCGGACGGTCAGGCGGTCGTGAACTGAGCCGTGAGGTCTGCCGTGGAGTCCCCACCGACGAACACGTCGAAGGTGCTCGCCTCCAGCACCCAGTCGCGGCGGGCCGCGTTCCAGTAGCGCAGCTCGTCGGGGCCGAGGGTGAACCGCAGGGTCCGGGACTCGCCGGCGTCGAGCGTGATCCGGCGGAAGCCCTTGAGCTCGCGGACCGGTCGGGACGCGGAGCCGTGCTGCTGGTGCAGGTACACCTGCACCACCTCGTCGCCGGTGCGGTCGCCGACATTGGTGACGGTGACCGTGACGCTCAGCTGATCGCCGACGCTCAGTTGCGCGGGATCGAGCGGTGAGGGCGGAGTACTCGAAGGAGCCGTAGGACAGCCCGTGGCCGAAGGGGAACAGCGGCGTGCTCGCCTCGTCCCAGTACCGGCGTGACTGGTTCTCGGGCTCGTGCGAACGCGTGTGGGCGTACAGCATGGGCACCTGGCCGACGGTCCGTGGCCACGAGAACGGCAGCTTGCCGCCGGGCGGGACGTCACCGAACAACACGTCCGCCACGGCAGCTCCGCCGGACGTGCCGGGGTACCAGATGTCGAGGATCGCGGGGATGTGATCGGCCGGCCAGCGCAGGTCGAGCGGGCGGCCGTTCATGACGAGCAGGACGACAGGGGTTCCCGTCGCGGCCACCGCCTGCAGCAGCGCGAGCTGCCCGCCGGGGAGGTCGAGGCTCGAGCGGGAGGCGGCCTCACCGATCATGTTCTGCCACTCGCCGAGGACCACCACCGCGACGTCGGACTCCCGGGCGGCGTCGACGGCCCGCTCCAGTTCGGCCGCGTCGTCGAAATCGACGGGATCCACCGGGGCGTTGCCACCGAACATGTCGAACATGGACGGGAAGGTTCGCTGGGCCGGCCGGATCCCCGGTCGATGACGAACCTCCACGTCCGGGCCGACATGGGCCTTGATGCCGTCCAGCACCGTCACCGTCTCGTCGAGATCGAAGTCGAAGCACCACGGACCGAGGGTGTCGCGACGGGAGTCGGCCAGCGGTCCGATCACGGCGATGGACGCCGGCGACCGCAGCGGCAGCAGTCCGCCCTCGTTGCGGAGCAGCACCATGCGAACGGTGGGCGGCCTCGCGCGCCGCCACCCGGTGCGCGGGGTCGGCCAGGACGGCGCGGGCCCGGTCCTCGTCGACGTAGGGCTGGTCGAACAGCCCCAGCGCGTCCTTGACCGTGAGGATGCGGCGGACGCTCTCGTCGAGCCGCGCGATGTCCACCGCACCGCTGTCGACGGCCTCGGGCAGGTGCGCGTACGCCGCATCGGCGATCGCCATCTCCAGGTCCAGCCCGGCCTCCAGCGCGCGACCGGCCGCATCGGTCAGGTCCGTCGCGAAACCGTGCGTGCAGAGGTTGCGCACCGCCTGGGCGTCACTGACCAGGAAGCCGGCGAAACCCCAGGTGTCGCGCAGCACGGTCCGCAGCAGCCACTCGTTCCCGGTGGCGGGGACGCCGTTCAGGTCCATGTACGCGGTCATGATGTTCGCGGCGCCGGCCTCGACCACCGCGCGGAAGGGCGGCAGGTAGACGTTCCACAGCTCCGAGTCGGACAGGTTGACCTCGTCGTAGTCCCTGCCACCCAGCGCGGCGCCGTAGCCGGCGAAGTGCTTCGGCCCGGCGAGGATGTGCTCCGGCATGCCGACCCGGTCGCCCTGGAACCCGCGGACCTGCGCGACGGCGACGGCGGCGCCGAGGTACGGATCCTCGCCCGCGCTCTCGATGATGCGTCCCCAGCGAGGGTCGCGGGCGATGTCGACCATCGGCGCGAACGACCAGTGGATGCCGACCGCGCGGGCCTCTCGGGCCGCGATCGTCTGGCCGCGCTCGATCGCTGCCGGATCCCACGATGCGGCCATGGCGATGGGGACCGGGAAGATCGTGCGCAGGCCGTGGATGACGTCGAAGCCGAAGAGGGCGGGAATGCCCAGGCGGTTGCCCTCGACCGTCAGCCGTTGCAGGCGGTTCACCTCGCTCGGGTCGGTGACGAACAGGAGCGACCCCGCTCCCCCGACCCCGAGCGCGGCCTCGACCATCTCCGGCTGCGCGGACCCGGTCCACCTCGAGCGGAGTCTCGGCGTCGGTCGGCGGGAGACGGAAGTAGAAGTACTGGGTGAGCTGGCCGGCCTTCTCCGCGATCGTCATCTGCGACAGCAGCGCGTCGACCCGCGCGCGGACGTCGTCGCCGGAATCACGAGGCTCTGCTGGTCCCGACGTGGTCATCGATCGCTCCTTGCCACTCGCGCTCGGATTGCCCGGCGCGCCGAACCTGCGCGCCGACCCGGCATATCTCTACCCCAGTGGGTGGCCGCCGCGCCAGCGCTTCGCGATGGAGGGCGTCACGGCCGCCAGGGTCCCGTGCAGAGCAGACCCGGACCCGTGACGCCGTCCCCGCGGCGGTGGATCAGTACCAGTGCTTACGCCCGCCGATCTCGCGGCCGGCGACTCCGGCGATCGCGAGAACGGCGCCGATCACCAGGACGATGATGCCCAGGATCCAGATGATGTGGACGGCGGCGATGAAGCCGATGATGAGTAGGACGATGCCGAGAACGATCATGTGCCGGTACTCCTTGGCGTGATGTCCGCGGTTCTCCGCGGTTGAGCACTGCGCCCGGATGATCACTCAACCACCCCTAGGGCGGGTGCGGTACACCCCTAGGTAGGTTTATCGTCGCAGTGATGCCGCCCGCCCGACGCCCGATCACCGTGGCGCTCGTCGATGACTACGACGTCGTGCTCCGCGGCGTGGCCCACATGTTCGACCAGTACCGCGACCGGGTGGTGGTCGCCGAGCTCGACGCCAACGAGCCGGTCGACGACGTCGTCGACATCGTGCTCTACGACTCCTTCGCCCAACCCGAATCCGATCAGGACGAGATCAGCGTGCTGGTCGGCCATCCCCGCGCCCGGCAGGTCGTCATCTACACCTGGAACTTCCGACCCGACCTCATCGACAGCGCCCGCCGCCAGGGCGTGCACGGCTACCTGTCCAAGACCCTGACCGCCGGCGAGCTGGTCGCCGCGCTGGAAGCCGTGCACGCCGGCGAGGTGGTCGTCAGCGATCCGCCGCCGCGCGCCCGCAGCGCCGTCGGGCTGGAGTGGCCCGGGCGCGGCGAGGGGCTCACCGACCGCGAGTCCGAGATCCTGGCGCTGATCACCCAGGGCAAGAACAACGCCGAGGTCGCCGCCCTGACCTATCTGAGCCCCAACACCGTCAAGTCCTACATCCGCAGCATCTACCGCAAGATCGGCGTGACCAGCCGCACCCAGGCCGTGCTCTGGGGCGTCCGGCACGGCTTCACGCCCGACCACCACCGCATCGATCACTGGCGCGGCGGCCCGTAACGGCTGGGGCCGGCGAAGCGGCTGTGGGCGTCAGATCGCCCGGTGACCCGGCGGGGTGGCATCGTGCCCGGGTTCGACGCGCCGCGCGCGGGAGCCGAGCTCGGGGTGACGCAGCAGATCGTCCACCAGCGCGGCGGGACCGCCGACACACGTCCAGTCGTCGTCCCACAAGGTCGACACCAGCCAGCTGCGGTCCGCCGGGAACATCAGATTCGGCAGGCGGCCCGACCAGAACGATCCCGGGTCCGCGCGGCGCCACGTCGCGGCCTGGTCCGCGCCGGCCCGGACGACCACGTACGGCCAGTCCGCGTAGAGACGCACCCGGGGCGCCTGGGAGAAGACGACGTCATCGGCGCCGGTCTCCAGGTAGCCGAGCCACCACGGCTCATCGGCGGTGTGGGCGCGCAGGATCGACATGAGCGCCGCGTCATGGCGAGCCTGGTCGGCAGGGTCCTCCGGCAGCACGATCGTCGCGTAGGCGTCGAACACCGCGGGGACGGCGGACGTGATCGTCGTGTCCACCGTGGTGCCCGCCGGGATCCATGCGACGGTCGCGGCCGTGCCGAGCGGCCAGTACGCCCCGTCGCGGAGGACCTCGGTGACGGACGGGTACGGGGCGGGCTCGACGGCCCCGCCGGGCGGCGTCCACCGCGCGGGCACCGCATCGGCCGCTTCACCACCACCGTCACCGGACATCGCCGCAGCCTAACCGCAACCGCCGATTCGCTCGCGTGGATTTCTCCGGTGCGAGTGCCCTCCGGTGGCGAGTTCATACACGGCTCGACGCCGCGCCCTAGACGAACTCGGACAGCCCCCGCTGCAGGTCCTCCGCATTCATGACCGGGGTGATGTGCACCTCTGCGTTCAACTCCTGGAAGAACGGTTCGGCGAAAGCCGGGATCGCCGACGTGTCGGCCAGATCGAATACGACGAACGCGTTCCGTCGGCCGTCCAGGGTCCCGAAATACATCGCCTCCGGCTTCCACCGCTCCGCGGCCTGCTGGACGACCTTCGGCAGCGAACCGCTCGAAATACCTTGATTTCCCGCCTCGACCGGTATCGAGATCCTTGCCATGACACGCATCCGGCACCCCCGTCGTCGAAAGATGCGCGCATCCTACTGCGGTGTGATCCAGATCACAACAAACAAGTCATTCACCGGCGGCGCATTGTTCGACAGAAAGGAATTGTCAGACGGCGGGCTTGGCGTATTCGGCGAAACCCTGCCAGTCGATGACCACGCAGGGCTCGTCACCGACGATCCAGGCGTCATGCCCCGGGGCCATGATCGCGACGTCACCGGGGCCGTATTCGAGCTCCTCGCCGCTCCCGGTCATGATCACCTTCATCCGGCCGGAGACGAAGTAGCAGGCGTGCGCCGCCTCGCAGGAGTCGGTGCCGGCGATGGGTTTGACGTGGGTCGACCAGCGCCAGCCCGGTTGGAAGGTGGCCCGCCCGACCGGGGCGACGTCGAGATTCACCAGCTCCAACCGGCCGCTGTTGTCGGTGAACGGGCGGACCTCGTCGGGCTCGTCGAGGCTCTTGCGGATCAGTGCGGTCATGACTGGTACCTCCGGTCGTCGTCGATATCGGACTGGACAGGTGTGTCGGGTCGGCGGCCCCACTCGGCCCACGACCCGTCGTAGACGCGCACGTTGTCGCGCCCGAGCAGGCGGGTGAGGACGAACCAGGCGCTCGCCGCCCGGCCGCCGATCGTGCAGTAGGTGATCAGCTCGTCGTCGCCGTCGAGGTCGACGGAGGAGAACACGCGGCGCAGTTCCGCGGGCGACCGGAACGCGCCCCGAGGTCGTACAGGCCCTCGTACGCGCCGTCCTCGGGGCGGTCGAGGGGCTGATGGATCGCAGTGGGGACGTGCCCGGCGCGCCCGCCCGGCTCCATCCCGCCGGAGGGCCAGAACCGTTTCCCGGTGTACTCGGCTGCCGAGCGGACGTCGACCAGGCGTGACGCGAGGGTCGGTGATCGCGGCGCACACGTCGCTCCGACAAGCTCGGATCCGTGCGTCGGGAGCGCCCAGCCGGTACCGATCGACCGCCGGCGGCGAGCCGGCCGAGGTCGTCCAGGGGTGTCCGTCCGCGCGCCAGGCCTCGCGGGAGCAGTCGAGGATCCGGGCATCGGCGTGGCCGTGCAAGGCCAGCAACCACACGCCCAGGGCGGGACCGTAGCCGTAGCAGACCACGGTCGAGTCGGGGGTGATGCCCGATCGGCTGAGCAGCCCTGCGATCGCTGCGGGCGGGACCGTCCGGTACTCGGGGTCCTTGAGGTCGGCGTAGATGTTCCACAACACCGCGCCGTCGATGTGCCCGTCGGCGTAGGCCGCCGGGCTGACATCCACCTCCACGACCCGCACCCCCGGGTCGCGCAGGTGCTCGGCCAGCCAGTCCGCGCTCACCAGCGCGGTGCGCTTGTTAGTCGATGTCGTCGTCGTCATCGGGAAACTCCTCGCGATTCGGTTGATCACTCACCGCGAACGTTCTACGACACGACACTTGCCGGCACATTGGCGAAACCTTGGCGCGACCACGCGAGGGGCCGGGCGGGGCTACTCGAGCTGGATCCAGCCGAGCAGATCCTCGCGACTGACCGTCTCCACCAGCGTCGGGTGATCGGCGGCCATATGCGCGCGGATCGACCGGATCACGTCATCGTCGCTGTCCCCGCGAGCCACATAACCGCACTCGCACCGGATCGTCTTCGCCATCGCGCATCACCCCGTCGGCGCCCGATCAGCCGGCCCGGCAGTGGTACGGCCGGCTGAAGCGTGGCCACAATGATGGCCGTGACCCTAGCGTCGCCCGGACTCCGGATCCAGGTCTGCGGACCGCTGGCCATCGAATGCGACGGCCGGCGCCTCGACCAGGCCCTGCCCGGTCGCCAGGGCCGGGTGCTGTTCGTCTACCTGGTCGTCAACCGGCACCGCCAGGTCCTACGAGACGAACTCGCCGAAGCCCTCTGGCGCGAACCCGACCCGGTCGCGATCGACGCCCGCCTCAACCCGCTCCTGTCGAAGGTGCGGCGCGCGCTCGGTCCCGATGCCGTCGAGGGTCGCTCCCTGCTACGGCTGCATCTGCCGGATGCCTGGGTCGACCTCGAGGCCGCCGCGGAGGCCATCCACCGCGCCGAGTCCGCCGCCGCGCAGCGCCAGTGGATGCGCGCGTGGGGCCCGGTGCTGCTCGCACTCTTCACCGCCGAACGCGGCTTCCTGCCCGGCGAGGACGCGCCCTGGATCACCGCGATCCGCCACAACCTCACCGACCTCCGCCTCCGCGCGCTCGAGTGCTACGCCGCCACCGAACTGGCACTCGGCGGCACGGAGCTCGCCGGCGCCGTCCGTGCCGGGCAGCAACTCGTGCAGCTCGCGCCGTTGCGGGAGAGCGGCTACCGCCACCTCATGCGGGCCCTCGCCGCCCAGGGCAACATCGCCGAAGCCCTGACCGTGTACTACGAACTCTGCGAGCGGCTCCGCGACCAACTCGGCGTCTCCCCCAGTCCCGCCACCCGCGAACTGCACCACGAGCTGCTCGGCGCGACCTGACCCGGCGCGGCCACCAGGAGGCCGCGCCGGGTGGTTCGTGACGCGGCGCGACTGTCCTGGCAGCCGGGTGTCGTCGCGCGGTCGGCAGCTCAGCGCGCGGGCAGGTAGGGCCGGTCGCCCCGGCCGCTGTTGCCCACGTTGCAGGCGTTGAGGTCGCCGCCGTTGAGCTGGATGCAGCGGTCCGGTGTGTTCGGCTCGGTCGTGACACGGCGGTAGGGCAGGTCACCCCGGCCGCGGTTACCCACGTTGCAGGCAGTGACGTCGCCGCCGTTGAGCTGGATGCACCGGTTGGGCGTGTTCGGCGCTGGGGCGGCCCCGTGCGCGACGCCCGCTCCCCCGGTGCCTCCGGCGACGACGAGCAGGGCTGCCACCACGAGCAGGCGGCGAACGGTTGCACCGGACCGGCGGCGCGGGCGTGCCGGCGCGGGCTGAGTGATCTCGGCTGAACGGAACATGGCTGCCTCCTGGTAGGCATCGGCCCGTGTCTCGGGCACCAGGAACGGTCCGCCGGGCCGATTGCAGCGCGATTGAAGCTGTTTCCGGCTGCCCGGGGTCGCTAGGTTCCTGGGCATGCGGTTCCGGGTCCTGGGCAGCCTCGAGGTCTCCCACGACGACGGCAGGTCGGCCACGATCAGTGGCCCGGCCCGCCGCGCCGTGCTCGCCGCGATGCTGTGCCGGGCCGGCTCGGTCGTCACCGCAGCCACTCTCATCGAGGATCTGTGGGGCGCCGCGGCACCGCGCAGCGCGTTGGGGACGCTGCGCAGCCACGTCGCCCGTCTGCGTGACGACCTGGGCCGCGAGGACGCCGGCACGGTGCTGCTGACCGAGGGAGTCGGGTACCGGCTGGATCTCGGCGCCGGCGACCTCGACGCCGAGGAGTTCCAGACCCTGATCGAGCAGGCGGGAGGGATCACCGATCCGGACGGTGCTCTCGCCCGCTTCGACCAGGCACTCTCCCTGTGGCGGGGCGACCCGTACCTCGACTTCGGCGAGGCCACGTTCGCGGTCATCGAACGCATCCGCCTGACCGAGTTGCGCGCGCACGCCCTGGAGCGGCGAACGGAGTTGGCGCTGGCTGCCGGGCGCACCAGCGAGCTGGTGCCCGAACTCGAGCAGCGCGTCCGCGACGAGCCGTACCGCGAGCGCGGTTGGGAGCAGTTGGCGCTCACGCTCTACCGCGGCGGCCGACAGGGCGAGGCGCTCGAGGTCTGCCGCCGAGCCCGTGCGGTGCTGGTCGAGGATCTCGGCGTCGAACCCGGTCCGGGCCTGCAGACGCTGCAGGACCGGCTGCTGCGCCAGGACCCCGCACTGCTCGCCGTGCACACCCGACGGATCCCGGTCCTCGACCGCTGCCCGTACCTCGGCCTGGCCGGCTACGACGAGCGCGACGCGGCGTTGTTCGTCGGCCGCGAACGGCTGACCGCGACGCTTGCCGGGCGGCTGGCCGACCAGTCCGTGCTGATCGTCACGGGCGCGAGTGGGGTGGGCAAGTCCTCGCTCGTCCGCGCCGGCCTGATCGCGGCACTGCGGGCCGGGGCGCTGCCGGGCTCGGCGACGTGGCGCGTGGACGTTCGCACGCCGACCGACGGGATGCCGGCGGCGGCCCGGCGGCGGGCGGACGTGCTCGTGATCGACCAGGCCGAGGAGCTGTTCACCAGCCTGAATCGTGCCGGTGCCGATGCGTTCGCCGCGCAGCTCGTCGAGTTCGTCGACGACGGGGGCCGGCTCGCGCTGGTGCTGCGCAGCGACTTCTA
Source organism: uncultured Actinomycetota bacterium (assembly GCA_963790525.1). Lineage (GTDB taxonomy): Bacteria > Actinomycetota > Actinomycetes > Mycobacteriales > Jatrophihabitantaceae > CAWBOV01. The sequence continues at coordinate 30,732 of CAWBOV010000005.1, forward strand.
CGGGCTCCTGGCCGACAGCCCGGAGCTCGCCCGGTTCGCGGACAAGTCGACCGTGCTGGTCGGGCCGCTGCGTCCGGACGAGTTGTACCGCGCACTCGTCGAACCCGCGGCCGCGGCCGGGCTGCAACTGGAACCCGATCTTGTCGAAACGATCATGGCTGACGTCGCCGGGCAGGCCGAACCGCTGCCGTTGCTGTCCGAGGCGATGGTCCGCACCTGGAGCAACCGCGAGGGTGAGCTGCTGACGCTCGAGGGCTATCGCCGCGCAGGCGAACTCGCCGGGGCCCTCGAGGCAGCGGCCGAGGAAGCGTTCCTCGCGCTGACCGACGACGCCCGCCTCGCGGCGCGTCACCTGCTGGTACGCATGGCGACGAGGTCGGGAAACACGTGGGTCGGCCGCCCGCTGGCGCGTTCGTCCCTCGCGCGGACCGACGCCGAACGGGCCGCGCTCGACACGCTGATCGCCGCCCGCCTCGTCATCGCGGCCGAGCACCGCGTCGAGATCGCGCACGATGCACTGCTCGTGCACTGGGCGCGCCTGCGCAACTGGCTCGACGAGCGCGCCCTGGCCGCCGATCTCGTCGACGACCTCGACCGTGCCGCCACCTCGTGGCGCACCGCCGGGCGGCAGGACGCCGACCTCTACCGCGGGCCACGCCTGACCGCCGCGCACGACTGGCGCGAGGAACACCCCGAGGACGTGTCGCCGGACGAGGGCGAGTTCCTCGACGCGTCCACCCATGCGGCGCAGGCCGAACTCACCGAGGCGCGCGCGCGGGCGGTGCGCGAGGCGCGCGGGCGGCGCCGGCTGCGTTACATCGCCTCCGGGCTCGCGGCCACGGTCGTGCTGGCGCTCACCGGCGGCGCGATCGCCCTGCACGAGCGCGGGACGGCTCGCGCCCAAACTGCGCGCGCCCGACAGGCCGCGCTCGCCGCCGACGCGCGCCGGCTGACCGCACTCTCAGCGAACGCGCCGGACATCGCGACCGCGACGTTGCTCGCGGCCACCGCCTTCCGGCTGCAGGACACGCCCGACTCCGAAGGCGCTCTGCTCGCCGCGGTCGAGCGCAGCGAGTCGGCACTGTTCGACATCAGCACCGAGTTCCGCCCCCAGCAGATCCTGGTGGCGCCGGACGGCTGCCGACTCTACTCCCTGGATCAGCGCCGCGACGTCGATGTCTTCGACACGACGACCCGCGCGCACGTCACTCGCTACCTCGCGCGCGCGAGCGACCTGGCCGGCCTGGCGGCGAACGGGACCCAGCTCGTCGTGTCCGGCCGCGTCCCCGGCAACGACCAGGCCGGCGACAGCCGGATCTCGGTGCTCTCCGCCGTCGACGGCTCAACCGTGCGGGTGCTCACCACCCACATGAACCCGGACGCCGCCCGGCCGCGAGTGTCCCGGGACGGCCAGTGGCTCGGCGCGGTCCTCGAGGGCGGGGCGCGCCACACGTTCGCGATCTACCGCGCTGCCGACTGGGGGGCGCCGCCGCGGCAGATCGCGCTGCCGGCACTCGGGGTCACCGGGCTCGCGGCCGGCACATCGTCGTTCGCTGTGCTGCTCACCGACGGCACGGCCGAAGTGATCGACGCGGCATCGGGTGCGATCACGCACCGCACTCGGCTCGCCGAACTCTCGACCACACCCGACGTGGCAGGGCCGTTCGCACTGTCGCCGGACGGGACGCACCTCGCGGCCACCTTACCCAGCGACGAGGTCACCGCACTGCTGATCGATCTCACCCGGCCGCGGGCAGCACCCGTCCGACTGCCCGCACAGGCGCAGGGCGTCGGCGAGCTGAGTTTCGCGCCGGGCAACGCAGAGATCGCGGCCGCGTCCAACACCGGCGCCGTCGCGGTGTACCGAACGACCGACGGTTCCGCGGTGTCCACGTTCGCCGGTCATTCCGGCCCGGCGCACGCGATCGCCTGGGTCGGCACCACCCGCCCCACCGCGCTGTACACCGCCGGGCTCGACAGCCAGATCATCTCGTGGAACCTCGCCACCGCGCCGCGCCTGCTCCGGCTGTCCGGCCCGAGTGTGCCGGTACCCGATCATGCCGAGCTGTTCGGGCATCTCATCATCGGTGCGACGCCGACCCAGCAAGGTCCGCCGGCCGCGAACGAGAGCATCTACACACTCGACGAGACCACCGGGCGGTACCGATCGTGGGTTCTCGGGCCGACCAGCGACGTGTACGTCAACCAGACGGTAGCCAGCGCCGACGGGCACTTCGCCCTCGTGTCGACGGAGAACCCCGACAGCGGGACCAACCGCATCGAGATCTGGGACCTGCGCCGCGGCGCTCGGGTCGGAACCCTGCACCTGCCCGCCGCGAGTGTCGCGTTCCCGTTCGGCCTGAACGCCGCGATCAGCCCGGACGGCCGCACAGGGATCAGCTCACTGGACGCTGACAGCGTCGGCGTGTTCGACCTTCCGACGGGCCGGTTGCTGCGGACGTACCCGGTGCACTTCTCCCCACCTGACGCAGACCGCATCGACGTGATCCCCTGGCAGTTCGATCCGGACGGACGGCTGCTGCTCGCCGGGTTCGACGGTGGGCCTCCGCAGGCCGCCCCGCCCGGTTCGACAGCCCGCACCGCGCCGGCGGACCCGGCCGACCAACGCTTCGCGCTGATGGACGTCACGAGCGGGCGGATCCTCGCCCAGACGGGCCTCGGCGACATCACCGCTCCGTCGGCGGTCGCGTGGTCGCACGACGGGACGCTGCTCGCGCTCGGTACCTATCGGGGAACGCTCGAGCTGTACGACGCGGCGACGCTGCAGCCGCGCGCGGACGCGGGCGTGATCATGCCCGGCTACGTCGTGAGCGCGAGCTTCGCACCGGACGATCGGTCGGTGGTCGCCGGCGGCACTGACGCCGAGATGGCAGTGTTCACCGTGCCCGATCTCAGCCGGGAGGGGACACGGGTCCAGTTCGCGGGCGCCGCCAGCGGTTACTGGTTCGCGTTCTACGACCCGGCCGGCGACATCGTGGGGCTCGCACCGACGGACGGGAACGGAGACGCGCTGCGCTGGTTCACGTTCCCGGCGCGCAGCTCCGAACTGCTGAGCACGGCCTGCCAACTGGCGGGAGCGGACATCACCCGCCAACAGTGGGCCCGGTACGTCGGCGACCAGCCCTACCGCCACGTCTGCTGATCACACGATCGTCCGCGCGGCCGGGCCAGGTCCGGCCGTTGCCGACAGTCAGGGCGCGTCGCCCGGCTCGCTGAGCACGCGATGGATGAGGTCGAGTCGGGCCCGCGCCAGCCTCGCGGGCAGGCGTCCGCCGGCCTGGAGGGTGGCCAGGCCGTGCAGCGCCGCCCAGCGCGACTTCCGCCCGGACACCGTCGGTATCGGGGAAGGCGTCGCGGATACCGGAGAACGCCCGGTGGAGCGGTTCGGGCGTGTCGTCGGCGGCGAACGGCAGCCCGGACGGCAGGGAGAACATCGCCTCGTAGACCCGGGGGTGCGCGGCGGCGAAGTCCAGGTAGGCACGCATCCGTGGCATGGGCGAGGCGTCCACCGCTTCGAGGGCGGCGGCGACGTCGCTGAAGCCGTCGAGCGCCACCGCGTCGATGAGCGCCTGACGACTGGAGAAGGCCGAGTAGAGCACCGGCTGCGTCACGCCGAGTTCACCGGCAAGGCGGCGCATCGTCACGGCGGCCCAGCCGTGCGCCTCGGCGAGGTCACGGGCAGCGCGCGAGGACCTGGTCGCGGCGGCGGTCGAGATCGGGAGCGGGACGTGGTGACATGACTGTAGGCTAGCATCGTTATATAACGTTGCTAGCTAACCTCCCGAAGGGACCTCGTCATGCACATCACCGCACTCGTCATCGCGATCGCCGCCGCTGTCGCCATCATCGGCCTCGGCGCCCGCTTCATTCTCTCCCCCGCAGGGCGACACTCGACTACGGCGTCGAGCCGGGTAACGTCCGCGCGCTCACCGAGATCAAGGGCATCCGCGACATCACCTCCGGCGTCGTGGTACTCACCGTCTGGGCCGGAGCCGGGACCACGGCGATGGGCTGGGCGCTGACCGCCGCCGCGCTGACCGCACTCGGGGATGCCGTCATCGTGCGCACCAACGGCGGGAAGCTGGCGACCGCGCTGGGGATCCACGGGATCACCGCGGTGCTGCTCATCGCCGCCGGACTCGTCCTCGCCCTGGGGTGACCGGGCGCCGCCACGCAGCGGAGCACGACAACGGAGAGACGTCAGGGGAGCGGGTCATTAGGTAAGCCTAACCTTCATGTGGCACGATGCCTCCATGAGCTTGTCCACCACCCTCCTGCTCGGGTTCATCGCCGGCGTCACCATCGTCATCGGCCTTCCGATCGGACGGATGCGGCGACCTGCCCCAGGGTTGCGGGTGTTCCTCAACGCCACCGCCGTCGGCGTCCTGCTGTTCCTGTTCTGGGACGTCCTGGCCGCGGCGTGGGAGCCGGTGGATGCCGCCCTGACAGGTGTCCACGACGGCACCGGGAGCATCGGACCGGTCTTCGGCTACGGCGGGCTGTTCGCCGCCGGCCTGTCCGTCGGGCTGCTCGGCCTGGTGGGCTACGACCGTTACCTCGCCCGGATGAGCCGCAACACCGGCCGAGGTGGGCCGGGCGCGATGGCGGTGACCGAGCGCGCCGCGCGCACGCGCGGAATCTCCACCTGGTCACCGGCCCGGCGACTGTCCCTGCTCATCGCGGTGGGCATCGGCCTGCACAACTTCGCCGAGGGACTGGCGATCGGCCAGGCAGCGGCCAGCAACGCGATCGCACTGGCCACCGTCCTGGTCATCGGCTTCGCGCTGCACAACGCCACCGAGGGCTTCGGCATCGTCGCGCCGCTGGCAGCCGAGGCGGGCGACGATCCGGCCGCGCGGCCGAGTTGGCGGTTCCTCCTGGCCATGGCCGCGATCGGCGGCGGACCCACCTTCATCGGCACCGCCGTCGGCCACAACTTCACCTCCGAACCGGTCAGCGTGGCGTTCCTGACCCTGGCCGGCGGATCCATCGTGTACGTCATCGCCCAGCTGCTGGGCGTCGCCGGGCGGGCCAAGCGCTCCGACCTGGTCGCCTACGGCCTGTTGCTCGGCCTGCTGGCCGGATTCGTCACCGACGCCGTCGTGTCCGCCGGCGGCGCATAGCGGGCTTCGGCGTGAACGTGGCGCGCTCGGTTCACCTCGCCTCGCGAGCTGGAGCACCCGATCGGCTCGTCATCGAATGCGGATGAGCACCTTGCCCGTCGCCTGCCGCCCGTCCAGCTCGCGGAAGGCCGCCTGAGCTTCGTGGAGCGGAAAGACCGGACCGATGACCGGGTCTATCAGTCCTGACCGCAGAAGCGGCAGGAGGTCCTGCCACTGCTCGTGGACGTAATGCGGGTGGTTGGCCCAGAACTCGGTCACTGCGACCCCGACGACACTGATGTTGTTCATCAGCAGGCGATTCACCTTGACCGTCGGGATGGCGCCCCCTGTGAATCCGAGGACCAGCAACCGGCCTTCCTGTGCGAGGCAACGCAGGGAATCCGTCATCCGATCGCCGCCGACCGGGTCGACGATCACGTCGACGCCTCGGCCCTGGGTGAGGCGGCGCACGTCTTCGCGGAAGGTGTCCGCCAGGACGACGTCATGCGCGCCCGCTGAGCTGGCCGTCCGCCCCTTCTCCGGCGTGGACACCACTCCGATCACCCTCGCACCCAAGGCGACGCCGAGCTGGCACGATGCCGTGCCGACCCCGCCGGCCGCGCCGTGTACGAGCAGCACATCGCCGCGCTTGAGCCGGGCACGCCGTACGAGCGCGAGGTGCGCCGTCAGGTAATTCAGCAGGAGCGCGGCGCCCGTGTCGAAACCGCAGCTGTCCGGAAGGGCGAATACACGGTCGAGGCTCACCGCAACCACCTCGGCGAGTCCACCGCGCATCGGCAACGCTGCAACCCTGTCCCCGGCTCGAAAACCGCCCGCGTCACTTCTCACGATCCCGGCGACTTCCCACCCTGCCCGGTACGGGACGTCTGGACGATGCTGGTATTCACCCCGACTCTGCAACAGATCCGGGAAGCCGACGCCCGCGTACTCCACGTCGATGAGGACCTCGCTGTCGGAGGCAACGGGCGTGGGAACCTTCCGCAGCTCCAGGCCGTCCGGGCCCGACAGCGTCCTTACGACGATGGCGCGCACGGCGCTACCCGGCGTCGTCGGGTGCATCCCGACGACAGACGACCGAGTGGGTCCTGGCCATGCACAAACCCTACGCAGAACCCACCCGGCCGTCCGCTCACGCTGCTCACGCCGCCGCGGGCGCGGTCAGTCCGACGTCACGAACGGGGACCGGCCGGCTGCCAGGCGGGCACGAACTGGTTGGCAGTGGACGTCGGGTCGTAGACCGCGTGTGCGTGCCGGCCGTCTGGGTTCATGACCGTGACCGGGCGGTGGCCGGAGCCGAAGTTGCGCAGGAAGGCGATCTGCCGGCCGTTCGGCGACCACGCCGGTCCGAAATCGTCGGTCGTGCCGTGGGACACCTGGTGTTGAGCCGACCCGTCCGCGTTCATGACCCAGATCTTCTCGGCGGTAGTCCCCTGGGTGTAGGCGATCTGACGTCCATCGGGGCGCCAGTCGGGGAGCTGATCGTGCGTGATCGGCTGGAACGTGAGCTGGGTCTGCGCCCGGCCGTCGCTGCACATCGTGAAGACCTGTTCGATGCCCGTGCGATCGCTGATGAACGCGATGCGCCTGCCGTCGGGTGACCAGGCCGGCCAGTCGTTGTCCGCGCCGGTCGTCAGCTGGCGCACGTGCGTGCCGTCGGTGTTCATGACGAAGATCTCGTCGGTGGTGCTGTCTCCGACCCTGGCGTCGAAGGCGATGCGCCGCCCATCGGGCGAGTAGTCGGGGAAGGTGGCGAAGGCGACGTCGGTGAGCCGGCGCAGGTGATGGCCGTTCGCGGTCATCGTCCAGATCTGGAACGCCCCTGAGCGGTTGCTGCAGAAGGCGATGTGGGACGCGTCAGGTGAGTACGCCGCGCACAGGTCCACGTACGGTCCCGAGGTGAGCTGCCGGGGTGCCCGCCCACTGGGTTCGACGCTGTAGATGTGATCGCCGGTGCTGTCGACCATGCCGAAGGCGATACGCCCGTCGGCACCCGGATAGGTCGCCCGCGCCGGGGACACGGGTCCTGCGATCAGGACCCCGAGACATCCAGCGGTGACGAGCGCTGTTGCGGCCAGCGTGCGATGAAACATGTCGTGCTCCCTCCCTCGACGGATCGAGGTCCGCCCGAGCCGTGCAACGCAGGCGCTTCGGTCCGACCTCGTCCCGGGCGGCTGGGCGCCGACCCGGAATAGCCGGCGAGCCTGCGCCAGTGCGATTGCAGTGCGATTGAAGCCAGGAACAGAGGGGTGCCTGCACCCCCTCCAGCGGGTGCCCGCACGTGCGCCGCAGGACACCAGCCGACACCCTCGTCCGGACGGCACGAATTCCGGAGGCTTCACGGGTCTGCTCGACCCACTCGACAAGGGAACTGGAATGTCCGTCATCCTGAGAACACGCAACGCGCTCCTGCTCACCCTGATCCTGGCGATTGCCCTCACCGGCCTGCAGGTTCAGGTCGCCGGGGCCGCCACACCCATCGCCGCGCCCCGGCCGCGCGCCACCCGCGTGACGCCGCCGCCCGGTCCGGCGACCGCGACCCGCACGGTCACCGCGGCTACGCGACGTCGGCCAGCGCGGCCCGTGCGGCTACCGCGGCCACGACGCCGACCGCGACGTCCACACCGACGACCACGCCCAAGCCGACGTCCACACCGACGTCCACGCCCAAGCCGACGTCCACACCGACGTCCACGCCGAAGCCGCCGGTGACGCCCACCGCGACGGTCACCACGAAGGCGACCACCCCGACGTCGCCGACACCCACCACGACCTCCACCCCGACCGCTCCGGCATCGTCGGGCAGCTACGCGATCTCGGCCGCGGCCAAGCAGTTCCTCGGCAAGCTGGGCGTCACCGTCGGCTCGACGCTGACCGGCTCGGTCACCGGCACGACGTTGACGGTCACCGCACCCGCACCGACCAAGCTGCCGATCTCCCTGCCGAGCGGTGACGCGGTCACGTTCGGCGCGACCACTATCACGGTGGGCCTGTCGTCCGGAACGCTCACCGCTGTCGCCACCGCGTCCAGCACGAACGGCGCTGCCGGCACGCTGACGATAACGATCGCCCATGCCAAGACGCACGGCGCTCGGCGCCGACCTGACGGCCACCCTCGATCTCACCGGCCTGCCGCTGTTCGGTACGACCGTCGAGGTCAGTGGCACCCTCAGCTACACCGGCGGCGTCGTCAGCGCGTCGCTCACCGGCACCCTGAGCGCCGACACCGTCGTGTCCAGTGCACTCACCGTCAAGGCCGGCACAACGATCACGCTGTCCACCGCCGACGGCTTGGCGATCGCGGGCACTGCGGTCGTGGGTAGAGGCGCGTCGGCGTTCACGATCGACGTCACCGGCACTCTCAAGGACGTGCGCAACTGGTCCCTCACGGTCAGCGACGACACGAACGCCCCGACCTTCACGCCGGTCACCGGCTTGACGATCACCCCCAACGTCACCGGCACGATCACCGACACCGCCGGTGCGATCACCTTCGACGTGTCCGCCTCCGAACCCCTGTCCTGGAACGCCGGCGACTCGGTGACACTCGCCCTGAACCACGTCGAGATCTCCAACGGCGCGACGCCTACCGGCCTCACGTGCCCGAAGGTCACCGCAGGCGACGTGTGGATCGACGTCCGCGGCTCACTGCACTACGCGAACGCGGGCATCGACGCCGGCGCCGAGGCCTGCATCGACGCGACGGCCCGCACGTTCACGATCACCGGCAGCGAGACCGGCACGTTCGGCCCGTCCAACGGCTTCACCCTGGGCAACGCGACGCTCACGGTGACCGGTGACCTCAAGGCCAAGTCCGTCACCGTGACCGCGTCCGCGCTGCTCACGATCACGGCGTCGGCGAAGCGGCCGCAGTTCACCGTCGGCCTCACCTTCGACAACACCGGCGCCTTCGTCGCGGGTGTCGGAGTCGACGCCGCGACACTGAGCGCGCTGGGCGTGCCCGGCCTGGACGGTCAGCTGTTCGTCGCCACCAAGCCGGTCAAGGGCTTCGACCCGTCGACGCTGCAGATCAACGGCGTGCAGGCCTTCGACCTCGCCAGCGGTGTCACCATCGTGACCGAGTACACGCCGAGCACGGACGTGCAGACGGCGCTGACCAAGCTCGGCCTGGGCCAGCAGAGCCAGGTCCAGCTGCAGGCCAACCTGTCCACCACCGGCTTCGCGCTCAAGCTCGACCTCGGCTTCGGCGCGGGGACGAACGGTGCGCGACTGTTCACCACGGGCAAGGCGTCCGCCTACGTGAACACCGTCTTCCTGGGCTTCACCGCGGGAACCGCGGGCGTGTCCTTCACGGTGGGCGGCACCGGCTACCTCACCCTCCCCTCGCTCTACCAGGGAGCTCCCGGCTCCGCGGTCGCGGTCACGCTCTCGGGCACGATCGACCTGAGCCCGTTGAAGTTCAACGTCGCCTTCGATCTGGCAGGGGCGTGCGGCAGCGCGAGTTGCCCCTGGACGAACGCGTTCGGCATCTCCGGCCTCACGGTCGACGAGGTGTCCGGCTCGCTCGGCCTGGACCTGACCGACCCCGCGACGCCGATCCCCACGATGTCCTTCGCCGTCTCCAACCTGGTGCTGCCCGACGCCTGGGCCAAGGCGATCGGCCTGGCCAGCGGCGCGCAGATCAGCCTCCTGCTCAACGTCGACCCGACGAACCCCGAGCTGATCTTCTCGATCAAGGGCGCCACGGCGAACTCCGTCGTGCTGACCCCGCTGTCGATCGCGTCCACCGACCCCAACGTGGTGAACAGCCTCCAGGTCACGTCGGCATCGCTGGTGTTCGCCCCGACCGGGGGCAAGGACGTGCTCGGCCAGGCGATCGATCCGGGCGTGTCGCTGATCTTCGACGCGACGATCGAGGGAGTCGTCGTGCACGTGGACGCCACGGTCGGCATCGCCCCGGCCAGCATCACCGCCTCTCTCACCTTCGGTGACCTGCACGTCGGCTCGCTCGTGGTTCACAACACCCAACTGATGATCAGCATCAACCCCGGCGAGTTCTCGTTCACCTTCTCCGGAGGATTCATCGACAGCGCCACGAACATCGCCTTCAACGCGTCCGTCAACCTGAACGCGTCCACGACGCTGGCCGGGGGGCAGATCACGCTGTCGATCGCCGGCGGGCTCCCGAGCTACATCAGCGCGGGGGCGGCGTTCTCGGCGACGCTGAACGGCTCGGCGGACGACGTGAGCTTCACCGCCTACGGAACGGCGTACCTGGTGGCCAACTCGACCACGGTGGGGCAGATCAGCGTCACGTACTCCTCGAATGGTGGGGCCGTGCTGCAGCAGCTCAACGACGACGCGGCCAAGGTGGCTGCCGCCTTCCGCACCGCCTACAACTGGGCCGACTACCAGACGATCGCGTACCTGCGTTCGCTGCAGTTCAACCCGACCCAGATCGAGGCGGGCATCAGCGCCGGGTACGGCGAGACCGCAGCCGCGGTCATGGAGGCGATGGGCAACGCCGGCTACGACCTGGACACCCTGATCCAGAGCGGGCGGACCGCGCTCGGCGCGACCGACGCGGACGTGGCCCGGGCGATGCAGTACTTCCAGTACAGCGCCCAGGCGGTCGCCGCGAAGCTCGCGTCGGTCTACAACGAGAACGCCACCGCGGTCATGGAGGCGATGGGCAACGCGGGTTACTCGCTGGACAGCCTGATCCAGGGTGCCCGGGCCGCCCTGGGGGCGAGCGACACCCAGGTCGCGACCGCCATGCAGTACTTCGGCTACAACCCCCAGCAGATCGCGTCCTACCTGCAGGCCTACTTCGGCGACAGCCAGGCTCAGGTGTACAACGCCCTGCAGGCGATCGGTGCCGGCGGCCAGAGCGTGCTCGACTCCATCTCGGCGTTCTTCAACACCGGCGCGTACAACATCGACACGACGTTCGGCCTCCTGCTGGACGTGTCGGGCGGTTCGCTGAGCCCGGGTGCTTCGGTGATCGACTACACCTGGAACGGCGGCTACTCCAACCAGCAGTGGTACGTCCTGCCCACCGACTCCGGCTGGGCGGAACTGGTCAACCGCAACAGTGGCCAGTGCCTGGACACCCCCGGCGACTACAACGGTGCCTCCCTGGTGCAGAACCCCTGCTCGGGCTCGTACAGCCAGCAGTGGTACCTGGGCGGTTACACCACCGGATCCCACGTGCTGATCAACCGGCTGAGCTACATCTACGGCAACGGCCGGGTCGTGGACATCCCCGGTCAGAGCCTGGCCCGCAACACCCAGATCGAGCTGTACGACTCCAACGGCGGGTTCAACCAGGACTGGAACTTCGTGCCCGCCGTCGGCTGAACCGACAGATCCCCGTCGGCTGATCCGAGAGACCGCCCCGGCCGAACCGACAGATCGCTGAGCTGCCCGCGTCCGCAACGACGCGGGCAGCTCTGCGCTGTGCCCGACCGGTGCGGTCCGCGGGCCCTCGTCGCCCCTGCCGGGCGCGCGCGAGTTGATCTAGTGTCAGCGGTGCTGCGCGCGCCCAGAGGCCGGGAGGTGGCATCACATGGTGTCCTCTGCGGCCACGCGCCGGCTGTTCCGGGTCGCGTTCGTCCTCTACGCACTCGGCCTGATCGGCTGGTTGCTGCTCGGCCTGCTGCCCACTCTCGCCGAGATCGGCGCCGTGCGGGACATGCTCAGGTCGATCGAGGGTTCCGGCGGGGCGCTGGGAGCAGCCGCGGGTCGCGTGCTCCACCCCACGATGGCCGAGCACGTCACGATCTGGGTCGCCGTCGAGCAGTACGCGTTCAGCGCCCTCAACCTCGGGCTCGGCCTGCTGCTCGTGGCCCGGCGGCCGGACGAGGTGGTGCCGCGCCTGCTCGGCCTGGCCCTGCTGGGGACCGCGGCGACGTTCAACATGCCGAGCCACCGCGCATTCCACATCATCGCCACCCCGGGCCCGGTGAAGTTCGTCCACTTCAGCTTCCACATCGTGTCCGGTGTCGCGTACCTGTGGGCCGTCGTGCTCTTCCCCGACGGCCGGCTCCCGGCCCGGTTACGCCTGCCCGCGGCGGCGCAGTACCCGATCGCGGCCGCCGTCACCGCGGTCGCGGCCCTGATCGGCTGGCGCGGGAGCTTCCTGGCGCATCCACAGTTCTTCGTCGTGTTCTTCGGGGTGGCGGTGTCGCTGGTCGGGGTCGGCGCCCAGTCACTGCGCCTGGCCGATCGCGCGACGCCGGCCGCCGAGCGTCGACCCGCGCGGCTGCTGATCGCCGCCCTCCTGCCCTCGGCCGCGATCGCCGTCCTCTGGCTCGGTGGACGGGTCGCGGTGGGACTGGGCAGCCGGGGCGCGGTCGGCCTGTGCGACAACGTCCAGACGCTGTTCCCGCTCGTCTTCGCGATCGTCCCCGTCGTGCTGTTCGCCGGTGTGGTGAGGTACCGCCTCTGGGACATCGACCGGCTGCTCAGCCGGGTGCTGGTCTTCGCCATCATCGCCACGATCGTCAGCACGGTCTACGTCGTCGTCGTCGCCGCCAGCGGACGGATCGCCGGGGGCGGGCTGTGGTCGACGGTGCTGGCGCTCGCCGTCGCCGCGACTCTCGTCGAGCCGTTGCGGGTGGTGTCGCGCCGGTGGGCCAACCGCGTCGTGTTCGGTCAGGTGCTCAGCCCGCTGGAGGCCAACCGGGTCCTGGCGCACGGGCTGGAACACCTCAGCCCGACCGGTGAGATCGACCAGATCGCGGTGGTCGCACACCGCGCCACCCGGGCGCGGGCAGCGCAGGTCTGGCTCGCCGACGGCGGGGTCTGGCGGCGCATCGCGTGCGCTCCCCCGGACGGGGCTGCCGAACCCGTCGTCCACGGTGATCTCGGCGCCGCCGTCGGCCTGCCGCTGTGGCCGATCAGCCATCAGGGCGAGCGCCTGGGAGCACTGGTCGTCCAGACCGACGGGGAGCGGCTGCCTGCGGCGGACGTCAGCGTCGCCGAGCGGATAGCGGCGCACGCCGGGCTCGTGCTGCACAACGCCGTGCTCACGACGCGGCTGGCCGAGCAGGTCGCCCGGCTGGCCGAGCAGTCCGTCGCACTGCGCGAGGCCCGCCGCCGCCTGGTCGCCGCTCAGGACTTCGAACGGCGCCGCCTGGAGCGCGACCTGCACGACGGCGCACAGCAGGCACTCGTCGCAGCCGTGATCACCGCGGGCTCGGGCCCGTCGGACGACCTCGCCGAGATCCTGGAGATCGCGCGCACCGCGGTCGCGGAGCTGTCCGGCGGCCGGCCCACCGTGCTGGCCGAGCACGGCCTCGACGCCGCGTTGCGGGCCGCGGCCTCCCTTGCCGCGCGGTCCGGCCTGCGGGTCACCGTCGACGTCGACGCCTCCGGCATGGATCCCGACGTCGAGGCCGCCGTGTACTTCTGCTGCGCCGAAGCCCTGCAGAACGTGGTGAAGCACGCCCGGGCGAGGTCGGCCCGGGTCAGCGTCCGGACGGTCGCGGGCCTGGTCCAGTTCACGGTCACCGATGACGGCCGGGGAGTCGACCCGGCCGCGGTCGACGTCGCGGGCGGCGTCCGCAGCCTGGCGGCTCGCGTCGCCGTGCTGGGCGGCACGATCATGCTCGGTGAGGTCGAGACGGGGGGCGCGTCCCTGCGGGGCAGCGTCCCGGCGCGGGTGGCGGTGACGGTATGACCCGCCGCGCGCTCGTGCTCGTCCTGGCGCGGTTCGTCGTGGCCGTCGTCTTCTACGGGGCGGCCGCGGTCCTCTGGCGCGCGCTCGGCGGTGCGTCCGCCGGACCGCCGCTGTGGACCGTCCTGCTGGCCACCGTGGTGCTCGCGTGGGTGCTGTGGCTGCTCAGCGATCCGATCGACCGCCTGGCGAACCGGGTGGCGTTCGGTGAGCAGGCCGACGGGGTCGGAGTCCTGTCGGACCTGCTGCACCGGCTGTCGGATTCCCTGCCCGTGGAGGAGGTGCTGCCCCGCCTGGCCCGCGCCATCGCCCGGGACCGCCCGCGGGCCGAGGTCCGGGTGCTCCTGGCCGACGGCTCGCGCTGGTCGCAGGTGTGGCCGGCCCAGGCACCCCACGGCGACTCCTCGCTGAGCATCGACGTCGTCCACGGGGGCGCCCCGGTCGGTGAGATCGAGGTCGACGTCGCCGAGGAGGGCGTCACGGCCTTCGACCGGAAGCTGCTGGACGAACTCGCCGGCCCCGCAGGGATCGCACTGTCGATGGTGCGGCTGACCGTGGAGCTGCAACGCCGGCAGGCGCAGCTGACGGAGGTGAACGAGCGGCTCGTCGAGTCCACGGCACGCATCCGGACGGCCCGGGAGGCGCAGCAGCGCCGGATACGCGCCGAGCTCGCCGCGCGAGTGCTCCCCCACATCGACGACGCCGGCCGGGCCTGCGCCGGGTCCGACGGCGTGGGCGCCCAGCGCGCCGCCCAGTCGGCGCTGGACGAGCTGCGCCGGCTCGCGCGGGGGATCTACCCGCCCCGCCTGCACGAGGACGGTGTCGCCGCATCCCTGGAAGGGTGGCTGCAGCGGACGGGGCGCACCGCGCGGGTCGTCGCGCCCGCCCGCTGGCCGCGGCTGCAGGACGACATGGCCGCGTGCCTGTACTTCTGCCTGGTGAACCTCGTGGACACGCTGCCGCCGGGCGAGGTGCGCGTCGATCTGGGGGTGGACGAGGAGGTGCGATTCGCCGTGGACGGGGTACCCGAGCCCGACGCCGTCCAGCTCGTACGCGACCGGCTGGAGACCTTCGACGGCAGGCTCGAGCAGACCTCCGACGGTGTGCGGGGCAGCGTCCCGCTCCGGCGCCCCGCCGACGAGCCGGCGCTCCTCCCGTGACCGTGCGGCTGGTCGTCGCCGACGACAACTTCCTGGTGCGTGAGGGGATGGTCCGGCTGCTCGCCTCGGCCGAGGGGCTCGAGGTGGTCGCCGCCTGCGTCGACATGGCCGACACGATCACGGCGGTCGACGAGCACCTTCCCGACGTCGTGCTCACCGACATCCGGATGCCACCCTCGCGCACCGACGAGGGGCTGCAGGTGGCCGCGCACTGCCGCCGCCGGCACCCGCGGACGGGTGTGCTGCTGCTGAGCCAGTACGCCGAGGCCGGCTACATCAGGGCACTGCTCGCCGGCGGCACGGAGGGGCGCGGATACCTGCTGAAGGAGCGGGTCGGCGATCTCGGCGAACTCCTCGACGCGATCGACGCGGTCGCGCACGGCCGGTCGGCCATCGACCCGAAGGTCGTCGAGTCGCTCGTCCAGGGCAGGGCGCTGGCCGGTGACGGCGACCTGGCCGCCCTCAGCCCGCGCGAACGCGACGTGCTCGCGGCCATCGCCCAGGGCAAGACGAACGCCGCGGTGGCGGCCGCGCTGCACCTGACGCAGCGCGCGGTCGAGAAGCACATCAACTCGATCTTCAGCAAGCTCGGACTGACCGGCGACCAGCACAATCACCCGCGCGTGCGGGCCGCCTTGATGTACCTGTCCGATCAGGGCGGCTGAGCCTCAGGCGTCGCGCGCCGAACGGACGAGATCTGCGGTGACGAGTTCCTTCGCCACGAACGGTGCGGGCAGCGGGGCGGGCAGGTCCGACTGCGCGTCACTCGAGCAGAGCAGCACGGCGACCTCCGGCCACTGCCGGGCGATCTCGCGGGCCGCGGACGGGCCGTCCAGTACCGGCATGCGGACGTCGAGCACCACCACGTCGGGGTGCAGGCGCGCGACGAGGGTGAGAGCCTCGGCGCCGTCGGCCGCCTCACCGACGACGACGACGTCCGGGCGCTCGAGTGCCGAACGCAGGGCGAGACGGGAGAGCGGCTCATCGTCGACCACGACGACGCGGAGCGGACGCACCATGTCCGCAGTGTCCCCGTTCGCGGATCGGTTCCGCGGGGGTGCACGCATGTGTCTTTTCCGGCCGGCCACCGGCGGTCGCGGGCCTATCCTCCGGGACTCCCGGTAGGGCTAGGGTCCCTGTCGCGGGGTGACGGTGCCGCCGGGCGCATCCGCCAGAGCCGACGGGGAAAGCTGCGTGCAGATTCCACAGGGTGCGATCGTCGGCCGTGAGCGCGAGCTGGGCATCGCGGCGCGGTTCGTGTCCGACGCCGCAGCCGGCACCGCGTCCCTCGTCCTCGCCGGCGAGGCCGGAATCGGCAAGACCGCGATCTGGGCACGGGCCGTGCGTGACGCCCGCGCCGACGGCGTGACCGTGCAGGTGTGCCGGTGCAGTGAAGCCGACGCGGCGTTCGCGTTCGCCGGGCTCGCCGATCTCCTCGACGGTCTGGACCCCGCGCTCATGGACGAGTTGCCGATCGTGCAGCAGAAGGCGCTGTCGGCCGCGCTCCTGGTGTCCGCGGACTCCGTCGGAGCGCTCGGCGGCCGGGTGCTCGGAGTGGCCGTGCTGGGGATCGTGCGGGCACTGGCACGATCGGGCCCAGTGGTGCTGGCCATCGACGACGTCCAGTGGCTGGACCCCAGTTCGCGCAGCGTGCTGACCTTCGCCCTGCGGCGCCTGGCCGACGAGCCGGTGCGACTGATCGCGTCCTGCCGAACCGGCGACGTCGCGGTGGATGCGGCCCACGCCCGTCTGGGCGTCCCGGGTGACCGGCTGGACATCGGGCCGGTGAGCATCGGGGTGCTGCAGCGCATCGTCGCCTCCCGACTCGGCCAGACGTTCTCGCGCCCGACCCTGACCCGGCTGCACCTGGCGACGGGCGGAAACCCGATGGTGTGCCTGGAGATGGCGCGCGCCCTGCAGCGACGGGGTCGGGAGCCGGACGTCGACGAGCCCCTTCCCGTCCCCGCCGATCTGCGGGTGCTCGTCACCGATCGACTCCGGGTGCTGAGCGAGGACGCGCGGCAGCTCCTGCTCGTCACGTCCGCCCTGGCGCACCCGACCGTGGGGGCGGTCAGCGCGGCGAGCGGTGATCCCGAGGCATCCTCGCGGGCCCTCGCCGAGGTGACAGAGGCCGGGCTGGTGGAGTTCGACGGTGAGCGGATCCATTTCGTGCACCCGCTGATCGCCTCGATCCCCTACGCGGCGCTCGCTCCTGGTGACCGGCGTCGTCTGCACCGGCAGCTCGCGGCAGCGGCCACCGAGCCCGAGGAGCGGGCCCGGCACGCCGCGCTGGGCTCTCTCGACCGCACGGCAGCGGTCGCGGATGCCCTCGAGCTCGCCAGCCGCCACGCCCGTGGCCGCGGCAGCATCGGCGCGGCGACCGAACTCGCCGAGCTCGCCGTCAGCCGCACCCCGACGAGCGATCCCGAGGCGCTCGCCCGCCGGACCCTCGACGTCGCGGAGTTCCACTTCCTGCTCGGCGACACCGCGCGGGCGGGCACCGTCCTGCGCGACTGCCTCGCCACCGCGCCGCCCGGGGCGTTGCGGGTCCGCGCGCTGCTGCTCGCGGCCACGATCGCGTCCTGGGAGTCCGGCGACGCGACCGTGGCGCAGTGGTGCGACCAGGCGATGACCGAAGCCGGTGACGATGCCCTCCTCCGCGCGCGCTGCCATGCGACCTTCGCCGACACGAGCCCGTCGGGGGCCACCGCTGACCTCCACCACGCCGAGAGCGCGGTGGACCTGCTGGAGGCGATGCCCGCGCCGCCGGCGGACCTGCTCGCCAACGCCCTCACGAACGTCGCCCTCCATCGGTGCCGGCTCGGCCGCGGTCTGGGCGTGGCCATGCTGGAGCGCGCCGCGAGGCTGCAGGCGGACGGGGCGCCGGTGCCGATCAGCGACCGCGCCGTGTCGGTCCTGGGCATGTACCTCAAGGTGGTCGACCGCTTCGACGAGTCCAGGGTCTGGCTGCAGGCCGTGCGGACGGCGGCCGTCGACGAGGGCGACGACAGCGCCCTTCCCAACACGCTCGGCCATCTGGCCACCCTCGAATGCTGGGCGGGGCGCTACGAGCTCGCCCTGGACCACGCGATCGAAGGGCGCGAGAGGGCGGTCCGTTCGGGGTTGCGCGCGCCGGTCGCCACCTCCGCCCATGTGCTCGCGCTGGCCCATCTCGGTCGCCTGGACGAGGCGCGCACGGTGGGCCGCGCCGATCTCGAGGCCGACGACGCTCTCGGCTTCGTCTCCGCGGTCGCGCTGCACGGCCGCAGTCTCGGCGTCACCGAACTGTTCGCCGGTGACACCGAGGCCGCCGCCGACCACCTGCTGCGCGCGGTGTCCATCTCGGTCGAGGACGTGGGCATCCGCGAACCTGCCATCCTGCGGGCGCATGCGGATGCCGTCGCCACGCTCGTCGCGCTCGGCCGGATCGAGCAGGCGGAGGCCCTGACCGAGCAGCTGGATGCGAGCACCAGGGCCAATCACCTGCCCTGGTCCACCGCGCTGTCGGGGCGGTGCCACGGTCTGCTGACGGCGGCGGCGGGCGACCTGCCCGCAGCGCTGGAGGTGCTCGAGTCGGCGCTGATCGACCATGAGCGGCTTCCCATGCCGTTCGAGCAGGCGCGCACCCGCCTGCTGTTCGCGTCGGTGCTGCGACGGGCCGGGCACCGCCGCGACGCGCGCCGGGAACTGCTCGCGGCGCGCACGGTCTTCGCCGCACTGGGCACACCGCTGCAGACCGCGCAGGCCGACCGGGAGCTGGCCAGCCTGGGTGGGCGCACCGCCGCCTCGGCCCTGACCGGGGTCGAGACGCGCATCGCGACCCTCGTGAGCGCCGGACGCACGAACCGCGAGGTCGCCGAGGCCCTGTTCATGAGCGTGCGGACCGTCGAGAGCCACCTCGGCCGGATCTATCGCAAGCTCGGAGTGCGCTCGCGCACCGAACTGGCCGGGCAGCTGCGGGGTTCCTGAGCAAGGTTGCGTAGTTCCCCCGACGCGGGTTGCGGGGTGCCGCTCCTAGCGTCGGCCCGTGATCTCGCCGCAGCGCGCCCACCGCGAAGCACCGCAGCGCGCCTTCCTCGTCGAGCGCTACGTCTCACCGGCGGCAGCCGTGAGCCTGGCCGGGGCGACCGCGCACGCGGCGGAACTGTGTGCCCGCTCCCACGACGTGCACTACCTGTACTCGGTGTACCTGCCCACGGAGGACACCTGCTTCTGCCTGTTCCGCGCGCAGTCCCCGGATGCGGTCCATGCGCTGAACGACCACGCGAACTTCGCCCTCGATCGGATCACCGAAGTCGAGCTGCTGGTCTGCAGCAGTGTCGAGCCACCGCAACGGAGGAGACCGTCATGACCAGCTCACCCACCCGCCCGACGCTCATCCGCCGGACCCGATTGCCGATCATCGCAGTCGTGCTCCTGCTGGTGCTCGGCAGCACGCTGGCGGCCGCCGCGGCATCGACGACGCCGGTCTCGACCGTGGTGATCCGCGGCTGCTACCTCGCCAACGTCGCCTATGTGCGGATCCTCAACGGCACCCAGACCTGCCATTCCGGCGAGACGGCGATCAGCTGGAACCAGACCGGCCCGACCGGCGCGACCGGAGCCACCGGGGCGACCGGTCCCCAGGGCGCGACCGGCAAGACCGGCCCGGCTGGCGCGACCGGCCCGGCTGGCGCGACCGGCCCGGCTGGCGCGACCGGCCCGGCTGGCGTGCGACCGGCCCGGCTGGTGCGACCGGTCCCGCGGGGACTGCCGGGCTGAACGGGAGCACCGGGGCGACCGGCCCGGCCGGGCCGCTGGGTCCCGTCGGGCCGGCGGGTCCGATCGGCCCGGCGGGGCCAGCCGGCCCAGCGGGAGGCGGTGCTTCCTCGCTCAACGGCATCCCCTGTGACGACGGCACGGTCAGCGTCGGCACCGTCCACGCCTCTGTCGACCCCTCCACCCGGGTGATCACCCTGGTCTGTGTGCCCAGCCATCAGTTCACCCTGACCGCCGTCGACAGCGGCAACGGCGCCGGCACCGTCGTCAGCACCCCGGCGGGCATCTCCTGCGGCCCGGCCGCAGGCGGCGCGTGCAGCCACGACTACCTCGCCGGCACCCAGGTCAGCCTCACCGCGACCCCGGCGACGCACTCGCGGTTCGCGGGATGGAGCGGCGCCTGCACCGGAACCGGCACCTGCACCGTCACCCTGGACGCGGCCAGGACGGTGACCGCCCAGTTCGTCGCCACGGTCACCGTGCACGTCACGCTGCAGGAGACGATCCTGCGCTGCGTCGACGAGAACGGCACCATCGATGTCTGCGGCATCGTCGTCGGCGGCGTGGTGCCACCGGACTCCGGCTACTCCGGCGCGCACAGTGTGTTCGACGGTGGCAGCCAGCCCGATTGCCGGGACAACCCCAGCCCGTTCTCCTTCGGGGGAACGGTGACCTGCGACTACGTCGTGGACGCCGGTCGCCCGACCGTCAACATCGACGCCCGCACCGACGGGGGCAGCAACTCCTCCTTCGTCCCGGTCTTCGATCACTGGGACGGGTGTGACGCCACGATCGGCTCTCGCTGCGGCATCAGCGTCCCCGGCGGCGATGTCACGGTGACCGCCGTCTACTCGACCTGATCCGCGGGGGGACGGGGCGAGGTGGTGCCCACCCGGGCATCGCCTCGCCCCGCTCGTGGTGAGCCGGGCCCGGCGGCGCGCCCTGGCCGCCCGCAGATGCACGGCGGCACGGGTTGCGGCGGGCAAACTGGGGTCATGTCTTCCACGACCAAGGACGAGCTGCGGCGCCACCGGCTGCGTGAGTACGACGCCGTGCTGGCCGCGGCACGCGCGTCGGTGTCCGTGCTCGTGCTGTTCGCGCGGGGGCGGGAGGCGCGTGGGGGCGGCGGTCTGCTCGAGGAAGCCTTCGCGGCGGCGCCGATCGAGGGGGTGGATCCTGGAGCGCGGTTCCCGGCGGGGGTGTGGGTGACGCTCCGGCAGGGCGACATCGACGCGACGCTGGACGCGATGATGCAGTTGTCGGAGAAGGACTTCGTGGTCGGCGAGCACGAGGAGGTCGACGCGGGGTACCGACTGACCACCGTGGAGGAGCGCCGACCGGTGCCCGATGTGGACCTCCTGCAACTCCAGGTGGCGGCCTTCCTGCACATCCCGCGTGACGTGGTGGCGGTCAGCGTGAGCTGGGGAGCCGACGATCCGCGCACTGCGGCCGAGGTCGAGTCCCTTCTGGAGCAGCGTTTCGGGGCACCGGTACCGGGCGTTTCGGTGCCGCGGCGGCCGCTGCCGAACCGGCGCCCGCACAGGTGGCCACGCAGGCAGATCGCGAACCCGACGTGCGCGCGGATGCCGCCGCCGTCCTCGACGTCCCCGACGTCCTCGACAGGCAAGACAGGATCGACGGGCCTGACGCTGTCCAGTGCCGAGTTCATCGCGCTGCTGCACCTGACTCCCGAGCAGGGCGCCATCCTCACGACGCTGGTGCGGCAGACGGTCATCACGATCGCCGCCGACGGGGTGGCGCCGCCTCAGACGAGCTCGCCCGCGCTTGCGGCCGAGGTAGGCGCGTTCGGCCGAGTTCTGGGTGGCGTCGATCGCGGCGTCGTAGGCGTCCTTCGCCTCAGCGCTTCGACCGAGCCGGCGCAGCAGGTCGGCGCGGGCGGCGTGCCACGCGTGGTACTCGGTGAGCGGCAGCCGGTCGACCAGCGCGAGGGCGACCTCCGGGCCGTCCAGCTCGGCGACGGCGACCGCGCGGTTGAGGGCGACGATCGGCGACGGGTCGAGCCGGGTCAGCTGGTCGTACAGCGCGACCACCTGCGACCAGTCCGTGTCGGCCGCGGTCGGCGCGTCGGTGTGCACGGCGTTGATCGCGGCGAGGATCTGGTAGCGACCGGGTCGGTTGATCGCGAGGCACTCGCGGACCAGGTCGTGGCCCTCGGCGATCAGGGCGCGGTCCCAGCCGGCGCGGTCCTGCTCGTCGAGCGGGACCAGCTGCCCGTTGCGCACCCGGGCCTCGCGCCGCGCCTCGATGAGCACCATCAGCGCGAGCAGGCCGGCCACCTCCGGCTCGTCGGGCAGCAGCTGGCGCAGGATCCGGGCCAGCCGGATGGCCTCGGCGGTCAGCTCGGCGCGGACCGGGTCGCCGTCGCCGCTGGCGAGGTAGCCCTCGTTGAAGACGAGGAACAGCACGGTCAGCACGCCGCCGAGCCGCTCGGGCAGGTCGGCCGCCTCGGGCACCCGGTACGGGCACGTTCGCCGCCGCGATCTTCTTCTTCGCCCGGGTGATCCGCTGCCCCATCGTCGTCTCGGGCACGAGGAACGCCTGGGCGATCTCGGCCACGGTCAGCCCGCCGAGCAGGCGCAGCGTCAGCGCGATCCGCGCCTCGGGCGCGAGCGCCGGGTGGCAGCAGGTGAAGAGCAGCCGCAGCCGGTCGTCCTCGACCGCGCCGGTCGGTTCGTGGGGGGTGTCGTCGTAGACCATGAGGGCCGCCTGGTGCTTGGCGTCGCGCTGCTTCTCGCGGCGGATCCGGTCGATCGCGCGGTTGCCCGCGGTGGTGGTGAGCCAGCCGCCGGGGTTCGGCGGCACGCCGGACGTCGGGCCACTTCTCCAGCGCGGCCACCAGCGCCTCGCCCGCCGCCTCTTCGGCGATGTCGATATCACCGAAGCGGCGGACGAGCGAGGCGATCAGGCGGCCGTACTCCTCGCGGAAGACCCGCTCGACGGCGGCCGTGTCGTCGCTGCATCGGCGCCGTGATCCGGCGACTCAGGCCAGGCCGTCGAACGGCCGGACCTCGACCTTGCCGCCGCACGCCTTCGACCCCTCGGCCGCGAGCTTGAGCGCCACGTCGAGGTCGGGCGCGTCGATGACCCAGAAGCCACCGATGACCTCCTTGGTCTCGAGGTAGGGGCCGTCGGTCATGCACCGGCGTCGTCGCCCGTGCCGTCGACGACGGTCGCGGTCGACGCCGGCTCCAGCCCGCCGGCGAAGACCCAGTAGCCGTCGGCCTGCAGCTTGTCGTTGAAGGCGCCGGTCGCGGCGAACGCCGCCTCCATCGCCTCCTTCGAGCCGTAGTTGCCGAACTCGCCCCTCTCGGCCGGGCCGTGCACGCTCAGCAGGTAGTGCGTCATCTCGCTTCTCCTCAGTTCTCGGGCGGTCCCGATGACCACCTTCCACCCTCACCACGAACGGCGTCGCGCCGATACGACAACCGGCCGCGAAAAGATTCGCGACGAATTTTTCGGGCCGCCCTGTCGGATCGGCGCCGACCCGTTCGTGGACAGGGTACGAGCGGGTCGCACCGGGCGGCTCGCCGAGGAAACGGAGCCCGACATGACCACCAGCATCGTCACCCCCACCATCCAGTCGCCACCCGGCCGCAGGCCGCCCAGCGCCGGCCGGTCTGGAAGCACGGCGTCGCCGCCGCCGTCGTCGCCTCGGTCGCCACGACCGCCCTGGCCGCCGATCGCCTCGGCCGCCGGAGTCTCGTTCGCCGACCGGTCCGGGCGCAGGCATCCCGATCGCCGGGTTCGCCGAGCTGACGCTGGTCTTCTCGCTCGTCGGCGTCGCTGATCGCCGCCGTCCTGGCTCGCCGCGCCGCCGGCCGCGATCGACGTTCGTGCGCACCGCGCTCGTCCTGATCGCGCTGTCCTTCGTCCCCGACCTGACCTTCGGGTTCGACGCCGCGTCCGCCGCCACCCTGATCGCGCTGCACACCGTCGCCGCGGCGATCGTGGTGCCGACCCTGGCCCGACGACTGACTCCCACGCGCTGACAGCCCAGGGTGACGGCGTAGAGGAAGCACTGCGGGGCGAGCGTGCGGACGTGGACGGTCGCCACGTCCGGCTCGGCCAGAAGGCCCGTGATGACGGGTTCGAGATCGACTTCCTCGGTGACGACGGTGTTGTGGTCGTAGTTCATGACGTCGTCGCCGTCGTAGGTGCGCAGCACCCGCGGACCGGTCCGCAGCTCGTCGGGCAGTGCGTCTGTCGTCGCGGGGCCGGCGCAGGGTGACGCATGGACGTAGACCGGCCCGACCTCGGTCCACACCGACGGGTGATCGAACGGGGCGTACGACATCAGGGCGATCGGCTCGCCCGGCGTCGCATACCGCAAGCAGCAGCGCAGCGGTTCGCCCTCACCCGAGGCGGCGAACGGCTCGACCTGGTTGCCGTGCCCGTCCGTCCCCTGCGCGTAGACGCGAGCAAGACGTTCGGGAGCAATGGCCTGGACACGAAGTCGGGTCGTCGTGGTCATGACTCCATGGTGGACGGACGCATCGGCGCGAGCTGGCCGGAATCGGACGACGCGGTCGCCGCCAGCCAGGACCGCACGCGCTCGGCGGAACTGTCCAATGCCGGCGGCTCGTAGTCGTAGGTTGCCGGTGTTCGGGAGAACTCGACGGGGTGCCGCACGCCGGGCATCCCGGACGGACCCACGGCAACGATCGGGGTGAGCCCGAGCTCCGTCGCCATCTGCATGCCGCCGCGCACGTCGAGAATCGGCGCGCACGGAATACCGAAGGGCGACAGGTACTCGTACCAGTCGGTGGCCGTCCGGGTACTGAGGGCGGACGCGAGCAGCGGGCGCAGCTGGTCGCGATTCCAGCTACGCAGCTGGTTGGTGACGAACCGCTCGTCGTCGATGAGCTCGCTGACACCGAGCGCTTCACACAGGCGGGCGTACTGCCTGTTGTTGCCGACCGCGAGGACGAGTTGGCCGTCGGCGGTCTCGATCGGTTCGTAGGGGTAGATGCTCGGGTGCGCGTTACCCATGCGGTGCGGGACCACGCCGCCGATCGCGTACGCACCGGTCTGGTTCACCAGCCCTGACAGCGCAGAAGTCATCAGATTCAGCTCGAGTCGTTGCCCGGCGCCCGTCTCGTGCCGGTGGTTCAGGGCGGCCA
The DNA here is from genome assembly GCA_963790525.1 of uncultured Actinomycetota bacterium. Lineage (GTDB taxonomy): Bacteria > Actinomycetota > Actinomycetes > Mycobacteriales > Jatrophihabitantaceae > CAWBOV01. The sequence continues at coordinate 55,573 of CAWBOV010000005.1, forward strand.
GCACACCCAGCGCGGCATGCAGCCCGGTGATCACGTCGAAGACGGCGACGCCGGATCGGTACGGCACCGAGTCCGGGCTGCCGGTGAGGTCCATCATCCCGGACATCGCCTGCACGAGCAGGTCGTAGCCGGGCAGCGACGCGCCGGCCGCGGTGCCGAACCCGGTGATGGACGTGTAGATGATGCCCGGGTTGGTGGCGGCAACGGTGTCGTAGTCGAGGCCGAAGCGGGCGAAGCCGCCGGGTTTGAAGTTCTCGACGAGGACATCGGCGCGTTCGGCGATCTGCCGGGCGATCCCCAGGTCGGCGGCGTCGGCCAGATCGAGGACGATGGAGTGCTTGTTGCGGTTGACCGACAGGTAGTACGTGGCTTCCCCGTCATGGACCGGTGGCCGCCACGACCGCGTCTCGTCCCCGTCCGGCGATTCGATCTTGATGACCGTCGCGCCCAGGTCGGCGAGCAGCATGGTGCAGTAGGGGCCGGCGAGCACCCGGCCGAAGTCCGCGACCAGCACGCCGGACAGCGGTCCGGTCCCCGACCGTCCGAACCATTCCTGCAGGTGCCCGGCGGCTGGATCAGGTGCGTGCGGAGTGGTCACCAGGTCAGGCTTCCAACCCGAGCCCGTCCCGTCCACTGCAGCGGCCGGGGCGTGTGATGCATCCCGCGCACATCGGGCCGGCTCGAGCTCGATCACCGCTGCGGCGCACACTCGTCGGCAGGAGTCGAGGAGGACCCAGCCATGCCTGCAGCTTTTGTCTATGACGCCGTGCGTACCGTCTTCGGCCGCTACGGCGGATCGCTGGCCGAGGTCCGCCCGGATGATCTCGCCGCCACCGTGGTGCGGTCCCTGATGACGCGGTCGCCGGGGCTGGACCCGGCGGGCGTCGACGAGGTCACGTTCGGGCTGGCCAACGGTGCCGGGGAGGACAACCGCAACGTCGGGCGGATGGCCGTCCTGCTCGCCGGACTGCCGACCTCCGTGCCCGCCTCGACGGTGAACCGGCTGTGCGGGTCGAGCCTGGATGCCGCGATGCTCGCCTCCCGGCAGATCGAGACCGGCGACGCAGCCGTCGTCATCGCCGGCGGGGTCGAGTCGATGACCCGCTCCCCCTGGGTGCTGCCGAAGCCGGACAAACGCTTCCCCAGCGGTGACGCCACCGCCGTGTCGACGACACTGGGCTGGCGACTGGTCAACGAGCGCATGCCGAAGGAGTGGACGGTCAGCCTGGGCGAGGCCAACGAACTGCTCGCCGACAAGCACGGCATCAGCCGCGAGCGACAGGACGACTTCGCCGCCCGCTCACACACGCCGCGCGGACGCCGCCTGGGCCGACGGGTTCTACGACAACCTCGTCATACCCGTCGAAGGCGTCGACCCGTCCCGCGATGACAGCATCCGACCCGCCACCACCCCCGCAACGCTGGCCGCGCTCCGACCGGCGTTCCGCGCGGGCGGCACCATCACCGCCGGCAACGCCTCACCACTCAGCGACGGGGCCTCCGCGGTCCTGCTCGGCTCCGAAGCGGCCAGTGCGGTGATCGGGCGCCCGCCCGTCGCGCGCATCGCCGGCCGCGGCGCGTTCGCCCTGGACCCGCAGGACTTCGGCTACGCACCGGTCGAGGCCGCCAACCGGGCACTCGCCCGCGCCGGCATCGGCTGGGACGCCGTCGGCGCGGTCGAACTCAACGAGGCCTTCGCGGTCCAGTCACTCGCCTGCATCGACGCGTGGAAAGTCGGACCCGGACATCGTCAACGCCCACGGCGGCGCGATCGCCATCGGCCACCCCCTCGGCGCATCCGGAGGACGGATCCTGGGCACCCTGGTCGAGTCGCTACGCCGCGACCGACTGCGCTGGGGCCTCGCCGCGATCTGCATCGGCGTCGGACAGGGCCTCGCCATCGTCATCGAGAACATCGCGACCACATGACCGCGTGAATCCGATCCGCCACGGGGCGGGCATCAGTCGACGGTGGGGCTATCGCTTGCCGTCGACGAACTCGCCGGTGGTGCGGTGGAAGTGTTGGACGCCGGGTTCGTTGCGGCCGAAGACGAAATCACGGTCCCCGAGGGCGGCCAGGCCACGCTGCACTCCTTCACCGGTGGCGTAGTCCTCGTCGAGTGTCACGTCGTGGAACCACTCGCGCGCGAATGCCGCCGCGTTGCGTTCCTCGTCAGTGCGAGGCTCCTGGCGCAGCACGATCCGTTGCTCGGTGAAGGAACTGCCCGGCGTGCTCCCCGGCAGCACCAAGGCCACCGCCATCGTGTCGCGCCACCCGCCGGCGATCGCGAGGCCCGGGAACAGCCACAGGATCGGCCCGGCGCAGGCGGCCGGGTCCCACTCCGAGCGCGGCAGGTCGACGAAAGGCACGATCGAGCGCAGCGCGAACGCAATGCGCCCATGTGGTCCGAGCCGATCGAAGGTGGCCATGTTCGAGAAGTTGGTCTTGAAGACCGTCTTCGCGTGCAGCGCGGCGAAGTGGTAACCCTCGAGGTACCCGTCGACGACGAGTTTCCAGTTCGGCCCGGGCAGAGTGCGGGATGAGAATCGATAGCCACGTTCGAGCCCGATGCCTTCGAGCAGGGTGCTCACCTCGGGGCCGAGCCACGTGTCGAGATCGATGCCGGCGGTGGGGTCGAGGCTCACGAAGATCAGCCCGTACCGCTCCTCGACGGCCAACTGGACCAGACCCATATCGGTCCGGTCGACAGGGCCGAACGTGTCCTGGCCGTAGACCCCGACGAGACAGCCGGCCAGGTCGTAGGACCAGGCGTGGTACGGACAGGTGAACCGCCTGACCGTTCCTGTCCCCTCGGGTACGAGTTCGGCGCCGCGGTGCCGGCACGCGTTCACGTGCGCCCGGACTCGGCCATCCGTGCCCCGGACGATGATCAGCGGTGTTCCCGCGACGTTGACCGCCTTGTACGAGCCCGATGTGGGCAACTCGCAGGTGAGCGCGACGGGCAGCGGCACCTTCTGATGGATCGTCGCCACCTCGGCCCGCCAGCGATCGGGGTCGCGGTAGTGCCTGATCGGCTCCCGCCACTGATCGTCGGCTTCATCGGTGCTGTTGTGGCGGTAGTGCTCGATCAGGCGAGCACTCACATCCAACGCATCGTCGCGGAATGCCCCCGCGAACTCGACGCCACGCACATAGGCAGGAGCGTCGCTGAGATCGGTACCGACTTCGCTGTCGTCGACGGCCATCGGGTCACTGTCCCTCCATGATTCCGCCCGTCGTCGGTTCCCGGCTTGCGCACTTCCGAGGGCGACATTGTATGCAAGTATTGGATCCAAAACAGTCGGAGTCAAGGTCGAGCGCGGGATTCGAATGGGCACTCGGCGTCTGACAGCACTCGCGCACAGCACGGCTCGCGGAAGGGGCACGGGCGGCGCGAGGGTGAGTCCTACCCTGACCGTGGTAGGCAGGCGTGCACGTCACCCGTGGTTGCCGGCCGGTGGGTCCTCACGCAGGAGGACCACGTCGAAGGTCAGGGTGTGGAACGGGTTGGCCAGCCCGAGCGTCGCCGCGCGCTCCGGGTCGTCGACCTCGGGCGCATCACGCACGAGGGTCTCCTTGACGGCGAAAACCGCGTCGGAGTCGATGAAGGGACTGTCGGCGATGAAGGCGTGAGTGGTGACCGGGCGGAACCCCGGCGCGGTCACGATGAAATGGAGGTGCGCCGGGCGGTAGGGGTGGCGCGCGGTGGCGGCCAGCAACCTGCCGACCGGACCGTCATCGGGGATCGGGTAGTACTTCGGCAGAACCGACCGGAACCAGTAGTGCCCACGCTCGTCGGAACGGAAGAGGCCGCGGAGATTGCGCTCCGGCTGGACACCCGGCTGCTGCACGTCGTAGAAGCCGTCGTCGTTCGCCTGCCAGACATCGATGGACGCACCCGGGACAGCCGCGCCATCCGGCGCGGTGATTCGCCCCGAGACGAAGCACGGGCTGCCCTTCCCGTCGAGAGCAATGGTGTCGCCGAGCTCCCGCGCGGGAGAGGCGACCATGTGGAAGGGCCCGAGCACCGTCGACTCTGTCGCCGCCCCGAGCGCGCGGTGGTTGATCGTTTCCACCAACATCGAGATTCCCAGGACGTCGGACAGCAACACGAACTCCTGCCGGACATCGGTGCACATCCGGCCAGTGGCGGTGAGGAACTCGACAGCGCCGCGCCACTCCTCCTCGGTGAGCTGGACATCCTTGACGAACGCGTGCAGGTGGTGGATCAACGAGTTCAGGAGCTCACGCAGGCGTGCATCGGTCGTGCCGGCGAAGCTGGCGGCAACCACCTCCGCGGAGCGCTCCTCGGTGAACAGCTCCTGTGGCGCCGCGTCGTCGGTCATCGCTGTGGGAGCTCCTCTGCGGGCTTGGTGGAAGTCTCCATTGTGGCGAGGTCCTTGTCCGGCTGCCATGCGTTGGGTGCGCCGCGGGCTGAGCCGCTTCCGCGAGGTACTCCTGATGCGCGCAGATCTGTTCTCACCGACCGCGACTATGAAGGAGGTACAAGGATTCGAGCCGGCCTCAGCTGACGGCCACGAGCCGTCGCCCACCTCGTCGAGAAAGGCGACCTGGCGGTGCGGGTGCAGGTGCGTTCGACCCGCCGGGTGGAACCGGCACCTGTTCGGAAAGGGAGGAGCGGAGATGGATCAGTCGTCCGACGTCGACTACGTCGCACTGTCACGCGACGCGTTGAGTGGTGCAAACCCTGTGCCACAGTTGATGGAAGCGCTGAGCAAGGCGTGGTCGGACTGCTATCGATTGCACACGCCGGCCGCCAACCTCTATGAGTTCGGGCCTGAGCCGTGGACATTCCTCTTCGACTTCTCCACCGAAACCGGCGCGCCGCAATCGGATCGAACCATCGCCGCGTGGGGTCGATCCATGCCCGGGCACCGACCACGAGACGAGACCTACCAGCGCGGCTACCCATCACCCAACGGCCGCGCCGAACGCCCGCTCGACAAGGGTCACATGGTCCCTCACCAGGTTGGCGGTGACCTCGGTCAGAACATCTTTCCCCAGGACCGTGAGCTCAATCGCGGTTGGTCAGAGCAGGGGCGGCGATACCGGGCGCTGGAGCGCGAGGTCGCCGCGACGCCCGATACCTTCTTCTTCTGCCGCCTGATCTACCGCGATGCGACCGATTTCCCGGCATGGGTCGAACTCGGGGTCCTTCGCGCTGGCGGCCTGCACGTCGATCGGTTCCGTAACCGCTTCGACTGAGACACGGTCAGCCCCACACATCGCCACTGGCCACGCGTCAGCGAAACCCTGACCCTCCGCTTCCTCAGTAGCGAACACTCGCACTGCTGAGCGTCTCAGCGAGGCTAACGTCAGCCGATACACCCGATACTATATGACTGTTCCAGTTGAGGTTTTCGTGGACGAAGTAAGAAGGATGGCTACCTGCTGTGCGCAGCGGTAGTCCCCAGCGCGGACATGCGCCGGCGGTAGTCGGTTGGTGTCATGCCGTGCTCGGCGCGGAATTGGCGGTTGAAGTTCGAAAGGTTGGTGTAGCCGACTTGATAGCAGATCGAGTTCACGGACAGGTCGGCGTCGTTGTCGAGGAGCGTGCGAGCTTTGGCAAGACGCAGTCTCCGGACGGTGTCGGCAAATCCTGAGCCGGTCATCTTTTTGAAGTAGCGGGAAAACGTGGAGTCGGACATATTCGCCCGGTGAGCTGCCGCTGACAGGGTGACGTTGCCGTCGAGGTTGTGCTGGAGGTAGTCGAAGACCTCGTCGATGACGTCGCCGGCGTAGGCCTCGTCGGCGGGTGGGCGCCAGCCGCTGGACAGAGCGGCGTACTCATCGCGGGGGGCGGCCGACAGTGTGTGGAGCAGTGTGAAGATGCACGCAACGCGTTGGGCGCCGCGCGTTTCGCCGATGGAGAGCAACGCCGCGCTACCCCGTCTGGCGCTCTCTCCGGTGAACTCGAGCCCGCGGGCAGCGCGGTGCAGGAGGCCACCGGTGGCGGACAGCTCCGGGAGAAGTTCTTGGCATTGCGCGAGCCAATCGGGGTGGAATTGAAAGACGACGTCGCGGTCCTTGACCACGTCGCCGGCGGCGAGGTCACTGATCCAGTGGTGCGGGAGGTTCGAACCCACCAGCACGAGCTGGCCGGCCGAGAAACGGTCGATGTGGTCGCCTACCACGTACCGCCCGTGGCCGGACCGGATGAGATGGACCTCGAATTCTGGATGATAGTTCCATCGAGCCACTGGGCTCGGTACGTCGTGCATATGCCATCGACCTGATAGCCCCGGTTGGGTTGGGACCAGCTCTCGGGCGGCTTGGCTGCGGGCCAGTCGGTGGGCCACGGTCGCGGGATCGGACGATCCGCTTCGGTCGAGCATTGCAACAAAGTATCGGAACTTGACGCTTCGCGCGCTATCCGAGTGTCTGCGCCCGCCGCAGGCTGGACCCATTGATACGCGGTTACGGCCGCATGAGTCTTGGAGTGACGAATGGGTAACCGCAGCGCCTTGCTGGAGTCGACCGGAGTGGTACGCATCGTTGACCTGCCGATGCCCGAGGCCGGACCCCACCAGGTGATCGTTCAGATCGAGGCGGTCGGCATCTGCGGGTCCGACTGCCACTACTACGACCACGGCCGGATCGGCCCCTACGTCGTCACCGCGCCGCTGGTACTCGGTCACGAGGCCGCCGGCACCGTCACAGCGGTGGGAGCTGGCGTGACCGATCGGGTGGTCGGGCACCACGTGGCGATCGAGCCGGGCGTGCCGTGCCGGCACTGTGCCCAATGCCTGAGCGGTCGTTACAACCTCTGCCCGGATGTCGAATTCCTCGCCACGCCTCCGATTCACGGTGCGCTCACCCAGTACCTCGCGGTCGACGCCGGGTTCACCCATGTCGTCCCCGACGGCATGTCCCTCGACCGGGCCGCGATGGCCGAACCGGTGTCGGTGGGGGTATGGGCCGCCCGCCGGGCCGGCATCACCGCCGGCGACCGCGTGCTCGTCACCGGCGCGGGACCGGTCGGGCTACTGGCGGCCCAAGTCGCTCGGGCGTTCGGGGCGGTCCAGGTCGCGTGTAGCGACGTCAGCCCGTTCCGGCTCGGCATCGCCGAGAAACTTGGGCTCACCGCCCTGGACGCGTCCGCGCCGCTGGCCGGATCGTTCGACGTGCTGCTCGAATGCTCCGGCAGCCAAGCCGCCTTGACGGCCGGGCTGTCCGTCCTGGACCGCCAGGGCAGAGCTGCCCTGGTCGGCATGGGCGCCGAGACGGTGGCGATCAACCTGCCGCTCGTGCAAGACCGGGAGCTCACGATCACCGGGTCATTCCGCTACGCCAACACCTACCCGCTGGCGCTGCAACTCATCGCAGACGGACACGTCGACGTCGACACGATCGTGACGCACCGGCTGCCCCTCGACCAGTCCGACGACGCACTCACCATCGGCCGCCGCGACTCGGCGGCGCTCAAAGTTGTAGTGCTGCCGCAGGTCCACACGTGAGCGCCGCCGCCGAGCTGCACCACGGTGGAGCCGACGTGTGCGACGCGGCCCGCCGCAACGCCGCGCTGTCCGGCGACACACGCTGGCTGGCCGCGCTGCCAGCGCTGATCCGGGCCATGGAGCAGCGATGGTCGATCACCGTCGCCGAGTCCTACGCTTTCGCGACCGAGGCATTCGTGGCCCGCGCCTGGCAAGCCGACGGCACACCGGTCGTGCTCAAACTGGCGCCCCCATCGGCAATCCGACGGTGCGGGCCCGGATCGGCCATCGATGACCAGGTCGCCGCACTGCGCATGTCCAACGGCCGCGGCTGCGTTCGACTGCTGCGCCACGACCGAGACCGCGGCGCGCTTCTGCTGGAACGCCTCGGCCAGCCGCTCGCAGACAGCAACACCCCCCACGCCGAGCGCATGCGCATTCTGACCGCGGCCGCCCAGGTGTTCTGGCGGCCCGTCGCACCCGGCCACTCCCTGCCCACTGGTGCGGATCAAGCCATCGAGCTCGCGCGCTACATCAGGGCCACCTGGAAAGCCCTGAACAAGCCGTGCACAGCCCGCACCATCCGCCACGCCATGACGGCGGCGCACCACCGCGCAGCCGCCCACGACGACAACCGCGCCGTGCTCGTCCACGGCGACCTACACCAATGGAACGCACTCGCCTCACAACACGACTACCTGCTCGTCGACCCGCACGGCATCATCGCCGAACCCGAATACGACCTCGGCGTCATCATGCGAGAAGACCCCCTCGAACTCATGCAGGGAGACCCCCGCAACCGGGCCACCGAACTCGCGGCACACACCGGCCGCGATGAAGACGCGATCTGGGAATGGGGAGTACTTCAACGCGTCGCCACCGGGCTCAAATGCAGCTCCCTCGGCATGCCCGTAGGACCCCTCATGCTCGCCGCCGCTGACCAGATCTCCGCGTAACCGTTGCGGCCGCTCAGACCCGGTCAGCAGCCGGGTCCGGGCGCGTCGTACCAGCTGAGGCGGAAGTCGGCCAGCTGGATCACTTCGGCCGCCTCTTCTGGTCGTCGAACTGGACGGTGCGGTGACTGGCTGGGTTCTTGTACGCGCCGATTGCTCCGGCGAAGAGGTCGGCGGTCGCTTGATGCTCGCCGCCTTCGGCTTCGGGATCGCGCAGCGCTCCTCATCACGTCGCCGACCTCGCACCGATCTCGGTGGCCGAGAGCCTGACCATGGCCCAGCTCGCCGTCGTCTGAGTCCTCGCCAATGACAACGTCGCATCCGCGATCACCGGCGGCTCCCGACCGGAGCAGGCCAATGCCAACGCCGGCGCAGCCGGCCATGCCCTGTCACCGGAAGCTCTCACTGCCATCGACGACGCCCCCGGTGAGTCCGTGCACTAAGACGGGTCGCTGGTGGGCTCAATGTCGCCATCGCAACGCTCCACCTGAAACACCACCGCCCGACGCAAGGAGAACGACGTGGAGTACACCCGCTTGTGGTCCTCAGGCCTGCAGGTCAGCCGAATCTGCATGGGCGCCACGACGTCCTACTGGACTCCGGAGCGGAGCCGCCTTGGAGAATCGAACTCCAGACCTTCTCATTACGAGTGAGACGCTCTACCGACTGAGCTAAGGCGGCGTGTGCCGGGCGAGCCTGGCACGGTTGGCGAGTCTAGCGGGGAGCGGGCAGAACAACGAACCCGGGCCGCGCTCGTCACGGTCGGACGGGTCGGTCGGCGCTCGCCACGGACGGGTCAGTCCGCGCTCGCCACGGACGGGCGCAGGTCCACCGACCACCGTTCCTCGATGTGCCCGTAGCGCCAGACTGCCATCGCCGTGATCCAGGCGAGGAAGAACAGGCCGACGATGCCATAGCCCGCGTAGTCCAGGGGGATGCTTCCGATCGCGGCCAGCGGCCCCGTGGTGATGTTGGCCTGGTCGGTCAGCACGCTGATCAGCTCGATGGTGCCGATGATCAGCGCGACCGCCACCGAGATCGCGGTGATGGTGATGTTGTAGAACACCTTGCGGACCGGCTTCATGAACGCCCATCCGTAGGCGGCGTTCATGAAGACCCCGTCCACCGTGTCCATCAGGCACATGCCCGCGGCGAACAGGACCGGCAGCACGAGGATCGAGTAGAACGGCAGATTGAACGCGGCCGCTCCGCCGGCGAGGACCAGGAGCCCGACCTCGCTGGCGGTGTCGAACCCGAGCCCGAACAGCACCCCTACCGGGTAGATGTGCCAGGGCTTCGTCACCGACTTGGTCAGGCCTCCGAGGAAGCGGTTCATGAAGCCGCGCTTGTTCAGGTGATCTTCGAGTTCCTGCTCGTCGAACTGGCCACGGCGCATCCTGCGGAACACGCTGATGATGCCCATCAGGACGATCAGGTTCAGGATGCCGAGCACCCACAGGAACACGCCCGAGACCGACCCGCCGATCACCCCGGTCAGGGAGTGCAGCCGGGAGTTGTCGTCCACGACCGGACCCGCGAGCGCCTTGACGCCGACCGACAGCAGGAAGGCGAGGGAGAAGACGATCGTCGAATGGCCCAGTGAGAACCAGAACCCCACCGACAACGGCTTGCGCCCACGGCCGGTGCGGGAGTTGTCGGCCAGCAGTTTGCGCGTGGCGTTGTCGACGGCGGCGATGTGGTCGGCGTCGAACGCGTGACGAAGGCCGAAGGTGTAGGCCAGGACACCGACGCCGACGTTGTAGACCGGGTGGTCGCCGCCGAGGTGGTAGTGGTGCGGGAGCACGAGCCCGAACAGCACCCCGAACCCGACCACGTGCAGGAACACGATGAAGGCCAGCATGCTGACGAGCGAGCGGCGGTCGGCGGCGGTCAGGCTGTCGCGGAACTCGGCGATCCGGTCCCGCATCGTGGCATCGCGCACCGCGGGATCCCGCACCGGGACCGCGGCAGTGACGTCGACGCTCATCTGTTCCCCCGGTGCGTACGGCCTCGCGAGCAGGACTCACTGAACGTAGGTCTCCCGGAAAATTATCGCAACTCAGTTGCAATAACTTTCTGCAGAACGATGCCGGCGGGCGTCCAGGGCGGCTACGGCGCCGGAGGACCACTGAGCCCTGAACCGACCGTCCCGTCGCCGTAGAACTGGTCGTGGGACTTGCGGGACCCGCACACCGAGGCCATCGCGCAACGAGGTCTTCCGCCCGTCGGAGCTCATCCGGACGACGACGTTCTCCCCGGGCACGGACACGCTGACGACGGTGCCCTCGCCCTCCGGCGTCGAGACGCACGACCCGATCTCCGGCGCAGTGCCGAGCGCGTCGACGTAGAGCGGGTGCTCGTACTTCAGGCAGCACATGAGCCGTCCGCAGGCCCCGGAGATCCGCAGTGGGTTCAACGGGAGGTCCTGGTCCTTGGCCATGCGCACCGACACGGGTTCGAAGTCCGTCAGGAACGTCGAACAGCACAGCTCGCGCCCGCAGGAGCCGACTCCCCCGGTCAACTTGGCCTCGTCGCGGGCGGAGAGCTGCCGCAGCTCGACCCGCCCCTTGAGCGTCGCGCCGAGGTCCCGGATGAGCGCCCGGAAGTCGACCCGCTGCGGGGCGGTGAAGTACAGCGTCGTCTTGTTGTCCGGGACGACGTGGTCGATGCCGACGATCTTCATCGGCAGGTCGTGGTCGCGGATGAGCTTGCGCGCCGCCACCCGCGCCGAAGCGCGCATCTTGCGAGCCACCGCCGCGTGCTCACGCGCCTGCTCGCCGGCCACATCGATCAGGACGGGCAGGGCGCCGAACTCCTCGTCGACCCACTGCGGCGCCCACATGATCTGGGCCACGACCGGCCCGTCGTCGGTCGGGAAGAGCACCTCGTCGCCGATGCTCGGGCGCAGCTCGCCGGGATCGGCGTAGAACAACCGACCGTGCTTGGTGAAGGTGACCGCGCACACCATGCCCATGCGGTCAGCCTACGTGGCAGGACCTGTCCGGGCGGTCACCGTCAGGGCGGCCGAGATCAGGGCGGTCACCGTTTCGGGGGCAGGATCCGTCAGGGCAGACGGAGGGCCGTGGTCATCGCCTCGATCGCGATGCGCGGCTTGACGTTGGCCTCCAGCGCCTCGCGACAGGCCAGCACGGCGTCCAGCCGATGGAGCGCGCCGACCGACGTGATGTGGGCGGCCACGTAGGCGACCTGCTCCGCGGCGTCGGGATGGGCCGAGGCGACAACCGCACCGGCGTGGACCAGCAGGACGTCGCGGTAGAAGCCGGCCAGGTCCACCAGGGCCCGGTCCAACGCGTCCCGCTTGGTCCGCGTGGTCCGCGACTTCTGGCGCTTCTCCAGTTCCTTCACCGCGCCGGCGGCACCGCGCCCCGCAGCGACCGCGCCCCGTCCCGTCCCACCGGCGCCCAACGCCGTCTTCAGGGCGTCCGCCTCATCGGCGTCACGGGTCCCGGCGAGTGCGGCGGCCTCGGCGTCGGCAGCGCTGATCAGGTGGTCGGCGGCGTCGAAGCACGCGCCGAGGCTGCGCAGCGAGGCGGGGATCGCCAGGACCGCCGCCCGCCGCTCCCGTGCCTGCTCGTCGCGGGCCAGCCGCCGGGCCCGCCCCACGTGCCCCTGTGCCGCCTGCGCCAGCCACTGCGCGCTCGTCGCGTCCTGCCCGTCCGCGCGCAGGACCGCGGCGATCGCCTCCGCCGGAGGGGTACGCAGGGTGATGCCGCGGCAGCGCGAGCGGATCGTCACCGAGACGTCGTCGGGGTGGGTGGACGGCGCGCACAGCAGGAACACCGTCCGCTCTGACGGCTCTTCGACCGCCTTGAGCAGCGCGTTGGACGCCTCCTCGGTCAGCCGGTCCGCGTCCTCGATGATCATCACCTGCCAGGCGCCGAGCGCCGGGCGGCGAGCCGCGGAGGCCACGACGGCCCGCATCTCGCGGACGCTGATCGACAACCCCTCGGGGGTCACCACCTGCACGTCGGGATGGGTCCCGGCGAGGGTGGTGTGGCATCCCGAGCAGTCCCCGCAGCCGGGACCGTCCATCGTCGGGCTCACACACTGCAGCGCGGCTGCGAACGCGCGGGCCGCGACGCTCCGGCCCGATCCCGGCGGTCCGGTGAACAGCCACGCGTGCGTCATGGCGCTCGCCGCGGGACGCCGGCCGGCCACGATCTCCAGTCCGGCCGCGGCCGCATCCTGGAGCACGTCGACCGCGGACTCCTGGCCGATCAGCACATCCCAGACGCTCATCGTCCCACCCTGGCCCCGCCCGCCCGTGGCGCCATCGCGGCCACGGCTGCACGGATCTCATTCGCCTGCTCCTCGATGGGCAGCATCGCGTCGACGACGTGGTACCGATCCGGCTCCGCCCGCGCGAAGCTGCGGAAGGCCTCCCGGACCCGTTCGTGGAACGCCACCGATTCCTGCTCGAGGCGGTCGGCGGCACCCCTGCCGGCGGCGCGCGTGAGCCCTTCGGTCACGGGGATGTCCAGCACCACGGTGAGGTCGGGCACGAGACCGACGGTGGCCCAGCGGGACAGGCTGCGGACCTCCTCCAGCGTCAGCGACCGCCCGGCGCCCTGGTAGGCCGCGGAGGAGTCGACGTAGCGGTCGGTGAGCACGACCTCGCCGCGCTCCAGCGCCGGGCGGATGACGGTGGCGACGTGATGGGCCCGGTCGGCGGCGAATAGCAGCGCCTCGGCCCGGTCCTCCAGCGGATCGTCGCTCTCCAGGACGATCTGGCGGATCCGGCGCCCCATGGGCGTGGCACCCGGTTCGAAGGTCGTGGTCACCGTCGCCCCGTCGGCCCGCAACGACGCGGCCAGGGCGGCGACCTGCGTCGACTTGCCGGCGCCCTCGCCGCCCTCGAATGCAATGAACACGGCACCAGTCTGCCCTGCGCGTCGGACACGCCCCACCATCGCCGGGCGCCCGGTCAGGAGATGCCGTCGAGGACACCCTGCAACGCCGCCGCCAGCGCGGTCCGCTCCGCCTCGGACAGCCCGACGAGCAGGCGTGCCTCCACCTCGAGCAGATCGGTGAGCGCGGAATCCACGCGCGCCCGGCCCATGTCGGTGAGCTCGACCCGCGTGACCCGCCGGTCGTCGAGATCGGGGCGGCGGCGCACGAGCCCGCGCTCGGCGAGCAGGTCGAGCCGGTTGGTCATGGTCCCGGACGTGACGTGCGTCTGGTCGATCAGCTGCCCGGGCGTGAGCTGGTACGGCTCCCCGGCCCGGCGCAGCGCCGCGAGCACGTCGAACTCGTAGGGCCGCAGCAGGTGCGCGGCGAAGATCTTCTTGCGACGGGCGGCCATGATCTCGGACAGTCGCGTGACCCGGCTCAGGACGTGCAGCGGGGTGGCATCGAGGTCCGGGCGCTCGCGCTGCCAGGCGGCAACGATCCCGTCGACGTCGTTGGGCACGGTTGCGATGGTACGGGGAATCTCTTGATATCGAGCTATATTGGCGGCGGCGCGAGGAGGTGCGATGGCGGAGTTCTCGTGGGACCCGGCGCAGTACGGCAGATTCGGTGACGAGCGCGGGCGCCCCTTCCGCGATCTCGTCTCCGCCATCGGCGCGTCGTCCCCGCGCACCGTCGTGGATCTCGGGTGCGGTCCCGGCGAGCTGACCGCGTCGCTGACGGCACGCTGGCCCACGGCCACCGTCATCGGCATCGACTCGTCGCCGGAGATGATCAGCAGGGCCTCCGCACTGGCGGGTGCGCGGCTGCGGTTCGAGCTCGGCGACATCGCCTCCTACCCGCCCGCGGCCGGCGTCGACGTCGTCGTCAGCAACGCCGCCTTCCAGTGGGTGCCCGGCCACCGCGAGGTGATCGACGCGTGGGCGGCCGCGCTGGCGCCCGGTGCCTGGCTGGCCTTCCAGGTTCCCGGGAACTTCTCCGCGCCGTCGCACGAGCTGATGCGCACGCTCGCGTCCTCGCCGCGCTGGGCGAGCCAGCTCACCGGCGTCCTGCGCCACCACGACGCGGTCGGCTCACCCGCGGAGTACGCCACCCGGCTCCTCGACGCCGGCTGGCAGGCCCAGGCGTGGGAGACGACCTACCTGCACCTGCTCCAGGGCCCCGATCCCGTCGTCGAATGGGTGCGCGGCACGGGGCTCCGCCCGATTCTCGGCGCCCTGCCCGAGGCGGATGCCGCCGAGTTCGAGGCGCAGTACCGGGAGCTGGTGCGCGAGGCCTATCCCCCGACCGAGCACGGCACGTTCTTCGAGTTCCGCCGTATCTTCTGCGTGGCCCACAAGCCGTAGCCGGGGTGAGTTCGCCGGACGAGCCCCGGCGATCTCGTTGCGCCTGGTGCCCGGGAACGCTCTCCGTGCAACGAGATCACGACCGCACTGTCCACAGATTCCCGTCGCGTGCGGCGCCGGCGGGCGTGGCCGCCGACAGTGGAGGCGTGACCGACGACAGCCGCCGCGCGACCGCGTACGCGCACCGGAGGGTTACCGACGCACACCGCGAGCCGGCGGGCGCGCACCGCGGGACCGGGACCACGCACCTCCCGACGCACGCGCACTGCGGGACCGGGAACGCCCACCTCCCGACGGACGCGCACCTGCCGGTCGTCGTGCATCCGCGCAGGCTGGCGACGTGCGGGTGGAGCCGGAGCGCCATCCGCGCGCAGCTCCGCGCCCGCCGCTGGCAGCGTGTGGGGCGGGCGATCATCAGGCACAACGGCGAGCTCACGACCGAACAGCGACGCGCTGCCGCGTTGGTCAATTGTGGGCCGCGAGCCGTGCTCACCTCGTTCACCGCGCTCGACGAGTTCGGCCTCACCGGATGGGCGCGTCCCGAGGTGCACGTCCTCGTCCCGCAAGGTGCGCGCCTCCGCGCGGTCTCGGAACTCGCCGTCCACGTGCACTACACCGCACCGTGGGGAGAACCGGTGCTGCAGCCGAACCGCCCACTGCATCGGCTGGCCCCGGCACTCGTCCTCGCCGCGGCGTCGTTCACGCATCCGCGTCCTGGCTGCGCGCTCGTCGCAGCCGCCGTGCAGCAACGGCTCATCACGCCGGATGCGATCCTGTCCGCCATCGAGCAGAGCCCGCACTGCCGCCACCACGCGGCCCTGGTCAGTGCCGCTCACGACATCGGGCAGGGAGCCCACGCGCTCAGTGAGATCGACTTCGTCCGCTTGTGCCGGACGCACGGACTGCCGCCGCCGGCCCAGCAACGGATCCGCCGTGACCGCTACGGGCGGCGGCGCTACCTGGACGCGGAGTTCCGGCGCGCGGACGGGCGGCTGGTCATTGTCGAGGTGGACGGCGCGCTGCACCTGGCCCCGGAACACTGGTGGGCTGATCAGTCCCGGCAGAACGACCTGTCGATCAGCGGCGCCCTGATCCTTCGATTTCCGAGCGTGGTCGTCAGGCACGAGCCGGGCGCGGTGGTGGCACAGCTCCGCGCAGCCCTCGAGCTGTGATCACGACGCGCCGGCGTGCGCCCGATGAGCGGTGGCGCTGATCTTGATCTCGTTGCGCCTGGAGCGCAGGAACGCCCACAGTGCAACGAGATCGACTGGGCGCGGCCGACAGCGGCAGGGGTCAGGCGCAGCAGCGGTCAGGTGCGGGGGGCGTCAGGTGCGGTCGGGGGTGACGGTGCTCAGGGGCTGGGCCGCGGCGATGCGGGCGATGACCGGTTCCACCTTGTCCGGGCCGCCGGCCAGCTTCACCAGCAGGCGTGCGGACTCGACCTGATCGCGGCTCACGCGCACGACGGTGCTCATCGGACCTCCACGGCTGTCATCTGCTCAGTCCATCGTCCTCGACGAAGATCACGTCGTCCAACGCCGCGGGGAACCGCCCGCCGACCTCGTGCGCCACCACGCCGCCGGGTCCGGTCAGCGCCGCCTGCAAGAGCAGCCGTTCGGCGATCCGCTTGTCGTCGGGCTGGGCGAGATCGCTGTCGAGCAGCCCGTCCAGGAGCGCGCGCCCCATGCTGCGCCGCCGCTCGTCGGGGTCGCCCATCAGGTCGATCGCGGTGGTGAACCGGCGGCCCCACTCGTCGCGGCGGCTCTCGGTCACCGCCTCCGCGTCGGGACGGGAGCCGCGCCGCGCGCCGACATAGGCCAGGGCGGCGCCGGTCAGGGACACCGCGGCGGCCAGCCAGTCACCCCACCCGCTCATGGCTGAGAATGTAGCCCGGGCGGGGTGTTACTCGGCGACAGCCGCGGCCGGGACCGCCTTGGCGGGAACCTTCTTGGCCGCGACCTTCTTGGCCGCCGTCTTCTTCGCGGTGCTCTTCGTGGCCGCCTTCTTGGCAGGGGCCTTCTTCGCCGGCGCCTTGCGGGTGGCCTTCTTCACCGGACCGCGGGCACGGCGATCGGCCAGCAGCTCGGACGCCCGCTCGTCGGTGATCGACTCGACGGCGTCGTCGCGGCGCAGCGAGGCGTTGGTCTCCCCGTCGGTGACGTAGGGGCCGAACCGCCCGTCGCGCACCACCATCGGCTTGTCCGACACCGGATCGACGCCGAGTTCGCGCAACGGCGGAGCCGCGGCCGCCCGCCGCCCACGCGTCTTCGGCTGGGCCAACAGGGCCAGCGCCTCGTCGAGGGTCACCGTGAACAGCTGGTCCTCGTTCTCGAGCGACCGCGAGTCGGTGCCCTTCTTGATGTAGGGGCCGTAGCGGCCGTTCTGCGCAGTGATCTCTTCCTTGTCCTCGCCGACGCCCAGCACGCGTGGCAGCGTCAGCAGCCGCAGCGCGTCGTCGAGGGTCACCGTGTCGAGGGTCATCGTCTTGAACAGCGAGGCCGTGCGCTCACCGTCGGTGACGTAGGGGCCGAAGCGCCCGGTCTTGGCGGTGACCTCACGCTCGGTCACCGGATCAACGCCGAGTTCGCGGTCGCCGGAGGGCGCCGAGAGCAGCTCCTCCACCTTCTCGGGGGTGAGCTCGTCCGGCGCCAGGTCCTCCGGGATCGAGGCGCGCTGCTCGGAGTCCGGGCCGCCCTTCTGCAGGTACGGCCCGTAACGCCCCACCCGCACGAGCACGTCGCCGGTCTCGTCGAGCGGGATCGAGTTGACGCCCCGGGCGTCGATCTCCTCCAGGCGCGAGGCGATGAGGCGCTTCAGTCCACCCTGGGCCGAGATCCGGGCGGAGTCCGTCGGGGTGTCGCCCTCGCCGTCACCGAAGTAGAACCGCCGCAGCCAGGTGACGCGGGAGGCGTCCCCCGAGGCGATCGCGTCCAGGTCGTTCTCCACGCTCGCCGTGAAGTTGTAGTCGACCAGCCGCGGGAAGTAGGCCTCGAGCAGCCCGACGACGGCGAACGCGACCCACGACGGGACGAGCGCGCTGCCCTTCTTCCACACGTAACCGCGGTCCTGGATCGTCTGCATGATCGACGCGTACGTGGACGGCCGGCCGATGCCGAGGTCGGTCATGGTCTTGACGAGCGAGGGCTCGGTGTAGCGCGCGGGCGGCTGCGTGGAGTGGCCGGTCGCCTCGAATTCGCGGGCGTTGAGCGCCTGCCCGCGCTCGAGGGCGGGCAGCCGCTTCTCGGCGTCGTCCTTCTCGGCGTCGTCGGTGTCCTCGACGTAGGCGCGCAGGAAGCCGGGAAAGGTGATCGTGCGCCCGGACGTCGCGAACTCGGTGCGCTCCTGCGCGATCGACGTCCCCGCCAGCCGCACCGAGACGGTGGTGCCCACGGCGTCGGACATCTGCGAGGCCAGCGTGCGCTGCCAGATCAGCTCGTACAGCCGGAACTCGTCGCCCGAGAGCGCGCGCGCCAGCTGCCCCGGCGTGCGGAACGAGTCGCCCGCGGGACGGATGGCCTCGTGAGCCTCCTGGGCGTTCTTGACCTTGCCCTTGTAGGTGCGCGGTTCGGCCGGGACGTAGGCGTCCCCGTAGAGCTCGCGCGCCTGGGTCCGGGCCGCCGACAGCGCGGTCTCGGACAGGTTCGTCGAGTCCGTACGCATGTAGGTGATGTAGCCGTTCTCGTACAGCCGCTGCGCCACCCGCATCACGACCTGGGAGGACCAGCGGAACTTGCGGCCGGCCTCCATCTGCAGCGTCGAGGTCATGAACGGTGCGTAGGGGCGGCGGCGGTAGGGCTTCTCCTCGACCCGCGTGACGGCGAAGTCCTGACCCTCCAGGCGCGCGGCCAGCCCGCGGGCGCCGGACTCGTCCAGGTGCAGGACGTCCGCGGCCGCGCGGCCGGTCTCGGCGGCGAAGTCGCGACCGGTCGCGACCCGGATGTCGTCGACGGCGACGAGGTCCGCCGTGAACGTGGTCGGGTTGCCCTTCTCGTCCGTCGCGCCGCCGGAGGCGAGGGCGAACGTCCCCTCGACGTCCCAGTAGTCGGCGGTGCGGAAGCGCATGCGCTGCCGCTCACGCTCGACCACGATGCGGGTCGCCACAGACTGCACCCGGCCCGCGGACAGGCGCGGCAGCACCTTCTTCCACAGCACCGGGGAAACCTCGTAGCCGTAGAGGCGGTCCAGGATGCGGCGGGTCTCCTGCGCATCGACGAGGTCGACGTCGATCTGGCGTGGCGTGTCGATGGCGCGCTGGATCGCCTGCGGGGTGATCTCGTGGAACACCATGCGGCTGACCGGAATGGTCGGGTTCAGGGTCTGCACGAGATGCCAGGCGATCGCCTCGCCCTCACGGTCCTCGTCTGTCGCGAGGAGGAGTTCGTCGGCGTCCTTGATCAAAGCCTTGAGCTTGCTGACCTGCTGCTTGCGCTCGGAGCTGACCACGTAGAGGGGCTCGAAGTCGTGCTCGGTGTCGACTCCCAGCCGCGCCCACGCCTCGCCCTTGTACTTCGCGGGGACGTCGGCGGCGTTGCGCGGGAGGTCGCGGATGTGGCCGATGGAGGCCTCGACGACGTAGCCCGGCGCCCAGGAATCCGCCGATGGTCTTGGCCTTCGACGGGGACTCGACGATGACCAGCTTGGTGCCGGTACCGCTCTTCCCTCGACTGGCTGCCACCTGTGTGCCCCTGTTCATCAACGCGATCGGCCCGTGGTTGTACGGCCCGGCAAACACATGCCCAGCCGGGCGGCACGCTACCTCACGCTAACGACCGATCCGTGTCGTTCGCTTCCCGGGTCGCGGAACTCTCGCGTCCCGGCCCGCCTTATGTCCCGCTTGCACGGTTCGTGCGCTGCGTGAGGTCCGCGAGGCTAGCTCGGCCAGTCCATCCCGCAGCCGGACGGGCGCTCGCCGACCAGCTCGGCGAAGCGCCGCAGCCGCTTGGCGCCGGTGAGCCGCCAACCGGGACGGGAACGCTCACCGATGGCGACCGCGGCGATACCGAGCGCGGCCAGCTGGGCACCGGCGCTGCGATGGGTGACCGTGTCGATAGCCGGGGTGCCGAGCAGGAATCCCAGCTCGTCGCGGTGACCCGTCGCGATCGTCCACAACCGCAGCCCCATCGCGCTGAGGACGAGGTCCGCGGGCGGCCCGATGCGCGCCCCGTGCGTCCACCGCTCGGCGGCAGGGACGAGCGTCGCCAGGAACGCGGTGCGCACGGCCATCAGCCCGCCTTCAGCTTCGGCGCGCTCACCGACCAACCCGCGCTCGGCCAGTTCCCCGAGCAATGCGCTCACCCGCCACTCGGCGTCGACCAGCACCGACAGCCTGGCCCGGTCGTCGGCACCGTTGCCGGAGCGCACCCACAGCGCACCCGCGACGAGCAACCCGTCCAGGTCACCGAGGGCGGGCTCGGCAGCGGCGGCACCGAACAGGGAGAACTGCATGGTTGGACAGAGTAAGCGCTACCACAGCCTTTTCGGGCCAGCCGGCCTGCCCGGCCACGGGCAGGCCATCGACGAGCTGCGGTTACGCGACGACGGGCGCCTCGGCGCCCACCGAGATGGAGCGCCGCTTGGAGATCGTCACGGCGGTCACGATGATCGCGAAGGCGACGATGGCGATGATGGCCCGGATGGGTGCCGACGCGTGCTGACCGATGCTGAACCGCACGACCGCGGGAGCGACGAGCACGGCGACCAGGTTCATCACCTTCAGCAACGGGTTGATCGCCGGGCCGGCGGTGTCCTTGAACGGGTCGCCCACGGTGTCACCGATGACGGTCGCCTCGTGTGCGGCGCTGCCCTTGCCCCCGTGGGCACCGTCCTCGACCATCTTCTTCGCGTTGTCCCAGGCACCGCCGGAGTTGGCGAGGAACACGGCCATCAGCACGCCGGCGCCGATCGCACCGGTGAGGAACCCGGCGAGCGGGGCCACCCCGAACGCGAAGCCGATGGTGATCGGGGCGAAGATCGCCAGCAGCCCAGGCGTGGCCAGCTCCCGCAGCGAGTCCTTGGTGCAGATGTCGACGACGCGCCCGTAGTCGGGGCGCTCGCTGAAGTCCATGATCCCGGGGTGCGTGCGGAACTGCTCGCGCACCTCGAACACGACCCGCCCGGCCGCGCGGCCGACGGCGCTGATGGCCAGGCCGCTGAACAGGAACACCACCGACGCACCGAGGATCAGTCCGACCAGGTTGTTCGGCTGGGTGAGGTCGGTGTTGAAGGAGAAGTTCGTCGGACTGACGGCGACGCCGGCCTTCACGACCGCGTCGCTCACGGCGCGGGTGAAGGAGCCGAACAGCGCCGTCGCGGCGAGGACCGCGGTGGCGATGGCGATGCCCTTGGTGATCGCCTTCGTGGTGTTGCCGACGGCGTCGAGGTCGGTGAGCACGCGCGCACCGGCCGGGTCGATGTCGCCGCTCATCTCGGCGATGCCCTGGGCGTTGTCGCTGACCGGGCCGAAGGTGTCCATCGAGACGATCACACCGGCGGTCGTGAGCAGGCCGCATCCGGCGAGGGCGACCGCGAACAGCGCGACGGCGATCGTGCCGCTGCCGAGCAGGAAGGCGCAGAACACGGCCAGCGCGATCAGCACCGACGTGTACACGGCCGACTCCAGGCCGAGCGAGATGCCCGAGAGGATCACCGTCGCGGCGCCCGTGAGCGAGGTGCTCGCCACGTCGCGGACCGGGCGGCGGATGGTGTCGGTGAAGTAGCCGGTCAGCTGCTGGATCAGCACGGCCAGCACGATGCCGATCAGCACCGCGACGAACGCGATCACCCGCGGGTTGCCCTTGCTGTCGAGCGCGTCGTCGAAGCCGCTGAACGTGCCGGGCAGGAAGGTGAACGAGGCGATGGCGACGAGCACGAGGGAGACCACCGCGGAGATGACGAAACCGCGGTTGATCGGAACGAGACCGTTGCGGTCGCTGGTGCGCAGCCGCGTGGTCATGACGCCGACGACGGAGCTGACGATGCCGATGGCGCCGATGATCAGTGGCAGCAGCAGGCCCTTGGCGCCGAACGCGGTCTGCCCCAGGATGAGCGCCGCGACGAGGGTGACGGCGTAGGACTCGAACAGGTCCGCGGCCATTCCGGCGCAGTCGCCCACGTTGTCACCGACGTTGTCGGCGATGGTGGCCGCGTTGCGCGGGTCGTCCTCCGGGATGCCCGCCTCGACCTTGCCGACGAGGTCCGCGCCGACGTCGGCGGCCTTGGTGAAGATGCCGCCGCCGACACGCATGAACATCGCCAGCAGCGCGCCACCGAAGCCGAAGCCCTCGAGCACGGTGGGCGCGTTGCCGTTGTAGGCGAAGAGCACGACGCTCGCGCCCAGCAGGCCCAGGCCGACGGTGAGCATGCCGCAGATGCCGCCGGTGCGGAACGCGATGTGGAACCCGCGCTCGGCGCCGCCGCCGCGGGCCGCCGCTGCCACGCGCACGTTGGCGCGGGTGGCCATGGTCATGCCGATGTAGCCGACGGTCGCGGAGAACGACGCCCCGACGAGGAAGAACAGCGCCCGCCCGAACTGGACCGAGAACCCGCCGTGGTTGACCGGCAGGATCAGCAGCAGGACGAACACGATGACGGAGAAGACGGCAAGCGTGCGGAACTGCCGCTTCAGGTAGGCCGCGGCCCCTTCCTGCACTGCCTTGGCGATCTCCTGCATCTTCGGGGTGCCCTGGTCGAACGCCAGTACCTCCTTCACCAGGAAGGCGGCGAAGGCGAGCGCGGCGAGGGCGACGAGCGCGATCACGACGACAAACCCCCGCTCACCGCCCGACAGTGCCGGGGTGGGGATGCCGGTGGCGGCAACGTCATGCAGACGCATGCAAGAACTCCTGTCAGATGGCTTCATTCACGCATCGGCCGACCGGGGTCAGGGACCCACGCATCGGTGACGTGACGATCGACGGACTATATGACATTGCTCGCACCCAGGTCCGACGCACCGTGACTTACCTCACGCGCGCGGGGCGCAGACAGCGCACGGACGACCCCCCGACGACCCGCCGACGACCGACGGGCGATCGCGGGGACGTCAGCCGGTGGTGGCTGCGGCCACGGTGGGATGGATGGCGAAGACCGCGTCCAGTCCCGTGATCCGGAACAGTTTCAGGACGCGCTCCTGGGGGCACACCAGGCTCACCGCGCCACCGAGTTCGGCGGCCTTGTTCTGTGCGGCGACGAGGACTCCGAGGCCCGTGGAGTCGATGAAGGCGATCCGGCTGAGGTCGACCACGAGGCTGGGGCTCGCCGGCGACAGCAGTGCGGCCAGGCGTTCCCGCAGGGACGGCGCGGAGTAGACGTCGACCTCGCCGCCGACCTCGAGGACCTGGCGGTCACCGACCGGGGCGGTGGACAGCGACAGGTTCACGGTCTCCTCCTCGCCACGGTGCTGATCGTGTGCCGGAGCCGACGGCCGTGGCACGGGGCCAACCTCCGTCCCGGCAGCGCTGTCTCATCCGGCAGGCATCATCGTGCCATACCGGACGAGCCCGCCCGGTCCCCGAGAGGCTGGAGCGCCGCACCCCGATGACCGGCCCGCGCCCCGAACGTCGCGACGACGACGGCGCCGAACGACTGCTATCCGCGCTGCGCTCGTCGGGCTCGGCCGCGACGGCGGAGACCGACCCGCTCACGCACGTCGAGCGGGTGCCGGCCCGGGCCGGTGTGCACGCCCCGTGGCCGGACTGGGTCCCGCGCGAGCTGGTGGCGACCTACCGCGGCCTCGGCATCGATCAGCCGTGGCGGCACCAGGTGGATGCGGCCGAGCGGGCCTGGAACGGCGAGGACGTCGTCGTGGCGACAGGGACGGCGTCAGGCAAGTCCCTCGCCTACCAACTGCCGGCACTGGCGGCCCTGGCCGGAGACGACCGGGCGCGCGTGCTCTACCTGGCACCGACGAAGGCGCTCGCGGGCGACCAGTTGCGCGGGCTGCGCGCCCTGATCGAGGCCGCGGACCCCGCGGGCGGCGGGGTGGCGAACCTGCGACCGGCGACCTACGACGGCGACACCCCCACCGACGAGCGGGACTGGGTGCGCGCCCATGCCTCGTGGATCCTGACCAATCCCGACATGCTCCACCACGGGATACTGCCTCAGCACGGCCGGTGGTCGTCCTACCTGCGCCGGTTGCGATACGTCGTCGTGGACGAGTGCCACTCCTACCGCGGGCTCTTCGGCGCGCACGTGTCCCACGTCCTGCGCCGCCTGCAGCGGTTGTGCGCGTCCTACGGCGCCCACCCGGTGTTCATCCTCGCCTCCGCGACCGTCGCCGATCCCGCGGTCTCCGCGGAACGCCTCATCGGGCGCCCCGCGGCAGCGGTGGCCGACGACGGTTCGCCTCGCGGCGCACGGGTCTTCGCGCTGTGGGAGCCACCCCTGACGGCTCTGCGCGGGGAGCAGGGGGCGCCCCTCCGGCGCGCGGCCGGGTCCGAGGCCGCCCGCCTGCTGGCCGACCTGGTCGTGGCAGGGGGGCGGACGCTGGCGTTCGTGCGCTCGCGGCGGGGAGCGGAACTCACCGCGCTGTCCACGCAGCGGTTGTTGCGGGAGGTGGGCGCCGACGACCTCGCGCCGCGGGTCGCGGCCTACCGGGCCGGCTATCTGCCCGAGGAACGGCGCGCGCTCGAGCAGTCGCTGGCCGACGGCGAGCTGCTCGCCGTTGCCGCCACGAACGCGCTCGAGTTGGGCATCGACATCGCCGGTCTGGACGCGGTCCTGCTCGCGGGCTATCCGGGCACGCTCGCGTCGCTGTGGCAGCAGGCCGGGCGTGCCGGGCGCGCCGGCGGGAGCGCGCTGGTGGTGTTCATCGCGCGCGACGACCCGCTGGACACCTATCTGGTGCACCATCCGGACTCGCTGTTCCAGCGGCCGGTGGAGGCCACGATCTTCGAC
Source organism: uncultured Actinomycetota bacterium (assembly GCA_963790525.1). Lineage (GTDB taxonomy): Bacteria > Actinomycetota > Actinomycetes > Mycobacteriales > Jatrophihabitantaceae > CAWBOV01. The sequence continues at coordinate 80,156 of CAWBOV010000005.1, forward strand.
CCCGCCAACCCGTACGTCCTCGCGCCGCACCTCTGCTGCGCGGCTGCGGAGATGCCGCTGACAGACGCCGACCTGCCCCTGTTCGGCGGCCCGGCGGCGGAGGAGCTGCTCGCGGCCCTCGTGGCGCGCGGGGTGCTGCGCCGCCGCTCGAACGGGTGGTACTGGACATCCCATGACCGGCCGCGGGCGGACCTGCGCGGCACGGGTGGCGAACCCGTCACCATCGTCGAGGCCGCCACCGGGTCCCTTCTCGGCACCGTCGACGCCGAGGCCGCGGACAGCTCCGTCCACGACGGCGCGGTGTACCTGCACCAGGGCCGGAGTTACGTCGTCGATCGTCTGGACCTCGAGCACCGGGCGGCACTGGTCCACGCCGAGGAACCGGACTGGACGACCTCGGCGCGCGACATCACCGACATCCGCATCCTCAGCACGCTGGCCTCGAGCAGCCACGGCAGTGTCAGCGTCCACTTCGGCGAGGTCGAGGTGAGCCACCAGGTGGTGAGCTACCAGCGACGGCGCATCAGCTCCGGCGAGATCATCGACGAGAACGAGCTGGACCTGCCCGAACGCCGGCTGCCGACCCGCGCGGTCTGGTACACCGTCGAGCAGGAGGCTCTGGACGGGATCGGGCTCGGCATCCTCGACGTCGGCGGAGCGGCCCATGCCGCCGAGCACGCCGCGATCGGGCTGCTGCCGCTGTTCGCCACCTGCGACCGGTGGGACATCGGCGGGGTCTCGACCGCGCTGCACGCCGACACCGGCCGGGCGACCGTCTTCGTCTACGACGGGCACGCCGGTGGCGCGGGCTTCGCCGAGCGGGGGCACGCCGTGCTGACCGACTGGCTCACCGCCACGCGGACAGCCATCGACGCCTGCGAGTGCCTGGAGGGCTGCCCCTCCTGCGTCCAGTCCCCGAAGTGCGGCTCCGGCAACACCCCGCTCGACAAGCCCGGCGCGGTCGCGCTGCTCGACCTCGTCCTGGACGCGATCGCCGGGCGGTAGCCGCTGCGCCCGTGCCCGGGCGCGCGCGGTCACCTCCCCCACACCGGGCAGGCGGGCCACCACGTCCACCCACACCCGCACCGACCCCGACCGGCCGGCCGGATCGAGCTCGACGTCGCACCCGGTCAGTGCGGCGTCATCGCGCGCCGCCAGCGCCTCTGCCCGCGCGCAGATCGCAGCCGGCGTCGGGTCGACGCCGATGCCGAGCGCCCCTGCGAGCGCCGCGAGGTCTGCCGCCGCCTCAGCGCGATGCCGAGCCAGAACTGCTTCGGTCCGCGCCGTCGCCACCACCGCGCACCCCAGCACGATCCCCGCCGCCGCGAGCACCCAGACCGCAACCGACCCGCGCTCCCCCGCACGCGGCGGACGCACACCGGGGCGCCGCGGATTCCGGCTCATCGGGGCTCCACGGCCGCAGTGGCGCGCTCGGTGACGGTCACGTCCGCGATGCCGGTCCCGACGGGCCTCAGCGTGACGGTCACCGTCGCCGTCACCAGCCCGTCGGCGATCGTCACCGAGATCCGCGCGCCGGATACCGCCGACTCGCCCAGCGCCACGGCGGCCGGGTCGCCCCGGGCCGCTGCTCGCGCGACCTCGCGAGCGGCGTCGGCACAGCGCACCCGTTCGTCCGCCGCGTGGACCGCGAAGATCGCCACCAGCATCAGCACCATCAGCACCGGCAGGGCCGCCGCGAGCTCCACGGTGGCCATGCCCGCATCACCGCATCGGCCTCGCGCCGTCACAGGTTGATGTTCAGCGCCCCCTGCACGATCGAGCTGAGCGCGTCCGAGACGGCGGGACTGCGCACGACCTTGTAGAGCACCGCTGCGAACGCGACCGCGGCCACCGTGCCCACGGCGTATTCGGCCGTGGTCATCCCCGCCTGGTCGCGAAGCCGCCGCAGAGAACTCCGAAGTGCGCTCCGCAGTCCCGTCCACCCCGTCGTGATCATGATGCTGCCCCCTTCCGACGTGACCGGGCGGACCCGGCCGGGCGCCGGCATCCGTTCTCCTGTTCGTCATGGAGCCAGCCAAGCGCGCCCACGGCACGCAGGGGGGCGCCGGCGGAGATCTGTGGACAGCGGCATCGGCCGTCCACAGGCCGCGCCCGTGACCGGCGGTCCCCGCGCACGAAGTCACCGGACTCTCGGCGCGTATGGTCTGCAACCGGATACCGGCCCTACACAATGACCTGGCATGCTCGTGCAAGTCGTTGACCGCGAAGTACCTAGATCATGTAAGGAATGACGCTGAGAGTCTCATCGTCGATTCGTCGTTGGACCGGCCGACGGCTGCTGTCCTCCGCCTCCGGGAGCCCGTCGGGCCTGGCCGGCCTGTCCATCGTGCCCAAGAAACTGACGATGCCGCTGCGCCGCGACGGCGTCGACCCGGTCCCCGCGCTCGGCAAGCGCCGCGACGCCGAACCGGTCACCAAGCTCAGCCGGATCTTCGGCATGAACGTCTGGCTCGTCAGCGGCTACCACGAGGCTCGAGCCGTCCTCAGCGACACGACCCACTACAGCACCGATATCCGCGCGCTCCTCGGCGTCGACGGGGCCCCGGCGATCGGCGGACTGGGCTTCACCGATCCGCCCGACCACACCCGCCTGCGCCGGTACCTGACGCCGGAGTTCACCACCCGCCGCCTGAGCAGCCTGCAGCCACAGGTCGACGCGGTCGTCGAAGGGCGGCTGGCGGCGCTGGAGAGCGCGGGCGACGTCGTCGACCTCGTCCCCATGTTCGCGTTCCCGATTCCGTTCCTCGTCATCTGCGAATTCCTCGGCCTGCCGGTGGAGGACCGTGAGCGGTTCCAGAAGCTCGGCCATGCGCGCTTCGACATCACCGGCGGAGGCGCCGGAACCTTCGGCGCCATGTCCGAGTCGCGGGACTTCCTGGTCGAGGCCGTCCGCCGCCAGCGCCTCGATCCGGGCGACGGCCTGCTCGGCGCCCTGATCAGGGACCACGGCGACGCCATCGACGACGTCGACCTGGCCGGCCTGGCCGACGGCGTCTTCACCGGCGGCTACGAGACCTCGGCCAGCATGCTGGCGCTGGGGACGTTGGCGCTGCTGGAGCACCCCGGCGCCTTCGCCGCGATCGCCGATGACGATGCCGCCCTGCAGCGCACCGTCGACGAGCTGCTGCGCTACCTCAGCGTCGTGCAGATCTCCTTCCCCCGGTTCGCCCGAGCGGATCTGAAGCTGTTCGGCAAGAACGTCAAGGCCGGCGACGTCGTCGTCTGCTCGCTCAGCGGGGCCAACCGTGACCCGGTGTTCGGCGCGCAGCCCGACCGGTTCGATCCCACCCGGACCGGCCCGTCGCACCTGGCATTCGGCCAGGGATTCCACCGCTGCGTCGGATCCGAACTGGCCCGCATGGAGCTGCGCACGGCGTTCCGCGGCCTGGCCCGGCGCTTCCCGGACATGGAACTCGCGGTGGACGCCTCCGAACTCGGCTTCCGTGACCTGTCGATCGTCTACGGGGTGGAGTCGCTGCCGGTCCGCCTCAACCGGCGCAAGATGGAGGCATGACCTCTCTCGCCTGGCGCCCGCGACACGACGACCCACTGCTGATCCTGGCCATGGACCATCGCGGATCCTTCGGCAAGACGCTCTTCGACGTGGTCGACGACGCCCCGACCGACGCCCAGCGGGAGCGGATGGTCCGCGCCAAGGGCATCATCTACCGCGGTCTGCTCGACGCCGCCCCGAAACTGGTCCACGGCCGCCCCGGCGTCCTGGTCGACGAGCAGTACGGGCAGGCCGTGATCGACGCGGCCGAGCACGACCCGGTGGTCCTTGCGGTGCCGGTGGAAGCCAGCGGTCACGACTGGTTCCAGCTGCAATGGGGGCAGGCGTGGCTCGAGCACGTCCGGGCCCTGAGCCCGGCCTACGCGAAGGTCCTCGTCCGCGACAACCCGTCCTTCGATGCCGGTGAGCGCCATGCCCAACTGGCCCAGCTGGCCACGGTGAGCGCCGGGCTGCACTCGGTGGGGATCCCCCTGCTGTACGAGCTGCTCGTCCCGGCGACCGACGAGCAGAGCGCCGAGGTCGGCGGCGACACCGACCGCTACGACAGCGAGATCCGCCCCGGCCTCGTGGTGGACGTGATCGCGCAGAACCAGGCCGCGGGCGTCGAACCGGCTCTGTGGAAGATCGAAGGGCTGGAGACGGTCGAGGCAGCGCGGGCCGTCGCCGCCCAGGCCAGGGCCGGCGGGCGCGACACGGACCTCATCGTGCTCGGCCGCGACGCTCCCGCCGCGCGGCTCCACCACTGGCTCGACGTGGCGCGGGAGGTCGACGCGTTCGTGGGTTTCGCCATCGGGCGGAGCATCTGGGAGGACACCGTGCGCGACTGGGTGGCAGGAGCCGAGGACGACGACAGTGCCGCCGCCCGCATCGCCGCGACCTATCTCGACTTCGCGACGCGCTGGTAGGAGCCACGATGGCTGACCCGTTCGACCTCGACCGGTTCCGCCACGCCCAGGACTCGGCCGGCACCTACGACCAGGCGCTCGCCGAGCTGCGCGCGGGGCGCAAGACCAGCCACTGGATCTGGTTCGTGTTCCCGCAGCTCGCCGGGCTCGGTCAGAGCCCGATGTCGCACCGCTACGGCATCTCCTCCCTCGCCGAGGCCGAGGCCTACCTCGCCGACCCGGTGCTGGGACCGCGGCTGCGCGAGAGTGCCGCGATCGTGCGTGACTCGCCGGTCGCATCGGCGACCGAACTCCTGGGCGGCATCGACGCCGTGAAGGTGCGCTCGTCGATGACCCTGTTCCACCGCGCGGCCCCGCACGAACCGGTGTTCGCCGAGGTGCTCGAGCGCTACTACGACGGGCCGGACGCGGCCACAGATCGGCTGCTCGGACCCGGTTAGCGGCCGGCGCGCCGGTCGCAGTCCTGGGCCCGCTCCCCGACCCTGCTGTCGCCGCCGCCCGGCGGCGCGGGCAGGATCGATCAAGTGCCGGCGAACGAGGAGTTGGATCCGCGGCGCTGGCGCGCACTCGCCGTCTGCGTGACAGCCCTGTTCATGACCCTTCTCGACGTCAGCATCGTCAACGTCGCGCTCCCGTCGATCACCAAGGGGACGGGCGCCTCGCCGTCGGAGATCCAGTGGGTCGTCTCGGGCTACGCGCTGGCCTTCGGCATGGTGCCGATCATCGCGGGGCGGCTCGGCGACGACAGGGGGCGGCGCCGGCTCCTGCTGATCGGCATCGCGGCGTTCGTGGCGACGAGCGCGCTCGTGGGATTCGCGCCGACCGCCGGCGTACTCGTCGCCGGGCGGGTGCTCCAGGGCTTCGCCGGCGGCCTGATCAACCCGCAGGTGTCGGGGCTGGTGCAGCAGCTGTTCCCGTTGCGCGAGAGGGGCAGGGCGTTCGGGGTCATCGGCACCGCGGTCGGATTGGCCACTGCCGCCGGACCGGTCGTCGGCGGAGCGATCATCTCCGTCGGCGGGGACCAGATCGGGTGGCGGCTGACCTTCCTGCTCAACGTCCCGGTGGGCATCACCTCGTTCGTGCTGTGCCGCGCCTGGTTGCCCCGCACCGCGCGGCGTGAGGGGCCGCCGCGCCCACTGGACCTGCGCGGCGCCGCCCTGCTCACGGTCGGGATGTTCGCCGTGCTGTTCCCCGCGGTCGAGTACGACTCCGACCACGATGTGCGCCTCGCCCTGCTCTGGGTGCCCGCCGCGTTGCTCCTCACCGGGTTCGTGCTGTGGGAACGCGGGCCCGCGCGGCGTGGCGGCCACCCGCTGATCGACACCAGACTGTTCCGGATCCGCTCCTACGCCGACGGTCTCGGCCTGGCTCTGCTCTACTTCTGCGCCTACACGGGGACTCCCCTGGTGCTCGCGCTGTTCCTCCAGGAAGGGCTCGGCTACTCGCCGCTGGAGTCAGGGCTGACCGCGTCGGCGTTCGCGGTCGGAGCCGGGTTCGCCGCCCCCATCGCCGGGCGGCTGGTCACGCGCATGGGGCGGACCCTGATCATGATCGCGATCGGGGTGTTCGCGGTCGGGGTCGGCGGCGCCGCGGCGACCGTGTTCGTGGCGTCGCACTCGGCGTCGCCGACGCAGCTGGGCTGGCTGCTCGCGCCGTTCCTGCTGTTGGCCGGGCTCGGAGGCGGCGGGGTCATCACTCCCAACCAGGCGTTGTCCCTGGCCGAGATCGACTCCCGCGGCGGCTCCACCGCCGGAGGGATGCTGCAGACGGCCCAGCGCATCGGCAGCGCCATCGGGTCGGCGACCATCAGCGCCGTCTTCTACTACCGGGCCACCGGCAAGTCCGGGCTCCACGGCCAGGACCGGTACCACGCCTACGGTCTGGCCTACTCCTCCGCGCTGTTGCTGGCGTTGGCGTTCGCCGCACTCGCGCTCGCGCTGGCGGTCCGCGACGTGCGGATGGCGCGGGTGAACACGTCCGCCAGATCGGCGTAGCCCGCGTCGTTGGGGTGGAAGTGGTCCTCGGCCAGCTTCCCGCGCCAGGACGACGGCGAACCACCGCGCATGTCGGCCGCGACGATGCCGCGCGCACGCCGGGCCTGCGCGATGAGCGCATTCACGGCCAGCGCCACCTGACGGGGGTTGGGCAGCGTGGCCACCACGGCACCGGCAGGCAGTTCGTCGAGCAGCCGGGCGAACGTCGCCGGGAGCTCGTCCCGATGGCTGCGGCGGATCATGTCGTTGGACCCGACGAGCAGGGTGACCAGGTCGGGGCGCGGGTCGTCGTCGCGACGAGGCGGCAGCGCCCGCCAGACCGGCACCTGCTGGGCCAGCACATCATCGGCCCGGGCACCGCTGGCCGACAGGTTGACGATCGCGTAGTCCAGTCCGGCCGCGGCGAGGCGCCGGTGCACCTGGTTGACCCAGCCGGCATCGAACGCGCTGGCCCCGACGCCCTGCGACATGGAGTCGCCCAGCACGATCCAGCGGGGGCCGGGCCGGGTGAGGGCATCCAGGTTGGCGGCGTGCCATGCCTGCGCGTAGGGGCCGACCTGGCGCTGCACCTGGGCCACTCCCGGTACCACCCGCGCCGCCACCGACACGAACCAGCCCGGCCGTCGCCCGGTGCGGTTGGCGTAGGCGAGCGGTGTCGTATCGGAAGGGGTGACGTCCACGATCGGTACAACGCCGGCGCCGAGGCGACGATTCCGACCGCGCGGGGTACGGTCCAGCTCCACGATCCGGCCGGTCGCGGAACAGCGACAGCTTCAGCGACACGGACGGGGACACCACATGCGCAGCCATCCCAGAACCATCACGGCAGCGCTGGCGTCATTCGCGGCGGCGACGGTGCTGTGCGCCGTGATGATGGTCCCCGCCGAGGCCGCCACCGGCATCTACGCCAACTGCACCGCCTACCACGTCAAGTACAAGCACGGGGTCGGTCGAGCGAACGCGCACGACAAGGTCACCGGGAAGAGCAAGCCCGTGACGACCTTCCTGCACAACACGGCGCTGTACAACGCAGCGATCGCGCACAACAAGGATCTCGACCGTGACAAGGACGGCGTCGCCTGCGAGAAGGCGTGAACCGTACAAACCGGCCCTTCCCTGAATAGAACATGCGTGCGATGATACTCGGGTGTCCGACGAGCCCGGGATCCTCCACGCCGACCTCGATTCGTTCTATGCCTCTGTCGAGCAGCGCGACGACCGGCGGCTGAGGCGGCGGCCCGTCATCGTCGGCGGTGGCGTGGTCCTGGCGGCCAGCTACGAGGCGAAGGCGTTCGGCGTGCGCACGGCGATGAGCGGCCGCGAGGCCCGGCGGCTGTGCCCGCATGCTGTCGTCGTACCGCCGCGCATGCACGCGTACTCCGAGGCCAGCAAGGCGGTGTTCGCCGTGTTCGACGACACCACGCCGCTCGTCGAGCCGGTCTCGATCGACGAGGCCTTCCTCGACGTCCGCGGGCTGCGCCAGGTCTCGGGGTCGTCCGTCCAGATCGCCGAGCAGCTCAGGGCGGCCGTCCTGGCCCGCGTCGGCCTGGCGATCACCGTCGGCGTCGCGCGGACGAAGTTCCTCGCCAAGGTGGCCAGCGGTGTCGCCAAGCCGGACGGCCTGCTCGTGGTCCCGGTCGACGCGGAGCTCGCCTTCCTGCATCCCCTGCCGGTCCAGCGCCTGTGGGGGGTCGGCCAGGTCACGGCCGACAAGCTGCGCCTGCGCGGGATCACGACAGTCGCCGACGTCGCCCGGCTCGACGAGCGAGCCCTCGTGTCGATGCTCGGACGGGCCTCCGGGCGGCACCTGCACGCGCTCGCCCACCTGCGCGATCCGCGCCCGGTGGTGACCGGGCGACGCCGGCGCTCCATCGGCTCCCAGAGCGCGCTCGGCCGCCGCGGGCTACCGCCGGACCAGCTCGACACCCGCCTCGTCGCCCTCGTCGACCGGGTCTGCCGGCGACTGCGCGCCGCCCACCGGCTCTGCCGCACCGTCGTGCTCCGGCTGCGCTTCGCCGACTTCGCCCGGGCCACCCGATCGCACACGCTGCCCATGCCCACCGCCGAGACCGGCCCGATCCTCGCGGCGCTGCGGGGGCTCCTCGCAACCTGCGCCGGTCTGATCCGCGAGCGCGGCATCACCCTGGTCGGCGTGGCCCTGGCCAACCTCGACGATGCCGACACCCTGCAGCTGGAACTGCCGTTCCCCGGACTGGATACGCTGCACCTCGACGACGTGGTCGATCGGGTACGGGACCGGTACGGCGGCGGGTCATTGACCCGTGCGGTGCTGCTGGGGACCGAACCCGGGCTCTCGGTTCCGCTGCTGCCCGATTGATGCGGCCGGCCGTCCCTGTCTCGTCCTGCGTGTGAAGGAGGCACCGTGCTGAAAGCGGCATCGGACTGGTTGCGCGCCCACGACCGCGGCTTCGGAGCACTCCGGCGTGCCGCGCGCACCGCAATCATCATGCCGTCGATGTTCGCGCTGGGCTTCAAGGTCCTCGACAACCCCACGCTGGCGACCTTCGCCGCGTTCGGGTCCTTCGCGCTCCTGCTGCTCGTCGACTTCAACGGACCGATGCGCGACCGGGTGCAGGCGCAGGTGGCTCTCAGCCTGGTCGGCGCGGTGTTCGTCTGCCTCGGCACGGTGGCCTCGCGGTGGCCGTGGCTCGCTGCCGGGTCGATGGCCGTCATCGGGTTCGGGGTCCTGTTCTCGGGCGTGGTCAGTTCGGTGCTGGCCGGCGCGACGACGTCACTGCTGCTGGCCTACATCCTGCCGGTGACCCTCGCCGGACCCGTCTCCTCGATCCCCGATCGGCTCGCCGGATGGGGGCTGGCCTCGGCGGCGTCGATCGTCGCGATCGCGGTGCTCTGGCCGGCGCCGGTGCGTGATCCGCTGCGCGTGCCGGCGATCAGCGCCTGCCGAGCGCTGGCGCAGCGGTTGCGTTCGGACGTGGCCACCGTGCTGGGAGAGGATCCCCCGTCCGCGGACGAGCGCACCGAGACGATCGGACGGGCGGAGCAGGCGGTCGCCACGCTGCACGCAGGGTTCCTGGCCACGCCCTACCGCCCCACCGGGCTGACGACGGCCACCCGCGCGGTCGTGCGGTTGGTGGACGAGCTGACGTGGCTCAACGCGATCGTCGTGCAGGCCCGGCCCCGGGCGGACGCGAACGCGGTGAACCGCGCCGCCTGCCAGGTCAAACTCGCCGCAGCCGACGTGCTCGAACGCAGCGCCGACCTCCTCGACACCCCCGGGCTGGAACCGGACAGCATGCACGCCGCGCTGCAGGTGCTCACCGACTCGCTGACCGCCACCGAACGCGCAGCCACCGTCGACCTGCCAGTCGGCCGGATCGGAGCGGGCTCCGACGAGGAGGTGACCGAATTCGTCACCTCACTGGATCCGAGTTTCCGGGCCCAGGAGCTCAGCTTCGCCGTCTCGCTCGTGGCGCGCAGCATCGATCAGACTGCCGCGGCGGAACGCCGGACGTGGGTCGAACGCCTACTCGGGCGCCAACCCGAGGGGATCTCCGGCGCCCTGACCGCGGCCCAGGAACGCGCGTTCGCCCATGTCGAGCGGCATTCGGTGTGGCTGCACAACAGCGTCCGCGGGGCGATCGGGTTGGGGCTGGCGGTGCTCGTGGCCGACGAGACCGGCGTGCAGCATTCCTTCTGGGTGGTGCTCGGCACGCTCTCGGTGCTGCGCTCCAACGCACTGAACACCGGCCAGAACGCGTTGCGGGGCCTGCTGGGGACCATCGCGGGGTTCGTCATCGGCGCCCTGCTGCTGGCCGCGATCGGCACCGACAGCACGGTCCTGTGGTTCCTGCTGCCCGTGTCGATCCTGGTTGCCGGCGTCGCCCCGGCCGCGATCTCCTTCGCCGCCGGGCAGGCCGCGTTCACCCTCACCCTCGTCATCCTCTTCAACATCATCCAGCCGGCCGGGTGGCGGGTGGGTCTGCTGCGCGTCGAGGACATCGCGCTCGGCAGCGCCGTGAGCCTCGTCGTCGGTCTGCTGTTCTGGCCGCGCGGAGCGGCTGCCGCGCTGGGGCGAGCGCTCGCCGAGGCCTACTCCGACAGCGCGCGTTATCTCGTGCGCGCCGTGGAGTTCGGCATGCTGCGCTGCGACGGCGTCTCGGCGCCGGGCCCCGCCCCCGTGGCCGACGCCGCCCGCGCCGCCGCCGCGTCACGGCGCCTCGACGACACCTTCCGCAGCTACCTGGCCGAACGCGGCGCCAAGCCCGTGCCGCTGGCCGACATGACCAGCCTCGTCACCGGTGTCGCGGGGCTCAGGCTCGCCGCCGACGCCGTCACCGATCTCTGGCAGCGCGACGACGGCGAGTCGGTCGGGGATCGCGCGGCCGCCCGGCGCGAACTGCTGATCGCCAGCACGACCGTGCGCGCCTGGTACGACGACCTCGCCGCTAGTTTCCTCGGCACGCACGGCGTGGCCGAGCCGCTCCCCCAGGACACGGTCGCCGACGGTCGGCTCGTCCAGGCCGTGCGCCACGACCTCGGGGCCCCCGACGGGCACGCGACGGCGACCGCGGTACGCATGATCTGGACCGGGGATCATCTCGACGCGGCGCGCAGGCTGCAGCACGGGCTGGTCGGCCCCGCGCGGGCCGCCGCGGCCTCCCGGGCACTCGCCCCGCTCGGCCACGTCCTGCCGTTCCGCCTGCCGGCGGTGGCCCGGCGCTGAGCCCGGGCCCGGTGAGGTCGGTCGGTGGGTAGGTGGGTAGGTGGGTGGGTCGGTCGGTCGGTCGGTCGGTCGGTCGGTCGGTCGGCTACAGGGTCGACGGGGTCGGGTACAGCTCCTGGCGCCGGTCGGCGAGGACGTCGTTGCGCGGCGAGACGTGCTTGTCCCGCGCCCGGGCGAGCTCGAGGTCGACGGTGACCAGACCGGACTCGTCCGGCACGCCGACGACCCAGCCCTCGGGATCCATGACCGCGGTGCCCTGCGTCCACTCCTGGCCCCGCTCGGTGCCTGCGCGGTCGCACACTGCGATGAACACGCGGTTGACGCGGGCGGCTGCCATGGCGATCACGTTCTCGGCGGACCGCTCGCCGGCCGGGCGCGGGAAGAACGGCCAGTTGACCGGGACCACGATCAGGTCCGCCCCGTCGACGGCGAGCAGCCGCGGCATCTCCGGGAACTCCAGGTCGTAACAGATCATCAGCCCGAGCCGCCCCACCGCGGTGTCGATCACCGGGGGGCGCTCGGAACCCGGGGTGAAGTACAGCTTCTCGGCATCCCACAGGTGCGTCTTGCGGTAGACGCACACCACACCGTCCGCGGTGACCACGGCTGCGCTGTTGTACAGCAGGCCGTCGTCCCCGACTTCGGCGAATCCGAACACCGCCACGGCCGACGTGCCGCGCAGGGCTGCCGCGCACCGGGTGAACACGGCGTGGTCGGGAGTGATCGCCACCGACAGCCCCTCCTCGAGCGAGGCGAAGACGTATCCGGAGGTGGCGAGTTCGGGAAGGACGATGACGTCGGTTCCGGCGGCGACTGCGCGACTCACCTCAGCGACGATCGCGGCGCAGTTCGCGTCCAGGTCCAGGAGGGTGGGTGCCAGTTGCAGGCAGCTCACCCGCGTGAGGGCCGTCGGCGTGGTCGGATCCACCTGCTCCGTGGTCATCCCGCGAGGCTACGTCGTCGGCGGTCCGACTTCGGCGAGCAGCGCGGGTGTTCGGACTCCGGCGAGCAGCACGGGGTGGTCAGACTTCGGCGAGCAGCGCGGGTGTTCGGACTCCGGCGAGCAGCACGGGGTGGTCAGACTTCGGCGAGCAGCGCTGGTGTTCGGACTCCGGCGAGCAGCACGGGGTGGTCAGACTTCGGCGAGCAGCGCTGGTGTTCGGACTCCGGCGAGCAGCACCGGGTGGTCCGGGTCCGGCCCGCAGCGCGGGGCACGGCGGTCAGACTCCGGCGAGCAGCACGCTCCACGTCAGGGAGTGGCCGGCGGCGGGGCTCACCGTCGCTTGCTGCCCGCCGGCCACCGCGGGCGCCAGGTCCGCGGAGGCCGACGTGATGCGCCCGCCGCCGGTGCCGGACTCGGAGCTGCGCACGATCAGGCCGGGCGTCGGTGTCACGGTCGTCTCGACCGAGGACCGCGCGGACCAGTAGGACAGCAGCCATTGGCCGGCGCTCGGCGCCACGGTTGCCGGCGCCACGACGGTGGCCGAGGTGGCGTCGCTGGTTGCACCGACCGCGGATGCGATCGGCCCGGACGCGTTGGTGCCCGAGTAGGCGAGCAGCTCGACCGAACCCTTGTTGGTGCCGCCGAATCCGACGGCGACGGCCGACCCTGCGTCAGCGGCGGTGGCCACCCGCTGCCAGATCGAACTCGTCATCGTCGCCGAGGAGCGGGTCCCCACGAGCGCCCATCCGGACGGAGCGGTGAGCGGGGCTACCGTCGCGCTCGTGGCGATCAGGACGAGGCCGTTTCCGGCGGTGACGCCCGCTGGGACGCGCACCGTCTCGGTCGAGGAGTTGGCGGTCGTCGAGGCGGATCCGATGAACGCGATCGGCACCGAATTCGGATCGGTCACCGTCACCTGACGCGATGCGGACGAGGATGCGCCGGACGTGTCGGTGACCGTGAGCGTGATCGGGAAGATGCCACCGCTGGCGTAGGCGTGGCTGGCCGTCGCGCCGGTGGCTGTGGCGCCGTCACCGAAGGTCCACCCGTACGTGAGGGCGCTGGAGCCGGTGGACGTAGACCCGTCCACCGTGCAGGACAACCCCGTGCAGGTGACGGAGAACGACGCCACGGGCGGCGGTGGGCTGATGCTGACGGACCCCTGGTAGAACGGATCCTGAGCCAGTGTCTGGAACGCGGCGAGGGCGGAATCGCTGGTGTCGATGTGCCAGTCGCACGCCGTGCCCAGTCTGGTCTGGTTGAAGTACGAGATACCCACGACCTGCGAGTACGCGGGCTTCTTGAACAGTGCCTCGGCATCCAGCAGCCACTGCGCCTTCGCGCCGGGAACGGTGGTGGACTCGATGGTGCCGAATTCGGTCAGCCAGAGCGGAATCGTCGGGTGCTGCGACCCGAACTTCATGAACCCGGTGGTCACCGTCGCCAGACTCTTCCAGGAATTGTTCGGGTAGCGGCAGTTCGCCTCGTTGTACGCGTCACTGGCGATGCCGTCGACGTACGCGTCGCCCGGGTACCAGTCCCATCCGTAACGCCGGTCGGTCGAGGGAACGGTGAACGCGTAGGCCGTCATGATCCACATGAACCTGACGTTGGTCGCGCCCTCTGCCACGAACACGTCATGGACCTTGCGCCACGCGGCGATGAATGAGGCAGGCGTTCCGAGGTCGTTGTTCGTCGCGGCTTCGGGCTCGTGGTTGTAGGTGAAATACACCGGGTAGCCGAAATTGCGCATCCGGTCGGCCCACGACTTGATCTGCGAGTACAGCGTCGACCCCGGGGCGGCGGCTGCTACCGAAGCCCAGGGGACTGCCGTGCCGTTGGTGAGGCGCGATTTCACCGACACCATCGGGACGGTGCCGCGGGCCCCGAGCCACTGCTCGTAGCTCGTCGGGAATGCGTCGTTCCAGTAGAGGAAATCCCTGGTGAACGCGACCTTGTGGCCGATCTGCGCCTCGATGTCGGTGACGGCCGTCTGGTCCGTCTCGCCCGCGCCGGGACGGGCGTCCACGCCCAGCGCGATCGTGCGAGAGGTGGTGTCCGCCGGCGTCACCTGAGCCGTGACCCGGGCTGAATGGTCTGCGGCCGACGCCGAGTCAGGGACGGCGACCGCGATGAGCGCGGCCGCGGAGATCGTCACGAGCGAAACGCCGATCACACGCCGGAACATGGTGATGTGCAATGCCGTCTCCCCCCGACATCCCCGACAGAGCCGGGATCGCATCAACCTAATCGTCGGCGTACAGGGCCTCTACATCAGATCGCAATCAATCACGAATCGTTATCCGACGTGCCCGAACGGTTACACGCGAGAGTCCTCAGCCCTTGGGAGCGAACACCTCGAGCGCGATGTTGTCGGGGTCGCGGAATTCCAGAATGTAACCCGCCCCGATGTCCTTGATGCCCTCGTGGGCAATTCCGAGGGAATCAAGAACGTCTTGCGCGGCGACGATGTCGCCGTGACCGCCGACGGCGAAGCTCACATGATCCAGACCGGTTCGGTTCTCGCTGAACTCGTCGTCGGCTACCGGTCGCAGGCCGAGCAGGGAGTCACCGAGCTTGTAGATGACTCCTCCGAAGAGGAACGCGAGCTGGTCACGAGTCGCCTCGTCGGCGCCGGCCGGGACCTCGTAGACAACCGGCAGGCCGAAGACGGAGTCGTAGAACGCCCGCGAGGCGTCGATGTCGGTGACAGTGAGGCGGACGTGGGCATAGGCGGACGGTGCGATCGGCATGGGGTCGATGCTGCCATCGGACGCTTGATCGCGCTGGGCGAGCGCGACCCAGGCGGCGGTGGCAAGGTTGGGCCGGTGCCGCAACCCTCCACAGACCGCGCGATTTCCGACTATGCCCTGATCGGCGACCTGCAGACGGCGGGGCTGGTGCATCGCGACGGTTCGCTGGACTGGCTGTGCCTGCCGGAGTTCGACTCACCGGCCTGCTTCGCCGCCCTGCTCGGTGACGAGGGCAACGGGCACTGGCGTATCGCCCCGGATGGTGTCGATGTGGCCTCCGAGCGGCGGTATCGCGGCGACTCGATGATCCTGGAATCGGAGTGGGCCACCGAGTCGGGGCGAGTTCGCGTCATCGACCTCATGCCGCCCCGCGGCGGCGCTCCTCAGGTCGTGCGGATCGTCGAGGGTCTCGAAGGCACGGTCGAGATGGTCAGCACGGTGCGCTTCCGTTTCGACTACGGCCACGTCGTGCCGTGGTTACGTCACCCGGACGGCCTCGTCGTCGCCGTCGCGGGGCCTGACGCGGTGTGGTTGCGTACGCCGGCCGAGCTCATCAGCGAGGACTACGCCACTGTCGCGCGATTCACCGTCTCCCGCGGCGACCGCGTGCCGTTCGTCCTGACCTGGGCACCGTCGCACGTCGATGCACCTGAGCGGGCCGACGCGGAGCAGTCGCTGGCCGAGACGGAGGGGTTCTGGCAGTCGTGGATGAACAACGGCAGCTACGACGGCCCGCATGCGGTTGAGGTGCGTAGATCTCTGCTCGTGCTCAAGACACTGACGCACAACCCGACCGGTGGCATCATCGCGGCGCCGACCACGTCACTGCCCGAGCGGATCGGCGGCGACCGCAACTGGGACTACCGGTTCTGCTGGCTCCGCGACGCCACGTTCAGCCTGCAGGCCCTGCTGGGCTGCGGGTACCTCGATGAAGCGGCGGCGTGGCGGCATTGGCTGCTGCGGGCTCTGGCCGGCGATCCGGGTGAACTCCAGCCGATGTACACCCTGACCGGCGCCCGACGCATGCAGGAGTGGGAGGTGCCGTGGCTGTCCGGGTTCGCCGGCTCCGCGCCCGTGCGTGTCGGCAATGGCGCCGCGGGGCAGCGTCAGCTGGACGTGTGGGGTGAGGTGCTCGGCGGTCTCGATCTGGCGCGCGCGCACGGGATCCGCGACGGTGACCCGACCTGGCGCATGCAGGTCGCGACGCTCGATCACCTGGCCGGTGTGTGGCGCGAGCCGGACGAAGGCCTGTGGGAGCGGCGCGGCGCGCCCCAGCATTACGTCCACTCCAAGGTGCTGGCCTGGGTCGCGTTCGACCGCATGGCACGTGCCGTCGACAAGACGGGCCGCGACGGTGACGCGGTCGGCTGGCGACGGATCGCCGACGAGATCCACGCCGAGGTCTGCGACCGAGGTTTCGATTCCGCGCGCAACACGTTCACCCAGTACTACGGCTCCGACGAGCTCGACGCCGCGACGCTGCTCTTGCCGAAGGTCGGATTCCTGCCCGGTGACGATCCACGCATCGTCGGCACGATCGACGCCGTCCACGAGGAGCTGAGTCGCGACGGCCTGGTGCGCCGGTACAGCACGGAGTCTGTCGACGACGGAGTGGGCGGCAACGAGGGGACGTTCCTGGCGTGCTCGTTCTGGCTGGTCGAAGCGCTGGTCTCCGCCGGCCGGACCGAGTCGGCGGAGACCCTCTTCGAGCGACTGCTCGCGGTGGCCAACGATGTCGGGCTGCTGGCCGAGCAGTACGACCCGGACGCTGATCAACTGCTGGGCAATTTCCCGCAGGCGTACAGCCATGTCGGGCTGATCAACGCCGCGCTGGCGCTGTACGCCGCTCGCTCAGACTGAGGCGAACGCTTCGCGTCCGGCCCCCCGAGCCGCCAGCGTCACGGCGTCGGGGGAAGCGGGCTTCGCTACTCGCGACGGCCCTCAGGAGCTGACTCGAGCGTCTCAGGCGTCGCGGAATAGGAGTTGTCGCGCTCGCGCTGCTCCTCGGCCTCGCGCTCGGCCCGCGCCTTGTCTGCTGCGGCTCGTTCCTCATCGGCACGGCGTTCGTCCTCGGCACGTTGCTTGGCGAGAAGAGCTTCACGCTCCTGCTGCTCCTCGCGGCGCCGCGCTGCCCTGAGGTCACGCACGCCGACGACCGACAGGCGTCCGAGCGCGAAGGACGCCAGGAACACGATCACGGCGCCCAGACCGTAGAAGTAGCCGATCTCGGCCAGAGCCCGCCCGCTGTCGGTCGTGCTCAATGGCTGACCCACATCACCGATCCGCCACGACGGGGCGAGCAGTTGGCCCACGACGAACCACGCTCCGGCGAGGGCCGCGAGCCAGCCGCCGAGGCTCCCGCTCACGCGGTTCATGCTGGTCAGCAGCAACAGACCGCCGAGCACCGTGACGCCGCCGGGGAGAACCTCGAGCCAGAAACGGGCAGTCGACCACACCCAGGTCCGGTCGGTGCCGATGCTGTAACTGAAGGACGGACCGAAGAACGGCACGAGAGCGCCCCACAGCCCTGCCAGCACGAGCAGCAGACCGCTGACGGCACCGCGCGTTCGCGGAACCTGAAGGGTGCGGGTGTGATCCAAATGTTGATCTGATGTGCTCATTGTCGATTCCTCACATGATCTCCACGGGGGAGAGTTCGGAGAATGTCGGCGTGAGACACGAGCAAGCCCTGGGGCTGGACTCGCATCGGTCCGACCGGGCAGCGCCACACGACTTTGTTTACGTGGACGGCGTCTGTGAATCACCTTAGCCCACGATCGGCGTTCCATTTGTCCCATTGAGGGCGCATCGCCGGGCAGGTACAGCCGTGATAAATCGCCATCCTGGCAGCCTGGGAGGGTTCGGCGCGTTAAGTTGCATGAAGGTAACGAAGCACGGAAGGGCACACGGTCGTGATCCACCCATGGGAAGTCGTCGCGGTGAGCTTGTGCTCCGCGTTCGCCTTCGCCGTGTCGTCCTCGCTGAAGCACGCCAGTGCCGGGCAGGTACCTGACGCCCTCGACCTGGCGCCGAGTGCCCTGGTCCGGTTCATCCGCGCGACACTCGCGCATCCGTTGTGGCTCGGTGGCGTGGTCGCCGATCTGGTCGGCCTGACGCTGCAGATCACCGCGTTGCATCTGGGTGCGCTGTCGCTCGTGCAGCCGTTGATGATCTCCGGGCTGCTGTTCGCGCTGCTGCTCAGGCACCGTCGAGCCGGCTTGAACGCGCGAGAGATCGGCTGGGCCAGCGTGCTGACGCTGGCTCTGATCGCCTTCGTCGCGCTGACCGGGACCCTGCATGCTGCCCCGGTCGCGACCGCGGACCGGATTCCTGCGGTCATCGCGGCGCTCATCGGCCTGGCGATCGTGGCTACGTGCATCGTCGTCGTCCGCTGCCGCAGGTCGACCGCCCAGAGCGCGGCCATCCTCGGGATCGCGGTCGGCGCAACGTACGCGACGACCGCTGCGCTGCTCAAGACCGCGACGCAGATCGCCACCGGAAACCCGTGGGCGCTTTTCAGCAGCTGGCAGCTCTACGCCGTGCTCGCCCTGGGAGCCATGGGTCTCGTCCTGAGCCAACTCGCGTTCCAGGCTGGACCGTTGTCCGCCAGCCTGCCGGCCACCGCCACCGTGGACCCCCTGCTGAGCGTGGTGATCGGCGTGGTGATCTACGACGAGCAGATCCGCCACGGCACCCGCGCCGGCCTGACCCTCGTCGCGCTGCTGGTCATTCTCGGCGTAGCCGTCGTTCAGCTCGTCCGCGCGAATCTCACGTCCCCGCCCCACCGGTCCGCCAACTTGACCGCGGTAGGTTCCTAGATGCAGGCGCTGCGGGGACCCGGGGCTGCCGGATCGCCGACGGGGTCCTGATTCACCAAGCCAGGTGCAGGTAGGTGGGTCACCGACCCGGACCGGACGGCGGAGACGATGACCGACTCTCCCGCGATGATTCGCGAGGTGCGGCACGCCGGTAACACGCTCTCCTACCGCCGGGCCGGGCCCGTGGACGGACCGGTGGTGTTGCTGGTACACGGACTCGCATCGGATCGATCGACGTGGGACCGCGTGATCGACGGACTCGCCTCCAGCGGTATCAGGGTGCTGGCGCCCGACCTGCTCGGCCACGGTAGCTCGGACAAGCCGATCGATGGCTACACGCTGGAGACGTTCGCCGCGAGCCTCGCATCGCTGTTGCGGGCCGAAGGAGTCGCGGCCGCGACCGTCGTCGGCCATTCCTTCGGTGGCGCGGTGGCCATGCAGCTGTCGCACGACAGACCCGAGCTGGTGTCGAGACTGGTGCTGGTGTCCGCCGGAGGACTCGGGCGCCGTGTTCACCCTGTCCTGCGCGCGGCGACCCTTCCGGGCGCGCAGACCCTCGTCAGGGTGATCGTCAATCGGCGCACGTCCACGATCTACCGCGCCAAGCGGTTGCATCGATCGCTGCGCCTCAGTCCTGACGTCATCGCCAACCTCGGCCGGGCCGGTCGCGGGCTGTCCTCGCCCGCGAGCCGGGCGGCGTTCTTCGCGACGCTGCGGATGGCCATCTCGCCCGGTGGCCAGCGGGGCTCGATGCTCGATCTGGACTACGTGTCCCTGGACCTGCCGACTCTCATCGTGTGGTCCGAGCGCGATCCCGTCGTGCCTTCCGCCCACGCCCACGACACCCATGCGCATCTGACCAACAGCCGCCTGGAGATCTTTCACGGCTCGACCCATCAGCCCCATCACCACTCGCACGAACGGTTCGTCGCGCTGCTCAACGACTTCATCGCGACGACCTGAGAGCCGCCTGCGCCCATCCGGGCGGAGTCGCTTCGGATACAGCGCGCGGGGTCGGCGCTCGCGTGACAGGGTGGTGGCATGGCTGCCGACATCACCGCCCTCATCATGGACGACCACGAATGGTTTCGACGTCAGTTCGCGGCACTCGACGATGCCCAGACGGCGGAGGAGCTGGCCGCGATCTGGGAGCCGCTCGCGACCAAGCTCGACGTCCACGCCGACGCCGAGGAGGCGATCTTCTACCCGCGACTTCTTCGCAAGGGCGATGACGACGCCGAGGAGGAGACCGAGGACGCGGTCGGTGACCACAACAAGATTCGCGAGGCGGTGGCGGACGCCCGTGCCTGCACCGTGGGCGGACACGAGTGGTACGAGGCCGTAGGGCGGGCCCGTAAGGAGAACAGCGAGCATCTTGCGGAGGAGGAGGACGAGGGGCTGCCGAACTTTCGCAAGCACGCCGACGCCGCGCTTCGTGCTCAGCTGGCCGGGGAATGGCTCGACTTCTACGCCGCGCATCGTGACGGACAGGGCGTGACCGGTGACGATGTCGACCCTGAGCAGTACATCGAAGACCTCTCCGGCTGACATCGGGTCGCAGCTCATCGGGTCACCCCGGTCAGGACGTCCCCCGCGATTCCGATCACGACCGGGACGATCCCGATGAGCACGAACGCCGGCAGGAAGCACAGGCCGAGCGGAAGCAGGGCGAACACGCCGACCCGCTGAGCCCTGGCGACGTCGTCTGCGCGCAGCCGCTCTCGCAATGACTGTGCTTGGCGCTCCAAGCCGTCCGCCAACCGCACGCCGCTGTCGGCTGACCGGATCGCGACGAGTGCCAACGGCTCCAACTCGCGCGGCGCGTCCGACCACGCCTCCTCCGGTGGCGCGCCCAGTCTGAGCAGCGCGTCCACCCGGTCCAGGCTCGGTTGCAGCGATTCGGGCGCGCTCGGCGCGACGCAGGACAGCGCCAGCACGAGCGGCGCTCCGGCCCGGAGCGCGGCGGCAACCAGGTCGAGCATGATCGGGATGCGCGAGCGATCAGCCCGGGTGACAGGCGATTCTGCAGCGATCACCAACCGGACAGCGATCCACGCGAAAAGAGCGGCAAGGGCTGCGCTGACGACTCCCGTGGCCCCGAGGCCCAGGAGAACGCCCGTGCCGGATCCGGCCAGGGCAGCTGCCAGCAACTCCAGCGGAGGTCGTTTGCGCGCCCGACGATCGCCCGGACCCGACTCGGCTCCATGCGGGCCAGGCGCGAGCGATGAGTGCCTTCCGGACGCAACCAACTGCCGGGCGCGCGTGTGCGTGCCGAGCTCGCGATGTCGGCCACGGCCGATCATCGTGACGGCGGCCGCCACTCCCACCCAGCACACGACGTCCGTGCTCACGGCCGTTCGGCCCGACGAATGAGATACCGGATCCAGACCACACCGGCTGCGTCGGCGCACACCCCGGCGAGCAGCACCACGGATCCCCTGTCCGAGCCCACGAGGAACGGGACCGGCCGCGCACCCATCGCCGTGCCGAGCGCGAGCCCGAGGCCGGGCAGCGCCGCGAGCAGGCCGGCTGATGATCGCGGCCCGGCCAGCGCCGCAGCGGCGTCTCGCGACCGAGCGGCGCGCAACTCGGCGTCCTTGCGCACTTTGCCGACCACACCCGCCAGGGGAGCTCCACAGACCGCGCGGACCCGCCACGCCGACGCCAGCGCGAGCAGATCCGTCTCCCCCGGCTTCGCAGAGGTTGTGCTCGCGCCGCCTGCAATCCGTGTGGCAGTCGTCGCCAACGAGGCTCCGACGTCACCCCCGAGCGCGGCGACCGATCCCGCCGCGAGCAGTGTGTCGCGGTTCGAGGTGGTCACCTGAGCAGCGGCACGCAGCGCGTCGCACTCCCGGGCACCGATTGCGAGCTCTGCCTCGAGCAGCTGCAGCGCGATGTGCAGTGACTCCTCGTCGCGCCGCCGCCGGGCTGACAACAACCGATCGCGGATGCCCGACAGCGTGATCCACAGGAGGACGGCTCCCGCGACCCCCAGGGACAGACGCCCGGCGGCGACACCGAGACCACCCACTGACGCGGCCGCAACGTGCGGCCAGAGCCGAGCGTTGCGCACGAACGGGGCCGGCCGGTACGAGGCCCCGACAGGCCCGCCGAGACGTGTGCGCGAGCGCAGCAGCGTTACCGCTCGGGCACGGACCCCCGGTAGCCGGACGGAAACGCGGCCGGGGAGCGGCATCGCCAGCACGACGGCGGCGGCCGCCAGCCACAACGCGCTCATCCTCGCGCCCCGCGCACACGTGACGGCGCCGCGCCGAGCAACGCCCACCCGCCGCTCCGCTGTGGGCCCCCCACGCGCTTCATGCCGTCGCCGCCGGCTCGGATCGCACGCCGCGCGAGCGCAGCATCGACTCGATCTCCGACGCTCCGTCGAGGAAACCCGAGCGCCTTGTCCAGACGGTGTGCACCTCGAGCGGACCCCACTCGGCGCGCGAGCGGTGGAATACCCCGATCGCGGTCAGCTCGCGCCGTCCACCCGCCATGCGCTCGAGATGCAGCACCACGTCCAAGGCTGCTGCAGCCTGACCGGCGACGGCCGCACGGTCCAGTCCCCCGAGTGAGCCGAGTGCCTCCAGCCTCGCCGGTAGCTCGTCGATGCCGTTGGCGTGCACCGTCGCGCCCCCACCGGAATGCCCGGTGTTGAGAGCCGCCAGGAGCTCGACGATCTCCGCGCCGCGGAACTCGCCGACGACGACGCGATCGGGGCGCATGCGCAGGGACAGTCTGACCAGATCGCGCAGCGTGACGACGCCTGCTCCCTCGACGTTGGCCGTCCGCGCCAACAGGCGCACGACGTGCGGATGATCGATGCTCAGCTCGGCGGCGTCCTCGATGACGACCACTCGCTGGTCGGCCGGGACGAGGCCGAGCAACGCCGCGAGGACAGTCGTCTTGCCGGTCCCGGTGCCACCGCTGATCAGGAACGCAAGCCGCGCCGCCACGACCGCTCGCAGCAGCGGCGCGATCTCCCGGCTGACCGTCCCGGCGGCCAGCAACGCGGCGAAGTCGAGACGGCGCCGGGCCAGAACGCGCAGCGACAGCGTGGTGTGCTCCGCGAGCGGGGGGAGGACGGCGTGCAACCGGGTCCCGTCCGGCAGATGAGCATCGACGAAAGGCGACGCGTCATCCAGGCGCCGCCCGGCCGCCGTGGCAAGGCGGCAGGCCAGTGATCGGACCTCCGCCTCGGACGCGAAGGCGACGTCGGCGCGCTCCATCCCGCGGCCGCGATCGAGCCAGATCTCGGCGGGGGCGTTGACGAGCACATCGGTGACATCGGGCAGTTCGAGCAACCCCTCCAACGGTCCGGCACCGCGCAGCTGCGCCGACGCCTCGCGGTCCCATCTCGCCAGTACCGCGTCGTCGGCGACCAGATTGGCTTCGCGCTGAACCGCCCGCAGCGCGACGCCGACATCGCCGGGCTCCACTGCGATGCGACGCCGCAGTTCGGCGAGCAACGGAGGTGACGAGGTCATCGTCGTGCGCCCGTCGGTGCAGGGACGCCGGCAAGTGCGTCTGCAGTGTGCAGGACATCATCGAGCAAGCGCCGCGTCTGTCTGCCCACCCGCCCGATCTGAACTCCGGTGTCGCGGGCGGCCGCCAGGCCACGGTCGCGGCCGAGTGTTCCGGCGAGCGGCAGCTCGAGAATCGCGGCGATCCGCCCGGGCGCCACCACGTGTTCGTCCGGGCGGACGACGAGCTGCCACTCCCCTCCGAAGGCGCCTTCCGCGCCGATCAGTCCTACGGCCGCGGCACTCGCGGCGACCGCCTGTATCCGGCCCAGCACGACCAGAACGACTGCAGTCGCCTCGGCAAGGGCGGCAGTGCGCGCGGGGGTGGGGGACCGCCCGAGATCGATCACGACCGGTCCCAACTCGCGGGCGGATGAGATCACCGACCAGACCGCGTCGCCGTCCGGCAACGTCGGGGAATCGCAGGCGAGGAAGAGCGCCTCTCCCCATCGCGGAAGGCCCTCGGCGAGCTGGGCGGGATCGAGCCGATCGCCCGACACGTGCAGCCCCGACCATCTGGCGCCGACGGCATCCTCGGCGCCCAGGGCGACATCGATGCCCCCACCGATCGCGTCGAGGTCGATCAGCACCGCGACCTGATCCGTACGCGCCGCGCTCGCCGCGAGCGCCGCCGAGAAGGTGGTGGCTCCGGCGCCGCCGCAACCGCCCAGGACCCCGACGACCGGGTTCGCGTATCGACTGTGTCTCATGCGCCCACGATCGGACGCGGGCCCGACGTGCGGCCACGCCTGACCGCGATCTGTGGACAACCACGGCGTCATCCACAGGCCCTTGCGATCATCGCCCAGGACCCTGTCTGCTTGACCGGTGCCGGCAATCCGACCTCAACGGCGCGGACGGGATGCCGACTCGCCGTATTGTCGAGACCGTGCCAGGTGCTGCAGCATTCTTCGATCTCGACAAGACGATCATCGCCAAGTCGAGCACGCTTGGCGTTCGGTCGTCCGTTCTTCCAGGGCGGTCTGATCAACCGCCGGACGGTGGTGCGCAGCGCGTATGCCCAGTTCGTCTTCGCCCTCTCCGGGGCCGACGAGGACCAGATGGACCGCATGCGCGACTACCTCACCGGCATGTGCTCGGGATGGGACGTCGCAGCAGATCCGCGACATCGTCACCGAGACGCTGCACGAGATCATCGACCCGATCGTCTACGACGAGGCGGTCGAGCTCATCGAGGAGCACAAGGCCGAGGCCGCGACGTGGTCATCGTCTCGCTCCTCGGGGCAGGAGGTGGTCGAGCCGATCGGCGAGATGGTCGGCGCCGACGACTGCATCGCCACCCGATGGTCGATCGAGGACGGCAAGTACACCGGCGAGATCGAGTTCTACGCCTACGGCCCGCACAAGGCGGAGGCCATCCGGACGCTGGCCGCCGAGCGCGGCTACGACCTGGGCGAGTGTTACGCCTACTCCGACTCGATCACCGACCTGCCGATGCTGCGAGGCGGTCGGGCACCCGTTCGCGGTCAACCCCGACCGGGCGCTGCGCAAGGAGGCGCACGCGCGCGGCTGGCCGGTTCTGGCGTTCTCCAACGCCGTTCCGCTACGGGCACGGCTGTCGGATCTTCGACCACCGCATCCTGGCCTCACGGCAGGCATCGCCGTCGCCGGGACAGCGGTGGCGGGGGCGGCCTGGATGGCGAGCAGACGACGCCGTTCCTGATCGTCAGCGAGCGCGTCCGCAAGCCCGCAGGCGAGAGGGAATCTCGTAACGATTGCCGAGAAACCCTTGCGCTATCGGCCAACGGGGTGTGAACTCAATCACATCGCACCTCCGAGGTGCCTATGGCGGTCCAGCCCCCAGTACCTCGGAAGCGAGACGGACACCGAGCACCCACGCGGCGACCCAGCCACGCGACAGGCTAGGCAGCACGGACTGGTCTCCAGACCGGCTACGCCTTAGAGGAGCACGCCTGGTAACTCGAGCGATCCGCCGCGACGGCGTCATGGCTGCTGGTTCACACCACGGCTCTGGCGCCGTCGGTCTGTCCGCGCGGAGCGAACCCCGCACTCCCGGCGCAGGTGCCCGGGTGGGCGCCGTGCGTCAGAACGGTCAACCGCTGACGGAGGCCCGGGTCGCCGCTCCTCTGGCAGTGACGACACGCGAGACCATG
This sequence comes from uncultured Actinomycetota bacterium, assembly GCA_963790525.1. Taxonomy (GTDB): domain Bacteria; phylum Actinomycetota; class Actinomycetes; order Mycobacteriales; family Jatrophihabitantaceae; genus CAWBOV01. Next base: position 105,470 of record CAWBOV010000005.1, read on the forward strand.
AGGATCGCGAGTCCGGACAGCCCGAGTCCGACGCCCACCCACGCCGGCGAGGTCCAGCCGAAACCGGCTGCGATCACCAGGCCGCCGAGCCAGGCGCCGAGGGCGTTGCCCATGTTGAGCGCGGCGTGGTTCAACGAGGCGGCCAGAGTCTGTGCGTCTCCGGCAACGTCCATCAGCCGCGCCTGCAGCGAAATGATCACCGTGGTTGCGACCAGCGACAGGAAGAAGAAGTCAGCCGTTGCCGAGATCGGGTTGTGCGCAGCCATGGGGAACAGGGCCAGCAGGATCACCAAGCCGGCGATTCCGCCCACCATGACGCGTTCGCCGAGCCGATCGACGAGGCGGGCGCCGCCGATGTTGCCGGAGACCATGCCGAGTCCGTAGATGGCCAGGACGATCGGGACCTTGTCGATGCCGAGGCCCGCGACGTGCACGAGAGTGGGGGTGACATAGCTGTAGACCGCGAACATCCCGCCGAAGCCGACGGTGCCGACCGCCAGGGTGACGAGGACCTGCGGAGATCGCAGCGCGCCGAGTTCGCGGGTGTAGGAAGCCTCGGTGACGACGGGCATCCGCGGAGCGAAGAGCAGCAGCGCCAGGATCGTGGTGAGTCCCACCGCGACGACGCTCCAGTAGGCCGAGTGCCAGCCGTAGTGCTGACCGAGGAAGGTCGCGAACGGCACGCCGGCGACGTTGGCCACCGACAACCCGAGCATGACCCCGCCGACGGCCTGCGCGCGCTTGTTCGGTGGGACGAGCGACGCCGCCACCAGGCTGGCCACCCCGAAGTACGCGCCGTGCGGCAGGCCCGCGGCGAAGCGCGCGACCACGAGCGGCCCGTAGGAGTTGCTCAGCGCACTCGCACCGTTGCCGAGGACGAACGCGGCCATCAGCGCCATCAGCAGGGTCCGGCGGGACAGTCGGGCGCCGAACACCGCGATGATCGGGGCACCGACGACGACGCCCAGCGCGTAGGCGGAGATCAGATGGCCGGCCTTGGGAACGGAGACACCGATGCCCGTCGCGATGTTGGGAAGCAGCCCCATGGTCACGAACTCGGTGGTGCCGATGCCGAAGCCACCGAGCGCCAGCGCGACGATGATGACCCATACCGGAACGCGCGGCTTGTCAGCGACGGTCACCGGCTCGGCAGGCTCCTGGTCGACGGAGGGCGTCCCATCGATCTGTGGCGCCTTCTCCCCCGCTGCGCGCATGTCGCCTGAGCGTGATCCGACGGTGGTCATCGACGCGTCACCTCCACTGTGTCGCGAACGAGAACCATCATCTCCAACTCCTACGGGACGAGACCTGACGAGCGCCGATTTCCGGACGTAACAACCAGCCGCTCGACATTCTTCCGTATCGATCAAGAACCGCGCACGGGGGTCGTGACGGGGCGCGCGGTCAGCCGCGTTGGAGCGCCTCGCAGATGGCGATCGCCTCGCGAGCGCCGAGCAACACCGTCTCGGCGACGTAGCGGATCCAGAGCGCCAGACCTGCCGGGGTGCCGCCCCCGAAGCCGGCGAGCGCCGCGGCGGTGCGCTCACGCAGTTCCAGGGCGCCGACTTCGACCACGACCAGTGACTTCGGGTCCAGCCCCCGCTCGACCAGGCACAGCCGCAGGGCGGCGTCGGCGACCACGACGGTGCTCGGCGCGAAAGCATCGAGCGTCAGCAACTCGCCGAGCACCACCGCGCCGACCACCACTGCGGGGGCCCGAGTGGCGGACAGCGTGGCGGCGAGGGTGTCGATCCGCCGGGCGATGAGCGGGTCGGGGCTCGGGCGGCCCAAAGAGCCGGAGTCCTCCACCAGATCGGCGGCTGCCAGGACGTGCAGACGTGCCAGCACCTGTCGCGGCGCCTTGGTCCAGGTGTCGGCCACGGCGCCGAGCTCGGCCGACACCCGCAGGGCTCCCTGCACCACCGGGTCCGCGACCTCCCCGCCGCGCAGCGCGTCCAGTGAGACGTCCGCCCCCGAGAGCACGGCCGACGCCCACGCGCCGCGCAGAGCGGACTCGGCCGACACCTCCGACGACCGGCGGCGCAGGATGCGGTGAGTCAGCAGCGCATCGACGGACTCCCTGGTCTCCGTGACCGCCTCGGCTACACCGGGCAGCTCGAGCAGGGGGGCGAGCGGGTCAGCGGGCACGCGCCAGACGCTAACCGATCGCGGCAACGGCACCGCACGGCGAGCGGACGCGGTGTGGTCGGCGTGTGACGCACGCGATAGCTTCAGCTGAGGCAGTCAGTCCCATCGCCGAGGCTGTGACGTCACAGACGGAGGAACCGTGTCCGAGGAGTCCGAGAACCTGTCCAATCTGCTTCGCGAGGATCGGCGCTTCCCGCCGTCGGAACAGTTCGCCGCGCAGGCGAATCTCGGCGCGGACGCCTACGACGCGGCCGCTGCCGACCGGCTCGCGTTCTGGGACGCCCAGGCGCGGGAACTCGAGTGGGCGACACCCTGGCACACGACGCTGGAGTGGGAAGCGCCGTTCGCCAAGTGGTTCGTCGGCGGCGAACTGAACGCGAGCGTCAACTGCCTCGACCGCCATGTCGCGAGCGGCCACGGTGACCAGGTGGCGATCCACTTCGAGGGCGAGCCCGGCGACACCCGCACGATCACCTACGCCGACCTGCTCGCCGACGTCAGCCGCGCCGCCAACGCCATGACGGCGCTCGGCGTCAGCAAGGGCGACCGGGTGGCGATCTACCTGCCGATGATCCCCGAGGCAGTCGTCGCGATGCTCGCCTGCGCGCGTCTCGGCGCGCCCCACTCGGTCGTGTTCGGCGGCTTCTCGGCGCAGGCGCTCTACGACCGGATCGTCGACGCCGACGCCAAGCTCGTGGTGACGGCCGACGGCGGGTACCGCCGGGGCAGCGTCTTCGCGCTCAAGCCCGCCGTGGACGAAGCGCTGGGCAAGGGCGAGACGAACGTCGCGCACGTGCTGGTCGTCAAGCGCGGCGGCAACGAGGTGCCGTGGACCGACGGACGCGATGTCTGGTGGGAGGACGCGCTCGCCGAGGCGCCGGCCGAGCACCGCGCCGAGCCGCACGATGCCGAGCACCCGCTCTACATCCTGTACACGTCGGGGACCACGGGTAAGCCCAAGGGCATCCTGCACACGACCGGCGGATACCTGACGCAGGTCGCGTACACCCACCGCAACGTCTTCGACCTCAAGCCGGACACGGACGTCTACTGGTGCGCCGCGGACATCGGCTGGGTCACCGGCCACAGCTACATCGTCTACGGCCCGCTCGCCAACCGGTCCACGATCGTGATGTACGAGGGAACGCCGGACACCCCGACGCGCGGCCGTTGGTGGGAGATCATCGCGAAATACCGCGTCTCCATCCTGTACTGCGCCCCGACCGCGATCCGCACGTTCATGAAGTGGGGCGAGGAGATCCCGGCCGAGTCACGACCTGTCGTCGTTGCGCGTGCTCGGCTCCGTGGGCGAACCCATCAACCCCGAGGCGTGGATCTGGTACCGGCGCGTCATCGGCGGCGATCGCACGCCCGTCGTGGACACCTGGTGGCAGACCGAGACCGGCGCGATCATGATCAGCCCGCTGCCCGGGGTCACCGCCACCAAACCGGGTTCGGCCACCCGCCCGTTGCCCGGGATCAGCGCGGACGTCGTCGACAACGACGGGGTTCCCGTCCCCGACGGCGGCGGCGGTCTGCTCGTGCTCACCGAGCCGTGGCCGTCGATGCTGCGCGGTATCTGGGGCGACGAGGAGCGCTACCGGGAGACGTACTGGTCCCGGTTCGCCGACGCAGGGCTACTACTTCGCCGGCGACGGCGCCAAGAAGGACGACGACGGCGACCTGTGGCTGCTCGGCCGGGTCGACGACGTCATGAACGTGTCCGGACACCGGATCTCGACGACCGAGGTGGAGTCGGCGCTCGTGTCGCACCCCGCGGTGGCCGAGGCCGCGGTCGTCGGCGCCACGGACGCCACGACCGGGCAGGCGATCGTCGCGTTCGTGATCCTGCGCGGGAACGTGCCGACCGACGAGGCCGAGGGGTCCGAGCTGATCAAGACCCTGCGCAACCACGTCGCCACCGAGATCGGCGCGATCGCCAAGCCACGACAGATCATGGTGGTCGCCGGAACTGCCGAAGACCCGGTCCGGAAAGATCATGCGGCGGCTGCTGCGCGACGTGGCCGAGAACCGCGAGGTCGGCGACGTGACCACGCTCGCGGACTCGTCGGTCATGGACCTCATCGGCCAGAAGCTGCCGAGCGCCACCGAGGACTGAGACAGCGGTCGCCGACACTCGCGAGCGCAGGGCGACGCCGGTCGGGACCCGCGAGGGCGTGCAGCGCGGGCGGCCGCGCTCCGACGCTGGGGTCATCAGAACCCGACGCTGGTCGATCAGAACCCGACGCGGGTCGATCAGAACCCGGTGTGACGTCGGTCAGGTCCCGCGAGGCCGGAGCGTGAGGTCGTGCACGACGCCGTCGGCCGGGGTGGCGAGGACCTGCGCGATCGCCGCAGCCACCGTCTCGGGCCGGAGGTACTCCGACGGCACGTAGGGCAGCCTCTCCTGCGCGCGCAACTGCCGCTGCATCTCGGTCGCCACCCTGCCCGGGTACACCGTGCACACCCGCAGCAGCGGCTCCTCACCGCGCACGGAGTCGGCCAACGACCTCAGCGCGAACTTGGTCGCCGCGTACACGGTGCTCCCGGGACTCGCCGACAGGCCCTGCCCCGAGTTGACGAAGACCACCGTGCCGCCGGCCGCCCGCAGCGGCGCCAGCAACCGCCGCGTCAGCTCCGCGGGCGCCACGACGTTCACCGTGAACAACTCCTGCCAGGCCGCGACCTCCGCGTCCGCGAGCGTTCCCCGGACCGCGATTCCGGCCGAGTGGACCAACCCGTCCAGGCTGTCCCAGGCGGGAAGCGCGGCCGCCAGGGACGCCGGGTCGGCGAGATCGGCGACGACGTAGGACGCGACGGGCAGCTCGGCGAGGGCGGCACCGTCGCGACCGAGGGCGATCAGCTCGTGTCCCTGCAGTGCATCGACGAGCGCGCGGCCGATCCCCCGCGTGGCACCCGTGATCAGATAGCGCGCCATCTCAGCTCCCTCCCTGCTCCGGGGTCGTGCACACATCTGCGTCGACCGTGGCCCGAACGGCCCGGTGGAACAGCGCGCCGGGATCGGGCACGGGCCGGGGCCACCGCCCCGCCAGCTCCATCGCGATCAGGCCGTGCAGCTGCGCCCAGGCGAGCGGATTCGGGCGGGCCGCGAGTACGCCCAACCCGGCCGTCCAGGAGCCACCGCCGTCGCGGCCGCCGTCGGACGGGCCGAAGCCGGTGATCGCGGGGCCGAAGACGAGCGTGTACTCGTGCGGATGGCTCAACGCCCAGGCCCGCAACGCCGACCATCCCGCGGTCCAGCGGACCGCCTCGCTCGCCGCCGCCTCGCTCGCCGTCGCCGCGGCCACGGCGTCGATCACCGACGCGCGTGCCTCGGCAATGAGGATCGTCAGGAGATCCTCCCTGCTGGCGAGGTAGCGGTACACCGCGGACGAGACCATCCCGAGCTCGCGCGCCACGGCTCGTAGCGAGACACTGTCGACACCGCCCGAGGCCAGCTGGCGGCGGGCCTCACCGACGATCTCGGCGACCAGGTCGGCGCGGTTGCGGGCTCTGAGCGTCGCGGCGCGGCTGGTGGTCACGGCTGCCAGCTTGCCATGCCCGTAGAGCGATGCATCCGATCCGGAGCGCCGCTCTGTCAGGTGCTGGGCCTGCGCGCGACGCAATCAATGGAATGATGGGCGCGATCACACACGAGAGCCGAACGTGAGAGGACCCCAACGCCGTGACGGTTCCCCCAGTCATCCCGACAAGCGCGGACGAGCCGTCGATCGGCGAGCTGGCCAAGGATGCGTCGGCCCACCTGTCCACGATCTTCCGCGGTGAGATCGAGCTGGCGAAGGCCGAGCTGAAGACCTCGGTGAAGAACGCCGGCCTGAGCGCGGCGATGTTCGCGATCGCAGGCGTGCTCTTCGCCCTGTCACTGCCGTTCGGACTTATCGCACTGGCCGAATACCTGGCCTTCGTGGGGCTCTGCCGGTGGGCCGCCTTCCTGATCGTCTTCGGCGCGATCCTGCTGATCGGCGGCCTCGTCGCCTACCTCGCCATCCGGAAGATCAAGAGGGTGAAGTCGCCCGAGCGCACGATCGCGACCGCCAAGGACACCGCCGCCTACCTGAGGCATCCGACCACCTCGCCGTCCAGCCACCACCGCCACCGAGGTGCCACGCAGGCCGGGTCGATGAGCGAGTTCGACGTCCTCGACGACGGCCCGTGGACCCACCGCACGGTCCGCGCGAACGGCATCGCGCATGCACGTCGCCGAACTCGGCAGCGGTCCGCTCGTGCTGCTCCTGCACGGGTTCCCCCAGTTCTGGTGGACGTGGTCGGCAGCAACTCGTCGACCTCGCGGCCGCCGGTTTGCGTGCCGTCGCGGTGGATCTGCGCGGCTTCGGCGCGAGCGACAAACCGCCCCGTGGCTACGACGTGCTGACACTGGCCGCCGACGTCGCCGGGCTGGTGGTGTCCCTCGGCGAGCGCAACGCGATGATCGTGGGCAGCGATGTGGGCGGGCTGGTCGCCTGGTCGGTGGCGGCCCGCGACCCGGAGTCGTCCGCGCGATGCCGTCCGTCGGCGCACCGCACCCGCTCCGGTTGCGCGGCGGTCCTGACCGACCCCGCGGGCAGGGCCGGGCCTGCGCCGGGCGTTCACGACCTTCCAGCTCCCGCGCTGTCCCCGAACGCCGGCTGACTCGAGATCCGCAGTACGTGCGAGGGCTCTTCGACGCCTGGTGCGGGCCGGCCTGGCAGCGCGACTCCGACGACGCCGACTCGAGCGAGTACGCCGCGGCCATGCGGGTCACCAAGGCCGCCTATTGCGCGGTGGAGTACTTCCGGTGGGCATTCCGCTCGGTTCCCCGGCCCGGACGGCCACCGCGCTTCGCCCGGCCATCGCGCAGGGATCGACGTGCCCGTGCTGCAACTGCACGGCGATCGCGACCACTGGATGCTGGCCCGCACGGCCCAGGGCTCCGGCCGCTACGTCAACGCCGAGTACGAATGGCGGCTGCTTCCCGGAGCCGGGCACTTCCTGCCAGAACGAGGTTCCCGGCCTGGTCAGCAGCGAGATCATCCAGTGGGTGAAGCGCGTATCCACCTGAACCGCGTCGGTTCGCCGCGGAACCCGGGACCGGTTACGAATGTCATGCCGCATTCGCCGTGATTCGCACGTCCACGCCGCCGCCCCGCCGCACGGCAGGCTGGGGCCATGACTTTCGTCGACCACCGAACTGAGCACCGCCGCCATCGAACTGCGCGGCCTGGTCAAGACCTTCAAGACCCCGCAGGGGCCGGTGCGCGCGGTGAAGGGCGTCGACCTCGACATCGCGCCCGGCGAGACGGTGGCCCTGCTCGGACCGAACGGCGCCGGCAAGTCGACGACGATCGACATGCTGCTGGGCCTGTGCCGGCCGGACGCGGACAGTGCCGATGTTCGGGCTGCCGTCGGCCAAGGCGGTCGCGGCGGGCGTGGTCGGCGCGATGCTGCAGACCGGCGGGCTCGTCCGCGACATGACCGTCCGCGAACTGGTCGCCATGATGGCCTCGCTGTATCCGCGTCCGCTCGACGTCCAGTCGGCGATGGAACTGACCGGCGTGGCCGATATCGCCGAGCAGCGCACGAACAAGCTCTCGGGCGGCCAGACCCAGCGGGTGCGCGCGGCCATCGCGCTGGTCGCCAACACCGACCTGCTCGTGCTCGACGAGCCGACCGTGGCCATGGACGTCGAGGGTCGGCGCCAGTTCTGGACGTTCATGCGCGAGGTCGCCGCCCGCGGCAAGACGATCGTCTTCGCGACCCACTACCTCGAGGAGGCCGACGCGTACGCCGACCGCATCGTGCTCATGGCCCGCGGGCGGATCGTCGCCGACGGCTCGACCACCGAGATCAAGGCGACGGTCGGCCTGCGGACGATCCGGGCCACGCTGCCCGGAGCGGACCCGGCCGGCCTGGACGGCTGCCCGGGGTCACCAGCGCCGAGCGGCACGGCGAGTCGATCAGCCTGCGCTGCCTGGACTCCGACGCGGCCATCCGGGCCCTGCTCGCCACCTACCCGGACGTCCGTGACATCGAGATCGCCGGCGCCGGGCTCGAGGAGGCGTTCCTCGCCCTCACCGGCGACGACACCGACCGGACGGGCAGTCTCGTGATGAGCAACCTCTACGCGCGCACCGAACTGCTCCGGGTACTGCGCAACCGGCAGAACTTCGTCTTCTCCATCGCGATCCCGCTGGCACTGTTCCTCTTCATCGCCGGGGAGCAACCGCAAGCGTGATGGACGGGCCGTTCCAATCGTTCCTGCCGTACTACATGGTCGGCATGATCGGTTCGGCGGCGACGATCGCCGCCATGGCCAGCGGTGCGCGCATCGCCGCGGAGCGCTCGATCGGCTGGACCCGGCAGCTGCGCATGTCGCCCCTGACCCCGGGCGCGTACTTCCGCGCCAAGGTGATCCTCGGGTACTTCATGGCCATGATCAGCATCGCGCTGGTCTACCTCGCCGGCCTCGTGCTGGGCGTGTCGATCGACGGCAGCCGGTGGCTGCCGATGACCGGGCTGATCCTGGTGGCGCTCGTCCCGTTCCTCGGCATCGGCATCATGCTCGGGCATCTGCTCCGATCGACTCGATGGGCCCCGCGCTCGGCGGCGGTTCCGCCCTGTTCGGTTTCCTCGGCGGCCAGTGGTTCCCGCTCCCCTCCGGCGGGGCGCTGCACGCCATCGCCGAGCTGGTCCCGTCCTACTGGATGACGCGGGCCAGCCACATCGGCGTGGGCGGGCCGTCCTGGCCGGCGAAGGGGTGGATCGTCATCGCGGTGTGGTCCGTCGGGGCGGCGCTGGTGGCACGGCAGGTCTACCGGCGCGACACCAACCGGGTCTGATCGGCGTGGGCGACGTAATCTCGATGCCATCATGAAAGCAGCCGAGCAACCGCGGTCGCAGTGGGCCGGCGACCGCCCGGAGTGGGCGAGTGGCTGGCGCAGCTGGTGTTCCCCGGCGTCTGGCTGGTCTATCTGCTGCAGACGGCCAGCGGGGTGCAGAAGCACACGTCGGGAGTGTGGCCGGCGGTCGGACTGATCCTCGTCGTCGTCTTCTGCTGCTGCTACCTACGGGCTCTGCCCGCCGCGTGGGGACGCAACGATCGCAGGTTCTGGACTAACTACCTCGCTTTGTATGTCATCTGTTTCCTCGAGTTGTTCCTCGCCCACGACGACGCGCTCGTGATGATGACCTTCATCGCCGTGCTGGCGATGAGCCGGATGCGGCGGCACAGCGCGATCGTGGTCACCTCACTCGCCGCGCTCACCGTCATCGTGCCCAACTCGGTGCCGTCCTGGCGCCATCACGTCGACTACAGCATCGCGTTCAGCGTGGTGATGGTGTCGCTGGCCATGTACGGCTTCTTCACCATCCTGCAGTCCAACCGCGAGCTGACCGCCGCGCGGACCGAGGTGGCCCGGCTGGCCGCTGAGAACGAGCGCAGCCGGATCGCCCGGGATCTGCACGATCTGCTGGGCCACTCGCTGACGACGATCACGGTCAAGGCCGGTCTGGCCAAGCGGCTGGTCGAGCGCGATCCCGCCCGCGCGGCGCAGGAGATCGGCGAGGTCGAGGAGCTGACCCGCAGCACGCTGGCCGACGTCCGCGCCGCTGTGTCCGGCTACCGCGAGATCACCCTGGCCGGCGAACTGGCCACGTCCCAGGAGGTACTGCGGGCCTCCGGGATCAGCGCGACGTCCCCGGCGCAATCGACGCGGTCACCCGGCAGTACGCGAGCTGTTCGCCTGGGTGGTGCGGGAGGGCGTCACCAACGTGATCCGCCACGCGCGCGCGACCTGCACGATCAGGGTCGGCCCGAACTGGCTCGAGATCGTCGACGACGGCGCGGGCGGCACTCCGGGTGCGGCACCGGGCTGCCCGGCCTGCGCGAGCGGGTCGCGGCGGCCGGTGGCACGGTGACTGCGGGCGGCGGCGCTCGCGACCGGCGGATGGACGCTGCGGGTGGACCTGCCGGACTCGCCCGGGCCGCTCGCATCGACGTGGGCGACCCCATCGAGTGCGCCGGGCGATGATCCGAATCCTGCTGGCCGACGATCAGACGCTCGTTCGGTCGGCGTTGGCCGCGTTGCTCGAACTCGAGGAGGACTTCGTGGTCGTCGAGCAGGTCGGCCGAGGGGACGAGGTCGTCGCTGCCGCACGCGGCACCACCCCGACATCGCGCTGCTGGACATCGAGATGCCCGGGCCTCGACGGCCTGGCCGCGGCCGCCGCGCTCACGCAGGAGGTGCCGTCGTGCCCGGTTCTGATCCTGACCACGTTCGGCCGTCCCGGCTATCTGCGCCGGGCGATGGAGGCCGGCGCGCTGGGTTTCGTCGTCAAGGACGCCCCGGCCGAGCAGCTGGCGGACGCGGTGCGACGGGTCGCCGGCGGCGAGCGGGTCGTCGATGCCACGCTGGCCGCGGCGACGCTCGCCGGCGGGGTGTCGCCGCTGACCGGGCGCGAGCGCGACGTCCTGGTCGCCGCCCGCGGAGGCTCCACGGTGGCCGACATCGCCCGCAAGCTGTTCCTGTCCGAGGGGACCGTGCGCAATTACCTGTCGGCGGCGATCGCAAGACTGGCGTGCGCAACCGGGTCGAGGCCATCCGCTTCGCCGACGACCGCGGCTGGCTCTGAGGCACCGGACGCGCCCACGAGGCGCCGGACGTGCCCCAGGCGCCGGAAGTGCCGCCGAGCGCGGCCGGCTCCGACGCGCCGCCCCCGGCCGGTACCGTGGGTTCGTGAGCCCGATGACCGACGCGGAACGCCGCCGGCTCGGTGCCACCTTCGACTCGGCGGCCGACCTGTACGACCGGGTGCGCCCGGACTTCCCGGCGGAGGCGCTGGACTGGGTCCTGCCCGGGGACGCGCGGCAGGTGCTGGATCTCGGTGCCGGGACGGGCAAGCTCACCGCCGCGCTGGTGGAGCGCGGGCTGGACGTCGTCGCGGTCGACCCGTCGCCGAACATGCTCGCCCAGCTGCGGGCCAAGCTGCCCGGTGTCGACGCGCGGGTCGGCGTCGCCGAGCACATCGAGCTGCCGGACGCCAGCGTGGACGCGATCGTCGTCGGATCGGCCTTCCACTGGTTCGCCCGGCCCGCGGCCGACGCGGAGATCGCCCGGGTGCTGCGTCCGGGCGGCGCGGTCGGACTGCTGTGGAACCTCCGGGACCCCTCCGCAGTGGAGTCGCGGGTCTTCGTCGAGGCCCAGTCGGGCCCGGCTCCCCCAGCGGGGAGCGCTACAGCGGGATCGAGCTCGACGCGCGCTGGTTCGGCGAGACACGAGCGGGGGGAGTTCGCCCACGGGCAGTCGCTGTCGCCGCAGGAGCTGGTGGATCTGGTCGCGTCCCGCTCCTACGTGATCGCCATGGACGAGCCGGAGCGGGCGCGCCTGCTGGAGCGCGTCCGCCGCGTCACCCGGGAACATCCGGGGCTGGCAGGGCGGGAGACGTTCCGCCTGCCGTACACGACGATCGTGCTGCGGGCCCGCGCCCACTGATCACGCCGGCGCCGCCGTCCCGCGCCCGTTGACCACGGCGGCGCCCGCGGCCCGCCTACTGGTTGCGCTCGAAGATGAGCCGGAGGCCGAGCAGCGTCAGGTCGGGCTCGTACCGGTGCACGGTCTCGCTGTGGGCGATGGCGAACCCGGCCAGGCCACCGGTCGCGATCACGGCCACCGATTCGGGGTCGGCGGGGAGCAGGGCCTTGCGCAGGCGCCGGACCAGGCCGTCGACCTGCCCGGCGAAGCCGTACAGGATGCCCGACTGCAGCGCCTCGACGGTGTTCTTGCCGATGGGTGAACGCGGCTCCACCAGCTCGACCTTGCGCAGCTGGGCGGCGCGGGCGGCGAGAGCGTCGACGGAGATCTCGATGCCCGGGGCCAGCGCGCCCCCGACGAACTCGCCCTTGGCGCTGACGACGTCGAAGTTGGTGGACGTGCCGAAGTCGACGACGATCGCCGGGCCCCCGATCAGGTGGAACGCGGCGATCGTGTTGCAGATGCGGTCCGTGCCGACCTCCTTCGGGTTGTCCATCAGCACGCCCACGCCCGTGCGGATCCCCGGCTCCACGATGATCGTGGGGTGGTTCGGGTAGTACCGCGCCAGCATGGTGCGCAGCTCGCGCAGCGCGGCCGGCACCGTCGAGCAGGCGCTGATGCCGGTGATCTCGACGTCGGCGAGCAGGCCGCGGTAGGTCAATGCCAGCTCGTCGGCGGTGTTGCGCGCATCGGTCTTGATGCGCCAGGAGTGTCGAGGTGGTCGCCGTCGAAGACCCCGAGGACGGTGTTGGTGTTGCCGATGTCGATCGCGAGCAGCATCAGTGCGTGCCCTCCAGGTCGAGGCCGATGTCGAGCACCGGCGCGGAGTGGGTGAGCGCGCCCACGGCGAGATAGTCCACGCCCGTCTCGGCGACGGCACGGGCGCCGGCGAGGCCGAGCCCGCCCGAGGCCTCGGTGCGCACGCCGCGTGCGCGGGCGTAGGCGACGGCGGACCGCATGTCCTCGGTGCCCATGTTGTCCAGCAGCACCAGTTCGGCTCCGGCGTCGACGACCTCACGCGCCTGCTCGAGGGTGTCGACCTCGACCTCGATCACGAGCCCGGGCGCGGCCGCGCGGACCAGCGCGAAGGCCTGCGCGGCACCTCCGGCGGCGGCGACGTGGTTGTCCTTCACCAGTGCCGCGTCCGACAGCGACATGCGGTGGTTGACCCCGCCGCCGCAGCGCACGGCGTACTTCTCCAGCGCCCGCAGGCCGGCGTGGGTCTTGCGGGTGTCGCGGATCTGCGCGCCGGTCCCTGCCACCTCGTCGACCCAGGCCCGGGTGAGGGTGGCGATGCCGGACAGGTGCCCGAGGATGTTCAGGGCGGTCCGCTCGGCGGTGACGATGTCGCGCACCGGCCCGCGGACGGTCAGCAGGACCTCTCCGGGTACGACGCGCGCGCCGTCGGCCGAGCCGAGGTCGACCCGCAGCCGGCCCGAGCTGGCGATCTCGAAGACGTAGGCGGCGATCGGCAGCCCCGCGACCACGCCCGCCGCCCGCGGCACCGCGTCGGCCGCGCCGAGGGTGGATGCCGGGATCGTGGCGACCGCGGTCACGTCCGGGCCGTCACCCAGATCCTCGTCCAGGGCCAGCGCGACGATGTCGATCACCGTCTGCGGGTCGAGCCCCGCGTCCTGGACGGCCTGCAGCGCGTCGGAGCGGATGCTCATGCGGCTCCGTTCGGTTCGGTGGTGAATGCCGGGGTGAGGAGGTCGTTCGGCGCCCCCGGAGTCGGGACGTAGGTCGTGGTGACGGTGCCGTCGGGACCGAGGACGCAGTCGAGGTGACCCTGCCAGTCCGTGTCGTCCCGGCTCGGGAAGTCCTCACGCCAGTGCGACCCGCGGGTCTCCTCGCGCCGGCGGGCCGCGTGGACGAGCGCGGCGGCGACGGTGAGCAGGTTGGTCGCCTCCCAGCTGCCGATCCCGGGGAGGTCGCTCCGGCGGGTACCCAGATCGGCCAGGCCCGTGGCCGCGCGTGCCAGGCCGGCGGCGTCGCGCAGCACCCCGGCGTCGGCGGACATCAACCGCTGCAGATCGCCGCGCACCGACTCGTCCACGAGGCCGGCCGGGGCGGGTTCCGAGGTCGACGCCGGCTCAGCAGACGTCGGATCGGTGTTCGCCGGCTCAGCGATCGCCGGATCGGTGGCCAGGCGGGCGAGGATGTCGGCGGCGATGCGCCGACCGAACACGAGGCCCTCCAGCAGGGAGTTCGAGGCGAGCCGGTTCGCGCCGTGCACGCCGGTGCAGGCAGCTTCCCCGCACGCGTAGAGGCGGTCGATCGAGCTGCGGCCCTCGAGGTCGGTGCGGACGCCACCGGAGGCGTAGTGGCTGGCGGGCACGACCGGGATCAGATCCGATCACGGGGTCGATCCCGTGCGCCTCCAGCGTGGCCAGGATCGTGGGGAACCGCACGCGCCACTTCTCCCGGCCGAAGTGCCGGGCATCCAGCCAGACGTGCTCGGCGCCCGAGTCGTGCATCCGGCGCAGGATGGCCTTGGCGACCACGTCGCGCGGCGCCAGGTCGGCGAGTTCGTGCGCTCCCGCCATGAACGGCACGCCGGCGTCGTCGACCAGGAAGGCGCCCTCTCCCCGGACGGCCTCGCTGACGAGAGGTTGCTGGCCGTGGGCACGGTGCCCCAGCCAGAGCACGGTCGGATGGAACTGCACGAATTCCAGGTCGCGCACGACCGCGCCGGCGCGCATCGCGGCGGCCACTCCGTCACCGGTGGACACCGACGGGTTGGTGGTCGACGCGTAGACCTGTCCGATCCCCCCGGTGGCGAGCACGACCGCCCGGGCCAGCACGGCGCCCACTCCGTCGTGCTGCCCCTCGCCCATGACGTGCAGCGTCACGCCCCGCACCCCACCGTCCGCACCGAGCACCAGGTCCAGGACGAGGGCGTGCTCGACGACCTCGATCGACGGGTCGGCGAGCACCCGCGCCACGAGCGCCCGGCTGATCTCGGCCCCGGTGGCGTCACCGCCCGCGTGGGCGATCCGGTCCCGGTGGTGCCCGCCCTCACGCGTCAGCGACAGGTCGCCGTTGCCGGCGCGGTCGAAGCGGGTCCCGAGCCCGATCAGTTCCCGCACGGCCTCCGGCCCCTCATCGACGAGGACCCGCACAGCGGCCTCGTCGCAGGCGCCGACGCCGGCGACGAGGGTGTCGCGCAGGTGGTCCTCGGGCGTGTCGTCCGCACCCAGCGCCGCGGCGATGCCGCCCTGGGCCCACCGGGTGGAGCCCGCGGCGATCACGTCCTTGGTGACGACGAGGACGCGCAGGGGCCCGGGCCCGTCGGTCAGGCGGAGCGCTGTCGTCAGCCCCGCGATCCCGGAACCCACGACGACGACGTCGGCGTGCGCGGTCCAGCCCGGCGCCGCCGATGCCAACCGGCGGGGCAGCCGCACGTCCGGGCCTCCCGCCGTCACACCGTCACCGCGGTGTTGTCGATCAGCCGGGTACTGCCGACGCGCGCGGCCACGAGCAACCGGGCGGGGCCGTGGTCGGGCGCCGGACCGAGGTCGACGTCACGCAGTTCGAGGTAGTCGACCTCGACGCCACCGGCGGCCGCGACGACGCCGCGCGCCGCCGCGAGCACGGCGCCCGCGCCCTGCCCGGCGGCCGCACGCCCGGCGGCCAGGGCTGCCGAGAGCGCGACGGCGGCCGCGCGGTCCGGGCCGACCAGGAAGACGTTGCGGCTGGAGCGCGCCAGGCCGTCGGGCTCGCGGACGGTGGGTACCCCGGCGATCTCGACGGCCAGATCGAGGTCGCGCACCATCGCCCGGATCAGGGTCAGCTGCTGGTAGTCCTTCTCGCCGAAGTAGGCGACGGCCGGCCGGGTCCGGTGCAGCAGCTTCGCCACGACGGTGAGCATGCCCGCGAAGTGGGTCGGCCGGGACGCGCCCTCGAGCTGCGCGCCGAGCGGTCCGGGATCGATCGAGACCTGCAGCGGCTGCGGATAGATGTCCTCGACGGCAGGCGCCCAGACGAGGTCCACGCCGGCTCGCTCGCATCGGGCCAGGTCGGCGTCGAGGTCGCGCGGGTAGCGGGCCAGGTCCTCGGTCGGCCCGAACTGGGTGGGGTTGACGAAGATCGTCGCCAGCACGACGTCGGCACCCGTGGCTGCTGCCTCGAGCAGGGCCTGGTGGCCGTCGTGGAGCGCGCCCATCGTGAACACGGCGCCCACGCGTCCACCGAGCTCGGCCCGCGCGCTGAGGAAGTCCTGCCGCGTCTGCACGACCTTCATCGCGTCTCCCACCGGCTCAGCACCTCGGTGAGGGCAGCGAACTGTGCCGCGCTGATCCGCCCGGAGGCGCTCGCCCGTTCGGCGGTGCGCCGGGCCAGGGCCACGTAGACGTCGACGACGTCGGGGCTCTCGCGACTGAGCGCGGCCAGATGGGCGGCGATCGTGGCGGTGTCACCCCGCGAGACCGGGCCGGTCAGGGCGGCGTCACCGAGGCGCAGCACGTTGTCCAGCGCGGCGCCCACCAGCGGGGTGAGCAGCCGGGTGGGCTCCTCGACTCCCGCCTCGCGCAGCATCTGCACCGCGTCGCCGACCACGGTCACGACGTGATTCGCACCGTGGCTGAGTGCCGCGTGGTACAGCGGGCGGGCCGCGTCCGGCACCCACACCGGCTCCCCGCCCATCTCCAGCACGAGCGCCTCGGCCACGGGGCGGAACTCCGGCGACGCGGTCACCCCGAACACCGCTCCCCCGAGCCGGTCCAGGTCCTCGGGGCGGCCGAGGAACGTCATCGCGGGATGCAACGCGAGCGGCACCACCCCGGCCGACGTGGCGGGTTCGAGCACCGCCAACCCGTGCGCGCCGGACGTGTGCGCCACCAGCTGGCCCACCCGGAACGCGCCCGTGTGCGCCAGCCCGGCGACGAGGGCGGGGAGTTCGTCGTCCGGCACGGCCAGCAGGACCAGGTCGGCCGCGGCGGCGACCTCGGCGGGCGTGTCGATGCGTGCGTCGGGCAGGAGCCGCCTGGCCCGGGCCAGGGACGCGTCGGAGACGGCGCTCGCGGCCAGGACATGATGTCCGGCACGGGCGAGCGCGGCGCCGAGGACCGATCCGACGCGCCCGGTGCCGATGACGCCCAGGGACAGCCGTGGCGGCGCGTCGAAGCGAGTCACTACCCATCCGATCCAGTCACGGGCACTGCGGTACCGGTCGCAGGTGAGGATAGTTGCCGTCCCCGGGTCGTGCCGCCGGGGTCGGGTCGGGTTGGGCGTGGGGCCGGTCCGCGGGGCTGTCACGCGTCCCGGTGCGGCGGACGTCGGCGCTACTCGGCCGACAGCGGCCAGCCGCCGCCCTCACGCTGCTCGGCAGCCAGCGCGTCGCTGACGATGCGCTGGGCCGTCGCGCGTACGGCGGCATCGAGGTCCACGCCCGTCTGATCGGCCAGCGAGAAGACCCCGAACGCCAGCAGGCCCAGGGCGTCCGTCCACTCGGGGGTGGGCCGGAACGGCCGCCGTCCCCGTTCGGTCGCGGCGGTGGCGATCAGGCTCAGCCGCCCCAGGTGGGTCAACGACTCGAGCAGGAGGGCCGGGGCGTTGGCGCCGAGAGCGGCGCGATCGGCCGCGGCGGCCACGACCTGGGCCAGGTCCGGTCGGATATCGGTCATGCGCCCAGACTCTCATGCGGCGCCCCTGCGGATCGCGACGCACCGGCCCACGACACGCCCGCCCGCGCAGTCGCTGTCCGGACGCGCCGGCCCGCACGGACGTGGTCGACGTGAGGGTCAGCCGTGACGACGGCGGGGAGACGCGTCCTCTGCATCCTCGGCGGCCGCGCGAGCCGCGGCTTCGGCCTGTTCTGCCGCCAAACGGCGCCGCCCGACGTATTCGGATGCCTCGCGGGAGGCCGGTACCGACTCGGCAAGAGCGTGACGGCGGGCGCGGCGGGGCGACTCAGCCGGGCTGGACACCGACGGCGAGGAGACCGACGGCGAGGGACCGACGGCGCAGTGGACGTCGGCGCAGTGGACGTCGGCGCAGTGGACGTCGGCGCAGTGGACGTCGGCGCGGAACGGACCGGAGCTGCGGGCGGGGCCGAAGCGGGTACGGCAGGTGTGGCCGGAAGCGGCGACTCCGGGCCGGGATCGAAGGCTGACAGTCGCGGCAGTCCGGCGAACGGGTCCGCGCCCAGCGACACCGGAACGGACGGCGCCGGAGCAGGTGAGGCCGGCTCGGGCGCCCGGCGGAGCGGTGCCGCGGCGGCGGCAGGGCGAGCGGCGGACGGCCCCGGCGTCACTGGCGTGGAGGCGGGAGCCGGCACAGGAGTCGGCCTCGGCACCGGCGCGGTGGCGGCCGGGGCGGGCGTGGCCGGGGCGGGCGTGGCCGGGGCTGCGGTGGCGGCCGGGATCTGCCCGGTGGGCTGAGTCGGACGGGCAGGAGCCGTCGAGCGCGGGGCCGTCCCAGCAGCCGCCGGCGCGGCGGCGGGTTCCGGGGCCGTACCGGCGACCGCGGGGGCGGGGACTCCCGGCAGCGGGGTCGAGTCGTGTCCCCGGTTGGGCTTGACCCACGCCTCGGCGCGCTGCCCGCTCGGCACGCGCTCCACGGGGGCGCCCGGCAGCGGGGCAGGCACCCCGGCAGCGGCGACGCCGGCGGCGACGGGCGCGGCGGTCAGGCTCTCCCGCTCACCGCTCAGCCGGCGGACCTCGTGCTGCAGCGCGGCCAGGTCCGAGCCGATGATGCGGGTCGTCTCGATGCGTTCCAGCCGCAGCCGTCCGTCGACGGCGTCGAGCACGTCGCCCCGGAGTGCGGCGACCTCGCGGCGCAGCGCGGCGAGCTCCTCACGCAACCCGTTCTCCATCTCGCGGCGGAGCATCACCTCCAGCTGCAGCTCGTACTCGCGGCGCCCGGCGACCTCACGCTCCAACTCCAGCTCGAACGTCTTGCGCAGTTCGAGCTCACGTCCGGGTGAGCCCGCGCTCGTATCCGCACTCGGGGCCGCCCAGTAGATGCCGTACCAGCCGATCACCACACCCCACAGGGCGATGGGCAGGCCGAGGCGGGTGCCCTTGGTGGAGTCCGAGAACGCGACGAGACAGGTCCCCACGGCGGTCACGATCACCGCGATGATGATCACAGCCGACCGCAGGAGCGCTCTGCGGCGGCTCTGGGGTTCGGTCTTCGTCATATCGCGTCACTCTATCGGCTCGGGACGGACCTCCCGCCGACCCGGGACGAGCCGGTCAGGGGCGGCGATCCTCGGCACCGGGATCGACAGCTGATCTTTCCAGCAGAACGCCGGCGACCACGAGGGCCACGCTGACCACCACCAGAATCAGTCCGGACCGCGTGTCGTGGCCGGCCGCGCTGACGCGGGAGGCGTCGGGGACGACCCGCGCGAGCAGCCCCACCGTGGCTCCCACCACTCCCGCGCCGACGAGCGCCGTGGCCTTGCCGAGCGCTGCGCACCGGGCGATGACGATCGCCTGCATCGGCTTGGCACCCGGCTGGTGGGTGATGGCCGCGCGCACCCGGCGGGACGCGATCCACTCGGCGATGGCGAGGACGCCGATCGGCACCCCGGCGTACGGCTGGATCGGCGGCAGGGAGCCGTAGGAACGGCGGAGCAGGACGTAGACCACCACCGCGACGATCGCGAACGGAACGGCGAGGTCGCCGGGACCGGTCCGTTTCATCCCCGCCCCTCGTCGCCCGCGGGCAGGGTCAGTACCAGGTCGGCACGGCGCCGGACGCCGGCCCGGTCCGCGGGATCCAGCGCGGTGAGCAACCGCGCGACGCGACCGTGCCCCACGAGCTCGGCCGCCGGATCCACCTCCGCCCACGGCACGAGCACGAAGGCCCGTTGCGCGGCGCGCGGATGGGGAAGCGTCAGGTCCGGGTCGGCCGATTCGACGGCATCGACGGTGATCACGTCCACATCCAGCGTCCGTGGCCCGAACCGGACGTCACGCACGCGCGCGGCGGCGTTCTCCGCGGCGAACGCGCGGTCGAGCCAGTCCCGGGGGGTCAGGCCGGGCAGCTCGACCAGGAGGACGGCGTTGAGGTAATCCGGCTGCGGCACCGGCCCCCAGGGCGCGGTCTCGTGCACCGCGGACACCGCGCGCACGGCCGGCCCGAAGGAGTCGACCGCCGACTGCAGGTGGGCCAGCCGGTCACCGAGATTGCTCCCGATGGACAGCACCGCCCGGCTCGGCTGTCCCGGCCCGGTCACGCTCGGCTGTCCCGGCACGGTCACGGCCGCACCCGTCGGATCGTCACGGAGACGTCGCTGAAGGCGAGCGCGATCGGGGCCTGCGGCTTGTGGACGGTGACGGTGGCCGCCGCGACCCGCCGGTCCGCCAGGCACACGTCCGCGAGGCGGGCCGCCAGCGTCTCCAGCAGGTCGACGGGAGGTCCGGAGACGACGGCACCCAGCGCTTCGGCGAGCTCGCCGTAGTGGACGGTGTCGGCGACGTCATCGGAGGCGGCGGCCGTGCGGGTGTCGACCTCCAGGGCGACGTCCACCACGAAGTCCTGGCCGTCCCTGCGCTCGTGGTCGAACACGCCGTGGTGGCCGAACACGCGCAGGCCGGTGAGCGTGATCAGGTCCGGAGTCGCCGACGGACGCCGCCCGGGCACCGGTGCGCTCATGCCGGCCCGTCCTCTGCGGCGGCCCGGATCGCCGCGGCGACGAGGGCGGCGTCCACGCTCGCGCGCACCTCGTGGACGCGCACACCCCAGGCACCGGCCAGAGCGCTGTAGGTGGTGACCGCGACGGTGGCATCCTCGCGTCCCGCGGCCGGGCGTGGGGCGCCGGAGGGATCCGCCAGCAGCGAGCCCAGGAACGACTTGCGCGACGCGCCGACCAGGACGGGCAGCCCCAGGTCGACGATCTCGGCCAGGCGCGCCAGCAGGGCCCAGTTGTGGGCGGCCGTCTTCGCGAAGCCGAGCCCCGGATCCAGCGCCAGCTTGACCGGCGACACGCCCGCCGCGACGGCGGAGTCCAGCCGCTGCCCGAGCTCATCCCGGACGTCGTCGACCACGTCGCCGTAGTGCGCCAGCTGCTGCATCGTCGAGCTGTGCCCGCGCCAGTGCATCAGGATCCACGGGCAGTCGGCATCGCGGACGACCGCAGCCATGTCGGTGTCGCCGAGGCCGCCCGAGACGTCGTTGACGACCTGCGCGCCGGCCTCCAACGCGGCCGCGGCGACAGCGGCGCGATAGGTGTCGACGCTGACCGGGATGCCGGCGCGCACCAGTTCGGTGATCACCGGGATCACCCGGCGGATCTCCTCCTCGGCGTCGATCCGACCTGCGCCGGGCCGGGTGGACTCACCACCGACGTCCACGAGATCGGCACCGTCGGCCCGGAGCGCGACGCCGTGCGCGACCGCCGCGTCCAGGTTCGTCCAGCGGCCGCCGTCGGAGAACGAGTCGGGGGTGACATTCAGGACGCCCATGACGGCGATGCGGTCGGAGCGGGCGGGCAGCTCCAGCGAGGCCGGCACGGTGGTTACCGGCCCAGGATCAGCGACATGGCCTCTGCTCGGCTGCGGGAGTCCGAGCGCAGGGTGCCGCGCACGGCGGAGGTCACCGTCCGGGAGCCGGGTTTGCGGATGCCGCGCATCGCCATGCACAGGTGCTCGGCCTCGATGACGACGATGACACCGCGCGGTGCCAACCGGGTCGCCACGGCATCGGCGACCTGGGAGGTCAGCCGTTCCTGCAGCTGCGGGCGCCGGGCATAGAGGTCGACCAGGCGGGCCAGCTTCGACAGGCCGGTGATCCGGCCGTCCTGGCCGGGGATGTAGCCGACGGCGGCCGAGCCGTGCCACGGGACGAGGTGGTGCTCACAGGTCGAGTAGAGCGGGATGTCCTTGACCAGGACGAGCTCGTCGTGGCCCTCGTCGAACGTCGTCTCCAGCACGTCCGCCGGATCGACGAACAGGCCACCGAAGATCTCGGCGTAGGCACGGGCGACGCGACCCGGCGTCTCGCGCAGTCCCTCCCGGTCGGGGTTCTCGCCGATCGCGATCAACAGCTCGCGCACCGCGGCGCTCGCGCGCTCGACGTCGACCCCGCTGTGTGCGGGCGTGGGCGACCCTGCCGCCGACCCGGGCGGCGGCAGCGGACTCCTCGCTCACGACCGCCCGGACCCGGAACCCGCGTCGCCGTGCTCGTCGGAGTCCTGCTCGCCGGCGGTGGGCTCGGCGTGCTGCGCTCCATAGGACGGCGGCTGCTGGTTCGGCGCGGGGTAGCCCTGCGGCGGTTCACCGTAGGGACCGCCCACTGCGGGGAACACGGCGGTCGGGTTGGACGCCTGAGCCGGGTTCGGCGGCGCGTACGGGCTGGGCGCGGCGTTCGGGTTCGGCGGCGCGTAGGGGTTCGACGGCGCGTACGGCGTCGATGCCGCGGGCGGCGGCGGGTAGGACGCGGGCTGCTGCGGTGCCGAGCCCGGGTAGGGCGTCTGGTACCCGCTCGGGTACTGGCCGCCCGGGTACTGCGCCGGCGGGTACTGGCCGGTCGGGTACTGGCCGCTCGGGAACTGGCCGGTCGGGTACTGGCCGGTCGGGTACTGGCCGCTCGGGAACTGGGCCGGCGGGTACGGCGACGCGGTCGGGGCGGGCTGGCCGTACCCGCCCGAGCCGTTGGCGCGCCGGACCCGTTGGCGCCCGAGCTGTTGACCGCCCGAGCCGTTACCGCCCGTACGCGTGGGCACCGTTCGCACCGACAGGCGCTGCCGGTTTGGTGAGCGCGACCCCGTGCGGGGCCGAGCCGTTGCCGACGACACCGTTGGCCATCGCCTTGGCGGCGGCCGCGGCCTTGCGGGCTTCCTGGGACGGCGACTTCCCGCGCAGGCGCTCAGGGATCTCGATCGGCGGCCGGTCGCTGGGCGTGCGCTTGCCGAAACCGTTGAACGTGTTGTGCGGCGGGCGCTTGCGCACCGGCGCCAGGATCGCGACGAGATCGTCGGTGTCCAGCGTCTCCTTGTCGATCAGCTCGAGCACCAGCTGGTCGAGACGCTCGCGGTACTGGACCAGGATCTCCCAGGCCTCGTCGTGCGCGCCCTCGATGAGCTTGCGCACCTCGGCGTCGATGTCGGCGGCGATGTCCTCGGAGTAGTCGCGCTGGTGGCCGTAGTCGCGGCCCATGAACGGCTCCGGAGTCACCGGTGCCGTACTTGACCGCGCCCAGCTTGGCGCTCATGCCGTACTCGGTGACCATCGACGCGGCCAGCGCGGTCGCCTTCTCGATGTCGTTCGACGCACCGGTGGTCGGCTCGTGGAACACCAGCTCCTCGGCCGCCCGACCGCCCAGCGCGTAGACCAGCTGGTCGATGATCTCCGAGCGGGTCTGGGTGTACCGGTCCTCCAGCGGCAGCACGAGGGTGTGCCCGAGCGAACGGCCGCGCGGCAGGATCGTCACCTTGTGGACCGGGTCGAGGTTGGGCATGGCCCACGCCGCCAGCGCGTGACCGGCCTCGTGGTAGGCGGTGACGCGCTTCTCGTCGTCGCTCATGGCCCGGGTCTTGCGCTCCGGGCCCGGCGATGACGCGGTCGATCGACTCCTCCAGCGCCTCGTTGGTGATCAGCCGGCCGTTGTTGCGGGCGGTGAGCAGCGCGGCCTCGTTGATGACGTTGGCCAGGTCGGCGCCGGTGAAGCCGGGCGTTCGACGGGCGATGACGTCGAGGTCGACGTCCTGGGCGAACGGCTTGCCCTTGGCGTGCACCTTCAGGACGGCCTCGCGACCGAGCGACGTCGGGCGGGCCGACGGCGATCTGGCGGTCGAACCGGCCCGGGCGCAGCAGCGCCGGGTCGAGGATGTCGGGCCGGTTGGTGGCCGCGATCAGGATGACGGTGCCCTTGACGTCGAAGCCGTCCATCTCGACCAGCAGCTGGTTGAGGGTCTGCTCGCGCTCGTCGTGGCCGCCGCCCATGCCGGCGCCACGGTGGCGACCGACCGCGTCGATCTCGTCGACGAAGACGATGGCGGGGGCGTTGTTCTTGGCCTGCTCGAACAGGTCGCGGACCCGGGAGGCGCCGACGCCGACGAACATCTCGACGAAGTCCGAGCCGGAGATCGCGTAGAACGGCACACCGGCCTCACCGGCGACGGCGCGGGCCAGCAGCGTCTTACCGGTTCCGGGCGGGCCGTAGAGCAGCACGCCCTTGGGGATCTTGGCGCCGATGGCCTGGAACTTCGCCGGGTTGGCCAGGAACTCCTTGATCTCGAGCAGCTCCTCGATGGCCTCGTCGGCGCCGGCGACATCGGCGAACGTCGTCTTGGGCGTGTCCTTGCTGACCAGCTTGGCCTTGCTGCGGCCGAAGCTCATGACCCGGTTGCCGCCGCCCTGGGCCTGGGACATGATCCAGAACAGCAGAACACGCCGATGAGGATGAACGGCAGGAGGCTGAGGAT
Source organism: uncultured Actinomycetota bacterium (assembly GCA_963790525.1). Lineage (GTDB taxonomy): Bacteria > Actinomycetota > Actinomycetes > Mycobacteriales > Jatrophihabitantaceae > CAWBOV01. Next base: position 129,518 of record CAWBOV010000005.1, read on the forward strand.
GACGCTCGAGGCAGCACATTGCTGTGGCTCTGACGGTCGTGAAGATCAGGCTGTGCTGTCCTCGGCCTTCTGCAGATCGTTGAAGATCGTCAGCCTGGCGTCGGTCGGGTAGCTCGCCTTGATCTTGGTGTGGCCGTTGAACGCCGTCTTCAAGGTCAGTTCGAGGTACTGTTCCTTGTCGTGGATCGGGCGTTGGTGACGTTTCCGGACGTGATCTGCGTGAGTCGCGTCCGAGGTCTTGACGCTGAGCGTAGTAGCCGTCACCCTGCCATGGAGGGAGGAGATGACGAGGAAGGCGATGACCGGCGACGGCACCCCAGAGCCACCACGATCGGACGCACTGCGCTTGAGATCCATAGTCATTCAATCGGGGCGTGAATTCAGCGCCCCGATCTGCCTCCCGATCAGCCGAATTTTCCGTGAGAATGACGGTACACGGCAGGACTGACCTGCCAGGTTCGTCAACCGTTCAACGTCCGGGCGACTCTCTAACGCACGGCCGGGGGCGCAACGTTCCGCGATCGGCCCCCACGCCGTTCGCCTGTGGCGAAACACGGCCGACCGGATCAGCCTCCGTAGACCGACGGGCGCAGGACGCCCGACATAGGGCAGGTCGCGGTAGCGCTCGGCGTAGTCCAGGCCGTAGCCGACGACGAACTTGTTCTCGATGTCGAAGCCGACGTACCGCACCGGCACCTCGACCTTGGCCGCCTCCGGCTTGCGGAACATGGCGACGATCTCGATCGACGCCGGGCTGCGCGAGGCCAGGTTCCGCAGCAGCCAGGACAGCGTCAGCCCCGAGTCGATGATGTCCTCGACCACCAGGATGTGCTCGCCCTCGATGCTGCGGTCGAGGTCCTTCAGGATCCGCACGACGCCCGAGGACGTCGTGGACGAACCGTAGGAGCTGACCGCCATGAACTCCATCGTGGACGGCCGCTCGAGGGCACCGGGCCAGGTCGGACATGAACACGGCCGCGCCCTTGAGCACGCCCACCAGCAACGGCTCGCGATCGGCGTAGTCGACGTCGATGCCGTGCGGCCAGCTCGGCGGTCTTGGCCCGGATCTCGATCGGCGCGACACGACGACCGATTCGATGTCGGCGTCCAGAACGGACACGGGTTCTCCTGTCGGTCACGGTTCGGTGGCCCGCCTGGCGTCGTCTGGTCCGCGCGGGAATATGCTCAGCCTGCCAGATCGCCGCACGGCGACGTAACCCCCGGGAAGGTGAGCTTGCCGACCCTGGCCGCGCCAGTTCGTCACGAGCGCGTCCATGGCGGCGAGGTGGGTCGACGTGAGCGGCCCGGCACCCGCCTCACCGGCGGCGGTCCGCAGCACCCGGCTGCGCAGAGCCGGCGGCAACGGCGGCGAGTGCGGCCCGCGTCGGTGCGCGCCTGCAGCGGGACGGCCGGCCGCGAGCTCGTCGAGCGCGTCGAGGTCGGCGCGCAGGAGATCGGCGGTGCGCGCCAGGGCGGCGCCCACGCCACCGTCGAGGACGTCCTCCAGCAGCGGGATCACCTCCCGGCGCAGCCGCACGCGGCGTGAAACGGGAATCCGCGTTGTGCGGGTCGTTCCAGAACGGCAACCCGAGGGCGCGGCAGGCCTCCTCGGTGGTGGCCCGGCCGACCTCGAGCAACGGGCGCAGGTACCGCCCGTCGCGGGCCCGCATCCCGGCGATCGAGCGGGGACCGGAACCGCGGGCCAGCCCCAGCAGCACCGTCTCGGCCTGGTCGTCGCGGGTGTGACCGAGCAGGACGTGGGCACCCGCAGCTGCGCGGCCGAGTCGAGGGCGGCGTACCGCGCGGTGCGGGCGGCGGCCTCCGGGCCCCGCCGGATGCCCGACCTCCACCCGGACCAGCATGGACCGGATCGAACCCCAGCTCGTAGCCGAGGGCCGACGCGCGCCGGGCCTGGGCGCCCGATCCGGCCTGCAGGCCGTGGTCGACGGTGATCAGTCCGGCCCGGTCACCCGCCTCGAACGCGGTCGCGGCCGCCAGGGCGAGGGAGTCGGCGCCGCCGGAGCAGGCCACGAGCAGCCGCGCGTCCGACGGCAGGCCCGCCAGGGCGGTGCGCACGGCGCGCCGGACGTCGGCGACGGCCGGATGCGGTCCCATGCGGGTCAGCTCGTGGACGCGGGCGACCCAGGCGGCGGGATCGGCGAGCTCGGCCTTGGTCGGCAGCGTCTGCGGGGCCGGTCCACACCGCGTTGAAGCCGTCGATCGCCGACCCGGTCGACGACGCCGCGCACGAACGCGGAACCCTCGACGTACTGGCGGGTCTTGGCGTCCAGCCCGAGCGATCTGCGCATGAGCTTGTCCAGCGGGTTCCCGCCCTTGCGCCGCCGAGCCGGCGAACCGCGATTCGATGTACTTCTGCGACGGGATCACCGTCGGTGACACCGCGTTCATCACGTACTCGGCATGGCCCTCGACCAGCGACATGAACGCGGTGATCCGGTCGATGACCTCCCTCTGCTCCGGGGTGGCGAGCGCGGCCATCACGCCGGTCCCGTCGTCCTGGCCACGGGCCGTCTTGACCAGCTCGCTGACGGCGCGCCTGACCCGCGCGCGCAGCACGTCCGGATCGGTCTCCATCGGTGTCGGTGAGGGCGCCGACCTCGGTCGAGCATGTGCTGGCGCATCCACGGCACCGCGGTGAACTGGACCCGGTGGGTCACCTCGTGCAGGCACACCCACAGCCGGAAGTCGCTCGGGTCGACCTGCAGCTTGCGCTCGACGTCGACGATGTTGGGGGCGACGAGCAGCAGTTGGCCGTCGGCCCGGTCGAAGAACTCGAACTGCCCGAGCACCTTGCCGGACATGAACCCGAGGACCGCGCCGGCCTGGGCGCCGGTGACCTTGCCACCGACCGCATCGGCCAACGCACTGGGCTTCTTGCTGCCGGACAGCTTCTCGACGAGCGGGTTCATCAGGGTCGCCATGCCGGAGGCGTTGACGTCGACCCATCCCGGGCGGTCGACCACGCGGGTGAGGGCGGTGACCGGCGGCTCGGCCAGCCGGGTGAGTTCGGCGACGTGGACCGCGGCCACCTCGGCACAGGCTCGGAGCTCGGTGACGGCGGCCTCGGCCTCGGCCGGCGAGATGTCCGGCGGGGCGGGGGCCATCCGCTTGGCGGTGGATGCCGCGAGGTCCCAGTCGATGAGCGAAGCCATGTCGCTCACGGTAGCCGTCGCCTCGGAACCCCCGGCAGTCAGCGGCAGCCGCACCCGGCCGGCAGTCAGCGGCAGCCGCACGCGGCCAAGCGCGCGACCGCCACGTCCATGGCAGCCTCGGCCGGCGTCGCGCCGCCGACGGGCACCCGATCGGCCATGATCGCGAACACCAGCAGCCGTCCGGTCGCGTCGCGGACCACGCCGGCCAGTGTCACCACCCCGCTGAGCGTGCCGGTCTTCGCCCGCACCTCCCCCGCTCCGGCCGCGCTCAGCCGGACGCGGTACCGGTCGGCCAGCGTGCCGTCCCACCCGGCCACCGGCAGTGCCGAGATCAGCGGCGTCAGCGCGGCGTGGGTCCCCGCGAGGACGACGCGGAGCAGTCCGACGAGGGCGGCGGGCGTCAGCCGGTCGCGTTGCGACAGGCCCGACGCGTCGGACAGGGTCGCCGGAAGGGTGATCCCCACGCCCGCGAGAACCCGGCGCACCGCCACCACCGCCCCCGCGAACGATGCCGGTTCGTGCTCGGCGAGCGCCACCTGGCGGCCGATCAGTTCGGCCAGCACGTTGTCGGACTGGGTGAGCGTCTGCTCGATGAGATCCAGCAGCGGGGCAGAGCGCACCGACGCCAGGGTCGCCGCCGCCGGGGCCGTCCGCCCGCGCGTGATCCGGGCAGCCGGCACGCCCAGCAGACGGGCCAACGCCCGGCCGGCCTCGAGATCCGGGGTGGCGCTGCGGATGTCGCCTCCGGTCGCGGGCAGGCCCCCGTCGACCATCACGGGAGTGATCGCCGAGGCGTAGTCGCTGGGCACGTCCTCCGCCTCCCACCCGGGCGCGACGGTCGGGCCGGAGAACAGCGAGTCGTCGACGACGATCGAGCTGACCGTGACGCCCCGCGCCTTCACCTGCGCGGCGAGGTCCGACATCCGCGCCGCCCCCGGGTAGAGCGTGGCGGTGCCCGCCCGGGCCGCGCTGAGCGTGGGGTCGCCGCCACCGACGAGCACGATCTGACCCGCGCGGGACCCGGCGCGCACGGTCGTCGTCATCCGGTAGCCGGGCGGCAACACGGCGAGCGCGGCGGTGGCCGTGGTCAGTTTGGTGGTCGACGCGGGGGGAACCGACGCATTCGCCGATGCGGTCAGCAACGCCGCCCCGGACTCGGCGTCGACGACCAGGGAGTGGACCGATCCGCCCAGGGCGGCCGCCGCGAGAGCGGGACGGAGCGCGGCAGCGACCTTCGCCGCCAGCGGTCCCGCGCCGGGAGCCGAACCGGACGAGGTCGCCGATGCGGTCGGGGCTGCGGTGGCGCCCAGCACCTCGGCCGGCGTGGTCGGCGTGGCCGAGGGAGTCGACGTCGGGGCTGCCACGCCACGCGCCCGATCGACCCGGACGGTGTGGGTGAGGAGGAAGCCACCGGCGGCGGCGCCGAGGACGAGCAACGCGACGAGCGCCACAGTCCACAGCGTCCGCATTCTCGATCGCGCCATGATGGGCCACACTAGTGCTGCGCTACTGGGGTGCTACTGGGGTGCTCCTGCGCACAACGGGCAGCCGCCACGGCGTATCGCACGGGGCCCGACGCAGGGAAGGACCAGACAATGGAGTTCGACGTCCTCATCGAGATCCCCAAGGGCAGCCGCAACAAGTACGAGGTCGATCACGAGACCGGGCGCATCCGGCTGGACCGCACGCTGTTCACGTCCACGCAGTACCCGGCCGACTACGGATTCGTCGAGGACACCCTCGGCGCGGACGGCGATCCCCTCGACGCGCTGGTCATCCTCCAGGGCGATCCGCTCTTCCCGGGCGTCCTCGTCCGCTGCCGGGCCATCGGCATGTTCCGCATGACCGACGAGAAGGGCGGCGACGACAAGCTGCTCTGCGTCCCGTCCAACGACCCGCGCCTCGAGCACCTCCGCGACATCCACCACCTCCCCGAGTTCGACCGTCTCGAGATCCAGCACTTCTTCGAGGTCTACAAGGAGCTCGAGCCCGGCAAGAGCGTCGAGGGCGCGTCCTGGACCGGCCGCGTCGAGGCCGAGCGCGAGATCGAGGCCTCCCGCAAGCGGCTGGCGGACAACCCGGGGTACGGCGTCCACCACTGACCGGCGGGGTCAGGCGGGCGTGATCGTGGTCGGGCGGTAGACGAGGAAGCCGGACGCGGTCTCGGCGTGGCACGTGAGGTGATGCGCCGGCGCCTGCTCGACCTCCACCGTCACGTCCATCGGGCCGTGCGGAGTCCGCAACCGAACGCTCCACTCGGCCGGTGACACTCGACGCGCGCTGTCCACAGCCAGCTCGCGCACCCCGACGAGGGCCAGGTGGGTGTGCGCGAACGCCAGGGCGGCCTGCGCCGCGGGTGCGTGCCCGATCCGTCCCCGGAGCAGGGCGCCGACCACCTCACCCCGGTCGGTGGCCGCCGCGAACTCGGTCGCCGCGAACGGCAGCACCCGCCCGTAGAGCAGGCCGAACGGCAGCACGAGGACGTTCGCGGCGAAGCGCTCCCCGCCGACGTGACTGCACTCCCACGCGCGTCCCGGGCGGGCCTGTTCGAGCGCCGCAGCGACGGGCCGTCCCCGCAGCGCGCAGCACGTGTCGTGCCGGCTGTGGGCGCACACCAGGTAGGCCGGCGAGTCGTCGGGCACCCCGCCCGGCGCGTCGAGATCGAGTTCCAGCAGCTCCGCCTCGGTACCGAAGGTCCCCCAGCTCAGGGTCTCCTGACCGGGGCGGCAGTCGGCGAGGGCCCAGCGCCGCGTGGCCGACCGGGGCGTCCGCCCGGGGCGCCGGATGGCCAGCACGCGCACGCCCTGGTTGCCCGCGGTACCGATCAGCTGCCGGGCGACACTGCTGTCGAAACGTGATTCGGCGAGCCCCGCCCGTCCCCACGGCCCGGGTTGCTCGACGAGCAGCACCCGCGGGGCGGGGAACGCGGTGCCGAGCATCGCGTCCCCCCGCAGCTGGGCGCGCAGGGCACAGCGATCCGCGGATTCCCGCGGGAGCGGGTGGACGGTCACCTGTCGGTGACGGGCACGAGGACGCCCTCGCGCAGCAGCCGCCGCGCGAGTACCAGTTGCTCGGCGGGATCGAGGCCGGCCAGCTCCGACACCGCGAACGGCTCCCCGGACAGGACGCCCTTCAGCGCGGTGGCCACGTTCGCCGGGAGGGACACGGTCCGGTCGATCACCTTGAGGACCACCGCGTCCTCGCTCGCCCGCAGTGTGTAGCGCAGGCCGGCGCGGGCCCGCAGGGCGGTGGTGGGGGTCAGCGTGGCGGCGGCGGCACCCTGGGCGAGCGGGGCTAGCGGCTCCGGGCGGGTGCCGGCGGCGAGCATCGTGGCCACGCGATCGGCCACCCGGTCGGCGTGGGCGTCGACGCCGTGCTCGGCGAAACCGGCCAGCGCCCGGGCGGTCGCGGCCAGATGCGCCGACAGCACGCCGGGGTCGGCGAGTTCGGCGCCCATCGGCAGGGACTCGCGGAGCGCCGGATCGGCCGTCGCGGCCTCGAGCAGCTCCCGGGCGAGCGCGTAGCGCGTCACCGGGTGGACGCCGACGGTGAGGTGGATCGTGAGCTCCCCCAGCGCGGTCGCCGAGTGCAGGTACCCGCGCGGTAGGTACAGGGCGTCACCGGGTGCCAGCACCGTGTCCAGCAGCGGCTCCTCGGCGGCGCGAGCGGCGACCTCGCCCCGGCGCTGCTCCCATTTCTGGTCCGGGAGCGGGTCACGCAGGACCGGCTCGTGGATCCGCCAGCGCTTGGTGCCGGCGATCTGCAGGACGAACACGTCGTGGTTGTCGTAGTGGGCGGCGAAGCCCTGGTTCTCCGGCGGGGTGACGTAGGCGTTGATCTGCACGGGGTGGCCCAGCTCGGCGGCGAGCGCGCTGCCGAAGTCGATCAGCGGTGGCCAGGTACGGTGCAGCGCCTGCAGGACCAGGGTCGCGCCGTCGGCGAGCTGGTCGAGGATCTTGTCGTCGGCGGCCTGGTCGGCGATGCCCGCGCCCGTGCCCCCGGGACGGGTGAAGCGCTGCGGAGGCGAGGACGGTACCTGCCTTGGCCATCCGCAGGAACGGCGTGCGCAGGCCCCTGCGGGAGACCAGCTCGTCGACGGCGTCGGCGTCGAACAGATCCGCGAAGCCCCCGGCCAGCTCGGCCGCGCGGGACAGCAGCGGCCCGCGGCTCCAGTACGACGCCGCGAACTCCTCCGTCGCGACGCTGATGCAGCGCCCGAGCGCGACGACGGGGTGGGGGCGACCGTCGCCGGTCACCCCCACCTGCGTACTACCGGTCATGCGCTGCCGTGCTCGCTCCGCCGTCCGCGCCGCCATCGGCGCCGACCGTCGTGCTCGGCCGGGAACACCCTCGGCGCCACCGTCGGCCGGACCTTCCGCGCCGCCGTCAGCGCCACCGTCAGCTCCGCCGTCCGCGCCACCGTCAGCTCCGCCGTCCGCGCCGCCATCGGCACCGCCGTCGTGCTCGGCCGGGAACACCCTGCGCGCCACCGTCAGCCGGACCTTCGGCACCGCTGTCCCGCGGGCCTTCGCTGCCGCTGCCGGCGCCGCCATCGGCTCCGCCGTCAGCACCGCCATCGGCACCGCCGTCCGCGCCGCCGTCTGCTCCGCCGTCGAGGCCGGCCGTGGTCATGTCGTCGTCGTCCATGTCCTCAGATCTCCCTTACACGTGGTGTTGCCGGGCAGCTGCCCAGCGGGATGACGGGCGCGATGTTGTACCCGACGTGCAACGTTCGTGACCTGCGCCGCAACTCCCTACAGCCGGTCGGCCGATCCGTCCGCACCCAGTGGGCCGGGCAGCGGCGGCGGTGCGAGCGGCGGCGCGCCACCGGGGTCCGGGACGGGCGACGGGATCGGGCCCGGGAGGCGGGCCGGGGCGCGGTCCGGGCTTGGGGACGGGCACCGGATCGGGCGCCGGCGGCGGGACCTCGGGGTCCGTCGCGGGATCGATGTCGGGATCAGTGGGTGGATGAGTCATGCGAACACCTCCGCCTCCACCCTAGGCCGCACGCCTCGGATCGGCCCTCAGCCGTCGGCCGCGCGCGCGGCTCGGTGCAGCGCCACGATGCCCCCGGTGAGGTTGCGGAAGCTCACCTCGGACCAGCCGTTGGCGCGGATGCGGCGGGCGAGCTCGGCCTGCGCAGGCCACGCGCGGATCGACTCGGCGAGGTAGACGTAGGCATCCGGGTTGCTCGACACCCGACGGGCCAGCCACGGCAGCGCCCGCATCAGGTAGTTGAGGTAGACGCGGCGGAAGGGGCCGAACGTGGGCCGGCTGAATTCGCAGACGACCAGTCGCCCGCCCACCCGGGTCACCCGCGCCAGCTCGCGCAGCGTGAGGTCGACGTCGGCGACGTTGCGGAGCCCGAAGGAGATCGTCACCGCGTCGAAGACCCCGTCGGCGAACGGCAGCGCCATCGCGTCACCGGCGACGAAGGGCAGCCAGCGGCGTTCGGAGCGGGCGTGCCCGGCACGCAGCATGCCCAGGGAGAAGTCGCAGGCCACCGCGCGAGCGCCCCCGACGACCAGCTCGGCGGTGGACACGCCCGTCCCCGCAGCCAGGTCGAGCACCAGCTGGTCATCGGTCAGGTCCAGCGAGCGCCGCGTCTGCCTGCGCCAGCGCCGGTCCAGGCCGAGCGAGAGGATCGTGTTCGTCAGGTCGTAGCGGCGGGCGACGCCGTCGAACATCGCCGCGACTTCCCGCGGCTGCTTGTCCAGGGATGCGGTACTCATCAGGCCTTGAGGGTATGGCATGGCGCCAGGATGCTCAGGGATGCGCGGCCACGGCGGCTGCCGGAGCGCTCGGGACCGCCAGGCGCAGGGTGGCCGCGACCATGGCGACCCCCGCGACGACGTACCCGAGCAGGTAGAGCGGTCCCGACGGGACACTCTCGTGCAGCAGCACGACGCCGAGCAGTACGGCGACGAGCGGGTCGGCGACCAGGGTCCCGGGGAAACTGGCGCCGAGCTCGCCCACCTGGAAGGCGACCTGCGTCAGGATCATGCCCAGGGATCCCACGACGATCGCACCGATGAGCGGCGCCAGTCCCTGCGCGCGGCCGAACGCGGCGACCCCCCCGTCGTGGAAGGCGTGCGAGGTGGCGTTGACGAGCACCGCTTCGACGCCGAACCACGCCCCGGCGACAGAACCGAACGTGGCCGCGCGGGTGATCGGGCCGGCACGGCGGACCGCCAGGACGACCGCTGCACCGATCAGGAGGGTCACCACCGACAGCCACGCCGAGACGGTCGCCGACGGGGTCCGGCCACCGCCGGGATCGCCGACGAGGGCGAAGAACGCGCCCAGCCCGGCGACGAGCACGGCGCACGCCAGGTACTCCTGGCGCCCGGGCCGGGGACCGCCCATCCGGGCCCGGATCGGCAGCGCGAGCGGCAGGCACAGGATGAACAGCGGCTGGACGAGCACGACCGGGCCCGTGATCAGGGCGATGATCTGCAGCCCGAAGCCGAGGGTGTCACCGGCGATGCCGAGCCACCAGCGCGGCTCGCGGAGCAGCCGGAGCAGCCCCCGGGCGTCCGTCTCGCCGGTCCCCGTGTGCGCCGCGTCGTGCAGGACGGCGCTGGACCCGCCGTAGGCGATGGCCGCTGCGAACGCGGCCGGCAGCGCGATGGCGAGTGACACGCGCCCAGTATGGCCGCCCGGGCGCTCAGCTCAGGTGGCCGACCCGGGGTCGCCGGCCTCGCGCGCCCGCCGTCGTTGCTCCTCCGCACGGCGCTGCACCTGGCGCAGGAACTCCGCGTCGTCGTCGGGGTTGGCGGCCGAGGCGGGCCGGGGCACGTCGGCCGGGCGGCCGGTGTTGCCCTTGTAGGGCAGCCCTCCGGGACGGGTGGCCCCGGTCTGGCGCCGGCCGGCGACCAGCCAGGCGATCGAGCCGATGTCGGGCAGCAGCAGCACGATGACCAGCCACCAGAGCTTGGGCAGGTTGCGGACCGCGTACTCGTCGGTCGTGATGACGTCGATGATGCAGAACAGCCACAGCGCCAGCAGGATCAGCCCGAAGCCACCATCGAACAGAATCATGACGAACCTCCAGAGACACCCATGTCCGGCACGGCCAGGGAATCATCGCACAGCTCGGTCACAGGCGCGTGCAACGAGTCGGGGACGGAATACGTCAGGACGGTGACCGACGAGAGGATGCGATCACAGGTGATCAAGGCCCGGCGCCCCGGCGCCCGCTCGCTGCTCGCCGCGCTCGCGGCCGTGACCGTGCTCGCGGCCGCGGGCTGCGCCGCCTCGCCACGCCCGGGCCCGGACGAGGTGAAGGGTGCGGTGCGGGTCGGCACGTCGACCGCGCCGACCACACCCCGGACGACCACCGCGTTCACCGCGCCCGTGTACACCGTGCCGCCGTCCACGGTCGCGCTGTCCACGCCGCCCGCGTCGTCCACCACTCACCCGACGCCCCCCGTGTCGACGACACCGTCCCGGCCCGCCCCGCCCACCCGACCGCCGTCGCTGCCCGGTGGTGGCCGGACGATCATTCCCCGGCTGCGCGTCGTCGCCTTCTACGGCGGCCCGGACGGTCCGTCGCTGGGCGTCCTCGGCCAGGGCACGCCCGAACAGGCCGCGCAGGCCGTCATCGCCAAGGCCCGTGCCTACGCCGGGTACGGCCGCCCCGTCCAGCCGGCGATGGAACTGATCGCGACGGTCGCTCAGGGCTCGCCGGGACCGGACGGTGACTACTCCAGTCCCGTCCCGCCGGCGGTGATCCAGGCCTACCTCGACGCCGCGCACCGGTACGGGCTGCTGCTGATCCTCGACTTCCAGCCCGGCCGCGCCGAGTTCCTGCCCCAGGTCCGCGCGGACGAGAGCTTCCTGCTCGATCCGAGCGTGAGCGTCGGGCTCGACCCGGAGTGGAAGGTCGGGCCGCACCAGCGACCGGGCAACGGGTTCATCGGGTCGGCCTCGGCGGCCGGCATCAATGCGGTCGGTGCCTACCTGTCCGGCCTGATCAGCGCCCATCACCTGCCCGACAAGCTGCTGATCGTGCACCAGTTCGCGCTGCGGATGCTGCCGGACCGGGCCGCGATCCGGCACTACCGCGGGGTCGAGGGCGCCTTCCACGCCGACGGCAACGGCTCCCCGCGGCTGAAGAAGGTCGTGTTCGGGCAGCTGGCCTTCCCGCGATCGTTCGCGGTCGGGTTCAAGCTCTTCCTGCGCTTCGACACCCGGGTGATGACACCGGCGGAGGTCATGGCTCTGCGCCCGCGACCGGACATCGTCACCTACCAGTAGCCGCCGGCCGCATCCCACGCTCGGCGGCCCGGCGTGCTGGAATGGCGCCATGACGTCTCAGCCCGTGCGGCACATCGGCATCCTGCTGTTCGACGACGTGGAGGAGCTCGACGCCGTCGGCCCGTGGGAGGTGCTGGCCGCGTGGACGCAACAGTTCCCCGAGGACGGCTGGGCGGTCTCGACGGTGGCCGTGGCCGGCATGCACGTGCGGGCGGCGAAGGGTCTGCGGCTCAGCGCCGACCACACGCGCGCGAACGCGCCGCGGCTGGACGTGGTCCTCCACCCGGGCGGGGTGGGGACCCGTCCGCTGCTCGCCGACCCCGAACACCTCGACTGGATGCGGGAGCTCCGCACCAGCGCACCGCTGCTGACCAGCGTCTGCACCGGCTCGCTGGTGTACGCGGCCGCGGGGTTGCTCGCGGGCCGACCGGCCACGACCCACTGGGGCTCGCTGGACCTGCTGGCCTCGCTCGAGCCCACGATCAGGGTGGACGCCGAGGCCCGGTTCGTCGACGACGGCGACGTCGTCACGTCCGCCGGCGTCTCCGCCGGGATCGACATGGCACTGCACCTCGTCGCCCGGCTGGCAGGGACGGAGCGGGCGGCCACCGTCCGGCGCTACATCCAGTACGACCCGTCCCCGCCGGTCTGAGCGGGCCGGGCGGAGGTGCCCGGCGTGCGGGCGGGCGCATCGGCAGGTAGACAGGAAGCACCTACCCGTTTGGAGTCCCACCCCCATGCTCATGGTCCAGCGCACGTTCCCGGTGAACCGTCCCGTCGAAGCCGTCTTCGACTACCTGACCGACTTCACCAACGCCGAGCACTGGGATCCCGGAACGGTCACCTGCAGCCAGACGACCCCCGGCGCGATCGGCGTCGGCACGCACTTCCACAACGTCTCGCAGTTCCGCGGGCGCAAGACGGAGCTCGACTACGTCCTGAAGACGCTGGAGCGCGGCAGCCGGCTGGTCTTCGTCGGCACCAACAAGACCGTCACCTCGACCGACGACATGACCTTCGCCCCCACCGCCGGCGGCGTGTCGATCACCTACACGGCCCGGTTCGAGTTCCACGGCCTGGCGCGCCTGGCCGAGCCGTTCCTGAAGAAGACGTTCAACACGATCGCCGACGAGACGGTCACCACGATGACCGCGACGCTCAGCACCGTCTGAACAGCACCGTCCGAGCAGCACCGTCCGAGCAGCACCGTCCGAGCAGCACCGTCCGAGTAGACCGTCCGAGCAGCACCGCGGGCAGGCTCAGCCCGCGACAGGCGTCAGCGTCAGGGCAGCACCGGCGCCGGAGACCGTCGACGAGAAGTGCGAATGCACCCGCGCGTCGACCGGATCGTCGGCCGGGTCGAGGTGCACGCTGACGTGGCGGTAGAGCGTGTCCCGCTGTGCGGGGATGCGCCCGGCGCTGCGGATCATGTCGATCAGTTCGGTGCGGTTCGAGCGGTGCCGGGCCCCGGCGGAGGAGACGACGTTCTCCTCCAGCATCACCGAGCCGAGGTCGTCGGCGCCGAAGTGCAGCGTCAGCATGCCGATGTCCTTGCCCGTCGTCAGCCACGAGCCCTGCAGATGGTTGACGTTGTCGAAGAACAGGCGCGCTACCGCGATCATGCGCAGGTACTCCAGCGAGGTCGCCTGGGTGCGCCCCTTGAGGTGGTTGTTCTCCGACTGGTACGTCCACGGGATGAACGAGCGGAAGCCGCCGGTGCGGTCCTGCACGTCGCGGATCATCCGCAGGTGCTCGATCCGCTCGGCGTTCGTCTCACCGGTGCCCATCATGAAGGTCGCCGTGGACTCCAGCCCGAGCCCGTGCGCGGTCTCCATCACTTCCAGCCACGTCTCCCCCGACTCCTTGAGCGGGGCGATGGCGGTCCGCGGGCGGGCCACCAGGATCTCCGCCCCGGCTCCGGCGAAGGAGTCCAGCCCGGCGGCCTTGAGCCGGCTGATCACGCTGGCGTAGTCCAGATTCGACGTCCGCGCGATGTGCACGACCTCCGAAGCGCCCAGCGAGTGAAGGGTCAGCTGCGGGAAGTCGCGCTTGATCGCGGCGAAGGTCTGCTCGTACCACTCCATCCCCAGTTCCGGGGAGTGACCGCCCTGCAGCATGATCTGGGTTGCCCCGAGATCGACCGCCTCGCCGCAGCGCCGCAGGATCTCCTCGAGCGGGTGCGTCCAGCCCTCGGCGTGATGGGGCGAGCGGTAGAAGGCGCAGAACTTGCACGCGGTGACGCACACGTTGGTGTAGTTGATGTTGCGATCGATGATGTAGGTCGCGATGTTGTCGGGGAAGCGCCGGCGGCGGACCGAGTCGGCGGCCCGGCCCAGGGCGTGCAGCGGGGCGTCGGTGTAGAGGCGGAGGGCCTCCTCCGGACTGATCCGGCCTCCGTCGGCGGCATGCTGCAGCAGGTCACTCATCGTCGCGGTCACGAGGCCAGCGTAGTTGCCGCCCGAACCGACGGCTTAGCCTGGACACGTGCGTGTGACGGTTCTCGGCACGACCGACCTGCACGGCCACGTCCGCAACTGGGACTACTACACCGGCGCCGAGTACGACGATGCCGCGCACGACGACGTCGGCCTGGCCAAGGTCGCGACCCTCGTCACCGCGATCCGCGCCGAGCGGGGGGCCGGATCGGTCGTGCTCCTCGACGCCGGTGACACCATCGAGGGCACTCCCCTGACCTATCGCTACGCCCGGATCGACGGCCGCGGCATCCACCCGATGGCCGCCGCGATGAACGCGCTCGGCTACGACGCGGCGGCGCTGGGCAACCACGAGTTCAACTACGGCGTCGACCTGCTCCGGCGGTTCCAGGACCAGCTGGACTTCCCGCTGCTGGGTGCGAACGCCGTGACCTGGGACGGCGGGGAGCCCGCGTTCCCGCCGTTCGCGCTCGTCCCGCTCGAGGGCGGCGTCACGGTCGGCGTGCTCGGCCTCACCAATCCCGGGATCGCCCTGTGGGACAAGGCGAATGTCGACGGCCGGCTGCGGTTCGGCGGCATCGTCGAGGAGGGCGCGCGCTGGGTGCCCCGGCTGCGCGCGGCCGGCGCCGATGTCGTCATCGTGGCCTGCCACTCGGGTGCGACTCCACGCACGTCGTCGGGCTCCGGCGGGTGGTCCTCCTCCTACGGCGACGCGCTGCCCTTCCCCGAGAACGCGGCGACGCTGCTGGCCGAGCAGGTCCCCGGGATCGACGTCATCCTGGTCGGGCACGCGCACGTGGAGATCGCCGAGCGGTTCGTCACCTGCGCCGCGACGGGTTCGCGGGTGCTTCTCACCGAACCGCTCCGATGGGGGATGCGCCTGTCCGTCATCGATCTCGACCTCGACCACGACGGCTCCCGCTGGCGCGTCCGCTCGGCCCACAGCGCGGTCCTGGCCACCCGGACGGTGGCCGAGGACGTCGGCGTCGCCGCGCTGATCGAGCCTCAGCACGCGGCCGCGGTCGCCTACGTCGGGACGGTCATCGGCACCTGCACCGCGGACGATGACCACCGCCGCGGCCGCATACGAGGACGTCCCGGCGCTGCGCATGATCAATCACGTGCAGGCGGCGACGGTCGCGTCCGCGCTGGCCGGCGGCCCCTACGACGGGCTCCCCCTGCTCTCGCTGGCGGCGCCGTTCAGCCGCACCGCGGTGATCCCGGCGGGTCCGGTCAGCATCCGCGACGTCGCGGGGCTCTACCCGTTCGACAACACCCTGCTGGCGGTGGTCCTCACCGGCGCGCAGCTGCGCGACTACCTGGAGTACTCCGCCGGGTACTTCACCGCCCCGCGCTCGCGGCCGGCCTACAACTACGACGTCGCCGCAGGGCACACCGCTGCACTGGCCTACACCATCGACGCCACCGCGCGGGAGGGCTCCCGGATCCGGGGCCTGGCCTATGACGGCGCCCCGGTCGAACCGTCCGCGGAGTTCGTCGTCGCGACCAACAACTACCGCCAGGCGGGCAGCGGCGGCTTCCCGCACATCGCCGCCGCGCCGGTGGTCCACGACGCGCAGCAGGAGATCCGCCAGGCGCTGATCGACTGGGTGACCGCCCGCGCCACGGTGTCACCCGAGGACTTCCCCGGGCCGCACTGGCGGGTCATCGGGAGGGGTGCCGCGGCGCCCCGCGGGGTCAGGCGCGGGACCGCTTGATGATCTCGAGCACGTCCTCGGCGGCCTGCGAGGCGGCGCTGTCGGCCACCGCGGAGACCCCACCGAGGCCGAAGTAGGAGTGGTTCAGCGTCGGG
Source organism: uncultured Actinomycetota bacterium (assembly GCA_963790525.1). Taxonomy (GTDB): domain Bacteria; phylum Actinomycetota; class Actinomycetes; order Mycobacteriales; family Jatrophihabitantaceae; genus CAWBOV01. The sequence goes on from CAWBOV010000005.1 coordinate 145,198, forward strand.
AACTCCCGGCTGATGACGTCCACCCCCGCCGCGCGCAGGGCGTCCCCGTAGAAGTTCCCCTCGGTGCGCAGCACGTCCAGGGTGGCCGTGTGGATGACCGCCGGTGCGACGCCGTCGAGGTACTCCGCACGCATCGGCGAGACCCGCCAGTCGGTGGAGGAGGACCGCGAGACGTAGAGGTTGGCGAAGTTGACCATGCCCTCGAGCGTCAGACCGTAGCCGTGCTGGCTGGTCCGCCGCGACATGTACTTGGCGTTGATGTCGGGATCGACGTAGCGCCCCGCGACGTCGGTGACCGGGTAGAGCAGCAGCTGCGCGGCGAGCGGGGCGTGGGCGTCACGGCGCGCGATCGCCACGGAGGCGGCGAGCTGCCCGCCGGCGCTGTCCCCGGCGACGATCAGGGTGTCGGTGTCGCCACCCAGCTCGCCGAGGTGGTCGTGCACCCAGTCCGTCGCGGTGACGGCGTCGTCGAACGCCGCCGGGAACGGGTTCTCGGGGGCGAGGCGGTACCCGACGGACACCACGACCGCGTCGGTCTGCATGCAGATCCGGCGGGCGTGCCCGAGGTGGGTGTCGATGTCACCGATGCTCCATCCGCCGCCGTGGAAGTAGACGATCGTGGGCTTGGCGTGGTCCCCCGGCGAGCGCAGCACCCGGATCGGGATCGCGCCGTGGTCGGCAGGGACCTCCCCGTCGACCTCCGACGCCGGCATCATGGCCGGGCTCATCTGCGCGAGGGCCAGCGCGTTGCGGGCGCGGGACTCCTCGCGGGCCACGGCGACGGTCGTCGGCTCGCTGTTTCCGGACGTGCGGACCATCCAGTCGGCGAGCGCGGGGTCCAGGGAGTTGCTCATCGCCTAAGAATGTCACGCGACCGGGACACGTCCAGCGCGGATCGGCGGTGATACCCACCTCATCGCCCGATCAGCCGAGCCGATCGGCCGGGTCGATCAGCCGAGGATCTTCCAGGCCGCGGCGCCGACCCCGATGGAGATCACCGGGTGTGCCGGTGGATTGAGCCACCGCATGATGTAGGTGATCTGGGCCGACGCGGTGGCCACGCAGCCTGCTGTCGGCCGGTGATCGGTGACGTGCAGGAAGAACCCGGATCCCGCGCCGGGCGTGCGCGCGCTGGTGTTGTAGTTGATCACTACCGCGTGGGCGTAGACGTACCCGGCGTAGTAGAGGTTCTCGGAGTCGCCACCCGGCGAGGAGCTCCGCACGACGTGGGTGTTGTAGGTCGGGCTGGCCGGGTTCTCGTCCCACCAGTCGCGCACCCCGGCCCGGAAGAACGGCATCTTCGTGCCGTCGTCGGCCTGGTTGCCGAAGGTCTGGGTGAGCGAGTAGACCCCGGACGGCGTGCGCGAGAGCCCCTCGCGGGTGGCGCCGACGCCCTGGCTGCCGATCCAGGCCTTCCACGGCCCGGCGATGTGGGCGTGGGTGCCGTTCGAGCGCACGACCCAGAGATCCAGCTGCGCGTACTGCGAGGAGCTGGTTGCCGCCCGCACGGTGATGACCTGCTTGGAGGGGGCGGTCGCGGCGCCGGCGGGCGGGGTCGGGACCAGGGCGAGACCGGCCGCGAGGACAGCGCCGAGGACCACGGCGAGGATCTTCTTCATGCGTCGATGATCGCCCTTGTGCTCGTCACTCGCAGCACATGAGTCCCACCCGTCACACATCGGGCAGGCGGAATCCAGGTCATACCGGTGCGAAAGCCGGAGTCACCGGGCTTGCGATCGCGCCCGCCAGCGCCGCGCGGCGGGCGAACTCGACCAATGCCGTCGACCTGGCGCGGGCCGAGGGAGAAGTCCAGCGTGCGGAAGTAGGTTGGCCAAGGTCGGCGGCGTCGAAGTTCTCCCAGCGCGCGGCCTGCGCCGCGACCTCGTCGACGTGTTCGAGTGCGGCGTCGCGGCTGGCCACGAAGGCGGCGTGGACGTCCTTGACCAGGCCCGGGTGGTGCTGCGCGAACTCGCGGCGCGCCGCCCACACCGCGAACACCATCGGGCGGCCGGTCCAGTCCCGCCAGGCCGGCCCCGAGGTCGTGGACGGCCAACCCGCGTCCAGCCCGTGCCGAGCGAGCACCAACGTCGTAGGTGGCGCGGAGGGCCGGGTCACCGATGAGCACCGCGGCGTCCGCTTCGAGCAGCATCGGAGGTCAGATCCGGCGGGCAGACGAAGTAGTCGGGGCGGACGCCGTGCACCTCGGCCAGCCACATCCGCGCCAGCAGCACCGACGTCCGCGACGTCGAACCCAGCGCCACCCGGCGCCCGTCCAGGTCGCCAGCGGCACCTGCGAGACCAGGTTGACCGACAGCACCGGCCCGTCCGAGCCGACCGCGATATCGGGCAGGAGCACGCAGGTCGTCGGCATGGCGGAGGTACTCGACCAGCGAGATCGGGCCGATGTCGAGGTCGCCCCGCGACGAGCAGGTCGTTCAGCCGGTCGGGGGTGTCCTTGGTCAGCTCGACGTCGAGCAGCGCGCCCGAATGCACCAGCCCCCAGTAGATCGGCAGGCAGTTGAGGAACTGGATGTGCCCGACGCGGGGCTTGCTGATCGAGGCTGGCCTGCTCGCGTCCCGGAGGGTCCGGCGGCGGCGCGGCGGAGCCTGGCGCTCGGCGTTCGCGCGTCGGCGGCCTGGGATAGGCCCCGCTGCGCTGGGAGCGGCCGTTGCCGATGAAGCTGATCGCCCAGTGCAGCAGGGTCGTGACGCGGTTCTTGAACCCGACCAGGTAGAAGATGTGCACGCCCAGCCACAGCATCCACGCGATGAAGCCGCGAGAACCGGAACGGCCCGATGCTGGCCACCGCGCTGAACCGCGAGATGGTGGCCATGCTGCCCTTGTCGAAGTAGCGTGAACGGCCCCTTCGGCTCGCGCCCGTGGATGCGCCGGTTGATCGGCTCGGCCGCGTACTCCGAACCGCTGCATCGCCACCTGGGACACGCCCGGGTAGTGGTTGAGCGACGCCATGTCGCCGATGACGTACACCTCGGGATGCCCGGGCAGCGTCAGGTCGGGACGCACCTCGACCCGGCCGGCGCGATCGACCGCCGCGCCGCTCTGCTCCCCGAGCTGCTTGCCCAGCGCGGACGCCGCGCACGCCGGCGGCCCACACGATCGTGCGGGTGTTGATGCGGGCTCGGGTGACCCTGGTCGTCGATCAGGTCGAGCCGCGGTCATCGACGTTGGTGACCTTGCCGTTGAGCCAGACCTCGACGCCCGAGCTTCTGCAGCTGGTCGGTGGCCGCGGGAGCGAGATCTTGTTGCCGAACGAGCCCAGCACCGCGTCGGCCGCGTCCAGCAGGATGATGTGCGCGTCGGCCGGGTTGATCGAGCGGAAGTTGCCCTTGAGCGTGCGGCGCGACGCTTCGGACAGCTGGCCGGCCATCTCCACCCCGGTGGGCCCGGCGCCGACGACCACGAAGGTCATCCACTCCTTGCGCAGCGCGGGATCGTGCTCCAGTTCGGCCGCCTCGAACGCGCCGAAGATCCGGGCCCGCTGCTCCAGCGCGTCGTCGATGCTCTTGAGCCCGGGCGCGTACTTCGCGAACTCGGGGTGGCCGAAGTACGAACTGTCCGCGCCGGCGGCGACGATCAGGCTGTCGTAGGGCGTCACCGTCGTCATGCCCGCCGCGCCCGAGGTGACGGTGTGCGCGGCCAGGTCGATGTGTGGTCACCTCGCCCAGCAGCACCGTGAGGTTGCGACTGCTTGCGCAGCACCTCGCGGGTGGCCGGCGCGATCTCGCCCTCGGACAGGATTCCGGTGGCCACCTGGTACAGCAGGGGCTGGAACAGATGGTGGTTGACGCGGCTGATCATCGTCACGTCCACGTCGACGCTCTTGAGGTGCTTGGCGGCGAAAAGGCCACCGAACCCCGACCCGATGATCACGACGTGATGGCGACGGCCGACCGTGGAAGTCATGCGTTCACTGTAGGGAGCCCGGGTTTCCCCGCCGACCATGGCCGCTTTTGTCTCCGAATGAACCGGTGGCGCTCAAACGCGCGCGGTCACCTGTGTTTGCGCCCGCGATCGGATAGGCTCACCGCGTGGGAGCTGACGATTTCGACGCTGGCCGCCGACCTGGTCACCGACGCGGGCCGGCTGGCCGCGCAGATGCTGGCCGGGGGGCTGACGGCCAAGCGCAAATCGTCGGTCTCCGACCTGGTCACCGCCGCCGACCACTCGGCCGAGGAGCTGGTCGTCGCCCGGCTGCGGAGCCGAGCGCCCGGCCGACGGCATCGTGGGCGAGGAGGGCACGAATCACGCCGTGGCCGCCGAGAACGCTGGGCGGACCTGGTTCGTCGACCCGGTGGACGGCACCTACAACTTCGCCGTTCGGCCTCAGCGCCTGGTGCTCGGCGCTGGCTCTGCGCGACGACGACGGCCTCGTGCTCGGCGCGGTGTACGAACCGGTCACCGATCTGCTCTGGCTCGGCGGCCGCGACCGTCCCACCACCTGCAACAAGGCACGCCGGTCGACGCCGTTGGTCAACCAGCCGCTGTCGCACTGCTCGCTGACGACCTACCTGCACCCCACGTCGCATCCCGCAACGCCCACCTGCGCGAGCCGTTGCTGCGGGTCATGCCGGCGGCGGCGACGGTGCGGATGCTCGGATCGCGGTTCGGTCGAGCTCGCCTCCATCGCCGGTGGCCGGCTGGGTGCCTACGTGCAGAACGACTGCCTGGACTGGGACTGGTTACCCCGGCGCCGCACTGGTCGAGGCCGCCGGCGGCGTCACCGAACTGGTCCCCTACCAGGGCCATCTCTGGCACCTGGCGGGCAACCGGCAGGTCGTGGCCGACATGAAGGCCGCCCTCACCGGGAGCTGAACCCGGCGCGGCGGGCGTTGTGATCTCAGTTTCATCGGCCCCGAAACCGGAGTGCGTGCTCCGCTATGTCGGCTACCGTCTAGGCACTATGCGGAGTCACAGCTCCGTTTGAGCCACGGACCGAGGAGTTCCATCCGATGCCTGCTGCCGACGACACGCGGTCGCGCTACCAGCTCACCTTCATCGTGCTGGCGATCGGCAACAGCGCCTTCGCGTTGCTGCAGTCGATGGTCTCCCCGGTCCTGCCGCTGCTCGAGCACGATCTGCACACCAGCCAGAACACGGTGACGTGGGTACTCACGGCCTACCTGCTCTCGGCGTCGGTCTTCACGCCCATCCTCGGCCGCATCGGGGACATGGTCGGTAAGGAGAAGATGTTCATCGCCGTGCTGGTGGCGCTGGCCGTCGGCTCCGTGCTCGCCGCGCTCGCCACGTCGATCGGCGTGATGATCGTCGCCCGGGTGATCCAGGGCATCGGCGGCGGCGTCATCCCGCTGTCGTTCGGGATCATCAGGGACGAGTTCCCGCGGCAGAAGGTGCCCGGCGCCGTCGGGTTCATCGCCGCCCTGCTCGCCGCGGGCGGCGGGCTCGGCCTGGTCCTCGCCGGGCCGATCGTCAACACCCTCGACTACCACTGGCTGTTCTGGATCCCCGGCGTCATCGTCGCCGCCACCGCGATCGCCACGCACTTCGTCATCCCGGAGTCACCGGTGCGGACGCCGGGACGGATCAACTGGTCGGCCGCGATCCTGCTGTCGGCGTGGCTCGTCGCCCTGCTGCTCGCCGTCAGCGAGGCGCCCACGTGGGGCTGGGGATCGCCCAAGGTGATCGGTCTCATCCTCGCGGCGATCGTCCTCGCCGCAGGCTGGATCGCCGTGGAGCTGCGCTCGGACTCACCGCTGATCGACATGCGGATGATGCGCATCCCCGCCGTCTGGACGACCAACCTCGCCGCCCTCCTCTTCGGCGCCGCCATGTACACGATCTTCGCGTTCCTGCCGGAGTTCCTGCAGACACCCAAGATCGCCGGCTACGGGTTCGGCGCGAGCATCACCGAGTCCGGCCTGATCGTGCTGCCCATGTCGGCGGCGATGTTCGTGTGCGGAACCGCCTCGGGGTCGCTGTCCAAGCGCTACGGCGCCAAGTCGGTGCTGGTCGCCGGAACGGCCGTCAGCGTCGTGCCCTACTTCATGATGGCGTTCGCGCACTCGGCGATCTGGGAGTTCCTCGTCGCCATGGTCCTGCTCGGCAGTGGCTTCGGGCTCGCCTACTCCGCGATGTCGGCGATCATCGTGAGCGCGGTGCCGTCGCACCAGACCGGCGTCGCCAGCGGGATGAACGCCAACATCCGCACGATCGGCGGCGCGATCGGCGCCGCGATCATGGCGAGCATCGTGACGTCGACCCTCCAGGCGAACGGGCTGCCGGCGCAGTCCGGTTACACGATCGGCTTCGCGATGCTGGCCGGGGCGCTGATCCTGGCGGTGGGGGCGGCACTGCTCATCCCCAGCCTCAGCCCGCACCTGGACGCCCACCAGCTCGAGCAGAGCGAGATGTCGCATCCGGAACTGGCGATCATCGCCGCGGGGACGCTCGTCGGCGACGAGTCGGAGTAGCCCATGACCGCCGACACCGTCGACACCAAGCCGCTGCGCCGCGACGCCGCGGAGAACCGGGAACGGCTGCTCGACGCCGCCAACCAGGTCTTCTCCAGCGCGGGCATCCACGGCACCGTCGAGGAGGTGGCCCGCGTCGCCGGCGTGGGGATGGGCACGCTCTACCGGCGCTTCCCCACCAAGCAGGCGCTCATCGACGAACTCGTCGGCGGGCTGCGCCGCGACCTGCTCGCGCTCGGGCGCAGCGCGAAGGAGCGCACCGACGGCACCGGGCTGGAGAGCCTGCTGGTCGGCGCCGCGGCACTGCAGGCCTCCGACCGCGGGTGCGTCAGCCAGCTCTGGAACCACTCCGAGATCGGGCTGGACGCGATGCAGGAGTTCCGGCGGGTGATCGCCGAACTGCTCGCCGACGCCCAGGCGGCCGGCCGCATCCGCGCCGACCTCACCGCCACCGACATCTCGCTGGCGCTGTGGTCCGTGCGCGGCGTGATCTCGACGACGCGGGCCGTCGCGCCGCACGCGTGGCGCCGTCATCTGGAACTGCTGATCGCGGGGATGCGACCGGCTGGAACGCACGAACCGCTGCGGGAGAAGGCCCTGACCGCCGCGCAGGCCGCGAGCGTGACGAAGGCGATCCGCCCGCCGGACTAGCCGCGGTCGCGACGGTTCCTGCCGCGCTTCCCGCGGCCGTCGCCCTTCGAGCCCCGGTGGCCGTCCGAGCCGTAGACCAACGCGCCCGACGCCGGGATCAGCAGGAAGATCCACCAGCCGACGCCGGGGACCGCGAAGAACAGCGCGAGCGCCAGGAACGGGCTCAGCGCCACGAAGCTCTCCCCGGCGCGGCCGAACAGCGCCGACGAACCGCTGTAGCTGCGGACCGGCACCGTCGCGGGCTTGGTGGGCGAGACCGGCGCGGCCGTGTCCAGCACGGGGTGGGGATGGGGCAGGTCCGCGAAGAGCGGTTCGAGGTCCGCCCGGGTGCGCGCCACGCTGACCCGGCCGACGCGCTCGCCGTACTCCTCGGGATCCAGGCGCCCGGCCTCGAGGTGGGCATCCAGCGCCGCCATCGCGCGGTCACGCTCCACGCTGCCGATGCGCAGCGGGGCGGCTGGCTGCTGGTCCTTGCTCACGTCGTCCATCGTGTCCCTCCTGGGCCGGGCCTCCCAGTGCGATCTGTCATGCCGCGGACGTCAGCCGGCGGAGTCAGTGTCCTCGCGCACCGCGTCGGCCTCGGCGGCGGGCGGCTCACCGGCGAGCTGGGAGTCCAGTTCGTCCGTGCGCTCCTGGCGCACTGTCATCCGGTCGTGCAGCGACGCCGCCAGAGCCCGCCGCTGCTTGCCGAAGAGGGCGTAGGACAGGGGCACCGACAGCACCAGCGCGACGAAGGCCCCGACCAGGCCGCTCAGGCCGAGCAGGTAGACGACTCCCCACAGCGCCAGGAACAGCCCGATCCGCAGGCCGGAGTAGATCCACATGATGGCCAGCGGGTGCTGGCTGCGCTTGGCTGCTCCCTCACCCACGGCTACCTGCCCCGGTACGGCGTGCGCGCACGACTCACGCCCAGATGGCCTGTGGTTCGCCGCGGCGCTCGGCCAGCGGCGTCGGTCCTGGGTACTCGCGCACGATCTCGTAGCGGGTGTTGCGCTCCTTGGGCTGGAAGCCGGCGTCGCGGATGAGGTCGAGCAGGTTCTCGCGGGTCAGCTTGTCGGGGGTGCCGAAGTGGTCGGCGTCGTGGGTGATCTTGTACTCGACCACCGAGCCGTCCATGTCGTCCGCGCCGTAGTTGAGCGCCAGCTGCGAGGTGGACAGCCCGTGCATCACCCAGAACACCTTGACGTGGGGGAAGTTGTCGAGCATCAGCCGGGACACCGCGAACGTCTTCAGCACGTCGGCCGGCTGGGCCATCGGCAGGTGCGAGAGCCGGTTGTTGTCGTTGTGGAAGCGCAGCGGGATGAACACCTGGAAGCCGCCGGTCTCGTCCTGCAGCTCGCGCAGCCGCAGCACGTGGTCGACGCGGTGCCGGGGCTCCTCGATGTGGCCGTAGAGCATGGTGGCCGGGGTCTTGAGCCCCTTCTGGTGGGCCAGCCGGTGGATGCGCGACCAGTCCTCCCAGTGGGTGTCGTGGTCGACGATCTGCTTGCGGACCTCCCAGTCGAAGATCTCGGCGCCGCCGCCGGTGAGGGACTCCAGGCCGGCGTCGATCAGCTCGTCCAGGATCTCGCTCGGCATCGAGGCCGGAGATCTCCTCGAAGTAGTGCACCTCGGTGGCGGTGAAGGCCTTCAGCGCGACCTCGGGCAGCGCGGCCTTGAGCTCGCGCAGCACGCGCGGGTAGTACTTCCACGGCAGCGTGGGGTGCAGGCCGTTGACGATGTGCAGTTCGGTGAGGCCGTCGCCCTGCATCGCCACGGCCTTCTCGACGGCTTCCTCGACGCGCATCGTGTACGCGTCCTTCTGGCCCGGCTTGCGCTCGAAGGAGCAGTAGGCGCAGGAGGCCCGGCAGACGTTGGTCAGGTTGAGGTGGCGGTTGACGTTGAAGAAGGTGACGTCGCCGTTCTTCTCCGTCCGCACCCCGTGGGCCAGGCCGCCGAGCCAGGCCAGGTCGTCGGTGTCGTAGAGGTCGACGCCGTCGGCGTAGCTCAGCCGCTCGCGCGCGGTGATCTTCTCGGTGAGTTCGGCCTTGCGGGACTCGGTCAATGCCATGCGTCCGAGGGTACCTGCGGGGTTCGGGTCACAATGGCGGGCATGTACATCCCCACGCACTTCGCCGCCCCGCCGGACGCGCTGGAGCAGCTGCTCTCGGCCGCGCCGCTGGCCGACCTGGTGACGTCGACCCCGGCCGGGCTGGTGGCAACCCCACTGCCGCTGCTGTTCGACCCGACGGTGGGCGAGCACGGCGCGCTGCAGGGCCACGTCGCCCGCACCAACCCGCACTGGCAGGTCGCGCCCGGCGCGGCCTCCCTGGTCATCCTGCGGGGGCCGGATGCCTACGTGACACCCAACTGGTACGCCTCCACCGCCGAGCACGGACGGGTCGTGCCCACCTGGAACTACCTGACCGCCCACGTCCAGGGCACGCTCGCCGTCCACGACGACCCCGACTGGACGCTCGCGCTCGTCCGGCGGCTGACCGACCGGTTCGAGGCCGGGTTCACGCCGCCGTGGAGCGTCGACGACGCCCCGGAGGCCTTCATCGCCGGCCAGGTCCGGGCGATCGTGGGGATCGAGCTGGTGATCACCTAGGTGGAGGCGAAGTACAAGCTCAGCCAGAACCGGTCGGAGGCCGACGCCGCGGGCGTGGTGACCGGGCTGTCCCACGGTTCGGACCGCGACCGCGAAGTGGCCGCGGAGATGCGCCGCCTGTCCTGACCCGGCCACCGCTCACGGTGACGACAGTTCAGCCACCGCTGCATCCGGGAACGGGTGGATGCTCCAGAGCGCGTCGTAGGCGATCCGGTCGACCCGCTCGCACGCCTCCCGCACGGATCGGCGCAGCTCGGACGCGCTCGCCGTCGTCCCGAGCAGCTCGATCGGCTCGCCGGTCTCGGGAGTGGCTGTACGAAGCAGTCGCGCGCCGATCGCGTCGTCACCGAGGCGGTCCAATACCAGGGTGGTCACGGCCGGCTCGGACTCCCACACCACCCGCGTCAACGTCGGGGCGACCGATCTGGTCGCGAGAGTGACCGCGCGGACGAGATCACCGAGGGCGTCGCTGAGATACGACACCGGGAACCTGTGCACCTGCCCGCCGGCTTCCAGGCGGAGCTGCGCCCACCCGACCCCCGACGGCACGAAGTCGATCGACATCCCCGGCATCGAAACAACCCGGCGGCTCAGTGGGCCGGGGGGCGGGCCTCGAACTTGGTCGACAGCATCACGGTCGTACGGGTGCGCGCCACCCCGGGGACGCGGTTCAGGGTGCCGATGAGCTGCTCGAGCCCGGCGACGTCGCGGACCCGCACCTTGATCACGTAGGACTCCTCGCCCGCCACGAACCAGCAGTCCTCGATCTCGGGGATGGCGCGCAGGGCGTCGGTGACCTCGTTCTCGTCGGCGCGGTCGGTGAGGAAGACCCCGATGAGAGCCCCGATCATGTAGCCGACGGCTTCCGGAGCCACGGCAGCGTGGTAACCGGAGATCACGCCGGTCGACTCCAGTTTCGCCACGCGCTCGTGGACGGACGGTGCGGAGAGGCCCACCAGACGCCCCAGTTCGGCATAGGTGGCGCGGGCGTTGACGCGCAGCGCAGCCACCAGCTCCAGGTCGACGGCATCCACAGTGCATGAGTCGACCCGATGACCTACGGCGGCGTCAAACCGGAGCCTCCGCCGAGCGGGTGTCAGGCGGCCTTGCGGACGGGATCCTTCACCAGCCGCCGGTGCTTGACGGTGTACCCCGGCGGCAACTTGCCCTCCGACAGCAGGCGGATGGGGCAGCGCTTGCAGCGGGGCTTGTCGCTGCAGCACTTCTTCTTGGGCTTCGCCGGCACGCGGTCACCGTAGCAGCCTTAGGTAAGGCTGACCTAACGATTGTGAGGGGTAACATTTCCGCCATGGCGGACCCGGCGTTCCTCGATCACCTGAATCTCCAGCTGGGCAGCGAGTTCGGTGCACACCAGCAGTACCTGTCGATCGCGGCGTACTACGACGGGCTGACGATGCCGCAGATGGCCGACTTCTTCTACCGCCAGGCGGCCGAGGAGCGCGACCACGCGATGATGATGGTGCGCTACCTCGTCGACTGCGACGCCGAGGTGCAGATTCCCGCGGTGGACGCGCCGGAGTTCAAGTTCGGCGACATCATCGCTCCCGTGGAGCTGGCCCTGGCCCAGGAGCGGCGGGTGCAGCAGGAGATCCACAGCCTGGTCGCGACCTCACGGGCCGCCAACGACTTCGCCAGCGAGCAGTTCATGCAGTGGTTCGTCAAGGAGCAGGTCGAGGAGATCGCCACGATGAGCGACCTGCTCACCGTCGTGCGCAGGGCACCGGACAACATCGAGGCGATCGAGGACTACGTGGCCCGCGAGACGGCGACCGCGGGCACCGATGCCACGGCTCCCCGGCAGGCCGGAGCCTGACCGCACCGATCGAACGGGCCGGCTCAGGCGGGGATCAGGTCAGGCGGGTCAGTTCAGGCGGGCGGCGCCGAGCTCCCCGGTCCAGCGGGTGACGAGGTCGTGCTCGACACCGCAGAGGTCCAGCACCTTCGCGGCGACGAAGTCGACCAGCTGGGCCACCTCCGACGCGCCGGCGTAGAAGCCGGGGCTCGCGGGCAGCACCACCGCCCCCTCGTCGTGCAGCGAGATCATCTGCTCGAGGATGGCGCGCGTGTACGGCGCCTCGCGCGGAACGACGACCAGGCGGCGGTCCTCCTTCAGGGTCACCGAGGCGGCCCGCTGCAGGAGGTCCTTCGACAATCCGAGCGCGATTCCGGCGACCGCGGCGGCACTCGCCGGGACGACGATCATGCCCGCGGTCCGGTAGCTGCCTGAAGACGGTCCCGCGCCCAGATCGTTGGACGGCCACCACTCCAGGTCACTCGTCGCGACGTCCCGGCCGAGCCACGCGCTGACGTCGTCCTTCCAGTGCGCGTCGCGCATCCCCAGCCCGGTCTCGTCGATCAGCGTCAGCCGGGCGGCCCGGGAGACGATCAGGTCCACGGCGCACCCTGCGTCGAGCAGGCCGTTGACGACCGAACGGGCGTACGGCGACCCGGAGGCGCCCGAGACGCCGACCACCCACGGCAAGCGAACAGGGGCGTCGGCGGGCATACCCCGAGGTTAGCTCCCGGTCACGCAGACGGTGATGGCCGTCCCGGGTACCGCCGTCTGGGGTTCGTAGTAGCCGACGGTGCCGGGTATCTGCGGGCTGTCGCACGCGGCCGAACTGGACCCGAGGGTGAAGCCGTTCTGCTCCAGCGTGCTCGCCGCGTCCGAGGGAGTCTGCCCGGTGATGTCCGGGACCTCGACGGCGCCGTCGATGTCCTGCACGGTCGGCCAGGTCCACTGCTGGGCCGACAGGTCCGAGCCGTAGGCGTCGAGCCAGAAGGTCGCCGCGTACGCGCCGAACACGTCGCTGCCGTTGTTGGACACGTCGGCGGGCAGCCCGCTCACCGTGGACGTGGGCGAGGAGGGATTCACCAGGGCCGATGCCGACACCAGCGTCGGCGTGACCCCGACGAACCACAGTGCCGAGTTGCCGTTGCCGAGGTCGTTGTTGGTGCCGGTCTTGGAGGCCACCTGGCTGCCCCCGTCGGCGTACCAGCTGCCGAAGTACTCCCCGGCCGTGCCGTAGGAGCTGGTGGTGTCGGCGGTCATCATGTTCACCATCGTGCGGGCGACCTGGACGTCCATCTCCCGCGTGCACGTGGACCTGGTGTACTGGACGGGCTTGCCGGCGGAGTCGGTGATGCTCACGACCGGAGTCGGCTGGCAGAAGACGCCGTCGTTTGCCACGGCCGCGTAGGCGCCGGCCAGCTGGAGCGCGGAGGTGCTGTCCACCCCGAGGGTGAAGGTCGTCCGGTGCTGGGAGATGACCGCCTGGGCCACGGTCTGGGACGGATCGGTGGAGTCCTTGGCGTTCAGCGCGGTCATGCCGAGGCTGAGCGCTGTGTTCACGATCGGCGTCAGGTCGCAGCCGAAGAGCTGGTCCTCCATGCCCACGAAGTACGTGTTCACCGACTCCGGCAGCGCCAGGCGTAGTGGCAAAGTGGCGTTGTAGGTGCCGGCGTTGTGGGTCGTGTACGGCTGGCCACCGTCGGTCGGGCAGTTGCGGACGGTGTACGCGGTGCTTCCTGTCGTCAGCGTGTAGTCCGGTGTGACTCCGAGCTTGAGCGCGGCGATCGCGGTGAAGAACTTGTAGGTGGACCCGGACCCGGCGTAGGCGGTGGTGAACAGCGGCAGCGTCGTCTGCCCGATGGCGGTGTCCAGGCCGTAGTGCCTGCTGGTGATCATCGTCTGGACGGCCCCGGTCCGCGGATCCACCGACGGCATCACCAGCGCTGTCTTCGAGGTCGCCTTCAGCCCGGCCGCCCAGACCTTCTTCTGCCCGGAATTCTGCAGGGACGCATCCAGGGTGCTGACGACCGTCAGGCCGCCGGTGAAGAGCTGGTCGTGCGTGAGCCCGCCCGGGCCCTCCAGCCAGTTGACCAGGTAGTCGCAGAAGAAGCCGGCGTTGGCGACCGCGACATCGGCGTACGCGCATCCCTCCTCGACCCGCGGCGCGGTCGAGCTGGCCAGATCCAGCGGCGTCGCCTCGTCGACCTTCGCCCTCGCGGCGGTCAGGTCGCCGGTGGCGACCATGTTCGCGAGCACCTCGTTGCGGCGGGTGCGCGCCGCGTCCGGGTGCACGAACGGGTCGTAGTCGCTCGGGCTCTGCAGCAGGCCGACCAGGAGCGCGCCCTGGGCCACCGACAGCTTCGCCGCGGGGATGCCGAAGTAGGTGCGCGCGGCGACCTGGATCCCGTAGGAGTTCTCGCCGAAGAAGGCGATGTTGAAGTAGTCGTCGAGGATCTGGGCCTTGGTGTACTTCTTCTCCAGCTCGACGGCGCACTTGGCGTCCTTGATCTTGCGGGACACGGTCTGCGCGACCGCCGCCGCCCGCGCGGCCGGCGTCGTCGCCTGGAAGTACCGCACCTGCTTGACGTACTGCTCGGTCAGCGTCGATGCGCCCTGGGTCGAGCTGCCCGAGGTGTCATCGAGCGCGGCGCGTACCACGCCGCGCAGGTCGACGCCGTGATCGGAGTAGAAGCGGCGGTCCTCGGTCGAGATCAGGGCTGCCTGGACCGCCGCGGGCACCTGCGACAGGCCGATGTTCTCGCGGTTCTGGTCGAAGAGCTTGGCGATCACGGTGGTGCCGTCCGAGGCCAGGACCGTGGTCGTCTGCGACGCGGTGGTCGGGACGACGTCACAGCTGGCGGTGAGGAAGGAGTCGGCCACGGATTTCACGGCGAGGCCCGTCCCGCCGACGAAGGGGAGCAGCAGGCCCGCCCCGAGCGCACCGCAGACGACGAGCGCGCCGACCAGGCGCAGGAACGTGAAACGCAAGACGAGATCAGCCCTCTGACGACGGTGCGGGATGTGCCGGTGTGACAGGAGGGAGTGTGCGCGCCCAGCCTGAGCGCGGGATAAGCGCGGACGGTCCGGTCAGCCGCGCAGGCCGTGCACGATCAGGTCGGCGACGGCGAACGCGAACAGGCCGATGCCGATCGCCCCGTTGGCGGTGAAGAACGCGCGATTGACCCGGGACAGGTCCTCGGCGCGGACGATCGCGTGCTCGTAGGCGAGGATCCCGGCCGTCAGCGCGAGCCCCACCCACCAGAGCCAACCCAGTCCGGCAGCGATGCCGAATCCGGCGTACGCGGCGGTCGTGCCGACGTGCACCAGCGTCGACGCGCGCAGGGCGGCCGGGATGCCGAACCGCGCGGGGAACGAGCGCGACCCGATCCGGCGGTCGACCTCGGCGTCCTGGCAGGAGTAGATGAGGTCGAAGCCCCCGATCCAGCTGCCGACGGCGAGCCCGAGCCAGCACGAGGCCCACGACGCGTGGCCGGTCACGGCGATCCAGGCGCCGACGGGAGCGACGAACTGGGCCAGCCCGAGCAGTACCTGCGGGAAATCGGTGAAGCGCTTGCCGTAGCTGTAGAGCACCAGCAGGGCGACGGCGACCGGCGCGAGCAGCAGGCACAGCGGCCGCAGCGCGAGCGCCGCCGCCAGGAACACGACGAGGGCGATGAGCGTGCCGGCCGAGGCGGTGCGCACCGCTATGGCACCGGTGACGAGCTCGCGCCGGGCGGTCCGCGGGTTGAGGGCGTCGAAGCGGCGGTCGAGGATGCGGTTCGCGCCCATGGCCACCGTCCGCGCCGACACCATCGCGATGGTGATCAGCAGCAGCTGAACCCAGTGGACCGTGCGCGTCTGCTCCCACATCGCGGTCAGCGCGGCGATGTAGGCGAAGGGCAGCGCGAACACCGAGTGCTCGATCATCACCAGCCGCAGGAACGCGCGGACGGTGCCCGTCGGCGCGTCTCCGGTCGGGCCGACCTCGCGCACACCCGGCGTACTCGTCACCCCGTGGAGTCTGCCATCTTGCGCAGCCGCACCGGGCCGCCGTCCGGGTCGACGTCGACCGCCCAGCCGCCGGGGATCGTCGACGGGCGGTTCGGCACGAGGCGAAGCCGGCGCGAGGCCCACAGCCGGCGACCGTCCTGGACCGCCTCCAGGCGCGTGTGCGCGAAGGTGGCCGCGGCGATCACCAGCCGCCCGCGGGGCGGAGGTTGGGCGGGGGTCAGCCGCGACGGGGTGACCCACCGCAGCGGGGCGGCGGCGAGGAGCGGGACGCCCGCGGTGACGGCGTGTCCGGCCGGATGGGCCAGGTGGGCCAGCACGCCCGCCGCGACGTGGCGGCCGTCCAGGGCGACGAGGTCGGCCGTCTGTACGGGGTGGACGAGGTTGCCCACCGCGAAGATGCCCGGCCGCGACGTCGCGAGCGAGCCGTCGACGTCCGGCCCGAGCGTCGCCGGGTCGAGGAGGGCACCGGCCGTGCGGGCCAGCTCGTGGTCGGGGATCCAGTCGCCGGTGAACACGACCGTGTCGCACGCGATGACGTGCCGGGCGCCGCCCGCACCGACCACCTCGACGCCGGTGACCCGCCCGTGACCGAGGATGCCGACGACGCGGGTCGAGCGCAGCAGGGGGGCGCGGTACCGGACCGCGGCGCCCAGCGCGAAGGCGGCGTAGCTCTGGTGGCGGGGCTGGTCGGTGACCATCGCCGCGACGCGGACCCCGGCGTGGGCCAGGGTGCGGACGGCGGAGTAGCTGACGTGCTCGGCGCCGACGACGACCGCCCGCGTCCCGATCGGCTGGCCGTACAGGTACACCGCCTGTTGCAGCTGTCCGGTCGTGTAGATGCCCTGGGGACGATCGCCGGGCACCAGACGCGCGCTGCGGGGGCGCTCCCGGGCACCCGTCGCCAGGACGATTGCGCGCGCGGTGATCCGCTCCAGGCCGCCCGGAGCAGTCACCTCGACGGTCAGCGGGCCGCCCCAGCCGGTCACCGAGACTCCGGTCCGGACCGCTGCGCCGCGGGCGTCGGCGAGCGCGGCGTAATGGCGGGCGTAGGCGGGGCCGCTCAGGACCCGGTGCAGATCCCGCACTCCGTAGCCGGTGTGATGCGAGTGGCGGGGGATGCCCCCGGCCTGGTGTTCGCGTTCCAGGACCTCCACGTGGCCGGCGCCGCGGCGGGCGAGCTCGGCGGCCGCTGCCAGCCCCGCCGGTCCCGCGCCGACGACCAGCACGTCCACCGCGCGCTCGCTCACGCCCGCTCCCCGAACAGGTCGCGGACCTCGGCCCCGCAGTAGAAGCCCTGGCAGCGCCCCATCATGGCGCGGGTGCGGCGCCGCAGCCCGTCGATCGACCCCGGCGGGACGGGGCCGGCGAGCGCGTCGCGGATCTCACCGCGGGTCACCCGCTCGCAGTGGCAGACCACGTCGCCGTAGGCCGGGTCGGCGGCGATGAGATCCGCGCGCCGGTACGGCCGGGGGAAGGCCTCGCCGAGGTTGGGCATGCGTGGCGGCGCGGCACGCCGGCCGCGGTCCCCAGCACCAGGCCGGCGCCGGCGAGCAGCGCCGAGACGTGTTCGGCGATCGCCAGCGCGGCCGTCAGACCGGTCGATCGGATGCCGCCGACGCACACGTAGCGCTGCCCCGCGTCGACGTCGATCCGGTAGTCGGCGAACTCGGTCGCCGCGCGCAGCCCGGCGTAGATCGCGGTCACCTCCTCGTCCAGCAGCGCCGGCATGATCCGCGCCCCGCGCCGAGCAGGAACTCGATGCCCTCGGCCGTCGTGGCGGTGGCGATCCGATCGTCGATATCCTCCGCGGTCGGCCCGAGCATCACGTTGCCGTAGATCGTCGGGGCGACCAGCACGCCCTTGCCGCAGCGCCGTCGGGACGGGCAGCACGATGTGCTCGACCAGCGGGCGTGCGAGCTTGTCGAACACGATCAGCTCGCCCCGCCGCGGCGTGACGTGGAACCGCTCGTGGCCGAAGGCAGCGTCGAGGACGGTCGGCTGCCCAGCCCCGCCGCGTTGACCACGCCAGCGGGCCGTGAACGTCACCGCCGACGTCTCGCACCGTCGTGCACGGCTCCCCCGGACGCGATGGCGCGGACGCGCGTCGACAGCAGCAACTCGACTCCCGCCGCCACGGCCTCGGTCGCGAAGGCGAGCGCCGGCGTCCAGGGGCAGATGATCGACTCGTCCGGGATGGTCAGCGCGCCGAGTGCGCCGGGCCCGAGGCTCGGCTCGCGCGGTAGAGCTCGTCGGCGCCGACGAGCTGGCACGGCGGCGTAGCCGTTCGCGGTCGCCTTGGCCGCCAGGCCCGGCAGCGCGTCGCAGCTGCTCGTCGGTCCAGGCCACGAGCAGCGCACCGGTCCGCTCGACCGGGATGCCGGCGCGCTCGCGCGTAGTCCGCAGCAGGTCGTAGCCCCGGGCGACCAGGCGGGATTCGAGCGTGCCCGGGGTGGCGTCGAAGCCGGTGTGCAGGATCGCGGTGTTCGCCTTCGAGGTGCCGTCGCCCACGTCGGCGGCCGCGTCGAGGAGGCGACCCGCAGCGGATACCGGCCCAGCTCGCGCGCGATCGCCGCGCCGACCACGCCCGGCCCGACGATGAGCGACGTCGTAGTCGCGCGCTCATCCGGATCTCACGGCGGACTCGCAGCGCGCGCAGCAGCTCCGCTGCGCCGCCTCGTCCGCGCCGATGCGGCGGCTCGAACACGGCCGACCGGCGGCCAGCCGGCGGGACCACTCGGCCGGAGTCGAGGCCCGGATCGAGCGCCGAGCCGGGCGACTGCCGCCGCGCCCAGCGCGGTCGCGTCCGCGCCACGGCTGACCTCGACCGGCAGCTGGAGCAGGTCGGCCTGCGCCTGCATGAGCAGCGTCGAGCGGGTCAGCCCGCCGTCGACCCGCAGCGCGGCGAGCGGGGCGCCGAGGTCGTCGGCCGACCGCTCGCGCGAGGACCGCGACCTGGGCGGCGATCCCGTCCAGCACGGCCCGGACGAGGTGCGCGGCCCGCGTGTCGCAGCCCCAGGCCGGTGCAACGAGCCCAGCGCGCCGTCCCGCCACCAGGGCGCGCCGAGCCCCGCCAGCGCCGGCACCAGCGCACCCCGCCGGCGTCGGCGACCGTGGCCGCCCACGGCGTCCAGGTCCTTCGGCCCCGACGAGCACGCCGATGTCGACGAGCCAGCGCACCGCCGAGGCGACCGTTAGACCTGGCCGTCGAGGCAGTAGGTCCGTCGCCGCCCAGCGACCAGGCGATGACTGCTGGTCAGGCCGTTGCGCGAGCGCCGCGGCGACGGTCCGGCGTTGGCGAGCAGGAACGCCCCGGTGCCGTAGGTGCACTTGGCCTGCCCGGCGCTCAGGCAGCCCTGGGCCAGCAGCGACGCCTGCTGGTCGACGATCGAACCGGTCAGCGGCAGCAGCGGCCCGAACGCCGAGGTGTGACCGATCAGCTCGGCGCAGTCGGCGATGCGCGGCAGTGCCTCCCCGTCCAGGCCGAACAGCGCCGAGCGCCTCCGCGGACCACTCGCCGGTCTCGAGATCGAGCAGCATGCTGCGCGAGGCGGTGGCGCTGTCGGTGACGAACTCACCGGTGAGCGCGTGCAGCACCCAGGCGTCGATGCCGGTGACGACTCCCGCGCGGGTGATCGTGCGGCGCAGCCACGCCATCTTGGGGGCGGAGAAGTACGGGCTCAGCGGCAGTCCGGTCAGCGCGGTCAGGCGCGCCGCGTCCGGGGCCAGCTCGGCGCAGACGGCAGCCGAGCGCCCGTCCTGCCACACGATCGCCGGGGTGAGCGGGGTGCCGTCGGCGCGGTCCCACGCCAGCACGGTCTCGCCCTGGTTGGCCACGCCCACCGCGTCCACGGTCACGCCGGCGGCCGCGATCGCCTCCCGCCCGGACTCGACGACCGAGGCCAGCAGCTGCGCCGGATCCTGCTCGACGGACCCGCCGGCCCCGTAGCTCGGCCGGAGGGTCCGCTCCGCGCCGGCGAGCACCCGGCCGTCGGCACCGACGACGAGCGCCTTGGTGCCCGACGTGCCCTGGTCGATCGCCAGAATGTTCACGGGGCGCATTCTGCCCGAGGCCGTGGTCGCCGCGGCCGCGCCCTGTCGCCCCCGCTCAGGCCCGCGCGGGCTCCGGGGCGAGGGCGGCCAGCAGCTCGTAGCGGGGATTGGCCAGCGCCAGGTGCCCCTTGTAGTCGCCCACCCGGCCGCTCACCCGGATCAAGGCGCCCGGGACGATGCCGGGAATGCGGGTGCGGCCGAAGAAGAGCAGCTGCACGCCGCCGGTCCCGTCGAAGACCCGTGCCTCCAGCGAACGCCCTGCGAAACTGCCCACCTGCACCGAGGTGATCTTCCCGCAGACGGTGACCTGGTCATGCAGCTTCACCGCGGAGATGGGCGTGGAACCGTCGGCGAGGCAGGTGACCGGCTCGACGGTGGGGATCTCGCCGAGCCTGGACTCTGCAGGCGCCTGGACCGCGACGTCGGATTCGATGCGGGGGCCCTGACCGTCGCCCTGCCCGGGAGCGGTGAGCCCACGCCGGGCGTCGGCCAGCCGGTTCTCGACCGCGACCGGCAGCGTGGTGTCGAACGGCACGATCGTCGCCGCGACGTGCGGGACGCGGCCCACCGCCTCGGCGATCCGGTCGGCGGTGCGATCGTGCAGCAGCCGCTGCGACAGCCGTCGGAACGTCCGCCGCGGCAGCAGCACCGTCACCTCGGCGTGTTCCTCCATGACCGTGCGCAGGGCGATCTCCACCGACGCCCGCACCAGCCTGCGGTCCGGGCAGTCCACCACCTGGAGGGGCACCCTTTCGGACAGCCCGCGCGCCATCCACTCCTGTTCGAGCGCTGCGGCCGCGCGGTCGTCGAGCATCATGTGCACGGCGCGCAGGTCGGTCGGGCGCAGGCTGCCCGCGTAGCGCAGGGCCCTCAGCACCGCCAGGTCCAGCTCGTCGACCATGACCAGGACGACGTGCCGCGGGTAGTAGGGCAGGCCGCCGGACACGTGGGCCCCGCCGCGGGCCGCGCCGGAGACCAGCGCGGAATCGGGCCGGGCGGGCGCCGCGGTCGTGAGCAGGTCGAGGGAGTGCGATTCCCGGCGGTATTGCCGGTTGAGGCGCATCAGGATCAGCCACAGGACCGGGAAGAGCACGACGACCAGCCAGGCTCCTTCGGTGAACTTCGTGACGGCGAAGATGAGCACGACGGCTGCTGACACGATGCCGCCGAGCAGGCTCACCGCCGAGTGACGCCACCAGCCGGCCCCCCGCCGTGTGCGGTGGTACTTGGCCATGCCGAAACCGGCCATGCTGAAGCCGGTGAAGACCCCGATCGCGTAGAACGGGATCAGCTTGTCCACGTGGGCGCCGACGCCGAGGAGCAGCACGAGCGCGGCGACGGTCAGCACGAGGATGCCGTTGCTGAAGGCGAGCCGGTGCCCGCGCCGGGTCATCTGGCGCGGCAGGAACGAGTCCTCGGCGATGAAACTGGCCAGGAACGGGAACCCGGTGAACGGGGTGTTCGCCCCCGTGATCAGGATCAGCGCCGTCGCGATCTGCACGAGGACGTAGCCGGTGTGGCCGTACCAGGCGGTGCCGAAGGCGGCCTTCGCCACCTGGCTGATCACCGTCGGGGTGCCGCTGCCGTACGGCGTCGCGTGCGTCTCGAAGGCGAGGTAGGAGATGCCGAGGACGAGCAGGCCGAGCAGGGCGCTCATGACCGTCAGGGTCTTGCGGGCGTTGGGCCCCTCCGGCTTCTTGAAGGCGCTGACACCGTTGGAGATCGCTTCCAGGCCGGTCAGCGAGGCCCCACCGTTCGCGAAGGCCTTGAGCAGGTAGAAGATCGCGATCCCGGACAGGATCGAGTGGTGCTGGTTGACGATCGGGATCATGCCCGGCGCGTGACCGTAGCGCGGCAGGTCGCCGAAGATCTCGCGGATCACCCCGACCACGATCACCAGCCCGGCGGAGGCGACGAAGAAGTACGTCGGGAACGCGAACGTCTTGCCCGCCTCCCGCACGCCGCGCAGGTTGCCGAACGCGAGGATGAGCACGACCAGGACGGACAGGTCCGTGCTGTAGTGGGCGAGTGCCGGCAGCAGGGACGTGATGGCCGCGACCCCGGCGGCGCTCTGCACGGCGACGGTGACGATGTAGTCGATCAGCAGCGCGACCGAGGCGATCTGGGCGACCTTGGGGCCGAAGTTCTCCCGCGCGACGACGTAGGAGCCGCCAGCCCTGGTGTAGACGGTGACGACCTCGCGGTACAGCAACGTCATGACGAGCAGCACGACGATCACGGCCGCGGTCATCGGCAGCAGGATGTGGAAGCCGGTGAGCCCGAAGACCGCGAGCAGGAAGATCAGCATCTCCTCGCTGCCGTACGCCGAGGAGGAGATGCAGTCGCTGGAGAGCACGCCCAGCGCGGCCTTCTTCGACAGCTTCTCCTCGTGCAGGTTCGCGCTCACCAGCGGCGGGCCGAGGACGGCACGCTTGACGCGGTAGCTCAACCGCTCCGGCAGGGTGATCGACGGCAGCGCGGGAGTCGCCTCACGCGGGCGGTCAGCAACCAGGGACATGACTCCCACGCTCGTCCGCTGCCCTGGGGGCGCTCGACCGTCCTCACGCGTTCCTCACGCCGAGCGCGCCCAATCCGCACGCCCCGCCCACGCCCCGCCCACGCCCGGCCAACGTCCGGCCAACGTCTAGCCGCGCGGGATGCCGTACTCGGCCCAGCGCCGCTCGACCGTCGCCAGCGTGCCCGCGTCGAGGACGCATTCCGCCGGCCAGCCTCCGTCGCGGTGGTAGCCCTCGGAGGCGAGCTTGCGGGTGGCGTCGATCCCGAGCTTGCCGCCGAAGAACTGCTCGTAGGCGGAGTGATCGAGGTGGTCGACCGGCCCGAGGGTCTGCAGCACGTCGCGGGAGTAGTCGACGTTGCCGAACGCCCGCCAGGCGACCTCGGCGTAGTCGTGGACGTCGCAGTCGGCGTCCACGACGACGATCAGCTTCGTCAGCGACATCAGCCCGGCGCCCCAGATCGCGTGCATGACCTTGTGCGCGTGCTTGGGGAACCGCTTGTCGATGGAGACGATCGCGCAGTTGTGGAAGACGCCGGCCTCGGGCAGGTCGTAGTCGACGATCTCGGGGATCGACAGGCGCAGCAGCGGCAGGAAGATCCGCTCGGTCGCCTTGCCCAGCGGGCCGTCCTCCTGCGGCGGGCGCCCGACGATGATCGACTGGTAGACCGGCTGCTTCGCATCGTCAGGCAGTCGACGGTCAGGAACGGGAACGGCTCGACCGGCGTGTAGAAGCCGGTGTGATCGCCGAACGGGCCCTCGGGCAGGCGCTGCGCCCGGCTCGACCCAGCCCTCGAGGACGACCTGCGCGTTGGCCGGCACCTGCAGCGGCACGGTCTTGCAGTCGACCATCTCGACCCGTTCCCGCTGCAGGAAGCCGGCGAAGAGGTACTCGTCGATGTCGCCGGGCAGCGGGTGCGCTGGCGGAGTAGGTGACCGCCGGCGGGCAGCCGAAGGCGATGGCGACGGGCAGCCGTTCGCCCCTTGCGCTCGGCGATCGCCGCGTGGGAGGTCGAGTCCTTGTGGATCTGCCAGTGCAGGCTGACGGTCCGGTTGTCCTGCCGCTGCAGGCGGTACATGCCGAGGTTGCGGGCGCCGGTCTCCGGGTGCTTGGTGTGGGTCAGGCCGAGGTTGAGGAAGACCCCGCCGTCGTCGGGCCAGGCCTGGATGCCGGGCAGGATCGACAGGTCGACCTCGTCGCCCTTGCGCACGACGTCCTGGACAGGGCGCGTTCTTGACGTTCTTGGGCGGGGCGGCCCGCAGCTGGCCCACCTTGGCGAGCGCGTCCTTGAAGCCGCCGAAACCGTGCGGCAGCTCGGGCTTGAGCAGGTCGGCGATGCGCTCGCCGATCTCGTCCAGGGACTCGACCCCGAGCGCCTTGGCCATCCGGCGCTCGGTGCCGAACACGTTGATCGCCAGGGGCATGCTGCCCCGCGTCGGGTTCTCGAACAGCAGCGCCGGCCCCCGCGTCTCGAGCACCTTCTGCACGATCCCGGTGACCTCGAGGTGCGGGTCGACCGGCGCGCTGACCCGGACGAGGTCACCGTCGCGCTCGAGGGCGGTGAGGAACTGTTGCAGATCGGTGAAGGCCACCCGCCCAGTATGGTCAGCGGCGGCACAGCGGCCGTTGGCGACCTACCCTGAAGACATGTTGTTCCTCGGTGGCGGATTCATCGGCCTGATCTTCCTCGGCGCGTGGCTGTTCGCGCTGTTCGACGCGGTCACCGCACCGGCCGATCAGGTGCGCAACCTGCAGAAGGTGCTCTGGGTACTGATCGTGCTGTTCTTCCTGGAGTTCGGCGCCGCGGCGTGGTTCCTGTTCGGCCGCCCCCGCGCGAACGCCGCCGGTGCCCCGGCCCGCTCGGGGACGGGCTGGTCCGGGACGGGCTGGACGGTGCCGGGCGGCAGCGGCCGGAGCGCGGCGCGCCGGCCCATCGCGCCCGACGACGACCCGGAGTTCCTGCGCAGCCTCAACCGCCCCGACAACGCCTGAGCCGCAGGTCCCACCGAAGCATTCCGTCGTGTTCTCCTCTGTCGTGTCCAGCCACTGGCTCCCCGCCGATGCGCACCTCTGCCGGGCGGGAGGGGCGGCGGTCGTGGTCGACCCCGCGCTATCGGCGAACCGGTCGGTGTCGTTGCTCCGTGTCGAGGACGGCCCGGCGATTCTCGCGCTCTCGCCGACGCGGGCGGGTGACCTCGACCTCTCGGACGGTGAGTGCGTCGACGACGCGGAGCTGGCTGCTCGGATCGAGCGGGCGGGCGTGTCCCTCACCGACCCGGACAACGTCTTCTACCTGGCGCTGAACGAGCAGGCGGCGCTGAGAGGTGAGGCGTGCGGCGCTGGGACGCGCGAGTTGACCGGCGACGACGCTGAGGCGTTCGCCGCGTTCGCCGCCGAGGCACCCCCCGCCGAACTGGACGAGGCGTACGTCGAACTCGATCACTGGCTCGTGTTCGGAACGTTCGTCGACGACAGGCTCGTCTGCGCCGCGAGCATGTACCCGTGGAGCGGCACCCGGCTGGCCGACCTCGGGGTGATCACGCTTCCAGGGTTCCGAGGACTCGGGGTGGGGCGCGCGACGGTCCGGGCACTGAGCGCAGCCGCGCTCGCCCGGGGATACGAGCCGCAGTACCGCTGTCAGCTCGACAACGTCGCCTCCGTCGGGCTCGCACGAGCGTCGGGATTCGCTCTCTTCGGCCGGTGGGAAGTCATCGACACCGCCGAATGAACTCCCTGGCCGACGCGCCCTAGTTCAGGCCGGCGTAGCTGTGCAGGCCGGACACCACGATGTTCACGACGAAGAAGTTGAAGGTCATCGCGGCGAACCCGGCGACGTTGATCCAGGCTGCGCCGCGGCCCTTCCAGCCGGCGGTCGCGCGGGCGTGCAGGTACGCGGCGTAGATGACCCAGGCGATGAACGCCCACGTCTCCTTGGGGTCCCATCCCCAGTACCGGCCCCAGGCGGCCTCGGCCCAGATCGCGCCGCAGATGACGCCGAAGGTGTAGATGGGGAAGGCGAAGGCCACGATCCGGTAGGAGGACTTGTCCAGCTGGGCCGGCGACGGCAGCCGGTCGCCCATGCTGATCGGCCAGCGGACGGACTTGCCGGCAGCGGTCTGCTTGTCGTAGCGCATCTTGATCAGGTAGAGGATCGCGAGCACCGAGGAGGTCATGAGCATGCCCTCGCCGCTGGCCGCTGCGGAGACATGGATCGCCAGCCAGTAGGACTGAAGTGCGGGGACCAGTGGTGCAGCCTGGGCGTAGAGCACCGTGCCGGCCAGGAACATCAGGATGATCACGGGGACCATCACGAACAGCCCGAGGTAGCGCAGCGCCGGCATCCGGTTGAGGACGACCAGCCAGGCGAGCACGCCGATCAGTCCCGCGAGGGCCGAGAACTCGTACATGTTGCCCCACGGGACGCGGTCGACCGCCACCCCGCGGATGACGACGGACGTCAGGTGGATCAGCGCGCCGAGAACCGTGATGGCGACCGCGATGCGTCCGGCCCACTCCGCGCGGGAGGCCCGCGGCGTCGCCGAACCCGGGTCCCGGACGACGACCTTCGGTTCGGCCGGCGGTCCACCGGCGCTCGCCGTCGTGTCGGTCGGCGCGCCACCGGCGGCGACGAGCACCCGGGGCTGGGCGCTGGTCACCCGGATCGGCGCGTTCTGGGCTTCGGCCGTGGCGGCTACCTTGCCGCGCCCGCCGAAGGCGTACTCGGCGGCGTAGCTGATCGCCGCGACCGAGTAGGACGCGATCGCCGTCGCGAACAGCACGTTGGACACGTGCGCCATGGATTCGTTGACCGCCACCGCGTCATCCCTTCCCTGTGGGCTGCTCACCCGGGTTCTGCCGACCTGATCTGCTCCGTGCCGCTGTGCTCTGGTCCGTGGTCGCCGGCGAGGCGGTGACCGCTGTCTGCAGTCTGTCCATGAGGGCCGCGAATTCGTCGGTGAAGTTGCCCGAGTCACTCCGGGCGAGTCCACCCACCTGCACCACGGTAGGCGCCGCCGATGTAACCCCGGCCTCGGGGGGCGCGGCGGCGGGCGAGACCCGGATCCAGAGCCGCCTGCGGCGGACGGCGAGCGAGCCGATCAACCCGAGCACCATCAGCACGGCGGCCACCAGGACGTACTGCTGCGTGGGGTCGTGCGAGATCTGGATGCTCGTCCACTGGGCCCAGCCGTCGAAGGTCACCTTCGCCCCGCTCGGAAGCGACAGCGACTGGCCGACGGTCAGGTTGGCCGACCCGACCTTCTTCAGCGCTCCGCTGGCGATCTGGTCGGCGTTCAGGCTGTAGACCGACTGCGGCAGTCCCGTCCGGCCGAGGTCACCCTGGTAGACGAAGATCCCGAGCACCGGGTTCTTGGCCTGCGGTGCGCTGGAGGTGATGACGCCGCCCACGTTCTCGGGGGTGGGCGCGAAGAACCCGGAGATGCCGATGTCCTGGGTGTACTTGCCCTGGGCGTTGACCTTGCCCTGCAGCGAGAACGCGCCCTGGCTGTAGAAGGTGTTCGGATCCTGCGGGATGAACGCCGCGACCTGGTTGATCACCGTCCCGTCCGGCATCCGCACGGTGATCTTCGGTGAGAAGCCGTGCCCGATGAGGTAGACGCGGTCGCCGTCCAGGCGCAGCGGGTGGTTCACCGTGATGACGTCGTGCTTCTCGACGTCGCTGGTGCCCTGCGAGTAGTCGACGTCGGCGGAGAACTGGCTGGGCTCGCCGGTGGACAGGTAGTCGGCGGTGAAGGAGTTGAGGTTGACGCAGAACCGGCCGACCTTGCCGTCCTGGGCGAACCGGCCGGGGCGCCAGGAGTCGTACTGCTGGACCGTGTTGCAGAAGCCGTGCCCCTCGGTGACGATGATCGACCCCGTGTACCCCCAGAGCCGGCCGGTGGCGATCGTGACCAGGGCCATCAGCAGGGCGATGTGGAACAGCAGGTTGCCGGTCTCGCGGCTGTACCCCTTCTCGGCGGAGATCGCGAGGCTGCCGTTTCCCTCGTCGCGGATCTTCGTGCGCCAGCGCCGTCCCAGCGCGGCACGCAGCTGCGCCACCGTTGCCTCGGGCGCGGCGGAGACATCGAAGGTGCCGCTCTCCGGCAGGCGCAGCAGGTTCTTCGGGGCCGGCAGCGGCGTGCTGCGCATGGCCTTCCAGTGCAGCCTGATCCGCGGCGTCAGGCACCCGATGAGCGAGATCGCCAGCAGCAGGTAGATCGCGGCGAACCACGGCGAGCCGAACACGTCGAAGAAGCCCAGCCGGTTCAGCCACGGGCCGATGGTCTTGTGAGTGGTGAGGTAGGTGGTGACCTTCGTCGGGTTCAGCGGTTTCTGCGGGAGCAGCGAGCCCGGGACCGACGCGACGGCGAGCAGGAACAGCAGCACCAGCGCCGTCCGCATGCTCGTCAGGCGCCGCCACACGCGCCGGGCGGCCCGCCAGGATCGCCCGAACCAGGTGTCCTGCCCACGCGGTGGCGGGGTGGCAGTGGGCGTGCGCTTGAGGGTCGAGGTCACAGGCCGGATCCGATCCCTGTGTTGGTGCCGGCCCAGGTCCGGAGCACGTCCATCCAGTGGTTCCACAGGCCCGACACGAGCAGCACGCCGATGACGATCAGCAGCACGCCCCCGATCTGGCCGACCAGGCGGCCGTGGCGGCGCACGAGCGCCAGAGCGCCGGTCACCCACCCGAACCCGAGCGCGACGAGGACGAACGGGATGCCCAGGCCGAGGCAGTACGCGAGCGACAGGAACGCCCCGCGCCCTTCCGTGCCCTGGGTCAGCGCCATGGACTGCACCGCACCGAACGTCGGCGTCAGGCACGGGGTCCAGGCCAGCCCGAAGACGATGCCGAGCAGCGGCGCCCCGGCGAGTCCGGCCCGGGGGCGGCGATGGACGCGCGCCTCGCGCTGGAGGAACGGGATGCCGCCGAGGAACACCACGCCGAGCACGATCACGACCGCGCCCATGACGCGCTCGAGGACGAGCCGGTGGGTGTTGATGGTCTGCGCCAGGCTGCCGAACAGCAGCCCCTGGGCGACGAAGATCGCGGTGAAGCCGAGGACGAACAGCAGACTGCCGCCCACCATCCGGCGCTGGCTGGGGGCGTTGTCCACACCGGAGATCCCGGCGACGTAGGACAGGTAACCCGGTACCAGCGGGAGCACGCAGGGTGACAGGAACCCCACCAACCCGACCAGCATCGCGACCCCGGCGGCGACCAGCAGCGGCCCGTCGGTCACGGTGCCGGTGAATCCCCCGCTGGCCAGCATGCTCACGCCGGTGATCGCTAGTTCCCGCTCGCCAGGCTGGTGAGCACCGGCTTGAGGTCACCCGCGGCGACGGTGCCGACGTAGACGGCAGCCACCCGGCCCTGCTTGTCGATGACGACGGTGCTGGGCAGGCTCGGCAGCGGGACGTCACCGAGTTCCAGCGCGGTCTTGGCCGGCTCGTCGTACACGATCGGGTAGGTGATGTGGTTGTCCTTCACGAACGCCTCGACCGCGCTCGTGGAGGGGTCCTTGACGGTGACGCCGACGAAGGTGATGCCCTCGGACTTCATCGAGCGGTACAGCAGGTCGAAGGCCGGGGTCTCGGCCTGGCACGGGCTGCACCAGGTGGCCCAGAAGTTCAGGACGACGACCTGCCCGCGCAGGCTGTCGAGGGTGAAGGTCTTGTCCGTGCCGACGTAGGGGGCGGTGGCGTTGCCGGCCAGCTTGCGCTTGCCGACCTCGATCGTCTTGCCCTTCGCGGTCGCGCCGACGAAGCGGTACTGCCCACCCGCGGTCTGATCGACGGCGTCGGTGCCACCACTGCACGCGGTGAGCAGCAGGGCCGCGGCCACCGCCAGCGTCACGGCACGCACGGGGCGCGGGCGCAGGAGTCGATGCATAGTGAACCAGTGTGCCCCGAGCACCTGTGGGGCCGACACCGACCCTCGGCGACGTGACCCGCGTTATGCCCGGCGCCCCGGGTCGGGCGCCTCTCTGCGATCAGCCCCGGCCATCACGCCCCGGCCATCAGGCCCCGGCCATCACGCCCCGGCCACCGAACCCTTCGGTGTGGCCCCGGCCGGCTCGGCGTAGCCGACGGAGACGACGTCGTCGCCGTCGAAGGTCAGTGACGTCACCGAGGCGGTGGCGCACTCCCTCTTGCGCGGGTCGTGCCACAGGCGCTGCCCCTGGACGTAGCGGCGGATCGTCACGATCGGGAGCTGATGGGACACGCACACCGCCTCGTGGCCCTCGGCAGCGTCGCGGGCGGCGTGCACGGCGGCCAGCATCCGGACGGCGATCTCGGCGTAGGGCTCGCCCCAGGACGGCCGGATGGGGTTCACCAGCAGCTTCCAGTTGCTGGGCTTGGCGATGTTGTGCCCACCGCCGGCGACCTGCTGCCCCTCGAACTGGTTGGCCGCCTCGATCAGGCGCACGTCCTGGTGGAGATCCAGCCCGAGCGACTCCGCGATGGGCTTGGCCGTCTGCCTGGCCCGCAGGAGCGGGGAGGAGACCAGGTGGACGATGTCGCGCCCGGCGAGGAACGCGGCCGTCTGGTGGGCCTGGGCGAAGCCGCGCTCGGACAGGTGATAGCCCGGGAGGCGGCCGTACAGGACCTTGTCCGGGTTGTAGACCTCCCCGTGCCGGACCAGGTGCACGACGGTGCTCACGCGGCGGGCTCGAGCGCTGCGGCGGCGGCCTTGGCTGCGGCGGGCAGCGCCTGGGCGATGCGGTCGATCGCGGCGTCGTCGTGGGTGGACGTGACGAACCAGGCCTCGAACGCGCTCGGTGGCAGGTAGACGCCACGATCCAGCATCGCGTGGAAGAACGCCGGGTACCGCCAGGTCTGTGCGGCCTTCGCGCCGGCGAAGTCGGTGACCGGCTGCTCGCTGAAGAACACGCAGAACAGGTTGCCCGCGTACTGCACCTGGTGGGCGACGCCGACCTCGTCCAGCGCCGCGCCGAGCAGGGTGCCGATGGTGCGCGCCGCGTAGTCGAGGCGGGCGTAGACGTCGTCGGTGCAGTGGCGCAGCGTGGTCAGGCCGGCGGCGACGGCCACCGGGTTACCCGACAGCGTCCCCGCCTGGTAGACCGGCCCGGACGGCGCGAGGTAGGCCATGATGTCGGCCCGGCCGCCGAACGCCGCCGCGGGCAGCCCGCCGCTCATGACCTTGCCGAAGGTGAACAGATCCGCGTCCACGGGATCCAGGCCGTACCAGCCCGAGCCGGTGACGCGGAAGCCCGTCATCACCTCGTCGCTGATGAGCAGGGCGCCGTGCCGGGCGGTGATCTCGCGCAGTCCCGCGTTGTAGCCCGGCAACGGGGCGACCGCACCCATGTTTCCCGCGGCGGCCTCGGTGATCACGCACGCGATGTCCTCGCCCAGTTCGGCGAAGACCGCCTCGACGGCAGCGAGATCGTTGTAGGGCAGGACGATCGTCTCGCTGGTCTCGGCGCCGGTGACCCCGCGGGTGTCGGGCAGCGCGAGCGTGGCCAGGCCCGATCCGGCCGCCGCGAGCAGGGCGTCGACGTGGCCGTGGTAGCAGCCGGCGAACTTGACGATCCGGTGCCGTCCCGTGAAGCCGCGGGCCAGCCGGATGGCGCTCATCGTGGCCTCGGTGCCGGAGTTGACCAGCCGCACCTGCTGCACGGGCGCGACCCGGCGGATGATCTCCTCGGCCAGCTCGATCTCGCCCTCGGTCGGCGTCCCGAAGCTCAGCCCGTGCGTGGCCGCCGCGCGGACCGCCTCGACCACGGCCGGGTGCGCGTGCCCCAGCACCATCGGGCCCCAGGACGCCACGCAGTCGACGTAGGTGCGGCCGTCGGCATCGGTGAGGTACGGCCCCTGACCGCTGACCATGAACCGCGGGGTTCCGCCGACGGACTGGAAGGCGCGGACCGGGGAGTTGACCCCGCCGGGCGTGACCGTCCGGGCCCGGGCGAACAGCCTCGCGGAGTGGGGAGCATCGATGTCTGCGGGATTCACCCGCCCAGTCTTGCAGCCGGGGTGGTGCCCGCGCGCCGTCAGCCCTCGGGGCGCGCGCCGTCAGCCCTGGGGGCCGGGGCCGTCAGCCCTGGGGGCCGGGGCCGTCAGCCCTGGGGGCCGGGGCCGCGGACGACGGGGTAACCCTTGGCCGCCCAGGCCTTGGTGCCGCCGTCGATGCTGAACGCCGCCCGCCCGGCGAGGTCGAGCAGCTCCGCGGCCCGGGCCGCCCGCCCACCCATCGAGCAGGTCGTGATCAGCTGGCCGGGGAGGTCCGCCGCACCCACCGGGAGCGTGGCGATGGGCACGTTGAGCGCTCCGGCGATGTGACCGGTGGCGTACTCCTCCGGCGTGCGGACGTCGATGATCGTGTCGCCGGCCCGCGACATCGCCCGCGCCGTGGCCACGTCGATCCGCTCTGCCGCCATGACCGGAGATCCTAGGTCCGCGCGTCCGGGCGTATCAGGGGCGCGCCTGCGCGACTCCTCGGTCCTGGCAGCGCGACGGTTCCGTCGAGGCGTGGAGCCCGCTGCCGCCGTGACGGGGAGGCGGGCATGGGCATCACCGAGGTGGCGTCGACCCTGGCCGTGCCGATGATCCGCACGCCGGGCGGCTGGCCCAAGCCCGTCGTCGCCGTCACCGCCATGGTGGCGCTGGCCGCACTGGACATGCTCGACGCCGTCCTGGCCAAGGTGTGGTCCACGACGGGTTCGCCTCTGGTGATGCTGGGCGGGGTGGTGACGTCCCTGGCGCTGTTCTGGGTCTACGCGTCGAGCCTGCAGTACGCCGACCTGGTCACCGTCACCTTCGGCTGGATCGCCCTGCTGCAGGTGTGGCTGGTCGTCTGGGAGATGGCCGGCGGCGGGCACGTCTCGACCGCACGCTGGGTGGCGGCAGGCGTGATCGTGGCCGCGGAGGGTTTCCTGCTCCTGGCGCCCGCCGGCTGATCGGCCGTACTCAGCCCTGGTGCGGGTACGTCCAGCTGGTGGCCGGCACGAACGTCTCCTTGATCGTGCGCGTCGACGTCCAGCGCAGCAGGTTCTGCGGCGCGCCGGCCTTGTCGTTGGTGCCCGACGCCCGTGCGCCGCCGAACGGCTGCTGGCCGACGACGGCGCCGGTGGGCTTGTCGTTGATGTAGAAGTTGCCGGCGGTGTAACGCAGCGCTTCGGTTGCCGCCGCGACCGCGTGCCGGTCCTGGGCGATGATCGAGCCGGTCAGCGCGTACGGCGACGCCGTGTCGACCTGGCCCATCACCGCGTCGAAGTCGGCGTCGTCGTAGACGTGCACGCCGAGGATCGGGCCGAAGTACTCGGTCGTGAAGATCTCGTCGGTCGGGTCGGCGCCCTGCAGGATCGTCGGCCGGACGAAGTAGCCGGTGCTCGTCGTCGTACGTCCCGCCGGCCAGTACGTCGATGCCGTCGGTGGCGTGCGCGCGGTCCAGCGCGGCGACGTGGCGGGCGAACGCCCGGTCGTCGATCACCGCGCCCATGAAGTTCGACAGGTCGGTGACGTCGCCCACGGCGATCGACTCGACGTCGGCGATCAGCTCGTCGCGCAGCCTGTGCCCAGACCGACCGCGGCACGTAGGCGCGCGACGCCGCCGAGCACTTCTGCCCCTGGTACTCGAAGGCGCCGCGGATCAGCGCGGTCCGCAGCACGTCGGGGTCGGCCGACGGGTGGGCGAGCACGAAGTCCTTGCCGCCGGTCTCGCCGACGATGCGCGGGTAGGAGCGGTAGCCGGCGATGTTCTCCCCGACCGTGCGCCAGAGGTGCTGGAAGACGGCCGTGGAGCCGGTGAAGTGGATGCCCGCGAGGTTCGGGATCGGCCAGCGCGACGTCGGACGATCGTCCGGCCCGTCGCCGGGCAGCAGGTTGATCACGCCCGGCGGCAGGCCGGCCGCCTCGAGCAGGCGCATCGTGAAGTGCGCCGCGAACTGCTGCGTCGGCGAGGGCTTCCAGATCACCGTGTTGCCCATCAGCGCGGGCGCGGTCGGCAGGTTGCCGGCGATCGCGGTGAAGTTGAACGGCGTGATCGCGTAGACGAAACCCTCGAGCGGGCGGTGGTCGAGGCGGTTCCACGACGCCGGCCGAGTTCGCCATCGGCTGCTCGGCGAGGATCTGCCGGGCGAAGTGGACGTTGAACCGCCAGAAGTCGGTGAGCTCGCAGGCGGCGTCGATCTCGGCCTGGTAGACGGTCTTGCGACTGGCCGAGCATGGTCGCGGCGTTGAGGGTGTCGCGCCACGGGCCGGTGAGCAGGTCGGCCGCCTTGAGGAAGACCGCGGCGCGGTCGTCGAAGGACAGCGCCTGCCAGCTCCGGCTCGCCTGCGCCGCGGCGGCGATGGCGTCGCGGGTGTCGTCCCCGCTGCCCTCGCGCCCGGTGGCCAGCACGTGCTTGATGTTGTGCGGCTGGACCACCGTGAACTCCGGTCCGCGCCCGGCCCGCTGCTCGCCGCCGATGGTGACGCCGAGCTCGACGGACTGCTTCTGCAGCTCGAGCAGACGCTGTTCGAGCGACGCCCGCTCGGCGCTGCCCGGCGCGTAGTGCCGGACCGGCTCGTTGACGGGGGCGGGAGTGGAGGTGACGGCGTCCATGTGATGGCTCCTGATCGTGCGGGGGTGGGCTGATCGTGAGGTGGTGGCGGAGGGTCAGCGGGAGGTGAGCGCGCGCAGGAAGAAGCCCACGTTGGCCGGGCGCTCGGCGAGGCGGCGCATGAAGTAGCCGTACCAGTCGTCGCCGTAGGGCACGTAGATCCGGACCCGGTGGCCCGCGGCGCTCAGCCTGCGCTGCTCGGCCGGGCGGATGCCGTAGAGCATCTGGAACTCGTAGCTGTCGACGGCCCGTCCGGTCCCGTCGATGAGCCGGTCCGCGACCTCGATCATGTGCAGGTCGTGGGTGGCGACCATCGGGTACCCGGCGCCGCGGAGCAGGATGCCCAGGCAGCGCTCGTAGGCCTCGTCGACCTCTGCCTTCTGCTGGAAGGCGACCGTCGCGGGCTCCTTGTAGGCGCCCTTGACCAGGCGGATCCGGCTGCCGGCAGTCGCGAGGTCGCGGCAGTCGGCTTCGGTGCGGTGCAGCATCGACTGCAGCACGGTGCCGACCCACGGGAAGTCGATGCGCAGCGCGCGGACCGCCTCCAGGGTGGCGTCGGTGGTGGTGTGGTCCTCCATGTCGACGGTCATGGTGGTGCCGGCGTCGCGGGCCGCCTCGGCGATGCGCCGGGCGTTGTCCAGCGCGAGGGCGCCACCGCCGTCGGGGAGCGCCTGGCCGAGCGCGGAGAGCTTCACCGAGACCTCGGCATCGGCGCCGGTCGCGCCCAGCTCGCCGAGCAGGGCGACGTAGGCGGCCGTGGTCTGCTCGGCCTGGGAGCGGTCCTGGACGTCCTCGCCGAGCCGGTCGATCGTCACGGACAGCCCGCTCGCGGCGAGCTCGCGCGTGGCCTGGAGCGCGGCGACGTCCTTGTCACCGGCGACGAACCGGTCCACGACGCGCTTGGTCAGCGGCATCGACGTCGCGATCGTGCGGACGCGATCGCTGCGGGAGGCTCTCAGCAGGGCACTGCTCAGCATGGTCGGCTCCAGTTCGGATCGGTCGTGACGGTGCCCTCAGTCAAGACCTCGCACCGGCGGGGCGGCCATGTGCAGATGTCGATATCTGAGCGATGACGCTTGGACATATGCTCAAGCACTGTGACCACCTCCGGCTACGCCATGCGCCCCGAACTGCAGGACATCGTCGACGAGGCCGCCCGCCTGCTGGGCGCCCCGACCACGCTCGAGGACCGCGAATTCCACCTCATCGCGTTCGGGACGCAGCGCGCGGACGTCGACCCGGTCCGTCAGGCCTCGATCCTGCAGCGCCGCTCGAGCCAGCAGGTGCGGGACTGGTTCGAGCAGTTCGGCATCGCGACCAGCCCGGTGCCCGTCCGCACTCCCGCCGATCCGGCATCGGGGATCGTCTCGCGGCTGTGCCTGCCGGCCCGCTGGCGGGGCGTGACCTACGGCTACCTGTGGGTGCTCGACGAGACCCGTGCGCTGAGCGACCCCGCTGTCGTCGCGGCGGCGGATCTGGCCGAGCACGCCGGCGCGTTCCTGGCCCAGCAGAGCCGCCAGCGCGAGCAGGACGCCTTCGCGCTCAACGACCTGCTCTCCGGGGACGCCGACAGCGTGCGCGACGCGTCCACCCGCCTCGCCGACAGCGGCCTGCTGCGCCGCGGCGAACCCGTGGTGGCGGTCGTCGCAGGTGTGTGGACCTCCTCGGCACCCTCCGCGCCGCTGTCGCTGAATCTCTGGCAGCTGCCCCGCGCCATCCTGGCCAGCGCCGCGACCACCAGCACGACGTTGCTGGTCCCGCTGGCCTCCACCGGCGATCTGACACCGGCCCTCGACGCCGCCGAGCGGACCCTGGCGCTGTATCGCCAGCGCCTGCCGGCGGAGCTGGCCGATTCGCTCGTCGCGGGCATCGGCGGGGCGCGCGCCGACGCGACGCTGGCGCGCGGTAGCTGGCAGGAGGCGGGGCTGGCCGCGCGGGTGGCCGGCGCGGTCGAGTCGCTGCGCCCCGTCGCCTGGTGGGACCGGTTGGGGGTGTACCGGCTGCTCGCCGCGGACGCGCAGGTCGATCTCGCCGCGCTCGTCATCGACGAGCCGATCCGGCGGCTGCTCGACTCCCCCGACACCGATCTCCGGGACACGCTCGCCCGGTACCTGGAGCTGGCCGGGAACGCCGCGCAGACCGCCGCGGCGCTGATGATCCATCGGCAGACCCTGTACTACCGCCTCGCCAAGGCCGAACACCTGACCGGGCTGGACCTGCGCTCGGGCCACGACCGGCTGCGGCTGCACCTGGGACTGACCCTGGCGCCGCTGCTCGCGGCCCCCGCACCGTCGTCCGGGTGAGCGGACCTTCCGGGAGGGCATGGCAGGATGCGACCCGTGACCGACGGCGAAGACGCATTCGACATCCTGGCCAGTGACCACCGCACGATCCTCGACCTCATCGCTGCCGCGACCGCGGCCGAGAGCCCGGAGGACG
Source organism: uncultured Actinomycetota bacterium (assembly GCA_963790525.1). Classification (GTDB taxonomy): domain Bacteria; phylum Actinomycetota; class Actinomycetes; order Mycobacteriales; family Jatrophihabitantaceae; genus CAWBOV01. The sequence goes on from CAWBOV010000005.1 coordinate 181,282, forward strand.
CGGAGGGACACTGCGAGCAACTCGTGATGGCGGTCGTGCGGCACTTCGTCGCCGAGGAGCAGTACCTGCTGCCGCTCGTGCGCGAGCACCTCGACGACGGTGAGTCACACTCCGACGCGGCCTTCGCCGAGCACGCCTCGGTCGAGCAGGAGCTGCGGCGTCTGGAGGATCTGGAGGACGACCCCGACGAGCGACGCGTCATCCTCGGCGACATCGGCGCCATGATCGGGGCACACGTCGATCACCAGGAGAGTCAGCTCTTCCCGCTGCTGCGCGAGTCGGTCGCCGCCGACACGCTCACCACCATGGCCGACGAGATCCTGGGAGCGGAGGAGCTGGCTCCCACCCGCCCCCGCTCGGTGCGGCCGAGGTCCGCGGCGGTGAACAAGTTCGTCAGCCTGGTCTCCGGTTACGTCGACCACGTGCGCGACTCCTACAGCCACCGCGGCGTCGACGAGGACGAGGCCGCCGAGCACACTCGGGGCGCCGACAGCTGATCCTGCGAGGTCAGTGACCGCGGCCGCCGACGGGGGTCCGACGCGTCGCCCACAGGAGTCCGCCGCCGCAGAGCACGAGCGCCGCGACAAGTGCGAGCAACCAGCGCACGGACGCTCCGGTGTCGGGGAGCACGGGATCGGCGCGGGTCGGCGCGGAGCTCGTCGATCTGGTGGGGGTGGGCGTGGGCGATGCGCTCGCCGCCGGAGCTGCGGAGCGAATGGTGACGGCGTTCTCGCACGAGAGGCTGTCGCAGAGTTCGGCCACGCCGTCGGCACTGGTCGCGTAGAAGAGTGCGGAGGAGGTCGTCTTCACCGAGACCGACACCGTGACGACCAGCGCCGCCGAGCTGCCTGCGGCGATCGTTCCGGCGCGCCAGGTGACCGTCCCGTTGTCCGCGACCACGTTCGGCGAGCTGAAGGCGCTCAACACGGGCTTCTTGGCATCGTTGCTCTGTACCGCGAACCGGACGTGGACGTTCGTGGCGGGATCGGGGCCGGCATTGCGCACCACCAGGCGGATCGTTGCCCGACCGCCGATCGGGACGACCAGGTGCTTCGGCGTCACAGCCTGGGTGAGTACCGACTTGCTGACGACTCTGACCGACGCTGTCGCAGTGTTGTCCGCCGGCGTGGGATCCGGGCCGGGGACGGGCGTGATCGTGGCCGAGATCGATGCTGCCGTTCCGACCGGCGTCGCGGTGGCGACCGCGTAGCCGACGTTGAGCAGGCTCTGCCCAGGGGTCGGGCCGAGATCGCAGGTGTAGACCGGGCCCACGCCGGTGCACGGGATGGGTGTGCCGGCATCGTCGGAGAGCTGCGTGACGGTCAGCCCGGTGGACACCGTCACGGTCAGGACGGCGTCCGCCGCCGCACCGGTTGCCGAGAAGGCAGCTGTCGAGCCTCCTCCCCGGGCGACCAGCTGGGGAGACTCGGAGAACCTCGTCAGGCCGAGATCAGGGGGCGGCACGGCAAGGGCACCACCGGGCAGCGCGAACAGAGCGAGAGATGCAGCCACGGCGACGGCGAACCCTGATGTGATCTTCTTTCCGCGCACGCAGTGCCTCCCGGCCAAAGATTCGATAACGTCCCGAAAGTTAGCATCTACGCGAGCTTGCTGATCACCGCCTTTCGCTCACCGGGTCCGATCTCGCCGATTCCGATGACCCGATGGGCCTCGTCGCCGCCACTAGCTGAGGCAGAGTTCGTTGCCTTCGGGGTCGGCGATGGTCACCCAGGTATGAGGGCCCTGCCGGCCGCGGTGAAGAAAGGTCGCGCCCACCGCCACCAGTCGCGCCACCTCGGCTTCGACGTGCTCGGCGCCGACATCGACGTCCAGATGGACGCGGTTCTTGACCGTCTTGGGCTCGGGGACCAGTTGGAAGAGGATGCGTCTGCCACGCCCCGAACCGCCGGCATCGGCGGTGGTGATGGCGGCCCCTTCGCGCCAGACGAGAACGCCGCGGTGGGTGGCGGTGTCCGCCTCCGACGCGTAGCCCTCGGCGATCATGCGTCGGATGAAGGCTTCGTCGGAGGGCTCCACCTCCCAGCCCAGCGCAGCCGCCCACCAGTCGGCGAGGACATGAGGAGCCACACAGTCGATCGTCACCTGGAAGTCGTAGGCCATGGCGCATCGTAGAACGGCCCACCGACACGGTTCAGGTGTCAGGTGTCAGGTGTTCGGGTGCCAGGTGTCAGGTGGCGCTGCGCTCGCTCGCGGCGTGGATCCGGTCGTTCGCCACGATCGCCCGCCAGCCCGGAATGACGACGTCGGGGGTGACCCGTCCACGACGGAGGAGGTCGCGCCACTGCTCCACGCTCCAGTCCGCCGGCTCGGTCGTCGCGAAGAAGTCCTCCACCACCGCGACGAACCGTTCGGGTTCGGTGTGGAACGGGAAGTGCCCGGCCCCGGAGAAGATCTCCAACCGGCTGCCCGGCATGGCGGCGTGCGCCTGATGGGCGTGCCGAACGGGTAGCACGCTGTCGCGCTGGCCCCAGATCAGCAGCGTCGGCATCCCCCTCGCGAGGTAGCACCGGTCCAGCATCGTCACGACCTGGCCGCGCCAGTCCACCACCGCGCGCAGGGTCCGGATGAACGCCGACCGCGCCGTGGCATCGGGCAGGGCGTCCACGAGCCGCATCAGGTCCGCGGCGTCCCGGCCGAGGCCGGTGTCCAGGCTCTTGAGCAACGCCAGGCCGAGACGGGTCTGCAGGCGCACGGTCGGCAGCCGCAGCGCGGAGAGCATCAGGTCCGCGCCCGGCAGCGAGACCGCGCGCAGTACCGGGCTGACGGCCCTGCCCACCCCACCGGTGCTCACCAGGACGAGCCGTTCGGTCCGCTCGGGGAACTGGTAGGCGAACTGCATCGCCACGCCACCGCCGAAGGAATGGCCGACCAGCGACACCCTGTCGATGCCCAGGACCCCGAGCAGGTCCCTCATCCCGTTGGCATAGGCCGCCACCGAGTAGTCCGCACGCGGCTTCGCGGACTGGCCGTGCCCGAGGAGGTCGGGAGCGATCACCAGGTGGTCCTTCGCCAGGGACCTCATGACGTCGATCCAGGTGTCGGACCTGTCCCCGATGCCGTGGATCAACAGCACCGGAGGCCCGTCGCCGGCGATCCGGAAGACGCGCTTGTAGCCGTGGATGAACCGCGAGTGGACCTCGATCTCGCCCACCGTTCGCAGCGAATTCCGCCGGCGTCGTCCGGTGGACATCGTCATCCCCTCAGCAGCCAAGCCGTCAGACTAGATCCGCCCGCGCCCGCGTAGGTTTCACCGACGTTGCGAAATCCGGAGGGCTACATCTGCTCCGGGGCGGTCACGCCCAGCAGCCCGAGCCCCCGCTCGAGAACCAGCAGGGTCGCCGCGGTCAGGCCCAGCCGTGATTCCCGGACGGATTCCGACGCCGCCTTCAGCACCGGGCACTGCTCGTAGAAGGACGTGAACGCCTGGGCGAGCTCGAACAGGTAGGCACACAGCCGATGCGGCTCCAGCGCGTCGCCGACCTGGGCGACAGCGGGCCCGAACCCGATCACGGCCAGCGCCAGGGCGCGCTCGCTCGGTTCGACGATCTCGATCGGCCCCGTCGCCGCGTGCGGATCGAGCCCGGCGCGCCGGAAGATGGACCGGATCCGGGCGACCGCGTACTGCAGGTACGGCCCCGTGTTTCCCGACAGCGACAGCATCCGGTCGAAGTCGAAGACGTACTCGCTGTCATGGGACACGGACAGGTCCGCGTACTTCACCGCACCGATCCCGACCGCCCGCGCGATCCCGGCCCGCTCCTGCGCCGGCAGATCCGGCCGGGCCTGCTCCACCACGTCGCCGGCGCGGGCCACGGCCTCCTCGAGCAGGGCCATCAGCCGCACCGGCGTGCCACTGCGCGACTTGAGGATCTTCCCGTCGGGACCCAGGACGTTGCCGATCTGGACGTGGATCGCCCCGACGCTGTCGGGCAGCCACCCGGCCTCGCGCGCCGTCGCGAAGACCATCTGCAGGTGCAGGTGCTGCGGTGCGCCGACCACGTACAGGATCCGGTCGGCGGCCAGCGCATCCACGCGGTAGCGGATCGTGGCCAGATCGGTGGTGGCGTAGCCGTAGCCGCCGTCGCTCTTGCGGATGATCAACGGCAGCGGCGTGCCGTCGCGCCCGGTGAACCCCGCGGGGAACACGCAGAGCGCGCCGTCGCTGACGACGGCGAGGCCACGCGCCTCCAACTCGTCGCAGATGCCCGCCAGCTGATCGTTGTAGGTGCTCTCCCCGGCCAGGTCGGCGTCGGTCAGCGTGACGTCGAGCAGCCCGTAGATCCGGTTGAAGTACCGCTTCGAGAGGCTGAACAGCTCCTCCCACAGGCGGCGCGTCTCCGCGTCACCCGCCTGGAGCGCGACCACCCGCGAGCGGGCCCGGTCGGCGAAGGACGGCGACGAGTCGAACTCCGCCCGCGCCGCCCGGTAGAACGCGTTCGGATCGCTCTCGAGCAGCGCAGCCTCGGCAGTGCCCTCCCCCACGTCCAGCAGGTGCTCGATCAGCATCCCGAACGGCGTGCCCCAGTCGCCGACATGGTTCTGCCGGATCACGTCATGGCCGAGCAGCTCCAGGGTCCGCGCGAGGCAGTCCCCGACGACCGTCGTGCGCAGATGGCCGACGTGCATCTCCTTCGCCACGTTCGGCGCCGAGTAGTCGATGGGGATCCGCTGCCGCGCCTGCACCGGCACGCCCAGGCGAGGGTCGGCCAGGACGGCGGCGGCCTCGGCAGCGATCCACTCGGGGCGCAGTGTCAGGTTGACGAACCCCGGGCCGCTGATCTCGACGCCGGAGCAGATCTCGGCGACGTCGAGGTGCTCGACGAAGGATGCGGCCACCTCGCGCGGCGGGCGCCCCACCCGCTTCGCCAGCCCCAGCGCGGCGTTGACCTGCACGTCGGCGAACTGGGACGCCCGGATCACCGGGTCGGCGGACGCGAACTCGGGTCCCAGGGCAGCGGCGAACGCCGCGTGCAGCCGGGGCGTGAGGACCTCCGACGCGCGGCTCACGAGGCCGCGGTCATTCGGCCGACCGTCCCGTCATTCGGCCAGCCACCCGGCGACCTCGGTGGCCCAGTACGTCAGGATCACCGACGCGCCGGCCCGGCGGATCGAGGTGAGCGTCTCCATGATCACCCGGCGCCGGTCCAGCCACCCGCGCTCCACCGCCGCCTCCACCATCGCGTACTCGCCGCTGATCTGGTACGCCGCCACCGGGACCGGTGACGCGTCGGCGACGGCGCGCAGGATGTCGAGATACGGCAGCGCGGGCTTGACCATCACCAGGTCGGCTCCCTCGGCGACGTCCAGCGCGACCTCGAGCAGCGCCTCGTCGACGCTGCGCGCGCCGTCCTGCTGGTAGGTCATCCGGTCGCCGGTGAGCGAGGAGCCGACGGCCTCGCGGAACGGACCGTAGAACCCCGACGTGTACTTGGGGGCGTAGCCCAGGATGCCGACGTCGACGTGCCCGGCCGCGTCCAGCGCCGCGCGGACGACACCGACCTGGCCGTCCATCATCCCGCTGGTGCCGAGCAGGTGGGCGCCGGCCTCGGCCTGGGCCAGCCCCATCGAGGCGTAGCGCAGCAGGGTCGCGTCGTTGTCCACGCTGCCGTCCGCGGCGAGCACGCCGCAGTGGCCGTGATCGGTGAACTCGTCCAGGCACAGATCGGACATCAGGACGACGGAATCCCCGAGCTCAGCCGACAGGCGGCGCAGCGCCACGTTCAGGATGCCCTCGGGGTCATCGGCACCGGACCCGCGCGCGTCCTTCGCCACCGGCACCCCGAAGATCATCAGCCCGCCGACCCCCGCCTCGGTGGCCTCCGCGGCCGCCTTCGTGAGGGAGTCGAGCGTGTGCTGGACGACGCCGGGCATCGACGAGATCGCGACCGGCTCCGAGATGCCCTCGCGCACGAACATCGGCAGCACGAGGTCCGACGGCGCCAGGCGCACATCGGTGACCAGCCGGCGCAGCGCCGCGTTGGCGCGCAACCGACGCGGCCGCGAGACCGGGAAACCAGGGGTGGGCGGCAGTGAACTCACCCCGAAGACGCTACGCCGACCGGCTATGTTGAGACCAACTTGCGTAAGTCTCGACGAGGAGCGACATGGACGACCTGCTGCTGGACCGCGCCGACCGGGTACTGACCCTGACACTGAACCGCCCACAGGCACGGAACTCGCTGAACACCGACCTCATCGCCGCGCTGGTGGAGGCGCTGACCGCCGCCGACAGCGACCCCGGCGTCGACGTGCTCGTGCTGACCGGTGCCGACCCGGTCTTCTGCGCCGGCCTGGACCTGCGCGAACTCGAACCGGGCGGGTCGATGGACATCAGCGCGCTGACCCACCTCGGCAATCCCTGGCCGACCCTGTCCAAGCCGCTCATCGGCGCGATCAACGGTGCCGCCGTCACCGGCGGGCTGGAGCTGGCGCTGCGCTGCGACATCCTCATCGCCAGCGAGCGCGCCCGCTTCGGCGACAGCCACGCCCGCCTGGGGATCATGCCGTTCTGGGGCCTGACGGCCGCCCTCCCGGCGCAGGTCGGCCTGCGCGAGGCGCTCGTGATGAGCCTGAGCGGCAACTTCATGTCCGCCGAGCGCGCCCACCAGCTCGGCCTGGTCGCCGAGGTCACCGCCCACGCCGACGTCCTGCCCCGCGCGCAGCACCTCGCCGCCGACATCGCCTCCAGCGACCAGGCGGCCGTCCGGGCATTCCTGGCGAGCTATCGCAGCGCCGTCGCCACGGACCAGGCGAGCACGCTGGCGGCCGAGCAGACCGCCGCGCTGGCCTGGCAGGGCAGCGGCTTCGGCGCCGAGGAGTTCGCGGCCCGGCGCGCCGCTGTCACCGCGCGGGGCCGCACCCAGAAGTAGCGCTCCTAGCGGGCCGCGCGGCGCGAGGACGCCCGGGCCGCCTTCTTCGCGGCAGCCTCGGCGGCCTTCTCCCGCTCCTCCTCGGCGCGGCGCACCGCGAACTCCGCGAGCGCCTCGACCATCGCCGGCACCGTCGAGGTCTCCGCCTGCACGTCGACCCGCAGCCCGAACTCGGCAGCGGTGGCGGCGGTGGCGGGGCCGATCGCGACGACGACGGTCTTGGCGTGCGGCTTGCCGGCGATGCCGACGAGGTTGCGCACCGTCGAGGAGGAGGTGAAGCACACCGCCTGGAAGCCGCCGGACTTGATCGCATCCCGGATGGACGCAGCCGGCGGAGCCGCCCGCACCGTCCGGTACGCGGTGACGTCGTCGATGGCCCAGCCCCGTTCACGCAGGCCGGCCGCCAGCGTCTCCGTGGCGATGTCCGCGCGCGGGAGCAGCACCCGGTCGATCGGGTCCAGGACGTCGTCGTAGGGCGGGAACTCCTGCAGGAGCCCGTCGCTGGACTGCTCGCCGGACGGGACGAGCTCCGGGTTGATGCCGAAGGCGCGCACGGCGTCGGCCGTGGCCTCCCCCACGCAGGCGATCTTGACGCCGGCGAAGGCGCGCGCGTCGAGCCCGAACTCGGCGAACTTCTCCCAGACAGCGCGCACGGCGTTCGTCGAGGTGAACACGACCCACTCGTAGCGGCCGGTGACCAGGCCCTTGATCGCGCGTTCCATCTGGGTCGGCGTCCGGGGCGGCTCGACGGCGATCGTCGGCACCTCCACCGGGACCGCGCCGTGCGAGCGCAGCAGGTCGCTCATCTGCCCGGCCTGGTCCTTGGTCCGCGGGACCAGCACCTTCCAGCCGTACAGCGGGCGGGACTCCCACCAGCCGAGCTTCTCCCGCTGGCCGACGGCCTTGCCGATGGCGAGCACGATCGCGCCGCTCATGCCGGTGATCGCGAGTTCGATCTCGCCCAGCGTCCCGATGACGGTCTGCTGCGCGGTCGTGGTCCCGGCGGTGATGACCGCGACAGGGGTGTCGGGCTTCACGCCACCGGAGACCAGTTGCTCGCCGAAGCGCGGCGCGTCGGACACCGTCAGCGTCACGATCAGGGTGCCGGGAGCCGAGGAGAGCGCGTCGATGTCGAGGGGCGCGTCCTCCCGGACGTCGACCTCGGTGTGGACCGCCCCGACGGGGATACCGGCGTAGGTGGCGGCGCCGACGCCGGCACCGACGCCGGGGACGACCTCGAACGGGACGACGGTCCGCGCGATCGCGGTGACCTCGCGCAGCACACCGTCCGACGTCAGCGGGTCACCGGCCACCAGGCGCACCACGTTCAGCCCGTTGCGGGCCTCGGTGAGGACGCTCTTGGCGTTGTCGGCGGGATTCGCGCTCGCCGTGCGGAGATCGGCCGCGCCCAGCGCGGTGATCGACTCGGGTATGTGCCCGTCGGCGATCACCACCTCGGCGCTGCGCAGTGCGGTCAATGCCCTCGCCGGGAGCAGGTCCGGGTCACCCGGTCCGGCTCCGACGAACGTCACTCGGCCAACAGTCTTGCGGGCTCGGGTCATGTCGGGCGCTCCATCATCGTCTCCGCGCCTGCAGCGATCAGGTCGGCTGCGAGCAGCCTGCCGATCGCCTCGGCATCCGATATCGATCCGGTCGCCGACAACCGGACGGCATCGCTGCCGTCCGCTGCCGTGACCGAACCACGTAGGTAGATCTCAGGTCCGTCGTCGCCCAGGCCGATCTCTGCCAGGCCGCCGATCGGGGAACTGCACCCGGCTTCGAGGGCGGTGAGCAGAGCGCGTTCGCTCTGCACGGCCGCCCGCGTGTCCGGGTCGTCCAGCGGCGCCAGTTTTTCCAGCGTCGCGAAGTCATCCGCCCTGCACTCGACGGCGAGCGCGCCCTGCGCGGGCGCGGGCAGCACCTGCAGCGGGTCGAGCACCTCGGTCACGAGCGCGGCGCGGCCGAGCCGGCGCAACCCCGCGTAGGCCAGCACCACGGCGTCGAGCGCACCGCTGGTGACCTGGGCGAGCCGGGAGTCCACGTTGCCGCGGATCGGGACGATCTCCAGGCCCATGCCGAGCGCGCGGATCTGGGCGGCGCGGCGGGGCGAGCCGGTGCCGACGCGGGAACCCTCGGGCAGCTCGCCGAGAGTCAGTCCGTCCCGGGCGACGAGGGCGTCGCGCGGGTCGTCGCGCAGCGGCACCGCGGCCAGCGCGATGCCGGGAGCGGGGAGGGTCGGCAGGTCCTTGTAGGAGTGCACGGCGACGTCGATCGAGCCGGCGAGCAGTGCCTCCCGCAGCGCGGAGACGAACACCCCGGTGCCACCGATCTGTGCCAGCGCGGCACTGGACCGGTCGCCCTCGGTGGAGATCGTGATCACCGTGGTCGGCGTCGCGCCCAGCGCGTCGGTCACCAACCCGGTCTGGGTGCGGGCCAGCAGGCTGGCGCGCGTGCCCACGCGCAACGTCCCGACGGCGGTCATCGGGGGCCGCCGCCCTCGGCGAGATCGCCGCGCACGGGCGGGCGCTCGACCCGCACGGCGACGACGGACTCGGCACTGGCCGGGTCGAGGTCGAACAACGCCCGCAGCGCCGCCGCGTAGCGGTCCCCGTCGGGGGTGGCGGCGAGCTCCTTGACGCGGACGGTCGGGGCGTGCAGGACCTTCTCGACCGCGCGGCGGACGGCCGCGGCGACCTCCGTGCGGGCACCGACGTCCAGATCCGGCAGGCGGCCGTCCAGGCGGCGCAGCTCGGCGTCGATCACCTGCGCGGCACGGGCGCGCAGCGCGGTGACCGTGGGGGCGACGGCAAGTTGCTGCTGCTCGTCGAGGTAAGCGGCCAGGCGGGCGGTGACGATGGCCGTGGCGGCCTCGACCTCGGTGTCGCTGACCATCGCTCCGGCCTCGCGCAGAGCGGTGAGGTCGATGTAGTGGACGCCCGCGAGCGCGGCGACACCCGGGTGGACGTCGCGCGGGAGCGCCAGATCCAGCACGGCCAGCGGCCGCTCGCCCCGCGGTGCGATGTCCGCGGGGGTCAGCACGATGCCGGTGGCGCCGGTGCAGCTGATCAGTACGTCGGCGGCGGCGATCTCCGCGCGCAGCCCGGCGTGGTCGTCGTAGGAGACCGCGCGGCCACCGACTGCGCGCGCGACGCGGATCGCGGATTCGGCGCTGCGGTTGGTCACCACGATCTCGCCGACGCCGCGGCGGCCGGCGGTGGCCGCGGAGAGGGCGCCCATGGATCCGGCGCCGACGATGAGGACCGAGCGCCCGGCGAGCCCGCCCAGGACCTCCTCGGCGCGGTCGAGCGCGACCGACACGATGGACGCGCCGGCCCGGTCGATCCCGGTGTCGCTGTGCACGCTCTTGCCCGTGCGCAGGGCGGCCTGGACCAGGTCGTGCAGCACCCGCCCGACGGTCGTGGCCTCGGTGCCGGTCGCGTAGGCGGTCCGCAGCTGTCCCAGGATCTGGGACTCGCCCACGACCATCGAGTCCAGCCCCGACGCGACGGAGAAGAGGTGCTCGACGGCGGCCTCGGCGAAGTGGACGTACAGGTGATCGCCGAGTTCGGCGACACCCGCTCCGGCGATGCGGGCGAGCAGGCCGCTGATGTCGGCCAGCGCGGGGTGGAATCGTGAGACGTCGGCGTAGATCTCGACGCGGTTGCACGTCGACAGGATCATCACTTCGCTGATCGACTCGGCGGAGACGAGTTCCTCGAGCAGCTTCGGGATGTCCGCGGCCGGGATCGACAGCTGCTCCAGCACGGGGACGGGGGCGGTGCGGTGGGACAGGCCCACGGTCAGCAGGGTCATTGCTGGCCACCGGCGCTGGCGGTGAGGTCGGCCATCTCGCGGGCCTTGCGCTGCTCGTGGAAGGACAGGATCTGCAGCTCGGCGGCCAGGTCGACCTTGCGCACGTCGATGTGGTCGGGCACGGACGAGGACGGTCGGGGCGAAGTTCAGGATGGCGGTGACGCCGGCCTCGGCGAGGCGGTCGCAGACGTCCTGCGCGGCACTGGCCGGCGTGGCGATCACGGCGATCGAGATGCCCTCGGTGCGGACGACCTCGGCCAGCTCGTCGATGTGGCGCACGGGCAGGCCGACGAGCGTCGTGCCGACGCGCGCGGGGTCGGCGTCGAGCAGGGCCGCGATGTGGAAGCCGCGCGAGCTGAAGCCGCCGTAGCCGGCCAGCGCCTGCCCGAGGTTGCCGACGCCGATCAGGGCGACCGGTGGTGCTCGCGCCAGGCCGAGCGTGCTGGCATCTGAGCGATCAGCGACGCGTACGCTGTAGCCGACCCCGCGCACGCCGTAGGAGCCAGGTGGGAGAGATCCTTGCGGAGCTTGGCCGAGTTGACGCCCGGCGGCGATCGCGAGTTCCTCGGAGGAGACCGTCTCGACGCCGCGCTCCTCGAACGAGGCCGATGGCACGCGCAGGTAGGTCGCCAGTCGGGCGACGGTGGCGTCCGGGCACCGAACGCGGAATCGCGTCGCCGCCCGCGCCTGGCAGGCGCTGATGCGACGTGCAGCGGTGCACGGCGCCTGACGTCGCTGATCCGGGCGCGGCGCATCGTCGCCAGGCACCTCGAAACGCGTCGTCATGGCACTCCCCGGGGCGAGAGCGGGGTCGATTTCACGACCCCAGAACGGGCTCCGACCGGGCTGTGGTAAGAGCCTTCTGTAACGAGGACGCTACGCGTTTGTGAATGGCTTCACAAATCGCTGCGCGATCTGCTATGAGGGCTCGAAAGCCAACGATTGCGGAGGTTTCCGCGTCCGTCAGACCCGCACGAGGGTGGAGCGCCGTGCCCCCGGCCGTCGAGCAGGATCGAGCCGCGCGATCTCCGGTCGCCAGTAGCCGTGCTCATGCCGTCGACCAGGATCACCGGCACGCGATCGCCGTCGACTTGGCGCGCGGGGTCGGCGTCGACGTCCACGTGGTCCAGCCGAAGCCGAGTTCGGAGCTCATCGGCGACCGCGTCTCGGCCTCCTGGCACAGATGGCAGCCGGCCCGGGTCACGACGGTCACGACCGGCCTCGGCCGGTGCTCGGCGGCCTCACCCATCCTGGTCCCCGGCCGCGCCCGCGAACCGGCCTCGGCGCGCAGCTGCCACTTCTTGACCTTGCCGGTGAGGGTGTACGGCAGTGACTGGACGATCTCGAGCTGGCGCGGCAGCTTGAACCGGCCAGCGACGCGCGACGCGCTCGCCAGCAGGTCGTCGGGCGTCGAGCACGTGCCCTGGCATCGGCGACGACGTAGCGCGCGCACCGCCTCGCCGCGTCGTTCGCGTCGGGCGACGCCGAGCACGGCCACGGCGGCGACGCTCTCGTGCCTGCGCAGCACCTCTTCGACCTCGGCCGGGTAGACGTTGAAGCCGTTCACCAGCACCAGTTCCGAATCCCGGCCGACGAGAACCAGGTCGCCGTCATCGTCGACGTAGCCGAGGTCGCCGGTGACGAACCAGCCGTCGGCGTCCGGGCCGTCGTTGCCGTCGGGCCAGTAGCCGGAGAACAGATTCGCCCCGCGTACGGCGAGCTGCCCCGGGTCGTCGTCCTCGACGGGCTCGCCGTCGGGGTCGAGCAGTTCGACCTCCACGCCCGGCAGCGGCGCGCCGACCGAACCGGCCTTGGGCATGGCCAGACCGGCTCGTTCCGTCGGCGCGCACCGCGTTCAGGGCGACGACCGGCGCGGCCTCGGTCATTCCGTAACCCTCGTGCAGGGCGATGCCGGCGTCGGCGTAGGCGCCGCACCAGGTGCGGTTCCAGGGGCGCCGAACCCGACAGCGCGAACCGGACGCCGTGGAGCGCCTGCGGGAAGGTCGCCGCCCGGGCCCAGGCGGCGAACATCGCCGGCGCGCCGAGCAGCACGCTGACACCCTCCTGCCCGACCAGGCGCAGCGTCTCCACGGTGTCGAACCGGTCGACGAGCACCGCGGTCGCCGCCTGCTTGAGCACCATGCCCAGCGCCGCGTTCAGGCCGTAGATGTGGCACAGCGGCACGGGCAGCAGGACGACGTCGTTGACCGACAGCAGGGACGGCCGGATGGAGCTGACCTGGTCCACGTTGGCGATCAGCGCGCGGTGGGAGAGCATCGCGCCCTTCGGAACCCCGCTGGTGCCGCTGGTGTACAGCAGCACCGCGATGTCCTCGCCGGCCCTCGTCTGCGGGGCGTCGGGGCCGCCGGCCGCGAGGAGGGCGTCGAGGGTCGTCGCACCGTCGGGCTCGTCGGCCCCGCTGCCGCCGAGGTGCGGGAACGCCACCACGACGCGGTCGAGCTCGGGCAGGTCCGCGACCAGCTGCGCCGCCGCCGTGATCGCCGGGACCGATGAGGTCACCAGGATCCGCGCGCCGCTGTCGGCCAGCACCTGCCGCAGCTCCGGCACCGTGTAGGTCGGGTTGACCGGGACGACGATCTGGTCGGCTCGCAGCGCGCCCAGGTACACCTCGATGAAGCTGATCGAACTGCCCAGTGCCAGGGCGAGCCGGTCGCCCGGGCGCGCGCCGGCGCCCCGCAGGGCGGCCGCGTGCGCCCGCACCCGCTGCTCCAGCTGCGTCCAGGAGATCCGCCGCTCCGCGTCGACGAACGCCCAGCGATCCGGGGTGCGCGCCGCCGCCTCGCTCACGAGGTCGGGGATCGTGCCCACGCCCACCACTGGAAGGTCCGACATAGCGGCCATCCTCCCCGGTGAACGCCTCGCGCACCAGCGACGGGCCCGGAGGGGCGCGCGGCGCGGATCGTGGGCGATGGCGACCTACCTGACTGGCGGGTAACGTCCAGGCGGCCCACCCACCCGTCCCCCCGGCTCCCGCGAGACATGTGACGCCCCAGACCGAGCACTGCCGCGTCGACGCCCTGCGCACGGGTCTCGACCGTGGTCTTCGCGCGCTCGCAGCCGCCGTCGCCGCTCTCAGTCAGCCGGCGTGGGCGGTGGCTGCCGGGCCGGCCGGGGCAGGCCTGATGGTGATGACCGGAGCCGCGGAATCAGCCGCCGAGCCCGCCGCGCACACCGCCGGGCGCCGCGCCCCGACGGCCGTGCACCCCGCTCCGACCGCTGCGGCCGTCGACGAGCAGGCCGCACACCAGGAGGTCTGGGACCTCGTCACCCGCGCGCAGGGTGGCGACGGGGACGCCTTCGGCCAGCTCTACGACCGCTACGTCGACCTGATCTACCGCTTCATCTACTACCGCCTGCCGGACCGGGGCCAGGCCGAGGACCTCACCAGCGAGACGTTCGTCCGCGCGCTGCGCCGCATCGGCACCATCTCCTACCAGGGCCGGGACGTCGCGGCCTGGTTCGTGACCATCGCCCGCAACCTCGTCCTGGACCACGTGAAGTCCGCGCGGTACCGGATGGAGATCACGACGGACGAGTTCACCGACGCCGCCCACGGTGACTCCACCGAGGCGCAGGTCCTGGCCACCCTGACCAACGAGAGGCTGCTGGGCGCCGTCGCCGAGCTGTCCGACGAGCAGCAGGAATGCATCACGCTGCGGTTCCTGCACGGCATGAACGTCGCCGAGACCGCCGAGATCATGGGCAAGAACGACGGCGCCATCAAGGCCCTGCAGCACCGGGCCGTCAAGCGGCTGCACGCCCTGCTCGCCGAGGAACTGGGATGAGCGCCGCCGCCGGCACCGCGGTGACCGGGGTCATCCGTATCCCGCACCCGCTCCGGTCGTTGGACGGAGTGGGGGCAGGTCGACCGCGGGTGGGCAACTCGACGTTCGACCGGGGAAGAAGGTGGCGACGATGACACGGTTACGTGACGTCCTGCCGTTCGGCCACCCCGCACGCCGGTCGACGCCGCACGAGGAGGAGCTGATGAGCCGCCTCGCGACCCTCGGCACCCGCCCGTCGCCCGATCCGGTGTTCCGCGCGGAGCTGCGGGCCCAGCTCGTCGCCGCGACCCCGCGCCTGGTCGCCGAGGGCTCCACCCCCGATGCGCCCGCCCGGTCGCGGCGCCGCCGCTCGTGGCTGCCCGCCGGCGCGCGCCGCCCCGTGACCGTGCTCGTGTCGGTCGCGGCCGTGCTGCTGGTCCTGCTCGGTGGGACGACGTGGCTGGCCCAGCGGGCCCTGCCCGGCGACACGCTCTACGGGCTGAAGAAGGCCAGCGAGGACGCGTCCCTGTCGCTGACGCACGGCGATTCGGCGCGCGGGCAGAAGTACCTCCAGCTGGCCGGTACCCGCATCGACGAGGCCACCGATCTGGTCAAGCGCGCCAGCTCGCTGGGCGGGCCCGGGCCCGGATCCACCGGCATCGTCGCTTCGGGAGGTGTCAGCCCGCGCGTGCAGAAACTGGTCGCCGACACCGTCACCGACGCCCGCAACCTCGCCCTGGACGGCACCCCGCTGCTGACCACGGTCGCCGTCCAGCAGATGAGCAAGGGCCCGCTCACCCACATCACGTCCTGGACCGCGACCGCCGGGCCGGAGCTGACCGCCCTGCTCCAGCGCCTGCCCACCGGCGCCGCCCACACGGCAACGGCGAATCTCATCAGCACGGTGGCTTCGATCGACGCCCGCGCCGGCGCCCTCAGCAAGGCCATGGGGTGCTCGTGCCTGTCCGTCGCTCGCCGGGACGCGCTCGGGCCGCTGCCGTGTTCGGTCTGCAGCGCGCCGCCCGGCACGCCGGGCCCGTCGACCGGACCGACCTCGGCCCCCGGCACCCAGACCTCCACCCCCGGACGCTCGACGGCGTCGGGGTCCCCGACCACCCGCGCCACCACCGCTCCCCGGACCGGGACCGTGCCCAGCATCCTCCCGACCACCGGTGTGGGGACGACCGTCATCCCCACCCTGCCCGTGACCCCGCCACCACTGACGCCGACGAAGACCAACTGCGTGCTCGTCGTGTGCACCACGACGGTGCCCACGACCCCTCCGCCGATCGTCACGACGACCTCCGGCGGTGTGACGATCTGCCTTCCTCCGCTGTGCATCAAGGTGCCGTAGCCTGATCGCCATGGAGGCAGGAGCCGCCGCGGCCGAGGTCGAGCAGGCCCTGCGAACCCTGCCGGATCCCACCGCCGCCGCGTTCTTCGACGTCGACAACACGATCATGGTCGGGGCGTCGATGTTCCACTTCGCCAAGGGGCTGGCCGCCCGGAAGTTCTTCACCAGCCGTGACCTGGCCGGTTTCATCTGGAAGCAGCTGCGGTTCCGCCTGGGCGGGGAGTACGCCGGGGACATCGCCGACGCCCGGGAATCCGCGCTCGCGTTCGTGGCCGGCAAGCACATCGACGAGATCGTCTCCGTCAGCCAGGAGATCTACGACGAGAACATGGCCGACAAGATCTGGTCGGGGTCGCGGGCGCTGGCCCAGCTGCACCTCGACGCCGGGCAGCGGGTCTGGCTCGTCACCGCCACCCCGGTCGAGCTGGCCCAGATCATCGCCGACCGGCTGGGGCTGACCGGAGCGCTCGGCACCCGCGCCGAGACCCGCGACGGCGTCTACACCGGGCACCTCGTCGACCAGGTCCTGCACGGGCAGGCCAAGGCCGACGCCGTCCGCCGCCTCGCCGAGGACGAGGGTCTGGACCTGGCCCGGTGCGCTGCCTACAGCGACTCCATCAACGACCTGCCGATGCTGTCGATGGTCGGGCGCGCCGTCGCCGTCAACCCGGACTCCGCCCTGCGCGCCGAGGCCCGCAGCCGCGGCTGGGAGATCCGCGATTTCCGCACCGGGCGCAAGGCCGCGAAGATCGGCGTCCCCAGTCTCGGCGCGGTGCTGCTCGCCGGCGGTGTGGCGCTCGGCGTGGCCTCGCTGCGGCGGCGCCAGGCCGCCGCGCCACCGACTCGGCAGCGCCGCTGACGTTTGAGCGGGCAGCAGCGGGGTAGCACGGCACACGGAGCGACCACGCGACAAGGAGTTGACCATGGCCCAGGCAGGCAAGCAGACGACCTTCGACCCGGATGTGCTCGAGTACGCCTACAACGAGCTGGTCCGCATGGTGAACGAGCTGGATCACAACCAGGACGTCCAGCAGGTGCTGTCGCTGTCGAACCTCACCGCCGAACTCAGCACGATGGACGACTCCGAGGGCGGCTGGTCGGCCCTGGAGGACCACGTGACGACGATCGGCAACGGGGTGGCGTCGGTCAGCAACGACATCAAGACCGCGGCGGTGAGCCTGGAGACGAAGATGCGGACGTCCATCGACACGCTCAAGGGTGCCGATGACACCAACAGCGCCGGGCTGACGAAGACCAGCACGTCGATCAGCTCGACCGGATTGAAGCCCGTCTGATGGCCGGCCTCGACACCAGCTCCCCCAACTACCTGAACCAGGACTTCAACCCCGGCTTCTACCTGCTCGTCAAGGGCAACGACTACACCTGCGACCCGGACTGGCTGAACCGGCAGGTCGACAAGGTCAAGACGTCCGCGCTCCGGCTCAAGGCCCAGAAGTGGCGCAACATCCAGACCGCGATGGACGCCGTCGGGCAGCACCTGGCGAACACGCTCACCTACTGCCGCGACGCGAACTGGAGCGGCGCCACCGCCACGGCCGCCACGAAGCAGCTCGGCCAGATCCAGGTCAGCGCCCACAACGCCTCACTCGCCGCCGGGCAGCTGGCGAAGGGCCTGGACGACCTCGCCGACGCCTTCGACCACTGCACCGGCGCATCGCCGAACGGCGGCGGCACCCCCTGGTACGACTACCTCGGCGGCGTCGCCGGGGTCCTCGACGCCGTCCATCGCAGCGATACCGGCAAGTCGAAGGCCACCGCGGCCTACCGCCAGCTCATCGCCGACGTCAACCAGAGCATCAAGGCGATGCCCCCGGGGCTGGAGTCCAACGTCCCCGGCAGCGGGTCCACCGACCGCACGGACCTCGGCTCGCTGACGCCGCCCGGGGGGCCGAACTCCGGCATCCCGACGCCCGGCGGAGCGCATCCGAACCTGGGCGGCAGTCCGGGGTCGGCTCCGACGCCTACCCCGATCACGACGATCCCCCCGCCGGCGCACCCGCCTACGACGGTCACGCCGACGCCCGACCCGAACCCGACACCCGGGTCGAACCCGACCCCGCCGTGGCACTACACGCCCACGCCGGCACCGACGACCACGTCGACGGCTCCGTGGACCGGCGGCTCCGGTGCCGGAGGCCCCGACGGGTGGACTGCCGGTTCCGGCGGTGGCGGCGACGCGGCGAAACTCGCCGGCTACGGCGGTCTCGGCAGCGGTACCGGCGGTGGCGCGGGTCTGGGCACCGGCGGCGGGGGCGGCGGCGGCTTGTCCGGCGACGGACTGGCCGGCGGAACCCTGCCCGGTGCGTCCACGGGCGGCCTCGGCGGGACCGGCAGCCTGGCCGCCAACGGTGGCGCTCCGGGCACCGGCGGAGCGGGGCAGGGCGGTACCAGCGGCGCGGGGCGCGGGATGATGGCTCCTGGCGGCCACGGTGGCGGGCGCGAGGAAGAGGACAGGGAGCGCTCGACGTGGCTGACGGAGGACGACGACGTGTGGGGCGCCGACCAGGACAGCATCCCCGGCGTCGTCTGATCGGGACCCATACCGGCGTTCGCGCCGCGCTCGCTGCGACCCTGTGCGCCGCGCTCGTCGGCACGCTCGGTGCGCCGCCGGCCTTCGCGGCGTGGAGCGGTCAGTGGTGGCTGTCCAACTACGGCATCAGCGCGGCCTGGGCGATGAGCCAGGGCAAGGGCGTCACCGTCGCGGTCGTCGACTCCGGTGTCGTGGCCACCCTCGGCGATCTCCGGGGACGGGTCCTGGCCGGGCGCAGCTTCGTCGGTTCCGGTGACGGCCGCGCCGACCCGGGGCAGGCCTGCGACAGCGCGCACCCGAACTGCTTCAGCCACGGCACCGACATGGCCACGCTCATCGCGGGCACAGGAAGGGGGGCGGGGATGGTCGGCATCGCCCCGCAGGCCTCGATCCTCCCGGTCAAGGTGTCCGTGGCCTCCGGGCAGGAGACGTCGAACGCCACGATCGCCGCGGGCGTGCGGTGGGCCGTCGACCACGGCGCGAAGGTCATCAGCATGTCCGTCGGCGACTCCTCGGCCACCTGCTCCTCTCCGCAGCTGCGGGCCGCGACGATCTACGCCTACCAGCACGACGTCATCAGCGTGGCCGCGGCGGGCAACGACGGTGTCGCGAACACCGGCTCGCCGGCCAACTGTCCGGGAGTGCTGACCATCAGCGCCGTCGACCGCAACAGCCGCCCCTGGGCACGGACCAACTACGGCCCGAACGTCGACTTCGCCAGCGCCGGAGTGGACACCGTCCAGGAGACGCTGCAAGGCCGGCAGCTCTCCGGCGGCAACGGCACCAGTGACGCCACGGCCATCGCCGCCGGCGTCTTCGCGCTGCTGCGGGCCAGGTTTCCCGCCGAGAGCGCCCGCACGATCGTGACCCGCGCCCTGCGCAACGTCGCCAACGGCATCGGCGGCGGCATCAAGGCCAACGGCCGGCGGGTCGACGATCGCCTCGGCTACGGGCAGATCCTTCCGTACTACGCGCTGAAGGACATCGCCCCGCCCGCTTCCGCCAGGAACCCGATCTACGACGCCTGGGCGCGCGAGATCGGCCCGCCGACTCCGGGCGCGTCCGCGTCCCCCGGGCCGTCCGGCAGCGCGCCATCACGGGCCGGGACGGCGACCTCGTCCGTGCCGCCCGCGGCCACGTCACCCACGCCGAGCTCGAGCAACACGGGGCTGGTCGCCGGCGTGATCGGTGCCGTCGTGGTCGTGGCGATCGGGACCGCCGTGCTGTGGCTGCGCCTGGGCCGCCGCCGCGCCTGAGCGCGCCGCCCGCTCAGCGCCAGGGGCTGGTGCGCCGCTTGAGGAGCCGGTAGAGCGTGGTCTGGATGGTCTCGCGGACCCGGTCGGTGAGCTCGAAGGTCAGCATCGGGTCGTCGGCGCGTCCGGGCCGTAGTCCGGCGGTGTCGATCGGCTCGCCGAACTCGATGTGCCACTTGCTCGGCAGCGGCACCAGCCCGAGCGGGCCGAGCCACGGGAACGTCGGGGTGATCGGGAAGTACGGCAGGCCGAGGACGCGGGCCAGCGTCTTGGCGTTGACCGAGCATCGGATGGATCTCCTCGGAGCCCACGATCGACACCGGGATGATCGGGACGCCGGTGCGCAGCGCCGCCGTGACGAACCCGCCCCGTCCGAAGCGCTGCAGCTTGTACCGCTCGCTGAACGGCTTGCCGATGCCCTTGAACCCCTCGGGCCAGACGCCGACGAGCTCGCCGTCGCGGAGCAGCCGTTCGGCGTCGGGCGTGGCAGGCCAGCGTGCTGCCGGTCTTGCGCGCGAACGGGCCGAGGACCGGCGTCGAGAAGACCAGGTCGGCGCCGAGCATGCGCAGGTAGCGGTGCCCCGGGGTCGTCGTCGTGGACGGCGACCGCCGTCATCACCCCGTCGAGTGCCCAGATCGCGCCGGCGTGGTTGGCGACGAGCAGCGCGCCGCCCTCGGCCGGCATGTTCTCGACACCGTGCACCTCGGTGCGGAACCAGCTCTCGTACAGCGGCCGCAGCGCGGGCACGGCGACGTGGTCGGTGAGGTCGGGGTCGAAACCGAACTCGTCGACCGCGTAGTCGCCGGTGATCCGGCGGCGCAGGAACGCCAGGCCTTCGGCGGCCGCCTCGCCTCCCAGGCGGCGCGGACGGCGACTGCTCGGCGGCCGGGGCGGGCGTCCTGCCGCTGCCCGCAGCGGGATCACCGTGGCGCCAGTCCTGGGCGGGGGTGACGCGGCGCGGCCGGCGGGGCTGTGCGGGTACCGCGTCCTGATCGGCGCCGGTCATGTCAGTCGCTCCTTCGGCGGCCGGTTCGGCCGGGCGGCCTGGTAGCACGCGCGCCAGTCCAGGCTGAGCAGCGCCGAGGCACCACCGCCTCGAGCCTGGCGGACTGTCTGCGGGGGTGACGACCGGGGTGATCGCCGGCGCCGACCGTGAACGCGTCCAAGGCCTGCTCGGTGGTGAACGCCGGCGTGTAGCCGAAGACCGGTCTCCAGCTTGGTGATGTCGACGACCCGGCCGAACGTCAGGAACTGCAGTCTGGTCCGAGGAGAAGTCGCGCGCGCCCGCTGCGTCGCAGGAAATGCTCGACCATCGCCACCGCCGGCGGCGGCAACGGCGACCGCACCCGGCCGGCGCGGCGGATGGCCTGGGAGAGCAGCACCGCGCCGCCGCCGGCGACGTTGAACACGCCGGGCTTGTCGATCCAGCGCGGCCCGCCGCAGCACCTCGACGGCGTCGGCCTCGTGCAGCACCTGCAGCCGCGGGTCGTGGCCGAACGCGGTCGGCACGATCGGCAGGGCGAGGTACCGGGTCAGCGTGGTGCCGACCTGGGGGCCGACGAAGTTGGCGAAGCGCAGCACGGTCACGGCGATGTCGGGACGGCGCCGGGCGAAGCGCGCGCACGTAGGACTCGACCTCGATCGCAGTCCTTGCCGTAGCCCGACCTGGGCACGGCCTTGGCCGCCATGTCCTCGGTGAACACGGCCGGATCGCGCGGGCTGGCGCCGTAGACGGCGGTGGTGGACTTGACCACGACCCGCTCGACCGTCTCGGACTTCTGGCAGGCCGCGAGCAGCTGCATCGTGCCGATGACGTTGAGTTCCTTCATCGACATCCGCCGCCGGCGTGGTGCGGGTTGGCGGTCACGACGCGTGCACGACGGTGTCGACCCCGGTCTGCTCGATGACCTGGCCGATCAGGGGCTGCGGATGTCGGCCCGGATGAACTCGGTGCGACCCAGCAGTTCGAGGTCGGCGCGCCGGGGCGGAGCGGCGTCGACGCCGATGACGCGGTCGATCGCGGGATCCGCGGACAGCCGTCCGGCCAGCCGGCTGCCGAGGTACTGGCTGACCCCGGTGACCAGAACAGTGCGAGCCACGGCCCCTCCCCGAAGTCGGTAGCTCCAGCATCACGAGCCTACCGGGAACGCAACGGCGGCCACGGACCGGACGGCGATCAACAGATCGCCTCTCGCGCCGAACAACGTGGGCGAGTACCGGCGACCGAACAACGACACGCAACGGCGCCGACGACGAGGAAGGCAATCGGGTATACCGCGCCTTCCGCACCGAACACCTTGGGCCGAGTAGCGGCGACCCAGAGCCGCACCGCGACGGTGCCGACGCAAACAGAAGGAATCGGGTATACCGCGCCTTCCGCTCGCCTTACTTCTTGTTGCGGCGCTGGACCCGTGTGCGCTTGAGCAGCTTGCGATGCTTCTTCTTCGCCATCCGCTTGCGGCGCTTCTTGATCACTGAACCCATGCTGCAAAACCTCACCGGCGCCGCGACGCGACGCTCACATCTGATTGACGCGGATGCGAACGAAGCACGCACCCCTTGCGACTGAGGCCCAAGACTACCTGACTCGGCCGGTGGTGCCGTCACCGGCGATCGGGCACGCGGCTGGCTGCGGGCGCGGGCGAACCGACGGCCGGGTTCAGGTCAGCCGGCCTCGATGTAGGCGTTGGCCAGGTAGTCGTCCACGGCCTTCTCGGGAACGCGGAAGGAACGACCGACGCGGACTGCGGCCAGCTCCCCACTGTGCACCATGCGGTAGACCGTCATCTTGGAGACCCGCATACACGCGGCGACCTCGGCGACGGTCATGAAGCGGACGGCCTTCGACGGTCTGCGCGCTCGGGCTTCAGCGTTCGTTCGGACTTGGCCGTGCGCTCGGGTTTGGCCGCGCGCGAAGGCTTGCCCGAGCCCTGCTCAGACGTGCTCATTTTCACCGTGCTTTCGGCACGCGTCGGTTCGTCGGCTTCCCCACCGGCAAAAGGACACGCACGTGCTGGCCGGAGACTAGCGGTACCAGGGGACAGAAGCGATAGCAGATCCTCACAGATTTCCTTGCCGAAGTGGTGCGCAGTTGGGTCACTCCCGGCAATTTTCGCCCGTCCCGGTGCCTCCTCGGCCCCACTCCGGCGCGCCTCGCGGCGGCCGATTGCGTCCGATCGACCCAGCCGGGCTGAGCGCGCGCCCGAGCTCCCGGCTCCGGTCGCGGGCGGCCTCGATCGCCGCTGAGCAGGGCGGCGCGGACGCCGTGGTTCTCCAGCTCGCGGATCGCGGCGATCGTGGTACCGGCCGGGCTGGTCACGCTCTCGCGCAACTGGACCGGGTGCTCGCCGGAATCGCGCAGCATCACCGCCGCGCCCAGCGCGGTCTGCACGAGCAGCTCCGCGGCGACCGCCCGGGGCAGCCCGAGCAGGATGCCGGCGTCGGTCATCGCCTCGACCAGGTAGAAGAAGTAGGCCGGCCCGGAGCCGGACAGCGCGGTCACCGCGTCCTGCTGGTACTCGGGCAGCACCATGAACTTGCCCGACCGCCGCGAACAGCTCGCGCGTGCGTTCGATGTCGTCGGGGCCGACGCGTGCGCGCCGGGGCTGGCCACGGTCATCGCCTCGTCGACCAGCACCGGCGTGTTGGTCATGACCCGGACCACGGACGTCCCGGCGGGAAGGCGCTTCTCGAAGAACGAGGTCGGCACACCCGCCACGGCCGAGACGATCAGTGGCAGGCGCGCGGGCCAGGGCCAGCCCGGCGACCACCGGCTCGACGTCCTGCGGCTTGACGGTGATGAGCAGGACGTCGGCGAACTCGGCGGCCTCGAGCGAGGGTCATGACGCGGACCCCGTGCGCGGCCGGCGAGCTCGTCTCCCCGGTCGGCGCGCCGGACGACGACGGCGGCGTCGGTGGGCGGGAGGCCGGCCCGCAGCATGCCCGACAGCAAGCGCTTCCCCGAGACGGCCGGGGCCGATCACGGCCAGTGTGGTCATGGCCGACAGTCTGCCCTAACGCCGCCGGCGACCCCGGTCCGCCGCAGCGGCGGGTCTACTCGGCGGGCGCGGCGAGGTTCAGCCGGCAGAACGCCAGGGCCTCGGCGAGATCGTCCTCCCGGTCGTCCCGGCTGACGGCCTTGCGCGTGTTGACCTCGACGATGACCGAACCGGTGAACGAGCGCTGGGCGAGTCGTTCGAGGATCTGCGCACAGGGCTGGTCCCCGCGGCCGGGCACGAGGTGCTCGTCCTTGGCCAGCCCCGTGCCGTCGGCGATGTGGAGGTGGCTCAGCCGCTCCCCCATCCGCTCGAGCATGTCCAGCGCGTCGGACTGCGACACCGAGGCGTGGGACAGGTCCAGCGTGTAGTCCCGGTAGCCCGCCTGCGCTGCCGCGCCCGGTCGGGGCTCCGGGGGGCCGGGCGCCGGCTCGTCGGCAGCCACGTCCCAGGAGGGCTGGTAGGCCGACACCACGCGCTCGCGCACCCGCAGCGGGAACATGTTCTCGACGGCGAAGCGGACGTCGGTCTCGTTGGACATGCGCTCGATCCCGGCCCGGAACTGCCGCGCGTAGTCCCGCTGCCACCGGAAGGGTGGGTGGACGACGACGGTCCGGGCGCCCAGGCGGGCGGCCGCGGCCTGCGCCTTCTGCAATTTGACCCACGGATCGGTCGACCACACCCGCTGCGTGATCACCAGGCAGGGAGCGTGCACGGCCAGCACCGGGACCCCGTGGTAGTCCGACAGCGCGCGGAGGGCGTCGACGTCCTGGCTGAGCGGGTCGGTCCAGACCATCACCTCCACGCCGTCGTAGCCCAATCGCGCGGCCATCTCGAAGGCGATCGCGGCCGTGTCGGGGTACACCGACGCGGTGGACAGCCCGACCTGGGCAGCCGGTACCCGGACCGATCGCCGCTGCCGTCGCCGCGGGGGCATCGCTACCGCTGCCGCCGGTGCCCGGGCGCCGCGGGCGATGGGTACCCGGCGCCGGCACGGTCCGGCGCGGACGGTGGGACGGGGGCGGACAGTGCCACCGCGGCATGGTCGGCGGCCTCCTCGCTCAGCTGGTCCAGCCGCCGCAGGATGATGCCCTCACGCAGCGCCCAGGGGCACTGCTCGAAGGCGTCCGCCTTGAGCGCGTCCATGGCCGCGGCGGCCACCACGGCGCCGGCCAGCGTCTGGTGCGAGCGCGCGGCGGACACCCCGTCGAGCTCGGCCAGATCCGCCGACGTCATCCGCGAGATGAAAGCGGTCACCTGGCGTAGGCCGTTGCGGGTCAGCGTGCGGCCCACGCGGGTCCCGGCCGAGGACGGCGCGGCCCCTGCCAGGCGCGTCAGCGTCCGGAACGTCTTCGACGAGCACACGATCCGATCGGCCGGCCCTGATGCCAGCAGCGCCCGCACAGGCTCGCGCAGCACCTCGTCCGCGTACTCGCGCAGGGCCGTGACCGACGCCTTCGACGGCGGATCGCCGTCCAGCCGCTCCCGGGTGAGCCGTCCGGCCCCCAGCGGGACCGACAGGGCCACCGACGGGGTCTCGTCGTGACCCGCGCTGAGTTCCAGCGAGCCGCCGCCGATGTCGAGGCAGATCAGCTTCCCGGCGTTCCATCCGAACCACCGGCGCACGGCCAGGAACGTCAGGCGGGCCTCGTCCTCACCGGTCAGCACGCCGAGATCGACGCCCGTGTCCTCCCGCACCCGGTCGAGGACGCTCGCGGAGTTGCGCGCGTCCCGCACGGCCGACGTTGCGAAAGCCAGCAGCTCGTCGCAGCCCAGCTCGCGTGCCTCGCGGCGCGCGCCCAGGACGGCACCGACGAGCGCGTCGGACCCCTCCCGGGCGAGGTCGCCGCGTTTGTCCACGAGCTCGGCCAGGCGCAGGACGCTCTTGTGCGAGTGCTGGGGTGTCGGCTCGGCACCGCGGTGGGCGTCGACGACGAGCAGGTGGACCGTGTTGGACCCGACGTCGAGCACACCAAGCCTCATGCGCCAAACCTATCCCGCGGCCTGCGTAGGCTGCGCTGGTGGCTGGCAAACGAGCGCTCGAAACCCCCCGGTCCCGTGAGGTCGACCTCGATTTCCCGCGTGAATGGATCGAGTTCACCGACCCCGACAACGCCGAGCACCGCATCCGCGCCGACGCCACCTGGCTCTGCTCCCGGTGGACGTGCATCTTCGGCCGGGGCTGTCACGGAGTCGTCGAGGGGCGCCCGGACGACGGGTGCTGCAGCCACGGCGCGTTCTTCTCCGACAAGACCGACGAGAAGCGGGTCCGGGACATCGCCGAGGAGCTCACGCCCGCCGACTGGCAGTTCCATGACGTGGGGCATGCCGGCAAGGGCGGCAAGCTCGACGTCGTCGAGAAGGACAGCGTGGGTGACGAGCCGGACCGGCGCCGTACCCGCACCCACGACGGCGCGTGCATCTTCCTGAATCGCCCAGGATTCGCCGCGGGTGAGGGCTGCGCCCTGCACGGCCTCGCGCTGCGCACCGGGCGGCACCCGCTGGAGACCAAGCCGGAGGTGTGCTGGCAGCTGCCGGTGCGCCGCGAGCAGGACTGGATCGACCGACCGGACGGCACGCGCATCCTGCTCAGCACCGTGACCGAGTTCGACCGGCGCGGGTGGGGCGAGGGCGGTCACGACCTGCACTGGTGGTGCACGTCCTCACCGGAGGCACACGTCGGCGGCGAGGCGCTGTACCTGTCCTACGGCCCCGAACTCGCCGCGCTGCTCGGCGAGCGCGCCTACGACGAGCTCGCGCGGCTGTGCGCCGAGCGGCTGGTGCGCGGTCTCGTCGCGCCGCACCCGGCGACGACGGCCGCCCGGCTCACCCGCTCAGATCTCGAACTTGTAGCCCAGGCCGCGCACGGTGAGCAGGTGCTTCGGGTTCGCCGGCTCGGGCTCGATCTTGGCCCGCAGCCGCTTGACGTGGACGTCCAGGGTCTTGGTGTCGCCGACGTAGTCCGCGCCCCACACCCGGTCGATGAGCTGGCCGCGGGTCAGCACCCGGCCGGCGTTGCGCAGCAGCAGTTCCAGCAGGTCGAACTCCTTCAGCGGCAGCGTTGACCGTGTGGCCGTCCACCGCGACCGTGTGCCGCTCGACGTCCATGCGGACCGGCCCGGCCTCGAGCATCGCCGCGACCAGCTCCTCGGTGTCGCCACCGCGGCGCAGCACGGCCCGGATGCGGGCGACCAGCTCCCGCGAGCAGAACGGCTTGGTGACGTAGTCGTCGGCGCCGAGTTCGAGGCCGACGACCTTGTCCACCTCGCGTGTCGCGCGCGGTGACGATGATGATCGGCACGTTCGAGCGCTGTCGCAGCTCGCGGCAGACCTCGGTGCCCGACAGCCCCGGCAGCATCAGGTCGAGCAACACGAGGTCGGCACCGCTGCGGTCGAAGGTCGCCAGCGCGTCGCGGCCCGTTGGCTGCGACGGCGACCTCGTACCCTTCCCGCCGCAGCATGTAGGACAGCGCGTCGGAGAACGATTCCTCGTCCTCGACGACCAGTACTCGGGTCACCGTGATCCTCTCGTCAGTGATCTGTTCGTGGCGGTCTCGGGCTGCTCGTCGGGTTCCGGCGCCGACACGCCCGCATTGGGCAGGCGCACGGTGAAGGTCGAGCCCGCACCCTCCACACTCCAGACGTCCACCGAGCCACCGTGATTGGTGACGACGTGCTTGACGATCGCCAGGCCGAGCCCGGTGCCGCCGGTCGCCCGGGAGCGGGCCGGATCCACCCGGTAGAAGCGCTCGAAGACGCGGTCCAGCTCGGCCTCGGCGATGCCGATGCCTTGGTCGGTGACGGCGATCTCGACCGCCGGCCCGTCCGCGGAGTCGACCGCCCGCGCGGTGACGGCGACCTTCGTGCCGCTCGGGCTGTAGGCTCACCGCGTTGTCGACCAGGTTGACCAGCGCGGTGGCGAGCTGGGTCTCGCTGCCGAGCACGGTCAGCCCGGCGCGGACGCTGGCGACGACGGTGATCCCGGCCTTCTCCGCGGCGAGCCGGGTCCGGTCGACGGCTTCGTTGACGAGATCCTCGACCGACACCGGCTCCTGCCCGGGGAGGGCGTCGGCGCCCTGCACCCGGGACAACGCGATCAGTTCCCCGACCAGGCGCCCCAGGCGCTGGCCCTCGTGCTGCATCCGCGCGGCGAAGCGGTCGACGGCCTCCGGGTCGTCCGCGGCGTCCTGGACCGCCTCGGCCAGCAGGGTCAGCGCGCCGACCGGGGTCTTGAGCTCGTGGGAGACGTTGGCGACGAAGTCCCGGCGGACCGCTTCGAGCCGGCGGGCCTCGGTGACGTCTGTCAGCAGCAGCGCGACGGCGAAGACCCTGCCGCCGGAGTTCTCGCGCAGGGGCACGGCCAGCACGGATGCCGAGCCGGTCTCGCGGCCGAGCCATCCGCGTGGCAGGTCGACGGTGCGCTGGCACGGCCCGGCGGCGTCGATAGCGCTGCGGGCGATGAGCCGGAGCTCCTCGGTACTGAGCCGGTCGCCGTTGAGCGCGCCGAGGCCCTTCGCGGCGGGGTTGGCCAGCAGGACCACATCGCCGCGGTCGACGACCACGACCCCCTCGGCGAGCGCCTCGACGACCAGCCCCGGCAGGCGGTCGTGATCGGGGTGGTGCGCGGGTGGTTCGGCGACGGCGGAGAGCGCCGTGCCCGGGCGTCGTGAAGACAGCCACCAACCGGCGGTGAGGCCGGCCAGCAACGCCACGATCACTACCACCGCGTACACAGTCGTGATCGTACGTGCGCCCCGGTGGCCACCCGCTCGTTCCCGGCTCCGCGCGATGACCCGCCGTTCGTTGTTCATCATCCGTATCGCCGACGTTCACCGAGCGGCCGTGCGTCAGGTCGCCAGGCCACTATCCTGGGGTTCAGGAACGCTCTGCTCGGGAGGACGGCAACCGCAATGCGCGACATTTACCACGATGAACTCGATTCGATCGGCACGTCGCTGGTCTCGATGACCGGTCTGGTCATGACGGCGATGGAGCGCGCCACGAACGCGCTGCTCGACGGCGACCTCGCCAGCGCCGAGCGCGTCGTGACCGAGGACGCGGTGATCGACTCGATCCGGTTCGACCTGGAGGAGCGCACCTTCCAGTTGATGGCACGCCAGCAGCCGGTCGCGTCGGACCTGCGGGTGCTGATCACCTCCCTGCACCTGGCGGCGGACCTCGAGCGGATGGGTGACCTCGCCCTGCACATCGCCAAGGTCGCCCGCATGCGCTACCCCGACATCGCCGTCCCGACCGAGCTGCGGGACGTCATCTCCCAGATGGGGACGGTCGCGCTGTCGCTCGTGGCCAAGGTCGGCGAGGTCATCGAGGGCCGCGACATCGCGCTGGCGCAGGCCGTGGAGGCCGAGGACGACTCGATGGACGCCCTCCACCGCAAGCTGTTCACCCTGCTGCTGTCCCCGAACTGGACGCACGGCACCGAGGCGGCGATCGACATGACGCTGATCGGCCGCTACTACGAGCGCTACGCCGACCACGCGGTCGCCGTGGCCCGGCGCGTCATCTACATCGTCACCGGGTCGATGCCCGAGCCGGTCACCTCAGCGCTCTGAGGTCGCGCCGGTCGGTGCCTGTCGCGCCGGCCCGTGCGGTCGCGTTACTTCTTTCCCTGGTTGGCCACGGCCTCGATGGCCGCCGCCGCGGCCTGTGGGTCGAGGTAGGCGCCCGGTTGCGCCGGTGCCAGGGTGACCGGGTCCAGCTGGTAGTGCAGCGGGATGCCGGTCGGGATGTTGAGTGAGACGACGG
This sequence comes from uncultured Actinomycetota bacterium, assembly GCA_963790525.1. Taxonomy (GTDB): domain Bacteria; phylum Actinomycetota; class Actinomycetes; order Mycobacteriales; family Jatrophihabitantaceae; genus CAWBOV01. The sequence goes on from CAWBOV010000005.1 coordinate 210,690, forward strand.
CCTCGTCGCTGAGCCCGTCCAGGTACTTGACCAGCCCGCGCAGCGAGTTGCCGTGCGCGGCCACGAGCACCGTCCGTCCGGCCTGGAGGTCGGGGACGATCGCGTCGTACCAGTACGGCAGCATGCGCGCCACGACGTCGGCCAGGCATTCCGTGCGCGGGACGGCGTCGAGCAGGGTGGCGTACCGCGGATCGCCGACCTGGCTGTAGGGATCGTCCGCGGCGAGCGGTGGCGGCGGCGTGTCGTAGGAACGGCGCCAGAGCATGAACTGCTCCTCGCCGAACTCGTCACGGACCTGCGCCTTGTCCTTGCCCTGCAGTGCCCCGTAGTGCCGCTCGTTGAGCCGCCACGAGCGCCGTACCGGGATCCAGTGGCGCTCGGCGACGTCGAGACCGATCTGGGCGGTGCGGATCGCCCGGCGCAGCAGCGACGTGTGCACCACATCGGGCAGCAGGCCGTGCTCGACGAGCAGCTCCCCGCCGCGGACGGCCTCGGCCACCCCGGTGTCGGTCAGGTCGACGTCGACCCATCCGGTGAAGAGGTTCTTGAGGTTCCAGTCGCTCTCGCCGTGGCGGAGCAGGATCAGCTGCGCGGTCGTCGATGCCATGGCGTCATTGTTCCGTGCCACGCGGAGCGGATGTCGATCGGGTCGCCCCGGCGGCGAGTCCGTCGAGCACCGTGTCGACGATGAAGTCGATCTGCTCGGGCGAGATGGGCCCCTGATGCCCCAACCCTGCGGCTACCACCGGCGACGTGATCAGCTGCAGGGCCCAGGTGAGGTCGACGTCCGGCGCGATGGCCCCCTCGTCGACGCCGCGCTGGAGGATCGCGAACATCCGGGCCTGGCGGGGGGCGAGCAGCCGGGTCCGGAACTCGTTGTAATGCGCCGGATGCTCGATGCCGTCGGCGGCCAGGCGCTGCATCAACCGCCCGTGCCGGCCGCTCCACCACTGCTCGCGCATGGCGTGGATCATGAAGCGCAGATCGTCGCGGAACGTTCCACCCGGCGGCACCGGGACCTCGCCCTTCATCAGGACCAGCGCGTCCATGATCAGCTCATCCTTGCCGGGCCAGCGCCGGTAGACGGTGGTCTTGGCGACCCCGGCCCGGGCCGCGACGGTCTCCATCGAGAACGCCTGGTACCCGCCGTCGGCCAGTAGGGCCAGCGCCGCGTCGAGGACGGCTTCGTCCACCTGCTCGTTGCGCGGGCGGCCGACGCCGCGGCCGACCCCGCGGCCGCCGGCCTTCTCGGTCGTGACCGGGCCGGTCATACGTGGACCGGCTCGATCCCGACCCCCGCCTGGTCCCGGGACGGGTCGTCCTCACGGCGGCGTCCCGGCAGGAACAGGAAGGCGATCGTCGCGCCGACCAGCGCCGACCCGCCCGCGACCAGGGAGGTCACGTGCATGGCCGAGACGAAGGAGTCCTTCGAGGACTGGACGAACGCCCCGATCGCGGCAGCGTCGGCCGGTGTGGCCGACGGGCGCTGCGCCACCACCGCACCGGCGCGACCCGCGAACTCCAGCGACCCGCCGATCGACTCGCTGGCGTCCTTGTGCACCAGCGACGTGATCCGCGGTGCGGTGCTGCTGACCACGGACTGGTCCAGGCGCGCGGCGAGGTCGGTCGGCGCGGACGAGCCCAGCTGCCCGCGGTAGACGACGGCGAGGATCGAGCCGAGGATCGCGACGCCGAGGGCGCCCGCGACCTGCCGCACGGTGTTGTTGACGGCGGAACCCGCTCCGGCCTTCTCCCGCGGCACTGCACCCATGATCGCGTTGGTGGCCGGCCCCATGGTCATCCCCATGCCCGTGCCCATGAACGCCATCAGGATCTCGATGTAGAACTGCGGCGTGTCCTGCTTGATGAAGACGTAGGACGCCATGCTGAGACCGACCAGGGTCAGGCCGGTACCGGCGACGCGCTTGGGCCCGAAGCGCCCGGCCAGCTTCGCTGCGATCGGCGAGGCGATCATCACCGCCGCGGCGACCGCGATCAGCGCGCACCCGGCCGCCAGCGCGGTGTACCCGCGCACCGCCTGCAGGAAGTAGGCCAGATAGAACGTCGACCCCATCAGCGCGAAGAAGGTCAGCGCGATCGCGGCGCCCCCGGCGGAGAACTGCTTGTTCTTGAACAGCGTCACGTCGATGGTCGGGTGGCTGCTGCGCTTCTCCAGATAGATGAACAGGGTCAGCAGGGCGGCGCCGACGACGATCGCGCCGAGGGAGTTCACGGCCAGCCAGTCGTTGCTGTTGCCACCCTCGATGATCCCGTAGACGAGCAGCACCAGGGCGACGATCGACAGCAGCACGCCGTACGGATCGATCTTCTGCGGCCGCGGGTCCCTGGACTCCGGCACGAGGAAGAAGATCGCGATGACGCCGACGATGACGATCGGGACATTGACCAGGAAGATCGATCCCCACCAGAAGTACTTGAGCAGCGCCCCGCCGGCGATGGGGCCCAGGGCGATCGCGGCGCCCGAGGATCCGGCCCAGATCCCGATGGCCTTGCCGCGCTCGGCCGGCTCGAAGACGTTCGTGATGATCGACAGCGTCTGCGGCTGGACGGCCGCGGCACCGATACCCATCAGCGCGCGGAACACGATGAGCTCGGTCGGGTTGTGGGCGAAGGAGCACAGCGCCGAGGTGGTGCCGAACGTGACCATGCCGAACAGCAGCATCTTCTTGCGGCCGATGCGGTCGCCGGTGACGCCCCAGGTGATGAGCAGCCCCGCGAAGACCAGCGCGTAGGAGTCCACCGCCCACTGCATCTGGCTCTGCGAGGCGTTGAGGTCCTGCTGGATCGTCTTCAGCGCGACGTTGAGGATCGTGTTGTCGAGGATGACGACGAGCAGGCAGATCACCAGCACCCCGAGGATCCCCCACCTGCGCCGCTGGATCGTCTCTGCGTCCACAGTCATGCCCTTCCCGAGTGTCGAACAGGTTCCGCTACAGCCGCGTAGCGGAACTGAGTGAACCACTCTCAGTTTCGATACGCAAGAGGATCGTTATTCAGCTCGCGGTGAGCCGGGGTGCCGAGTAGACGACCTCGTCCGCGGAGGCGAGGTCGCGCGCCCAGCCGACCAGCTCACCGACGAGGATGCCGTAGGGGTCTGACAAGAACGGCGCGATCGACCCCGCCCCGCGATCCAGCAGGGCGCGCGCACCCGCCGCGTTGCCGCGCGCGGCGTGCGTCAGGCCGACGGCGAGCTGCGCCAGCCCGCGCCACAGCTCGCGTTCCTCCGCCGGCGCGGACTTCCAGGCGTCCTCGAGCACCTCGTGGGCGTGGAACGGCAGCGTCTGGTCGAGGAAGCGCTGGGCCAACGCGAGGGATTCGGCGGGGCTGCGCACCACGCCTTCGGGCGCCCGCGCCACGTCGGTGGCGGCGTCCTTGGGCAGCGGCCGGCCGAGCGCGTCACGGGGACGGGCGTTCCGGGCCCTGCCCGCGGCGTCGCGGTCCCTGCCGGGCGCACCGCGGTCCCTGTCTCCCATGGCGTCATTGTGCGCGCCGGAATAGCGGGGTCACCCCGCGTCGTTGCCGCGGACATGGCCACGACTGTCGAGCACACCGGACCCTTCGGCGTATGGCGCCACGAGGCCGCACTGTCGGCCGAGCTCGCCCGGACCCTGGAGGGCCTGGGCTACGGCACGGTCTGGATCGGCGGTTCGCCGGGCGCGGACCTGCGCCTGGCCGAGGAGATGCTGGACGCGACGAGCACGCTGACCGTCGCCACCGGGATCGTCAACATCTGGAAGACCGAGCCGGAACCGCTGGCCGAGTCCTTCCACCGGCTGGAGGGGCGCCACCCCGGCCGCTTCCTGCTCGGAGTCGGTGTCGGCCACCCTGAGTCGACGGGAGCCCGCTACGCCAGGCCCTACCACGCGATGGTCGAGTACCTGGATGTGCTCGACGCCCGCGGAGTCCCGGCGGAGCGACGGGTCCTGGCCGCGCTCGGCACCCGGGTGCTCGCGCTGTCCCGGCGACCGGGCCGCCGGCGCCCACCCCTACCTCGTCACCCCCGAGCACACGCGCCGGGCCCGCTCGGTCCTGGGCCCGGACCGGTTCCTGGCGCCCGAGCAGAAGGTCGTCATCGACCCGGACCCGCAGCGCGGACGCGACCTCGGCCGTCCCCATGTCGAGAAGCCGTATCTCGGCCTGGTGAACTACACCAAGAACCTGCTGACGCTGGGCTTCGACGACGCCGACCTGGCAGACGGCGGCAGCGACCGGCTCATCGATGCGCTGGTGCGCCACGGTGACGCGGACGCGGTGGCGGCAGGAGTGACCGAGCACCTCACCGCCGGCGCCGATCAGGTCGCGATCCAGCTGCTCACCGCCAAGGGCACCGATCCGGTCGAGGGCTACACGGCGCTCGCGCGGGCGCTGCACCTCACGGGCGGGTGATCCCGGGGTCACGGGCGGGTGATCTCGATCCACGTCGCCGCGGCGCGCCCGAGTTCCCGTCCGTCGGCTCCGTAGGCGGTCGTGCGGGTGAACGCCTTGCGCCCGTCCCACCCGTCCAGGCGCCCGACGACGACGCACTCCTCGCCGACGGATGGCAGGTCGGTGACCCGCGCCGCCATCCGCCCCAGAACAGCAGGCCGCCCCGGCAGGCCGATCGCCCATCCGCCCGGGCAGTCCAGCGCCGCCCACACGATCTCCGGCCCGATGATCGGCTGGGTTCCGGTGCCGACCGCCAGCTGGGTGAGATCCGAGCGCGGCCGGAAGGCCGTGGCCGTGTAGCCCGGATCCGCGGCGACCGCGCCGGCGAACAGCCCCAGGCCGTCGTGTTCGGGGCGAGCGGGGCCGCAGACGAAGCAGGTGGGGAACGGGTGCGCGGCGAGGCCCTCGAACCGTTCCATCGCGGCGCTCGCCGTGGCGAAGTCGACGGGCGCGACGGCCGGCCCGAGGTCGGCGGCGTCGACCAGGGCGGCCTCGGCGACGAGCGTCTCCCCGTCGTGCACGGTCACGGGATCCCGTCCGGACACGGTCAGGGACACGTCCAGCGGCGGAGGTGTGCGCAGGGTGACCCGCACCGCCGCGCCGAAGGGCAGGAACGACGCCAGCCGTCCGGCGACGAACCCGCCGTTGGCACTGCCGGGCGGGCCGTTGAACCGCGGCAGGACGAGCAGCTCGTCAGTCATCGGCCGGCTCCAGCCGGTGACCCTCGTCCACCTGCGTGCGCGCCACGAAATCGGCGAAGGCGTCGAGATTGCGCAGGGACTCGCCGTTCTTGACGCGCCAGGCCCATTCCCGACGGATCGAGGAGCCGAAACCGAGTTCGAGGAGGGTGTTGAAGCTGTTGTCCGCGTTGTCCAGCACGGCGCCGAGCACCCGGTCGATCTCGTCGGTGGTGACCGCGTGCAGCGGCAGCCGGCCGGACAGGTGGATGTCACCGAGCTCGTCGACCGACCACGACACCACGTACATCCGCGCATTGCGCTGCAGGAGGTAGGAGTAGACGCCGTCGCGGTTCTCATCGGGCTTGCGCACCACGAAGGCCTCGATCGCCAGCGCGTGCTGCCCGACCGTGAGCCAGCAGGTCGTCTTGAGGCGGCGGGTGCCGGGCAGCAGGACCGTGAAGGTACCGGGCTCGACCTGGGTGTACTCCAGCCCGGTGTCCCGCAGCGCGGTGTCGATGGCCGCCGTCGCGGCTGCCATCGAGTCCGTGGCGTCGCCGGGGTTCACGACGCCGCCAGCCTCAGGGACTCGTCGAAGGCCGCGGACGCCTCGGCGTAGACGGCGAGCAGGCCGTCGGTCGTGCGATCCCAGGAGAATCGCTCCGCATGCGCCCGCGCGCCGGAGGCCAGGCGGCGCAGCCAGCGCGGCTCGGCCAGGAGGCCGCCGATGACGTGGGCCCAGTCCTGCGCGCTGTGCCCGGCGACCAGCAGCCCCGACTGGCCGGCCGCGACGGCGGTGGGCAGCCCACCCACCTCCGCGGCGACGACAGGGGTACCGCAGGCCTGGGACTCCAGGGCGACCAGGCCGAAGGACTCGCTGTAGCTCGGGACGACGGTGACATCCGCGGCGCGGTAGTAGTCGGCCAGCTCAGCGCGGCCGACCGGCGGGACGAACCGCACCCGGTCGGCGATGCCGAGCGACACCGCGAGCTGGCGGAGCGCATCCGGGTGGGTGAGACCGGAGCCGCTGGGCGCGCCGAGGATCGCCACGCGCAGCCGGCCGGCGAGTTCGGGTTGCTCGCGCAGCATCCGGGCCGCGGCGCGGATCAGCACGTCGGGCGCCTTGAGGGGTTGCAGCCGCCCGACGAACAGGAGCAGCAGCGCGTCGGGCTCGATCCCGAGCGCCGCCCGGGCCGCGCCCTGGTCGCCGGGGGTGAACGTCTCAAGGTCCACACCCGGCGGGACGGTGACGACCTTGGCGGGATCGGCGCCGTAGAGGTCGATCAGCTGCGCCGCCTCGGCCGTCGTCGGCGCGACGAGGCGATCGGACTCCGCGACGACCTGCTCCTCGCCGACGATCCGCGACAGCGGCTCGGGGCTCTCGCCGTCGGCCAGCGCGGAGTTCTTGACCTTGGCCAGCGTGTGCGCCGAGTGCACGAGCGGCACCCGCCAGCGATCACGGGCCAGCCAGCCGACCTGGCCGGACAGCCAGTAATGGGAGTGGATCACGCCGTACCAGCCGGCTTCGCGCGCCGCCTCCGCCCGCAGGACCGCCGCGGTGAAGGCGCACAGCTGGCCGGGCAGATCGGTCTTGCCGAGCCCCTCGTACGGCCCGGCCGTCACGTGCCGGACGAGGACGTCGGGGCACATCTCGACCACCGGCGGCTGGGCTCCGGCCGTCGCCCGCGTGAAGATCTCGACGGGCACACCGCGGCGGGCCATGCGCGTGGCCGTCTCGACGACGTAGACGTTGAGGCCGCCGGCGTCGCCGCCGCCCGGCTGCTCCAGCGGCGACGTGTGCACGCTCAGCAGGGCGACACGGCGGGTGAACACCTCTCCACCGTAGAAGGTCCGGCCGGTTCAGGTGAACGCGGGGACGTTCGGCGCGAGGCGGGCCTCGGGGCGCAGCCGGATCCCGAACCGCGCCTGGACACCGTCACGGATCTCAGCGGCGAGTTCCAGCAGCTCCGCGGTCGTGGCCCCGCCCCGGTTGGTCAGCGCCAGGCTGTGCTTGGTCGAGACGGAGACGCGGCCGCGCCGGTACCCCTTCGCGAAGCCCGCGTTCTCGATGAGCCAGGCTGCGGAGAGCTTGGTGCTGCCGTCGGCGCTCCAGTGCGGGCAGTCGCGAGCGGCGTCCGGGACGACGTCCAGCAGCGGGTTGACGAAGAAGGAGCCCACGCTCCAGGTGTCGTGGTCGGCGGCGTCGAGGAGCATCCCCTTGCCCCGGCGCAGGGACAGCACCGTCTCCCGGACCACGCCGAGCGGGGCGGACGCACCGGGCTCGACGCCGACGCAGCGGGCGAGCTCGAGGTAGCGCAGCGGGACCGACACCGGGCGGGCGGTCAGCCGGAACGTCACCTCGAGCACGACGTAGCGGTCGGTGTGCTTGAACGCGCTCGTGCGGAAGCCGAAGCCACAGCGCTCGGGCGCCCACTGCTCGTCTCGCCCGGTCTGCCGGTCGTAGACGCGCAGCCCGGCGATCACGTCGGCGATCTCGGCGCCGTACGCCCCGACGTTCTGCACCGGCGTGGCACCGACCAGGCCGGGGATCCCGGACATCGTCTCGAGGCCGGACCAGCCCTGCTCGACGGTCTGGGCCACGAGGTCGTCCCAGGGCTCACCGGCCGCGGCAGTCACGTCGACGGTGTCCCCGTCGGGTCGGGCCTGGTAACCGGCCGACCGCATCAGCAGGGTGGTCCCGGGCCAGCCGGCGTCGGCCGCGACGAGGTTGCTGCCCCCGCCGACGAGCAGCAGTTCGGCACCCGCCGCGTCGCTGGCCCGCAGCGCCTCGACGGCCTCCTCCGCGGAGGTCACCGTGACCGGTCGCGCCATCGGCCCGCCGAGGCGCAGCGTGGTCAGGTCGGAGAGTCGGTCGGGCACGTCCGGCAACGCTACCGACTGTTCGAGGCCGCCTCGGACAGGGGAGGATATGGAGGTGAGCGCGCCCAACCCCACCGTGATGCCACAGTCCGGGATCTTCAGCCTCGGGACGGCCGAGCACGCCTACCTCGAGTTCGACCTGCACCCCGACGCCTCCGCCACGGAGTTCGTCACGCTGCTGGCCGGGCTGTCCGACCCGCTCTCGACCGTCGGCGGGGTCAACGTGGTGATCGGGTACCGGCCGGCACTGTGGGAGTCGGTGGCCCCCGCGCTCGCCGCCTCCGGAGTCACCGGCTTCGACGCCGACCTCGTCGGCCCGGACGGTTTCACGATGCCGGGCACCCAGCACGACGGCTGGGTGTGGATCGCCGGGGGGAACCGCACGGCCGTGTTCGACAACGCCCGGGCCGTGATGGACGCGGTGGCTCCGGTCGCCGCGCTGGTGTCGGAGCTGTCGGGCTGGGTCTACCGCTACGACCGCGACCTGACCGGGTTCATCGACGGCACCGAGAACCCGTCCCTGCTCGAAGCCCCCGGCATCGCCATCTGCCTGGACGGGCCGGGGGCCGGCAGCAGCGTCGTGCTCGTCCAGCAATGGCAGCACGACACCTCGGGCTGGACGCAGCTCAGCGACGCCGATCAGGAGCTGGTGATCGGACGGACCAAGCCCGACAGCGTCGAGCTCGGCGACACGGTCAAGCCGGCGACGTCGCACGTGGCGCGGACGGTGCTGGAACAGCCCGACGGATCCGAGCTGGACATCTTCCGCCGCAACGTCGCCTACGGCAGCGCCGCGGACCACGGCACGATGTTCGTGGGCTTCTGCGGCCGCCAGTACCCGCTGCAGACGATGCTCGAGCGGATGGCGGGCATCGGCGACGGCGTCCGGGACGCGCTGACCCGCTACACGACCCCGCTGACGGGTGCCTACTACGTCGTCCCCGGCCTCGATGCGCTGGCGACGTTCGCGCCGCCGGAGGACGACTGAGACATGGCCGGACCGGGATACGAGAGGACTGGGACATGACGACGCCCCACACGAACCTGCCCGAGACGCTGGACCACCGTGCCCTGGGCGCGGCTCTGTTCAACCGGACCTGGGAGTGGATGGAGCAGGAGGGCCGCTCACCCGCGGACGACGACACGATGATCCACACCGCGCACGCGTCGCGGTACCACTGGACCCAGGTCGGCACCCCCGCCAACTTCGCGCGGGGCGAGTGGCTGTGCTCGCGCGTCTACGCCGTGCTGCACCGCGGCGAACCGAGCGTCCACCACGCCCAGCGCACGCTGGCGATCTGCGTGGAGAACGGCATCGGCGACTGGGACCTCGCCTTCGCCTACGAGGCGCTGGCGCGCGCGCATGCGGTGGCCGGCGATGCGGAATCCGCGCGCGTCTGCACCGAGCAGGCCCTGGCCGCGGCCGCGGAGATCGTGGATCCGGAGGACCGGGCCCTGGTGCTGGCCGATCTGGAGTCGATCCCGGGCCAGCCGCGCTTCTGGTGACGGTGGCCTGTTCGGTGGATGCGGCAGGCGACTGAACCGGCCACCGCGCGCGCACGTTGGATCAGGACAGGTACTAGCACCATCGTCTGATGGCGGCTGATACCGCGGCCAGGACAGATTCGGTGGTACCACCTCACGCCTGCCAAGGAGCCACCATGAACCGTCTGATCATCGCCTGCGCCACCGCGATCGCCGGCATCGCCGCGGCGGCCGTACCCGCCTTCGTCGGCCTCGCCGGCAACTCCTCCTTCAGCCACCGCCTTCCCGTCCACGCCCCCGCGTCGGCGCAGGTCGTCAGCTTCGACGGCAGCGGACATGCCAGGTCCACCGTCACACCGCATCCGGTGCCGACCCGGACCGACGACCACGGTGGCCTGCGCACCACGGCCACCCCCACGCCGGGCGAGGACCACGGCGGGTCGCGGGCGACCACGACCGCGGCGGCCACGCCCAGTGACGATCACGGCGGCCTGCGGACCACACCGGCTCACGAGCCGGGTGACGACCGCAGCGCCCCGGCGACCGCGTCCGGCGCCACGGGCAGCGCCGGCAGCACCAGCAGCACCAACAGCACCGGGGACCCGGACGAGCACCACCGCGGCCGGCGGGGACGGGGCTAGCCCCACGTGAGCGAAGCCAGCAGCGTCCGCACAGTGGCTGATCCCCGTCGGCCCGCCCGTGCGGATCACCGTGACCCGGTCGTGCCCACCCCGGCCGACCGGGTCACGGTCGTCTCGCCGTCGACCGCACGCGCGCATTCGGCCGGGGCCCTGTCGGTGCGGGCACTGGTGCTGCAGCTGGCAACGGTCGCCGCGCTGCTCGCCGTCCTCGTCGCGCTGGGCGGGTCGTTCCTGAGCCACCGCATCGCCGAGCGGCAGGCGGTCCACGACGTCGCCGAGACCACCGACATCCTGGCCCAGAGCGTCGTCCAGCCGTCGCTGACCGAAGCGATGGCCGCGACTCCGGCCGCGACCGGTGCCCTGGACAGGCTGGTGCGGACGCGGGTCCTGTCCGGCTCGCTGGTGCGCGTCAAGATCTGGGCGACGGACGGCACGATCCTCTACTCCGACGAACCACGGCTCGTCGGCGCCTCGTTCGGCCCGCTGGACGCCGCGGCTCAGCAGGCCCTGAGCGTGCCCGAGACACGAGCGGAGATCACCGATCTCAGCGCCGCGGAGAACGCCCTGGAACGCGGGCAGGGGCGCCTGCTGGAGGTCTATCGGCCGATCTGGACCCCCGCCGGCACGGAGCTCCTGTTCGAGACCTACTACCGCTACGACGTGGTCAGCGATCGCAGTTCCGAGCTCTGGCGCGGCTTCGTGGGTATCACGGTCAGCGCGGTCGCCCTGCTCTTCGTGCTCCTGGTCCCGATCGTGTGGGCGCTCCTGCTGCGGGCGCGACGGGCCCAGCAGCAGCGTGAGGCGGCGATCCAGCGCTCCCTCGACGCGTCGGTGGAGGAGCGGCGCCGCATCGCCGCCGCCCTGCACGACGGCATCGTGCAGGAGATCGCCGCGGCATCCTTCGCCGTCGCGGGCGGGGCCGAGGCGGCCGCGGCGCGGGGTGAGGTCGCGCTGGCCGCGGACCTGCGCGCCGCCGCGGCGACCGTCCGCTCCGGCATGGGCGGCCTGCGTTCCCTCGTGGTCGACATCTACCCGCCGACGCTGGCCGCCGCCGGGCTCCCGACTGCCCTGCGGGACATGGCGACCACCCTCGCCGGCCGGTCGCTGCAGGTGAGCGTCGAGGTCGACGAGACCGTGGCCGCCGACCTCCCCGAGGACGTCGGGCAGGCGGTCTTCCGCGTTGCCCAGGAGTGCCTGCGCAACACCGTCAAGCATGCGCAGGCGCAGACGGCGTTCGTCCGGCTGACCGGCGACGGCGAGCACTGCGTCCTCGACGTGGGCGACGACGGCCGCGGCTTCGACCCGTCCGTCCGGGCGGCCCGGCAGCTGGGCCGCTCACTGATGGCCGACGCCGCGAGCAGCGTCGGGGCGGGGTTGTGGCTGGTGTCGGCGGTCGGTCAGGGCACGACGTGGCGGATGGAGGTACCCCTCGGATGATCACGGTGCTGCTCGTGGACGACCACCCGCTGGTGCGCACGGGGCTGGTGTCGCTGCTCGCCTCGGCCGCCGACATCGAGGTCGTCGGGGAGGCCGAGGACGGCGCTCAGGCGGTCACCGCCGTGGCCGCGCGGCATCCGGACGTCGTCCTGATGGACCTGTCGATGCCGGTCATGGACGGTGTCGCCGCCACCCGAGCCCTGAGCGCCGACCATCCCGAGGTGCGGGTGGTCGTGCTCAGCTCGTTCTCCGACCGCGCCCGTGTCCGCGAGGCGATCGACGCGGGGGCGGCGGGCTACGTCCTCAAGGACTGCACGCCGGAGCAGCTGCTCGCCGCGATCCGGTCCGCGGCGCAGGGGCATGCCCCCGTCGATCCGCGGGTGGCCGGAGCGCTGATCCGCAGCGCGCCCGTCCCCACGCCCGTCCCGTTGAGCCCGCGCGAGATCCAGGTGCTGCGCCTGGCGGCCACCGGCCTGGCCAACAAGCAGATCGGCCGCTCGCTGGGCATCACCGAGCGGACCGTGAAGGTTCACCTCGGCAACGTGTTCCGGCGCATCGGTGTCGCCGACCGCACATCGGCAGCACTATGGGCGAGGGACAACCTGGCCGACGAGCCGGGCTGAGGAAGCGAGGTGGTGGGCGTGATCTTCCGGCGCCTGTCACGGTCCGCCCCGACGGATCGGCCGGATCCGAAGATCGTCACCCAGCGGCGGCCGACGGTCCGGCAGTGGTTGTGGTACGCCCTGGGCGGCGGCCTCCCGCCCGAGCTGAGCCAGTGGGTGCTCGCGGACATCACCGGCCGGACGTGGGTCCTCCGGCATCTGGCGCGGGCGCTGGTGCAGCTGTCACCGCTGATCATCGCGGTGCTGGCCTTCACGCCCGCGCCGGCCGAGGTGCGGGTGTACGGCGTCGTCGGCGCGACGTTCACCGGGTTGTTCTACAGCGTGGCGATGATGTGGGGGACCACCGAGCACCGACTGATCAAAGCCGGGTTCGCGCCGGGCGTCGCGGAGCAGGCACGCGAGGAGCGGGTGGTGCGGACCCGCCGTGAGCGCGCCGAGCGGCTGCGCGAACGCGACTGACCGGGTGCGCGAAGGCGCGGCTGAGCGGGTGCGCGACGGCGCCTGACCGGGTGCGCGACGGCGCCTGACTCCGGTGCGACGGCGCCTGAGTCCGGTGCGGCGTCCGTCAGGGCCGGACCAGCCGCATCAATGCCAGGTGGGCGATGCTCGCGTAGGCCAGCAGGATCGGCCGCGGCCCGGTCATCCGCAGGCCGGTGCTCGTGCCGGCACCCGACGGCATGACGGTGTGCTCGAGGCGCAGCACGATCGGGCCCGTCCTGACCGTCCACGCCCAGGTGCGGGCCTGCTCGTCCACGGCATCGACGACGAAGTGCACCCGCACGCCGAGCGGGCCGAGCACATCACCCTTCGTGCCGGGCCGGATCCGGGCGTCGGGGGTGCGCACACCGCGGATCTGGGGCGACCACGACGGCCACAACCGCGGCTGCGCATAGCGCTCCCAGACCACCTCGGGCGGCGCCGCACCGCGAGCCCGGACGGTCAGTGCCGCCATCGGGGCAGCGCAAGCAGCGGGGCTGTCGGCGGGGCGGGGGCTGTCGGCGGGGCGGGGGCCGTCGGCGCTGCCCGCTCCGGGGTCACCATGCGTCGCTGCGGTCCCGGACCACCACGACCGGGCAGGCTCCGTGACGCACGCAGTACTCGGCGACCGACCCGATGAGCATGCCGGGGAAGGCGGCCCTCCCCCGCGCGCCGACCACCAGCAGCGCGGCGCCGTCGGCCTGGGTCAGCAGGGCGGGACCGGCGGGGCCCTCGACGACGTGCTGGGTGACGGGGACGTCGGGGTACCCGGCGAGCTCGGCGGCCACCACCTCGGCGAGCGTGCGCGCGGTGTCCGCGGCCGGGTCGGCTCCCGGCGGGATCCGGGTGACGTAGTTCGGCCACCGCCAGGTCGAGACCGCGCGCAGCGACGCGCCGGTGGTGCGCGCCTGCTGTGCGGCCCAGGCGACCGCGTGCCGGCTGGCGTCCGAGCCGTCCACGCCGACGACGATGACCGGCCGCGGGGTCTCGGGGGCGCTCATGCCGCGTCCTTCCCGGCGGTGTCGTCGTCCTCGGGCGGGGGGACGACGAGCGGATTCACGCGGTGCCACACCAGGAAGAGCACGCCCAGCAGCAGCATGCCGAGTCCCAGCCACAGATTGATGTTGATGTTGGCGGCCTTGGCGCGGGCGGAGTCACTGGTGAAGAACCCGGAGATCGTCAGCATCAGGCCGTACAGCGTGAACAGGCCGCCGATCAGCAGTCGGATGTCGAAGAGCTTGGCAGCGGCGGACTTGGGCGTCTGGTCGGCGTCCTGGTCCGAGGTCGGTCCGGTCATCGTCACATCCTCTCTAGGCGAAGATCACGGACAGGACGACGACGATGCCGAGCGAGACGCCGCCGAGCAGCTTCGGCGACGCCCACCAGGCGGGCTTGGCCACGGTGTCGGGGTCCGGCGCGTTCGGATCGTGGACGCCCCAGACGAGGCCGGCCAGCTCGGACACGGGTTTGGGCGTCGTGACGGCCGTGACCGCGACCGTCACCACCAGGTCCGCGACGAACGCGGTGATGGCTCCGTAGAAGTTCAGCATCTGCGCGTTGATCTTGCCGTGGGTCGGGTCGAACACACCGCCGGGATAGAAGTAGGCGATGTGGTACCCGGCGAAATGCATGACTCCCGCACCGAGGGTTCCCGCGACCAGGCCGCACAACCCCGCCCACGGCGTGGTGCGTTTCCAGAACATGGCCACGATGAACGTCGCGAACAACGGCGCGTTGAAGTAGGAGAACAGCAACTGGATGTAGTTCATGATGTTGCTGTAGCCGGAGGCGATGAACGCCGTGCCGATCCCGATGACGATGCCGACCACGGTGATCACGCGACCGACCTTGAGGTAGTACCCGTCGCGTCGGCCCTTCACGATGTAGGTCTGCCAGATGTCATAGGTGAAGACGGTGTTGAACGAACTCACATTCGCCGCCATGCCGGCCATGAAGGCGGCGAGCAGCCCGGCCAGCGCGATGCCGAGCGTCCCGTTGGGCAGGAACTTGTTCATCAGCAGCGGGATCGCGTCGTTGTAGGTGGCGTTCTTGTCCTTGCCCAGGTTCGGGATCAGCACGAGCGCGATCAGGCCGGGGATGATCGTGAGAGCGGGGATGAAGATCTTCGGAAAGGACCCGATCAGCGGGGTGCGCTGGGCCGCCGAGAGGTCCTTGGCCGACAGCGCCCGCTGCACCTCGGCGAAGTTGGTCGTCCAGTACCCGAAGGACAGGACGAATCCGAGGCCCATCACGATGCCGATCCAGTCACCGAGCGGGTTGGTCCAGTGCCCGACGTTCGTGCCGCCCCAGGTGGAGAAGGAGTTGGGCCCCAGCGCGCTCTTGGCGACCCTGGCCTTCAGCCCGCTGTAGCCGCCGACGTCGTGCAGGCCGATGATCACCAGTGGCACCAGCCCGGCCACGATCACGAAGAACTGCAGCACCTCGTTGTAGATCGCGCCGGAGAGCCCACCGAGCAGTGATGTAGGCGAGCACGAACACCGCGGAGACGCACGATCGACAGCCAGATCGGCCAGCCGATCAGGGCGTTGATCACCAGGGCGAGCGCGTACAGGTTCACCCCCGCGGTGAGGACGGCCGCCAGCGGCGAAGGAGATCGCGTTGAACAGGTGGGTCGCCGGATTGAAGCGGCGGAGCAGGAACTCCGGCACGCTGCGCACCCGCGAGCCGTAGTAGAAGGGCATCATGACGATGCCGAGGAAGACCATCGCCGGGACGGCGCCGATCCAGTAGAAGTGCAGCGTCGACATTCCGTACTGGGCCCCGTTGGCGGCCATGCCGAGAATCTCGATGGCACCGAGATTGGCGGAGATGAATGCCAGGCCGGTGACCCAGGCGGGAAGCGAGCGCCCGGAGAGCAGGAAATCCTCACTGGTGGCGACGGCCCGCCGTGCCATCACGCCGATGCCCACGACCAGTGCGAAATAGATCGCCAGAATCGTGTAGTCGAAGAAATTGACGTCAAGCCTCAGCACAACCGATCACCACCTGGGGGAGAGTGCACGGCTGCCCCAGCGGTTTGAGACAGATCGAGAGCCGGGGACGAACCTACCCGCGCTGCCCGTCCACGACCAGACCGTCCGGGTATTTCGGATACGGTCTGTTCGTGGCGAGGACACCCCGGCTCGCGGCCGGGCGCGCCCGCGCGCTCGGCGTGCCCACCCGCGGGACCACGAATCCGAATCGCCTCCGCCGCATGGACCGCTGGATCGCCCACACCTTGGGCCCGCTCCTGCGCTCCTCAGCCGAGCCGCTCGTGATCGACCTCGGCTACGGGTCGTCGCCGGTCACCACCGTGGAGCTCGCCCAGCGGCTGCGGGGCGCCCACGCCGGGGTCCGGGTGCTCGGGCTGGAGATCGACCCCGACCGGGTGGCCGCCGCGGCCGCGGCGCTCGACCCACCGCGCCTGGACTTCGCCCGCGGCGGCTTCGAACTCGCCGGTCGGCGGCCGCTGCTCGTGCGGGCGGCGAACGTGCTGCGCCAGTACGACGAGACCGCCGCCGCTCAGGCCTGGCAGACCCTCCGCGGCGGTCTCGCGCCGGGAGGGGCGATCGTGGAGGGGACGTGCGACGAGATCGGCCGGCTGGGGAGCTGGGTCCTTCTCGACGCGACCGGCGCACGCAGCCTGACCCTGAGCTGCCGCCTCGCCACGCTCGAGCGCCCGTCCACCTTCGCCGAGCGGCTGCCCAAGGCACTGATCCACCGCAATGTGCCCGGTGAACCGATCCACGCCCTGCTGCGGGCCCTCGACGCAGCCTGGGACAGCGCCGCCGCCGTGGCACCCTTCGGTCCGCGGCAGCGCTGGTCGGCGGCGTGCGGGGCGCTCACCGGCGAGTGGCCGGTCCTCGACCGGGCGGCGCGCTGGCGGATGGGTGAGCTCACGATCGCGTGGGACGCGGTCGCGCCCACCTGACCGACTGCGGCTCCGGAGGCGACTCCGGCTCCGGAGGGGCTGTGGAGGCGGTCAGAACAGGGAGAGCTGGCCGGTCTCGACGCTGACCGGCGGCGGGACGAGGCGCGGATGCCGCACGGTCCGCGGCCCGCTGTACTCGACGACCGGCGGGTAGGCGCGGGGCGGCACGCTCACGTTCTCCTGGTGCGCCAGCACGCGCAGCGCTGTGGGCAGCGTCCACGTCAGCTGCTGCCCCTCGAAGGCCGCCCTGACGCCGTCGACCGGGAACGGCAGCACGCCGGCTCCGGCGGAGAGATCGAGCCCGAGCTCGACGTCGGCGTGCATCGTCATGACCTGGCAGTTCAGCTCCCAGGCGGTCCGCGCGGCAGGGTCGGCCAGGCGCCGGGCCGCGCCTGCCCCGACGGCCGCCACGACGCGTTCGCCGCCGGCGGCGATGTCGTCGAACGCCGCCCGGGCCGAACCGAGGGCGCAGAGCAGCTTCGCCGCGGTCTTCGGGCCGATGCCGTGCACGCCGGGGAGGTTGTCCGAGGCGTCGCCACGCATGGCGGCGTAGTCGCGGTACTGCTCGGGGCGGATGCCGATCATGAGCTCGAGCCGGTCAGGCGTGAGCAGGGGCGAGGCCTCGACGCCGCCGTTGATGATGCGCAGTACCCGGGTGTGGTCGTCGATGAGGGCGAAGGAGTCGCGGTCGGAGGTGACGATCACCGAGGTCGCGCCCTCCGATCGGGCGAACGCCGACGCCGACGCCAGGACGTCGTCGGCCTCGAGCCCGTCGGGGACGACGACCGCCACGCCCATGGCCCGCAGCACCTCGATCGCCAGCAGCAGCTGCTCGACCAGGGTCTCCAGCTTGTCGCTGCGGGTGGCCTTGTACTGCGGCCACCGCGCCCGGCGCGAACTGGCGGTCGGATCGTCGAAGCCGACGACGATCGCGTCGGGGTTGATGCGCTCGACCGCGGTGACCAGCTGGGACAGCAGGCCGCGCACGGCCCACATGGGACGACCGTCAACCGAGTGCAGCCCGGTTCCCGCCTGCGCGTGGAAGCTGCGGTGGACGAGGGAGTTCCCGTCGATCGCCATCAACACCCGGGATCCGGCCACGCCGTCCACTGTGCCTCATCCCGCCGCGGTGGGGCGAATCCCACTCCGCGCGGCGCCGCCCGACGCGTCCGGCGGCGTCATGTGTCGTGATTGGCGAGGCTGTCCAGCGAGTCGATCACCTTGTCGAAGGCATCGCGCATCTTGTCGGCGACCCCTTCGACGGCCTCGTCCACCGCGTCGCGCGCCTTCCGCGCGGCGGCCGCCGCCCTCGACGGTTCCGTCCCGTCGTCGGGCTTGTCGGGCTCGTCGGGCTCACCTGACGCGGAGGTCTCTGTCGGTTCGGACATCATTCATCCCCCTCGAGGACGTGGGCACCCGTTCCATGATGCGCCACTGGGCCAGGGCGCCCGAGGAACCGGCAGGCAGTGGCCGGCGGTCGGGTCACGGCACCTGCTCGATGTCGAGATCACCGGGCCGAGCGACGAACCGCAGCTGCACCGTCCAACCCTCCGGATCGTCCCAGGCCCCGTCGACGTCGAACACGGCCACCGCGCACGTCGCCAGTCCACGGGACAGCCGCGAATCACCCGGGACCAGATCCGCCGCGAGCTCCTCGACGGCCGGGTTGTGACCGACGACCAGGAGCGTCGACGTGTCCTCGGGCGTGTCGGCGAGCACGTCGTAGAGGTCGTCGAGCGTGTCGTCGTAGATCCGCTCGTCGAACACCGGGGCGGGCGCCTGTCCGAGCCCGGCGGCGATCAGCTCCCAGGTCTGGCGGGTGCGGGTGGCGGGCGAGACGACGACCCGGTCGGCGACGATCCCCTGGCCGGCCAGCCACGGGCCGAGGCGTTCGGCGTCCCGGCGACCCCGGGGTGCGAGCTCGCGCGCCTCGTCGTCCATTCCGGCCATCGCCTTGGCGTGGCGCACCAGCACCAGTACCGCGCTCATGTCAGCAACCTAGTTCACCACCCTGGACCCACCGGCCGAACCCGTGCGAGCTCAGACGGGGACCGCCTCGCGCGGCTCCTCGTGTTCGGTGTGCGGATAGGACGGCGCGACCCGCAGCAGCCGGGCGACGCCCGCCGGGAGGTACCAGTTCCACGATCCGAACAGCGAGACCAGCGACGGCACGAGCAGCGCGCGGACGACGGTGGCGTCGAGCAGGATGCCGAACCCGAGGCCGGTGGCGAGGGTCTTGAGGTCGGTCCCGGGACCCGATGCGAGCGCGGCGAAGGCGAGGAAGAGGATCAGCGCGGCGCTGGTGACCAGCCGCCCGGTGCGCCCCACGCCCTCGATCACGGCGGCGTTGGTCGAGCGGGCGCCGTCGTACTCCTCGCGGATGCGCGACAGGATGAACACCTCGTAGTCCATGGACAGCCCGAAGAGGAATGCGAACACCATCAGCGGGATCCAGAACGTGACCGCGCCGGTGGCCTGGATGCCGAACAGCGCGTTGGAGCCGTGGCCGTCCTGCCAGAAGAGCACCATCACGCCGAGCGTCGCCGCGAGCGAGATCAGGTTCAGCAGCACGGCTTTGAGCGGCAGCAGCAGCGACCGGAACGCCCGGACCAGCAGGACGTAGGTCAGCAGCGCGATCAACGCCAGCATCAGCGGGAAGTTGCCGTAGACGGCGTGCAGGAAGTCGATCTGGGCGGCGCCGATCCCGCTCACGCCGACGACGCCGGGCAGGTCGTGCACGGCGGCCTTGACCCGCTTGACCGTCCCGACGCTCTGGGAGTTCACCGTCTCCGTCGTCCGGGACCACGACGACCACCGGTCTGACCGCCGCGGCTGCTGCCGGCGCCCGGTCGGCACGAAGCACGTGCCGCACGCCCGTGCACCTGGGCGATCGTGGTCGCGACGGCGCGGTGCCTGATCGGTGCTGACCAGCACCTCCATCGGCGTCAGCGTGCCGGTGGTGACGCCGCCCTTCTCCAGGGTCTGCAGCGCCTCGTAGGCCGGCCCGTTCTTGGCCAGGGACGCCGACGACGCCAGGCCGATCTTGATGCCGAGGAACACGCCGATCAGCGCGAACAGGGCGACCAACGCGCCACCCGCGGCGACCCACCGACGGCGCACCACCACCGGCGGCCCAGCGAGCTCCAGAACCGGCTGGCCCGGTTCTCGTGGCGGATCTTCGGCCAGTCGACCCGCGGCCCGATGCCGCCCAGGATCGCCGGCGTGAGCGTCAGCGTCGTCAGCACGCTCGCCAGCGGGATCAGCGCGCCGCCGTAGCCCATGCTGCGCATGAACGGGACCGGCAGCACCACCAGGGCGATGCAGGCCGATCGCGACCGTTACCCCGCTGAACAGGACCGCGTGCCCGGCCGTCTGCATGGCGACCACCACCGCGTCGTGGTTGTCGCGGCCGTGGTCGCGCTCCTCCCGCCAGCGGGTGACCAGCAGCAGCGAGTAGT
The DNA here is from genome assembly GCA_963790525.1 of uncultured Actinomycetota bacterium. Classification (GTDB taxonomy): domain Bacteria; phylum Actinomycetota; class Actinomycetes; order Mycobacteriales; family Jatrophihabitantaceae; genus CAWBOV01. The sequence goes on from CAWBOV010000005.1 coordinate 230,745, forward strand.
CGATCGCCACGCCGAGCCCGATCAGCGCGATGAGGAACTCGCACGATGAAGGAGACGTCGGTGACGTAGGTGATGGGGAGCAGCATCAGGAACGTCGCCAGGATCGAGACCGCGGCGACGACGAGGGGCAGGAACGCCAGGAACGAGGCGAACACGAACGCCAGCACGATCAGGGCGCCCAGGGCACCGATCATCGTCTCGGCGAGCACGCCAGGTCCGCTGCTGCTGTCTCCGACCGCGAGCGCGTCCTCGCCGGTCACGCCGATGACTGCCCCGGGCGGCGCGGCCTGGGTGGCCGCCGCGCGCACCGGTTCGGTGATGCAGCTTGGCGGTCGGGGACGGGTTGAAGCGGTAGAACACGAGCGCGTAGGCGGTGCGGTCGTCGGTGGTGCGGAAGGCCTTGTCGCCGGTGTTGGCCTCGTCGACGACCCGGACGTCGGGGACGCCCGAGGCCACGGCGGCGAACACCTTCGCGACAGCCGCCTCGTTGCCCGTGATGGTCGACCCGGCGGGGAGCGTGACCGTCACGACGAACGGGTTGGTGTCACCGCCGTTGCCGAACGCCTTCTCGATGCTGTGCGCGGTCTCGGTGCCCGGCTGGCCCGGCAGCGAGAAGTCGATCGTCAGGCGGCTGGTCGTCGTGCTGGCCAGCCCCGCGCCGGCGAGGAACACGACCGCCCAGAACCCGATGACCCACCGGCGATGCCTGAGCACGAACTCGGCTAGCTGCTGCATCTGCTCCCCCTTGACGGCCGAGGTACTGCATGCCCAAGAGGATAAACGGGGGCACCGACAATGCTGAGTGAATTCTGGGATGCAGCTGTGCGATCACCTAGGGATGCGCCCCTGGCCCCCGACGGACGGGATAGGGACAAGTACCGATGCCGACGGTCACCTCAGCCGACCAGATTCGTCCTCACGCGGCGGGCCACCGCCGCAGGGACACAGGGGAGACCGTCATGAGCATGCCGTTGATCTACAGCCGGGCCGAGATCCAGTACCGCCAGGAGCGTGTGGCCGACGCGTTCGAGACCGCGCGCGAGCGCAAGCAGTACCGCCGCTCGGCCCATCGCCGCGAGCGTCGCAGCCACCTGCCGTTCACCCACCGCGGCGGGCTGAGCCACTGAGCTCTGACGTCCTGACGACGGGCGGGGACGTGCCCGTTGTCAGGGTCAGGCAGGAAGATGACGGGGTGCCGATCGCCCGCAATCCGCTGCTGGGACGCGCCGAGGAGATGACCTCGGTGCTGGCACTGCTGCGCGAGGTCGACGCCGGGGACGGCGGCGCCCTGGTCCTGTCCGGTGACGCGGGTGTCGGCAAGACCCGTCTGCTCACCGAGATCGCGGACCAGGCCGTCCACGGCGGCTTCCGTGTCCTCGTGGGTCACTGCATCGACTTCGGTGGCACCGGCCTGCCGTACCTGCCGTTCACCGAGATCTTCGGCAGCCTGGACGTCGCGGAACCCGTGCTCGCCGCGGACCTGGTCACCCGGTTCCCCGCCATCGGCCGGCTGCGCCCCAGCAGGCGGGTGATGACCGCCTCGCCCGACGGCAGCGAGGGCCCGCTGGACCGGGCGGCACTCTTCGACGACGTCCTGGGCGCCGTCACCGCGCTGGCGGCGGACCGCCCGACCGCGTTGATCGTCGAGGACGCCCACTGGACGGACCAGTCCACCCGCGACCTGCTCGGCTTCATCCTGGCGCGCCTGCCGGCCGCGTCGCTCGCCGTGCTCGTCTCCTACCGCAGCGACGACCTCCACCGCCGGCACCCGCTGCGGAAGGTCGTCGGCGAGTGGATCCGGCTGCCGGGCGTGCGGCGGCTGGACCTCGGGCCCCTGGCGGCCGACGACGTCCGCGCGCTGGTCCGCAACCTGCAGGGACGCCCGCTGGCCGAGCGCGACGTGGGAGAGATCGTCGCCAGGTCCGAGGGCAATCCGTTCTTCGCCGGTGAACTGGCCAGCGCCACCGTCGGCGGGCGCAGCTTCACCACCGGCCTGCCCGTCGCCCTCGCCGACGTGCTGCTGGGACGGCTCGATCAACTCTCCGACGCCGCCCGGCAGGTCGTGGCCCTGGCGGCCGTGGCCGGGCGCCGGGTCCGCCACGATCTGCTGGCGCGCGTCAGCGGCCTGGCCGAGTCCGACCTCAACTCCGCGCTGCGCGAAGCCGTCGACGCCAACGTCCTGGAGGTGTTCGGCGACGGCGGGTTCGGCTTCCGCCATGCCCTGCTGGCCGAGGCGATCTACGACGACCTGCTGCCCGGCCAGCGCGTCAGCATGCACGCCGCCTACGTCGCGGCCCTGGACACGGCCCGCGAGCTCGGCACCGCCACCGAGCTGGCCCGGCACGCCCGCGCGTCGAACGACCTGGTCACGGCACTGCGCGCCGGACTGCAGGCGGGCGCCGAGGCGATGCGGGTCGCCGCCCCGGAGGAGGCGAAGGCGCACTACGAGCACGCGTTGGAACTCAACGCGCTGCTGCCCGAGAGCGACCGCGTCGACCAGGTAGCGCTGAGCCGGTCCGCGGCCGCTGCCGCGACGGCAGCGGGCCACCCGCTCCGCGCGCTGGCCCTCATCCGCGCTGCCCTGGACACGGTGTCCGCCGACTCGGCTCCGCTGCTCCGCGCCGAGCTGCTCACCACCCTGGCGCGCGATCTGCTGTCGGTGGACATGGACGTCACGGCCGTCGCGGTCACGGACGAGGCGCTGCGGCTCGTGCCGGCCGAGCCACCGTCGCGCGCCCGGGCCGAGCTGGCGGCCCTGCACGCGCACGCCACCATGGCGATCGGACGCGATGCGGAGTCACTGCGGTGGGTCGAAACCGTGCTCCGGATCGCCGACGCCATCGGGGATCCGGACATCGCCGTGGACGCGCTGACGACCGCGGCGATCCTGCAGCGCCGCGCGGGCGATCCTGCCGCGGCGGTCGCCCAACTGACCGCGGTGGCCGAGACGGCCCGGGCCTCCGGCGAGATCTGGACCGAGCTGCGCAGCCGCTACAACATCGGGATGGTGCACTACTACGCGGGTGATCTGGCGGCCGCGACGGGCGCGTTCGCGATGGCCACGGCGCGCGGGCGCGAGATCGGGCGCCCATGGTCGCCCTACGCCCTCCCGGCGCGCCAGATGCTGAGCCTGGTGCAGTACGTCAGCGGCGACTGGGACGCGAGCGCGCAGACCGCCGACCACACCGGCGACTCGCCGCCGCCACTGGCCGAAGCCGGCCTGACGGCGGTGGGCCTGGCGGTGCGCGCCGGCCGGGGCGAGGACGCCGCGCTGGGCGCGCTGCCGCTGCTGCGGCCCTGGTGGCACCACGACGGCTGGATGATCATGCAGAGCGCACCCGCGGGCGCGGACCTGCTGGCCCAGGCCGGGCGCCCGGACGAGGCGCTGGATCTGCTCGACGACGCGGTCGCGACGCTCAGCGAGCTCTGGCAGGACGAGTGGTTCCTCGGACGGCTGCGGCTGTGCGCCGCCGCGCTCGGGGTCGTCGCCGGGGCGCTGGGGTCCCGGTCGCAGAGCGAGCGGGCGCTCTGGCACGAGCGGGCCGCGGCCTACTACGCCGCCGGGGAGCAGACCCTCGTCCGCGGACTGCCGGCCGGTCACCAGCTCGGGGTCGAGGGCCAGGCCTGGACGCAGCGGCTGCGGGCCGAGTGGGCGCGGGTGCGCTGGATCGCCGACATCGACGCACCGGCGCTGGAGGAGCAGATCGCGCTCTGGCAGGAGGCCGTCGACGGGTTCGGCTACGGCGACGTGTTCGAGCTGGCCCGGTCACGCACGCGCGGCGCCGCGGTACTCCGCGCCGCGGGGCGGTCGGCGGAGGCGGCGGAGGTGGCCGACCTGGCGCGCGCCTCGGCCCGGGCGTTGCGGGCCGCGCCGCTGCTCGCGGAGATCCGCCTGCTCGGCACGTCACCCGCGCGGACCCCGCGGGAACACACCGGCACGGCGCTCACCGATCGCGAACGCGAGGTGCTCGAACTCCTCGCCCAGGGTCGGTCGAACCGCCAGGTCGCCGCCCAGCTGTTCATCAGCCAGAAGACGGTCAGCGTGCACGTCTCCAACATCCTCGCCAAGCTGGGAGTCCGCAGCCGCACCGAGGCGGCCGCGATCGCCCGCCGCGACAACCTTCTCGGGTGACATCGGGGACGTTCCGCGTCCGGCACCGTATCTTGCAACGGACTGCTGGACACCGCACACGAGGAGAGCACTGATGACGGACGCGGCACGTACCGACCGGTGGCTGATCGACACGGACCTGGGGACGAGGTACCCGATCTACACCAGGCTCAACGCCAACGACGTGCTCCCCGACCCCATCACCCCGCTCGGCGCGAGCCTGTGCTGGGTCCCCGAGATCATGGCCGGCTGGTGGCTCGGCTACGCCCAGACCGGCGCGTTCACCGCCGCCGAGGCAGCCGCCGGGGGAAAGACCTCCGCCTGCGGCTTCGTGTACGGCCGCCTCTACGTGAACATGACCGCGTCCCGGATCCTCGGCGTGCGCGCGGGCATCGGCTGGAAGGGCATGGACGTCGCCTTCTTCGGCAACAACCCCGACGCCCCGCCCCACGAGGACATGCCCGAGGACGACAACCCCGCGGCCTCGGCGGCCATGGCCGCGCAGACGCAGTGGGCGCTGACCACGACCGTGTACGAGGACCTCGACGAGGAGACCGCGATCGCGGATCGGCTGCGCGAGCAGCGCCCCGACTTCTCGACCATGAGCGCGAACGCCGTGCTGGCCCACGCCCGCTCGGTGATGCCGATGGAGCGCCTGGCCTGGCGCGGGGAGGTGCGCGGCGGATCGCAGGCGGCGACCGGACCCGCCGTGGCCAACGCCGTGCTCGGCGAGGCCGGCGCGTCCCTGGTACCGACGCTCATCTCCAGCGCCGGCGACGTCGAGTCCGCGGCGCCGTCGTTCGCACTGTGGGACCTGTCGCGCCTGGTCGCGGCCGACCCCGCGCTCATGGCGGAGTTCGACAAGGGCAGCGGGGATCTCCACGCGCGGATCAGCGCGGGCTTCCCCGACTTCGCTGCGGCGTTCGCGACCTTCCAGCAGGAGTTCGGTTACCGCGGCCCCTCGGAGTGGGACCTCGGCTCCCCGACCTGGGAGACCCACCCGGAGCTCCCGCTCTCCCTCATCGACCGGCTGCGGCTGCTGAGCGATGACCGCTCCCCCCAGGCGGGCGAGGCGAGTCTGCGGGCCGCCGCAGCGACCGCGTGGAGCACGGCCCTGGACCTCCTCGGTGGGGACGCGGAGAAGGAGGCGACGCTGCGGATGGCCGTCGCGTCGGGGCAGCGCTTCAGCTCCTGGCGCGAGCGGGCGAAGGTCAACTGCATCAAGATCCTGCACGAGGCTCGGATCGCCCTGCTCGAGCTGGGGCGGCGCCTGCACGCCGCCGGTCACCTCGAACGCCCCGAGCAGATCTTCATGGCGATCGCGGACGAGCTGGCCATCCTGATGATCGACCCGGGCGCGCTGGGCGACACCCTCGCCGTCCGGGAGCAGGAGTGGCGCGCGCTGTTCGACCTGCAGGAGCCGACCTTCATCGACGCGCGCAAGCCGATCACGCCCGTGTCGCAGCTGCCCCGGCGGTCGGCGCCGACCGCTCCGCGCGCCGCAGTGGGCGACGTCATGCGCGGCGCGCCGGCCTCGGCCGGCGTGGCCACCGGACGGGTGCGCGTGGTGCGCTCGCTGGACGACATCGGTGACTTCGAGCCCGGCGAGATCCTCGTCGCGCCGCAGACCGACCCGTCCTGGACGCCCCTGTTCATGGTGTCCGGTGCGGTGATCGTGGACGTCGGATCCCTGGTGAGCCACGCGGTCATCGTCAGCCGGGAGCTCGGCATCCCCTGTGCGGCCGGCGTGACCGACGCGTCCCTGCGCCTGCGCACCGGCGACCTCGTGACCGTCGATGCCACCGAGGGAACGGTGACGGTACTGGAGATCTGAGCTCCGTCAGCCCTAGTTTCTGCTGATTCACTTCAGTAAGGTGTGGAGTCTCGACCTGACCCGAGGAGCCGCACCGTCATGGCACCGTTGATCCGCTATCCCATCCAGCAGCACGCCTATCTGGTCAACGACCTCGACACGTCGATCCAGCGATGGATCGACACCACCGGCGCCGGCCCGTTCTGGGTCAGCCGGGACCACGTCGGTGTCGACGAGACCTACCGCGGCGCGCCGGTGCGAGCAGCGGATGAGCTATGCCTTCGGCGGCACCGGCCCGACCCACGTCCAGCTCATCCAGCAGATGGACGAGGGGCCGTCGATCTACCGCGACATGTACGCGCCCGGCGAGGAGGGCTTCCACCACGTCGCCATGCTCGTGCCCGAGGACAAGCACTCCGCCGAGGTCGACCACTTCCGCCGGGCCGGGTTCGAGGTGGCCTGCACGATGTGGTCCTACGTCGACGTCGCCTACATCGACACCCGCAGCGCGATCGGGTGCTTCGTCGAACTGCATGGCGCCAACGAGGAGATCTACAACCTGTTCCGGCTCTTCCACGACTCGCACGCCGAGTGGGACGGCGTCACCGACCCGGTGCGCGTGCGCAACCGCAGCTCCTCGGCCACCGCAACCTCCCACTGACCCCTGCCGTGGGCAGCGCCGCGCAGACCGCCGCCTGCGGTCAGGTGCGTTCCTCGGCGACCGGAGGCGCGTCGAGCGCGGGGACGGCGTCGATGATCCGCGGGGCGGCCGGAGGCTGAGCCGGCCGGCCTGACGCGCCCGCGCGACCGGGCTGCCCGGTCGGGCGCGGTTGCGGCACCTCCGCCTGACTGCCCGGATCGTTCAGGGACAGCCGCCAGAGGTAGTCGTTGTAGGCGGCGTGGAAGCGGTCGCCCTCGCTGCGGGCCGGGCTCGTGTCACTCTGCGGCATGAGGTAACCGCGGTAGGGAACGGCAATGCCGCCGTCCGCGCCCGTCCGGGCCACGAGATCGGCCGGCCCGACCTGGGCCAGGCCACCACCCCCGCGCACGGCCAGTTCGCCGCCGGTGGACGGCAGTTGGGCCGCGGCGCCCCGGATCCTGTCGCGCAGCATCCGCAGCCAGAAGACGACCGCGAAGATGCTGAAGGCCCACCACTGGAAGGCATAGCCGAAGTTCTGCAGGTCGAAATGCTTGGCGTCGGACACGTGCAGCTGCCAGCGGCCGAGGAACACCATGCCCACCGCCGCTGCCCAGACGAGCAGATGCACCACGACCCATCCCGGGGTCAGGAACATCGTCACCTTCCTGCGCACCCTGTCGACGATACCGCCGGAGAAAGATCATCCGAATGGATGGACGTGACCTGGGTCACGGTGAGAGGGTCGGAAACCCACGCCGTTCCCCCGACGGCACCGAGGACGAAGGCGACCTCACATGGCGATCCGGACCCCCCGCAGGCGCGCTGCCCGATCCACCGCTGGGCGGTGGCGGTCCCGAGGCGCCGCGCTCGCCGTGGCGGTCGTGACTGCCGCGCTGCTCGCGGCCGCGGGCTCCGCCGGCGACGGCCTCCGCGTCACCCGCGTCACCCGCGTCACCCGCGGTGCCGGCGCGGCCGGCGGTCGCCGGGCTGTCCGCGCTCGGACCCGACGTCTACGTCTTCACGCCCAGCATGCCGCAGGCTGCCATCCAGAGCACCGTGGACGCGATCGCCGCCCAGCAGGTTCCGGACCAGTTCGGCACCCACCGCTACGCCTTGCTGTTCGAACCCGGCACCTACGGCTCGGCGGCGAACCCGCTGGTCTTCCAGGTCGGCTACTACACGCAGGTCGCCGGTCTGGGGCGCTCGCCGGGCGACGTCGTCATCAACGGCTCGGTGGACGTCTACAACCAGTGCCTGCCGACCACCGACGGCTCGAGCAACTGCATCGCCCTGGACAACTTCTGGCGGTCGCTGTCCAACCTGACGATCGACGTCAGCGGTGGCACGGGTTGCCAGACCGCCACCGACTTCTGGGCGGTGTCCCAGGCGGCGCCGATGCGGCGGGTGGACATGAACGGCACCATGTCGCTGATGGACTACTGCTCGGCCGGGCCGCAGTTCGCCAGCGGCGGGTTCATCGCCGACTCGGCGTTCTCCGGCGGAACGGTCGTCAACGGCTCGCAGCAGCAGTTCCTCGTCCGCAACAGCAGCCTCGACGGCTGGACGAACGGTGTCTGGAACCAGGTGTTCTCCGGCACGGTCGGCGCACCGGCGCAGAGCTTCTCCGAGACGTCGGGACTGTCCGGCGGCACGGCGCCGTACACGACGCTGGCCACCAGCCCCGTCACGCAGGAGGAGCCCTACCTCTACACCGGCTCGAACGGGGCCGCGTCGGTGTTCGTCCCCGCAGTCCAGCACGACTCCTCCGGCACGTCCTGGGCAACCGCGCCGACACGCGGGACCTCGATCCCGCTGCGGAGGTTCTTCATCGCGACGCCGACCACGCCCGTCGTCGCGATCGATCTCGCGCTCGCTCTCGGGCAGAACCTGATCCTGACGCCCGGCGTCTACGACCTCGCGGCGCCGATCGTCGTCAGCCGTCCCGACACGGTGGTCCTCGGGCTCGGCTTCGCCACGCTCGTCCCCCAGCACGGCACCGCCGCGCTGATCGTCGCCGGCGTCCCCGGCGCCAAGATCTCCGGGCTGATCATCGACGCGGGGCCGGTCAACTCGCCGGTGCTGATGCAGATCGGGCTGATCCCGCACCGCGGCGCCCACTCGGCAGCGGACCCGACGCTGGTCCAGGACGTCTTCTTCCGCATCGGCGGTGCCACGGCCGGCAGGGCGAGCACCAGCCTCGTCGTCGACAGTTCCGACGTCATCCTGGACGACATCTGGGCGTGGCGCGCGGATCACGGGACGGGAGTCGGCTGGACCTCGAACACCGCCGACACGGGCCTGGTCGTCAACGGTGACGACGTCACCGCCTACGGGCTGTTCGTGGAGCACTACCAGAAGACACAGGTGATCTGGAACGGCCGGCACGGCACCGACATCTTCTTCCAGAGCGAGATGCCCTACGACCCACCCGACCAGGCGTCGTGGATGGAGAACGCGACCACGAAGGGCTATCCGTCCGTGCGGATCACCCCAGCCGTGACCAGCTTCCAGGGCTACGGCATGGGAACGTACTGCTTCTTCGACACGTCCGTCCCGATCGAGGCGACGCGGGCCTACGAGGTGCCGACGACGGCCGGGGTGCAGCTCCACGACCTGCTCACCCGCTTCCTCAACGGCGTGGGCAGCATCGACCATGTCGTCGACGACACCGGAGCCCCGGTCACGGCGGACTCCCCCGGGCCGTCGGACGTGGTCAGCTACCCCTGAGCGGCGCGCACGGTCGTTTCCGGCGCGCCGGTGGGTTTCCCGAACTGCGGCCCGCGGCGATCCGGGCCTAGGCTCGCAGAATGCGCTTTCCGGCCCGTCGGCCCGTTCCCCTCGCCCTTCTCGCCGCATCGGCCCTCGCCCTGGCGGCGTGCGGCGGCTCCGGCCACGGCAAGGGCGGGCTCGGAGTGAGACCCGTACCGAGCGCCTCGAGCGCGACGACATCGACCGGGTCGCCCTTCACCGCGGCCCCCACCCCGACGACCCCGGTCCCGAGCGCGACGGGCTCACCGACGCCGAGCACCAGCGGCTCGTCGGCACCACCCGCTACCCCGGCACTCCGGGCGATCGTGCTCCAGGCCGCCGACCTGCCCAGCACCTGGAAGGGCACGCCCTACCAGGCCGACCCCACGACCGGTTCCGACCAGGCGGCGCTCGTGCGGTGCATCGGCGGGAAGAACACCGGGCCGGACGAGACCGGTGAAGCCGATTCCGCCGACTTCGACCTCGGCAACGCCACGATCTCCTCCAGCGCGTCGAGCTACCGGTCGGCGTCGGACATCGCCGCGGACACGGCTCTGCTCAGGAGCTCCAAGGCCTCGGCCTGCTTCGAGTCCCTGACCCGCAAGGAGCTGCCGTCGAGCCTGCCGGCCGGATCGAAGATCGGGGCCATGAGCTTCGTGTTCTCGGCACCGGCGAAGGGGCTCCCGAGCAGCGTGGTGGCCCAGCTCGCCGCCAGGATCGCCGTCACGGTGCAGGGACAGACCCTGACCCTGTACACCGACAGCGCCTTCATCGCGCACGGTCTGGTCGAGGCCGAGGTCGACTTCGAGGACGTCGCCACGCACGTGCCCGCCGGCCTGCAGACCCGGCTCGTGACCCTCGTCGCCACGCGTTCGGCCCGCTGACGGGTCTACGCCACGCGTCCGTCGTGCGCTCCGCCCGGATGATCGCGCGCCGGACGCTGGACCTGCATGGGTGTGCGGCGTGACCTAGGCTCGCGCAATGCGAACCCACCCTTCCGGCGCCGCTCGCATCGGGCTGCTCTGCACCGCCGCCTGCCTGACCGTCGCCGCCTGCAGCGGGTCGGGGGGCGGAGGATCGGCATCCACCACGCCCACGTCCAGCACGACCTCCACCTCGCCCGCCGCCTCGTCCGCTCCGGCGACGACGAAGCCCGCCTCGACGACGCCGTCGGCAGCGTCGCTCGCCGCGATCGTCCTGCACCAGGGCGAGATGCCGGCCGGCTGGAAGGGCACGCCCTACCACGCCGACCCGAGTGACAGCGCCGACCAGGCGGCCCTGGTCGCGTGCGTCGGTGGCAGGAACACCGCTCCTGACAAGACCGCAGAGGCCAACTCCGACGACTTCACCCTGGCCAACGCCACCATCTCCTCCAACGCGACGGCCTACAAGTCGCAGGCCGACGTGGCCTCGGACGCCGCGCTGCTGAAGAGCCCCAAGCTGCAGGCCTGCTACCAGACCCTGCTGACACGCGAGCTCAGGACGACGCTGCCGGCGGGCGCGACGATCGACAAGGTCACCTTCAAGCTGCTGCCGCGGACGACCGGTGAACCGGCCAATGTCGCCGCGCAGGCTGCCGCGCGCATCAACGTCACGATCAACGGGAAGTCGGTCAAGGTCTACGTCAACGTCGCCTTCATCACCGGCAAGCTGATCGAGGCCGAGGTCGACTCCGAGAACCTGGGATCGCCGGTGCCGGCGGGGCTGCGGAACAAGCTCGTCGCCCTGGTCGCGATGCGCGCCGCCGGGTGATCGTCCACCGCTACCGCGTACACAGCCGATGCGTCACCACGCTGGGCGCAGGCGACTGATGAGGCGCGCGGTCAGCAGACCGTCGGCCAGGCCGAAACGGACCAGGTCGTCGAAGGCGCGCTGGTCCGCCGCTGCCGCGCGCATACCGGCATCGATCAGTGCAGGCGAGCGCCCCAGCCGGGCCAGCGCCGTGGTGTGCCGGAAGTGCCGCCCGAGGCGGGCGCGCATGGCGGAGCGGTAGCGCGCCCCCGCGTCGGCGCCCGTTGACAGCGCGTCGGCCGCGGACCGTCCCGCGAGGGCACCGGAGGTCACCGCGTAGAAGATTCCCTCACCGGTCAGCGGATTGACCAGTGACTGCGCATCCCCGACGAAGAGCACGCGACCGGACGGGATCGGCGGGCGGCCGCTGGACAGCGGGAGCTTGTGCGCGCGGAGGTTCACCGGCGCGGCGTCGAGTTCCGGTAGCAACTCCACCATGCGACCCAACAACTCCGAGCGGGTCACGGGCGCCCGTCCGAGCAACTCGCCGTAACCCACGTTGGCGCGGCCGTCACCGATCGGGAAACTCCAGGCGTAAGCGGGCCAGCCCTTGCCCGTCATGGTGATCACCTGGGCGTCGGCGTACGCGCCGGGCACCGGGGCGTACCCGCGGATCGCCAGCGCGGTCCGATCACCCCGGCGCGACCGGACACCCAGCGCCCGCCGCAGGACCGATCCCGCCCCGTCGGCGGCGATCACGAACTGGGCGCGGAGAGTGCCGTCGATCACCACACCGTCCGCGTCCACCACGACCGCGCGGACGTGGTGCCGGACCACGGACACCCCCTGCGCACGGACGCCGTCGACCAGCCGCGCGTCGAAGATCTCACGCGGGACGACGTGCACCCGCTCACGCATGTGCCGGTCGACGACGATGCCCGCCGGCGACCGCAGCAGCAGCCGGCTCAGCTCAGGGGCGCCCGCGAACACCGCGCCCACGTCGAACCCGAGCTCGGCCAGAACGACGCTGACCTCGTGGGCGATGCCGTCCCCGCACACCTTGTCGCGGGGGAAGTCGGCCTTGTCGACGATCAGCACGCGCGACGCCGGACGATGCCGGAGCACCGACATCGCGGCCGCGCAGCCCGCCGGACCACCGCCCACGACGATCACGTCCCAGTCGGTGGTCACCGTCCCATCCTGACGGGTCGGCGGTCCATCCGCCCGGCGGCGGGCAGCGGGTCAGGCGAGGTGCCGGAACCGGTTCAGCGCGTCTGTCAGCCGGTCGGGGAACCCGCCACCGCCGTGACCGGCATCCTCGAGCACCTCCAGCGTGCTGCCCGGCCACGCCCGGTGCAGCTTCCAGGCGATGTCCGGCGGCCCGGAGATGTCGTGACGGCCGTGGATGAGCGCTGCCGGGATCCCGGCCAGTCGCGGCATGGCGCTCAGGACCTGGCCGTCCACGAGGAAGCACGCATGGCTCCAGTAGTGGGTGACCAGGCGAGCGAATACCGCGCAGAAGGTCGGATCCGAGAAGCGCGGGTTCGGCTGCCAGCCGGGCATGAGCGAGACGTGGACGTCCTCCCATGCGCACCAGGCCCGCGCGGCTTCAGCTCTGACGCCGGCGTCCGGGTCGGCGAGCAACCGGCCGTACGCGGCGGCGAGATCACCGTCGCGCTCGGTCACCGGAACGCCCGCCACGAACTCCTCCCACTTCCCGGGAAAGATCCGCCCCATGTCGCGGGTGATCCACTCACTCTCGCGTCGTGTCCCCGACGTCACGGCACCGAGCACCATGCCGCGCACCCGGTCGGGATGGGCCTGCGCGTACACCAACCCCAGGGTCACGCCCCAGGACAGCCCGAACACCACCCAGCGGTCGATGCCGAGGAACTCCCGCAGCGCCTCGATGTCGGCGACCAGGTGACCGGTCGTGTTGGTGGACAGGTCGACCCACGGCTCGTCGGCGAGCGGGCGGCTCTTCCCGCAGCCGCGCTGGTCGAACTGCACGAAGCGGTACGCCTGCGGGTCGAAGTACCGCCGCGCGACCGGTCCGCTGCCACCGCCTGGGCCGCCGTGCAGGTGGAGCGCCGGCACGCCGTCGGGGTTGCCACTGGTCTCCCAGTACAGGGAGTTGCCGTCGCCGACGTCCAGATGACCGGTGTCATAAGGCTCGCTGGGGGGATAGCGGTCTGTCATGGGATCTCCGACTCGTGGTTGCGGCCGCGCTGATTCTTCCACCGCGGCCTTTCACACGCGGGCGGGCGATCGAGCTCCTGGAACGCCCGTCCGGTGTGAAAGGCGGGATCGGCAGCCCGAATTGCAGCACCCATCGGCGTCGCCTACATTGATCTTTCGTCTAGAACACCGGACCTACATGGTCCGTGAGGTCGGCAGAGACCTGATCGGCTGACGCACGCCAGTCCCCGGGGGATCGCCATGACGTTGCTCCATCGCCCATTCCGCGCGCTCCTCGCCACGGTCGCCGTCACGGTCGGCCTGATCGTCGCGCCGCTCGTGCCCGCCCAGGCCTCCGGAGGGGCGAGCGTCTCGACCACACCGGCCGCGTTCACGCCCTACCTGCTCAGCGCCGACAGCCAGATCACCCAGCTGGTGCAGTGCCGGACCATCATGTTCGCCGTCGGCAGCTTCACCCAGATCGCCTCGGCGAATGGCGCTCCGCTCACCCGCGCCAATGCCTTCTCCTTCCACTCCGACACCGGAGCGGTCACGTCGTGGAACCCCGACGTCAACGGCACCGTCAGCGCCATCGCGGTGAACCCGACGTGCTCGGTGGCCTACCTGGCGGGCACGTTCACCAAGATCGGATCCACGGCGGTGACGAACCTCGCCGAGGTCAGCACCACCACCGGACTCGTCACGACCGCCTTCCGCCCGCAGCCCAACGACGCTGCGCTCACGCTCGCCCTGCACGGCAGCCAGTTGCTCGTGGGCGGGCAGTTCACCTCGATCGGGGGCGCGTCGCGGACCGCCCTGGCGAGCGTCTCCCCCACGACCGGCGCCGCGACCTCCTACCTGACCCTGCCGGTGCGGGGCACCATCGCCGGCAACTCGGGCAAGACGCGGATCGCGAAGCTGCGGGTGAGCCCGAACGGGACCCGGGCGATGGCGCTCGGGAACTTCAGCACCGTCGGCTCGCAGGTCCGCTCGCAGGCGTTCATGATCGGCCTCGGCCTGTCCGCGACCGTGCTCGGTGCCTGGTACGCCCCTGCCCTCAACAAGGCCTGCGCGACGAGCCTGCCGTACTACATCCGCTCGGTGGCCTGGTCGCCGGACAACAATCGCGTCTACCTGGGCGCGACCGGAGACGCGGGAGCATCGATCCTCTGCGACTCGGCCTCGGCGTTCTCCAGCGTCAGCAACCCGAACCTCGCCCCGATCTGGGTCAACAAGACGGGGTGCGACTCGATCTTCTCCATCGCCGCGGACAGCACGACGGTGTACGTGGGCGGTCACGAGCGCTGGGCCGACAACGCCTACGGCTGTGACAACGCCGGCAGCGGCTCGGTCCCCCGGCCCGGCGTGGGCGGCCTGTCGGTGACCAACGGAACCGCGCTGGCGTGGAACCCGACGCGGGACCGGGACTCGGCGCCGACGACGAACTGCGCACGGCCGACGGGCTCTGGATCGCATCCGACAACTTCTACGACGCCACCCTCTGCGCCGGCATCAACCACCCGGGGATCTGCTTCTTCCCGAACGGCTGACGCGGCTTCGTCCCGCCCGCGTGACGCGAGCCACCGCAACGTTCGGGCGGTGGCCGGTGTCACACAGGTGGTGGGCTGCACGCGGCCCGCTCCCAGCAGGGCAGACAGCGCCCCTCCCGCCTTCGGCCCGTAGCGAGCGTCCCCATCGACCCGACCTCGCCCGTGCCTGTTCCTGGCTGCCATCGCAGCCGCAGCGGCGCTCACCGTCGTCAGTGCCTGCAGCTCCAGCTCGCCGTCGGCGGCCCCCGGTCCCAGCGCCCCGCCGACGACCACCGCGCCGACGACCGCGGCCACGTCACCCACGGCCACCACCACGGCACCGACGGCCACCACGACACCGACGGCCACGGCGACACGGCACCGACGTCGCCGGGGATCCCGAACTGCACCAACACCGACCTGTCCGTGCGCAGCGCACACACCGAGGGCGGCGACAGCCACTCGGGCGTCGTCGTGGTGTTCACCAACGGCGGGACCGCCCGGTGCACGCTCACGGGCTATCCGGGCGCCGACGCGCTCGACGCGTCCGGCCGGGTGGTCGCCCGCGCCACCCGCACCCTGAGCGGCTACGAAGGTGGTTGCGGGTGCAGCGCGCCGGCAGTGGTCAGGCTCGCCCCGGGACAGTCGGCCTCGGCGCTGATCGAGGGCGACAACGGCGGCGGCGACGAGTGCCTGCGCGGACACACGCTGCTGGTCACGCCCCCGAACACGACGAGGGCGTATCACGTCCCGTTCGTCGCGTACTCCTGCCATCTGCTGGTGCACCCCACCGTGGCCGGCACCACCGGCAAGAAGTAACCATCAGCCGTCCAGGCCGCCGGGGAAGCCGGCCTGCCGCCATGCCTCGTAGACGACGATCGCCGCGCAGTTGCCCAGGTTCAGCGACCGGCGCCCGGCCAGCATCGGGATGCGGACCCGTTCGGTGACGTGCTCGTCGGCCAGCACCTCCGCGGGCAGGCCGGTCGGCTCCGGGCCGAACAGGAACACGTCGTCGGGGCGGTAGCTGATCTCGGTGTAGAGGACCGACGCATGCGCGGTGAAGGCGAACACCCGCGCGGGCAGCAGCGCCGACCACGCGGCCGGGAGGTCGGCGTGGACGCTCACCGAGGCCAGGTCGTGGTAGTCGAGCCCGGCACGGCGCAGCTTGGTGTCGCTGAGGTCGAAGCCGAGTGGCCCGATCAGGTGCAGCTCCGACCCGGTGACCGCGGCGGTCCTGATCGCGTTGCCGGTGTTCGGAGGGATCCTCGGCTCGAAGAACGCGATGCGGAACACCCAGCGATCATGTCAGGGCGATCATGTCAGGCGCAGCGCCAGTGCCGGGCAGGCCGCGATCGCGCGGCGGACGGCGCGGCCCTCGCGCGGGAGCCGGGACGAGTCGATGATCGGGAACCCGAACTCGTCCAGGGTGACCGCTTCGGGGAGCAGGGCGGCGCACAGACCGTGGCCGTCGCACCGCGTCCAGTCGATCGCCAATGCCCGCGCGGGCGTCCCGGCAGGAGCCGCGGCGTGTCTCGTCGGCGCGCTCATGAACGGACTCCTTGCTGTGACAGGGGAAGCAGGCCGCGGACGGGCCGCCCGCAGCCACGGCCGCCGAGATGGGCCGTCACGTCGGCATCGAAGTGCGCGAGGGCCGAGCGGACGAACCGGGCGGCACCGTCGGGGTGGGCGCACGCGCCGCGACCGGGCAGGAGCGCGGTGTGGCGGTGCGCGGCGGCCTGCCCGGCGCGGTCGCCACGCAGGATCGCGTCGAGGTCCGCGGCCAGAGCAGGCAGCCCGAACATGCAGGGACCGCACTGCTTCGCCGACTCCCCGGCCAGCCAGTGCGCCACCCGGGCGACCTCACCCAGGGCGCACGTGCCGGGATCCATCACGAGCACGACCCCGGCGCCGAGGCTGCCGCCGAGTGCGGCGACGCGCGCCGCGGACAGCGGGATGTCCGGTGCCGGGGGCACCCACGCGCCGTGATAGCCGCCCAGCAGGACCCCGGCGGCCGGGCCGGCCTGCGCCGCGTCGAGCAGCACGCCGAGCGGGATGCCGTTCGGGGCCTCGACGACGCCGGGACGCCCGACCGCGCCGCCCACGGTGTAGAGCATGGTGCCCGGTTCGGTGGTCAGACCGGTGCGGGCGAAGCCGGCCGGGCCCAGCCGGGCCAGCACGGCGAGCTGGGCGAAGGTCTCGACGTTGGACACGAACGTCGGCTTGCCGTCCAGACCGGAATGGTGCGGGAGGTGACGGCGCCCCGGGGGCAGAGCGGCGGCACCGGACAGGTGCGACAGGACGGCGCGGATCTCGCCGCTGACGAATCCGTGGGTGGAGCGGACGACCTTCACCCGGGCGCAGTCGCCCCGTTCGCGGGTGGCGGCGAGCAGGGACTCGGCCGCGACCGCATCGTGGACGGAGATCACCACCTCGCCGGCGCCCACGGCCGCCGCCACGACGATCGCTCCGTCGAGGACGAGGTGCGGGGCCATCCGCATGAGGACGCGGTCCTTGGCGCTGGCCGGCTCGCTCTCGCTGCCGTTGACGACCACCGCGTGCACGCCGTTCGCCGGCAGCGCGGCGAGCTTGGTGCTCACGGGGAACGCCGCGCCGCCGCGCCCGGTGAGGTTGACCGCGGCCGACCACTCGACCAGGCGACGCCGATCGAGCACCGGCAGCGGGCCGTGCAGGGCGGCATGGGCGCGGGCGTCGACCCGACCGGTCTGGCCGACCCCGGCCAGCAACCGCGCGGGGCCGATCGTCCACACGGGGACCGCCGCGACGGGGGGAGCGTCTGCCATGAGAGTCATCGGGGTCCTCCAACGAGTGCGGACGGGCGGGGAGTGCGCGGCGACGGAGTGGCGGGTACCGCGTCGGGGCCGGCGGGTACCGCGTCGGGGCCGGTGGGTACCGCGTTGGGGGCGGCCGGCGCGGTGATGCGCCCGCCGGTGCGCATCGGCGTCGGGCGCAGCCGCAGCCCGAGCGCGATGACCACCGCGGCGACGGCGACGAGGTCGATGAGCCGCACCCAGACCGCGGTGGCGTCGGTGCCGGCGAGGAAGCCGTGCAGGACGGCGACGGCCCAGGCCCCGTAGGAGGCGATGTGGATGCCGCGCCAGGTCTTCACGGCGCGGGGGACGTCGTCATCCGGCCCCGGGCGGCACCCATGACCGAGACCAGGACGAACAGGTACAGCGCGATCGTCCCGAGCCCGACGGCGAGCGGCCGGTAGCTGGACGTGAACGGGATCGCGACCGAGGCCAGCGAGATGCCCGACTTGCCGTCCAGGACGAGCGCGGTGATGTGCCCGACCAGGATCACGAGCCCGACGACGGCAGCGGCCCGGTGCAGGTACTGCACGATGACCCGCCGCCCGAGCGCGGAGCCGGGGACGGAGGCGAGGGCGCCGAGCACGGTGGCCATGCTCAGCGCGATGAGGGCGGAGAGGCCGGCCGCGCGGGCCAGGTACCAGAGCGTCATGTCCTCACGCTGCCGATCGTCCGGCGACAGCCGGGACACGCGTGCCGTCCGGGGCCACGGGCTGCGGATCGGGCCACGAGCCGAGGACGCGGACCGTTCCGTCCCGGTGCACGAGCCGCGCCGGGTGGCCGAGCATGGCGAGCCATTCCTCGGCCCGCTCACCCAGCACGATCGCGCCGGTGCTGGCGGTGTTGGCCGCGACCGCCGAGGGAGCGGCTACGGTCGCGGTGCGCCAGGGGCCGTCGCTCGGTTGCCCGGTGCGGGGGTCGATGATGTGGTGGCGCTCGCGGCCGTCCAGGTTCCAGCGGCGCACGGTGGTCGTCGAGGTGGTCATACCGCCGTCGGCCAGCGTGACCTGCTGGCCCACACCGCCGGCCCGTTCGGCCACCGCGATCGGCCAGCCGCCCTCCATCGGACCCGCGACCGCCAGGTCGCCACCGATCTCGACGAGCACCGAGGTGTCGTAGCGCTCGCGGATCCGGCGCGCGGCCAGGTCCGCGGTGTGCGCCTTCGCGGTGGCGCCGAGGTCGAGCGCGGTGCCCACCGGAACGGTGAGCAGGTTGATGTCCCGGTTGATCCGGACGCCGGTCCAGCCGGCGGTGCGCAGCGCCTGCAGGGGGCGCGCCGGGCCGGGCACGAGTGCGATGTCGCGGTCGTAGCCCTGCGCCCGCAGCGCCCGCCCGATCGTCGGGTCGACGGCGCCGTCGCTCTCGCGAGCCGCGGTGAGGGCGACGTCCACGAAGTCGACGAGCAGCCGCGAGACCGGGACGGGGCGCCCGGCGAGGCGGTTGGCGCGGCTGAGCTCCGAGTCGCCGCGGAACCTGCTGGTCGCCGCGTCGACGTCGGCCATGAGGGCGACGAGGTCCATCGCGGCGGGGGCCAGCGCATCCGGGTCGCTCACCGTCACCCGGACGGTGCAACTCCAGGCCTGCCAGGTGGTCGAGGACAGTTTCATGACCCGTTGCTCCCGCCGGAGGTGGTGGTGCTGGACGAGGAACCGACGCTCGTGCCCGAGTTCGTCGTCCCCGAGCTCAGGAGGAGGACCCGGTGCTCGTGCTCGTCGTGCCGGACGTGGAGCCCGACGTGCCCGACGTGGAGCCGGACGTGCTGCCGGTGCTCGTCGTCCCGGTCGTGGTCGACGTCGTGGGGGTGGTCGTGGTCGTCGAGGCCGACTGCGCCGAGTGCTCCACGAGGTAGAACAGGCCGCCCGTGGCGACGAGACCGGCCACGCCGACTCCCGCCATGGCCGTTCCGGCGCGCTGCATGATCGTGGCCCGCGGCGCGGGGCGTCGAGTGGGGTCGTCAGGGTGGTTGCTCATGGCACTCACTCTGGCCACGCGGGGGTCAGCCTGCCGCCAAGCCGGCGTCAAGCCCAGGTCAAGCTTGGATGTGCGCAGCCTGAGGAATCACCGAGAAAGCTGTGAACGCCACGTCAGCCACCGAGCGTGAGGCGGACGAGCGCACCGCCGCGCAGGCTCGTCATGAGCTCCATCGTCCCCCCGCTCTGCTCCGCGCAGCGCCGCGCTATCGACAGCCCCAACCCGCTCGACCCGCGGTCACTGCGGCCACGGATCGCCGACGTGGCAGGGATTCCCGGCCCCGCATCCCCGACATCGAGCACGGCCCCCGACTCGGCCGGGGTCAGTACCACGCTGAGATCGGTGCCCTCGGGCGTGTGCGCGATCACGTTCTCGATCAGCGCGTCCACCGCCACGGCCAGGTCCTCGGCGGATGCGCGGACCTGGAGCGGCACGGACGGCACGTCGACGTGCACGGCACGGCCCTGGTCCTCGGCCAGCGGCAGCCAGAACGCGATCCGCTCGGCGACGACGGTGCTCGCGTCGCAGGAGGCGACCAGCCCCTCGCGCTGCGGGCGCCGGGCAGCCCGGATCACCGCGGTCAGGCTGCGTTCCAGGGACGAGACGTGCTCGCCGAGGCGCTCGGCGTCGGCGCGATCACGCAGGCTGTCGACGTCCAGGCGCAGCGCCGTCAGCGGGGTACGGAGCCGGTGGGACAGGTCGGCCATCGTCTCGCGCTCCTCGACGATGAGCTCGTCGATGCGGTCGGCCAGGCGGTTCAGGGCGGTGCCCACCTGAGCCACCTCGGCCGGGCCCGTCTCCGGCGCGCGCGCCGCGAGGTCGCCGCTGGAGATGCGGTGGGCGGTGTCCGCGGTGGCCTCGAGCGGGCGGACGAGGCGGCGGGTGAGCAGCTCGGAACCGGCGACGCTCAGCAGCAGCAGCCCCAGGCTCGACACGGCGAGCAGCAGCCACCACTTGTGCACGCTCCGCTCGTAGATGCTCGCGGCGATGTAGGTGCGCACGACGTAGGTGCCCGCGGACGTCGCCACGCTCAAGGTCGCCACCCGCACGCCGTCGGCGAAGCTCACGGTGGGGTCGTAGTCACTCGGCTTTCCGTAGTTGTCGCCGTCCCCGTCGTTCTTCGGCGGCGGTGCCGAACCCGCTAGCCCGCTGCCCTTCAGCCCGCCGGGAGGTGCCGTCCCGAGCAGGGTGCCGGAGGGGGTCTGCACGCAGGACCGGCGAGAGCTGCGGTCGGCCAGGGTCGCCAGGTAGCTGGTGATCGACGCGTCCGACGGGGCGCTGCGCACCAGCAGGCCGACGGACGTCGCCTCGTCGCTGGCACCGCGTAGCGCACGCTGTTCGACGTTGCTGCGGATGAGGATCGCCAGCGGCACGGCGAACGCGAGGACGACCAGGGTGGTCAGCCCCAGAGTCAGGAGCAGGATCCGGCGGCGCATCGACGCGTCAGCCCGCGGGTGGCGCGAGCTTGATGCCCACGCCGCGGACGCTGTGCAGGTAGCGCGGTGCGGCCGCGGACTCGCCGAGTTTGCGGCGCAACCACGACAGGTGCACGTCGACGGTGCGGTCACCGCCACCCCACGGCAGCTGCCACACCTCGGCGAGCAGCTCCCGCTTGGTGACGACGTCGCCCCTGCGCCGAGCCAGTGCCAGCAGCAGGTCGAACTCCTTGCGCGCCAGATCGACGGGCTCGCCGTCGACGGTGACCTCTCGGCTGCGCGGGTCGATGCGCAGGCCACCGACCTCCAGCGCGGGCTCGGTGTCCTCGCCAGCCCCGGTGCGGCGCAGCACCGCGCGGATGCGCGCGTCGATCTGCGCGGCCGTGAACGGCTTGATCACGTAGTCGTCGGCGCCCGCGTCGAGCAACCGCACCATCTCGGTGTCGCTGTCGCGGGCGGTGGCGACGATGACCGGGACCGAGCTGACCGCCCGCAGCATCGCGAGCACGTCGGCACCGTCCAGGTCCGGCAGCCCGAGGTCGAGGATGACCACGTCCGGCTTCTGCTCGACCGCTGCCGACAGCGCCGCCATGCCCGAGCTGAAGCTGGTCACGCCGTGCCCGGCCTCCCCGAGCGCCCGGCTCAGCGCCGAGCGGATCGCGGGGTCGTCCTCGACGAGCAGGATCTGCGGCACAGGCCGAACGGTACTGCCTGCGGCTGGGCGCGGACGCCGTGCGCACGGGCGTCCTACTGCCCATGACAGCGGTGCGGGCGCATACTCGGCGGGTGGAGTATGTCCAGCCCGGCGACGCCCGACGGCGCGCGGTACCGCCGGCCGCGTCCGAGGGGGATGCGGCCCCGACGCTGCCGACGTGGCCGGTCTTCGACTGGGCGGACGCACCCGGCGCGGCGTGGCTCGGCGGGTGGGAGCGTCTGGACGACACGCTGCACCGGGTCGAGATCGTCCACGGCGACAAGCTGGTGATCGTCCGCACCGAACTCGCCGACGACAGCGTCGATTCCCTGGACCGCGCTCTCGCCGAGGAGTTCCGCGACGCCGGCCTCGACTACCCGGTGCCCGGCGTCCTGCCACGCTCGGGAGCACCGCGGGCGCGGCCCACCGAACTCGAGATCGACGGCACTCCGGTGGAGGCGGTCGTCCAGCAGGTCGGCGAGTTCGTCGCCTGGCGCGCGGAGGTCGACGGCACGGTGGTGACGATCACCGCCCGGGGACCGGTGGACGCCAGCGTGCACCTGGTGCGCGTCACCGACCTCGCCGACCTCGTCCACGGACGCGAACAGCGCATCGCCGCGCGGCGCGCCGCGCACGTCGAGGACGAGCCCCTGACCGGCCCGGACGGCACCCAACCGCTGTGGGCGCACCGCGGCCTCGTCGAGATGGTGCTGGCCACGCACACCCGCCAGGCCGAGGCGCGGAAGGCGAACCGCCCCGCGCCGCAGCTGGACCCCGACTGGCGCCGCCGGTGGGACGCGGCGGTGCGACGCCAGCAGCAGCTGCGCGAGGAGGACGCCGCCGCGGCGCATGACTCGGTCGCCGGGATGATCAACCAGCTCACCGCGCTGCAGGAGGAGGCGGCGTGGTGGGGCACCGAGTCCCTGCGGGTGCGCGCCGTCGACCAGATCATCTGGGTCACCGCCACGGGCGAGGAGAACGTCGGCTCGGCGCCGGCCCAGCGGGAATGGCGCCTGCGCTGGAACTCCGGGCACGGCACCCTGCGCTCGCGGGCCGCCGCCCGCCGGCAGGTCCTGGCGCTGTGGCAGGACTGGGCGGACGCGCAGGGCTGAACCGGCCGTTTCGGGTAGGTGTGCGCTCGGATACGTGTCGCTCAGGTACGGGTGTAGCCGCGCCGGTGGTAGCTGAGCGCGGAGTCCGCCCGCCCGTGCGCGTGGGCGGCCAGGATCTCGATCAGGACGACGAGATGGTCACCGGCGGCGATCACGTCGACGATGCTGCCCTCCATCGTGGCCAGCGCCTCGTCGGCGAGCAGCGCGCCGGTGATCGTGCCGCGGTGGTAGGCGCGAGCGCCGAAGATCTCGGTCGCGGGCGGGCGCCCCTTGCGGCTGAACTCGGTGGCCAGCTGCTGCTGGGCGTGGCCGAGGATGGAGATCCCGACCGGCATCCCGGGGGTCAGCGCCGGTGCCAGGGACGTGGCGCGCCCTATCCCGACCGTGACCATCGGCGGGTTCAGCGAGGCCGACGCCAGCGAGGTCACCGTCATGCCGTGATCGACCGCGGGGTCGCCGAGGCGCACGGTCAGCAGGGACACACCCGAGGCGAGTTCGCTCATCGCGTCCTTGAAGGCCGCCTGACCCGGGACCGGTCCCTCGTGCGCTGCCACGCTCTCAGTCTCGTCCGGCGCCGGAGATGATGTGAACACGGGTCCACTCTGCAACCTCAGGTCGACTTGATGTCCACTCGGGAGACCGCGATCGAGATACCGGTCACGCCTCCGCGGTTGCCGGGCGGCGGTACAGGTCACGGCCGGGAGGAGGACGATCCGGGGATGACGCAGAGACAGCTGGTGTCCTCGGGCGCGGTGTGGGAGCCGATCGTGGGGTACTCCCGGGCGGTGCGCGTGGGGCCGTGGGTGAGTGTCGCGGGCACGACGGCCGGTGACGGGGCCGGTGGCGCGGTCGGCGGGGCGGATGCCGGCGCCCAGGCGCGCGAGGCGTTGCGCCGGATCTGCGCGGCGCTGGCCGAGGTGGGCGCGCGGCCGGAAGACGTGGTGCGCACGCGCATGTTCGTCACCGACATCAGCGCCTGGGAGGCGGTGGGGCGCGCGCACGGGGAGATCTTCGCCGGCATCCGCCCCGTGTCGACCATGGTCGAGGTGAGCGCGCTGATCGAGCCCGCCCTGCTGGTGGAGATCGAAGCGGACGCGATCGTCCCCTGACCCGGGCGCTCCCGGCACGCGGTCGGGAGACCGCCGGGCCGGGTCAGGCGAGGGGTGCCGCGGGGCGGGCACGCCCCCGGGTCACCGTCGCGAAGACGACCACGCCACCGCACGCCGCGATCGCCATGGCCGTGGCCATCGCCGTCCCGGACGCCCCACCGGACGAGGCGAGCGGGCCGGCCACAGCCCCGATCAGGTACTGCGCGGCACCGAGCAGTGCCGACGCGGTGCCGGCGTTGCGGGCCTGATCCATCAGCGCCAGGGCGCTCGCGGTCGGCATGGTCGACCCGATCGTGGCGACCGCGACGAACAGCGGCGCGAGGGTGAGCAGCAGCGGGGCGTCCAGCCGGATCGCCAGCAGCAGCAGGAGGCTCGCCGTGGCCATCACCGAGGCACTCACCCCGAGGACGCGGCGCTCGTCGAACCGGCGCAGGGCGAACGCGGTGATCAGGCCGAAGAGCACGATCCCGACCGAGTTCGTGGCGAACGCGGCCCCGAACTCGCGCGCGCTGAGCCCGAACTGCTGCTGCAGGACGAACGAGCTCATCGCGATGTAGGTGAACAGCACCGCGCCGGCCAGCGCCTGCACGCCCGCCGCGCCGAGGAATCCCCTGTCGGTGCCCACCACCCGCGCGGCGCGCCCGATCTGCCGGACGCCGCCGGCGTGACGCAGCTCCGGCGCGAGCGACTCCGGCAACGCCCACCACGCCAGCCAGACGAGGATCGCGCCGATCCCGGCGAGGATCCAGAACAGCCCGCGCCACCCGGTCAGCGGCAGCAGCTGGCTGCCGAGGATCGGGGCAGCGACGGGCGTGACCCCGCTGACCAGCGCCAGGATCGCGAAGGCGCGGGCGATCGCGCGCCCCTCGAACAGGTCCCGGACGATGGCCCGGGCGATCGCGAGCCCGGCCGCGCCGCCGAGCCCCTGGATCAGCCGCAGCACGATCAGCGCCCAGGCCGTCGGCGACAGCGCGCACAGCAAGGAGGTGATCGCCCAGATCGCGACGCCGATCAGCAGGGGGCGGCGCCGGCCCAGCCGGTCGCTCAACGGACCTGCGAACAGCTGCCCGACCGCGAGCCCGACCAGGCAGGCCGACAGGCTCAGCTGAGCCGTGCCGTCGCTGACGCCGAAGTCGGTGGCGACCCGCGGCAGGGCGGGCAGGTAGAGGTCGAGGGAGAGCGGGCCGAACGAGGACAGCGCCCCGAGCGCGACGAGCGTGGTCGCCCGCGAACGCGGCCCACGGATCATGGCGGTGACCGTCAGCCGGTCAGTTCGAACACGCCGTACCCGAACCCGTCGGCACTGATCCGGCCGTCCGCGACGCTCACCCCCTGGACCAGCAGCGGCGTCGCGGATCCGCCGAAGGCCACCGATGCGGGCTCGCGGCGCGGGTTCACCACCACCAGGTGCGTCTCGGCGCGCAGGTAGCAGAACGGATAGCCGGAATGGATCACCCGAGGTTCGGTGTGCGCGCCGAGCGCCGGCGTCGACCCGCGCAGCGCGATCAACCGGCGGATCAGGTGCAGGACCGAGTCCGGATCGGCGAGCTGGGCCTCCACGGTCGGGCGCTCCGGGTCCGGGTCCACCGGCAGGTACAGCCGGTCCGCGTCCGCCGTCGGAGAACCCGGCGTTCGCGCTGCGGTCCCACTGCATCGGCGTCCGGACACCGGCCCGGTTGTAGTAGCCGGGGTAGATCTCGCTGCCCTCGGTGTCGGGCAGGCCGTGCTGGAAGCGCATGCCGATCTCGTCGCCGTAGTAGATCGACGGCACCGACCCCCACGTCAGCAGGAACGTGTACGCGGCGCCCACCTGCTCGACCGTCCGGGTACCGCAGACCATTCGGGAGAAGTCGTGGTCGGCCGAGGCGAGCAGGATCGGGCGCTGGGGACGGTTCTCCCGGGCGCGCGCCCAGCCGTCGAGGAACACCTCGGTGGTGCCCGCTCCGGCTTCGTCGAAGAAGCAGGGCCGGTTCGGGTAGAACGGCAGCTCCCCGGCTCCCCCGTTGTTGAACAGCGACCCGTGCTCGGGATGGATGACGAGGAAGAAGTCCGCGTCGAAGGCAGGGCCGGCGCCGACGTTCGGCTCGGCGCCCTCGGGGATGATCACCGCGGCTGGATAGGCGTCGGCGAGCCAGGCCCGCAGCTCGCGCCACAGCAGGGTCGTCTGCTCGTATCCCGGATCGTCCTTGACGAGGGAGAAGGCCATGTCCACGCGGAAACCCGCGACCCCGCGGTCGAGCCAGAACGCCATGATGTCGCGCAGTGCCTGCCGATTGCGCAGGGGTCCCGGCGCGTCGAGCGCATCACGCCACGGCTCGCCCTCGGCCTGGCGCGCGTAGCCGAAGTTCAGCGCGGGCTGCTGGTCGTAGAAGTTCTTCAGGTAGTAGCCGGGGCGCGGGCCGGGAGACCGCACCCAGGGCGTCGATCCGGGCGCGCCTTCCGGGAGCGCCTGGGCGTCGGACCGCTCGGCCCAGATGTAGCGGTCGCCCAGCGGGTCCGGGCCGCTGGCATGCAGCTCCTGCTGGAACCACGCGTGCTCGACCGACGTGTGCCCGGCGACCAGATCCAGCAGCACGCGGATGCCCCGTTCGCGTGCCGCGTCCACGACGGCGACGAGGTCCTCGTTGGAGCCGTAGCGGGGCGCGATCCGGAGGTAGTCGGACACGTCATAGCCGGCGTCGACGAAGGGGGAGTCGAAGCACGGGTTGAACCAGATCGTGTTGACGCCCAGCCACTGCAGATGGTCCAGATGCGCCAGCACGCCGGGCAGGTCACCGATCCCGTCGGCGTCGGAGTCGGCGAAGGACTGCGGATAGATCTCGTAGATGACCGCGTCGGCGAGCCACTGCGAAGGGGCCTGCGAGGCCTCGGATGACGTCACGCCGGGACACGCTACCGGTGTCGGCCGTCCCGCCCGGCCGCCGCACTCTCTCGACGCCGAGAGAGCCCTGGCAGGATGGCGCGCGTGACCGGCATCGACATCCTGGTGCTGGTGGCTGCCGGATTCGGCGCGGGCCTGACCGGGAGCATCGCCGGGTTGGCATCGCTGATCAGTTACCCGGCACTGCTGGCCGTCGGGCTCTCGCCGCTCGCGGCGAACGTGACCAATACCGTCGCCTTGATCTCCAACGGTGTCGGATCGTCCCTGGGGTCGCGGGAGGAACTGGCCGGTCAGCGCCGCCGGATGCTCACGCTGAGCGCCTCGGCGGTGGTGGGCGGGGCGATCGGCGGGCTGCTGCTCCTGCTCACGCCCGCGGATGCCTTCGAGCGCGCCGTCCCGTGGTTGATCCTCTTCGCCTCGCTGGCGATCCTGCTCCGGCGCAAGGCGACCGGAGAGATCCAGGCCCACCACGTCGACTCCACGGGGGTGCAGATCGGGGTCGTGCTCATCGGTGTGTACGGCGGCTACTTCGGCGCCGCGGCCGGAGTGCTCCTGCTCGCGCTGCTGCTGGCGTCCTCGCGGGAGACGCTGGCACGCAGCAACGCCCTCAAGAACGTCGTCCTCGCTGCCGCGAACGCCGTGGCCGCCGTGGCGTTCATCGTGTTCGGGCCGGTGCACTGGGCCGCGGCGGTGCCACTGGCCGCCGGGCTGCTCATCGGCAGCCGGCTCGGGCCGGTCGTGGTGCGCCACTCCCCCGCCGAGCTGCTGCAGCGGTCGATCGCGCTCGCCGGGATCGGCCTGGCCCTGTACCTCGGCTACACCGCCTACCGTTGATTCACAGCTTCGACCTGATTCCGCGCATCGCGAGTTTCCCGCCAAAAATTGGGGGAAACTCCCTCTCCCCAGCAGCGCCAAGATCATTTATGATTCGCCTGCCGGGGTGGGCAATCGGTCTGGCCGGCGTTGAGCGAGAGGCATCTGGGGATGCGACGCCACTGGCTGCCACGCGTCGTCGTGGTGACGATCCTCGGCCTGCTGATCCTCACCGGCTGCTCGTGGTTGGGCCATGGATCATCGAAGACGTCCCAGACCTCGGTCTTCGACGTGAAGCCCGGAGAGTGCTTCCAGGCACCGAAGGAGGTGAAGACGGAGCTCACCGATCTACCCGGGACACCGTGCACCAAAGCCCATACGCAGGAGGCCTACGCGATCGTCGCGTACACCGCCGCCGCCGGCAGCGATCCTTCGGTCTACCCGGGTGACGACCTGCTGACCACGTTCGCGCAGGGTACGTGCGCGCAACGTTTCCAGGCCTATGTGGGCATTGATTACCTCGACTCATCCCTGTTCTTCACCTATTTGCTGCCGTCGGCACGCGGGTGGGAACAGGACAAGGACAGAAATATCATCTGTTTTGTCACCACTACGGGTGCGTCACTCACGAGCACCGTAAAGGGGTCGAAGAAATAGCAGGACGATGCCGCAATCTGTCGTAACGGGAGCAATGCTGCAATGCAGCTTCGGGTTGGCGCCCACCTCTCTCGTCAGTATGCCCACGACGCGCGTGGTCATCGAAGGACGCCCCGCATCGACCATCACCGACATCGCCACCGGCATGAACATCCCCCCGTTCGCGATGTGCAGCAGCTTGGCGAATCCGACGGTCGCGGCGGCAACTGCCGCCGCACTAGGGGTTCTGACGCCGATGCCCTGCGTGCCGACCGTGGTCTCGCCCTGGGCACCGGGAGCGCCGACCACCACCATCGGAGGGCGCCCGGCGCTGGTGTCCGGATCGATGTGCAACTGCGCCTTCGGCGGCGTCATCACCATTCTGATGCCAGGAGCAATGCGCACGACAGCGAGCTGACCAATGCCCTTCCGTCGGGCATGTCACCGGTGAACGCCACGTAAGAAAAAGTTTGGGAAATATTTCGAGAAGGAAGTATCCACACCCGTCAGCCGTACGCTAAATTCCCCCATGTTGATCATCGAGACGCGGGGGTGCTCCTCACAAGAAAGGGACATCTATGCCCACTTACACAGCGCCCGGCGTCTACGTCGAAGAGGTGCCCTCGTCGCAGAAGGTGCTCTCGGCGGCACCGACCGCGGTGGCGGCGTTCGTCGGATTCACCGAGAAGGCTCCGACCGACGACCCGAACGACCCACACGGCGTGGCGCCTCGCCTGGTGACGAGCTGGTCGCAGTTCGAGAGCCTCTACGGCAGCTTCGCCGCGGCTGCGTTCTGCCGCTGTCCGTGTACGGCTACTTCGCCAACGGCGGCAGCATCGCCTACATCTGCCGCATCCCGAACACCGAGCCGGCCGGTGAGCCGGCCCGCCTGGCGCTGCCGGCCGCCGACCGCGCGCTCGGCCAGCCGCTGGTCATCGAGAGCATCGAGCCCGACGCCAACATCACCATCAGCATCGAGACCGTCGACGCAGGGCGACGACGCCCCCGAAGGCCCGTCGCCCGTTCAACCTCACCGTCCTGCTCGACGGCGCTGCCCGTCGAGACGTTCGACAACCTCGACTTCTCCGGCGGCGAGCGCAACGTCAAGACCGTCGTCAACGCGACCTCCACCAAGGTCAAGGTCGACGTCGACCTGGACAAGGCGGTCGATCTGGACAGCCAGCTCGAAGTGCTCAAGCCCGGGCCTGTACCCGCTGGAGAAGGCGACCCCGGTCCCGGTTCCGGTCACCGGCCGCAAGTTCGCCGGCTCGGAGTCGGCGCGCAACGGCATCAACGGCCTGGCCGTCGCCGAGGACGTCACGATGGTGATCGTCCCCGACCTCGTCACCGCCGCGACCAAGGCCGACGGCACGCTCGACCTCGGCCTCTGGAAGGCCGTGCAGACCGCGCTGATCTCCCACTGCGAGCAGCACGGCAACCGGATGGCCGTCCTCGACGCGCCGCCCGGGATGAATCCCGCAGCAGATCAAGGACTGGCGCAGCGACGTCGCCATGTACGACTCGGCCTTCGCCGCGCTGTACTACCCCTGGATCAAGGTCGAGAACCCGATCGGCGTCAACGGCAACAGCGAGGTCTTCATCCCGCCGTCGGGCCACATCGCCGGCGTGTGGGCCCGCACCGACGAGACCCGCGGCGTGTGGAAGGCCCCGGCCAACGACACCATCCGCGGCGTGCTCGACGTCGAGCGGGCCGATCACCCAGAACGAGCAGGTCGCTGCTCAACCCGATCGGCATCAACTGCATCCGCCCGTTCGGCACGCGCGGCATCCGCATCTGGGGCGCCCGCACGCTGGCCTCGGATTCAGCGACTGGCGCTACATCAACGTGCGCCGCCTGTTCAACATGGTCGAGACGACGATCCTCGAAGGGACCCAGTGGGCCGTCTTCGAGCCGAACGACATGGCCCTGTGGGAGGGCGTCAAGCGCACGCTCAACGGCTTCCTGCGCGGGCTGTGGTCGGCCGGCGCGCTGTTCGGCGCGACCGCCGACCAGGCGTTCTACGTCAAGTGCGACGCCGAGACCAACCCGCCGGAGTCGATCGACGAGGGCAAGCTCGTCGTCGAGGTCGGCATCGCCCCGGTCAAGCCGGCCGAGTTCGTCGTGTTCCGCATCAGCCAGCAGAAGCAGATCGCCGCGTAAGCGCGGCCCGTCGTCAAGTACACAGCCCCCATCGAACGCGGAGTGACCTATGCCCAATGACCTGATCGCCACCGACCCGATCGTCGCCCAGAACTTCTACCTGGAGATCGACGGCGAGAACCTCGTCCTGTCCGGGGTGTCCGGCCTGGACATCGAACTGGACGTCGTCACCATCCAGCAGAACGGCAAGGACGGCAAGAAGCAGTCGATCAAGACCCTCGGCAACTCGCTCAAGGTGCCGGACCTGTCGATCACCCGGATGGCTCCGATGTCGGCCATGGACGACGCGGTCTGGAAGTGGTTCCACGCGATCCGCGACGAGGGCTTCTCCGGCACGAAGCGCGACGGCGCCCGCAAGAACGGCTCGATCGTCCTCTACGACACGGCGTTCACCGAGGTCGGCCGGTTCAACTTCTTCAACGGCTGGCCCAGCAAGATCGGCGACGGACGCGGTGAGCACCGAGTCCAACGAACCCGTCAAGGAGACGATCACGTCATCATCGAGCGCCTCGAGCGGGTGAAGTGAGCCTGAAGACCCGGTACGAATTCACCCTGCCGCGTGGCTACGTCGACGGGCAGGACGTCTGCACCGGACGGGGACCATGCGGCTGGCGACAGCTCGCGACGAGCTGGAGCCGCTGCGTGATCCCACGGTCTCGGGTCCTGACGACCCGCGCCTGACCATCCTGGTCCTGGCGCGGGTCGTCGAGACCCTGGGCGAGCTCGAGCTGGTGACCGCGCACGAGATCGAGGGCCTGTTCGCCGTCGATCTGGCGTTCCTGCAGGACTTCTACGGTGTCATCAACTTCGGCAACCAGGAGGAGTACGAGGATCTGCTCGGGCCAGCGCAGGCACGGCGCTGGTCGGTGGTGAGCCGGCCGCCCCGCAGGAGCAGCCGGTGGACGCGCCGGTGCCCGAGCAGGCCGCCAGTCCAGAGAACGGTCCGGCGCTGCGCCCGCTGCGGGCCGCCGTCGAGGAGATCCCTCGACGGTCGGTGTAGGCGCGGGTGACCGACGATGATGCGCTACCCGACGGACGCGCTCTGGCAGGAGATCGCCTACCTGGCCTACCACCTGCACTGGTCGCTGGCGGAACTGCTCGACCTGGAGCACATGGATCGCGTGCGCATGGTGCGTTCCGTGGTCGCGTTCAACGAGCGCGCATGGCAGGCGGTCCGTGAGTACGCCTAAGTCCGAGGCGGCGCTCGGCGGGGAACCGCCCACCGCGGCGCGGTTCCTGTTCGAGGTGGACGGCGTCGAGATCGGCATCTTCCGGACCGTCACCGGCCTGCAGGTCACGGTCGGGGTGGAGGAGATCCGCGAAGGCGGCCAGAACGGGTTCGTGCACAAGGTCCCGGGCCGGATGACGTGGCCGAACCTCGTCTTCCGCCGCGGCGTCACCGAGAGCGACGCCCTGTTCACCTGGCTGGGCAAGTCCTCGGGCGAGGGGTTCGCCGGCAACAGCAACTCGTTGCAGCGCAGCACCGGCGCGGTCACGGCGATCGACGCGACGGGCGGGCGGCTGCGGTCGTGGGAGTTCGAGGACGTGTTCCCCGTGCGCTGGCAAGGCCCCGACTTCGACGCGGGCAGCAACGACCCGCTCGAGGAGGAGCTGGAGGTCGCCCATCACGGCTTCCGCTCGAAGACGCAGGACACGTCGTGAGCGCCGACGAACCCGGCCCTGTGACCGCCGACGACCCGGGCGCCGATGACGCGACTCGCCTGGGGCGCGCGATCGGCGCGCGCCTGCGCCGCCCGGGGCCGCGCCGGGCTCGGCCGCCGCTGCTCAACAGCATCGCCTCCTCGGCCGCACGATTCGCGCGGGCGACCGCCCGCCCGCCCGACGTCCGGCGGTCCCTCGCCGGTCCCGCGGTGGCGCGCGTGCCGTCGTTGTCGGGCGCCGAGATCCGCCCGCCCCGCTGGTGGACGCCGCAGGTCACGGCCACCGCGCCGGAACAGCCGCTGCCACCGCGCGGGCTGCCGACGGTGGTGCGGCGGGTGCCGTCGGAGCAGACCTGGTCGCCGGGCGGCATGTCCGTCTCGCTCGTCGGGCGCGTCGTCCCGGTGCGGCGCATCGAGGAGGTGGTGGCCGCCGGTCCCATGCTCACCAGCCACGATCGAGCGCGCCTCGCCGCCCCACGCCGCGCTGCCACCACTCCGACGACCCGCGAGTCGGTAACGCTCCCGACCCAGGCGACCACCGCGGCACCAGGTCAACAGCCGCCCGCCGCGGCACCCCGTCACGAGCCGCCCGCCGCGGCACCCCGTCACGAGCCGCCCGCCGCGGCACCCCGTCACGAGCCGACAGCTCCGGGTCACCACGGTTCCACCGGTCCCCCACGGTCGTCCGAGCCGTCGCCCACCGTCCAGCGCACGGCGATCGCTCCGCCGGCGCCCGGAACCGGGGAGGCGACCGGACCGGGGGCGCTCGGTGGAGGTGGCACCGCGCCGGTCCCAGCGGGCACCAGCGGGACCGCCACCTCCAGCTCGGCGCCCAGCTCACCCTCCCCGCTGTCCGGTGCGACGCCGTCCGGTGCGACGCCCGTCGGAACGACGCCCTCCGGTCCGCCAGTGTCCGGAACGACGCCATCGGCTGCGACGCCGACTGATCGGCCCGAGCACATCAGCAGGCACGCCGTGCCTGTGCCCGCGCCACGAGCGGCGAGCCGGCCGGCCGGAGTGAGGTTCACACCGTCGGGGATGCCGGCACCGCGCCTGGCCGCATCGCTGCTGCGCCGCCGGGTCGAGCGCATCGAGCAGGCCGCCGCTGTTGCCCCCGGCGTTGCCGCTATCCGGGAGTTCCGCGCGCCGGGCGTCCGCGCACGGCGCATCGGCCGCGCCCTGGCGGGCGTCGCTCACCCCTTCCCGCGCCGCCGGCCCCGCTCGGACCGATCCAGGCGCCGGCGTCCGGAGCGCGCCGTCCGATCGCCCGACCGGCACGGGTTCGCCGGCTGCGGGCGCACCGCTCCCGAGCTCGAG
This sequence comes from uncultured Actinomycetota bacterium, assembly GCA_963790525.1. Lineage (GTDB taxonomy): Bacteria > Actinomycetota > Actinomycetes > Mycobacteriales > Jatrophihabitantaceae > CAWBOV01. The sequence goes on from CAWBOV010000005.1 coordinate 264,114, forward strand.
CTTCGCCTCCACGCCCGGGCCGGCGACCACCGCGCGAGCCGACACCGCGCACCCTCCCGGCGGCCGGCGTTCCGCCGACGAGCCGACCGGCGTTCAGCGGGTCACCTCCGCGCCGGACGTCCGCCCGCCGGCCACCGGCGGTCCCCGCCCGCCCGCGGTCACCGGTGAGCCCGTGCGGCGCCTGTTGCGTGCCGTGCCGCCGCTCGCCGCGGGCCCGGATCTGCGGGTGGCCCGATCGACCGACGGGCCCACCGACACTCCCTCTCCCGGCTTCGACGCCGGTCCGCGCGGCACGGCGACGGACCCGCCACACGAGGCGACGCCCGGTTCGACCGGCGCGCGGCCGCACCCGACCGGCGCCACGGGTGGCACCGAGGGGCGGGGAGCGGTCGGCGGAGCTGAGCGGGCACCGGGCGAGGTGGCGGCTGAGCTCGGTGGTGGGACGGCGGTAGCGACATCCGGCACCGCGGAGCTCAGTCGTGGCGCGGGAGTGCTGGTGACGGCGCAGGGCGCCGGGCCGCTACCGCGCGCGCTCGGTGCCGGGGCGCGGCAGGCTCCGGTGACCGCGACGCCGACCGCGGAAGGCGTCCCCTCAGGACGGATCAGCCGCGAGCCGTTCGCGCTGCGTCGCTCGATCGGTCGGGCCCACACCCTGCGACCCGGAGTCACCGCGGGCGGCCCCGTGCGTCCCGCGTCAGCCCCAGCTCTTCACACCGGAACGGGCGTCCGGGGGTGGTTTCGGCCCGCTCCCGCGTGAAAGGCCGGGTCGATGGGCGGTGGGCCGGTCCGATCGCAGCGGGCGCCCGAGCGGCGTGAGCCTGGCCAGCGCGCGGGGTCTGCGGATCGGTGGAGCAGCTGCGACAGCGGTGATTCCCGCACCTGCAGCGGGCACCGTAGCGCCCACGGTGCAGCGGGTCAGCCGGGTCGCGTCGGCCGGCGCGACCACCACCCGCACCACCACGGGAGCGTTCAGCGGAACCGCCGCCAGGACGACCCCTCCTGGCACGGCCGGAAGCGGGGTCGCTCCTGGCGCAGCCGTACGCGCGGCCGAAGACCGGGCCCGGGTCGCGGGATCGAACCACTCGCCGACGCAGGGCTCGCGCGCTTTCCCGGGGGATGCGCAGCGGCAGCCACCCGCAATCGCCGGTGTGCGCACACCTAAGGGCCGGCCGGTCCGGGACCCGTCGGCGTCGCCGGCACCGACCGCGTCACCGGCGTCACCAGCGTCACCGGCGTCTCCGTCGCACGACAGGAGCGCGCGCTGGCCGGACGGACCCCGGCTCGCCACAGGAGGGTTCGGCCCGGCCGTCGCGGCGCCGCACACCCTGCGGCGGCAGGCTGCCCTCACGTCCGCCTTCGCACCGGCGGAGACGATCCGTGTCGGCACCGCGGTGGGCACCAGCCGCCCGGCGGCAGCGGGGCCGGCGCCGCACCGAGCCACGTCCGTCGCGGCGGCGTCGGGCCCCGGAGCGGCTGCTGTGGTTCCTCACGGGCCGCCAGCCCTGCAGCGCCGCACGGCGCCCCCGACCGCTGCATCACAGGCGAACCGCACGGCACAGCAGAACCGCACGGCACCGGCCGCCCGCACAGCGATACCGGCAGCACTACCGGCAGCGGCGCCACAACGGACCCGCGCGGCACAGCAGATCGGCCCAGCGCAGCAGATCGGCCACAGCGCAGCAGATCACCACAACACAGCAGATCGCCACAGCGCAGCGGATCGGAACGGCTCAGCACACCGGGGGATCGCCCGCGCGTGGCAACCTGGGTCGCCTGGTCGCCGACCCGCCGCCCGTCACCCGCGCCACGGTCGCCCTTCCGGTCGCGCCGCCGCGCATCAGCGTCCGCACGGGTCCCGGCTCACCGCCGGTTCCGGGTGTGGCGCGGGACCTCCAGCGCCGCACGAGCGCGCCGCCCGCGACCACTCGCACCCGGGGCGCCGCACCGACCACGTCCGCGTCGCCGGCGGGGACCGGTTCCCCCGCGACCACGCGGCAGTCCTTCCTCGAGGCGACCGCGGGCATGTTCCGCACCGCGGCCGCCGGCCCGCACGACCACGGAGGCCGCCCCATGACCGAGGAGATCATGCGCCATGCCGACGCCGGCGCACCCGAGATCATCCGCCGCTTCGACGACGGCTCCATCCCGGCGAGCGTGACCGCGGAGCACGCCCCGGCGCTGTCGCGCGAGCAGGTCGACCAGCTCGTCGACGACGTCGTGGCGCGGATCGAGCAACGTGTCGTCGACGAGCTCGAGCGCCGGGGCCGTCGCCAGATGCCGGGGATTCTCTGATGCCGGCGCTGGAGAAGGCGTTCCTGGAGATCGAGGGCGGCGAGCGGGTGCCGTGCCTGTTCAACCCGGAGTCGATCACCGTGGGGCGGCGGAACAACTGGTCCGCGGAGGCCATGCCGGGGCGTGGGGTGGCCAAACTCCGTTACACGGGCGCCGATTCCGGGTGGATGCGGTTGGAGCTGCTCTTCGACACCACCGCCGACGGCAGCCCGGTGACCACGTACACCGGCAAGATCCTGAAGCTGATGGACGTCGACACCTCACTGCCCGGGACCGACGAGACGACGAACAACGCCCGCCCGCCGACGGTGACCTTCCACTGGGGGGACCTGCACTCCTTCACCTGCGTGGTCCGCGATCTCGGCCTGACGTTCACGTACTTCTCCTCGGCCGGCGTGCCGCTACGGGCACAGATGCGCCTGGAACTCCAGCAGTACGAGTCGTCCCAGGCGTTCGGCCCGCAGAACCCGACGTCGGGGACGCCGCGGCCGCATCGCGTGCACCGCATCCAACCGGGCGAGACGCTCGACCGTATCGCCGCCCGCTACTACGGCGACGCCACCCGCTGGCGCGCGCTCGCGACCGCCAACGGGATCGAGGACCCGCTCGCCATCCGCCCCGGCTCGCTGCTGTCGGTGCCCAAGCTGGACGCGACATGACCGATCCCGTCGTCACCACCGCGCCCACCGTCTCGGTCAACGGCACGCCCCTCGGCGCGCCGTGGGTGAACGACGTCGCGCACCTGCGCATCGAGCGCGCACTCGGGTTGATGAGCCGGGCCACGCTGCGCTTCTTCGACGTCGGCTACGGGCTGTCGACGACCAACCTGTTCAAGCTCGGCGCGCAGGTCGACATCGCCTTGCACGACGGGACCGCGCTGCTGTCGGGGATGGTCACCGGGGTCAACCTCGAACAGGACGCCGGCGACATCCCCCAGCTGAGCGTGGTGGTGCACGACGCGGCCTACGCCCTGGCGCGGAAGAGCCAGATCAAGACGTTCCTGAACTCCTCGTTCCAGGACATCCTCACCCAGACCTTCAGCGGCCACGGCCTCAGCGGGGACATGAGCGGGATGTCCACCGCCAGCCAGGAGTACATCCTGCAGAGCGGTTCGGACCTGGCCTTCGTGAACACGATCACCGAACGGCTGGGGCTGGTCTGGTGGATCGAGCCCGCCGCTCCCCGCGCGGTGCGCATCCGCAAGGTGGGGACCTTCGACACCACCGTGGAGCTCAAGCTCGGGGACGATCTCACCGCCTTCTCCGTCCAGGCGTCGGGGCTGCGCCCGAGCGACGTGCAGGTCAGCGGATGGGATCCGGCCACGCAGTCGGACCTGGTGGGTCAGCCGACCAAGGGCGTCCCCGACATGAGCACGTTCGTCACCGACTACCTGACGACGTCCTCGCCGCTGGGCGCGGCCATGACCGTGTCGGGCGACCGCAACCCCTCCGACCAGGGGGACGCGCAGAACTCGGCCTCCGTCCTCTACGGCGAGCTCGTCGGCGCGTCCGTGGTCGCGCGCGGCTCGGGCGACATCAACGCCGCCATCGCGCCGGGCGTGCGCGTCAAGGTCTCCGGATCGGGGCCGGCGTCGGGGCACTACGTGGTCAGCGAGGTCGAGCACGTCTTCAGCTCCCGCGGCTTCGACACCAGGTTCGTCGCCGGCCGGCACCGCCCGACCGGGCTGGTCGACACGCTCGGCCCGGACGACTCCGACCCGGGCCTGACCATCCCGGGGCTGGTCGTCGCCATCGTCACCGACGTCAACGACCCCGACAAGGCCGGCCGGGTCAAGGTCAAGTACGCCGGGGTCGGCTCCGAGATCGGCAGCCCGTGGGCGCGCATCGTCACGCTGGGCGCCGGCAACAACCGCGGCGTCGTCTTCCAGCCCGAGGTCACCGACGAGGTGCTGGTCGGCTTCGAGCACGGCGACTCCCGGCGGCCGGTGGTGCTCGGCGGCCTGTTCAGCGCCAAGAACACCCTGCCCGCGTGGGGGGTCGAGGACAACAAGGTCGCCACTCGGCGCATCACGTCCGCGAAGGGGCACATCATCGAGTTCTCCGACGGGAGCGAGGCGGCGCAGAGTCACGTGCTGCTGAAGCTGAACCCGTCCGGACACCGGCTGCGGCTGGGCGATGACCGCTTCGACATCGAACTGGCGGCCGGCAAGCCGCTGACGATCAAGTCCGGGGACGCCCAGTTCAGCATCTCCGCCACCGGGGACGTGACCATCGAGGGAAACAACATCACCATCAAGGCCAAGCAGTCGGTCTCGGTCGAGGGCACCAGCGCCAAGCTCAAGGGGACCGCGGACGCGGGCGTGGAGGCGGCGTCGGTCAGCGTCAAGGCGCAGGCCACCGCGGCCATCGAGGGTGGCGCGACGACGACCATCAAGGGCGCGATGGTGGCGATCAATTGACCGAGATCACGCCCCGCCAGGAACCCGCCCGCTACGACGCCTCGTTCGTCGGCCGCGGGTTCAGCTGGCCGATGGAGGTCGACCACACCGGCTCGATCGCGCCTGACCGAGTCGGCCGAGGATCTCGACCGCTCGATCGCAGATCGTGCTGCTGACCGCGCCGGGCGAGCGGGTGATGCGCCCGCAGTTCGGCTGCCGCATCTGGGACCTGCTCTTCGAGCCGGTCACCGCCAACCTGCTCGGGCTCGATCGCCCAGGCCGTCCGCGACGCGCTCGCCCAGTGGGAGCCGCGGATCGAGCGTCGAGCGACGTCGACGCCGGTCGCCGACGGCGACGACAGCGCGCCTGGTCCGCATCGAGCATCACCTACCGGGTCCGCGCCGACCAACGACCGGCGCAACCTGGTCTACCCGTTCTACGTCATCCCCCACGACGCGAGCCGAACTGAGCGAGCCGCCCATGCCCCTGCCCGCGCCCAACCTCGACGACCGCAGCTTCCAGGACATCGTCGACGAGGCCAAGCGGCTCATCCCCCGCTACTGCCCGGAGTGGACGAACCACAACGTCTCCGACCCCGGCGTCGCGCTGATCGAGCTGTTCGCCTGGATGAGCGAGATGGTGCTCTTCCGGCTCAACCAGGTGCCGGAGCGGCTGTACGTGCACTTCCTCAACATGGTCGGCATCGAGCCGTTCCCGCCGTCGGTGGCGCGCGCCGACCTGACGTTCTGGCTGTCCGCCGTGCTCGAGCACGCCGGTCGTCGTCCCGGCCGGCACCGAGGTGACCACGACGGTCGGCGCGAGCAGCGGCGGCGCCGAGCGGTCGTCTTCTCCACCGTCGAGGACCTGGTCATCGCGCCGCCCGAGCTCACGGCGGCCAAGACCGTGCACCGCCGGCGACGAGCGGCTGCTGGTCGACGTGTGGGACGACCTGCGCTTCGACCGGCGCGAGGTCGTCTGCTTCGCCTCCGACGCCGCTGACCCCCGGCGACGCGTTCTACCTCGGCTTCGAGGAGAGCCTGGCCGGTGCTGTGCTCTCGGCTGCGTCGCCGCCGAGGCCGAGGGCATCGGCGTCGACCCGCGCAACCCGCCGCTGATCTGGGAGGTCTGGAACGGCGAGGCGTGGATCACGGCGCCGGGTGCTACGAGGACACCACCGGCGGGCTCAACCGCGACGGCGACGTCATCCTGCTGGTGCCGCGTCGAGCACGAGCTGCTGACGCTCGGCAACACCCGCGCCTACTGGTTGCGCGCCCGGCTGCTGCACCGCCGTGCCCGGCCAGCCGACCTACCAGGCGTCGCCGCGGATCGGTCGGCGCTGCGCGGCGGCACGCTCGGCGGCACGGTCGCCGGCCGAGCACGCCGACGGTCGTCGGCGGCTGAGACGCTCGGGCGCAGCGACGGCACGCCCGGCGCAGGCCTTCTCGTGTCCCGCTCGCCGGTGCTGCCCCGCCGCGACGGGCGAGACCGTCCGCGTCATCGACGCGCGACGAGCGCGGCCGACTGGGAGGAGGTCGCCGACTTCACCGCGTCGGGCCCGCGCGACCGGCACTACGTGCTGGGACAGCGGCAGCGGCACAGTCCGGTTCGGCCCGCCGGGTGCGCTACCCCGACGGCTCGGTCCGCCAGCACGGGCGCCATCCCGCGCGACGGCGCCGCAGATCACGCGTCACCGGCTACCGCCACGGCGGCGGGGCGCGCGGCAACGTCGGGGCGCGGACGCTGACCGTCCTGCGCTCGACGCGTGCCCTACGTCGACCGGGTGATCAACCTGGCGCCCGGCCACCGGCGGCGTCGACGCCGAGACGGTCGCCGAGGCCAAGGTGCGCGGGCCGCTGACGCTGCGCACCGGCCAGCGGGCCGTCACCGCCGGCGACTTCGAGCGGCTGACGCTGGAGTCCTCGACCGAGGTCGCCCGGGCCCGCTGCCTGCCGGCCGCGACGCGGCAACGGATCGGTGCGCCTGCTCGTCGTGCCGCAGGTGCGCGGCGACGCCGACGAGCACCAGCTCGACGACTTCGCCATCTCGACGCCGCTCATGCGCAGGATCACCGACCACCTCGACGCAGCACCGGCTGGTCGGCACCGCGATCGAGGTCGGCACGCCCTACTACCAGGGGGTGTCGCGTGGTGGCGCTGGTCCACGCCGCTGCCCGGGCGGCCCGGCGGCTCTGGTCCGCCAGCGGGCGATCGACGCGCTCACCCGCTACATCAATCCGCTGACCGGCGGCCCGGACGGCGACGGGCTGGCCCTTCGACGCCGACATCAACTGCCGCGGTGGTCACCCAGCTGCTCGAGGCCGTCGAAGGCGTCGAGCGGGTCGAGGAAGCGCTGCTGTTCGAGTACGACCTGCGGACCGGGCGGCGCCTCGGCGGCGGGCCGGGACGTCATCCGCCTCGACCGGCACTCGCTGTTCCTGTCCGCGCGGCACCAGGTCGTCGTGCGATGACCGCGCTCGCACGCCGGTCGCAGCTCGGTGCCCGCGCTCGTGCGGACGGCGCCGCGCAGTCCGACTGGCTGCTCAACCAGCTGCCGGTCGGCATGCTCGACGCGGACTTCTTCGTGCGCTTCGTGTCGATCTTCCAGGAGCTCGGCGGAACCCTGCTCGAGGACGCCGACAACATCGACAACATCGCCGACGTGACCGTGGCGCCGGACGCCCTGGTCCGGTGGCTCGGCTCGTGGATCGGCGTCGGAGTCGATCGACCCCTCGCTGCCCGACGAACTGCAGCGGCGCATCGTCGGCGGGTGCTGCGCAGACGCTGACCTGGCGCGGCACCAGGCACGGTCTGCAGCGGTTCCTGGAGCTGACGACCGGCGGTCCGGCCGAGGTCACCGACGGCGGCGGGGTGTGGCGCGAGGGCGACGCCCCGCTCGACACCGCGTGGGTGCGGCTGACGGTCGCGTCGACCGGATGGCTGTCCGAGCCGGACTTCGTCGAACTCGTGCGCGACGAGGTGCCCGCGCACGTCCGCGCCGAGCTGTGGGTGGGCGATCGCCGTGTGTGGAACTCCGTCGACGAGGGGACGGGCCCGTGACCGAGCCCGCTCCCGTCCCCGCCACGACGGAAACCGTGACCTGCCCCGAGTGCGGGACGGTCGCGGCGGTCGCCCTCAACCGCCGCGATTCCGGCGACTTCTGCCGCAACTGCGACTACCCCCTGTTCTGGGTGCCCTCGCGCATCGTCCTCGGCGACGGGCTCGGTGCCGGTGACCAGGCCCTCCGCCGCCTGCCGGGAACGGTCGGGCGCGCCACGATCGCGTCGCTGACGTGCCCGCACTGCTCGGAGCCGAACCCGGTGACGGCGGTGACCTGCGTGCGCTGTGGACTCTCGCTGCGCCCGGAGGAGCCACCCCCTCCGCCGCCGCCCCCGCCCCCTGCGCCGGTCCCGGTGTACGAGCCGCCGGTGTACGAGGAGGAGCCCGAGTCCGGGCCGCCGTGGTGGCTGTGGGTGCTGGTCGGGCTCGTCGTGCTGGCGGCCGTCGTCGTGCTCGCCGTCCTGTTGTTCACCTAGCCGGGCCGACGGCGGAACGGCAGTGGGATCGGCGGTGCGATCGGCGGCGCGATCGGCCATGTCGGTGGCGGGTGCCGGCCAACTAGAGTCCTGCGCATGACCAGCCATCCTCTGGATCCGTTGACCGCCGACGAGATCACGGCGGCGGTGGCACGGCTGCGCGCCGGGCACGCCGCCGAGCCGACGTGGCGCATCGCGTCGGTGGAGCTCGTGGAACCACCGAAGGCGCAGGTGCTCACCTTCCGGCCGGGTGACCCCATCGCCCGGTCCGCGCGGCTCATGTGCTGGAACCAGGCGGACGGGGCCGTCCATTCGGGGATCGTCGACCTCGACGCGGACGCGGTGACGTCGTGGGTGCACCATCCCGGCGTCCAACCCAACCTCACCGTGGACGAATGGCACGACGCCGACGTCGCCCTGCGCGCCGAGCCGGCGATCATCGCCGCCCTCCGGGGTCGCGGGGTCACCGACATCGACTCGGTACTGGTCGACACGTGGGCGTTCCCCGGGCACCTGCTGCCCGAGGCCTACCCGGGACGGCGGCTGGGATGGACCGACTTCTGGTACCGCGAGCACCCGAACGGCAACCCCTACGCCAACCCGATCGGCGGCCTGCACGCGATCGTCGACCTCAACACCCTGCAGCTGCTCGACATCGAGGACACCGGCGCGGTGGTCAAGCCGGCGTCGATGGGTGAGTACGTCCCGGCACTCGTCCCCGGCCTCGTCCAGCGCACGGACCTGCGGGACCTGGAGATCACGCAGCCCGACGGCGCCTCCTGGACGCTGACGGACTGGCGCCTGGAGTGGCAGTGCTGGTCCATGCAGCTCAGCTTCAACTACCGCGAGGGGCTGGTGATCAACGCGGTCGGCTACGAGGAGGACGGCGAGGTGCGGTCGATCGCCCACCGCCTCTCCTTCGCCGAGATGGTGGTGCCCTACCGCGACCCGTCCGTCGACCACGGCCGGCGAACCGCCTACGACATAGGCGAATGGGGCCTCGGCTTCATGACCACGTCCCTCGAACTCGGCTGCGACTGCCTCGGCGAGATCGGCTACCTCGACGCCACCCTCTGCGACAGCCACGGCGTGCCGTACACGATCAAGAACGCCATCTGCATCCACGAGGAGGACGACCGGGTCCTGTGGAAGCACGTCGACCCGCAGGCCGGTGCCGAGGTGCGACGGTCCCGGCGGCTGGTCGTGTCCTTCCACGCCACGGTCGCCAACTACGAGTATCTCGTCTACTGGAGTTTCGGGCTCGACGGCACGATCGAATGCGAGATCCGGGCCACCGGCATCATGGTCGTCAGCCACCTGGACGCCGGCACCTCCTCGCCGTACGGCACGCTGGTGGACAAGGACACCTACGCGCCCTTCCACCAGCACTTCCTGGTGGCCCGCCTGGATCTCGACATCGACGGCCAGAGCAACACCGTCTACCGCACCGAGACCGAGATCGTGCCGACCTCACCGGAGAACCCGGACGGCATGGGGCTGCGGCTGCGCAACACCCCGCTGCGGTCCGAGCTCGAGGGGCGGCAGGACTACGACTGGTCGACCCAGGCGGCGTGGAAGGTCGTCAACCCGGCGCGACTCAACGCGGCGGGGACGCCGGTCGCCTACAAGCTCGTGCCGGGTGGGGTGATCCCGCCGATGTTCGAGCCGGGTTCACCGACCGTCACCCGCGCGGAGGTGATCACCCATCAGCTCTGGGTCACGCCGAACGCGCCCGACGAGCGCTGGCCGTGCGGGGAGTTCCCCACGCAGAGCGTCGTCGACTCGGGCCTGCCGGTGTGGACGGCGGCGGACCGCGCCATCGAGGACACCGACGTCGTGCTCTGGTACGTCTTCGGCATCCACCACATCACGCGCCCCGAGGACTGGCCGATCATGCCCTCGGACGTGGTGTCCTTCCAGCTCAAGCCGTCCGGGTTCTTCGACCGCAACCCGTCCCTGGACGTGCCGGCGACCGGAGGGCACTGCCACCCCGGTCACTGATCAACCGGGTCACCGATCAATCAGGTCGCCGATCCGCCGTTCACGCCGCCGGGAGGTCGATCGCCAGGGCGGCGCCGGCACCGTTGTCACCGGTCTTGCCGGCGACGAGGGTGACGGTGGAGCTGTCCTTGGTCTGCGTGGTGCCGACAGCGGCGGTCACCGTCCAGTCCCCGGGCGGCAGGTTGGTGAAGGTGAACGTCCCGGAGACCGTCGTCTTGCCGTTGGCGTACGCGGCCGGCACCGTCTGCCCGTCCTGCGGGTTCAGGGTGAGCAGCGCCTGGGTGGTGAGCGGTTGCTTCGTCTTGGCCGGGGGCCCGGCGATGTCCTGGGTGACGTCGACGACGAGCTTGGCGCCGACCTCCTGCAGCGTCACCGTCCCGTTGACGGCCGTTCCCGTATCGGGCACGGTCACCGTCCTGGTCGTCGTGACCCACGCCGGATCGGCCGACGCCGGCGGATCAGCGGTGATCTTGTACCCCGACGCCGGTGTCACCCAGATGTGGACCGACGAGGCACCGGCGACCGGGAAGCTCGCATTGCTGTACACGGTCGCGTTGGAGCTGTCCTTGACCGTCAGCGCGACCGTCGCCGGTGGCGTGTCGGTACCGAACGCGGTGGCGGCGACCGCCAGGTTGAGCTGGCCCTCGTCGAGTTCGAACGTCCTGCTCGGGTCGGGGCCGTTGGCCGCACTCGACACCGTCACCGAGAAACCGGTCGTCGGGGCGACGGGCGCGACGGTGCCGAAGTGATGGTCCGCGCCGGTGCCGAGGGACGGGAAGGCGATCGTCCAGGTGCCGAAGGGAACCTGGTTGAACGTGACGAAGAAGTCCGTCGTCGAGCCGGTCACCGCGGCCAGCGGGAGCGGTGACTGCGCCGGGTTGGTGGTGGTCGGCGTGAGGGTGACGGTCTCCCCGGACAGGTCGAAGCCGTTGGTGGACGTCAGCGTCACGGTCACCGCGTGGGACACCCTGCTCAGCGTGATCGCCAGCGGGGCCGTCGCCTGGCCGTGCACGACGGTGACGGATTGATCGGTGTTGGTGACGTAGCCGGTCTTGCCGGCCTGGACGATGAATGTCCCGTCGGGGACGGCGGAGAAGGTGAAGAACCCGGCGACGGAGTTGGCGGTGGCGTCCGTGCTCGTCGTCATGTCCGCGCCGTTGACGTCCTTGGCCGGCGTGAAGGTCCCATTGACGAGCGTCCCGAGCGACACCGTCGCCCCGGCCAGCGCGGTGGCCCCCGGATCGCTGCCCTGCACGGCTACCACCGTGCCGCTCACCGTGCTGGCGTTGACGTCGGTGCGGACGTAGACGGTCTGCGTCGCCACCCCCACCGCCAGGGTCACCTGCAGGTTCACGGTCGTGATCTTGGATCCAGCGACCTGCAGCGAGTACGTGGTGGGCACCAGCCCCGGGAACTCGTAGAGATTGTCCGCGTCCGGGGTGCTCACGGCGGTGGACGTGCCGTCCGCGGCGATCAGGGTCACGGTCACGTCGCTGTTGACGAGATGCGCCTTGTCGTTGAGGGCGGAGTTCTGCACGCCGACCTTGAGCAGCACCGCGTTGACGAAGATGTCGAGATCCTGCGTGGTGTCGGCGACCACGGCCCCGTTGGCGTCGGTGGCGATCTGCACGGCGACCGGCGCGTCCTGGGTGTACCCGGTCGCCGTGGCCGTCGCGCGCCACCACCCCGGCGCCAGTCCCTGGACGGTGGTCGACCCGGTGATCCGATAGTTGCCGCCCGCGTCGGTCACCGCGCTGAACGTCGCCGAGCCGACGGTGTCGCACGACGCGGCACCGGTCTTGGCGGTGTCCGTGCACGGGTGGATCGTCACCGTCACGTTGGCGACCGGTTGCGAGGGCGCCCCCGTCGTGCCGCTCGCGCCCAGCACCCCGTGCACGACGCCCTTGAGGACGCCGAGACGTGTCAGGAGCGCGGTGCAGCGGGTCGTCCCGCCCGGCGAGACAGAGATCGTGTCGGGGCTCGATCCACCGGTGCACACCAGGGTGATCGCGCTCGTGCCGGTGTCGGCGAACTGGTATCCGGCGGCCTGGATGTGGACGACATACGGGTTCGCCGTCAGGTCGGGGCTGAGGCCGGCGAAGGTCACCGTGTCCTGGCCGGGGGCCGCCGTCAGCACCTGCTGCGCCGCACCGCCACCCGACAGGGTGAACACCGCTCCGGTGACCGGCACCGTCGCACCGCCCGGATCCAGATAGGCCGTGGTGACGACCAGGGCGCCCTGCTTCTTCAGGGTGAAGTCCGAACCGAACGTGCACGTGCCGCCCAGCGGGCAGTGGACCGACACCGTCGCGGGCGAGTATCCCGCCAGCGTGGCCACCAGCGTGTAGTCACCCGGCCACGCCGCCTGCGCCTCGCCGTAGTTCGTGTCCTGCCAGGTCAGCGCCCCGCCCGCGCCCGCCACGACGCTCACCCGCCCCGAGCCGGGCGCCTGGCTGGTCACCTGGATGTTGACGGTCGAGAAATCGAAGCCCGGGATGTCGGGGCTGATCGCGACGGTCCCCGCGAACGTCGACGGGTTCGGGGTCAGGACGAAGCTCAGCACGGTGCTGCCGACCACGCTGCGGTTGGCGACCACCACGGTCTGGTAGTTCGGCGCCGAGATCGACAGGGAGGCCTGGCCGATCGCGAGCGGCAGCTTGCCCACTGCCGAGCCGGTCACGCTCGTGCACGGCGCCACCCCGGACGGATCGGAGCCGTCGGCGGTGATCGCGAAACACCCGTTCGTCCCGGTGGTCAGGGAGACGGTGGCGCTCACCGGGGTGTTGCCGTTGTAGCCGACGATCCCGGTGATGTTCACCGTCGCGCCGTCCACCGGGCCACCGGCACCGCTCAGCACCCGCCCGACCACCTGATCGACGGAATTGATCATGGCGAGGGTGACGGCGGGTTCCTGGTCCTCACCGACATGCAGCGTCGTCCCGGCCTGGTTGCTGTTCTGCACCTTCAGCGTGTAGTCGCCGGTGGCCAGGCGGGTGATCAGGATGAAGCCGGCCGCGTTCGCGGTCTGGTTGGGCACGGCGGTGGGCCCGCCGCTGACGATCACGACCGCGCCCGGTGCCGCGACGAGGGCGCCGGTGTTGGGATCCGGTTTGAGGACGGTGACGTCGATGCGGCCGAGCCGGTGCAGGGTCGCGTCGAAGCGGTGCGTCTCGCCGAGGCCGAGGGTCACGGGTGTGGCCGGTACGGTCTCGTATTCCGAGCCCGGCGGCGTCAGCACGGTCACCTCGTACGTCCCGTGCTCGAGGACGGTGAGCGAGTAGGCACCCGTCGCCGGATCGACCTGTCCCCCGTTGGGATCACATGCCGTGGGCGCCGGCGGGTTCGGGTCGGTCGGGGTCACCTCGACCGCGACGACGCACACGCCGGTGGCCTGCCCGACGACCGACGTGATGGTGCCGATGAGCTTCGGCGCCGGGTAGAGGGCGACGGTGGGCAGGGTGGCGGTGACGGTGAGGCTGGTGGCCGCCCCGATGGGAACCTGGGCGGTCACCGTCGTCGCCTCGTAGAAGCCCGGGATGGAGATCGTCACCTTGTGCAGCCCCGGCTGGAGCCCCTGGGTGGCAGGGACGATGTAGCCGTCCGGGTGGGAGTCGGCGGTGTTGAAGGTGTCGGTGATCGTGCCGTCGACGGTGAAGGTGACGGTGCAGTCGGTCTTCGGCGACTGGTCGGGGTTGAGCCCGCAGGTGATCGGCCCGCTCGTGGTGGCGTCCTGCAGGCCGAGGATGCGGATCTGCGCGGTGCTCGGCAGGCCACCGTTCGCGACGGGGTTCAGCGTCATCGTCACGCTGGTCGTTCGGCCGGCGCGGGCGACCACCGTCGCGTAGTAGGTGGTGTAGCCGAACAGCTCGGCGGACAGCACATAGGTCCCGGAGGCGACGCCGTTGACGCGGAACGAGCCGTCCGCGCTGGTGATCGTCTTGTAGGTGTTGGCCTGGTTGGTCAGGATGACGCCCGCGCCCTCCTGCCCGACCTTCGCCACGCTCTGCACGACGCCCGCCATCACCGCCGTCGAGCGGGTCAGCACGGCGCTCACGTTCGCCGAGGACTGACCCTTCTGCAGCGTCACCGACCGCGTCTGGGCGAGGTAGCCGGGAGCCGTCACCGTGACGGTGTACGTGCCGGGCACGGGCAGCCCCGGCAGCGTGTACCGCCCGACGGGGCCGGTCGTGACGGTCGTGGCGCTGTGGGTCGTCGCGCCGTTGCCGGCGACGACGCTCACCCCGCCGAGGCCCACCGTGTTGCCGAGATCGTCGACTCCCTCGACCGAGCCGAGCAGCGTGGCGACTCCCTCGCGCAGGGTGAGGTCCACCGCCGACGATCCGCCCGCTCCGAGGGTCACCAGCCGCGACTCGGTGCTGAGGCCGTTCTTGGAGGCACTGACCAGATAGGTGCTGGGCGTGGACAGCCCCGACACCGACCATGCCCCGATGGCGCCCTTGGAGTTGCTGGTGGTCGTGACCGTGTTGGTGCCGTCGGTGAGGGTGATCTGCGCGCCGCCGACCGCGCCGCCGGGGCCCGTGATCATGCCGCTGAGGGCGCCCTGGCCGGGTACGAGGGCCACCGTCAGCGGCTGGGTGGAGACGGTCTCCGCGGAGTTGATGACATAGCGCTGCGTCTGGTAGCCGGGCTTGGCGAAGGTCAGCAGGTAGTACCCCGGGGCGCTGATCCCCGGGAAGGACCAGGCGCCGTCAGGGGTGGTCTCCGTCGAGCGCCGCGGTGACACGGTCGCCGGTGCCGTGAGCTGCACCGCCGACTGCGGCACCATGCCGTGCACGCTGTCGAGCAGCTTCGACACCCCGACGCCCGTCGCGCCCTCGGCCTGCTCGTCCACGAGCGAGGTCGGGCGCAGCGCCACCGTGACACCTCCCGGCGCGGTACCCGTCACCGTGCCGTTGAGGCGGACCTTCTGCGCCCCGGCGGCGATCGAGCCCGAGCCACCGGACCCGCCCGAGCCACCGGACCCGCCGGAGCCGCCGGAGCCGCCGGACCCTGAGCCGCCCTTGCCCGCGCCGCCGGACCCGGTGCCGTTCGGAGCGGTGGTCGTGGTCAGGCTGGTCGCGGTGGACCGGTTGCGCACCGAACTGGCCAGCTTCGGGATGGCCACCAGGCCGATCCCCACCCAGAGCGCCACGATCGCCACGAGCGCCGCCGCCCTGGCCCCGCTGGGACCGAGCAACGCGCGCGAGGTGAACAGCCCGTCGGCGTGCCGCGCCGCACCCGTCCCGCGGGCAGTGACGGTGTAGGCGTGCCGGCTCTGCTGCCCGACGACGCGCACCCGCCTGGTGCCCACCCGCCCGGGGACCCGGACCGACGCGCCCGCGGGGATCACCACCGCGTCCGCGCCGAGGTGCACGTGGGCGCTCGTCGTGGTCTGCGCGTCGAGGCGGACGGTCGCGTCCTGCACGCCGGTGTTGCGCAGGACCACCGCGATCCGCTTGCTGCGAACGGCCTTCGTGCTCGCCGGCTCGATCTCGATCGCGACCTGACCGGGCGCGTCGACGATCAGGGTGAGCTCGGCCAATGCGGTCGGGCCGGTGGCCGCGCCGGTGACCGGATCCAGCGACTGCACGGCGACGGTCAGGGGATAGCGCGCGGGAACCGTCCCCGGCGCGGGGCGCAGCGGCAGGTCGACGTACACGCTCAGACCGGGAAGGACGGGATTGGTGCGCACCGGCATCGGCAGCCATGACGCATCGACGCCCAGCGTGGTGATCGTCATGATGCGCGGTTCGGGCGCGGTGTTGGTGACCGTGGCGCGGACGGTGATCACCGCCCCCGCGGCCGTGCGGAGTGTGGGCTCGATCAGGATCCCGGGTGCCGGGTCCATCGTGGGATCAGCCAACGGGATCAGCCACGATCTTCACTCCGGTCACCTGCTGACTGCTCTTGACCGTGACGGTCTTGGACGCCACCGGCTGGCTGCCCGCCGTCGGGCGCACCTCCACGATGTAGTTGCCCGCGTCGATTCCGGTGAAGGTGAACGCGCCGGTCGGGTTGGCGCTGGTCGTGGTCTGCGTGACGACCGTCGGATACTGCGTCGCCTGGTAGAGGATGACGGTCCACCCCGTGCGCGGCGTGCCGTCCGTGCCGACGACGGTGCCGGACAGCGACGCGGGTGCGGACAGGACGACGTCGTACCTGCTGACATCCCCTGCCGCCACGGTGATCACCCGGGAGCGTGGGCTGGTGCCGCTGGTCGTGCTCACCGTGAGGGTGTAGGTGCCCGGGGGAACGTCTTCGATCCGGTACATGCCCCTGTCCGCGGCCGGCACCGACGCCGACGTGACCACGTAGGACGTGGTGCCGGAGTTCAGGGTCACCGAGGACTCACCGAGGGCGGTGGCCGCGGCGCCGACCGTCGCCGGCTGGCTCACCCGGCCGAAGACGGTGGCGGTCGAGGACTGCATGGCCACGCTGATGCCGTCGGCGGTGATCGTGGCGCCCTGGGATCCCGGGGTGATGTCGCCGTTGGCGTCCAGCGACACCGACACCGTCTGCGACGCGAGGTCGCTCCGGCTGAAGGTGACCGTGTACGTGCCGGGAACCGCCAAGCCCCCGATGTCCCAGTGCCCGACCGTCCCGCCGCCCTCGGATCCCTCGGTGACGCTCTGCACGGTCAGCTGGCCGTCGGTGACGGTGACCGCGACCCCGGGCGCGGGCACGCCACCGGCGAGCAGTGTGACCTTGCCGGTCAGCGACCCCGACGACTGCCCGAGGGTGATCGACACTCCGGTCAGCTTCTGCCCCGCTGCGAGCGTCAGCGTGAGCGTCTGCGAGGCGAAGCCGTCCTTGCTCGCGACGATCGTGAAACTGGCCGGGGTGGGCAGGCTGCGCAGGGTGAACGCGCCCGGGTCGTCGTTGGTGAGCGAGACGGTGTTCGCGGTGCTCTGTCCCGACGTGGCCGTGATCGTCACGCCGGCGAGCACGCCCGAGGCGGAGTTGACGTGCCCGGAGATCAGCCCGTCGCCCTTCTGCAGCCGGATCTGCACACCGGTCCGCGTCTCCCCCGCGCCGATGTCGATGCGCTGGGTCGACGTGGCGTAGGCGGTCTTGGTCACGACGAGGTCGTAGATGCTCGGCGACGGGACATCGGTGAGGGTGAACGTGCCGTCCGAGCCGATGGGCACGGTGCGGACGATCGCGGCGGTGGTCTGGCTGGTGCCGCTGCTCGCGCCACCGCCCGACGTCGTCTTCAGGTAGAGCGTCGCCGCGGAGACGTCGTCGCCGACCACCGTCCCGCTGATGGTGGCGGGGACGCCGCCGAGCCGCACGTCCAGGCCCGCCTTGGACTGCCCGGCCTGGACGGTGACCGTCGTGGCGTCGGCATCGGTCGCCGCGCCGGGGTACCAGAGCTGGACGAAGCCGGCGCCCTGGAAGCTCAACTTGTAGTCGCCGGCGGCCAGATTCCCCACCGAATAGGCACCCTGGGCGTCGGTCGCGGTCGTGGCGACCGGTTTGGACGTGTCCGACGCCAGATACACGCCGACCGTCACCCCGCGCACCGCTGCCCCCGAGGTGAGCAGCCGGACGGTCCCCGCCACTCCCGACGTCCCGGTCGTGGCGCTGGTGTTGCGGGCCTGCGCGACCTCCAGCGCGAGGTCGCGGTCGGCGGCCGATTGGCTGATCAGCCGCGAGAGCGCGATGGTGATGACGATCGCGAAGACCGTGACCGCCGCCAGCAGCCCGATCAGCGACAGCGGGCCGCGGGAGATCAGGGGCTTCTGGATGAATGTGCCGTTGGCCAGTGCCGTCCGCTCGTCCCGGGCGGTGTCGCGTTCGAGGTCGACGTCGGAGAAGAACGCGTCGCGCGGGAGCGGGTCCAGGTACATCCCGAGCACCCGGACCACCGGGGATCCCGTCAGGTGCCGCCGGGCCTTGACGCGCAGATCGACGACGGCGTGCTCCCCCGGCGCCAGCGCGACCGTCTCCGGCTCGAAGGCGAACCGGACCTTGCTCTCGGGATCGTCGCCACCCAACCGCCCGACGACGTCGGTGTTCCCGGTGTTCTCGACGACCAGGCTGAACGACGCCGCGCGGCCGGCCATGACCGTCAGCGGATCGAGGCGCATCACCGCGGACTCGGCGGCGGGCACGGTGAGGTCCAACTCGGCGACCGTGCTGGACTCGGGGGGCGTGAGCTCCCGCACCTGTACGGCGATCCGGCGCACGCCTGCCGGAATGCCCCGGGGCACCGTGATCGTGGCCAGCACGACGCGGTGCTCGTCCGGGAACAGCGAGATCTGCTCGGCGTCCAGGCGCACCCAGCTCGGGTCGGCGCCGAGGATGCGCAGCGTGTAACCGCCGATCACGAGTCCGGTGTTGGTGATCGTGACGGCGACGGTCAGCGGGATGTCGGGGTGTACCTCCGCGGCCTGGGGCGAGACGTCGACGCGCACGTCAGCTCCCGAGCTCGAGGTTCTGGGTCGCCGTCTTTCCCGCGACGACGGTCACAAGGGCGGTTTGTTGCGTCATGTTCGGTGCGGTCACCGTGACGGTGTACGTTCCCGGCTGCAGCGACGGGATGATGTACCCGCCGGCGCCGAAGTTCGGTCCCGATGCGGTGGACGTCGCCGTCCAGGACTTCGTGCCGTTGGTGGCGGTGATCGTCGCGCCCACGAACGCCTGCCCGCGACTGTCGGTGATGAGGCCCGTGATCTGTCCCTGCTGGACGGACAGGGTCACGGTCACGACGGGCGGCGCGCCGTTGCCCGTGAGGTTCACCGGGACGGTGGTCGCGGAGTACCCGCCGTGGGTGAAGGTCAGCGTGTAGGAGCCCGGCGCGGTCAGGCCGTTGATGGCGAACGTACCCACGGCGCCGTTGGTCAGCGTCGTCGTGGTCGGTGATGTCCCGCCGGCGGCCACGGTGGATCCGCCGACGGTCACCGTCGCGCCACCCAGGCCGAGACCGTTGCTGCCCAGCAGCGTTCCGGTGACGCTGCCGGTCCCCGAGGCCAGCGACACGGTCAGCCCGGCGCGGTTCTGGCCCGCGCCCAGGTCGATGACGGACGTCTGCGTGCCGTACCCGTCCCGCGCGAAGGTGACGACGTAGGTCGCCGGTGTCGGCAGGTTGCCGAGCACGAAGGTGCCGACGGCGCCGGTGGTCGGCGTGGAGATGGTGAGCGGTTTGCCGGCCGACGGTCGTCGTCACCGTGACCCCGCCCAGGGGCGCTGTCCCGTCGGTGACGGAGCCGCTGATCTGCCCGGCGCCCACGGAGAGCTGGACGGTCGGTTCCAGGCGCTGCTGCCCGCCGCTGACGGTGTCGACGATGGTCGTCGTCTGGTACCCCGTCGCGGACAGGGAGATCTCGTAGGTCCCCGGCGCGGGCAGGTTGCGCAGCGTGTACGAGCCGTTCGCCGCCGAGGTGGTCGAGGCGAGGATCGACGCCGTGCCGGAGCCTTCGAGCGATCGCGCCACGACGGTGGTGATGACGGGCGTCAGCGAGTCACCGGGGTCGATCCGGCCCGAGATCGACGCGTTCAGGCCCTTGATCACGGCGTTCACCGCGCTCGTGGCGCCCTGGGCGGCGGTGGTGACCAGCTGCCCGCCGGTGCGGGTGGGCGAGGACGGGTACCAGACCGACGTGAACCCCGAGGCGCTGAACTCGATGCGGTACCCGGTCGGGAAGAGGCCGGCGAGGGTGTAGGTCCCGTCGCTCTGGGTGGCGGCCGAGCTGGCGACGACCCATCCCGTCCGGGTCTGGCGCCACGCGTCGACGACGATGCGGCCGACCGGCTTGTGGTTGCTCGCGGCGGTGACCGTGCCGCTGATGGTGCCGCCGACGCCGGCCGGGAGCAGGCCGCTCTTGGGCAACGCTCCGGCCGGGGCGGCTCCCGCGGCCGCGGCCGCACCGGAGCGTCCCGGCGGCATTGCCACCACCGGCGGAGACCGGCGTGGACGCGAAGAACGACGGCGGCGCCTGCTTGGTCATCGCGTCCGCCGCGAACACCTTGCTCAGACCCAGCAGGAACACCCCGGCCCACAGCGCCACGATGCCGGCGAGGATCAGGATCGTCAGCAGGCCACGGCTGATGCGAGGCCGCTGCCGCAGCCGCACCGTCGTCTCGTGGGTGGGCTCGGGCTCGGCGACGGTGTCCGGCTCGAGGTCCAGGTCGAGGCGCCGCGGCGTGGCCAGCACGGTGACGGTGCGGTCGATCTCGGCACCGAAGATCATGCGGGGCCCGCGGACGGTCAGCAGGATCGGAGCGATGGCCCCGGCCTCGATCCGCGTGACCTGCGGCGCGAAGACGGCCTCGACGCTGCGGTCGGCGTCGACGGCGGAGAAGGCGACCTCCAGCGGCAGGTTGCCCTGGTTGGCTACCTCCAGGACGAAGCGGGCCTGCCGGTGGGCGCGCACCATCCGTGGCCGCGGGGCCATCGACATCATCGGGCGCGCGGCGACGTCGAGCGTCAGGTCCAGGTACTGCGACGGTGCCTTCGCTCCGTGCGACACCACCTCGACGGTCAGCGGGTGCAGCCCGGCGGGGTAGCGTCGGCGGGACGTCCATCGACAGGGTGACCTGGCCGCTCGCGTCCGGGAACAACGGGAGCAGCGCGGGGCGGGCGGTGACGCTCTGTTCGGGCAGCCCGATGACCCGCGCGGTGACCCCGTCGATCACCTGGCCGGTGTTGACGACCTTGACGATCAGCGCTGTGGTGTGGCCCGGGTCGACCTCGAGCTTCTCGGTGTCCGCGGCGATGAGCATCAGGCACCCCGGCCGGGTGGCGCGAGCCGGCTCCTGATCGGCGCGGTGAGGGCCTCGACGACCTCCACGCGCGGCGGCATCGCCTCCCACGGGATCGAGTCCAGCGCGGCGGTCACGGTCAGCTCGAAACTGGGGCGCAGCGTGCCGCCGACGCCGTTCCAGACGTCCTTGATGCGCCCGGGATCGTGGTGCTCGAGTTGCAGCTGGACGGCGGCGTCCAGGGGCTGCGGCAGCATCGGCGCGGGCAGGACGGGGTTGGACACCAGGCAGGTGAACACATCGCTGATCAGCTGGTGCTCGTCACGGGTGCTCCCGGCGTAGACGCTGACGAGGTAGCTGAGTTCGATCAGCGGCAGCGGGCGGCGGCGTTCGTGCCGGCCGTCGGGCCCCACCCGGTCGGGCGTCGGGCGGGCGGGCTGGGTGCTGCGGCTGACGCCGAACAGGAAGGCGTTGATCGTGATGCGCGAGAGCTGCGCGGACCAGGTGCCCGAGGGAGTGTCGAAGGAGATGTCACCGAGCTCTTCCCGGAGGGGCAGCGACTCGCGCAGCAGTCTCTCGAGACCCTGCTCGACAATCGGAATCAGCACCGCTGACGTCCCAGCCTCGACGTGACAACAAAGCGCTGCTGTCACCCGGGGTGGAGGTCGGTAGCGCAGCGCGGTTAGATCCCCCGGAGAGCTTGATGATCATATCGACGGACGGGACGTAGTCACCCCCTCCGAGACAAAATTGTTGATCAAATGCAGAGGACGTGGACGGTGCGCGAACGCCTTGCCCGGGTAGCCGGAAAGATCACTCGTTCGGCTGCGCTGCGCGAGAAGGAACTGGCCGCCGAACCGCGGGAGCTGCTCATGTCCGTGGTGTCGGCTCTGGGTGCTGATTACGCGGATTGTCCAACGTTCACAGGCGATGCGGACGATCCCGATGCTTTCGACCGGCTCGTCGGACTGGTCGACGTGTTCGGGCTGTCGGAGCTGGAGACGTCCCTGCTCGAGGTCGCGTTGGCCCCCGAACTGGACGCCAACATCGGGGTGGCCTACGACCTCCTCTCGGGGCGCCCGCCGTCGGGCCGGACCACGGTCGCGCTGGCGCTGGAACTGTGCGCGGCACCGACGTCACAGCCGATGGGGTTCGAGGCGCTGCACCCGCTGTCGGCGCTGCGCCGCAACCGGCTGCTCGACGTCGCAGGGGACGGCGCGTGGCTGCGGCGGACGCTGGTGATCCCGGATCGGGTGGCGGCCCATCTCGCCGGAGCCGACACTCCCCCCGCGTCCGTGCTGTCGATGATCGCTGACGCGGTGGCCTTCCCCTGCCCGGCCGCGGACCTGATCACCCGTGCTGTCGAGGCTGGGGCGGAACTGGTGTGGGTACGGAGCCTGCTGGGCACTGCCGGGGCATCGGTGGCCGTCGCCGGGTTCGCCGCCGCGGGTCTGGCCAGCGTCGTGGTGGACGCCCGGCGCGTTCCCGGCGGCGTCGCACTGGTCGACGCTGTGGCCGAGTGCGCCCGTGAGGCGGCGTTCCTGGCGCGCGCGCTCGTCGTCACCGGCGCCGACGCCCTCGCCGAGCCCGACGCGGTCGGCGCGCTGGAGCTGCTGCGCACGGCCGCGGTGCCCGTCGTCGCGGTGGGGACCCGGCCGTGGAATCCGCTGTGGCTGCGGGAGGTCCCGCTGAGCGTCGACGCGCCGATCCTCGCCGCGGACGACCGCGCGAGCATCTGGCAGTTGGCCCTGCAGGGCGGTGACGCACAGTCGCTGACGACTCTTCGGCTGACGCCCGAGGACATCCTCGCGACCGCCCGGTACGCGCAGGTCCTGGCTGCCGCGCGGGGTGAGTCGCCGTCCACGACGCAGCTGCGCGACGCCGCCAGGGTGCTCGGTGCCGGTGCCGGTTCGGGTCGGGTGGCGGCCCGAGCGCTCGGCGCCCCGGCCACGTTCGCCGATCTGATCCTGCCCGGCCGGGTGCGGGAGGAGCTGGAGCGCCTGGTGCGCTGGGCGGCCCACCGCGACGACGTCCTCGCCCGCGGTCCCGTGCACGGCAAGGGCGGCAAGGGCACGGGGATCACCGCGCTGTTCACCGGCAGCCCGGGCACCGGCAAGACGCTGGCCGCGCACGTCATCGCCGACGAGCTCGAATCTCGAACTGTTCCAGGTCGACCTGTCCGGCGGTCGTCGACAAGTACATCGGCGAGACCGAGAAGAACCTGGAGCGGGTCTTCCACGAGGCCGAGAGCGGGCAACGTGGTGCTGTTCTTCGACGAGGCCGATGCCCTGTTCGGCAGCCGTTCCGAGGTCAAGGACGCCCGGGACCGGTACGCCAACCAGGAGGTCTCCTACCTGCTGCAGCGCATGGAGCACTTCGACGGCATCACCGTGCTGGCCACGAACCTGCGCGGCAACCTGGACCAGGCGTTCTCCCGCCGGATGCAGTTCATCGTCCACTTCCCCGACCCGGACGCCCCGACCCGCGGCCGGCTGTGGCACGCAGCACCTGTCCCACGCCGGGGAGCTCGATCCGGCCGATCCCGTCGACGTCGAGTTCCTGGCCGAGACCGTCGAACTGGCCGGCGGCGACATCCGCAACATCGTCCTCGGCCGCGACCTACGACGCCGCCGCGTCGCGGGCAGGCACTCGGCATGCGGCACGTGCGCGCGGCGACCTCGCGCGAGTACCAGAAGCTGGGCCGCCGCCTGCCCGGTGCGGTCGAGACGACCTGATCCGTCGGCGCGATCCGTCGTGTCCCCGGCGCCGGCGGTGCGCGGTTCGGTGCCGGGTGCGGCGGACGGGCGGCTAGCCTGGGAGTCACGGACGCGCGTGCGGACATGCGACGTACATGTCTGACAGGATGTGCGCCGAGGAACTCCCACCCGGGTTCCGGGCCTCTAGCTCAATGGTTAGAGCTGCGGACTTTTAATCCGTAGGTTGTGGGTTCGAGTCCCACGGGGCCCACTCGCCCGTATTTCCCGGGGCTCCGGGCGTGACACCGGCTCCCGCTGACGCGCGACACCTGCTCCGGCTGATGGGTGACACCCGCTCCGGCTGATCGGTGACACTCCCCGTGCGCAGGCACCGCGCTCGCGCGTGGCGCTCAGGCGCAGAACGGGCAGGTGGGATCGGCGTCGGCGTGCACGCCGGAGAAATGGTCCTCCGCCAGCGCGGCACACTCGTCGCACGTGCCGTCCCAGCCGGCTTTGTCGGCGTCGAATCGGCGGGAGCAGCCGACGTTCAGGCAGATGTCCGGTGCTTCCATGACGACCACGGTGGCCTCCTTCGTCTCGGGTGATGCCCTAGAGGTAGCAGCCCGGTACGACAGTTTCGGACCGGGCGCTACTGACCGGTCCGGCCGTCGATGCACTCCCGGAGCAGGTCCGCGTGGCCGCAGTGCCGCGCGTACTCCTCGATCATGTGCACGAGGACGTCCCGCAGCGGGACCTCCTCGCCGTGCCGGGTGTGGCCCGTCGTCTCCAGGTCGGCGGTGCGTGCCGTGTACTCCTCGGCGAACGCGACCTCGGCACGCCAGGCCTGCCAGGCCTGTGCCACGACGTCCGCGTCGGCGCGGGCGCCGCAGCCAGTCCTCGTCGGGCGAGTCGGCGGTGCAGTACAGCTTCGCCGCGTCCAGTCCGTTCATGACCCGGCGGAACCACCCGCGTTCCACCTCCGCCATGTGCCGGACGAGGCCCAACAGCGACATCGTCGACGGCGGGACGGACCTCCGCGACAGCTGCTCGGCGTCGAGGTCGGCGCACTTCAGTTCCAGCGTGATCCGGTAGCGGCGCAGGTAGTCGAGCAGGATGCTGCGTTCGTCCGTGCCCGAGGTAGCGCTCTCCCGCGGATCGTCCTGCGGATCGACCCACATGTCCGGGCGCGCCGACGCCCGCGTCCAGCGCACGACGGGTTCGGCCATCCAGCCATCATCACAGACAGCTGTCCCGACGGGAGTCAGGCCGCGGGCTCGACGGCGATCGCGTCGTCGGCCTCGAGCGTCCGCCGTGCCGTCGACGTCGGCGTCGACCTCGACGACCACCTCGACGTCCGTGCGGGTCAACGCGAGGTAGGCCACGAAGCACAGGATGCCCGCCGTCATCAGCAGCGTGGTCCAGCCCGTCCCGAAGCCCAGGCCGCCCACGCGCCGGGGCACCGCCATCCAGTCCGCCGAGGACGCGCCGAGCGGGCGGGTGACGACGTAGGCGAACCAGAATCCGAAGATCGCATTCATGCCGAACCGCCAGTACCCGACCGCCGGGATCACGATCACCACGGCGAAGATGACGACCGAGGAGACGTACCCGAGGTGGAAGCTGGACGCGGTCATGTCCCCGGCGGCCGTGCCGAGCGCGAAGGTGGCGACCACCGTGGCCCAGTAGTACCCCTCCCGGCGGCGGGTGTGGATGCTGTGCACGTCCAGCGTGTCCTCGCTGCGGTACCAGCCGACCAGCACACCGGCGAGGACGGCCGCGAAGACCAGCGTCGACGCCCAGTACGGCACGTTGGTGGCGCTGTGGATGCCGTCGGCCAGCATGGTCCCGAAGACACTGACCATGACCACCGCCAGCCAGTACACCCACGGCCAGATAGCGGCGGACCCGGAACTGCGCGACGAGCGCGGCCACGAGCGCCAGCCCCGACAGCGGCATGGCGATCGCGGTTCCCAGGCGGTTGCCCAGGTAGTCCGACGCCGCCTCGCCCATACCGGTCGTGAGCACCTTGGTGATCCAGAAGTACGCGGTGATCTCCGGAACCTTCGCGACGAGGGTCCGAAGAGAAGCAGCCGTTCGATGGGTCGCCAGTTCGCTCGAGGTCACCGCCTCAGACTTGCGGGGGCTTCATGTAAGCCACCCGGGTTGCCCCGGCAAACGTGACACACCCCACCAGAGCGGCGCTGTCGACGGGTCCGGGCGGGAACCTCCGCGACGCGGCGGCCGAGCCTCGCCTGGTCGACGCCTAGTAGACGGCGTGCAGCCGTTCGCCCGCGGACTCGACACGGACGCTGGAGTGTCCGGCGATGAGCCGCTCGAGCTGGCCGTCGGCCGGGTCGTCGACGATGGCGAGCGGGTAGGCGCACAGCAGCTCGCAGGGAACCTCACGCATGAGCCGGTTCCAGAGGTCCTCGAGCTGCAGGGCCGCTTCGACCTCGCCGCGCCCCCAGAGGTCGGCGACCATGTCGCCGTAGATGCGCAGCACGCCGGTGACGGGCACGTGCCTGCGCACCAGCCCGCCGACCACGTCGTCGAACAGGTCGGCGTCGGGGAGTCCGTCGCGCAGGATCCGGGCGAGGGTCTGCTCCGCGCTGACGACGAGCAGCCGGCCGGAGGCCAGTGCGCGGACCGACTCAGGTGCGGCCAGCACGGCATCGAGCGCCGGCCGCAACTCCGCCTGCGCGACCACCAGGACGTTCCCGCTGCCGGCGAGGGAGTTCCCGACGAAGTTCGCCACCTGTACCGCAAGATCGTCCGCCGTGCCGAAGATCAGAACTCCGTGCCGATGCGACGATGGTGCGGTCTCTGCGAGAAGGTCGACCATGACTATCGCTCTTTCCCCGTGGGCACTGCCCGGCACGAACATGGTCGGCACTTCCGCAGCATCGGGGAAGCAACGGGCGGAGTCACGGATGATCCCGGCCAGCTGTTGCGACAGCCAAGATTCATGCTAGTCGAATGATTTGGCCGGGAGCAAGATCACATCGGGCCGGCGAGCTGGTGTTCATCTCGCGGTCACTCGCCGCGGTGTGACTCCTCCAGATCGATGGACCGGACGTGGCGCGGATCGAGATCCAGCGGTGTCCCGGCAGCGCCGGGCACTGTGGCCTCCACCAGGGGCGCGTCGATGTCCTTCGCCTCCTCGACGTCGTAGCGGAGCTGGGCCGTGAACGCCTCCGCCTCCTCCAGGTCCACGCCGGGGAGTTCGACCATGAGCGCATCGCGCTGGTCGGTGAAGAGAATCTGGATCACGTAGTCGGTCACGCGTCCGATCGTAGGACCACGCGGGCGCGGACCCCCGGTCACCTGCCAGGAGCAAGGATCCCGGCCCGGTGATACGTGCTTGCCTAGCGAGATGATCTCTAGTCCAATATCTGACATCACCCGTTGTTCCGGGGTGACATCGGGGTGGGGCGGGGCCGGATCATGACCGAGGAAGCGCTGGTCGTCGAGCTCCTGCCTGCCCGTCAGGGTGACTGCATCCTGCTCCACTGGTGGGTCGACGCGACCGCGGAGACGCCCGGCCGCCGCGTCCACGTCCTCATCGACGGCGGACCGGCCAGGGCCTACACCGAGATCGCCGAACGCCTCGCGCGCATCCCCTCCAGGCGGATCGACCTGCTCGTCCTCACCCACATCGACGCCGACCACATCGAGGGCGCGATCCTGCTCGTCAACGACGCCGACCTGGCCCTGACGATCGACGAGGTCTGGTACAACGGCTATCCGCAGCTGGCGGCCGAGCTGGCCGCCCCGCACGGAGAGATCCTGGGCGCTCTCGTGGCGAGCCGCGGCATCGCGTGGAACGCGCCCTTCGCGGGCAGAGCGGCGCGCGCCGCCGCCGACGACCACGCGCTGACCGAGGTCACGCTCGCGGGCGACGTCCGCGTCACCGTCCTGGCACCGACAACATCCGGCCTGACGAAGCTGCGCGACGAGTGGACCAGGACCTGCACCGAGGCGGGCCTCACGGTGGGCTCGGTGGACGATGCGCTCCGGCTCCTGCACGCCAAGCGCTCGCTCAACCCGCCCTCGTCCTACCTCAGCGGGGGCAAGGGGCCCGACGTCGTCCAGCTGGCGCAACGCCGCACCGGGACCGACCCCTCGATCCCCAACCAGAGCAGCATCGTGCTCCTCGTCGAACGCCGGGGCGCCGCCGTGCTGCTGGCCGGGGATTCCACGGCCGGTGTGCTGGAACCGGCCCTGCGGCGGTTGCTCGCCCAGCGCGGGATCGAGCACCTCGCACTGGATGCGTTCAAGCTCCCCCACCACGGCAGCGCGAACAACATCACCTCCTCGCTCGTGATGCTGGCCCCGGCGCGCAGGTACCTCTTCAGCACCAACGGCGCGTACTTCCACCATCCCGACGACAGCGCCGTGGCGACGGTCATCGCCTACGGTCCGGCCGACTGCGAACTCGTCTTCAACTACCGCACGCCGCGCACGTCCCAGTGGGCCGACGAGGCGCTGCGCCGGGCCCACGACTTCCGCACGAGCTATCCCGCGGACGGCGAGGGTGCCGTCGTGACGCTTCAGGGGTCAGCCGATGGGTGATCTCTATCTGCGCATCGACGTCGACGGCACCGGTGTGCTGCGGGCGAGCCGGTACGACACCAAGCAGAAGGGGCCCGCGTCCCAGGTCGCCGGATCGGGCCTGGACGTCGACCTCGTGCGCCTGTTCGAGGGCTGGCTGCAGCTGCGGGACCGCACCTGGGACGAGGCCGAGATCCGCATCTTCGGATCGCTGCTGCATCGCTGCCTGTTCGGTGAGCGCGGCTGGGACTGGATCGAGGGCGCGATCGCGAGCGTGGCGCCCACCCGCTGCCGCCTCGAGCTCTCCTTCCCGGCCGACGGTGCCTATGCGCGGCTGGCCTCGCTCCCGTGGGAGTACCTCTATCGCCCGGACCGCCCCGGAGCGACGGGCGGCTTCCTCGCGGCGCGGCCGGATCTCGTTCTCGTCCCGGTTCATCCCGCTGTCCAGCGACGACGTCCCGCTCGTGCCCGAGACCCCGTTGCGGCTGCTCGTCGTCGTCAGCCAGCCGAATGACCCCCTGCTCGGCGAGGTGCTCCACGAGGAGGTCCTCGCCGAGATCGAGACGGCGGCGGCCGGCGCTCGGTTCGCCGTGTCGGTCCTGCACGACCCGACGGCCGAGTCGCTGTACCGCGAGATCGCCGCCCTCGACGAGCCCCCGCACCTGATCCACCTGCTCGGGCACGGCTCCTACGACCACGACCGCGGCGAAGGCAGCTTCGCACTCAGCAAGCCCAGCCGGCAGGGCACGGACTGGGTCGCCGACCGCCGCCTCGCCGAAGTGCTCACGCACGGCAGCCGGCCACCGCGGGCGGTGATCGTGCACGCCTGCGAGGGCGGTGTCGTCGAGTTCCCCGTGAGTTTCGCCGGGCTGGCCCCGCAGCTCATCCGCCACGGCGTGCAGGCGGTGGTCGCCATGCAGTACGCGGTGACCAACGAGACGGCGATCGCGTTCAGCACCAGCGTCTATCGCCAGCTGGCCAAGCATGTCGACCTCGACATCGCCGCCCAGCAGGCGCGCTGGGACATCAGCCGGATCGGCGCGTACCCGGATCCGAGGCTGCTCGGCCTTCCCGTCGTGTACCGGCAGACCGACCATGTCCTGTTCTCCACCACATCCCCGGCGACCACGGGCGGGAGTTGACGATGGCATCCGATTCACACGAGTTCCGGATCACTCTCGGCCGGGACGTCGTCACCGGCGAGTACAGCCGCCCCGGGGCCGAACGTCCCGCCACGCTGGGAGATGCCCCGATCCGCCGCACCACGCACCTGGAGACGATCCAGCTGCTGGAGCAGTGGCTGACGCGGTGGGAGTGGATCGCCGCGGCCGACGACGGGCGGGGACGCCTGCTCGTCCCGGACACCTTCCGGGTGCTGGGGAACCAGCTCTGGGAGATGGCGCTGAGCGAGGTCCCCGGGCAGAAGCTGATCGACGTCGTCAGCCAGGCCCGCAAGACGGCTCCGCAGCGTGGCCCGACCGTGCGGGTGCGGATGAGCTTCACCAAGGACGCCTCCGACCTGGCCGAGTTGCCCTGGGAGTTCGTGCACCTGCCCGGCGAGACGCCGTTCTTCCTGGCCGCCGAGACCAGCCTGACCCTGGGGCGTTACCTCGACGGCGAGGAGGACCGCGATCAGGACTTCCGCTCGGCCGACGACAAGCTCCGCGTGCTGTTCGTCGTGAGCCTGCCCCCGTCGCGCAAGTTCGACGACGAGCGGGAGGTGATCGACCAGCTGCTCGACGAGCTCGATCCGCGGCGGACCGACGAGACCGGCTCCGAGGTCCGTGCCGGCTCACGGATGCAGCTCGAACGCGTCCACGGCTGGGATGCAACGCAGGTGGAGGCGAAGCTGGCCGACTTCCGCGTCGACGCGCAGAGCGTGCCGGTCGACGTGGTGCACCTGGTCGCGCTCTTCCGGACGGTCGGCGATGACAAACCGCAGTTGTATCTCCCGGTCGAGGGCACCACACGGTGGGAGTGGGGTGATCCCTATCCGGTGGTCCGCGCGCTGACGAAGTCCGCGAGCACCCGACCGAAGCTCGTGGTCCTCCACCTCTGTGACTGGTTGGACGCCGGTGAGAGCGAGGCTCCCGAACATTTCGAGCAGCTCGCGCCGGCCTTCATCCGCGCGGAGATCCCGGCGGTGCTGGCCATGCGCTACCCGATGCATCCCAAGCTCGGGCAGATGTTCGTGTCGAATCTCTACCGGCGCCTCGGCGAGGGCGAGAACATCGGCGCGGCCGTGCAGGCTGCTCGCGGCGACCTGCTGGCGCGCGCGAACCCGGGCCGTTATTTCGGTACTCCGGCCCTGTACATGCAGAGCAGGGTCGACGGGAACCTGGTCGAGCGCAGAGCCGCTGCCGACGAGGAAGCCGCCCGCACGGCGCGGACCGGCGCGGTCTCCGCCCGGCTCGGACCGCGGGAACCCCTGCGCCGCCGGATCCGGCCGCTGAAGAGCCTGCTGACCCAGATCCTCGACGACATCGTGCCTTCGACGGCTACCAGTCGGGCGCTGCAGGATTGGCTCCAGGACCAGAACTGGCCCGAGTCGGTGGCAGCGATCGCCGACCAGGAACAGGCCGACGCCTTGATCCGCCTCGAGCGCCGGCGGCAGGACGACAACGACGAGGCCGACGAGATCCTCCACCGGATGCATCTGGTCGTCCGCGATCTGGCCGAGCAGGTGGAGGTGTCGTGACGGAACAGAGCGACGTCGACCGCAAGCAGGCCATGCAGGAGGCCCTCCGCGACGGCCGCGCCCAACTGCGCGAACTGAAGCTGACGCCGTCCACCCGCTCGCTGGCGCGCCTCGCCCTGAAGATCTACAAGGACCGTGACCCGGAGCAGGTCCTCGACTCCATCGGCGTGCTGGCCCGCGACCTCGCCCATGTCCAGGACGTGCTCGGAGACGTGTACGAGAGGGGTAGCGCGGTCGAGCGCGCCGAGGCGGACGCCCACCCGTTCGGCCGGGCCTGGAAGGCCGATCGCCGCCGGCGGCTCAGCCAGGTCGAGCAGCCGGATGCGTGGGTGCGGCTCTGGCTCGACTACTGGATGGACACCGTCGCGGCCGGGCAGTGGACCCTGGCGAACTCCATCATCGAGTGGCGCCATCCGATCGGCGCCGGCATCGACGAGCTCCGGACGGAGCTGCACGCCATCACCCACGACCTGCGCGCCGGCACCGCCCCGAACATGACCGCCCTCGATCGGGCGCTCGGCACGAAGGGACTTTCGGCCAGGACGCGGGTCAGGCTGCTGGCGCTGAAGGTCCGCATCCTGCTGCGGCACCTCGGCAACCCCCAGGAAGCCGAGCGCCTGGCCGCCCAGGCCGAGCAGACAGCGCGCCGTTCCGACCACGCGGACGATCGCACCGCGCGGGTGCTCGCCGCCGCCGTCCACGCCGAGGTCCTTCTCGCCCGCGGCGACCTCGACGCGGCCGACGGGCTCGTCCGCGACTGCGTCGAGGCCAACGACGAGATCCCGGACCGGCTCGTCGTCGCGGGCCAGATCGCTCTGCGGCGGCGGGCCTTCCGGCGATCCGGTGACTACTTCGACACCGCCGCGCGCCGCTTCGGCTACGACCTGGCCGAGTCGAACCTGCTCAGCGAGGTGCCCGGCAACCTGCTCTGGTCACTGGCCCGACGGTTGCGGCTCGAAGGTGACCCGCGAGCCCTGGAGATCTACGACCGGGCGCTCACCGCCGGTGTCCTGGGCCGGTCGGAGTACCCCCAGCGCAGGGTGCTCTGGGAGAAGGCGGAGCTGCTCGCGGACACCGGGCGCGGCGTCGAGGCGGCCGAGGCCTATGCGCAGGCCGGTGACCTCTATTCGCTGATGGGGTTGGACCGGGCGGTCGTCGCCTTCGAGAAGGCCCACGACCTCGTGCCCGGCGATGCGGTGTACTCGTGGGTGCTCGCGGAGGAACTCAGAGCGCGCTCCACCGACGTCGAGGGCAACCTCGACATCGCGCGGCTGGAACGATCGGCGTCCCTGCAGCGAGCCGCGTTCGACGCGACCCGCCCCGAGGACGTGCCGGCGTGGGCGCTGGTCAGCACCGGGCTCACCGCGCACGCGCTCGGCACGGAGGAGGACCCGCTGCTCCGCCTCGAACGCGCGCTGCTGCGCGAACCGTGGAACGCCCGCACCTGCAGCCTGCTCGCCTGGGCCTACCGGCGCGACGGGTACCCGCAGACGGCGCGCCGGATCGCCGACCACGGGGCGAACCTCTCACAGGGCGGCGACATCGACGGGTTCCTGCTGTCCGAGCGGATGAGCGCGCTGGTCGATCTCGGCCTCATCGAGGAGGCGCGGGCGGTCCTGGTCGGCGACACCACCGACACCGCGTGGACGGACGAGACCCAGTTGCTGCTCGCGTTCGTCGAGCTGCGCAGCGGACGGCCCGACCGCGCCCTGGAGGCGCTCGCGGACGTGACGGTGCGCCCGGACGAGGTCGGCGTGCTGCGCGCGGACTGCCAGTTCCTGAACGGTGATCCGGACGCCGCCCGTGACTGGGCCGACCGGACCTGGGCGGCGCGCGCGAACCTCAAGCGCGTCAGCCTGGCGGGCTGGGCCGCCTACCGCCTCGGCCTGCTCGACGAGGCCATCGAGATCTACAGCGAGATCTACGCGGCACATCCCGACACCCCGATCAACGGCCTGAACTTCGGGCAGATGCTGCTGGTGCGCGGCGCCGGCGGCACTCCCCCGGACGACGGCACTCCTCCCGACGACGGCACTCCTCCCGACGACGGCACTCCTCCGGACGACGGCGTAGCTCCGGGCGACGGCGTACCCCCGGACGATGGCGTACCCCCGGAGGGCCGGCCCTCCCCGGAGGACGACGCGGCCCGGGGACTGGAGATCCTCCTGGCCGCGGTCGCGTCCTGCCTCCAGGCCGACGATCTCGTGCATCTCGTCGACGTCGAGATCCCCCAGATCGCCAGTGCTGTGGCGGGCCACATCGACGAGCAGTCCGTCATCGCGAAGGCCGATCAGGTCGGCGCGGCCGCGAGAGCACGCATCGACGAGCTGCGCGCGCGGCAGCGGCCGCGGGAGCTGCTGTCCCAGCAACTGGTCGAGGCGCGCGAGTTGTGGGCGCGGGGCGAGCTGACCGAAGCCGTCGCCGGGTACGCGCGGCTGGCCCGCGACGGGCACGTGGACGAGGCTGCCGAGGCCATGCGCGCCGTCGCGGCGCAACTGGTCGACGTGGGTGATCGCGAACTCACCGACGGCCGGCCGGAGGCCGCGCAGGCGACCTGGCGCGGCATCGCGTCCGTGCTGACCTCTGTCGACCCGGACGACCCGCTTCCCGCTGAGCTGTCCGCCCGGCTCGGCCTGAGTGCGCTCGAACTCGCCGGCCCGGACGAACCCGAAGCGCTGGCCTACCTGCGCGGCACCGACGCCACTGCCCTCGGCGACGCGTTGAACCTGTTCGCCCGCACGCTGGACCTCGCGTGGGCGCACTACGACCGCCTGCTCGCGGTGCTCGGCAACGCGCCCGACGGCGAGCGGGAGCGCCTGGCCGGGTGCGTCCAGCGCCTGCCGCTCGACGCGCTGCTCAAGGTCAGGCGCAGCGACCTGCCGCGCCGCGCCGTGTCCCCGTTCGCGCGCGCCATCGCCCTGGTGATCGGCGGCGCCCACCCGGACCAGAGCGATTCCCCTTACCTCGCCGAGCAGATCCAGGCGCTGAGGGATCGCCTCACCCGCGAGGTCGGCGTCTGGATCCCGGGCGTGCGCGTCGAGATGAACGCCGACCCGACCGACACGGCCGTCGACGTCCGCATCTACGAGCGGAGCGCCGCGCGGGTCCCGATCGAGCTCACGCCCGAGCCCGGTCCGGCGATCATGGAGGTGTTCGAGTCCGTCGTCACCGACAACCTGTTCCGCTGGGTGTCGGTCGACGACATCGACCTGTGGGCGGCGGGCTGGCAGGCGAGCACCTCGGCCCGCAAGCGCGTGCCGGTCGACCTCTCCGACCGGGTACGCCTGACCCGGGTGCTCCGCTCCCTGCTGAACGAGGGGCTGCCGATCACCGACCGGGACGCGATCCTCGCCGGTTTCCACGCCGGCGTCGTCGCCGATCTCGGCGTGGTGCACACGATGACCGAGGTCAGGCGCCGGCTCTACCCGGCGATCCTCGGCGACCATCGCGGGTCGGTGCACGCCCTGCCCGACACGTTCGCGGACCGCATCGAGGCGGGACGGTCGGGCACGACCTGGACGGTGCCGCGCGCCGAGGCCCGCACCCTCGTGACCCAGTTGCACCGATGGCGGGCGGACACGCTCGGACCCGGCCCGCACACGATCTCGGTGGCAAGCGCGGAGGTTCGGCCCTTCGTGTGGCGGCTCTTCGCAGCCGACCGCCCGCGGGTGTACGTCGTCGCCGAGGGGGAGATCACGTGAGCGGGGGCACCGGAATGACCGAACGCGCCCGGTCTGTGTGGCGTGGCTTCCGGCTTCCCGCGCGCAGCCGTGCGCCCGAGGTGGTCCCGCAGCCCGAGGTCCCGCTGTCCCAGGTCGTCGTCTCGCTCCCGGACGCGGTTCCGGCCAGCGTGCGGGCGGAGGTCCTCGACGGCATCGCGCGCCGGGTGGACGGTGCGCGCGCCGCGCTCGGCATCAGGCGGGCGGCACAGTTCACCGGCGCACCGTCGGATGATCCGTCGACACTCTCGGTCTCGGTGGACGGGCGGCCCGCGGTCGTCCTCGACCTCGCCCCCGGTGCATCCCATGACAGCGTCTGGGTGACCAGGGTCGTCGCTGCCGCGGAGGCGGTCATGCGCTTCCGCTACGCCCTCCTGCTCGACGACGCCGAGGCCGAGGAGCACGCCGAGGCGATCATGGCGGCCGCGGGCGACGACCGGCGCGAGTTCTACCGGTCCGTGCCGGGGTACCTCCTCGACAACGGCATCTCCCTCGCCGGTGTCGCGGCCCTGGGGACCGACGCCTGGATCGGCACGGAGCCCTGGATCGGCGCGGAGCCATCGGCCGCGGCGGTGGCGGAGGTGATCCTCGACCGGATCGCCCCACCGGAACTCCACGTGGCCCTCACCCTCGAGACCGCGCGCCGGGCGACGTCGCAGGACAGCGACCGGATCACCGACCTGCGGGCGAACCTGTTCGCCGACACCGGCGTCCAGCTCCCCGACCTGAGCCTGAGCCTCACCGGCGGCCCGCCGTCATCGATCGAGCTGGGACTCAATCACCTCCGCACGACCGTGACGATCCCCGACCCCGGCGGGTGGGAACAGGTCGTGACGGCCGTCGACCAGGTCACGCGCCGGCACGTCGCCTGGTTCGTCCGGCAGAGCGACGTGACGCAGCTGCGCGACCGGCTGGGCGACGTCGTCGGGAGCCTGGTCGAGCTGTCGCGCAACACCTACTCCGACGCGGTGGTGGCCGCGTGCATGCGCGCCCTGGTCCGCAGCGGCGGCAACGTGCGCAACCTCCCCCGGGTGCTCTGGCTGCTGCACGACACCACGCTCGGCCCCGACACCAACTCGGTCAGCTTCACCGATCTGAGCGCCGACGTCGCGGTCGATCCCCGCGCCGACCCGGAGTCGATGGCCTCGCGCATCCGGGCACGTATCGCGGACGAGACCTGGCGGGCCGGGGCGATGCCCGTCTCCAGCACGGGGCTGACCGTGCCTGCGGCCACGGGCCGGGCGCTGCTCGATGACGCGACCCGCGCCGACACCGAATGGCGCCTGCTCGCCGCCTACCGCAAGGCCCACCCCGCCGACCTCGTCGCCGCGCCGAACGTGGCGACCGTGGCCGCGGTACGGACGGCGCTCGGAGCGCTCGCTACCCGGCCGCCCGTGGTGGCGGTGCAGGAACTGCCCATCGACTTCGCCCTGACCCAGCTTCGGGTCTGAGCCCCCAGCCTGACCGCGCGTCGACCGAGGAGGACGAGATGGGCAAGAACATCGTGCTGTGCCTGGACGGGACCGGGAACAAGCTGCGCGCCGGCGGCAACACGAACGTCGTGAAGACCTTCGCCATGCTCGATCTCAGTGATCCCGAGAAACAGGTCGCCTTCTACGATCCGGGCGTCGGCACGTTCAGCGCGAGCGGGGCATGGACCCCACCGGCCAGGCGGCTGTCCCGGCTGATGGGGCTGGCCTTCGGTACCGGGGTCAAGACGAATCTGAGCGAGGCCTACAACTACCTCATCCAGAACTACGAGGACGGCGACAAGGTCTTCATCTTCGGCTTCAGCCGCGGCGCGTACACCGCCCGCGCGCTGGCCGGCCTCCTCGCGTCGATCGGCCTGCTGCGGCGCGGGTCGGAGAACCTGATCCCCTACGTCATCGCGGTGTACGCGCGGAACAAGAACTGGTCCGACGACGACTGGACCGAGCTGCACCGCAACGCCGGGACGTTCTCACGCAAGGTCAACGGCAGGACGGGGCTGCCGATCACCTACCTGGGCCTCTGGGACACGGTGAAGGCGGCCGGGTTCCTGCGGTGGGGCGACATGAGATGGCTCTACACCCGCCAGCTGCCCACCGTCGCCACGGTCCGCCACGCTGTGTCGATCGACGAGAAGCGCCGCCCCTACCGCCCGTACCCGGTCGAGCCCAAGGCCGGGGCGACGCTGCCCGCGCTGACCAGGTGTGGTTCGCCGGAGTCCACTCCGACGTCGGCGGCACCTTCGACGACGATCCGCGGCTGCCGCGCGTGTCCCTCAAGTGGGTGCTCGACGGTGCCCTGGCCGAGGGCCTGCTGCTCAAGCAGGGCGCGTACCAGGCCTCGTGCGCGGTGACCGAGGACGACGCGCTCGGCACCGTGCACCGGATGGGCATCGCCTGGGCACTGCTCTGGTACCGGCACCGCACCGTTCCGATCGACGGGGTATGCCACGCGAGCGTGCGGCACCGCAAGGACGCGAAGCCGGCGTACGGCCGCCGCATCCCGGCGAGCGTCACCTGGGCCGACGAGGCGTGGCTCACCCCCTACGACGGGGCGAACCCGGACTAGGCGTCCGGCGGCGTCTTGGGGTCCTTGCCGACCGGGGTCTTGTACGGGTCCGGCGTCGGCTTCGGCGGGACGGGCTGCGGGGGCATCGGGTTGGACATGGCGATCTCCTCGAGTTCGGCACTGAGCAAGCAGCGGTCAGCACTCAGCAGGGACACAGCTTCCCACTGGAGGAGGCGGCGGCCCAAGCGGTGATACCGAGCGGTGACACGAAGCGGTGATACGGCGTCACCGCTCAGGGCTTGGCGACCCATTCACCGAGCAACTGGTGGAAGTGCCGGATCTTGCTCTCCTGGTACACGCTGAAGGAGATGCCCTTCTTCCGCGTCGCCCGCAGTCCCTTCTGCACGGCCTCCAGGTTGAACTCGTCCTGGTCGAACACCCGCGCCAGCGAGCCGAGATCCTCGACGTAGGTGCGCCAGGGCTCGTCGATGCCCAGCCGGCGCTCGGGCGAGGGCGGCGGGCGCTCGCCGGAGAACGGCGAGAGCAGCAGCACCTCCATGATCGAGGTCTCGTGGTCGTCGCCGTTCGGGCGGAAGCGGTAGGTGATCTGGTTGTAGCCGCCCCACGGGTGCATGTTCGGGAAGACGGTGAAGGTGTAGCTGTCCACCAGTTCGGCGTCGCTGAGGATGTCGGCGCCCTCGCCGAGGACGGTGCGCAACGAGCGGCGGGCCGAATCGGCCAGGGCCTCCCGCGCGGTCATGCCCTCGGGCACGGTGATCGCGGGCGGGTCGTCGATGCGCTGGTCGATCTGGCTGTTCAGGCGCTGCTGCTCGCTCGGGGCGTAGGACAGGTACGGACTCGGGACACCACGGGCCGAGAGCGCGCGCGTGACGTTGCCGAAGTGGTCGTACTGGCTGTTCGCGTCGCCGAAGCCCGGCAGCAACTGCGGGTGGGTCGTGATCACGTGGAAGGACTCCATGAAGGCCTCCTGCGCGACCTTCCAGTTCACCCGCACGATCTTCGAGACGTGCACCCGGGTGTAACGCTCCTCCAGCGGCCACCGCCCGAAGAACGTCGGAAGCTCGCCCAGGAAGTCCTCCAGCGGCTCGCAGTCGGGGTCGGGGTTGATGAACACGAACCCGCCCCACGTGCCCACCTTCACCTCGGGCAGCGTGAAGTTCTCCGGCTTGACCTGCGGGAAGTCCCACGCGCTCGGGACCCGCTTGAGCTTGCCCTGCAGCGACCAGCAGAAGCCGTGGAACGGGCAGAGCAGCTCGTCGACCCGCCCGGGGCCGTCGCGCAGCGCGCGGCCACGGTGCAGGCAGGCGTTGACGTAGGCCTTGATGCCGTCCGGCGCCGGGGGCCACGCGGACGAGGAGGTAGGACTGGTCACAGATGTCGTAGACCTCGGTGTCGCCGACCTCGGTCAGCACCTCCTCGCGGCAGGCGAACTGCCACACCCGCGACCAGACCTTCTCCTTCTCGAGCTCGTGGAACTCGCGGGACAGGTAGCGCTCGATCGGGATGTCCTCGTCACCGAAGTAGCCGGGCTCATCGCGCCGCAACGACTCGGGCACCGGCTTGGTGTCGGTGTCGAGCAGGTCCTGGTACGACGGTCCGGTACCGCGGAAGCCGGTCAGCGAACGGGTCTCTTCAGTGGTCATGAAACTACGTCCTGAGTCTCGAAACGGCGGTTGCGTGAACCAGGGCCGCCGGCTGTGGGTCCGCCGCTGGCGACCCAGCGGCAGAGCTCGGGGTCGGCGCTGTAGACCTCGCCCATGATCCAGCGCCCGTCGCGGTCGAAACGCCCCTGACGGCCGGACTTGTCGGTCACCAGTACGGGGCCGATGTCGTCCTCCGCCCATTCGTACACTGCACGGCTGAGCGCGTGCTGAATCTGGCGCATGGCCTGAGGCCCCTTCCACGACACTGCGACAACGACCTGCCGAAGCTGTCCAACAGCCCTGATACTTGAATCAGACTAGAAAAACATTCACGCTCGGTCAATGCCCGCCGGGCCCTACGGGAGCGGATGTGATCAAGTGCAGGCGTGGCCGGCCTTGCGGAAGGCTGTCAGAGTGCCGGTGGTGGTCCCGGCCTCGGTCCACTTCCCCGCGGCCGGCACCCGCAGCACCACGGTGGTGCGGTAGCTGCGGGTGGTGCGGATGTGCATCACCAACTGGGTCGCCGAGATCCGGCCCAGGGCGTACTGCGTCGGCGAGGGCAGGCCGATCGGCGAACGCAGGTCCACTCCCGCGTAGGTCCCGGACGGCTCGACGACGAGATCGAGCAGACGCTGCTCCCCGCAGTAGGCGAGTTCCACAGTTACCGTGCCGTTCTTCGCGCGCAGGAGGCCGACGGACGGCGCGGTTCCGCTGAACCAGGACGACGACGTCTGCGCGCTCCACGATCCCGTCCGGACCACCCGCGCGAGGCCGTTGTAGGCCAGCCCCGAGGCCAGGGCGAATCCGGCGATGCAGGCGATCACCACGCCGATGCTGCCGCCGAGACTGGTGGGCAGCTCCCGCCTCAGCCGGGTGCCGCGCGAGCGCCGACCGGCCCACCCCACCCGGACGAGGTGGTAGACGACGGCGAACACGGCCGCGGCCAGGATCGCCTCGCCGAGCGCCTGGACGACGAGATGACCGGCGAGTCCGGGACCGAAGGTCTTCATCACCGCATGCTCCCGGTCCTGGGCCGAACCGGTCCGGGGGACGAGGTCCACGAGCGGCGTGAAGCGCGACTGAGCCAGCAGCGGATCGGTGAACAGCACCGGCAACCACGCCACGACCGCGTCGGCCAGGAACAGCAGGACGAGTGGACGCAGCAGGGCGCCGCCGGTCCGCTGCCGCAGCAGGGAGACGAGCAGCACCACGAGGCCGACCGCGCTCAGCACGTCCGCCGCGACCGCCATCCCGAGGACGACCAGCCGGTCGGTTCGCGTGAACCAGACAGCGGCGATCGCAAGGATCAGCCAGCCCGCGATCGCAAAGATCGCGACGATCCACACGAAGTCGTCGTCGTCGGCCGCCGCCTTCGTGGGCGCGCCGCCCGATGCCTCGTGCGCCACCGCGACGCGCACCGGCAGCCGGCTGTACAGCACCGCCAGCGCGATGCCCGCAACCCCGAGCACCAGTCCGACGGTCCCGAGCGCCTGGTCGGTCGTCACGGGTGTCTCCCTCGTCGTCGGCGGCGCGCTGCAAGATTCCTACCAGCGTTCGGTGTCCGAGGGGACCCTTTCGTCAGAATTCGCGACACCGGCCGGCGGGCCCGCCGCGGCTAAGGTGCGCATGACCGGTCAGGGCTGTCCAGCCCCCGAGCAGCGGATGGGATCCATGACGCACGCACGACGCCCCGCGGTACCGGGTGACGTGCTGGCCGAGGTCGCGGCGGGGGGTGCCTCCGACGCCGGCGGCGTGCCGGTCGAGTTGCTCGGGTCGTTCCTCGAGGTGCTGACCGACGCCGTCGCCGTGGGACAGCCGATCACCGCCCGGCAGCTGCGGGCCTACCGCGCGCTAGGGGACCGGGCCGCGGTCCAGGGCGTCGCCCTGCGCGCCCTGCTGGACCTGTACCTCTCGGCGGCGTGGCGGCTGTGGCGCCACCTCCCTCCCGTGGCCGACGCACACCGAGATCCCGACGGGGTAGTCGTCGCCGGCGAGGTCATGCTGCACGCCGTCGACGACGTCGTCGCCGCGCTGACCGAGGGGTTCCAGCTCGCCCAGCGCAGCCTGGTGCGCGCGCAGGAGTCGGCCCGTCGCGAGTTCATCGAGGACCTGCTCACCGGCGCGGCCGACGTGGCGAGCGTGCTCAGGCGGGCCGGCGGCTTCGGGCTCATCCTGTCCGGGCCGTATGCCGTCGCGGTGATCCGGGCCGCCCGGCCGTTCGACGACGCGACGCCGATCATCGCCCGGCTCGAACGCGCGGTGCAGGGCAGCAAGGCGGACGCGCCCGCGCTGCTGGCCAGCAAGGAGGGCCGGCTGGTCGTCGTCTTCGCCGCACCCGATCGCGCCGCCGTCACCGAGGTCGTGACCCGGCTCAGCGCCACCCTCGGCTCCAGCCGCTCGATCGGTACGTGGCAGATCGGCGTCGGCCGCGCCGCACCGGGCGCCGACGGTGTCGCGACGTCCTACCGCGAGGCACACGACGCGCTCGACCTCGCCGGGCGACTGGCTCTGACCACCCCGGTGATCGACGCACGCGACCTGCTCGTCTACCAGGTGCTGCTGCGGGACCGGGCGGCGCTGGCCGACCTGGTCGCCACCACGCTCGCCCCGCTGCAGGCGGCGCGCGGCGGGGCCGAGCCGCTGCTGGACACCCTGCTGGCGTATTTCGCCACGGGCGGGAACGCGGCCCACACCGCGCGGGCGCTGCACCTGTCGGTGCGTGCCGTCACCTACCGCCTCGACCGCATCCGCGCGCTCACCGGGCTCGACGCCGCCGCGTCCGGCGACCGGTTCACGCTGCATGTGGCCGCATTGGGCGCCCGCCTGCTCGACTGGCCGGCCGCCCAGCTTCCGGGGTAGACGCCCTCCTTGCCGGAACCCGGCAATCAACTCGCGCGGTTCCGTCCGGCCGGATCGCGGCACCGGACCCCGGCCGGCCCGCATGCTGGACAGGTCGACGGCAGACGAGCCGTCCCCACCTCGGGAGTCATCCGTGAACGTTCCACTCTGGGCCTGGGCGGCCTTCGGCGCCGTCGTCGTGGTCATGCTCGCCATCGACCTGCTCGCCCACCGCGGCGCCCACGTCATCGGGTTCCGGGAAGCCGCCTGGTGGAGCGCGCTGTGGGTCGGCCTGTCCCTGGTGTTCGCCGCTCGTGCTCGGTCTGACGCTCGGCGCTCACGCGGGCGTCGAGTTCACCACCGCGTGGCTGCTCGAGAAGAGCCTCTCGGTCGACAACCTGTTCGTCTTCGCGCTGATCTTCGGCTACTTCAAGGTGCCGCGGGAGTACCAGCACCGCGTGCTGTTCTTCGGCGTGATCGGTGCGCTGGTCTTCCGCGGCATCTTCCTCGCCGCCGGTGTGGCCGTCGTCAACCAGTTCACCGCGGTCCTGTTCGTCTTCGCCGCGATCCTGCTCTACAGCGCCTACAAGCTGATCAAGGGCGACGACGACACCTACGACCCCGGCAGCAGCGTCGCGCTCCGCCTGCTGCGCAAGGTGATCCCGGTGCGGGACGAGTACGCCGGGACCGAAGTTCTTCGTCACGCGAGGTCGGCAAGCGCGTCGCCACGCCGCTGCTCGCGGTCGTCGTCGCCATCGAGGCCGCCGACCTGGTCTTCGCCGTCGACAGCGTGCCGGCCGTGCTGGCGGTCAGCGACGACGCCTTCATCGTCTACTCCTCCAACGCCTTCGCGATCCTCGGCCTGCGGGCGCTGTACTTCCTGCTCGCCGGTCTGCTGGAGCGGTTCCACTACCTGTCCAAGGGCCTGGCGGTCATCCTCGCCTTCATCGGCGTGAAGCTGGTCCTGCAGGCCGGCCACAAGGTCGATCGATCCGTCGATCCCGGAGATCCCGTCCCTGGTCAGCCTCGGCGTGATCGTCACGCTGCTGGCCGGCTCGGTGATCATGAGCTTCGCGCGGCCGGCTCCGCCCGAGAACGCGACCGCGCTGGACTCGACCGAGCCGGAGCCAGCTGAACCTGCGTTGCCGGTGTCCGGCAATCGCGGCTAGTTCCACGCAGTCCCCGAAATTCCCGTCCCTCCCACCGAAAGGAACATCATCATGGCGATCAGCCTGACCAAGGGCGGCAACGTGTCCCTGACCAAGGAGGCTCCCGGCCTGAGCGCCGTCCTCGTCGGCCTCGGATGGGACGCCCGCACCACCACCGGCACGGACTTCGACCTGGACGCCTCCGCGATCATGGTCACCGAGTCCGGCCGCGTGCTCTCCGACGCCCACTTCGTCTTCTTCAACAACAAGATCTCCCCGGACGGCTCGGTCGAGCACACCGGGGACAACCTGACGGGGGACGGTGACGGCGATGACGAGACCATCAAGGTCGACCTCGCAGCGGTGCCGGCGGAGGTCGAGAAGATCGTCTTCCCGGTGAGCGTGTACGAAGGGGCCGGTCGCGGGCAGAGCTTCGGCCAGGTCCGCAACTCCTTCATCCGCGTGGTCAACCAGGCCGGCGGTTCCGAGATCGCCCGCTTCGATCTGAGCGAGGACGCGTCCACCGAGACCGCGATGGTCTTTGGCGAGCTGTACCGCAACGGTGCAGAGTGGAAGTTCCGCGCCGTCGGTCAGGGCTACTCCTCGGGCCTGACCGGCATCGCGCGGGACTTCGGCGTCAGCGTCT
Organism: uncultured Actinomycetota bacterium; assembly: GCA_963790525.1. Taxonomy (GTDB): domain Bacteria; phylum Actinomycetota; class Actinomycetes; order Mycobacteriales; family Jatrophihabitantaceae; genus CAWBOV01. The sequence continues at coordinate 307,497 of CAWBOV010000005.1, forward strand.
GACCGACAGGAGACCACCCATGGCAATCGATTACACGAAGCGGCCCCCGGCGGCACCGGCCGCCCCGACGCCCCCGGCAGCGGGCGTGTCGTTGAGCAAGGTGACGCTGACCAAGGCCAGCCCGACGGTCTCGCTGACCAAGCAGACGGGCCGGCTGCGGGTGAACCTCAACTGGGACGCCCGCCCGGACTCGGGCGAGCAGGGCGGGTTCCTCAAGCGCCTCGCGCCGCCGCGTCCGATCGACCTGGACCTCGGTTGCCTGTACGAGCTCGCCGACGGGACGAAGGGGGTCGTCCAGGCGCTCGGGAACGCCTTCGGCAGCCTGGACGCCCCGCCCTACATCTGGCTCAGCGGCGACGACCGCTCGGGGAACAACGCGGCCGGGGAGGATCTGTTCGTCAATCTCGCCAAGGTGGCCCAGATCCGCCGGGTGCTCGTCTTCGCGATGATCTACGAGGGAGCGCCCAGCTTCGACCGCGCCAACGCCGTCGTCACGCTGACCCCGGTCTCAGGGCCGTCGGTGGAGGTGCGCCTGGACGAGCGGGCGGGCGGCGCGCGCATCTGCGCGATCGCGCTCCTGCAGAGCGACGGCAGCGATCTGGCCGTGCAGCGCGAGATCCGCTACATCGACGGCTCCCAGCGCGTGCTGGACCAGGCCTACGGCTGGGGCCTCAAGTGGACGGCCGGGCACAAGTAGCGTTCAGCTGGCCTGGGTCATGTGCTTGCCTACGTACTCGACCGCGATGTCGTGCAGCTTGCGGTTGAGGCTCTGCGACGCGCGGCGCAGGACGTCGAAGGCCTCGTCGTCGCTCAGGTTGTGGGCGGCCATCAGCAGCCCGATGGCCTTGCCGATCTCCCGGTTGGTGGTCAGCGAGACCTCGAGGTTGCGGGCCCGGTCCTGCTGTTCGGCAGCCATGATCGCCACGGCGGCGAACGCGGCGAGCACGGCCGCTTCCTGCGCGGACTCCTCGGTGAGCGCTCCGGGCCGGTCGGCGAAGACGTTCAGGGCACCGGACTTGCGCCCGTCGTGGATCAGCCGGAACCCCATCATGCTGCGGACCGGGGTCTCGCCCAGGCAGCGCTCGGCCAGCCGGGGCCAGGTCGGATTGATCGAGATGTCCGGGTCGTGCTGGTATCCCTCTTCCAGGACGGCGTCCAGGCACGGGCCCTCGCCGCACTCCAGCTCGAGGTTCTCCAACTGCAGCCCGACCGGGTCGGAGTAGGCGGCCGTCTTGAACGAGCCGCCGCTGAGCAGCATCACGCTGGCGTGGTCGCAGCCGCTGATCGAGCTGACCGCCGCGTCGACGATCGCCTGGTAGATACCGGAGGGGTCCTGGTTGGTCCGTAACGCCTGGGCCAACGAGGTGAAGGTGGGTGCAAGTAACTCATAGTGCTCAGTGGTCACAATCAATCCCATCCCGGCTGACTACTCTGTGGACCATTAGGTTCTGCGGCATCGAATCCGTGCCCGCATCACCGTAGCCGAATCCGCGCCGCCGTCGTGACGTCCGCACCCGCGGAACCCCCATCGATGAAGATCAACTTCTGTGACCCCAATACCGGATTACGCCGTCACGGTCGGGCCCGGAGGCAGTCCTCCCTACAGAGCGCGACGCATCCACCGCCGAAGGGAGCCACATCCATGCAGCCGTACCGGGCTCCCGGCGCGCGACCGGCTGTCCCCACCGTGGGCGCCGCCAGGCGACCGCGCACGGGCTCCCCGCGCGTGCGCCCGACCGCTCCCACCCGCGGGCTGCGCCTCGTGCGCGAGGACACGGGGCCCGAGCTGGTCCGCGGCGATCCGGCCCGCGCCGTGTCGGGCGCGGTGTCAGCCGACCTGCGCGCACGCCTCGATGTCCTCGATGGCGGCAAGGATCTCCAGCCGGACATCATGGGGATCTGTCAGCTGCTGCGACTGTTCGGTGGCGTGCTGTACCGGGCCTTCGAGAAGGACTTTCCGCTTCCGGCCGAAACCGAGCCTGCGGTAGCCGGCCGGATTCGCGCGCTGCAGCTCGAGACGTTCCTCGCGGGCAGCTACCGCCCGTGCGGTCTCGACGCCTGACGGCGCTGCGCCACCCGGACCGAGGTTCGACGTCCGGGCGGATGAAGGTGCGCTTCGGACGCGGCGATGACGCCCTCGTACCGGCGAGTAGGAGTTGGGTGAAGGTAGGGGCGCGTTAGACACACCAGGATGACTGCCCAGAACCGCCCTGCGTGACGCGAAACGCGCCACTTTTTCGACACTTCGGTCAGAGGCCAGGCATTCCGGGGGCTCCGTCGCCGTATTTCGTGGGCAGGCGGCGCGCGAGGAACGGACGCCGGCCGCTGACTCACAGGTTGGCGGACCCGTCGAGACCGCTGTGCGGGGCGATGGCGCGCGACTCGCGGGGAGCCGTTACGCGTCTCGCGATGGGGTCAATCGTACACTTGCGCTAACCGTATTGTCCGAATAGACTGTTTCTCATGACAGCGGCAACCGACGCGATGGACGCGGTCTCAGCGGCCGTGGACCGGCTGCTCGCCGTGAGCTGGGAGGCCGAATCCGACGCCGACGTGGTGGCGTTGCTGGGGCGGTTCGAGGTCATGAAGCGGCGCCTGCCTGCGGTCGACCACGCGCTGGTCCACCAGGTGGAGTCCCGGGCGCTTCCTGCCGCGCGGCTGTGCCGGTCCACGGCGGTGTTCCTGCGGGCGGAGCTGCGTCTGTCCCCCCGCGAGGCCGCAGCCCGGGTGCGCGCCGCGCACGACCTCGGGCCCCGCCAGGCCCTGTCCGGCCCCGATCTGGACCCGCTCCTGCCCGTCGTGGCCGCCGCCCAACGTGCCGGCGCCGTCTCTGCCGAGCACGCCCGCATCATCGCCACCACCCTCGACGCCCTCCCCGCCGCCGTGTGCGCGGAGGTGGGCGAGCAGGTCGAGCAGGCCCTCACCCACCACGCCCACAACCTGGATCCCGTCCTGCTCGCCCACACCGCCCGGCGCCTCACCGACACCCTCGACCCGGACGGCACCCTCACCGAGGACCACGACCACCACCGCCGGCGCGCGCTGACCGTCCATCAGCACCCGGACGGCTCCGGCACCCTGGTCGCCCACCTCACCCCGACCTGCCTGGCCCGTGTGCACGCGGTCCTGGATGCCCTCGCCGCGCCGCAGCCCTCCAGCGACAGCGGGCCCGACACCCGCACTCCGGCCCAGCGGCGCCACGACGCGCTGGACCACATGTGCCGGCGACTGCTGGCCGGCGGGCGCCTCCCCAGCACCGGAGGGATCCCCGCCACCGTGCTGCTGACCCTCACCCTCGACCAACTCGAGAGCCGCCTCGGGCACGCCACCACCACGCATGGCGGCACCCTCACCATCCCGGCCGCGCTCGCCCTCGCCGCCGAAGCCGAGGTCGTCCCGCTCGTCCTGTCCAGCCGCGGCGCGGTCCTCCATCTCGGCCGCACCCGCCGCCTCGCCACCGCCGCCCAGCGCCTGGCGCTCACCACCCGCGACGGCGGCTGTTCCTTCCCCGGCTGCGACGCGCCTCCCCGCTGGAACGAGGTCCACCACATCCACCACTGGGCCCGCGGCGGCTCGACCGACATCGCGACGATGACCAATCTCTGCCCGTACCACCACGACAACGCCGAACGACAGGGCTGGACGCCCAGGATGATCAACTCCATCCCGCACTGGATCCCGCCGAGCCACGTCGACCCGACGCGCACCCCGCGCCGCAACCACTCCCAGCCCCGCGCCGCATGAGCACCGATCGAGCCCGCACCGGCCGTCCAGGTACCGGCCGTCCAGGTACCGGCCGTCCAGGTACCGGCCGCCCAGGTACCGGCCGCCCAGGTGCCGGCCGACGAGGTGTCAGCCGCCCAGGTGCCGGCCGCCCAGGTGCTGGTCGTCCAGGTGCCAGCCGTCGAGGTGCCGGCCGTCCAGGTGCCGGCCGTCCAGGTGCCGGCCGCCCAGGTACCGGCCGCCCAGGTACCGGCCGTCCAGGTACCGGACGGCGCGCCGCACCTGTCCCCGCGGCGCGTCACCGGGCCGCGCATCCGGACCCGCGCTCGAGCGCCGCATTCGCGATGTGCAGCCGCCGAGCGATGTGGCACGCTGGCACCCTGACGCCGATCGAGAGGAGGTGCGACACCCGTGTCGATGACCGTCTGTGCACCTCCGCGGCTGGCCTAACACGGCTCAGCCGGAGGTGCCACCCTCACGAAGGTGGCCCACATGAACGATCCGATCACGGACGAACCCCGCTCCACCCGACTGGATCACGGCATCGTGGTGCGCGTGCGCGAGGACGACTGCGAGATCGCATCCGCCGGCGCCCTGCTGACGGTGCGGTACGCGGCGCTGTTCCCATCGCCCCGCCTCGAGCGCGTCTCGCCCGGGCACCTGGTGGCGATCGCCGGACTGCCGGGCAGCACCCCGGCGATCGTCTGGCGCTGGTACGACGCGGTCGTGCTCGGCGAGCAGGACGACCTCGTCCGGCTGTGGGAACCTGCGCACGGCGAGGTCCTGGCCAGGCCGCGAGACGCCTACGCTCCGGTCCCACCCGGAGCCCGCGCCTACCTCTCCGCCGGCCTGCCCGGTGCCGAATGGTGGGTCGCGGGTCCGGCACTCACGTCGAGGACGGGAACGGCCGATGTCGAGCTTGACGAGGTCGAGCGGCTCTACTCCAAGAACGGTCTGTGGGAGGAGATCTGACCGCACGGCATGGGTGTGTGGGTGCATGACCAGGGCGTCACGGGCACGATGGCGGATGTGGCGAGCGGGTCGCGGTGGGGAATCACGCCCAGACAGAGCATCGCGGCTGCCTGCGCGAAGCGAGGCAGCGAGGCGGTCGTTTCCGGCTGTGTCGCCATCCTCGGCGGCGACCTCCGTGACACCGAACTCGTGGTCGCGCTCGGCGGCCCGAGCGCCGAGCTGCTGCTCAGCGGGGGGAGCAGAGCCGATCTGGCGACCTGGACGCGGGTTTGGGCTACCCGTGGATTGCTGTGGGCGGCGGACCCGACGGCAACGACCGCGACGCCCGCGCTCGCCACCGCGCTGACCGACGAGAGCTGGCGGGTCCGGGAGCTGGCGGCGAAGGTCGTCGCGCGCCATCGCCTCGACGACCTGCTGGGCAGCGTGCTCGCGTTGCGGGACGACCCGATCCCGCGCGTGCGGGCCGCAGCCCACCGCGCCGTCGTTGCACTGACCCGCTGACGCACGCACGTGACGGTTGACCCGCGAACGTGGCGGCTGACCCGCGAACGTGACGGCTGACCCGCGAACGTGACGGCTCCCCGCGCACGTGACGGCTCACCCGCGCACGCGACGGCTCACCCGCACGTGAGGGCCGACCCGCGCACGTGACCGAGCGGCTTCCCCACCGGGAGGCGGGCCACGGTTCAGTCGTCGGCGTATGGGGCACGGCTCAGTCGTCGGCAACGACCCCCGCGCCGATGAGCGTGGCCAGCGCCGAGTCCCGGACGATCGCCACCTCGTCCAGGCTCGCGACCGGGCCGGCGAGGAAGGCGTTGGCCGGGTAGGCGGCCGCGGCGGCGTAGGTGTCCCGGTACATCTCCGGACGGAGGGCGATGAGGCGATTCGCGCCGCCGGTGTCGCGACGAGCCGCCCGCAGCGCGTCGATGTCGATCTGAGCCGACACTGTCGTCGTGACCGGCGCGTCCTCGTAGGCGAGGGTTGCGCCGGTGAAGTCGACGATCCGGGAACGCCCGCCCTGGGGCTCCCCGGGTGGGCCGTAGCCCGTGCGGCCGGCGACGTTGGTGCTGATCACGTACATCATGTTCTCCACGGCCCGCGCCTGCTTGGCCAGTTCCTGGTCCAGTCCGCGCACCTCGTTGGTGGGGTGCAGGAGCACCTCCGCACCGCGCAGCGCCAGCATCCGCACCGCCTCGGGCACGGCGATCTCACCGCACGGCAGGATCGCCAGCCGCCCCAGCTCGGTGTCGGCGACCGGGTACACCCCGTCGAGGCCGTACCTCTCGACGTAATCGTCGAGGACGTCGTGCGGCGAGCACCAGTTGTTCGTGTGGATCCGGCGGTAGCGCAGCAGCAGCTCGCCGGTCGGGGAGAGCAGGAAGGACGTATTGAAGTACCGGCCCGGCCAGTCCTCGTCGATCTCCCACTGGTTCGCCGCGATGTACACACCATGACGCACGGCGGCGGCCGCGAGCGCGTCGCTGATCGGACCGGGGACCGTGCGGCACGCCTTCGGGATCCACTCCGCGTAGGACTCGCCGTGCGGGGGGCCGGTGAACGCCCACTCCGGGAAGAGCAGCAGCCGCGGCCGGACCTCGCCATCGGCGCCCATGGCGGTGTCGACGGCGGCGAGCGCGGCGCTCAGATTCGTCTCGATCACTGCCGCCGCTGCCGTGTCGTCGTCGCCCGGGTCGATGTTGACGGCCGGGACCTGCATGCAGAGCGCGCGCCAGGGTGTCATCGGTTGCCTTTCGGAGAGGGGATCACAGGTCAGTGCCTTTCGGCGGGGGATCACAGGTCAGGCGACGGTCGGGAGTTCGACGCCGCCGAGGAACACGGTGCGGATCGATCGGCTGGCGGCGATGTCACGCACGGGGTTGTCCGCCAGCAGGACGAGGTCGGCGAGCTTGCCCTGGTCCACGGTGCCCAGTTCGTGCGAACGCCCCAGCAGCGACGCCGGCGTGGCCGTCGCCGCCGTGATCGCCTGCCCGGGAGTCAGCCCACTGCGCACCAGCAGCGCCAGCTCGTCGTGCAGTGACTGGCCCGGGAGGATCGGCAGGCTCGGTGAATCGGAGCCGGCGCACACGGTCAGGCCGGCCGACACGGCCCGCGCCAGGAACGCGCTCATCGCGTCGAACTCCAGCTGCGCCAGCCGCCGGTCCTCGGCGCTGAAGCCGGCCGAGCGCGGCGTGCCGTCGCCGTCGACGTGTCCGCCGAGTGCCGCGACGAGTTCCGGGGTGGGCTCCCCCGAGGCCGGATGCCGCACCGGGAGCGCCGGATCCTCGATCCCCATCAACCGCAGCATCGTGACCAGCGTGGGCGTCATGACGATGCCGCGATCGACCAGCAGCTCGATGACCCGGTCGGCCTCGCGCGACTCCGGCGACGCCCACCGCCAGAAACGCAGCGACGCCAGCTCGTCCAGCGGCCGCGGCACGAGCGCCCGGAACTGCGCCAGCCCGTCCTCGGACAGCAGCTCCGGCCCCACCCGCACGTGTTCGAGGGCGTCGACCCCCAGCCGCACCGCCTGCTCGACGGTCAGGGCGTGGCCCACGTGCGCGGCCACCGGCAACCCCAGCCGGTGCGCCTCGTCCACCACCGCGGACAGCACCTCCGGACCCATGAAGACGTAGATCTTGATGAAGTCGACGCCGGCCGCGGCCTCCCGGCGCACGAACTCGCGCGCGAGCTCGGGGTCGTCGGTCTTCCACATCCCCAGCCACGGGCCGCCGGGCAGGCTCTCCAGGTTCGGCCCGGACGCGAACACGCGCGGCCACGCCCGGGTGTGGTGCCGCAGCGTCTGGAACGACTCGAGGTCCGGCCCGCCCGTGTCGCGCACGGTCGTGACACCGTGAGCCAGCAGGGCATCCATCACCGGCTCCACGACGCCGAACTCCCCCGCGCCGGGGTGGTACGCCTCCGACACGAACGAGGTCAGGTGCGCATGCGCCTCGATGAATCCCGGCAGCAGGAACTGGCCGCGCGCATCGACGACGCGGGCATCGGCCGGGATCGGGACGTCCGCCGAGCGCCCGACCACGGTGATCCGATCACCGGCGATCAGCACGACGCCGTCCGGGATCTCCGGCCGGCCGTCACCGCGGATGACGGTGGCTCCGGTGATGGCCGTCCGCACCGGTGTCACAGCTCGTCCCGCGTGGTCTCGTGCCAGCCGAGCCAGCGTCGCTCGATGAGGTTGACGATCTGGAAGAAGATCAGGCCCATGATGCTGGCGCCGAAGATCGCCAGGAACAGCAGCGGGGTGTTCAGGGCCGACTGCGACTGGATGATGAGGTAGCCGAGGCCCTTCTGCGAGGAGACGAACTCGGCGATGATCGCTCCGATCACCGTCGCCGGCGCGGCCACCCGCAGCCCCGACACCAGGTGCACCAGCGCATACGGCAGCCGCATGCGGCGGAACTCGTCCCAGCGCGAGGACGCGAGGCTGCGCATCAGCATGCGCGAGTCCGAGCTGGCCGACCGCAGGCCCGTCGCCATCCCCACGGTGATCGGGAAGAACGCGATCAGAAAGGTGATGATCACTTTCGACTTCAGGCCGAAGCCGAACCAGATCGACAGCAGCGGCGCGGTGGCCACGATCGGCGTCACCTGCAGGATCACCAGATACGGGTAGATCACCCGCCGGGCCGTCCCGGAGTAGGCGATGAGGACCGCGAGCGCGACCCCGATCACCAGCGCCAGGGCGAGCCCCAGCACCGACTCCTCGAAGGTGACGATGGTGTTGCTCCACAGCAGATCCGGGTGCTGCAGCAGCTCGTGCCAGACGTCGGTGGGCGCCGGCATGATGAACAACGAGACGTGCAGGGCCTTGATCGCGACCTGCCAGGCGAGCACCAGGACGATCAGCCCGATGATCGGCTGCACGGTCTGCTTCGACACCAGGCGGCGCCACGTCCGCCGGGTCCCCGGCGCGGTCCAGGTACTGGCCGCGGCCGGGGTGTGCTCGGTGAGGCCCCCGGCCGGGGCCGGCATCGTGGATGCCGGCCCCGTCGTGTCGCTGGGACGTCCCATCATCGTGCGGGTCTCGACGCTCACGGCATCACGGCAGGCGACGGGAGCGTCGCGGTGCTGTAGGCCTTGGTGTAGTCGACCGGCTTGCTCAGCCACTTGGTCCCGACCAGCGCCTCATAGGTGGGCTTCCACGACGAGTCGTCCATCGAGAGCAGGCCGTCCTTGGTCTGCAGCGCGCTGACCCAGAACTTCTCCAGCGCGGGCAGCTCCTGAGCCGCCTGAGCCTTGTCGTAGTCGGTGTAGTCCGCCTTGATCAGGTCGACGGCCGCTGCGGTGTTCTTCAGCGCCCACTGCATGCCCTTGGCGTAGGCGGTGTTGAAGCCCTTGACCAGGTCGGGATGCGCCGACAGGAAAGCCTGGTTCGTCTCGATGACCTGCCCGGTCGATCCGGCAGAGCTGGTCTTGAAGATGACCGGCGCCTTCTTGTAGTACGCCGCAGCCTGGAGCGGAACCAGCGTCAGGAAGTCGGGGAAGCAGTCCACCGCACCGCTGAACAGCAGCGACGGCGAGTAGCCGACCGTCACGAACTTGATCTTCGACTCGTCCACGCCGTTGGCCTTGAGGAACTGGTCGAGGACCGCGTCGTAGGTGGAGTTGGACTTGCCGACCGTGTGCCCCTCCAGCGTCTTGGGGTTGGCCGGATCGAGGCCCTTATTGGGATTGCAGATCTCACCGGTCGGGCTGTAGGGCTGGATCAGTCCCACCGCGACCAGTGGCGCACCCGTCGCCCGCACCTGGAGGATGCCGGTCGCGGGGCCGATCGAGATGTCCTGGTTGCCCGCGGCGGTCTGCTGCGGCGCGTTCCCGGTCGGGCCGCCGGGGGTGATCTTCAGCTTGATCCCCTCGTCGGCGAACCAGCCGAACTTCTCCGCGGCCAGGACGGGGATGTCACCGGCGGTGTGCGTCCAGTCGAACTGGAACTTCACGGTGCTCAGTGTCTTCGGTGCCGACGAGGACGTACCGCTCGTCGCGGCCGATCCGCCGGAACTGCTGCTCGAGGCGCAGGCCGCGAGGGTGGTGGCGGCGACGAGGACCGCGGTCCCCACCGTGAGGAACCGCGCCGTTCGGCGGGTCGGAAATCCCTTGCTCGTGATCATGGACATCAGTCGCTCCTGTGTGAAGTGCTGGTGCGACGACATCGGTGGCGTCGGGAAGACATGGGCACTGCGGTGAAGTTCGGCACGAACGTGGTGCGGCAAGCGGGCGGGCGCGGATCTCGCGGGATCAGCCGGCCAGGGCGTCGAGAACCTTGTTCTCGAGCTCGAAGAACTCCAGTGTGCGGCGGACGGACACCTCCCTCGGGCGGGGCAGGTCGATGTCGATGACGGCACGGACGCGTCCCGGCCGCCCGGTCATGACGACGACCCGATCGGACAGGAAGACCGCCTCGCTGATGCTGTGCGTCACGAACAGGACGGACGGCCCGTCGTCGCCGAGGATCCGCATCAGCTCCAGGTTCATCCGGTCGCGGGTGATCTCGTCGAGCGCACCGAACGGCTCGTCCATCATCATCACGACCGGGTTCAGGGCCAGCCCGCGGGCGATGGCGACGCGCTGCTGCATCCCGCCGGAGCACTGGTGCGGGAGCAGATGCTCGGACCCGCTGAGCCCGACGAGGGCGAGCAGCTCCTCGGGCGGCATGCCCTGTCGCGCCTTGGATCCCGGCACGATCTGCGCCGGCAGCCGCACGTTGTCGATCACCGAGCGCCACGGCAGGAGCGTCGGGCTCTGGAACACGAAGGCGAAGTCGTTGACCTGACGGGCCTGGCGGGGCGTCTTGCCGTTGACGCACATGGTGCCCTCGACGTGGGCACTCGGCAGCAGGTCGGCCAGCGCCTTGAGGAAGGTCGACTTCCCGCACCCGGACGGCCCGATGATCGAGACGAACTCCCCGGCGGCGACGTCCAGCGACATGTCGGCGAGCGCCTCGGTGGAGCTGCCGTCGCGCCCGTAACGGATGCCCACCCCGCTCGCCTGCACGGGCGGCCCGCTCGTGTCGGCGGCGTCCAGCACGGCGGTGGAGCCCGATCGCCGGAACCTCATGTCAGGTCCTCCTCGCGGATCAGGTGCTCCAGCGGTGTCCGCGGCACGGCGAGCGTCCGGTGCTCGGTGACGGCGGTGCGGACGTACTCCCGGCGCAGCGCCTCCAGGTTGTCCAGCGCCTCGAAGGTGTCGTCGGATTCGCTGACGACCTCGGGCAGCTCCGGGTACCACGCGCGCCGCACCCACGTGCCGTCCTCGCGCTGCACCGCGCTGGTCACCGTGACGTACGGGATCCCGAGGTGCTCCGTCTGCGCCTGCGCATAGGCCGAGACCACGACGCCGGCATCGGCCGGCACGTCCTGGCTCTTCATACCGCGACGCTCTCGGCCGGGTCGGCGGTGATCGGCAGCCCCGACGGGCGGAAGTGGTCCTTGCCGCCGGCCGTGTGCTGCATCACGATCTCCGGCCACGCCCAGACCTTGTCGCTGGCGATCACCGCTGAGAACTGCCTGATGTAGTAGCTGTCCGGTTCGCCACCGACCATCGGGCGGCCGGCCTCACGGTCCCGGATCGCGCGCAGCAGCGCCCGGCGGAAGGCGATCACACCGCTGTCCGATGCCGCCAGGTGCTCCAGGCCGCGGTCGTGGTCGAAGCCGATGCCCTCGGTCATGGCCATGTCCTGCGCCGGCACCGAGGGGATGGACGTCCACCGGGTACCGGTGCCGGGCGCCCACCCCAGCTCGTCGATGCCGTAGTTGTTGGACTTGTTGTAGTACGGCTTGTACGTCCCGGCGATGTTGCTGGAGTTGGCGTCGGTGACGGAGTCGTTCGCGGCGATCTCGACGTCGGTCAGCGGGCGCACCGGGTGGTAGTGGAAGTTGTAGACCATCGTGTTGCGGTCATCGACCGGCACCCAGGCATGCAACATGAGACCGCCGTCTCCGGTTTCGGCCGGAATCCCTGTGTAGTAGGGCATCTGCCACTGATTGACCCGCACGTAGCACTCGCCGGGGCCGGCGCTGCGGACCACGGCGACGAAGACGCCTGAGCCGTGATCCAGCGTCTCGATCAGCGGCTTGGTGTCGTCGAGCTGCCAGCGCGCGGTGTTGATCGCGTTCGGGCGGTACTCGGGCCGGACCAGATCGAGGGTGTCCCGCACGCCGGCGGCCGCCTCGCGGATCTCGTCACCGTGCAGGAAGGCGACGTGGCTGGAGTCGATGTCGCCCTCGAGGCACTGCATGAAGTAGGCCTCCTGCTCCCGCTTGTAGGCGCGCACATGCGAGTCCGGCACGGTCAGGCAGTCGAGCTTGGGCATCTCCGGCATGAGCTCCAGGGGGCCGAGGTAGGCCCAGATCGCGCCGGCGGCCTCACGGCACGGGTACGCCGTGGTGGTGACCTTGTCCTTGAAGGTGGCCTCGGCGGGCTCGTTGGGCATGTCGACGCATTTGCCGCCGAGATCGAACTTCCACCCGTGGTAGAGGCAGCGCAGCCCTTCCCCCTCGTTGCGGCCGAACTTCAGGTCCGCGCCGCGGTGCGGGCACTTCGCCGACAACAGGCCGACGGTGCCATCCGCCTGGCGGAAGACGACCAGGTTCTCGTCGAGCACCTTCACCGGGTGCGGCGGACCGCCGGGGACGGCCACTTCCTCGGACAGGCAGACCGGCGTCCAGTACCGCCGGAGCGTCTCGCCGAGCGGCGACCCGCGCCGAACCTGGGTGAGCTGGGCTTGATCAGTAGCCTTCATCGGTCCCTCCCATATCGAATACCGCGTCTGGTACTCGTTATTTCATATCTCGTACACTAGAGTCATCGACAAGGTTGTTGTCAATCTCCACCCGGGTAGACGTGCACTGACTCACACGTTCCACGCCCGCACCGCACCATCCCCGCGGAATGTCCGGTTCCCCGAACGAGACGAGGCCCATGACGAGCCAGATCGACGCCGATGCCGAGGAGTTCGTGATCCGCGGCGCCCGCCTGGTGCTGCCCGGCGGTCTGAGTGACGGCGACGTGGTGGTGCGCGGCGGCCGGATCGCCGCGATCACCGCCCTGGGCGGGACAGGCAGCGCGGGCGGGACAGGCAGCGCGGGCGGCGCGGGCGGCACCGTCCCTGTGTTCGACGCCAGCGGGCTGCACCTGCTGCCCGGACTGGTCGACAGCCACGTCCACCTGCGTGATCCGGACGGCCCGCACCGCGAGGACTTCCCATCCGGGACCGCCGCCGCGGCCGCGGGCGGGGTCACCTCGGTGCTGGAGATGCCGATCTCCCGCCCCGGCGTGCACAACGCCGAGGTCCTGCACGATCGTGTCGCCCGACTGAAGGGGCGCAGCCACGTCGATGTCGGCTTCTACGCCGGCGCCGGGCGGGACAACCTGGACGACATCGCGGCGCTGGCCGAGGCAGGAGCCCTTGCCTACAAGACGTTTCTGCACCCGCCAGCGCCCGGACGCGAGGAGGACTTCCGCGGGCTGTGGTGCGCCGACGCCGGGGAACTGCACGAGGCGATGACGGCCACGGCGCGCACGGGTCTGCCCCATGCCGTGCACTGCGAGGATCACGCGTTCATCGAGCACCTGCGGCGGCGGCAGGCCGGACGGACCGCCGACGGAGCAGCCCATGCCTCCACACAACCGCAGCTGGCCGAGGAACTGGCCGTCGCGATGGCCCTGGCCGTGGCCGCGGACACCGGCGCGCGGCTGCACGTCGTCCACCTGTCCAGTCCCCGGTCGGCCGCCCTGGTCGCGGACGCCCGGGCCCGTGGTCAGGACGTCACCAGTGAGATCGTGCCGAACCACCTGTTCCTGACCGAACAGGCGTTGCACGACCACGGCCCCTACGCAAAGTGCAATCCACCGCTGCGCGATGCCGCGACCGTCGCCGCCCTGTGGGACGCGCTGCGCTCGGGCGCGGTCACGGTGATCGGCAGTGACCACGCGCCGTTCGCGCCGGCGGAGAAGGCGGCCGGCGAAGGGAACATCTTCGCGGCACCACCCGGCATCCCGGCGATCGAGCTCACGCTCCCGCTCATGCTCGACGCCGTCGCGGCCGGGGCCATCACCCTGCCCGACGTCGTCACACTGTGCGCCTCCGCACCGGCGCGACTGTTCGGCCTGCCACACAAGGGGAAACTCGCTGTGGGCGCCGATGCCGACTTCGTCCTGGTGGACCTCGACGGCACGACCCGGCTCGACACCGGCGCACTCCTCTCCCGCTCCCGCGCCAACCTGCGGGCCTATGACGGCCGCACGCTGTCGGGAGCGCTGCACTCGACCTACCTGCGCGGGCGCCGGATCTTCGGCGACGGTGTCGTGCAGGGCGAGCCCGGCCACGGGCGCTGGCTGCGCGGTGCGCGCGCATGACCGGAATAGCCCTCGTCGCCATCGGCCAGACCCCCCGCCCGGACCTGCTCGCCGCGTTCGTCTCAGCCGCGCCGGCCACGACGTTCCGCCTGTTCGGCGCGCTGGACGCCGTCCCGACGCCGGAGATCGACACATGGGTCGACCCGGACGGCGACTACCCGCTCAGCGTGCTGCTGCGGGACGGCCGCCGGGTGGAGATCCCCCGCGCGCGCTTCGTCGCCCCGCTGCAGGCCACGCTCGCCGGCCTCGACCCCGACGACTACGACCTGGCCGTCGTGCTGTGCACGGCCTCCTTCCCCGAGCTGCAGGCCCGCACCCGGCTGCTGTTACCAGGCACGGTTGTACCTGCCACGGTGAGTTCCTTCGCGGACACGCGCGCAATGGCCGTGGTGACACCGGCTGCAGGCCAGATCGCCCGGGCACGGAGCAAGTGGCACGACGCCGGTGTGTCCGCCGATGTCGTGGCCCTCGCACCGACGGCGGATCCCGACGCACGGCGCGCCGCGCTGACCGAGCTCTCGGCGCAGCTGGTCGGAAGCGGCGCCCAGCTGATCGTGCTCGACTGCTTCGGCTTCGACGCCGCCGATGCCGCCACCGTCGCGGGCGCCGGCCGTCCGGCGGTGTCGGCACAGGACCTGACCGCCCGGATCGTCGGTGCGTTCGTCGCCGGCGCCCACCCCACCACGGCGCCAGCGCCGGAAAGGACCGTCACTCCATGACCTCCACGATTCACGGGGTGTGCAGCATCATGCTCACGCCGTTCCTTCCGGACGAGTCCGTCGACGAAGCCAGCCTGAAGACGATGGTCGAGGATCTGATCGCCGGCGGCGTCGGTGGGCTGACCGCACTCGGGATCATGGGTGAGGCGCACCGCCTGCTCGACTCGGAACGGACGGCGGTGATCCGGACGACCGTCAGCACAGCCGCCGGGCGCGTCCCGGTCGTCGTGGGCTGCACGTCGGAGTCGACCTTCGCCGCGGTGGCCAGGGTCCGGGAGGCCGCCGAGCTCGGGGCCACAGCGGTCATGATCGCGCCGTCGCGCGGGATGCAGTCACCCGTCGCCCTGCTGCGGCACTACCGGGCGATCGCCGAGACGGCGGCCGCGCTCGGGGTGACGACGGTGATCCAGGACGAGCCGGTGACCACCGGCGTGACGCTCTCCGCCGCCACGCTGGCCCAGCTGGTCGCGCTCCCGGGCGTCGATCACATCAAGGTCGAGCAGGCGCCGAGCGCGACCAAGATCGCCGACGTGCTCGCGCTCGCACCCCACGCCCGGTGCTTCGGCGGCCTCGGCGGGCAGTACGTCTACGAGGAGCTGAGCGCCGGCGCCGCCGGAGTGATGACGGGCTACGGGTTCCCCGCGCACCTGGTCGAGGTGACCGACGCCTACCGGGCGGGCGAGATCGACGGGGCGCGCCGGGCGTTCTTCCACTACCTGCCCCTGATCCGGTTCGAGGCGCAGCTGGGGATCGGCGGCGTGGCCATCCGCAAACAGATCATGGTGGAGCGGGGTGTGATCGCCCACGCGACGGTCCGCCACCCGGGCGCCGGGGTGGATGCAACGACGCTCGCGCAGCTGCGCGACCTGCTGGCCTGGTACGGCCTGGCGCGGGTGGCCTGATGGATCTCGGGCTGAACGGGCGCTGCTACCTCGTCACCGGCGCGAGCAGCGGGCTCGGCTACGCCGGCGCGGCGGCCCTGGTCGCCGACGGTGCCCGGGTCCTGCTGGCGGCGCGCGATCCCGGCCGCGTCGCGCGGGCGGCGGGAGCCCTGGGCGCGGACGGGATCGCGGCCGATCTGGCCGACCCGGGCAGCGCCGAACTGCTCGTCACCGCGGCCCTCGAGCGCTGGGGCAGGCTCGACGGCGCGTTGATCAGCTCGGGTGGCCCGCCGCCGGTCGGGGTCGAAGCCGCCGGCGACGAACAGTGGCGGGCGGCGTTCGAGTCGGTGTTCCTCGGCCCGCTGCGTCTGGCCAGGACGGTGGCGGCTGCCACAGGTCGTGGGGCTGCCTCGGCCGACGCGGTCACGGGCGACGCGGCAGCTACGGGCCACGGGGCCGCGATCGGGCTGGTCCTGTCCTCCTCGGTCCGCGCGCCGATCCCCGGGCTGGCCATCTCCAACGGCTTCCGGCCGGGGCTGGCGATGGCGGCCAAGACCCTGGCCGACGAGGTCGGTCCGCGCGGCGTGCGGGTGTTCGGCCTGGCGCCCGGGCGCATCCTCACCGAGCGCACCGCCCAGCTCGACGGCGGCGATCCCGAGGTGCGTGCGCGCAGCGCGGCCGCGATCCCCCTGCGCCGGCTCGGTGATCCGGAGGAGTTCGGCCGGGTGGCGGCGTTCCTGCTCTCCCCCGCCGCGTCCTACATCACCGGCTCCGTCGTCCAGGTCGACGGCGGTTCCATCCGCTCGCTCTGAGACCGCTCCCGAACGGCACATCCGACAGCACACCGGAAGGAACATCCAATGGCGATCGCACTGGTCACCGGGGCCCGCAAGGGGCTCGGCCTGGAATGGGTACGGCAACTGCTCGCGGCGGGCGACCAGGTCATCGCCTGCGTGCGCTCGGTGTCCGCGGCCGACGAACTGCAGGCCCTGCAGGCCGACGTGGGCGCTGACCGGCTCATGCTCGTCGAGCTGGACGTGGACGACGAGGCGTCCGTGCTCCGCGCCGCGGACGAGGTCGCCGGGCTCGTTCCGCATCTCGACCTGCTGGTCAACAACGCGGGCGTCAACGGCGACGGGCCGGCGCCCGACCCGGCACGCGGGCCCCTCGGCGTGCTCAGCGCGCAGGCGCTGCTCGGAGTGTTGCGGACGAACACGGTCGGTCCGCTGCTGGTGGCGCAGTCCCTGCGGCACCTGCTGGCCGTCTCGGGCGCGGGCGTCATCGTCAACACGGCGTCCCGGCTGGGCTCGGTCGCCATCGCCGCCGGCGGCTCGGATCCCTACGCCCGCGACTACGGTTACCGGGCGAGCAAGGCCGGACTGAACATGGTCACCGCCCTGCTGGCCGAGGATCTGCGCGAGGACGGCGTCGTGGTGGTCTCGCTGAGCCCGGGATGGGTCCGCACCGATCTCGGCACCGCGGCGGCCGATCTGTCGATCGAGGAGTCGGTCACCGCCCAGCGCGCCACGATCGCGTCGCTGGCCGTCGACGCGTCCGGGAGGTACGTCGGGCAGAACGGTGACTACCTGCCGTGGTGACGCTATATAGATACGACATACAAATACCAGATCCGGTGTATGTTTCGGTTGTATTGCCGATGCGCAGCTCGTGACCCCCCCCCGCTGTGATGGAGAGGATCGATTCACCCATGACGACCACCGCCCTCGTGCCCATCGCGAGCGATCTGGAGAGTCTGACCGACCGTGTGTACCGCGAGCTGCGCGATGCCATAGTCACCAAGCGGCTGTCCCCCGGGTCGGTCGTGACCGAGAGCGCGCTGGCCGCGCAGCTCGGCGTCAGCAAGACCCCCGTCCGCGAGGCGCTGCTGCAGCTGCGCGGGAGCCGGCTGGTGGAGGCCCACGGACGGCGCGGGCTGCGGGTGGCCGAGCCGTCGATGACCGCTCTGTTCGACGCGCTCGCCGTGCGCAGCGGGCTCGAGTCCACGGCAGCGGGGTTGGCCGCACTGAACGCGACGGACGCCGAGCGCGCCGAGCTCACCCGCCTGGCCAAGCAGCACAACTCGAAGGGCGCCACCCCGGCGCTGTCCATCGAGGCCGAGCTGGGCTGGCTGTTCCACCTGACCCTGCTCGAGGCCAGCCACAACTCCTACCTGGTGTCGTTGGCGACCGATGTCCGCGCCTTCACCGAGGTCATGGAACGCCGCGACCTCAACGCCGCCACGTCACCGCACTCGCGGACGGAGGCCGGGCACCTCGTCGTCGCCAAGGCCATCGCCACCGGTGACAAGGACGGGGCGGAGGAGGCCATGCGCGCGCACTTCCAGGCGCTGACGAGCTTCTACGAGACGGTCTGATGCCTGACGACGCGGGGTACCGCGGTCACTACGCGGCGCTGAACCAGGACCACCACGCGACGCACGATCGCCGCTGGTGGCAGCGGTTCCCCCGGCCGGTGGAGCGTGCGGCGCTGACCGCGTGGGGACTGCTGCCCGGCGCCATCCGCCGTCCGCTCATCCCGCTGGGTGCGCTCTTCGGGCCGCACGCGACGAGCGGCGACGGTTCGGGCTACCCGGGCCCGCGCACCGTTCCCGGCGTCGCCGAGATCGCGGCCGAGGGCTTCACCCCGCTCGAGGAGCACACCGGCGCGCTCGACATCGGCACCGTGTGGCCGGAGCCCCACCGCCGCTCGGTCGCCGACACCCGCCCCGAACCGCTCGACGGATCCGGCGTGATCTGGCTGGTGCGCTCGCCGTGGCCCGGCATCTCGCTGCCTCAGGCGCTGAACGTCGTGTGGAGCGAGGTCGACCCGCTGCGCCTGCGCGATCAGGCCGGGCGCGTCGCCGCGATGGGGCGCGCGCTGCGTCTGGACGAGGCGGCCGCACGGGCCCGGCTGGCGGAGCTCCCCGCCGAGGACTGATCCCGGACCGCGGCCCACACTGGGGCCATGGGCATCCCGGAGTTCCCCCGCACGGCCCCGCGGCTGCGCCGGCCGGTCGTCTTCGACCAGCACTGGCTCAACCTGACCTTCCTGCACTGGCCCGTCGATCCGGCCGCCGTGGCCCACCTGTTCCCGCCGGGAACGCGTCCGGACGTCTTCGACGGCAGCACCTACGTCGGCCTGGTTCCCTTCGAGCTGCGGCGTGCCGGCTTCGGCCGCATCGGCGCCGTGCCCTACTTCGGCTCCTTCCGCGAGACGAACATCCGCCTCTACTCGATCGACGACGAGGGGCGCCACGGCGTGGTGTTCCGGTCACTGGACTGCGAACGGCTGGCGATCCTGCCGCTGGCGCGGTGGGTCTTCGGAGTTCCGTACACCTGGGCGCGGATGCGTACCGAACGCGTCGGGAACCGCATCAGCTACCGATCGGTCCGCCGCTGGCCGGACCGCGGGCTGCGCACCGACGTCGTCGTCACGGTCGGCACGCTGGCCGAGCCGACGCCGCTGGAGGAGTGGCTGACGGCCCGCTGGGGCCTGCACTCGCGGACGTTCGGGCGCACGCGGTGGATCCCCAACGAGCACGGGACGTGGCCGCTGTACGTCGCCGAGGTCGAACAGCTGGACGACGATCTGCTGGCGGCCTCCGGAGTCACCGCCAGTGGCGAGCGGCTGCGCGCGCTGTGGTCCCCGGGAGTGCGGACGCAGTTCGGCTGGCCGACGGTCGTCCCCGGCTGAGGCAGGGCCGCTGTCGGGGGCGGGTGGCAGGCTTGCCTGCATGGACACGCGAGTCGACTTCATCACGCTGGCCACGGGCGATCTCGACGCGGCTCGGCGCTTCTATGTGGACGGCCTGGGGTGGACGCCCACCCTCGACGTCCCCGGCGAGATCATCTTCTTCCAGATCGGCTACGGCCTCATGCTCGGCCTGTTCGACGCGCAGGCATTCGCCGCCGACCTGGGCGGTGGTGGCGGGGCGGCCGAGGGAGTGGGGGCGACCGACAGCGCGGCGGCCGGCGGCGGGGCGGCCGAGGGAGTGGGGGCGACGACAGCGCGGCGGCCGGCAGTTCGGCGGCCGGCGGTGCAGCGGCGGAGCGTGCGCCCGCTGCTCCACCCGGGGTCGGCGGGGTCACCCTCGCCTACAACGTCGACAGCGCCGAGCAGGTGCGGGAGGTCCTCACCGACGCCGAAGCCGCGGGTGCGACCGTCCTGACACCGCCGCAGCGCGCGGAGTTCGGCGGCTTCCACGCCCACTTCGCCGACCCCAACGGCGTCGTCTGGGAGATCGCCCACAACCCGGGTTGGAGCGTGGAGGACGACGGGACGGTGCGGCTGGTGCCCGTCACCGACTGAGAGCGCACCGGCACGCGCACCGGCACCGGCACCGGCACGGCCACGGCCACGGCCACGGCCACGGCCACGGCCACGGCCACGGCCACGGCCACGGCGAAAACTGTCGGAGGTCGCCGCTACGTTCGCGGCATGACCAGTCCCCACCAGCACATCCCTGACGTGATCACCCGTTACCTCGACGCCGCTGCCGACTCCGACTACGACGCCGTGGTGGCGTGCTTCACCGAGGACGCCACCGTCACCGACGAGGACCGCCTCATCCGCGGCCACGCCGCGATCAGATCGTGGCGTGAGAACCTGGCCGGTCAGTTCACCTACACCGTCGCGGTCCTCGAGGCGGTGCCGCGCGACAACGGCTGGCTCGTCACCGCCCGTGTCGAGGGCGACTTCCCGGGAAGCCCGGTGCAGCTGCGGTACGCGTTCACCCTGGCCGGCGACCTCATCAGCTCCCTGGTGATCGCTCCGTAGCCGGTCGCCCGCGGACGCTCAGCGCCGTCCGGCCCCGGCGGCGCACGAGACGCACCGGGTGGTCGCCGGCCGGGCCGCGAGCCGGTCCAGCCCGATCGGCTGCCCGCACAGTTCGCAGACGCCGTAGTTGCCGTCTCCCAGCCGGGACACCGCGCGGTCGATCTCGGCCAGCCGGCGGCGGCCGTCCCCGATCATCGTCGCCAGCTGCGCGCGCTCGAAGGCGATCGTCGCGCCCTCCGGATCGTGTTCGTCGTCGGCATTGTCCGAGCGCGACGCCTCGATGAGCGCCGCCAGGTCGGCCGTCAGCGAGGACAGCAGGTCCTGCGTCCGCGCGCGCTCACCGGTCAGCAGCGCGGCGACGTCCTCGTCGTGGGTCACCCGTCAGAGGTTGCCACGCCTGTCCTGTTCGCGCTCGATCGCCTCGAACAGGGCCTTGAAGTTGCCCTTGCCGAAGCCGAGCGAGCCGTGCCGCTCGATGATCTCGAAGAAGACGGTCGGGCGGTCCTGCACCGGCTTGGTGAAGATCTGCAGCAGGTAGCCGTCCTCGTCGCGGTCGGCGAGGATCTTGAGCTCGCGCAGGGTGTCCAGCGGGACGCGGGTGTCGCCGACCCACTCGCCGAGGGTGTCGTAGTACGAGCCGGGCGTGTCGAGGAACTCCACACCCATCTCCTTCATCGCCCGGACGGTGGCGACGATGTCACCGGTGGCCAGCGCGATGTGCTGGACGCCGGGGCCGCCGTAGAACTCCAGGTACTCGTCGATCTGGGACTTGCGCCGGCTCACCGCGGGCTCGTTGAGGGGGAACTTCACCCGGTTGTTGCCGCTGGCGACGACCTTGCTCATCAGCGCCGAGTACTCGGTGGCGATGTCGTCGCCGACGAACTCCTTCATGTTGGTGAACCCCATCACCCGGTTGTAGAAGCTGACCCAGACGTCCATCTGCCCGAGTTCGACGTTGCCGACGCAGTGGTCGACCGCCTGGAAGTAACGCTTGGGGTGATCCGCGGGCTTGCCGTGGAACAGCGGCCCGGCCGCCACGAACCCCGGCAGGAAGGCGCCGGAGTAGTTCCGCCGCTCGACGAGGGTGTGCACCGTCTGGCCGTAGGTGGCCAGCGTCGCCAGGCGCACCGACCCGTCGCCGTCGGACAGCTCGTGCGGCTCGGTGACGATGGTCGCCCCCGCCGCGCGGGCGTGCTCGACGGCGCGGTCGACATCGGGGACCTCGATGGCCAGGTCACTGACCCCGTCACCGTGTTCGGCGACGCCGGCACCCACGGCGGTGCCCGCGTGGACGGGGCCGGTGAGGACGAAGCGCGCCTTGCCCGACACGAGGACGTACTCGGCCAGATCGCGGCTGCCGGTCTCGGGTCCACGGTAGGCGACGCAGGTCATGCCGAACGCGCTGGAGTAGAAGTGCGCGGCCTGGCGGGCGTTGCCGACGTGGAAGCGGATGTGGTCCATGCCGATGACGGGGAACGGGTCCGCGGCGGTGACGGGTGCGTCCGTGCTTCCGAGCGTGGCAGTCATGGGGGCCTCCTTGGCAACGAGAACATCAAGTGGACCGCGAATCTGTCCAACTGCGCAATCAATCGATGATGACCTGGGCATAATGCGCAGATAGTCGCCGCCGAACCAGTCAGGAGCTGGCCACTTTGACAGTGTCGCTCGACGCCCTGGACATCCGCCTGCTGCGCCACGTCGCCGACAATCCGCGGGCCGGATTCCTCGAACTGTCCCGCCGGACCGGTGTCTCGCGGGCGACGGTCCAGGCCCGGCTGGAGCGCATGGAACGCGCCGGGGTGATCACCGGCTACGGCCCGGACGTCGAGCTCGGAGCCGCGGGGTATCCGGTCCGCGCCCTCGCCACCCTGGAGATCATCCAGGGGGCGCTGGAGATCGTCGCCGAGCGGCTCGCCGCGATCCCCGAGGTGCTGGAGGCGTACGCGACGACGGGCGCGGGCGACGTGCAGTGCCGGCTGGCGGCCCGCTCCAACGAGGATCTGCAGCAGACCCTGCTGCAGATCAGCCGCATCGCCGACGTCTCGCGCACGACGAGCGTGGTCATCCTGAGTCAGGTGGTGGCCGCCAGGTTCCTGCCGCTCCTCGAAGCGGAGGTGCGCCCCGAGCCGGCGCGCACCGCAACGCCGCCACAGTCGCCGTGACCACTGCCGCCGCCGTGACCGCTGCCGCCGTGACCGCTGCCGCCGTGACCGCTGCCGCGAACCAGGCGGCCGGAAAGACAGAAGTGTCCCGGCACCCCACGGGGGGAGGGAGCCGGGACGATGTTGATCTTGCCTGACGTGGTGCGGATCGCGCAACACGTGCCGCAGGGAGAGACAACGACGGCGCGAGCATTCGACCCGGTTCGGAACGGTATCAGGCGGTACGCGCCGGCGCCCGCTCTGCTGTGGGCCCTGTTCCCCCGGCGAACGCCCATGAGAGAGTTCCCGGCGTGAGCAGCACAGAATCCCTGGACAAGTACTCCTCCGCCGACCGGTCCCTGCAGCTGTGCGTCCGGATCCTCGACGGGCTGCAGCCGGGCGACGAGGTGCGCCCGACGCCGTGCTCGGCCTACACCGTCGCGGACCTCGTCGCCCACCTGGTCCGCGGCGTCGGGCTCCTCGCCACGGTCGGCGGGGGCGAGATCGTGACCTCCGAGCCGGCCGGGGACGCCATCGGGTCCGCGGCCGTCGCCGACGTCGCCGAGCAGACGATCGCGGTGTGGCGGGGCAGGGGGCTCGACGGCGACATCCAGCTGGGGTCCTCCTCGATGCCCGCCTCGATCGCCGTCAACATCGTCACGACGGAGCTGTTCGTCCACGCCTGGGATCTGGCCACGGCCACCGGCCAGACCTTCGACGCGGACCCCGACCTCACCGACTTCGTCTACGACCTGGCGCTGGAGCTGATCACCCCGACCGTGCGCAACGGGCGCAACTTCGCCGACCCCGTCGACGTCGCCGCCGACGCGGGCACCCTGGAGCGGCTGATCGCCTTCACCGGACGGCCCGTCTAGGCCCCCGCGGCGACCAGGCGTCGGATCCGCAGGGGCTCCGGTGAGCCGATCCAGGCCCCGCGATAACGGGAAAGTGTGGCGGTGGCGGTGGGATTTGAACCCACGGAGGGATTAACCTCACACGATTTCGAGTCGTGCTCCTTCGGCCGCTCGGACACGCCACCGCCGACGAGGCTACAGCAGCGCTGAGCGTGCTCGGGCACGCAGCGGGACGCCGGCGGTCAGTACGTCCGCACGACCTGCGCCAGCGCGACCGCCTCGTCGATCACGCGGCAGGTCTCCCACAGCGTCACCGGCGGTGGCTGCACGCCGGGCACGCCGGCCGGCTGCACGACGAGGTGACCGATGAAGCGCGTGCCCCAGAGGTTCACCGTCTCGTCCACCTCGACGTGGATGCCGGGCCAGGCGATCGCGACACCGCCGACCGCGCAGGTGTTGCGGTACCAGCCGGAGTCGAGCACGCCCGGGCGCCACAGGCAGACGCGGACGATCGTGATCACCAGGGCCGAGGCGAAGCACAGGAAGACGGCGACCGAAGCCCCCTCCCACCGCGCGCTGCCGCTCTCGACGAGCGCAGCGACCAGGCTCACGCCCAGCGTCACCCAGAGCGCGGGGAGCAGCAGTCGTCCGGCGAGCACGCGGGCGACGATCGGGCCGCGATTGGGCAGCGCGAGCAGGCCGCCCCACCGGATCACCAGCTCCCCGCCGACGGCCGCACCGGCCGGTTGCGGCCAGGCCGGCTGCTGCGAGACCGCGGGAAGGCCCGGCAGCTGCAGGTACTGGCGGATGCGCGGACTGTCCGGGTGGTCGGTGCCCGAGGGCGCGAACTGGGCGAGGGCATCGACCGAGATCGCCTGGCCGCTGTTGAGCTTGAGGATCGGCATCAGCCCGAGCAGGCCGAAGTACGGGCGGTCGGAGTGGACGAACTGCACCTCAGACCAGGGGGCCGACGTGCGCCCGGCGAGGGAGTTCACGGTGACCCGGGACTGCGTCAGCACGATCTTGGCGTTACCCGCCCGCACCGTCAGCACCGTGGCCGTCAGGGAGAACACCGCGAGCACCAGCGCGGGCAGCAGCAACCACAGGCTGCCGGAGGCCGACACGGCATACGTGGCCAGCAGCACCGTCGCGAACCAGGCGGCCACCGACAGCAACGAGCCGGCAAGCAGGTGCGCGGTGATCCGGCGCGGGCGCCGCAGGACCAGCGAGGTGCCGACCAGCTCCTCCTGGGTCCCCGTCGACATCGCACCCACCCCCGCTCCCGCACGGCCCGAACCCCCGCCGTGCGGAGCCTAGCGCCGTCCGGTCGCCGGGGCCCTCAGCCACGGCGGGGGCTGAAGAACTCCGTGAGCAGCAGCCCGCACTCGGCCTCACGCACCCCCGCGACGACCTCCGGGCGATGGTTCAGGCGCCGGTCACGCACGACGTCCCAGAGCGAGCCGACAGCACCGGCCTTGGCATCCCAGGCGCCGAACACGATCCGCTCGACCCGCGCCAGCACCGCGGCACCGGCACACATCGTGCACGGCTCCAGGGTGACGACCAACGTGCACCCGCTCAGCCGCCACGACCCCAGCGCGGCGCCGGCCCGTCGCAGCGCCACGATCTCGGCATGGGCGGTCGGGTCGTCGTGGCGCTCGCGCTCGTTGCGCCCGCCGGCGATCACGGCCCCGTCCGGGTCCAGGACCACCGCGCCGACCGGGATGTCCCCCGCGCCGCCGGCCAGCCGTGCCTGCTCGAGCGCGGCCGCCATGGCCGCGTCGAACCGCGAGGGCGTCACCCGCGGACGCTCTCGAACTCCTCGCTGCAGCCGACCTGCTCGCACACCGCCTCGAGCACGTCCATCGGGAGCATGCCCACCTTCGTGCTCAACTCGACCAGCCGCTCGGCCGGCACCCCGAGATCGGCGACGAGAGCCGCGTCGCCCGACGGGGCGCTGTCGTTGGCCAGCACCAGCGGCACCTCCGCGTCCTCGTCGGCGTCCTCGTCGTCGTCGTAGTCGTCCTCGGAGTCCTCGTCGAGCGAGTCGAAGGCGACCTCCTCGACCTCCTCCGCGAACATGGCCGCGAGCGGGTACTCCGCGGCGGCGTTGGAGTCGGTCAGGAAGATCTGCGCCTGGGTGTGGTCGAGGTCGAAGCGGACCAGCACCGCGTAGGCGTCGCTGTCCTCGATGAGCAGCAGGCGCACATCGGCCTCGAAGTCGGTGATGAAGTCGACGACGTCGTCGACGCTCTCGAACTCGTCGAGATAGGCCTCCTCGACGCGCCACTTGTCGTCGGTACGCAACAACAAAGCCCCGAACGCGCTCATCCCACTGGCTCCTCTTGCTCGCCGTTCCTACTTCCGGCCCGCTGCCGCCGCCCTCGCGAAGGCGTCGGCGATCCCGACGCGCTCTGCGATCGTGTCCAGCATCTCGTCCGGAAACGCGTCGAGGTCATCGACGATCCTTTCCATCTCGTCCTCGCTCAACCCCAGGTCCTCCAGCAGATCGAGATCGCCGAGGGGCCAGATCTCGTCGAGTTCGTCGTCCTCCGGGGGGTCCTCGCCGAGGCGCTCCAGCACCTGCGCGGCGAGCGGGAAGTCCACCGCGGCCGTCAGATCGGACAGCATCAGGTTGATGTGCGCGCCGTCCTGGCGGGCGATGAGGAAGAACTCCTCGTCGACGGAGGCGATGACGAACGGACCGCCCTCAGGGGGTTGCGACCGCAGCGTCTGCAGCAGCACCCCGAGGTCGTCGAGTACCGACGGGGGCATCGGCTCACAGCGCCACTGCCCCTCCTCGCGATACGCCGCGACCGCGTACCCACGCTGCGCCATTACCCACGCCCCTGCACCTCGAGCGGTGACCCGGCAGGAAGGGCGACGACGTCATCACCCGACCGGAACTCCCGCAGCGCGATCCTGGCACGGATTCGGTGTGCATTGGTAGTCCGGGACATGTCCGTCGGTGGTCCGGGGCAGAGGTGACGTCACCGCGAACCGTCGCGGTCATCCCGGGCCCGACCGGTAGCGTGACGCCGTGCCACCACTACTCGATCGCGTCGCCGTTCTCGGCCTCGGTCTCATCGGCGGATCCCTCCTTCGCGCGCTGCGCGCCAGCGGCCGTGACTGCTGGGGTTACGACAGCGACGCGGCCACCCGCGCCGCCGCCTCCGCTGACGGCTACGACGTCCCGTCCTCGGCCGCGCAGGCGTGCGCAGCCGCCCAGCTGGTCGTCATCGCCACGCCGCTGCCGGGCGTCGCACCGATCCTGAGTGAGCTGCGCGACACCCTCGCAGCCGACGTGGTGGTCACCGACGTCGGCACGCTGAAGCGCCCGGTGCTCGACATCGTGGCCGCGGTGGTGCCGGGCGCGCGGTTCGTGGGCGGGCACCCGCTCGCCGGTACCGAGGAGAGCGGCTGGGCGGCCGGCGACGCGGCACTGTTCCGCGACGCTCCGTGGGCGCTCACGCTCGAGCCGGAGACCGACCTCGACGCGTGGCTGGCGCTGGCGGGACTGCTCTGCGAGCTGGGGTCGCACCCCGTGCCGACGACCGCCGCCGAGCAGGACGCCGCGATCGCCCACGTGATCGGGCTGCCGCACGTCCTGGCCCAGGCGCTGGCGCTCACCGGCCTCTCCGGCGGACCGCTGGGGTTGTCGCTGGCCGCGGGCTCCTACACGAGCGGCTCGCGCGTGGCCCGCACCCGGCCGGAGCTGGTGGCCACCTGGTGCGACGGCAACCCGGCCCTCGTGACGGCCCTGGACGACGTCCTGGCGCGGCTGACCACGACGCGCGATGCCCTGGCCGGCGGCGGGACGATGCTGCCGCTGGCCCGTGACGGCCACGACGCGCGGATGAACTGGGAACACCGCTCCACCCGCGGCGTGGACGTCGCGCCCGACGTCGCGTCCCTGCTGGCCCACGGGAGGGCCGGCGGCTGGATCACGGCTGTGCATCCGGCCGGCGACGGCGTGCACCTGCGCGGGATGCTGCCGGCGTGAGCGCGTCGGGGAACCTGCCCGCGCTCGGGACGGGCGTCCGGCTGGTCGACGTCGTCCGCAGCGGCGTGGTCGAGGGTGGGCACACCGGGCACGTCGTCGTCCTCGGACGCGGCCGGGGCGACCGTGGCCGCTCTCGGTGACGTGCACACGCCGGTGTTCCCACGTTCGTCGAACAAGCCGTTGCAGGCGGTCGGGCTGCTGCGGGCCGGGCTGGTGCTCGACTCCCGGTCCGTGGCCCTGGCGAGCGCCTCCCACTCCGGCGAGGCCATGCACCTGGACGTGGTGCGCGAGGTGCTGGCCGGCGGCGGCCTCGACGAGGACCAGCTGCAGTGCCCGCCGGACCTGCCGCTGGAGGATCACGCCCGGACCGCGGTGCTCGTGGCCGGCGGCGGGCCGCGGCGCATCTACATGAACTGCAGCGGCAAGCACGCGGCGATGCTGCGGACGTGCCGGCTCAACGGCTGGAGCCTGGCGGACTACCTCGACCCGGCCCATCCGCTGCAGCGGCACCTGCGCGACACCGTCGGGGAGCTGACCGGTGAGACGGTGGCCGCCACGGGCATCGACGGCTGCGGGGCTCCGCTGTTCGCCATCAGCCTGACAGCGCTGGCCCGCGGTTTCCTGCGCCTGGCCACAGCGTCCGAGGGTCCGGAACGGGTCGTGGCCGACGCCATGCGCGCCCATCCCGAACTGGTGGCCGGGACCGGGCGCGAGGCGACCGCGGTGATGCGGGGCGTGTCGGGCGCCGTGGCCAAGGACGGCGCGGAGGCGGTGTGGGCGGTGGCCGTGCCCGGCATCGGTGCGGTGGCCGTCAAGATCGACGACGGCGCGCAGCGGGCCTCCAACCCGGCCATGGTCGCCGGGCTGGAACTCCTCGGCGTCCGGGCCCCCGCCCTGACGGCGTTGGCGGAGACTCCGATCCTCGGCGGCGGTGCCCCGGTGGGTTCGGCGCGGGTGCGGGCCGGGGTGCTCGGGCGCTAGGTCCGCTCCCGGTGCATCCCGCAGAATGAGCGGATGCTCGGTTTCCTCATCGGACTGTTCTTCCTCGGCCTGATCGCCGGCGCCATCGGGCGGCTGTTCGTGGGCAGCCCCCGCCGCCTCGGCTGCCTCGGCACCGCGGTGCTCGGCGTCATCGGCTCCTACGCCGGCGGCACGCTCGGGGTGCTGATCTTCCACCAGGCCTTCGACATCCGCCGCTCCGGAACGATCATCGGTGCCATCGTCGGAACCATCGTGGTGCTCGCGGTGTGGCGCGCGGTCGGTGGCAGCGAGAACCGGCGGCACAGGAGGTCGGTGCGCTGACGCGCGGATCTCCCAGCCGGCGGGTAGGCCGCGCTCGAGTTTCCCAGCCGACTGGCTGGTGGCGCGAGTTCCTAGCCGGCGGCGAAGAACTGCGTGACGTCGTGGGTCTTGATCCGCTCGGCGAGCTGCAGTGGCGTCTGGCCCCGGTTGTTGGGCTTGTGGGGGTCGGCGCCGTGCGCGAGCAGCAGGGTGATCATGTCCCCGTTGCCTCGGCTGTTCATGACCGCGGCGGCCAGCGGCGTGGTCCCGGTCTTGTCGGTGACGTCGACCACGGCGCCGTGCTCCAGCAGGGCGCGGGCGACCTCGACGTCACCCCGGGAGGCGACGATGCTCAGCGGTGCGTAGCCGACGCGGTTGGGCTCGTTGACGTCGGCGCCGGCGGCGACGCACGCCGCGACGTCCTCGGCGGTGCCCCGGGCGGCCACGTTGTGCAGGTCGGTCTGGCCGGGGACCGCGAAGGTCTTGACCGCCGTCGCCGGCTGGTCGGTGAGGTGCTGGGCTGCCTCTGCCCCGGCCGGCCGCGCGTTCACCGGCCGGCGTTCACCGGCTGTGCGTTCACCGGCTGTGCGGTCGCCGGCGGTGCGGCGGAGTCGTGCTTGCGCTTACCGAACAGTGCCATGTGTCTACTCCGAGCAGGTTGTGTCAGCCCCGCTGATACCGGTCGGCGCGTTTGAGGCCGTGGTCGAGGTGGTGGCGGTCGCGGTGACCGACGCGGACAGTGACGACGGTAACGGGTCACCGACCGAGACGGCCTTCACCCCGCTGTAGGACGAACCCACGACAACCTCGATGTTGCCGCTGTGCGAGGGGTCCAGCTGCATCGTGGAACCGGGGATCGCCGAGGCGACCGTCTCCGCGGCCGCGAGCTGGCTGGCCCGGTACTTGACGACGGTGGTGGTCAGGCCCTGGGCGTCCAGGCCCAGAACGCCCTTGCCGAAACCGACGCCGGCCAGGGCGTTCTGCACCTTGGTGGCCAGCAGGGCGGTGCCGACGCCGTTGGTGACGTCGACGGTGATCGACGACGCCGCCTGGGTGAGCAGGATGGGCTTGGTCGAGGTCGGCGACGGCGACGGGCTGGCCGATGCCGACGGGTTCACCGTGACCGTCTTGTCCCGGATGATCTCGTCGTAGAGGATCGCGCCGGCGACGGGGTCGAGCAGGACCCGCGAGCCCGTGGTCGAGCTGGGGTTGTCGGGGTCGTAGGCGGGGTTGGAGATCGGCGCGGTGTAGAACGTGACCTTCTTCGGATCCAGGCCACTGAGCACCTTGACCAGCGTGTTCAGGTCGCTGAACGTCGTGCCGCTGTCCACGGTGACGGCCTTCGTGGCGGCGTCGACGAAGCCGGTGATCTTGGTCGGGTTGGCCAGCAGCTTGCCGCCGCGCGCCTCCCGGAGCACCGCCCCGAGGAAGCGCTGCTGGCGCTTGATGCGGCCGAGGTCCGAGCCGTCGCCGAGGGTCTCCCGCGCCCGGACGTAGGCCAGCGCCTGGGTGCCGTTGAGCTGGTTGTTGCCGGCCTTGAGCACCAGCCCGCTCTTCGGGTCGTCGACCGCCTGCGGGCTGCAGATGGTGACGGTGCCGAGCGCGTTGATCAGGTTCTTGAAGCCGGAGAAATCGATGTCGACGTAGTGGGTGATCGCGATTCCGGTGAGGAGCTGCACCGTCGCGATGGTGCACTTCGCGCCGCCCTCGGTGAACGCCGAGTTGAACTGCCCCATGTGCGCGGCCTCGATCTTGCCCGAGGAGTCCTTGCAGGCCGGAATCTTGAGCCAGGAGTCACGCGGGATGCTGATGACGGTCGCCTTCGTCCGCGCCGGGCTCAGGTGCACGATCATCGTGGTGTCCGACCGGGCGCCGGTGACGTCGTGGCCGTACTGGCCGTCGGTCCCGGCCCGGCTGTCGGAGCCGATCACCAGGTAGTTCGCGGCGTGGAGCTGATAGGACTTGTCCTTGATCGAGGGATCCTTGACGTTCAGGATGCCCTTCTCGCGGGTGATCTGGCTGTTGTAGTGCAGGTACTCCAGATACACGAAGCCCGAGGAGACGACCAGGAACAGGACCGTGAACGCCGCACAGGCCCGGGCGACCCGCGCGCCGAAGGAGTGCCGTCGGCGCCCGCCGCCGTTACGCCGCGCGAGCAGCGTCTGGACGATCTCCTGATGGTGCGGGGAGAGCCCACCGCCCGTGCTTGCCGACCCGGAGGGGTCGTCGCCGGCAGAACCTGCCGGTGGGTCGTAGCGGTCGGACACGGGGCTCCTCGCTGATCAGGGCGTCACAGAATGATATGGGACCGCGTTCATCGGGTGTGCGGATGGCGTTTGCGGCCCGTTCACTCCCTCGTAGACACGCAGTCGCCCAGAAATGGTTGCACCTTCAGCTGTGACGTGCTCCAGAATCCGGGTGGGAGGGGGGCTGGTTTGGAGCCCCGCCCGGAGTCACCTATGCTGACGACGTCTCCGACGGGGGCATAGCATGGAGCGGTTGCCGGCCCCCATCGTCTAGTGGCCCAGGACGCCGCCCTTTCAAGGCGGTAGCACGGGTTCGAATCCCGTTGGGGGTACACGTCACCGTCACCGTCGGTGATGTAAGGCCCTGTAGCGCAGTCGGTTAGCGTGCCGCCCTGTCACGGCGGAGGTCGCGGGTTCGAGTCCCGTCAGGGTCGCCAGTGATGGCGACGATCGTCCCGGCTCCCCGGAGCGGACGAGCGCATTCCCGCCGGACCGCGGACGGTCGGTGCGCAGCCCCCGGAGACGTGCGGGCCGGTACGTTCGGCAGCGTGCCGCCCACCCTGATCCTCGCCGCGCACGGAACGACTTCCCTCGCTGGCCTCGCCACCACCGCCGAGCTCGCCGCCGCGACCCGCACGCGCCGCCCCGGCCTCGCCGTGGCCGAGTCCTACGTGGACGTGGCGGCACCCACGTTCCACGACGTGCTGGCCTCAGTGACCGGGCCTGTCGTCGTGGTGCCCGTCCTGCTGTCGGGCGGTTACCACGTGCACGTCGACATCCCCGCGGTGGTCGGCTCCCGCGCGGAGACCGTCGTCACGCCCGCACTGGGTCCCGGACGGGGCGTCTCGCGGGCCCTCGCCGACCGGCTCGACCAGGCCCGGGCCGGCCGGTCACCCGGTGCCTGCGTAGCCCTGGTCGCGGCCGGATCGTCGGATGCGGCAGCCCGCGCGGACGTGGAGACGGCGGCGGCCGACCTGGCGACGGTGCTCGGCCGCCCGGTCCACGTCGCGGTTCTCACCGGCGAGGGCCGATCGCTGGCCGACCTGGTCGCGGCGCTCGGTACGGATGTGGACGTGGCCACGTACCTCTTGGCCGACGGCGTCTTCGCGACCAAGCTCCGGTCCCAGGCGGCCGCCCTGGGCCTGGCCACCGTGAGCGATCCTCTCGGCGCGCACCCCGCGCTCGTGGACGTGATCCTGCAGCGCTTCGACAGCGGCGCCCCGTAGCTGGGGTAGACGCCGTGGCAGCAATTCCGCGGAGAGGCCCAGCCAGCGCGGTGGATCAGCGCGGTGGATCAGCGCGGTGAATCAGCGCGGTGAATCTTGATGCCCATCGGTGCCTATGACCGTCCAGGACTATCAAGATCGCCAGCGCCGGGCGTTACGCCAGTGCAGGACGCGTCGGGATCGCGACGTCTACCTGCGGTGGAATTGGCCTGCGGCGCCGTGCCTGTAGACTTCTGCAGGTTCCCGGCCAGGTAGCTCAGATGGTACGAGCATCCGCCTGAAAAGCGGAGGGTCGGCGGTTCGATCCCGCCCCTGGCCACCTCTACACTGTCGAACGTCCCGCACGAACTTCGACCACGCATCCCATGGGGGCACCCAGCCGATCATCGGGACCTGGTCAGCCACCCCGCAGCCGTAGCGCAAATCGACGGACGAGCAGGCCGGCCAGCGCGGTGAACGCACCTGTCCGAGATAGACCGGCCGCCCTCGAATGATCTGGTCGTCCGCGCTAGCAATGGATTGGTGTCGCTGTCGGCGCTTGAATGCTGATCGAATCGATCCGCTGTTGCGTGCCTTGAAAGAATATGGTTCCAGCGGCGTCGGTGACGTACCAACCGTCGGTGGCATATTCGCCGCCTGGATGCCCAGGCGTGTATCGAAGGCGGTTCCCGTAAATGCGCGTCAATGCGGCGACGCCCTCGCCGAGCACGAAGCCATCTGAGGTGACGAGCCTCGGCCCGTTGGCCACCTGAAAGCCGCCGAAGCAGACGCCGGGGCGTGCGGTGACGCCCTCGACGTCCATGGGATCTGACTCGCCGTCACCCACTTCGCGGAGTGTTGTACGGGTTGCGGATTCGATCTGAGCGACCGACATCGTTAGAGTCGCCGCACCGAGTGAGTGAGTGGTCGCGACGATCGTCGGATCGGTCCAGTACCCGAGCACACCGCTGGCGTGCACGAGCTTGGTGATCGTTGCGAGCGCGAGCGTCGCGAACGTCGCGTCGCTGGTCTCGCTGGTGTGCACGCACAACAGGGACTCAGAGCTTTGCGGATGAACCAGGAAGAACACATCGACGCTCCCGCAGTCCACAGTGGCCGTGCCGCCGACTCCATTCACCTCCCTCTGCGCGGCAAGAGCTGAGTCCTCGGAGACGACGAGATCGCCACCATCACCAACGGCGAATGATCGGTCGAAAAGCTGGTCAGTGATCTTGACCGATCCGGCGATGGCTTCGACCGGAATGGTGGCCTGAAGAGCAGGCAACAGTGTGAGTTGCGAGGAACCCGGGGTGAACGCCTTCGCTGCGGCTGAGGTGCCCAGCGCCTCGACGCTGGGACAGAGATTCTCGAGCAGAACTAGACCACCGTGGCATGCCCCTGGCGAGGCGAGTAGAACGGCAAGGGCGTCCACGAGGTCCGATCGCAGATAGCCCTTGAGGAAGGTGCCGAGATTGGGGGTCCCGAAGGTGATGACCCCGGCGATCTTGGAGGACACACCAGCAACCTCGCCATTGCACCCGGAGTCAGCGGCGCAGCGGACAGCGAGCCCGCCCATGGAGTGGGCAACGATGATGACCTTCCCGACTGCGGAGATTCCGGCGAGGGCAATGACGCGGTTTGCGAGTGCTTTCCCGATGTGCGGGTCGGTGACCCACGCTGTCGAATGGGCCCCGTAGTCGAAGGTCGCGACGCAGGTGTGCGCGGCATCGGTGCCCAGCGTATTGATGGTTTGGGTCGACCAGGTGGTGGCGTCGGAATGAAATCCGTGCACGAGAAGGATCGGGATGCGGGTACCTGACTGCACCGAATCACATGAGATCGCGGACGCGGCACCTGCGGCCGGGGCCTGGCCCACGTCGACTACAGCGAGGACTCCTGCCGCCGTGAGCAGCACCGCGAAATAGTTCAGCGCGATGCGGCGCAGTCCTTTCACGGGGAGCCCTTTCGTGCACTGAGAAGCATCCACTCCGTGCCGAGTCGGAGCAGCACGACGGTCCACGTGCCGGGTTCAGGTCCAGTCACGATCGCAGGCACCGTCGCGACGGATCCGCTGACGATCATGTGGTCGGTGTCCAAGTGCACCTGCGATCCGCCGGGCAGCAACGGCCCGGGATCGGCAGAAAAGGCGGCTCGTATCGCCGGCGCCAGAATTGATTCAATGGACTCGGTGTTACCGCTGCCAATGACCCGCTCGAGATGCGTTGCCTCCGAGCCCGGAAGGCCGGCCGCGTTTCCCGTAACTGATGAGCCCGCACCCGGCGTGTTCGTCGCCGACACCTGAACGTGTGCGGCGGTGGAGCTTGCTCGCGTAGCGCCGTGATGGTGCGATCCGCACGCAGACATGGTGCCGACCAGCAGGATCACAAGGGTCCCTGTTGTGATCGCACGCACCGGCCGGACGATCTCTCCCAAATCCATATGACCAGTACTGTGGCCGCGCGGATTCAATCGCCGCTTCATGCCCGAGCCGCGACTACCTTCGCGATGGCAACACTCGAAGCCTCGTCTCCGGAGCTCTCAGTGATCTTGAAGAAGTTCCCGTGGACGGTCATCAACACGGAGTGCGCGTATGTGCCTCCCCAGACCGCATTATGACCGATGCCCACCGCAGGCAGGTACGCGGCACCTGCAAAAGCGTTGGTCGCGAGCCCGCTGACGACCGTTGCAAATCCGCCATCCGCCGAATGCTCGGAGACAATCGTCAGCGGAGTGTCGCTGGTGTCGGGGTTACTTCCAGTGGGCACATACGTGCAGATCGTGCCCTCAGCCTGTTCGAAAGTATCGGACACGGCTCGCAGCGACTGCCCGAGGGCACGTGACGCTTCGCCGGCGCTGAACAGGCTGCAGGCATCTGGCGCGGGTCCGGCCGGCTGCGACGACGATGTGGTGGCGGTCGTACTTTGCGGCGCCTGATTGAACCCGCTCGCCGACTGGGTCGCTGACGTCGGCCCCCCGGACGAAACAGTGCTGGTCGGTGTGCCGACCGCTGATGCCGGCGTGCCGTTCGACGCCTTTGGCACGGTGCCGCTGCCGCATGCGGCCAGCGCGAGTGCCGCACCGCAGACAGCTATGAGTTTGAGCTTCATCAATTCCCCCGCAGCGTTTGATTTCGGGCAGATTAGCGCTGCTCAAAGACCCCGTCTACGCAACGTGAGCTTCCGAACTTCCGACCGACGAGCAGCCACTGACCACTACTGGCGTGGAACGCATTCGCGTGGTTCTGCTTCTGCTGCGCGAGCGGGTGACAGGTTAGGTCAGCGCCTCGGTGGCAGCCGAATCATGATCGGCGCGAACTCAATGGGGTAGATCGGGCGAGCGACCCAGGCCTGCGACGGCGGTGGCGGGTGCGCTCGATTCAGGTCCCGACAGCGATCCGCAGCTGCTCGCATCCGCGATCCCCCCGATCCTCCCCGCGCCCACCTGACAGACCTCAGCTCCCACGAGACCCCGACACCGATGACTTGACGGCTAACGTTGTTAGCCCTACAGTTGAGCTAACAGCGTTAGCCACTCTCGACGGAAGGGTCAGGATCATGAGCGAGACCGCCAACCACTACCGTGCCCCCGGCTGGTTCACCCGCAACGTCTTCAACCGGGCAGTCGCCGGGCTCACCCGCATGGGCGTCAGCGTGATCGGCTCCCGGGTACTCGAGACCCGCGGGCGCCAGAGCGGCCTGCCGCGGCGCACACCGGTCAACCTGCTCACCGTCGACGGCCACGAGTACCTCGTCTCCCCGCGCGGCAACGGGCAGTGGGTCCGCAACGTCCGCGCGGACGACGGCCGACTCACGCTCATCCTCGGGCGACGCCGGCGCGCGTACGTGGCGCGGGAACTGCCCACCGACGACGCCCGCACCGCGCAGATCCTGCGGGCCTACCTCACGCGCTGGAAGGCAGAGGTCGGCGTCTTCTTCGAGGGCACCGGGCCGGACTCCACCGACGCGGAGCTCGCCGCCATCGCCCCCAAGCACCCGATCTTCGAGCTCACCCCCGCGTGAGTCGACGTCCCCGGCGCGCTCTCCCTCCCGTCGCCCCGCGCCCGGAGCCCGCCCCACGCAGCGAGCGGGTCACCCAGATCGTGGCGGCCGCACGCCGGGTCGTCGAGGGCGAGGGCCCGGACGCGTTGACGATGCGGCGGCTCGGCGAGGAACTCGGCATCAAGGCGCCCTCGCTCTACAAGCACCTGCCCAGCCGCGACGCGGTCGTCGCCCTGCTCGTCGACGACGCGCTGTTCGAGACCGGCGACGTGCTGCACGCGGCAGTGTCGGCCGGTGACGCGGCGCTGTCGGCAGCGGGCGCACGAGGCGCGGCCTGGAACGCCGCGGCTGGTCCCGTGGCCGCCCTGCTCGCCGCCTACCGGCGCCTCGGGCGCGAACATCCCCACGTGTACCGGTTGGCGACGATGGGCACCCTGCCCCGCTCGGGGCTCACCCCGGGGCTGGAGGGCTGGGCCGGCGAGCCCTTCTACCGCGCGACCGGCGACCCGTACCGCGCGCAGGCACTGTGGGCCTTCGCGCACGGCACCCTGATCCTGGAGATCGACGACCGGTTCCTGCCGGGTTCCGACCTCGACCAGACGTGGCAGCAAGGCGCCCGCGCCTTCGCCGGGTGAGGCGTCGAGCGACCAGTGCAGGCCCGGTGTCGGCGCCACAGGCGTCCGGGTCGGGTTGGGCGGCTCGGACGGCGAGTGGTATCCACGGACAGTGACCGACTCCGCCGCACCGACCGCCCACGGCACCCACGACTACGTCGACGACCCGCGCAACCGGGACGTGCTGATCTACGTCAACGGCGAGCTCGTGCCCCGCGATCGCGCGACCGTGTCCGTCTTCGACGCCGGGTTCATCCTCGGCGACGGGATCTGGGAAGGCCTGCGGGTCACGGCCGGCCATCCGGCCTTCCTCGACCAGCACCTGGACCGGCTCTACGAGGGCGCCGCCGCGATCGCGCTGGACGTCGGTCTCACCCGCGCCGAGCTGGCCGCGGAGATCTACCGCACGCTCGCCGCGAACGGCATGGACGGTGACGGCATCCACGTCCGGCTGATGGTCACGCGCGGGCCCAAGAGCACGCCGTACCAGGACCCGCGCATGTCCGCCGGGCCGGCGACCATCGTGATGATCTGTGAGTACAAGGATCCCCTGCCCGCCACGGTCGAACGCGGGCTGACGCTGTTCACCACGCACGTGCGGCGCGGCTACCCCGACGTCCTGGACCCCAAGCTGAACAGCCACTCCAAGCTCAACGACATCACCGCGTGCATCCAGGCCTACACGGCCGGCGCCGACGAGGCGCTGATGCTGGACCCGCACGGCTTCGTCGCCACCTGCAACTCGACGCACTTCTTCATCGTGCGCAAGGGCGAGGTGTGGACGTCGACGGGCATGTACTGCCTGGGCGGCATCACCCGGGGCAACGTGCTGCGGGTGTGCGCGGAAGCGGGCATCCCCGCGCAGGAACGCAGTTTCAGCCTGACCGAGGTCTACAGCGCCGACGAGGCGTTCGTGACGGGCACGTTCGCCGGTGTCGTGCCCGTCCACACCGTCGACGGCCGCCGCATCGGCACCGGGGCGCGCGGGCCCGTGGTCGAGCGGCTGCAAGGGCTGTATGCGGACTTCACCCGCCGCGACGTCGCCGGGCGGGTGCGGCCATGACCGACCCGATGCGCACCGGCAGCGTGCGGCTGGCGATGTGGTCCGGCCCGCGCAACATCTCCACCGCGCTCATGCGCGCCTGGGAGAACCGCCCCGACACCGTCGTCGTGGACGAGCCGCTCTACGGCTACTACCTCGCCGAGACGGGGCTCGATCATCCCGGCCGCGACGAGATCATCGCCGCGCAGGGCACCGACTGGCGGGCGATCGTCGACCACCTGATCGGCCCCACGCCCTCCGGGGCGCCGGTGTACTACCAGAAGCACATGACGCACCACCTGATCCCGCAGCTGCCCCGCGACTGGATCGCTTCCCTGCACAACGTGCTGCTGATCCGCGACCCCGCCGAGGTCGTCGCCTCCTACGTTCGCTCGCGGGCGACGGTGACCGCGCAGGACATCGGGCTGGTGCAGCAGGCCGAACTGTTCGACCAGCTCGCCTCCGGGGGGTTCCCGCCCGCGGTCATCGACGCCGCGGACTTCCTGCGCGATCCGGAGGAGTACCTGCGCTGGCTGTGCACCGCCGTCGGTGTCGGCTTCAGCCAGCGGATGCTCTCGTGGCCGGCCGGTGGACGCCCGACCGACGGGGTCTGGGCACCGTACTGGTACAGCTCCGTGCTCGCCTCCACCGGCTTCGCGCCCTACCGCGAACGGGACATCACCCTGACCGGTGCCGCGCTGGCGGCAGCCGAGGAGAGCCGGCCCTACTACGACCACCTGGCCGAGTACCGCGTCCAGTTCTGACCGGGACGTCACGCGGGCGACGTTGCTACCGAGCTGACCGGACATCGCGCCCGGATCCGGTCAGCTCGGTAGCAACGCCGGCCCTGTGGAAGGCGAACACCGTGCGGCGCGTCCACCGGGCAGCATGCCCCTGTGACCGAGCTGCCGGACCCGGACTGGTATCTCGACAACGTCGTGGTGCCGCGGGCGGCCGGCGAGTCCGCCGGGCAGACGCGCTGGCGGCTGGCGGCCGACGCGGTCCGGGCGGATCCGCGCATCGGCGCCCTGGCCGTGTCGCAGGGATTCGTGCTCACCCGTGCCCAGGCCCGCGAGCGGGGAGTCACCGACGCCGAACAGCGCCGGCTGCTCCGCGCGCGGACGTGGTGGTCGCCCTGGTACGGCGTGCTCTGCGTGGTCCCCGCCGCCGACGCCGATACGCGGTACGTGGTGCGGGCG
The DNA here is from genome assembly GCA_963790525.1 of uncultured Actinomycetota bacterium. Taxonomy (GTDB): domain Bacteria; phylum Actinomycetota; class Actinomycetes; order Mycobacteriales; family Jatrophihabitantaceae; genus CAWBOV01. The sequence continues at coordinate 346,526 of CAWBOV010000005.1, forward strand.
TGTGCGGCCGCCCTCGTCCATCCGGGCCACGTGATCAGCCATCGCAGTGCCGCAGCCGTGCACGGGCTGCCGCTGGTCGACCTCCCCGGCGTGCCCGCGCTCACGGTGGACCTGACCGGGCCGTCGCGGCACGTGTCCGCCTCGCTGCGGGTCCGCACCGCGCGACTGGAACCGGGAGCGTGCACCGGCTGGTACGGAGCGCCGGTCACCGGTCCAGCCCGGACCGTGGTGGACGTGGCCCGGCTGGACCGCCGCCACGGGCTGGTGGTCGCCGACGCCGCACTCGCCCGCGGACTGGTCGACCCGCACAGCCTCAGCATGGCTCTGGCCGGCACGACGGGGGCGCCGGGGACGATCGCGGCGCGCCGGATCGTGGCGTTGGCGTCATCGGCGAGCGAGTCACCGCTGGAGTCGCTGACGCGGCTGTGCCTGGCCGAGCACGGTGTCCCCGCGCCGGTGCTGCAGAAGTGGATCGTCGACCCGCGGGACGGCTGGCGGGCGCGCGTCGACCTGGCCTGGCCGGGGTCGCGGCTGATCGTGGAGGCCGACGGCCGCCGGAAGTACGCCGGAGACGAGCTGTGGCGCGAGAAGCGGCGCCAGGAGCGGCTGGAGCGCCTCGGGTGGCGGGTGGTGCGGGTGATCTGGGCCGACGTCGTCCACCATCCGCGAGAGACCGCGGCGCGCGTCCGGGCGGCGTTGCGATCAAGCTGACCGGAATCCGCGCCCGGATCCGGTCAGCTCGGTAGCAACGCGAGCTCTGCGGCGCGCGCGGCACAATGGGGTGACGACCGGACCACGAGCCGAAGGAGTCGCGCCATGGGGATGCTGGACCGCTACAAGAAGAAGGCAGAGGAGCTGGCCAAGCAGGCCCGTCCCAAGGCCGAGGAGCTCAAGGACCGGGCGGTTCCGCTGGCCGAGAACCTCAAGGACCGGGCCACCCCGCTGGCGGAGACGCTCAAGGAGAAGGGCGGGAAGGCCGGAAGCTCACTGCGCTCGCGCGCCGAGGAGATCCGCCGCGAGTTCCGCGAGGGCGCCGACGAGGGCGACCAACCGCCCAGCAACTGAGCGCCGCCCACCCGGACCGGACCGCGACTCGCTGCCGGCTCAGAGCTCGACGGCCATGACCTCGGAGATGACGTCCTCGGTGTGGGGTGGCGGACCGTAGCCGCCCGCCGCGGCCCGGATCTCGGCGATCCGTGCCTTGGACGGGAAGAAGGACGCACCGGCCACCGCGCCGGCCGCGAACAGCGCCGAGCCGATCATGAACGCGACGACGTAACCGTGCGTGGCGGCAACTGCGACGGCACCCACCACGTCGCGGTGATCGGCCAGGTACCCCGAGGTCGCGGTCGCGACGACGGTGCTCAGGACCGCCGTGCCGACCGACCCGCCGACCTGCTGCATGGTGCTGGCCAGGGCCGCGGCGACGCCGGCGTCCTGGGGGGCGATTCCGGCGGTCGCCGTGTTCATCGCCGGCGCCATGACCATGCCCATCGCGAACCCCATGATGATGAGCGCGGGCAGCACGGCGGACAGGTACCCGGAGTGCACGTTGATGCGGCTGAGGTAGGCCAGGGCGATGCAGCCCAGCCCCATCCCGGTGGTGATGATGATGCGCGGGCCGAAGCGGGGCAGCGTCACGATGTTCGAGGTGTTCGAGCTGATCACGACGCACGCGATCATCGGCAGGAACGCGATCCCCGACTGCACCGGGCTGTAGTGCCGGATCAGTTGCAGGTAGTAGGTCAGGAACAGGAACACCCCGAACATCGCGATGCCGGCGATCCCGATCGCCAGGAACGCGACGCCACGGGCGCGGTCGGTGATCACCCGCAGCGGCAGGAGCGGGACCGCGACCCGCTGTTCGGCCAGGAAGAACCCAGCCAGCAACAGGGCGCCGAGCACCAGGGAGACGATCGTCACCCCGTCGGTCCAGCCCGCCGACTCCGCATGGGAGAAGCCGAAGACCAGTCCGAACAGGCCGGCCGAGGCGAGCAGCGCGCCCTGCACATCGATCCGCTGCCGTACCGGCGAGCGCTCGTTCACCATGTAGCTGATCGCCCCGGCGGCAGCCGCGACGGCGAAGATGACGTTGACGTACATCGCCCAGCGCCACGAGAGGTACTCGGTCAGGACCCCGCCGAGGATGAGGCCGACCGCGCCGCCACCGACGGCGACCGAGCCGAACACGCCGAAGGCCTTTCCGCGGTCGCTCGGTGTGCGGAAGGTCGTCACCAGGGTCGAGAGGGCCGCGGGCGCGAGGATCGCGCCGAACACGCCCTGGCAGGCGCGTGCGGTGACGAGCACCCCGAACGACTGTGCCGCGCCGCCGACCGCCGAGGCAACGGCGAATCCGGCCAGCCCGACCAGGAAGGCGTACTTGCGGCCGAACAGATCGCCGAGGCGCCCACCCAGCAGGAGCAGGCTGCCGAAGGCGAGCGCGTACGCGGTGACGATCCACTGCCGCTGGCTGTCGGCGAAACCGAGGTCGGCCTGGGCCGACGGCAGTGCGATGTTCACGATGGTCGAGTCCAGCACGACCATGAGCTGGGCGACCGAGACGACGACCAGGATCAGCCAGCGGTGGTCGAGGGCACGCTGGGCCGCCGCGGCGGCCTTGGTGGCGCCGGGGGCGGGCACGGCGATCTTCGAGGAATCAACGGACAAGGGGATCTCCTGGCTGGGTGACGAGGGAGTTGCTGACGGTCTCCAGCAGCGAGAACAGCTCTGTTCGCGACGGTGGATCGAGCACGGAGAAGATTCGTTCGAACAGCTCGTTCTTGATCGCCATCGCCGACTCGAGGGCGACCGACCCGGACGCGGTGAGGCGCACCTGCCGAGAGCGACGGTCGGCGGGGTCATCGACGCGCTCGGCGTATCCGTCCCGCTCGAGTGCGTCGACGAGATCGGTGACCGACCGGGGCGCGACGCCGAGTTCGCACGCGATACCGGCCTGGTTGACGGGGCCGCGCCGTGACAGCAGGGCGAGGACCAGCGTCCGCGACAGGGAGACGCCGTCGGCGGTCATGGCGTCGTCGACGAGCCGGCGCAGGCGGTGATGCAGGCCGATGTAGAGGTGCCCCAGTTCCAGGGCCGACGGAGCCACCGTCGCATCGACATCACGCACAACAGCCTCCGCGGACGACATTGGGAGGTACCTCATCGTGAGGTACCTCCCGATTCTATCAGCGGGGGTCGCGCACCGCCCGTCGCGTCAGCGGGCGGCCGTGCCCAGCAGGTGGTTGCGGTGCAGCGTGACGGGACCGAAGTCGCTGTGGCCGTCCACGATCAGCTTCGCGTCCGAGGCGAGTGCCGCCGCGGCGAGCATCGCACCGGTGGGAGCGTCCCGCAGGGCCTCGGCGACACCGTGGTCGTCGACGCGCTGCACCATCACACCGTCGATCACCGCGTCGGCGGCCAGGCCGACCGCGTCGACGACCTGCGCGGGCATGGGCGTTCCCGTGCCGAGATCGTGCACCGTCCGGGCCATCCGACGGGCGCGGTTCGCGTCGGTGGACAGCGCCTCCCAGCGCGCCTCGACCGCGCGGAGCTGGCGGCGGCTGTCGGGGCCGATGAGACCGAGCTTGGCCTCCTCGCGCGCGGAGTCGATGAGTTTCTTGACGTCCTCCGCCGAGGTCAGCTCCCGCGCCCGGGACAGCCACTCACCCGGCTTCCCGTCACCGACCGTGCTCTCCTGGAGTCCCCGAGCCATGTCGTGCAGCAGATCGGCCACCTTGCGGGCGTGTTCGCTCACCGCGGCGTCGGCGGTCGCGACCGGGTCCAGGCGCGAGAGCAGGATCTTGGAGCCGGCGATGCCGATCACGGCGCCGATCACCATGGCACCGAGCCGCAGCTGCGCGACCTCGATGCTGGTCCCCGCGCCGGTGAAGATCAGGGCGGAGTTGACGGTGGCGAAGCCGGCGCCGTCGGCTCCGATGCCGAGCATCCAGGCGGCGGTCAATCCGACCGCGATGACGATCCCGATGCTGATCCCGTTGACGCCGATGAGTCCCCGGGCCACGTGCGCGGTGATCATCGACAGCGCCATCGCGGTCACGAACGACATACCCGAACGCCAGGCCCGCGCATGGGAGAAGTTCAGCGTGATGATGCACGCGAGCACGGCGTAGGAGGCCATCGAACCGAGCAGGACGTGGACGACCGTCCACGCGATGCCTGCACACAGCGGGACGGCGACCCAGAGCTTGCGGTAGTCGCGGGCCGAAGCGAGGTGCGACAGGTATCGCTCGGCGATCGCGCGGACCCGCGCGGGCAGGCGGGCGGCGAGGGCTGCGGAGAGGCCGGCGGCGCGGCCGGTCGAGGGGCGGGCGGTGGGTGACTCAGCTGACCGGTGCTGGTCAACGGCTGGCATTGCGGAACTCCTGAACGTCTGGCGTGCGATGGGCGGGTGGCCGGTCGACGGCTCCCTAGGACAGACGTGCGAGGGCGCTGATTCATCGCGATCCTGCCACCGGACGTGGGCAACCACACACCTCGGCCGCCCTGCGGAGGCAGCCAGCCGGCGTCCCGCCTCAGCCGGCGATGCGGGGCAGCGGCTGCCGGGTGCGCACGACGCAGGAGCTGATCAGTTCGCGCATCGCCGGGGACGGCGCCGCCCCCAGCTCGTGCGCCAGCGTCCGTTCGTAGCGCTGGTACTGGCGGATCGCCTCCGCGACGTTGCCCTGGGCCAGATGCACCCGGATGACGAGGCGGTGCGCGGTCTCGTGCAGGGGTTCGGCCTGCACCGCCGCGAGCCCCACCTGCAGCGCGTCGCCGTAGCGTCCGCAGGCGCGCAGCCGCTCGCCGAGGCGGTCGAGGGCCTGCAGCCGCAGGTGGTGGAACCGCTCCCGCTCCATCACCACCCAGTCGTCGTACCAGCCCGGCAGCAGATCGTCGCGGAACGAGCACAGCTCACGCGCGACGTCGATGACGGCGACGTCGCGGACGGAGTCGTCGAGCAGGCTGTACGCGCGGGCGATCGTGGAGCGGAAGTCCACCTCGATGGCCGGGTTGAGCCAGACGTGGGTCGCCGATGCCGACAGCACGCTGACGCCGCCGGGAGCCGGCACCCGCCAGAGCGCGGAGCGGAGGCTGGCGTTCGCGCGCTCCTCGGCGGAGTCGAGCCAGAGCGTGCCGCTCACCTTGGTGCGGCGCACCGGGCGGTCGTGCAGCGCGACGAAACCCACCAGGCGCTGGGAGCTGGGCGACATCGGGACGAGTTCGCCGTCCCACCACAGCTCGAAGTCGTGGATGAGACTGAGGCTGCAGGCGAGTTCGGCATCGGTTGCTGTGCTCATGGTGCCCCCCGGTAGAACTGCAGGTCCGATCCCAGCAGTTGCTCGACCTCGCTCGACGGGACGCGGCTCCAGTTCGCTCCGTTGACCGTCTTGGGCACTGTGTTCCGGCGGTGGATGATCGCGACCAGACTGTCCGCGTCGCTCACATCGCACATCGATCGCACCGCCTTGCTCCAGACGAATCGCGAGTCCTCCCCCGTCGCCACGTCGGGGAAGGGGGACCGCTGCCAGAGATCCCTGCTGTAACAGAGGGTGGAACCCGCCGCCCAGATACGTCCGCTGCGAGGCCATTCGTAACGCCACGCCCTGCCCGTCGCCGGATCGTAGAAGGACAGGCGGCGACTCCCGCAGACATCGCTCCCCGAGTCGAGCAGGCGCCCGACCTGGACCGACAGCCGGGTCGGTGCGTGCCAGTCGTCGTCGTCCCAGTGGACGATGATCTGCCCACGCGCGATCTGGCAGGCGAGGTTGCGCTTGGCGCCCAGCACCAGCCGCTGATCCAGGCGGCGGTACACGATGGACGGATCATCCGGTACGAGATCGGCGATGCAGTCCGTGCCGTCGTCGACGATCACCAGCTCCTTGGCCGGGTAGTCCTGCCGCCGGAAGTACTCGATGGCCTGGGCCACGAACTCACGCCGGTCGTAGGTCGGCATGATGCAGGACACGAGCGGTTGTGACCCGGCCGGCTCGAGCACGGACGCCACGGACAGCGCCGACGCCACGGACAGCGCAGCCGCCGCCGGGGAGGCAGCGGGCTCGGCCGGCGCAGGGGGCTCGGGTGCCGCCGGCGAGCGCGCGGCGTAGTAGGCGCGATCCTCCACGGGCAGGGCGACCTCGTCGATCGCGGTCCAGCCCGGGCGCGCCCCGCCGTCGAGCTGCCAGCTGTTGGAGCCGTGGCGCAGGTACACGAACAGCCCGTCGGCACCCATGGACTGCAGCCGCGCGCCCCGCCGGACGGCCTGATCGAGGAACGCGGCGTCCTCGGCGAGCGAGCGGTCGGGGTAGCGCGCCAGCCGCTCCCACACCGAACGGCGGAAGGCCAGGGTGCCGCCGTGGACGTCCCGCACGAACATCCGCCGGTGCAGGTCGGCCTCGAAACGCCAGAACTGCCAGCGGTCGAGCTCGAACACCGGAGCGTCCCGCAGCGCGGTGATGTCCGCGTTGTCGGCTCGGATGGCGGCGACCTGGCGGCTGACCCGTTCGGTTCCGTGCCAGTCGTCGTCGTCCCACTGGATGACGATCTCGCCGCGGGCATGTTGGCAGGCGAGGTTGCGCAGCGCCCCGATGCTCCGCGAGCGCGCGCTGGGCACCACCCGGATGCGGCCGTCGTCGGGCAGTACCCCGGCCAGCTCCGGCGGTCCGTCCTCCACGATCACCAGTTCGAGATTCGGGTAGTCCTGGCGCTGGAAGTAACGCACCGCCTGCTGCGCGAAGTCCGGACGTCCGCGGGTGGGCATGATGCACGACACCAGCGGGGCGGATCCGCGGATCTCGAGCGGGCGAGCCGGGCTGGGTGTCCGGCCCGGCAGCCCTGCTGTCGCGGCCGGCGCCGTGGGGGCGGCCGGCTGCGCAGTCGGCGCCTGCTCGCCGTTCAGTGCCTGCTCGTCGTTCGGCCCCTGCTCGCCGTCCGGCACCTGCTCGCCGTGCGCCCCGGCGACGGACGCGGGCGGCGGACCGACGTCGCGAACGGCCGAGTGCGGTGCGCCGGCGTGCGGTGATCCGGGCGGGCGGCGGCGCGAGCGGTCCGGTGGTGCAGGGAGCGGCGGGTCGGGGCGATGGTCGAGGATCGTCACGGGCACGACGACGGCACGCGCGGGCATGAGCTCGTCCGGCGCGAAGTGCTCGCAGCGGTCGCCCTGACAGTGGCTGCGGTACGTGGTCGTCTCCCCGCGCAGCAGCAGGCCGCAGAAGCGGTCCTGGTAGAGCCGGCGATTGGCCTCGAGCAGCGAGGTCTGGACCTGGCTGCGGCGCGCGGTCGGCGGCGACCGGAAGACGTAGGAGGCGCCGACCCACACGCCCCGGAAACCCGCGCGGGCCGCCCGGACGTTGTAGTCCATCTCCCAGCACGGGCCGAGCCCGTAGGCCTCCTCGGCCGGGCCGACCGCAGTGATCACCTCGCGGCGGACCGCATAGCAGAAGTCGGAGAGGCTGTAGAGCGGTTCCAGCGACCGGGCGGCGTGACCGAACCGGCGCACCGCGATGGCCGCGTCCCGGCGCACGGAGGCCTCGTCGCCCAGCGCGTGCGGCGCGATCGCCTGCTCGTTCCAGGCGAGGTTGGTCGAGGGGCCGGCCAGGCCGCACCCCGGCCGGTTCAGCGCGGCGAGCAGGAACTCCAACCACCGCGGCCCTACGAGCACACCGCTCTCGAGCAGGACCACGACGTCGGCCTTGCTCCTGGACGCCAGCAGGTTGAAGGTCGCGGCGGCACCGCGGGGTTCGGCCGTCCCCCACTGCTCCAGTGCGACGAACTGGGGGTCCGTGCGCAGCGCGGCGGCCGTCGCCTCGTCCGGGCCGTCGGCCAGCAGCACGATCCGTACGCCCGGATCGCTGTACGCGCGCAGGAACCGCAGAGTGTCAGCCAGGCGCGCCGGTTCGGCATGCACGGCCACCCCGATGCAGACCGGTTCGCGCATGCGCCCACATTGATCGATTCGGGTCACTCGGCCGTCACCGGAGCGTCACTGGCCGCGGTGACGGCGCGGTGACGAGCGGCGCCCACCCTGAACGGACGGCGACACCGGACGGATCGGGAGTGATGGCCGCACAATCACAGCGCCTGCATCGGGGGGACGGCGCCTCCGAGACCGAGGCCGCCGTACCCGGATCGGGGCGGCTGCTCGATCCGGAGCTGCGGGCCGAGATGGCTGCCCGGCTCGGGCATCCCGTGGAACCGGACGTGCGGGTGCACACGGGGGCACCGGCCTGGGCGCTGGCGCGGTCGGTGGACGCGGAGGCCTACACCGTCGGCAAGGACGTGGTCTTCGGCGAGGGCGCCTACGACCCGGGGTCGGCGCGCGGACGTGACCTGCTCGCGCACGAACTCACCCACGTGGCACAGCAGCGGGGTGGATCGCCCGCCCGGCCCGGCGCTGCGCCGGCGGCCGCGCTCGAGGGTCAGGCTCGTGCCGCGGAAGCCGGACACGGGGGCGTCGCGGTCACCGGCGGCGCGCCCGTCGGCATCGCCCGCAAACCGAAGGATCCGAAACCCCCGCCGCCGCGGGATCCCACCTTCGACGAGATCCTCGCCGAACTGGGTACCGCCTTCGGGGGGCCGTATGCGACCTACGCCGACTTCGCCGCATCGATGGTCCCGGCGTCGTTCCTCGGGCACTCGATCCAGAACGGAGTCCGGCAGGAGCTCAAGGACAAGCTCGCCAAGGCCGACAAGGACATCCGCAAGGCCTGGCCCACCGCGCCCGCCGACTTCGGCATCTCCTTCATCGGCGGTTTCCGGTCGCGGTCCGGGCCGCACGGGTGGGGACTGGCCATCGACATCGACGGCACCGCCAACCCCTATGTGATGCACGAGGCCGGCGAAGGCAAGATCGACACCCAGGTCGCGCCGGTGTACCACCGCATCGCCGAGATGATGCTGAATTCGCCCGTCGACAACGAGCAATCCGTCATCCCCAAGCTCATCCTCAGGAGCGACTCCACCAGCCTGACCGCCGCGCACCCCTCGCGCGCGGACCGGATCGGCGCGTTCTACGACCGGCTCGCGCTGGAGAGCACGGCCATGCACGACTACTTCGCCCTGATGAAGAACCCCGATCCCAAGGCGATCCCCGACTTCCTGGCCGGCCCGTGGCAGAAGACGCATCCCGGCGCGACGCCCCCCGCTCCCGCGAAGGTGCTCGCCGACATGTGGGCGGACTACGCCCTTCTCGGCGGCACGATCCCTGCCGGGGTGACCGGTGTCCCGACGCCGCCCGCCGCGTCGGGGAGCAGGCCGTTCTCGTCCTCGGGTGCCGATCCCGCGAAGGGAATCCTCACCATCCCCAAGGAGGTCGTCCTGGGGCTGACCGCCCACCTCACCCGGTGGGGCGCGGTCGACTTCGGCGTGGAGAGCGGCGATGTCATGCACTTCGACGACATGGGCGGGCTCGGGACCGCCGTCTCTGCGGCGAAGAAGGCGGCCGCGGACAAGATCGCGGCGGCGGCAGCGGCGGCCCAGACGGCGACACCACCCGCCACCACCACGACACCGCCGACGACGACGACTACATCACCCACGACCACGCCGACCACGACAACCCCACCCACGACGACGGCACCGCCGAGCACGCAGCCCCAGCAGACCAAGCCCTAGTCGAGCGAGCGCAGCAACGCCTCGAACTCCCGGGGCAGCATGCCGACGACGTAGCTGCCGTCCAGCAGGCCGATGTCCTCGGCCTCCTCACGGGAGAGCTCGCGGAGCTCGCCGGTAGGGCGCTCGGCCGATCCGTAGGGGCCGACGGCCGGATCGTCCGGGTTCGGCTCGTGGAAGAACTCCGGCTCGGGGTCGAACTGCGCGGCGAGCTCGCGGTCGTGGCCGACGACGGGCCAGGTGCCGTCGCTCACCGCCTCCATACCGACGTAGAGCGGACGCCCACCCCCGCGGCCCCCGGCGTACGGGCGCATCGGGCCACCGGCGTCCAAGATCCCCACCGCGGTGCCCACCGAGTTCCTCGCCACGACGACGGCGTAGCGGTACTGACCGCGCCCGATCGGGACGGCCACCACGTCACCGATCTTCACGCGGACCGTCGACCCCGTGCCGCCGCGGACCGACCAACCGACCGGTTCCCCGCCGGCTCGGGCGTAGGCGTCGGCGAGCAGATCCAGGACCGCCTGCGCACCCGTGCGGCCGGACACACCGGACAGCGCGTCGGCGGCCAGGTCGACCAGGTCGGCGGCCATCACGAACACGGCGTCGTTCAGCTCGTCGACGCGCGAGCCGCGAGCGGGCCGCCCCGGGGCGCTCACCCATGCGCCAGGGCCGTACCCGGCGACGCCGTCGAGCGCGCGCAGCGCCCACGACAGCACCTCGGCCAGTTCCGGCGGCGTGGGCCGCCGCCCGATCTCGTCCTGGTACTGCTCGAGCAGCTCGGTCCACGCGCGCGCCAGCGCGTCCAGCTCGGTGCGATCGTCAGCCACAGCCGACCTTCACCTCCAGGTACTCCTCGTACTCGGCGACCTTCTCGGCCGCGAGAGGATTCTGCCTGTTGCACCGGTAGGTCTTGGGGCCACTGGTGTCGATCGTCTTGCCGTCCACCGCCAGTTTCTGCTCCAGCAAGCGGGCCTCACCGTACTCGCGCTGCCCGGGGCGGAGCCGGAGCCGGTCGCCCTTGGCCGGGTCGAACCGGTCGTGGTTGGCGGCGTGGCGGGCGCGCACCTGCTCCACCGACAGCTTGGGCCCGAACATCCCGCTGTAGTAGACCTTCCCCCTGGCATTGACCAGCTCGTAGTTGCGAAAGCCGGGGCGGCTGAGCCACATCAGCCGGGTCTTGGTGATGTTGTGGACGAGGACACCGGGCAGGCCGACGAAGTAGTTCTGCGTCCCGCAGACGCTCAGGTTGAACGTGGTCGCGGGCGCGACGTCCACGCCGGAGACCCCGCGGACCTCCAGCAGTGCCCCGGTGCGGGTGCGGACGCTCATACCCGGCAGCAGGTCCTCGGCACGGCACCAGTCGTCCTTGGACTCGACCCAGAACCGGTGCGCGGCCGTCGTCCGGATCGGGGTGGCGCCGCAGTCGACGTCGATCCAGCGCGACGTCCGCCCGCGGGTGACGGCCTCGACGACGGAGGCGACGACCCGGCGGCGCTCGTGGTCGAAGGACCACACCCGATCGCCCGGGCGCAGCGAGTCGATCCGCCGCCGGCCGGTCGGCGTGGCCACGAGCGTCCCGGCCGGGAAGCAGACGCCGGGATCGAGGTCGGGCTCGCTCACCTGGGGTTCGAGCTGATCCTCCGGGTGCACGTCCTCATCCGTCGCCACGCCGTCGGTGACCTCGTCGATCGGCTCCTCCATCCGGCTGGACTGCTCCTCCTCGTCCTGCACCGAGGATTCGTCGACCTCGTCGGTTCCGCCCTTGCCCTCCTCCGTCGTCCCGCCCTTGCCCTCGTCGGTCGTCCCGCCCTTGCCCTCGTCCTTGACCCCTCCCTTGCCCTTGCCCTCGTCCTTCAGCCCGCTCTCGCCCTCGCCCTCCCCCTCGCCGCCCTTGGTGGCGAGCAGCGCCAGCAGGGTGTCCACGCCGATCAGGGTCACGGCGTGGGCGAGGTGCTTGCCGGCGTCGTCGAGATCCTTGCTGCTGCTGGGATTCGCGGTGAGGACGACGAACTCGTACAGATCGTCGGCGACGTCGATCGCGTCGAAGCCGATCTTGTAGGCGAGAATCGCCGCGCCGATGACGTCGGCGACCTCACCGACCCCGACGGCCTGCGCGGCGATGAACGCGGCCATCACCGCGAGAGCCTCCGGCGACAGGAGCTGCTTGATCTGCTCGGCGAGCTCGCCCGGCAGGTAGCTCGCGGCGGCGGCGATCACGACCTTGAGGCGCTCGATGACGCTCATTCCCGCGACCGGGTCCGGATCGATGGTCGGCAGCGTGAGCACGGGGGTAGGGGTTATCTTCGGCTGCGGCGGCGCCGGCTTCGGGGCCGGCGGCACCGGCTGCTGTTGCGTGGGGGGCGGGCTCACGGGCGGTGCGGCCGGTGGTGGAGCCGCGCTCGGAGCGGGCCCGAAGCGACGGAACTGGGGGATGACGATCGGCTGCTCCCCCAGGCTCTGGACGACGGTACCGATCACGCCGCTGACACCGGGCACGACTCCCGGGAGCAGCGGCAACGCCACGTCGTTCCAGGCGAACGTGCTGCCTGCGGGCAGGTTGATCATGAGCTGATAGGCGTGGGTGTTCACGTCGTACCGGTCGACCACCTGCATCCCGTCCAGGTTGGAGCCCTCCACCGTCATGATCGCGATGCCGGAGATGGAGATCGTCGCCTGGGTGTTGCCGACGACCATGACCCGCAGGACCGGCGCGCCGGCGAGCGGGGAGGGAGCGGGACCTCCGCCGCCCTTCCCCAGGCGCTGGACGGCTCCGCGCCGCGCCCGGCCGGGATGCGGAACGGGGCCACCCGACAGCAGCGCGTCGGCCGTGCGATGGGCCCGGTGCTCGGCGTCGGCATGGGGCAGCAGGGGGCCCGCAGCCGTTCCCTGCTGGACGACATGGGCGAGTTCGTGAGCCAGCGCCTGCCTGCCCCGCGCGGTCGACGGGTCCCGGTCTGCCGGTCCCAGGTAGATGTCCGCCCCCGACGTGAATGCCCTTGCCTGCAAGGCTTCCGCGCTCTCCTGGGCAGCGGCGTCGGAGTGCAGGCGGACGTGGTCCAGTGACGCGCCGAGGCGCGGCTCGAACTCCGCCCGCTCGGCGACCGCCAACGGCTCCCCGTCCGCCGACCCGGCCGATCCCGCCACCCAGGCCGGCACCTGTGCCAGCGAGGCGTGTGCCCTCGGCGGCAGCGCCGGGGCGACCGGGTGGGCGTCGACCGCAGCCGCCACCGCAGGGGCAGCGACCCGTGCGGTGCCTGGTGCGTTCACGACGAGGCTCGCACCGGCGCCCCGGTGAGGGGGAACGAGGCACCGATCCGGCGGTACTCGCGTTGCAGGGCGAGGAGAACGTCCTCGTCACCGACCGGCGAGTCACGCTCGAGGGACAGCATCCTGGCGTGCAGCGTGGCATTGCGGATCTGGCCCCCGGTGAGCGAGCACCGGCGCGCGACCTGGTTCAGCAACGCAGGGTCCGCGGCATGGTCGGCGGGCAGGTGGGCGCGCCAGAGGTTCAGCCGCTGGTCGGCGTCCGGGGGGACGAAGTCGACGGTGACGTCGATGCGCCTGAGGAACGCGGGATCGATCCGGTTCCCCGCGTTGGTGGTGATCACCACGATGCCGTCGAAGGTCTCCAGCCGCTGGAGCAGGAAGTTCGTCTCCAGGTTGGCGTAGCGGTCGTTGGCGTTGCTGACCTCGGTGCGGCGGGTCATGAGCGCGTCGCCCTCGTCGAGGAGCAGCAGCACATCCAGCTCCTCGGCCCGCGCGAGCACCTGATCGAGGTTGCGTTCGGTCTCGCCGATGTACTTGTTCACCACGGCGGCCAGGTCGACCCGGTACACGTCCAGGTGCAGCCGGGCGGCCAGGTACCGCGCGGTCAGGGTCTTGCCGGTTCCGCTCGGGCCGCTGAACAGGGCACGCACCCCGCGATTCACCGTCCCGCTGAGCGCGCCGTCGGAGGCGGCCAGCCGCTCGCGCTGGCGGCAGCGCGCGAGGAGGGTGTCGACCTCGCTCGACGCGGACGCACCCATGACGGGCGGGCGGGGCGCGGTGAGCGGCGCCAGCCGGGTGGCCAGCGTCTCGAGCGTCTGCCGCTGCAGAGCGCGCGACGCCGTCCGGACGTCCTCGGGGGTGACGGTGCCGCGCCCGTCGGCCAGGGCGGCGGCCGTGGCCAGACGTGCGGCCCGGTGGATGTTGCCGGGCGTGAGCAGGAACGACTCGACGATGGTGTCGGCGGCCGCGGGATCGGCCTGGATCGCGCCGCGCCACAGCACCCGGCGTTCGGCCGCCGAGCACGGGCCGAGGGCGAACCCGACGGCGCGCTCGGTGGGCGGGCCGCTCAGGCCGCCACTGCGCCCGAGCACGACCCCCAGCGGCCGCTCCAGCCCGGGCAGGGCCGGCAGGCGCAGGGTGTCCCCCGGCCCCGGGTCGGCCACGACGACGGGAAAGGCGTCCCCCAGCTCGGCCAGGGGCGCGAGCAGCTGCCAGCCCGCGTCGCCGACGGCGCCGTCGTGGACCAGCGTCCCCTGGTGCAGGGCGCGGGCGACCGAGCCCAGCAACGTGAGCCGGCCGCTGCCGTCCATCCCGCGCAGGACGACGGCCGACACCCCACCGCTGCGCACGAGGTCGGGCAGCCGCGGCGCCGCCTCGGCGACCTCGCCGTCCAGCACCACGTCGGCCAGGTCGGGAAAGCTCTGCGCGGCACGGAAGGTGAGCGTCGCCGGCAGCGACGCGGCGGTGATCCGCCCGCTCTGGATGACGTCCCAGATCGCGACGGGCAGCCGCGGTACCCACTCCGACCGCGGATCGCTCAGGTTGTCGATGGTCAGCAGGCCGCGGGCGGCGAGCGCCTGGGCGCGCTCCTGCAGATCGGCGCTGCTGCCGTCGGCGTCGGCCAGCAGCCAGGCCAGCAGCCCGACGCAGGGACGCCGTGAGGGCAGGGGGTCCTGCAACGGTGCGAACAGCGCGCCGAAGCGCACGTCGCCCTCGATCAGCCCGGCGGCGACGAGCAGGTGGGCGTCGGCGCGCGAGAGACGCGTCAGCGGCAGCCGCGCGCCGGTCGCGGTCGCCTCGAACCGGTCCAGCTCGTCGTCCCAGTCGACGCGGCGGGCGGAGTGCTCGGCGGCGAGCCAGTCCGGCACCCGCGCCCCCAGGGTGTGGACGATGCGACCGACCACGGCCTCGCGGTGGAGCCGGGCATGGCGGGCGGCGAGATCGGTCACGTCAGGTCCCCGCCTTCGAAGTGGAAGGCGACGATGCGGCCGAGTTCGGGCACCCAGCCCGGATCGCGGTCCAGGCCGCAGACCCGGGCAGCCAGGTCGATCTGCTCCAGGGTGAGCACGACGTCCAGGTGGGTCGCGGTGGCGGTGATCCAGCCGGGCCGGCACAGCGCCTCGACGGGCACCTCGTGCTCCTCGAGGGCCGCGCGGACCGTGGCGACGAGGTGGACGGCCCGCTCGGGCGCAACCGGGGAGGCAGGAGCGGACGTCCGCTCGGGCACAACCGGGGAGGCAGGAGCGAACTGCTGAGCGTCCGGGTGCGCGAGCAGCTGCCAGAGCGGGTCGTCGGGCTGGTCGTCGGGGAGCAGCCCGCGCGCCACGGCGTCGAGCAGTGCCCAGGCGCTGACGTCGTCGTCGGCCACGAGCAGGGGCAGCAGATTCACCAGGTAGAGCGCGGACGCAAAGCTGCTGCGCACTCCCTGCTCCCACCGGGTGTCCGGTGCAGACTCGGCGGAATCGCCCGGAGGCGTGGCATCCTCGGCGTCCGTCGCTGCGGGCACCTCGTCGCGCCGCTGCGGCAGGTCAGCTTCCCGGGCGGGCGCGGCGGCAGCCATCGGCGGTTCGTCGGGCCGCCCGGCCTCCACCTGCTGGGGGGCCGCGGCAGCGACGGTATGCGGGGCTGGCGCGTCCGCGTCGAGGAGCGTCCGCACGGCCACGGCGAGACGCGGCCCCCGGGCCAGCGCCGGGAGCGTCCGCAGCGACAGGGCGACGCCGAGCAGCGCGTGCTGCTCCGGGTGCAGCCCGGTGACGGCGGTCGCCGGCAGGAACCGTGTCCACGGCAGCGGCCGGGTCATGTCGGGGTGGCGTGCTTGCGGTGATGCCTCAGCCACGTGAGCGCCTCCGCTGCCGCCGGCCGGACGCAGGGGTGGCGCCGGTTCCTGCGGCACCGTCAGGCCGTACTCGGCCTGGACCGCGGCACGGACCTGAGCGGCCTCGGCGGGCGTGAGCACGGACACCGCCTGGACGGCCGCGGGCAACGGCAGCGCGGCCAGGACGGCGGGCACCCACCGCGGACGCGCCAGCCAGACCGCCGCGAGCACCGCTCCGATCCGGCCGCCCCGCACCGGCGGTAACGGGCCCGACGGCAGGACCTGCAGCGACGTCGAGTTCAGCAGATCGTGCCAGTACCAGGCGTCCAGGTCGCCGGCCACGGCATCGCGGGTGAGGCAGGTCAGCAGCTCGACCTCGTCGGCGAAGAGCACCGCGTCGGCACGGGCACCGTCCCGGGTCCGGGCCGGGCGGACCGCGGTACGCCGCCGCACCTCCAGCAGGTCCCGCGCACCGGCCGGGGACAGCTGGTCGACCCGCCAGGTCAGGCGCCGCAGCACGAGCACCGACCGGTCCGCTGTGACGGCGCCCCCGAGCCCGTCGAGGAGTGCCTCCGCCCGCAGCCGTGCTGTGACGTCGTGGCCGAGCCGGCCGCCGCGCTCCGGCCGGACGGTCAGGCGTCCCACCCGGACGGTGGCCTGCACCCGGGCACCTACCGCTTGTTCGCCGACACGGCGGCGGCGGCCGAGAACAGCTCGCCGGACACGAACGGCGGCTGCGTGCCCCGCGACCAGACGGTGTTCTTCATGAAGACGACGTACAGCGTCGGGGTGGTGCCCGCGCCCAGAGCCGACGCGCCACCCGCGGTGATGTTCTGCAGGACCAGGTACCAGATCAGCGGTGCCGTCGCCGCCTGCCCGTCCAGGTGCCCGATGCCGACGTCGGCGATGGGTGGGGCGACGTAGACGCCCCCACCCGCACCGCTGTCGCCCGCACTCGTCCACTGCTGCGTGGTCAGCGCCGCGAAGTCCTCGTCGCCGAAGGCGGTCTTGCCGAAGACCGACGACACCGGCGACCCCGGGGCGGCCTCCCACGACTGCCGCAGGGCGAAGTCGGCCACGTCCCAGTCGAGGATCCCGCCGCAGGTGGCGCTGCCACCGAAGAACGTGCTGAGGTCGAACGCCGGCTGAGTCGACTTCACCCCCAGCGCGGAGCTGATGTAGTCCAGCTGCTCCACCGTCAGAGCCCGGACGAAGTTGAACCGGACCCCGCCCGGGGTCACCGAGAACATGTCCGCGTCACCGAGGTCGAAGCGCCCCGCCGGCGCCCCCTCGGCCGGGTCCTGCTCCCGTCGCTGCCGCTCGAGCTCGGTGAGCTTGAGGATCGATCCGCGCAGCGCCCCGAGTACCTCCGTGACCAGCTGGGTGCCGATCGGAAGGAACCCGACCGGGGGCAGCAGCGGGAAGGTCGTCGCTGCCGAGGTGTTGGCGGCGGCTCCGGCTGCCACGATCTCTGCGGCCTGGTCCTGGAACTGCAGGAAGCGCGCCTGCCCGTCCGCGCGGCGCCGATCCGCGACCACCCCGGACCAGGGGGCGGTGACCGGGTCGGGAGCGGTGATGCTGCGGCGGGCGGACCAGTTGTCGACGAAGTCGACCGCCTGGCCGTTCCAGTAGAACACCGCCAGCGGCGCGTCGGACGGGGTCAGGTCGGCCGGGTCCAGCGTGTCGAACCCGCCGTAGCCGGGCGCGAAGGAGAACGGATCGGCGCCGAGGAGGGCCAGCTGCTCGGTGCCCAGGCACCAGTGGGCGAGCAGGGTCCGGCGGTTGTCGGCGGTCACCGGCACGTCCAGCACGGTGTCCCCCATGGGAAGCGGGATCGCCTTGAACTGCACCCCCTCGACCTGCCACTGCGCCGCGCATCCCGCCGACGAGGTGCTGTCCGGCGGCGCCGCCATCGGGGCGGAACCGCTGAGCTGGCAGGTCGGCTGGGCGGTCAGCAGGTAGGGCCCGGTCGAGATCGCCGCCGTCCCTCCGGGCGACGCGGGCGTGCAGCAGGAGAACGACGCGCCCGTCGCGGTGCTGGCCGCCGCGGCGAAGGTCAGCGGCAGGGTGATCGACGCGCCGACCGTGACCGCGTCGCCGGACGGCGCGACGGCCAGCCCCGGAGCCACGGTCAGGCTGGTCGCCGCGGCCGTGACCCACAGGCCGTCGACGACCCCGTGCCCGGCGGCCTGGCCGATGCGCCGATCCCGCGTGCGCAGCGTCGCCTGGCTGGTCGCGAGATCCTCCGCGGTCAACAGCCTGCCGTTGACGTAGTTCGGCAGCTGGCTGCCGCCGGTGAAGTCCGTCCCGACCAGTTGGCTGGTCATTTGTCGTTGCCCGTCAGGTGCCAGTACGCACTGATCATCTCCTCGGACTCGTTCCAGTTGAGGAACGTGGTCCCGGACTTCTTCATCCACTGCACCAGCGTCATCGTCTCGCCCTGCCCGGCGCCTGCGACGTCGACGACCTCGACGATCGTCTTGGCCGCGTAGAACAGGAAGCGCACGTAGGCGGCACGCTGGCCGAAGGTGCTGTGGAAGTTCGCCGTCCAGACGTTGGGCGAGCTCTGGAAGGTTCCGGTCGAGCCACTGCGGTTGAACGGGTCGGACTCCTCGACGTAGGTCACCAACTCCGCCTCGAGCGACCTGATCGTCACGCGGGGGCCGTGCTCACTGGTGAACTGCGGATGGAACCAGAACTCCATGAAGAAGTCGTCGGAGATGTCGACCGGCGTGGACGAGGTGATGGTCACGAACTCGACCACCGGCGGGGCGGGAGTCGGCGCGGGCGGCTGCTCCACGACCGCCGGGACCTCCACCGTCGCGTAGACCACGACCTCGCCCGAGGGCTGCGTGTCGAGCAGGTCCAGCCCACCGCTCACCCGATCGGCGAGCGTGGTGGAGAAGTCCCCGACGAACACCGACTCCGGCACGAAGGAGATCGCGACCTGGTCCCGGTCGACCGCGGCGAACTCGCTCTTGGGCGTGAGGATCCAGACGTCGGAGAAGGCCGGCGACACGCCGCTCGGATCGGCCGGCGCGAACGGGTCGTAGCTGCCGAAGACGCCGGCTCGGCTCTCGACCTGGATCGGCTCGGTCAGCGCCACCGGCTGATCCAGGTGGAACCAGACGGTGAAGGTCAGCACGCCGCTGACGTCGACGGAACTGGTCACGGTCGCCAGCTCCTGCGCCTTCGTCACCGCCGGTCCGGCCTCGGACAGGATGCGCAGTTCCTGGATCAGCCGGGTGTGCAGCACGTAGGGGCGCCCGGCGTCGTCGGCGTCGTCGCACGAGGCGATCACCGGATCGGTGGCCGGCGAGGAGGTGAGCGGCCCGAGGGTGAAGGTGATCGAGGCCAGCAGGATCGAGGGATCCCAGCTCTCCGGCGGCGCGGTCAGGGCCGGTGACAGCAGCGGGCGCACCTGGGTCACCCAGAAGGTGAAGATCCGGTCCAGGGCGTCGTTGGCGGTCTCCGCGGGCAGGCGCCACACGATGGGACCGGACGGCGCGTCGGACACGGTCGGCCAGTCCACCAGCGGCCACAGGTCCTGCGGGCCCGCGTCGACGTCGGAGGGCAGAGCCCGGACGGCCTCGATGATCTCGGCCTCGCTGGACAGCGACGGGTCCAGGCCGGCCACGATCTGGACGGAGTTGAGCAGCCGCGCCAGGCGCCGGTCGGTGTCCCACTCCGGCATCAGCGGGGGCGACCAGCGCAGTTCGATGTCCCACGCGTCGCGGATGCGGGAGGCGACCTGGGTCTGGGCGCTGCTGCTGCAGGGCTGGCCGGGCAGGGGCACCAGGTCGTCGAGGCACTCGGCGTACTTGGCGACGACGTAGACGGTCAGCTCGCCGGACACGCCCATGTTCGCCGAGATCGTGCCCGGGTTCGGCCTGCTCCTGCGCGCCCAGCCAGGCCCCGAGGCGGGCGCACTGGGCGGTGCGCACGACGATCTCGCGCCCCCACTGGTCGATCGCCATTCCGGGGGTGACGCCGACGGTGTAGTCGCCGCCGGCCCCGGCCGCCGGCGCGGTGGTGACCTGCAGCCCGTACACCGTGCCGTAGCCGTGCAGGGCCCGCTCGTGCAGGTAGTCCTTCTGCAGGAAGTACTGCTGTTCCTGGAGGAACTCGCCCGAGCCCCAGCACCATGCCGTAGGCGTAGTTCACGCGCAGGTCCGGGCTCAGGGTCCCGGTCGAGATGGACACGCAGGGATCGTTGACGCTCACGACGGGCTCCTCGAGGTGGTCAGTGCTGGGCGGTTCATAGCGCGGGCAATCCGCCGACGCGGTCGCGGTCGGAGACGACGCGGTCGGCTGATGTCGAAGGGGCGCGGGTAGCCGAGGTACCCGGCTGCGAGCAGGTCCTGTCCGGTGACCATCGGGACGAACGCCGGCGCGGTGCCGAGCTCGGTGTCCAGACCCAGCCGGGCCTGCCCGACGATGAACAGGTCGTAGTAGCTGGCGCACGGCGAACAGCGTGTGGGCGGGCTTCGCGGAGTCCACGATGCGCTGGACCATCGCGAGGGTGTCGCGTCGAGGAGTCGACCGGGACGAGCACGTCGAAGCGGTGCGCGGAGGTCGCCACCCGGGTGTACTCGTCCGGCGCGGTCTCCGCCGTGACGGTCGGGATCGCCGTAGGCCAGCCCGCCGGTGTCGCGGGTGAGGAACCGCTCGATGACCCGGACTCCACCGACGTCCCCACCGCAGTAGCTGAAGATCGAGTCGTCGAGGGGGCTCCCCAGGTACACCCGCAGCGTGCTGACGACCCCGGCGCACCGTGCCACGCATCCGGTAGTAGCGGTCGACGTTGCGGATCAGGAAGCGGCGCTGTGCCTCCGTCCACTGGGGATCCAGCGCCAAGCCGAACCAGCACGCCAGCCAGGGCAGGTCCTCGGCCAGCGTGGTGCGCGCGTCGAGCAGGAGGTGCGAGTGCTCGATGCGCTCCTCGATGGCGGTGTAGAAGCCTTCGAAGTTGGCGAGGAAGCGATCGAGGAAGCGATCGGGCGAGTCGCTCGCGGGATAGATCGCCGGCAGGTAGTGGTCGGAGTAGGAGAAGCGCGGGTACCAGGCACGCAGGGTGCGCAGCAGCGGGGTGCTCCGGCCGTTGCCGGTGAGGGTGAGCTCGACCTCGAGGTAGCGCCCGATCACCTGCTGGAAGAGCAGTTCGAAGGTCCCGGTGTGGTCGGGCAGGGCCCGGGTCACGGGGTCGCGCTGATCGGCCCACGGGTCGTACCAGGGCAGTTCGGGGCCGCCGCCGCGTTCGTAGGGGACCGGCTGCGGGAGCCAGTGCGCCTGCAGCAGCAGGTCGGGGTCGTCACTGGCGCGGGCGCGGACGGAGACCGAGGTGCCGTTCGGGATCTCGGCGTCGAGGAAGCAGCCGATGCCAGACGCAGCCGGGGACCTGGCTGTCGAAGGAGGAGCCCGCGGGCGTCGGCACGCTGGATTCCCGGACGGGCCGGCCGTGAGGAGATCGGTGAAGCCGGTCGACGTGGTGAGTGTGCCCGAGGAGGCGAACCGGCATTCGGTGAACACCTCGACGGGGATCCAGCGGTTGCTGAAGTCGTACCAGATGTCGGCGCCGGCGCGGACGAGTGCCTTACCGTCCCAGCGCCGCAACGGCAGGAAGTCCGGCCGGGCGAGGAAGGTGTGCTCGGTGGTGCCGCCGACGTCGGCGGTCTCCAGGTCGAAGGCGACGACCTGCTTGCCCTCGCTGTCGACGATGTAGAACAGGGGCGCCGCGCCGGGAGCGGTGGCCAGCGGCCCGGTCGCGTAGACGAAGTCGAAGCCGAGCAGGGAGTACTGCTGCGGCGTGCTCGTCGGATCGCGGGGGTCGATCACCTCGACGGAGTCGGCGAGGGACACCGACCAGAGCAGCTGGTCTCCGTCGAACAGGTGCACCAGTGAGTACCCGCGGATCGGGTCGGAGTCCAGGATCAGCACGCCGCCGTCGGGTCCCGGCTCGATGCTGACCGGGTGCATCGGGCTGCGCAGCGACGGCGACGTGAGCGGCGTGCCGATCGGCTGCACGCTCCCGGTGAGCGACTCGGTCGTGACCGGATCCCCGGGTACAAGGACGGGTTGGAACAGCGTGGGCACGGATGCCTGGGTGCCGCGGACGCGCAGGTGCTCGTCGAGCCGCCAGTAGGTCAGGTTGGCCTGGTCGAGCACGAGCGCTCCGCCGTCGGGGAGATCGGTGAGATCCCAGGGTTCGAAGCCACCGCCGGGCCACGGCATCGACAGCGGCTCCCCGCCGGACTGCAGGTCGAACACGAGCAGTCCGCTCTCCGCGGGCTGCCCGGGGCGCCGGGGTAGAGGTAGCCGGCGAGCAGGTAGTGGCGCGTCGTGACCGTGAGTCCCTGCAGGACCATGCCCGGACGCGGGGTCGGCGCGCAGGTCGCGAAGTCCGCGCCGGCCGCGTCCGCGCAACTCGTCCACTGGTCGCTCACCCGCCACCACGTCGTCGAGGACGTGTCGTCGGTGGGCAGCCAGCGGATCGACGTGCGGTCGTCGTCGATCCAGTACCAGTTGCCGTAGCCGTCGCGCCCGGCACCGCGGCGGTTCGATTCCGGCAACGGTAGGGTCCGGCCGGCCCTGCGGAACAGGGGCGTGTCGCGGTGCAGGCGCAGCACGTCCATGTCGGCGTCGTACTGCAGCGACGTCGGCGTCGCGGACGGCAGCGCCTCGTCCTCGTCGTGCCAGAGGCTGCCCAGCGTGCGGCCGGACGCGCTGTCGACGCAGCGCGCCCAGTCCTCCTCGCCGCGGAGGAGGTGATACTGCGAACCCTGGACGTCCATGACAGCTCAGCAGGTCGGCGGGACGACGGGGACGGAGACCTGGGTGGGCGGCGCGGGCTGGCTGGACCCGATGAGCGCCGCCGGATCGTCGGCCGGTCCCAGGTTGGCGAAGACCGTGGCCGAGGGCAGTTGCAGGCCGGTCATCGTGACCGGGTCGATGGAGGCGATGACCGTGCCGTCCGCGGCGACGCCGGCGATGCGGACCGAGTCGACGTAACGCACGCCCGGGACCCGGGTCGCGACCGCCTCGATGTCCTGGCTGCGGACGTCGATGCCCAGCGGCCAGCCCGTGCCGAGCGCCGACGGATCCGTGAGCAGGCCGTCGGGTGACGCTGACGGTCGGCAGTCCGCCGGTCAGCGGTGACAGGAAGGTCTGGACGGCGTCGTGCACCGCCTGCACCACCAGCGGACGGCACCTGGCCCGGCAGCACCTCGACGCCCACCGAGACCCAGATCGGCTGGTACTCCGGCCCGCGCGCGTGCACCTCGGTGGTGACCAGTCGGCGCGGATCGAGCCAGCTGCAGACGGCGTTGAGGAACTGCCGGTCCGGGGTGGGAGCGTTGAGGTGCAACGGGATCCGAGCGTGGGATCACCATCACGGTGACCATGCCGGGCCACGTCTGCCCGCTGGCGCGGCTGGTCGGGATTGAACAGCGGCAGCACCTCGACCCGGCCGAGATCGACGCCCGGGCGTGCGCCGGGTCAGGTCACGGAAGTCGTCCGCGGTGACCAGCCGGTCGCGGTGCCGCAGCCATCGGGTGATCGCCGCCTCGCCGTCGGCGACGGACTCGCCCGCGCTGGCGCCCCAGGTCGGCACCGGGTTGGTGACGCTGTACCCGCCGGGCAGCGCCACGCTGCTGTTCACCGCACCGATCGCGGCCTGCCCCTGGAGGCCGCCGCCGTAGGAGTAGCCGGCCCACACGACCGAGCCGAGCGGCACCCGCGCGCCCTGCAGCCCGCTGCCGGTGGTGATGCGCCCGCTGGCCCAGTCGGCGAGGAACGCCGGTTCGTCGGGCGCCGCCGCGTAGATGTCGTCGATCGGGTGCCAGGCGCGCGCGTGCCGTCCAGCGCCTGCACGGTCAGGCTGAACCCGCCCGGTGTGCCCTCGGCGAGGACGGGCGTGTTGGCCAGGGTGAACGTCTGGAACGGGGTCCCGGTGCCGACGCCCAGGCGCTCCTCGCGGACGGGGACGGCCTGCACGATCGGCACCGCGTTGACGCCCGCCCACGTCAGCTGGCCGGTGGGCTGGTCGCCCGCGGCGGCAATGGCCAGCACGGTGCTGGTCGCGACCTGCGTCCCGCCACCGCCCGAGCCGCCGCAACCGCAGCCGCAGTCACCGGCGGCGCTCGCGTCGTACGTCGCGGTCGTGGCGTCGTCGGCGGACGCAGGCGTCGACGGCGTCGACGGGGACGTCGGAGCGGACGTGGACGACGAGGTCGCCGCGGCCGGCGCTGCTGCCGGTGCGTCGGGGAGCGGGGGGAGCCGGAGGCGGATCCACGTGACGATCCGTGCGGTGACGTCGGCGTCGTCGACACGCGGCGGGTAGTCGCCGGTGCCCTCCTCCTCCGGGTCGAACGCCCACACCATGAGCTTGTCGTGGTCGGGGAGGGTCACCTGCACGATGCCGGGTGACTGCAGGACGGGGTCGGCATAGCTGATCGGCAGGCGGGCGTAGTTGGCCGGGCCGATGCCGAAGCCCGGGCCGGCCAGACCGGTCGGGTCCGGTTCCGGCGCCGCGATCTCGAAGATCAGCCCCGGATCGGTGGTCGCGCTGCCGGTCGTCGCGGGCGGGAGCACCGCCCCGGTGATCCCGGTCGCCGGGTAGACGCCGATCGACAGCGTCTGCCCCGCGATCGCCGACCGGACCGTGTCGAGGTCGACGTTCTTCGGCGCGAGCAGCGCGATCCACAGCGCCCGGTCGATCGTGCCGTTGACCGGATCGCCCAGATCCACGACGGGATCGGGCTTCCCGGTCGCGGGCGGGTCGAGGCTGACGGGCTGGTAGAACGTCAGCGCGTTCAGGTCGACGTCGAGGAAGGTCTGGTAGATGAGCTTGTAACGCTCCTTGCGTGGCGTCGTCGAGCGCCGTCTGCGGCTTCTTGTAGTAGACGGCGGCGCCCGACTGGGAGGATCGAGATCGCCGACGTGGTCTCGAACGGGACCTGCCCTGCGCGGACCTCCGAACCACCGTGCAGTGGCTGGGGTGCGATCGGGCCCTTGTCGTTGGAGATCGCGACGAGCCCGACACCCGGCGACGGCGGCACCAGCGAGATGCCGAGCATCGTCAGGAACTTGAGGCGGTTGGCCTCCGGGATGCGGTTGCTGCGGTAGAGCAGGTTCTCGGTCAGGAACGCGAAGAGATCGACGATCGTGATGCCCGGGTCGCTGGCGTTGAGGTTCGTCCATTCCGGGGTGTGGACGGGGATGCGCGCCTTGGTCTCGGTGACCAGCTGATCGAAGGAGCGGTCGTCGAGAACGGGGACGGGAATCGTCATGGTGTCCTACCGATCCGCACTGATCGTCATGCTCAGGCGCTCCTGGGCTCCGGTTGCGATGAGGGTGTAGGTGATGCTGACGTCGACGTCCCGGGGATCGGTGGCGTTGACGGACGCGGTCACGTTGTTCAGCGAGACCCGCGGCTCCCAGCGGCTCACCGACTGGGTGACCTCGTCCTGGATCAGCCGCAGGGTGGCGATGCTGTTGGGTTCGAAGAGCATCCGGTCCAGGCCGCACCCGAACGACGGTCGCTCGACCCGCTCGCCGGGTGAGGTGCGCAGGATCGTGCAGATGCACTCGCGCACGTTCAGCTCACCGACCGACCAGACGATCGAGCCGTCCTGCCCGACGCGCGGGGGGAACGAGATGCCCTGCCCGTACAGCTGTGGCTGGGTCATGACTGCACCTCCCTCACCGGTTCCATGGGGTCTGTCGGAGTGAAGCGATCCAGCGGTGTCATGGCGACGGCGCTCCGGACGAGGGCTGCTTGACCGGGATCGGGAAGCAGATCTTGAGGAACGGCATCCACCAGAACACGATGTTCAGCAGCAGCAGGAAGATGAACAGCACGATGAACGCGCACATGAAGATGATCTGTATCGAGAAGGAGCAGATCATTCCGAGCCCGATACCGTCGCCCTTGTTCAGGCCACTGCCCTTGAGGATGTCGGGAGTCACCCGGTTCATCAGCGAGTTCAGGGCCGGGGGCATCTCCAACGCGACGCCGCGCTGGAACTTGCGCAGGTTCGCGATGTCGGGCAACTGGATCCGGATCTTGCGGGCCGGGGCGTCGCCGTCCGTGGCGCGCGCCAGCACGAACGGATGCGTGGGTGCGCTCAGGACCGGCTGGCAGGGATCGTGCGTCAGCACCGTGCGGATCACATAGGTCGGCTGGGGGGTGCCGGGCGGGAGGTAGACCGGGTCGTCCTTGATCAACCCGCTCAGCTCGGGCGGGACGCGTGACCGGGGTCGGGACCGTCTCCTCGGACAATCCCGCGACAGCGAGGGCGTAGAGGCTGTCGGACGCGGTGATGGGGCTCAGCCAGGTACCGCTCGGCAGCGTCGCCGTCCAGAGCTCGTAGGTGTCCGGTGGTCCGGCGATGTCGGCTCCGGTGACCAGCGGGGCGTAGTTCTGCAGGTCGGCGATGGCCGTCGTCATCGGGACCGACGACGCGCCGACCCGCGGCACCATCAGGTTGCCGAGCTTGTTCTGCAACGTCTCCCGGCTGGAGCCCGACGGCATCCCGGTGTTGTTGCAGATCGCCTGTGTACAGCTCCGGAAGGTACTTCTTGAGCCAGTCGGCCAGATCCAGGATCAGGAACAGCGAGGCATAGGTGGGCGCGTACGGCGCGGCGACGGCGGGCGGCGTCGGTGCCGGGCTCGGCGTCACGAGCAGCGCGTCCCACGGGTTGATGATGCGGGTGAGCAGCTCGTCGGCGATCGGGTTGCTCGGGACGATCGCGGTGGCGTTGTAGGCCTTGAGCTTGGCCACCGCGTCCGCGTCGGACATCGACGGCACCATGCGCTCGCGCCGCCCGACCGGAACGTAGCCGTAGTAGACGGTCCGGGTGGACGTCGTTCCCACCTGCATCCCGAGCACCGCGGCCGTGCTGCCGGCGGCGGCGAACGCACCGACCGGGGCGGCGTGCATGGGCAGCTGCTCCTCGCCGTCGACGACCGCATCGGCCGTCGCGGGGACCCACGTGCCGGTCGGGGGCGCACCCGCGGCGAGGGTGCCGCTCGCGCTGGCGCCCCGGGCCGGCACCCAGGCGCTCTCGGTGCCGTCGGTGCCGATCTGGCGCATCACGAACGTCGTCCGCTCGTGCTTGGCGGCGCTCACCGAGTGGTCGGGGATGCCCGGCCGGCGGCACACGAGGGACGCGGCCACCATGTAGTAGCGCTGGCTCAGCGGCTGGAACAGCTTGAACGGCCCGCCCGCGACGTCGTCCACGGTCCGGTCCGGGGTGGTGTTGGCCAGGTCGGCCGGCGAGGAGCCGTCGGTCCCGGACAGGATCCCCAGGAACTCCGGCACGAACTGGTCGCTGGTGAGCTCGGCGATCCACGGCTGGGTCAGCCCCGACGCCGCCGGGCCGACGACGTTCTCGTTCCACAGCGGTGCGGGCGTCAGCCACTGCAGCTGCTCCGGCGCGGCGGCGCGGGACCCCGGCACGGGGCGCGCCTGCAGGGCGGTCACCAGATGTTCCCGACGCCGGGGGTGTAGCTCGCGCTGACGACCGCGTTGGAGATGAGGGTGTCGACCTGGACGACGCCGGAGAAGGTGCTCATGGCGCAGTCCACGGTGAGCATGCCGAAATCCATCGTCGCGCTGGGGGCGGAGACCTGCAGCGGCGCGGCCGAGGTGACGGTGATGCCCCCGGGCGCGAGTTCGATGCTGTTGCCGTTGCTGTCCTGGACGGTGATCTGGTTTCCGCCGTCGGTCAGCTCGACGCTCTGCCCGCCGGGAGTGGACAGCGTCAACGTGACCGACCCGGAGGTGTCGTCCAGCGTGATCCGGATGCCCTCGCGGGAGACGATGGACTTGATGTCGTTGTTGCTGTCGATGGACTCCGGCGGGTCGTCCTGGCCGTTCCACAGCGCGCCGATGACGAACGGCCAGCGCGGATCGCCGCCCTGGAAGCAGACCAGCACCTCGTCGCCGGTCTCCGGGACGAACCACGTGCCACGGTTGCCGCCGGCCATCATCGTCGACAGCCGCGCCCAGGCCTCGTACGTCGCGCCGCCCGCATCCGGTGACCACGGCAGCCGCACCAGCACCCGCCCCTGGGAGTCGGGGTCCTGGTTGTCGGCCACCGTCGCGGGGTAGACGCCGTAGTAGTGCCCGGCCGTGACGACACGGGCCAGGTCCAGCGCCAGGTCGACCTCACTCATGAGGACGCCCCGATCCCGGCGCGCTCGACGTCGAACTCCGTGCGGTAGCCGAGGGTCAGGTCGAACATGTGCCGGACGCGGGTGACGTAGTAGTCGCCGTTGAACAGGGGACCGAGCCCGGCGAGGGTGACCTTCGTGCCGGTGCGCAGGGTGGCGGTGCCCGCCGTCGTCCCCGTCCCGCAGACGAAGCGGCGCGCCCGCTCGAGGTAGGCCGCGCGGGCGAGCGCGCGCGCCTCGTCACTGGCCAGGGGGGTCGCTCGGACGATGTTCTCGGTACGCGAGCTGAACGCGGTCCCCAGGATGTCCGAGCCGGACGTGTCGCCACTGGCCAGTTCGGATCCGAGCACACCCGAGTCGGCGGTCTCGTTGATGGCGTCCTTGGCCGAGACGTCCCACCCCGTGACGCCCAGGGTGCTCACCTGGTCGGCGAGATCCGCCCGCACCGAGAACGACAGCAGCTCACCGCCGTAGGTGAGGGTGGCCGTCCCCGCGTCCCGGTCCGACCTCCGCGCCACGTGCAGCGTCGATCCGTCCAGCCAGACCTCGCCGTCGTCGCGCCGGGCGAGCATCCGCAGGAACGCCAGGTCGCTCTGGTTCACCTGGGCGGTCACCTCGCGGGTCGGGCCGTCGAGGTCCACCGACGGCGTCAGGCTGTGCTCGCCGGCGAGCGTGCTCGGCGATGTCGGCCGTCGAGGAGTCGTCGAAGGTGCGGGTGCGGCGGGTCAGGCGCAGGTCCTGCAGCCCGTCCTCGGCGAAGACCAGCACCTCGGCGAGGTCGCCGTTGGGGAAGTCGGCCTGGATCGCGCTGATCTTGCCGGTGAAGACCTGCCGGCTGCTGCCCGGCGGGCCCAGCGTCACCGCGAGGTCCGTGCCGAAGTCCAGCGTGTCCCGGGCGAAGTAGAGGTAGCCCCTCGTCCGGCGCGTGGACGCCGAAGTTCGTCACCCGGGCCTCGCACCACGTCATCCCGATCATCGTCTCCTCGACCGTAAGCGCGACCAGGTTGCCGGCCACCTCGGTGTTGGTGGCACCGGCGATGGTCAGCACGGGCGTGGAGACGAAGGTCGCGGCGGTCATGGCAGTCAGTCCGCCGTCCTGCGCCGGTCCCGGGCCTCGGTATCGCGCTGGTACCGGCGCAGCTGCTCGTAGACCGGCTCCGCGTGACCGCTCGCGCCCTGGGCGGCATGCGCGACCGCGGCCGGGGCGTCGAGGACCTCGACCTCGTTGATGACGACGGGCACCGTGACCTCCTCTGCTCAGCTCAGCCGGCACTCGCGCTGAACTGCGCGCCGGCCGACGTGGACAGGACGGTGCCGGGCGGCAGCAGTCGCGGGTTGTCGATGTTGTTCGCCGAGGCGATCGCCTTCCAGGAGACGGAGGCATCGGCCCGGGCGGCGATCCCCTGCACCGAGTCACCGTCCATGCTCAGCGTCAACGGTGTCGTCCCGACGCTCGCGCCGAACGACGCGCTCGCTCCCACCGACGCGCTCGCCCCGAAGGACGCGGACGCGCCGATGCCGGCGTTCGCGCCGAAGCCCTGCCCCGATCCCTGGCCGCCGCCTGGATCGGACGGCGTGTTCGGCGGCCCCACCTGGGCGATCGTCAGATGGATCGACGCGCGCAGCGGCACGCCGGAGTCGGAGAAGAAGTCGATCGTCTGGGTCATCTGCTCGACGCAGCCGTAGAAGACGAACGAGCCCCACAGGAACTGGATCACCCGCCGCTTGGGGTTGGGCTTGGTGATGTCGTTGGGCAGCGTGAGCAGCACCAGGGCATCGGTCTTGGTCTGGACCGACACGTCGGTCTCGGTGCTCGTGTCGAAGAGCAGCGTGACGCTCAGGCTCGCCGACTGACCCGTCTGCTGCGAGGGCGACTTGTTCCAGGTGCCGGCGGAGGTCTTCTTGGCATCCGGCGCGGTCCCGGTCGTCGAGTACGTCAGCTCGAGCGTCTGCGGGTCGAAGTCCACGACGAGGGACACGGCGCCCGGATCGCTGGACGGGCCGGTTCCCATCGTCCATTCGGTGATCGTCGCCGTGCCCATCAGAACCCTCCCCCGGCCGAGAATCCGGCGCTGGCACTGGCACTCGCGCTCGCCCCGACTCCCCCGACGCTCGCGGACGCGCTGGCCGAGAAACCGGCGCCGACGGTCACGCCGGCACCGAACCCGGCGCTCAGGCCGAACCCGCCGCCCCCGGGCGGCCCGACGCTGAGCTTCGCGCACACGAGGCCGAGCTCCTCGACGGCGATCGCGCCCTCCTTGGCGTTGAGCGACGGCGCCCGCATCTTCACCGGGAGGCAGCCCTCGAGGGTGAACTGGACGACGGGCGTCGCGTCGCTGGCCCACATGGTGATCTGGCCGTGCGCGGTGAGGACCGATCCGGGACGGACGCCCTGCGAGAACCACTGCCACAACTGCAGGTTGTTGGTCATGCCCCGCCGGAGCGTGATCTGGCTGTACTTGATCGGCCCGATCAACCGCTGCTGGCGGTCGGTGACGTTGGCCGACTCGACGAGCTTCGGCTCCATCGTCATCTCGAGCCCGTCGCACTCGGCGAACGCGGCGTCGCACAGGGGGCTGTCCAGGCCGGCGGTGGGCGTGTCGAGGTCGAGTACCACCTCGAAGCGGAAGGTCGAGAACGGCGCGGTCATGGTCATCCCACCACCACGTCGAGCAGGCCCTCGCCGGCGCGGACCAGCGTGACGGTGATGAACTCGATCGGGCTCGTCGGCGCGATCTGGAGCACCACGATGAGGCGCCCGTTGTCGATGTCGTCGCTGGTGTTGATGCCGCCGTCGGTGACGACCTGGTAGGCCGCCAGCCCGCCCAGGCGCGTCAGGGTGGCGAGGATGCGCTCGAACCGCAGCCGGACCAGCTGCCGGAACCGGTCGGTGTTGGTGTCGAAGACGTACCGGTTGCCCTCCCGCAGGGCGATCTTGCGCAGCAGGATGATCAGCCGCCGCACGGAGACCTGCAGGAGCGTCGGGTCCGGTGACAGCGTGTGCGCGCTCAGCGCCGAGATGGCCCCCGGCTGGCGCTGCAGCAGGTTGGCGTGCTGGTTGAACAGCGTGACCGTGTCGGTGGCCGACAGCGTGCGGGCGAGTCCGACGGGGCCGCGCAGCGGGACGTTCGCCGGCGCGACCCACACCCCGCGGGCGAGTTCGCGGGCGGCGATCATGCCGCACACCGCGCCGTCTGCGGGCTCCTCGCGCAGCGGTGCCAGGGCCGGCGAGGTCTGTTCGACGATCCGCAGCCACGGGTGCCAGAACCCGGCGAAGCTCAGCGGGGACATCACGATCCGCCCGCCCTGCGTGTCGCGGGAGTTGTCGTCCAGCTGCTGCAGCCAGGCCAGGGTCGCTGCGGTGTCGAAGTGCTTCGGCACACCGAGCACGGCGACGATGTCGTTGCGGGCCGCGCACAGCTGGACGACCGCCGTCTGCACCTGGACCAGCGCGGACGCGTCGTACCCGGCCGGATCGTCGAGCAGGGGGTACAGCGGCTGCGGCGGATCGGGTTCCGGGTCGGCCGGTGGCACGACGGTGACCGCGGGCACGAGGCAGTCACGGAAGTCGGTCCAGTCCGGCGGGGGCGGAGGTGGGGGCGGAGGAGCCACCGGCCTGCGCGGGGGCGGCGGCGCGGGCGACCACCCCACGTGCACGGCGTCCGGCACGCTGAGCAGCGCGACCTCGTCCACGCCGATCAGGGCATGGATTCCCTTGAGGGCGAGCGGGGTGGGCGACAGGTCGGTGAGCGCCTCGGCATCGGGGAGCAGCGAGTAGACGGTGGTCCCGATCAGATGCGGGTCGAGGAACATCGCGACGGCGTCGAACCTGCTCAGCCCGTCGTCGCCGGTGCGCGTGTCGGACTCGCCCGACGGCCCGAGCGTGGCGTCGACGAACTCAGCCGGCGATCCGAGCTGGTCCATCCCCACCGGCAGGAACAACCCCCCGTAGCCGGCGGCGGCCACGGACTCGGCGTCCGCCCGCAGCACCATCGACCGGGACTGGTCGGGCGTGTCGTCGTCCACCGGCTGGACCACGTCGAGCCACGAGCGGGCGGAACCACCGGGGTTGAAGCTCAGGAGCCGTCCAGGTCTCGAGGATCTCGGCGGCTCCGGCGACCACTTCGCGTACTACAAGGTTCATTTGTAAGCGCCACGCGGCCTGCACCGGCAGCGTCCACGGCAGCGCCTGCAGCGCGTCCGGGCCGAGCAACAGCTCGCGGTCCGGGTCGGGCGGCGAGACCAGATCGGTCAGGAAGGCGACCTCCGCGCCGACGGTGACGACCGAACGCACCCGGTCGACGGCAGCCACCGTGACGTAGAGCCCCGGCAGCAGGGGTCCGAGGTCCAGGCGCAGCAGGTCACCCGGCTGGATCAGCAGGATCGACCCTGGCGCCAGCGACAGCCGGCCGGGAACGGCCGGAGTACTCACGTCGCCCGGCATCGCCCGCAGGTAGGGCGCGGTCACCCCGAGCGGCTGGCTGAGCAGCTGCGTCCCGATGCCGTAGCCGGCCGACCACGCTCCGGGCCACGCGGCGTCCAGGTACACGTCACCGACGACGCCGTCGGCCTGCCACACGCGCAGGCCCGGCACCAGCCACCGCGCTGCCCGCGCGTCCGCACCGGCCACGCGCACGACGTAGCAGCGCCGCCCCCCGTTGTCGAAGAACGCCTGCGACCGCCGACGGCAGGTTGGCGTAGACCGGGATCCCGGCGTCGGTCGCCAGGACGACGTCACCGCCGAAGACAGCGCGGTACTGGTTGATGTCCTCGACGACCACCGGGAGGTCCAGCGGTCCACGCTCGGCGAACCCCACGAACGCCGCGACGTCGAGGCGGATGGGCCGCCTCGGACGCGGGCAGCGCGGGGTTGCAGTCGACTCCGGGGAGCCGGCCGTGGAACGTGAGCGTGGACGCGGTCACCCGGTTACTCGATCGAGAGGTCTTCGATGGCCAGCACCAGCTCCTCGATCGCGACCTCGGTGCCGGTCTTGGCGTTCAGCGCCGGGACGACGTACCGCAGCGGCCTGGCGTTGAGGAGCGTCCAGGTCATCACCGGGCCGTTGTGGGCCTCGTCCTGCAGCTGGATGTGCACCGTCCGCAGCACCGTGTGGTCCCCGGCGCTGAGCGAGTTGATCCACCCGTACAGGTCCAGTGCGCCGAGCAGTCCGCGCTTGAGCGTGACGTCGCTGAACTTGGACATCAGCGTTGAACCTTGACCG
Organism: uncultured Actinomycetota bacterium; assembly: GCA_963790525.1. Taxonomy (GTDB): domain Bacteria; phylum Actinomycetota; class Actinomycetes; order Mycobacteriales; family Jatrophihabitantaceae; genus CAWBOV01. The sequence continues at coordinate 379,614 of CAWBOV010000005.1, forward strand.
GGTAGTTCACCGGGGAGTTGCCGGCGCGGTAGTCGGCCGACGTCACCTCGATGTTCATGCCGGACACTTCCTGGAACCCGCCCCGGACGGTGTTGGCGTCGCCGGTGGTGAAGTCGACGATGAAGTTGAAACTGCCGTACGGGTTGTCGCGCTGTGTTGCCATGGCTTCTCTCGTTTCTGTCTGGGCAGGCGGCGCGGACTAGGCCGTGGCCGTGGCCGTCCACTGGCTGATGCGGAAGATCACGAACTCGGCGGGCTTGGCCGCCGCGACGCCGATGATGCAGATCAGCCGGCCGTTGTCGAGGTCGTCCTGCGTCATGGTCGACGCGTCGCACTTGACGTAGAAGCCCTGCTCCGGCTTGGCGCCGAGCAGCGCACCGGACTTCCATTCGTTCAGCAGGAACCCTTCGACGGTGTGGCGCACCGCGTCCCACAGGGCCGGCCCGTTGACCTCGAACACGACCCACTGGGTGCCCTCGTCGATCGACTTCTCGAGGTAGTTGAAGTACCGCCGCATGCTCAGGTACTTCCACTCGGGGTCGTCGCTGATCGTGCGCGCGCCCCAGACCAGGAAGCCCGGACCCGGGAAGTACCGCAGGCAGTTGACGCCCTCGGGGTTGAGCAGCTCCTGCTGCGCCTTGTTGAGCCGGGTCTCGAAGTCGATCGCCGACCGGACCGGCTCGTTCGCCGGTGCCTTGATGACGCCGAAGTTCGCGTCGCTGCGGGCCCAGATGCCGGCCATGTAGCCCGACGGCGGTACCTCGAGGCGGGTGCCGTCGCTCGGGTTCGGGATCGTGACCCAGGGGTAGTAGATGCTGGCGTAGTTGGAGGAGCGCAGGTTGCGGAAGGCCAGCGCGTCGTCGGGGAGCAGCCCGGGCGGGGTGTCCAGCGCGGCGACGCGGTAGCCCATGTTCTCGCAGTGGGTGATCACCGAGTTGTTGATCGCCTGGGCGGTGTCGGTGTTCGTGCCGCCGGGTATCCAGCCGGTGCTCGCGCCGGGAGCGGCGACGATGGAGATGTCGTCGATCGACTCGAGCCCGGCCAGGCCGCGCTGCGGGAGGGCCAGGGAGTTGTCCTGGTAGTCGGAGAACGTCGTCGACGTCGCGTCGTAGTCCTCGGAGATGAGGGCTTTGCCGTCGCTGCCGCCGACGAGCGTGACCGTCACCTGGCGGTCGGCCAGCGGCGTCGTGGTCGGGAAGGGCGCCTTCGACAGGATCGTCGTCCCCAGGAGCGCTTCGGCGATCAGCGCGGGGAGGTGGTCGGCGTCGGCCGAGACCCCGGCGAGCCCGTCCACGCCCTCGAGCGCGATGGGCACGGTCAGCGACTGCGCCCGGGTCGGCGGGTTGGCGGCGAGGATCACGCTGACCCCACCGCCGGCCGCCCGCGGATCGAACCCGAACTCGCCCACCGTCACCGGCGGGCCGTAGGTCGGCAGTCCCTGCGAGTCGACACTCGGCGCGCGGACGTCGACCACGACCGTGATCGGGTTGACCGTCGTCGCCTCGCTCAGCGCCAGCGCGGTGTTGCCCTTGAGCACCCAGGAGTTGCCCGGCCCGCGGCGGACCACGTAGACGCCGGACGCGGCGCCGCCGACGGCGTAGACGGTGTCGAACTCGTGGACCCGGCCCAGCGTCGCCGTGGCACCGGTGCCGATGAGGGCATTGCGCCCGGCCCGCAGGGTGAGCGTGACCGCCATCTGCCCGGCCAGCCCGGGGAAGCGCGCGCGGATCGTCAGCGGCGAGTCCGACGGCGCGGCGCCCGCCGGCAGCGGGGCGGCGGCGTGGTCGTCGGACGGGGTGGACGGGCTGGTGTAGCTGAACAGCCGGGCCACGTACAGGCTCGTGCCGCCCTCGTCGAAGAAGCCCTTCACGCCCAGCGCCAGGTAGTTGGGGATCTCGGCACCGTCGAGTTCGAGGTCGATCAGGTCGCCGTAGATGCGGGCGAAGTCGAGGTAGGACGTGAGCAGCTCCGGGCGGCCGCTGGTGGGGCCGAACCGGCACGGGCCCACGAACGCGGCAGTGCTGGTGCTGACGCCCTCGATGGTCCGGGGGCCGGCGATCTCCTCGACGTAGACGCCGGGAGCTAGGTACTGGGGCATGGGCGTGTCGCCTCCGCAGGCAGGGTGGATAGATGGGTCGGACGGGTCATGCCGGCACCACGCTCAGGGCGAGGGTGAGCGGGGTGCCGTAGTGGAGCGTGGCGTTCAGGGACGGCTGGTTGCCCCCGCCGGTGGCGATCTGCGCCTGGTTCTGGGAGCGGATCGAGTACACGTCGGGCGGCCCGTCCGGAGCCGGGCTGACGGGCCAGCGCAGCGCGACGGGCTCGTAGTGCACGGTGCAGGTCAGGGTCCAGGTGACGTCGCCGATGCCGTTGCCCACCGGTGGTGTGCCCGCCAGTGCCGGAAGCGCCTCGGGGTAGGGCAGGTACTGCAGGAACCGCCCGGCCTGGTCGGCCACCGTGGAGTAGGTCGTCGTGCCGTCGGAGATGTCGATCAGCGCCCAGCCGGCGGGACCGCCGCCGGCGCTGACGGAGATCTCGCCGGACACCGCGCCCCAGCCGGGCGGGCGCGGCCGGGCGGGTGAGGAGTACAGAACCACGCCCACCGGTGCGACCTGGGGGGCTGTGAGCGCGAAGACCTCGGGCAGGTAGCGGCCGAACGAGTCGGTCAGCGTCACCACGAAGGGCTTCGGGCTCGGGGCCGGCCACACCGGTGGGGTGGCGCCCTGGCTCTTCGCGTACTCCTGGGTGCGCAGCCCGGGCAGTGTGGGGAAGCCGAGCAGCGCCGAGAACGGCGAGGGCCGGGCGGTCCGGGCCGACGTCGGGTCCCCCGCCTGCCAGGCGACGGCGACGAGCCCGTCCCCGACGGCGGCGCCCGAGGCCGAGTCGGTGGCGCGCAGCGCGAGCGGCGCGCGGTAGCCGGTCGTCTCCAGGATGGTCGTCACGACGTCCCCGCTTCGGCCAGCTGCAGCTGCCGGGTGAGCACGGGGCCCCCGACCGGATCGACGATCTCGGACTCGACCCGGACGACGCGGGCGAGGTAGCACGCCGACAGCTGCAGGCTGTTCGGGAGCACCTGCCACAGCTGGAAGACCTCGTCGTTGGTCAGCTCCCCGTTGACGAGCTCGACGGTCTCCTCGTTGCCGAACACGCCGCTCACGGCCGCGTTGAGGAATCCGGAGGACAGGATCGGGTTGTCCGCGATGGCCCGCATCGCCCAGCCCAGCAGGTCGTGCTCGGCGGAGACGTCCTTCGCCCACGCCGTCAGCAGCAGGCTGATGACGATCGGGAGCGGGCGGCGGTGGTGGTCCTGGGCCGGTGGGAGCGTGCGCTGGACCTTGTCCACGTTGACCTGGTAGACGAAGACCGAGATCCCGGCCTCCATCGGTGCGGAGAAGTCCTTGCCCTGGTAGACGAGGAACTGCGGCTCGATCCCGTTGAGCAGGTTCGGACGCCAGGACTGCTCCAGCAGCCGCGCGACGGCTTCGGCGACCGACCCGATCGCCTGGTAGGACGCCATCTGCCACCGCCTTTCGCGTGTCCGGAGCGTGTCCGGAGCGGGTCCGGAGCGGGTCTGGAGCGGGCCCCGGGTGGGCCCGGCGGGGACCCTGCCAGCCCCGCGTGTTCGCACCGTCACTGCGCCGTCACCGGGGACCGTCACCGGGCTGCCGGGCGTGCCGGATGCCTGTCAGGGCAGCGGAAACCGCTCCAGCCACGCCTGGATGTAGGCGACGGAGTCCGCGCGCGAGGTCAGCGAGACGGTCTGTTCCACGGTCCGAGGTGACGTCCTCGCGGGAGACGATCCTCATCCGCATCTGGCGGTCCGCGGCCGTCCCTTCGGACCACACGCGCAGGATCAGCACGCCCACGCCGGAGCCGGGCAGCTGCTCCTGGCCGGGCTCGGGGGCGCTCGGTTCGGCGCCCGGTTCGGCGCTCGCCCGGCGCGTCCGCTGGAGGTGGCGCATCGTCATCACGGCTGACGGACGACCCCGTGCACGTGGTGGGTACAGCGCACGCCGCCGTGCAGCTGGATGCGGTAACCGCGCTTGCGCAGCGCCGTGCACATCGACCCGTCCCAGCCCAGGCCCTCCTGCCACAGGAACGACACCGGCTGGTCGGCCAGCGCCCAGTTGGCCCAGAGCGTGCAGCCGCCCCCGACACAGCCGACGTCGAAGGCCTCGTCGGTCAGTTCGTTCCAGTGGATGCGCGTACCCCAGCCGCCGTCCGCGCGGCCGGCGCACAGGAAGTCGGTGCCCATGTCGTACGCGGCGGCGACCGCGCCGAAGGTGCCCCAGTGCGTGCATGCCAGCTGCTCGGCCAGGCGCCGGATGGCATCCGGGGGCGGCTCGACGTCGTCCTCCAGCGTGAGGACGAGATCCTCGTGGATGGCGGCCATCGCGTCGGCGTAGAGCCGCGCGATGTGCAGGTGCCGTTCGCGCACGAAGTACGGCTCGTCCTCGCGCCCGGTGTAGCGGTCCGGGCGCACGGTGACGCTGATGGTGTCGAAGCGGCGCTCGGCCGCCAGGTCCGCGGCCGTCTGCTGGACCCGGCGGGTGAACTCGGGGTCGCCGCTGTTGTCGACCACGTGCAGCGAGGTCCGGCGCGGCAGTTCGGCGGTGCGCAGGAACGCCACCCAGCGGTCGTACGTCGTCAGGCGGCCGCTGAGCAGGGTCAGGATGCCGAGGCTGCGGGTGTGGAACAGGTCGCCGCGGCGGCGCCCGTCGCGCATGCGCTGATTGGAACGGCTGGACTCGTACTGCCGCAGCGAGATCGGCGGGCCGGGGCGGTGCCGCGCGGTCCAGCCGCGCCGGGTGATCTCCAGGGCGAGCGTGTAGTCCTCGTAGGAGCTCAGGCCGCGGGGCCAGCCGCCCGCCAGCTCGACCGCCTCCCGCCGCCACGCCGAGGCGGTGTCGATGTAGTTGCCGGCCCGCAGCGTCCAGTAGTCGTAGTCGGGGACGTGCCACTGGCTGGCGTTGCCCAGGTACTCGTCGACGTACTCCAGGTCCGGGTAGACGATGCCCACGTTGTTCCGCGCGCCGCCGATGCCCTCCAGCGTCGACTTGACGAAGCCGGGGGGCATGACGTTGTCGGCGTCCCAGAACACCAACCAGGGCGACTTGGTGGCGTCCATGCCGTCGTTGCGGGTGCCGGCGGGGTCGCTCCAGCTGCCGCGGCGGACCATCCAACCGCGCGAGCGCGGATCCTGGTCCAGGGTCGTCAGCGGATCCGTGCCGTCCGGGGCGTCGACGACGAGGCACAGCTCGTCGGGTCTGGGCACCTGGGCGTCGATGGACCGCAACGCCGAGGAGAGCCAGTCAGGGTGTCTTCCGTCCCACGCGACGACCACGGCGATGCGCACGAGCCCGACCTCCCAGGTGGTGTGTGCGGCGAATGCTCGCCGCCCACGGTCACCCGGGCATCACCGCTCCATCACAGCCACCGGGGCCGGTGGCGCGATCAGGTGCTGTGGCGCCACTTCCGGCCGTCGCGCTCGATGAAGGCCGTCGCCTCGCGCGGCCCCCACGTCGCGGCCTGGTAGAGCGGGATGGAGTGATCGTCCTCGGCCCAGTACTTCAGCAGCGGGTCGACGATGCGCCAGGACCGCTCGACCTCGTCGGCGCGGATGAACAGGGTCGGATCGCCGATGAGCGCGTCCAGGATCACCCGCTCGTAGGCCTCGGCGTTCTGGTCGTCGTAGCCCTCGGCATAGGAGAAGTCCATCGACGCCTTGCGCACCTTGAACTCGTGGCCGGGAACCTTGGCACCGAAGCGCAGGCTCAACCCCTCGTCGGGCTGGATCCGCACGATGAGCGCGTCGGGCTCGAACCCCCCGCCCGCGGTGGGGAACAGCGGCAGCTGCGGCGGGCGTTGGAACTCCATCGCCACCTCGGTGACCCGCTGCGGCAGGCGCTTGCCCGTCCGCACGTAGACCGGGACACCCGCCCAGCGCCAGTTGTTCACGTGCAGGCGCATCGCCGCGTAGGTCTCGATGGAGCTGAGCGGGTCGACGCCCGGCTCCTCGAGGTAGCCCGGCATCAGGTTCTGGCGCGTGCCGCCCCGGGTGTACTGCCCGCGCACGGCGCTGGTGGCGATGTCCTCGTCCTCGCCGACCGGCCGGATGGCGCGCAGCAGCTTGATCTTCTCGTCGCGGATGGACTCGGCGTCGAAGGAGGTCGGGGGCTCCATCAGGAACAGCGACAGCACCTGCAGGACGTGGTTCTGGACGATGTCGCGCACGGCGCCCGCTGTCTCGTAGAACCCGCCGCGGTCACCCACCCCGAGGGTCTCGGCGACGGTGATCTGGATGTTGTCCACCCAGGTGCGGTTCCAGATCGGCTCGAAGATCGAGTTGGCGAAGCGCAGGGCCAGCAGGTTCTGCACCGTGTCCTTGGCCAGGTAGTGGTCGATGCGGAAGATCTGCGGTTCCTCGAAGGAGGCGGCGATGCTGCGGTGCAGGTCGCGGGCGCTGGCCTCGTCCCAGCCGAACGGCTTCTCGATGACGATCCGGGCGAAGCCGTCGCCGGCCCCGACGTTGAGCCCGGCCTTGCCGAGGTTGTCGGTGATCCCGCCGAAGAGCTGGGGCGGCACGGCCAGGTAGTACACCCGGTTGCCCTGGGCGCCGCGGTCGCGGTCGCACTCGGCGAGGACGTCGGAGAGCGCGGCGTAGGTGGCGGGGTCGTCGTAGCCCCCGCTGATGTAGCGCACGGAGGAGACCAGCTCGTCCCACGTCGCGTCGACGCCCTCCGCGCGCTCGGCTGCCTTGCGGCACCGGGCCTCGAAATCGGCGTCGCTCATCGCGGTGCGCGCGATCCCGACGAGGGCGATCTCCTTCGGCAGGCGGCCGTAGGCGGCCAGCCGCTCGATCGCCGGGACCAGCTTGCGCTCGGTGAGGTCCCCGGAGGCGCCGAAGATGACCAGGGTGCAGGGAGGTGATCGGCGATCTGTCTCGTCAGGCATCTGATCTGCTCCACCCATGGCGCGTCGGTTTGTCTACAGGACCAACATAAACGCATGCGCAAGGGGAGCCACCCCGACCCCGCCGTGGTGGTCTGCGGGGCCGGGATGGAGCTGTCAGGACGGCGTGGCCGCCGGCGTGGGGGTCGTGGTCGCCGTCCCCGAGGGCGCGCCGGTCGGCGGGGTTCCGGACGGCGTGGCTCCGGTGCCGCCCGGGCCGTGACCGCGCCAGGGTCCGCCCGGCCCGCCGGGGCCCGGACGGCCGGGACCACCCGGAGGCATCGCCGGCGCCTTGCCGACCGTGGTGGCGTCGAGGGAGGTACCGTCCGCGTCCACCTTCCCCTCGGCGTCGATGTGCGTGCCCTTCGCCGGCGCCGAGGTGAGCCCGTCGGTGTACTTCGTGGCACTGCTCGTCCGGATCGTGCGGGTGAATCCGTCGCGGTCCTTGATCAGGATCGTGGTGCCGGACACCGACGTGACGGTCCCGTCCAGGTGCGGCGTGTGCGCTCGCGGCGCCGGCGGGGTCGCCTTGGTCGAGCCGGACGCGGTGGCGGTGGCGGTCGCCGACGGGGTGGCCGCCGAACTCGACGTCGTGGCCAGGGCAACGGCCCCGCCACCGAGCGCCAGGGCCGCGGCGGCGACCCCACCGATGATCAGGGCTCGCGGGCGTTTCGGGTGGTGCGGTCCGACCTGGATCAGGTCGAGGTCGTCGTCAGTCATGGGTCTCCTCGGGTCTGCGTGCCGCCGATGCGGCTGGGACCACCCTGGGAGGCGAATCTGAAGACGGCCTGAGTTCTGCCCCTGTTCAGCAGATCCTTAAGGAGCGTCCGCACACTGGCTCGATGCCGACGAGTGCCGCACGGGTCATGGTGGTCGAGGACGAGCCGCTGCTGCGCGAGGCGATCGCCGGCGCGCTCGCCGACGCCGACTTCACCGTCGCCGCATTCGGGGACGGCTCCGCCTTCGCCGAGCGCGTCGCCGCCTTCCGCCCCGACGCCGCCGTCCTCGACGTCATGCTGCCGGACGCCTCCGGGCTCAGCCTGGCCCATCAGCTGCGCAGCCGTTCCGACGCCGCGATCGTGTTCGTGACCGCTCGCGACTCGGTTCCGGACCGGCTGGCCGGCTTCGACGCCGGCGCCGACGACTACGTGGTCAAACCCTTCGTCCTGGCCGAGCTCGTCGCCCGCCTCCGCGCTGTGCTGCGCCGCTCGGGGCGGCTGGTCTCCAGCACGATGCAGATCGGCGACCTGGTGATCGACGAGGAGTCGGGCGACGTGCTGCGCGCGGACCGGCCGGTGTCGCTGACCGCGACCGAGCTACGCCTGCTGGTGTACCTCGCCCGCAACCGCAACCGCGTGGTGTCCAAGACGCAGATCCTGACCCAGGTGTGGGGCTACGACGACTACGACCCGAATCTGGTCGAGACCTTCATCTCGACGTTGCGGCGCAAGCTCGACGTGGACGCGGGGCGGATCATCCACACCGTGCGCGGGGTCGGCTACCGCCTCGGCTCACGATGAGGCTGCGGCTCCCGATGAGGCAGCGACTCGCGATGAGGCAGCGGCCCGCGACGAGGCAGCGGCCCGCGACGAGGCTGCGGCCCGGACGGGGTGCGACGGGCCGAGCGGGCGCCCGGGCGCGTGCGGGTGCGCGGGACGGCGAGGACGCGCCGGTCCGCACCGGTTCGCTGCGCCGGCGGGTGATCGTGTGGGTGGTGAGCCTGCTGCTCGTCGTCCTCGTCGGGCTGGGGCTGGTGGTCAACCTGGTCCTCGGCGACCGCCTCCGCTCGGATCTGCGCCAGCGGGTCGCGGACCGGGCGCGGCTGGCCCAGGCGCTGGTCACCCAGGGCCTCACCCCCCAGGTGCTCACCGACCGGCTCACCGGCCAGGGCATCACCGCGACCTTCACCTCCGGCGGCACCGTCGTCGTCGGCCGCGATCGCCTGCCGCCGGATCGACCACCGGGCGGTGGCCGCCCACCGCAGCGCCCGGCGGTGGCGTCCGGCGCCCCCGTCTCCGTCGCCCAGAACGGTGACCGGCTGAGTTCGGTGGTCCCGGCCACGGACGGCACCGTCACCCTGCAGGCCAGCCTCGCCGACATAGACCGGACGTTGTCGACGTTGCGGGGCATCGAACTGGCCGCGGGCGCGGCGACCCTGCTGCTGACGGCCCTGCTGCTGATCCGGGTCGTCGGTGCCGCGCTGGCGCCCCTGGACCGGATGACGCTCCTCGCCCGGCGAATCCGCGGCGGGGTCCGCGGGCGGCGGCTGCACCCCACGAACTCCGCCACCGATCTGGGGCGGACCGCATCGGCCTTCGATGCGATGCTCGATGCTCTGGAGGACGCGGAGGCGCAGTCGCAGTCGGCCGAGACGCGGATGCGGCAGTTCCTGGCCGACGCCTCGCACGACCTCCGCACCCCGCTCGCCGGAGTGATCACCACAGCGGAACGGGTGCTCCGCGACGATCCGGCGCGGGAGGTCCGCGAGGAGCGGCTGGTGAGCCTGATCCGCGAGGCGCAGCGCGCGGCGCGGCTGGTCGACGACCTCCTGCTGATGGCCCGGCTGGACGGCGCCGCCCAGCAGCCCGTCCGCCATCGGCTGGTCGGGGTGGACGAGGTCGTCGGCGCCGCCGTGGGGCGGACCGAAGCTCTGAGCGGCGCCCTGCGCGTCCGCGCCGACCTCGATCCGTCCCATCCGGTGGTACTGGCCGACCCCGACGCCCTGGACCGGATGGTGGCGAACCTGCTCGACAACGCCCGTGCCGCGAGCGGCCGTGGCGGGCAGGTCACCGCCCGCGTCCACCGCAGCGGCGAACGCGTCCTCGTCGACGTCAGCGACACCGGTCCCGGCATCGCGCCGGCCGACCGTGAGCGGATCTTCGACCGGTTCGTGCGCCTGGATCCCGCCCGCTCCGGCGGCTCGGGGGGTTCGGGCGGCTCGGGGGGTTCGGGACTCGGGCTGCCCATCGCCCGGGCGCTGGCCCGCTCCCACGGCGGGGACCTGACCTACGTCGACGAGGGGCCGGGTGCGACGTTCCGCCTGACGCTCCCGCTCGCCGGGACCGTGAACGACAGCGGCTCCGCCACTGCGGTGAACCCGTCCCTCGAGGAGATCGGGTCACTGCTGTGACGGAGCCGGCCGGAGGTACGGGCTAGAGCGCGACCTCCGCGGCCTTCGCGGCTGCCTGCTCGTGTTCGGCCCGCGCCGCCTGCGCACCGGACTGGGTCCGCAGCGGAACCTCCTTGAGGAACCAGCTGCAGACGAAGCCGATCGCGATGACGATCGCCGCGAAGAGGAACACCGTGTCCATGGCCTGGGAGAAGCCGATGTGGAACGGGTAGGCGATCGCCTTGTTCAGGCCGTGGAGGAACGACGTGTCGTTGATGTCGATGCCACCGCCGGACTTCAGGGAGGCGAGGAACTTCGAGTTCGCCGGGTCGCCGGTCACGGCGCTGTTCTTCAGCGCCGCCGAGAACGCGGGGTCGTTGCCCGCGAACGCCGACTGGTAAGCCGCTCCCACCTTGGTGGTGACGCTCGAGAACAGGATCGACAGGAACACCGCGGTACCCAGGGTGCCGCCGACCTGGCGGAAGAAGGTCGACGAGGAGGTCGCGACACCGATGTCGGAGGCGGGAACCGAGTTCTGCATCGACAGGATCACCGTCTGCATGCACAGCCCCAGCCCGGCGCCGAACAGCAGCATGTACGGGTCGACGACGATCAGCGACGAGTTCGCGGTGACCGAGTGCAGCAGCAGCATCGCCACGACCATGGTCGCCGTGCCGATGATCGGGAAGATCCGGTACTTGCCGGTGCGGGAGGTGATCTGGCCGGCGACGACCGAGGCGGCCATGATGCCGAGCACGAGCGGCAGCATCAGCAGGCCGGACTGGGTGGGCGAGGCGCCTTTGACCAGCTGCAGGTAGAGCGGCAGCGTCGCGATACCGCCGAACATCCCGATACCGAGGATGAAGGACAGGATCGAGCCGACGGTGAACGAGCCGTTGCTGAACAGCCGGAACGGGATCAGGGCGGAGTCGCCCATCCGGGTCTCGATCGCACAGAATGCGGCCAGACCGGCGACCCCGACGAGGTAGCAGGCCAGCGCGCCGGCGGAGGCCCAGCCCCATTCGCGGCCCTGCTCGGCCACGATCAGCAGGGGCACGAGCCCGACGACCAGCGCCGCGGCACCCCACCAGTCGATGCGCTGGACCTTCGGGATGTGGTTCAGGTGCAGCACGCGGTAGACGACGAACAGGGCGATGATGCCCAGCGGGACGTTGATCCAGAAGATCCAGCGCCACCCGGCGAGGCCGAGGATGCTCGACTGCCCGGCCAGGAAGCCACCGACGACCGGCCCGAGCACGCTCGAGGTGCCGAAGACGGCCATGAAGTAGCCCTGGTACTTGGCCCGCTCGCGCGGGGCGATGATGTCGGCCACGATCGACAGCGCCAGGGAGAACAGGCCGCCGGCGCCGAGGCCCTGGAAGGCGCGGAAGGCGGCGAGCATGTACATCGACGTCGACAGCCCGCAGAGCGCGGAGCCGATGACGAAGATCGTGATCGCGAGCATGAAGAACGGCTTGCGTCCGTAGATGTCGGACAGCTTGCCGTAGAGCGGCGTCGCGATGGTCGAGGTGATCAGGAACGCGGTGGTGACCCAGGCCTGGACCGACAGCCCGTTCAGGTCGTCACCGATCGTGCGGATGGCGGTCGAGACGACCGTCTGGTCGAGCGCTGCGAGGAACATCCCCATCAGCAGACCCGACAGGATCGTCATGATCTGGCGATGCGTGTAACCGCCGTCGGCTGCCTGATCCGCGGCTGACGTGGTCGACACCGCGGGCGCGGCGTCGGACGTGGTGGACATCTACTGCTCCTCTCGAGTCGCCGGCACGGGGGTTCCCGTGATCTCGGCGAAGATGTGCTGCTTGTAGGAATCGAAGTCCTGGGTGAAGCGGTCGAGCAGGTCGGCGAACCGGCGGCGGTCCGCGTCGGACCAGCCGGCGAGCATCTGCCCGTAGTGGACGTCGCGGCGCTCGATCATCCGCTCGTACCGCTCGGTGCCCTGGGCGGTGGCCACCAGCAGACTGGCCCGGCCGTCCTCGGGGTCGGCGCGGCGCTCGATCAGGCCGGCCTTCACCAGCCCGGACACCTGGCGGCTGACGGTGGACGGGTCGGCCTGGATGGACTCGGCCAGCGCGCCGGCCCGGATCGGGCCGTGGCTGACCACGCTGAACAGGACGGCGTTGGACACCCACTCGAGATCGTTGGCGCGGGCACCCTGCAGGCTGGCCTTGAAGCGGTTGAGCACGTGCATGCACTCGACGATCCGCGCCGCGACGGCGTGGGCCGAGGACAGGTCGGCGGCTGCTGGGGACTCTGCCGGCAGCTCGGTCGGCGTGCCGGGTGAGGTGTGGGGCGCGGTCCGGGGTGAGGTGTGTGGTGACGTGTGCGGCGGCGGTGCGCCCGGCGGAACGGTGGAGACGGACATGAGCAGGAACCGGCTTTCGGACGAGGTACATGCACCCTACAACTAGTTGCATGACGCATGCAAATCGTTTCCCTGGCTACCGATGTGGGTGGCCGGCGCCCGTCCGTGCCACCTCGGCTCGCGCTCCGTCAGTGTGGGATGCGCAACTCGGCGAGAGCCGCCTCACGGATCTTGTACTTCTGGATCTTCCCCGTCACCGTCATCGGGAAGGCGTCGACGAACTGCACGTACCGGGGCACCTTGAAGTGCGCCAGCCGCGCCCGGCAGAACTCCCGCAGCGCGTCGGCGTCGGCGTCGGCACCCGGGCGGAGCCGGACGGCCGCCAGCAGCTCCTCGCCGTAACGCTCGTCGGGGACGCCCACCACCTGCACGTCCTCCACGTCCGGGTGGGTGTAGAGGTACTCCTCGATCTCGCGGGGGTACACGTTCTCGCCGCCACGGATCACCATGTCCTTGATCCGTCCGACGATCGAGAGGTAGCCGGCCACGTCCATCTCGGCCAGGTCGCCGGTGTGCATCCATCCGGCGGCGTCGAGCACCTCGGCCGTCTTCTCCGGCTCGTCCCAGTACCCGCGCATCACCGAGTACCCCCGGGTGCAGAGCTCTCCGGGCGTCCCGGTGGGCACGATCCGGCCGGTCACGGGATCGACGACCTTGACCTCGAGGTGCGGGTGGACGCTGCCGACGGTCGCGACCCGCACGTCCAGGCCGTCGTCGGCTCGGGTCTGGGTGGACACCGGGCTCGTCTCGGTCATGCCGTAGGCGATCGTCACCTCGGCCATGTGCATCTCCGCCATGACCCGCTTCATGACCTCCGCGGGGCATGGCGACCCCGCCATGATCCCGGTGCGCAGCGTCGAGAGGTCCGCGTCGGCGAACCCGGGCGCCGCGAGCTCGGCGATGAACATCGTCGGGACGCCGTAGAGGCTCGTGCATTGTTCCTCGGCGCAGGCCCGCAGCGTGGCCTCCGGCTCGAAGCTCGGGGCCGGGATCACCACGCACGCGCCGTGGGTCAGCGCCGCCAGGTTGCCCATCACCATCCCGAAGCAGTGGTAGAACGGCACCGGCACGCAGATCCGGTCGACCTCGGAGTAGCCGCACAACTCCCCGACGAAGTAGCCGTTGTTGGCGATGTTGTGATGGGTCAGCGTGGCGCCCTTGGGGAAGCCCGTCGTGCCGGACGTGTACTGGATGTTGATCGGGTCGTCGAAGGTGAGCTCCGCCTCCCGCGCGAGCAGCTGCTCGGGTGGCACGCTCTCGCCGCCGACGACCAGCTCGTCCCAGGTCGGGTCGCCGATGTAGACCACGTCCCGCAGGGCCGGGCACTGACCGGCCACGCCTCCACCAGGGACCGGTAGTCGCTGCTCTTGTGGGCCAGCGCCGAGACCAGCAGGCTCACGCCGGACTGGTTGAGCACGAAACCCAGTTCATGCTCGCGATAGGCGGGGTTGATCGTCACGAGGATCGCGCCGATCCGGGCGGTCGCGTACTGGACGAGCATCCACTCCAGGTAGTTGGGCGCCCAGATGCCGACCCGGTCCCCGCGTTCGATGTTCCGCGCGAGCAGCCCGCGGGCCAGCGCGTCGACGGCGGCGTCGAGTTCGGCGTAGGTGAGGCGCCGCCCGCGGGCGCACTCGACGACCGCCTCGCGGGCACCGTGGTCGGCCGTGGCGCGGCGCAGCAGGGCGGAGATCGTCTCGCCCAGCAGAGGGGCGGAGGACGTACCGCTGGCGTAGGACGGGCGCGGCCGGGACGTGATCGACGTCATAGGGCGAGCCTAGTTCGCCGGACGGGCCGGGGCCGGACGGGCCGGGGGCGGACGTGACAGGTCCGGACGTGCACCGAGGGGCGAAGCAGTACCGAGATCCGATCTCGGCACAGCTTCGCCCCTCGGGACGTATCAGTGGGTGCTCACGGCTCCACGGAGCGTGAGCGGGCGAAGCGGACGGGTCAGCCGTCCAGCGTCTCGGTGGTGTTGCCCGGCGAGCAGCGAACGCACTTCGGACTCGCGGTAGCGGCGGTGCCCGCCGAGCGTGCGGATCGAGGCCAGCTTGCCGGCCTTGGCCCACCGCGTGACCGTCTTGGGGTCGACGCGGAACAGCGTCGCCACCTCCGACGGCGTCAGGAGCGGCTCGGTCTCTGGCCGTGTGACAGTTGCCATCATCGTGTGCGCCCCCTTCTAGTCTTACGTCACGCTAGTCCGTTGCGGCGCTGACGTCCGCCAGTATGCACGAGCTTTCCGTGATCCACCGCTCGCAGAAGATTCTAACGGTGACGCAGCTATCGTGCCATAAGTCATGTTCTGATCCGGTGCGACTGGATCCGTCAAGACCGCCCTACGTGTGGCACTCCGGACGCAGCTGGCGCGTCCGGCGCGGTGCAGGCCGCGCGGTATCGCTTCGGCACGACGATGACAACTTCCACCGATGCCCGCCCCTGCAGTTCACCGCGCCGGCCGACGGATATGACCATGTGAGCGAGGGGGTCGAGCCATGGGGCGAGGCCGAGCGAAGGCCAAGCAGCAGAAAGTGGCCCGAGACCTGAAGTACAACACGCCATCCACCGACCTGGACTCGCTCCAGCGGGAACTCGGGGGACGTCATCTCCGTCCTCGATCACTTCGAGACGAGCGCGACGACGACGACGTCGACGATCGCTGGGCCAGCGGCGCTCGCTGAGCGTCGCGCTCCCTGGGCCACCCGGCGGGTCGACTCAGCGAGTCGGTCCTGCGGGTCGGTTGGGCGCTGGCGTCGTGCAGGCCCGTCCCGGATGCCGGTCGCGTCACCGGCCGCCCCGTCAGCGGACGCGTGGTGCCGGTCACCGCGACGGCGCCGTGCCCGGCCGCCGGTGCCGAGACGACGGCGTCGACGCCGCGCTCGGCAGCGATCGCCAGGGCCTCCTCGGCGCGCGCGGCGGGGACGACCGCGACCATGCCGATGCCCATGTTGAACGTCAGCTCCATCTGCTCCAGCGCGACGTTGCCGAGTGCGCTGGATCAGTCCGAAGATCGGGCTGCGGGCGTCCAGGTCGACGCGGTCGACGACCGCGTCGACGTGCCGGCGGCAGCACCCGGGCCAGGTTGCCGGCCAGCCCGCCGCCGGTGACGTGCGCGAACGCGTGCACGCATGCCCGCGCGCGACAGCGCCAGGCAGTCCAGGGCGTAGATCCGGGTCGGCTCGAGCAGTTCGTCGACCGAGCGTGCGGCCGCCCAGTTCGCCGGCGTCGCGTCCAGGGCCAGGCCGGCCTGCTCGAACAGCACGTGCCGGGCCAGCGAGAAGCCGTTGGAGTGCAGCCCGGACGAGCGCATCCCGAGCAACACGTCGCCGGCGCGGCACCCGGTCGGCGCCGAGCATCTGCGTCGCGTTCGACGACGCCCGACCGCGGCACCGCTGACGTCGTAGTCGTCGGGCCCCATGACCCCGGGGTGCTCGGCCGTCTCGCCGCCGACCAGCGCGCAGCCGGCCTGGACGCAGCCCTCGGCGATGCCGGCGACGATCGCCGCGATCTTCTCCGGCACGACCTTGCCGGTGGCGATGTAGTCGGTCAGGAACAGCGGCTCGGCGCCGACGACGACCAGGTCGTCGACGACCATCGCGACCATGTCGATGCCGATGGTGTCGTGCCGGTCGGCGGCCTGGGCGATGGCGATCTTGGTGCCCACGCCGTCGGTGGAGGAGGCCAGCACCGGCTGGCGGTACTTCGACCGTGTCGAGCTGGAACAGACCCGCGAATCCGCCGAGGCCGCCGAGCGACCTCGGGGCGGGTGGTGCGCTTGACCGAGGACTTCATCAGCTCGACCGCGCGGTCACCGGCGGCGATGTCGACGCCGGCGGCGGCGTAGGTCGCTCCGGTGCTCACGCGGTCACGGTAGCGGGTCGCCGGAGCGCGCTGATCACGGCCTGGTCAGCGCATCGGCGGCGGCGTAGCCCTCGGCGCAGTTCCGGCGGTCGACCGCCGGAGGCCTGCGCTGACCACGTTGCGCTCGATGCCCTCGAGCACGTGCTTGCCGATGAGGTCGGGCAGCGGGATCGGGTACTCGCCGTCGAAGCAGGCCCGGCACAGCCGCGAGCTTCGGCTGCTCGCTGGCCGCGACCAGTCCTCCAGCGACACGTAGCCGAGGCGTGTCCGCGCCGATCGAGGCCCGGATGTCCTCGATCGTCGAGGCCGCTGGCCAGCAGTTCGGCCTTGGAGGCGAAGTCGATGCCGTAGAAGCACGGCCACTTGACCGGCGGCGAGGCGATGCGCACGTGCACCTCGAGCGCGCCGGCCTCGCGCAGCATGCGCGATCAGCGCGCGCTGGGTGTTGCCGCGCACGATCGAGTCGTCGACGACGACCAGGCGCTTGCCGCGGATGACGTCGCGCAGCGGGTTGAGCTTGAGCCGGATGCCGAGCTGGCGGATCGTCTGCGACGGCTGGATGAACGTGCGCCCGACGTAGGAGTTCTTGACCAGGCCGAGGCCGTACGGGATGCCGGACTCCTCGGCGTAGCCGATCGCGGCGGGCGTGCCGGATTCGGGCACCGGGATGACCAGGTCGGCCTCGACCGGGTGCTCGCGGGCCAGCCGGCGGCCGATCTCGATGCGGGTGGCGTGCACGTTGCGCCCGGCGATGGTGGTGTCGGGACGGGCCACGTAGACGTACTCGAACAGGCAGCCCTTGGGCTCGGCGGCGGCGAAGTGCTGCGAGCGCAGACCGTCCTCGTCGATGGCGATCAGTTCGCCCGGGCTCGATCTCACGGACGAACGAGGCGCCGACGATGTCCAGCGCCGCGGACTCGCTGGTGACGACCCAGCCCCGGTCGAGGCGGCCCAGCACCAGCGGGCGAACGCCCTGCGGGTCGCGGGCGGCGTACAGCGTGTGCTCGTCCATGAAGACGAGGGAGAACGCGCCCCGCAGCGTGGGCAGCACCTCCATGGCGGCCTGCTCGACCGACACGTCCGGGCGGGCGGCGAGCAGCGCGGTGACCAGGTCGGAGTCGGTGGTGGCGCCCATGCCCGGCGTCGAGCGCCGTGCAGTCGCGCCACCTGGCGGGCCAGATCGGCGGTGTTGACCAGGTTGCCGTTGTGGCCCAGGGCCAGGCCCGTGCCGGCCGCGGTGGTGCGGAAGCTGGGCTGCGCGTTCTCCCAGTTGGCCGAGCCGGTGGTGGAGTAGCGGTTGTGGCCGACGGCGATGTGGCCCTTGAGGCTGGCCAGCGTGGCTTCGTCGAAGACCTGGGACACCAGGCCGAGGTCCTTGTAGACCAGGACGGACGAGCCGTCGCTGACCGCCATGCCGGCGGCTTCCTGGCCGCGGTGCTGCAGGGCGTAGAGGCCGAAGAAGGTGAGCTTGGCGACCTCCTCGCCCGGGGCCCAGACGCCGAAGACCCCGCAGGCGTCCTGCGGGCCCTTCTCGCCGGGCATGAGTCATGGGAAAGCTTGCCGTCAGCGCGCGCCACGACCCGAGTCTACGGGCGCCGCGTCGGCCGACACCGAACGCGCGTGTGGTCAGGCCCGGCTCGCCCGCGGCCAGTTCAGCCGCGAGCGACGGGCAGCGTAGGCGGCAGGGTGAGATCGCTCAGTCGCCCGGCGCCACTGGCCCGCACCCGCGGCGGCGACGGGCGTCGGCCCAGCTCGCGGCCGGTGGCCAGCCGCAGCCAGGTCAGCGGGTCGGTCTCGACGACGTTGGGCGGCGTTCCCCGGGTGTGGCGCGGGCCCGGGATGGCCTGCACGGCGATGAACGGGGGACCCGCAGCTCCACCGAACGCCCGGGCGCCTGCGCGGCGAGGAGCTCGGCCAGCGCCGGACCGCGGCGGCCAGAGCTGGCGGTGCAGCGGGACCGGCTCGCGCGCGGGCGGCTGCGCGAGAGGTCGTCGGCGTGCACGACGGCCTCGACAGGGCCGCCAGGTAGGCGTCGGCGGTCGGCGCGGGGTCGGGACCGACCGACGCGGACTGCTCGACGTGGGCGGACAGGGTGGCGACGTCCCAGCCGGGCAGCACCGAGGCGCGCCCGAGCTCGTCCTCACCCAGGGCGCCGATCCAGGCGCGCACGGACTCGCGCTGGACGGCCAGCGCCGCCGCGAGCGCATCGGTTCGACCGCGCGGACCGGTCAGATCCGCACCTTCCAGGCCGCGGTGGTGTGCTGCGTCGCAGCCCGATGAGGCCGACCAGGGTGCGGATGCTGGACGGCGTGTAGCCGCTCTCGGGGATGAGCACCGACGTGCTCAGGACCAGGACTTTGCTCGGATCGATCTTCAGCTCGGTGAGGGCCTTCTCGTCCGCGGCGCTGAAGGTGAAGATCAGCCGGCTGCAGCTGGGGATGTTCTTCTTCTTCAGCAGTGCCTTGAGGTCGGCCGGGTCGACGAGTCTGCAGATCGTGGCGTTCGTGTTGTTCCCGACCGCGTGATAGAACTCCTCCGCGATCGCGGCGATCTGCTTCTGTTGGGCCGTCGCGGACGCCGCCGACGCGCCCGTGGGGGACGGGTTCGCGTTCGTGCTCCCGGACTCCGTCGGCACGGTGGACGGGAAGACCGGCGAGCTCGCCGGAGAGGACAGCGCGCTGGTCCGGCTGGTGACGTCGGCCTTGTGGCTGCTTCGTGCCGAAGGCGGAGACCCGCCGATCGGCCAGCCCCGCGACCAGGACCACCGCGACGATCCCAGCGATCAGCTTGGTGCGGGTGACCGACGGCGGCGGCGCACCGGACCGGTGCCATACGGGCCGGGCGGCGGCAGAAACCGCCCCCGGATCCCCCGTCGAGGCTGGCGTCGAGGGTTGGCCATAGGACTACTGGCCGTCGAGGGTTCGCCGTACGAGGGCTGGCCATAGGACGGCTGACCGTATGAGGTCTGGCCGTAGGTGGGCTGGCCGTCGGTGGGCTGGCCGTGGGTGGGCTGGCCGTAGGTG
>CAWBOV010000006.1:0-916901 GCA_963790525.1 uncultured Actinomycetota bacterium
GGGGCTAATAGAATGCGTCCAGGCAGGTTCCGACCGGAGCGGAGAATGCACACGATGGACCAGCTGCCTGACTACATCCTCAACGACAGCCACGCCGTCGAATACCAGCGTCTCGATCTGATGTCGAAGATCCTGGATCCGTGGACACGCCGCTACCTGAACACGGTCGGTGTCGGGCCAGGGTGGAATTGCCGGAAGCTGGGCGGCGGCAACGGCAGTGTCTCTGAGTGGCTGTGTGAGCTGGTCGGACCGTCCGGGAGCGTGACGGTAATCGATATCAACCCGGTCCTGTTGAATCTGGGTCCCGGCTCAGAACCTGACCGTGCAGCAGGCCGATATCCGCACCGTCGATCTGCCCGAGTCGGCGTTCGACCTCGTCTCGTGCCGGGCGTTCCTGCACCAGATCGCCGACCACGCATCCGACGTGCTCGAACGGATGGCAGCCGCCGTGCGCCCTGGAGGATGGCTGCTCGTACAGGAGCCGGACTTCAGCTTGGCGCAGACCACCGAACCGGAGCAGTGGGCATCGACCTGGACGGCACTACTCGAATGGGGTGCTGCCAACGGTGTGGACTGGCTGATCGGGCGACGGCTCCCGAAGTTGGTTAACCAATTGGCACTGGGCCGGGGCATCGGTTGCCTCGACCGACGTCCAGAACATTCGAGGCACTGACCGCGGTGCCAAGTACTTCCAGCTGTTCTTTGCCGAGGTCCGCGACCGCGTCCTAGCCTCCGGAGCAATCCAGGCAGCGACCTTCGACGCCGCCTCGGCGCTACTCGATGACCCGGACTACTGGACCCAATGCTGGATGATGACCGCCGTCTGGGTCCGCAAGTCGACAGCGGCGTCGCATTCGAGCTAGGGCGACGCACCGGAATCGTTTCGCCACTTCGTAATCCATAGCGGTCGCTGGCCAACCCCCCGAACATCGGCCGGCCGCCGACCTACCCTCTCATCAGTGCGCGTTCGGGTGGACGACTCGTGGCTGCCCTAAGGATTCATATGAGCGGCCCGTTCCGGCTCGGTGTTTGCCTTGAAAGAACGAGTGTTTCGATTCCGCGGGCGATCCGACGTTCCACACCGCTGTTGTCGCTCAAGCAGGAGCACCTGGGCAGGTCCTGGCTTTACACGCTAGGCGGTCTGCCCCGGTTCGGATCCATGACAGTTGAGCCGCGTTCAGGATGGGGCGACCGCAGTTCCTGGCTGAACGTACTCGTGTCAGTGGAGGCGAATATTAGGGTCCGCCGCGCCAGTGGTCGATTCGGTGGTGGTCGGGGGTGAAGCCGTGCTCAATGCCCCACAGCACAGCTTGGGTGCGGCTGGCGACGTTGATTTTTCGGTAGATGGTTCGGATGTAGGACTTGACGGTGTTCGGGCTGAGGTAGGTCAGGGCGGCGACGTCGGCGTTGTTTTTGCCTTGGGTGATCAGGGCGAGGATTTCGGCTTCGCGGTCGGTGAGGCCTTCGCCTCGTCCGGGCCAGTCGAGGCCGGGGGCGCTGCGGGCGCGTGCGGGTGGGTCGCTGATCACTTGCTCGCCGGCGTGGATGGCTTCCAAAGCGTCGACCAGCTCACGGGCGGGCAGAGTTTTGGAAAGGTATCCGTGCGCGCCCTGTTGGCGGGCGCTGGCGATGAGGTCGGGGTGGAAGTTCCAGGTGTAGACGGCGACGCGTCGGGCGCGCGGGTTGTTGACGAGCACGCTGATTTCGTCGCGGTCAGATTCGGGCTGGGCGAAGGAGTCGTACAGCACGATGTCGACGCCGTCATCGACTGCCTCGTTGGCGTCGATCTCAGCGACGACAACGCGGTCGCGGTACTGGTCGAGCATGTGGGCGACGCCGATCAGGACGACGTCGTAGTCGTCGACCAACGCGACGGTGATCGGCCGGCTGCTTGTCGTGGCCATGTCTTCGACGCTAGACCTACCTAGGGGTGTACCACACCCGCCCTAGGGGTGGTTACGTCATAGACGGAGACGGGCGTCCGACTCTTGGCTCACCCCGATGAGCGCGTCCGCGCTCACGACAGAACGGAAACTCCCATGCTCGGACTCATCATCAGCCTGATCATCATCGGCCTCATCGCCGGCGCGGTCGCGCGTCTACTCGTGCCCGGCAAACAAGATCTCTCGATCCCCATGACGATCCTCATCGGGATCATCGGCTCGTTCGTCGGCGGGTTCCTCGGCTACCTGATCTTCCACCACGACAGCCAAAACGGCTTCTTCCAACCGTCCGGGATCATCGGCTCAATTATCGGTGCCATCATCGTGCTCCTCATCTGGCTGCGCGTCGGCGGTCGCAGCAGCATCCGCCACTAATACTGACGGTACCGACGGGTCAGATCTGGGGACCGACATGGTGATCACGACTGCAGTAAATGAGGGCGTCGCCTTCATGCAGGTCACCGGCGAACTGGACCTAGCCGTCGCCGACGAATTCAGGGAAGCCGGCCTAGCCGCGCTGACCCAGCAGTCGGCACCCTTGTCATCGACCTCCACGGAGTTACTTTCATGGATTCCACGGCGCTCGGGGCTCTGATCGCGATCCGCAACGCGGCGGGCGATCACCATGCGGTTGTGGTCCAGAACGCCCAGCCGAACGTCCGGCGCATCTTTGAGATCACCGGACTCGCTGACATCTTCGAAAGCCACGAGCCCGAAGCGATCTGAGCAGCTCGGTTGCCGGCCAACAGGTCGTTATCAAACCTCTGAAGACGAACGTCTAATAAAGAAACGGCGCCAGCACGTAGGTCAAGTGCTCTATCGGCAATGTACTTATTCAGCTCGTCTGTGGAGGCACCATTCTGCTGGACGAGCACAGATCCACAGATTACGCTTGCTTCGAGGCGTCCTGCGGAACCGGCAACTAGGGTTGGCTGCGTGGGACGGCTGACCTCGGAGAGTTTGGGACTTTCGATGGTCGTCGAGAGGTCATGCCTGATGTTCCTGAACCAGCCTCAGCAGAGGTTGTTGCGTTCGCAGGTGACGGTCAGCCGCTCCTCGCGGAGTGGGGGTAAGATTCTGCAGCCGGTTGGTGGTGTTGCCTGTCGACGACGCCGTCGGCGTGCACGGCTCTGGCCGACGAGCTGCTGTGGTTCATCAGCATTCGCTGACTTCGACGCCTGGTGGTCCCCCTGCACTGAGAAGTTCCTGATGGACGACGTTGCCGTCGGAATTATTCACGGTCCGGCGTTGACTTCCTGTCGAAGCGAACCGCCGTTCTGTAGTTTCGGCGGGCGGAGCCGTACTGCTTTCCGGGACACTTTGATGTTTCCCCAGTTTTATGGACTCGCTGGTGAGGTGATCTGGTCGGCGAGGCGGTGTTCTCGAACTGTATGGGTGTGGTCATGGCGAGGGCGGAGTGGCGTCGTTGTCGGTTGTGGAAGCCTTCGATGTATTCGAAGATCGCGTTGGCCAGTTCGACGCGGGTGCGCCAGCGCTGACGGTTGAGCAGTTCGACTTGCATGCGTGCCCAGAACGATTCGATGACCGCGTTGTCGTAAGGGTCGCCGACGGTTCCGAGCGATGGGAGTAGACCGGCTCGGCGTGCGCGGTTGGTGAAGGTCCACGAGGTGAACTGCGTTCCGTGGTCGCCGTGGATGATGCCGCCGGCAACTTCGCCGCGCGAATCGATCGCCATGCCGAGGGCGTTGGTGGCCAGGTCTGCTCGGGCTTGTGAGTCGATGGCCCAGCCGACTACGCGGCGGGAGAAGACGTCGAGCACGACGCAGCAGTAGAGCTTGCCTTCGCTCGTGTGGTGCTCGGTGATGTCGGTGACCCAGAGCTGGTTTGGTCCGTCGCGGTGGAAGTCGCGTCTGACCAGGTCGGTCACAGTGATCGAGTTCGGCACGCGTTTGGCCTTGCGGCGTAGCGGCAACCCAGCTAGCCCTGCCCGGCGCATCAGTAGGCTCACGGTGTTGTGCCCGACCGTGACGCCGTGGGAGTGAACGAGTTCGGCCGTGACTCTCGGGGAGCCGTAGGTCTGGCGCGAGGCCTGGTGGATCGCGCTGATGCGATCGGTCAGCCATACGTGGCGAATGGCCCGGGCTGACGGTGCGCGGTGGCGCCATTCGTAGAACCCGGACCGCGACACCGCGAGTTCGATGCACGCCCGCTTGACCCGGACTCCGTCATCGGCCAGCTCGGCGACGAGCTGGAACCGGTCTTTTGGGGGCACCACCTTCTCGACGGCCGCGGCGGCCTTGCGCAGAATCTTGTTCTCTTCTTCGAGTTCGCGGATCCGACGTCGAGCTGCTTCCAGTTCGGCAGACTCTGCCCTCGTGGTGCCGGCCTTAAGCCCACGATCGATCAGGTCGCGTGACTTCCAGCCATACAGACACGACTCGGCGATTCCCAGCGTTGCAGCGACCTCGCGAACGGTGCGCCCGGAGGCGACCAGGTCGAGAGCTCGTCGACGGAACTCTGGCGAATAGGGCTTGGGCACGGGTGGCTCCTTCCAGAAGGGCCAAGCCGAGCCAGTCTCTCAACGAACGAGTCCGGATTACTGGGGGAACATCAAGGTGTCCGGGAAAGCGGGTCAGGCTCCCGAGCTCTAGACGCCGCGTGGAGCGAGCTTGGCATTAGCGTGGGACACGAAGACCTCCGGTGGATGCGTTCCGAGACAGCTCGCACTCCACTCGGAGGTCTTCGTCTTGTCAGTCAGCCACGCCGTCACCAACGTCCCTGGTCAGAACACCTAGCCGAACAGCACCACGAATGGGCCGAAGGACGCCGCTACCTATCCCTGGACGCCCTCACCCGAGCCCGCACCACCATCGTCGCCGACGTTGAACTACCCGAGCTGGAGGCCGCCGCCTGAACCACTAACCGAACCCAACTCGAAAATCACCGAATACACCACGCCCAGGGACTTGATCTGGCCGGACCGACCCCACCGCGCGTTCTTCTGGAGCACGATGGGAGGAGCGCGCGCCGTGCGCTGACTAGGGGTGGTGTTCGACGTGAAGGAACCGCGAGCGAAAATACTGATCATGATGCGCCGCGCCGGATTTGGGGCGGCCTGTGTGGCGGAGGCGAAGGCAACACTGCCGGACCCGGTGGACCTCGACCGGGATGGCCAGATGCTGGCCGAGCTGGGCGTGTCGAGAGACAGCCTGACCGATGCCATGGGCGGAAGTCCCTAATGCGATTGTGGTGGCTTTACCTCCCGGGCTTTCGGTCGGAGGTCTGCCCCAACAACATCCGTATCACGATTAGATGAGGCCGCTCGATTCGCTCGCTGTCTTCCTCATCCTGCGGGCAGAAGAGCCCGGAATGACCATCAGCCGCCGCGACGTCGTGTAGGCGGCAGTGCGGGCCTTGCTCGACGCCCCCAGCACGGACGATGCCGCTGTTCGGGCACTTTGTTGCTGTCGGGTGGACCTTCAACGATCATCCCCAGTACCAAGCCGAATGGGCGACGGAAGACGAATCCCAGCAACGAAGCGGCGTCAAGACCTAGCGGGCTGGCCCGCCCCGCTCGAGTAGGGGCGGGCCGTTCGCGTTCGGCTCGTGGGGCGCAGGTGGGGTCTTGGACCGCCGGCAGATTTGCAGGAGCCGGCTTGCCTCCACCTTGGCGCTCATCGGCGCTTTGACGCCCCCGAGCGTGTCGTGGGGCTGTCAGGCCTCGAGCAGCCGAATCGCGTTGGAGTTGACGACGTCGCCGCCGATGCGTGCCCACATTTGCAGGCCGCGCTGGCCGGTGGGGCGACGGTTCGCGCCCAGCAGGTTCTGAATGAACTCCACCTGGGTGCCGACCCGGTCCACGATCGGGTAGCCCTGGGCGAAGTCGCCGTAGGCCAGGACGGGGTCCTTCCCGGTGCCGGCGGTAGCACCGACGGCGGCCAGCCCGGATTCCTCCGCGAGGGCCGGCGCAAGAGTCGGTCGTTCGCGATCTCGGGGAAGACCCTCGCGCCGTTGCCGGTCTCGAACTGCGCCATCGTGTTGATCGTGGTCAGGGGCGGCGAGGAACTGCGCGTGGGGCCGGAACCGGGGCGAAAGAGCGTCCTACGGCCCGTACACGTCCGCGGCCACGAGTGCATCCGTGGCCGTGGCGATCTTGCTGCCGGCGTCCAGGCCGACCGTGAGGCCGGTGGGCTGCCCGGTGCCGGTGCCGGTGCTGTTGGCGAACGCGGCCACGGTGAGCTGGTCGAGCGTCGGCCATGGGGCGTTGCAGCTGGTTGCCCAGGTCGGACCGGCTCTCCATGCCCCCGGAGAGTGACCGTTCTTGCCGGGCGCCTAGCCCGCCCGGCGCATGCAGTGTCGCCGTCGTCCGGGGCCGGGTCCGGGTCTGTCAGATTTTCTGTGTAAGGGGGTCATGGCTAGCTGGTTCCCAGGAGTCGCCGTAGGTCATTGCGAGGGTGTTGAGGATGGATTTCCAGCCGGTGATCTGCCCTGCCCTACTCGGCTCAGGCGCGCAGCCGGGCTCCCCACGTTGAGCTGGTCGTTTGTCCGGGCTCTAGTCGAATGACGTTCTGACCGGTTTGGAAGGCGTTCGGTGGGCACGTCATGGGCTCGGTGCCCAGTCCGCGACGTCGACGCGGTGGCTCGAGGGTGTCGGCGGTGTAGAGCTCGATGATGGGGTAGGCCTCATCGACCCATATCTCGGTGGTCTGTCCGTCGGTGCCGGTCAGGCTGACCCACGCCCGGCCGTCGCCGTCGCGATCTAGGTCGGTGAAGGCGTAGTCCACGCGCAGGTCGCCGATCCGGCGGCTGGTCCGAAAGTCGAAGGCTGTGTCGATGACGTCTTCGGTGCCGACGGGGAGCTCCCGGTGAGGGTCGGTGACGATGCGGGTGCGCGCGGCCAGCTGAAGGGTGCAGTCATCGATCAGTCCGGAGCCGGGAGACAGGTAGGGGTGTTGCCCGCATCCGTAGGGGCAGGTCTTATCGCCCTAGTTGGTGGCGGTCGTCGTGACGGTCAGCCCCGCCTCATCGAGGCGGTAGTCGATCTGTACCTCCAGCAGGAACGGGTATCCCTCGAGCGGGTGGAGGGTTGCAGCCATCACGATGTGCTTGTCGGATTGGCGTACCGGTTGCCAGGGTCGCCAGTGCAGGAAGCCGTGGATGGCGTTGTGCTTGTCGGGTTCGGTGAGGGCGACCTGGTAGTCGGTCTCGTCGAAGCGGTAGCGGCCGTCCGCGAGCCGGTTGGGCCACGGGACCAGGGGTGCGCCGTGGGCGCCGTCGCACATTGCCTCAAGCGGGTAGGGCTGCAGCACGTCGCGGTCACCCGCCTGGTAGCTGCGGATGCCGCCGCCGACCTCGACGATCGTGGCCTGCTGGTCTCCGTCGCTGATGACATGCTGTCGTCCGGATGGTGGTCTTGCCATGAGGTGTCACGCCTTCCTGTTCGCGGGGCTGGCGACTGCGTCCAGCGGATCAGCTATGACGGTCATCGTGTTGTCGCCCGGGCGGGGACGCGACCCGCATGATGAAGCACAGCCCTCAGCAGCCGCCGCGCCGAGAGCGCCGACAATGAGCCAGAAGGCTCGGTCCAGGTGGACTGCGTTCGCGGACGGGCAGCCGACCTCGGGCGAGGTCGGTCTGCCGCTCGAGAGCGTCCGTTCGCGCGAAGCGGGCACGCCGCCGATGCAGCGCGCGATCGCGGGTGTGACGGGCGATTCATCGGCGGACGCGCCGGGGCCCCGTCCGCCGAGCAGGCCCGCCCGGAGCTGGACCAGGCGATGATTGACATCGGTGGTCATCGCCGCGCCTCCTTCTGTACGGAGCCAGTTCGCGCAGCCCTACTGGGGCACGTGACTAGCAAGGTCTTCTAGTCTGCCAGCACTGATTGCGACTATGCAAGGGTTGCGATACGCTACATTCGTCGCCCGCGGGCTAGCCGAACGGGTGCTGGGGCCATCGCGATGCTGGAGAGGAGCCGGGACCGTTGCCTGGGTTCTTTCCGTGGTGGATCGTCGTCACTCACTTCCTCAACATCTTTTTCATGCTGTTGCTCTTCCGCTCCGGAATCGAAGTGTTGTCGGCGTTCCCGAAGTTCTACTGGAGTGATGACTGCCCTCCGGGACGGGAATGGTTGCGGTTATCGAAGAAGACCTTCGCCGCGGATTCCCGCCGACCCTGGTCCTCACTGCAGGAAGAGGAGTCCTGGTCCCCGGTCGTCGCCCTGCCCGGTCGGAAAAACCTGGGACTGGGCCGGCACTGGCATTTCATGACGATCCAGTTCTGGATCCTGACCGGTGCGGTCTACGTCAGCCTCGTTTTCGCTACCGGCTACTGGCACTACCTGATACCGACGAGTTGGTCGATCGTGCCCGACTCTATTAAGGCCGTCGGCACTTACCTGCGCTTCGAGTTGCCGGCCAAGATCCCCGGCCAGCCATTCGAACCCGCCCAGAAGCTGGCGTACTTCGTGGTTATCTTCCTGCTCTCGCCGTTTCAGATCGTCACCGGCGCCGCTATGTCGCCCTCGCTACTGGCTCGATTCCCTCGGTGCGCGAAGGTATTCGGCGGTAAGCAGGGTGCCCGCAGCCTGCACTTCCTCGGGATGTGCGCCTTCGCCGCGTTCATCGCCGTGCACGTGTTTCTGGTCATCGTGCACGGGATGCCGAAAGAGTTTGCCGCGATCGTGCTCGGCAACCCCGACGGCGACCGGCGCCTCGCGCTCGGCATCGGGCTGGCTGGCCTGTTCGCGATCGGGGCCTTCCACGTCATCATCACCTGGTTTTCGCTTCGCTACCGCCGTCGCACCCAACGGCTGCTCGGGTTCATGGTCAATCCCTTCGAACGAGTCATCTCCCGCGCCGCCACCTCCCGGCAACGGTTTAGCCGCCGACGACATCTCGCCCTACCACCGAGTCAACGGCTACCCGCCGACCAGTGACGACTACGAACAGACTGGCGGCCAACGACTTCCGCGACTACCGGCTCAGTGTGGGCGGCCTGGTCGCCAACCCGGTCTCGCTGTCCCTGGCCGAGCTGCGCGCCCTCGGTGAGCAGAGCCAGGTCACCAAACACAACTGCATCCAAGGCTGGACCGCTGTGGCCGAATGGGCCGGCGTGCCGCTGGCACGCGTCCTCGCCGAAGTGCGCCCCGGCCGCGCCGCCCGACACATCGTCTTCTACGCCATGGATGACAAGGGTGAGACCGAAGGAGAAGGACGCTACGGCTACTTCTACGGGACGCTCCCACTGCACCTGGCGGGCAACCCGCAATGCATCCTGGCGATGGAGATGAACGGAGCACCGTTGCCGATCGAGCACGGCGCCCCCCTCCGGCTGAGGGTGGAGACCCAACTGGGCTTCAAGATGGTGAAGTGGATCATCGGAATCGAACTCGTCGCCGACGTCACCCACATCGGCATGGGCATGGGCGGATGGCGTGAGGATCAGCAGTACTACGCCAACGCGGCCGGAATCTGACATCACCGGTGCAGCCTCCGCAGCGCTAGGGCGGCGCATGAGGCGATTGGCCGCCGCTGACCGGCGGCGAGGGGGCGGTCCCGGCGATCCGAATCCTCTCGCTAACAGGTGAGGTGACGTAGGCGACCAGCAGCGTCGCGATGAGGGTTGGTCCTCATGCTCGGGTGGCGAACCCCGCGAAAGCGCGGACTGACCGATTGACGCAGACACTTTCGGGGCCGCTAAACGCTCGGCTTCCGCGTAGCGGAGGCGTTCGACCCAAGCTCGATCTCCCACCGGCCTCGTACGCTACGCAGTCAGCCGAATGCGAATACTCCGGCCTGCTTTAGTACGGATGCGCGGCGGTGACGCGGTTCAGGATGGACTCCCCGCGTTGAAGCCGGGCGACGTTGTCGAGAAACAGGCTGACGATGCGCTGGTTCTCCTGCGGTGACAGCGCGGCAGTATGCGGACTCAGGATGACGTTCGGCAGATGCCAGAGGGGGTCGGCTCGCTCGAGCGGTTCTGGATCGGTGACGTCCAAAGCCGCACCCGCGAGCCGGCCTGCGTTGAGCAGTCCGATAAGCGTGGACTGGTCGATGACGCCGCCGCGGCCGACGTTCACCACGATCGCGTCCTGGGGCAACGCGGTCAACACTGCAGCGTCAACCATGCCTCGCGTGGCGGATGTCGAGGGCAAGGTGATCACGAGGACGTCAGCAGTAGAGGCCAAGTGCGGCAGTTGGTCGGCGGTCGCGTACTGGTCGAAGGACCCCGACCGTCCGTCGCCGGTGCGGTTAAGCCCGATGACGTGCATGCCGAACGCTTTACAAAGCGTGCCGATGCGTGAGCCGATGGCGCCCACCCCCAGGACCACGACGGTGCGGCCAGCGACGTCTCGCGTGGGGTAGTGGTCCCAGCGTTGGGCAGCTCGGTCGCGGCGAAGGCGGGGGAGGCCTCGGGCGAAGGCCAGGATCGCCGTCAGCGCGAACTCGGCTAGCGGTCCCGCATGGACGCCGCTGCTGCTGGCGATCGCGACCCGCTCGAGATCCTCGGGGGAGAGCCGTGCCGCGGCGACCTGTTCGCCGGCGCCCGCTGCGGTGGCCTGAATGAGTTGCAGGTCGGGCGCGTTGTCCACCAGCCAGCGAAGTTCCTGCGGGTCATCGGCTGGGATTCCGAATGTGACGGCGGCTCCAGAGAGCAGAGCCCGCCACCGGCGTTCCGCTTCCGCCGGCCGGCGGAAGTTGGCTTGACCGCGGTGATCGCCGGGGTAGCGCACCGGTGGCAGCAACTCCGGTTCGAAGCGCACCCGCACTCCGGGAAGGTTCTTCTTGATGTCATCTACCAACTCGGCTTGGAGGGGCGTGGCGATAACCAGGTCTGAGCCGGGGCCCATGGTGGGTTAGCCCCAACCGGCTTTGGCCGCGACAACACGTGCAGACTGGTCGGCGCTTGCCGGGGCGGCGAAGTCGGCCTCGTGCACCTTCTGGGGGCGACGAACCGCGAACATGAGCAGCGCAGCCACGAACAGGCACGCGGCAAGGAAGACGAACGGGACGGCGGAGCTGCCCCCGCCGAGCGCGCCCACGATGTAGGTTCCGACGAAGCCGCCCAGACCGCCGAAGGCGTTGATCATGCCGGTGGCCGGCGCGGCATCGGCCGCCGGAAACAATTCAGGGATGTAGGCGAAGTAGGGGCCGTAGGGGGCGTACATGCCCGCGGCAGCGACGATCAGCAGGATGAACGACACGGTGAACGTTCCGCCGCGGGTGGTGTAGGAGATCGCGAAACACAACGCCGAGATCAACAGCGGTACCCAGGTAAACACTCGTCGGCGCCGGAAACGATCGGATGCGGCCGACACGGCGAGCATCGCGACCACCGCCGCGGCGTAGGGGACGGCCGTGAGCAAGCCGGTTGACCCGATGCCGCGACCAGTCAGATGCTTCACGATGGACGGCAGCCAGAACACGAGCCCGTACACACCGACGCTCCACAGCAAGTACTGGGCCGACAACACCATCGCGTTCCAGGACCGTGCGACCTCGCGGAAACCCCGTGGCGCGGGAAGATCGCGTTGCTCGGCCTCGATCGCCTGCTCGACGTCGAGGCGCTCTTGATCACTGAGCCACGTCGCGTCGCTCGGTCGGTTGTCGACGAGGAATCGAAACAGTAAAGCCCACGCAATGGCCGGCAGTCCTTCGATGATGAACATCCACCGGTATCCGACGGCCGACACCAAATACCCGGACACGACCGACATCCACAGCAGGGTGACGGGGTTGCCGAGAATGAGGAACGTGTCGGCGCGACCCCGCTCCGTCCGTGTGAACCAGTGAGAGAGAAATACGAGCATCGCGGGAAGCACGACCGCCTCGACGACGCCGAGCAGGAATCGATCCGCGAGCAGTAGGCCGTACGTGGTCACTACGCCCTGCAGCGCGGCTAACACGCCCCACGCCGACAGCGACCAAAACAGCAGCGACTTGACGCTGCGCCGTTCGGCGAACATCCCCGCCGGTACCTGGAACAGGAAGTATCCGATGAAGAACAGACCGCCCAGCAAGCCGGATTGTGTTGAAGTGATGTGCAAGTGATCGGTCAGGCCACCGGCAGAGCCGATCGAATAGTTGGAGCGGTCGAGGTAGGCGAAGGAGTAGGTGATGAACGCAATCGGGATGAGACGCCGCCAACGCTCCGAGCTCAGTCCAGCGGGTCCGGTCATGTGAGCCGCCTCCCATCCAAAAGAAACGCGCGCAACTAATACGTGTATACGCGCACTCGTTGCGATAGCGCAAGGACTGTTGCCGAAGCGATGCGCGGGCCTCCCGGTGTTCTTCGCCCGCACTTGCGCCGGCGGCCACTAAAGCTGTCCCTGGGCGACCCTGGCGCAGGTGCAATCATTGCGGGTAGACATAAGGTGGCTCGTGCGGTCACGACCGTGACGATGGGCGCAGCCAACTCGCCACCGGTCGCGGCCCGCTGTATGGAGCACAGAGATGAGGACGGTTCCGCGATGCCCCCTAACAGCACTCCCACGCATGTGGACGCCGCCGCCCATCGTGAGCGGCTGCGGGATCGTCGCCCCGTGGTGCGCACCACCACTGGTCTTAGAGGCTGACGGCCTCCGTGAAGGACCAGTGACCGCCGGGTCTCGACACTCTGACGGGTGGCCTCAGCGCGACCGGCAGCGTCGCGCGGGTCACAGCGATCGCCTCGTCGGAGCCCGCCGGCAGCGCGCCGCCGGCCGCACGGGCACCGTGCTGTTCGAGTTGCGGCGCCGGTTCCAGGTGCAGGTCGAAGATCGGCTCGCGACGGTCGTGGGTGGGCAGCGACGGCTTCGGGTCATCGTATTGCTGGCCTGCGTGCTGGGCCTCAACAGCGCCGACAGCGCGACCGTTGGGGCAGTAGCCACTGAGCTTGAGCGATCGCTGCGTATCGGAAACCTTCAGATCGGGCTGCTGGTCACGGTGTCGACGGGTGTGGGGGCGCTCGCGGCCCTGCCCGTCGGCGTCCTGGTCGACCGGATCAACCGCACTCAGCTGTTGTGGATCAGCATATTGATCTGGTCGGCGGCGATGATCATTAACGGCGCGTCGACGTCCTTCGCGATGCTCCTGTTCAGTCGACTGGCTCTTGGCGCCGTGGTGGCCGTGGCTGGGCCCACGGTCGCGTCGCTCACTGGTGATCTGTTCCCCGCCGCAGAGCGGGGCCGGGTGTACGGATACATCCTGGCCGGCGAGCTGGTCGGAGCGGGCTCGGGCTACCTCGTTTCCGGCAACGTCGCCGCCGCACTCTCATGGCGCTACTCATTCTGGACGCTGGCTGTCCCTGGCCTCATTCTGGCGCTCGCGATTCGACGAATGCTGCCCGAGCCCGCACGGGGCGGGCAAGGTGAGATGCTTCAGGAGCAGAGGCGGTCCCCGGCAAAATCCAGGAGCGACTCGACCACCTCCGGCGACGCCGCTGTGCCACGCTCGGCCGCGCGAATCGAAAACGGCTTGATCGCACAACAGCATCAGGAACAGCCCATCAACATGCAAGGCGGGCGGGTACCCCGACTCGACCCAGCTCACCTCAGCCTTTGGCAGGCGACCCGCTACATACTGCATGTGCGCACGAACGTGATACTGATTGTCTCCTCGGCGCTCGGCTACTTCTTCCTCACCGGACTGCAGACGTTCGCGGTTGTGTTCCTTCGAGGTCGTTTCGGCCTCGGGCAGTCGCTGGCGAGCACCCTGCTCGTACTGCTCGGCGCCGGATCCTTGCTAGGCGTCCTGGTCGCGGGTCGCCTCGCGGACCGATTGATCCGCCGCCGACACGTAACCGGACGTGTGCTCGTTGGCGCCATCTGTTTCCTAGCCACGGCTGCCTTACTACTACCAGCGCTGCTCACCGCGTCGCTGCTGATCGCAGCCCCGCTAACATTCTTCGCCGCCGCCGCGCTGGGAGGATCAAATCCGCCGATCGACGCCGCCCGGCTCGACATCATGCCAGCGACATTATGGGGGCGCGCCGAAGGCATTCGCACCGCGCTCCGCGCAGTCTTCACCGCAACCGCGCCAGTGATCTTCGGCTACGTCTCAACACAGTTGGGCGGCCAACGCTCCGAAGTGGGCGAGCCCACCGGCTCAATTCAGGCGGGCGCCGCCGGCCTGGACCGAACGTTCCTGATCATGCTCGCCGCACTCGCCGCCGCCGGGCTCATCATGCTCCTCGCACAGCGGACCTACCCAGCCGACCTCGCCGCCGCCCGAACCGCGGCGCCGCTCCACGCATCAGCACCAGCAGCAGCAGGTGACTGACATGGCCCGTGCGAACCTGTCGCGAATGCGCGCTCGTGCCACACAGCGCGTAAGGACTACGCAGCGAGCGGTCGTCGACTCTGCCTACGCTCCCGTCGGTGCGCTCACGCGGGCACACAGTAGTTGCGCACTCGCAAGCACTGCGCACATACTGAGCAGACCGCCATTCGACACGAACGCGAAACCGAGGTCGAGTTAACCAGGCGGATAGGTCCGCAAGACCACAGGTTGCCTCGCACCCGTTTGGACCTCACATGAGCGAGACCGAAGACATGCAACGAAGCCCCGATCGCGCTACCGAATTAGCCCCGCCGGGCTCCGATGTGATGGGTGGTCCGGAACCGGCCCCGCCGGGCTCGGATGTGATGGGTGGTCCGGAACCGGCCCCGCCGGGCTCGGATGTGATGGGTGGTCCGGAACCGGCCCCGCCGGGCTCGGATGTGATGGGTGGTCCGGAACCGGCCCCGCCGGGCTCGGATGTGATGGGTGGTCCGGAACCGGCCCCGCCGGGCTCGGATGTGATGGGTGGTCCGGAAAC
Organism: uncultured Actinomycetota bacterium; assembly: GCA_963790525.1. Classification (GTDB taxonomy): domain Bacteria; phylum Actinomycetota; class Actinomycetes; order Mycobacteriales; family Jatrophihabitantaceae; genus CAWBOV01. The sequence continues at coordinate 14,700 of CAWBOV010000006.1, forward strand.
AGAGTCGGCGTCGTGACTTGCCGAGTATTGCGAGGCGACCGGCGGCGGTCAGGTTACTTGCCGAGACCGCTAACACCCTTGGCTATGACGAGGACCGACGTGACGAGGGCTGCGGTCGCCTCCACGCCCATGAGGATTTTTGCTCGCGGAGACAGCGGCATGGTGTCGGTGGGGCTGAAAGCGGAGGAGTTCGTCAGCGACACATAGAGATAGTCAATGAAGCTGGGCACCCAGTCGCTACTCTGGCTCGACCCTGCCGCTACCTCAGGGGCAGTGTCGGCGTCCTCATCTTGGGTAAACCTAAAGTCGGCGGGCGCTAGACGATGTCTGTCCGTCCGCGTTCGCGCCACCGGACCTCCCCGATCCAGCTCCCAGTACGCGGCCGCGAAGACGATCACGTTCGTTACCCATACCTGGCCTGCGGCCAGAAGCAACAATCGGCCGTGGCTGGTAGAGCTGGCGACGAGTTGCCCGACGAGCAAGACGAGCGACACGAGGTTAGTCAGGGCGATCAACAGGATCAATACCAGCGACAGGCCTCGAGACGAGCGGGAATGTTGATCCGAGCGGTGTGGGTTCGTCACCAACACGGCAGCGATCAGCGCCACCTCCAGCCCCGGAACAACGAAACGCGGGCCGATGACGAGCGTGTCCGGCAACAAGCCGTAGATCGCGGCCGCGACGAGGGCGGCTCCGGCCGCTGGCGCCCGTACCCAGCCACGGCGACCGCCGTCGTCCGGCGGCCTGGGCGCGGATCCTCCTGCCGGTAGGTCCTTATCGATACTCACGTCAATCCGCCGCTCGACCGACCGGCATTCGTCGTATCTGCGCGATACGGGCTGCCGGTTGGCCGGGCTCTACCGTTGGCACGCCCTCGGCTGATACCGCTACAGCCGAACGGCGCCGAGGCGACCGGACATTTCTGCATACTCGAAGTCTCACTCTAATCCTTGCGACCCGCAACCGTTGCGGGTAGACAGGAGGTGAGAGCCGCATCGAGCGGTCAGGCGCTCGTGATTGATGGACTGGGGGTGATCGGGTGTCGTCTTTGCCGTCCTTCGCGCTGCTCATACTCTTCGTGGTTTCAGCGGCGGTCATCTGGGGCGCCGGCGTCAAGCTGTCGGATTACACAGATGTGTTGGCGGAACGATTGCACCTAGGTCAGGCTCTCGGGGGAGTGGTCCTGCTCGCGGTCGCCACGAATCTGCCTGAAATCGCGATTACGGTCAGCGCGGCGCTATCCGGGCAGATCGAGATCGCAGTCGGAAACCTACTTGGCGGAATCGCGCTGCAAACGGTGGTGCTCGTGGCGCTGGACGCGTTCGGGGTTCGGTCCCGCAAGCCCCTGACCTACATGGCGGGAAGCCTCACCCTGTTGCTCGAGGCGGCGCTAGTGATCGCCGTTCTGACTGTCGTCGTGGCAGGAAGCCAACTACCTGCCCACCTGATAGCGCTGCGCTTGACGCCAGGCCCCGTGTTGATCGTCGTTTTCTGGGTGATCGGCCTCAAGCTCATCAGCGGTCCCGGCAGCCGGCTGCCGTGGACGGACAGCGGTGAGGCGCCGGGCAGCCAGGACAAGCCTCGCGGCCACTCGCGGACCGCCAAGGAACAACAGGCGACCACCCGCCATGTCAGCACCGCCAAGGCCGGCTCGGTATTCGGGGTCGCCGCCCTGCTCACTCTGGTCGCCGGCGTCACCATCGAGCGCAGCGGCGAGTCGTTCTTCGGCAACCTCGGACTCTCCGGCATCCTTTTCGGCGCCACCGTCCTCGCCGCCGCGACCTCCTTGCCCGAGCTCTCGACTGGCCTGACCGCCGCGCGCAGCGGTGACTACAAACTGGCGATGGGCGACATCTTCGGCGGCAACGCGTTCCTCCCCGTGCTATTCCTTCTCGTCACGCTGATCGGCGGCAAGGCCGTCCTCCCGCACGCGCAAGCCAGCGACATCTACCTGACCGCACTGGGCGCCCTGCTGACCGTCATCTACCTGGCCGGACTGGTTTTCCGCCCGCAACGTCAAATACTCCGGATGGGTGTCGACTCCTTCGCCGTGCTCATCCTTTACATCCTCGGCGTCATCGGCCTGATCAGCCTGCAATGACCCAGCGGTCGAGCGACGAAAGTATTCGGCCCTCCACCTACTCACCTACGAGAGGTAGCCATGACTGACCGTGTTGCTGACATCTGGGGACAGCGGACTCCGCACGCGAAGGGGTCGGTGTGGCCGGCCCGCATCGACCAATACCTGGAGCCCGGTCTGACCGAAGAGAATGTGGACCGGTGGGTGCAGAGCGCCTGCTTGTTGTGCAGCAACGGCTGCGGCTGCGACATCGCCGTCAAGGACGGCCGGATGGTCGGCATCCGGGGTCGCGTGACCGACGTGGTCAACCACGGGCGACTCGGGCCGAAAGGCCTGTATGGCAGCACCCCGTGGGCATCTTCACTGGACCGCCTTACCCGACCGATGATCCGAGAGAACGGCCGCCTCGTCGAGACCGACTGGCCGACCGCGATGGGTCGCATCGTGGAGACCTCGAAGAGGCTGCTTGCCGACAAGGGCCCGCTGAGCCACGGCTTCTACACGACGGGGCAGATTTTCATCGAGGAGTACTACACCCTCGGCGTGATCGGCAAAGCCGGCCTGGGCACCCCGCACATGGACGGCAACACCCGGCTGTGCACCGCCACCAGCGCGGCCGCGTTCAAGGAATCCTTCGGGGCCGACGGCCAACCCGGCTCCTACACCGATATCGAACACTGCGACGCGATCTTCCTCTATGGCCACAACATGGCCGAGACCCAAACGGTGCTGTGGATGCGGATTCTGGACCGCACGCGCGGCGAGGACCCACCGGTCATCGTCTGCGTCGACCCCCGACGGACCCCGGTCGCCGAGGAAGCCGAACGGACCGGCGGAGTGCACCTGGCCCCCAGGGTCGGCACCAACCTGGCCCTGATGAACGGCTTGACCCGCGAGCTGCTGATCAACGGCTGGGTCGATGAGCACTGGGTGCAGCAACACACCATCGGGTTCGATGACCTGCGCGCCACCGTGGAGCCGTACACCGCTGACAAGGTCGCCGATATCTGCGGCATCGACGCCGACGACCTACGCCGAGCCGCCCGGCTGTTCGGGGAAAGCGAGAACGTCCTCTCCACCGTTCTGCAAGGCTTCTACCAATCCCACCAGGCGACCGCCGCCGCGGTCGCGGTCCACAACCTGCACCTGCTCCGCGGCATGATCGGGCGCCCCGGCGCTGGGATCCTGCAGATGAACGGCCAACCGACGGCCCAGAACAACCGCGAATGCGGTGCCGACGGAGACCTGCCCGGTTTCCGAAACTGGGACAACCCAGCGCACGTGAAAGAACTCGCGGACCTGTGGAACGTCGACGTCGCCACCATCCCGCACTGGGCCCCTCCCACCCACGCGATGCAGATCTTCAGCTACGCCGAAGACGGCACCATCGGTCTGCTCTGGATCTCGGCCACCAACCCGGCGGTCTCCATGCCCGAATCAGCCCGGATCCGCAAAATCCTCAGCGGCGACCAGTGCTTCGTCATCGTGCAAGACCTGTTCCTGACCGAGACCGCGCAACTGGCCGATGTCGTCCTGCCCGCTGCCGGGTGGGGCGAGAAGACGGGCACCTTCACCAATGTCAATCGCACCGTCCACCTGTCCGAGCAGGCGGTCGAGCCGCCGGGACAGGCCAAGACCGACCTCGACATCTTCCTGATGTACGCGGACGCGATGGACTTCCGGGACAAGGACGGGCAGCCCCTGATCCGGTGGCGAACACCGGAGCAGGCCTTCGACGCGTGGCGGGAAGCGACCCGCGGTCGGCCGGTGGACTACACCGGGCTGTCGTATCAGAAATTGCGCGGCCCAACCGGTATCCCGTGGCCGGTCAACGAGCACGCGCCGGACGGCACCGACCGGCTCTACACCGACCCGGTCTTCCCGACCGCCACTGAGCAATGCGAGACCTACGGCCACGACCTGCTCACCGGTGCCGCCGTCACCGAACAAGAACACCGCGCGATGGCACCAGCCGGCCGAGCTTTCCTCAAGGCCTGCCCCTACACCCCGGCCCACGAACTACCCAGCGACGAGTACCCCCTGCTCTACACCACCGGCCGAACCGTGTACCAGTTCCATACCCGGACCAAGACCGGACGGTCCCGTGCCCTGCACGCCGCCGCGCCGGACGCGTGGGTGGAGCTGAACCGGGCCGACGCCGACCGCTACGGCATCAGCGAAGGTGACGTGGTCCGAGTGGAATCACCCCGCGGCGCAATCGAAGTCAAGGCCCGAGTCGGCCAAGTCATGCCGGGTGCGGTGTTCGCGCCGTTCCACTACGGCTCGTGGGACCTCGACGATGTACGCCCAGCCGACCAGAAGCGCCAAGCCAACGAACTCACCATGACCGTCTGGGACCCGGTCTCCAAGCAGCCCTACTTCAAAACAGCGGCCTGCCGAATCACCAAGATCCGAGACGGCGACGGACCCTCGCCGGCCCCTACCACCGCTGCCTCGGCACCAGCCCGCGGAGACGTTCCACCGACGCAGTGCGGCAGCGTAACCAGCAGCCAGATCGTCGACACCCCGCTCTATCCGAACGACCCTTCTCAGGGGACCGCGGGTCCCGCGCCCACCGAGACCATCGCCGGGAGGCTCTCATGCCGCACGTCGCCACCTACGTCCGCCTCGCCCACCAGGGTGAGCAGACCCTGGCCGACTCCCTCCGCACCGTCGGAAACGGCCACGCCAAACAGGCCGACGTCTCTCACACGTGCGAGACGCTGGCGAAGATGAGCGACTCGCACGTCGCCCAGATGGCCCCGATCGCCCGCCGATACGAAGAGGAGCATGTGGGCGACGACGTGGACGAACCCGAGCGGCTACACGCCGAGGGACTGGCCCACATCCGCGGCGGCCAGATCGGATTGCTGCGTGACCTTCAGGACCTGTACGTCCTCGCCACGTTCATTGAGACCACCTGGACTGTTCTAGCTCAAGGTGCTCAGGGCCTCCGCGACGGCGAGTTGCTGCAGGTCGCGACCAGCGCGAACTCCGACACCGCGCGGCAACTCGCCTGGCTCAACACCCGCATGAAAGCGGCAGCGCCCCAAGCTTTGATCGTGGCACCGTAGATGTCGCCCTCGCAGCCTCCCGCCGGTGCGTTGTTGACCGTGGGACACGGGACGTTGGAGCTTGCGGATCTCGTCGGACTGCTGCGGTCAGCCAGGGTGGACCTGCTCGTCGATGTCCGCCGCTACCCGGCCAGTCGGCGCCATCCACATCTGGCCGGGCTGGCGCTGGCCACGATTCTCCCGACAGCCGGTGTCGCCTACCTGTGGGAGGAGCGGCTCGGCGGGCGACGACACCTGCCCAGCGGCGAACCGACACTCGACCCGTGGTGGACCGCCGAGGCGTTTCGCGGCTACGCCGCGCATACGCGTACGACTGAGTTCCAAGCCGCCCTCGACGAACTGCTTCATCTAAAAGCCAGCGCCCGGCTTGCCATCATGTGCAGTGAGAGCGTGTGGTGGCGCTGCCACCGGCGACTGATCGCCGACGTGGCCTTGGCCCGCCATCAGGTACCTGTCTGGCACCTGATGCCCCAGGGCCGCGCAATGGCCCATCGACTAGCCGCGGGGGCCCGGGTGCGCGCGGACGGGCTGATCGTGTGGGATCGCACATCTCCGGCCGCCACCACCATAGTCGACGTCATGATCCGCATGCCCAAAACATGCGACAGCAAGGCCACCGTCGGCCAGGTGTATCAGCTCTTTGCTGACGATCACGTTCATGTCGCGCTGCTGGTTCAGGATGGTCGCCTGCTGACAGTCATCAACCGATCCGACCTTCCGGCTGACGCGTTACCCGATGCTCCGGCCGGCACGCTCGGTCGACTGGCCGAGCGGGTCATCCTCGACACCGAGTCTCTCGAACTTGCGCACCGGCAGATGCTTGTTAGCGGCCAACGGCGACTGGCCGTGATCGACCGCACCGGCTCTCTGCTGGGTCTGCTATGTCTCAAACGCAGCCGCACCGGTTTCTGCACCGAGCAAGACATCCACGAGCGCGTGGTCGAGCGAACCGCGCGACCTGGCGTACCAGCGGTTGAGCACCACTAGGTGGCCCGCATGACACCGTCGTTGCCCGCGACCGCGAGCGCCGGCGACCCATTGACCCTGCCTGAAGGAACCTGACGACACAGCGCGGTGGATGTCACTTGCATCGACTCCGCGGGGAATTTGACTAATGTCGTCCGGCCACGGCCGAGCCGCTCGACGCTACGCACTTGCCGGATGAGGGGATGTTCGCTGAACCACAAACGCTAGCGGCAAAGTCATCTACAGCGTCAGGAGGAAGGGCCTGGTGAATCCGCGTGAGAGCTGTCACCGGAGGCTCGGTTGCCGTCGCTGTCGACCCGGTCGCTGAGCCACTCAAGCAGATCCGGATCGGCTAACGAGACTCGTTGCGCTTCCTCCCCGCCATCGCAACGGCGCAGAGACAACACCACAAGGTCATCGGCTCGGCTAATAACCTGCCACGTCCCCCCGAACTGAAGCCACCGCTGCAGAAGCGCGATGGGGCTCTCCTCGGCTGCCGGCCCACCGGGGGATGATGAAACTCTGGGTTCGGGTTCCGGAGGATCAGCGTCGGTCGGCTGGCCCGTCAACGTGCCCTGCTCATAGCGCGTTGGATGCTTGTCCGCTGTAGCGCGTTCGAGCTGGTCGGCTCGGCCCCATCCGTCGAGCATTTCACGGCTGCGGATCAACGACTGTGAGGAGACCGGTGCTGAGGTCGTGCACGCATCCGATCGCGGCGATCGTGGCCGGAAGATACGGGCAACTCCGAATTCGCTGCACGTCGTGCCTCAGGACCAGATGTTGGTCTTGGACTGCTCCGAAGTCGAGGCTGCGAGTATCGAGGCCGGCGCTGTCGGCTATGGCTTTGTGGATGTCGCTGTCCTCGATTCCGCTCATGCGGCACTCGGTGTGCCCGACGATCATCACTCGGGTTACGTTCAGTAGGTGCACCGCCAGGATCAGGGTCCTCAGCACGTCGTCGGTGACCCGGGCGCCAGCGTTACGTAGAATCTTCGCGTCGCCTTTGGCCAACCCCAGTATCGCCAGCGGCTCTAGGCGCGAATCCATACAGGTCACGATCGCTAAGCCGCGGGCAGCCCGTCCGGCCATGCCGAGGGGTTGGTAGTCGTTCGCGAACTGGCGGTTGGCATCCAAGACATCATCGAACGCAGCGCTACTCATGTCGTACTTCCTTCCCTTTGGGGGCGGGCTTCACTCGGGGACGCTTGCGATGTAACCGGTCGGTGCGGTGGGAGAGTGGCTCTCACGGAACGGCGATGACGATGCGTGTGCTGAGCCTGCTCAGTCGTGCGCAGACTGGTCTGTGCAGGCGGCGCCGGCGTGATTGGCCGACGATGACGGCGTCGGCGTCGTGTGCCGCCGCGACGCGTTCGAGGTCAGAGGGCGGGCGGCCGACCGGCACGGCAACGAAGGTCCAGGAGATTGGTTGACCGCTCATCCAGGCCGCCAGTTGTCGGCGGATGTCAGCGCAGATCTCGTCGGAACATTCACGAGCGGCAGTTGCGCTGTAGCAATCGAGGGCCGGTTGTAGGCAGGCATCGGCGACGTAGACGACGATCAAGTCGCTGCCAATTCGCCTGGCCCAGCCGCAGGCGAACGCGAGCGCGCGCAAGCTCGCCGGGGATCCGTTGACGCCGACGACCCCGCACCGACCGTGCCCGCCACCGCCGACGGCGCCTGTTTCACTCTGAGGCCGCCCCGCGGAGCCACCGATCGCGGATCCATTCACGAATGATCGCCGGGCGCGTCGCGGGAGGCGGGGGAGCGATCCGCGACGCTGGGTGAGACGTCATGCGCAGCGTGATGGCTCGTGCCGCAGCCTTCGCACATTTTGGCGCCTCTCAGGGGCGTGGCCGTCGGGGCACCGTCACACCGGAAGTACAGCTTGACTCGCCCACCTCGAACTGGGCACCGTCGAATGTGGAAAGTCTCGGCCCAATGCCGCCCGCATGCCGGGCAAACGAACTCAACGCTTTCCTGCTCGGAGATCATCATGGCAAGACTTTCGTACTTGGCAAGCGCCTGCGGTGCTCTCTCGAAGGTGGACGGACCGCTCGTAGCCACTCCATTGTCATATCGTATAACGATACAAACGGACGCTGCGAGCGTGCTCTGTGATCTGGCCAACAGAGCAGGAAACTATGACAGCGGCACGACGGACAAAAGACGCTAGACGACAGCGAGCGTGTCCATCATCGACTCGAACAACAACGTAAGCCGCGCCAACTCTTCCAGGTGGGCGCTGGTCAGCGCTTCGAGGATTCGCGCACCGTCAGCGGAGAGCTGGAGTCGCACTGCGCGATGGTCTTCGGCGTCGCGGGTGCGCAGCAACAGGCCGGCCTTCTCGCTGCGGTCGACGAGTTCAACGGCGGAGTGATGACGGATGAGCAAGTACTCGGCCGCCTCGCTGATTGTAGGTCCCTGGGGATCAACGTGGCCTCGCACGGCAAGCATCAACTGGTGCTGGCTTGCGGTCAGTCCGTGTTCAGCGGCCCGTTCGGCGCTCCACTTCTCAAACTGACGCAGTCCAGTGCGCACAGTGAGTAGGCGGGCGTAGTCGGCGTCGCGAATGCGCCGGCGTTGCGGCATGCTCACCTCTGGCTGCTCGACGGGCGGGAAGCGGTTAGGCTCTTACCTCGTGTCACGATACATGAGGTCGTCAATGAGGCGCGTCTTGAGCCCGCATCCCGCCGCCGTTCGGTCGCCGAGTCGCGACGTCAGTCATCTCGGGGATTTCACGGCGACGCCGCGGATGCTGCTGATCGCCGCGCTGGCCGTGCCGGTAGGGGCGGTGAGCGCGTGCGTGGCGTGGGCGTTGCTGCGGCTGATCGGGTTGATCACGAACGCGGTGTTCTATCACCGCGTCGCCACACGGTTGGTTGCTCCCGGGGTGGGACACCACAACCCGGCGGTGATCCTGCTGGCCCCGATCGCGGGTGGTCTGGTGATTGGGGTGATGGCCCGCTACGGCTCGGAGAAGATCCGTGGGCACGGGATGCCGGAGGCGATCGAGGCGATCCTGCTCGGCGGCAGCAAGGTTCAGCCTCGGGTCGCGGTGCTGAAACCAGTGTCGGCGGCGATCGCGATCGGCACGGGTGGTCCGTTCGGAGCTGAGGGACCGATCATCATGACCGGCGGCGCGGTGGGTTCGCTGTTCGCGCAGTTCCTGCGTCTGACCGCTGATGAGCGCAAGACGTTGCTGGTCGCCGGCGCGGCAGCGGGCATGGCGGCCACGTTCAATTCTCCATTTGCCGCGCTCATGCTCGCCGTCGAGCTGTTGCTGTTCGAGTGGCGGCCTCGCAGTTACGTTCCCGTCGCGGCCGCCGTCTGCGTCGCAGCGGTCGTGCGGCGCCCCTTGCTCGGCACGGCGGCACTGTTCCCGGCGATCGGCACTCTGCACGTCGGCTACTCCACTTACGGGTTGTGCATCGTGTCGGGGATCGCGTCGGGGCTGCTGGCCCTCATCGCGACCGTGCTCGTCTACGCCGCCGAGGACGCGTTCCGGCGCCTGCCGGTGCACTGGATGTGGTGGCCGGCGATCGGCGGACTGATCATCGGCCTCGGCGGCCTCATCGTCCCCCAGGCACTCGGGGTGGGCTACAACATCATCGGCGCCGAACTCGACGGTTCGATCGGTCTGGGTCTCGTCGCGGGCATCTTGATCGTGAAGACCCTGATCTGGTCGCTGTCGCTGGGCTCGGGCACCTCGGGCGGCGTGCTGGCGCCGATGTTCATGATCGGGGGCGCGCTGGGCACCCTCGAAGCCCACGTGTTCCCCGCAGTCGGTCCGGGTTTCTGGGCACTGATCGGGCTCGCGGGCGTCCTTGGCGGGGTCATGCGTTCCCCCTTCACTGGAGTGGTGTTCGCGCTGGAACTGACCCACCGCTTCGACGCGGTGCTGCCACTGATCATCGGCGCCACGACCGCCTACGCCGTGTCGGTGCTGCTGCTCAAACGATCCGTGCTGACCGAGAAGATCGCCCGCCGCGGCTACCACCTATCTCGCGAATACGACGTCGACCCCCTCGAGATCATCTTCATCGGCGAAGTCATGGAACGCGATATCCTCACCTTCGAAGCCCACGTCAGCGCCGCGGAGGCGCTCGCCGCGATCTCTGACACCGACCCCGCCACCGTGACCGCCCGCCGCCAAATGCTGTACCCCATCGTCGGTGACCACGACCGCTTGCTCGCCGTCGTCACCCGCACTCAACTTGAGACCGCGGTCCACCACACCGATGGCGCCACTCCGGTCTTCGACCTCGGCCTGAGTGACCCAGTTGTCACTCATCCCGATCAGACGCTGCGTGCGGTGGCCACTGCGATGGCGGCTCACGCGGTGGATCGCATGCCGGTCGTTGACCGCGACGACCCGACCCGCATCGTCGGCATGATCACCCTCACCCTTCTGCTCGCGGGTCGACTACGCGACCTGCAAGAGGCCCGCGACACTGCCCGCGTCCTGCGGCTGAGAGTGGTCAGGCCCCGACGAGGCCCGCTGAGACCTTCCGCCTGACCAGCTCGGCCCTTTTGGGACTGCCCATGGTTAAACATCGTAGTACGATAGAATGGTATTACGAGGTAGAACGAATTGCGAAGGGGCTGATGTCGTGGTCATCTACATCGTGCTAGCTATCCTCATCGGAGCGCTGGCAATTGCGACTAGCATCGCGCTGGCTGTTGGTCTGCTCGGCGCCGGAGGCCTGGTGCGACTAATGCGCTGCCAGCGCTGCGGCCATTTGACTGTCACCGCTCCTGACGCTCCGCCATCATCGTGCCCTTACTGTCAACACGAACACCTCGTCCACCCTTTTTCGGCCCTTCGCGGCCATCACGCTCGCACAAGGCCGTTATAGACGTCTCATTCATCGGAGTCCTGCCTGCGGACTGATCGCGTCGGTGATCAAGACGCCCGGTGTGGCCAGGGGAGTCGCTGTCGCCGTCACGGCGGTGCGCTCGCCCGTCCCCCTTGCGGCTCCCCGATCGTCCGTGCTGCTCGAAACGACGATGCAGCGCTGACGACACCGAGGACAAATCGCGGGTATGAAAGAGGTCGCAATGGCTAGCTGCAGCGCGCGTAGCGTGCCGTCGATTCGCGTGCCGGAGTGTGCGTCGCGAACGGGCAGGAGCACCCCGGGTTGGCGCTGTCGATCGCGCGAACGATGCAAGCAATCCGCTACAGAGATTGCGCCAGCCCCCACCAGCGTCGATCGGGTACCGCGACTAAGGTCACTTGCTGGTGTCGCGGTCGGTGAGCCAGACGAGCACCCCAGGTGCGGCCGGCGTCAGCCGCAACTGCCTCCGTTCCGTCGCATCGACACAACGCGATGGTGACCTGGCGCTGCGCGTGCTGGGTTCTCGGCACGCCGCTTGGCTGGCGGCCTACGCCTCGCTCACCGATTGGTCTCAGAGGGTGCCGTCGCGTTCGGCGAGGAGCCGGTCCATGATCGGTTGTGACCCATCCTCCATCAGTATCCAATGCAGCCAATCGGCATCCGGTGCCGGCGGACGAAGGTCGGCTTCACCGTCGGAGGTTGCCGGGCTCGTCCCCGTGCCCGTTCCAGTGCGCACCTTCTCAGTATCGCTGAACGACCCGTCGGGCGGAGATTCAATCCGGACCCGGAAGCGCCCTCCGTCGGCGACGAGTCGTTCGCGATAGATGCAACGCCCCGCTCCGGGCCCAGAACCGCTGGGCTGCAAGGGGACAGGGCCCGCCATCACGGACGGCCAGGACCAGCGCCCCCAGCGGATGGCTTCGCGACGGTGAGAAGGACGACGGCGTCCTCGGCCGCTTCCAAGCTGTGCCTACTGTCTGGAACGATCAGCATGTCGCCGGTCGCTCCGTCCCACGTGGTCGCGCCTGCGGCCAGCCGGACTCGGCCGTGCAGGACGTGGACGGTCGCCTCACCAGGGTTCTCGTGCTCATCGAGGCGCTGCCCGGCGACGAGGGCAATCAGGGTCTGGCGCAGGACGTGTTCGTGTCCGCCGTAGACGGTGTGGGCGCTCCGCCCGCTGGAGGCCGCGTGGGCCAGGTCGAGTTGCTGTCGGACCAGTGCGGTGAGCGAGACCTTCTCCATCGTGGATGCCTTCCGTCGTAGCGGTTCGTGAACTGGTAATCGCGGGAGATGGTCAGATCGATTGGCGGTACCCGAAGAATTCGTGATCTTCGTTATAGCCGCCGTAACCGCCGCCGATCTCGGCGTAGTGGGCAATGAACTCGATTCCCTTGACCCACTTCACCTGTTTGAATCCGAGCTGGGTCTCGTTGCGCAGCCGGAGCGGGGCGCCGTGGCCGAAGGACAGAGGTTCGTCGTTCATGTCGTAGGCGAGCATCGTGAGGTGATAGGCCATTTGTTCGATGGGGCGGGCGTCGTAGTAGATGCCGCCGTCCGGGCCGTCGCCGAGGGAGTAGAACACCACCCATTTCGCAGCATCGGTGGGTTGCACCAAATCGATGAGAGTTTGCATGGACACGCCACCCCATTTGGCGATGCCGGACCAGCCTTGGATGCAGAAGTGTTGAGTGATCTGCTCATGGCGAGGCATTGCCTGCAGTTCGGCGAGGCTGAGCTCAACCGGGTTGGCGACGAGACCGTAGACGCGCAGCCGGTAGTCGGCGAAGGCGCCGTCTCGTAATGCGGCGTACGCGGCGGAGTCAGGGTAGACGCCGTTGTGCCAGAAGTACGGCGAGATGTCGTCCTCGGTGTACTGGCCAGGTTTGGCGTCGAGGTGTTCAAACAGCCGCTGCGCCGGTCCAATGAGGGCGAACCCGATCCGTTGCACGACTCGGGGGTGCCGGAAGGTGAATGGGGTCGCCGCGACCCAGCCAATCACGACCACCACCATCGACGCTGCGAATATCCAGAACCCGATCCAGCTGGAGTCCGTCCTCGCGGCATAGATGTGATTGAGGTTGTGCAGCAGCCCGGTGGTGAATACGAGCGCGACGTGCACGACGATGAAAACTAGAAACCAGACCAGCACGAGGAAGTGCAGCGACCGGGCGGTCTGGATGCTCAGCAGCGAGCTGATCCGCCGGAAGCGGGTGGACAGCGCCGGTGACATGCCCAGTCCGGTGATGAACGCGAGCGGGGCGGCGATGAACAGGGTGATGAAGTAGGACAGCAGCTGCAGGCTGTTGTAGGCGCCACCGGTCGTCTCGGGCGGCCAGGCCAGCGACAGGTACTGGATCAGGGTCGAGATGGCGTTGGGGAACACCGACCAGCTGGTAGGTATGACCCGTCGCCATTCCCCGGTGGTGAACATCAGGACGTAGAACACAATCCCGTTGAGTAACCACAGCGTGTCGATACCCAGGTGCCACCACCGGGCCAGCCCGATGGAATGTCGAATCCCGGGCAGCCCGACCTGGCCGGGCAGGCTGATCGAGTCCTGTTTCGCCGTCCACAGCGGATCGGGCGGCACCGGCTTCTGGATGCGGAACCAGTCCCGTCCCGGGGTGCTGTGTCGCGTCCAATACAGCCTTGGGTGGTCGGTGAGGATTTGCAGGCCGGAACGGATGATGAAAATCAGCAAGAAGAGGTTGAAAAAGTGCTGCACCCCGACCCAGATCGGCAACGCCGCAGTATGCGGGCCCGTGGACGATTCGACCGTGCCGGGGTGGTCGGCGATGAATCCCTGGACGGAGACCATATTGCGCAGGCCCTTGGCCGTTGCGACCGCGACAATCAGAAGCACGAACCCGATCGGCAGCAGCCATAACAAGTTGAACCACCGGGACCGACCAACGCGGACACGCGGTGCGATGCCATGCGCGACCGGGATGGATCCGGCCCAGGTGCTCGGGTCGACGATGTCCTCGCCGAAAGACAGCTGGCTCCGGTAGGGGGCGCCCTGACCTGTGGACTCAGCGCCGCCGGCATCTGATTGCGGGGGGCGCTGGTCGGACGGGCGGCCCATGCCGGGGTCAGCGTCCGAGCGGTCGATGTTGCTCACCGCGATTTCCTTCGAGCCGTTCCACAGATCATGTGGGTCGGCAGACCAACCTGCGCGGCGACGAACTCGTGGGCGGTGAGCCGATTGCTCACGCGATGTCCGCCCTACGGCTACGATCGCGCTCCCATGCCGACGGAGTCTCCGTACGCCAACAAGACTCCGAAGGAGGGGTCCTGTCAAGGCTCCACAGCCGCGTATCGATCGCGACGCCGAGCTGCACCGCGCCGTCCCTCTCAAAGATCAGCCCGTTCTTCGCCGAACCCGTGATGTAGACCGCAGGCGTCCGCCAAGGCGCTCATCGGGTATGCCTCTCTGACGACATCCGCTCGAACGTGGCAGGCTCGCGAGGTGAGATATCTGGATGAGGACGAATCCGAGTGGTGGGTCAACGTCGAGCCCCAGACGATCCAGGTCGCGCTCACTCTGGCGCAGGTGGCGTGGTGGGTGGATAGCGAGGGCACGCCGCATTGGGTCGACGCGATGACCGCGAAACATCGACGGGCCGTGATCGCCTATCTAGGTGCGAGGGCACGCGAGTTGTTAGTTGCCGTGCAGGAGACGCAGATCCGATCGCGGCCCGGTGGCGCACCGCACCGTGCATCAGCCGAATTGCTTGCCGATGCGCCGACCCTCTCCGACGCCGACTCGTGGCTGGAATCGACGCCACTCATTCGTCGGCTACGGACCCTCTCGAAAACCGCACTCTAAGTCGATCCGCGTAGTGCTCGGGCCGGCCGCATATCAGCGCATTGATGGCGGCACCATCAAGTAACGGAGGACGTGTCTCCAAGTCGTTGGACCAGAGGAGACCGATCGACCCGCTCCGGGTTGGCAATCAGGCTGCTCGATCACCAGAGCCTCGTACCTGCAGAGCGGTCACCCCGCCCTCTAGACCCCCAACGCCGCAGCGGCCCAATAGCAAGTCGCCAGCTTCCTGCTCAACCACGACTGACGGGACTGCCTGAAGTCGGTCGACCTCGCCGGTGCCGAAGTTACCCGAGCTTGCCCCGCGTCACCACGTCGGCCGTTGTCTAGGCAGTGACCCTGGTAACGTATCTGATCGGATACGTTCGATGAGTGGGGGTGGGCCGTGCAGGGTGCTGAGCTGTTGGCGTGGGTCCGCCGCGCGGCGGGTTTGAGTCAGGACGAGCTTGCCGGTCGTGCGGGTACGTCGCGTACGGCCGTATCGGCGTATGAGCATGGCCGTAAGTCGCCGTCGCTGGACACCGTTGACCGTCTCGTTGTCGCGGCCGGGTACGAGCTTGAGGCTCGACGGCGGATCGAGTTTGTGGCTGCGGCGGTCGCTCGGGGTCGTGTTGTCTGCGTGCCGAGTCGTCTGCCGAGGCTGCCCATGGAGCAGGCGTTGGCTGCGGTGGAGTTGTCATTAACGTTGAACTGGTCGCAACCAGGACGGGTATTTCGGCTGTCTGATCGCAGCGATCGGGCTCGGGTATATGAGCTGGTGTTGCGCGAGGGTAGCGAGGCTGACGTGCTCGCCTACGTCGATGGCGCGCTGTTGGTCGACCTATGGGACGAACTGGTGCTGCCCCGGGTGGTGCGCGCGGCGTGGTCGCCGGTGATCGAACGGGTCCGTGCTGTCCAGGTCGTACCGGTCGTGGCGTAGTGGATGGCACGGACGGTGGTCGCTTGACCACGTTTCAGGTGCAGGTGGCCCAGCTGTTCTTCGGCCTTCCGGCGAGCGAGGGCTTTCTGCTGGCTGGGGGAGGAGCGCTGCTCGCTCAGGGTTTGACGACGCGCCCGACCCAGGATCTGGACTTCTTCACCCGGCCAGACGCTGGCGATGTCGGGTTGGCGCGGGATCAGCTGCTCGCCGCGGCTGGTGAGCATGGTTGGGATGTCGACCGGGTGCAGGACAGCGGCACGTTCTGCCGCCTGCTCATCCACGGGCCCGATGACCTGCTGGTGGACCTAGCGTTGGACTCCGCTCCGGGCCGTCCCGCGATGGCCAGCATCGCCGGGCCGACGTTCGCGCCGGCGGAGCTGGCCGGGCGCAAGGTGATCGCGCTGTTCGACCGTGCCGCCGCCCGCGATTTCGTGGACGTCTTCGCGCTCAGTCGCCGGTTCAGCAAGGCGGAGTTGCTCGAATTGGCGCGCGAGGTGGACGCGGGCTTCGACGTCGCAGTCTTCGTCGAAATGATCGGTGTGCTCACGCGGTACAGCGACGTCGATCTCGAACTCGGCGACGTGAACACCGACGCGGTACGCGCGTTCTTTGCACAGTGGAGCGCCGAGCTCGAACCTGGCAGGGAGTGATGCTCGATGCCGCCGCCGGTGGACTAGAGAAACTCCAGCATGATGGAAGGCCGCGACCACCGATGGCACAGCTTGGGGCTTGAATCGAGTCATGAGATCAGCGATCGCAGATCCGAGTTTGCCAGGAGGTGACGTGCAACGGTCGTGCAACACCAGGACCGTGAGCAACCGTCACAGCCAACGTCACCAACCACGGGAGGGGCCGCAACCAACGACATCGCGACCAACCAACGCGGCCAACGCCGGGCGCAAAACGTTGACACAAAGGTGCTCACCAACGCAGCCAACGCCACGAAGGGCGATTAGCTCAGTGGGAGAGCGCTTCCTTGACACGGAAGAGGCCACTGGTTCAATCCCAGTATCGCCCACATAAGGCAGCCAACACGGGCTCCGCAGCGATGCGGGGCCCGTGTTCGTGCTCGTCGTGCCGGACACTTGGCTCACGCATCGCATCGAGCCTGCGAGTCGCCGCGCTTTGCGCCTGGCGGCCATTCCGGCGTTGCACGCCGGTTGCACCGATGGCCCGCAGCGACCGCCCGCGTTGTCGACCTAGCCGCAAATGTTGGGGGAGCAGCGTCCAAGCGGCTCGGTGATCACTGCCTAGGGTGCGTAATGCTCGTCGATGACGACTCGTGCGGTGCGATGAGCCACTTCCGGCATCCGCTCTTTCGAGCGACGCGGCGACGTTTCGTATACCTGCACGACTGCGCAGATGTTGTGTATATTGGCGTGATGGGTTGCGACGAGGAAGACGTTCACGCGTCGATTGACGACCATGGCCATGAGCATCATGACGGCCGGGTTGGGCATTTCCTGTCGGGCTTGTTCGGGGCGCATTCGCATGACGTCGCCGACCAGATCGACGACGCGTTGGAGGCTGACGTCGCGGGCCGCCGAGCGTTGTTTATCAGCCTCGCCGGGCTCGGTCTTACTGCGATCTTCCAAGCCGTGGTGTTCACGATGTCCGGATCGGTCGCGCTTCTGGGAGACACCCTGCACAACGTCGCCGATGCGCTGACCGCCGTCCCCTTGTTGATCGCGTTCACGCTCGCCCGCCGGGCGGCGACCCGCCGCTATACCTATGGGTTCGGCCGCGCGGAGGACCTGGCGGGCGTCGCCGTGCTTCTCGCCATCACCGCCTCCAGTCTCGCCGCGGCGTACGAGGCGATCCAACGTTTCATCCATCCCCAGGCCGTGACCCATCTGTGGGCGGTGGCGGCGGCCGGGCTGGTCGGGTTCGCTGGCAATGAGATCGTCGCCCGGTACCGCATCCGGGTCGGGCGACAGATCGGCTCGGCGGCGCTGGTTGCCGACGGACTGCATGCCCGGACCGACGGATTCACCTCCCTCGCTGTGTTGGTCGGGGCCGGCGGTGTTGCTCTCGGTTGGCGGCTCGCGGATCCGATCGTCGGTTTGTTGATCACGGTTGCGATCCTCGGTGTTCTGCGTGGCGCCGCTCGCGAGGTGTTCGGCCGTCTGATGGACTCCATCGACCCCGGCGTCATCGACCTGGCTGAACACACCCTGGAAACCACCGACGGTGTGCGTGGCGTGTCTGACCTTCGGGTGCGGTGGGTCGGACACTCGCTGCGCATCGAGGCTGACGTCTCCGCCGACGCATCACTCACCCTGATGGAGGCGCACGAACTTGCCCACCGCGCTGAACAGCACCTGCTGCGGCACCTTCATCGGCTGTCGGGCGCAACGATCCACGTCAGCCCCGCCGGCGCGCACGTCCACGCCGACGCGGCATGACCCGCGCTGCCCGCAAGACCTCGGCTGTCGCCGTAGCCGGGCATCCTGATGCGCCGACCGACGGGCAGATCACGGCGGCGGTGACCGCGTTCGCCCTGTTGGCGGACCCAACACGCGTGCGACTCCTCTGGTCGCTTCGGGAGACGCCCCTGGATGTCACCAGTCTGGCGGAGGCGGCCGGGTGTAAACCGACGATCGCTAGCCAACACCTGGCGAAGCTTCGCTTGGCCGGGCTCGTCGACCGCACTCGAGACGGCCGGCGCATCATCTATTCCGTGCGTGGTCGCCACGTCCGAACCTTGCTCACCGAAGCCCTCTTTCATGCCGACCACCAGGTGTCGGGCGAACCTACTCACGACTGAAGACTGGTTGAGATGACTAGCCGTGGCCGTCTTGGGCCAGTTGCCGGCCCGACGGGTGACGTCGACGGAGCAGGGGCGTCAGCATCATGAGTGCGACGGCCTGAACGGCGATAACGAACAGCAGTGCCGCGGAGGTGCTGTGTTCGTAGAGCAGACCGATGGTGGCCGCTCCCGCGAGCCAGGCGAGACCGTAGATGGCCGTGAAGGTGCCATAGCCGGCGCCGCGACGATGGGCCGGGACGAAGTCGGCGACGGCGGCGCGCATGGTCGAGTCGTGGATGCCCATGCCCGCTCCCCACACGATCGATCCAACAACGAATAGGGCTGGCGTCGTGGAGAAGGACAGCACCGGAACGACGGCGGCAAGCGGGGGAAGGACGGCGAGTCCGCGGAGCCCGACGCGATCGTAGATGCGACCGAAGCCGACGGCGGCCGCTGATGCGGCGGCCATCGCGAGCGCGTAGAGAACGGGGACGAGGGAGGCGGAGATCAGATGCCGGGAGGTGAGGTGAAATGCGAGTACCGCCCATGTCGAGAAGCCGAGCATGGTCGTGGCCGAGAACGCGGCGTACTGCCAAAACTGTCTCGGGAGTCCAGCTTCCAGGCGGAAGTTCTTCTTTTCCGGCACGCGCGCGGCGGGCTCCCACAGCATCGGGTCGGGTGCTCGCCGCCGCAGCCGGGCGAGTGCGAACAAGGCGAGGCCGCCGGGAATGGCAAGTAGCGCGAACGCCAATCGGTAGTGCCCACCCAATGCCAGGGTCGCCGCGATGAGCAGCGGGCCGGCCATCGCGCCGATCTGGTCGAGCGCCTCGTGGAGTCCGAAGGCGTAGCCGCGACCCATCTCGGCCGAGGCGTGGGCGAGCATCGAGTCCCGTGCGGGGGTACGCACGGCCTTGCCGACCCGTTCGCCGTTGTACAGCAGGCCCGCACCGACGAGACCGCTGGACACGGCAAGCAGTGGGACACAGACGGCGGTCAGGGCGTAGCCGACCAGGGTCTGTGGCCACGGCTTACCGACGCGGTCCGCGAATCTGCCCGTGAACAGGCGGAGCACCAGTGCGGCAGCCTCGCCGGCGCCCGTGACGAGCCCGACGACGGCGGCGGTAGCGCCCAGCGAGCCGAGGTAGGGGCCGATGATCGAGCGGGCGCCTTCGTAGACCACGTCAGCCAGGGCCGAGACGATGCCGAAGCCGACAATGAAGCGCAGCGGACTGATCTGGTTCTCGACTACCCTAACGATCTCACCCGGGCCGTCTCCGTTCTTTGTAGTCCTTGGCGGCTCGTCGGGAACGGTCACAACCAGCTACGAATGCGCGGCGCGAT
Source organism: uncultured Actinomycetota bacterium (assembly GCA_963790525.1). GTDB lineage: Bacteria > Actinomycetota > Actinomycetes > Mycobacteriales > Jatrophihabitantaceae > CAWBOV01. The sequence continues at coordinate 34,490 of CAWBOV010000006.1, forward strand.
AGGCACGTTGGGCCAGTTCGAAAAGGTGTTCAGTGTCGTGCGCCGCTACCAACACCGCCGCCGTCGTCGCCACGACGAGCGAGGTGAGGAGCGCGACGCGCCACACCGTCAACCGTGCCGCGGGCAAGCGCAGCGCCTCGACCCGGGTCAGAACCTCAGTTGCCGCGGCAGCCAAGACGACGGCCGGGGCCGCCAGCCGGCGCGATCCCCCGAGCGCGGCGTGGGTGATCGCATCGGCGACTATGTCGCGGCGACATACAGCGGCGGCACTTTCATCGGCCCACCGCTCGGTGGACAGAGCCACGGCGGCTGGTAGGCGATGCAGCAGGGGATTCGCGGCGGCGGCCAGGTGCGCGGTGGTGTGGTGCAGGTGGTGGCGGTAAGTCAGGTGGGCCCGTTCGTGAGCCAGAACGGCCCGTCGCTCATCGGCGTCCAAGCTCCGTAGCAGGCCGGTGGAGACGACGATGCGCCCCGGGCGACCCGGCACGGCATAGGCCTGGTGCCCGGGCTGGTCGATGACCGCCAACTCGCCACCGGATGTCGGCAGCACCCCCGCCAATCGGTATGCGTCACGCAAGGCGATCGAGCGTCGAGCTCCAGCGTGGACGAAGCGCATTGCCAGCACCGCGAGCAAGGCCAGCGCAGCGAGGGCGACCGGTGCGGCGACCGGGTCCGCATGCCGCAAGGACGCATCCGACCAGCGCCCACGTTGGGCCAGCAGCGGAGTTTGCCCAACCAATGTGAAGCCCAGCAGCGCCAACGAGGCAGCCGACCCGGCAGCCGCCAGGAGCCCACCGGCACTGAGCAGCCACGTCCCTACCTGCGGCGGGAGCCGGCGAGCGAGCGCTGGCGCCGCGAGACCGAAGAGCGCACTGAACAGGAAAGGCAAGTAGACACTCAGATGCATCAGCTCTCACCGCCTTGGGCCTGGTGCCGGTTGATCAACCGAGCAAGAGTCGCTTCCTCATCGGCGGTGAGAGTGCCCAGGAAACGGGTCAACACGGCCGCGTGATCCCCACCGCGATCGAGCATCGCCCGCATTCGGTTAGCCGCCAGCCCGGCCTCGTCCAGGACCGGGGTGTAGGCATGCGCCCGGCCGGCCTGCTCCCGGTTTACGGCCGCCTTACTGTGTAGGCGCGTGAGGATGGTCTGCACCGTGTTGTAGGCCAGGTCGCCGCCGAGGGCATCCACGACATCGCCGGTCGTCAGCGGCTGACCGGCAGCCCAGAGAGTCGCCAGGACTTCAGACTCGAGGCCCCCGGATTCCCGCCGACTGCTCACTTACGTCCACCCCCGCGTCCTCGACTTGGCCTCACTGATCTCCTACAGTACCGTAGGAGATCAACTCCTACAGCAACGTAGGAGTGAGAGGGAAGGTGACGCGCAATGATCAGCTACTTTCAGGCCGCCGTGATCGGTCTGCTACAAGGGGTCACCGAGTTGTTCCCGGTCTCCAGCCTCGGCCACTCAGTCCTGGTGCCGGCGTTCATCGGCGGCAGATGGGAACCGCTGGTGACCCAATCGGCGTCCTCGACCAGTGAGACAAGCCCGTATCTGGCGTTCATCGTCGCGCTCCACGTGGCCACCGCGATCGCGCTGATCATCTTCTTCCGCGCCGATTGGGTCCGCATCATCCGCGGATTCCTGCGCACCGTCCGCCCGTCCATTGCGGCCCGGCGGATCGTGACCACCGACGCCGATGAGCGCCTGGCCTGGTTGCTGATCATCGCCACCATCCCAGTCGGGATCACCGGACTGGCGCTGGAACACACCTTCCGCACCCTGTTCGCCAAGCCCCTGGCCGCGGCGATCTTCCTGACCGTCAACGGGCTCATCTTGCTCACCGGTGAATGGCTGCGCCGAAAGGCACCGGTCCACGAGGACGAACTTGAGGTCCGCGCGCCGATCGCAGTTCACCATCCCAGCAGTGCCGCCCACGGCGAGACCGAAATCCGCACGCGACGCCCGGTCCGGCGGCTGATCACGCTGAGCTACCGCGAAGCGGGCATCATCGGCTTCTTCCAGACCTTCGCCCTGCTCGCCGGCATCAGCCGCTCGGGCATCTCCATGGTCGGCGGTCTGGCCCGCGGTTTGTCACACCGCGACGCCGCCCGGTTTTCGTTTCTTTTGGCGACCCCGGTCATCATGGCTGCTGGTGTACTGAAAGTCCCGTCACTGGCCGGCCCGGCCGGTGCCCATATCCACGGCCAGGTGCTCCTCGGCGCGGCCCTTGCTGGGCTCGCGTCCTACGCGTCAATCAAGTGGCTGACCCGCTACTTCGAGACGCGCACCCTGACCCCGTTCGCGATCTACAGCCTCATCGCAGGCGTTGTCTGCATCATCCGATTCGCCTGACTGTTGGGCGGTTAGACGCTAGGCGTCGTCGATGACGCGCCAATCGTCCTATCGCCAGTCCTCGGAAGTGACAGGGACCATTCTCGATCCGAGCGTCGCCGATCCTGAGCCGTGGGCATGCCAAGGCGACGCCTTGCCTGCAGCGCAAAGTCAGGTCGTCGCGCTCTCAGATTTCTCTAGATGTGTATCGCTGTACGGGCTGTGGTCGTGGAATCGGCCCCGCCAGGCAAACATCACGATGCCGAAGAGGAACACAATGATGGAGGTCCAGTCGTTCAGGCGCAGGCCGAGGATGTGGTTGGCGTGGTCGTGGCGTAGGGCTTCGATCCAGCCGCGTCCGGCGGTGTAGCCCATGACGTAGATCGCGAACAGTTGCCCGGAGCCAAGTCGCCAGCGTCGGCTAATCCAGATCAGGATCAGGGCGAGGCTGATGTCCCACACCGACTCGTACAGAAACGTCGGCTGGAACAGCCCGGCTACGGTCGCGCTGCCGTGACAGACCTGCCCGCCGTCAGCGGTCCCGTCGGGGGTGGCGTGTCCGCTGATGATGTCCAGGCAGTGCACCCGCAGACCCCAGGGCAGGCTGGTCGGTCCGCCGTAGAGCTCGTTGTTGAACCAGTTTCCCCACCGCCCTAAGCCCTGGGCGGCGACGACGCCGGGGATGACGACGTCGGCGAAGACAGACAGTCGGATGCCTTTGCGGTGGCAGCCGATCCAGGCGCCGAGCCCGCCGAGGGCGACTGCCCCCCAGATGCCCAGGCCGCCGTCCCAGATCTTGAGCGCGTTGAGTGGGTGCTCGCCGTGCTTGAAGTACAGCTCGGGGTCGGAGATGACGTGGTAGAGGCGGCCGCCGATGATGCCGAACACGATCGCCCAGCCCGACACGTCCCACAGGTCGCCCTCGCGTCCGCCAGCGGTGCGCCACCGGTTGGCCGCCACCCGTAGCGCGACGCCGATGCCGGCGACAATGCACAGGGCGTAGGCGTGGATCGGCAGCGGACCGAGGTGCCAGACGCTCTGGGTCGGCGAAGGCAAGTAGGCCAGCGGCTTTCCTGTCATTGCGGTCAGGGTCATCGCGACCACCGGATCAGCACGGTGTACGCGCCAGCCATGAGGGCGATGATGATCACGACGCCGGCCCAGGCCAGGCCGGCGGCCGCGAAGACGAGGACCGTGAACACAATCAACGCCGCGATCAGGAGCCACCCGCGGACCGGGGGACCGGCCGAGACAAACGGCGACCGTGCCGGTGGGGTGTGGGGGTCGGTCATGCCGACCTGCCGTTCGGTTCGGCCGACTGGTCGGCGTCGTCCAGTCCTTCCAGGCGTTCGATACGCTCCAGGCGTTCGACGAGCCGGCTCAGCGAGGGCAGGGTCGCGAGGATCGCGGTCCGGTCCTGCTCGGCCAGGTCGCTGAACGCGGCGTCCAGGCGGCGGCCGTTGGCCTGCAGCCAGCCCTGCAACTGCTGCTCGCCGGTGTCGGTGAGGTGCACGGTGACGGCACGGCGGTCGTGCTGATCGACGCGGCGGTCGACCAGTCCGGCCAGGACCATCTGCTGCAGGACGTTGCTGACGGTATTGATGGCCAGCTTCTGGCGGTCGGCGAGTTCGGTGACGCGCAGGCCGGGTTCCTCGGCCAGGCGTTGCAGGATCTCGACCTGGGCCATGGGCAGGCGCTCCCAGGGGAACTCGCTGCGGATGCTGGAGCGCAGGATGCGGCGGAGCCGGTTGACGACGTCGGCCAGGGCCCAGACCTCGACCGGGGTCGAGGGGTCCGGCACTTGGGATGCAGGTCGACGGGCCACGCCGCCATGATAGCGCTGGGCTAGAATAGTTCTGTGGCAAGAATATCTGAGCGTACGGTGAGAAGCCTCCGGTCGTGAGGCCGCAGATCCGGCTACCGGCAGGGACGGACCCGGGCTCGCTCACGGAGCGCAGTCAAGGGCGGCCGGTCCGGTGGTGGCGGGAGCTGATCTTGGTCGCCGGGTTCTACGCGGTCTACGACGCGATCCGCGGTGTCATCGCCGGCAGCATCCCGCGGGCCCAGAGCGACGCCGCGGACCTGCTGCGGTGGGAACGCTGGTTGCACCTGGACCCCGAGCACGCCCTGAACAACGCGCTTCAGCATGTCAGCGTCGTGGCGGTCCCGGCCTGCTACTTCTACGCCATGTTGCACTTCGTCGTGACCCCCGCGGTGTTGATCGGGACCTACAGGGCGCGTCCGACCGCGTACCGCCACGCCCGGACGGTGCTGGGAATCGTGACCGGCTCGGCGCTGATCGGGTTCTGGAGGTTCCCGACCGCACCACCTCGGTTGCTGACCGCCGGCGGGTTCCACGACACCCTGGCGGCCTATAGCCAGTGGGGCTGGTGGGGCAGCGACGCGAGCGTCCCGGCCGGGGCGGCCGCGATCGCGAACCAGTTCGCGGCCATGCCCACCCTGCACATGGCCTGGGCCGCCTGGTGCGGCGCCACCGTCTATCGGCTCACCTCGCGCCGATGGCTCCGGGGACTCGCTGCCGCGTATCCCGTGCTGACCGCGTTGGTGGTGCTCGGCACCGCCAATCACTACCTGGCCGACGTGCTCGCCGGCGCCGGGCTCTGGGCGTTGGCGGACTTCGGTGTGCGGCATGTCGCCCGATCGGCGCCGACCCCAGATCAGGACGCGGTCGAGGAGGCGTCATCTCAGTGACGCGATCTAAGCCCGAGAAGACTAGCGAACGACTGCGCCAACCGCAGCCCTACCTGCGGAGCCGACTCCCATCTGGACGCGGAGCCACCGAACAACCCAACGTCACCGGCGACGGTGACACTGCGTTGAGCCCGATGTTCTGGCTCGCGCTCGCGCTGACCGGAGTCGCGACCGGGCTGCTCGGGGCGGGGCTGATGGCGTTGCTGTTCCACGTTCAGTCCGCCGCGTTCGGCTACCACCACGGGGACTTCCAATCCGGGGTCGAGGCCGCGTCGGCGCTGCGGCGGGTCACCTCGTTGCTGATCGCCGGCGTCTTCAGCGGCGTGGCCTGGTGTTTACTGCGCCGCTACACCCCGGGCAAGAAGTCCGAGATCGACGACGTGCTGTGGACCCAATCGGGAGAGTTGTCGGTCCGCCGCTCGACGGGCACCAGCATCATCTCCGAGATCGTGATCGGGATGGGCGTGTCATTCGGCCGGGAAGCTGCACCCAAGACGATGGGCGGCCTGTCCGGTGGCCTGCTCGGTCGGTGGTTCGGCCTGTCTCCGGCTCAGCAGCGATTGCTGATCGCGTGCGGTGGGGGCGCCGGGTTGGCTGCGGTCTACAACGTCCCTCTCGGAGGGGCGTTCTTCACCGCTGAGATCCTGCTCGGGTCGGTGGCGGTCGCAACGATGCTGCCCGCGCTGGCCTGCTGCGGCATCGCCACCGTCACCGCGTGGGTGTATCTGCCCGATCGGGCGACCTACCTTGACGTACCCGGCTATCACGTCAGCGCGGCCTTGGTGGTGTGGGCCCTGTTGGCCGGGCCGGTGATCGGACTCGGCGCCGCGGCCTACATCCGGGTGATCGGGTGGCTGTCGCACCACCGGATCACCGGTACCGCCAGCCTGTTCGCCCCGCTGGTCGCGTTCGGTGCGCTCGGTGTTGTCGGTATCGCCTACCCGCAGCTGTTCGGTAACGGCAAGGACATGGCCCACGAGGTCTTCCTCGGCGGCGGGACGATCGGGTTCCTGCTGGTGCTCGCGGTGCTCAAGCCGGTGGTGACGGCGCTGTGCCTGGCCAGCGGGGCATCCGGCGGGCTGTTTACCCCTGTCATGAGCACTGGCGCCGTCCTCGGTGGCGGTCTCGGACTGCTCTGGACCCACCTCTGGCCGGGCACGCCCGTAGGGGCTTACGCGATGGTCGGCGCCGCGGCGATGATCGGCTGCGCCATGCAGGCCCCGATCACCGGGCTTGCGCTGGTGCTGGAGCTCACCCACAGCGGCTTCGGGCTGATGACCCCGATGATCATCGCCACCGTCATCGCCACAGCACTTGTCCGCTACGTCGACGGCTATTCGATCTATTCCGCCCGTCTGCCCGCTCGTACCTTCTCTACGGCGTCACCATGACGCACGGACCGCTGATGACTCCTCACAAGACCTGGATCATGACCGAAGTTGGAGGACCGTATGAGCCAATGGGGTAAGCGTGCTGACATGGTTGTGCACGAGGTCGATCCGTTCAACGCCGAGCCGCCACCCGGTGCGCTGGCCGGCGAGGTGCTGACCGGGTTGGACTCGTTCTATAGCCGCAATCACGGCCCGATCCCTGACCTTGACATGCAGACCTGGCAGTTGAGTGTCGACGGGTTGGTCGAAACGCCTCTCGTGCTGTCATTGGCTCAGCTACGAGAACGATTCAGCGAGCAGACGCTGACCGCGACGATGCAATGCGCCGGCAACCAGCGCGCCGGATTCTTCGAGGTCCGCGACGTACCCGGGGAGGCCCCGTGGGGTCCCGGGGCGACGTCCACGGCCGAATGGACTGGCGTGCGATTGGCGGACGTCCTGACCGCTGCTGGCATCCAGTCCGCCGCTGCCCACGTCGCGTTCACGGCCCCGGATGTGTCACATCTTCCCTCCCCGCCTCAGACCTACGGTGCTTCCATCCCGGTTGCAAAGGCCAAGGCCGGCGAGACCCTGCTGGCGTGGGCCATGAACGGGCAACCGCTCACTGCTCTGCACGGCGCGCCCCTGCGGGTGGTGGTGCCCGGATGGATCGGCGCCCGCAGCGTCAAATGGGTACAGCGGGTCACCGCCCAACGAGAACCGTCCGACAATTACTTTCAGGCCGTCGCGTACCGGTTGCTGCCGATGGAGGCCGACCCGGCCCAAGCTGGCCCGGGCGATGGGTTGTCATTGGGGGCGATCGCCCTGAACTCCGCCATCCTCAGTCCGGCTGATCAAGCCGAGGTCGACGCAGGCATGCTCGAGATTGTCGGGTACGCGTTCGCGGGGGAGGCCCGCGGGGTGGCCAGAGTCGACGTGTCCGTCGATGGTGGCGCCAGATGGGTGCAAGCCGACCTCGTGAGTCAGCCCAGCGAATGGGCGTGGTGCCAGTGGCAGGTGACGATGCAGATCCCACCCGGTGAGGTCGAAATCATCGCTCGCGCATGGGACACCACCGCCGCCCTACAGCCCGAGTCGGCGGCTCAGCTGTGGAATCCCAAGGGGTACGTGAACAATTCCTGGCCCCGAATCCGCGTCCACGCCAGCGACCGTAGTGTTGCCTAGGGTTCGGCCAGTTCACCGGCTCAAGAGCGGGAGAACAGGCGCCGAAGCAGCGATGTGGGCTGCGGCGTCCTGCAGGTGCACCGCTCGGTCACGGGTACCCGGGCCATGACCGCGTCGATGTGTTGACCGCAACCGCGCCACGTCGTCTTACCGCAGTGCGCGCATCGGGCAGCAGAACACATAGCTCATCTCCGTTCGCGCTGGACTGCCAGTGGCAGCTTGATCTTGGTCGGCGGCGCTCAAGCCAACGACATGAACAGCTTCTCCATCTTCTTGCTGTCCAGGCCCTCGGCGCCCTCAGGCTGGGATAGGCACTGCTTGAGGCCGGAGGCGATGATCGCGAACCCGGCCTTGTCCAGCGCCCGGCTGACCGCGGCGAGTTGGGTGACCACGGCCTCGCAGTCGCGGCCGTCCTCGAGCATCTTGAGGACCCCGCCGATCTGGCCCTGGGCGCGGCGGAGCCGGTTGATTACGGGTTCCATCTCATCGGTGGGCAGCTGAACCATGGTGATCCTCCTCGTTGGCGTGCGAACCCGACTATACCCCCAGGGGTAAACCGAAATGCGACCTCGGGTCTGCGGTCGCGAGTTGTATATACCCCTACCGGTATGCGTATAGTGTCGTCATGAGCGCCGCGACGACCACCGCTTCCCGCACCACTTCTCCGCCGGAACCAGCTGGTGGTTTGGGGCGATTGGGGCGCTGGTCGGCGACGCACCTGCGGACCGTGCTCCTGCTATGGCTGCCGGTCATCGCCGTGCTGGGCGCGTTCGCGCCCAGAGTGGAGTCGGCGCTGTCGGGTGCGGGGTGGCAGGATTCGACCAGTCAGTCGGTGCAGGCGCGGGCAGTGATCGCGCGAGACTTCTCCGGGCTTGGGGCGACCGCGTTGCAGGTCGTGATCCACGACAACCACGGACCGATCGCGGCCGATCCGGCCGCGCAACGCATCATCGCCCGGGCCAGCGACCTCCTTGCGGCCGATCCGCGGGTCTCGGTCGTCGTCGCGCTCCAACCCGGGGTGAGCTTGTCGAAAGACGGCGCTACCGCGGTGATCCAGGCCGGCGCGAAGGCGAACGCCAACGAAATGGTCCGCGCCGCCGACGACCTGACCAAGCCTCTAGCGCGGTTGGCGACAGGGTCGGTCACGGTGAATCTGACCGGCGACAGCGCGCTGTGGTCGGACTTCAACCAGGTCAATCACGCAGCCATGATCAGATCCGAGCTGCTGTCCTGGCCGGTCACGATGCTCGTCCTCGTCCTCGCGTTCGGCAGCCTGGTCGCCGCGGGACTGCCGTTGATGCTGACCCTGGTCGCGCTGCTGTCCGCCGCGGGAGCGCTGGTGTTGTCCACCCACATTGCGCCGGTCAGCATCTGGGCGCTGAACTTCGCGCTGATGTTCGCCCTCGCCCTGGGTATCGACTACGCCCTGTTCCTCGTCGTCCGTTTCCGCTCTGCCTTGGCCGCACGGGCAGATCAACCCGACCGCAGACAGGCCGCGGTCGACGCGATCGGCGAGACGATGGCGACCGCGGGCAAAGCCATCGCCTTCAGCGGCGTCACTGTGCTGGTGTCGCTGTCGACGGTGCTGCTGGTGCCGTCGCCGGCATTTCGCAGCATGGCGCTGGGGATCATGCTGTCCGTGGTCGCGGTGCTCGCCGCAACCCTCACCCTGCTGCCTGCGGTCCTGGGTCGCCTCGGTCACCGGGTCGACGCCGGCCGGGTGCGACTGCCGCGACGCCTGACCCGCCGTCCCGCGGCGGACGCGCTGCCTTCGACGGCTAACGAGCCGGTCGGACGCACGCGTGGCCTGGAACTGCTGCTGCACCGCTGGGGTGGTGTGTTGTCACGTCGTCCATGGATCGCGGCCGGGCTGGTTGTGATCGTGCTGGGAGTGCTGGCGTGGCCCGTGCTCGGCCTGCGCACGGGAATGCCCAGCATCGCGATCATCCCGGCCGACCAGAGCGCCCGCGCCGGCTACGTACAGGTCGTGTCCGCGTTCGGGCCCGGCGCACCCGGCGAGCTGCAGGTTCTGACCCCGGTGGCCGACGGAGCGGCAGCCAAGGACGTCCTGGCCGCCGACCGGGGAGTCGCCGCGACGATCCCGGGCAGCACCAATGCCGGGTGGTCCCTGTTCCAGGTCGTCCCCACCACCGACGCCTCTGCACCGACCACTGGCGACACCATCGACCGGCTCCGCACCGAACTGCCCAGCGGGTCGCTGATCGGCGGCGCGGCCGCAGAGAATCACGACCTTGACACCGCCCTCTCCTCTCGCACGCCGCTGGTGTTCGCTCTGCTGATCGGGCTCGGCTTCGTGCTGCTCCTCGTCGCGCTGGGTAGCCCGCTGATCGCGTTCGCCGGAGTGATCACCAACCTGGCCTCGATCGCGGCCGCATTCGGAGTCGCCAAGCTGATCTTCCAAGACGGCCACCTGTCCGGGCTGCTGCACTTTCAGCCCCAAGGCTTCGTCGACGCCTGGGCGCCGCTGTTCTTCGGGGCGATGCTGACCGGCGTCGCGATGGACTACACCCTGTTCCTGCTCTCCGCCGCCCGCGAGCACTACGACGCCACCGGCGACCCGCAGGAGGCGATGCGGACCGCGCTCCGCACCTCCGGTCGGGTCGTCGTCGCCGCAGCCGGGGTGATGATCGCGGTGTTCCTGACCTTCGCGCTATCCGGCCCGCTCGCCCCGAAAGAGATGGGCATCATCCTCGCGGTAGCCGTCTTCCTCGACGCCCTCTGCATCCGGCTGATCGTCCTGCCCGTGGTGCTGCGCCTGACCGGTCACGGCGCCTGGTACGCCCCGGCCTGGCTCACCCGAGTGCTACCCAACATCCGCTTCTCCCACTAACCACCCACCATCGAAGGAGAACCTGTGTCTGACTATGGATTCAGCATCACCCTGACAGAGAAGTTCGCGCCGGTCGTGGCCGGAACTCGCGACGCTCTCGCCGAGCAGGGGTTCGGGATTCTCACCGAGATCGACGTCGCCGCGACTATGAAGGCGAAGCTCGACGTGGACATGCCGCCCTATCTGATCCTCGGTGCCTGCAACCCGCCCCTGGCCCACCAGGCCATCGGGATCGACGCCTCGATCGGGTTGCTGCTGCCCTGCAACGTCGTCATCCGCGCACTAGATGAACGACGCACGCTCGTGGAGGTGATGGACCCGAACGTCATGGTCAGCGCGACCGGCAATTCCGCGCTCGCCCCGGTCGCGGACCAAGCCCGTACCCGTTTGACCGCGGCGCTGGACACACTCTCCGGGCCGGCGCCGGTAGCCCGCTGCGGTTAGCTGATCGTCAGCTCCTGGTGCATCCCGTCGGCGTAATGGTTCGGCAGGTTACATAGCAGCTCGTAACGTCCCGGCGTCAGAGTGACGGTCACCCACCCGACGGATCCAGACGTCAGGCCGTCGCCCGCGCCGCTGCCGCAACTGCGGGACGCCTCACCGACGCTGCCGGTCTCAGAGACCTTGCCGTCCGATCCGGGCACCCGCTGTCCCGCGGCCGCGTCGGTCGCGAGAGGGAGGATGACCAGCTCATGAGTGCGCCAGCCGAGGTTGGACACGACCAGACTGATCGGGCCGGCCGGCTCGGTGGCGGGCGTGGCCTGCAGACGCATCTGCGCCCCCATCGGCGCGGTGCCGCTCATCATCTGTGTCATCCCCATGTCGCCCAGTTCGACCCGCACGACCGGGCCCGGCAGTGAGGCCGGGGCGGAACAGGTGAGAGCGGCTGAGTGGTACTGCGACCCGCCGCCCATCATGCCCGTGCTCATCGAGGAGGTCCCCGAGGCGCAGCCGGCGAGGGCAACGGCCACCAGCGCAACGCCGAGCAATGCAATCCGCGAGCGCAGCCGTGTGATCACCTTCACTTCATCACCGGGGGAGCGGTCCAGGCAGAGGCGAACGTCACCCGGACCGCGGGACCATACGCCGGTGTCGAAGACGGCCATGCGCCTGCAGTGATCAGCTGTCGGGATCGCTGTCGCCGGTGTGGGTGAGCGCGATCAACTGCCGAAGGCAGTGATCCCGCAGCGGTGCGGGGAAGTCGTCGGCCAGGCGGTTGAACACGACGCGTCCCTCTTTGCGGGTTAGCACCAGGCCGGCGGTGCGTAGCAGTCGTAGGGCGTAGGAGACGGAGTCTTCGCTGACGTCCAGGGCCAGCGCGAGGTCGCCGACGCAGAGTTCTTCGACGATGTCTAGGGCGTAGATCAGTCTCAGCCGGACGGGGTCGGCCATCAGGCTGAGCAGTCCGGTGAGGCGGGCGGCGTCGTCGGCGTTGGGGAGTCGGCTGCGGGCGTGCGCGACCCGCTCGGGGTCGATCGGGTGGTCGTGGTCGGTGACGGTCATGGCCGGGCTCCGTGACTGGTGGGGTGCTCCGATGCGTGTCCCGTTGGTAAGGCTGCGGGGTGGTCGGTCGTGAAGCGATCCTTGCAGTGATCAGAGCAGAACCAGTACTGGACCCCTTCGACGGACGCCGTCGCGGGTGCGTGTTCTTTCTCGACCTGCATCCCGCACATCGGGTCCTTGGCGTAACGGTGGCTGCCGGCGGTGTCGCTGGTGTCGCGGTGGCGGTAGAGCCAGTAGATGGCGGCGAACGCGATCAGCGCCAGGACGTTGAGGATGCTGGTGTAGTTGAGCTGAAACCCTTCGTGGACGATCATCCTCGACCGCACCGGGTTCGAGATGCGGAGGGCGCGGAACAGGTATTCCACGGCCAGCCCGGCGGCGCTCATGGTGGCCCAGAAGACCGCGAGGATGCGCAGGGTGATCGCGGTGCCGAAGTATTTGCGGTAGATCGACAGCAACGGCAAGGTGATCAGGTCAGCGAACACGAACGACACGACCCCGCCGAAGCTGATGCCGCCCTGCCAGAGCGCCGCCGCGAGCGGGACATTGCCGACCGAGCAGACGAAGCTGATGATCGCCAGGAACGGGCCCAGGACCACGTTCTCCAGCGACGACCAGAACCCATGGCCGGTCAGGAACAGTGACTGCCAGAAGCGGGTCGGCACGAGCGCGGCGAGGAAGCCGGCGACAACGAACCCGATCGCGAGTTCCTTGCGCAGCATCGTCAGATCGCTGACCGTGTAGCCCGAGGCGTCGCGCCACCCGGCGCGACTGCGGATCCGCGTCCTCAGCGGCAGTCGCTCGTCCGGCCCCGGCGCAGCAGCATGGTCGTGGTCGTGGTGGGCATGAGCGTCCGAGGTGCTCGCTCCGGCCTGGTCGGCGTTGAGCCGATCCCTAGCGTCGCTGATCCAGCTCTCCGGAATCACGCGCGGAATCACCAGGCCCAACAGGACGATCATGATCGCGCCGCCGACGAACTCGGCCAGCGCGAACTGCCATCCGATGAGCAGCCACAGCACGATCCCGAGCTCCACGACCAGGTTCGTCGAGGCGATCATGAACACCATCGCCGCGGTGAAGTCCGCGCCCCGGGCGAGCAGCGTCTTGGCCAGAGCTGATGAGGCGTAGGAGCACGACGAGCTGACCATTCCGAAGAACGACGCCTTGCCCAACGTCTTGGGCCGGTGATCACCCAGAGCCTTGCGCATCTCCCCGCGGGAAACGAACGCCTGCACCGCCCCCGACAAAGCAAAGCCCAGCACCAACGCCCAGAGCGTCTCCCAGAACATGAAGAACGCCTCGTCCAACCCGTGCCAGACACCACCGAAGAAGCTCATGACCAACCTTCGCTCCTCATCCGTACGACATTACGGATGACGTCCTTCAGGTCTACGCCGCATCGGCCATGATTGCAAGTCCGTACGGTTATGCGGATATAGTCGAGTCGTGATGGCGTGCAGTCGGACCCTCCGTGGCTGGGCATCGCACGCCGTCACCACCGCGGTCCTCATCGGTGGGCTCTTCGCCATGCGCGGGCTGGCCGGTCCGGCGGCAACCACCATGCCCCGAGCGGCTCATGCCCAGAGCGCGTCGGCCCAGCCAAGGATGGGTTTGGTTTTGGCCAATGGCCCCGTCCGAATTTCCGCGGCACTTCTCACGAGGACCGTCGCGGCAACGCCGAGCCTGGGTGCGGCACCAATGGGGTGCGGCATGGACCACGCGAACTGTGTCGCGGTCCTTCCCTCGCCGCCGCATCAATTTCGGTAGGAATAGTCACGCCCACGGCGCCACTCGCGGCCATTGCCGCACCAGTCGGACACTGCGCCTATGGCGAGTCTCGAGCGCCGCCCGACATCTCCGTGACCAGATTGTGCATCAGCCGGACGTGAGCCGACCGGCGCCGACGACGCGCAGCAGCGCGTTCGCCGGCCCGTGTCCACCTCCGACTTTCGCATGCCTTGATCAAAGGAGACCACTGATGACACGACCACTGATCGCGATCGCAGCAGCAGCCGCCGGCCTGCTCGTGCTCACTGCGTGTAGCTCTACTAGCCACACGATGTCGACCGGTTCGACGAGCGCCAAACGACCATCGCCGCATCCCTCGGCGACGACGCGGTTCCCACGCTGGACGCTTGGCTCCCGGCTCTCGAGACATGACTAGGGAACCGGCAGCCGGTGCACATATGCCGCCGGCCAGGAGTTCGCGCCGATCTGAACCGGCGGTCTCGACGTGGAGCTCCAACCTGCGCCGACGAGGTCCGTCTGCTCGGCCACGCCGGCGCAGCCGGATGCGGCATAGCGCCTCCGCGCAGGCAGGCAAGACCTCCGTCACGCTGTCGCCCCAGGGCGTCGGCGACGACGAGCACGCTCCCGAGTGCTGACTCTCGCGGCGAATACTGCCCGGGGGCCAGGAAACATTCCGGCAGGCGACTGGCGCACGATTGAATGGCGAACTCGTTTGGTGGGGCAGGAGACGATGAGCAGGTGAACCCGACCCACTCGAACGGCATCCGTGCAGCCTTGCCGCAGCGCCGCGAATCGATCCTGGAGGTCGCGCGGCTGTCGGGATTGTTTCCGCCGGAGGGAATCGCCGACATCGAAGCCGCCCTGGACACGTTCTTCGCGGGCACCACTGAGGGCGACCAGTGGCTCGTGAACAGCCCCGACAGTGACGTGGCAGCGATCGCCTACTACGCGCCAGAACGAATGACTGAGGGCACCTGGAACCTCTACCTGCTCGCAGTCCACCCGCAGCATCAAGGTCAAGGCCTCGGCGCCGCGCTGGTCCGGCAGGTCGAGCAGAACCTGCGCTCAACCGGTGCCCGCGTGCTGCTGATCGAGACATCCGGGGTGCCAGACTTCGCTGGCCAGCGAGCCTTTTACGCCGGGCTCGGGTACCACCAGGAGGCCCGCATCCGCGAGTTCTACGCGCCGGGCGACGACAAGATCGTTTACTGGAAACTGTTGCAACGCACCGAGCCCATGTCACCGGTCATCATGCCCGTGGCATAGAGCGAGAGAACGGCGACGTCGAAACCTGCCAGCCGGCGCGAGTGCGTGGGCAACACCGTCGGCGAGACGTCCCAGCCCCACGGTGTTCCTGGTTGCCTGACGCATTCAGGAGCCACACGTAACCCACGAGCCGCGCCGAGATGAGGCCGCGAGTACCGGCCGGCGTTTCGACCAGAAGATTTCCGGCACGATGGAAGGCCATGACGCCCGGTGGCAGAGGTCTGGTCTTCGCTCCACCTATGACATCGCAAGTAGCCGACCGTCCACGAGGCTGTCGGGGCCGTCTCGAGCGGACCCGTACCGGCCGCGCCGGGATTGGGCTACGTGCAACAGTCGTGCAACACCAGGACCGCAACCAACCATCGCAACCACACGACCAACCAGGAAGGAGCCCGTAACCAACGACATCGCGGCCAACCAACGTCACCAACGCGGGGCGGAAAACGTTGACACGGTCGTGCTAACCAACGCAGCCAACGCAGCCAACGCGGGCGATTAGCTCAGTGGGAGAGCGCTTCCTTGACACGGAAGAGGCCACTGGTTCAATCCCAGTATCGCCCACTACGGGGGGACATAGGTGACACGAAACGGCACGGGGACTATCGGGTTCTACGTCGCGGAGCTTGGTCGCGGTCGCGGTCAGAGTTCGCCGCCGTGTTCGATGAGCAATCGATCCATGATCGGTTGCATCCCATCCTCAGCGCACGTCCAATGACGCCACTCACTGTTAGGCGTGCTGACCCCCCTGTCGTCGTCTCGATCCTGCGTCGCCGGTGACGTGGCTAGGCTCCCGACGATGGTCACCGGGTCATTATCACCGTCGCGTCGCCCCGACCCGAAGGCCTCCCTCCGCGTGCGTTCGGCAGCGGGCCTGGCGACGCGCCAGACGCCGCGCGGATGTTCGCGGAGTGAGACTCATGCGGATTCGCCCGATTAGCTGGTGCTGAAGCGCAGGGGTTGCTTCAGGTGTAGACGCGGCGAAACGTACCGTCCAGGATGCGGCGGCGGGCGGTGCCGAGGAAATGGTGACGGCTCAGCGCGGCCCGGGCGGCGTTGGAACCCGGCCCGCCGTGGACCCCGCCGCCCGGATTGCGCCGACGCGCTGGCGAGATAGAGGCCGTCGATGGGTGTCTCAGCGCGACCGAGCCCGGGCAGCGGCCGGAAGATCAGTTGCTGATGGATGCCGGCAGTGCCCCCGTTGATCGCGCCGCCGTGCAGGTTGGCGTCCACGCTCTGCAAGTCCAGCGGTGCCTGAACGCTGCGGGCGAGGATCGTGTCCCGAAAGCCGGGGGCGTTGCGTTCGACGACGGATTCGAGGAGATCGGTGTGGCGTCGGACGTCATCCGCGCTCAGGGGCAGGCCTTCGGGGAGGTGGGTGTAGGCCCAGGCCGATTCGGTCCCGGCGGGCAAGCGAGAGGAGTCGGCGGTCGTCATCTGTCCCAGGAGCAGAAGCGGTTGCTGGGGGATTTCGCGCCGCGCCAACGCGGCGGCGTAGCTGGTCAGTCCGTTCATGTCGACCCCGAGATGGACGGTGCCGGCTCCGTGGGCGTCGGCCGCGGTCCAGGGGCCGCCTGGTAATGCGTGGGCGACGATTCCGATGGCCGCGATCGGCTCGGAGGTCGAGTTGCCTGCGCCGCCACCGGATGCGCCCAGTCTGTTCCGCTGCGCCCCGCCCAACTCGATAGCGAGTGTGTTCAGTGCTGGCGGGATGCGCGAGGTCACGGAGACCGAGGTGCGCGGGTTTTTAGAAGTAGCCAGCGGGGAGGAGTACTGGTCGTTCATGACGGAAGTCGCAGCTCCGGTCGTCGGCGGCTTGGCCGGAGTGGACGGTGCCACCCGCGATCGCATCCGCACGCTCACGATCGACAAAGCGCAGGCGTACCAGAACGGAACCGGTCTGAGTCTGCCGCTTCACGCTCGCTGCATCATCGGCACCAAATAAATTCAAGAACACCGGGTCGTGCCAACCCGCGATCCTCGCGCGGACCCGCGGGTGCAGGCTGAACGGGACGCTACACGCAACCATCGCGCCGTCAATGGCGAGCAAGTCCTCGGACTCGATCGCGCTCTGAGGTGAGGGCTTGGACAGCGCCGCACGGCCCGGCCCGAACTCCTACGGGGACCGCCAGATCAGTTTGTGCACGCCGAGGTGGCGGGGCAAGCTGCGCAGGCCGGGGATGTAGGGGACGAGGACGAAGACCAGGGTCAGTAACGCCATCAGGCCCCACACCAGGGCGTCGGCGTTGCCGGAGGTGGAGAAGGGTTTGACCTGGTACCAGAAGGTGTAGAGCCACATCCAGGGCTGGCCGGGGTAGTTGCCGGTCTCGTTCATCATTCCCCACTGATCGCCTCCCAGGTGGTCGGCGCGGGCCAGGTCCTCCAAGTAGGCCCCGTCAGCGAGCAGCAGCAGTGGCTTGGTTTCGTTGCTGACGTAGAACGTGCTCGATGAGGTGAGCAAACCTTCCAGGCCGCCGGTGTCGGCGAGGGTGAGGAAGCTGCCCGCCAGGACGGGGACGGGTCCGTAGCTGCCTGCCGCGACCGTGGCGGGGTTCCCGTCGGGCACGGCGGCGAGGGCGTCGGAGTAGGTGCTGGCCCAGGTGGTCTGTTGATCGCTGCTGCCGCCCTTCCAGGCGGCGAGAGCTGTGATGAGGGCCGGGTTGCCGGTGACGGTGCCCAGCGGTCCCAAGACCAGGTCGCGGGCACTGTCGATCGGGATGCGGACCCCGCCCCAGCGTTGGAGATGCAGTGGCCCGAGGTCTTGTCCGGGACCGTTCTTGTTGTAGGGCGCGCCGTAGCTGGCGCTGGTGCTGGTCCCGGCGAGTTCGGCGGTGGCGGTGGCCACGACATCGGTCGGTGCCGCCTGCGCCCAGGCTTTGAGGGTGAGGGCTTTGTGGTCGGGTGAGGAGAACACCGCCGCAAGTAAGACAGTCAGCGCGCCGATCACGACGAGGCGACGACGAACTCCTTGACGAGGTCATAGGGGCGGGTCGGGAACAGGTGCGAGTCCGGTGTCGTGTCTTTGTGCTGCCATCGGGACTTTGGGCTCGTCACGGGATCGGCTCCAGCGTGGGTGCCGGGACGACGGTCGGAGGCGTGACCGTCGTCGGGGGCGACGGTGCAACGGCTGCATCGATGGGGCGTTCTTGGGCCGGTTCAGGGCCGGGTGGGATCGCGTCGAAGGGCGGTACGACGCCATGGCGTCGCACCAACACGACATGGGCGATGACCAGCACCCCGAGGATCAGGGGCAGCAGCATGACATGCCAGAGCAGCATCTGGCCGGTGTCGAGCACGTTGAAGACTGATCCGATCCCGACGGAGTTGAGGCCGTCCTTGGCTTGCTCGGCGGTCCATTGGGAGTCGAGGTTCGTCTGGGATAGGTAGCCGGTGAACGCGGTGCCGATCGAGCCGAGGAACGCGACCGCGCCGGTTACCCAAGGTGAGTCCTCGGTTGCCGCGCCAGGCGGCCATGAAGAACTTCCCCCACAAGTGTACGACCATGCAGAAGAAGAACAGCTCCACGCTCCACAGGTGCGTCGAGTTCACGAAATGGCCGACTGAGGAGGCGTGCCACCAGGCGACCCCTTTCAGGGCCAGCACCAGCCCCGAGGCGATGACGTACAGCAACGCCGCCAGGCTCGCTACGCCGAACACGTAAATCCAGGACCGGACGTAGGCGGGTTGCCGGTCGGGCAGCAACTGACCCGCCGGGACCGTGCGAGAAAGGCGGGTCCGTAGCCGCACCGTCCAACTACGCGACATCTGGCCCTCAGACGTGGACATCGGGCACCTCCAGCCGGTCGGCCTGGGCGGCGTCGGTGTCGTCGCGTGCGTGCGGGAAGGGCACCAGAACCGCCAGCGCGAACACGACCAGCATCAAGATGATCACGATCAGATTCGCCAACGAAATCTGCACGACACCCCAATGCAGAAAGTGTGCGTGACCGCCCAACAGGCCCGCCGCGCTCGTCATCGGGTCACTCGGTAGTTACAGCCGGTCAGGTCCATGGGCTTCCTCGGTCCACAACGGTGGGTAGCCGAACTCCGTCGTCGCGGACTAAGAGTTTCGCGTGGGTGACGTGCCGGGCAGTGATCAGGTCACAGCCCGCATCGACGGAACCAGGAGTGCACGGTTATGAGCTGGACGCTCTCCACCGGCGCAGAGCCGATGGTCCCGTGCTGGCTGGACACTCAGCCAGCTCGGACGCTACACCTCCCGCCGACCCGGTAGCAGCACATCGCCCGACCCGCCTAGGCCAGATGCAGTCCGGGTAGCTAGCGATCCCACAGGTTCGGCTATGACTTCGCGGCGGCTGCGCAAGCCAGTCCTGTCGAAGATCGATGAGCGACGGTGATGGACGGTGTTGCGGGGTGATCCACAGTTGGTCGCCGATCTGGGCGGTGGAGTACCCCTGGCACACAAGATTGGTGACTGTTCGTTCCCGCTCGGTCAGGCCGTAGGCCAGCATGATGACCTCGGCAACGCCGGTCGGGGCGAAAGCCGCGCTGGCCGGACTGGCACGGGATAGGTTGTCAGTGCACGTCGGGACGGGGTCGTCCTGGAGGCATCCAGTGAGGGCGGGGCGCACAGTGGGGGCGATCTCCTCAGTCCGTAAGGCATCAGACAGCCCCGTGATGGCGGCGGCAGCGCGGCTGGGTTTGGCCGCGCGTGCGTTCGTGTATCTGGTCATTGGGTGGCTGGCCATCCAGATCGCGCTAGGCCATAGCAGCCAGCAGGCGAATCAGAAGGGCGCGCTGGCTGACATCGCCCAGCATTCTGGCGGCCTCGTGCTCCTATGGATACTGGGGATCGGCTTCGCTGCCTACGCCGTGTGGAGGGCGTCTGAGGTCGCGTTCGGAGTCGCAGGCGAAGGCAAGAAGGCGGGCCCGCGCGTGCAGTCTGTGGTCCGCGCGGTGGTGTACGCCTCGCTGTCGGTGACGACCTTTGCGTTCATCGCCGGTCGCTCCCGGCAGGGCCAGGCCCAGCAACAGGAGACTGCCACCGCGAAGCTCATGAAACACGGTTACGGACGCTGGCTGGTCGCCCTCGCCGGTCTGATCGTGGTCGCCGTCGGCGTCGCCATGATCATCGAAGGGGTCACGAAGAAGTTCGAGAAACATCTCCGGATGAACGAACTCCACGGCGCAACGAGGACCGTCGTGGTGCGCCTGGGCGTCGTCGGGACCGTCGCCCGAGGTGTCGTGTTCGCCGTCGCGGGAGCCTTGGGCGTGGACGCGGCGATCACCTTCGACCCCTCCAAATCGACCGGGCTCGACGGGGCGTTGCGGACACTGGCTGACCGGGCCTACGGGCCGTGGCTACTCGGCGCGCTCGCGGTCGGGTTGATCGCGTTCGGGCTGTACGGTTTCGCCGCCGCGCGGTGGGCCAAAACGTGACAGCCGAGGAGCAGTGGTTCCTCAGTGCCGCTGAACGGGGCAATGTGTGGACCCGGCTGGACCGCGACTATCCAGGGCAGGTGGCGTGGACCTCGGGCAACGACGTGACGCCCCTGGTCCATGGCCGGTCCTACCTGCCCGAGTTGCTGCGCTGCGTTCGGCTGATGCGCCGCGATGACCTGCTGCTGTTCACCGACTGGCGCGGAGACCCGGACCAGCTCCTCGATGGACCGGACACCCAGGTCGGGCGGGTGTTCTGCCAGGCCGCCGAGCGGGGTGTGCTGGTCAAAGGGCTGGTGTGGCGCTCGCATCTGGATCGGCTGGCGTTCAGCGAGCAGGAGAACCGGCACCTGGGCGAGCAGATCAACCGCGCGGGCGGGGAGGTGGTGCGCGACATGCGAGTAAGGCCGGGCGGCTCCCATCACCAGAAGTTCGTGGTGTTGCGCCACCCGCAGCGGCCTGAGCTGGATGTCGCGTTCGTCGGAGGGATCGACCTGTGCCACAGCAGGCTCGATGACGAACACCATCACGGCGATCCGCAGCGCCAGCCGATGGCCAGCGTCTATGGAAACCGTCCGCCCTGGCATGACATTCAAGTAGCGGTCAGAGGGCCTGCCGTTAACGATGTCGAGGCGGTGTTCCGGGAACGGTGGGAGGACCCGAGCCCGCTGAACCGCAACCCGTTCAGCATCCTCGCCGACCGGATGCGCGGGGAGGACATCGACCCCGGCCCGCTGCCCCCGCAACTGCCAGCGCCCGAACCGCCCGGCAGCCACCATGTGCAACTGCTGCGGACCTACCCGAAGAAACGGCCCGCGTTCCCGTTCGCGCCCGAAGGCGAACGCAGCGTCGCGTACGGCTATGAGAAGGCCATCGGCCTGGCGCACAGCCTGATCTACGTCGAGGACCAGTACTTCTGGAACGCCGACATCGTCGCCAGCTTCGCCGACGCTCTCCGAACCAACCCCGGCCTGCGCCTGATCGTGGTGCTGCCGCTGTATCCCGACCAGGACGGGCGGGTGTCCAAGCCGATGAACCTCGTCGGGCGGCAACAAGCGTTAGACCTGGTCCACGAAGCAGGTGGGTCACGAGTGGGCGTGTACGGGATCGAGAACCACGCCGGAGTCCCGGTCTACGTCCACGCCAAAGTCGGCATCGTGGACGACGTATGGGCCAGCGTCGGCTCAGACAACATCAACCGCCGCTCCTGGACCCACGACTCCGAACTCGCCTGCGCCGTTCTGGACGACACCCCCTATCACCGACACCCGACCACCGTGGACAGCTTCGGCAGCGGCGCCCGACAGTTCGCCCGCAACCTACGACTGACCCTCGCCGCCGAACACCTCGACCGCACACAGAATGAGGTCGATGACCTGTGCGACCCGATCGCAGCGTTCGACGCATTCGCGCAATCGGCCAGCGCGCTCCAACGCTGGCACGACCACGGCCAACAGGGCGTCCGGCCACCCGGCAGGCTCCGCCCCTACCCGCCCCTGCACCTGTCCAGAGCAACCCTGGCCTGGGCGACGCCCTTGTACCGAGTCATCTGCGACCCAGACGGACAACCCCGCCGCCGCACGTAATCGCCCTAGCTACGCCCGGCTGGATCACGCTTCGGGCAGCGTTGAAGCCGATCCTGCAACGCAGCTAGGCAGTCGGCCAGTTCGGGCGTCTCAGGGGAGCGCCGATCGACGACCGCATGCATCTAGGTCAGCGATCGTGGAGTGCTCTCAATAGGTAGCAACAATGCCGGGCCTATCATCACGAGGAGTTGTGTACGGACTCGTGCGGCGGGAGTTCGAGGCCCGATCCCCCGCGACTGTGGATTTTCTTCCCAGCCTGTTCCGCTGCGCCGCGCCCGGTGCGATAGCCAGCGTGTTCAGTGCTAGCGAGGTGCGCGAAGTCGCCGAGTCCGACGTGCGCGGTTCTTTGGATACATCCAGCGGGGAGGAGTACTGGTCGTTCATGACGGAGGTCGCCGCTCCGGTCGTCGGCGGTTTGGCCGCCGTGGACAGTGCCGCTCGTGACCGCATCCGCACGGTGACGATCGAGAAAGCTCAGGCGTACCGCGACGGAACCGGCTTGAGACTGCCGCTTCATGCGCGCTGCATCATCGGCACCAAATAGAGCGCATGAGCACCCGGTGGTGCCAACCCGCGATCCGGCCCAACAGCGGGGAATCGCGGGCAGGCCGTCCGTGGCCCATCGTGCTTTCGCCCCAGATCAATAGCAGCCGAATTGTAGGAAGCGAAACGGCTTCGCGTCAGGCGCGGTCAAGCTGACGTGCCCGGTCGGTCTGGCGGTGAACCATCCACCGAGACGCAGATCGACTGGATCACGAGCACGACCAATTCGTCCGCGACTGGACTAGCGTCGCGGATGATGGTGTGGATGTGGTGGCGGCTGGGTTCGGCGTTGTGCGCGCTGCAGGGGGAGAGGACGCCGTCACAATGGTGGCGCGAGATGCTCTGACCGAGCGCGCCTGCCGGCGCCGAGTGGGATCGCCGTGCGTGGCTGGCGTGTCTCTAAAGAGCCGTCAGCCGCGGAAGTCCAGGACCGGTTCCGGGGCGTGGAAGTCGTCGGCGAGTGAGAATCCGTGCACGCGTTGGACGTGGTCGCGGAACCATTGATCGAAGGGCTCGTTTGACTTGCCGAGGGTGGTGAAGGCGGCGGCGAGGTCGTCGCCCTCGAGGTAGATAATTGCGAGGTCACCCGCTGGTGTCGTCTGTATCCACACCGATTCGCGGGTGATTCCGGCCCGGCGGCGGGCTTCTTCGTAGTCGGTCTTGCGTTCGCCGGTTTGGAAGGACTGCATGACCTCTCGGTCGAGTTCGGCCATGCCCGGTAGTAGCGGGGCGGTGAAGGCGATTGTCGGCATCGGTTGTTCTCCATTTCCTGGCGAGGCGGCGGTTGCATCGATGGTCGCGCGACCGTTGGTTGACCCTCCCGAACACTTGGCATGCCAACTAATAGCCCTGCGTGTTTGGTATGTCAAGTATTTGGTTTAGATTGGACGACGTGACCGACGAGGAGTCAGCCAGATGGATGCCGGCCTTCCTCGCCCTGCTTCGAACCCACGCCCGGCTGAGCGACCAGCTCGAACTCGACCTCCGGCGCATCAGCAGGCTCAGCGTGGCGCGCTATGACGTGCTCATGCACCTGGATATGGCAGGGGGACGGCTCCGACTCAGCGACCTCGCGCAAGCCATGGTCTTGTCACCGTCGGGGTTGTCGAAGCTGCTCGACCGCATGCAGGAATCCGGACTCATCGAGCGGCAACCCGATCCCCACGATGCCCGCTCGACCTTCGCTGCCATCACCAGGCACGGCCGCGCGGTGGTGAAGAGGACCCGCCAGCGCCACCACGCATTCCTGCAGCACATCGTCGGCGACGTGCTCGATGATCGCGACCTCGCCGATCTGAAGAGAGTCATGGCTCGACTCGACGCTGGCATACCGCGCTGACCCCGCTTCCTGCGCCGCTGCGCCGTGCCGGGGGGCGCGTGTCCGTGCTGACGGCGTTGCCGGCGTTCTTCATCAACGTTGGGGCCGGCACTAGAGTCTTTGTGGCGGCCGCGATAATCCTCTCCGGGTGACCGTGACACTGGTGCTCACCCCGGCCCGCGAACGCTTGGTGGTAACCGATTAACCAGCGCACCGCCCAAGATCTGAAGCCGGAACGGTGTTGAGCTGACATAGATCTGTAGATCGACCGCGCAGCGGATCTTCATACCCGATCGGTGTCATCACCGGACATAGGTATGAAGATCGGCAGTGCGGGCGCTGAGGCGGTGCTCCAAGCGATGCTGACTCGATCGTCCTCTAACTGGTCGAGGCCGAGGTGCGCGTATCAGGTTGGCGTCCAGGGTTGCCAGCGTGCCCGTCGTGGGCGTGTGAGGTGCGGCGGCCGTTGATGATGCAGGCGACGATCCATGCCATCAGCGCGAGGATCGGGGCGAAGAGGAAGCTCAGTAGCAGGACGGCGGCGACGATCCAGGTGAAGATCGCCATCTTGTGGCCGAAGACGGCTGCGGTGCGGGCTTGGTGGGCGAGCACGGCGAGGCACAGTGCGGTGGCGGCCAGGCCGGGGATGCCGGTCAGGACGAAACCCAAGCCGTTGGATAGTCGGAGGAGGTCGGCTGAGGGGAGTGGGTATTTGCTGCTGAGTTCGCTGCCGGAGATGTAGGCCATGAGCGTTCCGCCGATGGCGATGCAGGTGGTCGCGACACCGGCCGCGATGAGCGGCAGAGGGTTCGTTGTGCCATCAGGTCGGGCGTTGCTGATGCGCTGCCACATACCGGTGAGGAACGTCATCAGGCTCAACGCGGCGAGGATGAGGCAGATACCGGTTGTTAGATGGCTGAGCTGGTTGCTGTGGCCGGTGTAGTTGGCGATCCATTTCGCGTCCGAGGCGTTGCTGCTGGGCGGGTTGCTCGAGACGACTGAGGCGATGAAGAAGACGTTGAAGCCGATTCCGGTCAGCGTCGTGGTGCGTGGGAGGGGCTGGGTTGGCGATGTGGGCATCGGGTGGGCCTTTCTCCTGATGGGCGCGACGGTTGCGCGCTTCGCATGTGCGAGCGTGGCGTGTGAACCGGGTGGCCCGCGTCCTGCGTGGGCAGGATTGGGTTGTAGCCCTTAGGTGGATTGATTGGTCGTCCTTGCGCAGGATGCCGCCGCCGGCGGCCGCGGCTAACCTCCTTCTATGACCGTGACGGCGGCAGCGCGCGAGCTTCTATGACCGTGACGGCGGCAGCGCGCGAGCGTCCGGGCGCGCTGCGGGCGGCGGCGGGGCGCTCTCTCGGCCTGGTCGACGTGGCCGTCGCGGCGGCGTTGACCGCCGGTGGCCTGGTCGAGGTCGCGAACCTGAGCTACTCGGCGCCCGTCGCGCTGGGGGTGGCATCATGCGTGGTGAGCATCGCGCCGGTGGCGGTGCGGCGGCGGGCACCGTTCGTCGTGGCCGTTGTCGCTACCACGACGATGACCGTCTACGAGATCGCAACTCATGATCCCGACGGCTCGTTCATGGTTCCCGCCGCGGTATTGGTCTATTACAGCGCGGGACGCGCGGCCGCTGAACGGGCTATGTGGACGCGCCTGGCCGCGCTACTCGGGTACGCGCTCGTGGCAAGTCCGCTGATGGGTGCCGCGATCGGGAAGACGTCGCTGCTCAGCGCGCTATCGGGGTGGCCGCTGACGGTAGTGCCGGTCGCCGCCGGCATCGTCGTGGCGCGGCGGGCGTCGCTCGTGCGCCGACTGGCCGAGGCCACCGCGAGCCTGCGCGACGAACAGCAAGTCAGGGCGCAGCGGCTGCTGGGTGAGGAACGTAATCGAGTGGCCCGCGAGCTGCATGACGTGGTCGCCCATCACGTGAGCGTGATGGTGATCCAGGCCGGCGGCGCGCGAGTAGTCGCGGCCACCGACCCAGCAGCGGCCGACGATGCGCTGCAGGTGGTCGAACGGTCCGGCCGGGAAGCGCTGGCCGATCTGCGTCGGATCATGGGGGTGATGCGGCGAAGCGACGCACCGGACGCCGATACGTCGATCGGCCTTGCCCGTCTCGACCAGATCGTCGATCGCACCCGAGCCAGCGGGGTGCCGGTCGACGTCGATGTCCGCGGCCGGCTCGATCAAGTCCCGTCCGCCGTTGGTCTAGTGGCCTACCGAGTCGTGCAGGAGGCGTTGACCAACGTCGTCAAGCATGCCCGGCCGGCAACCGCGCGGGTAGCGATCAGCGTCGGCATCCAATCCCTCGACGTCCGTATCACCGATGACGGTGCGCCTTCCGCGACACCGGTGCTGCCCGGATCCGGGCACGGCTTGATCGGTATGCGGGAACGGGTAGCGCTCTACGGCGGCCACCTGACAAGTGGGTATCGAGCCGGCGGCGGTTTCGAGGTTCACGCGAACATTCCGCTGCGCACCGAACCGCTCGAACCCCAGGTGGCCGACGAACAGGTCGGAGTCAGCGTTCCCGGTCGTGCGCGATGGGACGTCACAGCCAAGCGATGGCGCGCTGCGGTCAGACCGTGGTCGGACGTGCTGCTGGCCGGAGGTTGGTTGGTGACGCTCGAGGTGGACGCGCTCACCGATCAGTACCGGCGTGGCCCGGTCGCGGTGAACGTGATCGTGGTGGCGGTGATGGCGGTCGCGTTCGCCTGGCGACGACGGGTGCCGTTGCTGTACGTGGTGGTTGTCGGGCTCGCGGCCGTTCCGCTGGCTTCGGGGCTCACCTCCGCGCACGCGACCGTGGTCGGTTTCTACTGCGTCACCGTCCCGATGTTCACTGTCGCGGCCTGGCAGACCCGATCGCGGGCCGTTGCGGGGTTGGCGTTCTGGATCGCGGGAAGTGTCGGCGTCGCAATTGTCGGGCATGAGCCGCCCGCGGGCCTCGCCGGTGGCCTGGTCATGTCGTGCCTGCTGTGGGCGGCCGGGCGGCTGTGGCGCAGCCAACGTGTCCTCGCCGAGCGGGTGGCTGAAACGCACACGCTGCTCGCGGCTGAACGCGAGGACCGCGAACGGCTCGCTATCGCCAGCGAACGGGCCCGTATCGCCCGCGAGCTGCATACCGAGGTCGCCCAGGGCGTCGTGGCGATGATCGTGCAGGCGGCCGCGGCCCGCTGCGCGATCGGTGACGATCTGGGCGCCGCGACCGACGCAATCACGGCAATCGAGCAGGCCGGGCGCACGGCGCTCGCGCGAATGCGCGACATCCTCGGTGTGCTGCGCGCCCACCACGACCTGTTACAGGTACGGCCACAACCTGGCGTCGGACAGCTGCACGCGATCATCCAACGGCTACGCGACGATGGCCGCAGCGTTGAGCTGCGCGTCGAGGGTGACCCGGCGCCGCTGGTCGCTGGAATCGAGCTGACGACCTACCGGATCATCGAGGCCGCACTCGCCGAGTCCGACCCGCGCCCCTCACGCGATGTGATCATCGTGCTGCGGTTCAGCGAGGACCGGATCGAGATCGAAGCGACCGGCAGCGGCCTGCAACTATCCGCCCGACTACGGCTCACCGTCCGCGAACGCGCAGCACTATGCAACGGAACGGTCGTCCCACCCGATGCCACCCAGACGCCAAGACTGCTGGTCCGCCTGCCCATCATGATCGCCGAAGCAGTCCCAGCATGACCTCAAGCCCCCCGATACGTGTCCTCATCGCTGACGACCAACAACTCGTCCGCGCCGGCTTTCGCATGATCCTCGCGACCCAACCCGACCTGCACGTCGTCGGCGAAGCTAGCAGCGGCATGGAAGCGATCACGCTCACGAAGGCAACTCAGCCCGACGTGATTCTGATGGATATCCGCATGCCCGACACCGACGGCATCGAAGCCACTCGACGTATCCTCGCCGAACCTAACGAGTCGCCACCGCGGGTGCTGATCCTGACCACGTTCGATTTGGACGAATACGTGTACGAGGCGCTCCGCGCAGGAGCAAGCGGCTTTCTACTCAAAGATGTGCCACCCGAACAGCTCGCCGCCGGGGTCCGGATGGTTCACCGTGGCGACGCGTTGTTCGCGCCGAGCGTCACCCGGCGACTAATCGAAGAATTCACCACCTCCCAACGTCTGCGCCCGGTCGAGACGCCCGCCGCTTTGTCGACGCTCAGTCCCCGCGAGCACGAAGTCTTTCGGCTACTCGCTCGCGGCCACTCCAACCAACAAATCGCGAATCACCTCATCGTCGGCGAGACAACCGTCAAGACCCACGTCACCCGCATCCTCACCAAACTCGACTTACGCGATCGCGTTCAAGTCGTCGTCCTCGCCTACGAAAGCGGCATCATCACCCCAGGCCTAACCGACTGAGCCCACCAGGCTCAACCAGTGACGGTGTTGACTTCATCTGGTTGAACCCTCGCTGCCAGGTCGGTTATTGGTCTGTGTTCGACCCGAACGTTTCCGGCACGATGGAAGGCCTTGACTCGCGATGGCAGAGGTGAGGTCTTCGATCTACGCATGACACCGCGAGTCCTCACCCTGCACGAGGCTCCCGGTCTGCTTCGAGGAATCCGGTGTCGGCTGCGCCGAGTTGGGCTGCGTGCAACGGTCGTGCAACACCAGGACCGCAAGCAACCGTCACATCCAACGTCACCGACCAGGCTGAGGCCCACAACCAGCGGCGTCGCGACCAACCAACGCTGCCAACGCCGGGCGGAAAACGTTGACACAAAAGTGCTCACCCAACGCAGCTAGCGCAAGGTCGGGGCGATTAGCTCAGTGGGAGAGCGCTTCCTTGACACGGAAGAGGCCACTGGTTCAATCCCAGTATCGCCCACCGAAGGCAGCCAAGACGGGCCCCGCAGCGATGCGGGGCCCGTCTTCGTGTCCGTCGTGATGGACGCTCGACTCATACCTCAGGTAGAGCCCGCGAGTCACCGCGCTGTGAGCCTGGCCGCCATGCCGGTGTTGCACGCCGGTTGCACCGATAGCCCGCAGCGGCTGCTCGAACTGTGGGTCCGACCGAATTTGCAAGGGGAGCGGCGTGCAAACGGCTCGGTGATCACTGCCTGGCGTGACTAATGCTCTGCGACGGCCTGTTGGGCAATTTGTCGGCGACGGTCAACGCGAACGTCTGCTGCGGCATGAACGACACGAGAGCGCACCAAACGGTCCAGATCGCCAAGCCGATGTGTTCGGATAGGAGGGAGCACAAAAAGTCTCGCAGCGCGACTCCCTTCCCTCTGGCCTGCCAGACGGCCTCATCGTCGGGAGGCTAGTCAGGGATTCAGTGGCGTCCCGTGGGCGTTTCCGAAGCCTGTGGGTGGGGGTGCCGTTCCCTCGCAACTGTTAGGGCAGACGTCGCCGACATGGCCGGAGTCCTCGCACGGCCAGAAGTATGAGGACCACGGTCGCGGCCGTGCGCGCGGGTCGCGACCGACCAGGCCGAGGTGAGGCAGGCTCCGTTGTGGGGATGTCGCATGCGTGCTCTTGGTGTGCGGCCGTGCCTTGGTCGGGGCGGTCGGGGTGGATGCGTAGGACGGGTGCGGTGCGTCGCAGGGTTGCTTCGCGGCGGGCTTCGCTGAGGCCGTAGCCGGAGTCGCCGTGGGGTCCGCACAGGACGGAGGTGACGGCGGCGTAGGCGGTGATCCAGTTATCCCAGCCGGTGTCGTCGTCGGGTCCGGTGGGGGAGGCGGACGCGGTGGGGTGCGGGCCGGGGGAGTGGGGGTCCGGGGGGAGGCTGTTGAGGAGGTAGCCGCGCATGGCGTCGAGGTCGTGCCAGAGCTGCTGGGCGTAGGCGCAGGTGTGGTGCAGGGCGTCGTCGAGTAGTTGGGCGCGGGCTTCGTGGTCGGCGGTGAAGTCGCCGCGGTCGTTGTCGAGGATCCGGTCGGGATCGAGGAGCTTGCGGGGTCGGGATGGGTTGCATGCTGGTCGTCCTTTAGTGGGCGAGTCGGGCGGAGGTTTCGATCATCAGGGCGTGGACGAAGGCTTGGGGGAGGTTGCCGCGCATCTGGTGCTGGTGAGGCGTCGTATTCCTCGCTGAACAGCTGCGGGGGTCCGCAGGCGGCGCGGGTGCGTTCGTACCAGGCGCGGGCCTCGACCGGTTGGTGCTGCTGGTGGAGGCTGAGCGCGACGAGGAACCCGCAGAGCAGGAACGATCCTTCGGCGTCGGGTAGGGGTCGGTCGTCGTGGCGGAAGCGGTAGGCGTAGCCGTCGCGGGTGAGGTCGCGCAGGTAGGCGTGCAGGGTGGCGGTGGTGCGCGGGTCGTCGGCGGGGACGGCGCCGCGCAAGTCCGGGCAGCAGCAGCGCGGCGTCCAGGGCGGGGTCCTCGGGTGAGCGTTGCCAGTGTCCGTCGGGGTGCAGGGCGTGCGCCGCGGTGTCGGCGACGATGTGGTCGGCCAAGCGTGAGCCAGTCCGCGGCTTGGGCCGCGGCCGGGTGCGCGGCGGCGATGGCGCGCAGTCCGGCCGCGGCGGTCAGGCGGCTGTGGGTCCAGGGCCGGTTGTCGATTTCCCAGATGCCGGCGTCGGGTTCGGTCCAGCGTCGGCGCGATCGCGCCGGCGGCGGCTTCGGCCGCGCGCCAGCCTTCGGTGTCGAGGCGGTCGTGGCGGGCGGCGGCGGCGAACAGCAGCAGCGCCTCGCCGAAGGCGTCGAGCTGGAACTGCTGGTTGACCCAGTTGCCGATGATGTCGTAGCCGCCGGGGTAGCCGGCCAGGTCGAGGTGGCGTTGGTCGGGGACGGGTTCGCCGGTGGTGGTGTAGGCGGGGGCGAGGCTGGTCGCCGTGCTCGAGCAGCCGGTCACCGACGAAGGAGACGGCGGCGTCGAGCAGCGGGTGGGGTCCGGCGGCGGCGACGGCTTGCCCGGCGTAGCACTGGTCGCGGATCCAGACGTAGCGGTAGTCGTAGTTGCGGCCGGCTTCGGCCCGCTCGGGCAGGCTGGTGGTGGCGGCGGCGACCATGCCGCCGCCGCTGCTGGTGAGCCCCCGCAGCACGGCGTAGCTGCGGCGGGTGTCGCGGGGGGCGAGCACGTTGTCCAGGGTGGGGACGGCGGCGTGCCAGGCGGCTTCGGTGGCGCGTCCAGGCGGTGTCGGCGTCGACCGGGTTGCTCAGGCAGCGGCTGGTCGCTGAGTTCGAGGACCAGGTCGTGGTGCTGGCCGGCTTCGAGGTCCACCTCGAGCGTGCAGTGCTTGCCGGTTGCTGTCGCGGGTGGGCGTCCTGGCCCGCCGGTCCAGCGCAGATGAAGGCCGCCGCTGCGCCCGGTCCACACGCCGGCGTGGCAGTGCAGGTCGCTCAGCTCGTGCTGGCCGTAGCCGGCGCGGGGTTCCAGGGAGACGGTGACGGTGGCGGCGTGATCGACGGCGTGGATGCGGCGCAGCAGGACGACGCGGTGCGGGTCGCCGGGGAAGGCGAGGGCCTCGCGGCATTCGATGATGCCGTTGTCGGTGACCCAGCGGCTGCGCCAGATCATCGAGCCGTCTTCGTAGGAGCCGCCCCACACGTTGCGCCCGGCCGGGGTGACGGTGTACTCGCCGGCGCCGCCGATGAGGGAGGTGAAGACGGCGTCGCTGTCCCAGCGGGGCGCGCACAGCCACACGATGTCACCGTGGGGGCCGACGACGGCGCCGCGTTCGCCGTCGGCCAGCAGCGCGTAGTCGCGCAGTACCTGCGGAGGGATCCGGTCGCTCGGGCTGGCGCCGGCGGTCATCGTCGCCCTCGGGCAAGGAGGGTGCCGGCGAGGGCGGAGGCGCCGGCGCTGGCCGCGCTGGCCAGCGCGGCGCGGCGGTAGCGGGGCCAGACCCGCGCGGCGATGAGCATCGACGCGGCGTGCGTCAGGTCGACGACGACCCCGAGGCGCAGGATGTTTCGGCTCGGGGCGATGGCCTCGGGGGCGGCTTGGGCGAGCAGGCGGGCGCCGAGGATGCGCACGATCCAGACCGGCGGGACACCGCCCTCGCTGGTGATGCGGCGCAGCGCGCCGGCTGGTTGCGCGAGCAGCACCGCGGCTTGGCCGAGGTGCGCGGCGGCGAGCAGACGGGTTGCGGCCCGCCGGTCGGGGGTGGTCACCGCCGCCGCCCGATGAGTGCGAGGACGGTGGCCGCAGCGGCGCCGGCTAGAGAGGCGCCGAGCAGGCCGTGGTGGTGAGAGGCCCACAACTGTGGGTCCTGCTCGTGGGATTTGTCGTCGAACACGCCGTGTGCGCCGAAGTCGTGCCCGCTCTCGCCGTCGGCCGGTTCCCACAGGTTGACCGGGGCGTCGGGGTCATGCCGCCGGTCGGTTTGCTGGGACTTGAAACCCGTCTTGCCGAGGTAGCGATCCAGCAGCCCCGGGGCGATCGCGTTCGCGGCCAAGGTGCCCATGGTGGAAGCCCCCACCCAGTACTCACGGCGTTTCGGGTGGTCGGCGGCGAACAGCACGCCGCGGGCGGCGAACTCGGGCTGATAAATGGGCGGCACCGGCTGAGCATGACGAGGAAGCCGGGATAACACCCAGGAAAATTGCGGGGTGTTGACGGCCGGCATTTGCACCATGGTGACGTGCACATTGCTCTTGTCGTGCAGCAGTTCACAGCGCAGCGCCTCGTGGAAGCCTTGGATGGCGTGTTTGGCGCCGCAGTAGGCCGACTGCAGCGGGATGCCGCGGTAGGCCAGCGCCGAGCCGACCTGCACGATCGTCCCCCGGTCACGAGCTTTCATGTACTTGAGCGCGGCCATGGTGCCGTAGATGTAGCCGAGGTAGCTGACCTCGGTGACCCGCCGGTATTCCTCGGGTTTGATCTGGTCGAAGGGCGCGAACACGGAGGTGAACGCCACGTTGACCCAGACATCGATCGGCCCGATCTCCGCCTCAACCTTCGCGGCGAGGGCGAACACCTGATCGGCGTCGGCCACATCGGCCGGCATCACGTGCGCGGTGCCCCCGGCCTGCTCGACTTGCGCGGCAGCACCGTCGAGCCCCTTCTTTCCCCGGGCGACGAGCACGACGGTGTCGCCCCGAGCGCCGAACGCGATCGCGCTCGCCCGCCCGATTCCTCCGCTGGATCCAGTTACCACGATGATGCGCGGCATAAAGGTCATCTCCTTATCAAGCTTTCGTAGGTCGAGGTCGAGGTCGAGGCGGGCGTTAGGTGGTCCAGCCCATTGCCCACAGATCGGGATCGGATGGTTCGCCGCCGGCGACGGCGAACTCATGAAGCAGCGACGTCAGCTCGGCGCGCCGCTGTTTGGTCATCTGCCTGCTCATTCGGTCGAGGATCGGCTCGATCGCCTGCCGACGCCGGCGCATGACCTCGTCAACCACTTCCTGACCGGCTGGAGTCAACGTCAATGTCAGTTGCCGGCGGTTGGCGGGGTCATCAGCGCGGTTGAGCAGACCCTTGACCACCAACCGGTCGCACAGCCGGCTGGCCCGGGTCAAATGAATCCTCGTCGCCTCGGACAACTCACTGAGCGACACCGACCCGCGGCTGGCAATCACCACCAGGGCACGGACCTGGGTGAGATCAGCGACGTCTTCCACGGCCGCGATCGATTGAGCGCTGATCGCGACCAACACCCGGGATGCTGCCAGCATGGCATCGGCCTCCCCATCGTGCCCGTCACGGCTTCGCGGCGATCGACGTTCCTTCGGCATGCGTCCACTCTCCCCCTAACGCTTGCGCTTCGCAACCGTTGCGAGTAGACCAGTAAGAGAGATTGCATCGCAGCCCACAGCTCGCAACAGCGGCACGGAGGCAACCGGTGCACGGTCACACCGACGTTCGGGCGATCTTCCGGCGTCGAGATCACGGCTCGTGAGGAGAACACAATGGCGCAAACTGTCGCTGACGTCCTGCTGGCTCGACTGCGGGAATGGAACATCAAACAGGTCTTCGCCTTTCCCGGCGATGGCATCAACGGTCTGCTCGCGGCCTGGGGAAGGGCGGACAACGATCCGCAGTTCGTGCAGGCCCGGCATGAGGAGATGGCGGCATTCGAGGCGGTGGGCTACGCGAAGTTCTCGGGCAACGTCGCCGTCTGCGCGGCGACCAGCGGGCCCGGCGCGATCCACCTGCTGAACGGTTTGTATGACGCGAAGCTGGACCACGTCCCGGTGGTGGCGATCGTCGGGCAGACCGAACGCTCGGCGATGGGCGGCTCCTACCAGCAGGAGGTCGATCTGCTGACGCTGTTCAAGGACGTGTGCAGCGACTACGTGCAGATGTGCACCGTCCCCGAGCAGCTGCCGAACCTGATCGACCGCGCGATCCGGGTCGCGGTCAGCGAGTCGGCGCCGACGTGCGTCATCATCCCCTCCGACGTGTTCGATCTGGAGTACGTCGCCCCCGGGCATGCGTTCAAGCAGGTCCCCTCCAGCCTGGGCATGTCCGCCTCCACGGTTACCGCTGAAGCATCAGCTGTCCGGCAGGCCGCCGACATCCTCAACGCCGGGGAGAAGGTCGCGCTGCTGGTCGGGCAGGGCGCCCGCGGCTGCGTGGACGAGTTGACCCAGATCGCCGATCTTCTCGGCGCAGGCGCCGCGAAAGCCCTGCTCGGCAAGGACGTTCTCTCCGATGAGCTGCCGTGGGTGACCGGCTCCATCGGGCTGCTCGGGACGATCGCGTCCTACAAGCTGATGATGGGCTGCGACACGCTACTCACCGTCGGCTCGAACTTCCCCTACACCCAGTTCATGCCAAAACTGGACCAGGCCCGCGCGATTCAGATCGACCGCTCCGGCAAATGGATCGGCATGCGCTACCCCTACGAACTGAACCTGGTCGGGGATGCCAAAGCGACCCTGCAGGCACTGATCCCGCTGCTGGAACGCAAAACCGACCGGTCCTGGCGCGAGGAAGATCGAAGGCGAGGTCGCGGACTGGTGGAAGACCGTCGAGCGCCGCGCGCTGACCGACGCCGACCCGGTCAACCCGATGCGGATCTTCCACGAACTGTCCAAGCGGCTGCCCGCCAACGCGATGGTCGCCTCCGACTCCGGGCAGTTCGGCGAACTGGTATGCCCGGCATCTGAAGTTCCACGGCGAGATCCGCGGGTCGCTGTCGGGGACGCTGGCGACCATGGGACCGGGTGTGCCCTACGTGATCGGCGCCAAGTGGGCCCACCCCGACCGGCCGGCGATCGCCGTGGTCGGGGACGGCGCGATGCAGATGAACGGCATGGCCGAACTGATCACCGTCGCCCACTACTGGCAGCAGTGGGCCGACCCCCGACTGATCGTGGCGATCCTGCACAACAACGACCTCAACCAGGTCACCTGGGAGCTGCGGGCGATGGAAGGCGCGCCGAAGTTCGCCGAGTCCCAGACGCTGCCCGACGTCGACTTCGCCGCGTTCGCCCGCACCCTGGGCCTGTCCGGGGTCAACATCGACACCCCCGACGCGATCGGCCCGGCGTGGGACGCCGCGTTCGCTGCCGACCGCCCGACCGTGCTGGACATCCGCTGCGACCCGGACGTGCCGCCGATCCCGCCGCACGCCACCTTCGCTCAGGCCAAAGCCACCGCCGGGGCGATCCTGCACGGTGACGAGGATGCCTGGGGCTTCGTCAAGCAGGGCATCAAACAGAAGGCGCAGCAGTACCTGCCCGGCACCAAGAGCGAGGACTGAACATGCGCAGCGACGGCGTAGTCGCACGAGGAGCCGCCACGGTCGGTGTCGTCGCGGAGGCGGTCCATGATGTGCGGACCGGCCGGTTCGAACGCAGCCTGTCGGCGCTTGACCGCCGCCGGGGCGGTGATCACCACGGCCGAGATCTACATGTCACATGACGGGGCCAGCTTCGGGAACAAGATGATGTGGTGGCCCATCGTGGTCGTGCCGACCGCGGTCCCGGCGGGCATCGCGTCGGTCTTTTCGGCCCGGGCCGCGCACACCGTCCTGCCGCTGGCCTCAGCGGCGATCGTGATCAACGGTCTGCAGGGCACCTATCTGCATCTGCGCGGGGTGGCCCAACGCCCGGGCGGGATCACCGGCTACAACTTGGAGGCCGGGCCGCCGGTGTTCGCGCCGCTGCTGGCCTCGCTGGTCGGAGGGATGGGGCTGCTCGCTGCGGTGCTGCGCCGCGAAGGCCACCATCAGCATGGGCACCGGGCAGGGGAGGGCTGATGCCCTACCGCAGCCCCGACCAGCGTGCGGTCACCCCGCAGCACCGCGGGCGCTATCCGGGCTTCGACGTGCTGGACAACGTCGAGATGTGGGACGACGTCACGACCGGCGTCGTGCTCGCCCGGCTGGCGCTGCCCGGCGAGTTCGCGTTCTTCACCCCGACCGAGGTGAGCGTCGCCGGACCGCTGCTGGATCTGCTCCTGGCCCAGGACAGCGACCCGCGGGTCCCGGTGCTCGCCCTCATCGACGCCCGACTCGCCGCCGGGGAAACCGACGGGTGGCACTACGACGACCTGCCCGAAGACGGCCAGGCCTGGCGCGACACGCTGCGTTTCCTTGACGAGGACGCGCAGCAGGGCCATCACGGTCGCAGTTTCGCGCATCTGGTCAGCGACGAACAAGCGTCTCTGGTCCAGACGGTGCAGGATTTGAGTTCCGACAGCGGACGCTGGCACGGCTGGTCCGCGACGCACGTGTGGAGCCTGTGGACCCGCTACGCCTGCACCGCGTTCTACTCCCATCCCTGGGCCTGGAACGAAATGGGTTTTCCCGGACCTGCTTATCCTCGCGGCTACCTCAACCCCGGCGTCAATGCCCGCGAGCACTGGGAAGTCCCGGACTCCGGTACTGAGGACAGCGACACCGACCCGGTCACCTTCGCCACCCGCGTCGAGCAAGCCCGCCGCGACCACCAACGGACCCTCGGAGCGGAGGGGTCGGCGTGAGAAGCGACTACCGTGCGATCCGGGCTCGCAACGACTCCGCCTGGCTGATCCCCAACGACGGCTCCCGCACCAACCATCAGCTGCGCACCGACATGCGCCACTACGCCGACGGCGACGAGGTCGACCTCGTCGTGGTCGGCGCGGGCGCCGGCGGCGGCGTGCTCACGCAGCGCCTGGCCCGAGCCGGCTGGCGGGTGGTGTGCCTGGACGCGGGACCGTTCTGGGACCCCGACACCGACTGGGTCTCCGACGAACGCGGCGCCCACACCCTGTACTGGACCGAACCGCGCCAGATCGGTGGCAGCAGCCCGGTCCCGCTCGGGTCGAACAACTCCGGGCGCGGAGTGGGCGGCTCGATGGTCCACTACGCCGGCTACACCCCTCGCTTCCACCCTTCGGACTTCGCGACCTTCACCAACGACGGGGTCGGCGCGGACTGGCCCATCGACTACACCGACCTCAAACCGTTCTACGAAGCAATCGAGCAGGAACTCCCGGTCGCCGGCCAGGACTGGCCCTGGGGTGACCCCCACTCCTACCCGCACCACGCCCACCCCGTCGGCGGTAACGGTGACATCTTCCTGCGCGGCGCGAAGACCGCCGGCATCCAAGCCCGGGTCGGGCCGGTCGCCATCCCCAACGGCCGCTTCGGCAACCGGCCACACTGCATCTATCGCGGCTTCTGCCTACAGGGCTGCAAGGTCAACGCCAAAGCCAGCCCGCTGATCACCCACATCCCCGACGCTCTCGCCCACGGCGCCGAAGTGCGAGCAGATTCCATGGTGACCCGTGTCGTCGTCGACGACCGCACCGGAGCCGTAACCGGCGTCAACTACATGCGCGCCGGCAAAGAGCACTACCAGCGGGCCCGGGCAGTCGCCGTCTGCGGCTACTCCATCGAAACACCCCGGCTGCTGCTGCTCTCGGCGACCGACCGTTACCCGCACGGGTTGGGCAACGAGCACGACCAGGTCGGTCGGTACCTGATGGTGCAAGGGGCACCGCAGACCGCCGGGCGCTTCGACGACGAGATCCGCATGTACAAAGCGCCGCCGCCGGAGGTGTCTTCGGAGCAGTTCTACGAGACCGACTCGACCAAGCCCTACAAGCGGGGCTGGTCGATCCAGACCGTCAGCCCGCTACCGATCACCTGGGCCGAGCACGTCACCGCCCAAGGGCACTGGGGCGCGCCGCTTCGCGAATACATGCGCGACTACGTCCACTGGGCCACCCTCGGTGCGCTGTGCGAGTACCTGCCCCAGCCCGACAACCGGGTCACCCTCGCCGACGAGAAAGACCGTCACGGGCTGCCGGTCGCGCACTTCTCCTACAGCCAATGCGACAACGACCAACAACTAACCAAAGCCGCGACCACCTCCATGGAAACAATTCTGAAAGCCGCCGGCGCTACCGAAGTCATGACCATCGACCGCTACGCCCACCTCGTCGGCGGCGCCCGGATGGCCACCCGGGCCGAGGACGGCGTCGTCGACTGCGAACCATCGTGTGTTCGGAGTCCCGAACCTTTACCTCGTCGACGGCTCGACCCTGCCCACGCAGGGGTCAGCAAACCCGGCGCTGACCATCATGGCCCTAGCCGCCCGCGCAGCCGACCGGCTCATCACCCAAGGCCGGCGCGGCCTCACCGAGCAACAGACGGAGCCATCATGAGCCGCACCCCCACGCCGACCATCAGCGGTGTCAGCACCGCGATCTACACCTTCCCGACCCCGGAACCCGAAGCCGACGGCACCCTGCAGTGGGACGCCACCACCGCAGTCACCGTCACCCTCACCGCCGGCGGCCAGACCGGCCTGGGCTGGACCTACTCCGCCCCAGCCGCCGCCGCCGTCATCCACGACAAACTCGCCGACGCCGTCCGTGACCGCGACGCCCACGACATCACCGCGGCTGGTCCGCGATGCACCGCGCCTGCCGCAACCTGGGCACCAAAGGCCTGGTCATGCAGGCCATCAGCGCCGTCGACATGGCCTGGTGGGACCTCAAAGCCCGGCTCTTGGACGTGCCGATCTCGACCCTGCTCGGCCAATGCCGCACCGAAGTGCCGATCTACGGCTCGGGCGGGTTCACCACCCTGTCCGACGCCCAACTCGAGGAACAAGTCGACTGGTGGCGATCAGTGGGCTGCACCGCGATGAAGATCAAGATCGGCGAATCCTGGGGCACCCGCACCAAGCGCGACCTGGCCCGCGTCGAACACCTGCACCCGGATCACCGACGCCGACCACCGACCTGATGGTGGACGCCAACGGCGGCTACAGCATCGGCCAGGCCCGCCGGGTCGGCGCCGCACTCGACGACCTAGGGGTCAGCTGGTTCGAGGAACCCGTCAGCAGCGACGACACCACCGGACTGGCGCACCTGCGGGCCGCGTTGCGGTGCGACATCGCCGCGGGGGAGTACGCCGCCGACCTCTACGACGTCCGCGCGCTGCTGCCGGTGGTGGACTGCCTGCAGCTGGACGCCACCCGCTGCGGCGGCTACACCGGCTGGCTGCGCGGCGCCGCCCTGGCCCAGTCGCAGAACCTGCAGGTGTCCGCGCATTGCGCACCCTCGCTGCACGCCTACGTCGCCGCCGCCGTGCCGAACCTGCGCCACGTCGAATGGTTCGTCGACCACGCCCGCCTCGAACCGCTGCTGGTCGACGGACTGCCCGAGGCCCGCGGCGGAGCCCTGCATCTGGAGACCAGCTCGCCCGGGCACGGCATGAGCATCCGCGGCGACGCTGAGCAATGGTGCGTCGGATGAACCCGACGCACCGCTCACGCGCGCACGAAGAACAATCGGGCCCCGCGGCGAGGCTATGCACTGCAGGAGGCCACCGTGAACAAACAAGACCTGCCCAACTGGCATTCGACGTTCTCCGCCGACGCTGACGTCGCGACCTCCACCGCTCATGCCCGCGGGGAACTCGACCGGCTCACCGTCGATCTGCTGTGGGGCACCATCGACGTGCTGATCCGGGCCGGTCACTACCGCATCACCCTCGACCTCGCCGACGTCACCAAGCATCGACGCGGCGGGGGTCAAACTGCTCGTCGCGCTGCAACACAGCCTGGCCACCCACGCCGGTGAGCTCACGATCATCAACGCCCGATCCCGAGTGTGGGACGCCCTGCAACACGGCCACGTGGTCGCCGTCCCATTGCCTATCGAACGAGGCCAATGAGCCCGATGCCGCCGTCCGAGACCTTGTCCGTCGAGACGTTGCGCGAAACACTTGACGACGCCGTCGACGGCGAGGTCCGCTTCGATGCCGGTTCCCGCGCGGCCTACTCCACCGACGCCCCCAACTACCGGCAGCTACCCATCGGCGTCGTCGTCCCGCACACGGTTGATGCCGGCAGTCGCGGTGTGCGCGCGGCTGGGCGTGCCGGTCCTGTCCCGAGGTGGCGGCACCAGCCTGGCTGGGCAGGCCACCAACACGGCCGTCGTGCTGGACTGGTCCAAGTACTGCCACCGCCTGCTGGAGGTGAACACCGAAGCCCGCACCTGCATCGTGGAGCCCGGCATCGTGTTGGACACCCTCAACGACGAGCTCAGCGAGACCGGGCTGCGCTTCGGTCCCGAACCGGCCACCCACGACCACTGCACCCTGGGCGGCATGATCGGCAACAACTCCTGCGGGGCCACCGCCCAACGCACCGGCAAAGTCGTCGACAACGTCGTCCGCCTCGATCCTGCTGTACGACGGCACCAGACTGTGGGTCGGCGCCACCTCCGAAGACGACTACGACCGGGTCGTGTCCGCCGGCGGCCGGATCGCCGATCTTTACGCGTCACTACGAGCACTGCGCGATACCTATCTGGGCGAGATCCGTACTGGCTATCCCAAGATCCCGCGCCGGGTGTCGGGCTACAACCTCGACAGTCTGCTGCCGGAAAACGGCTTCCATCTCGCGCGGGCGCTGATCGGCAGCGAATCCACCTGCGTCACCGTGCTCCACTCGGAAGTACAGCTCGTCGAGCGCCTGCCCCAGCGGGCCCTGGTCGTGCTGGGCTACCCCGACATCTATCAGGCCGCGGACGCCGTCCCCGAGCTGCTGACCCTCAGCGAGCCCATCGCGCTGGAGGGCATGGACGATGCCCTGATCGACGCCGAACGACGCAAGCACATTAACAACGCCGGCCTCGCCGACCTCCCCAACGGGGCTGGCTGGCTGCTGGCCCAATTCGGCGCCAAAGACCGAGACACCGCGACCGCCCAGGCCCACGCCCTGCTCGTCGCCCTTGCCGACACCCCGCATGCACCGACGATCAGTGTGCTCGACGACCCCGAGCGGGAAGACGCGCTGTGGCAGGTCCGCGAAGCCGGCTTGGGCACAGCCGCGCGCAGCCCCAGCGCGCGCGACGCGTGGCCGGGCTGGGAAGACTCCGCCGTCGCTCCGGAGGACCTCGGCGACTACCTGCGCGACCTCCACGCGCTGTGCGAGCGCTCCGGCTACGGGCGGCCCGCGCTGTATGGGCCCTTCGGCCAAGCCTGCATCCACACCCGCATCCCCTTCGACCTCGACACCGCCGACGGCGTCGCTGACTCCCGCCGCTTCCTGGAACAGGCGGCCGACCTGGTCGTCTCCTACGGCGGCTCGCTGTCCGGTGAGCACGGCGACGGGCAAGGCCGCGCCGAGTTGCTGCCCCGCATGTTCAGCCCAGCCCTGATCCGAGCCTTCGCCGAATTCAAAGCCATCTTCGACCCGCGGCAACCGGATGAACCCCGGCAAGATCACCGCCCCCCGCGCCCTGGACACTGACCTGCGGCTAGGCCCGCACTGGCATCCCCGCACCCGCGGGACACCTGCACTTCGCCTACCCCGAGGATCGACGGCAGCTTCAGCCGGGCGGTCGGGCGCTGCGTCGGGGTCGGCAAATGCCGCCACGACAGCGGCGGGAGTGATGTGCCCGTCCTACATGGCCACCCGCGAGGAGGAACACTCCACCCGCGGCCGCGCCCGGCTGCTGTTCGAGATGCTGCACGGCCACCCCGACAGCCCCGATCACCGACGGCTGGCGCAGCGACGCCGTCAAAGACGCACTCGACCTGTGCCTGTCCTGCAAAGGCTGCAAAGGCGACTGCCCGGTCAACGTCGACATGGCCACCTACAAAGCTGAGTTCCTCGCCCACTACTACGCGCGACGCCAATGGCGTCGGCACCGCTCCGACCTGTCCATGGGCTGGCTACCCGCCCTGCTTCGAGTCAGCGCCACGCGTGCACGCCGCCCCCCTCATCAACGCCGTCACCACCACTCCCGGCCTACGCCGTGCCGTGACCGCCGCCGCGGGTGTCGACCGGCGCCGACAGATCCCACGATTGGCTAACACCACGCTGCGCAACTGGTATCAGGCCCGCGGGCCGCGCGGCGCGGGCCACCGAGGACCGGTGCTGCTGTGGCCGGACACCTTCACCAACTACCTCAACCCGGCCGTGGGACGGGCCGCGATCAGCGTGCTGGAAGACGCCGGCTGGCGTGTTCTGCTCCCACCCGGCGGACTGTGCTGCGGACTGACCTGGATCAGCACCGGCCAACTGTCCACCGCCAAACGCGTACTCCACAAGACGGTCACCGCCCTCGCCGGGCATGTCCGCGTGGGCGGACTCATCGTCGGCCTGGAGCCCAGCTGCACCACCGTCTTCCGCTCCGACGCCGCCGAGCTTTTCCCTCATGATCACGACGTGGCCCGGCTGCAACGCCAAACCGTCACTTTCGCCGAACTCCTCACCGCACACAGCCCAGGCTGGCAACCACCGACCGTCGCGCGCGAGGCCATCGTGCAACGCCATTGCCACCAGCACGCCGTTCTCGGCGGACGCCGACGCCGATCTCATGCGGCGCGCTGGCATCCGCGCCGACGTCCTGGACTCCGGCTGCTGCGGCCTGGCTGGCAACTTCGGCTTCACCGCCGGCCACTACGACATCAGCCAGGCCTGCGCCGAACGCGTCCTATTCCCGGCGCTGCGCAGGGCGGAGCCAGACACTTTGGTCTTGGCCGACGGATTCAGCTGCCGCACCCAAATCAGTCAGTCTGACCTGACGACGAGGCCTATCCATGTCGCGCAAGCACTGCACGCGGGACTGACGCCCCCATGACTCCGAGCAGTTGGACATCGATGGCGCGCGGCGGTCCTACCGCCACCGTGACTGACCACGAATCGCTGTTTGGCAGATGAAAGTCGCACTGGGACGGCGCACCAGCTGGCTTGGCGCCGAAGGCGTTCACCATCAAGCCTCCAGGAGAAGGAAGTGACGACATGGCAACCGTGCACGTTCGAGGCGCCGGCCATCCCGGGGACCCATGCCAAATCGTGGTTACGCTGAGCGAGGACGACGTCAAGCGCGCTCGTGCCCCCGAATCGATCGTTCTCGACGTATCGGCCATGAGCTACAACGCAGACCCCCAGATCCGCACAGTTGTCGTGCAGATCGGCGACGAGACGTAGCCGATGCCGGCCTGCGTCCGCGCAGCCAGCCGTCTCGGTGCATCCAGTGACCGCGCTACGCACGCCGGTGTCCGAGCCGAACAGGAGACTTTCAATCACGGCGCCGACTGTGACGGTGACGGGGAGCATCCGCCCGCTGCCACTCGTCGCAATCCGTGATGAAGGACGTCACGCCAACTCGCCTCGCGCAGAATCAACGATGGCGCGGCCGGTGACGCCAACCCAGGCCTGGCCCACATGACCGGCACACGCCCGAAATCCGGAGCCTGGAATACGTTCACTGCAAGTTTGAATGACGCCTCTGCCCCGCGACTGGCACGGGCCTCAGCACCAGGCACCGAACCCACCGGTACCAGGCTGGCCCGTCGTC
The DNA here is from genome assembly GCA_963790525.1 of uncultured Actinomycetota bacterium. GTDB lineage: Bacteria > Actinomycetota > Actinomycetes > Mycobacteriales > Jatrophihabitantaceae > CAWBOV01. Next base: position 77,961 of record CAWBOV010000006.1, read on the forward strand.
CACACTTGCAGCCGAAGCCCTTGTCAGACGGCCACCGGTGACCGGCGATCCGCAACGCGGTTGCCTCCGGTCCGCGGTCGGCTGCAAGCCCACGATCTGCAACAGTGGTGTCGTGGCGACGTCAGATGAGCATGAACGTGGACAAGACTTCGCGGCCCTCGCTGAGCTCGCGGAGGCGTTCAACGCGCTGGTGCAGGCGTTGCATGACGGTGATCCGGTGGTGCTCAGTGCCGTCCGCATCCTTGAGATTGCGGCCCAATGCATGCCCCGCAGCCAACACGCCGCCCTGACCATCATTGACCACGGCCATGTCCGTAATGTCGCCGCGACCAGCGACGTCCCGGCCCTGGTGGACCGTATTCGCGACGACACTGAGCAAGGACCGGCGCTAGATGTGCTCGACATCAACGACGTCGTAGTCAGCGGCGAGCTGGCCGATGACCCGCGCTGGCCGCTGTTCGGCGCCCAGGTCACCGATGCCACATCCATTCGCAGCATCGTCAGCTACCGGCTCTACCTCAGCCCTGAGCATCGGGCCGCCCTAACGTTCTACTCCGACTGGCCTTACGCCTTTGACGACATCGCCATCGCCACGGGGGCGATCTTCGCGGCCTACGGGTCGCTCACACTCACCAGCGAACTGGTGCTCAGCGAACGGGTCACCGCCCGCCGCAGCGCCGATGTGCACCGCGAAATTGGAGTGGCGGTCGGCATCCTGATGGCGACCGCCGATCTCAGCACAGAGTCGGCCTACCAGCAGCTGCACCAAGCAAGCCAGCAGCTGCACCGAACCCTACCGAACCTGGCCCGTCACGTCATCACTCATCGCGCCATGCCAGATGTTCCCAGCTCCGACGCCGTAGGCCCGTAGATCGGGCGTTCACGTCGTCCGCGGTTCTACTTTCCTTGTTCCTGAGGCCTGGGCTTACTGCGCTTCGGCGCCGCCACGGGGCCGGAATCCGCCTCGGCGGGCGCGTCGTCGGTACCGCTCGGTGGCGGCTCGGACGCGCGGAGAATGGACCCGTTCTCGGTTGTCTCCGCCTCGAGGTCGTCAAACCACACGCCGCCTGAGCCGAGGTAGCGGAAGTGGATGTCCTCGTCCGAGTCCACGACCACGACCACGCTGCGCTGGCCGTCCTCTCGCAACTCCAGAACGTGGACGCCTGGTGTCCACTGATTGAAGGAGCCGACGACGGACACACTCCCCTCGTGGACATCACCGGGCAGCTCAAAGATGACGATCGTCTGACCGGTCCCAGCCTCAACTTCGCGACGTGCTGTCATACCTTTGCGCCCTTAACGTTAGTGAGTCCAATGCATCTCGCCGGCGGATTCCGGGACCTCGCCCGCGGCAGCGGCAAACGATTCCAACGCGGCCGGCAGCGCGCGACGCTTGGATTGCGGCATCAGCTGGACGACCTTTTCGACGGCGGCGCGCCGATGATCGAACACCGAGTCCACTAACGCCTGCCCTTGGACGGTCAACGTCAACACGACGTTGCGCCGGTCACTGGGATCATCCCGACGATGCACCAACCCCGCCACCACCAACCGCTCGACCGCCCGGGTGGCGTTCGACGGATGAACGCCCAATGACCCTGCGACTTTGACCAGGTTGAGCGGTCCCTGCGTAGCCAACATGACAAGAACGCGCAACTGCGGCAGCGACACCTCATCCTCGACCTCGGCGACCGAGTCGGCGACCACCGCCACTAGCACCCGGGCAGCTGCCATCACCGCGTCGACCTCGCGAGTAAGCGCTGGGTCTGACGTGGGCATCTCAATTTTGCGTGGCGACACGGGTAGAGTGTGGACTAAAAGGTGCGCTCGCGCAACCATTGCTGAATCGAAGACGATGGGCACTTCTACGGCGACCCGATCGCCTTCCTCAACCCCAGCCGGGACGGAGACGAAACTAGCCACCGCGCTCCGACTGCGCAGGGCCGGGGTATGCAATCGCACAAAAGGGGCAGCATATGAGCAGACGTCGACCGGGGCCACGCGATGATGGCGCGCCCGACGCCGTCATCATCGGCGCCGGACATAACGGGCTAGTCGCCGCCAACATCCTGCTCGATGCCGGCTGGAGCGTTGCCGTCTGCGAGGCAAATAGTGAGGCCGGCGGCGCCGTGAGGTCGGGCGAGGTGACCGTCCCGGGATTTCGGACTGACCTGTTCAGCGCGTTCTATCCGCTGTCGGCAGCCTCCCCCGCCCTGGCCGCGTTGTCTCTGGGCGACTGGGGCCTGAGGTGGCGACGCGCACCCGCGGTGTTGTCGCACATCTTCCCGGACGGGCGAACGGCGACGCTGTGGCAGGACGCGCAGCGCACCGCCCAATCGCTGGGCGAGTTCCACAGCGCTGACGGTGATGCGTGGATTACGCTCACCCAGCAATGGGATGACATCCGTGAGCACGTCATCCAGGCCCTGTTCCAGCCGTTTCCGCCGATCTGGCCAGCCCTGAAACTGGTGCATGATCTCGGCTTTGGAGACACCCTTCGGATGACGCGGATGGCACTACAGCCCGTGCGCCGCTTCGGGCAGGAACAGTTTCACGGAGCCGGCGGCCCGATGCTGCTGGCCGGCAACGCGCTACATGCTGATCTGTCCCCGGACGGGGCGGGCAGCGCGCTGTACGGGTGGCTGCTGGCCATGCTCGGACACAGTTACGGGTTCCCGGTCCCCGCCGGGGGCGCCGACCAGCTCGTGGCGGCGCTCGTGCGACGGCTCGAGGCCCGCGGCGGCCAGCTCCACCTCAACACGCCGGTATGCGGCGTCGACGTGGCCTCCGGATCGGCGACCGGGGTGATGCTCGAATCGGGCGTCCGGATTCGCGCACGGCGAGCCGTCCTGGCCGACGTGGCCGCCCCCGCGCTGTACCGACAGCTGGTCGGAAGCGGTCAGTTGCCGGCCCGATTCTTGGCTGATTTGGACAACTTTGAATGGGACACCCCGACGCTGAAAATCGATTGGGCCCTGGGTACGCCCGTGCCGTGGACCGCGCCCGATCCAGCGCTTGCCGGCACTGTGCATCTGGGCGTGGATCTCGACGGTCTCAGCGACTATGCCGGGGACCTGGCCACCGGACGAATCCCGACTCGCCCGTTCGTGCTGTTCGGACAGATGTCGCACCGCTGATCCCGAGCGCTCCCCGGCCGGGACCGAGTCGGCGTGGGCCTACACCCATCTGCCTCGAGGATTCAATGGCGACCCGCAGATCGTCGCTGAGCACGTCGCCCGGGTCGAGGCAGTTCTTGAGCGGCACGCGCCCGGCTTCGGCGCCTCGGTGCTCGCACGGTATGTGCAAGCCCCGGCCGATCTACAGCGCAGCGACGCCAACCTGATCGACGGGGCGATCAACGGCGGAACCGCGCAACTGCACCAACAAGCGGTGTTCCGTCCGGTGCCCGGACTCGGGGGAGCCGTCACACCCATCGACCGGCTGTTCCTGGCCGGTTCTTCGGCCCACCCCGGCGGCGGGGTCCACGGTGGTCCCGGCGCCAACGCGGCCGCGGCCGCCCTGGCCCGAGCAACCTTCACTGGCGGGCTGCGTCGCTCGGCGCAGGACGCCCTGATGCGCCGGATCTACTCCTAGCCAGCCGCGGGTGGTCGGCTCGCTGCGAGCCGTGTCGGCAGCCGTTAGGGCGTTCGCCCAAGCGCAATCGTCGGAAGTCCGCAGGCCCCCGCGTCACGCCATGGGCTTTCTGCTGGTCCCGCCGACCGGAAGAATGAGCGCGGTGAAGGCGGAGCCACAGGACGCCGGAGGAGGTCCGGCTACTCGGCTCAGGCGCGCAGCCGGGCTCCCCACGTTGAGCTGGTCGTTTGTCCGGGCTCTAGTCGAATGACGTTCTGACCGGTTTGGAAGGCGTTCGGTGGGCACGTCATGGGCTCGGTGCCCAGTCCGCGACGTCGACGCGGTGGCTCGAGGGTGTCGGCGGTGTAGAGCTCGATGATGGGGTAGGCCTCATCGACCCATATCTCGGTGGTCTGTCCGTCGGTGCCGGTCAGGCTGACCCACGCCCGGCCGTCGCCGTCGCGATCTAGGTCGGTGAAGGCGTAGTCCACGCGCAGGTCCCCGATCCGGCGGCTGGTCCGAAAGTCGAAGGCTGTGTCGATGACGTCTTCGGTGCCGACGGGGAGCTCCCGGTGAGGGTCGGTGACGATGCGGGTGCGCGCGGCCAGCTGAAGGGTGCAGTCATCGATCAGTCCGGAGCCGGGAGACAGGTAGGGGTGTTGCCCGCATCCGTAGGGGCAGGTCTTATCGCCCTTGTTGGTGGCGGTCGTCGTGACGGTCAGCCCCGCCTCATCGAGGCGGTAGTCGATCTGTACCTCCAGCAGGAACGGGTATCCCTCGAGCGGGTGGAGGGTTGCAGCCATCACGATGTGCTTGTCGGATTGGCGTACCGGTTGCCACGGTCGCCAGTGCAGGAAGCCGTGGATGGCGTTGTGCTTGTCGGGTTCGGTGAGGGCGACCTGGTAGTCGGTCTCGTCGAAGCGGTAGCGGCCGTCCGCGAGCCGGTTGGGCCACGGGACGAGGGGTGCGCCGTGGGCGCCGTCGCACATTGCCTCAAGCGAATAGGGTTGCAGCACGGCGCGGTCACCCGCCTGGTAGCTGCGGATGCCGCCGCCGACCTCGACGATCGTGGCCTGCTGGTCTCCGTCGCTGATGACATGCTGTCGTCCAGATGGTGGTCTTGCCATGAGGTGTCACGCCTTCCTGTTCGCGGGGCTGGCGACTGCGTCCAGCGGATCAGCTATGACGGTCATCGTGTTGTCGCCCGGGCGGGGACGCGACCCCATGATGAAGCACAGCCCTCAGCAGCGTCGCGCCGAGAGCACCGACAATGAGCCAGAAGGCTCGTCCAGGTGGACTCCCGTTCGCGGCGGGCAGCCTACCTCGGGCGAGGTCGGTCTGCCGCTCGAGTACGTCCAGTTCGCGCGAAGCGGACGCGCCGGGGCCCCGTCCACCGAGAAGGCCCTCCGGAGCCGGACCAGTCAGGTGACCTTGCGGGAGCCGGGCGTCATAGACTCGATCAGATTCGTCGTATAGACGCGCCGACACACCTCCGGCGGGAACGCCAGGAACGGTATTGAACTCGGCCCAGTGTGAGCGCCAGAGCCGCACGATCGGCGGGTAGCGCTGGACCCAGATCTGCTCGAAGGCTTCCAGCGCCGCCTCGTCCGCGGTCTGATCGACAGCGGTATAGATGACCCCGCAGATCCTTGTCGGCGCGCCCCAGTCCTTCTTCGATGCGTAGCGCAGTCATGCCCGGATCAGGTGGACCACGCACAGCTGCACCGTCGCCTGCGGCCAGACGACAGTGATCGCGTCGGGCAGTCCGGTCAATCGATCGCAGTAGACAATGCAGACGTCGGCGACACCCCGCGACTTCAGCTCTGCCAGCACGGTGATCCAGAACATGCTCGACTCCCTGGTCGAGGGCCCGACCCACAACCCGAGCACGGTCTTTGCGCCCTCGCAGTCGATCCCGATGGCCAGACAGACCAGCCGATTCGCCACGACGCCGTCGCGGATCTTGACCCATCAACACGTCGATGGACACCACCGGGTGGACTCGGTCCAACGGCCGTGTCTGCCATCCCTGCCGCTCGTCGAGCACCGCGACGGTGCCCCGGCTGATCAGCTCAGGCGAGACGTCGACGTCATACATCTCCCGCAGGTGCGCCCGGATGTCGCGGGTCGTCAGCCCACGCGCATACCAAGCGATGATGCGGTCATTGCATCCGTCCAGACGGGTCTGGCCCTTGTGTACGATCTGCGGGCTGAAGCTGCCGGCCCGGTCGCGAGGCATCTCCAGGTCGATGCCGCCGATCTCGGTCAACAGCCGCTTGCCAGTGACGCCGCTGCGGCTGTTGCCCGACCCACGCTCGGCCGGGTCATATTTTCATAGCTCAGGTGCTCGTTCATCTCCTCAGCCAGCGCGGGGCGCTCGTGGTGACCGCTCGGCCGTCAACCCACGGGTGAGGCTGACGAGCGCGGCCAGCTCGCGGCGACCGCAACGACGAGCGCGGCTCCGATCGGCGCCCCGCGGCCGACCATGGTTGCCGATCCGGCGCGCGTCACCACGACGACCATGCAACCGGTCATGGCACACAGGGCCAGCGCGGCCGGGATGGCGCACAGCATGGGGACGGACAGCACGGTCGGTCGGACATCCTGTCGCTCCAGGGCACGAGCCGGGGCGACACCCAGGCGGTCGATGATTGCGGCCAGCGTGCTTACACGATGCCGCGACCGTCAGGAGAGCGAGCGAGGAATGCGCAGCGAAAGAGGAGCCGGAGCCGACGACCAGCCGCCCTCCCTCTGTGGACTCCGCGAAGCCGACCGTAGGGGGTGGTATTTGACGATGGCGCGGGGTGTGACGAGCGTCAAGCGCTCGCGGGAAGCGCCCTCCACGCCGCGTCCCGGGCGGGTCCGCGTTGCGGCACCGATGACCAGTTCACCGCTATTTGTACCATTGCCGCCACTGGCGGATGCACCGAGGAACGACGCGGGCGTCGACGCCTTGGAGGAGGATCGTCGCTCGCGACGTCTCACCGCTCTCGGAGCCAATTGCAAGGAACCGCGAGCACGGTCGTGTCCTTTGAGAGTCTCGTTGCGCCGGCTCCTCCGCCGCGCGCGCTGGCCTGCGTCTGTGGGCGAAATCGAGGGCGACCCCGTCCCGCACGACAGCAGAGCGCGGCGCGGTCGTCGCGGATGCAGGTTTGATCGCGCTGCTTACAGTTTGTCACCGAGGCCCATACGGTGGTGTGCGTCGCGGGCCCGCTCGTCGGCCTTGCTGGCGCCGTAGCGGCGGAGCATCTGCGGGCTCTTCCACCCCATGATCCGCATCAGGTCGGTCTCGCCGCCGCCTTCGGCGAGCCAGCGGTGTGCGGCTGTGTGCCGGAACTGGTGCGCGTGCAACCCTTCGATGCCGACCGCGCGCCCGCGGCGGCGCAGCATCAGGTGGATACCTGCCTGCCCGAGCGCGCCCTTGCCCTTCTCGGCCAGCCACAGCGCGTCGAGATCGCTGCGCCGGTCCTTGGCCCGTGCACGCAGGTAGCGGCCCAGAGCGAGGGCGGTGGCCTGCCCGAACGGCAACGCCCGGCCACGACGGCCCTTGCCGATGACGTGGCAGACGCCTGCGTCGAAGTCGACGTCGTCGACGCGCAGGTCGGTGATCTCGCCGAGCCGGCCGCCGGTGTCGATGAGCATCCGGATGATGGCGTTGTCGCGGCGGTTGACGAGGTCGTTGCCTTTGCAGTCCTCGATGAGCGCCTTGAGCTGGTCGACCTCGAGGACGGCCACAGGCTGCTCGGGGACGATCGGGGATTGCGCGCCCTCCATGGGGCTCCGCTCGATCTCCTCCTCGTGCAGCATCCACTTGAAGAACTGCTGCAGCGCCCGGAAGTCCGCGGACACCGTCGCCGGCTTGACTCTGGTGAGGCGGTCGGTCACGAACGCCTCGATGTCGCGGCGGGTGACGGACTCGGGGCCGGGGGAGCGGTCGGTGGTGGCGAGGTAGCCGGCGAGCGAGTTGACGGCGTTGGTGTAGATCCGCTGCGTCGATGTGGACAGATTGCGGTATTTCATCCAGGCAGCGAAGTCCCGCGCGACGGGCTGCCACCGGGTGTCCATACTCATAACTTACCTTGTGGCTGTCCGTTGTGCTACCGTGCCACACCGAGGCCAGGTACTCGCAGGCCAGTGAATACGGTAGGTGTGCCCCCGGCAGGACTCGAACCTGCGACCAAGCGCTTAGAAGGCGCCTGCTCTATCCGCTGAGCTACGGGGGCTGGATCGGCGGCAACAGCGTAGCGAAGCGCAGGGTGCGGCGCGGGCGCAGCGGCTTCCGCGGCGCACCGGGAACGGCGAGCTCAGGCCCGGCGGGCCGCGTCCCGATCGACCGTGCGGAGGCGGACGCTGTAGTCGGGGTCGCGACTGTCGGTGACGCCGCGGCCGCTGATGCCGGCGACGACCAGGAAGCCGAGGAGAACGAGCAGCACGATCATCATGGCAGTAAGTCTGCGACCATTCAGATGCAGTCACCAGTGGCAGTAATGCCAGGCTGCATTGAATTTCTGCCACAGGCACGGCATCCTGGTCCGCATGCCGCTGCACAACGTCGCCGCGCTCGCGCTGGCCAACGTGAACCCGTTCGAGCTCGGCGTCGCGTGCGAAGGGTTCGGCCTCGATCGCACCGACGACGGCGTGCCCGGTTTCGACTTCGCCGTCGTGGCGCTCGACGACCAGCCCGTCCCCACGTCGGCCGGGTGGTCGCTCACGACGCCCTTCCGGCTCGACCGCGCCGACGAGGCCGACCTGCTGATCATCCCGGCCCCCGGTACCGGCCCGGACTGGCCCGAGGCCGCTCTGGACCTGGTGCGGCGAACCGTCGCGCGGGGCGCCGCGGTGATGGGCATCTGCTCCGGGGCGTTCCTGCTGGGCGCGGCCGGTGTGCTCGACGACCGTGACTGCACCACCCACTGGCGCTACACCGAGGACCTCGCCGCCCAGTTCCCGTCCGCGCGGGTCAACCCGGACGTGCTCTACGTCTGCGACGGCCCCGTGTACACGAGCGCGGGCACCGCAGCGGGGCTCGACCTCTGCCTGCATCTGATGCGGCGCGAATTCGGCGCCGAGATCGCCAACATCGTCGCGCGCCGCATGGTGATGCCACCGCACCGCGACGGCGGCCAGTCGCAATACGTCTCGACGTCCGTCCCCGTCGCCGCGCACGAGGGGAGCCTGGGCGCCTTGCTGGACGAGGTCCTCGACGAGCTCGACCAGCCGCACACGGTCACCACCCTCGCCGCCCGGTCGTCGTTGAGTCCACGGACGTTCGCGCGGCGCTTCCGTGACGAGACGGGTACCTCGCCGCACGCGTGGCTCACGAGGCAACGGGTGATCTTCGCGCGGCGGCTGCTCGAGACCGGGGACGACCCCATCGACGAGGTGGCCCGGCGGGCGGGATTCGGGGAAGCCGCGGCGCTGCGCCACCACTTCGCGCGCCAGGTGGGCACGGCCCCGGCGACCTACCGGCGCACCTTCCGCATGCACGCCTGAGGCCCGTGCATACACGCCTGAGCCTTGTGGCGCTACCTGCGTCCGGACGGGCCGCTGCGGTACCGTCGGGCCATCGACAGCGACGTTCCGGAAGTTCAGGGCACAGGCCCGGGTCGGCACGCGCGAATGGCCGAGCGCGTCGCCACCTGGTCGCTCGCACTCATCGCCCGCATCGTCCTGCCGCTGCTCTGCGCGAGCGTGCTGGTCAGGGCGCTGCCGTATCGGACGACGGTCGACGGGATCCCGTTCCGGGTCCAGGTGACCATCTTCAGCCGCAAGGGTTTCAGCGCGGACACGACACTCGGCAACTGGGAGTTCCCGCACGTCAGCCCGTTGCCGGTCGGCGCCCACGTCTCGCCGGACAACGTCGACCTGCTGCGGCTGACCCGGGAGGCGAGTCCGGACACCGCGTCCTTCGTCGCGACGCTGCGTGACCACTTCACCGATCGCGTGCCCTGGATGGTGCTCTGGCTGGTCGGGGAGACGGTGATCGGTGTGGCCGTCGGCATCCTGCTGACCGCCGCACTGGGGCTCGCGGCGCGGTACCTGCGCGGCAAGGAGCGCAGGACGGGGGAGTGGCGCCGGATCGGGGTGCAGCTCGGCGCCGGGCTCGGCGTGCTGGTCGTGCTCGCCGCCTACGGGATCGTCACGTTCAACTCCTCCTGGGCGAAGCAATCACGGCTCACAGGCACCCTCGCCGCGTTCCAGCTCTTCCCCGACCAGCTGGAGAAGTACTACAGCCAGCAGTCCAAGGCCTACGACGCCCTGGGTGCGGTGATCGGCATCCAGGCCGCACTGCAGCAGCAGATCGACCGGGCCGAGACGCCGCCGACCGCCTTCAACATCATGTACATCTCCGACGTCCACCTCGCTGCCGTGTATCCGCTGGTGCGCCAGTACGCGGACAACTTCGGCGTGAAACTGATCGTGAACACCGGCGACGAGAGCGAATTCGGCTCGGCGGTGGAGATGACGCCGTCCTACCTGGCGGCGATCAAGGCGATCACCTCGACGATTCCGATGATCTGGCTGGCCGGCAACCACGACTCGCCGACGGTGGAGTCGATCATGCGTGGCATCCCGGGGGTGACGGTCCTGGGCGACAAGACCCGCAACGCCGACGGCTCGATCTCGGTCACGGCGTCGGAGACGACCGCATACGGGCTGACGATCGCGGGACTGCCGGATCCCCGCGTGTACGGGGCAGCCGGCGTCTACGGCTCCGATGACACCTCGCTGGTGGACAAGCTGGAACAGGCGACGGTCGACGAGGTCACGAAGACGATCGCCAAGGAGCGCACCTTCGACATCTTCGCCACCCACGAACCCGTCGCCGCCGCACAGCTGACGAAGAATCTTCCCGGCCGCATCAGGCAGACCAACTCCGGTCACACCCATGCCCAGAACAGCATCTCCGACGTGCAGAAGGGTTCGAACATCGATCTCGTGGAGGGGTCGACGGGGGCGGGCGGCCTGGACAACCTGAACCGGACGACCACCCGGCCTCCGATCGAGTTCAGCATCGAGTCGGTGACCGCGAACTGCCTGTTCACCCGGGTCCTGCGGTTCCAGCTCAACAACGCCGCCACGCCCACGGGTCCCGATGCCGCGACCTTCGGGGACGACGTCAGCGTGTCGACCCTGTACCTGACCCCGCAGAAACTGCCCTCCGACCGGGTGTGCGGGACCAGGCTCGGCGTGGCGTCGCCGCTCCCGCTCGGCTGAGGCGCCCCCGAGTAGTCAGCCGACGCCCGGATGCGGCCGCCCCGGGCGAGCCTCGTCCACGGCGGCGTCCCTCACGGGCAGAGTCGGCGCCGTGACCGCGCGTGAGCAGCCAGGAGACGAACCCACGACCGAGCAGGTGCGCGCTCACGCCGGTCACACCGCGCGAACCGATCGCCGCGGTGAGGCCCGCGCACCCGCCGCGTGCGCGATCGTGGTGGCTGCTGTGCTCTACGGACTGCTTCCGCAGAACCTGCTCCTCGGCCCGCGGCTCCTGATCCCCGCGCTCGAGCTCCTGCTGCTGATCGCGGTCGTGTCGACCAACCCGCGCCGCATGACCCGTCAGACACGGATCTCCAGGACGAGCTCGATCGCCCTGGTCGTGCTCATCGCGCTGACCAACCTCGTGGCGCTGGGATTGCTCGTGCACTACCTCGTCAGCTCCCAGGTGAAGGGCGGCGGTTCCCTGCTGCTTGCGGCCCTGCAGGTCTGGGCCACGAACGTCATCGCCTTCGCCCTCATCTACTGGGAGATGGATCGGGGTGGACCGGTCTCGCGCACGACCACCCCCCGCGAGGAGCTCCCGCTGGCGGACTTCCGTTTCACCCACGACGAGGACCACGACACGGTCGTGGAAGTGGCCACCGGATCCAGCAAGATCGCCGACTGGGTGCCCACGTTCGTCGACTACCTGTACGTGTCGACGACGAATTCCAGCGCCTTCAGCCCGACGGACACGATGCCCCTCACCAGCCGGGCCAAGGTGCTGATGGGTGTGGAGGCCACGGCTGCCCTGCTGACCTCGCTGCTGGTCATCGCCCGCGCGGTGGGCGCGCTCACCTGACCGACGGTGACAAGCACATCCCTCCGACAGTCGGCCCGGCTGTCCACAGGGACCGCGGTTGTCCACAGATGGCGCTGCGCGATCCCGTGGGCCGTTCGGTCGCGCTTGGCTGGAGGGGCCTCCGAACGGCGGGGGCAACGGATACAGGAGGCAGCCATGTACGACACCTACATCACCGTGGTCGGCAATCTCGTCGATGACCCGTCACTGCGCACGACGCCGAACGGGCACGCGGTCGCCAGTTTCCGCATCGGGTCCACCGCCCGGCGGCGCGACGCCGAGGGCAGCTTCGTCGACGCCAACAAGTTCTTCGTCAGCGTCACCTGCTGGCGGGAGATGGCGGAGAACGCTGCCGCGTCGCTGCATCGCGGGGATCCGGTCGTGGTCCAGGGACGCATCTCGACCCGTGACTACGTCAAGGACGAGCAGACCCGGGTGTCGTACGAGATGGAGGCGGACGCGATCGGTCACAACCTCGCGCGCGGTCGGAGTTCGTTCGCCAAGCGCGCCAAGCCCCGTGCGGTCACGTCGGTCGCCGTGGACGAGCAGGGCCTTCCGCCGGACCTGACCACGGAGCGGTTGGAGGCGGAGTGGGGGCGCGAACGCGAAGGCTCGCTGGCCTGACTCCGGGCCCGGCCGGTGCGGGCGGGTTGGGAGCGGGACCGGCAAGCTGCAAGACTGGACTACTGGTACCGCGCCGTCACCGGTGCGGTACCAGTACCTGGCGCCGCACGGCACCCGCGCCAGCCGACCCGAGACGAGCAAGGACCACGGTGGCGCAGTTCATCTACACGATGTACAAGGTGCGCAAGGCGCACGGCGACAAGATGATCCTCGACGACGTCACCCTGTCGTTCCTGCCCGGCGCCAAGATCGGCGTGGTCGGCCCGAACGGCGCCGGCAAGTCGACTGTGCTGAAGATCATGGCCGGGCTGGACACCGCCGTCCAACGGTGACGCGGCGCTGGCGCCGGGCGCGACGTCGGCCTGCTGCAGCAGGAACCGCCGCTGGATGAGACCAAGACCGTCCGCGAGAACGTCGAGGACGCGCGTCGCCGAGCTGCGCGGCCACGTTGGCCCGGTTCGAGGCCATCTCGGAGCAGATGGCCGAGCCGATCCGACTTCGACGACGCTGCTGGCCGAACAGGGCGACCTGATGGAGAAGATCGAGCACGCCAAGGGCTGGGAGATGGACAGCCGGATCGAGCAGGCGATGGACGCGCTGCGGTGCCCGCCCGGCGACGAGGCGGTCACGCACCTGTCCGGTGGCGAGCGCCGCCGGGTCGCGCTGTGCAAGCTGCTGCTCGAGCAGCCCGACCTGCTGCTGCTCGACGAGCCGACCAACCACCTCGACGCCGAGAGCGTGCAGTGGCTGGAGCAGCACCTGGCCGAGTACCCCGGCGCCGTGCTGGCGGTGACTCACGACCGGTACTTCCTGGACAACGTGGCCGAGTGGATCCTGGAGCTCGACCGCGGTCGCGCCTACCCGTACGAGGGCAACTACTCCACCTATCTGGAGAAGAAGGCCGAGCGGCTCGACGTGGCCGGCAAGAAGGACGCCAAGCTCCAGCGGCGGCTGCGCGAGGAACTGGACTGGGTCCGGCAGAACGCCAAGGGCCGGCAGGCCAAGAGCAAGGCCCGGCTGTCGCGGTACGAGGAGATGGCGACCGAGGCCGAGAAGACCCGCAAGCTCGACTTCGAGGAGATCCAGATCCCGCCGGGTCCCCGGCTGGGCAGCGTGGTCGTCGACGTCAGCCACCTGGACAAGGGCTTCGACGGCCGCCTGCTGGTCAAGGACCTGTCCTTCACCCTGCCGCGGGGCGGCATCGTCGGCGTGATCGGTCCGAACGGCGTCGGCAAGACGACCCTGTTCAAGACGATCGTCGGCCTGGAGCACCCGGATTCGGGCGAGGTCAAGGTCGGGGAGACGGTGAAGATCAGCTACGTCGACCAGAACCGCGGCGGCATCGACCCGGCCAAGAACGTGTGGCAGGTCGTCTCGGACGGGTCTGGACTACATCAAGGTCGGACAACGTCGAGATGCCGTCCCGCGCCTACGTCTCGGCGTTCGGCTTCAAGGGTCCGGACCAGCAGAAGCCGGCCGGCATCCTGTCCGGTGGGGAGCGCAACCGCCTCAACCTCGCCTTGACGTTGAAGGAGGGCGGCAACCTGCTGCTGCTCGACGAGCCCACCAACGACCTCGACGTCGAGACGCTGGGTTCGCTGGAGAACGCGCTGCTCGAGTTCCCCGGCTGCGCGGTGGTCATCAGCCACGATCGGTGGTTCCTGGACCGGGTCGCGACGCACATCCTGGCCTGGGAGGGCACCGAGGACAACCCGGCCCAGTGGTACTGGTTCGAGGGCAACTTCGAGACCTATGAGAAGAACAAGGTCGAGCGCATGGGTGCACGAGGCGGCGCGTCCGCATGCCGTCACCCACCGGCGCCTGACCCGCGACTGACGGGTCCGGGAGACAATCACGTCGTGACCCGCTTCGTCTACGACTGCCACATGCGGTGGGGTGACATGGACGCCTTCGCCCATGTCAACAACACCGCCTACGTGACCTACCTCGAGCAGGCCCGGGTGGCGATGTTCTTCGATCGCTACGACGGCAGCTTCGCCAAGGGCACGGTCATCGCCCGCCACGAGATCGACTACCTGCGGCCGGTGGTCTACCACCCGGAGCCGCTGCGGATCGAGCTGTGGGTCGACGAGATCCGTGGCGCGTCGTTCAGCGTCCGTTACGAGGTCTTCGACGGCACGGTCCTCTGGTCGCCGGGCGGCGACCCGTGCGTCCGTTCGACTTCGCCACCGACCGTCCCCGCCGCCTCACCCCGGAGGAGCGGGCCGCGCTGTTGCTGTTCAGCGAAGGACTGGGCGAGTCGTGAACACGCCGACCCCCGTGGCCACCGACCGTCGGCGACCGGGAGCAGTGGCGCGAGCTGCAACCCTTCGGGTACCGCCTCGCCCAGTTGGACGCGCAGGCATTGCTCCGCCTCCGGCCGTCGAGCGGGCGACGGGGTCGGCGCGATGGCCACGCGTGCCGTCCGGCGCGCTGGTCGATCGCCGCACCGTCGTCGCGGCAGGACCTGCCGACACCGACGGACCGGACGGTGACCGCACGGCGACTTCCTGCAGTGGCTCGCGCGACCCGGCGGCGCCCGCGCCCATCGGCAAGCCGACGCAGCGTGGCGCGGCGGCCTGCCCGCCGACTGGGGTGGCGGCACGTGGACGACAGTTCCCGGGGCGGTCATGCCGACCTGGTCCGCCAGGGTGCCCGGCCCACGTCGAGGCGGCGATCCAGGGCCTGGGCGCCCGGGCGGCGGACGCCCTGCTCGACCTGGTCGTGCTGACGGTGACGGGTGCCGGAAAGACCGTCGACCGTCACCAACCGGAGCCTGAGCGCGTTGTCGATGGGCTTCCTGCCGATACGGCGGGAACGTCGTCGTCTCGGTCTCCGGTCGATGGACCCGGGTCGCGGCCGACTTCGGCTGGGTGTACGCCGAACAGGCCGGTCCCGCTCAACCTGCTCGGCTGAGCCAACCGGTCCGCGGACAGGACCTCAGCCGCGGACCCACACGGTGGCGTTGGCGGCAGCACGCCGTCGGCCGACGTCGGTCGAGGCCAGGACGACCTCGCCGGCAGGCAGCTCCGCCGGTACGTCGCCGAAGTTCGTCACCAGCACGACGGACTCCCCGCCGATAGGCCAGGCAGTCCTCTGGCGCGCCGATCCAGGCGAAGTCGTCGAGTGGCCAGGTCGGGCAGTTCGCGGCGCAGGCCAGGATCCGCTGGTACAGCGACAGCGTGGAATCGGCGTCCTCCAGTTCGGCCTCCACGGTGAAGTCGGTCCACTCGACCGGCATCGGCAGCCACGGCGTGCCCGACGTGAAGTCGAACGGCGGCGTCGACGCCGCTCCACGGCATCGGCACCCGCTCGCCGTCGCGGCCCCGCTCGGTGTGCCCGCTGCGCTCCCAGGCCGGGTCCTGCAGCACCTCGTCGGGCAGGTCGACGTTCTCCAGGCCGAGTTCGTCGCCCTGGTACAGGTAGGCCGCGCCCGGCAGGGCGAGCTGGATCATGTGCCGCCGCGCGGGCCCGGTCGCTGCCGAGCGCTCCGCCGCCGTACCGCGTCGCGTGCCGGGTCAGGTCGTGGTTGCTGAGGACCCACGTGCTCGGCGCGCCGACCGCGCGCGGTCGCATCCAGCGCGTCCTGGACGGCGACGCGGAAGGACGTTGGCGTCCCAGTCGGCCTGGACCAGCGTCGAAGTTGAAGGCCAGATGCAGCTCGTCGGCGCGGATGTACGCCGACCGGCTTCTCGGCGTACTCCGCCCACACCTCGCCCACGGCCATCGCGCCCGGGTACTCGTCCATGACGGCGCGCAGCCCGCGCAGGTATTCGTGCACTGCTGGCTGGTCGAAGCGCGGGTCACCGGCCATCTGGGTGTTGTGGATGGTCGGCAGGACCTCCATGTCCGGCAGACCCTCGGGCTTGGCCATCCCGTGCGCGACGTCGATCCGGAAGCCGTCGGCGCCGCGGTCGAGCCAGAACCGCAGGATCCGCGCGAACTCCGTCGCCACCTCGGGGTTGTTCCAGTTCAGGTCGGGCTGCTCGGGTGCGAACAGGTGCAGGTACCACTGGCCGTCCGGCACCCGGGTCCACGCCGGTCCGCCGAACACCGACGGCCAGTTGTTCGGCGGCAGCTCGCCATCGGTGCCCCGGCCGTCGCTGAAGAGGAAGCGCTCCCGCTCGGGACTGCCCGGCGCGGGCGGCCAGCGCGTCCTGGAACCAGCGGTGCTGGTCGGAGAAGTGATTGGGGACGAGGTCGACCGTGACCTTGATGCCGCGCTCGTGGGACGGCGGCGACGATCGTCGTCGAAGTCGGCCAGGGTGCCGAAGCAGCGGGTCCACGTCGGTGGGATCGGAGACGTCGTAACCGCCGTCGGCCATCGGGGAGCGTAGAACGGGCTCAGCCAGAGCGCCTCGACCCCGAGCGTCGGCAGGTAGTCCAGCCGCTCGCGGATGCCGTTCAGGTCGCCCTCGCCGTCACCGTTCGAGTCGGCGAAACTGCGCGGGATAGATCTGGTAGAAGACGGCGGTCTTCCACCAGTCGGGGTCGGTGGTGCGGTCCGCGGCAGGACGGGTGACGGCTGGGGCAGCGTGCTTGGGCACAGAGAACTCCTCGGCGGAACGCGGTGCCGGTGGCGGCCGCGGCGACGTGTCGATGACGGAATCAACCGTATCTGAATCGATGCAGATTCGCGAACCGCATTCGGGACCAACCGGGCGGAGGGAGCGTACCGATCAGGCGCCACAGGGGGCGCCGAACTCCCCGCAAGGCTCAGGCGTCGGGCGCGTTGCGCAGCGAGTCGGCAGCACCGGTCAGGTACGTCCACAGCTGTGCCTGGGCCTCGGGCGGCAGGTGCGCGGCCTCGACCGCGGCCCGCATGTGCCGCAGCCACGCGTCGCGCTCCACAGACGTGATGGTGAACGGCGCGTGGCGCATGCGCAGGCGCGGATGGCCCCGCATCTCGGAGTAGGTGTGCGGCCCGCCCCAGTACTGGACGAGGAACAGGGTCAGCCGATCCGCCGCCGGGCCGAGGTCCTGCTCGGGGTAGAGCGGGCGCAGGACCGGATCAGTGGCCACCCCGGCGTAGAAGTCCGCCACGATCGCGCGGAAGACCGCCTCTCCGCCGACGACGTCGTAGAGGCTCGGTGGGGGCATGGGGTCATTCTCCCCGGGCGCGGCCGTGCTCATCGCCGCGGGTCTCCCGGTGCGCGCCCGTGGCGCGGCACGTCGACCGGGGCGGTCATGCCGGATCGTCGGCGCCAGAGGCATCCGCGTCGGAGGAGTCGGCGCTCGGCGACAGGTCGATCTGGTGCGAGGTCAGGCGCGCGCGCACGCGACGGCGAAGTTCGCGCGCCGTCCGCCACTGGTCGTCCGGATGCACCTTCACCACCAGGCGGATCACCGTCTCCTCGCGGGTCATGCTCTGGACGCCCTGCAGCTCCGGCTCGCCGAGGAAGGCCGACGCCCACTCCTCGTCGGCGTGCATCGCCTCCGCGACCTCGAGCATGATCGCGGATGCCGCATCCGCGTCGCTGTCGGCGGCGATGGGCAGGTCGAGCACGATCTGGGCGTACCCCTGGCTCTTGTTGCCGACCCGCACGATCTCGCCGTTGCGGACGTACCAGACCGTCCCGTGGTTGTCGCGCAGGCTGGTCGTGCGCAGACCCACCGCCTCGACGGTGCCGATCGCCTCCTTGACATCGATGACGTCGCCGACGCCGTACTGGTCCTCGAGGATCATGAACATCCCCGAGAGGAAGTCCTTGACGACGTTCTGGGCGCCGAAGCCGAGCGCCACGCCGACGATCGAAGTCCCGGCGATGAGCGGGGCGAGGTCGACGTTCACCTCGGTCAGGATCATCATGAACGCGATCACCAGGATCGTGACCGACGCGGCGCTCTTGAGGACCGAGCCGATCGTGTCCGCCCGCTGCCGGCGTCGCTCGGACTGCAGCAGCCCGGCCTCGAACAGCGAGCTGGCGTGGACCGCGCGCTCGCGCAGCGGGCGCAGCACCGTCGGCACCGATCCCTCCGCCGTGGCCCGGGTCAGCCGCGCGATGGCCCGGTGCACGAGCGACCGGACGATCAGCGCGATCACGATGATCAGGACGATGCGCACCGGACGGACGATGAGGACGTCGGCGTGGTGGTCGAGGTAGCGCGAGAACTTCGACGCGTCGATGTGGCTCACGCCGAGACAGCCTGCCATGCGCGCACGTTCGGGTGAGCCACCCGGCCGTCGCGGCGCGCCTCCAGTGCCCGCCGGTGGGGGACTGTGAGCGATTTGTACGTGCACTGCGGCCCGTCGTCAGGTTGACTGTTCCCAGCGCGGTCGCAGTGAGGAGTGATCGAGGTGGCTGGAACGCTGGTGCTCAACGCGTCTTACGAGCCGTTGTGCATCGTTCCTCTGCGCCGCGCGGTCGTGCTGGTCCTGGCGGAGAAGGCCATCGTCGTCGAGGCCGGACAGGCGGTTCTGCACTCGGAGCGCCAGTCGATCACGGCACCCGCGGTGGTGCGCCTGTCGCGTTATGTCCGGGTTCCCTACCGCCGATCGGTACCCCTGTCCCGGCGCGCGGTCATGGATCGCGACGGTTATCGCTGCGCCTACTGCCCGGCGAAGGCCGACACCATCGATCACGTCGTACCGCGCTCGCGCGGCGGGATGCACCAGTGGACCAACGTGGTCGCCGCGTGCGCGCGGTGCAATCACCGCAAGGGCGACCGGCTGCTGTCCGAGATCGGCTGGCATCTGCCGGCGCGGCCCGCCGAACCGCCGGCGACGGTCGCGCTGATCCTCGGGTGGGCCAATCGCGATCCGGTCTGGGACCGCTATCTGGGCATGCCCTGGTCCGGGGCGGCGGACCTGGAACCCGCCGTCTGAGCTGCGCGCGCCGCCGATATCGTCGGCGCATGGCTCACCTGCACGATCTGACCGCGCTCGAGGCCGCCGCCGCGATCCGGGCGCGCGAGATCGGTTCCCGCGAACTCGTCGACCACTACCTCGACCGGATCGAACGCCTCGATCCGCAGGTGGGCGCGTTCGTGACCGTCGTCGCCGACAGTGCGCGTTCCCAGGCCGACGAGGCGGACGCCCTGACCCTGAGTGGAGCGGACCTGCCACCACTGCACGGGGTGCCGACGGCCATCAAGGACCTGAACTCGACAGCGGGCGTGCCGACCTCGTTCGGGTCCACGACGACCCTCGGCTTCGTGCCGGTGTTCGACGACTTCGTGGTGACGGCGCTGCGGGAGGCCGGGACGATCAGCCTGGGCAAGACCGCGACGCCGGAGTTCGGCCTGCCCTGCTACACCGAGACCGACATCGGACCGCCCGCGCGGACACCCTGGGACGTGACCCGCTCGGCGGGTGGGTCCAGCGGCGGGGCCGGGGCGGCGGTGGCGGCCGGGCTGCTCCCGATCGCCCAGGGCAGCGACGGCGGCGGTTCCATCCGCATCCCGGCCAGCGCCTGTGGTCTCGTCGGGCTCAAGCCGGCACGTGGGCGGATCTCCCGCGGTCCGCTCGACGGCGACCCGGTCGGGCTCAGCGTCCTCGGGCCGCTGGCGCGCACGGTCCGTGACGCCGCCGCGTTCCTGGATGCCACGGCCGGTCCGAGGCCGGGTGACGGGCAGTGGGCGCCGCCGCTCCCGGACGGCCAGACCTTCCTGGACTGGTGCGACCGCACGCCGGGTTCGCTGCGGATCGGCCGCTACCTGGACTCGCCCATCGACACCACCGTCGATCCGCAGGTCGCTGATGCGTGGGAGAGGATGTCGCGCCTGCTGGCCTCCCTCGGGCACGAGATCGTGGACGTCGACCCGCCGCTGTCGCGCGACGCGGTCCCCTTGTTCGAGCTCGTCTGGGCGGTGTCCGCGGCGTCGGCGCCCGTCGCGCCGGCCGACGAGGAGCGGTTGCGGCCACTCACCCGCCACCTGCGTGAACGCGGCCGGGCGGTCACCGGCGCCCAGTACGTCCAGGCCGTCAACACGCTGGCAGTGCTGTCGCGGCAGGGGATCGCGGCAAGCGCCCACCTCGACGCCGTCCTGACGCCCACTCTGGCGCAGCTGCCCCGTCCGGTCGGCTACTTCACCGACGGCGGCGATCCGGCCGAGGACTTCGAGCGCCAGAAGCGCTTCACGCCGTGGACCTCGATCTACAACATGAGTGGCCAGCCGGCGATCTCGCTGCCCGCGTACCTGAGCGATCCGGGGCATCCGTCGGCCGCCGCGGACGGGCAGACCGTGCCGCTGCCGATAGGGATGATGCTGGTGGGCAGGCAGGCCGGCGAGGCCCCTCTGCTCGCTCTCGCCGCTCAGGTCGAGGCCGCCGCGCCGTGGCGCGACCGTCATCCGCCCGTCTGGACACGCTGACATCGACCCGCACGCGAGGACCGCGCGGCGACCTCGGTATCGTGACCGCATGATTTCGGCGGCGGGCATCACGGCTCGCGTAGCTCGGTTCGGAGCGACTGCATGAACATCGTTGAGACGGCCCTGGTCTTCGTCGGTATTCCGTTCGGCCTGTTCCTCCTGATCGCCGCGGCGGTGTACGGCCCGACGATGATGCACACCAACCGCTACCGCCCGGGAAAGCCGTGGACCTACGCGCCGGTCTGGTACCTGCCGCACCCCGATCACTCGGCGCCGGTCTCCGCGCCGGGCACCCAGCGGGCGCTGAACGCCGCCGCCGGTGCCGCATCCACTCCGCAGTCCGACGTGATGGGTGGTGCCAGCGGTGAGTGGTGACCTGATCGCCCAGCAGCCCTCCCACGGCGAGCCCGGCGTCTACGTCCCCCCGGGCGTCGGCCCGCGTGATCTCGCCGCACTCGGCAAGCCGTTCACCACGCCGCAGCTCACCCGGATCGACGAGGCGCTCACCCTGGGCAGCCGCGAGACCGGATTGCTGTTCAGCCTCTACGTCGGCGAGCTCGACTCGCCGACCCGCCCCGCCGCCGAGGCCCTCAGCCGGCAACTGCCGGGCGTGGGTCCGAACGGCGCGGTGCTGCTGGCCGTGTCGCCCGGACAGCGCGTGCTGCACATCGTCACCGTCGGCGGAGCCGTGGCCCGGCTGCCCAACCGGGTCTGCGCGCTCGCCGCGCTGGGCATGCGGGCGTCATTCGCGGCCGGCGACATCACCACCGGCATCATCAACGGCCTGCGGCAACTGGCCGACGCCGCCGGCTCGACCCCCAGCGTCCACTGACCCAGGCGGCCTCACCCGCGAGCCGCGCGTAGCTCAGCCGCGCGCTGAGACTCGCGGCGCGGGCGCTCAGTGCGTCGGTGCGGGCGTGCACAGTGGCGGGAGCGGCACTCCCAGCACGGACCCCGTGCACGTCGGGAGCGCGATCACCGGCGGGGTGGTGGACACCGGCGGCGCGGCCGTCGGGCCGATGGACCGCGTCGGTGTTCTCGACGGCGTCCCGGGAGCGGTGCTGCGTGGCGCGGTCGTCCGGTGGGCCGACGTCCTGGTGGGCCGTGGCGCCGGGGCGGTGGTGGACCGCCCGTGTGCCGGCGACCGGCTGGTGGTCGTGGTGATCGTGCCGCCTCCGACAGGAGGCCCTGGGTTGACCGGCGGTGGAGGGCCACTTCCGACCGGGGGGAGTGGCCCGGTCGTGGGGCCGGTGATCGGGCCGCTGACCGTGACACCGTTGCCGTAGTCGACCGCGAGCCGGTAGACGAGGTCCAGGTACTCGTCGGAGTGGTTGTAGGCCAGGATGGCGCGGACCACGCCGGCCTCGGTCCTGAGGTTCCCCCCGGCCACACAGAGGTAGTGCGCGGTCGCCAGGGCGGCGTCGTTGATGTCGAAGGGGTTGGCGATCCCGTCGCCGTCGCCGTCCACCGCGTAGCGGGCCCACGTGCCGGGATGAACTGCATCGGGCCGACGGCATGGTCGTAGCGGGTGTCGCCGTCGAAGCGCCCGTGATCGGTGTCGGCGATGTAGTCCCACTGGTTGCCGTCCAGGGCAGGGCCGATGATCGGCGGCGCGGAGATCCCGTCGCTGGCCAGTCTCGACCCGCCGTACTGGCCGTGGTCGGACTCGACCCGGCCGATCGCGGCGATCAGCCACCACTGGATGCCGCACGACGGATCCACCGAAGCGAGCCGGGCGGCCGCCCGCCGATAGGCCTGGAGGGCCACGGCGGGTATCCCGTTCGCGGCGAGCCCGGAGATCACTGCCGGTCCGGCGGGCGCGCGAGTCGCGGCACGGACGGAGGTCGAGGTCAGGCGCACCGCAGGGTGCGCCGCGCTCGCGCCGGGCACAGGGGACAGGTCGACCGTCGCCGCGGACGAGCCGGGGGCGGCCGAGCGTGCCGGCTGCGAGCCGGCCGGTGACAGGGCGAACGCCAGGCAGATGAGGGCTGAACCTCCCACCACCACGCTGGTCGCGGCGGCGGCTCGCAGGCCGCGCGGGCCGAGCCGTCCGATCATCCGCGGTCGCTGCACGGTGCCCCCTCACGTCGGTGTGCGGTCACCGAACACAACGAGCCGGCACGTCAAAGGTGATGACGTGCCGGCTCGTGGGGCGTAACGGAGCTACTCGGCGGATCCTTCTGCCGCCGGCGCTGCGGCGGAGTCGGCCGCTCGTGCCGAGAGCGCGCGGATGACGTCCGCACGCCCTTCACTGACCAGGCGCCGCAGCGCACCGGGCAGATCGCTCGCCGACAGGTACGAGTCCGCGGCGGCCACGGTCTCGGGCGTGATCGTCGAGGTCCAGTTCGGGAAGAGCCCGACGACGACGTTCTGCGCCAGCTCGCTCGAGCGCCGCTGCCACACCTCGCCGATCGTGGCGAAGTACCGCTCGACGTACGGCGCGAGCAGCGCACCCTGCGTCGGATGGGCGAAGCCGGCGATCAGCGCCTCCTGCATGGCGTTGGGGATGGTGTCGTCCTCGGTGGCCAGGCGCCAGGCGTTCTCCTTCGCCTCCGCCGTCGGGAACAGCGCCCGTGCCGTCGCAGCTGCCCGCTGACCGGCGGCTGCCGGGTCACGGTCGGCCTCGGCCGCGATCTCCTCCTCGGTGGAGGCACCGAGGGCGGCGAGGGTCTGCAGGAACGCCCAGCGCAGGTCGGTGTCCAGACTCAGCCCGTCGATCTCCTCCGCACCGGTCAGGATCGCGCGCACCACGCCCGCCTGTTCCGGCGTCCGGGCGGCGCCGAGGAAGGCGTGCACCCAGGCGAGCTGGTGGTCCGAGCCGGGGGCGGCCGCGCGCAGTGAGGCCAGCGCCTTGTCCGCCCAGGCCGTCCACGCCCCGGCGGCCCAGCTCGGGTCCGCGTAGACCTCGAGCGCCCGGCGCAGCTGGCGCTGCACGGACTGGATAACGCCGATGTCGGTCTCGGCGTCGATGTTGGCCAGGACCAGTGCGACGTAGTCCCGTGTCGCCAGCTCGGCGTCGCGGACCATGTCCCACGCCGCCGACCACGCCAGTGCCCGCGGCAGCGAATCCGTCAACCGGCCGAGGCCGCCGTCGACCAGGGTGGCCAGGCTGCGGGCGTCCAGCCGCAGCTTGCAGTAGGTGAGGTCGTCGTCGTTGACGAGCAGGAACGGCGGCTGCGCGCGCCCCACCAGCTCCTTGACCTCGGTCAGCGCGCCGGCGACGTCGAGCTCGATGCGGTCGGTGCGCACCAGCGCGCCCGAGGTGTCGAAGTCGTACAGGCCGACGGCGAGTCGATGGGTGCGCAGCACGTTGTCCCGCGACACCGCCGACGGCGCGGTCTGGGCGAGGGAGAACGTCGCGTAGTTGCCGGCGTCGTCGAGGGTGAACTGCGGCTGGATCGTGTTGATGCCGGTCGTCTCGAGCCAGAGCTTGGACCACTCGCTCAGGTCGCGGCCCGAGGACTTCTCGGCGGCGGACAGCAGGTCGGCCAGGGTGGTGTTGCCGTAGGCGTGGTCGACGAAGTACTGGCGCAGCCCGGCGAGGAACGCCTCGACGCCGACGTAGGCGCCCAGCTGCTTGAGCACGCTGGCGCCCTTGGCGTAGGTGATCCCGTCGAAGTTGACCTCCGCGGTCTGCACGTCGGGGGCGTCGGTGGCGATCGGATGGGTGGTGGGCAGCTGGTCCTGGCGGTAGGCCCACGTCTTCTCCACGTTGGCGAACGTCGTCCACGCCTGCGTCCACTGGGTCGCGCCGGTCTGGGCGAGCACCGAGGCGTAGGTGGCGAAGGACTCGTTGAGCCAGAGGTCGTCCCACCAGCGCATGGTCACCAGGTCGCCGAACCACATGTGCGCCATCTCGTGCAGGATCGTCTCGGCGCGCCGCTCGTACCGGGCGTCGGTGACCTTGCTGCGGAACACGTAGTCCTCGCGGAAGGTCACGGCGCCGGCGTTCTCCATCGCGCCGGCGTTGAACTCCGGGACGAAGAGCTGGTCGTACTTGCCGAAGGCGTACCGCGTGCCGAAGTTGGCGTGGTACCAGTCGAAACCCTGCTTGGTGATGGTGAACAGCTCGTCGGCGTCGAGGAACTCCGCGACCGATCCTCGGCAGAACAGGCCCGAGATCGATCCCGTCGTGCTCCTCGCGGACCTCGTGGTACGGCCCGGCGATGAGCGCGGTGATGTACGGGCTCATGCGGGCGGTCGTCGCGAAGTGCCAGCTCTTGCGGAAGTCGTGCTCGTCCACGCCGGTGACCGCGCCGTTGCTGATGACCTTCCAGTGCGACGGAGCGGTGACCGTCACCGAGAAGGCTGCCTTCAGGTCGGGCTGGTCGAAGCAGGCGTACATCCGCTTGGCGTCGGCGGTCTCGAACTGGGAGTAGAGGTACACCTCCTTGTCGACGGGGTCGGTGAAACGGTGCAGCCCCTCGCCGGTGTTGGTGTACAGGCAGTCGGCGTCGATGACGAGGGTGTTCTGCTCGGCCAGGTCGACCAGCAGCAGCCCGTCCTCGGGGGCGTAGTTCGAGGTGTCGACGGGGGTGCCGTTCAGGGTCGCCTCGCGGATGGAGTCGGCGATCAGATCGATGAAGGTCGACGTACCCGCCGCCCGCGCCGCGAAGGTGATCTCCGCGCGAGACCGGAAGGTCCGCTCCGACGGGGCGCCGTCGGCGGAGGTCAGGTCGAGGTAGATGCGGTAGGTGTCGATGGTCAGGAGATCGGCCCGTACGCGGCGCGTCCTCGCGGGTCAGGTTCGGCACGGCCACGATGATGGTGACTCCTTGTCGAGGTCTGCGCCGGGGCGCGTCGGGGGCAGGCGCAGCGTGATGGGCACCGCTGCCAGGCACCCAGTCTTTCACGGACGCTAATGTCGGAGGCATGGAGAAGCAGACCGCCGAGAGCGGCACCGTGGAGCAGGCGACCAAGGCCGACTTCTGGTTCGACCCGCTCTGTCCCTTTGCATGGGTGACCTCGCGCTGGGTGCTCGAGGCACAGAAGGTTCGCAACATCGACGTCGACTGGCACGTCATGTCGCTGGCCGTCCTCAACAGCGGGCGTGACCTGCCCGAGGAGTACCGCCAGATGATGGACGAGGCGTGGGGGCCCGTCCGGGTCTGCATCGCCGCCGAGCAGCACGGCGGGCAGGCGGTGATGCTCCCGCTGTACACCGCGCTGGGCAACCGGCGTCACGTCGACGGCCGTCCGCTGGACCGCACGGTGCTCGAGGAGTCCCTCGCCGAGGCCGGGTTGCCGACCTCGCTCGCCGACGCGGCCGACGACCCAGCTACGACGACGCGCTGAAGAAGTCCCACCACGAGGGCATGGATCCGGTCGGTATGGATGTCGGCACGCCGGTGTTGCACGTCAACGGTCGGCGTTCTTCGGTCCCGTCATCACCCGCATCCCCGGGGGCGAGGCTGCCGGCCGGATGTGGGACGGCGCGCTGCTGCTGACCGAGAACCCGTACTTCTTCGAGATGAAGCGCACGCGCACCGAGTCGCCGCAGTTCGACCTTCCGGCCTGAGAGGGGTCAGTTCGGCCGATAGCGGTCCCGCATCCGCGGGTCGCTGAGCCACCACGGCTCGTCGGTCCGGCTGGGCTCGCCCGCGTCCACCGGCCGGACCGCACGGACGATCTGCTCGGCGTCCAGGACGGTGTCGATGTCCGCTGCCTCCCGGGCGTCGGCGCGTACCCAGCGCACGAACAGGACGGCCAGGAACGGCAGGTCGAGCAGTTCGGCGACGCACCAGAGAATCGCGCCGGCATGGTGCTGGTCGTGCAGCGGGCTGGGCGCCCAGACCTGGTGGGTGCGGTGGTCGGCGAACGTCGAGGACACGTGTGCCTGCAGGCTCATCACGATCCCCGGGATCGCGTCCAGCAACAGCTCGACAACACCGATCCCCATCGCCAACCCGATCGCGACGGATGTCCTGTCCTCCTTGGCATCCACCGCCGGGAGCACGATGAGGCACCCGAGCAGCGTGACCACCAGCTGCAGGATCCACCCGACCACCGGAGCCTGGATCGCCCAGCCGGGAATCGGCCCGAAGAACAGGAACGCGCAGATCACCGGGACCAGCGCCGGACCGATGAGCGGGTTGGCCGCCACCCGCCCGATCGGCCCGTCCACGAGCCGCAGCACCAGTCCTCCCCGGCCGCGGCGGCGGCACAGCTCGACCGGCTGCCCGGACATCAGCAGTGCCGGCACCACGAGCAGGAGCATCAGCAGCTGCGACGTCCACACCCAGAACAGCGAGTCCGCGTAGGCCTGCAGACCGCCGTTCGCCGTCCACGCCAGCAGGGTCACGCCGGCCAGGAAGGTCACCGTCCGCCGGGCGGGCCAGCGCGCACCCGCGAGCCGGTGCACGGCGACGAGGTACCAGCCAGCGGCTGCGACGGCCGCGACCAGGGTCAGCGGCGCCCACCCGGCGTGGGTGACGATCGCGCCGAAGGTCGGGGTGGGAAGGGCCATGCGGTTCATGGTGTCACCCACCGGCGGACCTGCCATGATGTGCCCGTGCGCGTATACCTGGGCAGCGACCACGCCGGCTTCGAGCTGAAGTCGGCGCTGTTGACTCATCTCACCGAACTCGGCTACGACGCGATCGACTGCGGAGTCGAGACCTACGACCCGGCCGATGACTACCCGCCCCCCTGCTTCCACGCGGCCGAGCGGACGGTGGCCGATCCGGGCAGCCTCGGCGTGGTCATCGGTGGCTCCGGCAACGGCGAGCAGATCGCGGCGAACAAGGTCCTCGGCGTGCGGTGCGCGCTGGCGTGGAGCGAGGAGACCGCCACGCTCGCCCGCCAGCACAACAATGCCAACCTCGTGAGCATCGGGGCCCGCATGCACTCCGAGGACGAGGCCAAGCATCTGGTCGAGGTGTTCCTCGCGACGCCGTTCTCCGAGGACCCGCGCCACGAGCGCCGCATCGGGCTGCTGACCGACTACGAGGCCGCGCACCGCCGGTAGCGTCCGGCGCGCGATCGCCGACGCGGCCGCGCGACTTCCGGAGCCGCGGTCAGGACGCCCGCGTGCTCACTGCGTCGGCGTCCAGTTGCGGTGGACGACGGTGACGTCGCGCTCGGCTGCGGCGAGTTCGTCCGCCGTCGGCTGGTCGGCGTCACGTGCCCGCAGCGCCGCGCTCAGGCTGACCTGGGACGGGCCGCTGCCGGTGAGTTCGCGCCAGTGACGTTCCATGGGGTCACGGCGGGATCGGCGCGCCGCGCGCGGTGCCGCCACGTCCCGGTCGGCGCCGCCGGTCGGCTCGGCAGCCGCGTCCAGCGTCGGTGCCGTCTCGGCGACGGCGTCCGGTGGCCCGCTGTACCCGGCCGCGGTCGAGCCTGTCGTCGTCGGATCGGCGGCCGCCTCCGGCGTACTGCGCGCGGGCGCCCCCGCACGGCGGGTGGAGCGGCGCCGCGCCCGGCGGGCGCCGCGCTCCTGCGGCACGGCGTCCCCGGCGGGCGTGGGCTCGGATGGCATGGCCTCATCATGCCGCAGCGCCGGTCCGCTGCCCGAGCGGCGAGAAGCGATAAAAGCGGCCAATTCGGTTACTGTGTGGATCTCATGAACTCCGCGATCACCCAGCCGACCATGCGGTCGCGGCTTCGCGAATTCTCCCGGTTACGCCCGTCCGAAGGCCGTTCGGCGCTGCACCGCTCCCACCGCCTCTCCGACAACGGGCGTGGTCTGATCGCCTGCGTCGCCGCCGTCGCTGTGCTGGCGGTGTCGCTGCTGTCCGACGGCAGCCGCCTGCGCATCACGCCGGGGGAGGCGATCGTGGTGGTGCTGGCCTCCCTGGTGCTGACCCTGCGATGGATGATCGCCGTCATCGTCCTCGCCTGCGCCTGCATCGCCGCTGACTACGTGATCGGCGGCTCGGCGCAGGCGCTGCTGTCGGTGGGCGCCGTCCTCGGCATCGTCGCCGTCTCCTTCGTCGCGCTCGTCGGGGCGTTCCGGCGCGACTCGCTCGGCCTGGGCCGCATCAGCGCCGAGTCCGTGATCGAGGAACTGCGGCGCCAACTCCGCGTCCAGGGAGCGGTCCCCGCCCTTCCGGCGGGCTGGCACGTCGATGTGGAGCAGCGGGCGGCCCACGGCGCCGCGATCGCCGGTGACTTCATCTCCAGCCGGGTGCACGACGTGGGCGGCAACCTGCACCTGGATCTCGTCGTCGTCGACGTCTCCGGTAAGGGCATCGAGGCGGGCACCCGGGCACTGCTGCTGTCCGGGGCGATGGGCGGCCTGCTGGGCTCGGTCGGCCCCGACGAGTTCCTCAGCGAGGCCAACCACTACCTGCGCCGGCAGGCGTGGCGCGAGGGCTTCGCCTCGGCCGTCTACATCCGGGTCAATCTCGAGACAGGTCTCTACTCGGTCCGCAGCGCCGGTCATCTGCCCGCTCTGCATCTGGATGCGCACGCAGGCGCCTGGCGGGTGTCCGACAGCAAGGGGACGCTGCTCGGCATCCTGCCCTCGATCTCCGTGCGCGCCGACTACAAGACGATGCGCTCCGGCGATGCGCTGCTGCTCTACACCGACGGGGTCGTCGAGGACCCGAGCCAGGACCTGGACTGGGGGACCGATCGGCTCATGCAGGCCGCCGAGAAGCTCGTGCGCGCGGGTTCCACCGACGAGGTCGCGCGCCGCTTGGTCGATGAGGTACCGACCCGTGTCGACGACGACCGCGCCGTGGTCGTGGTCTGGCGCGACCGCAAGTAGCGGCGGCCCCCACGACCCCGCGCGGCGTGCTGGTCGAGCTCAGTCGCCGGCGGTGTCCCAGATCAGCACGTCGAAGCGCCGGTTGGTGTCGCCGGGCACCAGGTTCGTCGCGGCGGTGAAGTACCCCACGTGCCTGCCGTCCGGAGTGATGGCCGGATCGACGCTGGAGCTGTTGCCCTGCGTGCCGCTCGTGGCGATCGAGATCCGCGTCGTGGTCTGGTTCTTCAGATCGCGCAGGAAGACGTCGCTGACACCGTTGGTGTCGTTCTTGACCAGGTTGGAGGAGTACGAGCCGAACGCGATGTAGCGCCCGGTGCTCGACATGGCGATCCGGAACTGCAACCCGCTCTCGGCGTTGCCCTGGACCTTTGCGGTGCTCACGGAGACCTGCCGGGTCGTCCCCAGCGACCGGTCGCGGACGAACACGTCGGCCTGTCCGTTCACGTCGCCGGGAACCAGGTTGTCGGCAACCGAGGCGTAGGCGACGTAGCGCGCGTCGCTCGACATCGCGATCGTGTCCAACCCGCTGTCACCGTTGCCCTCTGCCCCGCGCGGACCGACCGACACGCGGGTGGTCGTGCCCGTCCGCAGGTCGCGCAGGAAGACGTCGGCCACGCCGTTCGTGTCGCCGGCGACCGCGTTGTCGGCCCGGGAGGACCAGGTCACGACGGACCCGTCCGCCGACAGTGCACCGCCGAAGCTGTCGTCGTCGAGCTCACCGGAGGTACCGAACGAGACGCGGGTGATGACGCGGGTGCGCAGGTCCACCTCGAAGACGTCGCGGCGGCCGTTGCCGTCGCCGGGGACCAGGTTGTCGGCGGCGGACTGGAAGAGCAGGTGGGCGCCGTCGGCCGAGAAGACCGGCTCGGCGCTGAACCCGTCGGCCTCGCTGCCGTCGTAGCCGATGGTGAGGCGTTCGGTGCTCCCCGCGGAGCGGTCGCGCAGGAAGATGTCGGCGATCCCGCGCAGGTCACCGGACACCAGGTCCGAGGCGTCGGAGGAGAACGCGACGTACCGCCCGTCCGGTGAGATCGCCGGCTGGACACTGTCGCTGCTGGCCTGGTGGCCGGTCGAACTCACCGAGACTCGCGTCGTCGTGTCGGCGAGCCGGTCACGCACGAAGACGTCCTGCCGGCCGTTGGTGTCCCCGCGTACCAGGTTCGTCGCCGAGGAGGTGAAGGCGACGTAGCGGGCCGTGCGCGAGAGCGCCACCCCGTAACTGTCGTTGTCTGCCTGCCTGCCGCTGCCGGTCAGGGACGCGCGGGTCGTCGTCGCGCCGCTGCCGGCTGCCTTCGCGGGAAGTGTCGTCAGCAGCAGGGCCACTCCGATCGCTGCCGCCCCCACCTGACACCCCGACGATCGAATCGCTGCCATCATGGCCCCCCGCCCATCATGTAGAAGCGATGAGTGTGCGCTGTGACTCAGGTCACAGTCAAGGCGTCGTGCGCGCCTCAGGCACGGGCCTTGGCGGCTGCCTTCTGCTCCTTCTTGAACGTGCGGACCTTGAGCAGCGAGGCCGCGTCGACGACGTCGGCGACCGACCGGTGCGAGCCCGGTTCGCCGTAGGCGCCGGCTGCCTCGCGCCAGCCGGCCGGCTGTACCTCGAACTGCTTGCCCAGGAGCGCGGTGAAGATCTTCGCCTTCTGGGCACCGAAACCCGGCAGTGCCGCGATCCGGGCGACGAGGTCCGGTCCACTGGCGGCGCCCTGCCACACGGCCGCCGCGTCGCCGTCGTAGCGCTCCACCAGCGCGACGCACAGGTCCTGGACGCGCTTGGCCATGGCGGCGGGGAACCGGTGGAGGGCCGGGACCTCCCGGAACAGCGCCTCGAAGCGTTCTGGGTCGTACCCGGCGATCTCCCGTGCATCCAGGTGCGCAGCACCCATCCGCTCGGCGAGGACCCGGGGGGAGGTGAAGGCTTTCTCCATCTGGATCTGCTGGTCGAGCAGCATCCCCACGAGCAGCGCGAGTGGGTCGTGAGCGAGGAGGTCGTTGGCCTCAGGAGTGGTCGCCAGGTGCAGTGCCATGGGCGTCATCCTCCCAGCCCGTCCGGCGGCGGGCCAGGGCTCACACCCGCTGAGTGCTGCGCGGGACCGGTTCGCCTACATTGCGGGGCGTGAAGATCCTCGCAGCGCTCAGCTCCGGCGCCGAACGCCCCCTCGAACTGGTCGAGGCCGAACTCGATCCGCCCCGCGACGAGGAGATCCTCGTCCGCCTCGCGGCTGTGGGGGTGTGCCACACGGATCTGAGCCTGCGTCAGGTCTGGCCCACGGCGATCGTGCTCGGCCACGAAGGCGCCGGTGTGGTGGAGGCGGTCGGCCCTGCCGTACGCGGGGTGGACGTGGGCGATCATGTCGTGCTGACCTTCAGCAGTTGCGGCGACTGCAGTCGTTGCCGGTCCGGGCACCCCTCCTACTGCGACTCCTTCGCCATGTTGAACGCCAGCGGTGCGCGACCGGACGGATCGTCGCCGCTGAGCGTCGACGGCACGCCGGTGTCAGGCTGCTTCTTCGGCCAGTCGAGTTTCGCCAGCCATGCGCTGACCGTCGCCCGGAACACCGTCGTCGTCCCGCGGACGCTCGATCTCACCCTGGCCGCACCGCTCGGATGCAGCGTCCAGACGGGGGCCGGCGCGGTCCATCACGTCCTGCGGCCCGATCGCGGGCAGAGCCTCGTCGTCTACGGCGCCGGCGGGGTCGGGCTCGCCGCCGTGATGGCTGCCGCCGCGGAGGGGATCGAGCGCATCGTCGTGGTCGATCGCCTCGCTGCCAGATTGACCGTGGCGGAGAGCCTCGGTGCCACCGCTGTCATCCTCGCCGGGGCCGACGGGCTGGTGGACGACGTGCGCGCCGCGACGGGCGGAGGTGCCGACCGGGCACTCGACACCACGGGCGTCCCCGCAGTCGTGACGCAAGCGGCCCTCGCCCTGGCGCAGGAGGGAGTGCTCGCCCTGGTCGGGCTGGGCGCCACCACGGCAGAGTTCGACGTCACCGATCTGATCGGTGGCGGCAAGGTCGTCCGGGGCGTCATCGAGGGTGACGCCGACCCGCAGCGCTACCTGCCGCGGCTGGCCGAGATGCTGGCGACCGGCCGGTTGCCGCTCGAGCAGATCATCCGCACCTACCCGTTCGCCGACATCGCGACCGCCTTCGCCGACACCGCATCCGGCGACGTGATCAAGCCGGTTCTCACCTTCTGACCCCGGCGGGCTGCTCAGGCCAGGTCGCCCCCGGCGAACCACACGTCGAAGCGGCCCTTCGCCCGGCTGGTGACCGGTTCGACCAGCAGGCCCTGGGGGGATCGGACGTAGGTCATCGAGCCGTAGCCGTCCTCGGGCGGCTTTCCCGCGGCCTCGAGCGTCCAGCCGAGTCCGACCAGCCGCTCGGTCTCCGCGGCCACGTCGTCGACCCATACGCCGACGTGGTGTGCGCCGGTCCGGTCGTCGCCGTCCCAGATCGACCCGGGCTCGCCCTGCAGCAGTTCGAGGTGCTGCGGACCCTCGCACGAATAGGTGAACAGCAGCCTCGTCGTCACCGCGCCGCCCTCGGGTGTCCAGAGGTGCTGCTCCCGATCCATCTTCTTCGCCCAGGTGAGACCCAGCCCGTCGCTCAGCTCCGCCATGGCCGCGTCGATGTCGGGCACGCGGATACCCACGTGGAATACGTCGTGCTGGAAATCGATCATCAGTGTCTTCCCTGGGTCGCCGGGCGCAACGCGCTTTCGATAGTGGATCTACAGTAACTGCGCGAGCGCGATTGCGGAATGCCCTCGGTGCCGTGGAACGCTATCCGCCGTGGGACAGGGCGGTGAGCACCGGCTCGAGGTCGCCGCTCGCGATGGGACCGACGTAGACGGCAGCCACCCGGCCCTGCTTGTCGATGACGACGGTGCTGGGCAGGCTCGGCAGCGGGACGTCACCGAGTTCCAGGGCGGTCTTGGCCGGCTCGTCGTACACGATGGGGTAGGTGATGTGGTTGTCCTTCACGAACGCCTCGACCGCGCTCGTGGAGGGGTCCTTGACGGTGACGCCGACGAAGGTGATGCCCTCGGACTTCATCGAGCGGTACAGCAGGTCGAAGGCCGGGGTCTCGGCCTGGCGCGGGCTGCACCAGGTGGCAGGCGGTCGTCGAAGCGGTCTACAACACTGATGATCACGAAGAGGCGACGCAGGCTGTGGCTGATCTTCTGGGCGTCCCAATGTCTCGTGCTGCTGCCGTTTTGGACCTGCAGGTGCGGCGGTTGACCCGGTCGGCGCGAGCAAGGATTGTCGACGAACGTGCCACGCTCGCCGCAGGCTGACACGTTAATCGACGATGTCTTGGTGTCAGCCTCCGGTCGCGTACGCCGGGAACTGCCAGTTCGACGCGTTGAGAATCTTCCACCGTCGAGTCTGGATCTGGAACGAGCTATTGGGGTAGCCAGTTGGCTGGGTGACCCAGTCAATGCGGTAGTAGTACCAGTTGCATGCGCACCGCCCTCATCTATCAGCACACGACTCGGGACGCCGATCGGCGGATCGCGGACGCTCTCGACGGCCGAATCCGAGGCGTATCGCAGGCCGATATTGCACGTTCGTTGCACGAGTCGAACGTGAGCAACCTCGACGACCACCGTCGGGACGGTTCAACCCCCGGAGAATCGGGGCTTCTAGCTGGAGCGGGCGACGGGAATCGAACCCGCACAATCAGTTTGGAAGACTGAGACTCTGCCATTGAGCTACGCCCGCGCGTCGCACGCGGCGGTGCCTGCCCGTGGACTCGCGAACAGCCTACCGGTCCGAGCCTGATGTGTGCGCCCGTACACTTGCCGCGGGTCGCACCGGGGTGTGGCGCAGCTTGGTAGCGCACTCGCTTTGGGAGCGAGGGGCCGTGGGTTCGAATCCCGCCACCCCGACCATCCGGACCGATCGTTGACCACTCATGACCAGAACGAACTGACTGACTAGGGAGCGCGTAGCACCGTGAAGAGCACCGTCGAAAACCTCGGCCCGACCCGCGTGAAGTTCGCGGTCGAGCTGCCGTTCTCGGAACTGCAGCCGAGTATCGACGCCGCCACGCGCCGAGTCGGATCGCAGCTGCGCATCCCCGGTTTCCGCCCGGGCAAGGCACCGGCCCGCGTCATCGAGCAGCGCGTCGGGCGCAGCGCCCTGCTGGAGGAGGCCGTCAACGAGGCCGTCCCGCGTGCCTACAGCGAGGCCTTGAAGGAATCGGGCGTCAACGCGGTCGGCCAGCCCGACATCGAGGTCACCGACGTCGCCGACGGCACCTCGGTGTCGTTCACGGCCGAGGTCGACATCCGCCCCGAGATCACGCTTCCGACCTACAGCGGCCTGGCCGTCACGGTCGAGGACGCCTCCGTCAGCGACGAGGAGGTCGACACGCAACTGGACGCGCTGCGCGAGCGCTTCGGCACGCTCAACGGCGTCGACCGTCCGGTCGCCGAGGGTGACTACGTCTCGATCGACCTGAACTCCACCGTCGACGGCGAGGAGATCGAGGGCGGCTCCGCCAGCGGGCTGTCCTACGAGGTCGGCGCCGGGGACCTGATCGACGGCCTCGACGAGGTCCTGGTCGGTGCCTCGGCCGGGGACGTCAAGTCCTTCCCGTCCACCCTGCGCGCCGGGGACTACGAGGGCCGCGACGCCGCGATCACCGTCACCGTCAACTCCGTCAAGGAGAAGGACCTGCCGGCCGCCGACGACGAGTTCGCCCAGATGGCGAGCGAATTCGACACCCTCGACGAGCTCAAGGCCGACCTGCGCGAGCGCCTGACCCGCGTCGCGGCGATGGGCCAGGGCGCCCAGGCCCGCGACAAGGTCCTCGAGGACCTCCTCGCGTCCGTCGAGATCGCCCTGCCCGAGTCGGTCGTCCAGTCCGAGATCGACTGGCGCCAGCACGACGTCATCCACCAGCTCGACCACGACGACGCCCGCTTCGAGACCTACCTGGAGCAGGAGGGCAAGACCCGCGAGGAGTTCGACGCCGAGCTGCGCGAGGTGGCGGAGCGGTCGGTGAAGTCGCAGTTCCTGCTCGACGCGATCGCCGAGAAGGAGAACGTCGCCGTCGGGGACGCCGAGCTGACCGAGTACCTGGTGCGCCAGGCCTCGCGGTACGGCATGGCCCCGCAGGAGTTCGCCAACCAGCTGCTGCAGGCCGGCAACCTCCCCGCGGTCATCGCCGAGGTGCGGCGCAACAAGGCCCTGGCCACCGTCCTGGAGCAGGCTGTGATCACCGATGCGTCCGGTAACCCGGTCGACCTCTCCGCGCTGACCGCCGACCCGTCGGGGCTGGCCGAGATCGACAGCGAGTCCGACGACGCCGAGGGCGACCTCGATGTCTCGGACAACGTCGAGGGAGCGGTCGAAGAGGAGGAGTGACCGCCCCCGCCGTCACCGCGCGGTGGCACGTCACGCCCTGAGCGAACGCGGCGCCGTCAGGGAAGCTCTGGTGGCGACGCCGAGGTTAAAGTCCAGGTCGTGGGCAGGCACTTCCTGGGCCGGTCCCACCGATCACGTCATCACATCTATGACACTCGAGGAGTGCGTTTCATGAGCCCGATCGACCCGGCGCAGCCACTGCGCATCATGGAGAACCGCGCTTCCGGCGGTGGCATGAACCTCAACGACTCGGTCTATGACCGGTTGCTCCGCGAGCGCATCATCTTCCTGGGCCAGCCCGTCGACGACACCATCGCCAACCAGATCTGCGCGCAGCTGCTGCTCCTCTCGGCCGAGGACAGCACGCGCGACATCAACCTCTACATCAACTCCCCGGGCGGCTCGGTCACCGCCGGCATGGCGATCTTCGACACGATGGAACTCATCGAGTGCGACGTGGCCACGTGGGCCATGGGCCTGGCCGCCTCGATGGGGCAGTTCCTGCTCTCGGCCGGCACCAAGGGCAAGCGGTACGCCCTGCCGCACGCGCGCATCCTCATGCACCAGGGCTCGGCCGGCATCGGCGGCACCGCCTCGGACATCAAGATCCAGGCGGAGCAGTGGAACCTCACCAAGCAGGAGATGGCCGAGATCACCGCGCAACACACCGGCCAGACGGTCGAGCAGATCACCATCGACGGTGACCGCGACCGCTGGTTCACCGCGAAGGAAGCGCTCGACTACGGCTTCATCGACCACATCGTCAGCCGGGCCAGTCAGGTCCCCGGCGGCATCACGCCGGCGGAATAGGGAAGGACACCGCCATGTCAGACCTCTACACACCGGCCAGCGCGGGCTCGCTCGTCGCCGGCTCAGCTACGGCTCCGTCCTCCCGCTACGTCCTGCCCTCCTTCGTCGAGCGCACGAACTACGGCGTCAAGGAGTCCAATCCGTACAACAAGCTGTTCGAGGAGCGCATCATCTTCCTCGGCGCGCCGATCGACGACGTCGTCGCCAACGACGTCATCGCCCAGCTGATCTGCCTGGAGTCCACCGACCCCGACCGCGACATCCTGATCTACATCAACTCCCCGGGTGGCTCGTTCACCGCCCTGACCGCGATCTACGACACGATCAGCTTCGTCCGTCCCGAGATGCAGACGTACTGCATGGGCCAGGCCGCGTCGGCCGCGGCGGTCCTGCTCGCCGCGGGCACGAAGGGCAAGCGGTTCGCGCTGCAGAACTCCCGCGTGCTGATCCACCAGCCTTCCGGTGGCAGCGAGGGTTCCCAGCAGATCAGCGACCTGGACATCCAGGCCCGCGAGATCCAGCGGATGCGCGACCTGATGGAGGAGATCCTGGCCCGTCACACCGGCCAGAGCATCGAGACCATCCGCAAGGACGTCGAGCGCGACAAGATCTTCACCGCCGAGCAGGCCAAGGCCTACGGCATGGTCGACGAGGTCATCAGCAGCCGCAAGCTCGTCAACGACTGAGACTCCACCCGACGCGGGCGTGGCGGGCCGGACCCGGCCCGTCACCCGCGTCGCTCGGCGGAGCCGGGGCCCGGTGAGGGCCGTCGCGCCGCGCCGAATCTGAAGATTTCCGGCGCCTCCGGGGGCGTATCGGGGTACCGTTTCCTCCATACGGTGGGGGTGGCCGCCCCGACCGGGCCGTATTCATGCACGGGATTGGCACGCAGAGCGAGGGCACCGGGCCCCGTCAGGGCCTGAGCCCAAGGCGATCAGCGAGGAGTTCACAGGTGGCACGAGTCGGCGACGGCGGGGACCTGCTCAAGTGCTCTTTCTGCGGAAAGAGCCAGAAGCAGGTCAAGAAGCTCATCGCAGGCCCCGGTGTGTACATCTGCGACGAATGCATCGACCTCTGCAACGAGATCATCGAAGAGGAGCTGGCCGAGACCAGCGAGGTCAGCTTCGACGAGCTGCCCAAGCCCCAGGAGATCTACGACTTCCTGAAGGACTACGTGGTCGGCCAGGACCAGGCGAAGAAGACGCTGGCCGTCGCCGTCTACAACCACTACAAGCGCGTGCAGGCCGAGGACGGCAAGCCGCGCTCGGCCGAGGCCTCGTCGAGGTCGCCAAGTCCAACATCCTGCTGCTCGGCCCGACCGGCTCGGGCAAGACGCTGCTCGCCCAGACGCTGGCGCGGATGCTCAACGTGCCCGTTCGCGATCGCCGACGCGACCGCGTTGACCGAGGCGGGCTACGTCGGCGAGGACGTCGAGAACATCCTGCTCAAGCTCATCCAGGCCGCCGACTACGACGTCAAGCGCGCCGAGACCGGGATCATCTACATCGACGAGGTCGACAAGATCGCGCGCAAGTCCGAGAACCCGTCGATCACGCGGGATGTCTCCGGTGAGGGCGTCCAGCAGGCGCTGCTGAAGATCCTCGAGGGGACGCAGGCGTCGGTGCCGCCCCAGGGCGGCCGCAAGCACCCGCACCAGGAGTTCATCCAGATCGACACCACGAACGTGCTGTTCATCGTCGGTGGCGCCTTCGCCGGGCTCGACAACATCATCGAGGCGCGGGTCGGGACCAAGGGCCTCGGTTTCGGCGCGGAGCTGCGCACGAAGTTCCAGCGCGACTCCGAGGACATCTTCAGCAAGGTGATGCCCGAGGACCTGATGAAGTTCGGCCTCATCCCGGAGTTCATCGGCCGGCTGCCGATCATCACGTCGGTGCGCCCGCTCGACCGCGAGGCGCTGGTCGAGATCCTGACCGAGCCGCGCAACGCGCTGGTCAAGCAGTACGCCAAGCTGTTCGAGCTGGACAACGTCGAGCTCGAGTTCACCGACGACGCCCTGGAGGCGATCGCCGACCAGGCCGTCCTGCGCGGTACCGGTGCCCGTGGGCTGCGCGCCATCCTCGAAGAGGTCCTGCTGTCGGTGATGTACGAGGTGCCCTCCCGTGAGGACGTCGCCCGTGTCGTCATCACCCGGGCCACCGTGCTCGACCACGTCTACCCGACGCTCGTGCCGCGCGAGATCGCACCCGCCAAGCGCGAGCGCCGCGAAAAGTCCGCCTGACCCCTTCCGGCGCGTGCATGGGTGGCGCCCCGCAGTGGGGTCGCCCGCCCCGCGGTGGGGCCAGCGCCGCCCGTGTGCGCCCGGTC
This sequence comes from uncultured Actinomycetota bacterium, assembly GCA_963790525.1. Lineage (GTDB taxonomy): Bacteria > Actinomycetota > Actinomycetes > Mycobacteriales > Jatrophihabitantaceae > CAWBOV01. The sequence continues at coordinate 116,751 of CAWBOV010000006.1, forward strand.
GTGGCCCTGTAGCTGGTGGTTGCGTGGCGTGTCTGGCTGCTCCGCGGCCACGTCTGGGGCGCGTGCCCGGTCGCGGGGGCCAGCCAGCTCGTGCGCGCCTGTCGTGGCCCTGTAGCTGGTGGTTGCGCGGCGTGTCTGCCTGCTCCGCGGCCACGCCTGGGTGTGCGCGCCCGGTCGCGGGGCCAGCCCGTGTGCGCCGGTCGTGGCCCTGTAGCTGGTGGTTGCGCGGCGTGTCTGCCTGCTCCGCGGCCACGTCTGAGTGTGCGCGCCCGGTCGCGGGGCCAGCCCGTGTGCGCCGGTCGTGGCCCCGTAGCCGGTGGTTGCGCGGCGTGTCTGCCTGCTCCGCGGCCACGCCTGGGGCGCGCGCGCCCGGCGGTGCGGCCAGCCAGCCCGTGCGCGCCGGTCGTGGCCCCGTAGCTGGTGGTTGCGCGGCGTGTCTGCCTGCTCCGCGGCCCAGCTTGTGGATACCTGGGGCGAGAATCCACAGATCGCGTCGGTCGACCGCACGCCCGCCGCTCACATCGCACGATCGGCGGATGCGTGAGGTTTTCGATCCAGTGTTGACGGCGGGATTCGGTGTGGCGTCCCGGGAGGACCTTCTCCGGGTGGCCGGCCGCTCGGTCGTCGACGACGAGATACGTCGCAAGAGGCTCGTGGCCGTGTTCCCGAGGGTGTACGCCCGCCCGTGGACAGTGGCGGACACGTACATCCGGCGGCGTGCAGCACTGGTCAGTGTCGGTGGAGACGTTGCGCTGAGTCACGTCACGGCACTGGAGATCCGGGAGCTGCCAGTGGGACCTCCGGGGCCTATCCACGTGACCGCGTTCAACCCTCGCCACCCTCGCGGCGTCGCCGGTGAGTTGGTCGCGCACCGGACCAAGCTTCGAATGGCAGCACGGGCGATCAATCGCTTGCCTGTCGTCGGCACCGAGGTCGCACTCGTCGACAGTTGGCCGATTCTGCCCGCGGAGCGGCGGCGCGCTCCGGTGATCGAGGCCGCCCGGCGCGGGTTGGTGCGCCCGACGGATCTGGCGGCTGTCGCCGAATCGCGACTGTGGATCCCGGGTATCGCGGAGCTTCGCCGGCTGGTCGGACACCTGCTCGTGGGATGCGAGAGTGAGCTCGAGCTGTGGGGATACCTGTCGGTGTTCGACGTGCCGGGGTTACGGCACGCTGGTCGGCAACGGAAGGTGATCGTCGACGGCGTGACTTTCCGTCTGGACATGGCCTACGACCAGGAGCGCGTCGCCGTGGAACTCGACGGGAGTGCTTACCACTGGACAAAGGACAGGTGGGAGCGCGATCTCGCCCGCGATGCCGCCCTGGCCACGGCAGGATGGCTGACGATCCGGCTCAGCCACGGCCGTCTGACCCGTGACATCGACGGCTGTAGAAGGGATGTGCTCCGGGTCCTTGCGACTCGACGCGGTCGAACCACCTGACCGGGCGGGGTCGTGGCCTTGGGGCAGGTGCTGGTGCGGCGTGTCGTCCTGCTACGGGGCCACGACACTTGCCAGGCACGGTTGCGGGGCCACGACAGTTGCCAGGCACGGTGGCGGGGCCACGACGGTTGCCCGGCACGGCGGTGGGCGCGACGGTTGCGCGGCACCGGGAGCGTGCATCCATCCGGCGAGGGTGCGGGTCTACCCGGCGAGGGTGCGGGACGCGCGCAGGAGCCGCCGCGCCAGCACCGCCGGAACCAGCAGCGACACCGCCCCACCGAGCAGGAACACCAGCCGGGGGGACAGCGCCCCGGTCATGCCGCCGCCCAGGACCATCGCCCCGACCATCGCGCCGTTCATGATGCCGCTGGTGGCGGCCGAGATCCGCCCCCGCGCGGCCTCCGGTGACCGCAACATCATCAGCGTGGAGGCGGACACGTTCAGCACGGCGTTGCTCACGCCCGCGAGCACGGCGCCCGGCACCAGCCAGATCACGGACGGCGCCGCCCCGGAGATGCACAGCGCCACGGCCAGCCCGCTGACCCCGAGCAGGGCGCTGCGCATGTGCAGAGCCGGGCTGGTGATGCGCCCGGCCAGGACGGAGCCGCACACCATGGCCACTCCGGAGATCGTGGCATCCAGGCCGTACCAGGCGGCGCTCGCGTGCAGGGTCTCGCGGATCAGGAAGACGCTGGCGACGTTGGCCATCCCGGCCAGCAGCACGAACGCCGCGAACAGCGACACGAGCGGGCGCATGACCGGGTCGTGGGCGATGATCTGCAGCCCCGCCCGCCAGCCGCCGTCGCCGGGGGCGGACGTGCGCCCGCGCCGATGCGAGATCAGCCCGCCGGCCGCCGCCACCGCGAGATAGGTCGCCGCGTCGAGGGTCAGCGGGACGACCGCTCCGCCCAGGCCCGTCAGCACGCCGCCGAGGATGGGGGCGAGCACCATCGTCGCGGTCATCGCCGACTGCGAGATCCCGTTCGCCGCGCCGAGCCGATCCTTGCCGACGATGCCCGGCAGCAGCGCGGACCAGGTGGCGGACGTGACCGACTGGCCGGCGCCGAGGGCGAAGACGAGCGCCAGCACCAGCGGTTGGGCCGTGACGTGCGCCAGCAGCAGGCACAGCGCGGCCTGCGCCAGCCCGATGCCGACGAGGAGGCGGCGGCTGTCGAAGCGGTCCACCAGCACGCCGGTCAGCGGCGCCATGCAGACGAGGGGGGCGAACCCCGCGATGAGCAGCAGCGAGACCGCCCACGCGCCCGCTCCGCTGCCCTGGGTGCGCAGGGTCAGGGCGATCAGGGCCGCCTCGTCGCCGAGCAGGGAGACGGTCTTCGCGCCGATCGCGATGCCGAAGTTGCGGTTGCGCCACAGCGAAGCGGGCGCCGGAGCGATCTCGGGAGAAACTGTGAAAGACATGTTGTGAAAATAATGCTTCAGAAATCCTCGTGTCAAGAGTGCAGGGAACACCGGCGGGTCTCCTAGGCTGCGAGGCATGACCACCAAGCCGCCCGTCCCCACCAAGACCCGGGGCAAGGGCGTCGTGCTGCGCGACCCCAGGGCGATCAAGGCGCTTGCCCATCCCGCCCGGCTGGACGTGCTGGACAAGTTCATGAGCGGCAGCGAGCTCACGGCGACGGAGGCCGCGGCCATCGCCGGTCTCAGCCCGTCGGCAATGAGCTACCACCTGCGCGAACTCGCCAAGTGGCAGATCATCACGCCGGTCGAGTCCGCCGACGGGCGCGAACGGCGCTGGAAGATGACGGCCGGGGGATTCTCCATCGAGCCGGAGAACCATGCCGCCACGCAGGCCGCCGAGGTGACGCTGATCAGCCGCATGCTCGACCGACAGCGGGCCGATGCGCTCGCGTGGTTCAACCACCAGGACGACGAGGCCGAGCGCTGGCGTGACCTGGCCACCATCGTCGGCAGCCACCGCTGGCTGAGCGCCGAGGAGGCCGAGGAGGTCGTCGACATCATCTGTACGGCGCTGGACAAGTACCGCGACCGCACGCTCGCCGAGCACCCCGAGGGCACCCGCCGTGTGCAGATGGGGTTCATCGCCTTTCCCGACGCTCGGGACATCGGAGCCGGGGCGTAACGTCCGAACCAGACCCCACCTCGCGCAAAGGAAAAGGCCTCGTTCCCATGACAGCGCTGAAACCCGGCAGCATCCTCGGTACCCGCGTGCTGCGCACCGAGGACCCCGCGTTCCTCACCCGCGGCGGCATCTACACCGACGACGTGGTCGATGACCGCCTGACGGGAGCGGTGCACGCGACGTTCGTGCGCTCACCCATCGCCCACGCCACGATCACGTCGATCGACGTCTCGGCGGCGCGCGAGGCGGAGGGTGTCGTCGCGGTGTTCACCGCCGAGGACCTCACCGACTTCGGCGACATCAGCGTCCCCATGCCCATGTACAACGCGGCGATGACCCAGCCGCCGCTGGCGCGCGGGGTGGTGCGCTTCGTCGGTGAGGCCATCGCGATGGTGCTGACCGAGGAGCGGTACCAGGGCGAGGACGCCGCGGAGCTGGTGGACGTCGAGTTCGACAGCCTGCCCGCTGTGGTGGACCCGCGAGCGGCCGCCCGCGACGAGACGCTGCTGTTCCCCGACGCCGGGACGAACACCGTCTGCACGTTCGGTGACCCGTCCGCCTTCGACGACTCGTTCCTCGACGCCTGCGAGGTCGTCGTGCGCCAGGAGGTGCTGAACCAGCGCGTCGCACCGGCTCCGATGGAGACTCGCGCGGCGGCAGCGGTCTGGGGCGCCGACGGGCGGCTGACCACGTGGATCCCGAATCAGGGCGCGCAGGGCACGCAGGCCGCCATGGCCGGCATGCTCGGTGTCGACACTGCGCTCGTGCACGTCATCACTCCTGATGTGGGAGGCGCATTCGGCGCGAAGTTCGGTGCTGATGCCGAGCACGCGCTGGTGGCCTGGGCGGCGCGGCGTACGGGCCGGCCGGTGCGGTGGGCGGAGTCGCGCTACGAGAACCTCATGGCGATGACCCATGGGCGCGCCCAGATCCAGCAGATCGCCATCGGTGGGACCCGGGACGGGGACGTCCGGGCCTACCGGCTGGAGGTGCTGCAGGACGGAGGGGCCTACCCCAAGTTCGGGCCTATCCTTCCGTCCCTGACGCTGCTGATGGCCCCCGGTACCTACGACATCGCCCATGTCGAGGCCAGCGCCCGAAGCGTCGCCACGAACACCACCCCGGTCGGGGCGTATCGCGGGGCGGGCCGTCCCGAGGCGACCGCCGCCATCGAGCGAGCGATGGACCTGTTCGCCGCCGAGATCGGAATGGACCCGGCCGAGGTGCGCCGCCGCAATCTGCTCGCCCCGTTCACCGAACCGCACGACAACGGCTTCGGCGCCCGCTACGACAGCGGCGACTACGAGGTCGCCCTGGACAAGGTCCTCGCCGCGGCGGGCTATGCCGACCTGCGCGCGGAGCAGGCCCTCCGCCGGGAGCGGGGCGACGTCCGCCAGCTCGGGATCGGCCTGGCCAGCTACGTCGAGATCACCGGCGGGGGCTCGGAGTCCGGTGCGCCGAACGAGAACGCGACCGTCGAGGTGCACCCCGACGGCAGCGCGACGATCCTGACCGGTACCTCGCCGCACGGCCAGGGGCACGCGACGGCGTGGGCGATGCTGGCCAGCGAGGAACTCGGCATCCCCGTCGATCGGATCACCGTCCTGCACGGGGACACCGATCTGGTCCCCAAGGGCGGCGGGACCGGCGGCTCGCGGAGCCTGCAGCAAGGCGGCGCGGCGGTGCAGCAGGCCGCGCGAGAACTCGTCGACCTGGCGCGGCAGCGCGCCGCCGACGTCCTCGAGGCGAACCCCGACGACCTGCGGATCGACACCGCCCGCGCGGCGATCTACGTCAACGGCGCTCCGCACGCGTCGGTCAGCCTGGCCGATCTGGCCGAGCGGGAACGGTTGTTCGTCTACACGACGTTCTCCGCACCCGGCCCGACGTTCCCCTTCGGCGCGCATGTCGCCGTGGTCGAGGTCGACATCGAGACCGGGCAGGCCACGCTGACCAGGGTGATCACCGTCGACGACGCCGGCGTCATCCTCAACCCGCTGCTGGCCGAGGGTCAGCGCCACGGCGGCATCGCCCAGGGTGCGGCGCAGGCGCTGCTCGAAGAGGTCGTCTACGACGACGACGGCAACCCGCTGACGGCGAGCTTCGCGGAGTACCCGTTCCTGTCGGCCACCGAGGTCCCGAGCTTCGAGCTCGTCGCCATGGAGACGCCGACGAGCTACAACCCCTTGGGCGCCAAGGGTGTCGGTGAGGCCGGCACCATCGGCGCCACCCCCGCGGTGCAGAACGCCGTGGTCGACGCGGTCGCCCACCTCGGCGTGCGCCACATCGACATGCCGACCACCTCACGACGAGTGTGGCTCGCGATCCGAGCCGGCCAGGAGGGACAGTCCTGATGCAGATCGAGTTGACGGTCAACGGTGTCCAGCGCACCGACGAGATCGAGGACCGCACGCTGCTCGTGCACTACCTGCGCGAGACGTGCGGGCTGCGCGCGGCGAACGTCGGCTGCGACACGACCTCGTGCGGCGCCTGCACCGTGCTGGTCGACGGCCAGTCGGTCAAGTCCTGCACCGTGCTCACCGCTCAGGTCGACGGCTCGCTCGTCCAGACCGCCGAGGGGCTCGCGACCGACGGGGAACTGCATCCGGTCCAGGCCGCCTTCCGCGCCGAGCACGGCCTGCAGTGCGGCTTCTGCACCCCGGGCATGGTCATGGCCACGGTGGGGCTGCTGAACGAGAATCCGCATCCCACCGAACAGGAGGTCCGGCAGGGGCTGGAGGGCAACTTCTGCCGCTGCACCGGCTACCACAACATCGTCCGGGCCGTGCTGGCCGCGGCGGGGGAGGCGTCATGATCCCGCCCGTCTTCGAGCTCGTCCGCCCGACGTCGGTCGAGGAGGCGCTCGCACTCATGGCCGAGCACGGTGACGAGGCGAAGCTGCTCGCCGGCGGCCACTCCCTGCTGCCGATGATGAAGCTCCACCTCGCGATGCCCACCGTCGTCATCGACCTGACCCGGATCCCCGATCTGGCCGGGGTGCACCTCGACGGCGACCACGTCGTGGTGGGCGCGCTGACCCGCCACCACGACGTCGCCACGTCACCGGACGTGCGGGCCGAACTCCCGCTGCTGGCGCATGCCGCGGGCCAGGTCGGAGATCCGCAGGTGCGCCACCGCGGCACGATCGGCGGCTCGCTCGCCCATGCCGACCCGGCGGCGGACCTGCCGTTGGCGGCGCTCGTCCTGGACGCGGTGCTCGTGGCGCAGGGTCCGGGCGGCCGGCGGGAGATCACCGCCGGCGAGTTCTTCACCGGATACTTCGCCACAGCACTGGCCGAGGACGAGATCCTCGTCGAGATCCGCCTGCCCCGCCTCGCGGGCGTCGGGTGGGGCTATGAGAAGTTCACCCGCCGGGCCAACGACTGGGCGATCGTCGGCGCGGCCGCGGTGGCCGGGCGGGTGGCGCTGGCCAACATGGGCCCGGCGCCGATGCGCGCCGTCGCCACCGAGCGGGCCCTCGCCGGCGGCGCCTCGATCGCCGAGGCGGCGGAACTGGCGGCCGAGGGGACCGATCCGGTCACCGACCTGCACGCCGATCCGGAGTACCGGCACCACCTGGCGCGAGTGCTCGTCCGGCGCGCGCTGGAGACGGCCGCTGCCTGAGCACCGCCCGGGGCGCGCGGTGCAATCCCGCTCGCGCCGACTTCGTAAGATCGAGGGGTGACGACCACCGGCAGTGCACCGACGCCCACCACCTCGCTCCCGACCGAGTACCGGCCGGCCGAGGTAGAGGGCCCGCTGTATCAGCGGTGGATCGATCGTGGCTATTTCACGGCCGATCCGGCCAGCGGCAAGGAGCCGTTCACCGTCGTCATCCCGCCGCCCAACGTGACCGGTGCGCTCCACCTCGGCCACGCGCTGGAGCAGACGATGATGGACGCGCTGACCCGCCGGGCGCGCATGCAGGGCAAGGACGCGCTCTGGCTGCCCGGTATGGACCACGCCGGCATCGCCACGCAGACCCTCGTCGAGCGTCACCTGAGCGAGACGGAGGGCACGAGCAAGCACGACTACACGCGCGAGGAGTTCCTGGCGCGGGTGTGGGACTGGAAGGCCGAGTACGGCGGCAAGATCCTGGGCCAGATGCGCCGCCTCGGCGACGGTGTGGACTGGACGCGCGAGCGGTTCACCATGGACGAGGGGCTGTCGCTGGCCGTCCAGACGATCTTCAAGCGGCTCTACGACGACGGGCTGATCTACCGCGCCGAACGCATCATCAACTGGTGTCCCAAGGATCTGACCGCGCTGTCGGACATCGAGGTCGATCACGCCGACGACGACGGTGAACTGGTCTCGATCCGTTACGGCGACGGCGACAGCTCGATCGTCGTGGCCACCACGCGGGCGGAGACGATGCTCGGTGACACCGCGATCGCCGTGCACCCCGACGACGGCCGGTACCAGCACCTGGTCGGCACGCGCATCGCGCTGCCGCTGACCAATCGCACGATCCCCGTGGTGGCGGACATGCACGTCGATCCGAGCTTCGGCACCGGTGCGGTGAAGGTGACGCCGGCCCACGATCCCAACGACTTCGAGATCGGCCAGCGCCACGACCTGCCCTCCATCGTCATGCTCGACGAGCGGGGCGCCGTCACGGTGCCCGGAGAGTTCCACGGCCTCGACCGGCTGGAGGCCCGCACGGCAGTGGTGGCCGCCCTGCGCGAGGAGGGGCGCATCGTCGCCGAGAAGCGCCCGTACACGCACTCGGTGGGGCACTGTTCGCGCTGCGACACGGTCATCGAGCCGCGGCTGTCGCTGCAGTGGTTCGTGAAGGTGGAGCCGCTGGCCCGTGCGGCCGGGGACGCCGTGCGCGACGGGCGGGTGCGGATCGAGCCCGCGTCGCTGGCACCGCGTTACTTCAGCTGGGTCGACAACCTGCACGACTGGTGCATCAGCCGCCAGCTGTGGTGGGGCCACCGCATCCCGGTCTGGTACTCACCTGACGGCGACATGATCTGCGTCGGGCCGGGGGAGACCGCGCCCGAGGGATACACGCAGGACCCCGACGTGCTCGACACGTGGTTCTCCTCCGGGCTCTGGCCGTTCTCGACCCTGGGCTGGCCCGAGCAGACCGAGGACCTCGCCCGTTACTACCCGAACTCCGTCCTGGTGACCGGGTACGACATCCTGTTCTTCTGGGTCGTTCGGATGATGATGTTCGGCCTGTACGCCATGGACGGGCAGCCGCCGTTCCCGACGATCCTGCTGCACGGCCTGATCCGCGACGCCTCGGGCAAGAAGATGTCCAAGTCCAAGGGCAACACGATCGACCCGCTGCAGTGGATGGACGCCTACGGTTCGGACGCCGTGCGGCTGTCCCTCGCGCAGGGCGCCAATCCCGGCGCCGACCAGGCCGTGAACGAGGAGTGGGTGGTCGGCGCGCGCAAGTTCTGCAACAAGCTCTGGAACGCCACCCGGTTCGCCCTGCTGAACGGCGCCACCGTCGACGGTGACGTGCCGCAGATGCTCTCCGGTGCCGATGCCTGGATCATGTCGCGGCTGCACGGAGTGATCGCCGAGGTCGACGATCTATACGAGCGGTACGAGTTCGCCAAGATCGCCGACGTCCTCTACCACTTCGCGTGGGACGAGGTCTGCGACTGGTACCTCGAACTGTCGAAGGTGAGCCTCGGCGATGCCACCAGCGCGCCCGGCACGCGCCGGGTGCTGGGGGAGGTGCTCGACAACGTCCTGCGGCTCCTGCACCCGCTCGTGCCGTTCGTGACCGAGGCGCTGTGGACCGAGCTGACCGGCCGGGAGTCGGTGGTGATCGCGGCCTGGCCCGTCGCCGAACCGGGCCGCCACGACGCCGCCGCCGAGAAGTCGATCGCCACCGTCCAGGACGTGATCACGGAGGTGCGGCGCTTCCGCTCCGAGCAGGGGTTGAAGCCCGGGCAGCGCGTGCCCGCGCGACTGGAGAACGTCACCGCCGACGACGAGGCCGCGATGCGGTCACTGCTGCGGCTCGAGGCACCCGGCCCGGACTTCCACGTGACGGCGTCGCTGACGACGGTCTCGGGGACCGACGTGTACCTCGACCTGTCCGGGACGATCGACGTCGCGGCCGAGCGCGCGCGGCTCATCCGGGACCGGTCGGCCGCGGAGAAGGAGCGGACCCAGGCTCAGCAGAAGCTCGGCAACGAGGCGTTCCTGGCCAAGGCGCCGGAGCGGGTCGTCGCCGGCATCCAGCAACGCCTGTCCGCCGCCGAGGCCGACATCACCCGGATCGACGGCGCGCTACTGGCCCTGCCCGTCGCCTGACGCCACCGGCTCGGACGCAGCCGTCTCCGCCGCGACACTCGCTGCTGCGTCGGGTTCAGGAGCTACGGTCTCCGCCTCGGCCGACGTACTCAGATCGGGAAGTTCGTCGGTGTGCGACTCCGGGGCGGCCCCATCGGCCTGCTCGGCCGGAGCGGGCGCCTCGACATGGGTCGCCGCCGCGGCGACGGAGGCGGTGAGCACGTCGCCCAGCCGGCCGTGCAGCTGCGAGAGGTCGACGTGGACGCGGTCGCGCAGCCCGGTGAGCCGGTTGACCTTGTCGGTGGCCTCGTGGACCACCCGCAGCGCGTGGTTGTTGGCCTCGGCAACGATCCGGTGTGCCTCGGCCACCGCGCCGGCGTGGCGGTCGGCGTCGACCTTCTCCTCCTCGGTGCGGCGCACCCGCAGGGCGATCTCGAAGTCCTCGTTCGCGGTGACCCGGCGCGCGGCCGCCTCGGCGTCCAGGCGGGTGCGGGTGGCACGCGCCTCGATGCTGAGCCGCTCGACCTCGGCGCGGGTCTCGGTGAGCAGGCGCGTCGCCTCGGCCCGGGCGGAGTTCAGCTGCTCGGCCACCGCGGTCTGGGCATTGGCGAGCAGGTTGTCGGCCTCGGACTGACGCTGGAGGGCCGCCTCGGAGGCCCGCTGGAGATCGGCCTGTCCCTGGGCCCGCATCCGTTCGGCGTCCGCCGCGGCCTGGCGCCGCGTCTCGGCGGCGTCGGCGTCGGCGAGGTGCCGGGTCCGCATGGCATCGGCGTCTGCGGACTCACGGATCGTGCGAGCCTCGGTGTGGGCGAGTTCCACGATGGGCCGCACGCGGGCGTGCACGTTGTCGGTGGTGATCTCCTGCACCGACTCCGACAGCCTGCGCCGCAGCGATTCGATCTGGGCCTGCGAGTTCGCGAGCTGCGCGGCGAGGTCGGCGCTACGTCCCGCCGCGGAGTCGCGCTCACCGGTCAGCGCGGTCAGCTCGGCCTCGCTGCGGGCCACGTAGTCGTCGACCTGGCGCCGGTCATAGCCCCGCATGGCGACTTCGAAGTCACGCTGTCCCGTGTCCATGATGGGGAACAGCTCAGAAGTGTCGTCGCTGGTCATGCCTTGCATCGTGCCACGTCCGGCCGGCCGGCAAAGGCAGGTCGGCCGGTCCGGCGGGAGATGCCGCTACTTGCTGCGGAACCGGTTGATCGCGTCCAGGTGCCGGTCGCGCAGCTCCGGGTCGCGCACGCCGAGGCCCTCGGCCGGGGCCAGGCACAGCACGCCGACCTTGCCCTGGTGCAGGTTGCGGTGCACGTCGTAGGCGGCCTGGCCGGTCTCGTCCAGCGGGTAGACCTGCGACAGCGTGGGGTGGATCGCGCCCCGGGCGATCAGCCGGTTGGCCTCCCAGGACTCGCGGTAGTTGGCGAAGTGCGAGCCGATGATCCGCTTGAGGTTCATCCACAGGTAGCGGTTGTCGTACTCGTGCATGAAGCCGGAGGTGGACGCGCAGGTGACGATCGTGCCGCCGCGCTTGGCCACGAACACCGTGGCGCCGAACGTCTCCCGGCCTGGGTGCTCGAAGACGATGTCCGGGTCGTCGCCGCCGGTGAGTTCGCGGATCCGGGCGCCGAGGCGCTTCCACTCGCGGGGGTCCTGGGTCGTCCGTCCGTTCCAGAAGCGGTAGTCCTCGGCCGCGCGGTCGATGACGAGCTCGGCGCCCATGGGCCGGCACAGCTCGGCCTTGTCCGGGGAGGAGACCACGCACACCGGCGTCGCGCCGCCGTTCAGCGCGAACTGGGTGGCGTAGGAGCCGAGGCCGCCGGAGGCGCCCCAGATCAGGACGGTGTCGCCCTGCTTCATCGCGGCGCCGTTGTGGGAGACGAGCTGCCGGTACGCGGTGGAGTTGACCAGCCCGGGGCAGGCGGCCTCCTCCCAGGTCAGGTGCGCGGGCTTGGGCATCAGCTGGTTGCGACTTCACCAGCGCCAGCTCGGCGAGGCCACCGAAGTTGGTCTCGAAGCCCCAGATCCGCTGCTGGGGGTCGAGCATGGTGTCGTCGTGGCCCTGCGGGTCCTCGAGCTCGACCGACAGGCAGTGCGCGACGACCTGGTCGCCGGGCTGCCAGCGGGTGACGCCCGGCCCCACCCGCAGCACGACGCCGGACAGGTCCGAGCCCACCACGTGGTAGGGCTGGTCGTGCTTGCGGGCGAGGTCGGAGCTGCGCGCGTACCGGTGCAGGAAGTCGAAGGTGGAGACCGGCTCGAAGATCGACGTCCACACCGTGTTGTAGTTGATGGCGCTGGCCATGACCGCGATCAGCGCCTCGCCCGGGCCGACCTCCGGGGTCGGCGACCTCCTGGACGTGCAGCGACTTGCGCGGGTCCTTGTCGCGGGTGTCCAAGCCGGCGAACATGTCGCCTCGTCGGCCAGGACCACTGCGCCGCGATAGCGAGTCGGGGACCGGCAGGCCGGCGACGGCGGCGCTGTCCGCCGGCCAGGATGGCCTCCGGATCTGTTCCACGGTGGTTCCTCCTGCTGTGCCTCCGCCGACGGCGGGTCGCCCGGCTGACACGGTGGGCCGGATGTTACTCATCAGTAGCTTGATCGTCACCTCGAGAGTGAGGCGTTGCACAGCCTCAGTGGGCGGGGTCCGCCGCCGGCTCGACCAGCTCGACGAGCACCCCACCGGCGTCCTTCGGGTGCACGAAGTTGACCCGGCGTCCGGCGGTGCCCCGCCGGGGCTCGTCGTAGAGCAGGCGCAGCCCCTTGGCGCGCAGTTCGGCCGCCGCGGCCTCGATGTCGTCGACGGTGTAGGCGACCTGCTGGAGCCCGGGCCGGACCGGTCGAGGAACTTCGCGATCGTGGAGTCCGCGGCCAGCGGGGCCAGCAGCTGGATCCGGGTGCTGCCGTCGCCGACCGCGAGCATCGCCTCGCGCACGCCCTGCTCGTCGTTGACCTCCTCGTGCACGCTGACGATGCCGAAGGTGTCCCGGTAGAACGCGATCGCCTCGTCGAGGTCGGGTACCGCGATGCCGACGTGGTCGATCTTGCTGAACAAGGCAGAGGTCCCTTCGCTGACGTCAGTGTCCGGCCGAGCGGGCCAGCCCCATGGTGACCGTTGTAAGCGCTGGTCATGGCCAAACGGTGGGGCGGCTCACATCCCCGGGCCATCGTGACGCGGTTATCGTGGCCAGCAGCAGCGGGCACTGTCGCCCGCCCCGGGCGGCCGCGTCGGCGCCCGTGAAGCAAGGAGGTCGGCATGGCTGGATCGGTCATCGTCAGCGGGGCCCGGACCCCGATGGGCCGGCTGCTCGGATCGCTGAAGGACTTCTCCGGGGCCGACCTCGGCGGCATCGCCATCAAGGCCGCGCTGGAGCGGTCCGGAGTGGCCGCCGGACGCAGGTCCAGTACGTGATCATGGGCCAGGTGCTGCAGGCCGGCGCCGGCCAGATCCCCGCCCGGCAGGCCGCCGTCAAGGCCGGCATCCCGATGAGCGTGCCGGCGCTGACCATCAACAAGGTCTGCCTGTCCGGGCTGGACGCGATCGCGCTGGCCGACCAGCTGATCCGGGCCGGCGAGTTCGACATCGTCGTGGCCGGCGGCATGGAGTCGATGACCAACGCCCCGCACCTGCTGCCGAAGTCGCGCAGCGGCTTCAAGTACGGCGCGATCGAGATGCTCGACGCGATGGCCCACGACGGCCTGACCGACGCCTTCGACCACATCCCGATGGGCGAGTCGACCGAGCGGCACAACACCCGGCTCGGCCTGCACCCGCGAGGAGCAGGACGCGTTCGCCGCCCGCTCCCACCAGCGCGCCGCCGCCGCGGCCAAGAACGGCCTGTTCGACGACGAGATCGCGCCGGTGGCGATCCCGCAGCGCACGCGGCGAGCCGCTCGACGTTCAGCGACGACGAGGGCATCCGCGCCGACACCACGGTCGAGTCGCTGGCCAAGCTGCGGCCGGCCTTCGCCAAGGACGGCACGATCACCGCCGGCTCGGCCTCGCCAGATCTCCGACGGCGCGCGCGGCGGTCGTCGTGATGAGCAAGGCCAAGGCCGAGGAGCTCGGGCTGACCTGGCTGGCCGAGATCGGCGCCCACGGCAACGTCGCCGGCCCGGACAACTCGCTGCAGTCGCAGCCGGCCAACGCGATCAAGCACGCGCTCGGCCAAGGCAGGGTCTCGACGTCGCCGACCTGGACCTGATCGAGATCAACGAGGCGTTCGCCGCGGTCGGGCCTGCAGTCGATCAAGGAGCTCGGCGTCGGCCCGGACATCGTCAACGTCAACGGCGGCGCCATCGCGCTCGGCCACCCGATCGGCATGTCCGGCGCCCGCGATCGTGCTGCACCTGGCGCTGGAACTCCGGCGTCGCGGTGGCGGGATCGGCGCGGCCGCACTGTGCGGCGGTGGCGGCCAGGGCGACGCGCTGATCATCGCGCGTCCCCGCAGCCTGATCCGGCATGCCGCCGTAGGCTCGCGCGCGTGCCCTGAGCCCGCGAGCCGACCGAGCCGACGGAGTCCGACGTCGCCGACCTGGTCGACCGGGCGCGCGACGGTGACGCGCGCGCGGTCGCCCGGCTGATCTCGCTGGTGGAGGAGGACTCGCCGGAGCTGCGCGAGCTGCGGCCGGCTGCTCGACGCCCTACGCGGGTCACGCCCAGGTCGTCGGCCTCACCGGTGCCCCCGGGGTCGGCAAGTCCACCTCGACCGCGGCGCTGATCGGCGTGCTGCGCGCGCCGGCACCGGCGGTCGGGGTGCTCGCGATCGACCCGTCGTCGCCGTTCACCGGCGGCGCGCTGCTCGGCGACCGGGTCCGGATGCACGAGCACGCGACCGACCCGGGTGTCTTCATCCGCTCGATGGCCTCGCGCGGGCCATCTCGGCGGTCTGGCAGCCGCGGCCCCGCAGGCGCTGCGGGTGCTCGACGCGGCCGGCTTCGACGTCGTCCTGCTCGAGACGGTCGGAGTCGGGCAGGCCGAGATCGACGTCGCCTCGATGGCCGACACCACCGTCGTGCTGCTGGCGCCGGGGATGGGCGACGGGATCCAGGCCGCCAAGGCCGGCATCCTGGAGATCGCCGACGTGTTCGTGGTCAACAAGGCCGATCGCCCGGGCGCGGATCAGACCGCCCGCGATCTGCGGAGCATGCAGCTTCCCGTGACCGGCGACGATGCGTGGACGGTGCCGATCGTGAAGACGAGTGCCGGCCGGGGAGAGGGCCTCGCCGAGCTGTGGGACGCGGTGACCGCCCATCGGCACTGGATGGAGCGCACGGGTGTGCTGGCGGATCGGCGTGCGGCCCGGGCCGCCGTCGAGATCGAGGCGATCGCGCTCGCCCGGCTGCGGGCCCGGTTCGGCGACGTGCGCGGCTCGGCGGCGCTGCGGGCAGCAGCCGGTCGCGTCGCGCAGGGAACGACCGACCCCTACACGGCCGCCGGCGCGCTGATCGACTCGGTGTTCCCGGCCGGATCCAGCGGCGTTGAGGCACTTTCCCGGGTGCGGTCAGGCTCCGGAGCTGCGCGCCGGCTCGGGGTCACCGGATCGTGCCGGCGCTGCCTCGGGCGGGACACGGGCATCGTTGCCCGAGGACTCCTGGACCTCCAGCAGCGACGCCTCGTGCTGGGCCGCCTCGTAGGCCTTGCCGCCGCCACGGATCCCGAACAGCCGCTTGCTCACGCAGCAGGTACACGACAGCGCCGATGTTCACGATGAGCGCGAGGATCCGCAATGTCGTCACCTTCTCGGTGACCTCGTAGACCTCGAACGGGACGAACACCGACGTGGCGACGACGGCGAAGTACTCGCCCCAGCGCTTGAGCAGCCACAGCCCGACGCCCTCGATCAGTTGCAGCACGCCGTAACCGAGCAGCACTGCGGCCACCACGTTCAGCGTCGAGGGCCGCGCCGACAGCGCCTTCTCGATCTCCTTGATGGTCGCCGAATCGGAGACGTTGAAGTGGATCTGGTTGAAGAACGGCTTGAGCGCGCTGAGGTCCCGGTCGAAGAGCTCCTTCACGCTGACCTGGGTGCTCTTGAACCGCAGTACCGCCAGCCCCAGCAGGACGACGATGCCCCCGCGGACCCAGCGCTCGATCGCGAGCAGTCGCAGGATGAACGCCGAGCGCAACGCCTTGCCACGCAGCAGGACCGGAGCGTCGTCCGCGGCTCCGGACGCCAGCGGCTCGCCCAGGACGTAGGCACCGCAGCGCAGGCAGCGCCAGGCCTCCCCGAGCGGGGTGGACGCCTCCAGCTTCTCGCGGAACTCCTGCTCGGTCCGGGGAGTAGGTGACATGGCCCTTGCGCGAGCACGTGCGCAGGTTCCAGTCCACGTCGCGAGCCTACGGGCGCGCCGGGCCGACCGCAGATCGGCCGGCGCTCAGCGGAACGCGGCGATCCCGGTGAGCGCCTCGCCCAGCACCAGGGTGTGCACCTCGTGGGTGCCCTCGTAGGTGAAGACGGTCTCCAGGTTGAGCGCGTGGCGGAGCACCGGGTACTCGGTGGTGATCCCGCTGCCGCCGAGGATGCTGCGGGCCTCACGGCAGATCGCCAATGCGGCGCTGACGTTGGCGAACTTGCCGAAGCTGACCTGGGTCGGCGTGATCGTGCCGGCGTCCTTCAGCGCGGCGAGCCGGCGCGCGGTCAGCTGTGCCTGGTTGAGCGCCACGGCCATCTCGGCGAGCTTGCGCTGGGTGAGCTGGAACCCGCCGATGGGCTTGCCGAACTGCTCCCGCGTGGTCGAGTAGTCCAGCGCGCTGGCCAGGGCGTCCCGCGCCGCGCCGGTGACACCGCAGACGATGCCGAAGCGTGCCTCCGTCAGGCACCCCAGCGGGCCCTTGAGGCCGCGCACGCCCGGAAGCATCGCTGCGGCGGGCAGGCGGACGTCGTCGAAGTGGAGTGCGCTCGTGACCGATGCCCGCAGCGAGAGCTTGTGGTGCACGTCGGTGGCGGCGAACCCCGCCATCCCCGGTTCGACGAGGAACCCCCGTACCCCCTCGTCGGTGCGCGCCCAGACCACGGCGACGTCCGAGAGGGAGCCGTTCGTGATCCACATCTTGGAGCCGTTGAGGATCCAGTCCTCGCCGTCGCGGCGGGCGTTGGTCCGCATCGACCCCGGGTCGGAACCGGAGTCCGGCTCGGTCAGGCCGAAGCAGCCGATGAACTCCCCGCGCGCCATGCCCGGCAGCCACTGCAGCTTCTGCTCCTCGCTGCCGTAGGCCCAGATCGCGTACATCGCCAGCGAGCCCTGGACGCTGACGAGCGAGCGGAGTCCCGAGTCGACCGACTCGATCTCGGCGCAGGCCAGTCCGTACTGGGAGGGCTTGGCGCCGGGGCACTCGTACCCCTCCAGGTGCATGCCCAGCAGGCCGAGCTTGCCGAACTCCAGGGCCAGGTCGCGGGCCGGCAGCGTCCCGGCTTCGAACCACTCCTGGATGTGGGGCCTGAGCTGGTCGTCGCAGAACCTGCGAACCGTGTCACGGAGCAGGCGATCCTCGCCGTCCAGGTCGGCGTCCAGGCCGAGCAGGTCGAGGCGGTCCAGGACGGGGGCGAGCGCGCGCGTGTCAGACATGGCAAAGACGGTACGCCCGGCGACGGCTGGTGGGCGCGGCACCCGGCTACGCTGCCCGCGTGCCTTCGCCGCTGCCCTTCGACCCGGTCGACCGTGCCGGCGAGCGCTGGCAGGAGCACTGGCCCGACGAGCCGGAGGACGTCTACGCCTCGATGCGCGCGGTGACGTCGATCATGCGGGCGCAGCAGATCCTGATCGCGGACCTGGACGCCCGGCTGAAGCCGTTCGGTCTCACGTTCTCCCGGTACGAGGCGCTGGTCCTGCTCTCGTTCACCACGTCGGGTTCCCTGCCCCTGTCGAAGATCGGCGAGCGGCTGCAGGTGCACGCCACTTCCGTGACCAATGTCATCGACCGGCTGGAGGCGGCCGGTCTGGTCCGCCGCGAGCGCAACCCACTCGACGGCCGAGGGATCCTGGCCGTCCTGACCGACCGTGGCAGGCAGGTCGCCGGCGACGCGACGCGAGTCCTCAACGAGGCGCGGTTCGGCGTCGCCGTCCTCCCCGAGGACGATCTGGCGACGATCTTCGGGGTGCTGCGGCGGTTGCGGCAGGGCGCCGGGGACTTCCTCGACTGATCGCGCTCCGCCCCCTGTGCGGGGCAAGAGGCGCTCAGGTCCAGGTGAGCCCGGTGTGCGCGGACACGAACGCGAGCACGTCCGTGCGCTCGTCCACCAGCGCCCGCCGCGCCCGCCCCAGGCCGTGGCCACCGGCCGTCTCCACCCTGAGCAGCGCGACGCTGCCCGGCGCGGACACGGCCTGCAGACGGGCGGCGAACTTCACGCTGTGCGCGGGGACCACCCGGTCGTCGTGGTCGCTGGTGAGCACCAGCGTCGGCGGATACGCGACGCCACTACGCAGCCGGTGGTACGGCGAGTAGGCGTACGCGGCCGCGAACTCCTCCTCGCTGCGCTCGGGATCGCCGTAGTCCGACGTCCATGCCCAGCCGATCGTGAACTTCGCGAAACGCAGCAGGTCGAGCACGCCGACCTCGGGGACGACCGCGGCGAAGAGGTCCGGGCGCTGGGTGAGCAGGGCGCCGGCGAGCAGGCCGCCGTTGGATCCGCCGTTCGCCGCGAGCTGCGCGGGCCGTGTCCAGCCGGTGGTGATCAGGTACTCGGCGGCGGCGATGGCGTCGTCGAAGACGTTCTGCTTGTTCGCCAGGCGCCCCGCGTCATGCCACGCCGCGCCGAATTCACCCCCGCCCCGCAGGCGACGGGATCGCCACCACGCCGCCGGCCCGGGCGAACGCGAACCGGGTCATGTTGAACGCGGGTGTCAGGGAGATGCGGAATCCGCCGTAGCCGTAGAGCAGCGCGGGGTGCGGGCCGGTGCCGGCGGTGACGTCGCGGCGGTGGATCACGAACATCGGCAGGCGGGTGCCGTCCGCGCTGGTGATCCACACCTGGTCGGTCACGAGGTCCGCGGAGTCGATGGACGGCCCGGCGACCTGCTCCGTCACCCCGGTGTCCAGATCGTGCGCGAGCACCACCGCCGGGGACGTGAACGACGTGTAACCGAGGTGCAGCAGGGAATCCTCGGCCGAGGCCTGGATCTCCACGACGCTGCCCAGCCCGGGCAGCTCGACCGTGGTGAGCTCCCTGCCGTCCGCTGAATGGACGGTCAGTTCCGACGCCGCGTCGCGCAACCGGTTCAGCAGGATGCGCCCGCCCGCCTGCACGCCCTGTTCGAGCGTGCCGTCCTGCTCGGGCACGAGTTCGGTGACCGCCCCCGTAGCGGTGTCCAGCCCGACGAGCCGCCCGGACGGGGCGTCGAGGTCGGTGATCGCGAGCAGTGACGTACCGGCGGATCCGATCACGTCCCAGCTGGCCTCCGCCCGCTCGATCAGGGGTCGCAGCGCCGACTCGGGATCGGCCAGATCGCGCACCCAGAGGCGGATCCGGTGGTCGGTGCCCGCCGAGGCCGAGACCACCAGCCAGCGCTCGTCGTCGGTCACCGTCGCCCAGAACGTGAGGTCGGGCTCGTCCGGTGCCGCGATCACCACCTGGTCGGTCTGCGGCGGCGTCCCGATGCGATGCAGCATCAGCCGGTGCCCGCGGTTGGCGCCGGTCAGCTCGTGCCCGGCGACCGGC
Organism: uncultured Actinomycetota bacterium; assembly: GCA_963790525.1. GTDB lineage: Bacteria > Actinomycetota > Actinomycetes > Mycobacteriales > Jatrophihabitantaceae > CAWBOV01. The sequence continues at coordinate 136,209 of CAWBOV010000006.1, forward strand.
GCGTCGAAGGCGCCGTAGACGAAGCCGGAGGAGTCGGGCAGCCACGTGGCCGACGTGAACTTCGACCAGGGCACGACGTCGTCGAGGTCCGCGCCGTCGGAGACCCGCCGCACCCGCCACGTGCGCCAGTCGCTGCCGGCCTCGGCGTAGGCGTAGGCGACGAGTTCCCCGTCCGGGCTCGGGTCGGCCCCGGCCAGGGACACGCTCGCGTCCTCGGCGACGGTGTTCGGGTCGATGAGCACCCGACCGTCCCCGACAGGGCTCGTGGCGACGCGCAGGACGTCCTGCTGCTGCACGCCGTCGTTGGTGAGGCGGAACCAGTTCCGCCCCCGCCGGCGCGGGGCGGAGGATCGGGGCAGCGCAGCCAGCGCGTCGAGCCGCTCGGCGATGATCTCCCGCCCGGGGAGGGCGTCGAGGTAAGCGCGGGCGGCCACCGCCTGGCCGGCGAGCCATTCCTCGACCTCCGGATCGCGGTCGTCCTCCATCCAGCGGTAGGGGTCGGCCACCGCCGTTCCGAAGAAGTCGTCGATCTGGTCCACGGTGCGGGTCTGCGGTGTCGTCACGGATGCCGAGCCTAGTTCGGGACCCGTACCGGCGAAGGGGGCGCTGGGTAGGGTGGGCACGTCGCGTCATCGCCTTCACCGCCTTCAGGAGCCAGCATGTCCGATCTTCTCGCCCGGCCCGTGACCACCCTCTCCGGGGAGGCCACGACCCTCGGCGCCCTCACCGGCGGCAAGGCGGCGCTGGTCGTCAACGTCGCGAGCAAGTGCGGCCTCACCCCGCAGTACGCGGTCCTCGAGGCGTTGCAGGAGGAACTCGGCGGGCGCGGCTTCACCGTGGTCGGCTTCCCGTGCAACCAGTTCATGGGCCAGGAACCCGGCACCTCCGAGGAGATCGCCGAGTTCTGCTCCGCCACCTACGGCGTGACGTTCCCCATGACGGCGAAGGTGGAGGTCAACGGTGACGGCCGCGACCCGATCTACGACGAACTCACCCTGACTCCCGACTCCTCGGGCGAGAGTGGCGACGTGCAGTGGAACTTCGAGAAGTTCGTGCTCTCGCCCACCGGTGAGGTCACCGCCCGGTTCCGGCCGCGCACCGAACCCGACGCCCCCGAGGTCCGCGCCGCGATCGAAGCCGTCCTGCCCTCCTGACCGAGCCTGCCGGACAGCCCACATCGGGAACACCGCCGCGCGAGCTCCGGTTGGGGGATAGGTGACCACATATCCCGCTCATTCATCAGGCACGTTCCAGATCGCCGGCAAGACGGTCCACCGTCTCGGCTACGGCGCAATGCGTATCACCGGCAAGGGCATCTGGGGCCCTCCCGCGGACCACGACGAGGCGGTCCGCGTGGTGCGGCGCGCCGTGGAGCTCGGCGTCGACTTCATCGACACCGCGGACTCCTACGGTCCCTACATCAGCGAAGAGATCATCCGTGAGGCACTGCACCCGTATCCCGAGCAGGTGCTCGTCGCGACCAAGGCGGGCCTCGTCCGCACCGGCCCCGACGTCTGGGTCCCGGTCGGCCGCCCGGCCTACCTGCGCCAGCAGGCCGAGATGAGCCTGCGCCGCCTCGGCGTGGACCGCATCGACCTGTTCCAGCTGCACCGCATCGACCCCGAGGTCCCGCTCGCCGATCAGGTCGGCGAGCTCAAGGCACTCCAGGACGAGGGCAAGGTCGGCGCCATCGGGCTGTCCGAGGTCTCGGTGGACGAGCTGACCGAAGCCGGCACGATCGCCGACATCGCCACCGTCCAGAACCTCTACAACCTGACCAACCGCTCCTCCGAGGACGTCCTGGACTACGCCGAGGCGAACGGCATCGGCTTCATCCCGTGGTTCCCGATCGCGGGGGGCAAGCTCGCCGAGCCCGGCGGCCCGATCGACCACATCGTGCACGAGACCGGCGCGACCCTGTCGCAGATCTCGTTGGCGTGGCTGCTGGCTCGCTCGCCCGTCGTCCTGCCCATCCCCGGCACGTCCAGCGTCGCCCACGTCGAGGAGAACATCGCCGCCGCCGACGTGACGCTCACGCCGGCGCAGGTCGACGCGCTCTCCGCGGCGGTCTGATGGCTTCGCACGCGCCGGGAGCCGGGGACCGTCCCGGCGACCGGCGCGTGCGACCACCGGGGACCCCGTGACCGCGGGCGGGGGCAGCTTCTACGACCCCGGTCCGCTCGACAACGGTGGTCCCGACGAGGGTGAGCCGCTGTACTTCCCACCTCAGGCACAGCAGGCCTGGCCCATGGCTGGTTGGACGCCGACGTCGGCGCTGGCACCGCAGCCGGTATGGACCTCTCCGGACTGGTCACCGCCGACGCGTCGCGGCGGCCGTCGGAGCCGGGTGGCCGCACTCGTGACCGTCCTCGTCGCGGCCGTGGTGGTCGCCGCAGTGACGGTGATCGGTGCTGCATCGGGCAGCAACGGCTCCGGCGCGGACCTCGCCCTACCCCGGCGGACGGGCGGATACACCCTGCTGGACACCGACCTCTCCTCCCGGATGATCACCGCGCTCCGGGCCGGGCTGTCCTCCCGGGCGGATCTGGCGCCCTCTGCGATCGGCGTCTACGGATCGGCGGCGACCAGCGCGCCGACGATGGTCTTCTACGGCGTCTCGGCGCGCTCCAACCACGCGTTCGGTTCCCTGCTCGGCTCGCAGACGGCGCGGGCCTTCGCCGAGGAGCTGTTCGTGGGCTCGGGCATCGTCACCAGCTCCGATGCCGATCCGGGGCCGCTGGGAGGTGCGATGCGGTGCGCGGCAGTGCATCAGGCAACCACCGATGCGGCCGTCTGCGTCTGGGTCGACGGCTCCACGATGGGCGACGTGACGATGCTCGACGGCCTCGACCTCGGCAACGCGGCGAGCGTGACCCGTCAGGTGCGGGCCGACTCCGAGCACTGACCGACCGGCGCAGCCTCAGGCGGTGACGACGAGCGTCGACACCAGCTTCGACGTCACTGTGAAGGTGAACGTGGCGGGGCCGTTGTGGGCGTTGCCGGACAGCCTGCCCTTGACGATGGCGCCCGTCTTGGTGAGCTGCGTGCTGGTCACCGCGATCTTCTCCATCTGGCCGAGGAACGACGCGTCGCTCCACTCCCGGATCGAGTCGTTGCCGGTGATGCTCTGACCGAAGTAGACGATGGTGCCCGAGCTCGGGAACGACTCGAGGAACCCGGTGATGTCGCCGTTGTTGACCGAGTTGATCGCCTTGCGCACCGCGGCCGGTAGACCGGCCGTCGAGGTCGTGGTGACGGACGGTCCGTCCGGGGTGGCGGACGTGCCGGCCGGGCTGGGCGCACCCGTCTGCGACGACGTGCTGGTCGCCGTCGACGAGCCTGTCGGGGTGGGCGAGGACGAGCTGGACGAGCAGCCTGCCAGCGCGGCGAGGACGGCGAGGGTGGCCAGGCCGGCCAGGGTGACGCGCAGACGCATGATGCTCCCGGTTCGATGGATGATCTTGTGCAGTGTAGGTGGCGGGTGGCCGGTGGCCAGCTCACCCGGTGGGCTGGGACACTGGACACATGCGTCCTGGTAACAATGCCCGTGCCCCGCAGCCGACGCGCCAGTTGGCTGCCGCCATGTCCGGAGCCGTCGACCTGGCGGCGGTGAAAGCGCGGTCCGAGGCCGCTGCCCGCGCGGCCGAGGCCCCGCCGCCCAGCCCTGGCGCAGTCGTCGTGGCCGTGGATGAAGCCAGCTTCCAGTCCGAGGTGCTCGACCGCTCCTTCCAGGTCCCGGTCCTCATCGACCTCTGGGCGGACTGGTGCGAACCGTGCAAGCAGCTCTCGCCGCTGCTGGAGAAGCTCGCGCTCGAGGGCAAGGGTCAGTGGGTGCTCGCCACCATCGACGTCGAGGCCAACCAGCGGATCGCGCAGGCCCTGCAGGTGCAGAGCATCCCGACCGTGTTCGCCGTGCTGGGCGGCCAGGTGGTGCCCGGGTTCACCGGCGCGCTGCCCGAGGCCCAGTTGCGGGAGTTCATCACCGCGCTCCTGCAGGCGGGCGCCCAGGCCGGGCTGACCGGTGCCGTGGCCACCGATGCCGTCGCTGCCACCGATGCAGCCGATGCCGTCCCGGAACCGCCGAGCGACCCGCGCTTCGACGCCGCCGAGGCGGCGCTGGAGGCGGGGGACTACGACGCCGCCGCGCAGGCCTACCAGGCGATCCTCGATGTCGAACCCGCGAACACCGAGGCGATCCTCGCGCTGCGCCAGACCCGTTTCCTCAAGCGGATGGACGCCGTCCCGGCCGACGTGCTCGAGCGTGCCGCGGCCGCGCCGGAGGACGTGTCACTCCAGCTGGCAGCCGCCGACTACGAGATGGGCGGCAACCTGATCGACGCCGCCTTCGCCCGGTTGATCGCGGTGGTGCGGCGCGTGCGCGGCGAGGACCGCGACACCGTCCGCGATCGGCTCATCGACTACTTCGAGCTGCTCGGCCCCGACGAACCCCTGGTGCCGCCGGCGCGCAGGGAACTGGCCAACGCCCTGTTCTGATCGCGAACCGACACGGCCCCGCCACTCCCAGGAGTGGCGGGGCCGTGTCGGTCTGTGCGCGCTGTCAGCCGGTGTGCGGCATGATCGCGTCGGCCGGGATGACGCCCAGCCGGCCGGCCTGGAAGTCGGCGATGGCCTGCTCCAGCTCCGCACGCGTGTTCATCACGAACGGGCCGTACTGCGCGACCGGTTCCCGGATCGGCCGGCCGCCCAGCAGCAGGACCTCGAGCGCCGGGTGGCGTGAGTCCTGCGTGTCGGCGGCACTGACGGTGAGGCGGTCACCGGCACCCATGACGGCCAGCTGGCCGCTGTGGATGGGACGGTGCTCGGCGCCGACGTAGCCGTTGCCCGCGAGGACGTAGACCAGGGAGTTGAACTCCGGGTTCCACGGCAGGGAGAGTGTCGCGCCGGGGACCACGGTCGCGTGCGCCAGGGCGATCGGGGTGTGGGTGGAACCCGGACCCGAGTGCCCGGCGATGTCACCGGCGATGATGCGCACCAGCGCACCGGCGTCCACGGAGGCCAGCAGGGTGACCTGGCCGCCCTCGAGGTTCTGGTACGCGGGGGGAGTGAACTTGTCCTTCGCGGGGAGGTTGACCCACAGCTGGATGCCGTGGAACAGCCCGCCGGACATGACGAGTTCCTCGGGGGGCGTCTCGATGTGCAGGATGCCGGAGCCGGCGGTCATCCACTGGGTGGCGCCGTCCTCGATCACGCCGCCGCCGCCGTGGCTGTCCTGGTGCAGGAAGGTGCCGTCGATGATGTAGGTGACCGTCTCGAAGCCGCGGTGCGGGTGCCACGGCGTGCCCTTGGGCTCGCCCGGCGCGTAGTCCACCTCGCCCATCTGGTCCATGTGCACGAACGGGTCCAGGTCGGTCTTGCTGACGCCGGCGAAGGCCCGGACGACGGGGAAGCCCTCGCCCTCGAATCCGCGGGGTCCGGTGGTGACGGACTTGACGGGCCTTTCGACGTCGCCGAGGGTGGCCGCGGTCACGCGCGGCAGGGTGACGGTGTCGGCGGTAACGGCAGGCATCTGATCCTCCAAGTTGTTGAGAGTTGAACTATACCGCTCAACGACCGCAACCGGCAGTGCATTCCCGGAACCGAAGACGCGCGGCCGGCCGCCCTTCGGGGCGCGGCCGGCGGCACGTCTCAGGCGAGGTCGTCGCTGAGGTCGGCGTCGTCGGCGAATTCCGGCGTGGCGAGCTCCAGTACCGCCGAGCCCTCCGGCCGGTACCGCAGGAAGATCGTGCCCAGCGGGGGCACGCGCATCGTCGCGGACGCGGCCTGGCCGTGATGGCTGACCGCGACGGCGTCCACTCCGCCCAGGTTCCCGATCCCGGATCCGCCGTAGACCTCGGCGTCGGTGTTGATGATCTCCTCCCAGCGCCCCGCGGCCGGCAGGCCCAGGCGGTACTCCAGATGCGGTACCGAGGAGAAGTTGGCCACGCACGCGAGCATCGACCCGTCCGTGCCGAAGCGCAGGAACGAGAACACGTTGCCCTCGGCGTCGTTGGCATCGATCCAGTGGAAGCCCGCGGGCACGGTGTCCTGGGACCACAGCGCGCTTGTCTCGCGGTAGACGCGGTTCAGATCGCTCACCACGCGCTGTACGCCGGAGTGCTCGGGGGAGTCGAGCAGCCACCAGTCGAGGGAACGCGCCTCGCTCCACTCCCCGCCCTGGGCGAACTCCGAACCCATGAACAGCAGTTGCTTGCCGGGGTGGGCCCACATGTAGGCGTACAGCGTCCGCAGCGGTGGCCATCTGGCGCCAGCGGTCCCCGGGCACCTTGCCCAGCACGGATCCCTTGCCGTGGACGACCTCGTCGTGCGAGATCGGCAGGACGAAGTTCTCGGTGTAGGCGTACATCATCGAGAAGGTCATCTCGTTGTGGTGGAACTGGCGGTGGATCGGGTCGCGCTTGAGATAGGACAGCGTGTCGTTCATCCACCCCATGTCCCACTTGAACCCGAAGCCGAGCCCGCCGAGGTGGGTGGGGCGGGTGACACCCGGCCAGGACGTCGACTCCTCGGCGATGGTGATCGCGCCGGGGACGCGCTTGTAGGCGGTGGCGTTCATCTCCTGCAGGAAGGAGACGGCCTCGAGGTTCTCGCGGCCGCCGTACCGGTTCGGCAGCCACTCACCCTCCTTGCGGGAGTAGTCCAGGTAGAGCATCGAGGCGACGGCGTCGACCCGCAGGCCGTCGACGTGGAACTCCTCCAGCCAGTAGATGGCGTTGGCGACGAGGAAGTTGCGGACCTCGCGGCGGCCGAAGTCGAAGACGTAGGTGCCCCAGTCCATCTGCTCGCCGCGGCGCGGGTCGGCGTGCTCGTACAGCGGGAGTTCCGTCGAAGCGGGCCAGCGCGAAGGCGTCCTTGGGGAAGTGCGCGGGGACCCAGTCGACGATGACGCCGATCCCCGCCTGGTGCAGGGTGTCGACGAGGTAGCGGAAGTCGTCGGGGCTGCCGAAGCGGGAGGTCGGCGCGTAGTAGGACGTGACCTGGTAGCCCCACGACCCGCCGAACGGGTGCTCGGCGACGGGCAGGAACTCCACGTGGGTGAAACCGGTCTCGGTCAGGTACTCGACGAGCTCGGCGGCGAGCTCGCGGTAGCTGAGGCCCGATCTGCCACGAGCCGATGTGCACCTCGTAGACGCTCATCGGCGCGGCGTGCCACTGCGTCTGGGCGCGCTGGGCCAGCCAGTCGGCGTCGTTCCACTCGTAGGAGTCGGAGAAGACCACCGACGCCGTCGCGGGCGGGACCTCGGTGGCGAAGGCCATCGGGTCGGCCTTGTCGCGCCAGGTGCTAGTCCGCGCCCAGGATCTGGAACTTGTACCGGGTCCCGTCGCCGACGCCGGGGACGAACAGCTCCCAGACGCCCGACGAGCCCAGGATCCGCATCGGGAAGGCCCGGCCGGACCAGTAGTCGAAGTCGCCGACGATGCGGACACCGTGGGCGTTCGGGGCCCACACCGCGAAGGAGGTGCCCGTGACCGGACCGCTGGGCGTGCTGTAGCGGCGCACGTGCGCGCCGAGCACGTCCCAGAGGTTCTCGTGGCGGCCCTCACCGATCAGGTGGAGGTCGACCTCGCCCAGGGTGGGCAGCCAGCGGTAGGGGTCGTCGACGATGAACGTGGAGCCGGGGTCGCCGTAGGTCACCTCGAGCCGGTAGTCGGTCGGGTCGGTGTCGATGACGCCCGCGAAGATGCCCTCCGCGTGGATCCGGGCCAGGGGCAGCGTGCGCCCACCGATGCGGACGCTCACCGACGTCGCCTCGGGACGTAGCGTGCGGATGACGGTGGTGCCGTCGCCGAGCGGGTGTGCACCCAGCACACCGTGCGGGTTGGCGTGGGCGCCGCCGGCGATGCGGTCCAGTTCCTCCTGGGACACCGGTGCCTTCGCGGTCGCGTCAGCGGGCGTGGGCGGGACGGGAGTGCTCATGAACGGGACCCTTTTCTGGTGGCCAGCCGGCCCAGCGATGCCAGTGGCACCGGGAGCCAGGTGGGTCGATTGCGTGCCTCGTAGACGGCCTCGTACACCGCCTTGTCTGCCTCGAACGCGCGCAGGAGCACGTCGTCCTCGCGTGGGTCCACAGCGCCGGCCTGCGCATAGCCGGCGCAGAAGGCCGCTCTGTTCCGCTCGGACCATTCTCCCGCACGGTACGTGCGCTGGCTCGTCGACCCGGAGTCGATGATCTGGTGGTTGGCCGCGTAGTCGAACGAGCGCATCATCCCGGCGACGTCGCGCATCGGCGAGTCCCGGTCGCGGCGGTTCACGATCGACTTGGCGGGCTCGCCCTCGAAGTCGAGCACCACCCACCGGCTGACCGTGCGCAGCACCTGGCCGAGGTGCAGGTCGCCGTGGACCCGCTGCAGCGACGAAGGGTTCCGCCGCGGCGAAGTCGGCGTACGCCTCCCGCAGCCCTGCGGCGATCTCCTGCAGATGCGGCACGATCGCCAGGGCGTCGTCGAGGCGCGCCAGCATCGCGGTGGCGCGGTCGTCCATGTCCTGCGCGCTCAGCTGCACGGTGCCCGAAGCGCCTCGGCCAGGTCGGCGTGGACCTCGGCCGTGGCGATGCCCAACCGGAACGCCTCGGCGGCGAAGTCGCCACCGGCCTCCTCCGCGTGCAGATCGGCCTCGGCCATCAGGTCGCGGACGCTGATCTTGGCGAGCTCCCAGCCGTCGGTCGCGGTGGTCATGAACTCCTGCAGCATCGCCAGGCTGATCACGCCCTCGGCCCCGAGCTCGGCCGTTGCGTAACCGAGCAGGCGCGCGATGTGCCGCCCACCGAGCGCGCCCGAGCGCCGCGTGGATCTCGATGTCCGGGTTGATGCCCGACTCCACGCGCCGGAAGACCTTCATGATCGCGTGGTCGCCGAACACGGCCGAGGTGTTGGACTGTTCGCCGGTCAGCACCAGGCTCGGGGAGTCCACCGGGATCTCGGCGACGTCCGGCGTGCTCAGGTGGAACTGGACGGCACCGGTGCGGGTCTCGGCCGCGATGCCGCGCAGCCACGCCGGGGTGACGTGCTTGCTCCACATCGCGTCATAGACGTGGCCGACGCCGTCGACGTAGCCGACGAACGCGTGCCCGAGGGCTTCGTCGCTGTGCGGCGACACGGTCAGCGGGACCTGGTACGTCTCGTGGCCACCGTCGGCGTAGCCCACCTCGACCAGCCAGATCTGCGCCTGGCCGTCACCGGGGCCGATCGCCCCGAGCAGGCGGGGCGTCACGGACTCGATCGCGCGCTGCTTGCCGGCGAACCAGCGCTGACCGGGCAACCAGTCGCGCAGCAGGGGAGTGATGTCTGCTGGGTCGAGCGTCCCGGTCCCGTCCGCACTGTCGGTCATGCCGGATCGCTCTTCGCTCGTACCTCGCTGCGATGCTCGCTCATAAGCCTGCCTTCGGCGTCTGGTGGTCATCGGCGACATCAGGCCCGACTGCTTCGGCGACTGGTATCTCCGTTGTCTGCTCTGCTTCGGGAACGGCCTGCCGCACCTGGTGCCCAGGGCGGGGGATGCGCAGCCAGTAGAAGCCGTGGCCGGACAGCGTGAGCAGGTAGGGAAGCTCCCCGATCGCCGGGAAGCGGGAGCCGCCGATGAGTTCGATCGGCTCGGCCCCCTCGTAGGCCCGCAGGTCCAGCTCCACCGGCTGGGCGAAGCGGGAGAGGTTGTTGACGCACAGCACGATGTCGTCACCGAACTCGCGTACGAAGCTCAGCACGCTCGGGTTGCTGCCGCCGAGGTCGGTGAACGTCCCGCGCCCGAACGCGGGATTCTGCTTGCGGACCTGGATCATCCGCCGCGTCCAGTGCAGCAGGGAGGACGTGTTGCGCGTCTGCGACTCGACGTTGGTCACCTGGTAGCCGTAGATCGAGTCCATGTTCACCGGCAGGTAGAGGCGGGCCGGCTCGGCCGTCGAGAAGCCGGCGTTGCGGTCCGGTGTCCACTGCATCGGCGTCCGCACACCGTCGCGGTCACCCAGCCAGATGTTGTCGCCCATGCCGATCTCGTCGCCGTAGTACAGGACCGGCGAGCCGGGCAGTGACAGCAGCAGTGCGGTGAACAGCTCGATGCGGTTGACGTCGTTGTCCAGCAGCGGCGCCAGCCGGCGCCGGATGCCGATGTTCGCCTTCATCCGCGGGTCGAAGGCGTACTCGGCCCACATGTAGTCGCGTTCCTCGTCGGTGACCATCTCCAGGGTCAGCTCGTCGTGGTTGCGCAGGAAGATGCCCCACTGGCAGCTGGACGGGATCTCCGGGGTCTGGTCCATGATCTCCGAGATCGGGTACCGCTGCTCGCGCCGCACTGCCATGAAGATGCGCGGCATGACCGGGAAGTGGAAGGCCATGTGGCATTCGTCGCCGCCCACGGCGGGGTCCCCGAAGTACTCCACGACGTCGGCCGGCCACTGGTTGGCCTCGCACAGCAGCACGCGATCGTCGTAGTTGTCGTCGACGTAGGAGCGCACCCGCTTCAGGAACTGGTGGGTCTCGGGCAGGTTCTCGCCGTTGGTGCCGTCGCGGACGAAGAGGTAGGGCACCGCGTCGAGCCGGAACCCGTCGATGCCCATGTCCAGCCAGAAGCGGAGGGCCTCCAGCATCGCGTCCTGGACGGCGGGGTTGTCGAAGTTGAGGTCGGGCTGGTGACTGAAGAAGCGGTGCCAGAAGTACTGCTTGCGCACCGGGTCGAAGGTCCAGTTGCTGGGTTCGGTGTCGACGAAGATGATGCGCGCGTCGGAGTAGCGGGTGTCGTCGTCGCCCCAGACGTAGAAGTCGCCGAACGGGCCGTCGGGGTCGTTGCGCGAGGCCTGGAACCACGGGTGCTGATCCGAGGTGTGGTTCATGACCACGTCGATGATCACCCGGATGCCGCGCTCGTGGGCCGCCTCCAGGAAGCGGCGGAAGTCGTCCATGGTCCCGAACTCGGGCAGCACACCGGTGTAGTCGCTGACGTCGTAGCCGCCGTCGCGCAGCGGTGAGGAGAAGAACGGCGGCAGCCACAGGCAGTCGACGCCGAGCCACTGGAGGTAGTCCAGCTTCTCGGTCAGCCCGCGCAGGTCACCGGTGCCGTCCCCGTTGGAGTCGGCGAAGCCGCGCACCAGTACCTCGTAGAACACTGCGCGCTTGAACCATTCGGGATCACGAGACGGGGCTGCGGTCACTGGCTGGTTCATGAAGGCTGTTGCACCTCGAAGACGTGGGCGGGGTGGGCGGGTGTGAGGCGGACGAAGTTGTGTTGGCCCCACTCGTAGGTGTCCCCGCGGAGCAGGTCGCGCACCGTGAACGTGGAGTCCCACGCGTGGCCGAGCGCCGGCAGGTCCAGGGACGTCATCGTCTCGCGATTCTCGTGTGGGTCGAGCGAGCACACGACGAGCACGGTGTCACCGGTGGCGTCGTCGCGTTTGCTGAAGGCGATGACGTTCGCGTCGTCGGCGTGGTGGAAGGCCAGACCGCGCAGGCGCTGCAGGGACGGGTGCATGCGGCGGACGGCGTTGAGACGGGCCAGCAGGGGTGCCAGCGACAGACCCTTCTCCGCTGCCCTGGCCAGGTCGCGGGGGCGCAGCTGGTACTTCTCGCTGTCCAGGAACTCCTCGCTCCCGGGGCGCACCGCCTCGTGCTCGAACAGTTCGTAGCCGGAGTAGATGCCGTAGGTCGGTGACAGCGTCGCGGCCAGGACGGCACGGATCGTGTGCCCGGCGGGCGCCCCGTGCTGCAGGTACTCGTGCAGGATGTCCGGGGTCGTCGGGAAGAAGTTCGGGCGCATGTAGTGCGCGGACTCGACCAGTTGCTGGGCGTACTCGGTGAGCTCGGGCTTGGTGGTGCGCCAGGTGAAGTACGTGTAGCTCTGGGTGAAGCCGACCTCCGCCAGCGCATGCATCATGGCCGGCTTGGTGAAGGCCTCGGCCAGGAACAGCACGTCCGGGTCGGTCTTCTTGACCGACCAGATGAGCCAGTGCCAGAAGTTCAGGGGCTTGGTGTGCGGGTTGTCGACCCGGAAGATCTTGACGCCGAGCGACACCCAGTACCGCACGATGCGCAGGCTCTCGGCGTAGATGCCGGCCGGGTCGTTGTCGAAGTTGATCGGGTAGATGTCCTGGTACTTCTTGGGCGGGTTCTCGGCGTAGGCGATCGACCCGTCGGGCTTGGTGGTGAACCACTCGGGGTGGGTCTTGACCCAGGGGTGGTCGGGAGCGGCCTGGAGGGCGAAGTCCAGCGCCACCTCCATCCCCAGTTCGCGGGCGCGCGAGACGAAGGCTCGGAAGTCGGCGACGGTCCCGAGCTCCGGGTGGATGGCGTCGTGGCCGCCCTCGTCCGAGCCGATGGCCCAGGGCGAGCCGACATCCCACTCGGCGGGGTTGAGGGTGTTGTTCGGGCCCTTGCGGTTCAGCCGTCCGATGGGATGGATCGGGGGCAGGTACACGACGTCGAAGCCCAGATCGGCGGGGTAGTCGAGGAAGCGGGTGGCCTCGGCGAACGTGCCGTGCATCAGCGGGCGCGTCGGCGCGGCCGGGTCCGAGTCCAGCACGGCGCCGATCGAACGGGGGAAGAACTCGTACCAGGACCCGTAGAGCGCGCGTTCCCGGTCGACCCAGACGTCGTGACGGGCGGAGACGGTGACCAGTTCGCGGACGGGATACTCATGCAGCAGCTGCTGGACGGGCTCGCCCAGCGCCGGCCCGATGCGGACGGCGAGCGGCTGCTCGTCGGCCCGCAGTGCCGCTGCCGCGCGGACAACGGGGTCCCGCTCGGACGCCGGGAGCGACGCCGCGACCTGGTCCAGCAGGCGTGCGCCGGTGGCGATGTCGTTGGCCAGCTCGTCCGCGTCCTGGCCGGCCTCGACCTTGACGGTCAGCGAGTGGTGCCACGTCGAGAGCGGGTCGCTCCACGCCTCGATGACGAAGCTCCACAGGCCGGGGGTGTCCGCGACGACCTCCGCGCTCCACAGGTCGGTGCCCGGCAGACCGGCGACCATTCGCACGAGCTGCTCCTGCCCGCCGGGGGAGATCCAGCGCACGCTCGCGGCGACCGCGTCGTGCCCCTCCCGGAAGACGGTGGCCCGCACGGGGACGCGTTCGCCCACCACCGCGCGGGCGGAGAACTCCCCGCCGGCAACAGAGGGGAACACATCGGACAGTCCCAGTCGGCCAACCATTGATCCACCCTATCCATGTGTGACGCTCACGTGAACTCAGGGCGGGATGGGAATGTAAACCATTCCGGTGCCGGTATTGTCTGGCCGGTGAAGGCACTCCGTCGGCTCACTGTGCGAGCCCAATTCCCCGCGGCCCTCGAGCCACTGGCAGTCATCGTCAACAATCTCCGCTGGTCGTGGCATCACGAGTCGCAGGATCTGCTGGAGTCGGTCGACCCCGACCTGTGGCGCGCGTGCGGGGGAGACCCGGGCAAGATGCTCGGCGAGGTCTCCGCGGAGCGGCTGCAGGCACTGGCCGCCGACCGCAAGTTCCTGCGCCGGATGAGCGACGTCGCCGACGACCTCGCCGACTACCTCACCGCCCCGCGCGGCTACCAGCGCCGCCAGGACGCCGCCCCGGGGAGCCTGCCCGAGTCGATCGCCTACTTCTCGCCCGAGTTCGGCATCACCGAGGTGCTGCCGCAGTACTCCGGCGGCCTCGGGATCCTCGCCGGTGACCACCTCAAGGCCGCCAGCGACCTGGGTGCGCCGATCATCGGGGTCGGCCTGCTCTACCGCGCCGGCTACTTCAGCCAATCCCTGTCCAGCGACGGCTGGCAGCTGGAGCGCTACCCCCCGCTGGACCCCCAGGGCCTGCCGATCAAGCCGCTGCTCGATGCCGCGGGCAACCCGGTCAAGATCTCCCTCGCACTGCCGGGCGACCGCACCCTCGTCGCGCAGGTCTGGAAGGCCCAGGTCGGGCGCGTCCCGCTGCTGCTGATGGACAGCGACGTCGAGGACAACGACGCCGCGATGCGCCAGGTCACCGACCGCCTCTACGGCGGCGGCCCCGAGCACCGGCTGCTGCAGGAACTCCTGCTGGGTGTCGGTGGCGTGCGCGCCGTCCGCCAGTTCTGCGCCGCGACGGGCACCACGCCCCCGCAGGTGTTCCACACCAACGAGGGGCACGCCGGCTTCCTCGGCATCGAGCGGATCCGCGAGTTCATGAGCCAGGACGGGCTGGGCTTCGACGAGGCACTCGAGGCGGTGCGCGCGGGGACGGTGTTCACCACCCACACCCCCGTGCCCGCCGGCATCGACCGCTTCGACCGGTCGCTGGTGGCCGAGCACTTCACCGTGTTCGACGGCGTCCCCGTCGACCGCGGCCTGCAGCTCGGCGCCGAGGCCGACCCCAACATCTTCAACATGGCGCACATGGGGCTGCGGATCGGGCAGCGCGCCAACGGCGTGTCCCAGCTGCACGGCGAGGTCTCGCGGGAGATGTTCCACGACCTCTGGCCGAACTTCGACTTCTCCGACGTCCCGATCAGCTCGATCACCAACGGCGTGCACGCCCCGACCTGGATGTCGCGGGAGTTCTTCGAGGTCGTCGAGCGGGCCCGTGGCGTGGACGCGCTGGACTCCGGTGCGGCGTGGGCGTCCTTCCAGTCGGTGCCCGACGCCGAGATCTGGTCCACCCGGCACGCCCTGCGCGAGAAGCTCGTCCTGGAGATCCGGCGGCGGCTGCGCGAGTCCTGCAAGCAGCGCGGCATGTCCGACGCCGAGCTCGGCTGGACGGGGTCGGCCTTCGACCCGGACGTCCTCACGATCGGTTTCGCCCGCCGGGTCCCCAGCTACAAGCGGCTGACGCTGATGCTCCGCGACCCCGCGAAGCTGAAGGCGCTGCTCCTGGACCCCGAGCGCCCCGTCCAGATCGTGATCGCCGGCAAGAGTCACCCCGCCGACGACGGCGGCAAGCAGCTCATCGCCCAGATCGTGAAGTTCGCCGACGACCCCGAGGTCCGGCACCGCATCGCGTTCCTGCCGAACTACGACATCAGCATGGCGCGCTACCTCTACTGGGGTTCCGACGTCTGGCTGAACAACCCGCTGCGTCCGCTCGAGGCCTGCGGCACGTCCGGGATGAAGTCCGCGCTCAACGGCGGGCTGAACCTGTCCATCCGTGACGGGTGGTGGGACGAGTGGTTCGACGGCGAGAACGGCTGGGCGATCCCGACCGCCGACGGCCTGAGCGACCCCGACCGCCGCGACGACATCGAGGCGGCCGCGCTGTACGACCTGATCGGCAACCAGGTCGCGCCCCGGTTCTACAGCCGCGACGACAGCGGCGTCCCGGCGCGCTGGGTCCAGATGGTGCGCCACACGCTGGCCACCCTCGGCCCGAAGGTGCTCGCGACGCGGATGGTCTTCGACTACGTCACCAGCCTGTACGCCCCGGCAGCGGCCGCGTCCACCCGCGCGAGTGCGAACGACTACGCCGCGGCCAAGGAACTGGCGCGGTGGCGCTCGAACGTGCTCGCGGCCTGGCCGGGAGTGCGCGTGCAGCACGTCGAGTCACTGGTCGAGGGCGATCCCGTCCTGGGCAAGACGCTGCAGTTGCGCGCCGAGGTCAACCTCTCCGGCCTGCGCCCCGACGACGTGATCGTCGAGGCCGCGTACGGAACGGTCGACAGCGAGGACGTGCTGGGCGAGGTGGAGACGGTCGCCCTGACCCTCGCCGAGCAGATCGACGGCGTGGCCCGCTACGAGGGCGACGTGCCGCTGGAGCGGACGGGCGCGTTCGGGTACACGGTGCGCGTCCTGCCCTGCAACCCGCTGCTGGCGACCTCAGCCGAGCTGGGCGTGTCGGTCTCGGCGTAACCGCCCGAACACGCCCCGGCGCCGGTGCGCCGCGGCTGCACCCATCGTGCCGCTGCGCCGCACCAGCGGCGGGTCGTAGTCGGCGCCGGCGATCGCCCCCACGAACGCGTCGTCGGTGAGGTCGGCGGAGCCGGCGAGCGGGGGCACGACCCCTACCCGCATGCCGCCGAGCAGGACGTGGGCCTGCAGGCCGGTGCCCGCGTCGAAGCGCCAGATCGCCTCGCGGCCGTCGGCCAGCGCCACCCGGACGCCGAACTGCTCGCGGCCGTCCCCGTCGGAGCCGACCAGCACCCGGTGCGCCTCGATCCCACGATGGGAGAGGCCTGCTGCGAGGGTGTCGGCGCGAGTGTCATCCACTCCACCGAACGTATGGGGTGAAGGTTCAAGAACGATGTAGTTGATGTTTCCCGAGCAAGCTCACAGGAAACAGCTCGAACCTCGCGGTCAGGACACGTGCAGGGCGCGCAGGAGCAGGGCGCTCCGGCGGTCAGGTCGACGACCCCGGAGATTCCGCGTTCGGTCGTGCGGGGCCGTCCGGCCGGGCACACCGTGTCGATCACGACGTCGTAGCCGTCGGCCCAGGGCGTCCCGGGGAGCTGGAACTTCGCGGCGTCGTCCCCGGCGTGCAGGATCAGCAGGTAGGAGTCGTCGATGATCTGCTCGTTGCGCGGTCCGCGGTGGCGCAGTCCGCGGCCGTCGAGGTACATCCCGATCGTGCGGGCGCCCGTGTCGAACCAGTCGGCCGAGGTGAGTTCGGTGCCCTGCGGGCCGAACCAGGCGAGGTCCTTGCCCCCGTCGCCGCCCGGGACGGGACGGCCGTCGAAGAACGCCCGCTGGCGCAGCACCGGGGAGCGCCGCCGCAGGTCGATCAGGGTGCGGACGAGCTCGGTGATGTCGGCCGCCTCGGGGGAGTCGGACCAGTCGATCCAGGAGATCTCGTTGTCCTGCACGTAGGCGTTGTTGTTGCCGCGCTGGGTGCGCCAGCGCTCGTCGCCGGCGACGACCATCGGCACCCCGGTGGAGAGCAGGAGCGTGGTCATCAGGTTGCGGACCTGGCGCAGGCGGAGCTGGACGATCTCGGGGTCGTCCGTCTCGCCCTCGACACCACAGTTGTACGAGCGGTTGTCGTTCGTCCCGTCGCGGTTGTCCTCGCCATTGGCCTCGTTGTGCTTGGACTCGTAGCTGACCAGGTCTCGTGCCGTGAAGCCGTCGTGGGCGGTGACGAAGTTGATCGACGCGTACGGGAGGCGCCCGTCGTCGCCGTAGAGATCCGACGAGCCGGTGAGACGGTAGGCCAGGTCGCGGATGCCGCCGGAGTCGTGGGCCCAGAACTCGCGCACGGTGTTGCGGAACTTGTCGTTCCACTCGGTCCACAACGGCGGGAACTCGCCGACCTGGTAGCCGCCGGCGCCCACGTCCCACGGCTCGGCGATGAGCTTGACCTGGCTGACCACGGGGTCCTGATGGATCGTGTCGAAGAACGCCGACAGCTTGTCGACGTCGTGCAGCGACCGCGCCAGCGCCGAGGCCAGGTCGAAGCGGAACCCGTCGACGTGCATCTCGGTCACCCAGTAGCGCAGCGAGTCCATCACCATCGCCAGCACCGACGGCGTGCGCACGTCGAGGGTGTTGCCGCAGCCGGTGTAGTCGAGGTAGCGCGCCGGCGTCGTCGTAGGCGTGCCGGTAGTAGCCGTGGTTGTCGATCCCCCGGAAGCTCAGCACCGGCCCGTCGACGCCGCCCTCGGCGGTGTGGTTGTAGACGACGTCGAGGATGACCTCGATGCCCGCCGCGTGCAGCGCGCGCACCATGGCCTTGAACTCGCGCACCGCGTCGGCGGCGTCGTCGCTGCGCCGGGAGGCGTACCCCGAGTGAGGGGCGAAGAACCCGATCGTGTTGTAGCCCCAATAATTCGTCATTCCGATGCGCTGGATGGCGGGCTCGGTGCCGAAGTGATGGATCGGCATCAGTTCGACGGCAGTGACGCCCAGACAGCGCAGGTAGTCGATCGCCGCCGGATGGGCCAGCCCGGCGTAGGTCCCGCGCAGCTCCTCGGGCACACCCGGCATCTGCTGCGTGAAACCCTTGACGTGCAGCTCGTAGATGACGGTGTCGTCCCAGGGCGTGCGCGGCTGGCGGTCCGTGCCCCACGGGAAGACGTCGTGCACGACGACCGACCTCGGCACGTACGGGGCGGAGTCCTGGCCGCTGCCGGGGTGGATGCTCGGGTGCTCGACGAACTGGCCGTCGATGGCCTTGGCGTACGGGTCCAGCAGCAGCTTGTCCGGCTCGTGGAACAGCCCCAGGGCGGGATTGTGGACCCCGGTCATGCGCAGGCCGTACCGCTGCCCCGGAGCGACTCCCGGCAGGTAGCCGTGCCAGATGTTGTACGTCCGCTCCGAGAGCGGGACCCGCGTCTCGTGACCGTCGGCGCCGAACAGGCAGACCGTCACCGAACTGGCACTGGAGGACCAGACGCTGAAGTTCGTCCCCTCGCCGTCCCAGTTCGCGCCGAGGGGGAACGGCTGCCCGGGCCACGCCGTGGACAGCCGGGCCGCCAGGGCGTCGACGTAGTCATCAGGATGCATAGGAATCGAGACTCTAGATGGTCTGGCCACTTGTCCGAAAAATCTGTGCCGCATCCGCCCGGGCGCCGCGGTCCCAGGTCGATCGGGTTGGATGGCGGGCATGGATGCCGCCGCAGCTGTCGAGGTCAACCCCGACGCCGTTCTGCAGCTGCACGGTGTCACCGTCCGGCGCGGGACGAAGGTGCTCCTGGACTCGATCGACTGGACCGTCGAGCTGGACGAGCGATGGGTCGTGCTCGGGGCCAACGGGGCGGGCAAGACGACGTTGCTCCAGATCGCGGCCGCGCAGCTGCACCCCAGCGGGGGCACCGCCTTCGTCCTGGGCGAGCGGCTCGGCGGCGTCGACGTCTTCGAGTTGCGCCCGCGCATCGGGCTGACGAGCGCGGCACTGGCGCAGCGGATCCCTGGTCGCGAGCTCGTCGGCGACATCGTCATCAGCGCCGGGTACTCCGTGATCGGGCGCTGGCGCGAGGCCTACGGGCGCGCGGACCGGCGCCGCGCGCTGAACCTGCTCATCCAGCTCGGTGTCTCCGACCTCGCCGAGCGGGCGTTCGGCACGCTGAGCGAGGGCGAGCGCAAACGGGTCCAGATCGCTCGCGCGCTCATGACCGACCCCGAGCTGCTGCTGCTGGACGAGCCGGCAGCGGGCATGGACCTCGGCGGCCGGGAGGACCTGCTGCGCCGGTTGACCCGGCTCGCGCTCAACCCCGAGGCGCCCGCGAGCGTTCTCGTCACCCACCACGTCGAGGAGATCCCGGTCGGCACCACGCACGCCCTCCTGCTGCGTGACGGGCGGGTGATCGCGTCCGGGCTGCTGGAGTCGGTGCTGACCGCCGAGACGCTGAGCGAGACCTTCGGCCTGCGGTTGACGGTCGAACGGGCGGGCGGGCGCTACTACGCCCGTGCCGCGTCGGCGTGAGGGCGTGATTCCGCGCACCTTCCGGTGGCGGGCGGCGACGAGAGGAAGGAAGGTTCGGTCATGACCGACTTGATTGCAGTGGAGAACGACGGCGCGGTGGCGACCATCCGGCTGCAGCGCCCCCCGATGAACGTGCTCAACCACGAGATGCAGGAGGGCCTGCGCGCCGCGGCAGCCCAGGTCGGCGGTGACGACTCCGTCCGCGCGGTGGTCCTGTACGGCGGCGAGAAGGTCTTCGCGGCCGGCGCGGACGTCAAGGAGTTCAACGGCATGTCCTACGCCGACATGGCCGTCCGAGCCGAGGGGCTCACCTCGGCGATCGACTCGATCGCGCGCATCCCGAAGCCGGTCGTCGCCGCCGTGACCGGGTACGCCCTCGGTGGCGGGTGCGAGCTCGCCCTGACCGCCGACGTCCGGGTGAGCGCCGACAACGCCCGGTGGGGCCAGCCGGAGATCCTGCTCGGGATCATCCCCGGAGCCGGTGGCACCCAGCGCCTGCCCCGCCTGATCGGGCCCTCGCGCGCCAAGGACCTCGTCTACACCGGGCGTTTCGTGAAGGCCGACGAGGCGCTCGCGATCGGCCTGGTCGACCGGGTCGTCCCGGCCGAGGACGTGTACACCGCTGCTCTGGAGTGGGCGCGCCAGTTCGCCACCGGCCCCGCGCTCGCGCTGCGGGCGGCCAAGGCGGCGATCGACGGCGGGCTCGACGGGGATCTGGCCAGCGGGCTGCGCCTGGAGGCTCACGTGTTCTCCGCGCTGTTCGCCACCGAGGACCGCTCCATCGGCATGCAGTCCTTCATCGACTCCGGCCCGGGCCACGCGACGTTCGTCGGCCACTGACGTGGCACTGGAGGTCGTGCTCTTCGACCTGGACGGGACGCTGTCGGACTCCGCGCGCGGGATCGTCACCAGCCTGCGGCTCGCCTTCGACGAGCTGGGCCTGCCGCAGCTCGAC
Organism: uncultured Actinomycetota bacterium; assembly: GCA_963790525.1. GTDB lineage: Bacteria > Actinomycetota > Actinomycetes > Mycobacteriales > Jatrophihabitantaceae > CAWBOV01. The sequence continues at coordinate 156,459 of CAWBOV010000006.1, forward strand.
GAGTCCACCGAGCGGAGCCTGCTCGGGCCGCCCTTCCGCGACTCGTTTCCCGCGCTCATGCCCGCCGACCGGGTGGAGGAGGCGATCGCCGCCTACCGCCGGCACTACACCGCCGGCGGCGGGATGCTCGACACGTCGCTGTACGACGGGATCGCCGACCTGCTGACGTTCCTGCGCGCGCGGGGACTCCGCCTGGCCGTCGCGACCAGCAAGTCCGAGGCCTACGCCCCGGCGATCGTCGCCCATCTCGGCATCGCGGAGGCCTTCACGGTGATCTGCGGCGACGATCCCGAGGGCGGGCGGGGTTCGAAGGCGGCGGTCATCGCGGAGGCCCTGCTGCGGCTGGGCTCGCCGGAGCCGGACGCGGTCCTGATGCTCGGCGACCGGTCGCACGACGTCATCGGCGCCGCCACCCACGGCATCGCGACGGTGGGTGCGGGGTGGGGCTACGGCGCTCCCGGCGAGCTGATCGGCGCCGGGGCGGTCGAGGTGTTCGCCCACCCGACGGACCTCACCGCCTACGTGACCGCCCGCACCGCCGCGTGAGATCCGGCTAGGCGAGCCTGCGCCGCCGGCCGAGCACGAGCAGGGCCGCGCCGGCGAGCACCAGACCCCCGCCGCCGAGACCGAGCGAGGCGGAGTCGGCGCCGGTCTCCGGCAACACGGGGCGGACAGGTACCGGGGGCCTGACCGGCGCGACGGCGATCAGCTCCGAGCGGTCGATCGGGCACCCCGAGACGGTGCAGTCCGGGTCGCCCGCGTCGCCCAGGGCGGTGAACTCGAGTGGCGTGGTCCCCACGGACGTGGCGCGCACGACGATCGTCGCGGTCCGCGTCTGGCCGACGGCCAGGGCGCCGACGTTCCAGACCCGTGCCAGCGACGTGATGTCGCTCGCGCGGGCCGACGAGCGCGCCGTGCCCGCCCGGGTCCGCGCGACCTGTGCCCGCTCGGCCCGCACGAACCGGGCCCCCGGGGAAGCCGGCCCGGTCGATCTGCTGGGTCGGCAGTGTGGCGCCGGAGAAGGCCACGATGTCGAAGTGCGCCGCGGGTGGCTGCAGTTGCAGGAAGCCGATGGTGTCGTCCACCGCCTGCGGGCCCTTGTTGGTGACCCGCAACGTGAGCACGGTGCTGTGGCCGACGGTGACCGTGACCGACGGCTTCGATATCGAGTACTGCAGATCGGCCACCCCGGTGAAACGGATCGATCCGGTGACGGTGTTGTCGCTCGGGTCCGCCTCGACGGAGGGATCCGGCGCCGGCTCCACCGTCACGCCGAAGGTGACCGTGGCGCCGGGCGTACCGGCGGCCGTGGCGACGAGTTCGACGTCGAGGTAGCTGCCGTTGTCCTCGCCGGGCGCGATCGACCCCACGGCACACCGGACCCGGCCGGGGTGGCTGCGATCCCGCGCACACGGCAGGGGGGTGTCCTCGAACTCGCCGCCCAGCACGCCGTCGGGGCCGAGGGTGAGGCCGGGCGGGAGATCGACGACGAGCGTCGCGTCGCTCGCGCCGGTGCCCGAGTTGGAGACGTAGACCTCGAAATCGCCTTGCTGGCCGGTGCCCAGCCCGAGCGTCTGGTCCTCGCCGCTGCCCTGCGGGAGCGCGATCGCCAGATCGACGGCCGGCAGCGGCGGGTTGACCGTCACCACGACCGGGTCGGACTCCACGACGGTCTGCGGGACGCCGGCGACCGAGTAGGAGACGCCCGCGCGGGAGGAGTACGTCGCGCTGGTGCCCGGGGCACCGACCGGGAAGGTGACGGTGTGCGGCCCGGCGCTCAGCGTGCCGAGGGCGAAGGTGAGGTTCGCGCCCGCCAGGGTGACCGAGCCCGGCACCGCCGCGACGCCGTCGACGAGCGCGTCCCGCACCGAACCGGCGCTCGCCGGCAGGGCGGGATCCTGCTCGGTGGTGACCGTGGCCTCGTCGACTCCGCCCACGGGCACGGTCAGGGTGTAGGTGAAGGTGATCACCGAGCCGAACACGCTGCTGTCACCGGCCAGGGTCACCGCGACGGGCGGTGGCGCGGCGGAGGCCGGAACGGCCTGGACGGACGTCCACATGAGGACGAGCGCGGCGAGGACGGCGAAGGACCGGACGAGAGCTCTGAGCACGGGAGGTGACCTCGGGGGCGTGGCCGTGACCGGGCGCGAACCACCGGCGGTGCGTTCGCTCAATGCCGGCAGAGCATAGCGATAAGGTCCACGACATGGGACGTCGCGATGTCGATCGCACCGATCGCGGGGCCCGCCAGTGGGTCGACGAGGCGATCCGGCGGGTGGAGGCCGACGCGAACCGATCGGCGGACACCCATCTGATGGTCCTGCCCCTGGCCTCGGACTGGCCCGTCGACATCTACCTCAAGGACGAGTCCACCCACCCCACCGGCAGCCTCAAGCACCGGCTGGCCAGGTCGCTGTTCCTCTACGCCCTGTGCAACGGCTGGATCACCGCGGGCACGACCGTCATCGAGGCGTCGTCGGGATCGACCGCGGTCTCGGAGGCGTATTTCGCGCGCATGCTCGGGTTGCCGTTCGTCGCGGTCATGCCGGCGACGACGAGCGGGGAGAAGATCGCCCTGATCGAGCGCGAGGGCGGCCGCTGCCATCTCGTGGCCGACGCGGGGTCGATCTACGCGGAGGCGGCCCGCCTGGCCGAAGCCACCGATGGCCACTACCTGGATCAGTTCACCTACGCCGAGCGGGCCACGGACTGGCGGGGCAACAACAACATCGCCGAGTCGATCTTCGCGCAGATGGAGTTGGAGCGGCATCCGATCCCGCGGTGGGTCGTGACCGGTGCGGGGACCGGCGGCACCAGCGCGACGATCGGCCGCTACGTGCGCTACCGCAGGCTCGCGACCGGCGTCTGCGTCGTCGACCCCGAGAACTCCGCGTTCCTGCCGTCCTGGTCCCTGGACGACCCCGAGCTGGTGACCGGCCACGCCTCGCGGATCGAGGGCATCGGGCGCCCGCGGGTGGAACCGAGCTTCGTCCCCGGCGTGGTCGACCGGATGATCGGAGTCCCGGACGCGGCGTCCGTGGCCGGCGCCCGGCTCCTGCACGAGCTCATCGGGCGTCGGGTCGGCGGGTCCACCGGGACCAATCTCTGGGGTGCCGTCCGCCTGGCCTGCGAGATGCGCGCTGCCGGCGAGCACGGGAGCATCGTCACCCTCCTCTGCGACAGCGGTGACCGCTACGAGCACACCTACTTCTCCGACGAATGGGTCGAGGCGCAGGGGATGGACCTCGACCGGCCTACCGCGATCCTCCAGCAGGCACTGACGGTCGGGGAGTGGACCGGCGAGGACTTCGAGCCGGGCTCCCACGGTGACCGGTCCCCGGACGACCGCCCCGACGGTGCCGGTGCCGACGATGAGTGAGAGCCCTGGCGCGGCCGAGCCGGACCCGGAGGACGACGGGCCGTGGGAGGAGGACGCTCCCCGCTTCGAGTTCGGGCGCCGCACGGTGGTGATGGGGCTGGTCCTGCTCGCCCTGGCGCTCATGTCCTGGGTCGGCCACACCGTCGCCGAGGGGGGCGGGCGCCACTCCTGGGACGCGGGCGCGCTCCCGGCTCCGACGCAGCTGGTGACCGTCGGGCCGGACGTACACGCTGTCCGACGATGCCGGCATCGACGCCCTCGCCACCGCGCAGGACACCTCGGACCCGCAACTGACCTGTTCCTACGCCGGCGCGAACGGCGAGAGCGGGGGCTCGACGTGCAGACCACCTCGACCGACTCGCGGGTGCTGCATCAGCTCGGCACGTTCCAGGCGCCGCTCAGCGACGACATCGCGGTGACCTGCGAGGGCACCGGCCCGGTCTTCATCGACGACGCCGACAACCGGACCTTCGACACCGCCGGTCTGCTGGTCCTGGTGACGATCGGGCTCGGGCTGGCCGGGGTACTCACGGTGCTGAGCGGCTTCAGTTCGGGCTTCACGCTGCAGAACCCGGAAAACATCGACGACGAACCTCCGCCGGAGCCCAGGACGCCCCAGTACACCGGGTGAGATGCTTCACCCCAGCCACCTTTGTCCTTGGTACTCGCCAGTAACATAGGCATCATCGGCTTTACTGCCTATGCGTCCGCATGATGTCGGTGCGGTTACCTCGTCATCGCTTCCCCGATCCGAAAGGGATCCGTCGCAATGAACATTGTTGTTCTGGTCAAGCAAGTTCCGGATACGTGGGCGGACCGCAAGCTCTCCGCGGGCGACAGCACCCTGGACCGTGACTCCGTCGACGCGGTGATCAACGAGATCGACGAGTACGCGATCGAGGAGGGCCTGCGCCAGAAGGAGGCCCACGGCGGCGAGGTCACCATCCTGTCCATGGGACCGGACCGCGCCACCGAATCGATCCGCAAGGCGCTGTCCATGGGCGCGGACAAGGCCATCCACGTCTCGGACCCGGCGCTGCACGGCGCCTGCGCGATCCAGACGGCGAAGGTGCTGGCCAAGGCCATCGGCACCACGGAGTGGGATCTCGTCATCGCCGGTTCGGAGTCCACCGACGCGCGACTGTCGATCGTCCCGGCGCTGCTGGCCGAGGTGCTCGGGGTGGCTCAGCTCTCGCACGCCCGCAAGCTCACCGTCGACGGCACGGCGGTCACGATCGAGCGCCTGACCGACACCGGCTACGACACCGTCACCGGTTCGACCCCGGCCGTGGTCAGCGTGGTCGAGAAGATCAACGACCCGCGCTACCCCTCGTTCAAGGGCATCATGGCCGCCAAGTCCAAGAAGGTCACCACCCTGACGGCCGACGAGCTCGGCTTCGCCGCCGGCGAGGTGGGCCTGGCCGCGGCCACCACCCAGGTGCTCGATTTCGAGAACGCCCCGCCGCGCCAGGCCGGTGTGGTCGTCAAGGACGAGGAAGGTTCGGGCGCCGGCGCCCTCGCCGACTTCCTCGCGTCCAAGAAACTCATCTGACCCGTTCCGTCATTCCAGAGAGGCTTGAGTCATGGCTGAAGTACTCGTACTCGTCGAACACGCAGACGGGGCGGTCAAGAAGGTCACCAACGAACTGCTCACGATCGCGGCCACGCTGGGCGAGCCGTCCGCCGTCGTGATCGGCGCCCCGGGCTCCGCCGCCCCGCTGACCGAAGCGCTGAGCGCGTACGGCGCGGCCAAGGTCTATGTCGCCGAGAGCGCCGACGTCGACGGCTATCTCGTGGCTCCGGCCGCGGAGATCCTCGCGGGTCTGGTCGGGCAGGCTGCTCCGGCCGCCGTGCTGCTGGCCAGTGGCCGCGACAACAAGGAGATCGCCGCTCGGCTGGCGCTCAAGATCGGCTCCGGCATCCTGACCGACGCCGTGGGCCTCGACGCCGACGGCGTCGCGACCCAGTCGATCTTCGGTGGAGCTGTCGCCGTGCGCTCGAAGGTCAGCTCCGGTGTCCCCGTCGTCACCGTGCGGGCGAACTCCGTCGCGCCGGTCGAATCGGCCGGCGCCGGCGAGGTCGTCGCCGTGGACGTCGCCGTGTCCGACGCAGCCAAGAGCGCGACCGTCGTCGATCGCGTGGTCGAGGCCAAGGGCTCGCGCCCCGCGCTGACCGACGCGTCGGTCATCGTGTCCGGTGGCCGCGGGGTGGGGTCGGCGGACAACTTCTCGATCATCGAGGGCCTGGCCGACTCGCTCGGCGCAGCAGTCGGCGCGTCGCGCGCGGCGACCGACGCCGGCTGGGTGCCGCATCAGATGCAGGTCGGCCAGACCGGCGTCACCGTCTCGCCCCAGCTCTACGTGGCCGTCGGTATCTCCGGCGCCATCCAGCACCGGGCGGGCATGCAGACGTCCAAGACGATCGTCGCGATCAACAAGGACCCCGAGGCGCCGATCTTCGAGCTCGCCGACTTCGGCGTCGTGGGCGATCTGTTCACCGTGGCACCGCAGCTCACCGAGGAACTCACCAAGCGCAAGGGCTGAGGCGATCCTCGGCCCTCGAGCCCGGTTTGACCTCAAGCGGGGTTGAACAGGCACAGTAGGAGTCGTGACAGTGCTGAACCGGACCGCAACGGCGCGGCCGGACCCGGCGGAGACGCCCTCGATCCTGTCGGGGGCGTTTCGCCTGCCGAGCATCGGGCTCGTCATCGTGGTGACCCTGATCGCCTTCGAGGCGATGGCCGTCGCCGCCGCGCTCCCGACCGCGGCGCGAGCCGTGCACGGTCTGGCCGGCTACGGCTGGGCCTTCACCGGGTTCCTGATCGCGAACATCGTCGCCATGGTCGCCTCCGGGCTGGTCTGTGACCAACGGGGTCCGCGGCTGCCGCTGATGGCCGGCCTGGCCGCGTTCTTCGCCGGGCTGCTCGTCGCCGGAACCGCGGAGACGATGTGGCAGCTCGTCGGCGGGCGGGTGGTGCAGGGACTCGGCAGCGGGCTGCTGCTGACGGCGATGTACGTCGTCATCGGCGAGAGCTACCCGACCGGGCTGCGCCCCAAGATCTTCGCCGCGATCTCCTCCGCCTGGGTGGTGCCGTCGCTCATCGGCCCGCCGCTCGCCGGTTTCCTGGCCCAGCACGTCAGCTGGCGCTGGGTGTTCCTCGGGTTGGCGCCCCTGGTCGCCGTCGGTGGGGTGCTCATCGTCCCCGCGCTGCGCTCGCTGCGGCGCGACGAGTCCACGCGCACCGCCACGCTGGCCGACCCGACGCGCCTCCTGCGCGCGCTGGCGGTCGCGGTCGGCATCGCGCTGCTCGAGCAGGCCGGCCAGCACCCCCGCGTCGTCTGGCTGGCCCTCGCGCCCGTCGGCATCCTCGGCGTGGCCTGGGGTCTGGCCCGGCTGCTCCCGCCCGGCACCCTGCGGGTACGTCGCGGGGTCCCCACCGCGGTGGCCTTCCGCGGGATGCTCGCCGGAGCACTGTTCGGCACCGAGTCGCTGATCCCGCTCGCGCTCACCGTCCAGCACGGCTACAGCGCGACCGCGGCGGGACTGCCGCTGGTCGGTTCGGCGGTGGGCTGGGCAGGTGGCTCGTGGTGGCAGGGCCGCGACAACGTCAAGTCCCGCGCCCGCCTGATCCGGGTGGGGTTCGCTTTCGTCGGGACGGGGAGTCTGGCGGCCGCGGTTGCCTCCCTGCCCGCCGGGCCCGGCTGGCTGATGTACCCGGCGTGGGCGGTCGCCGGCGTCGGCGCGGGGCTGTCGATGTCGAGCATCGGCGTCCTGCTCCTGGACTGGACCAACGACACCGACCGCGGCCGCGACTCGGCCGCGCTCCAGCTCTCCGACGGGGTCGTGAGCGCGTTCACCACGGGCCTCGGTGGTGTGCTGGTGGCCGCGGCCGCGCACGGCCGTATCGGGTACTCCGCGGCTTTCGTCACCGTCGACCTCGCGATGGCGGTGCTCGCCGGGGTCGGGGTGCTGCTCGGAAGCCGGGCCCGGAACGCCCGATAGCGCGTCGCGGGCGGCGCGAGGGGCTCCGTAGACTCGGCCCAGCATGCCTGCCTACCTCGATCACGCCGCCACCACGCCGATGCTGCCCGTAGCAGTCGACGCGATGACGGCTGCCCTCTCGCGGGTCGGCAACGCCTCGTCACTGCACGCGTCGGGCCGCGCGGCCCGCCGGGCGGTCGAGGAGTCGCGCGAGGCGATCGCGGCGGCGGTGGGCGCGCGTCCCTCCGAGGTCGTCTTCACCAGCGGCGGCACCGAGTCGGACAACCTCGCGCTCAAGGGCATCTACTGGGCGCGCCGCGCAGCTGACCCGCGCCGCACCCGCATCGTCGCAAGCCCGCTGGAGCACCACGCCGTACTCGACTCCCTCGACTGGCTGGTCGCGCAGGAGGGCGCCGAGGTCAGCTGGCTCGAGGTCGACAGCTCCGGCAGCGTGACGGCCGCGGCCTTGGCGGACGCGCTCGGGCGCGACCCCGAATCGGTCGCCCTGGTCACGGCGATGTGGGCGAACAACGAGGTGGGCACCGTGTCGCCCGTCGCCGAGCTCGCCGCCCTCTGCGCCGAGCACCGCGTGCCCTTCCACACCGACGCCGTGCAAGCGCGTCGGCACGCTCGACGTCGACTTCGGCGCGTGCGGCGCGTCGGCGCTGACGCTGACCGCCCACAAGCTCGGCGGCCCGGTCGGCGTCGGGGCGCTGCTCCTGCGGCGCGACGTCGCCTGCGTGCCGTTGCTGCACGGCGGCGGTCAGGAGCGCGACGTCCGTTCCGGGACGCTCGACGTAGCGGGCGTGATCTCCTTCGCGGCCGCGGTGACCGCCGCGGTCGCCGCGCGGCCCGTTCAGTCCGTGCGGATCGCCGGGCTGCGGGACCGCCTGATCGACGGCATCACGGACCTCGTGGGGGACGCCGTCGTCAACGGCAGCCGCACGCACCGCCTGCCTGGCAACGCCCACATCTCCTTCCCGAACTGCGAGGGTGACTCCCTGCTGATGCTCCTGGACGCCCGCGGCGTGGAGTGCTCGACCGGCTCGGCCTGTTCGGCCGGTGTCGCGGCCCCGTCGCACGTCCTGCTCGGGATGGGTGTCGACGCCGACCTCGCGCGCAGCTCGCTGCGGTTCTCCCTGGGCCACACCTCCACCGACGCCGACGTCGACGCCGTGCTCGCCGTGCTCCCGGCGGCGGTCGAGCGGGCGCGGGCCGCGGGTCTGGCCAACCGCCCGAGCAGCCGCTTCGCCCGTGGCCAGAGCCCGATCGGCACCGAGGTCACTGCATGAGGGCCGGCGCGTGAGGGTTCTCGCCGCGATGAGCGGGGGCGTGGACTCCGCCGTCGCCGCCGCGCGTGCCGTCGACGCCGGTCACGAGGTCACCGGCGTCCACCTCGCGCTCTCCCAGGCCCGGGAGACGCTGCGGACCGGTGCGCGCGGCTGCTGCACCGTCGAGGACGCCCACGACGCCCGCCGCGCCGCCGACGTGCTCGGCATCCCCTACTACGTATGGGATCTCGCCGAGCGCTTCCGCGCCGACGTCGTCGACGACTTCGTCGCGGAGTACCAGGCGGGGCGGACGCCGAATCCGTGCCTGCGCTGCAACGAGAAGATCAAGTTCACCGCCGTCCTCGATCGCGCGCGCGCCCTCGGCTTCGACGCGGTCGTGACCGGGCATCACGCACGGCTGGTCGACGGGCGGCTGTTCCGTTCCGTGGATCAGGGCAAGGACCAGTCCTACGTGCTCGCGGTGCTCCGCGCGGACCAGCTGGCGCATGCGATCTTCCCGCTCGGTGACAGCACCAAGGCAGAGGTCCGGGCCGAGGCGGCCGAGCGCGGGCTGGCAGTCGCCGACAAGCCCGACTCCCACGACATCTGCTTCATCGCCGACGGCGACACCCGCGGCTTCCTCGCCGGGCAGCTCGGCGCCGCCCCCGGTGACATCGTCGACGCCGGGACCGGTGAGGTCGTGGGCGCGCACGCCGGCGCGTTCGGCTTCACGATCGGCCAGCGCCGCGGACTCGGCCTCAGCCGGGCCGAGGACGGCAACGCCCGCTACGTGCTGTCCATCACGCCCGCGACCAACACCGTGACCGTCGGCTCGGCCGAGCAGCTGGACGTCGACGTGGTCATCGGCTGCCGCACGGTCTGGACCTCCGGCACCGCGCCGGGCTCCGCCCTGAGGTGCACCGTCCAGTTGCGTGCGCACGGCGGCGTGTCCGAGGCGGACGTGACAGTGGCCGGCGACGACCTCGAGGCGACGCTCCTGACACCGCAGCGCGGCATCTCGGCCGGGCAGGCCATCGTCCTCTACGACGGCGACGAGGTGCTCGGCTCGGCGACCATCACCGCGACCAGCCGGGCGGCCGTGCCCGCATGACGCTCTGGCCCGCCGGGGCCGCGACTGGCATCGGCTCGCTGCCCGGCACCGATCCCCGCGAGGCCGCCCGCCTCGTGTTCGGTGAACTCCCCGAGCTGCCGCACCTGCCGGAGCTGCCCGCACGCGGGCCCGGGGCGGACATGATCGGCCGCTCGGCGGTCCTGCTGGTCGACCTGCCCGTCGAGGTCCGCGCGGCGGGCTGGACCTTCACCACCCGGCCGGGACGTGACCTCACCCGGGCACGGGACTTCCTCGCCTTCGACCTCGACGCGGTGGAGGAGGTCGGCGCGGAGTTCGACGGCACGTTCAAGGTGCAGCTGGCCGGCCCGCTGACGCTCGCGGCGTCGATCGAACTGCCCACGGGCCACCGTGCCGTGAGCGACCCCGGTGCGGTCCGCGAGATCGCAGCCTCACTCGCGGAAGGGCTGCGGCTGCACATCGCCGACGTCGGCCGGCGCCTGCCGCACGCCCGGATCGTCGTGCAGGTCGACGAACCGTCGCTGCCGGCCGTGATCGGCGCACGCATCCCCACCCCGTCCGGCTATGGCACCGTCCGCGCCGTCTCGGCGGAGATCGTCGAGCAGCGCCTGCGCACCGTCCTCGACGTGGCCGCCGACGGAGCGCGCGTCGTCCATTGCTGCGCGGCCGACATCCCGATCGCGCTGCTGCGCTCGGCGGGTGCCGACGCGGTCAGCCTCGACATGGCGATCCTGTCCAATGCCCATCTGGACGCCCTCGGCGAGGCCGTGGACGCGGGCACATCGCTCTGGCTCGGCGCGATCGCCTCGACCGGTGACGCCGACGAGCTGGCGACCGGGCCGGCCGTCGAGCGGATCGTGTCGATGTGGAACCGGCTCGGTTTCCCGCGCGAGCAGCTGGCCGCGAGCGTGGTGGCGACACCCGCCTGCGGCCTCGCCGCGGCACATCCGGACTACGCGCGCCGGGCGCTGACCGTGCTCCGCGAGGCCGGTCACGAGCTCGTCCAGGGCTGACGGCAGGGCCGCGGGGGAGTCCGCCGTTTCGCGCCGGGACGTTCCCCGAACCTGTCGGTGGTGGACGGTACCGTCGCACCCGTGACCGACGTACCCGAGCCGAGCGCCCCGTCGCCGGAGGCACGAGCCCGCCACGCCGAGCTGTCCGCGCAGCTGGAGGAGGACTCCTACCGCTACCACGTGCTGGACGACCCCACCGTCAGCGACGCCGACTACGACGCGCGGATGCGTGAGCTGCGGGCCCTGGAGGACGACTTCCCGGAGCTGCGCACGCCGTCCTCACCCACCCAGCGCGTCGGCGCCTACTCCACGCTGTTCACCCCCGTCGAGCACCTGGAACGGATGCTGAGCCTCGACAACGCGTTCTCCGGCGAGGAGCTGACCGCCTGGGCCCTGCGTGTCGAGCGCGACGCCGGGATCGTGCCGGCCTACCTCTGCGAGCTCAAGGTCGACGGCCTCGCGATCGACCTCGTCTACGAGGGTGGCCGCCTGGTCCGGGGGGCCACCCGGGGCGACGGGCGCACCGGCGAGGACGTCACGGGCAACATCCGCACGGTGGCGGGCATCCCGGACCGCCTCACCGGCACCGACGTGCCCGACCTGCTGGAGGTCCGCGGCGAGGTGTTCTTCCCGGTGGCCGAGTTCGGCGAGCTCAACGCCGCCCTCGTCGAGTCCGGCAAGGCTCCGTTCGCCAATCCGCGCAACGCCGCAGCGGGTTCGCTGCGGCAGAAGGACCCGCGGGTCACGGCGACCCGGCCGCTGCGCATGGTCGTGCACGGTGTCGGGCGCGTCACCGGCGGCCCCGCGGTCCAGGCCCAGTCCGAGTGGTACGGGCTCCTGCACGCGTGGGGGCTGCCGACGTCGACCCGCTTCGACGTGCGCGCCGACCTGGCGGCGGTGACGGACTTCATCGAGTACTACGGCGAGCACCGCCACTCGGTCGAGCACGAGATCGACGGCGTCGTGGTCAAGGTGGACGACCTCAGCCTCCAGCGCCGGCTGGGGTCGACCAGCCGGGCCCCGCGCTGGGCGATCGCCTTCAAGTACCCGCCCGAGGAGGTCAACACCAAACTCCTGGACATCCGCGTCAACGTCGGGCGGACCGGGCGGGTCACCCCGTTCGGCGTCATGGAACCGGTCCGGGTGGCCGGCAGCACGGTCTCGATGGCCACCCTGCACAACGCGACCGAGGTCGCCCGCAAGGGCGTGCTCATCGGCGACACGGTCGTCCTGCGCAAGGCCGGCGACGTCATCCCGGAGATCGTCGGACCGGTCGTCGCGCTCCGGGACGGGACCGAGCGGGCCTTCGTCATGCCCACCGTCTGCCCCGAGTGCGGCACCGAACTCGCCCCGCAGAAGGAGGGCGACGCCGACATCCGCTGCCCCAACACCCGGTTCTGCCCGGCCCAGTTGCGGGAGCGGATCTTCCACCTGGCCGGGCGCGGCGCCTTCGACATCGAGGTGCTCGGCGCCGAGGCGGCGGTCGCGCTGCTCGAGGCCGGCGTCGTCGCCGACGAGGGCGACGTCTTCTCGCTGGACGCGCAGGCCCTGTCGCGGGCCGAGCTGTTCACCCGGATCGACCCTGCCGACAAGTCCCGGCACCAGCGCGTGCTCTCCGCCAACGGCCAGCGACTGCTGGACAACCTCGACGCCGCCAAGCACCGCCCGCTGTGGCGCGCGCTGGTGGCGCTGTCCATCCGCCACGTCGGCCCGACGGCGGCCCAGGCCCTGGCCCGCCAGTTCGGGTCCGTCGAGCGGATCGCGGCGGCCTCTGCCGAGGAGCTGTCCGACGCCGACGGCGTGGGTCCGACCATCGCCGAGGCCGTCGTGGAGTGGTTCACCGTCGACTGGCACCGCGCGATCGTGGACAAGTGGCGCGCGGCCGGGGTGAGCCTCGCCGACGAGACCACGGAGTCCGGGCCGCGGCCGCTGGAGGGTCTGTCGATCGTCGTCACCGGGTCCCTCGCGGGGTTCAGCCGGGACGACGCCACCGAGGCGATCACCTCGCGCGGCGGCAAGGCCTCGGGGTCGGTGTCGAAGAAGACGGCGTTCGTCGTCGTGGGCGACGCGCCGGGCAGCAAGTACGACAAGGCCGTGACGCTCGGGGTGCCCATCCTGGACGAGTCGGGCTTCGCGGTCCTGCTGGCCGACGGCGCGGACGCGGCCCGCGCGGTCGCCGTCGCCCCGGCGGTGCCCGGCGACGCCTGAGACCGCCGCGCGCCGCCGCGCCCAGCGCCGCCGCTACACGCGCCGATGGGCCCGCGGCGCGACACACCGCGCTCGCCTCCGACGGGTGTCGGCCCACCTTGAGAGGATGGGACATTCGGCACACGAACACAGGTTGGACTGACTGGCACCCATGCGACGACGGACGGACGCCGGCCGCGCGCACCCCACCGGTGGTCGATCCGCCGGCGGGCGGTCCACCGGCTGGGTCGCCGGGCTCGACGGCCTGCGCGCCCTGGCGGTGGTTGCCGTCATGGTGTTCCACTTCTCGCCCGACCTGCTCCCCGGCGGGTTCCTCGGGGTCGACCTGTTCTTCGTCATCAGCGGGTACCTCATCACCCGCCTGCTGCTCACCGAGATCGCCCGGTCCGGGCGCCTGGATCTGATCGCGTTCTACCGCCGGCGCTGGCGGCGGCTCATGCCGGCGGTGGCACTCCTGCTCGGCGTCGTCACGCTGGCCTGCCTGACGGTGTGGCGCGACGAGCTCCCGACCCTGCGCGGCAGCGTGCTCGCCAGCGCCGGGTACGTGACGAACTGGTGGCTGATCTTCGACCACCAGAGCTACTTCGTCTCGATCGGCCGGCCCTCGATGCTGCAGCACCTGTGGTCGCTGGCGATCGAGGAGCAGTTCTACCTGCTCTGGCCGTTCGTGCTGGCGCTGCTCGTCGGCGTCGGCGTGCTCCTGGGCAGGCCGCGGGCGCCGGGGGAGCTGTCGGGCAACGCCCTGCTCCGGGTCGCGATCGGATCGGTCGCGCTCGCCGCGGCGTCGAGCACCGCCATGTGCCTGATCTCCGTGCACGAGGACATCCCGTACGGCACCGACTCCTCGCGGGTGTACTTCGGTACCGACACCCACTCGACCGGGCTGCTGCTCGGAGCCGCGTTCGGCGCGCTGTCGTTGTGGCGGTCCACTGGTCCCGCGCAACGCTGGCAGGGCGGCACGCGGCACCGGATCGGGCTGGCGGCCACCGACGTGCTGGCCGTCGCCGCGCTCGTGTACCTGGCCTGGCGGGTGCGCGTGATCACCGAGTTCGACCCGGACCTGTACCGGTCGGGCTTCGCGGTGATCAGCGTGGTCGCGGCGGTGCTGGTGTCCTGTGTCGCCCGGCGGGGTTCCCACCTGGCCCGCGCGCTGGACCTGCGGGTGCTGCGGTGGGTCGGGCAGCGTTCGTACGCGCTGTACCTCTGGCACTGGCCGGTGGCGGTCGTGACCCGTCCGGGCGTGGACATCACCGGTCCACGGTGGCTGTTGATCGCGAACCAGATCGCGCTCACGACGGTGCTCGCCGCCGCCAGTTACCGCTTCGTCGAGCAGCCCTTCCGGACCGGGCTGGTCGGGCGCTGGCTCCGCGCGGACCCCTCGGTACCGGCCACCCGCCCCGCTCGTGGCACCGCCGCGCGCGCGTGGCCGCGCCGCGCCGCTGCCGGGGTGCTGTCCGTGGCCCTGGTCGCGGCCGTCGTGGTCGCGATCCAGACCGACCGTCGCCCGGCGAGCGCAGCCGCGCCGCCGCAGTTCCCGCAGGCCACGGTGCTCACGGGGGCAGCGGTGGGCGCGGAACCGTCCTACTCGGTCTCCGCGGCCCGCCACGGTGCCGGACCGGCGACGAACGCCCACCCGGCCCCCTCCGCATCGGCGCGCTCCGGGTCGAGCGGCTCCGGGTCGAACGGCTCCGGGTCGAACGGCTCCGGATCGACGGGCACGTCGGCGGCGGTGGCGGTGAGCGCGTTCGGCGACTCGGTGATGCTGGGCGCGGCGCCGGCGCTGGTCCACGATCTGCCCCGCGCCACGGTGTACGCCATCGAGGGGCGCCAGGCACGCGCGGTCTTCGCCGACATCGCCGCGCGACGGGCAGCGCACACGTTGGCCCCGACGGTCGTCATCCACACCGGCGACAACGGGATCATCGCCCCGGACGATCTGCGCGACGCCCTGTCGGCGCTGCGTGGCTGCCGCCGCGTCGTCGTGCTGACGGCGCGGGTGCCGCGCGAGTGGCAGGGCCCCAACAACGCCACGATCAAGCGGATCTCCGCCGGGTTCGCCAACGTGCGGCTGGTGGACTGGTACGCCACGTCCAACGGGCATCCGAGCTGGTTCTACTCCGACGGCCTGCACCTGCGTCCGGTCGGTGCGGCGGCCTATGCGGGGCTGGTTGCGGCAGCGGTCCGCGGCCCCTGAGACGGTCGCCGGCCGGAGGGGAACGCGGACCCGGCGGCAGCCAGACGGGGCATCGGGCCCCGCGCCGTCAGAGGATGCTGTTGAGGACGCCGGCCAGGTGGCTCAGCCGGGCGAGCTCCCCGGGCAACCAGCGCATGGCGGGGCGGCCGACCAGCAGCACGCGCTCACCGAGAGGGGTGGCCGCCAGCTCGGTGCCGGCGGCGTCCCAGGCCCCCGCGACCCAGGCCTGATCGGGGTCGAGCGTGCAGGCCTTGTCGATCGGCCACCACGCCACGGCCATGTCGTCCAGTTCGGGCCCGGCGGCGCTGCGGGCCAAGACCCGAGCCGGCGCGCCGGGGCCGTCGGGCGCGCTCAGGACCAGCGCCCAGCCGGCCCGGAAGATGCGTGACACACCGTCGGCGATCAGGGTCAGCGCGTCCGGCGGGTGCGTGACCAGGCTGTCGATGAGTTCGAGCTCGCGATTCGGGTCGAGAATCGCGGCGTAGGGCCGGATCGACTCGACGCGCACCCCCTGCACGGTGGCCGCCGCGGTGATCAGCGAGTCGGCGAGGCGCCCCGGCGGCAGTTCGACCACCAGATCGTCGATCGCGTACCCGGATCCCCGCTCGATGACATCGACGCTCATGATGTCGGCTTCGACCGTCCCGAGTGCGGTCGCCACCGCTCCGAGCGCACCGGGGCGGTCGGGCAGCATCACCCGCAACAAGAACGTCATGATGCAAGAGTGCACACCGCGTGTGACCGACGGGTTAACGCGGGGTCCCCGCGCTGTGCCCGAGCGCTCACCCGGGCAGGCGCGCGCGGCCGACCTCGGCCACCCGCGCGGCCGCCCTCGGCGCCCCGCGCCACGCCCGTAGACTTCGACACCGTGCCCGAAACCTCAGCCCAAACTCACATCAGCCGCGACGACGTCGCCCACCTGGCCCAGCTCGCCCGTCTTGCGGTGACCGAGGCCGAACTGGACCTCTTCGCCGGCCAGCTCGACGTGATCCTGGGCGCCGTGGCTCGGGTCACCGAGGTCGCAGCGGCCGACATCCCGCCGACGTCGCACGTGGTCCCGCTGGAGAACGTCTACCGCGAGGACGTCGTCCGCCCGTCCCTGCCCGTCGCGGCGGTGCTGGCAGGCGCGCCCGCGGTGGAGGACGACAAGTTCCGCGTCCCGCAGATCCTGGCGGAGGAGTCATGACCGTGCCGACCGAACTGATCGAGCGGACCGCCGCGCAGACGGCCGCCGCCATCGCCGCCGGCGAGGTGTCGGCGGTCGAGGTCGCCCAGGCCCACCTGGACCGGATCGACGCCGTGGACGACCAGGTCCGGGCGTTCCTGCACGTCGACCGCGACGGTGCGCTGGCTGCGGCCGCCGCGGTCGATGCCGCACGTTCCGCGGGGCGTGAGCTCGGCCCGCTGGCCGGCGTCCCCCTGGCGATGAAGGACGTCGTGGTCACCGAGGGCGTGCCCACCACGTCGGGTTCGAAGATCCTGGAGGGCTGGGTCCCCCCGTACGACGCGACCGTGAGCGCCCGGATCAAGGCCGCCGGCATCGTCATGCTCGGCAAGACGAACATGGACGAGTTCGCCATGGGCAGTTCCACCGAGAACTCGGCCTACCACCCGACCCACAACCCCTGGGATCTCGGCCGGATCCCGGGCGGCTCCAGCGGCGGCTCCAGCGCGGCCGTCGCGTCCTTCGAGGCACCGCTGGCGATCGGTACCGACACCGGCGGCTCGATCCGCCAGCCGGCCGCCGTGACCGGCATCGTCGGCCACAAGCCGACCTACGGTGCAGTGTCGCGCTACGGGTTGATCGCGTTCTCCTCGTCGCTGGACCAGGCGGGCCCGTTCGGACGGACGGTCCTCGACACCGCGCTGCTGCACGAGGCGATCGCCGGTCACGACCCGTGCGACTCGACGTCGATCCCGCAGGCCGGCCCCGATGTGGTGACGGCGGCCCGCGAGGGTGCGCGCGCGGACCTGCGCGGCGTGCGCGTCGGTGTCGTCCGCGAGCTGGGCGGCGAGGGTTACCAGCCGGGCGTGCTCGCCGCCTTCCAGGACTCGGTCGCCCTGCTGCAGGATCTGGGCGCCGAGATCGTCGAGGTCAGCTGCCCCCACTTCGTCTACGCGCTGGCCGCGTACTACCTCATCGCGCCCAGCGAGTGCTCCTCCAACCTGGCCCGGTTCGACTCGGTGCGGTACGGCCTGCGCGTGGGGGACGACGGCACCCGCTCGCTGGAGGAGGTCATGTCCCTGACCCGCGAGCAGGGGTTCGGCGCCGAGGTCAAGCGCCGGATCATGATCGGCACGTACGCGCTGTCCTCCGGGTACTACGACGCTTACTACGGCTCGGCGCAGAAGGTGCGCACGCTCATCGCACGGGACTTCGCAGCCGCGTTCACCGGCGCCGACGTGCTCGTCTCGCCGACGTCGCCGTTCGTCGCCTTCGAGATCGGCGAGCGCGCGGCCGACCCCATGGCCATGTACATCAACGATCTGTGCACGTTGCCCGCGTCGCTGGCCGGTGTGCCCGCGATGAGCGTGCCGTGCGGGCTGGCCCAGGACGGGTCCGGCCCCCACCTTCCGGTGGGGCTGCAGATCATGGCGCCGGCGCTGCTCGACGACCGCTGCTACCGGGTGGGCGCGGCCTTCGAGACCGCCTACGCCGCCGCGCGCGGACCGCTGCTGGAACACGCCCAGACCTTCGGAGTCACGTCATGACGTATGCAGATGTCATCGCCCGGTACGAGCCGGTGATCGGCCTGGAGACCCACGTCGAACTCGGGACCGCGTCGAAGATGTTCTGCGGTTGCGCGACGGACTTCGGCGCCGCGCCCAACACGCACACCTGCCCCGTCTGCCTCGCCCTGCCCGGTGCGTTGCCCGTGGCCAACGCCAAGGCGATCGAGTACACGATCAGGATCGGCCTGGCGCTCAACTGCTCGATCGCGCCGTGGTGCCGGATGGCGCGCAAGAACTACTTCTACCCGGACATGCCCAAGAACTTCCAGACGTCGCAGTACGACGAGCCGCTCTGCGTGGACGGCTACGTCGACGTCGAGGTGGGCGGCCGGAGTTACCGCGTGGAGATCGAGCGCGTGCACCTGGAGGAGGACACCGGCAAGAACACCCACGTCGGCGGGGCCACGGGGCGCATCCACGGTGCCGAGTACTCACTCGTCGACTTCAACCGGGCCGGCATCCCCCTGGTCGAGATCGTGACCAAGCCCGTGCCCGGGTTGGGCGCACTGGCCCCCGAGGTCGCGAAGGCCTACGTGAGCGAGCTGCGCGACATCCTGCGCACCCTCGGCGTCAGCGACGTGCGGATGGAGCAGGGCTCGCTGCGCTGCGACGTCAACACGTCCCTCAACCTGCCGGGGGCCACCGAGTTCGGCACCCGCACCGAGACCAAGAACGTCAACTCGCTGCGCAGCGTGGAGCGGGCCGTGCGTTCGGAGATGCTGCGCCAGGCGGATCTTGCTCGACGCCGGGACGCGCATCTTCCAGGAGACCCGCCACTTCAACGAGAGCACCGGCGACACCCGGCCGGGTCGGAGCAAGGAGGAGGCCACCGACTACCGGTACTTCCCCGAGCCGGATCTGGTCCCCATCGCCCCGGACGCCGAGTGGGTCGCCTCGATCAAGGCGTCGCTGCCGGAGCTCCCCGCGGCCCGGCGGGCACGCGTGCGCGACGAGCTCGGCCTGAGCAGCGAGGACCTCGTCGCGATGACGAACGCGGGTGTGGTGAACCTCGTCGTCGAGACCGTCGACGCGGGTGCGCCGGCCGCCGAGGCCCGGAACTGGTGGATGGGGTACCTGGCGCAGGAGGCGAACTCCAGAGAGGTGGAGCCCGCCGACCTCGGCATCGCGCCCGACCAGGTCGCCCGGCTCATCGCCCTGGTCGGCGAGGGCGCGCTGTCGGCGACCCTCGCCCGGCAGGCCGTCGACGGAGTGCTGGAGACCGGGCAGAGCGTCGACGAGGTCGTCGCGGCGCGCGGACTGGCCGTCGTCTCCGATGCCGGCGCGCTGACCCGGGCAGCCGACGACGCGATCGCCGCCAACCCCGACATCGCGGAGAAGGTCCGCGGCGGCAAGCTCCCGGCTGTCGGCGCCCTGGTCGGCGCGGTCATGAAGGCGACCGGCGGCAAGGCTGATCCGGCCACGGTGCGGCAGATCCTGCTCGAGCGCCTCGGCGCCGGCTGACCGGTCGTGTTCCCCGTCCGCGCGGCGGGCCTGGCGCTGGGCGTCGCGGCCGACGCCGTCTTCGCCGATCCGCAGCGCGGCCATCCCGTGGCGCTGTTCGGGCGCACGGCCGCCGCCCTGGAGCGGCGCTGCTGGGGTGACAGCCGCCGGCGGGGGGCTGCGTACACGGCGGTCTGCGTCGGCGTGCCGGTCCTCGCGGGCGCCGGGGCGGGTCGCCTGACGCGCGGGCGGCCGGTGCTGTCGGCGTTGCTGCTCGGGGCCGCGACCTGGACCGCGCTGGGCGGGACCAGCCTCGCGCGCGAGGGCGATCGTCAGGCCGGGCTGCTGGCGGCCGGGGACGTGCCCGGGACGCGCGAGCGGCTGAGCTACCTGTGTGCCCGTGACGCCCGCGAGCTGGATGCCGCCGAGCTGGCCCGGGCGACGGTCGAGTCGATGGCGGAGAACACCTCCGACGCGGTCGTCGCCCCGCTGCTCTGGGCGCTCGTCGGCGGCGTCCCCGGCGTGCTCGGCTACCGCGCCGTCAACACCCTCGACGCCATGGTCGGTTACCGCAGCGAGCGCTACGCCCGCTTCGGCTGGGCCGCCGCCCGCCTGGACGATCTGGCCAATCTCGCGCCGTCGCGGCTGACCGCCGTGCTCACCGTCGCCGCCGCACCGCTCGCGGGCGGGTCGGCGCGCCGGGCCTGGACGGTGTGGCACCGTGACGGCAGCCGCGCATCCGAGCCCCAACGCGGGGCAGTGCGAGGCCGCCTTCGCGGGCGCGCTCGACGTCAGGCTCGGCGGGACGAACCGTTACGGCGACCACGCCGAGACCCGTGGGGTACTCGGCGACGGCGCCGTCCCCGCGGTCGCCGACATCGCCCGCTCCACTCGGCTGGCCCGGCTGGTCGGTGCGGCGGCGGGCGCGACGGTGATACTGGCGGCCGTGACCGTCTCCGCTGCCCGGCAGGGTGCGCGCCGGATGGCGACGCAGGGGAGTCCGGCATGAGCTGGCGGCGCGGTCCCCGGCGGGTGCTGGTGCTCGGCGGATCGCGGTCGGGGAAGTCCGGTGTCGCCGAGGAGCTGCTCGCGCGCCGGAGCGACGTGCTCTACGTGGCGACGGGACCGGCGCCCGACGCCGCGGACGCGGACTGGGCCGAGCGGGTGCGGCTGCACCGGCAGCGGCGCGCGCCGTCGTGGCGCACCCTGGAGACGCAGGACGTGGTGGCGGTGCTGGCCGAGGCCGGCGGCCCGGCCGCGCTGGTCGACTCGCTCACCACCTGGCTCAGCACCGCGATGGACCTGGCAGGCGTGTGGACCGAAGCCCCGGGGTCGGCGGAGGCTCTCCGGCTGCGGGTCGACGCGCTCGTCGAGGCGTGGCGGACATCGCGCCGGCACGTGGTCGTGGTGAGTGACGAAGTGGGTTCCGGCATCGTCCCGGCGACCGTCTCCGGGCGGCGCTTCCGCGACGAGGCGGGGCACCTGAACGCGCGGATGGCCGCCGCCGCGGACGAGGTCTGGCTGGTCACCGCCGGCCTGCGGCAGCGGCTGAAGTGACCGGCGACCGGGCCCGGCCGTGGCGGGTGGCGGCGACGATGTACTCGGTGCTCCCGGTGCCCTGCCGCGGGGACGTCGACGGCCGCGTGGCGTCCCGGGCGCTGCTCTGGCTGCCCCCGCTGGGCGTCGTCCTCGCGCTGCTGGCCGCGATCCCGGCCGTGCTCGTGCACCGCGGGGCGCCCCTGCTCGCCGCGGTCCTCGCCGTCGGCGCGCTGGCGCTGCTCACCCGCGGCCTGCACCTGGACGGCGCCGCCGACCTGGCCGACGGGCTCGGCAGCCGCAGTCCGGCCGCTCGCGCGCTGGTGATCATGCGGCAGTCCGACATCGGTCCGTTCGGCGTTGTGGCCGTGGTGTTCTGCGTGCTCGTGCAGGTCGCCGCGTTGAGCTCGTTGCTGGGGGAGTGGACGCGCCCGCAGTGCGTCGTCGCACTGGTGACCGCGGTCGTGATCGGGCGGATCGCGGTGCTGTGGGGCGCCGGGACGGGCATCCCGGCGGCGCACCCGGACGGGTTCGGCGCGCTCGTGGCGGGGTCGGTGCCGCTGGCGACCCGCGCGCTGATGAGCCTGGCTGCCCTGGCGCTGTCCGGGCTGGCCGGCGCGGCGGCCGGACTGGACGCCGCCGACGTCGCCCGCCTGGCCGGAGCCGGCGCCGTGGGCCTGCTCGCCGCCGACCTGCTCCGCCGGCACGCGGTGCGCAGGCTGGGCGGCATGACCGGTGACGTCTTCGGTGCGCTGGTCGAGACCGCGACCGGCACCACCCTGGCGGTCCTGGTCGTGGCGTTGTCGTGGCGCTGAGCCGGCCCACCCCGCCGTGGTACCGGACTCACTCGTTTGACCCCTGCTCCGCGGTGTGATGGGCTGGGGTCGTTACGTCGACGGCAGTGAAGGAAGTCGGTGAGATTCCGACGCGGGCCCGCCACTGTCACCGGGGAGCGACCTCGAACGAGCCACGGCCGCAGATGCGGTTGGAAGGGACGAGGAAGCACCGATCCGGAAGCCAGGACACTTCGGCCGTCGATCCGTCAGACCACGGGCGTGGTTCCCCGAGGAAGGCTCGTACCCGACTGTGTCCGCCACCGCGCGCCGCTCGCCTGCGCTCCCGGCTGCCCGTAGCGTGCCCGCGTGAGCGGGGCACTGCTCGTGGCCGGTACCACCTCCGACGCCGGGAAGAGCGTGGTCACCGCCGGCATCTGCCGCTGGCTGGCCCGCCAGGGCGTCAAGGTCGCGCCGTTCAAGGCCCAGAACATGTCGCTCAACTCGTTCGTGACCCGCGACGGTGCCGAGATCGGCCGTGCGCAGGCGATGCAGGCCGCCGCGGCGCGGGTCGAGCCCGAGGCGGCGATGAACCCCGTCCTGCTCAAGCCCGGCGGTGAGCGCCACAGTCAGGTCGTGCTCCTCGGCCGGCCGATCGGCGAGGTCGACGCGCTGAGCTACCGCGCGCTCAAGGCCCGGCTGCAGACGTCGGTGGCGGCCTCGCTGGCCGACCTGCGCAGCCGGTTCGACGTCGTGGTGTGCGAGGGCGCGGGCAGCCCCACCGAGATCAACCTGCGCAGCACCGACATCGCGAACATGGGGCTGGCGCGCAGCGCCGACCTCCCGGTCATCGTGGTCGGCGACATCGACCGGGGCGGGGTGTTCGCCGCGATGTTCGGCACCCTGGCACTGCTCGAACCCGCCGACCAGCGCCTGATCGCCGGGTTCGTCGTGAACAAGTTCCGCGGTGACCCCGCCCTGCTCGCGCCCGGCCTGCGGATGCTCGCCGACCTCACCGGCCGCCCGACCCTGGGCGTGCTGCCGTGGGTGCCCGGCCTCTGGCTGGACGTCGAGGATTCCCTGGATCTCGAGCGGCGCGTCCTCGAGGAGCACCCGCCGGTCGGTGCCGAGACCCTGCGCGTGGCGGTCGTCCGGCTCCCCATGATCAGCAACTTCACCGACGTCGACGCCCTGGCCGCCGAGCCGGGCGTGACCGTGCGCTTCGTGACGTCGCCGGCCGAACTGGCCGACGCCGACGTGGTGATCCTGCCGGGCAGCCGTGCCACGGTCGCCGACCTGGCCTGGCTGCGCAGCAGGGGCCTGGACGCCGCGCTCGCCGCCCGCGCGGCCGAGGGGCGCCCCGTGGTCGGGATCTGCGGCGGTTTCCAGATGCTCGCCGAGGTGATCGTCGACGACGTCGAGAGCGGGGCCGGCAACGTCGCGGGGCTCGGGCTGCTGCCGGCGCGCGTCGAGTTCGGTGCCGACAAGGTCCTCGCGCGCCCGAGCGGGCACTGGCGGGGCACGCAGGTCCACGGCTACGAGATCCATCACGGCATCACCACCGTCGAGGGCGGTGAGGAGTTCCTCGACGGCTGCCGGGTCGGCGCGGTCTGGGGCACCACGTGGCACGGCGTCTTCGAGAACGACGACTTCCGGCGGGCCTTCCTCACCGATCTGGCGCGTGCCGCCGGACGGTCCTTCGAGGCGGCACCGGGCACCTGTTTCGGCGCGCTGCGCGAGGAACGGCTCGACGTCCTCGCCGACCTCGTCGCCGACCACCTCGACACCGACGCGCTGCTCCGCCTCATCGACACCGGCGCGCCCGCCGGCCTGCCCTTCGTCGCGCCCGGCGCGCCGCGCCCCCCGGAGGGACACCAGTGATCACCGCATTCCCGTTCACCGCGATCGTCGGCATGGACGACCTGCGCCTGGCCCTCGTCCTCAACGCGGTGTCGCCGTCCATCGGCGGCGTGCTCGTGCGGGGGGAGAAGGGGACCGCGAAGTCCACGATGGTGCGCGGCCTCGCCGCGGTCCTGCCCGAGGTGGCGGTGGTGACCGGGTGCCGCTTCTCCTGCGACCCCGCCGACCCCGATCCGGCCTGCCCCGACGGCCCGCACGACGCGGGTGAGGGGCGGACGGTGCGCCCGACCCGCCTGGTGGAACTCCCCGTCGGCGCGAGCGAGGACCGCCTGGCCGGCTCGCTGGACCTGGAGCGCGCACTCGCCGACGGCGTGAAGTCCTTCGAACCGGGACTGCTGGCGGCCGCGCACCGCGGCGTGCTCTACGTCGACGAGGTGAACCTGCTCCACGACCACCTCGTCGACCTGCTGCTGGATGCCGCCGCGCTCGGCACCGCCTACGTCGAGCGCGAGGGCGTCTCGGTCCGGCACGCGGCACGGTTCCTCCTCGTCGGGACGATGAACCCCGAGGAGGGCGAGCTGCGGCCGCAACTGCTCGACCGATTCGGCCTGACCGTGGAGGCGGCGGCGCCCCGTGAGCCGGCGGTCCGGGCCGAGGTCGTCCGGCGCCGGCTCGCCCACGACGCCGACCCGGACGCGGCGGTGCGGCGATGGGCCGACGCCGAGCGGGAGCTGGCGGACTCGATCGTCGCGGCGCGGGCGCTGCTCGCCTCGGTCGTCCTCACCGACCGAGCATTGACGCAGATCACGTCCGTGTGCGCCTCCTTCGACGTGGACGGCCTGCGGGCCGACCTGGTCATGGCCCGGACCGCGATCGCGCACGCTGCCTGGGCGGGGCGGGTGGAGGTGAGCGGCGAGGACGTCCGCGTGGCGGCGCGGCTGGCCCTCCCGCACCGCACGCGCCGCAACCCCTTCGACCCGCCCGGCATCGACGAGCAGCGCCTGGACGACGCGCTCGAGCAGGCCGGCGTCGACGAGGGTGACGACGAGCCTGATGACGACGGCGGCACGCCCGACGACGGCGGTGCACCCGACGGGGGCCGCCCGGACGACGGCGGTGCACCTGACCGCGACGCCCCCGAAGGCAACGGTCCCGACAGCGGTCCCTACGGCGGCCCTGACGGGGGCGCCCCGGCCCCGCACGACCCGCGTGGGCCTGAGGGCGCGGCGACGCCCGCGCAGGACGATGCATCGGCCGATTCCCCTCCGCAGACCGGCGCTCCCGCACCCGAGCAGCCACCCCAGACACCCGCCGCGGCGTTCCGGACCCGCCGCCTGGAGGTCGAGGGCGTCGGCCTGGGTGCCCCTGGGCGCCGCTCGCCGGCACGATCCGACAGCGGGCGGGTCACCCGTGCCGAACTGCCGAACGGTCCGCTGACCCGGCTGCACCTGCCTGCCACCGTGCTCGCCGCGGCTCCGCACCAGCGAGCCCGCGGCCGCACCGACGGCGGGCTCCGGCTCCGCCGCGGCGACCTGCGCCAGGCCCGCCAGGAGGGGCGCGAGAGCAACCTCGTGCTGTTCGTCGTCGACGCCAGCGGGTCGATGGCGGCGCGCTCGCGCATGTCCGCGGTGACCGGCGCGGTCATGAGCCTGCTCGTGGATGCCTATCAGCGCCGCGACAAGGTCGGCCTCATCACGTTCCGGGGCGCGGAGGCGGAGCTCGCCCTGCCGCCCACGTCCTCCGTCGAGGCCGCGGCGGCGCGCATCTCGGCCCTGCCCACGGGCGGGCGCACTCCGCTGGCCGCCGGCCTCATCAGGGCGCACGACGTGCTGCGCGTGGAGCAGATGCGGGACCCGCGCCGGCGCCCGCTGCTCGTGGTGGTCACCGACGGCCGGGCCACCAGTTCCTCGCGCGCGACCGGCGGCCTCGATCCGGTGGCAGCGTCCCGGCGGGCGGCCGGGCTGCTGCAGGCGGCCGGGGTCAGTTCGGTCGTCGTCGACTGCGAGACCGGCATGATCCGGCTCGGGCTCGCGGCGGAGCTGGCGCGCGCCCTCGGCGGTACGGCGTTGCGCCTGGACGAGCTCGCCGCGGGTGCGCTCGCCGACACCGTGCGCGTGCTGCGGGACGTGGCCTGATGCCGCAGGGGCAACCCACGTCGGTTCCGCAGGACGGCCTGACCACGCGGGCCCGGCGCAACCGGCCGCTGCTGATCGTCCATACCGGCGACATGCGGGGCAAGTCGACCGCGGCGTTCGGGCTGGCGTTGCGCGGGTGGAACCAGGGCTGGTCGATCGGGGTGTTCCAGTTCGTCAAGAGCGCCAAGTGGCGTGTCGGCGAGGAGGCCGCGTTCAAGGCCCTGGGTGAGCTGCACGAGAGCACCGGCGCCGGTGGCGCGGTCTCCTGGCACAAGATGGGCGAAGGCTGGTCCTGGATCCAGCGCCCGGGCTCCGAGGCCGATCACGCGGCCGACGCCCGCGAGGGATGGAACCAGATCAAGCGCGACCTCGCCGAGGAACGGCACGGCCTGTACGTCCTCGACGAGTTCACCTACCCGATGGGCTGGGGCTGGGTGGACGTCGACGAGGTCGTCGCCACGCTGCGCGACCGCCCGGGGCATCAGCACGTGATCATCACCGGGCGCCGGGCGGATCCCCGCCTGATCGACGCCGCGGACATGGTCGTGGACATGACCAAGGTCAAGCACCCGATGGACGCGGGCCAGAAGGGCCAGCGGGGGATCGAATGGTGACCTCCCACGACATCCCGCGCCTGGTCATCGCCGCGCCGGGCAGCGGGCACGGCAAGACCAGCGTCGCGACGGGCCTGCTCGGCGCGTTCGCGGCCCGTGGCCTGACGGTGTCGCCGCACAAGGTCGGCCCCGACTACATCGACTCGGGGTACCACGCCCTCGCGGCCGGGCGCCCCGGGCGCAACCTGGATCCCTGGCTGACCGGTGAGGAGCGGGTGGCGCCGCTGTTCCTGCACGGCGCGCTGACACCCCGTCGCGCCGACGTGGCGATCATCGAAGGCGTCATGGGTCTCTACGACGGAGCGACGGGACGGCAGGGGTTCGCATCCACCGCCCACGTCGCGTCCCTCCTCGACGCGCCTGTGCTGCTCGTGGTCGACGGCTCGGCGCAGGGTCGGTCGGTGGCGGCACTGGTCCACGGCTTCGCCAGCTTCGACCCGGGTGTGCGGGTGGCGGGCGTGATCCTCAACCGGGTCGGGAGCGACGTCCACGAGCACATCCTGCGCGATGCCCTCGCGGGGACGGGGATCCCGGTGCTGGGCGCGATCCGCCGCCAGGCCGCGCTCGCGACTCCCTCCCGTCACCTCGGCCTCATCCCCGCCGCGGAGCGCGCGGTGCAGGCGCAGGACACGATCGCCGCCCTGACCGCGGTCGTCGAGTCCTCGGTCGACCTCGACGCCGTCCTCGCGGTGGCTCGGAGCGCGCCGCCCGTGCGGGCCGCGGCCTGGGATCCCGTCGCGGAGATCGGCACCGTCGTCCCCGGCCGGCCGCGCATTGCGATCGCCGACGGCGCGGCCTTCACGTTCTGCTACACCGAGACCGCCGAGCTGCTGACCGCCGCGGGCGCGGAGGTCGTCCGGGTGGATCCGCTCGTCGACACCGGGCTGCCCGACGGGTGTGCCGCTCTGGTGATCGGCGGAGGGTTTCCGGAGATCTACGCCGGCGATCTCGCCGCCAACGAGCCGATGCGCAAGGACATCGCCGACTTCGCCGCCTCGGGCGCACCGCTCGTCGCCGAGTGCGCGGGTCTGCTGTACCTCGCGCGCAGCCTCGACGGCGTCCCCATGTGCGGCGTCCTCGACACCGACGCTGCGATGGGGGAACGGCTGACGCTCGGCTACCGCGAGGCCGTGGCCGTCAGCGACTCGGTGCTCGGGCCGGCCGGCACGCGCGTGCGCGGTCACGAGTTCCACCGCACGGGCTGCAGTCCGTCAGCCGGGCCGTCCCCGGCGTGGCAGTGGAACCGGAACGGTCCCGACGGCTTCGTCCACGCGGGGGTCCACGCGTCCTACCTGCATCTGAACTGGGCGGGATCCCCGTCGATCGCCCGCTCGATCGTGGCTGCCGCGGCTGCTCCGGCGGCGCGGCGGTGACGCTCGTCCTGGGCGTCGGTCTGAGCTCTGCCGCCACCGGCGCGGAACTGTCCGGGCTGATCGACGCGGTGCTCGACGCTGCGTCGCTGTCCGGCGACGACGTCCGCTGCCTGGCGACCGTCGCGGCACGGGCGACCGATGCCGCGCTGGTCGAGGTGGCGGCCCGGGCCGGATGGGGGATCGAGGCCCGTTCGGCGGAGGAGCTGGACCGGGTGCCGGTGCCCACGCCGTCGCGGGGCGTGCGGGGGAGCGTCGGGACCGCGAGCGTGGCCGAGGCGGCAGCGCTCGCCGTCGCCGGTGCCGATGCTCGTCTCGTCGTGACCAAGCAGACCTCCGCGCACGCCACCGTCGCGGTGGCCGCCACGGCAGACCCCCTGCGCCATCACGGTGACGCGGAGGCCGCGACCGGAATGCTGGATCTGGCCGTCAACGTGCGCCGCGCCGCGCCGCCGGAATGGCTGCGCGACGTCCTCGTCGGTGGGCTGGCGGACCTGGGCCGGTACCCCGATCCGGCTGTGGCCGGGGCGGCGGTCGCCGCTCGGCACGGCCGCCCACCCGGCGAGGTGCTGCTCACGGCGGGCGCCGCGGAGGGCTTCGTGCTGCTGGCCCGCGCGCTGCGGCCGCGGCACGCGGTCGTCGTCCATCCTCAGTTCACCGAGCCCGAGGCGGCGCTGCGGGGCGCCGGTCACGACGTCGACCGGGTCGTCCTCGACGCCGCGTCCGGCTTCGTCCTCGACCCGGGCGCGGTTCCGGCGTCCGCCGATCTCGTCGTCATCGGCAACCCCACGAACCCGACCTCGGTGCTCCACCCCGGCGAGAACCTGCGCGCGCTGGCCCGGCCGGGGCGCACGCTCGTCGTCGACGAGGCCTTCATGGACGCCGTCCCCGGCGAGGCCGAATCGCTCGCGGCGGCGCGGGACGTCCCCGGGCTCGTCGTGGTCCGCAGCCTGACCAAGACCTGGGGGCTGGCGGGGTTGCGGGTCGGGTACCTGCTGGCCGCTCCGGAGACCGTCGGCGCCCTGCGCGCGGCCCAGCCGCTGTGGGCGGTGTCGACGCTGGCACTGCTGGCCGCCCAGGCCTGCTCGGCGCCCGCCGCGGTGCGCGAAGCCGCCGTCGATGCAGCCTCGATCGCCGCCGACCGTGACCACCTGCTCGACCGGCTGGCCTCCGTCGGCCTGCACGCGTCAGGGGTGTCCCGGGCTCCGTTCGTGCTGGTGCGCCATCCCCGCGCAGGTGAGCTGCGCGCACGCCTGCGTGAGCGCGGGATCGCCGTGCGCCGGGGCGACACCTTCCCCGGGCTCGGACCGGAGTGGCTCCGCATCGCGGTGCGCCCGCGGGAGACGACCGATGCCCTCGTCACCGCGCTGCACGCCGCCCTCACCGAACACGACCCCACACCATCAGGAGAATCCGCATGACGCTCGACCAGACCGTTGCCGCGATCGCCCCGCTGGACGCCGAGTCCGTCGCCGCCGCCCGCGATCACCAGGATCGGCTGACGAAACCGCGTGGATCCCTCGGCGTGCTGGAGGACCTCTCCGTCCAGCTCGCCGGCCTGGCGCGGCAGGTGCCCCCTCCCGTTCCCGCACCCGCCGCCGTCGCGGTGTTCGCCGCCGACCACGGCGTGCACGCCCAGGGCGTCACCCCGTGGCCGCAGGAGGTCACCGCCCAGATGGTCGGCAACTTCCTGGCCGGCGGCGCGGTCGTCAACGCCGTCGCCGCGCAATCCGGCACCGAGGTCCTGGTCGTCGACGTGGGCATGCTGACACCTGTCGACGCGGCGCCGCGCCTGGCCCTGCGCAACGTCCGCCGGTCGACCGCGGACATGACGGTGGAACCGGCGATGACCCGCGAGGAGGCCGTCACCGCCGTCGAGGTGGGCATCGACATCGCGCGGTCGCTGGTGGAGTCCGGGACCCGGCTGCTCGTCACCGGCGACATGGGCATCGCCAACACGACGGCGTCCGCCGCCCTCGTCGCGGTGTTCACCCAGTCCTCGCCCGCGGAGGTCACCGGACGCGGCACCGGCATCGACGACGACACCCTGGCGCGCAAGATCGACACCGTCACGCGGGCGCTCGCGCTGCACACGCCGGACCCGGCCGACCCGATCGGCGTCCTGGCCGCCGTCGGCGGACTCGAGCATGCGGCGCTGGTGGGTTTCCTGCTCGCGGCGGCGGAGCTGCGGGTGCCGGTGATCCTCGACGGCGTCATCGCCTGCTCTGCCGCGCTGGTCGCCCGGGCACTGGCCCCCGACGTCGTGGGCGCGCTCATCGCAGGTCATCTGTCGGTCGAGCCCGGAGCCGCGCGGGCCCTGGAGTCCCTCGGCCTCACCCCGCTGCTCGATCTGGGGATGCGTCTGGGTGAAGGCTCCGGAGCGGCCCTCGCCGTGCCCGTGGTGCAGACGGCTGCCCGGATCCTGGCCGAGGTCGCCACGTTCGACAGCGCCGGGGTCACCGAGAAGGACGACGTTGTCCACTGACCTCCTGCCGGTCGGCCTCCCCGTCGCGGGTCGGGCGACCGTCGTGGTCGGCGGCGGGATGGGCGCGGCTGCCGCCGTGCACGCGCTGCTCGCCGCCGGGGCGCGGGTCAGCGTCGTCGCGCCCGCACCCCTCACCGCCGCGCTGGACGATCTGGCCGAGCGTGGCCTCGTCGAATGGCGCCCCCGGGACTGGGCGGCGACGGATCTCGACGGCTGCTGGCTGGTGCTGGCCCGGTCGGGATCCGAGGCGATCGATGCCCGGGTGCGCGCCGATGCGGACGCCGCCCGGGTGTGGTCGGTCGAGGAGGTCGCCGGCGTCGAGGACGCGGACGACTTCGCCCCGGGCACCGTGATGATCGTCGGTGGTGGCCCGGGCGACCCCGGGCTGATCACCGCGCGGGGACGTGCCGTCCTGCGCCGCGCCGAGGTCGTGGTGGCGGATCGGCTGGCACCACTGGCGTTACTGGCCGAACTCGCACCGGCGGCGGAGCTGATCGACGCCGCGAAGGTCCCCGGCGGCCGGTCCATGCCGCAGGAGGAGATCAACGCGCAGCTCGTGGCGCACGCCCGCGCGGGGCGCCGGGTCGTGCGGCTCAAGGGCGGCGACCCGTTCGTGTTCGGCCGCGGGATGGAAGAGGTGGAGGCCTGCGCCGCCGCCGGGGTGGCCGTCGAGGTGGTGCCCGGGGTGACCAGCGCGATCTCGGTTCCTGCACTGGCCGGCATTCCGGTGACCCACCGCGGCCTTACCCAGTCCTTCACGGTCGTCTCGGGGCACGTCCCGCCCGGATCCCCGGAGTCGACGGTGGACTGGGCGGCTCTCGCCCGCTCCGGTGGCACCCTCGTGCTGCTCATGGCCGTGCGGACATTGCCCGCGATCGTCGCCGCGCTCCTGCAGGCGGGCCTCGACCCCGACACGCCGGCCGCGACGGTGGAGAACGGCGCGAGCGCGCAGCAACGGGTGGTGTGGTCCACCCTGGCCGCGTTGCCCGCTGACGCAGCCGACGTGCGCCCGCCCGCGGTGACGGTGATCGGCGCGGTCGCCGCGCGGCCGCCCCTCGGCTGACCCGCTTGCCCGTCGGTCGGGTCGGCATGGGTCGTGATAACCCATGGCGGCTATGACCGCCCATAGGTATCACCGTCGACGGGGGACGGTGCCGCGTGCTGCCCGCCGGTCGGGTTGGCGTGGGTCGTGATAGGCCATGGCGGCCATGACCGCCCATAGGTATCACCGTCGACGGGGGACGGTGCCGCGTGCTGCCCGCCGGTCGGGTCGGCTGGGTCGTAATAATCCATGGCGGCCATGACCGCCCATAGATATCACCGTCCACCGGGGGGCGGTGCCGCGTGCTGCCCGCCGGTCGGGTCGGCGTGGTCGTGATAACCCATGGTGGCCATGACCGCCCATAGGTATCACCGTCCACGGGGGACGGTGCCGCGTGCTGCCCGCCGGTCGGGTCGGCGAGGGTCGTGATAACCCATGGCGGCCATGACCGCCCATAGGTATCACCGTCCACGGGGGACGGTGCCGCGTGCTGCCCGCGGGTCGGGTCGGCGTGGGTCGTGATAATCCATGGCGGCCATGACCGCCCATAGGTATCACCGTCCACGGGGGCACGGTCCCGCGTGCTGCCGTCCGGTCGGGTTGGCAGGGGTCGTGATAACCCATGGTGGCTATGACCGCCCATAGGTATCACCGTCGACGGGGGACGGTGCCGCGTGCTGCCCGCCGGTCGGGTCGGCGTGGGTCGTGATAGCCAATGGCGGCCATCACCGCCCATAGGTATCACGGTCCACGCGGCACGCCGGCTGCGGACGGTGACCCGCGGCGTCAGACCTCGCGGCGCATGAGGTCCGCGAACGTCTCGCGGCGGATGCCGAGCCGGGCCACGCCGTCGCGGCAGAACACGACCGGCGGGCGCAGTGCCCCGTTGTAGTTGTTGCTCATCACGTAGGTGTACGCACCCACCACCGGCACGACGAGCAGGTCGCCGACCTGCGGGTCGACCAACGGGGCGTCCCTGACCAGGGTGTCACCCGATTCGCAGTGCCGTCCGACCACGTCGACCGGTGAGGTGGGCCCGGTCCTGTCGAGGATCGCCGGCTCGAAGGCCTGCCCATACAGGGAGACCTCCAGGTTGTCGCCCATGCCCCCGTCCACCGCGACGTGGGTGCGGGTGCCGTGCTTGACCGTCACGACCGAGTACACCGTGACGACCGAGGACGCGACCATCGACCGCCCCGGCTCGACCAGGATCGTGACGTCCTCGCCCAGGTGCTCGTGGACTGCGGAGATGAGCACCTCGGCGTACTCCTCGACCGTCGGTGCCTTGTCCGAGCCGACATAGCGCACGCCGAGCCCGCCGCCGAGGTCGTACACGGCGAAGCGCCCCAGCGTGGCGAGGGCGGCGACCTCGGCCTCGAACTGGCCGAGGTCGTAGATCTGCGAACCGATGTGGGCATGGATGCCCTCGAGCTCGAGCAGGGGCTCGCTCCTGATCCGGTCGATGAGCGCCGGCGCCTGGGCGAAGGAGACGCCGAACTTGGAGTCGTCGTGCCCGGTGGCCATCGCCTCGTGCGTGGCGGCCGCGATGCCCGGGCTGACCCGCAGCAGTACCCGCTGGGGGCGCGTGGCGAGGGCGACGATCCGGTCGATGTCGTCGGTGTTGTCGATGACGATGCGGCCGATGCCGGCGTCGAGCGCCGCGGCGATCTCGGCGGTGGTCTTGGCGTTGCCGTGCATGAGGATGCGCTCGGGCGCCACTCCGGCGGCCAGGGCGATGACCAGTTCGCCCCCTGAGGCCACGTCGCAGCCGACGCCCTCCTCGGCGAGGATGCGCTCCACGGACACGGCGGCGAACGCCTTCGACGCGAAGTACACCTCGGTCGCGGGATGACGCGATCGCAGCGCGGTCAGGTAGCGCCGGGCCTGGGCCCGCAGACCCTCCTCGTCGGCGACGAGCACCGGCGTGCCGAACTCGCGGGCCACGTCGGCCACCACGCATCCACCGATGGTCAGCCGGCCGTCCGCGTCGAGGCGGGCGGTCTCTGGATAGATCGACAGGTCGGGGCTCGTCACGGCGGTGACCTTTCCGGTCGGGGGCAGCAGCGGCCTCAGTATTGCGGCCTTCGTGCCAGGACGACAGCGAACAGCGCCACGGTGACGAGGTGCACGCTCGTGCACCACAGGCAGATCGCCCCGACGCCGAACAGCTCGGCCCACAGCAGGTACAGGGCGGTCACCACGCCGAGCCCCGCGACGCCGATGCGGACCCACTGGACGCGGGGGTCCGGCAGCGCCCAGACCGACGGTGCGCACAGGCCGAGCATCACGACGAAGAACACGATGCCCAGCACCGCGACGGGGATCCCGGCGAGATGGGACCACTTGCTCGTCGTCACGGCCAGGCAGTTGACGGTGCCCTTGCCGGAACAGGCGAGGCTCGTCGAGCCGGTGAAGTGCTCGATCGTGAGGTAGACCGAGACCAGCAGCCCGAGGAGTGCCAGGCCGAGCGCTGCCAGGTCCGTGGTGTCCCGGGTCCTCATCCGCTGGTCGAGGCGGGGAGCTTGGCGGCGGCCGCGGTCACCCCGGCGCTGGCGCAGACGGCGTCGGGCTGGTTGGCGGTGATGGAACACAGCGCGGCGGTGATCACGTTGGCCGTCCCGACGATGGCCTGGCTGACGGGCGAGGTCGGGTCGGCGAGGGCCGCCGCGATCTGGGTGGCCGTCTTGCCCTGCAGCAGCGCGGGATCGTAGGACGCGCCCGAGATCAGGTACTTGCCGCCGATGTCGATGAAGGGGATGGCTCCCTTGGAGGCGCTGGCGACGTAGGGCGGCGCGTCGTACTTCTTGACGATGGCGGTGTCCGCGGCGGACAGGCTGTCCAGCGGGGTGTAGGCGCCGTTGACGAGGTCGTTGGTCTCGGTCTCGACGCCGGTGAAGGACAGCACGCTGCTGGTGTACGTCGCCCCGTGGAAGGTGAACGTCGGCGTGCTCGGGTAGACGTCCACCGACGAGGACGCGGTCTGGCCGAGGTTCGCCCACGTGCCGAACCGGGACAGGGCGGCCACGACCGCCCAGCGCTCGGCGGCGCAGAACGGGCAGTACTCCGCACCCACGTAGAGGACCCGCGGCTTGCCGTCGGCGGTCAGCGCGCCGCCGGTGAGCGCGACGGGCGCCGCCTTGATCGCGCCGGGGCCCACCGTGTTGAACGTCGCCGCGGGGACGGTGGTCACGTCGGCGATGACGCCGGTGGCCGCGGTCGTGGCCTGGGTGCCCTTCACCGTCTTGCCGCCCTGGGCGACCTTGGCCACCACCAGGGCGGCGATGATCACGACGACCACCGCGAGCGGGGCGATCACGGTGAGGAGCCGACGCCGTCGCGCGGCCCGTTCCTGCTCCGCCTTGAGTGCGGCTGCTGCCCGCGCTCGGCGTTGACGGGGGGTCTCGGCGGGCACTGTCGTCTCCTCTGTCGGGGGCTGGACGTGACCCACAGTACGAAGTGGGGATGTACTGCGGTTCAGGTGGCGCCAACTAGCATCGCTGAGGTGCCCTCCGCCCCGCTCGAGTCCGTCGGCCCCGGCTTCGTCGAGTTCTGGCGGGAGCGGCATCTGGCCACGCTGAGCACGGTCCGCGCCGACGGCACCGTGCACGTCATCCCGGTCGGTGTGACGCTCGACCTGGACGCCGGACGCGCCTGGGTGATCACCTCCGGGACGTCGGCCAAGGCCCGACTGATCGCGCGCGCGGGGGCGCTCGGCGCCGCGGTGGCCGTGTGCCAGGTCGACGGGGCGCGCTGGTCGACCCTGGAGGCACGGGCCTTCGTCCGCGACGACGCCGAAGCGGTCGACGCTGCCGTGGCCCGCTACGCCGAGCGCTACCGCCCGCCCCGGGAGAATCCGCGACGCGTGGCGCTGGAGCTCGTCGTCACCCGGATCCTCGGCAATGTCTGAGACCGCCGGGTCGTCGCTCGCCGGGGACGAGTCACCGGTGGTCGTGTGGCATCGGCGCGGACGGTTGGGACGGGCTACGGGTACCGCCCGCGCCGCGCTGGCCGCCGCCGAGGTGGTCCTCGGCGGACCGCGCCAGCTGGAGCTGCTGCCGCCGTCGGTGGCGGCCGTCCGGCTGCCGTGGCCGTCGCCGATGCGGCCCGCCGTGCCCGGCCTGCTCAGCGCGCACGCCGGGCGGCGGATCGCGGTGCTGGCCAGCGGCGACCCGATGTTCCTCGGCATCGGCTCGGACGCTCGTCGGCCTGCTCGGTGCGCGACGCGGTGCGGGTGCTGCCGCATGTCCGTCGGCGTCCCTGGCGTGCGCGCGGCTGGGCTGGGCGCTGGACGAGAGCGAGGTGGTCAGCGCGGTCGCGCCGACCGCTGGCCGCGATGCACGGCGGCGTTGCACGCCCGGGCGGCGGCTGCTGGTGCTGAGCGAGCGACGCGCAGACGCCGGGCGCGGTCGCCGAGCTGCTCGCGGCGACCGGGTACGGGCCGAGCGAGCTCACCGTGCTGGAGCAGCTGGGCGGCCCCGCCGAGCGGGTCCTGCCGGGCGACTGCCCGCGACTGGGCGCACGCCGCGTCGACCCGCTCAACGTCGTCGCCGTCGAGTGCCGGGCCGAGCGCGGAGCGCGCGCTCCTGGCCGTCGTCCCCGGCTTGCCCGACGACGCGTACGAGCACGACGGCCAGCTCACCAAGCGCCACGTCCGCGCCGTGACGCTGGCGCGGCTGGCCCCACTGCCGGGCGAACTGCTCTGGGACGTCGGCGGCGGAGCCGGGCAGCATCGCGATCGAGTGGATGCGTGCGCACCACCGCGTGCCGCGGCTGTCGCGCGTGGAGCGCGATCCGGCGCGCGCCGAGCGCATCGCGCGCAACGCGGACGCGCTGGGCGTGCCGGGGCTCGCGGGTCGTCCAGGCGGCCGCGCCCGCCGCGTCTGGCCGGCCTGGAGCCACCCGACGCCGTCTTCATCGGCGGCGGGCTGACGGCGACCGGGGTGCTCGACGCGTGCTGGGCGGCGCTGGCGCCCGGCGGCCGGCTCGTCGCCAACGCGGTCACGCTGGAGTCCGAGGCGCTCCTCGCGGCATGGCG
This sequence comes from uncultured Actinomycetota bacterium, assembly GCA_963790525.1. Classification (GTDB taxonomy): domain Bacteria; phylum Actinomycetota; class Actinomycetes; order Mycobacteriales; family Jatrophihabitantaceae; genus CAWBOV01. The sequence continues at coordinate 192,618 of CAWBOV010000006.1, forward strand.
GACCGAAGCGCGGCGGTGATCTCGTCCGGCATCGGCGATCAGCCGAGCCGAGGCCGGTGGGCCGCTTCACCGGCTGGCATGCGGCCATGCCGGTGACGCAGTGGGCGGTGCGCAAACCGTGACCGTCCACTTCATCGGCGCGGGACCGGGCGCCGCGGACCTGATCACCCTGCGCGGGCGCGATCTGATCGCGGCCTCGCCGGTGTGCCTGTACGCGGGCAGCCTCGTGCCCGCCGAGCTGCTGGCCCACTGCCCGCCCGGCGCGCGGCTGGTCGACACCGCGCAGCTCACCCTGGACGAGATCGTCGCCGAGCTGACCGGGCGCACGGCGACGGGCTGGACGTCGCCCGGCTGCACTCCGGCGATCCGTCCGTGTTCAGCGCCGTGGCCGAGCAGATGCGCCGGCTCGACGCCGCTGGCGTGCCCTACGACGTGACGCCGGGGGTGCCCGCCTTCGCCGCCGCGGCGGCCGCGCTGGGGCGGGAGCTGACCGTTCCGGGGGTCGGCCAGACGGTGATCCTCACCCGGACATCGGCGCGGGCCACGCCGATGCCGGCCGGGGAGGACCTGGCGACGCTGTCGGCGCAGCCGGCCGACGCTGGTGCTGCACCTGGCCGTGCAGCGGATCGACGCGGTGGTGGCCGAGCTCATGCCCGGCTACGGCGCCGACTGCCCGGTGGCGGTGGTCGCGCGGGCCAGCCGGCCCGACGAGCTGGTGCTGCGCGGGACGCTCGCCGACATCGCCGAGCAGGTGCACGCGGCGGGAATCGTCCGCACCGCCGTGGTGGTGGTCGGTCGCGTGCTGGCCGCCGTCGGAGTTCCCCGACAGCCATCTGTACTCCGCGGGCCGTTGCCGGGGCGGACCACTGAACCGGAACCGGAACGTGGGTCAGGGGCCGGCCCGCCCGACGATCGTGCCGCCGCGGTCGATCACGATCACGTCGACGGCGACCGGTGCGCCGCGCAGGACGTCCTCGGCCGTCCGGCGCGCGCCGTCGGCGACCAGGTCGCCCAGCGCCACCCCGGCGGCCTGGCACAGCTGCAGCGCCTCCAGGGCGGTGTTCGCGCCGGTGATCGCCGCCCGCAGCGCCGCGTCTGCGCCGGCCGCCGCGGCCATCGCGGCCAGGAAGGCCAGGTCGACCTGGGAGCGTCCCGAGTGCAGGTCGAGGTGGCCGTCGGCGAGCTTGGCCAGCTTGCCGATCCCCCCGGCGATCGTCAGGCGCGGAACCGGGATGGCGGCGCAGGTACTTCAGCACCGCGCCCGCGAAGTCGCCCATGTCGAGCAGCGCCTCCTCGGGGAGGCCCCACACCTCGGCACGCGACCCGTTCCGACGTGCTGCCCGTGCATCCCGCGACATGCTGCCGCCCGGCTGCCCGGGCGACGTCGACGCCGCGCCGGATGCTGTCGATCCAGGCCGCGCAGGAGTACGGGACGACGATGCCCGTCGTGCCGAGGATGGAGATGCCGCCCAGGATGCCCAGCCGCGGGTTCCACGTGTGCGTCGCGATCTCGGCGCCGTCCGCGACGGAGATCTCGATCAGCACGTCGGCGGGGTCGCCGAAGCGATCGGCCACAATGGCAACGTGATCACGCATCATCTGCCGGGGCACCGGGTTGATCGCCGGCTCGCCGACGTCCAGCGGCAATCCCGGCTTGGTCACCGTGCCGACGCCTTCGCCGGCCCGGAACACCACGCCGCTGCCCGGCGCTCCGCGGCTGACCGTCGCGGCGATGACCGCCCCGTGGGTGACGTCCGGGTCGTCGCCGGCGTCCTTGACGATCGCCGCGGTCGCCGACTGCCCGTCCAGCCGTTCCCACGCGAGCGCGAAGCTGGGTCGTTGGCCCCGGGGCAGGACGATCTCCACCGGGTCCGGGAACTCGCCGCTCAGCAGCGCCGTGTACGCCGCCGTCGTGGCCGCGGTCGCGCAGGCACCCGTGGTCCAGCCGTAGCGCAGCCCGGCGGGGTTCGTCACGGGAGGATCGCCTCGTGCGCGTCCTGATCCTGGGCGGCACCGGCGAGGCGCGCCGCCTCGCCGCCGCGCTGGCCGATCGGGCCGACCTGGACGTCGTGTCCTCGCTGGCAGGCCGGGTCGATCGGCCCGCGCTGCCGGTCGGTCAGGTCAGGGTCGGTGGGTTCGGCGGCGCGGCCGGCCTGCGCGACTACCTGCTGGCGGAGCGGGTGGATGCAGTGATCGACGCGACGCACCCGTTCGCCTCGACCATGACCGCGCACGCCGTGAGCGCAGGCTTCGAGACCGGCGTCCCGGTCCTGATCCTGCTCCGGCCGCCGTGGACGGCGGGCGAGGCGGATCGCTGGCACCGCGTGCCGTCCTTGACCGCGGCCGCCGACCTGGTCGCCGGCCTCGGCCCGCGGATCTTCCTCACGACGGGCGGCCGGTCCGTCGCCGAGTTCGCGCCCCTGATCGATCAGTGGTTCCTCATCCGCAGCGTGGACGCGCCGCACGGGCCGCTGCCACCGCGGCACGAGATCCTGCTGGACCGCGGGCCGTTCACCGTCGGCGGAGAGCTCGCGCTGCTGCTGGACCGCCGGATCAGCGCGATCGTCACCAAGGACAGCGGTGGAGCCATGACGGCGGCGAAGCTGGCGGCCGCGCGCGAACTCGGCCTGCCCGTGGTCGTGGTCGATCGGCCACCGCTGCCCGCTGGAGCGCACCGGATCGCCGACACCGTCGACGATGCCGTGCGGTGGCTGGCCGAGCAGGCTCACGTCGGATAGGTCCGCGGGGTGAAGACGACCGATCCATCACCACGAGCTACAACCTGAGTTTGTGACGAGCCGATGAGCAGCAGGCAGCGCATGTCGACGTCGGCCGGATCGAGATCGCCCAGCGCGACGATCCGCACGCTCTCCTCCACGCCACCGATGTCACGGCCGATGACGACGGGCGTCGTGGACTTGCGGTGGCGCAGCAGGATGTCCCGGGCAGCGCCGACCTGCCATCGGCGGGTCGTCGACGCCGGGTTGTAGATCGCGATCGCGAGGTCCGCCGCGCCTGCCGCGTCGAGGCGCTGCTCGATGATGTGCCACGGCTTGAGGCGATCGGACAGCGACAGCACGCAGTAGTCGTGTCCGAGGGGAGCTCCCACCCGGCTCGCCACGGCCTGGGCTGCCGTCAGGCCGGGCAGGATGCGGACCGGGACGTCGCGCCACGCCGGCTCGCTCGCCACTTCCAGGACGGCGCTGGCCATCGCGAAGACGCCGGGGTCACCGGAGGACACGACCGCGACACGGCGGCCGGACTTGGCCAGATCCAGCGCGAACGCCGCACGGACCGCCTCGACCTGATTGCCCGATGCGTGGACGCGCTGCTTCCCGGTCACGGGAACCCTTGCCACGTAGGGGCCGTAGCCCACGAGGTCGTCGGCCGTGGCCAGTGCTTCGGCGGCTTCCGGGGTGAGCCATTGCGGTCCTGCCGGTCCGAGGCCCACCACCACGACCTCGCCCGGCGCGGTCCGCTCGGCCACCGTATCGGTGTGCTCGTCGGCTGACGCGCCCGCCGCCGCGGTGGCGGGCGGCACGGTGCGTGGGGGAACCGGCAGCTGCTCGCGCGGGCTCGGCAGCAGGGCCAGGGAGAAGTAGGGGACCGTCGCCGGGTCGACGTCGCGGAACGGCTGGATGCGCTGACGCTCGGTCGTGGCACGCTCGACGAACCATGCATCGTCCAGCCGCCCGGCGTCGGTGAGCGCCTGCCGTACCGCGCCGAACGTGCGGCCGAGCTTCATGATCGCAGCGGAGTCCGTCCCGGCCAGCTGGGCGGCGAGGACGTCGGCTGGCAGGGTGCCGGGCAGGACGGTCAGGACCTCGTCCCGCTCCACGAGCGGGCGCCCCAGCACAGCCGCGGCCGCGCTCACCGAGGTCACGCCGGGGATGACCTCGGTGGGGTACCGGTGCGCCAACCGCTTGTGCATGTGCATGTAGGAGCTGTAGAAGAACGGGTCGCCCTCGGCCAGCACGGCCACGGTGCGCCCGGCGTCGAGGTGCGCGGCCAGTCGCGCGGCGCACTCGGCGTAGAACTCGTCGATGGCGCCCTGGTAGCCGCCGGGGTGTTCGGTCTCCTCGACGGTGACCGGATAGACGAGGATCTCCTCGAGCTGGTCGCCGCGCAGGTACGGCTCGGCCAGCGCCCGGGCGATGCTCCGACCGTGCCGGGCGGAGTGGTAGGCGATGACGTCGACCGCTCCGATGACGCGCGCGGCCTTGACCGTGACGAGTTCGGGGTCACCCGGACCGAGGCCGATGCCCCACAGGCGGACGGTGGCGGTCATTCGTCCTCACTCGCGATCGCGTTGACCGCGGCGGCGGTGATCGCGCTGCCGCCGCGGCGCCCGTGCACGACCAGGTACTCGACACCGAGCGCGTTGCCGGCCAGCGCCTGCTTCGACTCCGCCGACCCGATGAAGCCGACCGGGATGCCCAGCACGGCCGCGGGCCTGGGCGCCCCCGACTCGATCAGCTCGAGCAGGTGGAACAGCGCGGTGGGGGCGTTGCCGATGGCGACAACGGCACCGCCCAGCCGCTCGCCCCAGAGTTCGACCGCCGCCGCGGTGCGCGTGGTGGACAGTTCGGCGGCCAGCTCGGGCACGCGTGCATCGTTGAGGAGACAGAGGACGTCGTTGCCGGCGGGCAGGCGGCGCCGGGTGACGCCCGAGGCCACCATCGTCGCGTCACAGAGCACCGGCGCCCCGTCGCGCAGCGCGGCACGGGCCGAGGCGACGACGCCGGGGGAGTAGGCGACGTCCTCGACAAGATCGACCATGCCGCAGGCGTGGATCATGCGGACCACGACCTGCGCCACGTCCTCGGGGAAGCGCGCGAGGTCGGCCTCGGCGCGGATCGTCGCGAAGGACTGCCGGTAGATCTCCGCGCCGTCCTTGATGTAGGTGCTCATCGGCGCGCGCCCGCCAGGTCCGAGGCGAGGTCTCCGGTGGTGACCACCCTCGCCCCGTCACGGCGGAGCTCGTAGCCGGTCCCGGTCGCGCGCACCTCGATAGCCCCGCGCGGGCGGCCGCACGAGCGCTCGCACCCGACCCAGTGCACGGGCAGGCGGCCCGGCGCGGCATGGGAGAGGGCGTCCGCGCGGACGTCGGCCAGTGCGCGGCCGCACCCGGGTCGCCCGGTGCAGGCGGTGACGCCGGCGAGCGGCGCGTCCGGGCTCACGATCAGCCCTGCGGCGCGGGCCTGTCCGCACAGGTACGCCGCGCGGTCGGCACTCAGGTCGGGAACGACGACGGTCCGCCACGGGGTGACGATGACCTCACCGGCCCCGCCGTCCGCCCGGGCGAGGAAGGCGGTCCGCGCGAGGAGCTCGGCCTGCGCGGCGGACAGGCTCCCGAGCGGGGCACCCACCGCCACCGCGGACAGCCCGTCGCGCTGGGCGAGCACGCCGAGCGAGGCGACGGTCACCGGCGCGACTGCATGGGCCGGGAGCGGCTCGCCGCGGACGGCACCCGGAACGACGTGCAGCACCGCGGCGGCGATCGCGGTCGCGGCGTCCGGAACCTCGGCGACCCGCCACGCGGCCGGAGCCGAGGCGGCGCGAGCGGACAGGAACGTGCGCGCCCCGACGATCAAGGCGCGGACCGCAGACGCCGCGGGGAGGCGGACGCCGCTGTCGGCTCCGGACACCAGCAGCGCGACGGTGTCCGCGCCGGTCGCGAACACGCCCAGGTCGCCGTCGCACGCGGCGACGTCGTCCCGACCGTCGTCCAGCGTGACGAGGAATCGGCCGGGCAGTTCGGCCAGCGCGGTGTCGGCCAGGAGGGCGTGGTCGAAGGCGGTCGCGAACGGGCGCACATCGAGCAGGCCGGCGCCGTCCCGCCCGCTGAGCACCGAAGCCAGCACGTTCCGGGACCGCTCGTGGTCCTCGGACGGCAACAGCCCGGCAGCCGCTACCGCGTGGGCGAACGCCGTGGCGTCGGTGATCCCACGCACCTGCACGTTGCCGCGGGAGGTGAGCTGGAGCGAGCCGTCACCGAGCGCGGCGCAAGCCTCGGCGAGTGCGGCGAACTGCTCCGCGGCCAGCACACCGCCAGGGATGCGCACCCGAGCCAGCAGGCCGTCGTCGGCCTGGTGCAGCTGCAGCGCGCCGGGGCAGGAGTCGGCCCGGGTGTGCGCGGCGACGGTCGAGGTGGACACCCCCGGATGTTACGTGGCTGCCAGTAGGGTGGTGTCGGCACGCGGAAGGTGGAGGAAGCCGGTGTGAGTCCGGCGCGGTCCCGCCACTGTCACCGCACCATCCGGGACCCCGGACGGCGCGGGAGCCAGAAAACTCCGGCCGCGTGCACTCCGGCGCTGTGTCGTCGGTCACCACGAACCCGGGGCGCGGACCCCGAGGGAGGACACCCATGATTCTGCTCCTGTCCACGTCGGACACGGATCTGCTGTCGGCGCGCGCGTGTGGCGCGTCCTACCGCCTCGGCAATCCGGCCCGCCTGGACGTGGACGACCTGCCGCGGCTGCTCGACGGGGTCGACCTGGTCGTGGTGCGGATCCTCGGCAGCCGGCGCTCGTGGGAGGACGGGCTGGACTTCCTGCTCGCCGGGCCCCGACCCGTCGTCGTGCTGGGCGGTGAGCAGGCGGCCGACGCCGAGCTGATGACGATCTCCACCGTGCCCTACAACGTCTGTGCCGAGGCGCACGCCTACCTCGCCTACGGCGGCTCGCCGAACCTCGCCGAGCTGTGGAAGTTCCTGTCCGACACGGTGTTGCTGACCGGCCACGGCTTCGAGCCTCCGCAGGCCACGCCCACCTGGGGCGCCCTGGAGCGGACGGCCCGCACGCACACCGGCCCCGTCGTCGGGGTGCTCTACTACCGCGCGCACCAACTGGCGGGCAACACCGCGTTCGTCGACGCGCTGTGCACCGCGATTGAGGACAAGGGCGCGCAGGCGCTTCCGATCTTCTGCGCCTCCCTGCGCGCCGCCGACCCGGAGCTGCTGGCCACCCTCGCCACCGCCGACGCGCTCGTCGTCACCGTCCTGGCCGCTGGCGGTACCCGTCCGGCCGAGGTCGGCGCGGGAGGCACCGACGAGGCCTGGGATGTGGGGGCTCTTGCCGACCTGGACATCCCGATCCTGCAGGGGCTCTGCCTGACCAGCAGCCGTGAGGCGTGGTGCGCCAACGACTCCGGCCTCTCGCCCCTGGATACCGCGACCCAGGTCGCCGTGCCCGAGTTCGACGGGCGCATCATCACCGTCCCGTTCTCGTTCAAGGAGATCGACGACGAGGGGCTGACCGCCTACGTCGCGGATCCCGAGCGTGCCGCCCGGGTCGCGGGGATCGCCGTCAAGCACGCACTCCTGCGCCACACCCCGCCGGCCGAGCGCAAGGTCGTGCTCATGCTGTCGGCGTACCCGACCAAGCACGCCAGGATCGGCAACGCGGTCGGTCTCGACACTCCCGCCAGCGTGGTGGCGCTGCTGCGCGAGCTGCGCGCCCACGGCTACGACATCGGCCCCGAGGACGGTCCCGCCGCCCTCCCCGGCGTGCTCGCGCAGGACGGCGACGCGCTCATCCACGCGCTGATCGCTGCCGGCGGGCAGGACCCGGACTGGCTCACCGAAGCCGCGCTGCAGAGCAACCCCGTCCGCATCTCCGCGGCCCGGTACGGCGCGTTCTTCGCCACGCTGCCGGAGGATCTGCGCGCGCGCATGACCGAGCACTGGGGGCCGCCGCCCGGTGAGCTCTACGTGGACCGCAGCCGCACTCCGGACGGGGAGATCGTGCTGGCTGCCCTGCGCTCGGGCAACGTCGTCGTGATGGCGCAGCCGCCGCGGGGCTTCGGTGAGAACCCGATCGCGATCTACCACGACCCCGACCTGCCGCCGAGCCACCACTACCTCGCGGCCTACCACTGGCTGGCCGAGGAGTTCGGCGCCCATGCGGTGGTGCACGTCGGCAAGCACGGCAACCTCGAGTGGCTGCCCGGCAAGGCGGCGGGGTTGTCGGCGTCCTGCGGCCCCGACGCGGCGCTGGGCGACCTGCCGATGATCTACCCGTTCCTCGTCAACGATCCCGGCGAGGGCACCCAGGCCAAGCGCCGCGCCCATGCCACGATCGTCGACCACCTCGTGCCGCCGATGGCCCGCGCCGAGAGCTACGGCGACATCACCCGGCTGGAGCAGCTGCTGGACGAGCACGCCATGATCTCGGCGATGGACCCGGCGAAGCTGCCGGCCATCCGGGCCCAGATCTGGACCCTCATCGAGGCTGCGCGGCTGGACCACGACCTGGGGATCGAGGACCGTCCGCACGACGCCGAGTTCGACGACTTCCTGCTGCACGTCGACGGCTGGCTGTGCGAGATCAAGGACGCCCAGATCCGCGACGGCCTGCACATCCTCGGGGTGGCGCCCGCCGGCGCCGCGCGCGTCAACCTGGTCCTGGCGATGCTGCGCGCCCGCCAGATGTGGGGTGGCAACGCCTCGGCGCTGCCGGGCTTGCGCGAGGCGCTGGGGATGGTGGAGGACGGCAGCACGCCACGCCTCGAGGTCGACGCCACGGAGGCCACCGCACTGGCGCTCGTGGAGGCCATGGAGCAACGCGGCTGGGCGCCCGACGGAGCCGAGGACGTGTGCGCCACCGTCCTCGGCCGCCGCGACGACGCCGTCGCCGAGGTCCTCACCTTCGCCGCGGTGGAGATCGTGCCGCGCCTGGATCACACCACCGACGAGATCACCGCGGTGCTGCACGCCCTGGACGGCGGCTACATCCCCGCCGGGCCCAGCGGCTCACCCTTGCGCGGCCTGATCAACGTGCTGCCCACCGGGCGCAACTTCTACTCCGTCGACCCGAAGGCGATCCCCAGCCGGCTGGCCTGGGACACCGGGCAGGCGATGGCGGACTCGCTGCTCGAGCGCTACCACGCCGACAACGGGGAGTGGCCGCGCTCGGTCGGACTGTCGGTCTGGGGGACGAGCGCCATGCGCACCGCCGGGGACGACATCGCCGAGGTCTTCGCGCTCCTCGGTGTGCGCCCCACCTGGGACGAGGCGTCGCGGCGGGTGAACGGGCTCGAGGAGATCCCGCTCGAGGAGCTGGGCCGACCGCGCATCGACGTCACCGTCCGCATCAGCGGGTTCTTCCGGGACGCGTTCCCGCACGTGGTCGATCTGCTCGACGACGCCGTCCAGTTGGTCGCGAACCTCGACGAGACCCCCGACCAGAACTACCTGCGCGCGCACGTCGCCGCCGATCGGGCCGAGCACGGTGACGAGCGCCGCGCGACGCTGCGCATCTTCGGTTCCAAGCCCGGCGCGTACGGGGCCGGGCTCCTGCCGCTCATCGACAGCCGCAACTGGCGCGACAACAGCGACCTCGTCGAGGTGTACGCGGTGTGGGGCGGCTTCGCCTACGGGCGTGGCATCGACGGCATGCCCGCCCGGCCGGACATGGAGAACGCCTACCGCCGGATCTCCGTGGCGGCCAAGAACATCGACACCCGCGAGCACGACATCATCGACTCCGACGACTACTTCCAGTACCACGGCGGCATGATCGCCACGGTGCGCGCCCTCACCGGTACCGCTCCAGCCGCCTACATCGGCGACAGCACCCGCCCGGACTCGGTGCGCACCCGCACGCTGGTCGAGGAGACCTCGCGCATCTTCCGGGCCCGGGTGGTCAACCCGCGTTGGCTGGCCGCCATGCGCCGGCACGGCTACAAGGGCGCGTTCGAACTCGCGGCGACCGTGGACTACCTGTTCGGCTACGACGCGACCACCGGGGTCATCGCCGACTGGATGTATGAGAAGGTCGCGACGACCTACGTCCTCGACGAGGAGAACCAGAAGTTCTTCGCCGAGTCCAACCCGTGGGCGCTGCACGGCATCGCCGAGCGCCTGCTGGAGGCCGTCGAGCGGTCGATGTGGGAGCACCCGGACCCGGCGGTCCTGGCGGCCCTGCGCGAGGTGTACCTGCAGACCGAGGGCGACCTCGAGGGCGCCGGCTGATGCTGCGCAGGCTCGCCGCGCTGATCGGTGCGGGCCTGCTCCTGGTCGCCGTGCCTGTGATCTCCGTGGCGGCCGGCGCCGGATCCGCCCTCGCCGCGCCCGCCGGCTCGGCGGTGATGTTCCACCTGGACGCACCGGCCCTGAAGGAGCTCAGCGGCATCGCATACGGGATCCGTTCGCCCGGAGTGCTCTACGTCCAGAACGACAGCGGGGATTCGGCGCGCTTCTTCGCCCTCGACGCGGCCGGCGGTGCCCTGCTGACGACGTTCTCGGTACCCCGGGCCCGCAACGTCGACTGGGAGGACCTGGCGGTCGCGCGCGACAGCGCGGGCACACCGTCGGTCTGGCTGGCCGACATCGGCGACAACGACGCGGTGCGCACCGAGATCGACCTCTACCGCGTCGACGAGCCCGCGGTCGACTTGTCCGCACGCAACTCGGCCGCCCGCACGTCGCCGCCCCAGATCTGGCGGCTGCGCTATCCGGACGGGCCGAGCAATGCCGAGTCGGTGTTCGTCGATCCCGTACGCCATCGGGTGTTCATCGCCACGAAGTCGGTCTTCGGCCTCACCGAGATCTACCAGGTACCGGCCACGCCGACCGGGCACGTGCAGGTGCTGACCAAGGTCGGCGCGGTCCAGTTCGACCTGACCGGCACCCCAGGCGGGCCGGACAACCCCATCGGGGAGCTCACGGCCACCGGCGCTTCGATGTCGGCGGACGGCTCCCTGCTGGTGATCCGCACCTACACCGACGCCTACTTCTGGCCGGTCACCGGCGGTGATGTCCCCGGCGCCCTGCGCGCTCCACCGACGCGGATCGCGCTGCCGCAGCAGCCCCAGGGCGAAGGCATCACGATCCATGGCAGCACCGTCGTCCTCGACAGCGAGCACGTCGGTTCGCCCGTGTGGCGCGTCCCGATCCCCTCGACGGTCCTGGCCGCTCGGACCCGAGCCACCGCGCCCGCTCCCACGTCCCCTTCCGGGTCCGCCGCGGTCAGCTCCGCCCCACACCCGCCGGGCGCCGCACCGCTCGCCACGACCGGCGGATCCGGTGGGTCGGGCGGAATCGGCACGGCGGGGCTCGCCGCCGGCATCGCCGTGGTCCTGGTGGGTGCGCTGGCAGCCGGTGTGCGCATCGCCCGCCGGCGCCGCCGTGGTCAGTGAGCACCGGCGTCGTACCAGTTCAGCACGCGGAGGGCGCGGAGGGTGTTCCAGCGACTGGGCCGGCCGTCCCCGTCCTCCATCGAGAAATGCACGGCGCCCGGATGGGTGTTCTCGAGCAACCACGTCCCGTCCGGCTGCGCCTTCGACCGCACCACGTCGACCGCCTCGGCCAGGCGCGGATCCGGCTCGTCACCGGTGATCCGGAAGTAGTCCAGCGCCCGCAGGATGTCGTAGTGCCACCAGGTCGGGAAGGACAGCTGCAGCCACCCGGGTGTGACCACCTCGCCGGTGCTCGCCCGGCGGAACAGCTGGCGCTCGAGCAGGTACTCCTGACCGCCCCGGCGCGCGGCGGTGGTCCGCGCCGAGACACCGGTGGTCCGCGCCGAGGAACCGGTTGCCTGCTCGTGGGCGAGCAGCCCCTCCAGCACGCAGATCGTCGTCGCGAACGACGAGCGGACCGATCCTGTCTCGGCCTCGCAGTTCCACCCGCCGTCGGCGAGCTGCTCGTCGAGGAGGCGGTCGACGATCGCTGTGACGTCGACCCCGAAGTAGGCGCCGAGCGCCACGGTGCGCCCGTTGATGCACGGCTCGACCTCGCCGGCGAAGAACGCCTGCCCGGCGTGCTCCCACCGGCTGTGCTCGGCCACCAGCGCGATCGTCTCGCGGACCGGTGACGCCTGCGGGTCGACGCCGAACTCGCGCAGCAGCGAGAGGGTCGGCAGAGTGGAGGTCCAGGGCTGGCCGTCCGAGAAGTCGCCGCGGAAGTCCGACGGGAAGCAGGCGCCGCCGGCCCACTGGCCGTCCGCGTCGCGCGCGGCCAGCAGGCGGGCGCCCCAGCCCACGGTCGCGACACGCGCCCGCTCGGCGGCGACCGCCTCCGGCGGGGCATGGCTCAGGTCACGCAGCACCTGCCAGCGCAGCGCCGGATCGGAGTCCAGCAGCCAGTCCTCGACGTCCATGCGCGCAGGGTAGAGCCGACCACCGACAGTTCGCAGCGCTCGGCACGAATCCGCCGTGAAGGGGGATCGGGAGGCCGCCCTCTCGACTTTCGCCCGGGGGGCGGCGGCACTATCGTCGGTGCGTATGAACGAGCCTCAGGAAACGGGCCGGTTCGTGCCGCACGCGCTGACACAGGACGAACACCAGAGCGTCGTGCCGGGGTTGGCACGATCGCTGGTCACCGACCCCGATTTCCTCGCCGATCCCGACGAGACCTGCGAGCGTGCCGTCGCCCTCGCGCTGCCGCACGGCAACGCCGCGCAGCGGGCCGTCGTGCAGCACGCGGTTCTGAGCATGGCGCAGGGGGCATTGGCCGACAGCGGCCGGATCGACGAGACCGAGGAACTGCTGCTGCAGCAGGCGATGGACCGGGTCACCAAGCTGATGGCGACGCTCTCCTCGATCGAGAAGAAGGTCGGGTCCACCTCGGACGCGGTCTCCGGCGAGCTGCGCTGATCGGACGCGGGCCGCTCAGGCCTGGGACTGCCCGCCGCCACCCGCGGGCATGATGTGCAGGACCCGCTCGTCGGCCGCAACCGGTCTGCCGCTGCCGTCCCGGTTGCTCGTGGTGATCCACAGCGTGCCGTCGGCCGCGGCGACCAACGTCAGCAGCCGCCCGTACTTCTTCGGGATGAGGGTCGTGAACGTGCCGATGGCGCCACCGCTGCTCAGCGCGGCCTGGTAGATCGCCTGACCGCCGCGGGCGGCGATGTAGATCTTCCCACCGGTGATGGCGCAGCCACCGATCCCTCGGATGCCGGTGGGCAGCGCCTGCGACGCGGTCCCGCCACCACCGGGCCAGCCGTAGGAGGCGCCGGGCGTGATGCGATTCAGCTCATCCGTCGCGCCGGCCTCGGTCTGGTAGATCGCGCCGGTGAGCGGGTCCTGGCAGAACCCGTCGACGACCTTGTGCCCCGAGGTGTAGACCCGCGAGCCCTTCGTGGGGTTGTCCGCCGCGGCCTTGCCGATGTCGTCGACACGGAGCACCTTGCCGCCCAGGCTGCGCGGGTCGACCGCGCGGGCGGCCGTCCCGGCGTCACCGGTACCGATCAGGACGTCTCCGTCGGCCTCGACGAACAGGCGCCCGGTGTTGTCGACTGCTCCGCGCGGGATGCCGGTGACGATCGCGGTCACCGGGCCGGTCAGGGTGAAGTGCACCACCCGGGTGTCGGTCCTGGTGGTGATGAGCGCCAGGACGAGCCCGTCCTGGCTGTAGGTCGCCGACAGGGCGAGGTCGAGCAGGCCACCGCCGCCGGCGGTGTCGAGGCCGGTGAGCGTGCGTACGACCCGCACCGGCTTGCCGGCAACCGGCTGGACGATGACGATCCGCCCGGTCGTGCGCTCGCCCACGAGCGCCGTCCCGTCGGGGAGCACGGCCAGCCCGGTGGGCGCGGCCAGCTTCGTCGCCACGACGGCGGGGTCCTGCGTTCCGGTCGACGGCGTGCCACCGGGCGTCTGGCCCGGAGAGGACGACGGCGGCGCGGTCGTGCCGCCGGTACCGCCCGCGCCGCCGTCGGGTTGCACGGGCGTGGGCATCGCGGCCGGAGGCAGCGTCTGCTGGGGCACCCAGGTCGGATCGGAGCTCGCTCGCGCGCTCGTGCACCCGGCCAGGACCACGAGGCACAGCGCGACCGCGAGACTGCGGACGGCCGACACCCGGGCGCCGGGGGCCGTGGCCGCCCGGGCGCGTGGAGACATCCGCATGCCACCAGTGTGCCGGGCGCCCGGCCGTTAGGCTCGTCCGGTGCCTGTCGTCTGCCTGCCCACCGAGCACGCCCGTGACCTGGTCGGCGAGTTGCCCGCGTCCGTCGAGGTCGTCGTCTGGTCCGGGGTGGGTGCCCGCCCGGACCGGCTCGACGAGACCGAGTTCTGGGTCCCGGAGTTCGCCTGGGGCAGTCCCGAGGACCGGCGCCGGACCATCGAGTCACTACCGCGGCTGCGGGTGGTCCAGACCTTGACGGCCGGTGTCGACACCGTCCGGGCGGTGATCCCGGACCACGTAACGCTGTGCGACGGCCGAGGCATCCACGGCAGTTCCACCTCCGAGTGGATCCTGACGGCGATCCTCGCCAGCCTCCGGGAGATCCCGCGCTTCGTGCTGGCCCGCAGCGAGCGGCGGTGGGACTACGGCGTCACCGACGAGCTCGCCGGCAAGAACGTCCTGGTCATCGGCGCGGGCGACATCGGGGAGAACACCGCACGCCGGTTGCGGGCGTTCGACGCGGTGCCGGTCATGGTCGCCAGGACCAAGCGCGAGGGCGTCTTCGGGGTCGACGAGCTGCCGGACCTGCTGCCGGCCGCCGATGTCGTCGTGCTCATCGTGCCGAAGACCGACGCGACGGTGGGGCTCGTGGATGCGGAGTTCCTGGCCTCGATGCGGGACGGGGCGCTCCTCGTCAACGCCGCGCGCGGCCCCGTCGTCGACACCGATGCGCTGGTCGCCGAGCTGCAGTCCGGCCGGTTGTTCGCCGCGGTCGACGTCACCGATCCCGAACCGCTGCCGCACGACCATCCGCTGTGGACCGTGCCCAACCTGCTGCTCACCCCGCACGTCGCCGGAACCGTCCTGGGCTTTCCGGCGCGCGCCTACGCGCTGGCCCGGGAACAGATCCTGCGCTACGCCGCGGGGGAGCCGCTGATCAACGTCGTCGACGGCGACTACTGAGCCTCGGGGTGTCGGTGATACCTGTCGGTGGTCATGGCCGCGGTTGGGTATGACGGTCGGCGTCCGGGGGCCGGAGGGTGGCGCGTGGGCAGATGCTCGGGGTGTCGGTGATACCTGTTGGTGGTCATGGCCGCGGTTGGGTATGACGGTCGGCGTCCGGGGGCCGGAGGGTGGCGCGTGGGGGTGACGCTCGGGTATCGGTGATACCTGTCGGTGGTCATGACCGCCGTCGGGTATCACGACCCGCGTCCGGGGGTCGGAGGGTGGCGCGTGGGCAGATGCTCGGGGTGTCGGTGATACCTGTTGGTGGTCATGGCCGCGGTTGGGTATGACGGTTGGCGTCCGGGGGTCGGAGGGTGGCGCGTGGGGGTGACGCTCGGGGATCGGTGATACCTGTTGGTGGTCATGGCCGCGGTTGGGTATCACGGTCGGCGTCACATGGGCCGGAGGGTGGCGCGTGGGGTGATGCCCGGGGTGTCGGTGATACCTGTTGGTGGTCATGGCCGCTGTCGGGTATCACGACCCCTTCGTCAGACGGGCCGTCGCGCGCCCTTACTGCGGTGCCGGGACCCGGCCGTCGCTGGCCTGGGAGAGGACGGCCAGGTGGCGGACGCGCACGTAGGGCAGCCGGACCACCGTGCCGTCGTCGAGGGACACCGAGATCTTGTCCTCGCGCACCACGAGCCCACGGACGTGCTCCCACGTGAGGCGCTCGGAGCGCAGGATCGCCCGGACGGTGATCGCGCCGGAGTCGACGATGGTGGCGCTGCGGGCGATGAACGCGGCGGCCAGCACGGGCACGACGTACACGACCGCGAACTCCGCCCGGGTGACGAGCGGCGTCACGCACAGGGCCAGGAACACGACCGCCAGGTAGGCAGATCCGGGGAGCCGGAAGGTCGCCACGACGTCACTCGGTTCGACGGTGGCGGGAGCCGACGTGGCCGGGGGTGTCGACGCGGCGGGCGCTGCTGGCGGCGGTGGTGTCGCGGCGGCGGGCGCGGCCGGATCCGGCGTGCCGGGTTCTGTCACGGCGAAAACGTTACGCCGTAGGCTCTGAGCCGTGAGCACTGAGCAGCCCGGACGGGTCCACCGCAAACCTCGCAGCACCGATGTCACCGACGGTGTGGAGCGTGCCGCCGCCCGCGGCATGCTCCGGGCCGTCGGCATGGGCGACGACGACTGGCGCAAGGCGCAGGTCGGTGTCGCTTCCTCGTGGAACGAGATCACCCCGTGCAACCTGTCCCTGGACCGCCTGGCCAAGCGCGCCAAGGACGGCGTGTTCGGCGCCGACGGGTATGCCCTCGAGTTCGGCACGATCTCGGTGTCCGACGGCATCTCGATGGGCCACGACGGGATGCACTACTCGCTGGTCTCGCGTGAGGTGATCGCGGACTCGGTCGAGGTCGTGATGAGCGCCGAGCGGCTGGACGGTTCGGTCCTGCTGGCCGGCTGCGACAAGTCACTGCCCGGCATGTTGATGGCGGCCGCCCGGCTGGATCTCGCGTCGGTGTTCCTCTACGCCGGTTCCACGCTGCCCGGGCGCCTCGACGGGCGGGACGTGACCATCATCGACGCGTTCGAGGCCGTCGGCGCCTGCCTGGCCGGGCGCATCAGCCGCGAGGAGGTCGACCGCGTCGAGCGGGCGATCTGCCCCGGCGAGGGCGCCTGCGGTGGCATGTACACCGCCAACACGATGGCCTCGGCGGCCGAGGCCATGGGGATGTCCCTGCCCGGCAGCGCGTCGCCGCCCGCGCCGGACGCCCGCCGGGACGCCTATGCCGAGCGCAGCGGCGAGGCCGTGGTGCACCTGATCGACGCCGGGATCACCGCCCGCCAGATCATGACCAAGCAGGCGTTCGAGAACGCGATCACGGTCGTCATGGCCTTGGGCGGCTCGACCAACGCGGTCCTGCATCTGATGGCGATCGCGCACGAGGCGAAGGTCGACCTCGATCTCGCCGACTTCAACCGCATCGGTGACCGGGTCCCGCATCTGGCCGACGTGAAGCCCTTCGGCCGGTACGTGATGAGCGACATCGACTCCATCGGTGGGGTCCCCGTGGTCATGAAGGCGCTGCTCGACGCCGGGCTGCTGCACGGGGACGCGCTCACCGTGACCGGGAAGACGGTCGCCGAGAACCTCGCCGACATCGCCCCGCCCGACGTCGACGGCAAGATCATCCACGCGATGAACGACCCCATCCATCGCACCGGTGGGCTGCTGATCCTGCACGGATCCCTTGCACCGGAGGGCGCTGTGGTCAAGAGCGCCGGCTTCGACACCGATGTGTGGCGGGGACGGGCGCGGGTCTTCGACCGTGAGAAGGACGCCATGGCGGCCGTCGCCGAGGGAACGCTGGAGAAGGGCGACGTGATGGTCATCCGGTGGGAGGGCCCGAAGGGCGGCCCGGGGATGCGCGAGATGCTCGCCGTCACCGGGGCGATCAAGGGCGCCGGACTGGGCAAGGATGTTCTCCTGCTCACCGACGGCCGGTTCTCCGGCGGTACCACCGGGCTCTGCATCGGGCACGTGGCGCCGGAAGCGGCTGTCGGCGGCCCGATCGCGCTCGTCGCGGACGGCGACACGATCATCCTCGACATGCAGGCCCGCACGCTGGACCTCGATGTCAGCGTCGCCGAGCTGGAGCGACGGCGGGCGGAGTGGAAGCCGCTGCCCGCGCGCTTCGACTACGGCGTGCTGGGCAAATACGCCAAGCTCGTCGGCAGCGCGGCCCAGGGGGCCGTCTGCGGGTGACGAGCTCGGCGCATCGGCGGGCTCTCCCGATCGGGTGAGCGCTGCCGGGTCAGGCGACCCGGGCGAAGTCCTCGGTGATCCAGAGCTTGCCGTGCCGGCTGTCGAGCAGGACGTCGACGCCCATGAACTGGATCGACGAGTTCAGGATGTTGAGCCGGTGGCCGTTGTTGGGTGCCTTCTCGTTGAACATGGCTCCGTTGAGGTTCACCGCGCCACGCGTGGTCCGGTCCGTGGTCCAGGCCACGTTCTCCTCGCAGTAGGTCCAGTCGAGGCCGGTCTTGCTGATGCGCGCGCCGATGTTCGCCTCACCGGGCAGCTGGTGCGAGAGGACGTTCGTGCGGACCATCGCGGCGTCGTGCAGGTGGGCAGACGCGGCCAGGCGCAGGCTGAGCTTCAGCGCGGGCAGGTGATAGGCCTTGCGCTCGGCGTTGATCATGTTGCGCACGGCAAGTTCGATCTTGAGCTCCGCGGCGCTCGAGGCGTTGGCCTGGGTCGCGGGGACGATCAGGGCGAAGGCGCAGGCGACGGCCAGGACGAGGCTCACCAGACGCCCGCGGCGGCGGCCGGAGCGGCGTCCTGCCGGAGCGGCGGTGGCAGTGGGGGCGGCGTCGGTGGCGCTGAAGGAGGAGCGGCCTGTCGTGATTGTGGACATGGGGGAGTCCGATCGGTCGGGGGCGTCGCCCTGGGTTATGTGTTTCCCCGTGGTGATGCAGTCCCCGTAGAGGTCGAGAAACCTCCGTCTTGCTGTTCCCCCGCGAAGGTGAGATGCCTTCGTGTGACGGGGCCGAAGCCCCGGTCCGACCACCGCCCCGTTCCGGTGATCGATGCCGGGTGAGAGGCCCGGCGTGTCGCAGGTTCTGAAACCTTCTGACATGCAAACGTTAAGTCGATCAGATGGACCGTCGCAACTCAACGGCCCTTATTTGCCCTTATTTAGGTACCGTTATCTCACGATGTAGGACGGCCGTCTCAAGAGGTTGAACGCGCCTCTCCCGCGGTGTACTTTTCCCTACGTGAGTCAGCTCGTACTTATCATTCGGCGCGTCGACTAGAGGTCCTGCCTCTACGACGCGCCCACCCTTCGTGCTCCGAGCACGAGGGGTTTTTTGTTGCTACGAGACACTCACATCAGCTCACCAGAAGGGAATTGCGACATGGCGGCCCAGTCCGGACCCGAGTCTGTCAGCGGAGCCAAAGCTCTCATCCGCTCGTTGGAGGAGGTCGGCGCGGACGTCGTGTTCGGGATCCCCGGTGGAGCGATCCTGCCCGCGTACGACCCGCTGTACGACTCCACGAGAGTCCGGCACATCCTCACCCGCCACGAGCAGGGCGCAGGGCATGCCGCGGAGGGCTACGCGCAGGCGACGGGGCGGGTGGGCGTGTGCATCGCGACGTCCGGCCCGGGGGCGACGAACCTGGTCACGCCGATCGCCGACGCCTACATGGACTCGGTGCCGATCGTCGCGATCACAGGCCAGGTCGCGCTGCCCTCCATCGGCAGCGACGCGTTCCAGGAGGCCGACATCTCCGGGATCACGCTGCCCATCACGAAGCACAACTTCCTGGTGCAGCGGGCCGAGGACATCGCCCAGACCATCGCCGAGGCGTTCCACCTCGCCGGGACGGGCCGTCCGGGTCCGGTCCTGGTGGACATCCCCAAGGACGTCCTCCAAGCGGGGACGACGTTCTCCTGGCCGCCGAAGATCGACCTTCCCGGCTACAAGCCCGTCACCAAGCCGCACGGCAAGCAGGTGCGCGAGGCCGCGAAGCTGATCGCCGCGGCCCGTCGCCCGGTGCTCTACGTCGGTGGCGGCGTGCTCAAGGCGCGCGCCAGCAAGGAGTTGCGCCAGCTCGCCGACCTGACCGGCATCCCGGTCGTCACCACGCTGATGGCGCGCGGCGCGTTCCCCGACAGCCACCCCCAGCACCTGGGGATGCCGGGCATGCACGGCAGCGTGGCTGCGGTCACGGTGTTGCAGAAGGCCGATCTGCTGATCGCGCTCGGCACCCGCTTCGACGACCGGGTCACCGGGCGCCTGGACAGCTTCGCGCCCAACGCGGCGATCATCCACGCCGACATCGACCCCGCCGAGATCGGTAAGAACCGCTACGCCGACGTCCCGATCGTCGGCGACGTCGGGGAGGTGCTGCGCGAACTCATCCCGGCCGTGCAGGCCGAGTTCACTGCCGGGCGCCGGGCGGATCTCACCGCGTGGTGGAAGCAGGCCGACAGCTGGCGCGAGACCTACCCGCTCGGGTACGAGGTGCCCGAGGACGGATCGCTCGCGCCGCAGTACGTGATCTCGCGGCTGGGCGAGATCGCCGGCCCGGACGCGATCTATGCCTCCGGGGTCGGGCAGCACCAGATGTGGGCCGCCCAGTTCATCAAGTACGAGAACCCCTACACCTGGCTGAACTCCGGCGGGCTCGGGACGATGGGGTACTCCGTTCCCGCCGCGATGGGCGCCAAGGCGGGGCGTCCCGACGCCACCGTGTGGGCCATCGACGGCGACGGTTGCTTCCAGATGACCAACCAGGAACTGGCCACGTGCGCGATCGAGGGCATCCCCATCAAGGTGGCCGTCATCAACAACGGCAACCTGGGGATGGTCCGGCAGTGGCAGACGTTGTTCTACGACCAGCGGTACAGCCAGACCGAACTCGGGACGCAGCCGCAGGCCGGCAAGATCGGCCGCCGCGTGCCGGACTTCGTCAAGCTCGCCGACGCGCTGGGGTGCGTGGGCATGCGCTGCGAGAGTGCCGAGGACGTCGACGCGACCATCGAGAAGGCCATGTCCATCAACGATCAGCCCGTTGTCGTGGACTTCACCGTCGGCGCCGACGCCATGGTGTGGCCGATGGTCCCCGCCGGTCTCAGCAACGACAGCATCCTGGCCGCCCGCGGCATCCGCCCCATCTTCGACGGCGAGGAGTGAACCGGTGAGCATCCATACCCTGTCGGTGCTGGTCGAGAACAAGCCGGGCGTCCTGGCCCGGGTCGCCGGGCTGTTCAGCCGGCGCGGCTTCAACATCGAGTCCCTCGCCGTCGGCCCGACCGAGCGCCCCGAGGTCTCCCGCATCACGATCGTCGTGAGCGTGGAGGGCGCGGTCCTCGAGCAGGTGACCAAGCAGCTGAACAAGCTCATCAACGTGCTCAAGATCGTCGAGCTGGAGCCGAAGCAGGCCGTGCGGCGCGAGCTGCTGCTCATCAAGGTCCGCACCGACGACACCACCCGCCGCAGCGTCCTCGAGACGGTCGAGCTGTTCCACGCCAAGGTCGTCGACATCGGGCCGGACGCGCTGACGATCGAGATCACCGGTTCCCAGGAGAAACTGGCATCCATGATCGAGATGCTGTCGCGCTACGGGATCCGGGAGATGGTCCAGTCCGGAGTCGTGGCCGTCGGGCGCGGGCCGCGCTCCATGACGCAGGCGGCGATGCGGGCCGTCGACAAGACCGCCTGAGCCCATCCGTCCCACAACCCAGGATCCACCGACGAACGAGGAGAACCGACCGATCATGGCAGTGACCATGTACTACGACGACGACGCAGACCTTTCGATCATTCAGAAGCGCAAGGTTGCCGTGCTGGGATACGGCAGCCAGGGGGAGGCGCACGCGCTGAGCCTGCGCGACTCGGGCGTCGACGTCCGCGTCGGCCTGCTCGAGGGGTCGAAGTCCCGCGCCAAGGCCGAGGACGAGGGACTGCGGGTGGTCACGCCCGCCGAGGCCTGCGCCGAGGCCGACCTGATCATGGTGCTCGCGCCGGACCACAAGCAGCGCGGTCTGTACGCCGACTCGATCGAGGCCAACCTGAACGACGGCGACGCGCTGTTCTTCGGCCACGGCTTCAACATCCGCTACGGCTACATCACCCCGCCCGCCAACGTGGACGTGGCGATGGTCGCGCCGAAGGGCCCCGGCCACCTCGTGCGCCGTCAGTTCGTCGACGGCAAGGGCGTCCCTGTGCTCATCGCCGTCGAGCAGGACGCGACCGGCACGGCCCGCGCGCTGGCACTGTCCTACGCCAAGGCCATCGGCGGCACGCGCGCCGGCGCGATCGAGACCACCTTCACCGAGGAGACCGAGACCGACCTCTTCGGCGAGCAGTCCGTGCTGTGCGGGGGCGCCTCGCAGCTCGTGCAGTACGGGTTCGAGGTGCTGACCGAGGCCGGGTACGCCCCGGAGATCGCCTACTTCGAGTGCCTGCACGAGCTCAAGCTGATCGTGGACCTGATGTACGAGGGCGGGATCGCCAAGCAGCGCTGGTCGGTGTCCGACACCGCCGAGTACGGCGACTACGTGTCCGGCCCGCGCGTGATCGACCCGCACGTCAAGGACAACATGCGCGCCGTGCTCTCCGACATCCAGGACGGCACCTTCGCCAAGCGCTTCATCGCCGACCAGGACGCCGGCGCGCCGGAGTTCCGTGAACTGCGCGCCAAGGGCGAGCAGCACCCGATCGAGGCCGTCGGCCGCGAGCTGCGCGGACTGATGAGCTGGGTCGCCAACGACGACGACTACGTCGAGGGCAACGCGGCCCGCTGACCCCTCGCACGTGGCCCCGCTCCGCTACCGCGGGGCGGGGCCTTTCCTCGTGCGCGGGTACAGGACGAACGTCACCACCAGGCCCGCCAGCAGCCCCCACAGCGCCGACCCGATCCCGCCGAAGGTCACCCCGGACGCCGTGACCACGAACGTGACCACCGGCGCTTCCCGGCGCAGTGGGTCGGCGGTGGCCGTCGCCAGTGCGCCACCCAGCGTCCCGAGCAGTGCCAGACCGGCGACCGCCTCGATGAGGTGCGGGGGAGCCGAGGACACGATCGAGATCACGGCACCGGCCCCGAGACCGAACAGCACATAGCAGGCTCCGGCGCTCGCGGCGGCGATCCAACGCCTGTCCTTGTCCGGATGGGCGTCCGGCCCCGCGCACAGGGCTGCACTGATCGCCGCCAGGTTGATCATGTGCCCGCCCGAGATCGCGCCCACCATCGACCCGATCCCGGTACTGCGCAGCGCGCTGCTGAGCGGTACGTCGTACCCGCAGGCGGCCATGACGGCCACACCCGGGACGTTCTGGGACGCCATCGTGACGATGAACAGCGAGATCCCCAGGGTGACGGCCTGAATGCTGAACTCCGGGCCGGTGAACACCAGATGGGGCGCCAGCGGCGGGTGTCCGCCGTGATCGACCGGAGCGATGGCCACCGCGAGCACCGCGGCGAGGAAGCTTCCCGGAACCGCCCACCGGCGCGCGACCCGGCTCAGCACCAGCCACACCGCCACGACCGGGAGTGCGTACCGGGGCGCGTCGCGCACGGCGTGGATCGGGGCCAGGCAGAGTTCGAGCAGGACACCGCCGAGCAACGCGCTCGCGACGGGCGCCGGGATCGCGGTCACCATCCGGCACAGCGGTGACCACAGCCCGGAGATCAGCGCCAGGGCGCCGCTGATCAGGAACGCGCCGACCGCGTGCCCGAACCCACCGGTCCACGCCGTCGAGCTCAGCAGCGCGGCACCCGGGGTGGACCAGGCGATGCTGATCGGCATGCGATGCAGCCGGCTCAGCACGATGCCGGTCACGCCCATGACGACGCAGAGCGTCAGCAGCCCGGAGGCGGCCTGACCGGTGGAGGCGCCGACCGCTCGGAGGCCGGCGAGCACCACGGCGAACGAGCTCGTGAACCCGACGACGGCCGTGATCAATCCGGCCAGCACGGCGGTCGCGGTGGCGGAGCGTGCCGGCATGGCGCGTACCCCTGTCTCAAATGCTGGGAATCACTGATCGGTAGGTGGGAACGACGATCGCGACTGCGCTACCGTCTGAGCCATGAAGCTGGCGATCATTCCGGGTGACGGTATCGGTGTCGAGGTCATCGAGGCGGCGGTGGGTGTCCTGGATGCCGTGCTGCCTGGCGTGGACAAGACCTACTACGACCTCGGTGCGACGCGCTACAACCGCACGGGTGAGATCCTCCCGGACGACGTCCTCGCCGAGCTGCGGGCGCACGACGCGATCCTGCTCGGTGCGATCGGCGATCCGTCCGTCCCGCCCGGCGTACTCGAGCGCGGGCTGCTGCTGCGGCTGCGCTTCGAGCTGGACCAGTACGTCAACCTCCGCCCGTCCAAGCTGTACGCGGGCGTCGAGACCCCGCTCGCGGGCAGCCCGGAGATCGACTTCATCGTCTACCGCGAGGGCACCGAGGGGCCCTACGTCGGCAACGGCGGCGTGCTGCGCAAGGGAACCCCGCACGAGATCGCCACCGAGGTCAGCGTCAACACCGCCTTCGGGGTGGAGCGGGTCGTGCGGGCGGCGTTCGCGCGGGCCCAGGAACGGCCGCGCCGGCACCTCACCCTGGTGCACAAGAACAACGTCCTCGTGTACGCGGGGGATCTCTGGTTCCGCACGGTCGCTGCCGTGGCCGAGGAGTACCCGGAGGTGACGGTCGCCTACAACCACGTCGACGCCGCCATGATCTATCTGGTGACCGACCCGGGCCGGTACGACGTCATCGTGACCGACAACCTCTTCGGCGACATCGTCACCGACCTCGCGGGTGCCATCAGCGGCGGCATCGGGCTGGCGGCCAGCGGCAACGTCAACCCCGACCGCACCGGCCCATCGATGTTCGAACCCGTCCACGGCAGCGCACCCGACATCGCCGGCAAGGGGGTGGCCGACCCCACGGCGGCGATCCTGTCGGTGTCGATGCTCCTCGATCATCTGGGCCGGGCCGAGGAAGCAGCGCGCGTCGAGCGTGCGGTCGCGGCCGATCTGGTCGCGCGCATCGGCCAGCCCGCGGCGAGCACCGCGGAGATCGGTCTCCGCATCGCCGAGGCCGCCGTCGGTTAGTCGCGAACGGTCGGGGATCTGCGTGGCGGGCGGTCAGACGAAGGCGCCGTGCCCGGTGATCGAGCGCCCCACGATCAGGGCGTTGATCTCCCGGGTGCCCTCGTAGGAGTACAGGGCCTCGGCGTCGGCGAAGAATCGCGCGATGCCGTAGTCGATCAGGATGCCGTTGCCGCCGAACAGCTCGCGCCCCCAGGCGACCGTCTCCCGCAATCGGCTGGTACAGAAGGACTTCGCCAGCGCGGCGTGCTCGTCACGGAACTGACCGGCCTGCTGCAGCTGCGCCACCCGCACGGTCATGCCGAGGGATGCGGTGATGTTGCCGAGCATGCGCGCCAGCAGATCCTGCACGAGCTGGAAGTGCCCGATCGGGCGGCCGAACTGCTCCCGCTCGGCGGCGTAGGCGACGGCGAGTTCGTAGGCGCCCATCTGGCAGCCCACGGCCGACCAGGCGACGCCGCCGCGGGTCTGGCGCAGCACGGCGTTGGTGTCGGTGAACGAGTTCGCCCCGGTGAGCCGGTTCGACTCGGGGACACGGCATCCGGTCAGCGTGATGTCGGCGTTCTGGACGGTGCGCAGCGCCAGCTTCTTCTCGATCTTGGTGGCCACGAAACCGGGAGTGTCCCGCTCGACCAGGAAGCCCTTGACCTGGTCGTCACCGACGTCCTTCGCCCAGATCACCGTGACGTCGGCGAAGGTCGCGTTGCCGATCCAGCGCTTGGCGCCGTCGAGGACCCACGTGTCCCCCTCGCGACGAGCGGTGGTCCGCAGGCCACCGGCCACATCCGATCCGCCTTCGGGTTCGGTGAGACCGAAGGCGCCGATGAGGTCCAGGCGGCGCATGGCGGGAAGCCAGCGCTCTTTCTGCTCCTCCGAGCCGCACCGGTCGATGCTGCCCATGGCCAGGCCGTTGTGGACCCCGTAGAACGTCGCGATCGAGGTGTCCACCCGCGAGATCTCCAACCCGAGGAAGCCGGTGAGCAGACGGCTCGCTGCGGGCACGCCGTCGTGGGCGTAGGACAACCCCATGATGCCGAGCTTCCCCATCGGCTCGACGATCTGATGGGGGAACTCGGCATCGGCCCAGCACTGCTCGGCGATCGGTGCGACCTCGGTGCGCAGGAACTCCCGTGTGCGCAACACGATCTCCCGTTCGCCAGGGTCGAGCAGTCCCTCGTAACCGTAGAAATCGCCGCAGAGCAAGGGAAAGGCATCCTGGTCGGTCACGTCGGTGTGCCCTTCGTCGTCAGAGGGCTCCACCGTAAACCGGCCTCTGCGATCGCGCAGTGCCAGTTGACCGTGTCGCGGTCGCGGGGAAAGGTGGGGCGGGTCCCCCGTACCCCCCACACGTAGGGAAGTCCCATGACCCGAACCCCCTCCCGCTCCGTCCTCCGGCGTTTCCTGGCACCGGTCTGCGCACTCGTCGTCGTCGCCGGTGTCGCCTTCCTCGGCGGGGCCGCCGACGCCGGACACGGTCACAACGGCGGACCCGTTACCGCGCAGCAGATCCCGAACGTCACCCTCGTCGAGAACGAGATCAAGGCCTATTACGGCGATCACGTCGCTTCGGACGGCACGCACGAGGCGTCGGCCACGAGTGCCTACGCCGACGAGGTCCGCGGCATCGAGGCCAAGGCGCTCAAGGAGCTGAGCCGCAGACCCCACACGAAGGGCAAGCCCGCCGTGGTGTTCGACGTCGACGACACCACGTTGCTGACCTACAACTACGAGGTCGCCAACCAGTTCGCCTACTTCCCGGACATCAACGCCCAGTACGTCCTCGGCGAGAAGTTCCCGGCGGTCTTCGGAATGAACACCCTGGCAACGGCCCTGAAGGACAAGGGCTACTCGATCTTCTTCGTCACCGGGCGCCCGGCGTCCCAGGCCGCGGCGACGCTGGGCAACCTCGCGCTCACCGGATACCCGGCTCCGACGGGCGGTGCGAACGGTCTCTACACGAAGCCCAACTCAGGCGATCCGTTCCCCGCGTACGTCGACTGCACTACCGACGGCAACCCGGCGTGCTCGACGATCGAGTACAAGTCCTCCACGCGCAAGCACATCGAGTCGCTGGGTTACGACATCGTCGCCAACTTCGGTGACCAGTACAGCGACCTGTCGGGTGGTTACGCCGACAGGTCGGTCAAGATGCCCAACCCGATGTACTACCTGCCGTGACCACGGCCCGGATGGCGCGCCCTTCGGGGTGTGCCATCCGGGGTGGGCTGTGGCACACTGCTGGGGTGCAGTTCCGCCTCATTATCAGCTAGCGCGCCGGCCATCACTCGGACCGCCGACGCGCAGACCTCTCACGACACCGTGAGGGGTCTTTTGTTTTGTGCGCCGGACCCGGCTCGCCCACACGCAAGGACGCAATGATGCAGACCGACGAGTTCCACGTCTTCGACACGACACTGCGTGACGGAGCGCAGCGCGAGGGGATCAGCTACTCCGTAGGGGACAAGCTCGCCGTCGCCCGGCTACTGGACCAGATCGGTGTGGGGTTCATCGAGGGCGGCTGGCCCGGCGCCATGCCCAAGGACACCGAGTTCTTCGCCCGCGCGGCCGACGGGGAGCTGGTGCTGAAGAACGCCGTGCTCGTGGCGTTCGGCGCCACCCGCAAGGCGAACGTGGCGGTGGAGGACGACCTGCAGGTACGGGCACTGCTCGACTCGCGCGCCGCGGTGGTGACCCTCGTGGCCAAGTCCGACGTGCGGCACGTGCGGGAGGCCCTGCGGACCACCCTGGACGAGAACCTGGCGATGGTGGCCGACACGGTGGCGTTCCTGCGGGCGGAGGGGCGGCGGGTCTTCGTCGACTGCGAGCACTTCTTCGACGGCTTCGGCCACGACCCGTCCTACGGCGTCGCGGTGCTGGAGGCCGCGCGCGGCGCCGGCGCGGACGTGGGCGTGCTGTGCGACACCAACGGCGGGATGCTGCCCATGGGCGTGCACCGCATCGTGACCGAGGTGGCGGGACGCACCTCCCTGCGCCTGGGCATCCACACCCAGGACGACACCGGCTGCGCGGTCGCCAACACCCTCGCCGCCGTCGACGCCGGCGCCACCACGCGCAGGGCACGGCGAACGGCTACGGCGAACGTGCCGGGAACGCCGACATCTTCGGCATCATCGGCGGGCTGGTGACCAAGATGGGTCGCGATGTGCTGCCCGACGGCTGCCTGTCCGAGCTGATGCGGGTGTCCCACGCGATCGCCGAGATCGCCAACCTGGCACCGGACACCCACCAGCCGTACGTGGGCTCCTCGGCGTTCGCGCACAAGGCCGGGCTGCACGCGTCGGCGATCAAGGTGTCGCCCGAGCTCTACAACCACCTGGACCCGGCCGTCGTGGGCAACGGCCAGCGGATCCTCGTCACCGAGATGGCCGGCAGGGCCTCCGTCGAGCTCAAGAGCCAGGAGCTCGGGGTGGACGTCTCCGCCCGCCCGGACGTCGTCAGCACGGTCGTCGCGCGGGTGAAGGAGCGCGAGGCCAACGGGTGGTCCTACGAGGCCGCCGATGCTTCCTTCGAGCTGCTGCTGCGCGAGGAACTGGGCACCCGCGGGATCCAGTTCACGCTGGAGTCCTATCGGGTCATCGTCGATCGGGAGGCCGGCGGGGACGTCCGCTCGGAGGCGACCGTCAAGGTGCTGGCCGGGGGAGAACGGGTGATCGCCACAGCGGAGGGCAACGGCCCGGTCAACGCGCTCGACCTCGCGCTGCGGCAGGCCCTCAACTCCGCGTACCCGCAGCTGGCCGAGCTGGAACTGGTCGACTACAAGGTGCGGATCCTGCCCGGCAAGCACGGCACCGACGCCACGACCCGCGTCCTCGTCACGACGTCGGACGGCCGCCGGGAGTGGACCACGGTGGGCGTCCACCCGAACATCATCGCCGCCTCGTGGCTGGCGCTGGAGGACGCGATCCGCTACGGGTTGCTCGGCGCGGACTGACCGAGCGCGCTGAGCGCGCAGGTGCCGCCACACGTGCCGCACGCCGCCCCGGGTGCGCAGGCGCCGGCGCCTTCCGAGGGCTGCTCGGAGCCGGCCGTAGTGGTAGCCGCGATGATCTCCGCGGCGGCCAGGTCGACGTCGTGCTCGGTGGCGGCCGCCGCCCGCTCGGCGACTCGCTGCAGCACGCCCAGGCCCATCAGCGCGACAACGGCCCCGACGGCGACGGCGAGCGTGCCCAGTACGAGCAGCACCACCGAGGTCGCACCGACGAGAAGGGCGCTCCACGGGAGCAGCCCCATCACGACGAGGGCCAGTCCGGCGACGACGAACAGCCGGCCGATCCGGCGGGCGGGGAGAGTGCGTGCGGTCACCGGCCCAGTATCCGCGCGTTCCTGACCCGGTCGCGCACCGGTAGCGTGTGCAGGCGTGCGTATCGCTCGATTTGCCCATCCGTCCGGCCTCGCGTGGGGCACCGTCGAGGGACCCGCAGGGGCCCCGCCTGAATCGCTGACCGTGGCCGCCATCGAGGGCCACCCGTTCGGCCCCATCACCTTCACCGGCGACCGCTGGTCGCTGTCGGACGTGCGGCTGCTCTCGCCGGTGCTGCCCGAGCAAGGTCGTCGCGATCGGGCGCAACTACGCCGACCACGTCGCCGAGATGGCCGGCGCGGACGCCGCTCCGCCCGAGGCCCCGCTGATCTTCCTCAAGCCGTCGACGTCGGTGATCGGTCCGGGCGCTGCGATCGTGCTGCCCCAGGAGTCGCAGAACATCCACTTCGAGGGCGAGCTGGCCGTCGTCATCGGCCGGCCGGCCAAGGACGTGCCGCGCGAGCGCGCGCTGGACGTCATCCTCGGCTACACCTGCGCCAACGACGTCACCGCCCGCGACCTGCAGAACAGCGACGGTCAGTGGACCCGAGCCAAGGGCTACGACACGTTCTGCCCGCTGGGACCGTGGATCGAGACCGACCTCGACGCGTCCGACCTGCGCCTGACCACCACCGTCAACGGCGAGGTCAAGCAGGACGGCCGCACCAGCCAGCTGATCCACGCCATCCCGACGCTGATCGCCTACATCACCCAGGTGATGACCCTGCTGCCCGGCGACGTGATCCTCACCGGCACGCCGGCGGGCGTCGGCCCGATCGTGCACGGTGACACGGTGACCGTCGACATCGAGGGCATCGGCGCCCTCACCAACCCCGCGCGCGGGCAGGGCATGGCATGAGCTCTGCCGTGAGCGACGTCCGGGTCCGGTTCTGCCCCTCGCCGACGGGGAATCCGCACGTCGGGATGGTCCGCACCGCGCTGTTCAACTGGGCCTTCGCCCGGCACAACGGCGGCACCTTCGTCTTCCGCATCGAGGACACCGACGCCGCCCGCGACTCCCAGGAGTCCTACGACCAGCTGCTCGACTCGCTGCGCTGGCTGGGCCTCGACTGGGACGAGGGCCCCGAGGTCGGCGGCCCGCACGGCCCGTACCGGCAGAGCGAGCGCGGCGACATCTACCGCGACGTGCTCGAGCGGCTGCAGGCGGCCGGCCACCTCTACGAGTGCGTTCTCCACCAACGAGGAGGTCGAGGCGCGGCACCGCGCGGCGGGGCGCGACCCCAAGCTCGGCTACGACAACCACGACCGCGACGCTGACCGACGCAGCAGCGCGCCGCCTTCCGCGCCGAGGGCCGCAGCCCGGTGCTGCGGCTGCGCATGCCCGACGAGCGACCTCACCTGGGACGACCTGGTCCGCGGCGAGATCACCTTCGCGGCCGGCTCGTGCCCGACTTCGTGCGTGGCCCGCGCCAACGGCGACCCGCTCTACACGCTGGTCAACCCCGTCGACGACGCGCTGATGGGGATCACCCACGTGCTGCGCGGCGAGGACCTGCTGTCCTCGCACCCCGCGCCAGATCGCGCTGTACGCACGCGCTGGTCGACATCGGCGTCGCCGAGCGCGACGCCGCGGTTCGGGCACCTGCCCTACGTGATGGGCGAGGGCAACAAGAAGCTGTCCAAGCGCGACCCGCAGGCCACGCTCAACGCCTACCGCGACGGCGGCTTCCTGCCCGAGGGCCTGCTGAACTACCTGGCGCTGCTCGGCTGGTCGATCGCCGACGACCGCGACGTCTTCTCCCTCGCCGAGATGGTCGCCGCGTTCGACATCGCGGACGTCAACGCCAACCCGGCCCGCTTCGACCTCAAGAAGTGCCGAGGCCATCAACGCCACGCACATGCGGCTGCTGGACCCCGCGGAGTTCGCCGGCCGGCTGGTCGCCCAGGCCGCCGCCCAGCGTGCACGGGCCGGCGATCCGCCGCTCACCGACGCGCAGTCGGCGATCGTCGTCGAGGCGGCGCCGCTGGTGCAGGAGCGGGTCAAGACCCTCGACGAGGGCGTGGAGATGCTCGGGTTCCTGCTCGTCGACGAGGCGTCGTTCGCCGTCGACGAGACCGCGGCCGCCAAGCAGCTCGGCGAGGCCGGTCAGCTGGTCCTGGCCGCGGCGGTCGCCGGCGCTGGAGCGGTGGCGGACTGGACCGCCGAGTCGATCGAGGCGGCGCTGCGGGTCGCGCTGATCGAGGGCCTGGGGCTCAAGCCGCGGCAAGGCGTTCGGGCCGGTCCGGGTGGCGATGACCGGGCGCACGGTCTCGCCGCCGCTGTTCGAGTCGATGGAGCTGCTCGGACGGGAGCGAGCCCTCCGACGACTGCGCGCGGCGCAGACGCCGCTGAGGGCGTGGGCGGTTTGGTCGCCCGTCGCGGCGTCCGGTAGAGTCTCACGACGGCCCGCCGTTCACGAGATGGCTGGGCTGCTGTGGGGTATGGGGTAATTGGCAGCCCAACTGATTCTGGTTCAGTTAGTCTAGGTTCGAGTCCTGGTACCCCAGCGGGCGCTTGCGCCTCTGGCACGACGCACACCGAAGTATCTAGGGCCCCATCGTCTAGTGGCCTAGGACGCCGCCCTCTCAAGGCGGTAGCACGGGTTCGAATCCCGTTGGGGCTACTCACGTCGACCTCTCGGCTGACACCGGGGGGTCGAGTCGTCTCCCGCCTCGTCAGCCTCGGGTGCGTCGAGCATCGGCACCGGGTGAAACGGTGTACGGTCGGCCCTGGTTGGGATAACAGCCCGCTCGTGCGGAACGCCGCGCAGTGCGATCGCGGTGCGCAGTGCTCTCATCCCATGTCGACGGCGAGAGTTTGGTCGCAAGTGCGGCAGCTCGTTGCCCGTCAGTCATGTGAAGGCTTCCCATGGAGCGCTATCCGTCCACGCACCCTCCCCGGTCCTTCCCTGCACGACTGCGCGTCCACGGTGCGTGCCGATGACCGGCCTGCCCGACAGCCTGCTCGCGCTCGCGCTGCTGACGGCGGATCAGGGGCAGCAGGGGCTTCCTGAATCCCTGATCAAGATCGCTGAATTGGCGACCCGAACGATTCCGGGAGCCGAAGGGGTGGGCGTCACCTTGCTGGAAGCGGGACAGCCCGACGTGATCGTCGCCAGTACCGATTTCGTGCGCGAGATCGACGCGGTGCAGTACGCCCTCGGTGAAGGGCCGTGCATCACGGCCGCCGCCGAAGGGCACACGGTCCACTCGGACGAATTGGGCGAGGATCGCCAGTGGCCGAGCTTCGGTCCGAGGATCAAGAATCTCGGTGTGCACAGCGTGCTGTCCCTGCCGTTGCAGCGCGACAACTACCTGTTCGGCGCGATGAATGTGTATGCACATCCGCGTTTCGCGTTCACCGCTGCGGCAATCGACATCGGCGAACGGTTTGCAGCGCCGGCCGCGGCGTCGGTGCAGAACGCGCACACCCTGGACAGAATCCGCAGGTTGGCCCGCCCTCTCCACACTGCCGTCTCTCAGCTCTCCGTCATCGACCAGGCGGCCGGGATGATCATGGACCGCCGGCATTGCTCTCATCCGGAGGCGTTGACGCTGCTCCGGGGTATGAGTGAGGCGCGCGGTCTCAGTGTGCACAGCGTCGCGCGCTTGGTACTCGACCGGAGAATCAGTCCGTCCAAGACGGACGGCACGTCCTGATGCGCGCCAGTCGCCAGATCATGGCGTTCGACATCCGCCGGTCGCGGCGCCGTCGGTGTGCACCTTGATGGCGCTTCTGCCGATCGATCTGACCACCGATCTCGCGCTGCTCAGCGTCGCGCTGGATCAGCCCGACATCGATCTGCGGGATCTGCTCGCATCCTTTCTCCGCGAGAGCCGTCGCTCGGTCCGATCGATCGTGGCCGTGACCATCACGATGGTGGTGGGCGGCCATCCCTACGACATCGCCGCCGGCGACCAGAGCGGCCATGATGTCGCCGTCACGTCGGCAATGCTTCCCTTGACCGCGATGTTTCCCTGCGAGCCCGGGACCGAAATCATCTTCTATGCCTCGGTCCCCGGTGCGCTCGTGGACCTGGCAGCCGATCTGGCGTATCTCCTCCGCGTCGAGCTCGACACGATCGTCATGGACGAGCACCTGCCGCCCATGGGCGGAGCCTCGAGGCACAGTCTGTCGAACCTGCGCGATGTCAACGTCGCGACGGGAATGCTGATCGAGCGCGGCCGGACTCCGGAGGATGCGGACGCGACGCTGCGAGAGCTGGCCGAGGCCCACGGCATCACGGTGCCCGCCGCCGCCCGTCTCCTGATCGCCGAACCTCGCTGACGTCCGGCGGCGAGCCGTTGTGCGCGCTCACGAGCGGGAACAACCGGCAACGGCCTAGTGGTGCGCGATCGGCTCGTTTCCGACTCGCGCGCCGGGTCCACCCGGCGGCCGCCGCAGGAGCAGATCGCGCCACCTGGACTCGGTGTAGTGATGGGGTCGGGTGGCCAGGAGGAACTGCAGGATCGGGGGCATGAGCCGGCTGGTCGCCGTCTCGTGCGGGTAGTGACCGGCGCCGGCGATCTCCAGCAACTGGGCGTGCGGAACCTGCTCGGCGAGGGCGTGGTGGTGTTCAGGCGGGATCGTCCTATCGTTCGCGCCCCAGGCGACGAGAACCGGTAGATCGGCCAGCAGACTGAGCTGGCGCAGGGCGCTCACGCTCTGTCCGCGCCAGTCGATCACGCCCCGCGCCGTCTGCACAAAGGCATGGCGGTGGTCGGCGCCGGCAAGACCGCGCAGTCCTTCCGCGAGCGGCCGGACGTCCTCCCGTGCGGTGATGCCGGGCAGCGTGAGCACCGCCCGGGTGAGCCGCTCGGGCAGCCTCCCGAGTCGACCGACGACGGCCTCCGCTCCGGGGAGCGTCGCGGCGCGCAGCAGCGGTGTCAGCGCGGTACCCAGCCCACCGCTGCTGATCAGCACCAGGCGGTCGGTGCGCTCGGGGAACTGGTAGGCGAACTGGAGGGCCACGCCACCGCCGAGGCTGTGCCCGATGATGGTGGCCCGTCGGTGCCCGAGCGCGACCAGCAGATCCCGGATCGCCGAGGCGTGCGCGCCCAGCGAGTAGTCCCCGGCCGGCGTCGCGGACCCGCCGTGGCCGGGAAGATCGGGCGCGATGACGGTGAAACCCTGCGACAGCTGCGGTATGACGTGGCGCCACGTTCGTCGGGTCCCACCCAGGCCGTGGATCAGCAGGACGGGTTCACCCCGGCCTGCGAGGGTGAAGGCGATCCGGCCGCCCAGGGTGTCGATCTGGTCGTCTCCGGGCTCGGCGGGCTCGGCGGGCTCGATGGGCTCGGTCGCGACGACCGCTTCCAGCGCGCGAGCGCGTGGCTGGATGTCGCGTTGTGAGCGTCTCACCGGTGGCCTCTCGGGCAGCGACCGAAGCGGTCTCGTCCTGACCCGGGATGCCGGAGGCCGTTCCTCGACTGTATCGGCGCTCCGGCACCACCGACGCCACTGTGGTGCACGCCTCCACCGGATCAGGGGAAGGCGGACGCGCGCGTCCGGCACCGGGAGTACCCCTCCATCACGACCGTTCTGCACCCCCAGGACGGGCCGCGTGCGTGTCTCGGCAGCCGTTGCGTTGTGACGCCGCTCCCGCCGCCACGACGAGCAGGATCCCGAGGCACTGCGCGAGGGTTACGTGCTGATGCAGGACGACCAGGCCGAGCAGGACGCCGATCGCGGGTTCGACGGCCATGAGCGTGCCGAACGCCGAGGACGAGAGCCTGCGCAGCGCGATGAGTTCGCATGCGTAGGGCAGCACGGGGAGCAGGATCGCCAGGCCTGTCGCCGCGGCGATGATCGCGACGCTGAGGTGACCGACGGCCTGGGGGATGCCCGCCACCGCCGAGGTCAGGGCCGCGATGGGAGCGGTCAGGGACAGTCCGCCGATGCCGCTGAAGCGATCCCCGACCTGCTGGGTCAGGACGATGTAGGACGCCCAGCCCACGGCGGCGACGGCGGCGAACGCGATGCCCGCACCGTCGACGTGGCCGTGCCAGGGTCGGGTCAGCAGGACGACGCCGACGAGGGCGAGCGCGGGCCAGAGCAAGTGCCCGCGTGCTGTGGGTCCACACGGCGGCCACGGTGAGCGGGCCGAGGAACTCGATGGCCACACACGTCCCGAGCGGGATGCGTTCGATGGCCGACAGGAACGCGATGGTCTGGACACCTGTCGTCACGCCGAGGCCGATCAGGACGGGAAGGTCGTGACGGCGGACGGAGCGCACGGGCGGGCGGGCGATGAGCCAGAAGATCAGCGCCCCGATGCTGAGGCGCAGCCACGCCGTCCCCGCAGCCCCGACGTCGGCGATGACGTGCACGGACAGGGCCGATCCGAGTTGGACGGAGAGCATGGCCGTGACGGCGAGCGTCCACGCCGGTACACCGACGTGCGGCACCCGCCTGGTCACGCTCTCGCTCGTCCCGCGCGTCGCTCACCCGCGACCGAGCCGTCGCCACGCGGACTGCTGCCCACGCCCGGTTCGGAGACCGCCAACGAGAAGCGCGCAGGCGCGGTGCCCGAGTTGGCGTAGCCGTGCGGGACGTCGCTGTGGAAGCTCACCGCGTCCCCGGCGCCGAGGGCGATCAGTTCGCCGTCGACGGACACGGTGACCGCGCCCTCGATCACCTGCAGCAGCTCCCGTGTCCCGACGGCGTGGGTCTCGCTCACGTGCTCGTCGCCCGGCGCGAGCGTCCAGTCCCACAGTTCGAGAACGTCCGGTGGTTCGGTGCCGGCGACGAGCACGCCCCGACCACCGAATTCACCCGTCCACAGCGCGGCGCCCTGGCCCGATCGTGTGATCGTCACCGCCTTGGCGGGTGCCGGCTCCACGAGGGCCGGCAGTCCGACCCCGAGCGCGTCGGCCAGCCGGAGCAGCGTGCCGACACTCGGATTGGCCGATCCCTGCTCGACGTTGACGAGCATGCGGCGACTGACTCCCGAGGCGGCTGCGAGCTGGTCCAGCGTCCACCGCCTTTCCCGCCGTTCGTGCCGGACCCGGGCACCGATCAGGGCGGCGAGAGCAGAGGAGGGCTCATCCATGAGTGCACGATACTGCACTGTGCGTGCACTCGGTTGATTCGATACGCGGAGTCGCGGAATCTCGCGTAGCTTGACGGCATTTGTGGAAAACAGGTAAAGAGGATTGGATCCCCATGCGCACCCACCTCCGACGTCGGGTGTCCGTGGCCACCCTCGCTGCCGTCCTCGCCGCTCTGCTGGCCCCCGCGGCTGCCGGCGCCTCGGCGCCACCGACCGTCGCGCAGCCGGGCGTCGTGTCGGGGGCCGTCCCGCTGGGTGGCAGCTACCGGGCGCTCACGCCGACCCGCATCATGGACACGCGTTCGGGGCTCGGCGGCACGCGCGGTGCGCAGACACGAGCCTCGGTGGCGGTACCTGCCGCTGCCGCATCGGGGTCCGCCCTCGTGGTGACGCTGACCGTCGTCGGCGCGGCACAGGCCGGCCACGCGGTCGCCTATGACTCCCGGGTCGCGACGGGGGGCCTCTCGCAAATCTACTTCGCCAAGTCCGAAGCGGCGTCCGGGTTCGCGGTCGTGGCCACCGGCGGCCGACTGTCGCTGGCATCGTCGACACCCGTCAACTTCCTCGTCGACGTCACCGGCTATTTCACCACCGCTGCGGACTCGACCTCCTCCGGCCTGTTCCACGCGATCGCTCCGGCCCGGCTGATCGACACCCGGGTGTCGTCGCCCTTCGGCGCGCTGGCCGCGGGGGGCACGCGGGCGATGCGGGTGCTGGGACACGGCGGCATTCCGTCCTCCGGCGTCTCGGCCGTCGTCATCAGCACGAGCATCCTCTCCCCGACCGGTTCGGGGCACCTCACCGTCTACCCGACCGGGAGCAGGCGGCCGGGCACGGGGAACGTCTACTTCTCCCGCGGGCAGCTGCGGGCCGATCGGGCGATCGTCCCGCTCGGCACCGGCGGCGCGATCGACCTCTACAACGGTTCGACCGGCTCGACCCAGGTGGTCGTGGACGTCACCGGCTACATCGCCGACGGCACGCGAACCGGCGGCGCCTACTTCGTCCCCACCGCGCCGACGGAGACGGTGACCATGACCAGTCCGCAGCAGGGGGCGGGGGTCGGTCCCGGCGGATCCACATCGGCGTCGGTGGAGGGAGCCGCCGGCATCCCACTCCTGCACAGCCTCACGCCGCCCATGGCGGCCCTGGTCACCATGACAGCGACGTCCCGCGCCGACCCGCCCGTGTCGGGATACCTGTCGTCCCGCCCGTCGGCGACGTCGACCGCCAAGCCGTATGACGTGTTCTTCGCCAGCACGGGATCCGCCGCCGGGCAGGATGTCATCGCACTGGACTCGACGGAGTCGGTGAATCTGACGTCGTCCGCACCCGCCGGGTTCAGCCTGTTCACCAGCGGCTACTTCGTCGTACCGCCGACGCCGCCGACCCCGCGCGGCATGTGGTTCGACTCGTGGCAGCGGGGACCCGAGATCGATCAGGCGAACGTGTTCGCCGGCCACGTCGTCCAGATCGCCGCGCTGCAGGATCGGAGCGCCACCGGTCCGTATCTGCTGACCTCGGACGGGAAGGTCTGGACGTCCGCGACCGGATACCGAGTGATGACCCCGGGCGACCCGGTGCCCGCGCCCACGATCGTCTCCGGCCTGCCCCTCATGGCGGCCGTCGCCGCCGGAGGCACGCGTGCCTACGGCGTCACGCCGGCCGGGGCCGTCTGGCAGTGGGGATGGACGATCGTGTCCGGCCGGTACGTGTACAGCCAGAAGCAGGTGGCGGGATTGAGCGGCATCGCCCACGTCGGCGCGGCCGGAGACGTCGGTTACGCGATGGGCAGTGACGGCCGCACCTGGGCGTGGGGAGACAACTCGCACGGGCAGTTCGGCAACGGTACGACCGTCGACAGCGCGACGCCGGTACTCGTCCCCGCCCTCGCCGGCATGACCTCGATCTCCGGCGACGACACGCTCAGTTTCGGCGTCGGTGCCGCCGGCGCAGTGACCGCGTGGGGGAGCGAGACCGCCGACGACGCGACGCCGACCCAGGCGAGCCCGGACCCGGTGCGGTCCAGCTGCGCGGCGACGTCGGTGGACCCCAGCGGCAGTTTGTTCGCCGCCGCCGCCCTGTGCACCGACGGGACCGTCGACCTCATCGCCCAGAGTTCCACGGGTACGTCCCCGTTCTTCGCGCACGCGACCCAGGGCACCGGCTTCACCGCCCTGAGCGTCGAAGGCCGGCAGACCTTCGTCGCGATGCGCCCGGACGGGACCGTGTGGAAGTTCGTGCTGCAGACCGGCTATCCGTGGGAGCAGATCCCGTGGCTGACCGGAGTGACGGCCATCGGCGGCACCGCGCTGTCCACCGCGTACGCGGCCGGGGGCTGACACCCGGCACGGCCGACGCACTGCGGACGTGGTGTCGATTTCGCACCTGGCCCGTTCGTCGGCTAGGTAGGGAGAATGGCTCTACGGGCAACGCCGTCGGAGGAGGACGCATGACCGAGTACCTCATCGCCTTCAACAGCGACTGGGTTCCGGAACACACGGTCGAGCAGCTGCGCGAGAAGGCCCGCGCCGGAAGGGCGCTGATCGAGGAGATGAAGGCTGCGGGGGTGCTCCTCTTCGACGGAGGGCTGGACCCCGTCGCTCCGGTGTTCAGCGTCGACGCGTCGAGCGGGACGCCCCTGTTCACCGACGGCCCGTTCGCCGAGACCAAGGAGGCCATCGGCGGGTTCGCCGTCGTGGATGTGGCCGACGAGGCGGCAGCACGGCTGTGGGCGGGACGGATCGCCACGACCTGCGGCTGGCCCCAGGAGGTACGGCGGTTCCTTCCCCGCTAGGTGGAGTCAGGAGTGCGCGTCGGCGACCGACGCGCCCAGCTCCGCGGCGACGAGGTACGCGAGGGTCAGCCCGCGTCCCAGGGCGAAACCGCTGTTGTACCCGCCGCCCGAGGTCGTCATGGCCGCGCACGACCCGATGGCGAACAGCCCGGGAACGACGCCGCCGGCACCGTCGAGGACGTGACCGTCCCCGTCGATCCGCACCCCGCTCATGCCGATGCCGGTGCCGAGCAGCCGCAGCCGCATCCCGAAGAACGGCGGTTCCTCGACCGGGCCGAGGACGGGACTGGGGCAGTGTTCCGGATCGCCGGAGAAACTGTTGATGAACTCGACCGTCCCCCGGCCGAAGTCGGGGTCCTCCCCGCGTCGGGCGGCCGCGCTGAAGCGTGCCGCAGCCTCGGTCAGCGCCGATCCGTCGATGCCGAGCAGGTCGCCGAGATCGCGCAGGGTGGGCGCGCTGGTGACCGATCCGGGCGGATAGGCACCGGCCGGCGGCGTGGTGCCCAGTCCGTACTTGCGGTGATGCTGCTCGTCCCAGATCAGGAAGAAGGGCAGGTGCCGGTCCAGCGGATCCAGCGCCTTCGGCACGATGTCGGGCCAGTACGAGTCGTTGCAGAACCGGCGCCCGCTGCGGTCGACGATCATGGCGTGCGGCATGGCGTACTCGGGACCGTTCGCGAAGCCCGCTCCGTCCGCGGACAGCCAGCCCGGAACGAGTGGGACCGTCGTCGCCGGCAGGTGCACGACCGCGCCGCCGACGGCGCGGGTCAACCGGATCGCGTCGCCGCGCAGGGTGTCCGGAGCCATGCTGCCGAAGTCCTCGGGCTCGAGGCCCAGGAACTCGCGCACCAGCTCCGGATCCCAGTCGTAGGTGCTGGTCGCCAGCACGACCGGCCCGTCGCGGGTGATCTCCCCGTCGCCGCCCTCCGCCCGGACGCCGGTGACGGTGCCGCCCGCGTCCCGCAGGAGCTCGACGACCCGATGGCCCAGCAGGATCTCCACGCCGGTGTCCGGTCCGAGCGCGAGCAGGCGGGCCAGGAAGCCGGCGACGAGGCCGGTGCCGAAGGTCAGCGGCTGCGACTCGGACTCCGGTCCCACGGAGCGCTCCGTTGCCGCTCTCTCGGCCGCCTCCTCGTCCCCGTCGAGGGCCGTGGTTCTCCGGCCTCGCGCGAACAGGTCGGCGTAGGTCGTCCCCATCCGGAAGTAGGGGCTCGTGCGCAGCGTGTCCCGCCACTCACCGAGCGCGCTCGGCGGCACCGGGTCACCGGTCAGGTAGCGCCCCGACGCCAACGCCCCCGGTGTCTCGGCGTGGTAGTCGGCCAGCCCGTCGATCACGAGCCAGCGAACCGCGCCCACCGCCTCCCAGTACTCCATCGCCGGGGGAGCGCTGCTCAGCCACCGGGCCATCGCCGCCTCGTCCATCAGCTGCGGATGCGCACCGGCGATCCCGCGGACGTAGGCCTCGACCAGCGCGGGGTCGTCGGCGATGCCGTCGCGGGCGGCCACGTGGTTCGCCCCCACCCAGACCTGGCCGCCGGAGTAGGCCGCCGCGCCACCGAGTTGCGGAGCGCACTCGAAGACCGTCACCGGCACCCCGCGCAGCGCGAGGCCGAGGGCCGCCGCGATCCCGCTCAGGCCGCCGCCGACGACGTTCACGTGCGTGACCGGTTCCGCCGCCGTCCCCGGTGGTGTCGACACCCGCCTGCGCCTCAGTCGAGGTAGTCCGCGAGCGAACGGTGGAAATGCTGCACGCCCGGCTCGTTGCGGCCGAACAGCAGCTCCGTGCCGGCGAGCGCGGGCAACGAGGCCATGACCGCGGCCTGCGCCGCGTAGTCCTCGTTGAGGGTGACGTCGTAGAACCAGTCGCGCATGCGCGCCGCGGCATGCATCTCCTCGTCGTCGGCCGGTGGACGCCGGACCGCCAGGATCTGCTGGGTGTACGACTCGGTGTGGCTGCGTCCAGGCAGGACGATCGACACGGCCGTCAGATGCCGGTACGCACCGGCGATCGCCATCGCCGGGAACAGCCAGTAGTTGGGAGCCACGGCCATGGCCGGGTCGCGCTCGGCGCGCGGTTTCCCCGCCTCGGCGCCGATGGTGCGCAGGGCAGAGGCGTTGCGCTGGTGGGGACCCCAGGAGTTGAACGCGACGATGTTGGAGATGTTCGTGAGCGCGACGCTCGTAGGGTGCAGGGCCGCGAAGTGGTAGGTCTCGAGGAAGCCGTCGAGGATCACCTTGTAGTTCGTCCCCGGCAGTTCCCTGGTGGAGAAGTGGTGCAGGCCGGCGAGCCCGAGCCCGGTGAGGAGCGGTTCGAGGTCACCGAGCCAATCGGTGAGGTCGTGGGTCATGCCGGGCGTGAGGCCGACGAAGACGATTCCGGCGCGCTCCTCGACCCACAGCCGGCGCAGGCCGAGCTCGCTCCGGTCGATGTCTCCGAAGGACTTCTCGCCGTAGACGCCCTTGAGACAGCCCTCGAGGTCGTAGGACCAGGCGTGGTACGGACAGGTGAGGCGGGAGGCCTTGCCGACGCCCCGGGCCGCGACGGGTGACCCGCGATGGCGGCACGCGTTGATCATGGCGCGCACCGTCCCGTCACGGCCGCGGGTGATGAGGATGGGGACATCCGCCACGTCCAGCGCCTTGAAGGTGCCGGGGGTCGGGAGCTCGCAGGACAGTGCCAGCGGCATCGGCACGCGCAGGTGCACACTGTCGATCTCGCGGCGCCACCGACCCTGGTCGAGGTAGTTGTCCACCGGCTCGCGCATGACCCCGGGCGCCTGGTCGGTGGTGCCGTCCTGCACGTGTCGCACCAGGCGATCCATCACCTCGCCCGCGTCGCGCCGGACCAGCTGCAGCGACGGGTCGCCGCCCGAGGCGTCACTGCGCAGGTCCAGGCCGGGCTGATACCGCGGCAGGGCCGAGGGCAGTGCGTCCTCGAGGTTGGCGGGTGATTCGTCCAGGGCGTTGCTGACGGTGATCATGGGCCCTCCGGCGCGTCGGCGAGGATCGACCCGCTGACAATATAGCGCCTACTAAATTAAGGCAATGGGCTCGTGCTGCCGTCGAGCGCGCCCTGGAGCAACACCGCCCGGTACGCCGCGACCGCCGCGGCGAACTCGTCCGCGTCGGGCAGGCTGGCCGAGAGCCGGGTCATGCCCCACACGACCATCCGCAGGACGCGGACGGACTCGATCGGGCGCACGCCGCTGATCCCGCCCGTCTCGGCGACGATGCGCGTGTACAGCGCTTCGGTGCGGCCGAACTCGGTCTGCAGATCGGCGAGTTCGTCGTGATCCTGGGCGATCTCAGGCGTGGACACGATGAACGCGGCCATCGACGGATCGCGCTCGTGCATCTGGACCGACGTGGTCAGGATGGCGTCGAGGCAGTCGGCGAACGACGTGCGGCCGGCGACGGCTGCCTCGAGGACGCTCACCACGTCGTCGTACACAGCGGCGGTGGCGGCCGAGAAGACGCCGGCCTTGTTGACGAAGTGGTGGTAGAGCACAGGTGCGGAGACGCCGGCGCGGGAGACGATCTCAGCGGTGGATGCCGCTGCGTAGCCCTTCTCCGCGAACACCTCGCGCGCCGCACGGAGCAGCCTCGCCCGCGTGTCCTCGCTCGACGCACCCGACGGGCGACCACGCCTGCGCACCGGGCTGCCCATTGCGCCAGCCTACGGGGGACCCGCGTCGGTACGCCCGCTACTCGCCGGGCGCGGAGCCCCGTCCCGTGAGCCGGCGAAACCATCCGGTCCGACGTGGCCTGGGCCGGAGCAGCATGCCTGTCATGACCATGGCCAGGTCCTCCGAGCGCGGAATGCCCTGCCCCTGGGGCGGTCGCGGCGGGCGCGGCGCTCGCGCCTCGACGGGGGGCGCCGTCACCGCCTGCTCCGCGGTCTCGTCCGCCGCTGGGTCCGCCTGACTCTCCGTCTGCTCGTTCGCGTCGGTGGGCTCCTCGTGGACCGTCATGACGCGAGTATCCGCCCGAGGGGCAACGCGGGTCGGGTCGTGCGCCCGGGTTCTGGCGGTACGGTCGCCGGGACCGTGCCGGCGACGTGAAAGCGGTGTGACGATGAAGGCAGCGTGTTTCCGGCGCTTCGGCGGCCCGGAGGTCCTCGAGATCGTGGACGTCGCCGACCCTCACCCGGGTCCCGGCCAGGTCCGGATCGCCGTGCGCGCGGCCGGCGTCAACCCGAGCGACTGGAAGAAGCGCCGGGGTCTGATGGATCCCGAGCTGCCGCAGCTGCTCGGTCACGAGGCGGCGGGTGTGGTCGACGAGCTGGGCGAGGGCGTCGCCGGGGTGGCCGTCGGCGAGCGCGTCTTCGGTTTCTCCACCGAGGGGGCGGCGCAGGCCGAGCTGGCGGTGCTGTCGCACTACGCGCCCATCCCGGCGTCGCTGGGCTTCCCTGCTGCGGCCGCGCTCCCGGCGGCCATCGAGACGGCGACACGTGCGCTCGACCAGCTCGGGGTCGGCTCCGGCAGCGTGCTGCTCGTCAACGGCGCGTCCGGAAGTGTCGGAGGTGCGGCCGTCCAGCTCGCCGCCGCGCGCGGTGCCCGGGTGATCGGCGTCGCCGGTCCGGACAACCTCGACCGGGTGCGTTCGTGGGGCGCCGAGGCGGTCGGCTACGGCGACGGGCTCGTCGATCGGGTGCGCGAGCTCGCGCCCGCAGGCGTCGATCTGGCTCTCGACGTCGCGGGCAACGGCGTGTTGCCGGAACTCATCGGGCTGGCGGGAGCGCCCGAGCGCGTCGTGACCGTCGCCGACTTCGCCGGTGCGCGGGAACACGGCGTGCGGTTCAGCAGCGGCGACGCCGGCCGGGCGGTCCACGCGCTCGACGAGATCGGCGAGCTGATCGCGTCCGGGCGGTTCTCGCTGCCGGTTGGCCAGACCTTCCCGCTGGCCGAGATCGCGGAGGCGCACCGGGTCGGCGAGCGCGGTCACCTGCGCGGGAAGCTCGTCCTGCTGGTCGGCTGACGAGGTCGCCGGTCGTACCGGGACCGCTGACACCCTTGCTTCATATGCATCGGCCGGTGTACAACGGGCGGTGTACATGGCGCGTTGCACAGCACGCACTGCCGCGCTCCCCACCGCAGATGGAGATTCCGGTGCAGCCACGGTTCGAGGACAAGGTCGCAATCGTCACGGGAGGCGCCAGCGGGCTGGGCCGCGGCATGGCCCGCAGGCTGGTCGCCGAGGGTGCACAGTGCGTCGTCGCCGACCTGCAGGAGGAGGCCGGTCGCGCGGTGGTCGCCGAACTCGGTGATGCCGCCCGCTTCCTCCGCGTGGACGTCAGCGACGAGGCCGACGTGTCCGGCATGGTCGACTTCGCGGTGGCGGAGTTCGGTCGCCTCGACTGCCTGTTCAACAACGCCGGGGTCCTCGGAGTGACCGGCTCGATCGTGGACACCGATCGCGCCGCATGGGACCGGTCCATCGCCGTCCTGCTCACCAGCGTCTTCCTGGGCATCAAGCACGGCGCCCGCGTCATGCGCCCGCAGGGCTCGGGAGCCATCGTCAACACGGCCAGCACCGCCGGGGTGCGCGGCGGGCTCGGCCCCCACGCCTACACCGCCGCGAAGCACGCCGTCGTCGGGCTCACCGAGTCGGCCGCAGTCGAGCTGATGCCGTCGGGCATCCGGGTCAACGCCATCGCGCCCGGGGCGACGGTGAGCGGGATGACCGCGTCGGTGATCACCGGCGACCCGTCCGGGCTCGCGGAGGTGGAGGAGCGGCTGGCCAAGCGGTTCGGCCGTGCCGCGCAACCGGAGGACGTCGCGGCAGCCGCGACCTTCCTGGCCAGCGACGAGGCCTGGTACGTCAACGGCACCTGCCTGGTCATCGACGCCGCGTCCGAGGTCCCCGGCTCCAAAGCGCTCCGCTACTTCAGCCCGGCCGAGAGCTGAGCGGCTCCCACGCACGCGGGACGGTGCACCGCGAACGTCCCATTCCACGAAGGAGATCCGCATTGGACGCCGCCGACCGCCCCCTGATCGCTGCTCATGGCAGCCTGCGCCACGCCGACTTCCGCACGCGGGTCACCGCCGCTGCCACGGCCGGTTTCGACGCGATCGGCCTCAACGTCCGCGAGTACGAGAAACTGCAGGCGGAAGGCTGGTCCGACGCCGACCTCCGGGCGGTGCT
The DNA here is from genome assembly GCA_963790525.1 of uncultured Actinomycetota bacterium. Classification (GTDB taxonomy): domain Bacteria; phylum Actinomycetota; class Actinomycetes; order Mycobacteriales; family Jatrophihabitantaceae; genus CAWBOV01. The sequence continues at coordinate 237,344 of CAWBOV010000006.1, forward strand.
CGCCGACAGCGGCATCGTGCTGAGCGAGATCGAGACGGTCCTCGGCTGGGACGTTCCGCCGGAGGAGCGCGACGCCGACGGGTTCCGGCGCGAGTCGCTCTCCTTCGCCCTGGCCGACGCGGTCGGCGCACGTCACATCGTCGCGGTCGGCGCCCTGGCCGGCCCCCTGCGCCCGACCGCGACCGAGGGCTTCGCCGCGCTCTGCGACCGCGCGGCCGAGCACGGGTTGCTGGTGGCACTCGAACCGCAGGCCTGCTCCTCCATCGTCGAACTGGCCGACGCCGTGGCCATCGTGTCCGATGCGGCGCGCGCCAACGGTGGCCTCAACCTCGACGTCTGGCACGGGACACGAGGCGGCTGGCGGTGGGATGACCTGCGGGTACTCCCACCCGAGCAGGTCGTCGTCATCCAGGTCGACGACGGGCCGGCCGAGCGGGTGTGCGAGGACTACCTCCAGGAGTGCACGCGCTACCGGCGCGCACCGGGTGCCGGCGACTTCGACATCGCCGGATTCGTCGATGCCCTGGTCGGCACCGGTACGTCGGCACCGATCTCGGTGGAGGTCCTGTCCGACGAACTCGACCAGTTACCCCCCGATGAGGTGGCCGACCTCCTGGCGTCCTCGACCCGGCGCGTGCTGGCCGGCTGAAAGGAGGACCCACCATGTCCACGACACGACCACCCGAGCTCGACCCGTTCAGCGAGGACTTCCAGCAGTTCCCCTTCGCCGCGCTGGCGGACCTGCGCGAACGTGCGCCCGTTCATCCGATGGCCGAGCCCGGCTGGTACATCGTCACGACGATGGACCTCGCGCGCGAGGTGCTGTCGGACCCGGCCCGCTTCTCCAACAAGGTGTCGCGCCGCACCCCGCCACCGCCCGAGGTCGCCGAGACGGTCGCCGCCATCCGCGCGCAGGGTTACCCGTACGTCCCGACGCTGCTGGTGAACGACCCTCCGTCGCACACCCGGTACCGGCGCATGGTGCAGCGCACGTTCACGCCGCGTGCGTTGGCCTGGATGGAACCGCTGGTCGCCGACGTGGCCGAACAGCTTGCCGCGGCGCTGCCCGACCGGCAGACGATCGGGATCGTCGAGACGTTCACGCGGCCCCTTCCGGTGTGGGCGATCTCGCGCGTGCTCGGCCTGCCCGACGAGCGCCGCGAGGACGTTCGCCGCTGGACCGACGCGGCCACCGCGACGATCGGCGCGCAGCTCGCCCCTGAGCGGTGGCCCGACGTCGAAACCGATCTGCTCGACTTCCAGCACAGCATCGCCGCGGAGCTGGAACAACGGCGCGAGCATCCCACCGACGATCTGCTCAGCGCGCTGGTGCAGGCCGCCGGCGAGACCGCGGACGGTGAGGAACCCATCGGCATCCCCGAGCTGGTGAGCCTGACCCGCGAGCTGATGGTCGCCGGCAACGAGAGCACGCTACGGCTGCTCGCCGACATCGTCTGGCAGCTCGACGCCGCGCCCGGGGAGTGGCAGCAGGTGCGTGAGGACCCCGCGCGAGCGGAACGGATCGTCGAGGAAGCCGTGCGGATGGCGAGTCCGTCGGCGGCTGTGTTCCGCCGGGTCGTCGACGACACGCAGCTGGGCGGGGTGGCGCTCCCGGCCGGCTCGACGCTCGTCGTATCGCTGCTGTCGGCGAACCGCGACTCGACCGTGTTCCCCTACAGCGACCGCTTCGATCCGGAGCGGCCGATGACCCAGCGGCACATCGCATTCGGGCAGGGCATCCACGCGTGCATCGGCAATGTGCTGGCGCGTATGGAGGCGCGCCATGCGGTGCTCGCTCTCGCCCGGCACGTGGACGGCATCGACGTGGTTGCCGGCGAGCAGCCGCTGCGGTACCTGCCCAGCCTCATCGTCCGCGGACTCGTCGAGGTGCCGGTTCGCGTGCGCCGCCGCGATCCGGTCTCCTAGGGGGAGGGACATGCCTGCCAGAGTCGACGCCGACGGGCGCCGCCACCGCCTGGTGCTCGCTGCGGCCGAGATCATCGCCGAACAGGGGATAGGCGCGCTCACCAACGCGCGCATCGCCGAGCGTATGTCGGCGAGCACCACGGTCGTGACGCACTACTTCCAGAGCAAGAGGGAGCTGGTGCTCCACACGTACCAGACGATGGCCTCGCGTGCCCGGGCGCGCGTCGAGCAGGCGATCGCCGACCACCCCGACCCGCTGACCGGCTGCCTGTACGCGCTCCTGCCCCTGGACGCGCAGACCCGGGTGGAGTGGCGGGTCTGGCTCGCCTACCAGGGCATGTCGGTCGGCGACCGGGAGCTGACCGACATCTGGGCCGCGCGGGCCGCGTCGGCGATCGAGCGCGTGGCGCGGCTCATCACCGCCGACATCACCTCGCGACACCATTCCGCCGACGGTCGACGCCGCCGCCGAGGCGGGACGCCTGTTCGCGTTCGTCCAGGGCATCTCGTTCCAGTCGATCGTGGACCCGGTGCAATGGTCCCCGGACCGGTTGTGCCAGACCGTCGACGTCGAGGTCGCGCGGTTGCGCAGCACCGGCGATCCCGCGAGTCGGGGCACGCTGCTCGCGCTCCCCGAGCACGACACCCGGGTTCCCCAGCCGCGGCGGTCCAGCGGCGCGATCGGCGGGCGCCCGGCCTCGATGACCGCGGACAAGCTCGCCCGGGCCCGGGCGATGCTCGCCGCGGGCAAGTCGAAGAGCGCCACCGCCCGCGCGATCGGCGTGTCCCGTCCGACCCTGTACGCGCATCTGGCCAGCGGAACCTGACACGCCGCACACGCCGCGTCGGGGCGTGTCGGGCCGTCGGGAGGTGCGCGGGGCATCGAGCGGTTAGGCTCCGCTCCTGGCACCACCCCTTCCCCCAGGACGAGGTCCCCCCCTGATGCACATTCCCCGTCCTGTCCTGCGCTCCGGACTTCTGACTCATCGCGCGGCAGTGGGTGGGATCATCGCGACGGCGATGTTCGCCGGCGCGCTGCTCGTCGGGCTGTCCCCGGTGCTCGCCGCGCCCATCCCGCCCGTCACCGTTCCCGGGCCGGCGTGCACGACGAACGCGGCTGCACTCACCCCCGTCGTCTGCCTACCGGCCGGCTCCGGTGAGGACAGTTCCGCTCCGCTGGGCACCGGCGACACGATCACCTTCGCAGCCCAGATCGTGAACAACGGTCCGGACGTCGCCGACTCCACCGTCGTCCTCACGCTGCCGCCCGGGCTGCGGGCAGCTGACCCGCCCCAGCGCGAGGAGCAGTGGTGGCTCGACGACGGGTCGGGGACCGCGACGTCGCTGTTCTGCTCGAACACCAACGGCGGGATCACGATCACCTGCCCGATCGGCGATCTGCCGCGCGGTGCCGACATCCTCCTCCTGATCGACCTGACGGCCCAGAGCGATGCGGTCGTGGGCACCTCTGCCACGTTCACCGTCGCCCTCGGCCCGGACACCGGTCAGCCGGCCTTCCCGCCCACCCAGGTGCAGGGCACGGTCGACTTCACCGGTGTGGCACACCTGCATACGACGGTCACCCCGGCGACGGCGACGATGACAGTGGGCAAGGGCAGCTCCGTGACCGTGACCGTCCACAACGCGGGACCGCAGGCGGCGCCCAATGCGGCCGTGGTCGGATTCGCCGAACCCGAGGACGGGGACAGGCAGCACTTCGTGATCACCAACTCCGCCCCGCTCGAGGGCGGTCGCGCCGCGACCCTGGCGGTGACGATCCACGCGTCGCCCGCGGACGATTCGAACTTCGGCTTCTGGCCGGTGGGGACGATCGCTCCCGGGGCCGACGCCGCGGTGGTCGTCACCGTGCGCGCGGTGTCCGCCGGCCACGACACGCTCGTCGTCACCGCCGGCTCGGACAACGGTGATCCGCCGTGTGCGACGGACGGAGCCGGGTGCGAGAGCGATGCCAGTGCCGAACTGACCGCGACCGCTCCCGTCGTCACCGCCACCCATTCGGCGACCCCGACCCCGACGCCGAAGCCGACCCCGACGCACACCACGCTCCCGCAGACCCTTGCGAACACGGGATTCCACGGGCGGCCGTGGGTCCTGCTCGCGGTCGCCGAGGTCCTCGCCGGCGCGGCGTTGATGGTGGCCGGTCGCCGGCGCCGTCCCTGCGGCTACCGCTGACGTTCCCGCGCCGGGGGACCGGTTCGGGTTGCGTGGACGGGTCAGGGCCGCCGGGATAACCTCGGGCTGCCTGGACCGTCCCGGGCGCCCGGACGCCTCCGGGCTGCCGGGGCGGCGGAACGACGCTCCCTGCAGGAGGACGGCATGCACGTCACCGGCATCACGACCAACCTCCCCGTCGCCGACATCGATGCCGCGAAGGGCTTCTACACCGACTACCTGGAGCTGAGCGCCGAGGAGCTCAACCTGGGATGGGTGGCCCGCTACACCTCGCCCGAGACCGGCGCGCATGTCCAACTGGTCACCCGCGACGCGTCGGCTCCCGAGGACTCGGTCATCTCGGTGCACACCGATGACCTGGACGGTGCCTACGCCGAAGCCCAGCGCCGGGGATACGAGATCGTGCATCCGCTCACCACGGAGCCGTGGGGTGTGCGCCGGTTCTTCGTCCGGGCACCGGACGGCGCCGTCGTCAACGTCGTGAGCCACCGCGACTGAGCGCGGGGGCGTCATGCCTGTGCAGGGTTGCCCGGGCGGCGGAGGTGACGGCACCACATTCGGCGCCACCACGCGAGGTTTCGACGCGCAGGCACTCTTCGCCGCGGTCGACCGGCGGCGGAGGCAGGACGCGCTCAGCTGGGCGGGCGTCGCCCGGCAGGTCTGGGCGGAGTCCGCAGATCTCAACGCCCACCTCGGCGATCATCCGATCAGCGCATCCACGGTCCTCAACCTGCGCCGGCGGGGAGACACGTCCTGCCAGCACGCGCTCTTGATGCTGCGCTGGCTGGAGCGGGCGCCGGAGGACTTCATCGCGGCACCCGCACCGGGGACGGCAGGGGTCCCCCTCCCGGCGGCTGATCCGTCGCAGCGGCTGCGCTGGAACCTGTCGGAGCTCCACGAGGCCCTCGACGCCGCCCGGCTGGCCCGCGGCGCCGGCTGGCCGGCCGTAGCGGCGCGGCTGAGGTGCACACCGAACCAGCTCACCGGGCTGCGCACAGCGAGGTTCGGGCCGTCGATGCGGCTGGCCATGCGGATCTGCCAGGGGCTGAGACGTCCCGCGGCGGACTTCGTCCACGCGGTGCGCTGGTGATTCGAGCCACGGCCCGGGCCGTGATCTAGCCTCGGGCGATGGGCCTCGACGCGCTGCTCGACCGCTTCGCCGCGGTCGCCGATGATCGCCACCTCGGCATCCAGGGAGTGCAGGTCGTCCTCGACGACGGTCGTAGCGCCGAGCACCGGTGGGGCGCGGACATCCGCCGGGACGTCTTCTCGGTGTCCAAGACCGTCACGTCGCTCGCGATCGGGATCGCCGCAGGGGAGGGGCGCCTGGGCCTGGACGATCCCGTCCTGGGACATCTGCCCGAACTGGCCGGGACGGCGGCCCCCGGCAGTGACGCGATCACCGTGCGTCATCTGCTGAGCATGACCGCGGGCAACAGCTACCGGTGGCTCGACCCGGATGCCGACCACCCCGGTGATGCCGCGCGTGACTTCTTCGCCACCCCGCTGGTTGCACGCCGGGCACCGCCTACGACTACGCCGGCGGCAACACCTACGTCCTGGGCCGTGTGATCCACGCCGTGTCCGGGTCGGACCTGCGCGACTTCCTGCTGCCCCGGCTGTTCGACCCGCTCGGCATCCGGAATCCGCAGTGGCTGCGGTGCCCGCTCGGCTTCCCGCTCGGCGCGGTCGGCCTGCAGCTGCGCACCTCGGAGATCACCGAGGTGGCCCAGCTGCTCCTGCACGGCGGCGTCCACCGCGAGCGACGCCTCGTCCCGGCCGACTACATCGCGCGGATGGTCGCCGAGACGACGCCGACGGGGCGCCCGCAGCCGGACAACGGGACCTATGGGCTGCACGTGTGGCTGTGCAGCCGCGACCACGCCTGGCGGATGGACGGGATCTACGGCCAGTTCGGGATCATGCTGCCCGATCAGGGCGCCACGGTGAGCGTCACGGCGCACTACCTCGGCCCGACGACGGACATCCTCGACTGCGTCTGGGAACACATCGTGCCGTCCCTGGGCTGAGCGCCGGGTGTGGTGCGGCCACTGCCTCGGCGGGCATGCTGGCGCGGTGGAGGAGTCGCTGCTGTCCGGACAGATCGCGTACTACCGCCGGCGGGCCGCGGAGTACGACCGCACCGCCTACGGCGACCTCCGTGCGGCACGCGAGCGCATCGATCGGCTGGTGGCCGCGATCGCCCCCGAGGGCGACGTCCTGGAGATCGCGTGCGGTACGGGCATGTGGACGGGTGCACTCGCGCGCCGCGCACGCAGCCTCACCGCGCTGGACGCCGCTCCCGAGGCGATCGCGGTGGCCCGTGACCGCGTGGCCGATGCCGGCGTGACCTTCGTCGCCGCCGACATCTTCGGGTGGGCGCCCGGGACACGGTTCGACGTCATCTTCTTCTCGGCGTGGCTGTCACACGTACCGGCGGCCCGGTTCGGCCCGTTCTGGGCACAGCTCGCGACCCTGCTTGCCGAGGGCGGACGCGTGGTGTTCGTCGACGAGCACGTGGACGAGATCGGGAAGGAGCGCTATGTCCCGGGCTCCGACGAGGTCATCACGCGCACGCTGAGCGACGGCTCGCGGTTCTCGATCGTCAAGAACTTCCTCGATCCCGACCGCGTCGCCGAGCGGCTGGCCGCCCTCGGCTGGACGTGCCGGATCGCTCGCGACGGCCCCGACTGGGTCGTCGGCGAGGCCACGCCGGCCGGCACGTGATCTGTCAGGGCAGCCGCAGGTCGACCCCGAGCCACGCGGCGAGATCGGTGAGCTCGCGGATCAGGGAGGCTGCCGTCGCCTTCGCCGGCGGGGCGTCCCAGTGGATCGCGTCGACCCGCAGCTCGTCGCGTCCGCGGTCGGTGGTGGCGTCGACCTTGGCGACGAGGCGATCACCGACCAGGACCGGCATCGCCCAGTAGCCCCACCGCCGTGTGCCGGCCGGCTTGTACATCTCGAGCTGGTAGTCGAACTCGAACAGCTCGACCATCCGCTGCCGCTCGAAGACCAGCCGGTCGAGTGGCGACAGGACGGCGGTCCGGCCCCGGAAGGCCGACCCGTCGAGGTAGGCCGGATCGACGCGCCACTGGCCTCTGACCCCGTCGATGACCGCGGGCTCACCGGCGTCCTCGACACCGTTGGGCTCACCCGGGCTCGCCGGACCCTTGGCGCGCATGATCCCGAGCGCGCGCAGCCGGCGCTCGTTGCGGATCCGATGCGCCCGCTCGGTGGGCACGACGTCGTCGTCGGGGTAGATGCGCGAGGCCAGGTCCCACAGCGGGTCCCGCCCCCGGCGACCCGCGGCGGCCACCTCGCCACGCAGCACGAGCATCTCCAGCATCATCGCGACGTTGCGGTTGTTGTTCCAGCCCGACGAGCGCCACGGGACGGTGCACGTATCCGGCAGTTCGCGCCGGGTCAGCGGGCCGTCGCGCATCAGCTCCTCGAGCAGGTCCCGCCGGAACCCGTCGTTGGCGCGCACCCAGGCCGCCTGCCCCTCCAGCCAGCTCGGGACCTCGCCCACGCCCGGCCACTCGGCCATCTCGGCGCGGTAGAGCGCGAGGTCCTCGGCGGGGCGGAGCAGGCCCTGCACCTCGATCAGCCGCAGCTCGTCCGCGGCGTCGGCGACCGCGGTGCGAGGACAGGACGATCCCAGCCGGCTCCACGCCACGAGCTCGGCGCTGGGCGCGACGGCCGCCGTCCGGTCGTTCTGCAGCAGCGTCAGGTGCCGCACCATCTCGATGAGGTCCGACGGGCGGTCGCGGGTGAGCAACTGCGCGCGAACGGCGATGCGGCGCGCGTCCGTTCGCGACAGCTGGTGAGCGATCACGCCGCCCACAGTAGGTGGACCCTCCGACATACGCGCTGCGACGGGCGTCCGGGGTGGCGCGCGCCAGGGCGCTACCGGTCTAGTGCCGCCGCAGCGCCAGGAGCACCGACTGGACCTGGTCCCAGCTCAGCGCCTCGGCGAGACGGTCGGCCAGGCGCGCCTGATCGGTCAGGTAGGGGCGCAGCAGTGACGCACACGCCGGCGTCGCGCTCAGCATGACCATGCGCCGGTCGAAGGGATGCGACGTCCGGACGATCAGGCCGTTCTGTTCCAGGGCGCTGATGATGAACGTGACCGCACCGGTTCCGGCGCCGAGCACGCGCGCGATGTCACCGGGGGTGACGGGGCCCTCGTCATGGACGTAGACCAGTACCCGGAAGCGGGTGGGGGTCTGGCCGGCGGTGCGGGCTGCAGTCGATCGCTGCTGCTCCAGCAGGAACATCATCTGCCGGAAGAGTCTCGGCATGGTCTCGGTTGGTGACCCCACGGGCTGGTCCTTAGGTCGTGAGCCCGGCCGGCTGCCGGGTCTGCCTGCCTCCGTGGCGGGGTCCGGGCCACGGCGGCGCGCGATCAGTTTACGTCCGGCGCGGGCGATCTGCGGGGCCGATCGGCAGACGCCAGGGCCACCTCCCGCAGCCGCGTGCCCACGAACTCGCCCATGGCGATGAGGCCGTCGAACTGGCCCGAAGTGAGGAACTGCTTGCCGGTCGAGTAGTACGGGAACGTGGCGTCCCGGGCGCGCATGGCCAGCAGCTCCCGCGGGGAACGCCGGCAGAGCTGATAGCGGCCGTAGTAGAGCGTCGCCGTCCGTGCGGGCGAACCGGGGTAGGTGATCGTCCCGGTGGTCACGCAGTCCGGCGGCAGGTTCGCGGGGAACGGCAGATCGAACGCGTCGGCCCACCGGATCGGCTGCCAGTCCAGATCGATGACGATCTGCAGCTCCACCTCGGCGAGCTCGATCGCCTCCCTCAGCGTGGTGAACGCCCCCGGGGTGTCGCCGCTCGCGTCGATGACGAAGACCTCGTCCGGCGTGCGGCGGAGCAGGTCGACGAGCCCGAGATTGTCGCGATGACCGCCGTCGGCGACGTAGACGAACGGGTCCCTGGCGGTGTCGTAGCGACCGAGGATCTCCTTGGCCAGGTAGACCAGACCGACCCGCGGCCGGTCGGCGGGAGGCGCCGCGAAGTCACCGGCTCGCTGGGGATTCGGCAGCCACATGCCCAGGCGCAGGTTGGTCGCGGCCAGCAGCGCCTGCGTCGTCCCCAGCGCCTGCCGCCCCATCGCCGATGCCAGGGCGGCACCCGAGATGGCCATCGACCGCGAGATGTTCAGGGTGCGCGGGTACCCGTGCCACCAGGAGCCGCCGGGGAAGGAGGACGTGGCGATCGACGCGCCCGTACCGCCGTTCGTGCCGTTGTAGAAGCGCACGTGGGACGGATCGAAGGTCAGCCCGTAGCCCTTCAGGCCCGACACGGTGAGGGCGGAGGAATGCACCGTGGCCGAGATGATGAGCTCCGGCCCCTCCGCCGCGGCGAAGTCCGACCACGGCCGTTCCTGCGGGTAGGTGATCGGCGGCAGCGCCCGCCCGCTGTGGTGGGCGTCGGCGGCACGGGCCAGGGCGAAAGTCTGCGCGATCCGCTTGCGGTAGATGCCGGCCAGGGTGAGGCGATGGCTGGCGATCAGGTTCACGACGGCGATGGCCACGACGGCGAGCGTGACCAAACGCGGCACCCCGTGACCGTCGACGGTCCAGCCGGCCGCGAAGCGCCCGCCGTCCGGCGACTCCGCGAAGCCGTACGCCACGCTGAGTGCCAGGTACCCCCACATCACCGCGAGGAGCACACCGCCCAGCCTGAGCCACCGCTTCTTGGCCTGAGCCTTGAGGGCGCCCGTGAGCGCCCCGACTATGCCGAGGCTCGAGATCCAGCCGAGGATCCCCGCGCCCCGGCCGACCGTGCTGCCGCTGGTGTTCGTCGAACCGGTGGCGAGGGCGAGGATGTCGGCGTGGTAGCGGAGGACGAACGGGATGCCGACGAGCAGGACGAGCAGCACCAGGCCGATTGCCGCCAGTGGCAGCGCCAGCCGCGGGCGCGCGCCGGCCCAGGCGATCCTGGAGTAGCTGACCACCGTGACGAGCAGTGCCAGCAGGGTCATCGACAGCCCGGGCCATATCAGCGGTGCGGCGAAGATCTCGGACGGGTCGAGCTCTCGGGCTGGTGAGGCCGACGAGAACGGGAAGCGCGGATGCAGCACGTTGCTGCCCAGGAACTGGCCGTAGACCCAGCCGGTCAGCACCGCCGTCGCGAAGACCGCGGACAGCACGAGCGCGGTGCGCGTCACCGCCCCGATGACACCGCCGGTGAGGGATGCGAAGCCGTTGTCCAGGTAGCGATGGCGCGTGCGCACCGACGCCGTCCAGCCGGTCCGCCGGAACAACCCGTCGACGTCCTCACCCATGCCCGGCTGCAGGGCGTGGTCGCCACCCTGACGCGTCAGCCGCCACCCCGCGGCCGCGTAGCCGCCGCCGGACACCGAGATCAGCCAGCGGGCGGAACGGAAGATCGACCGGGCGCCCGACTCCGCCCGGTCGGGCAGGGTGTCGAGTGCGGTGAGTGCGCCGATCGCGACCCCTGCCGCCCGGATGCCGCCGCCGGACACGCAGATGCCGCGCAGGGGGACGGCGGGGTGCGGCTGCTCCGGAGCGGCGGCGGTCACCGGTGCCCGGCTCGGAGGCAATGTGACTGCCGACCCGTTCCACCTGTCGAACACGGCGCCGACGGCCAGCCCGGCCCGCCGGTAGAGGGAGCCGACCGTCGGGGACACGATGACGAACAGGAGGGCGGCCAGCGCCGCCACATAGGCCAGGTACTTCAACCAGCTCACCGTCGCCAGCACGATCACGGCCGGTTCGGAGGGCGTGCGCTGGAGGAACAGCAGCGCGAGCAGGTCCTCGACGACGTCGAGCAACCCCGCGCCCAGGACGAGAGCCCAGGTCTGGTCGAGGATCCGCCCGCGGCGGTAGGCGGGGAGCCAGTGGGCGGCGCCGGTCAGCGCGAGCGGAACCAGCACGACCAGCCAGCTCGCGATGAAGACCAGGTCGAGCAGCAGCCCCTTCCGGGTGGCGTGGGCACCGCCGGATTCGGTGACGGCCGCCGCGAACGCCCTCGGTGTCCCCGCCAGCGTCAGCCGCGTCTCGTGGGAGTTCGCCGTGTTCGTCGCCGAGAAGTAGCCGAACAGCACGGGCGGGAGCAACGCGGCCAGTGCCCACCACCGCGATCTCATCCGCAGGATCAGCCCGCGGACACGCTGCCCCACGCCCATCGTGCGCCCCTCGGCTCCGGTCGGTCACGATCCTGCTGGCTCGCGCATACCCGCGCAAGAAGCTTCCCGATCGAGATTCACCGTCGCCCACCGCCGCGTACCGGCGGCGTCCGGGAGCGGGTCAGCCGGGCGGGACCAACCCGCCGTCCACGGCGATCACCTGGCCGGTCACGTAGGCGGCGCCGGGGCTGGCGAGGAAGTGCACAGCGGCAGCGATCTCGTCGGTCAGGGCGGGGCGTCCCAACGCGACCCGCGCCAGCAGCTTCTCGTGCCGCTCGGGCGAGATCCGGCCGGCGAGGAGTTCCGTACCGGCGGTGTAGCCGGGCGAGACGACGTTCGCGGTGATGCCGTCCGGACCGTAATGCGCCGCGAGGAACAGGATCCACCCGTGCAGACCGGACTTCGCTAGCACGTAGGGCGCGCTCGCCCCGCCCGATGCCGCGGACTGGGAGCCGATGACGACCACGCGCGCGCCCGGTCGGGCCAGGTACGGATCGAGCGCCTCCACCAGCAGGACCGCCGTCAGCACGTTGGCCTGGAAGGCCGCTCGCCACGCCTCCGCCACCTGGCCGAGCGATCCCTCGGCACGCGGCGACGGGCCGCCGGCGTTGGCGACCACGATGTCCACCGGAGTGCCCCGCTCGGCCACCGCGGCGGCGACCAGCTCCGCCCCCGCGGGGTCGGACAGGTCGGCGGCGAGCCAGGTGACCTCACCGCCGCCCGATGCGGTGAGCTCGGACGCGGTCGCCGCGAGGACGTCGGCCCGGCGACCCACGATCAGGACGTCGGTGCCGTCGCGGCTGAGCCAGTCCGCGATGGCCCGGCCGATGCCGGTGCCACCCCCGGAGACCACGGCGAAGAGGTGCTGACCTGATGGGACACGTTCGGGCATGGCGGGGCTCCGGCCTGGGTGGCGATGGGACGACTATGTATATCCCACGTCAAGTAAGTGCACCAGAGAATGCCTGCCGAGAATGGTCATCGGGCTGCGGCACCCCCCTCCGGGTGCCGCAGCCCGATGCGTCGCGGGCAGGACGAGGCGTCAGAACGTCACGGCGGACCACTCCGCGCCGGCGTTGTTGCTGAGGTAGAGAGCCATCCCGTACAGGACGGCGATTCCGCGGTGTGCGTCGGTGAAGCCGAGGTCGGTCCACGGCGACCCACCACCGGTGAAGACGTTCAGCGGGACGGTGTAGCTGCCGCCGTCGTTGACCGTGCGTCGGAGCTCGCTCGAGCCGGAACTCGCTGCGACGACGAGAACACCGGCGCCGTTGTCGGCGATCCCCGCCACACCCGACGGGATGCGGATCGTCGAGCCGGACCGGGAGAACGACGCTCCCGAATCGCTGGAGCCCAGTAGCTGCGCCTCAGCGGTGCCGGCCGCGGGGCCGCCCACGCAGAGGAGGTCCTGGTGCACACCGTCGGGCGACGCGAACTGGCTCGACGATGCCCCACCGAAGTAGGAAGCGCAGGGTTGGGCGACGCGGGAGGCCGCGCCCGTTCCGACACCGTGGTAGATACCGCCCGGCAGCGAGAGCCACCATCCGCCCTTCTCGACCGTCAGCAGCGGCTCGGAGTCCCGGCTGCGCGCCGAGACCACGGACAGCGTCGCCACGCTGTGCCACACGTTGCTGCCGATGCGCGCGGCGAGTACCTGGGTGGTCGTCGTGCAGGCTGTGTTGCCGCCGGATCCGGGGTTGCACGAGTCGGTGGCGACGTACACATAGCCACCGCCGCTCTCCAGGCTGCTGATGCCGATGCCGGGTGCCGTGATGTGGATCTGCTGCCAGGTGGCGCCGCCGTCGCGCGTGGACCAGAGCTCGCGGCCGTACACCCACCCGTCCTGCTGGTCGGCGAACCGGATCCCGTGCACCTGCGCGGCGATCGCCTGCTCGTCGAGGGTCAGCGCGGCCTTCGGTGCGGGGATGCCCTGCCAGGTGGCGCCGCCGTCACGGGTACGCACGATCGACGTGCAGGGCTGGGCTGGGCAGGGTGCCGTACCCAGCACCCAGCCGTCGTCGGTGTCGACGAAGGTCGCCGACGTCGGCTTGAACCCCGCGGGCACCGAACCTCCGCCCGGTCCCGAGGACGGGGTGGTCGAGGTGGACCGGGTCGCCCCGCCGCTCGTGGTGGTGGTCGGGCGTGACGACGTGGACGTGGTCGGCGAGGAGTGTGTGGTCGAGCCACCGGTCGGCTGCGAGCCCGATCCCTGCGCTCCCGTGCTCGAACCGCACGCGGCCAGCAGCGCCGTGGCGGCGGCCAACGCGGCGATGCGAAGGGATCTGCTCATTGCGACCTCCCAGTCGGGGTAGTGCGATGAGAAGACAGCCGGGAGGGCGAAAGTGTTGCGTCTGTGGCGTATGAGATCCGGGGACGAGGCCGCCGGGTCCGGTCAGGGCAGCTCCATCGTCTGCGATCGCTCCAGTTCGGCGAAGGCACCGTCTATCAGCTCGTCCAGCTCGGTACCGGTCCGGGTCAGCAGGACCGCGACGAGCAGGGCGACGTGCCCGTGGAGTGCGGACGGCGCGAGACCCGGCAGGTCCTCCTCGGCGAACATCCCCAGCGCACCGGTCAGGCCGAGGAGCAGCAGGTTCTCGTCGACCGGGGCGAACCAGGTGCCGGCCAGCTCCCGGCACCGTGCGATCACGTCCTCGGCGTCGTCCCCGCCGACCCCGTCCGGGAACGAGCGCTCGAGCAGACCGCGCACGACGGCGCCGTGCACCACCGCCACCGCGTCCGCGTTCTGTCCCGCCAGTGTCCGGGTCGCGGCCAGGAGCGCCTCGGCGTCCTGCTCCAGCACCGCGGCGTGCGCGGCGACCGTGGCCTCGGCGATGACACGGGCTGCGGCGGGGCGGCGCGGACGCATACGGGTCAGCCTGCCAGACCGGCCGGGGGAGCTCCCGCGACCGGCGCGCGCCGGGGCCCGATGAGCGGTCCGGCTCGGGGGGCTCTAGCGTGGGACCGATGGACACCGGAGATCTCGTCACCGATTTCGAACTGCCCGACCAGGACGGCACCCCGCGCCGGCTGAGCTCGCTGCTCGCCACCGGTCCCGTCGTCCTGTTCTTCTACCCGGCCGCGATGACCGGCGGCTGCACGGCCGAGAGCTGCCAGTTCCGCGACCTGGGTGCGGAGTTCGCCGCCGCCGGTGCGCAGCGGGTGGGCATCAGCACCGACCCGGTCGCCAAGCAGAAGCAGTTCGCGGAGCTGAACTCCTTCGACTACCCGCTCCTGTCGGACGAGGCAGGGGACGTGGCGCGGCAGTTCGGCGTCAAGCGCCGGTTCGGACCGCTGCCCGTCAAGCGCAAGACGTTCGTGATCGGCACCGACAGCCGGATCGTCAGCGTCATCAGCAGCGAGTTCTCGATGACCAAGCACGCCGACGACGCACTTGCCGCGGTGGCTACTCTGCGAGGGTAGACCCCGACCACCTGGAGGGCAGTTCCATCGCCAGCACCCGCACGCTCCCGGCCGATGTCCCCACCCAGCTGCTCATCGGCGGTGACTGGTGCGACGGCTCCGCCGGCACGTTCGACGTCCTGAACCCGTCCACCGGCGAGGTCCTGGCCCGTGCTGCCCGCCCCGGCCTGGACGATCTCGACCGGGCGCTGGCGGCCGCCGATGCCGCCCTTCCGGGATGGTCGGCCACCGCACCACGCGAGCGCGCCGAGGTCCTGCGCCGCACGTTCGAGCTGATGATGTCCCACCGCGAGGAGCTCGCGCTGGTGATGAGCCTGGAGATGGGCAAGTCGCTCTCGGACGCGCGCGGCGAGGTCGCCTACGCGGCGGAGTTCTTCCGGTGGTTCTCCGAGGAGGCCGTGCGCATCAGCGGTGACCTGCGGTGGGCGCCGTCCGGTGCGAACCGCATCCTGACCTTCCGCCGGCCCGTGGGCGTCGCGCTCCTGCTCACGCCGTGGAACTTCCCGGCGGCAATGGCCACGCGCAAGATCGCTCCGGCGCTGGCCGCGGGATGCACCGTCATCCTCAAGCCGCCGGGGGAGACCCCGCTGACCGCGCTGTTCGTGGGACGCCTGCTCGCCGAGGCGGGCGCGCCCGACGGAGTGGTCAACATGCTGGCCACAGACGACCCGGGGGAGCTCGTGTCCACCGCGCTCGCGGACCGGCGCGTGCGCAAGATGTCCTTCACCGGCTCGACGAACGTGGGCCGGATGCTGCTCAAGCAGGCCGCCGACCGCGTCGTGAACACCACGATGGAACTGGGCGGCAACGACCCCTTCATCGTGCTCGACGACGCCGATCTCGACGCCGCGGTCGCCGGTGCGATGCAGGCCAAGATGCGCAACGGCGGCCAGGCCTGCACCGCCGCCAACCGGTTCTTCGTCCACGAGGCCGTCGCGGCACAGTTCGCCGCCAAGCTCGCCGCCGAGATGGGCGCGCTGCGCCTCGGGCCGGGGGCGGACGAGGAGACCCAGCTCGGGCCGATGGTCAGCGCGCGCGCGGTGGACGGAATCGCCGACAAGGTCGACCGGTCCGTCGCGGCCGGCGCCCGTGTGGTGCTCGGCGGGACCCGGCTCGACCGCCCGGGCTTCTTCTACCCGGCCACGGTGCTCGCCGACGTCCCGCGGGACTCCGCCGTCGCGGTCGAGGAGGTGTTCGGTCCGGTGGCGCCGATCATCACCGTCTCCGGTGAGGACGAGGCGCTCGCCCTCGCCAACGACAGCGAGATGGGCCTGGCCGGGTACGTCTACACCCGCGACCTCGCTCGGGGACTGCGAGTCAGCGAACGGCTGGAGGTCGGGATGATCGGCCTCAACCGCGGGATCCTGTCCGACCCCGCCGCCCCGTTCGGCGGTCTGAAGCAGTCCGGCCTGGGCCGTGAGGGCAGCTTCGAGGGGATCGACGCGTACCTGGAGACGAACTATGTCGCCACCAGTTGGTGACCGCGTTGGGCGGTAACGCAGGCGTCATGGGCGTGGCATAGGTTCTCCGCCATGCGCCTGAGCCAGCACGAACAGGAACGGCTGATGATCTCTGTCGCCGCCGACCTGGCACTGCGCCGCCGGGCCCGCGGCCTGCGCCTGAACCACCCCGAGGCCGTCGCCGTCCTGACGTCCTTCGTGCTCGAGGGAGCGCGCGACGGCACCAGCGTGGCCGAGCTGATGAGCTCCGGCCGCGCCGTGCTGTCCCGAGCCGACGTCATGGACGGCATCCCCGAGATGATCGAGTCCGTGCAGGTGGAGGCGACCTTCCCCGACGGCACGAAGCTCGTCACCATCCACCAGCCGATCGTATGAACCCCTCCGCGACGGTGACGCGATGATCCCGGGTGAGGTGCTCCCCGCCGACGGCACGGTCGCGCTCAACGCCGGGCGCCCCACCGTCACGATCGAGGTGGAGAACGCCGGCGACCGCCCCGTCCAGGTCGGTTCGCACTACCACTTCGCGGCGGTGAACCCGGCGCTGCGCTTCGACCGGGCTGCCGCCCGCGGCTTCCGCCTGGACATCCCGGCCGGGACGTCCACCCGCTTCGAGCCCGGGATCCGGCACGAGGTCACGCTGGTCGCCCTCGGCGGCAACCGCGTCGTCCCCGGCCTCCGCCTGGACACCGGTGACGCCGACCTCGACGGCGCCGACCACGGCACGATCGAGGAGAGCAGCCGGACATGAGCGACATCTCCCGGTCGCGGTACGCCGCGCTGTACGGGCCGACGGTCGGCGATCGCGTCCGGCTGGCGGATACGGACCTGCTGATCGAGGTCACCGAGGATCGCTGCGGTGGTCCGGGTCGGGCCGGCGACGAGGCGGTGTTCGGCGGCGGGAAGGTGATCCGCGAGTCGATGGGACAGGCCGTCGCGACCCGGGCGCAGGGAACTCCCGACCTGGTGATCACCGGCGTCGTCGTCCTGGACCACTGGGGCATCGTGAAGGCCGACGTGGGGATCCGGGACGGGCGCATCGTCGCGCTGGGCAAGGCCGGGAACCCGGACATCATGGACGGCGTCCATCCGGACCTGGTGATCGGCCCGTCGACGGAGATCATCGCGGGCAACGGCAAGATCCTCACGGCGGGCGGCGTCGACAGCCACGTCCACCTGATCGCTCCGCAGCAGATCCCGGTCGCCCTCGCCGCCGGGATCACCACGCTGATCGGTGGGGGGACGGGCCCCGCCGAAGGCACGAAGGCCACCACCGTGACACCAGGCGCGTTCTGGCTCACCGCGATGATGGCCGCGCTCACCGACTGGCCCGTCAACGTCGTGCTGCTCGGCAAGGGCAACACCGTCTCCGCCGAGGGGTTGCGCGAGCAACTGCGCGCCGGTGCCGCCGGGTTCAAGCTGCACGAGGACTGGGGGACGACGCCCGCGGCGATCGATGCCTGCCTGACGGTCGCGCAGGACGAGGGCGTCCAGGTCGCGATCCACACCGACACGCTCAACGAGGCCGGTTACCTGGAGTCGACCCTCGCCGCGATCGGTGGCCGCCCGATCCACACGTACCACACGGAGGGCGCCGGGGGCGGGCACGCGCCGGACATCATCCGGGTCGCCTCCCACCCCAACGTGCTGCCCAGCTCCACCAACCCGACGCGCCCATACACGCGCAACACGCTGGACGAACACCTCGACATGCTGATGGTGTGCCATCACCTCAACCCGTCGCTGGTCGAGGACCTCGCCTTCGCCGAGAGCCGCATCCGGCCGACCACCATGGCGGCCGAGGACATCCTGCACGACATGGGCGCAATCTCCATGATCGGCAGCGATTCGCAGGCGATGGGGCGCATCGGCGAGACCATCATCCGCACCTGGCAGACGGCGCACGTGATGAAGCTCAGCCGGGGCACGCTGGCGGGCGACACGGCCCGGTCGGACAACCTGCGCGCGCGCCGCTACGTCGCCAAGTACACGATCGCGCCGGCCGTCACGCACGGCCTCGACGCGGAGATCGGCTCGGTGGAGACGGGCAAGCTCGCCGACCTCGTGCTGTGGGAGCCGGCGTTCTTCGGCGTCAAGCCGGACCTGGTGCTGAAGTCAGGGGTGATCGCGTGGGCCCAGATGGGCGACGCGAACGCGTCCATCCCGACGCCCCAGCCCATCCTGCCCAGGCCGATGTTCGGTGCCGCGTCGGCGCTGTCGGCCCGCCTGGGCGTCCAGTTCGTCTCCTCTGCCGCGCTCGAGGACGGATTGGAGGAGCGGTGGGAGAGTGCCCGGCCGCTCGTGGCCACCAGGGACGTCAGCGCTCTCAGCAAGGCCGATCTGCCCCTGAACGACGCGCTGCCGGAGATCGAGGTCGACCCGGACAGCTTCCAGGTGCGCATCGACGGGGTGAGCGTGGAGGCCAACCCTCCGGCGGAACTGCCCATGGCCCAGCGCTACTTCCTGTTCTGAGTGACCGGATGACCGATGCCACCGGGAGCGCCGGGCTCAACCTGCAGCTGCTCCTCCTGCTGGACTCCCGCTCGCCGGCCGGTGGCCACGGACACTCCGCGGGCGTCGAGGCCGCCGTGGGCGCCGGCTTCGTCAGCTGCCCGGACGATCTGGAGACCTTCTGCCGGGCCCGGCTGGCGACGGCCGGACGGGTGGCGGCGGCCTTCGCGGCGACGGCCCACGCGGCGTGGTCGCGGCACGCTCCCGCCGATCACTGGGCCGAGCTGGACGGCGAACTCGAGGCACGCCTGACCGCGGCGGCCTCCCGGGCGGCGTCGCGCTCCCTGGGGCGCGGGTTGCGGCGACTGCTGTCGGCATCGGCTCCGGAGCTGACCGGGTCCTTCGACGCCGCCTGGCAGGACTGCCCCCGCCCGGCGCCGCACCATGCCCTCGTGCTGGGGGCGGGGGTGGCGGCAGCGGGCGGCACCGCGCTCGACGCCGCCCGGGCCGCCGCCTTCGGGTGCGTGACCGTGCCCGGGTCGGCCTCCCTGCGGCTGCTCGGCCTGGACCCGTACCAGGTGCATGCGCTGTCGGCACGCCTGGTCGGAGCCACCGAGGAGGTCGCGGCGGCAGCGGTCGTCGCAGCGCAACGCTGCCTGCCCGCGCAGCTGCCGGCCGACTCCGCCCCGGCCATGGACAACCTCGCCGAATTCCATCTACAGCAGGAGGTGCGTCTCTTTGCATCGTGATTCGCTCGTCATCGGATTCGCCGGTACCGCCCGCTCCGCCGCCCGCCCGCCGCGGCACAACGACGGTTCCGACCATGAGCACCGATTCGCCGACCTGCCCGGCCGGTCGGTCGGTCCGTCGTCCGGTCGTGGCGTCCCACGCATCGGCATCGGCGGCCCGGTCGGCAGCGGCAAGACCGCGCTCGTCGCAGCCCTGTGCCGCACGCTCGCGTCCGAGCTGTCCATCGCCGTGGTGACCAACGACATCTACACGACCGAGGACGCGGAGTTCCTGCGGCGGGCGGGAGTCCTGCCCGCCGAGCGGATCCGCGCGGTCCAGACCGGGGCCTGCCCGCACACCGCCATCCGCGACGACATCAGCGCGAACCTGGACACGGTGGAGGAACTGGAGGCGGAGTTCCCCGACCTGGACCTGCTGATCGTCGAGAGTGGCGGCGACAACCTGACGGCGACCTTCTCCTACGGCCTGATCCACCGGCAGATCTTCGTGATCGACGTCGCGGGCGGGGACAAGGTCCCGCGCAAGGGCGGCCCGGGCGTGACCCGCTCGGACCTGCTGGTCATCAACAAGACCGACCTCGCACCGCTGGTGGGAGCCGACCTGTCGGTCATGGCTCGCGACGCCGCGGCGGTGCGTGACGGCAGGCCCGTCCTGTTCACCTCCCTGGTGGGCGATCCGTCCGCCGCCGACGTGGCGGCGTGGGTGCGGGGCCAGCGGGTGGAGCTGGGGGCTGCGGTCTCCTCGGTGGCGACATCCTGACCCTGGCGCGCGGGATGACCGCGCACAGCCGCGCGGTCGTCGAACCGGGTGGCGTGCTGCGGACGATGACCTCCCAGCCACCGTTGACGCTTCGGCGCATCCACGCCGACGCCCCTGATACGTGCGCGCTGTGCCTGGTGGGCTCGGCGGCCGGGCCGATGGAGGGCGACGACCTGCGCCTGGACCTGACCGTCGCTCCCGGCGCGCGGGCGAGCCTCACGGCATCCGGAGCGAGCCTGGCCCTCGGCCGGCGCGGCGAACACGCGGCACTGGACGTGGGAATCGCTGTCGGAGCGGGCGGTTCGCTGGTGGGCGAGACCGGCCCGCTGATCGTCGGCGCGGGCGCCCGCCTGGACGTCGGGGTCACGATCGAGCTGGTCGGTGACGCCACGCTGACCTGGTCGGAGCTGGTCGTCCTCGGCCGCACAGGCGAGCTCGGGGGAGCGGTGCGGCTGACCTGGAACGTGACGCGCGACGGGCGGGCCGTGCTGCGTCAGAGCACCGACCTGACCGATCGGGCGCTGCGTGACTGGCCGGGAATGACCTCCGGGGCGCGAGTGCTGGCGACGGTCCTGCGGATGGGTCCCGGCGTCCCGGCGCGCAGCCGTGCACTGTCGGCTCGCGTCGCGGCCCATCGCCTGGCCGACGGGGCCGAACTCCTGACGGTCTTCGCCGACGACACCCTGTCCGCCGCGCGCGCGGTGGCCGCCCTGTCAGCGGACGGCGAGCGCGGCTGACAGCCTGCGCGCGGCCGCCTGCACGGCCGGTGCGAACTGATGGCCCGGTGTGCGCCCGAACCGCTCGATCGGACCGGAGATCGAGACCGCGGCGACGACGGTCCCGTCGGCGCCGCGGACCGGTGCCGACACCGACGCCACCCCTGCCTCGCGCTGGCCGACGGACTGGGCCCATCCACGGCGGCGCACCTCGAGCAGTTGCCGGTCGGTGAACTGAGACCGGGCGAGGATGTCGGTGATGGCGTCGGAGGACTCCCAGGCGAGCAGGACCTGCGCTGCCGAACCCGCCGTCAGCGGCAGGTGGGACCCGATGGGGACGGTGGTCCGCAGCCCGCTCGCCCGTTCGGCGACTGCGACCGCGACGCGGATGGCGCCTTCGCGCCGGTAGAGCTGGGCGCTCTCGCCGGTCTCGTCGCGCAGCCACACCAGGACCGGCGCGGCGGCGTCGAGCAGCGCGTCGCCGGCCTGACCCGCCAGCTCGGAGAGCTTGGTGCCCAGGATGAACCGACCCTCGCTGTCACGGTCGAGCAGGTCGTGGGCTTCCAGTGCGACCGCCAGGCGGTGCGCCGTGGCGCGGGGCAGTCCCGTGCGTTTGACCAGCGCTGCAAGGGAAGCGGGCTCTGCTGCGACCGAGTCGAGGATCTCGACGGCCTTGTCAAGCACGCCGATGCCGCTATGCTGTCCCATACAGCGATACTAGAGTCTCATATGATGAGATAGCAAGCGTCGCCAGTCATCACCAGAAATCAACCGAAGGAGGCGCAGTGGGAACCACACTGGCCGAGAAGCTCTGGGAGAGCCACCTGGTCCGCCAGGCCGCGGGCGAGCCGGACCTGATCTACATCGACCTGCACCTGATCCACGAGGTCACCAGCCCCCAGGCCTTCGACGGGCTGCGCCTGGCCGGGCGGCCACTGCGCCGCCCCGACCTGACGTTGGCCACCGAGGACCACAACGTCCCGACGATCGACATCGATCGGCCGATCGCCGACCTCGTCAGCCGGACGCAGGTCGAGACGCTCCGCCGCAACTGCGAGGAGTTCGGCGTCCGCCTCTACCCGATGGGCAACATCGACCAGGGCATCGTCCACGTGATCGGTCCGCAGCTCGGGCTGACCCAGCCGGGGATGACCATCGTCTGCGGCGATTCGCACACCTCGACCCACGGTGCCTTCGGCGCGCTCGCCTTCGGCATCGGCACCAGCCAGGTCGAGCACGTGATGGCCACCCAGACCCTCCCGCTGGACCGCCCCAAGACGATGGCTGTCACCGTCGAGGGTGAGGTCCCCGCAGGGGTGACACCCAAGGACGTCATCCTCGCCGTCATCGCCCGCACCGGAACCGGTGGCGGGCAGGGCTACATGGTCGAGTACCGCGGCAGCGTGTTCCGGGAGATGTCCATGGAGGGCCGCATGACGGTCTGCAACATGAGCATCGAATGGGGCGCCCGCGCCGGCATGATCGCCCCCGACGAGGTCACCTTCGCCTATATGAAGGGCCGTCCGCACGCGCCGCAGGGAGCCGACTGGGACACCGCCGTCGAGTTCTGGAAGACCCTGCGCACCGACGACGACGCCGAGTTCGACGCCGAGGTCGTGCTGGACGCGTCGACGCTCGCGCCGTTCGTGACGTGGGGGACCAACCCGGGCCAGGGCGCACCCCTGTCGGAATCGGTCCCCGACCCTGACGACATCGCCGACGAAGGTGACCGCGTCGCGGCGGAGAAGGCGCTGTCCTACATGGGACTGGTCGCCGGAACGCCCCTGCGCGAGATCGCCGTCGACACCGTCTTCGTCGGCTCGTGCACGAACGGTCGCATCGAGGACCTGCGCGCGGTCGCCGAGGTGATCAAGGGCCGCAAGGTCGCCGACAGCGTCCGGATGCTCGTCGTGCCCGGGTCGATGCGGGTCAAGCGCCAGGCCGAGGAGGAGGGGCTGCACGAGATCTTCACCGCGGCCGGCGCGGAGTGGCGTGAGGCCGGGTGCTCCATGTGCCTCGGCATGAACCCCGACCAGCTCGCGCCCGGGGAGCGCAGCGCCTCCACGTCCAACCGCAACTTCGAGGGGCGCCAGGGCAAGGGCGGGCGGACGCATCTCGTCTCGCCCCTCGTGGCCGCGGCCACGGCCGTCACCGGTCATCTCGCCAGCCCCGCCGACCTGTAGGGAAAGGGATCCAGCCATGGACGCATTCACCGTGCACACCGGGCGCGCGGTTCCGCTGCGCCGCACCAACGTCGACACCGACCAGATCATCCCGGCGGTGTACCTCAAGCGCGTCACCCGCACCGGCTTCGAGGACGGGCTGTTCAGCGCCTGGCGCGCCAACGAGCCGGACTTCGTGCTGAACCAGACCCGGTACGACGGCGCCTCGATCCTCGTCGCCGGACCGGACTTCGGTACGGGATCCTCGCGCGAGCACGCCGTGTGGGCGCTGCTGGACTACGGCTTCCGGGTCATCATCTCCCCGCGGTTCGGGGACATCTTCCGGGGCAACTCGCTCAAGGCCGGCCTGCTCACCGTCGTGCTGCCCGAGAAGATCGTCGCGCGGCTCTGGGACGACATCGACGACGACCCGTCGCTGGAGGTGACCGTCGACCTGGTGGACCGTCAGGTGCGCTGGACCGGCGAGGTCCACGGCTTCGAACTCGACGACTACACCCGCTGGCGGCTGCTCGAAGGGCTCGACGACATAGGCCTGACGCTGCGGCAGGTCGACGCGATCGACGCCTACGAGGCCTCGCGCAAGGCCTGGCTGCCGAGCGTCACGAGCGGCTGATCGGCGCTCGTTTAAGGGTTATCAGCACCCTCGCACTAGCACAGTTCCCGGCCCGATTTGAGAAAGTGCTTGTGTCGTAGGCGTGTTGGGTTTGTCCAATGCCTCCTTTACGCCTAGCGTTGCGCGACGATGGCCATGGTGGCCGAGCTGACTTCAGGAGGAAATGTGAACAAGGCTGAGTTCGTGGAAGCGGTCGCGGCGCGCCTTGAGGGCGACAGGAAGGCTGCCGCAGCCGCTGTCGAGAGTGTGCTGCAGACGATCTACACGTCCGTCGCGAAGGGCGAGCGCGTTGCTATCACCGGCTTCGGTGTGTTCGAGCGCCGCGCCCGCGCTGCCCGCACGGCGCGCAACCCCGCCACCGGCGCGACGGTGAAGGTCAAGAAGACCAACGTCCCCGCCTTCCGCGCGGGCGCCGAGTTCAAGGCGATCGCCAGCGGTGCCAAGAAGGTCGCCAAGGTCGCGCCTGCCAAGAAGGCTCCCGCGGCCAAGGCTGCTCCCGCAACGAAGACCGTCGCCGCCAAGGCCGCTCCGGTCAAGAAGGCCGTTGCCGCGAAGGCCGCTCCGGTCAAGAAGGCCGTTGCCGCGAAGGCCGCTCCGGTCAAGAAGGCCGTTGCCGCTAAGGCCGCTCCGGTCAAGAAGACCGTCGCCGCCAAGGCTGCGCCGGTGAAGAAGGCTGTGGCGAAGGCTCCGGCCAAGACCGCTGCCGTCAAGAAGGCCCCGGCCAAGAAGGCCACTCCGGCCAAGCGTTCCTAGCACCCCGCACGAACCGCGACCCCGGTCCCGGCGCTACGGCGTCGGTACCGGGGTCGCGTGCTGTCGGCAGGATCGCGCTACCGACTGAGCATTCCCGCCCTGCCGTAGTAGTCGGCCGCGAGCAGTTCCCCGTCGGCGAAGAACAGCACCCACGTCGAAGCCTTGCGGCTGTCGTGCGGCGCGTTCTTCGGGTCGGCCAGGTCGAGCAGGCCGGGGATCGCCTCGCCCTGGCTGCAGACGACCGAGACCCGACCCGCGTCGGTCAGGGCGGCCAGAGCCCGCCGCGCCCGCCGGGGGCTCCTCGCGAAGTCCGTGTCGGAGAACTCCGGTGCGACGTCCACCGTGAGCCCCATCCGCTCCGCCAACGGCTCGACGGTCTGCCGACAGCGCAGCGGCGTCGCCGCGACCACCGCGGTGGGGCGGAAGAGCGAGCCGGCGTCGGCGATGGACTGGGCCTGGCGGCGGCCGTCCCGATCGATCGGGCGGAGCTCGTCGGCCTTCTTCCACGCGCTGCGCTTCCCGGCGCGGGCGTGGCGGACGAGCAGCACGGCGCTGTCGGCGGGGCCGGCCTCGACGAACTGCGCGACCACCGATCGGTCGGCGTCGTAGGTGAGGCGCTCCTCGGCCCGCTCGGGCGAGAGCCACTCCAGGTCGTCGGCCTCGGCGTTGGGGGTGAACTTGCCGCCGACCAGCCGCATCGCCCAGTAGTGCACGGTCTTCGCCGCCCCACCGGTGCGGTAGCGGATGCTGCCGAGGTACTGCTGTACCGCGACGTCGAGACCGGTCTCCTCGACCACCTCGCGGTGAGCGGCGGCCAGGCGCCGTTCGCCCTTGGCCAGCTTGCCTTTCGGCAGGGACCAGTCGCCGCGGTGCGGTCGGTGGATCGCCGCGATCTCCGGCCCGCTCGGGGTCGCACGCCAGATCACGCCGCCGGCGGCGGTGATGGTCGCAGGCACTGCCCGGCCTTGGCTATTCCGACCGGGCCAGCAGCTTCATCAAGCGCTGCTGGTAATCCACTGCCTTCGGGCCGCCGCTGCGCACCCACCGCCCGTCGGACTCGAGGTCCCAGGCGGAGGTGTCGTCGGCGAAGACGAGATCGAGACAGTCGCGAAGGTGCTCCACCGCGACCCGGTCGCGCACGCGGCACAGCACCTCGACGCGGCGATCGAGGTTGCGGTGCATGAGGTCCGCCGACCCGATCCACCACTCGGGGTCACCGTCGTTGGCGAAGTAGAAGACCCGGGAGTGTTCCAGGAAACGCCCCAGGATGGAGCGCGTCCGGATGTTGTCCGACAGCCCCGGCACACCGGAGCGGATCGTGCAGAACGTGCGCACCTGCAGGTCGACCTTGACCCCGGCGGCGGACGCCCGGTACAGCGCATCGATCGTCTGCTCGTCCACGAGGTGGTTGGTCTTGATCTGGACGTGGCCACCGCGCCCGGCCCGGGCGTGCTCGATCTCGCGCTCGATGCGCTTGACCAGACCGAGGCGCACGCCGTGCGGCGCGACCAGCAGCGAGCGGTACTCCGTCTGGCGGGAGTAGCCGGTGAGCACGTTGAACAGGTCGGTCAGGTCGGAGCAGATGGCCTCGTCCGCGGTGAACAGGCCGATGTCCTCGTACAGGCGCGCGGTCTTGTTGTTGTAGTTGCCGGTCCCGACGTGCGCGTACCGCTTGAGCTGCCCGCCCTCCTGCCGCACCACCAGGGCCGTCTTGCAGTGCGTCTTGAGTCCCACCAGCCCGTAGACGACGTGGCAGCCCGCGCGCTCCAGCGCCCTGGCCCACTTGATGTTGGCCTGCTCGTCGAAGCGCGCCTTGATCTCCACCAGCACGACGACCTGCTTGCCCGCCTCCGCGGCGTCGATCAGCGCATCGACGATGGGGGAGTCGCCCGACGTGCGGTAGAGCGTCTGCTTGATCGCCAGGACGTTCGGATCGGCGGCCGCCTGCTCGATGAAGCGCTGCACGCTGGTGGCGAAGGACTCGTAGGGGTGGTGGACGAGCACGTCCCCCTCCCGCAGGGTCGCGAAGAACGACTTGGGGGTCTCACCCTCGGCGAGGCGGGGATGGGTCGACGGCACGAAGGGCTTCTCCTTCAAGGCGGGCCGGTCGACGCCGTAGATCTGCCAGAGCGAGGACAGGTCCAGCAGCCCGGGCAGGCGCAGCACCTCCGCCGGCTCGATCTCGATCTCGCTCTGCAGCAGCGACAGGATCTCGTCGTCCATGTCCTCGGCGACTTCCAGCCGCACGGCCGGCCCGAAACGCCGCCGCACCAGCTCGCGCTCGAGCGCCTGGAGCAGGTCCTCGTCGCGATCCTCCTCGACCTCGACGTCGGCGTTGCGAGTGACCCGGAACAGGTGATGGGCACCGATGACCATGCCGGGGAAGAGCATCGGCAGGTGCGCCGCGATGAGCTCCTCCAGTGGCAGGAACAGCGACTCGGTCGCCGACTGCGACACCACGACGAACCGCGGGACGTTGTTCGGGACCTTGATGCGCGCGAACCGCTCGGAGTCCGAATCGGGTTCCCGGACGAGGACGCCGAGGTTCAGCGACAGCCCGGAGATGTAGGGGAACGGGTGCGCCGGGTCGACCGCGAGCGGGGTCAGCACCGGGAACACCTTGCTGCGGAAGTACTCGGCCAGTTGCAACTGCTTGTCGTCGGTGAGGCTCTCCCAGCTGACGACGCGGATGCCCTCGTTCTCCAGCGCCGGCTGGATGTCGTCCTGGAAGGCGAGGGCGTGACGCCTGGACAGCTCGTGACTGCGTTCGGCGATGCTGGTGAGGATCTCCCGTGGGGACCGGCCGTCGGCGGAGCGCACCGTCAGGCCCATGTCGGCACGGCGCTTGAGACCCGCGACCCGCACCATGTAGAACTCGTCGAGGTTGCTGGCGAAGATCGCCAGGAACTTCATCCGCTCCAGCAGCGGTTCGCGCCGGTCCTCGGCGAGCGCGAGCACCCGGGCGTTGAAGTTGAGCCAGGAGATCTCGCGGTTGCTGAACCGATCGTCGGGGAGGTCGGGTTCGTCCTCGAGCTCCTCGACCAGATCACCCTCGGGCACCGAGTCCACCGGATCGATCAGGGGGCGGGCGGGGGATGGCACCTCGGTGCTCAACGACTGGATGTCGGTCATGTGCGCCATCATGCCGCGTGGAGGTTAACGAGGGGTACCGTCACCGCGCCCGCAGCCGCTCCGGCAGGGCCGCGGCGGTCGCCGGCCCGACGCCGAGCGCGACGGCGGCGGCCAGATCCTCGGGCAGGTCGACGTCGGTGCGCAGGCGCGCGTCCGCGGTCACGGCGAAGGCCCCCGACGCGGTGTGCCGCTGCGCGGAGCCGACCCCGAACTCCGGTGCCAGGTCGTGGCCGGGCAGGCAGGTCAGCAGCGTCGTCCCGGTTCCCTGCGCGTCCGTCACCACCGCCCGGGCGTGCCGCGCCGCGACGCCCAGCGCCGCCGACAGCGCCGCGGGCGTCAGCGCGGGCAGATCGCCCGCCAGGGCGGCCACCCCGTCGGCCGGCCACGATGCCTGCGCCAGCGCGGCCGCGTGCCGCAGCGCGCCGTTCAGCCCCGCGCCGGGGGGTTCCCCGACGACGACCACCCCCGGCAGCGCGATCTGGTCGGGCACGCCCGCCACCACCACCACCCGGGCGACCGCGTGTGCGGCCAGCGCGGCGGCGACCGTGTCCGCGCGCATCGCCTCCACCAGGCGCGCGTGCGCGGCCGGGTCGGCCGACACGCCGACGAGCCGGGATTTCGCCGTGGCGAGCGCGCGCATCGGGACGATGACGGTCCAGCGCATGGCTCGGCGTTCCTCCCACGTCGGCGTCGGTGGACCCGGACGGGGACGGGTCGCCGCGGCCGACGTGACCCCGTCGGCGCGAGGGAAACGTTACGGTGTCCGCCATGGCATCCTCGCCCGAGGACTCGCCCCGGCCCGGACGTGAGGTGCACCCGATGAAGGCTGCCGTGTTCGGCGCGGGGTCGTGGGGCACCTCCTTCGCCAAGGTCCTCGTCGACGCCGGCACCGAGACGACTCTCTGGTCGCGTCGGGCCGAGCTCGCCGCGACGATCACCGAGCGGCACGAGAATCCCGAGTACCTGCCGGGGATCACGCTCCCGGCCGGGCTGCGGGCGACCGCCGACCCGCTGGAGGCACTCGACGGAGCCGATCTCGTCGCCTTCGCGCTGCCCTCGCAGTCGCTGCGCACGAGCCTGGCCGCGTGGGTTCCCTACCTGCCCGCCGACGCGACGCTGGCCAGCCTGATGAAGGGCATCGAGCTCGGCACCGTCAAGCGGATGAGCGAGGTCATCAGTGAGGTCGCGGGTGCCGACCCGCGGCGCGTCGCGGTGGTGTCGGGCCCCAACCTGGCTCGCGAGATCGCCCTGGAGCAGCCCACCGCGACCGTCGTCGCCTGCGTGGACCTCGAGTGCGCCGAGCGCGTGCAGGCCGCGTGCAGCACGTCCTACTTCCGGCCGTACACCAACGACGACGTGATCGGCTGCGAGCTGGGGGGAGCGGTCAAGAACGTCATCGCCCTGGCCTGCGGCATGTGCTCGGGCATGGGTTTCGGTGACAACACGATCGCCTCGCTGATCACGCGGGGACTCGCCGAGACCGCGCGCCTGGGAGCCGCGCTCGGAGCCGATCCGATGACGTTCTCCGGCCTGGCCGGACTCGGTGACCTGGTCGCGACGTGCGCGTCGAAGCTCTCGCGCAACCGGAGCTTCGGTGAGCGGCTGGGTCTGGGCGACACAGTCGAGCAGGCGCAGGTGGCGACGCACGGGCAGGTGGCCGAAGGGGTCAAGTCCTGCCGTTCCATCCTCGACCTGGCCGGCCGGCTCGGCGTCGACGTGCCGCTCACGCGCGCCGTCGAGCGGGTCTGCTACGGCGGCGACACCCCGGCGCAGATGGCCCGCGCCCTGATGTCCCGATCGACCAAGAGCGAATAGGAGCCCATGTGAGCGAGCCAGACGGCAGTCCTTGCCAGGACGGCGCGCGGCGGATCAGGGTGGCCCTGGTCTACGGCGGGCGCAGCAGCGAGCACGGTGTGTCGGCGGTGTCGGCCGGCAGCGTGCTCTCCGCGCTGGACCCGGCGAAGTACGAGGTCATCGCCGTCGGCATCACCCGGCTCGGCCAGTGGGTGCTCACCGACGCCTCGCCGGAGACACTGCAGATCGCCGACGGGTCGCTGCCGCAGGTGGGTGGTGGCCAGGCCGTCGTGCTGCCGCCGGACCCGACGACCGGTGACCTGGTCGCCGTCGAACCCGGTCAGGCCGTTCGCACGCTGTCCTCCGTGGACGTGGTGTTCCCCGTCCTGCACGGCCGCTTCGGCGAGGACGGCACCATCCAGGGACTGCTCGAGATGGCCGGCATCCCCTACGTCGGCGCGGGCGTGTTCGCCAGCGCGGCCGGCATGGACAAGGAGTTCACCAAGAAGCTGCTCGCCGCCGAAGGTCTGCCGGTCGGCACCTACCGGGTGCTGCGCCGCGGCCAGGACCTCTCCACCGCCGACCGCGAGACCCTGGGCCTGCCCGCCTTCGTCAAACCCGCGCGCGCCGGATCGAGCGTCGGCATCACCAAGCTGCGCGACTGGTCGGACCTTCCCGAGGCGCTGGCGGCGGCGTTCGAGCACGACGACAAGGTGCTCGTCGAGGCCGGCGTGATCGGCCGTGAGATCGAGTGCGGCGTCCTCGAGGACGAACAGGGTCTGCCGCAGGCGAGCCTGCCCGCGGAGATCCGCCTGGTGCGCGGGCACGACTGGTACGACTTCGAGGCGAAGTACCTCGACGACGCCTGCGAGTTCGACATCCCGGCCGACGTCCCGGAAGACACCGTCGCCGCGATCCAGGACATGGCTCGCCGCGCGTTCACGGCCCTGGACTGCGCGGGCTTGGCGCGGGTGGACTTCTTCCTCACCGGGGACGGCGAGCTGAGCGTGAACGAGGTGAACACGATGCCGGGGTTCACGCCGATCTCCATGTACCCGCGGATGTGGGCCGCCTCCGGTATCGCCTACCCGGAGCTGCTCGACCGACTGATCGCCGTCGCGCTGCGCCGTGCCGGCCGCTGACGTCGCCCTGCGGCCCTTCACGGATGCCGATTTCGTCCCGCTGGTCGAGTGGCTGGCCGACCCGCTCGTGCAGCGGTGGTGGGGTACCCCGCTGGATCCGGCGGGTGCCCGCGCGGCGTACGGCGCCGATCTGGAGGAGAAACCGCTCAGCCGGCTGTTCGTGATCGAGGTCCACGGTGTGCCGTCCGGGATCGCCCAGAGCTACCGCAACGCCGACCACCCCGGCTGGCTGCAGACGATCGTCGGCGCCGTGCCCGCGCTGGCCGGTCACCGCTCCGCGGGCATCGACTACCTTCTCGGGCGCGCCGACGCTCGGGGCCGGGGTGCCGGGACGGCGGCCATCGGCGCGCTCACCGAGCTCGTCCTCGCCGACCTGCCCGACGTGGAGGTCGTCGTCGCCGCGGTGCAGCAGGAGAACCGGCCGTCCTGGCGCGCGCTCGAGCGGGCCGGTTACGAACGGGTCTGGGCCGGCCGCCTCGTCTCCGACGACCCGACGGATGCCGGTCCGGCGTACGTCCTCACCCGCTGGCGTGATTGAGCCCGGCCGGCGATCCGTGGCTCGACCCGGCCGGTGACGGCGGCGGACCGCGCTCAGCGGCGCTTGGAGAAGATGCCCCAGATTCCCAGCGGCGGGGAGATCCTGGCGTCCTCGCTCTGATAGCGCGTCTCGTCCTCGACGTCGCGGGAGCGGACGAACAGGTACCGCAGGCCGGCACCGAAGGCGGCGAGCAGCAGGAGGAGCACGATCCAGGTCACGGCCGTCGGCCGGTGTCGGGTGTCATGAGCCAACTGTAAGCAGGTCAGCTCTCGCGGACGACGTCCTCGGGGTTCTTGTCCGGGCGCAGCCCGCGCCATGACGGGTGCCGCAACCGGCCGTCGGGGGTCCATTCGGCGAAGGCGACCTCGCCGACCAGCCGGGGCGCCACCCACTGGGCGTCGCGGGCGTCGGGCCCCGGAACGTCGTCGAACGGCGAGCCGGCCCGCGCGGTCGGCCGCAGGCGCGCGGCGAGCGAGGTGAGGGCGGCGTCGGTGAAGCCGGTGCCGACCTTGCCGACGTAGGTCAGTCCGTCCTGGTGCGGCAGGCCGAGCAGCAGCGATCCGATCGTCCCGGCGCGGCGCCCGCTGCCCGGTTTCCAGCCACCCACGACCACCTCCTGGGTCCGGATGTTCTTCACCTTGATCCAGTCGGGGGTGCGGCGCCCGGGCAGGTAGATCGAGGTCAGGCGCTTGGCCACCACGCCCTCCAGCCCCTGCTCCTGGCTGGTCCGCAGCGCCTCCGCGCCGTGCCCGACGAAGGCCGGCGGCGTCTGCCAGCTGGGGCCGGCCAGCGCGAGGTCGTCGAGCAGCGCGCGGCGTTGGTGGTACGGCAGGCTCAGCAGCGAACTCCCGTCGAGGTACAGCAGGTCGAACACGAGGAGCACGACAGGATCGGACGCGGCTAGGGCGCGGGCGGCCCCGGCGTCGGCGACGTGCATGCGCTTCTGCAATCGGGCGAAGCTCGGCCGGCCGTGGGTGTCGAAGCAGACGATCTCGCCGTCGAGGACGGCCCGCGCCGCGCCCATCCGCCCGGCGAGCGCCTGCAGTTCGGGGTAGGCGGTGCCCATGTCCTTGCCGTTGCGGGACATCAGCCGAACCCTGCCGCCGGCGACGGTGACGATCGCGCGGACACCGTCCCACTTCATCTCGTAGGCCCACTGGGCGTCGGCAGCCGGCGGCGGGAGCGTGCCGAGGGTCGCCAGCATCGGCTCGATGCGATCGGGCACGGCGGGGTCGGTGTCCGGTGTCGGTGCCATGGCGACCATCATCGCCGACGGCCGGTCCGGCACCGCCGGATCAGGAGTGCCGGCCGGCGTAACCGCGGCGGCGGACCAGCAACAGGATCGCCGCACCGACGGAGAGCAGCAGCAGCCCCAGGTGGGACAGCCACGAGCTGTCGGTGCCCGTGCTGGCCAGCGCGGGGGAGGTGCTCCGCACGGAGGTCGGCGGGCTGCTGACGGTCGCTGTCGTGGTGGGCGGCGCGGAGGTCGGCGCCGCGGTGATCGCGTAGGAGGCCGGCGCCGACTGCGAGGTGAGGTAGCCGATGGCGCCGCTGTAGACCGCCGTGATCGAGTGGCGGCCGACGGCCAGGGCTGATGTCGTCAGGCTCGCGCTCGCCGATGCCACGACCGCCGTGCCGAGGACGGTGCTCCCGTCGCGGAAGACGACCGTCCCCGTGATCCCCTCGCCGGGCGCGCCGGGCAGCGCCTGCGGACGGGGCCGGGCGGCGTTCGGAGTGATCACCGCGTCCGCCGTCACGGTGGCGGTCAGGGTGACGCGGGTACCGGCGACGGAGGGAGAGCGGGGGGACGCGGTCACGGCCGTGTGCGTCTGCACCGGCAGGACGTAGGAGATGGTGGCGGAGCCGTCGCCGCTGCTGGTTCCGGCCAGGTTGAGCAGGCCCGACGTGGTCACGAAGCTGGATCCACCGCCACCGGAGCCGACGTTCTCGGCGGTGTCGCCGACGTCGGCGCTGCGGCCGCCCCCGCCGCCACCGAAGTAGCCGCCGCCTCCGCCGCCCGCGGCGACCCCGTCGGCACCCGCGCCGCCCGTGCCGGACACGGGCGGCCCCGTCGCCGGGCCGGCGCCGGGCAGGCCCAGGGCGATGAACCCCGGCACAGACCCGGGCGCCTCGCCTCCGGCCGCACCGCCCGCCGTTCCGGTCCCGCCGCCGCCGCTCTCGGGCGGTGTCAGCTGGGACGCGCCGGCGGCTCCGTTCTGGCCCGCCGTTCCGTCCGCACCGGCGCCTCCACCGCCTCCCGCCGCCTGGAGCCCGCCGCCTCCGCCACCGCCCGCCGCGACGAGAAGTGTGGAGCCGTCGTACAGGAACGACCCGCCCCCGCCCGCGCCACCGCCCTGGGGCAGGGATCCACCCGACCGGCCACCGTCGCCGCCACCGCCGTACCCGCCGCGGGCCGCGGTCGTGGTCCCGTCCGCCCGGGTCTGCGGCCCGTCCTGCCCTCGGCCGCCGACGACGGCCGCGATGACGTGTCCGGGCGTCAGCGAGACCGTCACCGACAGCGCTCCGCCGGCGCCGCCGACCTGGCCGTTACCGTCGCCGGTCCCGCCGGATGCCCCGTCCGCGGCGACCAGCGCCGAACCGACGCCGACCGGCACCGTCCAGGTCTGCCCGGCCCCGGTGTAGGCGAAGTGGACCGTGCAGAACGAGCCGTTGCAGGTCGTCGTCGGGCTCGTGGGGACCGCGAGGGCCGGAGCGGGCACCGTGACGATCGCCGCCGCGGCCAGCGCGGCACTGGACGCGAGTGCGCGGATCGAGAAGGTCATCGGAGCCCTTCGGGCAGGGACGCTGGGCCGGTCTCGGCCGCTGACGTGCGGCATGTATACCCAAGAAAAGATCATCCGTGCAAGGCGCCACGGCGCAGGTCACCGCGGCACAGGCGAGTCCGGCAGTCCCGCCGGCTCAGCGGCGGTACACGCAGAGCTTGGCCTGTTCGGCCGGGGTGAACGTCGCCGGGGCCGGGTTGGGGTAGGCCTCGCAGATCGCCGGGAGCGCGGCGACGGCACTCGACAGGGCCGGCATCACGTCCGCCCCGCCCAGCGAGATCGGCACGGTGACCTCGACGTAGACCGCCCGGTCGATCGAGGTCCACACGACCGAGTTCTTGGTGCTGACGTGGAACCACTCCACCGAGCTCAGGCTCGGGGCGACCTCGCCGACGTCGAAGACCTGCGCGTCGCTACCGGAGACCAGTCCGGCCGGCCGGGAGACTCCGCAGCGCAGCACCACCGCCGGATTGCCCCAGGCGTAGACGTCTGCGGTGTT
The DNA here is from genome assembly GCA_963790525.1 of uncultured Actinomycetota bacterium. Lineage (GTDB taxonomy): Bacteria > Actinomycetota > Actinomycetes > Mycobacteriales > Jatrophihabitantaceae > CAWBOV01. The sequence goes on from CAWBOV010000006.1 coordinate 271,609, forward strand.
GGCGACCTTGCGCGGCGCGAGCCCCGCGAGCGTCACCGGGAGCTTGGCGAAGATCTTGGCGCAGCCGGCGGCCGTGGCGGCGTCGACCTGGGGAGGCGCGATCGTCAGCGGCCCGGCGCTGGCCGTGGACTGGGCCTGCGGCGTGTCTTGCGAGGACTTGCCGGTCGTGAGCAGGAGCGCCAGCAGCACGGTGACGGGCAGCGCGATCGCCGTCGCGATGAGCGCCGGATGGCGGTTCATCGCGGGTAGGTCCCTGGTGCCACCTGGCAATGGTTGCTCAGAGGTGGACCACGGGGCACGTCAGGGTGCGGGTGATGCCGGGGACCTGCTGGATCCGCGCGACGACGAGCTTGCCCAGCTCGTCGACCGTGCCCGCCTCGGCGCGCACGATCACGTCGTAGGGGCCGGTGACGTCCTCGGCGTTGGTGACACCGTCCAGACCGGCGATCTGCGCGGCGACGTCGGCAGCCTTGCCGACCTCGGTCTGGATGAGGATGTAGGCCTGAACCACGGGGGATACCTTTCCGGAACTGGACAACTGGGACGGGCTGCGACCCGATGCGCCGGGTGCGACGCCGGGAACGACACTAGAGCATCTCCCGGATAGGCTGACCCGCGTTCACGGCCGGCACAGCGAGGGGGACGACATCAGCGTCGGGCAGACGATCGCAGACATCGGGGAGTTCGGCCTCGTCGCGCGGATCGGCGCCGCGCTCACCCGCAACGAGTACACCGTGATCGGGCCCGGGGACGACGCCGCCGTGGTCTCCACGCCGGACTCCCGCGTGGTCGTCACCACCGACGTGCTGCTCGAGGGCGGCCATTTCCGCAAGGACTGGTCCTCCGCGGAGGACGTCGGGCACAAGGCGGCGGCCAAGAACTTCTCCGACATCGTGGCGATGGGCGCGGTCCCGACCGCATTGCTGGTCGGTTTCGGCGCCCCCCCGGAGCTGGAGCTGTCCTGGGTGGACGGCCTGGTAGCCGGACTGCGCGAGGAGTCCGGGTCGATCGGCGCCTCGATCGTCGGGGGCGACGTCATCCGCTCCGAAAAGATCATCGTGTCGGCGACCGCGCTGGGCGACCTGCAGGGGCGGGCGCCGGTCCTGCTGTCCGGCGCGCGCCCCGGGCACATCGTGGGGCTGGCCGGCCGGGTCGGCTGGGCGGCGGCGGGTTTCGCGGTGCTGAGCCGGGGCTTCCGCTCACCGGTCCAGGTGGTGGCCGCCCACCGGCGCCCCGATCCGCCCTATGCCGCCGGCCCGGCTGCCGCGCTCGCGGGCGCGAGTGCGATGACCGACGTCAGCGACGGGTTGATCGGCGATCTGGGGACCATCGCCACGATGAGCGGCGTCCGGATCGAGCTGCGGGGGGAACTGCTGGCCCCCGCCGCCAAACTGGCCGAGGTCGGCTCCGCGCTGAACGTCGACCCGATGACGTGGATCCTGACCGGCGGCGACGACTACGCGCTCGTGGCTACCTTCCCGCCCGACGCGGTGTTGCCCGAGGCGTGGACCCCGATCGGCCGCGTCGTCGAGGGCGAGGGTGTGCGGGTGGACGGGCGCCGCTGGCCGCAGGGCGGGCATGAGCACTTCAGATAGCACGACCGCAGGCGTGCGCGAGCCGGCGAACGGCGCCGAGGCGCTCGTCATCGAGGTACGGCCGTTCCTGGACGCGGACGTGCAGCGCCTGGTCGCCGAGGTCCAGCAGGAGTACGTCGTGCGCTACGGCGGCCCCGACGAGGCTCCCGTCGAGCCGGGGCAGTTCGCTCCGCCGGACGGGCTCTTCCTGCTCGGCCTGCTCGACAGCGTGCCGGTCGCCACCGGCGCGTGGCGGATGCTGGAGCCGGGAGTGGCCGAGATCAAGCGGATGTACGTGGCCGCGGCCGGCCGGCGCCGGGGAGTGGCGAGCCGGATCCTGGCCGAGCTCGAGCTGACGGCGACGGCCGCCGGCGCGCGCCGGCTCGTCCTGGAGACCGGGGACCAGCAGCCGGAGGCGGTGGCCATGTACCGGGCGCGGGGTTACGACGAGATCGAGCCGTACGGCTACTACCGCGACAGCGACCACTCGATCTGCTTCGCCAAGCTGCTGCGCGGTCAGGCCCGCGCCGTGCGACGCGCGAGCGCGGATCCCGGGAGGGACTAGGCGCGCGCGACCTTGCCGGCCTTCAGACAGGACGTGCAGACGTTGATACGCCGGCGGGTGCCCGGCGCGACCATCGCGCGGACGGTCTGGATGTTCGGGTTCCACCGCCGGTGCGTACGGCGGTGCGAGTGGGAGACGGCCATGCCGAAACCCGGTCCCTTGCTGCAGACATCGCAAACGCTGGCCACGGTGGACTCCTCAAAGCTGACGATCCCGCAGGGAGCCGGGACCACTGTTATGTGTACGGACGGCGGTTTGACCTGCACCTGTCCGCGCGTGAAAGAGCCCGCGCGGAATCCGCACGGGAACCGACCGTGAAGTCTAGCTGGCGGGTCCGGCCCGCGCCAAACCGCGGTGCACACGGCCGCGCGTGCCGATCCCGTCGCCGGGCCGACGTAGGGTTTGCGGGGCCGGTTCCGCTCCGGCCGCGATCCGTGGTGGGGGGTGTCCGTGCTGGTCCGGCTCGACGCCTCCGCCGTGCGCCGCTGGAGCTCCTCCGCCGCCGATGCCCTGGCCCACCATCAGGACGAGATCGACGAGCTGAACGTCTACCCGGTCCCTGACGGCGACACCGGCACCAACCTCGCGCTGACGATGCGCGCCGCCGCGACAGCCGTCAGCTCGGACCGGTCCGCCCGGGTCGGGGACGTGTTGGCGGCGCTGGCCCGGGGTGCGGTGCTCGGCGCCAGGGGCAACTCCGGGGTCATCCTCGCGCAGATCCTCCGCGGGATCGCCGACGCGCTGGCGGGCGAGGAGGCGTGCGCCGCAGCCGCACTGGCCGCGGCGCTGCGGTGCGGCGCGGACCTCGCGTACACGGCGGTAGCCGAGCCCGTGGAGGGCACCATGCTCTCAGTGATGGCCGCGGCGGCCGACGCCGCGCAGGCCGCGGCCGACGCCGGCCCGGACGCGGACGACGCGATCGGCGCGGTCAGCGAGGCCGCGCTGACCGGTGCGCAGGCGGCCCTGGCACGCACTCCCGAGCAACTGCCGGAACTCGCGCGTGCCGGCGTGGTCGACGCGGGCGGGCGGGGCCTGGTCGTCGTGTTCGAGGCGCTCTGCGGGGTGGTCACCGGGCGTGCCCCGAGCGTGGCCGACGTACCGGCGCGCCGTCCCCGCGACCGCAGCGTCCTCGAGACGGCCAGGGAGACCGGCAGCGATCGGTACGCCTACGAGGTGCAGTACCTGCTCCATGCCGACGAATCCGCCGTCGAGTGCCTGAAACCGATCCTGGGCTCGCTCGGTGACTCGCTCGTCGTCGTGGGGACCGGGGAGTCGCTGTGGAACGTCCACGTCCACGTCGACGACGTCGGCGCCGCGATCGAGGCCGGGATCGACGCGGGCCGGCCGCACCGCATCACCGTGGCGCGCTTCGCCGACCAGGCCCGAGCGGCTGCGGCGGAGGACGAGCGCAGCGGCGTGGCGATCGTCGCGGTGGCGCCCGGGGAGGGCCTCGCCGACGTGTTCCGGGCCGAGGGCGTGCACGTCGTCGAGGGCGGTCCGGGCGACAACCCGTCCACCGCCGAGGTGCTCGACGTCCTGCGGGCCACCGGCGCCGCCCGGATCGTGCTGCTGCCCAACGCCACCCAGATCGGCGGTGTGGCCGACTCGGCCGCCGAGCAGGCGCGCGCCGAGGGGATGCAGGTCGCCGTGGTGCCGACCCGCTCCCCGGTGCAGGGACTCGCCGCCGTCGCCGTGCACGACCCGGACCGCCGCTTCGAGGACGACGTCATCACCATGGCCGAGACCGCCGCGTCCACCCGGTGGGCCGAGGTCACGGTCGCCGTGCGCGAGTCGCTCACCATGGCCGGCCGGTGCCAGCCCGGCGACGTGCTCGGGCTCATCGAGGGCGAGGTGGTCGAGATCGGCCACGACGTCGTGGCCGTGGGCGAGTCGGTCATCGACCGGCTGCTGGGCGTCGGCGGCGAGCTGGTGACGATCCTGCTGGGCGCCGACGCCGAACCCGACGCCGGCGAACGGATGACCGCCCACCTGACCCGCACGATCGCCCATGCCGAGGTCGCGGTCTTCGTCGGCGGCCAGCCGCACTACCCGCTGCTCATCGGCGTCGAATAGGGAGGCGGGATGGCGACCACCCTCGACACGCACCTGCGCGACGTCGTCGGCGTGCCGATGTCGAAGACGCTGGCCAAGAACCTCGACGTCCACACGATCCGCGACCTGCTCCAGCACTACCCCCGCCGGTTCACCGAGCGCGGTGAGCTGACCGACCTGGCGCGCCTGCGCGTCGACGACGACGTCACGGTGATGGCCACGGTGGAGACGGTCAGCACCAAGACGGTGCGCGGGCGCAAGCTCACCATCGTCGAGGCGGTGGTGACCGACGGGCGTTCCCGCCTCGGACTGACGTTCTTCAACCAGATCTGGCGGAGCAAGGAGCTGCAGCCCGGCGCGGCGGGGCTGTTCGCGGGCAAGGTCAAGGAGTTCCGCAACCGGCGGACCCTGAACAACCCCTCCTACGTGCTGTTCGACCGCGCCGACCAGGACGGCGATCAGCTCGACGACTTCGCCGGCGCGCTGATCCCGCTGTACCCGGCGACCGGGGGACTGCAGTCGTGGAAGATCGCCCGCTGCGTGAAGGTCGCCCTCGACGCGCTCCCGCCGGTCACCGACCCTCTGCCCGACGAGCTGCTCATCGGCTACCAGCTCGGGCGCTACGACCCCTCGTTGCGGGCCATCCACCGTCCGGACAGCCGCGCCGACTACGCCCGCGCCCGCCGCCGGCTGGCCTTCGACGAGGCCCTCGGCGTCCAGCTCACCCTCGCCCAGCGCCGCCATGCCGCCGCGGTCAACCCGGCCTTCCGGCGGCCTCGGCGGGTCGGCGGCCTCGCCGACGCCTTCGACGCCCGCCTGCCCTTCTCCCTGACCGAGGGGCAGCAACGGGTGGGCGCCGAACTGAGCCACGACCTGGACTGGGACCACCCGATGCACCGGCTGCTGCAGGGCGAGGTGGGTTCGGGCAAGACGGTCGTCGCGCTCCGGGCGATGCTGCAGGTCATCGACGCCGGTGCCCAGACTGCGCTGCTCGCGCCCACCGAGGTGCTCGCCGCCCAGCACGCCCGCTCGATCGAGGCCATGCTCGGCGATCTGGCCGATGCCGGGCGTTTCGGCGCCCATGACGCGGCGACCCGCGTCGCGCTGCTGACCGGCTCGCTGCCGGCCGCCGCCCGCCGGCGCGCGCTCCTGGACGCCGCCTCGGGGGGTGCCGGCATCGTGATCGGCACCCACGCTCTGATCCAGAAGTCGGTCGAGTTCGCCGATCTCGGCATGGTCGTCGTGGACGAGCAGCACCGTTTCGGCGTCGAACAGCGTGATGCGCTGCGGGCGAAATCCGCCGCGCCGCCCCACCTGCTGGTCATGACGGCCACGCCGATCCCGCGCACCGTCGCCATGACGGTGTTCGGTGACCTCGACGTGTCGACGCTCGACGAGCTCCCCGCCGGGCGCTCACCGATCTCGACCTCGGTGGTCCCCGCGGCGGAGAAGCCGGCCTGGGTCGAGCGTGCCTGGCGCCGGGTGGCCGAGGAGGTCGAGGCCGGGCACCAGGTCTACGTCGTCTGCCCGCGCATCGGCGACGGCAGCGACCTGTCCTCCGCGGGCGGCGGCGCCGGTGACGACGAGGCGGGGGAGTTCCTCGCCGGTGACGACGAGCCGCGGCCGACCCGGTCGGTCGTGGAGACCGTCGAGCAGCTGCGGACAGGGCCGCTGGCGGGGCTGCGGATCGAGGCCCTGCACGGCCGGCTGCCCGCCGAGGAGAAGGACCTCGTGATGCGCCGCTTCGCCGCCGGGGAGATCGACGTCCTCGTCGCGACCACCGTGATCGAGGTCGGCGTGGACGTGGCCAACGCCACCGTCATGGTGGTCCTGGACGCGGAGCGCTTCGGCGTCTCGCAGCTGCACCAGCTGCGTGGGCGCGTCGGCCGGGGCAGCGCGCCCGGCCTGTGCCTGCTGCTGACGGAGTCCCCGGCCGACTCCGAGCAGCGCCGGCGCGTCGACGCGGTCGCCGCGACCCTGGACGGGTTCGAGCTCGCGCGCCTGGACCTGGAGCAGCGCCGGGAGGGCGACATCCTCGGAGCGGCCCAGTCGGGCAACCGCCGCACGCTCCGGCTGCTGTCCCTCCTGCGCGACGAGGACCTCATCGTCGAGGCGCGGGAGGCGGCGCTCGCTCTCGTCGCCGACGACCCCGACCTCACGCACCACCCGGAACTGGCCCGGGTGGTCGCTGACCTGGCGGCCGAGGACCGCGCCGAGTACCTGGAGAAGGCATGACGCGCATCGTCAGCGGCACCGCGCGGGGGCGTCGCCTGGAGGTCCCCGAGGACGGCACCCGCCCGACCTCGGACCGTGCCCGCGAGGCGCTGTTCAACACCATGGCCGGGTTGTTGGACCTGCACGGCGCCCGGGTACTGGATCTCTACGCCGGCTCGGGAGCGCTCGGCCTGGAGGCGCTGTCCCGGGGCGCTGAGCACGCGTGTCTCGTCGAATCCGCTCGCGCCGCCGCCCGGGTGCTCGCCCGCAACGCCGCGGGGGTCGACCCGCCGAGCGGGGACCGCGCCACGATCGTCGCGTCGACGGTGGAGGCGTTCCTCGCGGCCGCGCCGCCCGAGGTGCCTTTCGACGTGGTCTTCGCCGACCCGCCCTACCAGGCCGACCCCGCAGCGGTGTCGGCCGTGCTCGAGACGGTCACTTCCCCGGAGTGGCTCGCCGCGCGGGGCATCGTGGTGATCGAACGCAGCAGCTCATCGCCCGCGCTGGAGTGGCCGGCCCGCATCGACGCGCTGAAGGCGAAGCGGTACGGCGCGGGCACCCTTTGGTACGGTCGAGCACGATGACACCCAGCGACGCGGGGGCGGGCCACTCCTCCGGAGGCAACGACCTTCCTTCCGGCGCGGCACGGCGGCGCCGTGCGGTCTGTCCGGGATCCTTCGATCCGGTCACCAACGGCCACCTCGACATCATCGGGCGCGCCGCGGAGCTCTACGACGAGGTCGTCGTCGCGCTGCTGATCAACCAGTCCAAGTCCAGCCTGTTCACCGTCGACGAGCGCATCTCCATGCTCTCGGACGTGACCAGCCGCTACGGCAACGTGCGGATCGACTCCTTCCGCGGCCTGCTCGTCGACTACTGCACCGCCCACGACATCCCGGTCATCGTGAAGGGGCTGCGGGCGGTCAGCGACTTCGACTACGAGCTGCAGATGGCGCAGATGAACCGTGGCCTGGCCGGCATCGACACCCTGTTCATGCCCACCAACCCCGAGTACAGCTTCCTGGCGTCGAGTCTGGTCAAGGAGATCGCGGCCTGGGGTGGCGACGTGAGCACGCTGGTGCCGCCCACCGTCCTGACGCGGCTCAAGGACCGCCTGCCGCCGAAGTCGGCCGGCCAGTGACGCGCCGGGCGGGGGAGACCGCGTGACCGATCACACGATGCGCCGCGCCGACGAACTGCTGACCGAACTGGTCGAACTGGTCGAGACCGCCCGCGCGGTACCCATGTCGGGATCCTGCGTCGTCCCGCGGGAGCACACGCTGGATCTGCTCGACGAGCTGCGCGAGGTGCTGCCGCCCGAGGTCGCCGAGGCCCGCCTGCTCGTCGCCGACCGGGACTCGATCATCGCCCAGGCCGTGGCCCACGCCGACGCGCTCGTCGCCGACGCCACCGTCGCCGCCGACGCGCGGGTCGCTGCGGCCACCGAACACGCCAACCAGCTCGTCGACGACGCGCGGGCCGACGCGGCGGGGGTCATCGACGCCGGGAAGGCCGAGAACGCCCGGTTGATCTCCTCCGCCGGAGTGCACCAGGCCGCCGCCGAGGCCGCTGAGCGGCTGCGGGCCGAGGCCGACGAGTACGCAGCGGCCGTGCGCGGCGCTGCCGACGCCGATGCCTTCGAGGCCCGGTCCGAGGCCGAGGACTACAGCGCGGCGCTGCGGGCGAACGCCGAGGACTACGCCGAGCGCACGCTCGCCGAGATCGTCGCCACACTGCAGCGCAGCGCGACCACGGCCGAACGCGGGCGCGCCGAGCTCGCCGCCCGCCGGAGCGCCGCGCCGGGCGTCGGGGTCGAGTCGGGCGCAACCGACCACGACGGGCCCGCCGACGACCCGTCCGGGCCCGGTCCGGTCGATCCGGCCGCAGCTGCCGCGCCGGACACCGGGAACTGACGCGATCATCAGGGTGCGCGGGCCGATTATCGACAACACGGACCGGTCAGCTACCCTGACGTGTGGTCTCACTTCTTCGTGGCCGGTTTCTGCATGCCTGAATTCTCTGCGTCTCGTCGCTTGAACCCGTCGGCGCCTCTGGTCCTGGACACCCGGGAGCTGGGCAGCTCGGCGGGGTCGATGCGCGAAGTCACACGCACGGTTCCGGCGCCCGCCGAACTCGGTCTGGAAGTCATCGGCGTCCCGGAAGGGTCTCCGCTCGACCTCGACCTGCGGTTGGAATGGGTCAGTGAAGGTGTGCTCGTCACCGGCACCGTCACGGCCGACCTCGCGGGCGAGTGCGGGCGGTGTCTCGATCCGGTCACCGACACCCTGACGGTGGACATCTGTGAACTGTTCGCTCACCCGAACAGCGTCACCGATGCCACCACCACGGAGGACGAGATCTACCGGCTGGTGGGCGACATGATCGACCTCGAGCCGGTGGTGCGTGACGTCGTCGTGCTGGCTCTGCCCCTCACGCCGCTCTGCCGCGCCGATTGTGCGGGGCTGTGCGCCGAGTGCGGACAGCGTCTGGACGATCTGCCGGATGATCACGCGCACGACATGATCGACCCACGCTGGGCGGCCCTGACGACGTTGTCGTCTCCGCCCGGCCAGAACAGTCAGGAGTGACCAGTGGCCGTCCCGAAGCGGAAGACCTCTCGTAGCAACACCCGTTCGCGCCGTTCGCAGTGGAAGACCACTGCGCCCACGCTCGTGGCGTGCCCGAACCGTGCGTGTGGCGAGATGAAGCTCCCGCACACCGCGTGCAGCAACTGCGGCCAGTACGACGGCCGTCAGGTCCTGGCGGTCTGAGCAGCCACACCCGGGGGTAGCAGGAATCGTGCGGGGAGATCCTCGGGTACTGCCTGAGGCAGGTTCGGGACCCATCGATCCATCAGGTCTGAGCGAGGAGCTCGGCGTCGACATCGACCCCGAGCTGCTCGAGTGCGCGCTGACGCACCGTTCCTATGCCTACGAACACGGTGGGCTGCCGCACAACGAGCGGCTGGAGTTCCTCGGCGACTCGGTGCTGAGCATCGTCGTCACCGACGCGCTCTACCGGCGTTTCCCCGACCTGCCCGAGGGCCGGCTGGCGAAGATGCGTGCCTCGGTCGTGAACATGCGCGCGCTGGCCGGCGTCGCCCGCGGGATCGGCCCGGCCGGCCTCGGCGGCTATCTCCGCCTCGGCCGTGGCGAGGAGGTCACCGGCGGGCGCGACAAGGCGAGCATCCTGGCCGACGCCCTCGAGGCGCTGCTCGGCGCCGTCTACCTCGACCTCGGCATCGAGGCGGCGTCCACGCTCGTGCACGGCCTGTTCGACGAGATCCTCGGCGACGCGGCCCACAAGGGTGCGGCGCTGGATTGGAAGACCAGCCTCCAGGAGCTCACCGCGCTCATGGGACTCGGCGTGCCGGACTACCAGATCGAGTCCGAAGGCCCCGACCACGAGCGCACCTTCACCGCACGGGCCGTCGTCTCGGGCGAGCACTTCGACGCGTGCGTCGGCCGCAACAAGAAGGAGGCCGAGCAGGCCGCCGCGGCCGCCGCCTGGACCCTCCTGCGCGAGCGGGCCAGCGCCGCCGACCTGCTGACCCTCGACCAGTCGGGTTCGCTGCCGGACCGCACGCCACCCACCCTCGCCTGAGCCGACCGGCTCCGCCCGGCCGGAGCGCCCTCGACTACGGTCGGATGCGTGCCCGAACTGCCCGAGGTCGAGACCGTCCGCGACGGACTCCAGCGCTGGGTCGCCGGGCGCGAGGTAGCGCGGGTCGACGTCCTGCACCCCCGCGCCGTGCGGCGTCACGTCGCCGGCGCGACCGACTTCTCCGCCCGGCTGATCGGGACCGTCCTGGACTCGGCGCGGCGCCGCGGCAAGTACCTGTGGCTGCCCCTGCGGGACCCGGGCTCCGCCCGAACCGATCTCTGCGTCATCGGCCACCTCGGCATGAGCGGGCAGTTGCTCGTCACCCCGGCCGAGAAGCCCGAGGAGAAGCATCTGCGCGTGCGGTTCCGCTTCGCCGACGGGGGGACCGAGCTGCGCTTCGTCGACCAGCGGACCTTCGGCGGGCTCGTCCTCGACGACCTCGTCCCGACGCCCGATGACGGCGGTGATGCCGTGCCGGCGCTGGTCGCCCACATCGCGCGGGACCCCGTCGACCCGCTCTTCGACGACGCGCGCTGGGTGGCCCGGGTCCGGACGCGGAACGTGGCGATCAAACGGGCGCTGCTGGACCAGACCCTGATCTCCGGCGTGGGCAACATCTACGCCGACGAGGCGCTCTGGCGGGCCCGTATCCATGGAGAGCGCGTGACCTCGGCGCTGCGGCCCTCCGCCCTCCGCGAGCTGCTGGCCCAGGTGCGCGCCGTGCTCGGGGAGGCCCTGGCCCAGGGAGGGACGTCCTTCGACGCGCTGTACGTCAACGTCAACGGCCGATCCGGGTACTTCGACCGGTCACTGGCCGTCTACGGGCAGACGGGGCGCCCCTGCCCGCGCTGCGGGACGCCGATCCGACGGGAGGCGTTCATGAACAGGTCCAGCCATACCTGCCCGCGCTGCCAGCCCCGGCCGCGCTCGGCGACGGGGTCGCCGCGGTGACCGAGCGCGTCACCGCCTGGGTGCACGGGCACGTGCAGGGAGTCGGCATGCGGTGGTGGATCCGGGCCTGCGCGCTGCGCCTCGGCGTGGACGGCTGGGCCCGCAACACCGACGACCGCCGGGTCGAGGTCGTCGCCGAGGGCAGCCACGAGGACCTGCAGGCGCTGCTCGACGCGCTGCGGGGCGGGCGCACGCCGGGACGGGTCACGGCGGTCGTCGAGCGGTGGAGCCAGGCGCAGGGTGTACCCCCCGGATTCCTGGAGCGCTGAGCGTCCCGGCGACCGCTTCCGAGGGGCTCGCTGAGGAGTTTGACCGCGCACCGTTGATGGTGGGATCATGAATTCGTCACAGCTGCGTAACAATCGCATCGGGACATTTCCGACCCCCTTCACCGTGAGAGGCCGACACATGGCCAGGGCATTGCTTGGATACGTAGGCACCCCCTCCGCGCACCTGCAGGAACTCGAACTGGCCCGGCTCCGCGCCCGCGTGCGCGAGCTCCAGGCCGAGATCAGCGAGCTCAAGGCCGAGGCGGCCGCCCGGCGCGCCGTCGACATCGAACTGGACCGCATCTCCGACCGGGAGAGCGCGCTCACCTGATCCGCCCCGCCCGCCCGTCCCGGCCGACCCTGTCGCCGTGACGGTGAGGCGTCGCCGTCCCGGTGTATCCACGGGTTAGATTCGTAGCCACCGTTCGTCGTCCCAGCCGCGACGCGTGCGCTCCACCGTCCCGTCCACCGCCGGAGAACTGTGCATCTCAAGTCGCTGACCCTCAAGGGCTTCAAGTCGTTCGCCTCCGCGACGACCCTCCGCTTCGAGCCGGGAATCACCGCCGTCGTAGGCCCCAACGGGTCCGGCAAGAGCAACGTCGTCGACGCGATCACCTGGGTGCTCGGCGAGCAGGGTGCCAAGGCACTGCGCGGCGGCAAGATGGAGGACGTCATCTTCGCCGGCACGGCGGGGCGGCCGCCGCTCGGGCGTGCCGAGGTGACCCTGACGATCGACAACAACGACCACGCGCTGCCGATCGACTACGCCGAGGTGTCCATCACCCGGCGCATGTTCCGCGACGGTGCCAGCGAGTACGAGATCAACGGCAGCACGTCCCGCCTGCTCGACATCCAGGAACTGCTCAGCGACTCCGGCATCGGCCGGGAGATGCACGTCATCGTCGGCCAGGGCCAGCTCGACTCGGTGCTCCAGGCCCGCCCCGAGGACCGCCGCGGCTTCATCGAGGAGGCGGCCGGCGTCCTCAAGCACCGCAAGCGCAAGGAGAAGGCCCTCCGCAAGCTCGACGCCATGCAGGCCAACCTCACCCGGCTCACCGACCTGACCGGTGAGCTGCGCCGCCAGCTCAAACCGCTCGGGCGCCAGGCCGAGGTCGCCCGCCGCGCCGCCGGCGTCCAGGCCGAACTGCGCGATTCCCGCCTGCGGCTGCTGGCCGACGACCTGCTCATGCTGCGCACCCAGCTGGCCGCCGAGGTCGCCGACGAGGAGGCGCTGCGGGCCGAACGGGCGGAGCTCGAGGCGCTGCTGGTCGCGGCCCGCTCCCGCGAGGCCGAGCTCGACGAGGCCGTCCAGGACGCCGCTCCGGCCGTGACGCGCGCGCAGGAGACCTGGTACCAGCTCACCGCGATCGAGGAGCGCTTCCGCGGGACCTCCCGGCTGGCCGCCGAGCGGGCGCGGCACCTCACCGACCCGATCGAGGACGACCGCCCCGGCCGCGACCCGGACGCGCTCGACGCCGAGGCCGCGCGGATCCGGGCCGAGGAGGCCGACCTGCAGGCCCGGCTCGACGAGGCCACGGCGGCGTTGACCGCTGCGGTCGCCGAGCGCCAGGGCCACGAGCAGTCGCTGGCCGACGCCGAGCGGGCACTCGTCGCCGCGGCCCGGGCCGTCGCGGACCGGCGTGAGGGGCTGGCCCGGCTGACCGGACAGGTCAACTCTCTGCGCACGCGCGCCGCCGCGGGTGCCGAGGAGATCGCCCGGCTGTCCGGTGCCGCCGCGCAGGCACGCGAGCGGGGCGCGCTGGCCGAGGCCGAGCTGGATCGGGTCCAGTCCGAGGTCGGCGCGCTCGACGAGGGGGAGCTGAGCCTCGACGAACGCCACGAGAGTGCCGTCGGCACGCTGGAGCGGTGCGCGGCGCGCACGAGGGACCTCACCGACGAGATGCGCGACGCCGACCGGGAACGGTCCACGTGGTCAGCGCGCCGCGAGGCACTGGCGCTGGGCCTGACGCGCAAGGACGGCGCCGGAGCGCTGCTGGCTGCCGGCTCGCGCCTGCCTGGGGTGCTCGGCTCCGTGGCGGCGCTGCTCACCGTCGACGCCGGGCACGAAGCGGCACTGGCCGCTGCCCTCGGGGCGCTGGCCGACGCGGTGGCCGTGGGATCGCCGCAGGACGCGGCGGCGGCGATGACTCTGCTCAAGCAGGACGATGCCGGGCGCGCCGGGATGCTCGTCGGTGGCCGGTCGGCGTCCGGCGATCGCAGCGGCTGGCCCGAACTGCCCGCAGGCGCCCGGTGGGCTGTCGACGTCGTCCACGCGCCCCGCGCGCTCGCGCCCGCTGTCGCGGACGCCCTCGCGCGGGTCGCCGTGGTCGCCGACCTCGCCGCCGCCCAGGCGCTCGTGACCAGTGAGCCGGACGTGCGCGCGGTGACCCCGGACGGCGACGTGCTCGGGTGGGGGTTCGCCATCGGCGGCTCGGCGTCGGCGCCCAGTGCCCTGGAGATCCAGGCCGCGGTCGACGAGGCGCAGGGCAAGGCCGACGATGCCGACGCGCGCCTGGCCCGCGTGCAGGTCCAGCTCGTCGAGGCCCGCGAGCTCGAGGTAACGGCGACCCTCGAGGTCGAGCGCACCCTCGCCGCGCTCAACGAATCCGATGCCCAGCTGTCCGCGGTCGCCGAGCAGCTCGCGGAGCTGGGGCAGGCGGCACGGTCGGCGCACGCCGAGGCCGAACGTCTGGAACGTGCGCGCCACGAGGCCGAACTGGCCCGTGACCGCGACCTGGCCGGCCTCACCGATCTGGAGTCACGCCTCGAGCTCGCCGAGTCCTCCGACGTCGAGGAGGAGCCGTCCACCGAGGTCCGGGACACGATGCGCGCCGAGGTGGCCACCGCCCGCCAGGCCGAACTCGACGCCCGGCTGGCGGTACGCACCGCGGAGGAACGCGTCCGCGCCCTGGCGGGACGGGCCGACTCGCTGACCCGCGCCGCCGCCGCCGAGCGGGCTGCCCGGGTGCGCCAGGAGCGGCTGCGCCGGTCGCGGGCGCGAGGTGCCGGTGTCGCCGCGGCCGTCCACGACGCCGCCGAGCGCACCCTGGTCCTGATCGCCGCCTCCCTCGCCCAGGCCGGTCGCGAGCGCGAGCGGGTGCAGACCGCGCGCACCGCCCTGGACACCGAGCTCGCCGCCGTCCGCGCCCGCACCCGCGAGCTGGCTGCGCGCGTCGGCCAGCTGACCGACACGGTGCACCGCGACGAGGTGCTCCGCGCCGAGCAGCGCCTGCGGATCGAGCAGCTCGAACAGCGTGCCGTGGACGAGTTCGGGGTGGAGCCCGAGGCGCTCATCGCCGAGTACGGCCCGGACCAGCCGGTCCCGCCGTCGTCACTGGAGACGGCCGAGTTCGAACAGGCCCGGGAGCGCGGCGAGCAGGTCGTCGCCCCCCAGCCCGGCCCGTTCCACCGCCCCTCGCAGGAGAAGCGCGCGCGCCCGCGCCGAGCGCGATCTCGCCCTGCTGGGCAAGGTCAACCCCCTCGCGCTGGAGGAGTTCGCAGCGCTGGAGGAACGTCACCAGTTCCTCTCCACCCAGCTGGAGGACCTCAAGGACACCCGCCGCGACCTGCTGACCGTGGTCAAGGAGGTCGACGACCGCATCCTGGAGGTCTTCACCGCCGCCTACCAGGACGTGGCGCGGGAGTTCGAGACCGTCTTCGCCACGCTGTTCCCCGGCGGCGAGGGGCGGCTGGTGCTCACCAACCCCGACGACATGCTGCTGACCGGCATCGACGTCGAGGCCCGCCCGCCCGGGAAGAAGGTCAAGCGGCTGTCGCTGCTGTCCGGTGGCGAACGCTCGCTGACCGCGGTGGCGCTGCTGGTGGCGATCTTCCGGGCCCGGCCGTCGCCGTTCTACATCATGGACGAGGTGGAGGCGGCGCTGGACGACGTCAACCTCGGCCGGCTGATCGGCGCTGATCGGCGAACTCCGCGCCAGCAGCCAGATCATCATCATCACGCACCAGAAGCGGACGATGGAGATCGCCGACGCGCTCTACGGGGTCACGATGCGGGGCGACGGCATCACCCAGGTGATCAGCCAGCGGCTGCGCGACAACGTCGAGGCGTCCTAGACCCTGGCGCGGTGGCCGGCGCGCCGAGGTAGCAGGGGGCGCGGTGCCCACCTGAGACAATGGCCGGCGTGGCATATCTGATCATCGCAATCGTCATCGTCGTCCTGGCTGCGGCCGCCCTCGGTGGCCTCCTGCTCACCCGTGCCCGCGGGACGTCCGCTCCGCTCCCGCCGTCCGCGCAGCCCCCGCTGCCCGGTGTGGGCGACGACGCCGAGGTTCCGCGCGACTCGCCGACCCGCAGCATCGCGAGGACCGTCGAGCTGCCTGCCGAGGACGTCTCCGCGGCTCCGGCAGCACCCGTCGTCGCCGTCCCCGAACTGGACCGCCCCGAACCCACGGCCGGGCGCCTGGTGCGCCTGCGGGAGCGGTTGTCCCGCTCCCAGACGACGCTCGGGCGCGGCCTGCTGTCGGTGCTCTCCCGCGACAAGCTCGACGACGACGCGTGGGACGAGGTCTCCGACTCCCTGCTGATCGCCGATGTCGGCGTGGCCGCCACGGGCGAGATCGTCAGCCGCTTGCAGGCGCGGACCCGCGTCCTGGGGACCCGCAGTCAGGGCGAGCTGCGGGCACTGCTCGCCGACGAGCTCGTCGCCGCGACTGCAACCGGACCTGGACCGCTCCCTGCACACGACCTCCACGACCGGCGCACCCGCGGTGGTCATGGTCGTGGGCGTCAACGGGACCGGTAAGACCACCACGTGCGGCAAGCTCGCGCGCGTCCTCGTCGCCGACGGACGGACCGTCCTGCTGGGCGCCGCCGACACCTTCCGCGCCGCCGCTGCCGACCAGCTCGCGACGTGGGGCGCACGCGTCGGCGCCGACACGGTGCGCGGCCCCGAGGGCGGCGACCCGGCCAGCGTGGCCTTCGAGGCGGTCAAGGCCGGCGCGGAGCGGCAGGTGGACGTGGTGCTCATCGACACGGCCGGGCGGCTGCACACCAAGGTCGGCCTCATGGACGAACTCGGCAAGGTCAAGCGCGTCGTGGAGAAGCTCGGTCCGGTCGACGAGACGCTGCTCGTGCTCGACGCGACCACCGGGCAGAACGGGCTGACGCAGGCCCGGGTGTTCACCGAGGTCGTCGACGTGACCGGCATCGTCCTCACCAAGCTCGACGGGACGGCCAAGGGCGGCATCGTCATCAGCGTGCAGAACGCCCTCGGCGTCCCCGTGAAGCTGATCGGTCTGGGTGAGGGGCCCGACGACCTCGCCCCGTTCGACCCGGAGCAGTTCGTCGACGCACTCCTCGGCGAATGAGGGCGCTCTACAAGCCCGAGGCCGCGCCGGGCCTGGAGCTCGTGGAACGCCCGGAGCCGGAGGCGGGCCCGCACGAGGTGAAGATCCGCGTCCAGCGCACGGGCATCTGCGGCACGGACCTCCACATCGCCTCGTGGGACACCTGGGCGGCGGGCGCGGTCAACGCCCCGCTGATCGTCGGGCACGAGTTCAGCGGTGTCGTCGTCGACGTCGGCGCCGAGGTCCGCGACGTGCGGATCGGTGACCAGGTGTCCGGGGAGGGCCACATCTTCTGCGGCACCTGCCGCAACTGCCGGGCCGGGCGCCGCCACCTCTGCATCCGCACACAGGGGATCGGCGTCAACCGCGACGGCGCGTTCGCCGAGTTCATCGTGCTGCCCGAGACCAACGTGTGGGTGCACCCCGCGCCCATGGACCCCGATCTCGCGGCGATCTTCGACCCGTTCGGCAACGCCGTCCACACCGCGCTGAGCTTCCCGCTCGTCGGGGAGGACGTGCTGATCACCGGCGCGGGACCGATCGGGTTGATGGCGGCCGCAGTCTGCCGCCACGTCGGCGCGCGCTACGTCGTCATCACCGACGTGAGCGCGCCCCGTCTGGCCCTGGCCGCCCGCATGGGCGTGGACCTGGCGGTCGACGTCTCCCGCGAGTCGATCGCCGACGCCCAGCGCCGGCTGGGCATGCGGGAGGGCTTCGACGTGGGGCTGGAGATGAGCGGGCATGCCGGCGCGCTGCCCGACATGATCGACAACCTCAACCACGGCGGGCGCATCGCCATGCTGGGGCTGCCGAGCGCGCCGATCAGCATCGACTGGGGCCGGCTCGTCACGCACATGATCACGATCAAGGGGATCTACGGCCGCGAGATGTTCGAGACCTGGTACGCGATGAGTGCGATGCTGCAGTCCGGACTGGACATCAGCGCGGTCATCACCGACCGGGTGCCGGCCGCGGACTGGGAGCGGGCCTTCGCGATCGCCCGTGACGGGCGCAGCGGCAAGGTCGTCATGAACTGGGAGGACTGAGCGATGTACGGAAGTGTGCGTGCCGAACTGACCGCGACCCTGGACGAGATCCGCGTTGCCGGGCTCTACAAGCACGAGCGTGAGCTCGCCTCGCCGCAGTCCGCGACCGTGCTGTCCGACGGTTCGCGCGTGCTGAACTTCTGCGCCAACAACTACCTCGGGCTGGCCGACCATCCCGCCGTCGTCGCGGCCGCCCGGCAGGCGCTGTCGGACTGGGGATTCGGCATGGCCAGCGTGCGCTTCATCTGCGGGACGCAGACGCAGCACACCGAGCTCGAACGCCGCCTCGCCGACTTCCTCGGCACCGAGGCGACGATCCTGTACTCCTCGTGCTTCGACGCCAACGGTGGCGTCTTCGAGGTCCTCCTCGACGAGCGGGACGCGGTGATCTCCGACGAGCTCAACCACGCGTCGATCATCGACGGCATCCGGCTGTGCAAGGCCACCCGCTACCGCTACCGCAACCGTGACATGACCGACCTGGAGACTCAGCTGATCCAGGCGGCCGGCGCGCGCCGCCGGCTGATCGTGACCGACGGCGTGTTCTCGATGGACGGCTACCTCGCCCCGCTGGACGACATCTGCGCGCTGGCCGACCGGTACGGGGCGCTCGTCATGGTCGACGATTCCCATGCGGTCGGCTTCACCGGCCCCACCGGCGCGGGGACGCCCGAGCTGTTCGGTGTCACCGATCGGGTCGACATCGTGTCCGGCACCCTGGGCAAGGCGCTCGGCGGCGCGTCCGGCGGGTACCTGAGCGGGCGGGCGGAGATCGTCGAACTGCTGCGCCAGCGCTCCCGTCCCTACCTGTTCTCCAATGCGGTTGCCCCTGCTGTCGTCGCGGGATCCCTGGCCGCGCTGGAGCTCGTGGCCGGGGGAGCGGAGCAGCGCGACGCCCTGCGCGCCAACACCGCCGCCTTCCGTGCGCGCATGGTGGAGGAGGGCTTCGACATCCTCCCCGGAGAGCACCCGATCGTGCCGGTGATGATCGGTGACGCGCCGACGGCGGCGCGGCTGGCGGAGGCCATGCTCGCGCAGGGGGTCTACGTGGTCGCGTTCTCCTACCCCGTCGTCCCGCAGGGACGCGCACGCATCCGCGTCCAGCTCTCGGCGGCACATTCCGCTGCCGACGTCGAGGCCTGTGTGCGCGCCTTTGTTGCGGCACGCGCAACACTGGCGCACGCCTGACCGAGCTGGACAGAAACGTTCAGGGCACGCGTTTGTGCCCTATTTGAGCCACTTCCGAGGGTGAGCGTTCATCTTCACGAAACGTTAGGTGGCGGCTTCCGGAAACAGCAACAGGACAGTCTTTGCACACGCCTTGGGGGCAGGGCGATGTAGGCAAACGTTTGCTGACGAAGGGAAGCGCAGTGCAACAAATGGCTCTGCTAGCCGATCCAGTAACGCTGGACAGCGGCAACACCGCATGGATCTTGGCATCGGCAGCACTCGTGATGCTGATGACGCCGGGTCTGGCGTTCTTCTACGGCGGCCTGGTCCGCTCGAAGAACGTCCTCAACATGCTGATGATGAACTTCATCTGTCTCGCCATTGTCGGCGTGCTCTGGACGTTCTACGGATTCTCACTCGCCTTCGGAGTCACGCGCGCCGGAGGAATCATCGGTTTCACCAAGGACTGGATCGGCCTCGGGAACCCGACCGCCGTGATCACGTCCTTGAATGCGGTCGGCGTGCCGGTGCTCGTGTTCGCGATGTTCCAGCTGATGTTCGCCATCATCACCCCGGCACTGATCTCCGGCGCCATCGCCGACCGGGTGAAGTTCGGCGGCTGGTGCATCTTCGTGGCCATCTGGGTCACCGTCGTCTACTTCCCCGTCGCCAACTGGGTGTTCGGTACCGGCTGGATCCTCAACAAGCTGCGTGCCGAGGACTTCGCGGGTGGTACCGCGGTCCACATCAATGCCGGTGCCGCGGCGCTCGCGCTCGTGTTCGTCCTGGGCAAGCGGCAGGGCTGGCGCAAGGATCCGATGCGGCCGCACAACGTGCCGTTCGTGCTCCTGGGCGCCTCGCTGCTGTGGTTCGGCTGGTACGGGTTCAACGCGGGTTCCGAAGGTGCCGCCGACGGCACGGCCGGTCTGGCGTTCACCACGACCACGGTCGCGACCTGTGCGGCCACGCTCGGCTGGCTCATCGTGGAGAAGATCCGCGACGGCAAGCCGACCACGGTCGGTGCCGCATCCGGTGCCGTCGCCGGTCTGGTCGCCATCACCCCGGCGTGTGCCTACGTCTCACCCATGGGTGGCATCGCGATCGGCCTCATCGCCGGCATGGTCTGCGCGTGCGCCATCAGCCTGAAGTTCAAGTTCGGCTTCGACGACGCGCTCGATGTCGTCGGTGTCCACCTCGTCGGTGGTATCACCGGCACGCTCTGCATCGGCCTGTTCGGCTTCGACCACGGTGCGCTGGCCGGCTTCGTCGAGGCAAAACGTGGCCTGTTCTACGGCGGCGGCCTGACGCTGCTGTGGGTCCAGTTCATCGCCGCGGCGGCCGTCCTGGCCTACTCGTTCACGGTGACGTTCATCATCGGTACCGTCCTGAAGAAGCTCGGGATCCTGCGGGTGTCTGAGGAGACCGAGTACACGGGTCTGGACGAGGTCGAGCACGCTGAGACCGCGTACAGCTTCTCGAACATGCTCGGTGGCAGTCTGAGCAGCAACGACACCGAACTCGCCGGAAAGGAAGCGTGACCGACATGAAGATGGTTACCGCCATCATCAAGCCCTTCAAGCTCGACGACGTCAAGGCGGCGCTCGAGACCCTGGGTGTGCACGGCCTGACCGCGAGCGAGGTCCAGGGCTTCGGCCGCCAGAAGGGCCACACCGAGGTCTACCGCGGTGCGGAGTACACCGTCGACCTGGTCCCGAAGGTCAAGGTCGAGATCCTGGTCGGCGACGAGGACGCGGCCAAGGTCGTCGACGCCGTCGTCGAGGCGGCCCGTACCGGAAAGATCGGTGACGGCAAGGTCTGGGTGACCGCGGTCGAGACGCTGGTGCGGGTGCGCACCGGTGAGCGTGACGTCGACGCCGTCTGAGTCGCGCCGCGCTCTGCGATAGTGACGTCCATGCGGAGCCGGCCATAACGAGCACATCGCTGACCGAGGTCCGGGCGGAGATCCTTTCCCGCCCGGACCTCGGCGGTGCGCGTCTCGGCCTCGAACTCACCGCCGCCTACGACCGGTGGCTCGCCGGGCTGGTCCCGGACGAGCCGGGCATCGCGCTGGTCGCGGTGGGCGGGCTGGGACGCCGGGAGCAGGCGCCCTATTCCGATCTCGACCTCGTGCTGGTCCACCGGCGCTCGGGCAAGGACGTCAAGCAGATCGCCGACGGGATCTGGTACCCGATCTGGGACAGCGGATTCACCCTCGACCACTCGGTCCGCACCGTCGACGAGGCGATCACGGTCGCCCGGATCGACCTCAAGGTGATGCTCGGGCTGCTGGACATGCGGCATGTCGCGGGCGACGCCTCGGTCTCGGGGGACCTGCGCGAACGGGTGCTGGCGCTGTGGCGCTCGACGGCCTCCCAGCGCATCGTCGAACTGGCCTCGACCGCCCGAGCCCGCTGGGCCGCCCACGGCGAGGCCGCCTTCCTGCTCGAACCCGACCTGAAGGACTCCCGCGGCGGACTGCGCGACTGGCACGCGCTGCGGGCGCTGGCAGCCGGTCAACTCATCGACCTGCCGCGGGTCGCGGTGGACGGCAGCGTCACGCTGCTCGACGCCCGGGCCGAACTGCACCGTGCCGTCGGGCCGCGCGACCGATGTCCTGCGCGCCCAGGAGCAGGCGGTCATCGCCAAGGCGCTGGGGCTCAGCGGTGACGACGAGTTGCTGCGCAAGGTGAACGAGGCCGGCCGGGCCTTGGCGCACGCCAGTGACGAGGCCTGGCGGCGCGTGCTCGTGCGCCCGCCGCGCCGGCGGCTGTTCCGCGGGCCGCTCAACCAGGACCGGCAGCCGCTCGCCCGCGACGTCGTCAGCCAGGGCGGCGAGGTCGTGCTGGCGCTGCACGCCGATCCGTGGGCCGACCCGGTCCTGACGCTGCGCGCCGCCCGGGCCGCCGCCGAGCACGCGCTTCCCCTCTCGCCGTTCACCCTCGATCGCTTCGTGACCGAGTCCGCGCCCCTGCCGATCCCGTGGCCGGCGGAGGCCCGCGACGAACTGGTCGCCCTGCTCGACACCGGCTTCCGTGCCATCCCCGTCCTCGAGGCGCTCGACCAGGCCGGGCTGATGACGCGCCTGATCCCCGAGTGGGAGTCGGTGCGGTTCAAGTCGCAGCGCAACCCAGTGCACCGCTTCACCGTGGACCGCCATCTGTGGGAGACCGCGGCCCAGTCCGCCGCGCTGACCCGCGGCGTCTCCCGTCCGGACCTCCTGCTCGTCGGCGCGCTCCTGCACGACATCGGCAAGGGCTACGTGGGCGACCACTCCATCGTCGGCGCAGAGATCGCGCACACCATCGCGACCCGGATGGGCTTCGCCGCGGACGACGTCGCCCGCATCACGTCCCTGGTGCGGCACCACCTGCTGCTTCCGCACACGGCGACCCGGCGCGATCCCGAGGATCCGATGACCCTCGCCATCGTCACCGATGCCATCGACGGATCCCACGACCTGCTCGACCAGCTGCACGCCCTGGCGATCGCCGACGCCGCCGCGACGGGTCCGGCGGCGTGGAGCGACTGGAAGGCCGAACTCGTCACCGAGCTCGTCGCCCGCACCCACGCGACCCTGGCCGGCGAACCGTTGCCGGTGTCGGAGGTCCTCGACCAGCCGCGCCGGGCGATGGCTGAGCGGGGCGTCGTGGCGATGGCCTGGGACGACGAGCGGGTCCTGGTCGCCGCAAGGGACACCAGAGGCGTGCTGTCCAAGGCGTCGGGGGTGTTCGCGCTGCACTCGCTGGACGTGCGCTCGGCCTCGATCGCCACCCACGAGGGCATGGCCGTCAACGCGTTCACCGTGACCGCCCGGTTCGGGGCGCTGCCGGAGCTGTCCGTGCTGCAGGCCGATCTGCTCAAGGCACTGGACGGCTCGCTGCCGCTGGAGGAGCGTCTCGCCGCCAAGGAGCGCGCTTACGTCCGGGAGCAGGCCGGCGAGATCGCCCCGGCCCGGGTCCTGTGGTTCGACGAGGAGGCCACGGACGCCTCGGTCGTCGAGCTGCGGGCGGCGGACTCCTTCGGGCTGCTCCACCGGGTCACCGCGGCACTGGAGCAGTGCTCCCTGGACATCCGCTCGGCGCGCGTGTCCACGCTCGGGTCCTCCGTCGTGGACGCGTTCTACGTGACCGGAGCCGGGGGCGGCCCCGTGCCGGAGTCCGAGCGCCCCGCGGCGACGCTCGCGATCCTCGCCGCGGCGGAGCGAGATCACATCTGACACACCGCCACGGATCGGTGCCGCCTGGGTAGTCTCACCAGCTATGACCGATCCCCCCGGCCTCTCGCTGTCGGCACTGACGGCCTGGCTGGATCGGTCCTTCCCGGGTCTGCGGCGGGGCGAGCTGACGGCCGACGTCGTCGCGGGCGGGCGCTCCAACCTCACCTATCGCGTCGGCGACGGCTCCTCCACGTGGGCGCTGCGCCGCCCTCCGCTCGGGCACGTGCTGCCCACCGCGCACGACATGGCGCGCGAGTACCGGGTGATCGCCGCGCTGGCTCCCACGGACGTGCCCGTCCCGTCCCCGGTGGGGTTGTGCGAGGACGTGGAGGTCCTGGGCGCCCCGTTCTACCTGATGTCGTTCGTGGACGGGATCGTGCTCGATTCGCCGGCGAGGGTGGCGCAGCTGAGCGCGGACCAGGCCCGCCGCGCGGGCGAGGTCCTCGTCGACGCGCTCGTCGCGCTGCACCGGGTCGACCCGGTGGCGGTGGGGCTGGCCGATTTCGGCCGCCCCGAAGGCTTCCTGGCACGCCAACTCGAGCGCTGGCACAAGCAGTTCCTGGCCTCGGTACCCGAACCGAGTCCGGTCGAGGACGAGGTGATCGAGCTGCTGCGCGGCTCGCTCCCCGCGTCCGGACCGGCCGCGATCGTGCACGGCGACTACCGCCTCACCAACGTGCTGCTCTCACCTGATGCCGGGGTCATCCGGGCGATCGTCGACTGGGAGATGGCCGCGCTCGGCGATCCGCTCTGCGACGTCGGGCTCCTGGCCGTCTACCACTCGCTGGCCGAGCACGACTCCGGCGTCATGCCGCAGATGTCGCGCGCGGCCGGGTTCCTCGGCGCCGACGAGCTCATCGCCCGCTACGCGGCGGCCAGCGGCCGGGACCTGGGCGACATCGACTGGTATCTCGGGTTCGGCTTCTACAAACTCGCGGTGATCTCGCAGGGCATCGCGGCACGGTACGAACTCGGACTGACGGTCGGTCCGGGGTTCGAGACGTTCGGTCGGCAGGTTCCGATCCTGCTGCGCCGCGCCCTCGACGCGGTCCGACGGAGGTCATGAGTGGAGTTCGCCGACAGCGCGCGGTCCCAGGAGGTCCAGGCACGGGTCACGGAGTTCCTGGACTCCTGCGTCTACCCGGCCGAGCACGACTTCGAGACGCAGGCCGCTGCGCTGCGGGCCGCCGGGACGCCGTTCCGCACACCCGGCGTCGTCGAGGACCTCAAGACCGAGGCGCGTGCCCGGGGGCTCTGGAACCTGTTCCTGCCCGACAAGCGGTTCGGCGCCGGGCTGAGCACGTCCGACTACGCACCGGTCGCGGAGCTGTCCGGGCGGTCGCCGTGGCTGGCGCCGGAGGCCATGAACTGCTCGGCACCGGACACGGGAAACATGGAGCTGCTCGCGATGTTCGGGACCCCCGAGCAGCACGAGCAGTGGCTGGCGCCGCTCCTCGACGGCTCGATTCGGTCCTGCTTCTCGATGACCGAGCCCGACGTCGCGTCCTCCGACGCCACGAACATCGCCTGCCGGATCGACCGCGACGGCACGGACTTCCTGGTGACCGGGCGCAAGTGGTGGTCCACGGGCGCGATGCGGCCCGAGTGCACTGTGGCGATCGTGATGGGCGTCAGCGAGCCGGATGCCGACCGGCACAGTCGCCAGTCGATGATCCTCGTCCCGCTGGATGCCCCTGGTGTGACCGTGCGGCGCTCGACGACCGTCTTCGGCTACGACGACGGCCCGCACGGCGGCCACGGTGAGATCGACTTCGACCGGGTACGTGTGCCCGCGGGCAATCTGCTCGGTCCGGCCGGCGGCGGGTTCGCGATGGCCCAGGCGCGGCTCGGACCAGGGAGGATCCACCACTGCATGCGGGTGCTGGGGATGGCCGAACGCGGTCTCGAGCTGATGTGCGCGCGGGTCGGTGAGCGGGTCGCGTTCGGCCGCCCGCTCAGCGATCAGGGCGTCGTCCGCGAGTGGATCGCGGAGTCGCGGCTGGAGATCGACCAGGCGCGGTTGCTGGTGCAGAAGGCGGCGTGGCTCATCGACACGGTCGGCGCGAAAGGCGCCCGCACGGAGATCGCGGCGATCAAGGTCGCCGCGCCGCGTGCCGCGTCGGCGGTACTCGACCGGGCGCTGCAGAGCTTCGGTGCCCGGGGAGTCTCCGGCGACACGCCGATCGCCGAGATGCTCGCCGGGGTGCGGAGCCTGCGCCTGGCAGACGGCCCGGACGAGGTGCACCTGCGCTCGATCGCCCGGGTCGAACTCGCGAAGCGCCGATGACCACGCCACAGAGCTGGGGCCTGACGCTGCCGCTCACCGGCGTGCCGCTGCCCGATCACGAGGAGCTGGTGCGGGCGCTGCCGGGTTGGGGCTACACCGACGTCTGGTCCTCGGAGGTCAGCGGGACCGACGCCTTCACACCGCTCGCGCTCGCGGGGACCTGGTCCGGCGAGCTGCGGCTCGGCACGGCGATCGTCCCTGCCTACACCCGCGGCCCGGCACTGATCGCCATGTCGGCCGCCGCGCTGGCCGAGGTGGCACCCGGGCGGTTCACCCTCGGCCTGGGGTCGTCCAGCCCGGCGATCGTGCACGACTGGAACGGCCTCGACTTCGCCGTTCCCTACCGCCGCACGCGGGACGTGCTGCGCATCGTGCGGGCCGCGCTCGCGGGGGAGAAGGTCTCCGGGACGTGGGAGACGGTGACGATCGACGGTTTCCGGCTCGAACGCCCGCCCGCGGTGCCCCCGCGGATCCTGCTCGCTGGCCTGCGCCCCCAGATGCTCGCGCTGGCCGGGCGGGAGGCGGACGGGACCATCCTCAACTGGCTCGCCGCGACCGACGTCGGCCGGTGCCTCGAGGCGGTCGGCGCGCCGGACAAGGACGTCGTCGCCCGGATCTTCGTGTGCCCGAGCGAGGACGCCGAGTATGCGCGGGGTGTGGGGCGCCGGATGATCGCCGCGTACCTGACGGTGCCCGCCTACGCCGCGTTCCACGTGTGGCTCGGGCGCGAGGCGTCGCTCGGCCCCATGTGGCGGGCCTGGGAGTCGGGGGACCGGCGCGGCGCCCTCGCGGCGATCCCCGACGACGTCGTCGACTCGCTCGTGCTGCACGGATCCCCGGAGAGCTGCCGGGACCAGGTACAGGCCTACGCCGACGCCGGTGTGGGCACACCCGTCATCGCCCTGCTCCCCACGCCCGAGCTCACCTCGGCGCGGGCGCTGTCCGACACGCTGCGCCGGCTGGGGCCGGCGGGCACGCACACACCGGGAGCCTGATGGAGCCAGCGGACAAGGTCGTCGTCATCACCGGTGCCGGTTCCGGTATCGGCGCCGCCCTGGCCCGACGGTTCGCCGCGGAGGGCGCGGCGGCGGTCGTCGTCACGGATCGCGATGGACCGGCTGCGGCTGCGGTCGCCGCCGGGATCGGTGCCCCGTCCGCGCGGCTGGACGTCACCGACCCCGACGCGGTCACAGCACTGGTGGCCGAGGTGGTCGCCGAGCACGGGCGGATCGATCTGTTCTGCTCCAACGCGGGCGTCGCGCTCGGCGGCGGGCTGGCCGCCTCGCCCGAGCAGTGGCGCACCGCGTGGGAGGTCAACCTGCTCGCGCACGTGTACGCCGCTCAGGCCCTGGTCCCGGTGATGACCGCCCAGGGCGGCGGTTACCTGCTGAACACCTGCTCGGCGGCCGGCCTGCTGACCGCGCCGGGGGACGCCGCCTACACCGTCACCAAGCACGGCGCGGTCGCCTTCGCCGAATGGCTCGCCGTGACCTACGCGCCCGCCGGCATCAAGGTCAGCGCGCTGTGCCCGCTCGGCGTGGACACCCCGCTGCTGATGGACCCCCTCGCGGCCGGCGACGCCGGGGCGGCCGCGGTCGCGGCGTCGGGGGAGATCATCACCGCCGATGCGGTGGCCGAATCGGTCGTCAGCGGGCTGCGGGCCGAGTCGTTCCTGATCCTCCCGCATCCGGAGGTCGCGACCTTCTGGGCGCGCAAGGCGGCCGATCCCGACCGGTGGCTGGCGTCGATGGCGCGCATGGTCCATCCGGGGTGACCCTTGGCCCCGTCCCCGCGGGTGCGTACCTTAACTGCACACGGAATCAATAAACACCAGCGACGGCGCCCGCCGCCGCAACTCGTCGATCACAACCCGAGAGGATGGCCGCCGTAATGGCCGGAGTCGAGAACAGAGTCGCCTTGGTAACCGGAGGAGCCCAGGGGATCGGTGCCGCCACCGCGGCCCGCCTCGCCGAGCTCGGCGCCAAGGTCGCCGTCGTGGACGTCAACGCCGACGCCGCGACCGCGAGCGCCGCCCAGATCACGGCGGCCGGTGGCTCCGCGATCGGAGTGGCGTGCGACGTCACCGACCGCGCGCAGGTCACGGCGGCCGTCGACGCGGTCGTCGCCGAGTTCGGGGGTCTGCACATCCTGGTCAACAACGCCGGTGTGCTGCGCGACAACCTGCTGTTCAAGATGACCGACGACGACTGGACCACCGTCATGAACGTCCATCTGCGGGGGGCGTTCCTGGCCAGCCAGGCGGCCCAGAAGCACATGGTCGCGGCCAAGTACGGCCGGATCATCTCGATGTCGTCCACCTCGGCGCTCGGCAACCGCGGCCAGGCCAACTACGCCACCGCGAAGGCCGGCCTGCAGGGCTTCACCAAGACACTGGCCATCGAGCTCGGCCCATTCGGCATCACCTGCAACGCGATCGCGCCCGGCTTCATCGAGACGGCGATGACGAAGGCGACGGCCGAGCGCATCGGCATCGACATCGAGACCATGCGCGAGTCGGTCGCCTCCACCGTCCCGGTGCGCCGCGGCGGCGTGCCCGCCGACATCGCCAACACGGTGGCGTTCTTCGCGGGCGAGGAGTCGGGCTACGTCACCGGTCAGGTGCTGTACGTGGACGGTGGCATCGGCCTCATCTGACCGGGCAGCCGGCGCGGCGGGCGATCGACCGCGAGGCGGTGCGCCCGGCGGCTGGGTGCCGGGCCGCCCGGCGGCTGGACGCGGAGTGCCGTGGCGACGACTAGCGTGGGCACCCAGTAATCGCACGACGAAGGGTTGACCGTGTTCGACACGCTCTCCGACCGCCTCTCCGCGGTCTTCACCGGCCTGCGCGGCAAGGGGCGCCTGTCCGACGCCGACATCGACGCGACCGCCCGTGAGATCCGCATCGCGCTCCTCGAGGCGGACGTGGCGCTGCCGGTCGTGCGCGACTTCGTCGCCGCGGTCAAGACCCGGGCCAAGAGCGCCGAGGTCTCCCGCGCCCTGAACCCGGCCCAGCAGGTGATCAAGATCGTCAACGACGAGCTGATCACCATCCTCGGCGGGGAGACCCGGCGGCTGCAGTTCGCGAAGAACCCACCGACGGTGATCATGCTGGCCGGTCTGCAGGGCGCCGGGAAGACGACGCTCGCCGGCAAGCTGGCGCGCTGGCTGCGTGAGCAGGGCCACGCTCCGCTGCTCGTCGCCTGCGACCTCCAGCGTCCCAACGCCGTCCAGCAGCTGCAGGTCGTCGGTCAGCGGGCCGAGGTCGAGGTCTACGCGCCGTCCCCCGGCAACGGCGTCGGCGATCCGGTCGCCGTGGCCCGGGACTCCATCGAGTTCGCGCGCCGGGCCCAGCACGACATGGTCATCGTCGACACGGCCGGACGCCTCGGCATCGACGCCGACATGATGGCGCAGGCGATCGCGATCCGCGACGCCGTCCAGCCGCAGGAGATCCTGTTCGTCGTCGACGCGATGGTCGGCCAGGACGCGGTCAACACCGCCGAGGCGTTCCGCGACGGCGTCGGTTTCAGCGGCGTGGTGCTGACCAAGCTCGACGGCGACGCCCGCGGTGGTGCGGCGCTCTCGGTGCGCGAGGTCACCGGGCAGCCGATCATGTTCGCCTCCAACGGCGAGAAGCTCGAGGATTTCGACGTCTTCCATCCGGACCGGATGGCCTCGCGCATCCTCGGCATGGGCGACATGCTGACCCTGATCGAGCAGGCGCAGCGCACGTTCGACGAGGCCGAGACCGAGAAGATGGCCGGCAAGCTCATGGGCGGGGGCAACTTCACCCTCGAGGACTTCCTGGACCAGTTGCAGGCGATCCGGCGCATGGGACCGATCGGCAACCTGCTCGGCATGCTGCCCGGCATGGGGCAGATGAAGGACGCCATCAGCCAGATCGACGACAAGGACCTCGACCGCACCGCGGCGATCATCCGCTCGATGACCCCCGGTGAGCGCGAGAACCCCAAAATGATCAACGGGTCGCGCCGGCTGCGGATCGCGAACGGGTCCGGTGTCCGGGTCAACGACGTGAACAATCTCGTCGACCGCTTCTTCGAGGCGCGCAAGATGATGCAGCAGATGGGCGGCGCGATGGGTGGCCCGGGGGGCCAGCGGCGCGTCAGCAAGACCCGGAACAAGAAGGGCAAGAAGGGTCGCGGCAGCGGTCGGGGCCCGACCCAGGCCAAGAGCGCGGCGGGCTTCGGCGGGCTGCCTCCGGGCGGCTTCGGTGGTGCGGGTGGCTTCGGTGGCGGGATGCCGCCCCAGCTCCCGCCGGGCATGAAGATGCCCGACCTGAGCAAGCTGAACCTGCCCAAGACCAAGGGCAGTTGACCACGAGCAAGGGGAACTGATGCCTGACAGCGACCCGGCGGCCACCGCCGCCCGTATTGCCGCTGGATACGCCTTCAGCGGCACCGCCCTGGACCTGGGCGCAGTCGTGCTCGACGGGGTCGCCCATCCGGATGCCCACGTCCGCATCCCACTGTCGATGATGAACCGTCACGGCCTCATCGCGGGTGCCACGGGAACCGGCAAGACCCGCACGCTGCAGCTGCTGGCCGAGCAACTCTCCGCCCGTGGCGTGCCCGTCGTGCTCGCGGACATGAAGGGCGACCTCTCCGGCCTCGCCGAGCCGGGCCCCGTCTCCGACCGCACCACCCAGCGCGCGACCGACACCGGAGACGACTGGGTGGCCACGGCCTTCCCGACGGAGTTCCTGGCGCTGGGCGGCCTCGGCTCGGGTGTGCCGGTGCGCGCGACGATGACGTCGTTCGGCCCCACCCTCCTGGCGAAGGTCCTCGGCCTCAACGACACCCAGGAGTCCTCGCTCGGCCTCGTCTTCCACTACGCCGACAATGCCGGGCTGCCGCTGCTCGATCTCAAGGACCTGCGGGCGGTCATCTCCTATCTGGTCAGCGACGAGGGCAAGGCCGATCTGAAGACGCTGGGCGGTCTGTCCGGCGCCACGGCGGGCGTGATCCTGCGTGACCTGATCTCGCTGTCGGACAACGGCGGCGACGTCTTCTTCGGCGAACCGGAGTGGGACACCAGCGATCTGCTCCGCACGTCCTCCGACGGGCGCGGCATCATCTCCTGCGTCGAGCTGCAGTCGATCCAGGACAAGCCCACCCTGTTCTCGACGTTCCTCATGTGGCTGCTCGCCGACCTGTTCCACGAACTGCCCGAGGTCGGCGACATCGACCAGCCCAAGCTCGTCTTCTTCTTCGACGAGGCCCACCTGCTGTTCGACGGTGCCAGCAAGGCGTTCCTGGACGCCGTCACCCAGACAGTGCGGCTCATCCGGTCCAAGGGCGTGGGCATCTTCTTCGTGACCCAGAACCCGAGCGACGTGCCCAACGACGTCCTGGGTCAGCTCGGGAACCGGGTGCAGCACGCCCTGCGCGCGTTCACCCCCGACGACGCCGCCGCGTTGAAGCAGGCGGTGCGGACCTACCCCAAGACCGACGACTACGACCTGGCCCAGCTGCTGACCCAGATGGGTACCGGCGAGGCCGTGGTGACCGTCCTGTCCGACAAGGGCGCGCCCACCCCGGTGGCGTGGACCCGTCTGGTGCCGCCGCGGGCGTCGATGGGGCAGCTGGACCCGGCGAAGCAGGCGACCGCCGTGCAGGCGTCGTCGCTGGAGGCCAAGTACGGCCAGGCGATCGACCGGGAGTCGGCGTACGAGAAGCTGGCCGCCAAGCTGGCGCCGCCGCCCGCGACCGCGCAGTCGGCACCGGAGCCTGCTCCTCAACCGTCGGGTGGGCATCACGCCGGAGCGGGAGCCGGGGCCGCTGCAGCCGGTGGGGTGCTGGGGGCCGTTCTCGGGTCGTCGGCGTTCCGGTCGATGACGCGCTCGGCCGCCACCGTCATCGGACGTGAGATCACCCGCGATCTGTTCGGGTTGGCCAAGAAGCGCCGGTAACGTCCGCGGCATGACCGGTCACCGCAGCGACGCGCGCGCCCTGAGAGTCCGTGGCGTCTTCCTTCCCGACGAGACCGAGCGCGAGGCGTGGATCGTCGACGGCAGGCTGACGTTCACGCCGGTGCCCGACGCGGACACGATCGCGGACAGCGGATGGATCCTGCCGGGGTTCGTCGACGCCCACTGCCACATCGGGCTGCAGCCGGAGGGGCACGTCCCCGATCTCGACGGCCAGGCCGTGCAGGCCGTCGCCGACCGCGACGGTGGCGCGCTCCTGCTGCGCGATGCGGGCTCCCCGGTCGACAACTCGGGGATCCAGGCCAGGGAGGACCTGCCCCGCCTGATCCGGGCGGGGCGCCACATCGCCCGGCCACGGCGCTACATCCGCCATCTCGGTGTCGAGGTCGAGCCCGAGCAGCTGGTCGCCGAGGTGGAGACGCAGGCCGCTGCCGGCGACGGCTGGGTGAAGATCGCCGCGGACTGGATCGACCGGGACACCGGAGATCTCGCCCCCACCTTTCCGGACTGGGCCCTCGCGGCGGCGGTCGCCCGCGCCCACGAGCTCGGCGTGCGGGTCGCCGCGCACGTGTTCGGCGAGGACGCGCTCCCGGGCCTGATCTCCGCCGGCCTGGACTCGATCGAGCACGGCACCGGCCTGACCGACGACCTGCTCGACGAGGTGTCGCGCAAGGGGATCGCGGTGGTCCCGACGTTGATCAACATCGACAACTTCCCGGGTATCGCGCGCGAGGCCGACGCCAAGTTCCCCGTCTACGCCGCCCACATGCGCGCGCTGTTCGCGACGTCACGGGACCGGATCCGAGCCGCCTGGGAGGCCGGGATCGCCGTGTACACCGGCACCGACGCCGGCGGCAGCCTGCCGCACGGCCTGGTGCGCGAGGAGATCCGGGCGCTGGTCGGTGCGGGGATCCCGCAGGCCGACGTCATCGCCCAGGCATCCTGGAAGGCCCGATCCTGGCTCGGGCTGCCGGGCCTGGAGGAGGGCGCGCCGGCGGACTTCATCGTCTACTCCGCCGATCCGCGCACGGACCTGAGCACGCTCGCGTCCCCGGTACGCACCGTGCTGCGCGGCAGGGTGGTCTCCTAGCACCGGGGCGCTCCGTAGGATCACCGTCATGGCCCGCGTACTCACTCCGCAGTCGGAGGACTTTCCCCGTTGGTATCAGGACGTCATCGCCAAGGCGGAGATGGCCGACAACGGCCCGGTACGCGGCACCATGGTCATCCGCCCGTACGGGTACGGACTGTGGGAGCGGATGCAGGCCGAGATGGACCTGCGCATCAAGCGGGCCGGCGCGCAGAACGCCTATTTCCCGCTGTTCATCCCCGAGTCCTACCTCAAGCGCGAGGCCGAGCACGTGGACGGGTTCAGCCCTGAACTCGCCGTGGTCACCCATGCCGGCGGCAAGCAGCTCGAGGAGCCGATCGTGGTCCGGCCCACGTCGGAGACCGTCATCGGCGAGTACATGGCCAAGTGGGTGCAGAGCTACCGCGACCTGCCGCTCCTGCTCAACCAGTGGGCGAACGTGGTCCGGTGGGAGCTGCGGCCCCGCCTGTTCCTGCGCACGACCGAATTCCTCTGGCAGGAGGGCCACACCGCCCACGCCACCTACGAGGACGCCCGCGACTACGCCGAGCTGATCACACGCCAGGTGTACGAGGACATGATCACCAACGTGATGGCGGTGCCGCTGATGGTCGGGCGCAAGACCGTGCGGGAGCGCTTCGCCGGGGCGATCAACACCACCGCCCTGGAGGCCATGACGCTCGACGGCAAGGCGCTGCAGATGGGCACCTCGCACGAGCTCGGGCAGAACTTCGCCAAGGCCTTCGACATCAAGTACCTCTCCGCGGCCGGGTCGCAGGAGCTGGCGTGGACGACGTCGTGGGGCACGTCGACCCGCATGGTCGGCGGCCTGATCATGGTGCACGGTGACGACAGCGGTCTGCGGGTCCCGCCCGCCCTCGCCTCGATCCAGGTCGTCGTCATGGCGATCAAGGGTGACGTCGTGGACTCGGCCCGTCAGCTCGGTGCGGAGCTGGCCGCGGCCGGCGTCCGCGTCCACGTCGACGACCGCGCCGACATCGCCTTCGGGCGCCGCGCGGTGGACTGGGAGCTCAAGGGCATTCCGCTCCGCATCGAGATCGGTCCCCGTGACCTGGCGACCGGGCACGTCACCGTGGCCAACCGCCTCTCCGGCGGCAAGGAGCAGGTCGCCCTCGCCGACGTCGTCAAGACGGTGCCCGATCTGCTCGCCACCGAGCAGGCGTCGATGCTGGCGCGTGCCACGGCCGACCGGGACGCGCGGATCACCGAGGTGTCCTCGGTCGCCGAGGCGGTGGAGGCGTCGGCAGCGGGATGGGCGAAGCTGTCCTGGACCGAGCTGGGCGTCGAGGGTGAGACCGAGCTGGCCAAGTCCGCGGTGTCGGTGCGGTGCCTGCAGCGCGCGGACGGCAGCGTCCCGGAGCGCGACGACGAGCCCGACCTGATCGCGTACGTCGCCCGCTCCTACTGAGCCGGAGCGGGTCGCGCCGAGCTGACGTGGATCGCGCAGCTGGAACGAGTTGATCTCGTTGCACGGGGTGCGCTGGGGAGCTGCGGGCGCAACGAGATCCACTTCGCGGCGCCGTTCCTGTCCCGATCGCGCGTTGATCTCGTTGCACGGGGTGCGCCCAGGAGCCGCAGGCGCAACGAGATCCACTTCGCGGCGCCGTTCCTGTCCCGATCCGAGTTGATGTCGTTGCACGGGGTGCGCCCAGGAGCCGCGGGCGCAACGAGATCAATCGCGCCGCCGCTCCAGGCCGACTTAGGTTGCAGGGTTTGGTAGCATAGATACATCATGGATACGGTTGCGATCCCAGAGCTGACAGGGCACGAGTCCAGTGCCGCCGACCGCGTGTACGCCTTCGTCAAGGAGGGCATCACCTCGCGCCGGTTCCCCTCCCAGGAGCTGCTGTCCGAGGGTCAGATCGCCGAAGCCGTGGGCGTCTCCCGGACGCCGGTCCGCGAGGGGTTGCTGCGCCTCGAGGTCGAGGGACTGATCAAGTTGCTGCCGAAGCGGGGCGCCCTGGTCGTCCCCGTCACCCCGTCGGAGATGGCCGACGTCATGGAGACGCGCCGCCTGGTGGAGACCTTCGCGGTCCGCAAGGTGATCTCGACGGGCGCGAACCCGCAGTTGCTGGTTCTGCTCGGCGCGCACCTGTCCGAGATGCGGGCGGCCATGACCCGGCACGACGCCGCCGCCTACGTCGACTCCGACCGCGCCTTCCACGCCGAGATCGTGCACGCGGCAGGCAACCAGATCCTGGAGTCGCTGTACTCGTCCTTACGCGATCGCCAGTTGCGCATGGGTGTGGTGAACCTGCTCGACCCCACGTCGTCGGCCGGTGACATCTCCCGCATGCGCGCGACCCTCGCCGAGCACAAGGCCATCCTGGACGCGATCACGAAGGGCAGCCTCCGCGCGGCCGAGGCCGCGGTCACGACCCACCTCGACGCAGCGGAGCGACTTCTGGCGCGGTCGAGATGAGCCTCGCCGCCGAGCAGCCGCTCTCCCTGCGCCTGCCCGCGAACCGGGCGGTCGCCGTGCGGGGCTGGGCCGTCGCCGTCTCCATCTACCTGCTCGCCGTCTTCCATCGCTCGTCCCTGGCGGTGGCGGGCCTGCGCGCGGAGCACCGCTTCGGGATCTCCGCCGGGCAGCTGAGCACGTTCGTGCTGCTGCAACTGGGCGTCTACGCCGCGATGCAGATCCCGACCGGGGTGCTGGTCGACCGGTTCGGCCCGCGCCGTCTGCTCGTCTCGGCGGCCGTGCTCATGGGCATCGCCCAGCTCGTCTTCGCCGTCGCGCCCGGGTATCCGACCGCGCTGCTGGCGCGCGGCCTGCTCGGATGCGGTGACGCGCTGACGTTCGTGAGCGTGCTGCGCTTCGCGGCGTCACACTTCTCGCCGCGCCGCTACCCGGTGATCATCGCCGTCACCGGACTGATCGGTGGGGTGGGCAACATCGGCGCGACGGTCCCGCTGTCCGCCGCCCTGAGCTCCCTCGGGTGGTCCTCGACGTTCGGCGCCGTCGGCGTGGTGTCGCTGCTGGCGGGTGGTCTCGTCTGGCTGGTCCTGCCCGCCGGCGAGGTGTCCGCCGGCGGTGACCTGACGGCCGCCCAGATGCGGGCGCGGCTGTCCCGGGTCACCGCGCGGGTGGGCGTGTCGTGGCGCCTGCCGGGGACCCGCCTGGGCTTCTGGCTGCACTTCGCCTGCATGTCCTCGGCCACCGCGTTCGGAGTGCTCTGGGGATACCCGTTCCTCGTCCAGGGCGCCGGTTTCTCCCGCGGCTCCGCCAGCGCCACCTTGCTCGTCTCGGTGGTGACGGGCCTCTCGGTGACGCCGTTCGTCGGGCTGGTCACCAGCCGGCGCCCGTCCGTGCGGGTGCCCATGGCGATCGGCGTCTGCCTCGCCACGTTGACCGGCTGGACGGTGGTTCTCGCCGCGCCGGCCGGCAGCCTGCCCAGGGCCGTCGTCGTCGCGTTCGTGTTCGTCATGTCAGCGGGTCCGCCGGCGTCCGCGATCGCGTTCGCCCTGGCACGGGACTACAACGGGCCGGCGCTCATCGGCACCGCCACCGGGGTGGTGAACGTCGGGGGATTCACCGCGGCGATCGCGGCGTCCCTCGGGGTCGGTCTCGTGCTGGATGCGCTGGGTGACTCGCCCGACGCCTACCGGGCCGCGATGCTCTCGCTGGCCGTCGTCCAGCTTCTCGGCACCGTCCAGATGGTGCGGTGGTGGCGGCGTGCGCGGGCGGCGGTCCTGGCCGCCCAGGGCCGCGGCGAGCGGGTGCCCGTGACCGTCGTGCGGCACGCCTGGGATCTGGCCGACGGCGGGTAGCGCCCGCGGCGGTGGTGTTTCGTCCGCATTTCCTCCCTCGGGCGGAGTACCCGGACGTGAGCCGGGCCGCTAGTCTGCCCCTGCCAGTGCGCTCGATTCGGTAGGAGAGGCAGCTCATGGAGATCGCAGCCGACACCCTCCAGAAGGCTCTGAGGATCAACCTCGATCCGCGGTGGTACGGCACGGTCGCCGAGATCGGGGCCGGTCAGGAGGTGGCGCGCTGGTTCTTCCGCGCCGGGGGAGCGGCCGGCACGATCGCGAAGTCGATCTCGGCCTACGACATGGCCGTCAGCGACGCGGTCTACGGCAAGTCCGACCGGTACGTCTCGATGGGGCGCCTGCAGGCGATGCTGGACCGCGAGTTCGAGCTGAACCTGGATCGGCTCAGCGAGGACCGGGGCGACGGCACGTCCTTCTTCGCCTTCGCCGACACGGTGGTCGCGCGCAGCTACCGCGGCGGCAACGAGTGCCACGGCTGGATGGGCGTGAAGTTCCAGGCCCACCCGCGCGACGAGCCGAGCCAGATCATCCTGCACGTCCGGATGCTGGACGTGGAGGCCGCGCTGCAGCAGGAGGCGCTCGGAATCGTCGGGGTGAACCTGCTCCACGGCGCGTTCTTCGAGCACCACGAGCCGGACCAGCTGATCGAGAGCCTGCTGGACCGGCTGACGACGGGGCGCATCGAGATCGACATGATCCAGCTGCGGGGGATCGAGTTCCGTGCGGTGGACAACCGGCTGATGGCCCTCAAGCTGGTCCAGCTCGGGCTGAGCGGCGTGGCGATGTTCGGGCCCGACCGCGAGGTGCTGCAGCCGAGTGAGGTGCTGCGCAAGAAGGCGGTGCTGGTCGAACGCGGCAGCTTCCGGCCGCCGACGGTGGTCAACATCGACATGCTGGAGTCGGCGCTGGAGAAGTTCCAGGCCGATCCCGCCGTCGCCGGGAAGACCGTGCTGCCGCTGACCGAACTCACCATGCGCAACCTCATGGCCGGCGGGACGAACATCGACCGCCGGGACTTCCTGGCCCGGGCCGAGTTGCTCGCGGCCTGCGGCATGACGGTCCTGATCTCGGACTACTTCGAGTACCACCGGCTCGCGGCCTACCTGGGGCAGCGCACCGACGAGCGGATCGGGATCGTGATGGGCGTGCCGAGCCTCATCGACCTGTTCGACGAGACCAACCACAACCAGATGCCCGGCGGGATCCTGGAGAGCTTCGGCCGGTTGTTCAAGAACGACCTGAAGCTCTACGTGTACCCGATGCGCCGCGTCTCCGACGAGGCGGTGATCACCGTGGACCACCTCTCGGTGTCGGAGGATCTCCAGCCGCTCTACGACTACCTCGCCCGCCGGGGAAGCTTCGTCGACCTCGACAACTACAAGCCGGACTATCTGCCCATTCTGAGCCGCGACGTCCTCCGCAGGATCGCCGCGGGAGACTCGACGTGGGAGCCGATGGTCCCGTCGGAGGTCGCCGAGCTGATCAAGAAGCGGTCGTTCTTCGGGTATCACAAGCCCTACGACGAGTAGCGTGTGCGAG
Source organism: uncultured Actinomycetota bacterium (assembly GCA_963790525.1). Classification (GTDB taxonomy): domain Bacteria; phylum Actinomycetota; class Actinomycetes; order Mycobacteriales; family Jatrophihabitantaceae; genus CAWBOV01. The sequence goes on from CAWBOV010000006.1 coordinate 309,234, forward strand.
ACGACGCCGGGGATCTGGCACAATGACTAGCCGAGTACCGGATCGGTTCGCGGGCCCTCTCACCCGCGTCCCGTCCAGTCCATCCCGGACGCGCAGTGAAGAGAACCCCACCTTCTTGCCGCACGCCCACCACATCACTGTCTGGAGCACCTGAACTCGTGGCAACAAAGATCAAGCTGATGCGCCTCGGCAAGATGCGCGAACCGCACTACCGCATCGTCGTCGCGGACGCGCGCACCAAGCGTGACGGCCGCTCGATCGAGACGATCGGCGAGTACCACCCGAAGAACGACCCGTCGGTCATGCGCGTGGACGCCGAGCGCGCCGCGTACTGGCTCGGCGTGGGCGCCCAGCCCACCGAGGCCGTGACGGCGATCTTCAAGGTCACCGGCGACTGGCAGAAGTTCAAGGGCCTCCCGGAGCCGGCACCCATGCGGGTCGCCGAGCCCAAGGCCGACAAGCACGCGCTGTTCGAGGCTGCGGTCAAGGACGCCGACGGTGAGCCCACCGCCGACGCGACCACCCCGAAGAAGCGTGCGGCCAAGAAGGCCGACGACGCTCCCGCCGACACCGCGGCCCCCGCGGCCGAGGTCGCCGCCGAGACGCCCGCGGGCTGATCGTGCTGGAAGAAGCGCTGGAGCATCTGGTCCGGGGGATCGTCGACCACCCGGACGACGTCTCCGTCGACATGGTCAACAACCGCCGCGGCCAGCGCCTGGAGGTCCGGGTGCACCCCGACGACCTCGGTCGCGTCATCGGCCGCGGTGGCCGCACCGCCACCGCGCTGCGCAAGGTGATCCACGGCGTGGGTGGCAAGGGCATCCGCGTCGACGTGGTTGACGTCGACCGCGACTGATCCGCTCCACCGTGCCCGGAACCGGGACCGACAACCCTGACGAGACCGTCCCCGCCGCTACCGGCGGCGACGGTCTCGTCGGCGTTCCCGGCAACCCGCCCGCGGCACCGCCCGCCACACCGCCCGCTGGCGAGCCGCCGGCCGGCGAGACCCTCGTGGCGGTGGGTCGCATCGGCAAGGCCCACGGCCTGCGCGGCGAGGTCGGCGTCGAGGCGTGGACCGACGACCCCGAGGAGCGGTTCGCCCCGGGAGTCGTGCTGTCGACCGCGCGCGAAGGGGTACGGACGACGCCCGGCGCCCCCCTGCGCGTGATCTCGTCACGGCAGCACGCCGGTCGTTGGCTCGTCGCGTTCGAGGGCGTGTTCGACCGCACCGGCGCGGAGGCACTGCGGGGAACGCGGCTGCTCCTGCCCGCCAGCGCGCGCCCGGTGATCGACGATCCCGACGAGTTCTACGACACCGACCTGGTCGGGCTGGTCGCCAGAACCGAGGACGGCACCGTTCTCGGGACGGTGAGCGACGTCGTGCACGGCCCGGCAGGTGACTATCTCGTCGTCGACGTCCCGGTCGACGGGTCCACCCGCGAGCAGCTCGTGCCGTTCGTGTCCCAGATCGTCCCCACCGTCGATCTCGCCGGCGGCGAGGTCGTCATCGACGCACCGGACGGATTGTTCGAGCTGTGAGCTCCGCGCTGCTGAGGATGGACGTCGTCACGATCTTCCCCGAGTACCTGGCGCCGCTGCGGCAGTCGCTGCTCGGGCGGGCGATCGAACGCGGCCTGGTCGAGGTCGGGGTCCACGACCTGCGCGGGTGGACCCACGACGTGCACCGCACGGTCGACGACAGCCCGTACGGCGGGGGACCCGGGATGGTGATGCGCCCGGAGCCCTGGGGTGAGGCGCTCGACGGCCTCGCCCCTGCGGACGGTGCCCGCCAGCCGCTGTTGATCGTCCCGACGCCGGCGGGGCGGCCGTTCACCCAGGCGCTGGCCCACGACCTCGCTGCCGAACCCTGGCTCCTGTTCGCGTGCGGGCGCTACGAGGGCATCGACGCCCGGGTCGCCGAGCACGCCGCGACGCGGATGAGGGTGCTCGAGGTCAGCCTCGGCGATTACGTCCTGTCCGGGGGTGAGGTCGCCGTGCTGGTCATCGCCGAAGCTGTCTCGCGCCTGCTCCCGGGCGTGCTCGGCAACGCCGAATCCGCCGTCCAGGACTCCTTCAGCGACGGCCTGCTCGAAGCGCCCGCCTACACCAAACCGCCGTCGTGGCGCGGCCTGGACGTGCCCGACGTGCTGCGTTCAGGCGATCACGGGGCGATCGCCCGGTGGCGGGCGGAGCAGGCCCGTGCGCGGACCGCGCATCGGCGCCCGGATCTGATCCCGCCGGCGTGAGCGCGCCGGGCGGCGCCGGTTTGGCCAACGACCCGGCCCGTGTGGCACCATAGACAGGTTGCCGTCGTGTGACCCGATCCGCGACTGCATGACCCAGGGCGGTCCTCAGGACCGGCCCACACCGATGTAGATGATCGCGCACCGACAGTGCGCCGAGCGAGCACGACGTGAGGAAGCTGACGATGAACACCCTCGATGCCCTGGATGCCGAGTCGCTGCGCGACGACGTACCCGACTTCCGCCCCGGGGACACCCTCAAGGTGCACGTTCGCGTCATCGAGGGGACGCGCTCGCGTATCCAGGTGTTCCAGGGCGTCGTGATCCGTCGCTCCGGCGGCGGGCTGCGCGAGACCTTCACGGTCCGCAAGGTCAGCTTCGGCGTCGGTGTCGAGCGCACGTTCCCCGTGCACACCCCGGTGATCGAGAAGATCGAGGTCGTTACCCGTGGCGACGTCCGCCGCGCGAAGCTCTACTACCTGCGCGACCTGCGTGGCAAGAAGGCCAAGATCAAGGAGAAGCGCGACACCGTCAGCCGCTGATCCCCGTCGCGGTCTGCGCGCTCGGTCCGGTTACCGTCACGTGGTGACTACCGACGGTGCTGCCGAACGCCCAGATCCGGCGCCAGTGACCTCGGGCGACGCCGCCGACACGTCGGCAGCGTCCCCCGCAGGGCCCGCCGCCGGACCGGAGCCTGGCGCTGCGGCCGAGTCGACCGGCGAGCCGGAGGCTGAACCCAAGGGCGGGACACGCGGGCGCTGGTGGGAGTTCCCGGTCCTGGCGATCATCGCGATCGCGGTCGCCATCGTCGTGAAGACGTTCCTGGTCCAGCCGTTCTACATCCCGTCGGACTCGATGGAGCGGACCCTGCACGGCTGCCCCGGGTGCGCCGGGGACAAGATCCTCGTCAACAAGCCGATCTACGACCTGCGGTCCCCGCATCCGGGCGACATCATCGTCTTCAGCGCCCCGAACGGCTGGGAGCCGGAGTCCCTGCCGGTCCAGACCAACGTCGTCACCGGCCCGATCAGGTGGTTCGGGCAGCTGGTCGGTGTGGTCCCTCCCAACGAGAAGGACCTCGTCAAGCGGGTCATCGCCACCGGCGGGCAGACGGTGAAGTGCTGCGACGCGCAGGGCAACGTCGAGGTCAGCGTCTCCGGTCCGGACGGGCCCTGGCGCTCGCTGGACGAGCCCTACGTCTATCAGAACGATCACATGGCATTCGGCCCGGTGACGGTGCCCAAGGGGCGCCTCTGGGTTCTCGGTGACCACCGCGGCGACTCGGCCGACTCCCGTTACCACTGCGGGGTGTCGCGCACCGCCTGCGACCCCGTCGAGAGCACCGTCCCGGTGTCGTCGGTCATCGGCAAGGCCTTCGTCATTGCCTGGCCACCGTCGCGCTGGCGCACGCTCGGCACTCCGTCGACGTTCACCGGCAAGGCCTCGGCCGTGGCGGCGTCGGTCGCGGTGTCCGGCGGCCCGCTGGCCGCCGGGGCGATGACAGTCCTCCCGTTCGGGCTGTGGTCGCGCCGGCGCAGGCGTCGATGAGCGATTCCCGCCCCGTCCCTCGTACGGGCGCGCGGATGCTGATCCTCGATCCGGACGACCGGCTGCTGCTGATCGAGGAACGCGGCGGGGGAGCGCGCCCGTGGCACCACTGGCTCACTCCCGGCGGCGGCGTCGAGCCGGGCGAGGCGCTGGCCGACGCGGCCACCCGCGAGGTCTTCGAGGAGACCGGCGTGCGGATCCGGGTCGACGAAGACGCCACCCCCTTCCTGCGGACGCGCCGCGAGTGGAGCTGGGACGGCACGACCTACGACCAGATCGACCACTTCTTCGCCGTCCGGGTCGCCGCCCCCTTCGAGGTGTCCGCGGCGGCACTGACGGACATGGAGCAGGAGACGGTCATCGGTGACCGCTGGTGGACGCTGGAGGAGCTGCGCTCCAGCGATGCGGTCTTCAACCCGCCCGATGTCGCCGACGTCGTGGAGCGACTGCTCGCTGCCCGCCTGCCCGCCCCGATCGGACGCACCGCCGGGCGCACCCTCGTCCTCGATCCCGACGGCGCGGTCCTGATGATCCAGGCGCAGCAGACGGTGTCGGGCGGCGAGACGAACTGGATCACGCCCGGTGGCGGGCTGGAGGCCGGGGAGACACCCGCGCAAGCCGCCGTCCGCGAGCTGTTCGAGGAGACCGGCATCGTCGCCGTGCTGCCGGAGGCGGCCGAGCCGGTCTTCGTGGAGCGGGCTGTGTTCTCCTTCGCCGACCGGCTGTACGACCAGACCGACGTCTACTTCGCCGTGCGCCTGCCGGATCGCCCGCAGCTGGTGGACGCCGGCCTCACCGACTACGAGCGGGCCACCACGCTGGACGTGCGCTGGTGGACACCGGGGGAGATCCGCGCTTCCGACGGCACGTTCTGGCCGGTCGGTCTCGCGGACCTCGTCGAAACCCTCGACGGGTCCGCGTAGTCTCCGAAGGCGTCATGGCCAACGCCCGTCGCTCCCTCGCCTCCGTCGGTCCGTTCCGCCCGGCGCGACCCCCGCTGCGGACCGCCGCCGGTATCTGGGCCTACGAGGCAGCGCTGGCCAGCGCCGGATTCTCCGCTGTCGCCGGCGCGGACGAGGCCGGTCGCGGAGCCTGTGCGGGGCCCCTGGTGGTGGGTGCCTGCGTGCTACCGGCGTCGGCCCGGGCCCGCCTCGACGGCCTGACCGACTCCAAGCTGCTCACGCACGCCGCCCGGGAACGGTTCTACGACATCATCGTCCGGCGGGCGCGCAGCTGGTCGGTCGTCGTCATCCCGCACACCGAGATCGACGCCTACGGCCTGCACGTGGCCAACGTCGCGGGGATGCGGCGCGCGGTCAGTCGGCTGGACGTGCCTCCTGACTACGTGCTCACCGACGGTTTCCCCGTACCCGGGCTGGGGGTCCCCGCCACGGCGGTCTGGAAGGGCGACATGGTGACAGCCTGCATCGCCGCCGCCTCGGTCCTGGCCAAGGTCACGCGGGACCGCATCATGACCGAGTTGCACGAGCAGTGGCCGCAGTACGACTTCGCGCGGCACAAGGGATACGTGACCGCCGATCACGCCGCCGCCCTGGAGGCGTACGGCCCGTCCCCGGTCCACCGGCGCTCGTATGTGAACGTGCGGCGGGCACTGGCCGGGCTGCGCGTACCGTCAGTGCCCGACGTGGGCGACAATGAACCGTCCCCAGTCCAGCCAGAGCAGGAGATCGCGTGACCCAGCCAGACGACCGGATCGGTGCCTCATGAGCGCGGAGGATCTCGAGAAGTACGAAACCGAGATGGAGCTGCAGCTCTACCGCGAGTACAAGGACATCGTCGGGCAGTTCAGCTACGTCGTCGAGACCGACCGGCGCTTCTACCTGACCAACGAGGTCGACCTGCAGGCCCGCAATACGGGCGGCGACGTCTACTTCGAGGTCACCATGCGCGATGCCTGGGTGTGGGACATGTACCGGCCGGCCCGCTTCGTCAAGACGGTCCGCGTGGTCACGTTCAAGGACGTCAACGTCGAGGAACTGGACAAGCCGGAACTGGAGCTGCCCGACCAGGGCGGCTCCCCGCCGTTCGGCAGCTGACGCCGCCCTCGACGAGCTGATCGGGCTGGGCCGGGCTGGACTGGTCCGGACTGAGCCGGACTGGGCCGGACTGGGCTGGGCTGCGTCGGCTCGGCTGCGCCGCCTGCCGTCCGGCGCCTCCCGCCCGATGTGGTGTCCGGCCCCCGCCTGTGGACGGTCGCCGCGTTGTCCACAGATCCCGCGAACCCCTGACCCGCCCCACCGCCCGCGAGGCACGGTGGGGGCATGCGAGCCAAGGATGCGGTCGGTCGGTACGGCGAACAGGTCGCGGCGCGGCACCTGCAGGACTCCGGTCTGGTGATCCTCGAGCGGAACTGGCGATGTCGCCACGGTGAACTCGACATCGTCGCCCGCGAGGGACCCGTACTCGTGATCTGCGAGGTGAAGACGCGCTCGTCGGTTGCGTTCGGCGATCCGGCCGAGGCCGTCGTGGGCGCGAAGGCCGCGCGATTGCGCCGCCTCGCTGCCCTCTGGCTCGATGCCCATCCCGGCGCGTGGCCGGAGGTCCGCATCGACGTCGTGAGCGTGCTGCGCCGCCGGCAGGGCGCCGCCGCGGTCACCCACCTGCGCGGGGTGGCCTGATGGCGGTCGCGCGGACGTTCGCCGCCACGCTGGTCGGGGTGTCCGGCCACCCCGTCGAGGTCGAGGCCGACCTGTCGAACGGCCTGCCCGGGCTGACCTTCACCGGTCTGCCGGACACGACGGTGGTGGAGGCGCGCGAGCGGGTGCGCGCCGCCCTGCAGAACGCGGGTGTCCCCTGGCCGAATCGCCGCATCACGGTGGCACTGCTTCCGGCCGATCTGCGCAAGCTCGGTTCGCGCTTCGACCTCGCGCTCGCGGTGGCGATCCTCGCCGCCGCCGGCTCGGTACCGGCGCGCGGTCTGGCGCAGGTCGGCTGGATCGGCGAACTCGGGCTGGACGGCCGGGTCCGGTCCGTCCGCGGCGTGCTCCCCGCGGTCATGGCGCTCGCGGCCGCGGGCATCTCACGCGCGGTCGTGCCCGCGGAGAACGCGGCGGAAGCGGCGCTGGTCCCGGACGTCGACGTCCGCGGGGTGGACGATCTGGGGCAGGTCATCGCCTGGCTGCGCGGCGACGCCCCCGCTCCGGATCGCGTGCTGCCCACCGTCGTCACCGTCCAACCCGGCGGCGCCGACCTCTCCGACGTCGTAGGGCAGGCCACCGCCCGCCGCGCGCTGGAGGTCGCCGCGGCCGGTGCTCATCACCTGTTCCTGTCCGGGGCGCCGGGTGCCGGGAAGACGATGCTGGCAGAGCGCCTGCCGGGCATCCTCCCGCTGCTCGACGACGCGGAGGCCCTGGAGGTGACGGCGGTCCATTCCGTCGCGGGTGCGCTCCCCGACGGTGCACCGCTCGTCCGCAGGCCACCGTTCCAGGCGCCGCACCACACGGCGTCCATGGCCGCGCTCGTCGGAGGTGGCCCCGGTCTGGCGCGGGCGGGCGCGATCTCCCTCGCACACCGCGGTGTCCTCTTCCTCGACGAGGCGCCGGAGTTCCAGCCCACGGCGCTGGACGCACTGCGGCAGCCCCTGGAGAGCGGGCGCGTCGTGCTGCACCGCAGCGGTGGCGCGGTCGTCTATCCGGCCCGGTTCCAGCTGGTACTGGCCGCGAACCCCTGTGCCTGCGGCGCTCCCCGCGACATCGACTGCACGTGCGCCTCGGCCGCGCGCCGCCGGTACCAGCACCGGCTGTCCGGTCCGCTCCAGGATCGCATCGACATCCGCGTCGACGTGGCGCCGGTGCCGCGGGCGGATCTGCTCGGCACGGAGACCGTCGCCGAGGCCAGCGCGGCGGTCACCGCTCGCGTCGCCGAGGCCCGGGACCGTGCGCGGGCGCGCTGGGGCTGCACCGGCTGGCCGACGAACGCGCTCGTTCCCGGGCGGACGCTGAGATCGTCCCGATGGCGCCCGCCCCGGCAGGCTGCGCGCAGCGTGGAGCGCGCGTTGGACCTCGGGCTGCTCAGCGCCCGCGGATACATCCGGGTGCTGCGGCTGGCCTGGACCGTCGCGGACCTGGCCGGTCATCAGGTTCCCGACGCGGGAGACGTCGCCGAGGCCCTGTTCTACCGGACGGGAAGGGCAGGCCGCGATGAGCGCTGACCAGCTCATCGCACGCGCCTACCTGAGCCGGGTGGCCGAACCGGGATCTCTGGCGGTGGCCGACTTCGTCGCCTCGCACGGGCCGGTGGCGGCCGCCGCGCGTATCCGGGCGGGCGACGTCCCGGCGCAGGTGGCCGACGCGACCGGGTCCCGGCGGGCCAGCGCTGACGGCGAGGCCGACCTGGACGCCGCCGCGCACCACGGCATCCGCCTGGTCACACCGGAGAGCGAGGGCTGGCCGCACTTCGCCTTCGCCGCGCTGTACGCCGCGCAGCAACGACGTCTCGACAGCTGGCGCGCGGGGGCACGGGCGGCGCGGTACGGCGGAGAGCCGACGGTGCCGATCGCGCTGTGGGTGAAGGGCCACGGCGATCTTTCTCGCGGCGGCGTGCGTTCGGTGGCACTGGTGGGCGCGCGTGCTGCGACGCCCTACGGCGAGCACGTGGCCGCCGAACTGGCCTACGCGCTCGCCCGCCAGGACGTCGCTGTGGTCTCGGGAGGAGCGTTCGGCATCGACGCCGCCGCGCACCGGGGGGCCCTGGCGGCCGACGGCGTGACACTCCTGGTGTCCGCGGGCGGCCTGGACCGACCGTATCCCCGTGCGCATGCCTCGCTGTTCGAGCGGGTCGCGGAGGCAGGACTGCTGGTCAGCGAGAGCCCGCCCGGTGCCTCGCCTCAACGTCATCGCTTCCTCAGCCGTAACCGGATCATTGCGGCGCTGGCGGCCGGGACCGTCGTGGTGGAGGCCGCGCCCCGCTCGGGAGCCCTGAACACCGCCGCGCACTCCGGGATTCTCGGGCGTCCGGTCATGGCTGTCCCGGGACCGATTACCTCGGCGGCCTCGGCCGGGTGCCATGCCCTGCTCAGGCAGGACACTGAGCCCGCGGTGCTGGTGACGTGCGCCGACGACGTGCTCGAGGTGATCGGCACCGGCGGTGCGCTGCCCACCTCCGCCGCGGCGAGCGGATCGGCGGCGGGCGTGGCGGCGGGTGTGGCCGGTGCAGATCGGTCGATGGCCGGCGGATCGGTGGCCGTGTCGGTGGCCGGCGGATCGGTGGCCGAAGGACCGGGGGTGGCGCGTTCCCACGCGAGCGGCATGGACGGCGCGTGCAACCCGGGGATGCGCTCGATCCCGACGCGCGGGCGGTGCTCGACGGGTTTCCCGCGCGTGGCTGGGCTTCGGAGGATGCGCTGGCGCTCCGCAGCGGCCTTCCTGCAATGGCGGTAGTGCGGGCATTGCCTGTCCTGCGGATGGCCGGGCTGATCGAGTCGGGAGATCCGGGCCACCGGCTGGCGCGCGCCGACCAGCAAGCGCCGCGCAGGTGACCGGCCGGCCATTCTGCCGCGCGGGTCAGGCGGCCGACCTCGGGCGGTCCGCCGGCCGGCCCGGGTGGGCACCGGACGAACCGCGTGGCGGCTTGACGCGGCTGACGCGGTCCCGCACCGTCGGGGCATGGCGACCGAGGCGACCGAGGCGAATGCGGGCGGGCGGGCGAGCGCGGGTGCGGGCGGGCGACCAAGCGCGCCGCGCACCGGCAGCCGCACGCCGGCGGAGCGCCTGGACCTGCGGGCGCTGCGCGAGAGCCTGCCTGCGGAGCTCGCGTCGGCGCTGGCGGAGTTCGAGCGCTACCTGCGGCTGGAGCAGAATCGCTCCGCCCACACCGTCCGTGCCTACGTGGCCGACCTCGTCAGCATGCTCGACCATGCCGCCCGGCTGGGCGCGCGGAGCCCCCGCGACATCGACCTGCGGCTGCTGCGCAGCTGGCTCGCGCGTCTGCGCAGCACGGGATCTGCGCGCTCCACACTCGCCCGCCGTGCCGCCGCCGCACGGACCTTCACCGGCTGGGCCTGCCGGGCCGGACTCACCGACCGCGACGCCGGGGAGTTGCTGGCCAGCCCGCGCGCCCACCGGACGCTGCCTGCAGTTCTCGCCCGGGACGAGGCGGCGGCGCTGGTCGAAGCCGCGACTGCGGGCGACCTCGACGGCGATGAGCCGGTGGCCCAGCGTGACCGGCTGATCGCGGAGTTGCTCTATGCGACAGGCATTCGGGTGGCCGAGCTCGTCGCCCTCGACATCGACGACATAGACCGCTCGCGGCGAGTGCTTCGGGTGGTCGGCAAGGGGAACAAGGAGCGAACCGTGCCGTACGGCCTCCCAGCGGACCGGGCACTGCAACGCTGGCTCGACGACGGCAGGGCCGCGCTCGCCGGGCAGGGGAGCGGGGCGGCCTTGCTCCTCGGTGCCCGTGGCGCGCGCCTGGATCAGCGCGCGGCCCGGCGGGTCGTCCACGAGCGAGCCGCGCGGGTCCCCGGTGCGCCGGACATCGGCCCGCACGGGCTGCGCCACAGCGCCGCCACCCACCTGCTGGAGGGCGGGGCGGACCTGCGGTCGGTGCAGGAGTTGCTCGGGCACGCCAGCCTCGCCACCACGCAGATCTACACCCACGTGTCCGTCGAGCGACTGCGCACCACGTTCGAGCAGGCGCATCCGCGCGCCTGAGCACATCACGGGGGAGCACCGCCGCGCGGCTCCGGCCCGCCCCGCGGCACCGGCCTGTCCCGCGGATCCGGCCCGTCCCGCGGCTCCGGGCCGTCCCGCGGCACCGGCCTGTCCCACGCCACCAGCCCGTCCCAGGGGACGAGGCGAACCGGTCCGAGGCGCAGCAGCAGTGACAGCGGGTCCAGATACGCCGCGCCTCGGCGCGCGCCCCAATGCAGACACGTCACCCGTGGGCAACCCGCATGACGGCCCTCGACCACGCCGATCACCGACCCAGCGGCGACTGCATCCCCGGCGCGCACCGACGGCAGGAGCGGCTCGTACTCGGTGCTGATCCCGTCGGCGTGCCGGACTACCACCACCCCGCGTCCGGCGACCGCCCCGGCGAAGGTGACGACCCCCGCCGCGGCGGCAAGCACCCGCCCGGAGGGCTCGACCGCGAGATCCACCCCGCGATGTCCAGGGCCGAATGCGGTCAGCGGTGGCTGGAAACCGCGGAGCACCGTGAGCGGCTCCTCGGGCGGCCGGTAGGCGACGGCCCCGGTCCGGTTGCTCGCACCCGGCGCCGTGCCATTGTCTGCGCCGGAAGCCCGGCCGCCGGGCAGAACCGTCGTCGCTCCAGCGCTCACGACGGTGCCCGGCCCCGCGCGGACCGGCGCGCCCGACGACGTGTCGGCCGAGGCGACCGCGAGGACGAGGGCGAGCCCGGCACCGACCCTGAGCCCGGCACCGACCTTGAGCCCGGCACCGACCCCGAGCCCGGCACCGACCCCGAGCCCGGCACCGACCCCGAGGCCGCCACCGACGCCGAGGAAGGGCAGAGCACCGGTGCAGACCCCGGGGATCCGGCAGCTGGATACGTTCATGCATCCAGCGTCCGCGGCGCGCGAGGGGCCGGCCCGCACGAAACGGCAACTGTGGACGAGGCCGCGCCCGTCCACAGCGCGGGGCACGCGATTACCGACCGGGGCGTCCGGGCGGGTAGAGTTGTTCGATGGCCTGGTTTCCAGGTCAGCGATCCATCCAGAAACACCCAGCAGCCCTCCACGTGGGGGCTGACTTCGCGTGTCCGTCCCGCCTCACGGTGGGATTGGCGGCCCGCCTCGGTCCATCCGGAACTCTCGGGTGGCAGACCTCGGGCCGCGACGCCGGGCACCAGGGCGAGCGGCCACCCCGGCCACTCGCGACAACCGAGGACGCGCTCGACGCGCCGCTGCCCCACGGGCACGGCGAGGCGGGCGCACGAAACACGAGGAGCACGTCGGCCATGCCCGTCGTCACAATGCGCGAAATGCTCGACTCAGGTGTCCATTTCGGCCACCAGACCCGGCGCTGGAACCCGAAGATGAAGCGATTCATCTTCACCGAGCGCAACGGCATCTACATCATCGACCTGCAGCAGACGCTGTCCTACGTGGACAAGGCGTACGAGTTCGTCAAGGAGACCGTCAGCCACGGCGGCAGCGTCCTCTTCGTCGGAACCAAGAAGCAGGCCCAGCAGGCGATCGCCGACCAGGCCACCCGCGTGGGCATGCCCTACGTGAACCACCGTTGGCTCGGCGGCATGCTCACCAACTTCTCCACCGTGCACATGCGGCTGCAGCGCCTCAAGGAGCTCGAAGCCCTGGAGCAGAACGGCTGGGAGGGCACGCGCACCAAAAAGGAGCAGCTCCTCATGACGCGCGAGAAGATCAAGCTCGAGCGCACGCTGGGCGGCATCCGCGAGATGGGCAAGGTTCCGAGCGCGGTGTGGATCGTCGACACCAAGAAGGAGCACATCGCCGTCGGCGAGGCGCGCAAGCTGAACATCCCCGTCATCGCGATCCTGGACACCAACTGCGACCCGGACGAGGTCGACTACAAGATCCCCGGCAACGACGACGCCATCCGTAGCGCCGCCCTGCTGACCCGGGTCATCGCCGACGCCGTCGCCGAGGGCCTGATCGCCCGCGCCGCAGCGTCCGCCAACGCCGGGCGCGACTCGGGTGAGCGCGGCCAGGTCGCCACCGACGAGCCGCTGCCCGAGTGGGAGCGCGAGCTGCTGCAGCCCAACGTCGAGGTCTCCGGTGCCGAAGGTGCTGCCGAGAACGCCGGCACCGCTGCCGAGGTGCCTGCAGGCGCGGCAGAGGTCGCCCCCGCCGAGGTCGTGGCCGAGGCCGCCGAGGCGACCCCGGTCGCCGAGTCAACTCCGAGCGCCGGAGCCGGCGCGTAGCACGGCGCCCGCTCGACTCCCCTTCTCACCGATAAGGACGATTCACTGATGGCGATCACCGCCGCTGACATCAAGAAGCTCCGCGACGCCACCGGCGCCGGGATGATGGAGTGCAAGAAGGCCCTGACCGAGGCCGACGGCGACTTCGACAAGGCCGTCGAGATCCTCCGCGTGAAGGGGGCCACCAAGGCCGCCAAGCGTGGCGAGGAGCGTGAGACGTCCAACGGGCTCATCGCGATCTCGGGCAACGCCATGATCGAGCTCGCCTGCGAGACGGACTACGTCGCGAAGAACGAGCAGTTCCGCCTGCTGGCCGGTCAGATCGTGGAGCACTTCGCGTCCTCGGACGCCAAGGACCTCGACGCCCTGCTCGGCGAGGTGCTGGCCGACGGCCACACCGTCGCCGAGAACGTGACCGCGCTTGCTGCGGTCATCGGCGAGAAGCTCGAGGTCGGCCGGGCGACGAAGGTCACCGCTCCCGACGGCGGCTCGGTCGCCAGCTACCTCCACAAGAAGGCTGCCGACCTCCCGCCGCAGGTGGGAGTGCTGGTCGCCTTCACCGGCACCGACGAGTCCGCCGCCCGGGGCGCTGCCATGCAGGTCGCCGCGCTGCGGGCCCGGTACCTCACCCGCGACGAGGTCCCCGCGGAGGCGATCGAGTCGGAGAAGCGGGTGGCCGAGGCCAAGGCCATCGAGGGTGGCAAGCCTGCCCAGGCCCTACCCAAGATCATCGAAGGCAGCGTCAACAGCTTCTTCAAGGACTCGGTGCTGCTCGAGCAGACCTCGGTCCAGGACAGCAAGAAGTCCGTGAAGGCACTGCTCGACGATGCAGGGGTCACGCTCACCGCGTTCGCCCACTTCGAGGTCGGTCAGAGCTGAACTCGACCCGATAGGGCAGGATCTGTCCAGACAGGTACCTGTCTGGACAGATCAGGGACGGCGCACAAGCCGCCCGATACGTCAGAACATGCAGCCAACGAGGAGGCCGCCGATGACCGAAAGTGGATCGGCGGCCTTGTCGTTTGCCGGACCGAGGCACGCCGACGACGCCGCCCCGGCGATCCTGCTCGCCGACGGCCAGTACCGCCGGGTGATGCTGAAGCTCTCGGGTGAGGCATTCGGTGGCGGCGAGATCGGTGTCGACCCGATCGTGGCGGCCAATCTGGCCGCGCAGATCGCGGATGTGGTCAACGCCGGTACGCAGGTCGCGGTCGTCATCGGCGGCGGCAACTTCTTCCGCGGTGCCGAACTGTCCCGCAGCGGCATGGATCGCGACCGCGCCGACTACATGGCCATGCTCGGCACGGTGATGAACTGCCTCGCGCTGCAGGACTTCCTCGAGAAGCGCGGGATCGTCACCCGGGTCCAGACTGCCATCACGATGGGGCAGGTCGCCGAGCCCTACATCCCGCGCAAGGCCGAGCGCCATCTCGAGCGCGGCCGCGTGGTGATCTTCGGTGCGGGCGTGGGCATGCCCTACTTCTCCACCGACACCGCGGCCGCACAGCGCGCCCTGGAGATCAGCTGCGAGGTGCTGTTGATGGGCAAGAACGGGGTCGACGGTGTCTACGACTCCGACCCCAAGCTCAATCCGAATGCCAAGCGGTTCGACACGATCAGCTACGACGAGGTGCTCAGCCGCGGACTCAAGGTCGCCGACGCGACCGCGTTCAGTCTCTGCCGCGACACGGGCCTGCCTATCGTCGTGTTCGACCTCGCGGACGGCAACATAGGCCGGGTGGTCCGCGGTGAGAAGATCGGGACGTACGTCGGGAGCGACGCCTGAGGCCAGGCACACCAGACGCACACCAGAGACGACCGGAAAGAACGACCGAAAGGGACCGTGGTGATCGACGAGACGCTCTTCGATGCTGAGGAGAAGATGGAGAAGGCCGTCGGGGTCGCCAAGGACGAGCTCGCCGGCATCCGCACGGGACGGGCGAGTGCCTCGGCCTTCGCGCGATTGTCGATCGATTACTACGGCGCGCAGACGCCCTTCCCGCAGCTGGCCTCGGTGAACATCCCCGAAGCCCGGATGGCTGTGATCAAGCCGTATGACGCCACCCAGATCGGCGCGCTGGAGAAGGCGATCCGCGACAGCGATCTCGGGGTCAACCCGAGCAACGACGGCACCGTCATCCGCGTGGTGTTCCCGCAGCTGACCGAGGAACGCCGTCGCGAGCTGGCCAAGGTCGCCCGCAGCAAGGGCGAGGACGCCAAGGTGTCGATCCGGGCGGTGCGCCGTCATGCCAAGGATGCGCTGGACAAGCTGTCCAAGGACGGCGAGGTCGGTGAGGACGACGCCCGGCGCGCCGAGGGCGAGCTCGACAAGACCACGAGCCGCTACACCAGCAGCATCGACGACCTCGTCAAGAACAAAGAAGCTGAACTCCTCGAGGTCTGAGACACAGTGCCGCAAGCCGATGGCCCCCCACCAGAGACTGCCGCAGTGACGACCACGAGACCGCGTGGACGCCATGCGGCCCGTGACGACGACGATGACGAGGTCGACGAGGCTGCGATCGCCGCGGCCCAGCTGGCCTACGAACGTGAGCGGTTGCTCACCGAGACCGGCCGCCACTACCTGATCGGCATCGCCGAGCTAGACCTCGCCGACGACGCCGTCCCGGAGCCGGTCGAGCAGACCGTCGTCGAAGACACCGTGGTCGAAGGCACCGCCGTCGAAGATCCCGCGCCTGAGCGGGCTGTGCCTGAACAGACCGCGGTCGAGCGCATCGCCGTCGAACCGGTCGCCCCGGTACCGGCGTCGCGCGCAGGGCGCAACCTACCGGCGGCCATCGCCGTCGGTCTGGGCCTGGCGGCGGCCGTCATCGTGTCGCTGTTCACCTATCGCCCGAGCTTCCTCGTCATCATCTGCGTGGCGATGGTCTACGGCGTCTACGAGATGACCCGTGCGATCGGGTCGGTCGAGGCGCGCCCGCCGCTGGTTCCGCTGGTCGTCGGCGGCCTGGCCATGGACATCGCTGCCTGGTACCAGGGGGCGAACGGCCTCGTCATCGGCCTGCTGCTCACCACCGTCGGGCTCACGGTGTGGCGCCTGGCCGACGGTGCCGTGGGGTACCTGCGCGATGTCGCGGCCGCGCTGCTGATCCTGCTCTACGTCCCGCTGCTCGGCGGTTTCGCGGTCCTGCTCGTCCACCCCCACGACGGCGCCGGACGCGTGATGGCCTTCATCGGCACCGTCGTGTGCAGTGACGTGGGCGGCTACATCGCGGGCGTGCTGTTCGGCAAGCATCCGATGGCACCGACCGTCTCGCCGAAGAAGTCGTGGGAGGGTTTCGCCGGCTCGGTCATCGCGTGCTGCGTCTGCGGCGTGCTGATCCTGACCCTCACGTTCCACCAGGCCTGGTGGTTCGGCGCGCTGTACGGGCTGGCGATCGCCGTGACGGCCACGGTCGGCGACCTCGGCGAGTCCATGATCAAGCGGGACCTCGGGCGCAAGGACATGGGACGGCTACTGCCCGGGCACGGCGGCCTGATGGACCGCCTCGACTCCCTGCTGCCGTGCGCCGCGGTCGCATTCCTGATCCTGTCCTCGATCAGCTGACGCCGCCGCGCCGGGGGAGCATGCTGAAGCCATGACCGCACAGTTCACCCGCGAGGCCGCCTCCGACGGCGCGTTCGTCCGCCAGCCCAACCGTTTCTCGGCGCGGGTGACAGCGGACGGCTCATCGGAGTTCCCTGCCGAGAGCGGTCGCTACCACCTCGTGGTGTCCCTGGCCTGCCCCTGGGCGCATCGGAGCATCATCGTCCGCCGGCTGCTCGGCCTGGAGGAGGTGATCAGCATGACGGTGGTCGACCCGATCCGTGACGAGCGGGGCTGGCGCTTCACCCTCTCTCCCGACGACCGGGACCCCGTCAGCGGTGCCGCGTACCTGAGCGAGCTCTACCTGGACAGCGATCCGGACTACACCGGCCGCTACACGGTCCCCGTGCTCTGGGACCGACGCACGCGGCGGATCGTCACCAACGACTACCCGCAGCTGAGCCTGGACCTGTCCACCGAGTTCGCGGCCTTCCATGCACCGGGGGCGCCCGACCTGTACCCCGAGCCGCTGCGCGCCGAGATCGACGCGATCAACGCCGACGTCTTCGCCGACGTGAACAACGGCGTCTACCGGGCCGGTTTCGCCACCACCCAGGAGGCCTACGAGTCCGCCTACGAGCGGCTCTTCGCCCGCCTCGACGCGTTGGAGGAGCGGCTGTCGCGCCAGCGCTATCTGGTCGGCGACCGCCTGACGGAGGCCGACATCCGGCTGTTCACCACGCTCGTGCGCTTCGATGCGGTCTATCACGGCCACTTCAAGTGCAACCGCGCCAAGCTGATCGAGTTCCCCGCGCTGTGGGCGTATGCCCGGGACCTGTTCCAGACCCCCGGCGTCGGTGAGACCGTCGACTTCGACCACATCAAACGGCACTACTACGTCACCCACGAGGCCATCAATCCGACGCGGATCGTCCCGTCGGGTCCCGATCCGGCCGGGTGGGCACTACCGCCCGACAGAGACACCTCGCCGTGATCGATCTGCACCCGATGGCTCCAGGGAAGGACAGCGGTGTCGATCACCTGGTTACGTGGACTCGAGTTACTGCACATCCTTGACCGGTACGGGCCGATCGGCCTGTCCGACCTGGCACGCCGCCTCGACACCGACAAGTCGAGCGTGCTGCGCATGGTCAACCAGGGCCTGACCGAAGGCTGGCTCGTGCGCGAGGACGGCAAGGTGGCGCTGGGGCCGAGGTCGGCGCTGCTGGGGCAGGCCAGTGCCGCGAACCGATCGGTGCGGGCCGCCGAGATGGTGGTCGTCGCCGTGGCGGCGGCGACCGGGCTGCTGACGCAGGCCGTCGGGCTGGTCGGGCGCACGACCATCGGTATCGCGACGGCCGATCGCAGCGGCCTGGCCCAGCCCATCGGTCAGGGCCTGCGGATCCCGCTGTGGGCCGGGGCCGGAGCCAAGGTCGTGGCCAGCCAGCTCCCCGCCGACGACCTCGATGCCATCC
The DNA here is from genome assembly GCA_963790525.1 of uncultured Actinomycetota bacterium. Classification (GTDB taxonomy): domain Bacteria; phylum Actinomycetota; class Actinomycetes; order Mycobacteriales; family Jatrophihabitantaceae; genus CAWBOV01. The sequence goes on from CAWBOV010000006.1 coordinate 326,930, forward strand.
TGCCCGAGGACCCGCTGCCCGACCCGCGCGAGGTGCTGTGCGGCTACCGCTTCGGGGCCGAGGTCATGGAGCGCTTCGAACCGTCCGGGCTCGCCCCCGCGCGGCCGGACGCCCCGACCACCCAGGCGCCCGATCGGCGGGCGCTGCGGGCTCAGCTCGACCGGATCCGCGCCGAGGGCGTCTTCCGGGAACGCGGCGAGCTGCACGCCAACTCCTCCTGCATCGCGGTTCCGTGGCCGCAGGACGGGTTCGTGGCGGCGCTGGCCTGCATCGCGACGACGGCCGAGATCGACGCGAGCGCCGTCGCGATCGAGGCTGTGCTGCGCGCCGCGGCGCGACCCCGGGCGACGGCCGAGGACGTCGCGGAGGCTGCGGAGCGCGCCGGGACCGCGCTGTGGTCCGCCGGGACGTGAGAGACTGGGAGGGTCATGACCTCCCTCCCGCTCGTCTTCGACGCCCCGCGACGTGCCACCACTCCGTTGCATTTGGCCGATCTGACTCCTGACGAACGCCGCGCGGCGGTGTCGGAGCTGGGCCTGCCGCCGTTCCGGGCCGACCAGCTGTCCCGGCAGTACTTCGGCCGCCTCGAGCGCGACGCCGCGACCATGACCGACCTCCCCGCAGCTGTCCGCGAGTCCGTCGGCACCGCGCTGCTCCCGGCGCTGCTCCGCCAGGTGCGTCACGTCGAGACCGACGCCGGGACCACCCGCAAGACGCTCTGGAAGCTGCACGACGACACCCTGGTCGAGAGCGTGCTCATGCGGTACCCGGCCAGTACCCGGGCCGACGGCACCCACCGCTCGGAGCGGATCACGATCTGCGTGTCCAGCCAGGCCGGCTGCGGCATGGCCTGCCCCTTCTGCGCGACCGGCCAGGGCGGCCTCACGCGCAACCTCTCCACCGCCGAGATCGTGGATCAGGTGGTGGCCGCTGCCGCGACCGCGGCGAGCGGTGACCTCGCGGGAGTCCCGGGCCGGCTGTCCAACGTCGTGTTCATGGGCATGGGTGAACCACTGGCCAACTACAACCGGGTCATCAAGGCGATCCGACGTCTGGTCGAGCCGTCACCGTCCGGGCTCGGGCTGTCGCAGCGCTCGATCACCCTCTCCACCGTCGGCCTGGTTCCCGCGATGAACCGGCTGACCCAGGAGGGGCTCGCGGTGACCCTCGCCGTCAGCCTGCACGCCCCCGACGACGAACTGCGCGACACCCTGGTGCCGGTGAACACCCGGTGGAAGGTGGCCGAGGTCCTCGCCGCCGCCGACGCCTACACCGCCAAGACCGGCCGCCGCTACTCGATCGAGTACGCCATGATCCGTGACGTCAACGACCAGCCGTGGCGGGCCGACCGGCTCGGCAAGCTGCTGTCCTCGCGCGGCGCGCACGTCAACCTGATTCCGCTCAACCCGACGCCGGGTTCCCAGTGGGACGCCTCGCCGAAGAAGGTCGAGCGCGAGTTCGTCCAGCGCCTGGAGGCCCAGGGCGTCGCCGTCACCGTCCGCGACACCCGCGGGCGCGAGATCGACGGCGCGTGCGGGCAGCTCGCCGCATCGGGCTGAGCCCGAGCAGCGAAGCCCGCCGCACCGGGTCGAGCCCGGCCCGCACCGCTAGTGCAGGCTCGCGATCCAGCGCGCCGACTCGGCGGTCGACTCCTCCTTGCTGGGCAGGTCCGGGACGTCCACCTCGACGACGAACCAGCCGTTGAAGGAATCCGGCAGGGCTGCGAACACGGCGGCGAAGTCGACGTCACCGCGACCGGGTTCGGTCCACACGTGGTCCTCGCGGGTCGCGCCCCCGTAGTCGGCGTGGCGCTGCTCGGCGTGCTGCGCGGCGATCCGGTGCACGTCCTTCAGATGGACGGCGCCCACCCGGTCGGCATAGTCGCCGATGAGCGCTGCCGGGTCGCTGCCGCCCCAGAACAGGTGACCGGTGTCCGGGCCGAAGGACAGCACCGACGAATCGACCGCATCGAGCAGGGCCCGCACCTCCTGTTCGGTCTCGATCCAGCTTCCGACATGCGGGTGGAAGCAGGGGGTGACGCCCTGGGCCGTGACGGCCGCCGCGGTGGCCGCGATCCGCTCGATCACCAGGTCGAGCCGGGCGGCGTCGAACTCCGCGCCGACCGCGGGGCGCTCGATCCGCGCGGGGTTCAGGTGGCTGGCCAGGAACGCCTCGGTCAGGCCCAGTTCGGCCTGGACCGCCGCATGGCGCTTGGCCGCCTCCAGGAGCGCGGGGACCTCGTCGGCCGGGCCGTCGAAGTACGCACCGAAGTAGCCGGGCGCGGGGCTGATCCCGTGGTCGGCGAGCAGGGTGCGGTACTCCGCGGGCGTCAGCTCGGCGGGGACGTCGGCGTGCATGGCGGTGAAGCCGGCGTCGGCGATCCCCGCCACGGCGGCGCGCACCGTGGTCGGGCTCAGGTCGAAACCGTCCGGGCCCAGGACCCAGGGCAGCGGGTTGACGGCGACCTTGTGCGGCAGCGCCATGGCGATGGTTCTCCTCTGTGGTGAGTCGGTGATCGGGTGAGTCGGTGATCGGGTGAGTCGGTGATCGGGTGAGTCGGTGTGACGCCCGGGTGTGCCGCTATTCGGGGACGATCAGCGGGCGGAGCGTCTGCTGGGCGATGCGCAGCCCCTGGACGATCTTCGTGTCCGTGCCGCCCCAGAGCGGGTCCTCGTGCTCGACGGAGAGCACGCCGTCGAAACCGGCTTCGTAGAGCCGGTCGACGACGCGCGGCCAGTCGACCTGGCCGCGGCCGGGGACGCGATAACGCCACCAGCCGGTGCGCCACGGGTCGCCGCCCTTGTCGACGATGCCGAAGCAGCCGTAGCGGTTGCGCGCGCGGGGATCGAGCTCCACGTCCTTGGCCTGCGCGTGGACGATCCTGTCGATGTAGGGCGTGATCGTCTCGACGGGGTCGATGCCGATCCACATCAGGTGCGAGGGATCCCAGTTGAGATACAGCCCGAGGGAGAACATCCATTCCCACAGCTCGGGGGAGTAGGCGATGTTGCCCGGGTAGCCGTCGGGGTGCCAGCCCTCCATCACGCAGTTCTCGATGATGAGCTTCACGTCCCGTTCGCCGGCGTAGTCGACCAGGGCGGGGAAGACCGCCTCGGCCTCGCGCTGGTTCTCCACGACGCTGCGCCCGGGATCGCGCCCGATGAACGTCCCGACGTAGGGCACGCCGAGCAGGCTGGCCGCATCGATGGCGTGGCGCAGGTGGGCAGCGATCTCGGCGCGCCGCGCGGGGTCGGGGTGCAGGTTGTTCTCGTAGTAGGCGAACGCCGACAGCTGCAGCCCGTGCTTGTCGAACAGCGCCAGCGTCTCCTCGCGCTGCTGTGATCCGAAGTCGGCCACCGGGAGGTGGGCGGCCTCGAAGTCGCGCCCGCCGGTCGACGGCCACACCGCGACCTCGAGTGCCTCGTAGCCGGCCTGTGCGGCCCACTCGGCGATCCGCTCCAGCGGCCAGCCCGGCAGGCACGCGGTCAGCATCCCCAGCTTCATGGTCGTCTCAGACCTCCGTCCAGTTCGAGGTGGCGGCCGAGTGCACGACGGCCTCCACGATGCGGGCCGATCGGACACCGTCGCCGAAGGTGGGCAGCCCGTCCGGGTGCCCGCCGTCGATGGCGGCGTAGGTGTCGGCGACGAATGCGGCGAAGCAGTCGGCGTAGCCCTGCGCGTGCCCGGCGGGCAGGTAGCTGAGGCGGCGCTGCTCCGCGGAACCGGACGCCGGGTCCCGCACGATCCGCCGGCTTCCGTCGGGCGTGCCGCTCCAGAAGGACTCCGGGTTCTCCTGGTCGAACGCAGCGCTCCCGGCGGAACCGTCCAGCTCGAACCACAGCCGGTTCTTGCGCCCCGCCGCGACCTGCGAGACGACGAGCGAGCCCGGGACACCGGCCGCGGTGCGGAACATGACGGTGGCCAGGTCCTCGGTCGCGACGGCGACCCGCTCACCGTCGGTCCCGGTGGTGAACGACGGCCCACTCGTGCGGCTGCGGGCCGGAACCGCGATCGACAGCTGCGCCGTCAGCGTCTCCAGACGCTGGCCGCTCACCCACTCCACGAGATCACACCAGTGCGAGCCGATGTCTGCGAACGCGCGCGACGCGCCGCCCTGGGCCGGGTCGACGCGCCAGTTCGACGCGCCGGGCGACAGCAGCCAGTCCTGCAGGTAGTGCCCGTGGAGCAGGTTCCATGCGCCGAACTCACCGGCCGCGGCCCGGGCGCGGATCTCGCGGATCACCGGGTGGTAGCGGTAGACGAACGGCACCGTCGCCACGACGCCGGCCGCGGCGGCCAGCGCCGCCATCCGCTCGGCCTCCGCGATCGAGACGCCGAGCGGCTTCTCGCAGACGACGTGCTTGCCCGCGCTGACGACGGCCTCGACGAACCGGGCATGGGTGGCGTTCGGGCTGCAGACATGGACGACGTCGGCGGCACTCGCGGCGACGTCGTCGATCGTCGGGAACGCGGAGTCGACGCGCCATTCCCGGGCGACCTCGCGGGAGCGGGCGGGCGTCGAGCCGAGCACGCCGATCACCTCGGCGCCGGCCAGGAGCGCGCTGCGCCGGTGCACGGCGGCGATCATCCCGGTGCCGACGATGACGACGCGGAGCCGGCCGGCTCGCGCCGGCGGGGCCGGTGGATCGGGCTGGGCCTCGGCCATCACCGACCGCGCACCACCGTTCGTGGCCAGCTCGCTCGTCACCGGATCCGCCTCTCCTGACTGCACCGACCAGCGGCCCTCGAGGCGGCGGTTCGTGCTGTGAACGCGACGTTAAGGGCACCTCAACACAGGTACAAGGGCTGAATTATGACCTCAGAAATCAAAATAGAGACGTTGTACACACCACTGAAACAGTTCTAGCGTCCCCCCAATTGATCAGCAGTCGCCGGATCGGTCGGCGCTCGTCTATGGGGAGTGGTAATGGTCGAAATGCCAGCTGCGACAGGGAAGCTGTCGCGCCGGGGCTTTCTGGGTCTCGCGGCCGGCGCCGCCGCGTCGGTGCCGATCCTCGCGGCGTGCGGCGGGAGCAGCAAGTCCGGCAGCGGCGGGGGCTCGGGAGGCGGCGGCAGCAGCGCCAAGAGCATCAAGTTCTGGGACATGCCGTGGGGCGGCACCGCCTACAACCCCGCGGCGCAGAAGCTCGTCAACACCTACGTACCGCCGAGCGGTGACGGCAAGGCCACGTACCAGGAGATCCAGTGGGCGAACTTCACCCAGACCTTCTCCTCGGCGATCGCCTCCAACACCGGCCCGGCCGTGAGCACCGGTGGTGGCTTCCAGGCCTTCCAGTACGCCGCCGACGGCAAGATCGCCTACGCCGACAACCTCATCGCGACGTTCAAGAAGGACGGCACGTACGACGACTTCCTCAACCCCGCGCTGGTCGAGGCCATGAAGACGGACAAGGGCTACGCCGCCGTCCCGTGGCAGCTCGACATCCGGGTGTGGTGGTACAACAAGGCGGTCTTCGACCAGGTCGGCGTCACCCCGCCGACCACGTGGGCCGACGTCCTGACCGTCGGGAAGGCGCTGGCCGCCAAGGGCTACTACGGCTTCGCGGCCGGAGCGGGCGCCGGTAACAACCTCGGCGCACACGCCATGGTCATGATGATGATCAACAACGGCGGCGGGATGTTCAGCACGGACGGCCAGATCGACCTGGTCACCGACCGCAACATCGAGGCCATGGAGTTCGTCAAGGAACTCCAGTCCAACAAGATCATCGACCCCCGGTCGGTCAGCTACACCGGCGACAACCAGAACAGCCAGTGGAAAGACAAGAAGTTCGTGATGGGCATCGACACCGCCGGGCTCGACGGCAACATCGGCGACACCTCCGGCGACCTGGTCGTCATGAGCGCGCCGATCGCCGGCCCGCACGGCGACAAGGCCTGCCTGGTGTTCGAGAACAACATCATGATGTACACGAACACGCCCTCGCAGGCGTCGTCGGAGGCGTTCCTGTCCTGGTACATCAAGAACATGAAGGCGTACTGGGAGCAGAACCTGCTCTCCGGCCTGCCGGTGCTCAAGTCGATCGCGGCACTGCCCGGGTTCAAGCAGCAGACGAACAAGATCGAGGCCGTCAACGTCTGGGTCCCGGTCGCGAAGACCTACGCCGCCCAGGGCACCCAGCTGACCCCGCTGCTCGCCAAGGTCGACGGCGGCAACCCGCTGCAGGTGTTCACGCAGTCGCTCCTGAGTGGGACGGACGCCAAGAAGGCGCTCACCACCTTGCAGTCGACGCTCGACACCCTCAACAAGTAGGGACAGCGATGACCGCGGTGACCGGCACTGACGTCACTGACGGCACCGTCGTCGGGCCGGCCCACAAGGGCCGGCCCCGGCGGCGGCTGGACGTCAACCGACTGACCCTCATCGGCCTGGTGGCGCCCTCCGTCCTGTTGCTGGTGCTGATCAACGCGTACCCGTTCATCTACGCAGCCTTCCAATCCGTGCACAACGGCTCGCTCATCAGCTCGGGCCCGTACGTCGGCGTCGACAACTACCACGCGACGCTGACCAGCGCGGCGTTCTGGCAGGCGGCACGGTTCACCCTCCTGTTCACGGTCGTCGGGGTGTTCGGCAGCTGGAGCGTCGGCCTGGGCATGGCACTGCTGCTGCGGACGAACATCCCCGGGCGCAACGTCTTCAAGGTGTTGCTGCTGCTGCCGTGGGTGGTCCCCGTGGTCGTCTCCGCGACCTCGATCAACTACCTGGTCGCGACGGCGGACAGCCCGATGCCGAAGCTGTTCCACGATCTCGGGCTGGGGTCGCCGCTGTTCCTCGCCGACCCCACCTGGGCCAAGATCGTCGTCTGCGTCTACAAGGTCTGGATCAGCTTCCCGTTCATGATGCTGATGGCCAGCGCCGCGCTGTCCAGCGTCGACGACACCGTCTACGAGGCGTCCCGGATGGACGGCGCCGGAGCGGTCCAGCAGTTCCTGTACATCACCCTGCCGATCATCGCCCGCCCCACGTACATCTCGTGGATCCTGATGACGATCTTCTGCGTCAACGACTTCCCGACGATCTACCTGCTCACCGGCGGCGGTCCGATCAGCTCCACCACGTCCCTCGTCGTGCTGGCCTACCGCACGGTCTTCCAGAACTTCCAGGTCGGCCAGGGCGTCGCCATCGCGTTCATCATGACGATCACCCTGGTGATCGTGTCGGTACTGCTGTACCGGCAGATCCGGAAGGCGGCAATCTGATGACGGCCCTGCACGCCACCGTCGAGGCGAACCGCCCCGCGCTGCATCACGACAACGTCGCTCACAAGGACCGCTTCAAGTGGCTCCGATTCGCCATCGTGCTGGTGATCACTGCCATCGCGCTCGTCCCGGTGGTGGTCGTGGTGTTCCTCGCGCTGCGCCCGGGCTCCTCGTCGACCAGTCACGCCGCGGTCACCTTCGAGAACCTGAGCCGCATCTTCCGCGACACCGACACGCTCAAGTGGCTCGGCAACAGCCTCGAGGTCACCCTCGCCACCGTGCTCGTGTCGGTCGTGGTGGCCGCTCCCGCCGGCTACGTGCTCTCGCGGGGGCGCAGCAAGGCGGTGTCGGGCTACTCGCTGCTGCTCTTCGTGGTCCAGTCGCTGCCGGTGATCACCTCGGTCATCCCGCTGTTCATCCTCTTCGCCAAGCTGCACCTGGTCGACAGCCTCGTCGGCCTCGGGATCATCTACGTCGGCGCCTCGATGTCGGTCGCGACCTGGATGATGGCCGCGTACATGGACTCGATCCCGGTGAGCCTCGAACAGGCGGCCTGGATCGACGGCGCCTCCCTGTTCGGCGGGTTCATCAGGATCGTCCTGCGCAACTCGCTGCCGGGCATCCTCTCCACGGCGATCTTCACCTACCTCGTGTCCTGGAACGACTACCTGGTCGCCATCGTCTTCATCCGCACCGAGACCAAGTTCACCCTGCCGCTGGGTGTCGAGTCCTTCTTCCAGCAGAACGTCACCGACTGGGGTTCGGTCATGGCAGTCGCCGTCGTCATGATGGCGCCGCCGGTGCTCGTCTTCGCCTTCCTGAACCGCTTCTTCAGCGTGGGGGGCATCGGCGGAGCGCTGGCCGGTCAGTGACCCGCCCGCCGCCGCCGGATCGCGGCTAGCGTGTTGGGCGGGCGGCCCCGGCCGCCCCCACCGTTCGGATCGAGGACAGCGAGGGAACTGCCAACCATGACCGAGTCACAGGTCGGCCGCAATCTGCGCCTGTCCGTCCCGCCGGTGTCGGCGCGGGTGAGCCTGGAGCTCGTCGCCAGCACGCTCGCGAGGTTGATCGCGAGTCATGCCGCTTCCACGCGCGCCGACCTGGTACGGGTCACCGGGCTGGCCCGATCCACGGTCGCGTCCGCGCTGGACCTGCTCGAGCACGCCGGTGTCGTCGAGAACCTCGGCAGCCGGCCGACCCTCGGGCGTGGCCGCCCGGCCGAGGACCTCGGCCTCAGCCCGTCGTTCGGGCTCATCCTCGTGGCCGATCTGGGCGTGCGCTTCGCCCGCCTCAGCGTGCACGACCTGGGCCAGCAACCGCTCACCGATCACGAGATGCGCCTGGACATCGCGGACGGGCCGGAGTCGGCACTGGCGACGGTCACCGAGGAGTTCAAGGCGATGCTGGCGGGGTTGAACCACCCGCGCCCGATCCCCCTCGTCCTGGTCGTGGGGCTTCCCGGCCCGATGGACACCAACCGTGGTATCCCGGTGAAGCCGCCGATCATGCCCGGTTGGGACGGCTACCCGGTCGCCGACGCGCTGCACGCGGAGTTCGGCTGCCCCGTGCTGATCGAGAACGACGTCAACCTGCGGGCGCTGGGCGAGGCCCGCGCGCTCGCCCCGGATCAGAGCCCGCTGCTCTACATCAAGGTCAGCACCGGCATCGGCGGTGGGCTCGTCACCGCGACGGGCGACCTTTACCACGGCGCCGACGGTTCGGCGGGCGACATCGGCCATGTGCGCGTGCACGGTGCCGACCAGGTGCTCTGTGCCTGCGGGAACTACGGCTGCATCGAGGCGGTCGCGTCGGCGCCGGCCATCCTGCGCCAACTCGGGCAGCTGTCGTCGGCCGACAGCAAGCTCCCCAGTACGCGGGAGGAACTGATCGCCGCACTGCGGGTCAACGAGAAGGTCACGGTGGGCCTGGTCCGCGAGGCGGCGAGCCGGGTCGGCGAGGTCGTCGCGAACCTCGTGCACTTCTACAACCCGGCCCGCATCGTGGTCGGCGGCGGCCTGACGGTGCCGAGCGACGACATGCTGGCCGGCATCCGGGCGGTGGTCTACCGCCGCGCGCTGCCGCTGGCCACGCGCAACCTCGTCATCAGCCACCCCGCGCTGGGGGAGTGGTCGGGCACCGGCGGCGGGGTGGTGATGGGCATCGAGCACGCCCTCACCGAGAACGCACTCAGCAAGGCCTTGTCACGTGGCCCGGGAACGTCGGGCCACTGGTGAGACGAGAGAACGACAATCAGGTGAGACGAGAAGGAGAATCGTGAGTTCTGGACCCCTCGGCGTGGCTGTGATCGGCGCCGGCAACATCAGCGACCAGTACCTGTCGGACATGGTGACCTACCCCGACCTGCAGGTGCGCTTCGTCGCCGACATGCTGACCGACCGGGCGCGCGCCCAGGCCGACAGGTACTCGGTGGCCGGTGCCGGCTCGGTCGACGAGGCGCTGGCACGCGAGGACGTCGACCTCGTCGTGAACCTCACGATCCCGGCCGTCCACGCGGAGATGTCCGCCCGGGCACTGGACGCGGGCAAGCACGTGTGGACCGAGAAGCCGCTGGCCACGAGCCGGGAGAGCGCCGAGGAACTGGTGGCCAAGGCAGACGCCCTCGGCCTGCTGCTCGGTGGAGCTCCGGACACCGTGCTCGGCCCAGGCATCCAGACCGCGCGGCGGATGATCGAACGCGGCGACATCGGCCGCCCGCTGACCGCTTCGATCGTGATGCAGTCCAGCGGGCCCCACCACTGGCACCCGAACCCGGACTTCCTGTTCCAGGAGGGTGCCGGCCCGCTGCTGGACATGGGCCCGTACTACCTCACCGCGCTCACCCAGGTCTTCGGCGCGATCAAGCGAGTCGTCGCCCTCGGCTCGACCGCCGGCCCCACCCGGACGATCGGCTCGGGACCGCGAGCGGGCGAGACCTTCGCCGTCACCGTGCCCTCCTACGTCGGGGCGCTCTACGAGTTCGCCGGCGGCGGGGTCGCCCAGGCCACGTTCAGCTTCGACTCGGCGCTCGAGCGCGCCGGCGTGGTGGAGATCGCCGGAACCGACGCCACCCTCGTCGCGCCCGATCCGAATCAGTTCGGCGGCACCATCGAGATCGTCCGGGCCGCGCAGGCCGAGGGCGCGACGGTGCGCAGCGCGGTCGCGGTGAAGGCGGGCGCGTCCGGTCGTGGCATCGGGGTGCTGGACATGGCCCGCGCGCTGCGCTCGGGCACCACGCACCGGGCGAGCGGCCGGCTGGCGTTGCACGTCCTCGACGCGCTGCTCGCGACCGAGGAGTCGATCGTCAAGGGCGGGTTCGTGGACGTGTCGAGCGACTTCCCGGCCGGCGACGCGCTCCCCGCGGACTGGGATCCGCTGGCGGCGACGCTCTGAGCAGAGTGCTCTGAGCCGAGTGCCCTGAGCAGAGTGCTCTGAGCCGACCGCTCAGCGCAGAGCGGCCGCGGCCGGGCTGACGGCGATCCCGTCGCGCAGATCCGGGGCCGGCTCCGGGAGCGAGTACGCGGTGCGGGCTCGAACGACGCCGCCCCATGCCGGTCCGGCGACGTCCTCGTCCCCATCGGCGGGCCAGCCGTCGGAGATCTTCAGCGACCAGCGGTCGATGGGCAGGGCGAGCACCACCGTCGCCGCGAGTTCCTTGGGAAGGGGGCGGCGGACCTCCGCCACCCGACCCGGTATGAGCGCCTCGGTGAGCAGGTCCAGGGCCCGGAGCTTGGCGTCGGTGTCGGTGATCGCCGTGCAGGCCCCGAACAGGACGGCGGAGCGGTAGAGCACCGACGACTCGAATGCCGAGCGCGCGACGACGATGCCGTCGTAGGCCGTGATCGCGACCGAGGCCGGGGCGCCGGCGGTGAGGCGCCGCATCCAGGGAGAACCCGTCGATCCGTGCAGGAGCAAGGTGTCACCGTCGCGCGCCGAGGCGGTCGGGATCACGACGGGGGAGCCCGAGGCGTCGCAGACGCCGACGTGCGCGATGTGGACCTCGTCGAGCAGGGCGTCGAGCAGGGACCGGTCGTGACGCTGCTTGTGCGCCTCGCGGGTCACCGCCGTGGACGTCATCGGCCGAGCGCCTTACCCACGAGGACCGCTGCCCGCGAGGGGCGGCCGTGCCTGGCCTCGGCGGAGTCGGCCCAGTGCATCGCGCGCAGTGCCGCGTTGGCACCCAACCAGCGCAACGGTTCGGGTTCCCACTGCCGTGAGCGGTGGTCCACCCAGGGCAGCTGGGTGAGCGGCCCCGACCCGCCGGTGATGAGCTCGGCCAGGGTCCGCCCGGCCAGATTCGTGGTGGAGACGCCGTCGCCGACGTATCCACCGGCCCAGGCGACCCCGTTCGCGCGGTCCAGCCCGACGGAGGCGTGCCAGTCGCGCGCCAGCCCGAGCGGTCCGCCCCAGGCGTGGGTGATGCGCGCGTCTGCCACCGTGGGCAGCAGCTCGACCAGGGCCTGGCGCAGGCCGGCGAACACACCCGGATCCTGGTCGTAGCCGGGTTTGACCCGGGAACGGAAGTGGTACGGCGCGCCGCGGCCGCCGAAGACGAGGCGCCCGTCGGCGGTCCGCTGGCCGTAGATGATCAGGTGGCGGAAGTCCGCGAACGTCTCCCGCGAGCTCAGACCGATGCGCTGCCACTGGTCCGCGGTCAACGGTTCGGTGGCGATCATCAGCGAGTAGACGGGGACGATCGCGCGCGCCAGTCCCGGCAGCCGAGGCGTGTAGCCCTCGGTCGCGCGCACGACGACGCCGGCGCGCACGGTGCCACGCCACGTGCGCACCTCACCCGGACGGATCGCGACCGCACGGGTCTGCTCGTAGATCGTGACCCCGCGGGCGGCGACGACATCGGCCAGCCCGCGCACCAGTTTGCGCGGGTGGACCGCCGCGCAGTGGGGCGTGTACGTCCCGCCGACCACCGATGTCGCCGCGAGCCGTGCGGTTGCCGAGGCGGCGTCGAGCAGTGCCAGGTCGGGCTCACCGAAGCCGAACTCGCGGTACTCGGCGACCTCCTCGCGGGCGCGCTCCCACTGCGGCTCCGAGCGGGCGAGCACGACGGTGCCGCCGAGGGCCCAGTCGCAGTCGATGCCCTCCGCCGCGATCACCCGGCCGATCTCGGCGACCGAGCCCTGCATCGCGCGGTACTGGTCGACGGCCCCCGCGCGCCCGCTCTCGGCGGCCAGCGTGGACAGCCCGACCGGGTAGAGGGCCGAGCACCAGCCGCCGTTGCGCCCGGAGGCGCCGAAGCCGGCGTGCTCGGACTCGATCACCGCGATGCGCAGGCCAGGGTCGGCCTCGGAGAGGTAGTAGGCGGTCCACAGCCCGGTGTATCCGGCGCCGACGATCGCGACGTCGACGTCGATGTCGCCCGACAGCGCAGGGCGATAGGTCTCCGGCGCCCCTCCCCAGAGGCTGCCCTGCGTGTCGCTCACCTCAGGCGAGGACGTCCGCGAGCGACCGTGAGCCGTAGCCCAGCGCCTCGGCCACAGGTTCGCTCGTCAGGTCACCGGCGTGGGTGCTGAGGCCGGCTGCCAACGACGGGTCGTTGCGCAGCGCGTCCTTCCAGCCGCGGTTCGCCAGCTCGACGGCGTACGGCAGGGTGACGTTGGTGAGCGCGTAGGTCGAGGTGTGCGGGACCGCGCCGGGCATGTTGGCCACGCAGTAGAACACCGAGTTGTGCACCATGTAGGTCGGGTCCGCGTGCGTGGTCGGGCGGGAGTCCTCGAAGCAGCCGCCCTGGTCGATGGAGATGTCCACGAGCACCGATCCGGGCTTCATCCGCGACACCAGCTCGTTGCTGATGAGCTTGGGAGCCTTGGCGCCCGGCACGAGGACCGCCCCGATGACCAGGTCGGCGTCCAGCACCGCCTTCTCCAGCTCGAAGGCGTTGGAGGTCACGGTCTGGCAGTGCCCCTGGTAGATGGCGTCCATGCGGCGCAGTTGAGCCACGTTGCGGTCGAGCAGGAGCACCTCGGCCTGCATCCCGATCGCGACGGCCGCCGCGTTCTGGCCCGAGACCCCGGCGCCGATGACGACGACCTTGGCTGCGTAGACGCCGGGCACGCCGCCCATGAGCACGCCGCGGCCGCCGCCCTGGCGCATCAGGTGGTACGAACCGACCTGCGGCGCGAGCCGCCCGGCCACCTCGCTCATCGGGGCGAGCAGGGGCAGCGACCCGTCCGGCAGCTGCACCGTCTCGTAGGCGATCGACGTCGTGCCCGCCTTGAGCAGGGCGTCCGCGCAGTCCTTGCCGGCGGCGAGGTGCAGGTAGGTGAACAGCACCTGGTCCTCGCGCATCCGCGGGTACTCCTCGGCGATGGGTTCCTTCACCTTGCAAATGAGGTCCCCGACCGCCCAGACGTCGTCGGCGGTGGGCAGGATCGTGGCGCCCGCCGCGGCGAAGTCGGCGTCGGGCAGGGACGAACCCACCCCGGCGCCGGTCTCGACGAAGACCTCGTGACCGTTGCGGACGAACTCGTGTACGCCCGCGGGGGTGGCCGCGACGCGGTACTCGTGGTTCTTGACTTCCTTCGGAATGCCGACCTTCATGAGGGACAGTTCCTTTCGATTCGCGGGAGCGGTGGTCCTGGCGGCGGGCGCGTTACAGCCGCGTCCACGCCTCGGTCAGCACAGACCGGAGGATCTGCTCCATCTCGTCGAATTCTGCCTGACCGCAGATCAGCGGGGGCGCCAGCTGGACCACCGGGTCGCCGCGGTCGTCCGCCCGGCAGTAGAGGCCGTTGTCGTAGAGCGCCTTGGACAGGAAGCCCCGCAGCAGCCGCTCGGACTCGTCGTCGTCGAAGGTCTCCTTGGTGGCCTTGTCCTTCACGAGCTCGATGCCGTAGAAGTAGCCGTCACCGCGGACGTCGCCGACGATCGGGAGATCCGTCAGCTTCTCCAGGGTGGACCGGAAGGCACCCTCGTTGGCGAGGACCCGCGCGTTGAGGCCCTCCCGCTCGAAGATGTCGAGGTTGGCCATCGCCACGGCCGCGGACACGGGGTGGCCGCCGAAGGTGTAGCCGTGCGGGAAGTAGTCCGTGCCGTTCCAGTAGGGCTCGGCGATGCGGTCGCTCACGATGCACGCCCCGATGGGGGAGTAACCGCTCGTGAGGCCCTTCGCGCAGGTGATGATGTCCGGGACGTAGTCGAACTTGTCGCACGCGAACATGGTGCCGAGGCGACCGAACGCGCAGATGACCTCGTCGGAGACCAGCAGCACGTCGTACTTGTCGCAGATCTCGCGCACCCGCTGGAAGTAGCCGGGCGGCGGCGGGAAGCAGCCGCCGGAGTTCTGCACCGGCTCGAGGAACACGGCGGCGACCGTGTCGGGGCCCTCGAACTCGATGGCCTCCTCGATGCGGTTCGCGGCCCACTGCCCGAAGGCGTCGAGGTCGTCGGCGTGCTCGGTGGCACGGTAGAAGTTCGTGTTGGGGACGCGGAACCCGCCCGGGGTCAGCGGTTCGAACATCTCCTTGGCCGCGGGGATGCCGGTGATGGCCAGCGCGCCCTGAGGGGTTCCGTGATAGGCCACCGCGCGGCTGATCACCTTGTGCTTCAGGGGCTTGCCGACCAGCTTGAAGTACTGCTTGGCCAGCTTCCACGCCGTCTCGACGGCCTCGCCGCCGCCGGTGGTGAAGAAGACCTTGTTCAGATCTCCCGGCGCGTAGTCGGCGAGCCGGTCGGCCAGCTCGATCGCCTGCGGATGGGCGTAGGACCAGAGCGGGAAGAACGCGAGCTCGCTGGCCTGCTTGTATGCGGCCTCGGCCAGTTCGCGCCGGCCGTGCCCGGCCTGCACGACGAAGAGGCCGGCCAGCCCGTCGAGGTAGCTCCTGCCCTGCGCGTCGAAGATCCGCGCACCCTCGCCGCGCACGATGATCGGGACAGGGGACTCCGCGTAGGAGGACTGTCGCGTGAAGTGCATCCACAGGTGGTCGCGAGCCTTGGCATTGAGCGCCGCGGCGTCAAACGTGGCCGGCGTGGTGTCGGGGTGCAGTTCGGTGGCGGTCATTCGGTGCTGCCTTCCTGTGCGGGGAACCGACCTCACGAGGGATCGTGAGATCAGCGGGCGCCCCAGTTGTAGGTCTGCTTGGTCAGCTGCAGGTAGAGGAACGACTCCGTGCTCTGAACGCCCTCTATCCCGCGGATCCGGCCATTGATGATCTTGAGGAGGTGGTCGTCGTCGGTGACGACGACCTCGGCCAGGACGTCGAAGGACCCGGCCGTGATGACGATGTAGACGACCTCCGGGATGTCGGCGAGCTGCCGGGCGATGGTCTCGACGTCGCCGTTGGCCTTGATCGCGACCATGGCCTGCCGGTCGAAGCCGACCTGGGTGGGATCGGTGACGGCGACGATCTGCATGACACCGCTCTCGACGAGCTTCTGCACGCGCTGGCGGACGGCAGCCTCGGAGAGCCCCACGGCCTTGCCGATCGCGGCGTAGGGGCGCCGCCCGTCCTCCTGGAGCTGGCCGATGATCGCCCGGCTCACGTCGTCAGGAGGGTTCCGAGAGCTCGACGGTCTCATGTGGCGATCTTGACGATCACAGGCGTGTTTGGCAAGTGATTCCGTCGTTTTCAGTCTTGTTGTCTGCGTAATCCGCTGGAAACACAGCTTCTTCACCCTAGCCAAACAGCCGTGGCGAAGTTACGGTCTGCATCACCACTGACACGACATCCTCAAGGGGAGCAGCAATGACGTCAGCCACGCTCGGCGCCAAGGACACCTCGAACTCGTCCGAAGCCCTGGAGGAGAAAGCCAAACTCCAGAAACACTTCGGCCGCGCGGACATCTTCTTCTTCCTCGTCTGCACGCTGGTCGGGGTCGACGGCCTGGGCACCCTCGCCACCCAGGGTGGGTCGGGCTTCACCTGGCTCATCGTCTCGGTGATCCTCTTCGCCGTCCCCACGGCGCTGATCCTGTCCGAACTGGGTGCCGCCTACACCGAGGAGGGCGGCCCGTACGTCTGGGTGCGGCTGGCCTTCGGGCACCTCGCCGGCGCGATCAACAACTTCTTCTACTGGGTGACCAACCCGGTGTGGATGGGGGGCACCCTCGTCGGCACCGCGATCGGTGGCCTCGTCGTGTTCATGAACAACGACAACAGCTGGGGCAAGACGCCGACCTACATCTTCGGCATCGGCTTCATCTGGCTCGGCGTGCTGTTCGCCATCCTGTCCTTCAAGGTCGGCAAGTGGGTGGCCACGGTCGGCGCGATCGCCCGCTTCCTGCTGCTCGGCTTCTTCACCCTCATCGTCGTCGTGTACGGCGCCAAGCACGGCTTCCACGGCCCGGGCATCGGCGACTACAAGCCCACGAAGTCCAGCTTCGTCCTCCTGGTGCCGCTCATCCTCTTCAGCCTGGTCGGGTTCGAGCTGCCGAGCGCGGCGGGTGAGGAGATGGAGGACCCCGCCAACGACGTCCCCGCCGGCATCGCCAAGTCCGTGCTGGCGACCGCGCTTCTGTACGGGCTGCCGGTCCTCGGGATCCTGGTCGTCCTGCCGGCGAGCCAGTCGACCGGACTGGCCGGTTTCCCCGATGCGCTGAAACAGGCGATGACGGTCTTCGGCGGCCATGTGAGCACTGCGAGCGACGGCACGGTCACCTCGACGCTCACCGGGTTCAGCAAGGGACTCGGCTGGATCATGGGGATCCTGGTCGCGATCGTGGCCTTCACCTCGGGCCTGACCTGGATCATGGGGTCCGACCGCACGCTGGCCGTCTCGTGCTACGACGGCGCGGGACCGCGGGCCCTGGGCAAGTTCTCCGCCCGCTTCGGTACCCCGCTGCGGGTGAACGTGCTCTCCGGCTGCGTCTCGACGATCATCCTGGTCGCGGCGACGGAGATCACCGGTGGCAACGCCTACAAGTTCTTCGCGGTGGCGCTGAACCTGGCCATCTCCACCACCCTGATCTCCTACCTGGGCATCTTCCCCGCAGCGTGGGTGCTGCGGCGCAAGCGCCCGAACGACCCGCGTCCCTACAAGTCGCCGTGGCTCGGGTTCTGCACCGTCATCTCCGTGATCGCGATCGTCTTCTGCACCATCGAGACCGTCTTCCCGGGTGCCGGGGACAAGTGGTTCGGCGACGCCTATCGCCCGTCCGATCAGTGGACGCAGGGTGAGAAGTGGAGCTACCTGGGCACCGTGGCGGTGCCGCTGGTGATCTTCCTGGCCATCGGCGTCTGGTTCTGGATGGCGGGCAAGTCCATCCGGGACGAGGCCGAGTCCATCACCCGCGACGCCGAGGCGGGCGTGCCGAGCAGCTGATCCGCTAAGGAGGGTCGGCACGCTCATCGAAGCAGGAAGCGGGACATGCGCAGCGTGGAGCACACCCGCAGCGACGGGGCCGGGGCGCGAGTCGCCTCGGCCCTGGCCGCTGCCAAGGCCGCACCGTTCTGGCTGGACTCGCCGGCCGCGCCCGACGCGTGTGATCCGCTCACCGGCCGCGACACCTGCGACCTCGCGGTCGTCGGCGGCGGGTACACGGGGCTGTGGACGGCGCTGCTCGCCAAGCAGGCCGAACCCGGCCGCGACGTCCTCCTGCTCGAAGGACGCACGGTCGGGTGGGCCGCCTCGGGGCGCAACGGCGGGTTCTGCGCGGCGAGCCTGACGCACGGGCTGGGCAACGGGATGGCCCGCTGGCCGGCGGAGATGGCCACGCTCGAGCGGCTGGGGCGGCAGAACCTCGACGAGATCGGCGACACCGTCGACCGCTTCGGCATCGACTGCGGCTTCGAGCGCACGGGGGAGCTCGACGTCGCGACCGCCGAGCACCAGGTCGAGTGGCTGCAGGAGGAGACCGAGCTCGCCCGCTCGTTCGGCCACGATGCCGTGTACCTCGACCAGGACGAGGTCCGCGCGGAGATCGACTCGCCGACCTATCTCGGCGGGAGCTGGACCAGGGACACGGTGGCCATGGTCGACCCGGCCGCGCTCGCCTGGGGCCTGAAGCGGGCCTGCCTGGAACTCGGTGTCCGCATCGTCGAGAACACACCGGTCGAGCGGCTGCAGCGAGCCGGGCACGGAGTCGTGCTGACGACGCCGTCGGGCACGGTGCTGGCCGACCAGGTCGCCCTGGGAACGAACGTGTTCCCGTCGCTGATCAAGCGGCTGCGCGCCCTGGTCATCCCGGTGTACGACTACGCGCTCATGACCGAACCGCTCAGCGACGGTGAGCTGGCTTCGATCGGCTGGCGCAACAGGCAGGGCGTCGGCGATGTGGCGAACCAGTTCCACTACTACCGACTCACCCACGACAACCGCATTCTCTGGGGCGGCTACGACGCGATCTACCACTACCGCAACGGCATGGACGCGCGCTTCGACCAGCGCCCGGCCACGTTCGAGATGCTCGCAGAGCAGTTCTTCACCACCTTCCCGCAGCTCGACGGGCTGGCCTTCAGCCATCGGTGGGGCGGGGCGGTGGACACCTGCAGCCGGTTCTCGGCCTTCCAGCACACCGCGCTCGGCGGGCGGGTGGCCTACAGCATGGGTTACACGGGACTCGGTGTCGGGGCGACGCGGTTCGGTGCGCGCGTGATGCTCGACCTCCTCGCCGGCCACAGCACCGAGGCGACCGAACTGGCGATGGTCGGCTCCCATCCGACGCCGTTCCCGCCCGAACCGCTTCGCTACGCGGCGATACAGCTCACCCGGCGGGAGATCGCGCGATCGGATCGGCGGCAGGGGAGGCGCGGTCCATGGCTGTCGCTGCTGGATCGCCTCGGCCTAGGGTTCGACTCATGACCCGCTACGGACCCCAGTACGGCCCGGACATCACCTTCCTCGGGGTACGCCCGTGCGACTGGGCCGACCCGACCACGTACCCCGATGCCGATGTCGTGATCCTCGGCGCGCCCTTCGACGGCGGCACCTCGCACCGCCCGGGCACCCGGTTCGGGCCCCAGTACATCCGCCAGACCTGCTACCTCCCGATGGACGGATCGCGACCGTCCCTGGCGATGCGGGTGGACGGGTTGAAGGACCTGGAGGTCTTCGACGCCGGTGACGTGGAGATGTTCTCCGGCGACGCCGAGCGGTCCGTGCGCGATCTGCAGGAGGCGGTGCACGCGGTCACGGCCACCGGGGCCATCCCGCTCGTCCTGGGCGGTGACCACACCATCGCATGGCCGGACGCCGCCGGGGTGGCCCAGCACCTCGGCCAGGGCCGGATCTCGATGATCCACTTCGATGCGCACGCCGACACCGGGGACATCACCTTCGGCTCGCTCATCGGCCACGGGCAGCCGATGCGCCGGCTCATCGAATCCGGCGCGTTGCGGGGGGACCGCTTCCTGCAGCTGGGGCTGCGCGGCTACTGGCCCGAGCCCGAGACGCTCGCCTGGATGGCCGACCAGGGGATGCGCAGCTACGAGATGACCGAGATCGTGACGCGCGGCCTGACCGAGTGCCTGACCGAGGCCTTCGGAATCGCCCTGGACGACTGCGACGGGGTCTTCCTGTCGGTGGACATCGACGTCTGCGACCCCGGCCACGCACCTGGCACGGGGACACCGGAGCCGGGCGGGCTCAGCGCCCGGCAGCTGCTCGACGCGGTGCGGCGCATCGCCTACGAACTGCCGGTGGTGGGCATGGACGTCGTCGAGGTGTCGCCGCCGTACGACCACGCGGAGATCACGTCGTTCCTGGCCAACAGGGTGGTCCTCGAGGCGCTCAGCGGCCTCGCCCGCCGTCGCCGGGATGCCGCCGACGGCACCACCTGGGATCCGGCGCAGCCGCTGCTCGACGGCCGCTGATCGGACGCGCCCGGCCCGTCAGGTAACCCGGCGGTCGGGCGCTGTGGTTCCGCCCGACCACCGGGGCCCCCTCTGATCCGGCGGAACACGTACTTCGCCGGAGTGTGGATCGCGGCCGTCATCCGGGACGCTGCCCGGTCGGTGTGCACTGCGTTTATCGCAGGGTTTGGCGAGATTCGCAAGCTTTTTCGCAGAGAAATTCAGGAGCGCCGCGGGAATCAGTCGAAGAACTCGATCCGGGCTGCCGATATCGGAGATGCCCGGGCGTCGGGCGGGCGGAATGTACCGGTGTGTCCCGGGTGGATCCGCGGGGGGGGGGGAAGCCTCAGCTGCGCCAGGTGGTCTTGCGCATGTGCCGGTCGACGAGGAGACCGATGATCAGGATGCCCATCGTGATGCCGATGGCGGCGGTGCCCGCGTGGTTGTAGTGGGTGCAGGTCAGTCCGATCGCGAGCACGACCACGCAGAGCCACCCGGCGAAGCGGGCCTGCTTGCCGAGGTCGGCGTGCCAGCCCCAGTCCTCGGGCTTCTCGTGCTCGACCTCGTGCAGTTCGAGCTCGTGGCTGCCGGCTGAGCGGACGGCGACGTCGTCGTGGTCCGAGGTGTGATCGACTGCTGACATGGGTCCATTCTGGCACCAGCCCGCACGGCGCGTGCGGCGGCTCGGCGAACTTGTCAGACTGGGGCGGTGAGCCAGCCCCGACACCGCCGCCCGGACCCCCTCGCCCTCGACCCCAGCTACGCCACGGACGGGCCGCGCAGCCTGGTCCTGCTGGGATCGACCGGCTCGATCGGTACGCAGGCGATCGACGTGATCCGCGCCGCTCCCGGGCGGTTCACCGTCGACGCGCTCTGTGCCGGCGGGTCGGACCTGCCGGCGCTGGCGGCCCAGGCGGTCGAGCTGCTACCTGCCGTCGTGGGTGTGCGGACCGCCGACGCCGAGCAGCTGCGCGGGCTGATCGCCGCGTCCTGGCCGGCGGGGCGCGCGCTGCCCGAGATCGTCGACGGGCCGGGCGCCGCGGCGCACCTGGCGACGCGCGACGTCGACATCGTGCTCAACGGGGTGGCCGGCGACCAGGGCCTGCGCGCCACCCTGGCCGCGCTGGACGCCGGGCGGACCGTGGCGCTGGCGAACAAGGAATCGCTGATCGCGGGCGGGCCGCTCGTGCTCGATCGCGCCAAGCCCGGGCAGCTCATCGCGGTGGACTCCGAGCACTCGGCGCTGGCGCAGTGCCTGCGGGGTGGGCGGGCCGAGGAGGTCCGCAGGCTGATCGTGACCGCCAGCGGGGGGCCGTTCCGGGGGCGCACGCGCGCCGAGCTGACCGACGTGACGCCGGAACAGGCGATGGCGCACCCGACCTGGTCGATGGGGCCGCTGATCACCGTCAACAGCTCGACGCTGGTGAACAAGGGGCTGGAGGTCATCGAGGCGCACCTGCTCTTCGACGTGCCCTACGACCGGATCGACGTCGTCGTGCACCCGCAGTCGATCGTCCACTCGATGGTCGAGTTCCACGACGGTTCGACGTTGGCCCAGGCCAGCCCGCCGGACATGCGCCTGCCCATCTCCCTCGCCCTGGGCTGGCCCGATCGGATCCCGGACGCCGCGCACGCCGTGGACTGGACGCGCGCGCAGTCCTGGACGTTCGAGCCCCTGGACAACGACGCCTTCGGCGCGGTCGAGCTGGCCATCCGAGCCGGGCGCGCGGGTGGCTGCGCCCCGGCCGTCTTCAACGCCGCCAACGAGGAGCTGGTCGCGGCCTTCCTGGACGCCCGCTGTGGGTTTCTCGACATCACCGACGTGTTGTCGGCGGTCGTGGAGACGTGGCTGTCCGACGAGCACGCCTCGGCCGGCATTCCGGGTACCGTCGAGGACGTCGAACACGCGCAGGCGTGGGCCCGGGCGACCGCCCGGACGCTCATCCAGCGCCGCCAGTCCTGAAGGGGCTTCCCGCACCCATGCTCTACACGCTCGGCGTTCTCGTCTTCGCTCTCGGGCTGCTCGGCTCGATCGCGCTGCACGAGGTCGGGCACATGGTCCCGGCCAAGCGGTTCGGGGTGAAGGTCACCCAGTACATGGTGGGGTTCGGCCCCACCGTCTGGTCGAGGAAATCCGGTGACACCGAGTACGGGCTGAAGGCGATCCCGCTGGGCGGCTACATCCGGATGATCGGCATGATCCCGCCGCGCGAGGACGCCAAGCGCTCGCGCTGGCCGCGCCGCCTCGCCGACTGGGCCGAGGACTTCCGCAACTCCAGCCGCGCCGACATCGATCCCCGCGACTCGGACCGGGAGTTCTACCGGCTGACGCCCTGGAAGAAGGTCGTCGTCATGATCGGCGGCCCGAGCATGAACCTGGCCATCTATCTGGTGATCACGGTCCTGCTGCTCGGGATCCTCGGCACCAAGCAGCCCACGAACCAGATCGACTCCGTTGCGCTCTGCGTCGTCCCCGCGGGGTCGACCCTCCCGGACCTCCCGGCCGACGGCACCTGCCCGAGCGGCACGTCGACGGCGCCCGCGGCCGCGGTGCTGCGCCCGGGTGACCGCATCCTGGCCATCGACGGTGTGACGATGAAGACCTGGAACGACAGCGTGAACGTCATCCAGGCCTCGGCGGGGAAGCGCCTGACGCTCACCATCGTGCGCAACGGCACCCGTCAGGACGTGGCGATCACACCCGTCGAGAACCTCAAGTACGCCAACGACGCCGGCACCAAGACGATCACGGCCGGGTTCATCGGGATCGGCATGGTCGAGAAATACTCCGCCGTTCCCGTGCTCCAGATCCCGGGCAAGATCAACGGTCAGCTCGTCCAGGGCCTGGAGTCGCTGGCGTCCTTCCCGAGCAAGATCGGGAGCCTGTTCGGCACCGTGTTCGAGGGGAAGAAGCGTGACCCCAACGGTGCCGTCGGGATCGTCGGCCTCGGGCGCATCGGCGGGGAGGTCTCGGCCTCGCACAACATCGACGTCCTCGACAAGATCTACTTCCTGCTGTACCTGCTGGCGGGCGTCAACCTGCTCCTGTTCTTCTTCAACCTCCTGCCGCTCCTGCCGCTGGACGGCGGTCACGTCGCCGGCGCGCTGTGGGAGTCCGTCCAACGCCAGCTGGCCAGACGCCGCCGCGGCGCGGTCCGGGCCGGCGTCGGTGGTCCCGCTCCGCCGGGGCGTCCGATCTACGTGGACACGGCCCAGATGGTGCCGATCCTGTACGGCGTCGCGATGCTCCTGTTCGCCTTCACCCTGCTCGTCGTGTACGCCGACATCGTGAAGCCGATCTCACTGCAATAGCTCGCCGGGCACCAGGACGAGCATTGTCGCCGTCCCGAGGGCGATAATGGGTCACGTGACCTCCACGCCTGTATCGCTCGGTATGCCCTCGCTCGGAACCATCCCGGAACCACCCCCGGTCCTCGCGCCGCGACGCAAGTCCCGCCGGATCAACGTGGGCTCGGTCCCCGTCGGGGGGGACGCGCGGATCTCCGTGCAGTCGATGACGACGACGCTGACCTCCGACGTCAACGCCACGCTCCAGCAGATCGCCGAGCTGACAGCGGCGGGCTGCGACATCGTCCGCGTGGCGTGCCCCAGCCAGGACGACGCCGACGCCCTGCCCGCGATCGCCCGCAAGTCGCAGATCCCGGTGATCGCCGACATCCACTTCCAGCCCAAGTACGTCTTCGCCGCGATCGACGCCGGGTGCGCCGCGGTGCGGGTGAATCCGGGCAACATCAAGGCCTTCGACGACAAGGTGGGTGAGATCGCCCGGGCCGCCGCGGATGCCGGGGTGTCCCTGCGCATCGGGGTGAACGCCGGCTCGCTGGACAAGCGCCTGCTGGAGAAGTACGGCAAGGCCACTCCGGAGGCCCTCGTCGAGTCGGCGCTGAACGAGGCCGCCCTGTTCGAGGAGCACGACTTCCGCGACTTCAAGATCTCGGTCAAGCACAACGACCCGGTGGTGATGGTCCGCGCCTACGAACTGCTCGCGCAGCAGTGCGACTACCCGCTGCACCTCGGCGTCACCGAGGCGGGGCCGACATTCCAGGGGACCATCAAGTCCTCGGTCGCGTTCGGGGCGCTGCTGTCCCAGGGCATCGGCGACACGATCCGGGTGTCGCTGTCGGCGCCGCCGGTCGAGGAGATCAAGGTCGGTCTGGCCATCCTCGAGTCGCTGAACCTGCGCCAGCGCCGGCTCGAGATCGTGTCGTGCCCGTCCTGCGGCCGCGCCCAGGTCGACGTCTACACCCTCGCCGAGCAGGTCACCGCCGGGCTGGAGGGCATCGAGGTCCCGCTCCGCGTCGCGGTCATGGGATGCGTCGTGAACGGTCCCGGAGAGGCCCGCGAGGCCGACCTCGGCGTCGCCAGCGGCAACGGCAAGGGGCAGATCTTCGTGCGCGGCGAGGTGATCAAGACGGTGCCGGAGTCGATGATCGTCGAGACGCTCATCGAGGAGGCGCTCCGCATGGCCGAGCAGATGGAGGCCGACGGTGTCGCCTCCGGCCAGCCTGCCGTGGCGGTCCGCTGACGCTCGCTCGGCCCGGCGCCGCACGCGGTGATCTCGGGAAACGGTAGCGTCGCCCAGGTGACCGCCCTGCGCACCGGCGCACGTGCCCTCGGCGACGCCGACGGGTCGGCTCTGGCCGCCCTCATCGCCCAGGATCCGGTGGGGCAGTGCGTGTTCGCCGCACGCCTGCGGCAGGTGAACTCGTTGAGTCCGACCCGCCTGGGCGGTCAGGTGTGGGGGATCGGCGGGGACGACCGGGCGCTGCGCGCCGCCTGCTTCGCCGGGGGCAACCTCATCCCGCTCGGGGGTGACGGCGAGGCCGTCGCCGCGTTGGCCGTCACGCTGTCGCGCC
The DNA here is from genome assembly GCA_963790525.1 of uncultured Actinomycetota bacterium. Taxonomy (GTDB): domain Bacteria; phylum Actinomycetota; class Actinomycetes; order Mycobacteriales; family Jatrophihabitantaceae; genus CAWBOV01. Next base: position 351,767 of record CAWBOV010000006.1, read on the forward strand.
ACCGCCGCACCTGGTCCTCGGTCGTCGGGCGCGCCGAGGCGGTCCACGCGCTCTGGAGCGAGATCGGCCACTCGTGGGGCATCCCGCGCGCCATCCGCTGGGCGCAACCGTTGCTGACGACGTCCACCCTCGACGTGGTGCCCGATCCGTACGTCCGGCGCGTCGGTCCCCGCGAGCTCGAGGCCTACCTGCCCGCCGCGCTGGCGATGTTCTCCGAGGAGCTGGGCATCAAGGCGCCGGCCTCCGGGGCCGACTCGCCCTACCGCAACCGCATCTCCCAGCTGATCTCCGCCGGGCTGGCCTTCGTCCGGTTCGACGCTCGCGGCGAGGTGGTCTTCAAGGCCGAGATCGCGGCCGTCTCGCGCGACTGCTGCCAGGTTCAGGGCGTGTGGGTGCATCCACGCCACCGCGGGCGCGGCATCGGGACCGCCGGAATGGCCGCGGTGATCCAGCACGGGCTGACCCTGGCCCCGCAGGTCAGCCTGTACGTCAACGACTACAACACCTCGGCGCGCGCGGATGTACGCCAAGCTCGGCATGCGCCAGGTCGGCACGTTCACCACGATCCTGTTCTGAGACGAAGCCGCGGCCGATACGCGCGGGGCTCGGGCGTGTCGGCGCGCGGGTCGGAGGCTGCTGTTAGCGTCCGACGACGTGGGTATCGACGCGGTCATCTTCGACTGGGGCGGAACGCTGACGCCGTGGCACACGATCGACGTCGCCGAGGGCTGGGCCGCTCTCGCCGCTGAGGCGGACGTGGTCGAGCGGCTGCGCGCGGCGGAGGAGAGCATCTGGGTCCGCAGCCGCGACGAGCACCGCAGCGCGACCATGGCCGAGATCCTGGAGATCGCGCAGTACGAGGCGTCGATCGCCCAGCTGGAGGCCTACGAGCGGTGGTGGGATCAGCACACGCACACCGATCCCGACGCGCCTGCCCTCCTCGCCGGCCTGAGGGAGCGCGGGATCGCGGTGGGCGTCCTGTCCAACACCATGTGGGACCGGTCCCGGCACGAGCAGATCTTCGCCAGGGACGGCGTGCTGCACCTCATCGACGGCGCGGTCTACACCAGTGAGATCCCGTGGACCAAACCCCATCCGCTCGCCTTCCGAGCCGCTCTCGACGCGGTCGGGGTGGCCGATCCCGCGCGTGCGGTCTTCGTCGGTGACCGGCTCTTCGACGACATCCACGGGGCGGCGTCGGCCGGGATGCGGACCATCCTGCTTCCCCACAGCGACATCCCGGAGTGGCAGGTCGGTGCCACCACGGGCGATCCCGATGCAGTGGTCCAGCGCCTGGGAGACGTCCTCTCTGTCGTGGACGGGTGGAACTGAGGTGGAGCTCACCCGGCGGGACGCGCTGGCCCTGCTCGGCGGCGCCGCGATCGCCGCCCTGGTCGGCGGCTGCACGTCCTCCGCGCCGTCGACGGCGCCGTCCACCGGCGCCGGCGGAGGCTCCTCCACGCCGGGGACCACCCGCCCGACCACCGGCTCCCCGACCCCGACGCCCACCCGCTCGGCCGTCCCGACGCTCGCCACCCTCGCCAAGCAGGTGAGCGGCGGAGTCCTGCTCCCCGGGGCGTCGGCCTACGCGGCTACTGCCCGCCTCTACAACCCGCGCTTCGACGCGGCCCGGCCGAAGGCGGTCGCCCGGTGCGCCAGCGCGGCTGACGTCGCCGCCTGCGTCAGGTTCGCCGCCGCGACGGGCATGCCCCTGGCGCTGCGTGCGGGCGGACACAGCTACGGCGGCTGGTCGACCGGATCCGGGCTGGTGGCCGACGTGCGCCCGCTGTCCGCGGTGGTCGTCGACACGGCGGCACGCACGGCGCGCATCGGCGCGGGCGCCCAGCTGGTGGACGTCTACGCCGCTCTCGGCGCCAAGGGAGTGGCGATCGCCGGTGGCTCCTGCCCCACGGTGGGCTTCACCGGCCTGACCTCGGGCGGGGGAGTGGGCGTGCTGACCCGCGCGTACGGCCTGACCTGCGACGCGGTCCAGTCGGTGCAGATCGTCACCGCGGACGGCCGGGTACGCACGGTGGATGCCGGTCACGACCCCGACCTGTTCTGGGCGCTCCGGGGCGGCGGAGGGGGCAGCTTCGGCGCCATCACGTCCTGGACCGTGTCGGTTCGGGCGGCGCCGACGGTCCGGACGTTCTACTTCGAGTACCCGTTCGCGCGGGCGGCGCAGGTCGTCGCCGCGTGGCAGTCGTGGGTGTCCTCGGCCGATCCGTGGCTGTGGTCGACCTGCAAGCTGCTCGCCGACCCGGGCAGCAACTCGCTCGTCGCGACGGTGTCGGGGACCTGGATCGGCTCCTCGGACGCCTACGACCCGCTGCTGCAACGCCTGATCGCGGTGACGGGCGCGCCGTCGTACCGCTCGTTCGGCACGCTGGGCTACGCCGACGCGATGCTCGCCGAGGCCGGGTGTTCGGGCGAGAACGCACAGTCCTGCAAGGCGGATGCGCTCGGTACCGCCAAGCGGCAGCCCTTCGCCGCGACGTCGTCGATCGTCCAGACCGCGCTGCCGGACGCGGCGATCACGGCAGCGCTCGCCAAGGTCCGTGCGGCCCTGGACGTGCCCGGCCTGGTCGAGGGCGGCGTGTCGTTCGACTCACTGGGCGGCGCCGTCGGCAAGGTCGCCGCGAGCGCCACGCCCTACCCCTACCGCTCGGCGCTGGCGTCCGTCCAGTACACCGCGACCTGGCCGGGCGGCGCACCGGCGACGGGGTCGGCCGCGGCGCCCTACGACGCCTACGTCCGCGGTTTCCGCGCGACGATGTCCCGCTGGCTGGGATCGAGCGCGTACGCGAACTACGCCGACGCGAGCATCGCCGACTACGGACCCGCGTACTGGGGCGCCAACTACCCACGCCTGCAGCAGGTCAAGAAGCAGTACGACCCGGGCCGGTTGTTCACCTTCGCGCAGGCCGTGCAACCCGCCTGAGGCACATGGTGCTCAGATGCCGGGGAGGGCGGTGCTCAGATGCCGGGGAAGGCGACGCTGGGCGCGGCCGGAGTGACCTCCGCCCGCCAGGTGAGTGCGCGCACCGCCGACTGCTGCAACGCCCCCAGCGCCCGGGCACGCAGTCCGGTGATCGACGCGCTCTGCACCACCGACGTATCAGCGGCGCACGCGAGCAGGTAGCGCCAGCCGGAGGCGCACGCGCTCTCGAGCTCCACGGCGAGGCGGCGTGCGGCGACGGCATCGTCGAGCGGGAACGGCACCGGGTAGCTGACCGCGGCGGTCACGCCGGTGACGCCGACCGTCGCCAGCGCGGCGAGGGTCCCGTCGCGGAGCGCGCGATGAGCGGTCTGATAGGCGCGCGCCGTCGCGACGTCGGCCGCGGGCAGGTGCGGGCCCAGCGTCCCGTACCCGAAGATCGCCGCATGCTCGGCGGCGAGCGCCTGCTGCCACGCGGCCACCACCGAGGCGGGGACCGCCCCGCCCGACGAGCTCGGCGCCGCCGATGGGGTGGGTGTGGTCGACGTGGTCGGTGTCGTCGAAGCGCCCGGCGCGCTCACGTCAGCCACGCCGCGTGGCCGGCCTCGGCCGCGCTGATGCTGGCGGCGACAGCGGCCGCGGAGCCGGCCAGGGCGGCGCTGTCGGCCGCCCACGCGGCCGCCGCCACCCGCTCGGCGAGGGCGAGCTCGGTGCGCGACCGCAGGGCGGTGGGCGCTGGTACGCGCGAAGTTGCGGTGCCGCTCGGGTCGGGGGTGGCCACGACCGCGCCGGCCTCGGTGATGAGCGCCGTCGTGGCGTCCAGGTGAGCCTGGTGGTCCGCGCGCAGGATGGAGATCGCACCCGCCAGGGAGGGATGGACGGTCGCGGTGGCGTCGAGCGCGGCGAGCAGCGCGCGCTCGCGGGTCAGCGCCGCCTGCAGCCGGTCGGCCCTCGGGACTGCGGGCGGGACCGCAACGGGGTGCCGGACGGGGCGCAGGAATCCCGCCCCGACACCCGCTCCGGCCGCGGCGACGACGGCGGCGGCCGACAGGACGCGGCGGCGGGTGAGCAGTGGCATGGCTCGGCCAGTGTGTCAGAAGCGGCTAGGATCAGTCCTCGTTCACCGGCGCCCACGGGCCCGGATCAGTTGTCAACTGCACACGCGGAAGGAGCCGGTCTTCATGTCCTCCGCAGCGGCCAAACGGGAGCACATGCTCTCGATGGTCACCCCGATCGTCGCCGCCGCCGGCTACGAACTCGACGATCTCGTCGTCCACGCCATCGGGCGACGTTCGGTGGTCCGCCTCGTCGTCGACCGTGACGGCGGGATCGATCTGGACGCGGTCGCCGACGTCAGCCGCGCCGTGTCGGAGGCCCTCGACGCCGACGACCCGTTCGGCACACCGTTCACCCTCGAGGTCACCTCGCCCGGCGTGGACCGGAAGCTCACCGAACCGCGTTACTGGCGCCGCGCGCAGACGCGCCTGGTCACCGTGCCCGTCGGCGGGGTCGACACCACGGGCCGCATCGTCGAGGTCGACGAGGCCGGCGTCGTGCTCGACATCGCCGGGACGAAGACCCATCACGCGTGGTCCGAGCTCGGTGCGGGACGCATCCAGGTCGAGTTCAACCGCCGCGACATCCCGGACGAGGCGCTCACCGAACTTTCCGACGGTCAGGAGGACTGACGCGCCATGGTCCACGTCGACATCGCCGCACTGCGCAGTATCGAACGCGAGAAGGAGATCTCCTTCGACACGGTCGTCGACGCGATCGAGCAGGCTCTGCTCGTCGCGTACAAGCACACCCCCCACCCGATGCCCCACGTGCGGGTCACCGTCGACCGCAAGACCGGCGACGTCGCCGTCATCGCACAGGAGTTCAGCCCGACCGGTGAGCTGCTCGAGGAGTTCGACGACACCCCTGCCGACTTCGGGCGGGTGGCGGCGATGACGGCCCGCCAGGTCATCCTGCAGCGGCTCCGCGACGCCGAGCACGACCATGCCTACGGTGAGTACGCCGGACGAGAGGGCGACATCGTCACCGGTGTCATCACCCAGGACGCGCAGGCCGCCGCGCGGGGAGTCGTCATCGTCGACATCGGCACGGTCGAGGCCATCCTGCCCCAGTCCGAGCAGGTCTACGGGGAGGTCTACGAGCACGGCACCAGGCTCAAGTGCTTCGTCGTGAACGTGACGCGCGGTATGCGCGGCCTGCAGATCACCGTCAGCCGTACCCACCCGAGCCTGGTCCGGAAGCTCTTCGCGCTGGAGGTGCCCGAGATCGCCGACGGCAGCGTCGAGGTCATGGCGGTGGCCCGCGAGGCCGGCCACCGCTCCAAGATCGCGGTCCGGCCGACCGTGCCCGGGCTCAACGCCAAGGGCGCCTGCATCGGGCCGATGGGGCAGCGGGTGCGCAACGTCGTGGCCGAGCTGCACGGCGAGAAGATCGACATCATCGACTACGCGGAGGACCCGGCGCGCTTCGTCGGCAACGCGCTGAGCCCGGCCCAGGTCGAATCGGTCACCGTGGTGGACGCGGCCGCCCGCGCCGCCCGTGTCGTCGTCCCGGACTTCCAGCTGTCCCTGGCCATCGGGCGGGAGGGGCAGAACGCCCGGCTCGCCGCCCGCCTGACGGGCTGGCGCATCGACATCCGGTCCGACGCCGAGGTGAGCGTTCCGGTGGTTGCGGACGTAGCCCACGACGCCGCGCCGGCCGCAGTGGGGACCGCGCCGGACCTGGCTCCGGCCGAGCCCGCGAGCCCGGCCGCGAGCGACGCGCTCTGACGATCGCCGCCGTTGGACAGGCGTGTGAGGGAGTAGACTCGTCGTGGCCGCCGAAAAGATGACGGCATCCCCTGCCGACCGCGTCGTCGTACGCACCTGCATCGGATGCCGCACCCGGACGTCGGCTACCGAGTTGCTTCGCGTCGTGGCGGCACCGGTCGGCACCCGCGACACTCTGCGGGAGGTCCTACCGGATCCCCGCCACCGCGCATCCGGCCGGGGTGCCTGGGTGCATCCCACGTCCGAATGCGTGTCTCTCGCTGAGCGGCGTCGGGCCTTCGCCCGGGCACTGCGTGTGCCGACGGGTGTCGATCTGGCGGCGATCCACGCGTATGTGAGTGCGGATGATGTACCTCGTCCCGGCCGACCCGGCCAGGACGGTATCGGTCGAAAGTGAGAAGAAACGCCCATGAGCCCGCGATGAAGCGCCAGCGATGAGTGCTTTACCCGTCTAACGGGCCCGGCGGAACACCGCCTGGCCCACCTCTCTAAGGAGTCCTGTGCCAGGCAAGGCCCGCGTCCATGAGCTCGCCAAAGAGCTCGGAGTCACCAGCAAGTCCATCCTCGAGAAGCTCGGCGAGCTAGGCGAATACGTCAAGAGCCCGTCGTCCACCGTCGAGGCACCCGTCGCCCGCAGGCTGCGCGAGGCGTTCCCGCCGGCAGCCGAAGCGCCGGCGAAGAAGGCTGCCGCGAAGAAGGCCGCCCCGAAGCCGGCGCCCGCCGTCGAGGTCGTCGAGTCCGGCGTGCCGAGCGCCTCGACCCCCGCGCCGTCGCCCGCCCCGGCCGCTCCCGCGCCCGAACTCAGGTCGCCGGCCGCTCCCGCGCCCGGCCCGCTGGCTCCGCCCGCGCCGGCGCCCACCCCTGCTCCGGTCGCGGAGGAGCCTCTCGCTCCCGCGGCGTCAGCCGGTCCCGCGGCGCCCGCGGCACCTCGCCCGGGTGCCCCCCGGGTGGCGAACAACCCCTTCGGTGTCGGCGCGGCACCGCGTCCGGCACCCGGTACGGCCCGTCCGGCCCCCGGTTCCGCCCGCCCGGGTGGGGTCTCCAACGCCCCGCGGCCCGGCGGAGCCGCCGGCATGCCCCCGCGTCCGGGTGGACCTCGTCCGAACCCCGGCATGATGCCCCCTCGTCCGAACCCGGGCATGGTCCCCGGCCGGACCGGTGGTCCCGGTCGTCCCGGCGCCCCCGGTCGCCCGGCCGGCCCGGGCGGTCCCGGTCGTCCCGGCGGTCCCGGTCGTCCCGGCGGCGCTCCTGGTGCCGGTGGATTCCGTAGTCCCGGCGGTGCTCCCGGCGCCGGTGGTGGCGGCGCGTACCGCGGTGGCGGTGCCGGCGGTGCCGGTGGCGGTGCACCGAGCGGCCCCGGCGGTTTCGCCGGTCGTCCCGGTGGCGGCGGCGCGGGCAACCGGCGCGGTGGCGGTACCGCGGGTGCCTTCGGGCGCCCGGGCGGTCGCCCCTCACGCGGTCGCAAGAGCAAGAAGCAGCGCCGTCAGGAATTCGACAACATGTCCGCGCCGAGCCTGGGCGGCGTCCAGGTCCCCCGTGGCAGTGGCGAGGTCCTGCGCCTGCCGCGTGGCGCCTCGCTGTCGGACTTCGCCGAGAAGATCGACGCCAACCCGGCGTCGCTGGTCACGGTGCTGTTCCACCTCGGTGAGATGGTCACCGCGACGCAGTCGGTGAACGAGGAGACCCTGCAGCTGCTGGGTGCCGAGCTCAACTACAGCGTCCAGGTCGTCAGCCCCGAGGACGAGGACCGCGAGCTGCTCGAGTCCTTCGACATCCAGTTCGGCGAGGACGACGGCGGCGACGAGGATCTGGTGGCCCGTCCGCCGGTCGTCACGGTCATGGGTCACGTCGACCACGGCAAGACGCGCCTGCTCGACGCGATCCGCAAGACCAACGTGATCGCCGGCGAGGCCGGCGGCATCACCCAGCACATCGGCGCCTACCAGGTGTCGGTGGAGCACGAGGGCATCGAGCGGCCGATCACCTTCATCGACACCCCCGGTCACGAGGCGTTCACCGCCATGCGAGCGCGTGGTGCGAAGGTCACCGACATCGCGGTGCTGGTCGTGGCCGCCGACGACGGTGTCATGCCGCAGACGATCGAGGCGCTCAACCACGCCCAGGCTGCGGACGTGCCGATCGTGGTGGCCGTCAACAAGATCGACAAGGAAGGCGCGAACCCCGCCAAGGTCCGCCAGCAGCTCACCGAATACGGGCTGGTCGCCGAGGAGTACGGCGGCGACACGATGTTCGTCGACGTGTCCGCTCGCGCCGGCATCGGCATCGACGCCCTTCTCGAGGCCGTCCTGCTGACCGCCGACGCCTCCCTGGATCTGCGGGCCAACGCCGCGCAGGACGCCCAGGGTGTGGCCATCGAGGCACACCTGGACCGCGGTCGCGGCCCGGTGGCGACCGTCCTGGTCCAGCGCGGCACGCTGCGCGTCGGCGACTCGATCGTGGCCGGTGACGCCTACGGGCGCGTCCGGAGCATGCTCGACGAGCACGGCGACCCCGTGGCCGAGGCACTGCCGGCGCGTCCGGTGCAGGTGCTCGGCCTGACCTCGGTCCCCGGCGCGGGAGACACCTTCCTCGTCGTCGAGGAGGACCGCACCGCCCGGCAGATCGCCGAGCGGCGGGCGGCCCGCGAGCGCAACGCCCAGCAGGCCAAGACGCGCAAGCGCGTCAGCCTCGAGGATCTGGACAGCGTGCTCAAGGCCGGCGAGGTCAGCCAGCTCAACCTCATCCTCAAGGGTGACAACTCCGGCACCGTCGAGGCGCTGGAAGAGGCACTCATCGGGGCTGGAGATGCACGACGAGGTGTCGCTGCGCATCATCGACCGCGGCGTCGGTGGCATCACCGAGACCAACGTCAACCTGGCGTCGGCGTCGGATGCCATCATCATCGGCTTCAACGTGCGGGCCGAGGGCAAGGCGACGGAGCTGGCGACGCGCGAAGGCGTGGAGATCCGGTACTACTCCGTCATCTACGCCGCGATCGACGAGATCGAGGCGGCGCTCAAGGGCATGCTCAAGCCGGAGTACGAGGAGGCCCAGCTCGGCACCGCCGAGGTGCGCGAGGTCTTCCGGGTACCCAAGATCGGCAACGTCGCGGGCTCGATCGTCCGTGGCGGCACGATCCGGCGCAACAGCAAGGCCCGGCTCATCCGCGACGGCGTGGTCGTGGCGGACAACCTCACCGTGGAGTCGCTGCGGCGCTTCAAGGACGACGCCACCGAGGTCCGGGAGGGTTTCGAGTGCGGTATCGGGCTGGGGTCGTTCAACGACATCAAGCCCGAGGACATCATCGAGACCTTCGAGATGCGGGAGAAGCCGCGCTCGTAGGTGTGATCGGGTCGCCGGTAAGGTCCGGCCCGCCGGTAGACGTGCATGTCGCGCCGGCAGGCCGGGCCACGCCGGCTCGACTCGGGGACTCGAGCGCGGAGGTGAGTTGGGCGTGGTGATCGGGACCCTGCGCGTCGACCTGCTGTTGGGTGACGTGCATTCGCTGAAGGAGAAGCGCTCCGTGGTGCGCCCGATCCTGGCCGAGCTGCGGCATCAGTTCGACGTCTCGGCGGCGGAGACGGGCGAGCAGGATCTCTACCGGCGCTGCGAGGTGGCGGTGGCGATGGTGTCACCGGACCATGCTCATGCGGTCGAGGTCCTGGAGCGGTGCGACCGCCTCATCGCCGCGCACCCGGAGGTCACCGTGCTCGGGGCGCGCCATCGCGTCCTCGACGACGACGATCTGGATTAATGAGCGTGATGCGCGGGCACTGACGTGCCCGCGCCGGAAGAAGGGTGAGGCAGATGGCTGACGCAGGCAGAGCGCGCCGGATGGCCGGTCGGATCAAGCAGATCGTGGCGATCGGGCTGGAGTCGCAGATCAAGGACCCGCGTCTGGGCATGGTGACCGTGACCGACGTGCGGCTCACCGGCGACCTCCACGACGCCACGATCTTCTACACCGTCTTCGGTGACGCCGATGCGCACGCGGAGTCGGCGCTCGCGCTGGAGTCCGCCAAGGGCGTGCTGCGCTCGGAGGTCGGGCGCCAGACCGGGGTGCGCTTCACTCCCACGTTGACGTTCCAGCTCGATGCCGTGCCGGACACCGCCAAGCACATCGACGATCTGCTCACGGTGGCCCAGCGCGCCGACGCCGAGGTCGAGCGGGCACGCGCGGGTGCGGTCTACGCCGGCGAGGCCGACCCGTACAAGGCTCCCCGCGTTGTCGAAGACGACGACGAGTAACGCCCGCCCGCAGGACGTTCCCGCGACGCGCCTGCTCCTGCTGCGCGGGGTCGGCATTCGCCGTCCTCGCCGCGGAGCCGCTGTACCTGCTCGTGGACACGGCCGTCGTCGGCCATCTCGGCACCACGCCGCTGGCGGCACTGGGCATCGGTGCCGCGATCATGTCGCTCATCACGCTGGTCGGCACGTTCCTGGAATACGGGACGACGAGCCGGGCCGCGCGCTTCTTCGGCGCCGGACGCGTCGATGCGGCCGTCAACGAGGGCGTGCAGGCGAGCTGGCTGGCCGTCGCGATCGGGCTGTTCTGCGTGGTCGTGGGCGAGATCGCCGCCGGCCCGCTGACGCGCGCGCTCGCCGGCGGTTCGGGACCGATCGCCCAGGACGCCGAGAACTGGCTGCGCATCGCGATCTGCGGCGTGCCCGGAGTACTGCTCGTCCTGGCGGGCAACGGCTGGCTCGGGGAGTGCAGGACACGCGCAGCCCCGTCCGCATCGTGCTGCTGGCCAATGCGCTGTCCGCTGTGGCGTCGCCACTCCTGGTCTATCCCGCGCACCTCGGGCTCGAGGGATCGGCGGTCGCCAACGTCGCCGCGCAGGCCGTCGCCAGCGCGCTGTTCGTCGCCGCGATCCGCCGGCGGAAGGTGCCGCTGCGCCCGCTGCCGGCGGTGATGCGCGCGCAACTGGTTCTCGGTCGCGACCTGTTCGTCCGGGCAGCTGCGTTCCAGGCGGCGTTCCTCTCGGCAGCGGCGGTGGCCGCGCGTATGGGGACGGCGCAGATCGCCGCGCATCAGATCGCGCTGCAGCTGTGGGAGTTCACCGCCCTGCTGCTGGACTCCTTCGCGATCGCCGCGCAGTCGCTCGTCGGCGCTGCGCTGGGCGGTGGCGACGTGGACTCAGCCCGGCGTACCGCGTGGCGCGTCGCCGGGTACGGGCTGGCTGGCCGGGGTGGTGTTCGGAGTGCTGATCGGAGCCGGGGGCTTCGTGATCCCGCAGCTGTTCACGTCCTCGGGTGCGGTGGTGCACCAGGCGCGCGTCCTGTGGCCGTGGTTCGCCGGGATGCAGCCTGTGGCCGGGGTGGTCTTCGCGCTGGACGGGGTGCTGATCGGCGCCGGTGACGTCGCGTTCCTGCGGACGCTGACCGTGGTGGCCGCGCTCGGCGCCTTCGTGCCGCTCGATCTGGCGGCACTGCACTGGCACTGGGGGATCGGCGGGGTCTGGGCAGGGCTGACCGCGTTCGTCGTGGTGCGCTTCGTCGGCATCGTGGCCCGTGCCCGTGGATCGCGCTGGGCCGTTGCCGGGGCTGAGCGCTGATGGGACGCCGCGGAAAGGTGTCCGGTGGCCCGGATGGCATCGTCGTCGTGGACAAGCCCGCCGGGATGACGTCGCACGATGTCGTCGGGCAGCTGCGCCGGCTGGCCCGGACCCGCCGGGTGGGACATGCGGGGACGCTCGATCCGATGGCCACCGGCGTGCTCGTGATCGCGGTGAACCGGGCGACCCGACTGCTGCCGTACCTGGACCTCGACGACAAGGGCTACACGGCGACGATCCGGCTCGGGCAGTCGACCCACACCGACGACGCCGAGGGTGAGCCGACCGGTGGAGCCTCGGCGGCCGACGTGGACGAGGCGGCCGTGCTCGCGGCCATGGCGCCGCTCACGGGCGACATCGTCCAGGTGCCGTCCTCGGTCTCGGCGATCAAGGTGGACGGGCAGCGATCCTATGACCGCGTGCGCGCCGGCGAGGACGTGGTGCTCGAGGGCAGGGCGGTGACCGTCAAGCGGTTCGAGGCGCTTGCCTTCCGGCGCCCCGCGAACGAGGTGCTCGATGTGGACGTGGCGGTCGACTGCACGTCCGGGACCTACGTCCGGGCACTGGCCCGTGATCTCGGCACCTCGCTCGGCGTCGGCGGGCACCTGACGGCACTGCGCCGGACCCGGGTCGGCGGCTTCACGCTGGAGCACGCCAGCTCGCTGGAGACCCTGGCCGAGCTGGAGAACCCGGTCGGGCTCTCGCTGTCGGATGCCATTGCGGCGGCGTTCCCCGTGCGCGAGATCTCCTTCGAGGAGGCGGACGAGATCTCCTACGGCCGCTCGTTGACGCTCGGTGGCCTGGACGGCCTGTACGGCGTACTCACGCCTGACCGGTCGCCCGTCGCGCTGCTGCAGGACGCCTCGGGGCGCGGGCGGCCCGTGCTGGTCTTCATCGCGCGCGGGTGAGACCACCTGTCTGCGGTGGTCGGCTACGGTGATCCACAGTGTGCGCGTCAAGCAGTGGCGTTTCGGCGGGTGAACCGTATGCCCCGTCGCGTGCGAACAACAGACGTGAGGATCACGACAATGGATGCCCCGACGGGAGTCGCCCAGGCGACCCCCCAGCGATCCGACCACGATCTCGCCGCCGCACTCGCCGGCGGCGACGCCTCAGCGCTGACCGAGATCTACGACCGGTTCCACCGCGCGGTCCACTCCGTCGCCTTCCGGGTGACGACGGACCGCACGCATGCCGAGGACGTCGTCCAGGAGGTGTTCGTCGGGCTGTGGAAGCGCCCGGCGGGCTTCGACCCGACGCGAGGCAGTCTCGGCACCTGGCTCATGGCCGCCGCGCACCACAAGGCGGTCGACCTCGTCCGCCACGAGGAGTCCCTGCGGCGCCGTCGTGACAAGGTCACCGCCGAGGTCGAGCAGGAGTTCCGGGAGGAGCAGACCTCCGAGCCGGTCGAGGACCAGGCGACGGAGCGCTGGCAGGCCGAACGCGTGCGCACCGCGCTGTCGTCCCTGCCCGATGCCCAGCGCGAAGCGATGGTGATGGCGTACTTCGGCGGCTACACCCAGCGGGAAATCTCCTCGTTGACCGGTGTGCCGTTGGGGACCGTGAAGACCCGAATGTTGAGTGCAATGCGTAAGTTGCGTGATGTCCTGGCGCCACTCGGCGGGGACGTACTGGGCCATGCCGCCGGCGAGCTGCGCGGTCTCGAAGGGGGAGCACTGTGAGTACACCGTGGGACGGGAACCAGGCCCACGACCACGAGGAGTGGGACGCTCTCGCCGTGGGCTACGCGCTGTCGGCGCTCGAGCCCAGTGAGCTCGACGTGTTCCTCCAGCATCTGCTCTCGCACTGCGCCGACTGCAGCCGGGCGGTCGCGGACACCGAGATCGTCGGCGCTGAGCTCGGGGCGGCGGTGCACGTCGACCCGCCGTCGGATCAGCTCCGTGACAGCGTGCTGGCCGCCGCGTTCCAGGCTCGGCCCGCCGTACCGCAGACCACCGCGGGCCTCGACCAGGCCGTGTCCTTGCCTGCGCCCGCTGACCTGGCCGGCGCGCGGGAACGCCGCCGGTCGCGGCACACCTCATCGGGCCAGGGCAGGCGCACGGGGCGGTCCAACCTGCTGCTCGTCGCGGCGGCGCTGATCGTGGCGCTCGCGGTGTCGGTCTCGACGTTCTCCGTGCTCGACCGCAACCACGCACACTCCGTCGCCGACTCCCGCAGCGCCGCCATCTCCGCGCTGCTGGCCGGGGGCAATGGCCAGCTCGTCGAGCTGACCGACAAGCAGGACGAGGTCATGGCCACCGTCGTCGCCCGTCCTGATGCCGTGGACGTCGTGAGCACGAAGATGCCCAAGAACTCCTCAGCCACCAGCTATGTGCTGTGGGGGATCAGCGGCAACGGCAGTGCCACCCCACCGGTGGCTCTGGGCGTCTTCGACGTCACGCACACCGGTCTGCTGTCGGCTCAGGTCGGCGCCGATTCCCGGGGTGACTACACGGCGTTCAAGGGCTTCGCGATCAGCCAGGAACCCGGGAACGTGCCACCGAAGACACCCTCGGATGTGCTCGCCACCGGCAACGCATGACATCCTTGGACGAGTGAGTTCCCTTCGTGAGCGTGCGTCGACGTCCCTCGGGCAGCTGCGCACCCGCGTCCGGGCACTCCCCGGCGGCGTGGCGATGTGGCGGGCCGGCGTCATCGTGGTGGGCGGCGTGTTCGTCCTCGGCGGCCTGGTCCTGGTGCCCCTTCCCGGGCCCGGCTGGCTGATCGTCTTCTTCGGGCTGGCCATCTGGGGCACCGAGTTCGTCTGGGCGCAGCGCCTGCTGACCTGGGTGCGCGCGACCGTCTCGGATGCGACCAACTGGATCCTGCGTCAGCCCCGCTGGCTCCGGGTCGCGGGCGGCATCGTCACGATCGCGGTCGTCGTGGCCGTCGTCGGCGCCTACTGGAACTGGATGGGCTGGTGGCCACTCAACGGCGGTGGCGGGGGAGCGCAGAGCCTGCCGCCCCGGGCGTTCCGGTGAGCGACCGCGGTTCCTGTAGGCTGACGCGCGGACATCACGGTCCCATCCCGGGCGATTAGCTCAGCGGGAGAGCACTGCCTTCACACGGCAGGGGTCACTGGTTCGATCCCAGTATCGCCCACCATCGAATTTCCCAGCTCGCTGCTACGTCCCGAGCCGTTTCTTCAGCGTTGACGTAATGTGCGGCGATGAAGGTCCGATTGGTGACATACGCGTATCTGCTGCGGAATAGAACTGGATAATGCTCTGATGAATTCTGGCGTGCGCCGCCGTTGGACAGTTGTCGCTGTACTTGTGCTGATGACATCGCTACTAGCCGTCTGGTCCCAACCGGTCAGCGCTACAGAACCTGCCTCCCGAACTGCCGTGACGTCGGTGTCGCCGAATGTCGCGGTCGCCTACGGCGGCACACGCGTACAGGTGACCGGCGCTAACTTCACCCACGTCACCAAGGTGACATTCGGCTCCGTGGTGGGCTCGCAACTGGTCGTGCAGGATTCGCGACAACTCCTTGTCACTGCGCCCGCGCATGCGGCTGGAACTGTCGACGTCGTCGTCCATGGCGCCAACTCCACTTCGGCCGTCGTCCCGGCGGACAGGTTTCACTACGGCGTCCCGATCATCACCTCGGTCGCGCCCACTAGCGGCCTTTATACGGGAGCCACCAGGGTGACGATCAAGGGTGACGACTTCGCCCCGAACTCGACAGTCATGTTCGGCAACCTGCCTGGAACGCATGTCGTCGTCTCGGCATGGCACTCGCTGACGGTCACCGCACCCTCGCATGCCGCTGGCCTCGTGAACATCCATGTCACCACGAACTACGGCACGTCCCAGGCCAAGGCTGCGAACGCCTATCTCTTCATCGGTCCAAGCCGACCGATCAGCTGGTCGAATGTTCAGACCGCTGATCCCTCTCAAGGCGAGACGAAGTCAGTCTCGTGCCCGACCGATACCTTCTGCGCGATGGTAGATCTGAATGGCTTCGCCACCATCTACGACGGGCAGCAATGGAGCTCCCTTCGGCAGGTAGGTATCGGACCACTGTGGAACATCTCCTGTGCTGCGGCGAACTCGTGTCTGGCCACTGGCACCGCCAAGACAGCTATCTACAACGGCGCCGGATGGGTATCCGGTCCGCCGTTGCCAGCAACTTCCATCGTGTCCAAGGTCGACTGCCCTTCTACGACATTCTGCCTGGCGAGGGACGCAATTACGGGCGGTTTCTATACCTATGACGGGCATGGTTGGACTGCGGTTGCCAATCCAGATCGAAATCTCACAGACTTTTCTTGCGCGACCGTGACTTTCTGCGTTGCTGTCGACAACCAGGGTTTCGGGGTGACGTTCGATGGCACGACCTGGTCCGCCACGACGGCGATTCTCAGCGGGACGCCACTGATCGCCGTATCCTGCCCGACGACGACATTCTGCGCCGCAATGGCGGTGGGTGGTGCTCCGGGAACTCGCACCGTCATGTTCGACGGATCGTCCTGGAGCGCACCGATCGCTGCAGACTCCTATACCGGCGAGGCCCTCGACTGTTCGTCCGCCACCTTCTGTGTCATTGCAGATGGTGGAGGACGTATCGTGCGCTATGACGGTGCGGGATGGTCTCAGCCTGTCGCGGTGGCCGACGTCGCCCGGACTCAGGGGCTCTCGTGCGCCTCCGCGCAACTCTGCGTCGCGGCGACGAGCGCACCTCGATCAACACCGAGGTTCGATGGCTCGACCTGGTCCATCGATTCCCCGGATCCAGATCAGGGTGGCATCGATCAGCTCTCCTGCCCGACCTCATCGTTCTGCCTCGCCGGCGATGCACCCGGCAACGGCCTGTTCTTCGATGGCTCCTCCTGGACGTCGCCGGGGGTAATTCCTGTCGGGATGCGGCCGGCTCTGTCGTGCGCGAGCCCGTCGTTCTGCGTGGCGATACACGGGCAAGCCCTGGTCTTCGATGGCCAGCGCTGGAGAACCCCGAGCACGTCAGGACTCGACTCCGCCGACCACGAAGCGATCGCCTGCCCGAGTTCCACGAGATGTGTAGCGATCGACAGCGCCGGGAACGGTACGGAGACCTTCAACGGTTACAGCTGGACGTCGCTGATTCCGACGACACTGCCGTCCAGCAACCGCGACATCTTTCTTTCCTGCGCGGCGACATCCTTCTGCATGGCAATCAGCGAGGACGGCTCTTCAGCAATCTTCAACGGCGGATCTTGGCGAACTGCGCCTCACGATGGCTTGGTAAACACATCCGGTGTTTCTTGCATAATGAGCACGTACTGCTACGCCATAGATAACACCCACTCGACGGTCTCCAGGTACAACGGCTCGTCCTGGACCACTCCTGTCGTTCTCGGGTTGGGCGTCCGCCCAACCGGAATCTCGTGCACGAGCACTACGCGCTGCGTCCTCAGCACCGCCGAGAAGACGACCTACGTCTTCGACGGCGCCACCTGGAGCGCTCCATCGCCTGCCCCACTTGGCGGACTTATCGACTGCCCCACCACCACGGCGTGTGTCATAGCTGACCCCACGAGCGCCGTCAGCACGCGCTGACGGATCAGCGGAGCCGCAGCTTTCATACGGTGGCGAGTGGCGCGGGAGGTCTCAATGGCGGCACGTCGCGTGGATCGACGTGCGATCCGAGAGTACAGGCGAGTCAGACAAGTCCAACCCTGTCACGACCCGCGAAGTGCCAACGAGTCACGATACAAAAGGGAAAGTGCGCCGAAGCCCCGTCCAGTCGCAGGTGTGGTGCACCTCCACCACGCCGGTGGAAACAGGTTCGATCCCAGTATCGCCCACCCTTACAGGCCAATCCACGAGCACGGCACAGTAGGGGTTCTGACGCTTCCCAGGTTCAATGCGCGGCTCCAAGAATCCGTACGAGCCCCTCGGCATCGCTGGACCGATCGGAAGCCGGACGCGAGCCTCGAACGCACGCCGGCCGCACCCACGGGAATGATCGTCCCCGGATGCGCTGACCCTGCGTTCGGTGTAGGACGTGGAGTGTGACTGTTGGCGGGGGCGACAGGACGACCGATGACGTCGTCAGCGGCTCTCGGCGCGGCAAGGTCTGGATGGCGCTGGCGTACGTGGGACTCGGTGTCGCGTTCACCGTGGGGTCGACGATCGAGCACAGAGGGTTGTACGCCTTCGAAGGCCTCAGCTGGATAGCCATCGGGGGTTTGCTCGCCTACCGTCCGGTCACACGAGTGACGGCTGAGGGAGTGCACCGAGGGCTCTTCGGACCAGGGCGGCGCTTCCTGCCGTGGGATGCGATCGAGGCAGTGGGTCAACCAGGACCGCTTACGTCAGTGACGATGCTGATCCTGACCAACGGCAAGGTAGTCAGCCTCGCTGATATCCCCAGGGCCCGTTCTGCGGACGTTGCGGCCATCGGCCACAAGCCGATCAAGCCCATCCCGTACACGACGTCCCCAGCCGTGCGTGCCGAGCCCAGGCGTCCCAGCCAGACGGAAGTCGACCGCAACCTCGAACGCCGAGCGGCCGCGCTCGCCGCTGACCGCGAACGGATGGCGAAGGAACTGGCGAAACTCAAGCGGCCGCGCGCGTAGCGGGTGGCTTCGGCAGGCGGGGCGCGTCCGAGTTGCGATAGATCCGAACCGCCTCAGTGTTCGGCCGAACAGCGAAGGCGCATCCGGGGGGCAGTGTGTCCGAGACACCGATCGATCTAGTCCGCGCCAAAGCGATCCGCCGGTGGCGCTGGGCCTTGGCAATCATCGTCGTAGTCAGCGGAATCGGCGGCGTCGTCCCGACCGTGTTCGGCCACAGACACGCCTCCAGCGCACAACATCACAACGCAGTCGCTGGGGTGATTGCCATCGCGGCCGTGCTCCTCGTCGCGGTGGGCGCGAGCATCCTGTTCTTCCGACGCTCCGCGAAGCGCGGAGGAGTGTTCTCACCGCCCCTGGCTGCGGGGCTGCCGCGTCGGCAGCGTCGACAGGTAGCGCGGGCGGTCCGGCGCGGGACACCGAGTCAGGATCCCCTGCTGCGTGACGTGGAGACTCAGACCGCGACGCGCGCCCTTGCACAGACGCGTGCCTCGCTCGCCATCTTCGGGGTTGCGGTTGTAGGGGAGACAGCAGTCGGTGTCTTCGGGCACCACGGGACGGCTGGCACGATCTTCTTTCTCCTGTCCGCGGCGATGTTCATCGGCCTGGGGGCTCTGCAGCTCGTCATGGTGCGCGGCGCGCAGCGCTACCTCGCGCAACCGCCCGCGCTGGATGCGAGCGTCTCGCCGCACTCGACGAGCTGACGGCATCCGCGTTGGAGTCGCTGACGGCGGCGTGCGCCTCGATTCCCTGTACGGCCCGATTCAGCCGATCGGGTCGTCCGGGTTCGTCGGCACGGCATGAGCGCGATGCGTGGCGTGGCCGAGACAGAAATGGCCCCCGCATTTGGAGCACGTGCGACGCGCGTTGGTCTGGCAGTCCCCAGCCTCGCATTCGCCGTACAAGGCCGTCGGACCGTACTTGTCCGCAGGCGTGGTGACCGGACCCTTCGCAATCTTCATCGCTCGCACCTTCCCCGTTACGCGCTGCCGCGATCGTGTATCCCCTCACACGATGCTCACACGTTGTCACGTGTTCTGCATAACAACGCCTACTTCAGGCGCGCCGGTCGGCGACTCATCGTCAGGTCGTGGTGTGGATCTCCGACCTGCCTACGGTACGGCCAGCAGAATCACCCGATTGCTTCACCGCTTGCTTCGTTGCGCATGCCCTCGCCCTCGCGAGGATCTGGAACGGGACGGCGAGGCTCGCGCACTCCAGCCGAACCGCCACCTCCCACGACCCACAGCGTCACCCGTGATCCGCGCGGCAGGCTCGCGCCGGTCTGCGGATCCTGGGCGATCACCACTCGGGACAGCAATCCAGATGCAGGCAGGGACGGAGCCTCAGAAGCCGGGGTGACCGCGACCAGGCCGACCCGGTGAAGGGCCTCTCGTGCGTCGTCCCAGGTCATACCGACGACGTCGGGGACGGCGGCGAGATCCGGGCGACGCGCCGCGCCGCCGCCCGACCGCCCCCATGCGGCGGTCCTCGAAGCGCCGCGGGCGCTCTCAGCGCGAGTGTCACCGCCATGAGCGATCCACCCGGACTTGGCAGATCTCTGCCTGACTCCGGCAGGCGTTCGACGCAGCCCACGACGACGAAATCTCACGCCCTGGACCAGCATCGTGACGCGCGTCGAGAGCGGATTGAATGAGCGGCGCACGGCGCGCTCGATCGGACCCACGTGACCAGTGTCGAGCCGCATTCGTGTGGGATCAAGGGTGCGGTCACAACATGACTCCGCCCGGATGCGGCCCCTCCGGCCTCGGTGTAGGACTGGCCCCGGGTGACGAGCTCGCGCGTTCACCTGGCGGCAAAACGCTGGATCTGACCATCGCTCGGCGTTAGGGTGTGGTGCAGCGGAGCCAGCATCGCGCCCCCCGATGTGCCGACCGCCCGATGTCGGCGTTGGTCCCGTCGCAATGGCAGCGGCCGGCGCACACAACGGACCGCTGGAGAGTGACCTTCTTGCCGGGCCCGGACCCCGCCCAGCCCATTGCTGAATCCCAGTCACCTGATCTAGCGGTGGGACTGGCTTCGGGTCCATCATCGGGAGATGACCGAGGTGTCGCCTCTTCCGTTGCTGGGAGATGTGCTCGTCGACGCCCGCGACCGCGGCCGGGAACTTCGCGTGTCCTGGCACTACGACCTCGGGATCGCCGTCATCTCGCTCTGGCGGTTCGGGGTCTGCACCGGGACGTTCCAGTTGCCGCGCGAGGCCGTCCCTGCCCTGGTGGACGCCCTCGTCCGTGGGCTGCTGCCGGACGCGCCCCACTCCGGGACGGGCCGCCAGGCGAGCTAGCGGGACCCCGCTCGCCTCGGTGGACGGCCGAGCCAAGACCCCATCAGCGCCTCGGAGAGACGGAAGGACGCTCGCGATGACGGTGCGCAGCGCGGCCGGGGACGGTGGCCCGACCGGTGCCGAGTGCTGGTGCTGCGGGTCGATCGAGGATCCCGGCAGGCTCGTACAGCTGGGCAACCATCCCGAGGTCGGTGTCTGCATCCGCTGCGCCCACTCGCTGAGCAAGTGGGCCCGCGAGATCGACGACCAGGGCCGCGCGGGCCTCGCCGTCCGGGCGCGCACCCGAGCCCGCGACGTGCGCACGTGGGTGGTCCGCCACGGGTGGCACCAGCATCGGATCGTCGGCCGCGGCCTGAGGTGGCTCGGCCGCTGGACGCCATGACGCACCGCGCGCCTCGGGGTCGATATCCGGGGCATCACCGATGTGTTCGGTCGATCGGCCGCCCATGATCGTCGCGACGGTGGTAGCCGACATGAGGACGATCGATGATCCAGGTCCGCGAGTTGACCAAGTACTACGGCAAGGTTCGTGCGGTTGACGGGCTCACCTTCGATGTCGTGCCCGGACGGGTGACCGGCTTCCTCGGTCCGAACGGAGCGGGCAAGTCGACCGCGATGCGCATGATCATCGGGTTGGATCGCCCGTCGAGCGGCTCCGTCACGGTCAACGGCCGTCCGTACGGTCAGATCCGCAGACCGCTGCACGAGGTCGGCGCGGTACTGGAGACGCGCGCGGTCCACAGCGGGCGCAGCGCCTTCAACCACCTGCTGTGTCTTGCGCAGAGCAACGGAATTCCCCGCTCGCGGGTGACGGAGGTGCTGGACGTCGTCGGCCTGGACAAGGTCGCCCGTCGCCGCGCGGGTGGATTCTCACTCGGCATGAGCCAGCGCCTCGGTCTCGCCGCTGCACTGCTCGGGGACCCACCGGTGCTGCTCTGCGACGAACCGGTCAACGGGCTGGACCCTGAGGGGATTCTCTGGATCCGTACCCTGCTGCGGCAACTCGCCGCCGAGGGACGGACGGTGCTCGTGTCGAGCCATCTGATGAGCGAGATGGCGTTGACCGCCGACCACCTGATCGTGATCGGCCGCGGCAGGCTCATCGCCGACGCGTCGACGACGGACATCATCGAACGGAGCTCGCGCAATTCCGTGCTGGTGCGGTCGCCAGGGGCCCCGCACCTGAGCGCGCTCCTGCGCAAGCGGAACGCGGAAGTGACGGTGGACCCGACCGACGGCTCGCTCACCGTCACCGGTCTGGACGCTGCCGCCATCGGCGACCTCGCGGTCAGCCACGGCATCGCCCTGCACGAACTGTCGCCCCGGTACGTCTCGCTGGAGGCGGCGTTCATGGAGTTGACCCACGACAGCCTGGACTTCCACCCCGGACAGGCGGCCTGAGATGGCGACGATCACCGCCGCCGGACCGACCTCGATCGGGTTCGGCAACGTCCTGCTCTCGGAATGGACGAAGCTGCGCTCGGTCCGGTCCACGTACTGGACGGCGCTGGCGGCAGTGGTAGCCACGATCGCCGCGGGAGCCCTCATCTGCCACCAACAGGCCAACGGCATCATCAGCGGCAAGGACAGCGCCGACGGGTTCGACGCGCCGCTCGCCAGCCTGAGCGGCATCTACCTGGCGCAGGTCGCCGTCGGGGCCCTGGGCGTCCTGGTGATCAGCTCCGAGTACGGCACCGGAATGATCCGCGCGACCATGGCGGCCGTCCCGCAGCGGCGTGCGGTCCTTGCGTCGAAGGCGATCGTCTTCGACGGCTGCACCCTCGTCATCGGCGAGGTCCTGAGCTTCGCCGCCTTCGCCATCGGCCAGGCCCTGCTGCATCCGGCTCACGCCGGCGTGTCCCTCGGCGCACCGGGCGCGCTCCGCGCCACCGTCGGCGGCGGCCTGTACCTCACCGCCGTCGGGCTGCTCGGGTTCGGGCTCGGCGCCCTCATCCGGCACACGGCCGGCGCCCTCTCGGCGTTCTTCGGCATCCTCTTCGCGACGACCGCGCTCGTCGATCTGCTGCCGACGACCTGGCGCAATCACGCGATCAACTACATGCCCGCGAACGCCGGCAGCCAGATCATCACCACGATGCCCACGCGAGGCGCGCTGGCTCCGTGGACCGGACTGGGCGTCCTGTGCCTCTATGCCGTGGTTGCTCTTGTCCTCGCCGCGGCGCTCGTCACCCGGCGTGACGTGTAGCCCGGCCACACGGACAGCCCCGCGGGTCGAACCGCGAAGTCGGCCTCGATGAACCCGATCAGCCCGTCGCGTCAGGATCCTGAGCCGTGCTCCGGGCGCGGCGCACGACGGCGTCGAGATCGGTCTGCATGACGGCAGCGAACAGCCGGTCGCCGGCGTGTTCGGCTTCGGGGGAGGGTCCGACGACCGCGCCCGTCGCATCCAGGCTCACCCCGAGCGGCAGAACGGCGGTGATCGCTTCGACGTAGGCCGTCGTGGTCCGGGCGACGTCGTCAGGTGTCGCGTCCGCTCCGAGCAACCGGGCCACCCGCTCCTCGGGTGACTGCGACAAGGGAAACACCTCCACCCATCGCACCAGCACCGTGTCAGGCTCGGCCGCGGGCTCGACGGCGGTTCCGGTCGGGGGTTCGGTCGACGGCGCCGACGCTGAGCGCCTGTCCGCGGCGGAGGGACGGACAGTGGACTGAGTACGCCCGGGCCTGCGCCCGACCGAGGCCATGAAGAGCAAGGATGAAGGGTCCGATCATGAGGTGGAGAGGCGCCGGCTCAGCAGATCGCTGGCCTCGGACGCGTCGGCCGGTTGCTCGACCCGGGAGGACTCCCGCTGGTACAGCGCCTCAGGTCCGAAAAATGTCACTCGGTGCTGTCGGCCCGGGCGCAGCTCACCCCGGGGCGTGGGAGCGGTAGTGCGTGGCCTGGGTGCAGATGCTGCACCTCGCCTTGGGCTCGGCCGTCGCTATCGACTCCGGCCAGTCGTCTCCCCAGGCGACGACGGTCGCACCGCAGAGGGCGACGGTGTGGTCACGGTGCGCCGCGTGAGCGAGGGGCCGGGGGCGGGACGTCGGGTCCTCATGCCACGCCTCGACCAGGCGACCGCTGCGGGGGCTCGTAATCATCGTTGATCACCTGCCGATCCTGTCCTGTGCCCTTCCCACCGTAGCGCGGAGAAACGGGTCCGAACCGTGCTCTCTCCGGCCGATGCGAGGGTCGCCGGGATGCTCTCACCGGCCGGTCCGCACGATTTTTCGGAAGTGCGCCGAAGACGCCTGTGGCGGAGCGAACAGCGCTCAGCAGATTTACACGGGCGCGCGCGCCGGTGTACGTTTCGTCCAGTTCACCTGTCAGCTCACCAGAGCTGCGTCGCACGAGCAGAAGCCGGTGCAAGCCCGGCACGGTAGCGCCACTGTGTCCGACCCGAGAGGGCTGGAAGTCAGACCTGCCTGCGACGATCGCCCACTAGCGGGACGCACTATCCCGGAGGAGCACTGACCCGTATGACCACCATCAGCCCCACCACCAGCCCCACGATCACGATCCCTGCCGCCCTGCCCGCCGTCCGCGTCGCGGCGCTGCTGGCGCTGACCGTGTTCTTCGCCCTGGCGGCGTACTACTTCATCGGGGTCGACGAGGGCATGTCCTCGGTCTTCGGCAAGACGATGGTCATCCACGAGTGGGTCCACGACTCCCGCCACTTCCTCGGATTCCCCTGCCACTAGGCCTGTCTCCGACACCGAGACGGGGATTCCCGCAATGTTCGAGGGAAAGATAGTTCTCCGAGGCGTGCTCGCAGGCTTCATCGCGGGTGTGCTCGGCTTCGTGTTCGCGCGCATCTTCGCCGAGCCCTACATCCAGCAGGCGATCGACTACGAGAACGGCCGTGACGCGGCCCTGGCCGCCATCGCCAAGGCACAGGGCACCACCGTCACACCGGATGGTCCCGAGATCTTCAGCCGCACGATCCAGTCGAATGTCGGCTTGGCCTCGGGCATCATCGTCTTCTCCATGGCGATGGGGGCCCTCGTGGCCGTGGCGTACCTCGTTCTTCAGGGCCGCTTCGGCATACGTGCCCGCACTCTTGCCCTGCTCGTTGCGGGTTTCGGGCTCCTCGGCGTGTATCTGGTTCCGTTCGTCAAGTACCCGGCGAACCCGCCCGCGATCGGGCACAGCTTCACCATCACCACACGGGGACACCTGTACCTGGCGATGGTCGCCTGTTCGCTGGTCTTCCTCGTGGGTGCGGTCGTGCTGGGGCGCTGCCTGAGGGGTCGCTTCGGCGCCTTCAACGCCACGATCGTGGCCGCCGGCGCGTTCCTCGTCGCGATCAGTGTGGTCATGGCGCTGCTGCCCTCTCTGGGCCACCTCGCGGCGAACACAGCGGTCGAGGCCACGACCGGCTACGGCAAGTCCGCCACCGAGACGCCTCTGCCGGTGCGCAACCCGCAAGGGCAGATCACCTACCCGGGCTTCCCGGCGGACGTGCTTGTGGAAGTTCCGGCTGTACTCGGTGATCGCCCAGATGATCATCTGGACGACCATCGGCATCGTGTTCGCCACGCTGGTCGAGCGGGTGCTCAATCCACCGTCCCGCCCGCACGGCGCACCGAACCGCGAGACGATCCCGGTCTAGCGCGGCCGCACTGGACCGGGGGGCCCGCGCCCGCGGGTCCGGAAGCACGATCCAGCCTCGGACCGACAGGTACTTGCTTGCCGAAAAGCAGTGTATTTTTCTGCTCATCGACAGAGAGCGAGGACCAGCGGTGGCGGTGCCAGACACCACGGAAGCCGTCGCGTCGCTGCGCCTGAGCCTGATCCGCATCTCCCGGCGGCTCGATCGCCAGGTGGGCGCCGACGGCTTCACGACCACCGAGCTGTCGGTGCTCGCCGCGGTCGCCCGGAAGGGGCCGCTCGGGCTGAGCGAGCTGGCCGGTTACGAGGGCATCAACCCGACGATGCTCTCCCGCGTCCTCGGGCGCCTCGAGGCCGCCGGTCTGATCGAGCGCCAGGCGGACTCCGCCGACCGGCGGGCCGTCCAGGTCAGCGCCACCCGGAGCGGCGCCCGTTTGCGCGAGCGGCTGCTGAGCGAGCGCACGGCGCTGTTGAACGAGCGGCTGGGGGAGCTGCCCCCGGAACTGCTGGATTCCATCATGAACGCGGTGCCCGCCCTCGAGGTTCTCGCCGCCTCGCTGGCTCCGCAGTCCTGACCCGGCAAGCGCTGCGAAGCTGTCTGTCGCGGAGTTACGGTAGCGGGGAAGGCTGTCCGTTCGCGGAACGAGGAGGCACCATGGCTGATCTGGTGGCAACCGCCCAGACCGACATCGATGCGTCGCCGGAGCAGGTCTGGGCGGCGCTGACGGACCCGTCCCTGATCGAGCAGTACATGTTCGGATCGGTGGTCGAGACCGACTGGAAGCCCGGCAGCCCCATCGTCTGGAAGGGCGAGTACGAGGGGCGAGCCTACGAGGACAAGGGAACCGTCGTCACGGTCGAGGAACCGAGGTTGCTCGTCGTGACCCATTTCAGCCCGATGAGCGGGCAGGACGACGTTCCCGAGAACTACCACACGCTGACCTACGAGCTGGAGAGACGGCCCGCCGGCACGCACCTGTCGCTGAGCCAGGACCACAACGCCAGCGCGGACGAGGTCGAGCACTCCCGCAAGAACTGGGAGTCGATGCTCGCCGAGTTGAAGACTGTCGTCGAGCGCTCCTAGTTCCGGGTCCGCCGGCTGAGGTGGTGCCGCGCGGCCGGGGCGCGGAAACGGGCCCCGCACATCGTGGATGCGCGGGGCCCGCCGAGCCCCGTTGCACGCGCGTTCCCCCGAGGCGCGTGCGTTCGGACCCGCACCCCCGTCATGACCGCAGCCGCAGAGCGGAGCGAGCTGTTGGCGGGTACATGTTGATCTTTCCAGAGCAACGGCTTCCCCGCAAAGGTGATCGCCGCCAACTATCTGATAACAATCACGAACCAGGCGCCGGCGCCAGGTCCCCGATTGCTGCATTGATGTCGTTTCGCCCCAGGTCCGGCAGGCGGATCGATCTCGCGCAGCTGTCCGGCGAGGGCGTCGCGGTCCTGGCCGAGCGTCTGGGTTGACGCCGGGCCCGGGCTCGCCGGCCGTGTGATGGCAGCCCGGCGGTCAGGACTCCCGGGCCGGGCGGTGGATGAGCTTCTTGTTGACGAACTCATCGATCCCCAGCGGGCCGAGTTCGCGCCCGACTCCGGAGCGCTTGGTGCCACCGAACGGCAGGTCGGCGCCGCCACCTTCGGGCTCGTTGATCCACACCATGCCGGTGTCGAGCCGGTCGGCGACATCGAGGGCCAGCGCCTCGTCGGTGCTGTAGACCGCGCCGCCCAGCCCGAACGGCGAGCTGTTCGCGAGCTCGACGGCCTCGTCCGGCGAGGAGACCTTGTAGACGACCGCGGCGGGCCCGAACAGCTCCTCGCGGTAGGCGCGCATGTCCGGCGTGACGTCGGTGAGCACGGTGGCCTCGACGAACGCTCCCGGCCCGTCGACGCGATGGCCGCCCGTGCGCAGGGTCGCGCCCTTGCTCACGGCGTCCTCGATCTGCGCGATCAGCCCCACAGCGGCCTGTTCCGAGGACAGCGGGCCGTAGGACGTCGCCGGATCGGTCGGATCCCCGGTGGTCAGCGCGCCCATCGCGGCGGTGAAGCCGCTGACGAACTCCTCGTACAGCTCGTCGAGCACGATGAAGCGCTTGGCGGCGTTACAGGACTGGCCGGCGTTCTCCATCCGCGCCGCCACCGCCCCCTCGACCACCGAGGCCATGTCGTCGGTGCTGAGCACGATGAACGGGTCGGACCCACCGAGCTCCAGGACGACCTTCTTCAGGTGCTGGCCGGCCAGGGCGGCCACGGCCGTTCCCGCCCGCTCGCTCCCGGTGACCGACACCCCGGCGATCCGGGGATCGGCGATGACGTCGGCGATCTGGTCGTTGGTGGCGAACAGGTTGAGGTAGGCGTCGGCCGGCAGCCCGGCGTCGTGGAAGAGCTGCTCGATCGCCAGCGCGGACTCCGGGCACTGCGGCGCGTGCTTGAGGACGATCGTGTTGCCGATCATCAGGTTCGGGGCGGCGAATCGAGCCACCTGGTAGTAGGGGAAGTTCCACGGCATGATCCCGAGCAAGGCGCCGATGGGCGACTTGCGGACCCATGCCTGGCCACCCGTGCTCGACGGCAGCGGCTCGTCCTGGAGCAGGTCGGCGCCGTGCTCGGCGTAGTAGCGGAAGATGTCGACCACGAACTCCACCTCGCCGAGGGCATCGGCGGTGGTCTTGCCCATCTCGCGGGTGATCAGTCCGGCGAGGGTGTCGGCGCGGTCGCTGAACAACTGTGCGACCCGCAGGAGGATGTCCGTCCGCTCCTGCTTCGAGGTGGCCTTCCAGGACTGGAAAGCCTTGTCCGCACGGGCGATGACGTCCTGGACCTGCTCATCCGTTGCGGTGGCGAACTCGCGCTCTGTCTCGCCGGTGGCGGGGTTGACGACCTGGTACAAGCTCAACGGAGCGCTCCTCGGTGCCGGGGGTGGACGTCCCATCATGCACCCAGGATCCGACGCGCTAGGTTCGTGGCATCCCCTCCTGTCAGGAGACAGCCATGGAACTCGGCGTCCATTTCGCCAACTTCACCCTCCCCGTCGGCACGACCGGGCTCGGCGCCACCCTGGCGGCCACCGCCAAGGCCGCGGACGACGGTGGCTTCTCGACCGTTCACGATGATGGATCACTGGTTCCAGATGGAATCATTCGCGACCTCGCAGGACCCGATGCTGGAGGGCTACACCTCGCTCGGCTTCGTCGCCGGGCAGACCGAGCGGATCTCGCTGGGTCTGCTCGTCACCGGAGTGACCTACCGTTATCCCGGCCTGCTCGCCAAGATCGTCACGACGCTGGACGTGCTGTCCGGCGGCCGCGCGATCCTCGGTCTCGGCGCGGCCTGGTACGAACGCGAGCACAGGGGCCTCGGCGTCCCGTTCCCCCCGCTGAGCGAGCGTTTCGAGCGGCTCGAGGAGACCCTGCAGATCTGCAAGCAGATGTGGAGCGAGGACGACGGCCCCTACGCGGGCAAGTACTACCAGCTCGCCGAGACGATCTGCCGCCCGCAGCCCATCCAGAGCCCGCCTCCCATCCTCATCGGTGGATCGGGTGAGAAGAAGACGCTGCGCCTCGTCGCCCGGTACGCCGACGCGTGCAACCTCTTCGCCGCCGATCCCGCCGAGGTGGGCCACAAGGTCGATGTCCTGCGCCGCCATTGCGAGGACGTCGGGCGCGATCCGGCCGAGATCAAGAAGACGATCATCGTCCAGGGCGATCCGCTCAGCGACGTCGACGCCTTCCTCGGCTCGATGGAGGCCTACGCCGCCCTAGGCATCTCACTGGTCACGATGACCCCGATGTCGGCCGACCCCGCCGGCTGGGTGACGTCGATGGGGGAGCGGGTCGTCCCACGGCTGGCGCAGCTCGGGGTGTCCTAGCACTGACTTTCTTGACGTCGTCTCTAGTTCAGACGACGATGGGACCACCATGACCGAACTCCTGCTGCTGCGCCATGCCCTTCCCGTCTCCGGCCACGCCGACCCCGAGCTCTCCGATGTCGGGCGCAAGCAGGCCGCCGATGTCGCCGACTGGCTCGCCGCCGAAGGGGTCGACGCGCTCGTCACCAGCCCGCTGCGGCGCGCCCGGGAGACGGTTGCCCCCATCGAGGCGCGACTCGGCCTGCAGGCGGAGGTGATCCACGAGCTGCGTGAATGGGAACTCGACGACCCGTCCTACATCTACGACGCCTTCGAGGACATGGCTGCGGACGATCCCCGCGTGCTCGCCGTCACCGAAGGGCGTTACGACGACTTCGTGCCCGAGCTGGACAAGGTCGGCTTCCAGCGCCGGACCGTGTCGGCCATCGACTCCGTGTTCGACCGCCACCCGGATGCCGCGAAGGTGCTGGTCAGCTCCCACGGCGGCTTCATCTCGGCCTACCTCGCGCACGTCATCGGCAGTCCCCAGGTGATGTGGTTCAACGCCGACTACACCGGCATCTCGCGCGTCGTCCGCCTCCCCGGAGGCCTGGTCGTCGTGCGTTCGGTCAACGAGACGGGTCACATCGGCCGCTCCGCCTGAGCCGCGCCGTCGTGCGTTGCCCTCAACTGGGGTTGTAGCGCGTCTCCAGCAGCCGCAGCCACACCTCGCTCGGCGTGGGGTAGGACGGAACCGCGTGCCAGAGGGTCGCCAGCGTGACCTTGCCGACGATCGCCACGGTGGCCGCGTGGACCAGGTCGGCCACCTCGGGGCCGACGAACGTCGCCCCGACCAGCGTGTCCGACGCCGCGTCGATGACGATCTTGGCGCGCCCCTCGTAGTCGTCGCGCAGGACGTAGGTGCCCGCGAGCGCCGCCATGTCGTACTCCACCGCCTCGACGTCGATGCCCGCCTCGCGCGCCTTGTCCTCCGACAGCCCCACGGAGGCCACCTGCGGGTCGGTGAACGTCACCTGCGGCACGACCCCGTGATCGGCGACGTCGCGATACCACGGGCCGTCCACGGGCGTCCCCTCCGCGCGCGCGGCCAGCACGGCGCCGCAGATGCGCGCCTGGTACTTGCCCATGTGGGTCAGCAGGGCGCGTCCGTTCAGGTCGCCGACCGCGTAGAGCCAGTCCCCGTCGACGCCGTCGACCGCGAAGTGGTCATCGACCGCGACGTAGCCCTTGTTCGCCCGCACCAGGTCGTCCAGGGTCGTGCCGTCGCCGAGGGACACGGACTGCAGGCCGAGGTCCGAGCTGGCGGGTGTGCGCCCGGCGGCGACGAGGATCTCGTCGACCACGACCGACGAGCCGCCGAAGTGGACCGTGGCCTCGCCACCGTGGATCCGCCCTTCGCCGGTGGCCTCCGGGTCGAGGCGCTCGACGCGCTCGACCCTGGCGCCGAGGTGCACGGTGACGCCGCGGGCGCGCAGCTCCTTGGTGACCGCCTCACCGGCGAAGGGTTCGTTGCGCGCGAGCAGTCCGGGTGCCGAACCGATGATCGTCACGTCGGCGCCGAGGCCGTTGAGCCAGGTCGCGGCCTCGCAGGCCACCACGCCGCCACCGATCACGGCGATGCGGCGCGGCACCTCGTGCAGGTTGGTCGCGTCGCGCGAGATCCACGGCAGCGCCTCGCGCAGTCCCGGCACCGGCGGGACGGTCGCCGTGGTCCCGGTGTCGAGCACCACGGCATGGCGGGCGGTGCAGGGTGCGGACCGTCCCGTCGGGCGCGGTCACCTCGACGGTCGCGGGTACCGGCCAGCCGGGCGCGGCCGCGCACGACGTCGATGCCGGCGCCGGTGGCCCACGTCGACCTGCGAGCTGTCGTCGTGGTCGTGCACGATCGCGTCGCGCCGGGCCAGGACGGCGGCAACGTCGAGCTGGGCGTCGCCGACGGCGCTCTGCACGCCCGGGAAGGTGGCGGGCGCTGTTGAGCACCTCGATCGGGCGCAGCAGGCCCTTGCTGGGCATGCAGGCCCAGTAGGAGCACTCACCGCCGACGAGCTGCTCCTCGACGATCACGGCGGTGCGGTCACTGCCCTGGATCGCGTACTGGGCCACGTTCTCGCCGGGGGGCGCCCCGCCGATGATGACGAAGTCCCAGACGTCGCCGGGCTGGGCGGGGCTCGGTGAGGAGGTCATGCCGACACCGTAACGCGACCCAGGGGCCATGCCGATGAACATCCGGAGATTGCCTTGATCCTGGAAGCCGAAGCGCTAACGTGCCAGTCATGCCCACGAAAATCACGGTCATCTATGACAACCCCACGGACCCGGCCGCGTTCGAGGCCGCCTACGCCGAAGGACAGGTCGCCCTCGCCAAGGCGCTGCCCGGCATCATCCGGTTCGAGACGTCGAAGGTCTGGCCCAAGGAGGACGGCTCGCCGACCCCGGCCTACCGCATGGTCGACATGTACTTCCCGGACTACGACACCGCGAGCGCGGCCGTCGCGACTCCCGAGGCCGGCGCGCTGTTCCCGAGCATCTTCGGGCTGGCCACCGGCGGGGTCAGGATCCTCTTCTCCGACATCGAAGAGTCCTGACGCCCGTCCGGTGGAGCCGGTTGATCCGTCCGGCCCGGCAAGGAAGGTGCGGCCCCCGTGACCGGTCGCCATTTACCCCCCGGTTGCTGGCGACAGGTTCCGCACGAAGAATCTAGCAGCCGCCGGGCCGGACTGAACGGCGGGTCAGGCGAGCACCCGGTTGTCCGCCGCGAAGGCGACCGAGTCCTTCGCCGGCACGGTCACCGTCGCGATTCCGTGTGCTCCCACGACGACCGTCGGGCCGCTGCACGCCCCTGCTGACGATGTGCCGTGGATGATGTCGCAGTAGGTGCCTGCGGCGAGCCCGGTGCGCACCGTGAGGGTCGCGGCGGTCGTGGCGTTGTTGATGGCGATCCACCCGCGGTTGCCCCGGCTGAACGCGATCAGGTTCTGCCCGTCGTCGTGCCAGTTGGCCAACGGCGCCGACCCGACGTAGTTGTGGAAGCCGACCATCGCGCTCACGCCGTGGTCACGGTCCACGCACGCCCACCCGGAACTGCAGTTGGTGTCGGTGATCAACCCGTTGGCGTCAGAGGGCGGTGAGTCGTCGCTCGTCGTCCACATGAAGCTCGAGTAGACCTCGGGACGGCCGTACCCGTAGGCCAGCAGGAACTCGTTGGCGATGATGTTCGTGGCGCCGTC
Organism: uncultured Actinomycetota bacterium; assembly: GCA_963790525.1. Lineage (GTDB taxonomy): Bacteria > Actinomycetota > Actinomycetes > Mycobacteriales > Jatrophihabitantaceae > CAWBOV01. The sequence goes on from CAWBOV010000006.1 coordinate 383,614, forward strand.
CTTGTAGCTCAGAGCATCGCCGTTGCGCTCGGTGTCGTGGTTCTGGACGAAGTCGAGGGTCTTGTTCCCCGGGACCAGGCCCGAGCTGACCCCGAAGTCCTTGAGCGTGGCGATGCTCCCGGTCGCGTCGACGGGGTAGCTCTTGAACGCGTTCTTGAGCTGCACGTCAGCGTCGAGCCCCAGCACGCTGCCGACACCGGTGAAGGCGAAGGGCGAGAGGATGCCCGGGCCGCCGCCGAAGACCTCGAGTGCGATGTAGGGCCGTGTCCCGTCGACGGTGTTGTGCAGGCGCGACTCGATGGCCGCCAGGTCGGGCTGGCCGATGTGCTTGGCCGCGTCCACCCGGAAGCCGGACACGCCGTACCGGATCAGCTTGTTGAGGTAGTTGGCCAGGGTGTTGCGGACGTAGGTGGTCTCCGTCCGCAGGTCGGCCAGGCTCGACAGCTCGCACTTGCGGACCTGGACGAGGTTGTTGAAGTCCTGGATCGTGCCGTCGGAACTGGGGCAGTCGGTGCCCTGCTGGTGGAAGTTCGCCTGGGTGTAGAGGCCGGGGTAGTCGTACTTGCTGTAGGTCACCCCGCCGTAGGAGAGGGAGCCCTGACCGGTCATGTGGTTGATCACGGCGTCGACGTAGACCTTCACCCCGGCGCGGCGGCAGGTGGTGACCATCGACTTGAACTGTGCCTCGTTGCCCATGCGGCTGGTCAGGTTGTAGTCGACGGGCTGGTACACCTCCCACCACGGATGCAGGATGGTGTCGCTGCCGTTGCCGAGGGAGGTGCGCTTGACCGAGTCCTGCGGCGGAGCCACCTGGACCCCCCCGTATCCGGCCGGGCCCAGGACGGACGTGCACTCGCGGGCGACCGAGACCCAGTTCCATTCGAAGAGGTTCGCGATGACGTCACGGACCTGGGACGGCGAACTCCCTCGCGTGTGCGCCTGGCTGGCCGAGACGGGTGTGGCGCCGGACATCAGGGCGACGGCGGTGAGCACCGCGGCACCTGCTGCCACGGCGCGGAAGACGCGCCCGGTGTGTCGTGAGCCGAGTTGTCGGTGCCGTGGGGGTGTGCTGGTCGGGGACATGTCCACTCCGTTCGTACGCTGGACGCGGCAGGGGGTTGCGCCGCACTCACAGGGAATTCTTAGTGGCCCAGATCACATATGGTCAACCGACGGCCATGCGTCGAGCGAGGAGTCCGTCATGCCTTTCGATCCGCTGATCGCCGCCCGGCTGCCGCTGCTGGACGGCATCGACTCGCAGGAAGCGATGGCCGCCGATCCCGCTCTGGCGCGCAGGGTCGAGGAGTTCAACGCGCCGTTCGCCCCCTGGGAACCCCCGCCGGCAAAGGTGCGCGATACCGCGATCGACGGGCCACACGGCGCGATCGGGCTCCGTGTCTACGCTCCGGCCGCGCCCGGCGACGGGCCCGTCCCCGGCCTGGTCTGGCTGCACGGGGGCGGCATGATCGCCGGCGATCTGGACATGCCCGAGGCCGACACCGTCTCGCACGAGCTCTGCGCGCGTGCGGGTGCGGTCGTCGTGTCGGTGGACTACCACCTGGCCGTCGACGGTGTGCATTTCCCCGTCCCGCACGACGACGCCGTCGCGGCCTTCCGGTGGGTGGCCGCGATGGCGGGGGAGCTGGGCATCGATCTCGGGCGGCTGTCGGTGGGCGGTGCGAGCGCAGGGGCCAACCTCGCCGCGGGCGCGGCCCTGCACCTGCGCGACGACGGCGACGCCGTCCAGCCGGCGCGGCTGCTCCTGGCGTACCCGCTGCTCCACTGCCCGCAGCCGCCGCACTCGCCCGAGCTGGAGGCCGCGATGGTCGACGTGCCGGGTGTGCTCCGGTTCCCCCCGGACGTGATCCGCGGACTGATCGAGAACTACCTGGGCGGCCCCACCGTCTATGCCGACCCGTACGCGTTGCCGGCCAACGGCGTCCTGGCCGGGCTCCCGCCGACCACGATCGTCACCTGCGAGTACGACGACCTCCGGGCATCCGGTGAGGCCTTCGCCGGGCAGCTCGCCGACGCCGGTGTCCCGGCGCGGATCGAGGTCGAACGCGGCGTGATGCACGGCCATCTCAACCGTGACCCGAGCCTGCCCGGCATGGCGCACTCACTCGAGATCTTCGCCGCGGCGCTCGCCGAATGATCGCCTCAGTGTGCTCGGAGCGTCGAGTCGACAGCGGCCCGACAGTGCCTTATATTGATCTTTATTGTCCGTAAGCCATATAGAGTATCGGGGGAAACTCTCATGATGGATGCCGCTCACTGTCCGAGCTGTCGATGAGCACCACGCCCACTGTCGCTGTCGTCGGTGGGGGCGCCAGTGGCACCTTGACCGCCGCACACCTCGCCTGCGCGGCGGCACTGCACCGCCGCCGGGTCGAGATCCTGATCATCGAGCCCGACGAGCTGGGCCAGGGGATCGCCTACTCCGCGACCGATGCCCGGCATCGGCTCAACGTCCCCGCCGGCAAGATGACCGCGTGGCCGGCGGACCCGGAGCACTTCCTGCGGTGGCTGCGGGCCAACGGCGACCCGGACGCGGCCGCGGCGTCCTTCGCCTCCCGCCGCGATTACGGCCGATACCTCGCCGCGGTGCTGGTCGACGCCGTCGCCACGAGCCCCGGCGTGACCTGCGAGCATCTCCGCACGCGCGCCACCGCCCTGACCCGGCACGGCCGGCGCCTGCGCCTGCGCCTGGCGACGTCCGCGGTGCGACCGGTCGATCTGGCTGTCCTCGCCCTGGGCAACGGGGTCCCGCAGACGGCCTGGGCGCCGGCCGAGCTGCTGAGGTCCTCGCGCTTCGTCTCCGACCCGTGGGCGCCAGGAGCGCTCGAATCCGTCCCCTCGGGCCAGGACGTCCTGCTCGTCGGGGCAGGTCTGACGATGGCGGACATGGTGGTCAGCCTCGCGCCCAGCGTCGGGGTGCTGCACGCCGTCTCCCGCCACGGGATGTTGCCCCTGGCGCACGCCACGCACCCGCTGGCCGCCGTCGACACACCGGCACTGCCGCCCGCTCCGGCCACCGCGGCCGACGCCCGCCGGGCCGTCGTGGACCACATCCGCAGCATCGTCGACGCCGGAGGGGACTGGCGCTCCGCCGTGGACAGCTTCCGGCCGGTGACTGCCGCGCTCTGGGAGCGCATCGACGAGACCGGAAGGAGTGCGCTGCTCCAGGGTGGGCGGCGCAGGTGGGACCGACTCCGCCACCGCGTCGCCCCTCAGGTCGGGGCGGTCCTGTCCGGCTGTGCTGACGCCGGGCGGCTCGTCTCGCACGCCGCGACCGTCGCTGATGTGCGGGAGACCGGGTCGACGGTCGTGGTGACGTTGACCGACGGGTCGCGGCTCGAGGTCGGCGCAGTCCTGAACTGCACGGGAGCGCAGGGCGACCTGCGCACCGAAGGCGACCCGCTGGTGCTGGGGTTGCTCTCCTCCGGCGCGGCCCGCCCCGGTCCGATGAACCTGGGCTTCGACACCGACGACCGCGGCCGGATCCTCGCCGCCGATGGAATGGCGTCGAGCGCGCTGTGGACGCTCGGTCCGCTGCGGCGCGGGACCCTGTTCGAGAGCACCGCGATCCCGGAGATCCGCGAGCAGGCTGCTGCCCTGGCCGTCAGCCTGGTCGAGAACCTGCCCGACCGCCGCATCCAGCGCCGCCCGCGCGACGTCTACGGTCTCCCGCTCTCCGCGACCCCGGAGGCGGCGGCGCTCTACAACAGCGCGCTCGGCCGGATCCTGCGGGTGCAGTCCGGCGCCGAGACCCTGCTCGCCGAGGCGGTCGCAGCGGATCCTCGGTTCGCCCTCGGTCACGCGACGCTGGCCCTGATCGGCAGCGAGTGGGGCGCGGCGATCGACGTCGACTCGGCACTCGCGGCGGCGCGGGCCACGCAGTCTCGCGGTGACGAGCGTGAGCGGCGGTTCGTCCAGGTGGCGGCCGAACGCATCAGCCGCCCCGGCGCGCGGTCGGCGGCCTCGCTGCTCAGCCACATCCAGGACTATCCCGAGGATGCCCTGGCCGTGAGTATCGCCGTCCCGACGATCGCCTTCGCCGGCGCCACGGAGGTTCCGCAGGAAGCCTGGTCCCTCGTCGAGGGGTTGGCGCCCTCCTACGGGGCGGACTGGTGGTACGCGGGCCTGCTGGCATTCATGCGTCAGGAGCAGGGGCGCTACGGCGAGGCGATGGAGCTCAGCACCCGCGCGCTGGAGATCGAACCGGCCTCCGGCCACGCCGTCCACGCCCGCACCCATGTGCACTACGAGACCGGCGACCACGCGGCGGGGCTGGCGTGGCTGGACCCGTGGATCGCCCAGTGCGGGCGTCAGGCGTCCCATCGGGCGCACTTCTCCTGGCATGCCGCGCTGCACGAGCTGGCCCTGGGCCGCGACTCGGCCGCCGCCGATCGGTACGCCGCCCAACTGGCCCCACCGGCCGTCACGGGCGTGCGCGCGCTGGTCGACTCGGCGTCGCTCCTGTGGCGCGGCCACGCCGCGGGCGCCTGGAACTGGCCGTCCGTGGACGAGGTGCTCGCCTCGGTGCCCGAGGCCCTGCTCCGTCGGCCGCCGACGGCGTTCGTGGCGCTGCACGTGGCTGTCGCCCTGGCGGCTGCCGGGGACACCGCGGCCCTGGTCCATCTCGCGGCGGATTCGGCAGGGCGGGTGGAACCGGTGTTCGTCACGACCATCGCGCCGCTGGCCACGGCCCTCGCGTGCCTGACCCGCGGCGACTACGGCCAGGCGACGGACGGCCTGCTCGCGGTCGACGGGGTGTCGCGGGTCGGGGGCAGTGCCGCGCAGCAGGAGATCGTGGAGGAGACGCTGCTGTTCACGGCGCTCTCGGCGCGGCGCTTCGACGTGGCCCGCGCGGTGCTTCAGCGGCGGCTGGATCGGCGCCCGTCACCCCGCGACCTGCGCCGGCTGGCGGCCCTGACCCCTGCATGGAGCCCGAACATGAGTGTCCCGGCATCCCACGGGGGGAGGATGCCGGGACGGGTTGATCATCTAGCACGTGGTGCCACCGTGCAAGGTGGGAATGCTGGGATTGCTGTGACAGGGCCAAACCGTTAGCAGTCTGTGATAATTACCGGCGAAGGAAGCAATCCACCTCGGATATTCTTTCACCAGTCAATCTTCCGCGACCTTGAAGCCGCTACCTCAAAAAAATCGGGGTGGTGGTCGGCTACGGGGGCCAGCGGTATCGGGGGACGACATCAGCGCCCCGCCTTCGAACATCCGAAGGCGGGGCGCAGTCGTGCGTGGACTCAGGCGCTCGGGTTGCAGGACGCCGGATCGTGTTGAAAGATCATCATTGTCTCGGCATCCTTCCCCCGTGGGGTGCCGGGACCTTTTCGTGTCCCCGGCACCCCCATCGGGCGTCAGCCGACGGTGATCTTCGGGCCGACGACCGCCGAGGAGTTGGCCAGCGCCTTCCAGGCCGCCAGCGCACTTGAGTCGGAATCCGGGCTGGTGTTGCCACGGATGCCCGGCGGCGGAATCGGGACGTCGAAGTAAACCATCGCCTTCAGCATCGGGAACTGGCTGAGCTGCGACTCGACGGACTTGTAGAGGTTGGCCTTGCCCTGCGGCGCGACCGACTTCGAATCCGACGTGGTGAACACGCCCCACTCGCCGAGCATGATCGGCTTCGTCGGGTGCAGCTTCGTCAGGTAGTTGTAGAAACCCGGGAAGCCGGACGCGGTCTTGTTCATCATCGTGGAGTTGAACGGCCCGACGAGGTAGCCGGAGGCTTCCTGCTTCTCGTAGGGGTCGATGGCGTTCCAGTCGACGACGTCGTCACCGGGGTAGAGCTGCGGGAACCAGCTCTCCAGCGCCCACGGGGTGAAGCCCATGTAGTTCATGACCGTGACCGCCTTGGTGACACCGTCGGCGCGCAGTCGCAGGACCACGTGGCGGTACATCGCGGCGTAGTCCTTCGCCGTCCAGCCTGAACCGGCCGTCGGGTTGACGTCGTTCTCCGGCTCGTGCCAGATCGTCAGGAAGAACGCCTTGTTGTAGTGCGACCGGATGTACGCGGCCTCGGCGTCGATGCGCGCGTCGTCCGCCCCGGCTGCGACCTTCGCCCAGCTATCGGAGGTCGACACCTTCCAGTTCTCATACAAGAGGTGGTTGTTACCGGGAGTCTCGGAGACGGCGATCTCCTGCGCGGTCGGGAAGAGCTGCCCGTTCGTGTGGTACTGGTGGACGATGTCCATGGAACGACCGGACATCCGCTCATCCGTTGCGACCGCGTCGGCCAGTGGCGGCGTGGTCGGCATGAACACCCGAGGCGCCGAACCGAAGAGAACGCCACAGGTGGGCACGAGTTTCGCGGACAGCGTGCAGCCGCCCTTGGTCGGCGGCGTGACCGGCGGCGTGACCGGCGGGGTGACCGGAGGCTTCACCGGCGGAGTCGTCGGGGGAGTGGTCGGCGGCGTCGTCGGGGCGACGGTGTAGGTCAGCTGCAGCCGGGGGGCGCTGGAGCCCTCCTTGCTGCTGAACTGCGCGACATCGCTCGTCGCGTCGGACGTGAGCTCGAAGCTGATCACCGATTGGGTCGCTGCCTGGCGTAGGACATTGAACGCGACGGTCTTCGTCGTGCGATCGGTGTTGACGGTTCCGAGCAGTGCGCCGGCCGCCGGAGCGTTCTTGCTCGTCAGCGTCGACTGTCCCCACGCCGTGCTGGTGACGGAGTAGAGCTTGATCGGCGTGCTCAGGTGGTGGTTCGTCCGCGTCAGCACCAGAGTGGCCGCCGTGACATGGCCGACGGCGGCCTTCGGGAGCGTGAACTTCAGCATGCTCGACTTGTGCGCCTTGCCGGTGATCCCGACGAGCAGCTTCGTGTTGGTGCCGAAGTTGGCGGTCGGGCGGCTCGAGTCGACGTAGGCGTCGGCGGTCGGTGCGAGTGATACGGACTTCGCGGCATCAGCGCCTGCAGTCTGCTGTCCGACGAATACTGCGGTGGTGATGCCGGCTGCGGCGAGGGCAATGGTGGACGCCGCAACTGTTAGTCGGCGGCCTTGCCGGCGACAGGAGTCGCCGGATGACGTGTGTTTGTACACAGCAAGTCTCCTTAGGGGGGTTAGGAAAACTCGTTCATGGAGTTATTCGCAAGTCGGCAAAGAACGGTTCTACTTGAGGTGTGCGACCAGTTGATCTGGACGTCGCTGTCCGGTGGCCACACACGATCGGTGAACCCACCCATTCACCGATGTCGGTTCGGCGCAGATTTCTCAGTGTTTCCAGGCCTCCCGTGGGGTGTGCCTGGGCGCTGAGATCCGGTCGAGCCGTCGTACTGGGGGATGACTATGGCACGTCGTGACCAAATCGTCATCTTGATCTTTGATTTCGGCGTGTTGGCTCGCCGGTCAAGGGTGTCGCCAGGCCGGTAGTAAAGTTGTTCAGAAGACCGGAAAACAAGGGACTTGCGGCCCCTCGGCCGCGTCTCAGGTGATCCGTCTCACGTTCGTAGGACTCGCCGCCGATCTGATCGGCCGATCAGGGTGGGGGCGCTGCGCCGGCGGACTCGCTCCCCGGGAGATCGGAGGGCACAAACCGCCTTTGGGACCGAAGCGCATCATCGATCCTGCGGACTCATTTCGGGGGCGCCGCCAGCAGTCCCGCACACTCACGCGCTCGGGTCCATTCGGCGTCGATGCGTGCCTTCTGCGCGCCGGTCGCGGGGACGGGCACCCCCGTCGAGTCGAGATGGGCCGGGACGAAGCGAGCCTTGGTCACCCGCCCGCTGGAGAAGGTCAGTGTGAGCACGCCGTTGTCGTCCTGGTCGTTGCCGAACGAACGCCACCACAGGTAGTTCGAGAGACCGTAGGCGACGTAGTGGCCGTCCGCCCGCCAGCCGGCTCCCTGCAGCACGTGCGCGTGGGTGCCGACCACCGCGGTCGCGCCGGCCGCGACGAGTTCGTCGGCCAGTGCGGGCTGGTCGGCGTTGGGGCAGGTCGTGTACTCCGTCCCCCAGTGCACGTAGACGATCACGACATCGGCGCGGGCGCGCGCGGCCCGCACGCTCGCCTCCAGGCGACCGGAGTAGGCGTTGGCGATCCCGGGGGAGTCGGGTCCGGCGGAGAAGTTGGCCAGGGTCTCGTCCTGTACCTGGCTGGCGGCGATCACAGCCACGCGCACGCCGTTGACCGTGGTGTACCAGGGGGCGTACGCGGCCGCTGCGTCGGCGCCGATCCCGACGACAGGGAAACCGGAGCTGTGGATCGCGGCGAGAGTGTCGCGCAGTCCTGTCGTCCCGTAGTCGGCGCCGTGGTTGTTGGCCATCGTTGCGACATCGACGCCCGCGTCCTCGCAGTGCGGTCAGCGCGCTCGGTGGCGCGCGGAAGGTGAAGCTCTTGTTCTCGGGTTCGCCCCGCGTCGTGATGGCCGTCTCGAGGTTGACCATCGTCAGGTCGGCCGCGGACAGCTGGGCCTTCGCCACGCCGAACGCTGTCGCCGGTCCGGCCGCCAGGCGGGCCGCGGTGCGCTCGGCGAAGTTGACGTCGCCGGCGAAGGCGAATGTGAACTGCCCGCTGGGCTCGGCCGGTGCGGTCACCGAGGGGGTGGCGGCGGACGTACCGGGCGCGGCCGAGGTCGACGAGTGCCTCGCGGATCCGGCGGTGGCTCCGGAGGTGGGCCCGCCGGTCGTCCCCGCCGCTCCGGTGGAGGCTGCCGGGCGCGCCGGTGAACCCGAGCAGGCCCCGAGCGCGGCGACGCACACCGCGGCGGCAGCCGCGGCCAGGGTGCGGCGGATAATGGACCTGCGCGTCATCGGCACCGCACTAGCATCCACCTGGTCCGGCCCGGTTCGGCGCATGCCGAGCCGTCACGACCCGAGGAGCCCCAGTGTCCGTCGTCTCGCCGTCCGCCGCACCATCGCCGGAGCTCCGGCCGAGCGTGCGGGTCCCGGCGGGGACGACCGCGCGCACGGCTCTCGCCGAGGCGGGTGTCGACCTCAACGGTCCGGACGGCGCCGTGGTGGTGCGCGACCGCGTCGACGGCTCACTGCTCGACCTGGACGCCGTCGCCGCCGCGGACCTCGACGTCGAGCCGGTCGCCGCGTCCGAGCCGGACGGGCTGGCCGTCATCCGGCACTCGACGGCGCACGTGATGGCCCAGGCGGTCCAGGAGCTGTTCCCCGGCACGCTGCTGGGCATCGGGCCGCCGATCGAGAACGGCTTCTACTACGACTTCCTGCCGGACCGGCCGTTCACGCCCGACGATCTCGCTGCGATCGAGAAGAAGATGTCCGAGATCATCAAGGCCGCGCAGCGCTTCTGCCGCCGGCCGATCAACGACGACGACGCGCGCGCCGAACTCGCCCACGAGAAGTTCAAGCTGGAGCTGATCGGGCTCAAGGGCGGCGCGGCCGACGTCGAAGGCGCGTCCGCCGAGGTCGGCGGTGGCGCCCTGACGATGTACGACAACGTCGACGCCAAGAGCGGCGAGCGCGTCTGGACCGATCTCTGCCGCGGCCCGCACCTGCCGACCACGCGCCGGATCCCGGCCTTCCAGCTGATGCGCAGCGCGGCGGCGTACTGGCGGGGGAACGAGAAGAACCCGCAGCTGCAGCGCATCTACGGCACGGCGTGGGCGACCCGCGACGATCTGAAGGCCTATCTCGGCCGCCTGGAGGAGGCCGCCAAGCGCGACCACCGCAAGCTCGGCGCCGAGCTCGACCTGTTCAGCTTCCCCGACGAGCTGGGGTCGGGGCTGGCCGTCTTCCACCCCAAGGGCGGCGTCCTGCGCAAGGAGATGGAGGACTACTCGCCGCGCCAAGCACGTGGAGGCCGGCTACGAGTTCGTCAACACCCCGCACATCACCAAGGGTCATCTGTACGAGATCTCCGGGCCACCTCGACTGGTACGCCGACGGCATGTTCCCGCCGATGCACCTCGACGCGGAGCTCGACGAGGACGGCGGTGGTGCGCCGGCCAGGGCAGGACTACTACCTCAAGCCGATGAACTGCCCGATGCACAGCCTGATCTTCCGCTCGCGCGGGCGCTCCTACCGGGAGCTGCCGCTGCGGCTGTTCGAGTTCGGCTCGGTCTACCGCTACGAGAAGTCCGGCGTGATCCACGGCCTGACCCGCGTGCGCGGCATGACGCAGGACGACGCGCACATCTACGTCACCACCGAGCAGATGGCGGACGAGCTGCGCAAGCTGCTGACCTTCGTGCTGGACCTGCTCAGCGACTACGGCCTCGACGACTTCTACCTCGAGCTGTCGACCAAGAACCCGGAGAAGTACGTCGGCGACGACGAGGACTGGGAGTCAGGCGACCGAGACGCTGCGCCGAGGTGGCGGTCGAGTCCGGGCTCGAAGCTCGTCCCCGACCCCGGCGGCGCGGCCTTCTACGGGCCGAAGATCTCCGTCCAGGCGCGCGACGCGATCGGCCGCACCTGGCAGATGTCGACGATCCAGCTCGACTTCAACCTGCCCGAGCGGTTCGAGCTGGAGTACCAGGGCTCCGACGGCGAGCGGCATCGCCCGGTGATGATCCACCGTGCGCTGTTCGGCTCGATCGAGCGGTTCTTCGGCGTGCTGACCGAGCACTACGCCGGCGCCTTCCCGGCGTGGCTGTCGCCGGTGCAGGTCATCGGCATCCCGATCTCCGACGAGCAGGTCGACTACCTGCGGCGAGGTCGCCGACCAGCTCCGCGCGGCGGGCATCCGGGTCGAGGTCGACGACTCCGCCGACCGGATGCAGAAGAAGATCCGGAACGCGCAGAAGCAGAAGGTGCCGTTCATGCTCATCGCCGGCGCCTCCGACGTCGAGGCGGGTGCGGTGTCCTTCCGCTACCGCGACGGCGAGCAGCGCAACCGCATCCCGATCGCGCAGGCGGTCGCCGAGATCGTCGACGTGATCGCCCGCCGGAACAACGCCTCGCCGACCGCGGCCGACTTCTAGTGGCCGCGGGGGTGACCGGCGAGCCCGAGGCGGAGGCGGCGGCCGGGTTCGCCGGGGATCCGGACACCTTCGGCCGGCTGTGGACCCCGCACCGGATGGCCTACATCGCCGGTGAGGACAAGCCCGCGCACGGCGGTGCCGGTGACGAGTGCCCGTTCTGCCGGGCCCCGTCGCTGCCCGACGAGGACGGGCTCATCGTCGCCCGCGGGGAGCGTCGTGTACGCGGTGCTGAACCTGTACCCGTACAACTCCGGGCACCTGATGGTGGTGCCGTACCGGCACGTCGCCGACTACACCGATCTCACGCACGGCCGAGGTCGCCGAGCTGGCACTCCTCACCCAGGAGGCGATGCGCACCCTGCGCGACGTCGCCGCCCGCACGGGTTCAACATCGGCATGAACCAGGGCGCGCCGGCCGGGGCGGGCATCGCGGCCCACCTGCACCAGCACGTCGTCCCGCGCTGGGGCGGGGACACGAACTTCATGCCGATCGTCGCGCACACCCGGGTGCTGCCCCAGCTGCTCGGCGACGCCCGGCAGGCCCTGGCCGACGCGTGGCCGGTGGCCGGGCGGTCCTGACCGCGACCGAGGCGGTCCTGACCGCGACCGAGGCGGGGCTGCCGACCGCTGTCCCGCGATATCCTCGCCAAGTCCCGTTGCCGCCTCCGGCCGCGGCGGCTCGTCAACTGTTGAGGAAGTCTGCATCCGCGTGCTGAACAACTACCGTGCCTCCATCTCCAAGGCCACCGCGCCGCTGGCCCAGCGATTGGTGCGGATGGGTGTCACCGCGGACGTCGTGACCGTGATCGGCACGATCGGCGCGACGGCCTCGGCGCTGGTCTTCTTCCCGCAGGGGAAGTGGTTCACCGGCGCGTTCCTGGTCTGGATGTTCGTCATGCTCGACATGGTCGACGGCGCCGTGGCCCGCGCCTCCGGCAAGTCCTCCAAGTTCGGGGCCCTGCTCGACTCGTCGTGCGACCGGGTCGCCGACGCCGCGGTGTTCGGGGGTCTCGCGTGGTGGTTCGCCCGCCACGACCAGCCGTGGCTGCTCCTGGCGGCCCTGCTCTGCCTCGTGCTGGGGTCGCTGACCTCCTACATCCGCGCCCGCGCCGAGGGGCTCGGCATGACCGCGTCCGTCGGCTTCGCCGAGCGAGCCGAACGGCTGATCATCGTGCTCGTCGGCACCGGCGTCAGCGGCAGCTTCCTCGGCATCCCCTACGCGCAGGCGGTCTCCCTCTGGTTCCTGGTCGGTGCGTCGACGATCACCGTGGGACAGCGCATCGCGACGGTCTGGAAGCAGTCCAAGGCCGCCGAGCTGACCGCGTGACCGTGCCCGCGGCCCTGGGAACGGCGCGCGACCGTGCCGTCGACCTGGGGTACGCCGCGGGATGGCGCACCGTGCGGGCGCTGCCCGAGTCCCTCGCCGGCGCGGCCTTCCAGCGCGCCGCGGACCTCGCCTTCCGGCGCAACGGGAAGGGAACCGCTCAGCTGCGTCGCAACCTGCGGCGCGTCCTCGGCCCCGCCGCCACCGAGGCCGACCTGGACGAGGTCGTTGCCGCGGCGCTGCGCTCCTACGCCCGGTACTGGTTGGAGACCTTCCGGCTGCCGAGCATGGACACCCCCGCGGTGCTCGAGCGCACCATCACGACCGGGACGGAGCACCTCGACGCCGCCCATGCCCGCGGCCGGGGCGTGATCCTGGCCCTGCCGCACAGCGGCAACTGGGATGTCGCGGGCCTGTGGCTGGTCGACCACGGGCTGTCCTTCACCACGGTGGCCGAGCGATTGAAACCCGAATCGCTGTTCGACCGCTTCGTCGCCTACCGCGAGAGCCTCGGGATGGAGATCGTGCCGCTGACCGGCGGGGATCGCCCGCCCCTGGAGATCCTGCGTGAGCGGCTGGCCGCAGGCGGGTGCGTCTGCCTGGTCGCTGAGCGGGATCTGTCCGAGCGCGGCATCGAGGTGGACTTCTTCGGCGAGACCGCGCGCTTCCCCCGGGCCCCGCGCTCCTGGCTGCGCAGACCGGCGCCACCCTCCTGCCCGTGTGCGTGTACTACACACCGGACGGCTGGGGGCAGTGGATCGGGGCTCCGGTAGACCTCGGGGACGGCCGATTGCGTGACCGGGTGGCGCGGGCGACGCAGTCCCTCGCCACGTCCTTCGCCGAGCGGATCGCGCTGCACCCGGCCGACTGGCACATGCTGCAGAAGCTGTGGCTCGCGGATCTGAGTGCCCGGCCGGTCCCGTCGCCATGACCGCGCCCACCTCGCCCCTGCTCCGGATCGGCATGGTCTGCCCGTACTCGTGGGACATCCCCGGCGGCGTGCAGGCCCATGTTCGGGATCTCGCGGAGACGCTGATCGCGCTGGGCCACACCGTCTCGGTGCTGGCGCCGGGGGAGGAGGACGCTCCCGGGCTGCCGGACTACGTCGTGGCGGCCGGCAAGGCGGTGCCGATTCCCTACAACGGCTCCGTCGCCCGGCTGCAGTTCGGCGTGGTGTCCGCCGCCCGGGTCCGGCGCTGGCTGCGCGACGGGGAGTTCGACGTCGTGCACGTCCACGAGCCGGCCCCGCCGAGCCTGTCGCTGCTGACCTGCATGATCTCCGACGGCCCGCTGGTCGCGACGTTCCACGCGGCCAGCAGCCGGTCGAGGATGCTGGCCATGTTCGACACGGTGCTGCAGCCGTTCCTGGAGAAGCTCTCCGGCCGCATCGCCGTCTCTCCGGCCGCCCGCCGCATGCTGGTGGAGCACCTCGGTGCCGACGCGGTGGTGATCCCGAACGGGGTCGCCGTGGCGCACTACACCGGCGTCGAGCCGCTGCCCGGTTATCCGCGCGCGGGCGGGACGGTCGGCTTCATCGGCCGTTACGACGAGCCGCGCAAGGGCATGGACGTCCTGATCGCCGCGCTCGACCTGCTGGCGCCGTCACGTCCTGATCTCCGCCTCGTCGTGGCCGGCCGGGGCGATGCCGAGGAGTTGCGCTCGCGGCTGCCGCGCACGCTCGCCGACCGCGTCGATCTGCTTGGGCAGGTCAGCGAGTCCGACAAGGCGCGCCTGCTGCACAGCGTGGACGTCTACTGCGCCCCGAACCTGGGCGGGGAGAGCTTCGGCATCATCCTGCTGGAGGCGATGGCCGCCGCGACCCCGATCGTCGCCAGTGACCTCGACGCCTTCCGCCGCGTCGTCTTCGCGGGGCTGCCGGCGTCGGCCGCTGAGGACGAGGGCGCCGGAATCCTGTTCGAGACCGGTTCGGCCCGCGCCCTCGCCGCCGCGCTCGAACGCGTCCTCGACGACGCCGACCTGCGCGCCCGGCTGAGCGCCCGCGAGGTGGTGGCCGTCCAGCCCTTCGACTGGTCCAACATCGCCCGGCAGGTCCTCGTCGTCTACGACCTGGCGCGGGGCGGACACGAGCCCGACGCAGCCGTCACCGCCGGGGAGCCCGCCGACCCACCGGCTCCACCGGCTCCACCGGGCGAGCGGACCTCACTGGTCCGGCGTGCCGGACGGCGGATCGCCGGGGGTTGACGCGTTAGAGTCCGAGGCGATGTTGTCGATCTGGTGGTTCGTGGTCGCCGTCACGGCCGCCATCCTGCTCACCGCCTGGGTCACCTTCACGGCCACGCGCCTCGATCGTCTCCACGCGCGGATCGACGCCGCACAGGCCGCGCTCGACGCCCAGCTCGTGCGGCGGGCGGCCGCGTTGCAGCGTGTCGCCGACGTCCTCGGGCCCCAGCTCGGGCCCGATCGCTCCCAGCGCATCGAACTCGCCGCCCAGGCCGCGCTCGCCGCGCCGCTGGCCGCCCGGGAACAGGCGGAGAACGAGGTCGGGCGGCTGGCGAACGAGCTCGCCGACGGGCAGGCGGACCCGGCCCAGTCCACCGACCCCGTCCTGCACGAGGTCGCCGAATCGGCGTTTCGGGTGATCATCGCCCGGCGGTTCTACAACGATGCCGTCCGCGACACGCGCACACTTCGAGGCGGGCGCATGCCCAGACTGCTCCACCTGGCCGGTCATCGGGCCATGCCCGAGTTCTTCGACATCGACGATGCGACGCGGTGGTCCCTCACACCACCGCAGATAACCCCTGGAGGATCCTCATGACCCGCGTCTCCACGCGCCTGCTCGCCCTGACGGTGGGGGCGGTGTGCGGCGTCAGCCTGCTCGCCGCCTGCAGCGGCGGCTCCAAGAAACCCGTCTCGACGGGGTCGTCACTGCCCTCGTCGTCGGCGAGCACGTCCACCAAGCCCACGGCCACCGCGACGCCGAAGCCGAAGCCGAAGCCGGTGAACCCGCTCACCGGCATCGCGCCGCCGTCGAGCGAGCCGGTCGTCGCCGTGAAGATCGACGACACGGCGCCGGGACGGCGGCAGGTGGGCATCGACAAGGCCGACATCGTCTACATCGAGGCCGCAGAGGGCGGTCTGACCCGCCTGGCCGCGATCTATGACACCTATCGCCCCACGGCCGTCGGTTACGTCCGGAGCACCCGGCCCAGCGACCCGGATCTGCTGCTGCAGTTCGGCAAGATCACCGAGGCCTACTCCGGTGGCGCGCACGACTCGCTGCCGCTGGTCTACAAATCGGGGATCAAGAGCTGGAGCAACGACGCGGGGTCGCCGTTCTACTCGCGGGTCAACCGCTCTGAGTCGAGCTACATCAACCTGGTGCTGAACGTCGCGAAGGTCTCCAAGGCGACGAAGACCCCCGCTGCCAAGACCATCGGCTGGACGTTCAGCCCGAGCCTGGCCGGCCTGCCCTCGTCGACCGGCACGCGCATCCGCACGACGGTCACCGGGTCCTACGGGGTGGGCAGCGGCACGCCGGTGGAGTTCCGCTACAGCTCGACGCTCAAGAAGTACATCCGCTACATCGACGGGCAGGAGCAGTTCGCCGCGGACGGCAAGCCGGTCGCGACGACCAACGTGATCGTGCAGTCCTGCCGGGTCGTGTCCCACCCCGCGGACACCGACGTCAACGGCAACCCGTCGCAGTTCACGTACACGATCGGCAAGGGCACGGTGTCGGTGTTCCGCGGCGGCCGCCGCATCGACGGCACGTGGGCGCGGGGCGGAACGACCGGCGGCACCATCCTGCACACCACCTCGGGCGCTCGCCTGGCGCTGGCTCCGGGCAACACCTGGGTCGTGCTGATCCGTTCGGGCGTTCCGGTCAGCGGCGCGTAGGGGGCCGGCGGTCCGGCGGTGGTGGACGAGGCAGTCCACCACCGCGGAGGCGGCCTGGTCCGGTGCCGCCTTCGTCCGCGCCACGGGCCCCTAGAATGAGGCTCATGTCCACTGCGAACCAGTCCAGCACCGATGCCCGTACCGGTACCGCCCGCGTCAAGCGCGGCATGGCCGAGATGCTCAAGGGCGGGGTGATCATGGACGTCGTCACCGCCGAGCAGGCCAAGATCGCCGAGGACGCGGGTGCCGTGGCCGTCATGGCGCTCGAGCGTGTCCCGGCCGACATCCGCGCCGAGGGCGGCGTGTCCCGCATGAGCGACCCGGACATGATCGACAGCATCATCGCGGCCGTGTCGATCCCGGTGATGGCCAAGGCGCGGATCGGGCACTTCGTCGAGGCACAGGTGCTGCAGTCCCTGGGCGTCGACTACATCGACGAGTCCGAGGTGCTGACCCCGGCGGACTACACCAACCACATCGACAAGTGGGCCTTCACCGTCCCCTTCGTGTGCGGGGCGACGAACCTGGGTGAGGCCCTGCGCCGCATCACCGAGGGCGCGGCGATGATCCGCTCCAAGGGTGAGGCCGGCACCGGTGACGTCTCCAACGCCACGATGCACATGCGCCAGATCGGTGGAGAGATCCGCCGGCTGTCGTCGATGAGCCCGGACGAGCTGTTCGTCGCGGCGAAGGAGCTGCAGGCGCCCTACGACCTCGTCGTCGAGGTCGCCGAGCGGGGCAGCCTGCCCGTCGTCCTGTTCACCGCGGGCGGCATCGCCACCCCCTCGGACGCGGCCATGATGATGCAGCTCGGAGCGGACGGCGTCTTCGTCGGCTCGGGCATCTTCAAGTCGGGCAACCCGGGCGCGCGCGCCGAGGCCATCGTCAAGGCGACCACCTTCCACGGCGACCCGGACGTCATCGCCAAGGTCTCGCGGGGTCTCGGCGAGGCCATGGTCGGCATCAACGTCGAGTCGCTGCCGGTCGACCACCGCCTGGCCTCCCGCGGCTGGTAGTGCCATGCGCAGCTGCGCCACCTCGGTGACCGGCTGGTAACTTGCCCGCGATGGCCGGCGACACGAAACGCAGATGGTTCCGCCGTCGGCCGCCCGCCGACGCAGGGCCGGTTCCGCGTGCCGATGCAGCCGCGACCCAGGCCGGCCCGGCCGTGAGCGACCGGGACGTGGCCGGCGGGTCGCCCGAGGTCCTCGCAGCGGTCGAGGACACCGCAGCGATCCTGGCCCGGCTGGCCGACTACGTCCGGGTCCAGGTCCGCAGCGGTGTGTACGACGTCGCCGACCTGCGCGACATGACCTTGCAGGCCGCAGCGAGCGAGACCGACGACCCGGACTACGCCGACGAGCTCGCCCGCCAGGTCCTCTCGGCCGAACTGATCGCCTGGCACGAGGACGCCGCCGACTGGCTCGGCCGTACCGACCCGGAGCGGCTCGACGCGGCGCTGGCGCGGCTGGAGTCCACCGGCGTGCTGGTGCTGCCCGGGCTGGCCGGCCCGGAGGCGCTCCAGGAGTCCCTGCGCGTGCGCGGCGGCAGCCGTGGAACGGTCGCGTACCTGATCTCCGACGTCTGGCACGCGCTGGACAACGACGCCCTCCCGCTGCGGGTGCTGGAGGACGACGGCAGTCCGGCGGGGCGGCGCTCGGAGCTCCTCGCCGCGACGGTGGACGCCCTGGCCGCGGACGGGCTGTTGGCCGCCGTTCCACAGCATCCGCCCGTTCCCGGAGCGGTGCTGCTCGTGGGGCTGAGCTGGCGGCGTCGCCCACCGGGCTGACCCCGGCCGGGGAGGTTCGGGCGGGAGCGGTGGCTACCGGTCGGTAAGCTGAGTGCTCGTGCCCCCGACCCGAACACCGTCCGACAGCCGTCCGCTCATCGGCGTCCTCGCTCTGCAGGGGGACGTGCGCGAGCACGTCCGCGCCCTGACCGCCGCGGGGGCCGAAGCCTGCGAGGTGCGGCGCCCGTCCGAGCTGGCCGAGGTCGACGGGCTGATCCTGCCCGGTGGCGAGTCGACCACGATGTCCAAGCTGCTGCAGGTCTTCGAGCTGATGGGACCGCTCCGCGAGCGCGTCGCCGGGGGGATGCCCACGTTCGGCTCGTGCGCCGGCATGATCCTGCTCGCCGACCACATCGTCGACGGCACAGCCGGACAGCAGGTCGTCGGCGGCATCGACATGACCGTGCGGCGCAACGCCTTCGGCCGCCAGATCGACTCCTTCGAGGTGCCGGTCCACATCGACGGCATCGACGGGGAACCGCTCGCCGCGGTGTTCATCCGCGCCCCGTGGGTCGAGTCGCTGGGTCCCCGCGCGACCGCGCTGGGCGTGGTGGGCGCGCGCCCCGGTAGCGACGCCGATCGTTCGCGGCAGAGCGCGACTAGGATCGTGGCGGTTCGCCAGGGGCACCTCCTGGCGACGTCGTTCCATCCGGAGCTGACGGGTGACACCCGGATGCACACATATTTCTGCGACATGGTGAAGCGAGGGCAGGCATGAGCGGCCATTCCAAGTGGGCGACCACGAAGCACAAGAAGGCCGTCATCGACGCCAAGCGCGGCAAGCTGTTCGCCAAGCTGGTCAAGAACATCGAGGTCGCCGCCCGCACCGGAGGTGCCGACACCGACGGCAACCCGACGCTGTACGACGCCATCCAGAAGGCCCGCAAGACCTCGGTGCCGCTGGAGAACATCGAACGTGCGGTCAAGCGGGGGTCCGGCGCGGAGGCGGGCGGCGCCGACTGGCAGACCATCATGTACGAGGGTTACGGCCCGAGCGGCGTGGCCGTCCTGATCGAGTGCCTCACCGACAACCGCAACCGCGCCGCCGGCGAGGTGCGCATTGCGATGACGCGCAACGGTGGGTCCATGGCCGATCCGGGGTCGGTCGCCTACATGTTCAACCGCAAGGGCGTCGTCATCGTCCCCAAGGGTGAACTCGGCGAGGACGACGTCCTGGCCGCGGTCCTCGACGCCGGCGCGGAAGAGGTCAACGACCTGGGCGAGGCCTTCGAGGTGGTCAGCGAACCGACCGATCTGGTCGCGGTGCGGACAGCTCTCCAGGATGCCGGGATCGACTACGACTCCGCCGACTCGCCCTTCGTGCCTACGGTGCAGGTGCCGCTGGACGAGGAGGGCGCGCGCAAGGTCTTCCGTCTCATCGACGCGCTCGAGGACAGCGACGACGTGCAGAACGTCTACGCCAACTTCGACGTCAGCGACGAAGTGATGGCCCTGGTCGAGTGACCGGAGGCTCGTCGGCGTGGCACGCCGGACGGGCGCTGTCCAGTAGGTAGCGTGTCGAACGTCCGTTCTATGACCAGCTGCCTGCCGGAGGTTCCTCGCGTGCGCGTGCTCGGCGTCGACCCCGGACTGACCCGTTGCGGAATCGGGGTCGTGGAGGGCAGCGCCGGCCGGCCGCTGGACCTGGTCCATTTCGGCGTGATCCGCACGCCCCCCGGCGACCCGCTGGCCGACCGGCTGCTGGCCATCGCCGACGCGCTGACCGACCTCATCGCCCGGTTCCAGCCCGACGCCGTCGCCGTGGAACGGGTGTTCAGCCAGCAGAACGTGCGAACCGTCATGGGCACAGCACAGGTGTCGGGCCTGGCGATGGTCGCGGCCGCCCGAGCCGGCGCGCGCGTGGCGCTGCACACCCCGACGGAGGTCAAGGCCGCGGTCACCGGCTCCGGCGCCGCCGACAAGGCGCAGGTCGGGGCGATGGTGGCCCGCCTGCTCCGCCAGGCGGAGGTGCCGAAGCCCGCGGACGCGGCCGACGCGCTGGCGCTGGCGATCTGTCACGTCTGGCGCGGCGCGGCGCAGGCCCGGATCGACGCCGCCCTCGCCCTCGCCCGCCGATGACCCGCCCGCCGATGACCCGCCCGCAGGTGACCCGCCCGCAGGTGATCGACCTATCGACGATCCGCCCGCAGTTGATCGACCCGGCGCTGCCGGCCCCGTCCGAAGGAGACACCCCTTGATCGCCAGCATTCACGGCTCGGTGAGCGCGCTCGGGCCCACCGGCGCGGTCATCGAGGTCGGCGGCGTGGGGCTGGCCGTCTCCTGCGCTCCGGCGACCCTGGCCCGGCTGCGGGTGGGGGAGTCCGCGCGCCTGGCGACGAGCCTGGTGGTGCGGGAGGACTCGCTCACCCTGTACGGCTTCGCCGACGACGACGAGCGGGCGCTGTTCGAGCTGCTGCAGATCGCGAACGGCGTCGGGCCGAGACTGGCCCAGACGATCCTGGGGGTTCTCGCCCCGCGAGAGGTGCGCCGGGCCGTGGCCACCAGCGACCTGGTGACCCTGATGACCGTCCCCGGGGTCGGCAAGCGGGTCGCGGAGAAGCTCGTCGTGGATCTGCGCGACCGCATCGGTGCGATCGATGGCCCCGACAGTGCCCTGCGGACGGCCGGTACCGAGGTCGCCGCGACCGCACCGTGGCGCGACCAGCTCCGCACGGCGCTGGCCGGCCTCGGCTTCTCCACCAAGGAGGCCGCAGACGCCGTCGAGGAGCTCGGCCGCGACGTCGGCGCGGGCGACAACCCCGACCTGGCGTCCCTGCTGCGCCAGAGCATCCAGTTGCTCGGACGGACACGGTGACCGTGCCGGAGCCGCCGGAGCAGGACCTGGTCGACCCGATCGCGGTGCCCGCCGAGCAGGACATCGAGGCCAGCCTGCGCCCGAAGCGCCTGGAGGAGTTCGTCGGGCAGCTGAAGGTGCGCGAGCAGCTGGAGCTGGTGCTGGCCAGTGCCCTCCAGCGCGGCCGCGCGCCGGATCACGTCCTGTTGTCCGGCCCACCGGGGCTGGGCAAGACGAGCCTGGCGATGATCATCGCGGCCGAGCTGGGCGCGCCGATCCGGGTCACCAGCGGTCCGGCCATCGAACGGGCCGGTGACCTCGCGGCTCTGCTCACCAGCCTGACCGACGGCGAGGTGCTGTTCATCGACGAGATCCATCGGATCGCGCGCCCCGCCGAGGAGCTGCTGTACATGGCGATGGAGGACTTCCGCGTCGACGTGATCGTCGGCAAGGGCCCCGGGTCCACCGCCATCCCGCTCGAACTCGCTCCGTTCACCCTCGTCGGCGCGACCACCCGCTCCGGGCGGCTCACCGGGCCGCTCCGCGATCGTTTCGGGTTCACCGGGCACATGGAGTTCTACGACGAGGCTGAGCTGGTGCAGGTCCTGACCCGCTCTGCGGCCGTCCTCGGTGCCCGCCTCGAGCGGGCCGGCGCCGACGAGATAGCGGGGCGCTCGCGGGGGACTCCCCGGATCGCCAACCGGCTCCTGCGCCGGGTCCGGGACTTCGCCGAGGTGCGCGCGGACGGCGTCATCAGCCGCGACGTCGCGCACGAGGCGCTGGCGGTCTACGACGTCGACGAGCTCGGCCTGGACCGGCTCGACCGCGCGGTCCTCGACGCCCTGGTGCGCAAGTTCGGTGGCGGCCCGACGGGGGTCAGCACGCTCGCCGTCGCGGTCGGCGAGGAGGCGGAGACGGTCGAGGAGGTGGCCGAACCGTTTCTGGTGCGCGCGGGGCTGCTCGCCCGGACCCCGCGGGGCCGGGTGGCCACCCCGGCGGCGTGGCGTCATCTCGGCCTCACGCCACCGCCGTCCTCCCAGCCCGGCTCCGGCCTGACGCCCCCGCTGTTCGGCGACTGAGTCCGTAGGGTGGTCGCGTGACCTACCTGGCCCTCGTCATCGTGCTGGCGCTGCTCGCCGGTGCCGTCCTGCTCGCCCAGCGCGCCCGCCAGCGTGCTGGTGTCTCGACCGCGCGCCTGCAGGAGACCATCGTCGCCGGTACCCAGGTCATGACGACGTCCGGGCTGTACGGGACGGTCGTCGCGGTGAATTCCGACGACACGGTCATCCTGTCGATCGCGCCCGGCATCGAGGTGCGCTGGGCGTTCGCGGCGCTCCGGGACGCCGCCGCCCTGCCGCCGCGCTACCGCGGACCGGTGTCTCCGGAGGCCGACGGCGGAGGTCCGGACGCCGCGCCGCCGGGGATGGATCCATAAGGATTGGGTGTCTGTTGGCCACCTGGGGCGCCGATATCGCCTAAGCTGACGCGTTGGCCGGGGTAATTCCCGCGCCACGCCCGCTCACTGTCCGCACGCCGTGGGGAATCCCGTTGGCGTCGGCGCCGGTCGCTGAACCCAGCGGCGCGCGCACCGATCACGTGTCAAGGAGATCTGCCCCGTGCCACCAACCGCCGCCACGTTCCGTGTCGGGCGTTATTTTCTTGCGCTGCTCGCCATCCTGGTCCTGCTGACGGGGCTCGTGTTCTTCCCGGGCAAGGGCCACACGCCCAAGCTCGGACTGGACCTCGAGGGCGGCTCGCAGATCATCTTCCTGGCGCAGACGGACAACGGGAAGCCGCCGACCTCCGCGTCGATGAAGGTCGCCAAGCAGATCCTGACGCAGCGGGTCAACGGCACCGGTGTCTCGAACGCCACCGTCGTCCAGCAGGGCTCGGACCGCATCGTAGTGTCGGTCCCCGGTGGCCTGGACAAGATCAAGAACGTGGGGCAGGCGGCGCAGCTGAACTTCCGCCCGCTGGTCATGCCGCCGTTCTCGGCCGCGACGTCGACGGTCACGACGACCACCCCGACCGCGACGGCAACCGGCAGCACGACCACGAAGTCCACGACCACGGCGAAGTCCACGTCCACGGCGAAGTCCACGACGACCGCGAAGTCGACCGCCACTTCCACCGCGAAGGGCACCTCGTCGGCGAACGGGATCATCCAGCCGAGGGCCGCCGCTCCGACGACCTCCGGTGCGGGTAAGGCCACGCCGGCGTCCACCGCCACCAAGACGACCACCCCGAAGACGACCACCCCGAAGACGACCACGGCGACCGGGACACCGACGGCCACGCCGACGACGTCGGCCACGTCCACCGAGGTCCAGGACCCCTTCACCAAGCTCGGTTTCGCGCTGCCGACCTCCGACACGGCCTACGCGGCGCTGACCACCACGCAGCAGACCGCTCTGACGGCGGCGCTGGCGAACTTCAAGTGCGGCTCGAAGCCGACCGACGTCGCCACCAAGGACCTCGCGGCCTGCGCGACCGACGGCAGCGGGTACAAGTTCCTGCTCGGGCCGGTCATCATCGCGGGCAAGCAGGTGACCGGTGCGAGCGCGGTCGCTCCCGACGTCAGCGGGTCCGGCGGCAACGCCGAGTGGACGGTATCGCTCGACCTCAACGGCGCCGCCCAGAAGATCTGGGCGAACTACACCTCCGCCCACCACTCCAACACGACAACCGCTGACCCGGCAACGTGCAGCGCGTCCACCACGCCGTGCGCGGAGTTCGTCGGGTTCACCCTCGACGGCGACGTTATCTCCTACCCGCACAACCAGGACACGATCAACGGGCAGACGACGCAGATCTCCGGCAGCTTCACCCAATCCTCGGCGACCGAACTGGCCGACCAGCTCAAGTTCGGCGCGTTGCCGCTGAGCTTCAAGACCGAGACCACGCAGACCGTGTCGGCGACGCTCGGCTCGGCCCAGCTGAAGGCGGGCCTGCTGGCCGGGGGCATCGGCCTGCTGCTGGTCGTCCTGTACTCGCTGCTCTACTACCGCGGCCTCGGCCTGGTGACCGTCTCCTCGCTGGTCGTCTCCGGCCTGCTCACCTACGGCTCGCTCGTCGTGCTCGGGCGGGAGATGGGCTTCACACTGACCCTGTCCGGCATCGCCGGCTTCATCGTCGCCATCGGAATCACGGCGGACTCCTTCGTCGTGTTCTTCGAGAGACTCAAGGACGAAGTGCACGAGGGCCGCTCCATCCGCGTCGCGGTTCCGCGAGCCTGGACGCGGGCCCGGCGGACGATCCTCTCCGCCGACACGGTGTCCTTCCTCGCGGCCGCGGTCCTCTACTACTTCACCGCCGGGGACGTGCGTGGTTTCGCGTTCACGCTCGGCCTGTCGACACTCCTCGACCTCGTCGTGGTGTTCCTGTTCACCCACCCGCTCGTATCGCTGCTCTCGCGCAGCCGTGCGTTCGGATCCCCGCGCTTCACCGGTCTGAACTCCGTCCGCCGCGCCGGCGCGCTCACCACCGAGCAGCAGGCCGACACCCGCGACGAGCCGGTGCGGCCCACGGCGAGAGCCGCCCGGCGCCCCGCCGCATCCTCCGGGGTGGCGCTGCTCGAGCCCGAGATCGACGAACGCGAGGTGGACGAGCCCGAGGCGGTCGCCGTGGACCCCGCGGATGCCGCACCCGCCGCGCCGAGCCGGTCCGCGCGTCGCTCCCGCGTCAGCCCCCGCCCGGTCGCCGATGCCGTGGTCAGCGAGGATGCGGCCGAACGCGCCGCCGCGCGACGCGGGCGCACGGTCCGTCCCAGGCCCGAGCCCGTGGTCGAGCCGGACGAGGACGAAGTGACCGACGACGTTACCGACGAGACGGCTGCCGACGATGTCACCGACGAGACGGCTGCCGACGATGTCACCGACGACACGGCTGTCGACGACGTCACCGACGACACCGCGCCGGACGAGCTCGCCGGCGCGAGCGATCAGGACACTGTGCCTGAGGTCGAGGTCGAGACGCCTGCGCCCAGCGCGCGTACCCGTGCGCGGAGGCCGGCAGCGCCGGCACCGGTCGTGCCACCGGCACCCGTCACCCCGCCGGCGTCCGTCACGCCCCCGACACCGGTCACGCCCCCGGCACCGGTAACCCGGCCCGAGCCCGTCACGCCGCCGGCGCCGGTCACGGCCCCGACCGCGGCCGTCGACACGCCGCACGCGACGGCCGCACCGGCCACCGCCGCCGAGCGTGCCGCTGCCCGCCGGGCGCGAATCCGCGCCAAAGCCGTCGAGAGTGAGGACGAGTCCTGATGTCGAGCACTCCCAGCCGGTTCAAGACCGCGCGCAGCCGGCTCTACCGGGGTGAGACCACGTTCGGCTTCATCGATCGCAGGCGTGTCTTCTACGCCGCTTCCGCCATCCTGCTGCTGATCTGCATTCTGAGCATGGTGTTCCGGGGCTTCAACCTGGGCATCGACTTCAGGGGCGGTTCCCAGTTCCAGATCGCGGCGACCGGCACCTCCCTGAAGACCGCTGACGTCTCCAAGGCCTTCGACGACGCCGGCATCGGCACCAACGCCACGGTGCAGGAGGTGGGCAACGGTTCGAGCCGGTCCTTCGTCGTCACGACCGAGGTCATCGAGCCGTCCGTCGAACCGGGCATCGCGTCGAAGATCGAGAAGCAGCTGAACCTGAGCAAGCCGATCAGCTTCACGTCGGTCAGTTCGTCCTGGGGCAGTGACATCAGCAAGAAGGCGGTTCAGGGCCTCATCGTGTTCCTGATCGCGGTGGCGATCTACATCGCCATCCGATTCCAGGGGCGGATGGCGGCGGCCGCGCTGGGGGCGTTGCTGCACGACCTCGTGCTGACGGCAGGGGTGTATTCGATCGTCGGCTTCGAGGTCACGCCGTCCACCGTCGTCGGGCTGCTGACCATTCTCGGTTTCTCGCTCTACGACACCGTGGTGGTGTTCGACAAGATCGGTGAGAACACCAAGGACCTGACGGCCGGATCGCGCATGACGTTCTCCGATGCCACGAACCTCGCGGTGAACCAGACCCTCATGCGCTCGATCAACACCTCGCTCATCTCGATCCTGCCGGTCGCCGGGCTGCTGTTCATCGGCGCCGGCCTGCTCGGCGTCGGCGATCTCAAGGACCTGGCCCTGGTCATGTTCGTCGGTCTGATCACCGGTGCGTACTCGTCGCTGTTCCTCGCCGCACCGATCGTGGTCGAGCTGACCGAGCGCCGCCCCGAGTACAAGGCACTCACCAAGCGCGTAGCGGCCAAGCGCTCCAGCGAGGCGGCGCGCCTGGCCTCTGGAGACGCCGTGCTCGTGGGCGGGCGGGTGCGCGACCGCGTGGGTGGTCCCGCGCCCGCGCCGCGGCCGGGTGCTCGGCCGCAGAACCGGCCGACCGCCAACCGCACCAAGAACGCTCCGCGCAAGCGCACGTGAGCATCGACCCCGGGCTGGCGGCACGGGTCGCGGCTGGGCTGCGCGACGTCCAGGACTTCCCCGAGCCGGGCGTGCTCTTCAAGGACATCACGCCCCTGCTGGCGGACGGCCCGGCGTTCGCCGCGGTCATCGACGCGCTCGCGGACGCGGCGACCGCCAGCGGTCAGGTCGACATCGTCGCCGGGGTCGAGGCGCGCGGTTTCGTCGTCGCGGCAGCCCTCGCGGTCCGGCTGGGCGTCGGGATGGTGCCGGTGCGCAAGGCCGGCAAGCTCCCGCCGCCGACCGTGCACGCCAGCTACGACCTCGAGTACGGCTCGGCGGAGATCGAGGTGCCGGTCGGCCTGCTCGACGGGCGACGCGTCTTCCTCGTCGACGACGTCCTGGCCACGGGTGGCACCCTCGTCGCGGCCGCGGATCTCGTCGAACGGGCGGGCGGAGTCGTCACCGGGATGGCCGTCCTGATCGAGCTGACGTTCCTCGGTGGCCGGGCCCGCGTCGCGCCGCGGGAGATCTCCACCCTGCTCGCGCTGTGAGCGGTGACAGGGAACACGTGCGCGCCGTCTAGAGTTGAACACGACACCACCGCGTAGTCGTCGTCGCGGCGGGTCCCACATCCTGGAGGTGGCGCGCTGACCAGCGAGATCGTCCGTCCCGGATCGTCGACTGCCGCCGTTCCCGCGGTGGGTGCGCCCCCGGCCGACGCCGTCTCCGATCTCGGCCCGGGCGACGCCGTCACCGAGGTCGACGAGTCGCCTGCGCACCGCCGGCGGGTGCGTGACCGGCTGGCCAGACGCATCGTGTCCAGTCGCGGCACGATGGTGCTGCCCGAGCTGGAGCCGTTGCTCGCCGTGCACAAGGCGGCGCACACCAAGGTCGACGTGCGCCTGCTGCAGCGCGGCTACGAGGTCGCCGAACGCCAGCACCGGGGCCAGATGCGCAAGAGCGGCGACCCCTACATCACCCACCCGCTCGCGGTCGCGACGATCCTGGCCGAGCTCGGGATGGACAGCATCACCCTGGTCGCCGCCCTCCTGCACGACACGGTCGAGGACACCGGCCTGACCCTGGACGACCTGGCCCGCGACTTCGGCGGCGAGGTGGCCCATCTAGTCGACGGCGTCACGAAGCTGGACAAGGTCAAGTACGGCGAGGCCGCCGAGGCGGAGACCATCCGCAAAATGATCGTCGCGATGGCTCGCGACCCCCGGGTCCTGGTGATCAAGCTCGCCGACCGGCTCCACAACATGCGCACCCTTCGCTTCCTGCCTCCGGCCAAGCAGGAGCGCAAGGCCCGCGAAACCCTGGAGGTGCTGGCCCCGCTGGCGCATCGCCTCGGTATGAACACGATCAAGTGGGAGCTCGAGGACCTCGCGTTCGCCACGCTCTACCCGAAGCGCTACGACGAGATCGTGCGCCTGGTCGCCGAGCGCGCGCCCTCGCGGGACACCTACCTGATGCAGGTCATCGACCGGGTGGGCGAGGATCTGCGCGCCGGAGGCATCAAGTGCCGGCTCACCGGCCGGCCGAAGCACTACTACTCGATCTACCAGAAGATGATCGTCGGCGGTCGCGAGTTCACCGACATCCACGATCTCGTCGGCATCCGCGTCCTCGTCGACAGCGTCCGCGACTGTTACGGAACGCTCGGTGTGGTCCACGCGAACTGGCAGCCGGTCCCCGGTCGCTTCAAGGACTACATCGCGATGCCCAAGTTCAACATGTACCAGTCGCTGCACACCACGGTGATCGGGCCGGGGGGCAAGCCGGTCGAGCTGCAGATCCGGACCGAGGCGATGCACCGTACGGCCGAGTACGGCATCGCCGCGCACTGGAAGTACAAGGAGGAGCGCGGCGTCGCGGCCGGCCCCCAGGCGGCGTCGGACGAGATGCTGTGGCTGCGCCAGCTGCTCGACTGGCAGCGCGAGGCCCAGCAGCCCGAGGAGTTCCTCGACACCCTGCGATTCGATCTGGGCTCCAGCGAGGTGTTCGTGTTCACCCCGCGCGGCGACGTCCTGTCGCTGCCGGTGGGGTCCACCGCGGTCGACTTCGCCTACGCGGTGCACACCGAGATCGGCCACCGCTGCATCGGCGCGCGGGTCAACGGCAAGCTCGTCGCGCTGGAGAGCAAGCTCGAGAACGGCGATTCGGTCGAGGTCTTCACCTCCAAGGCCGAGGGCGCCGGCCCGTCACGCGACTGGCTGACGTTCGTCGTCTCGCCGCGGGCGAAGACGAAGATCCGGCAATGGTTCGCCAAGGAGCGGCGCGAGGACGCGATCGAGTCGGGGAAGACCCAGATCTCGCGCGCCATGCGCAAGGCATCGCTGCCCCTGCAGCGCCTGCTCGGCGGCGATGCGCTGATGACGCTGGCCCGTGAGCTGCACATGGCCGACATCTCCGCGCTCTACGCCGCGGTCGGCGAGGGGCAGGTCTCGGCGCAGTCGGTCGTCCAGAAGCTGGTTGCGGGACTCGGCGGGCCGGAGGGCGCTGTCGAGGACCTGGCCGAGGTGGCCCGCCCGTCGCGCACTCCCGGGCGCTCGGTCACCGGTGGCAACGCCGGCGTTCTCGTCAAGGGCCTGACCGATGTCTGGGTGAAGCTGGCGCGCTGCTGTACACCGGTGCCCGGGGACGACATCCTCGGCTTCGTGACCCACGGCGGCGGCGTGTCGGTCCACCGCCGGGCCTGTACCAACGCGGGCGCGCTGCTCGACCAGCAGGACCGCCTCGTCGACGTGGAGTGGTCGCCCACCGCGAACTCCGTGTTCGTGGTCTCCATCCAGGTCGAGGCGCTGGACCGCCACGGCCTGCTCTCCGACGTCAGCCGGGTGCTGTCCGACGAGCGGGTCAACATCCTCTCCGCCGCGGTGAGCACCAACCGGGACCGGGTCGCGGTCAGCAAGTTCACCTTCGAACTCGCCGAGGCCAAGCACCTGGGGCACGTGCTGCGCTCGGTGCGCAGTGTGGAAGGCGTCTACGACGTCTACCGCGTCCACGCGGCTTCCTGACCGGCCGACCACGGGCGATGGCGCCCCGCGGCCGGCCGTCGGCCGGGAGCGTCAGATCTTCATCGAGTCGATCGTGATGGCCAGCTTGGGCTTGCCGTCGGTACCGGTCGCGGCGCCGCCCGCGGCGACCTTGGTCACGACGTCGAGGCCCTTGGTGACCTTGCCGATGACGGTGTACTGCAGGATGCCGAGGCTCTGTTCCAGAGCGGGGGAGTCCTTGTAGACGATGAAGAACTGGCTCCCCGTCGTGTTCGCGCCCGAACCGCGCGCCATCGCGATGGTGCCGGCCGGGTACTTCTCGGTTCCCTTGGCCTCGTCACCGACGGAGTAGCCGGGTCCACCGGTGCCAGTGCCGGTCGGGTCGCCGCACTGGAGGACGAAGATCCCGCTCGTCACCACGCGGTGGCAGATGGTCTTGTCGTAGTACTTCTGCGTGATCAGCGACGTGACCGCGCCGACAGTGCAGGGGGCGTCGGCCCGGTTGAGCTGGAATGTCATGTCGCCACGCGTCGTCGTGACCGCGACGTTGACGAGACCGCTCTTGGCGGGCGTGGTCGCGGGCTTGCTGACCTTGCGCGCGGCCGTCCCCGACGTCGGGTAGACGCAGGGGTAGGAGGCCGGCGTGGGCGTCGCGGAGGCCGAGACCGACGGCGAGGTGGTGCTCGATCCGCTGGCGGAGGAGGCCGAGTTGCGGTCGTGGCCGGTGAAGACGATGAAGCCGACCGCCACGGCGACGATGACGAGCGCCCCCACCACGCTGGCGATCACGTTGCCCTGACGCCGGCGCCGCGCGCGCTCCTGCCTGGCGGCAAGTTGGCGCTCGAGCTTTCGTCGTGCGGCTTCACGGCGCTGCTTGTTCGTCGGCACGCGGAACGGTCCTCTCGTAAACGGGCAATCCTCGCGGCAGTGTACGGAAGGCAAATGGGCGCCCGCACAGAGAGTCGGGCGAGCGCCGCCCGGGTGCCGTCGTTGACGAGATCGGGGGTGCCTCCGCCGTAGGCTGGTGCGGTGACCGAGCCGGCCCCGCGACCGAAGCGCCCAGCGCTGCGCGCAGACCTCGCCGCGCTCATGGGCAGCCAGGTCGCCGGTGAGCCCTGGGAGCGTTCGGAGCTCGCCGCGGCGACGGCAGCCGTCGTGGTCGCGGCGGGGCGCGGAGACGACTCCGAGGCGTCCGCGCGGCTGGTGACCCTGGCCGACGACGTCGGCCTCGAGACACTGGCCGAACTCTGGCGCGAGGCCGAGCCGGGAAGCCTGGCCGGGTCGCTGTGGGCGGTCTACCTGCTACGGACCTGGTGCCGGACGAATGCCGAGGAGGTCGCGCGCCTCTGGCGGGCCGGCCGGCCCTATGCCCCCGCTGACGAGGTGGTGGCCGGAGTCGCCGACGACGCCGACCCCGACTCCGTCGCCGAGGTGGCCGACGCGGTCCTGGCAGGTGCGTATCGAGGTGATTTCGCCGTGGCCCTCGAGCGTGCGGCGGCATTCTTCCGGGTGGTGGCGGTCGGGCGCCGCGAGGTCGCGCACGACGGCCCCCGTGGCGAGGACGACCGCACGCTCGCCGACCGCAACGAGCGGGTGGCGACCGGTCTGGCGCTCGCAGCGGCGCGGTGGCGCGCCGGCTCCCTGGCCTGACGCGGCGCCCCTCGAGGGGAGTCGTGCGCCCGGCGTTGTCCACAGCCCGCGTCTACCGTTCGCCCTCTGTCCACAATCTGAGGAATCCGCCCTTGTCGGTGGTATCAGTGGGTTTGACTGGACGGCATGACTCGATCTGTGCGGCGCCGCCCGCAGCCATCCCGACCAGCGACCACTCTGAGCCTGCGGGCGCCGGAGGATCTGGTCGGCGTGGTGCCGTACCTGCTCGGCTTCCATCCGCGCGACAGCCTGGTCCTCGTGGGGATCGACGGCGACTTCGGTCCGATCGGCGAGGATGCCTTCACCGGCACCGGGCACATCACCGTCGTCGCACGCATGGATCTCGCGGCGCTGACTGCCACGACGCACGCAGCGGAGCGCAGCGCGCTGATCCACTCCGCGGCCGCCACGATCGCCCGGTCAGGCGCGGTGCGGGCGGCGCTCGTGCTGTTCCCGGACGTCGATCTGTTCGATCACGGGGACCGGATCTCGACGCTGTGTGCGGGGCTGTCGGACGTGGACGCGGCGTGCGTCGCGGAGGGCATCGAGATCGTGGACTGCCTCACCGCGGTACCGAATGCGGCCGGCGACGGGGCAGAGCGCGGTCCGGGCGGGATCGGCGCCGGTGTGCCCTCGCGGATCGAACTGGAGGCCACCTATGCCGGGCTCGTCGCGCTGCCCGACCGGGAGTCCCTGGCGCAGCTGATCGAGCCGGCACCGGACGGTGAGCGCGACCGGCTGCGCGAGGGTGTCCGCGCGGAGCTGGCCGCGGCTGTGCCCCTGGACGGGGATGCGGGGGGCCGCTACTGCCGCCGGGCGGTCAGGCAGCTGTATGCGGCCGCCCGCCAGTTGCCGGTCCTCCAGGACGGAGACGTCGCCCGCTACGGCGCGATGCTGACCCGAGCCGACGTGAGACAGGCGTGCTGGCTGGCGATCGAGCACAAGCGCCTCGACGGTGAGCCGCTCTGGCGCGAGCTGGCCCGCCGGCTCCCCGCGCCGTACGACGCCACGCCCCTGTTCCTGTTCGCGTGGCTGCAGTGGCGCGCGGGACGGGGTGCACTTGCAGCGATCGCGCTCGAGCGAGCGTTGGCGAGTGACCCCGGTCACCAGGGTGCGCGGCTGCTGGAGGCAGCCCTACTCAGCGGCCTGGACCCCATCCGCTCGCCGCGCCTGCGCAGGGGCGCATGAGACCCGCCACGCCGGCGAAGCGGCGCGTGAGCTCGGTCAGAGCGGCAGGGCGTGCGGCTCGACCGGCACCGGCAGAGCAGAGATGCCGCGCAGCTGCTCGTCGACGGCTGCCGCGCAGGCACGTCCCTCGGCGATGGCCCACACGACCAGGCTCGCTCCGCGGCTGGCATCACCGCAGGCATAGACACCCGGCGTCGACGTCTGCCACCGCTCGTCGACCACGGCCGTCCCGCGCAGCGGATTCTGGGACACCCCGAGCGCGTCGAGCAGTTCGGGGACGTCGGTGCCCACGAATCCGGCGGCCAGCAGCACCAGCTCGGCAGGTAGTTCGGTGCGGGTACCCGCCACCGGGCGGAATTCCCTGGTCATGCCGACCCGGACGATCTCCACCTCCTCGACCACGACTGCGCGGACGGCACCGTTCTCGTCGCCGGCGAACTCCAGGACCTCGCGGGACCACGCTTCGTGGACCCCCTCGTCATGGGCCGGTGAGGTGCCGCGGGTGCTCGGCGCGGACGGCCAGACCGGGTTCACCAGGTCCGCACGGGGCGCGGGGCGCTGATTGTGGTCGAGCACGGTCACCGACAGCGCTCCCTGCCGATTGGCGGTACCGAGGCAGTCGGCGGCCGTGTCACCGCCTCCGATGATCACGACGTGCTTGCCCGCGGCGTCGATCGGCGGTGTCTCCAGGTCGCCGGCCTGCACCCGGTTGCCCCAGGGCAGGTACTCCATGGCTTGGTGGATCCCGGCGAGAGCCCGACCCGGGTTGGTGAGCTCCCGCGAGCGCAGCGCGCCCACGGCGAGCACGACGGCGTCGTAGTCCGCGCGCAGGGCCTCGACGTCACCGGCTCCAATCGGGGAGCTGGTGCGGAACACGGTGCCTTCGGCCATCATCTGGGTCAGTCGGCGGTCGATGATGTCCTTGGGCATCTTGAAGTCCGGGATCCCGTACCGGAGCAGGCCGCCGATGCGGTCATCGCGCTCGAAGACGGTCACGTGGTGCCCACCGCGGGTCAACTGCTGGGCGGCGGCGAGCCCGGCCGGACCCGAACCGACCACGGCCACCCGCATCCCGGTGCGCTCCAGGGGGCGCTGCACGTCGAGGCTGCCGTCCTCGAAGGCGCGCTCCACGATCGAGATCTCGACCTGCTTGATGGTCACGGGGTCGGAGTTGATGGCCAGCACGCATGCCGACTCGCACGGGGCCGGACAGATCCAGCCCGTGAACTCGGGGAAGTTGTTGGTGGCGTGCAACCGCTCACTGGCGGCGGCCCACTCGTCGCGGACGACGAGTTCGTTCCACTCCGGGATGAGGTTGCCCAGGGGACAGCCGGAATGGCAGAAGGCCACCCCGCAGTCCATGCATCGCCCTGCCTGCTCGGCGACGTGGGCAACGTCGCCGCGAAGGTAGATCGGTTGCCAGTCGCGGACGCGTTCGGCTGCAGGGCGCTTGGGTGTGTCCCGTCGGGGATACCGCAAGAAGCCTTGAGGGTCGCGGGCCACCGGCACCGCCTTCCGTGCTGGGCCCCGCCTGCGCGCGGCAGGGCATGTGTGGTCGAACCTGGTCCAGCGAGGCAACGGCGACTCGCGCGAACACCGATGATATCCAACGCCGAGCGTCGGCCCGACCGCTCCGCCGACGGCGACCGGCCGACGGCGCCGTCAGACCGCGACGACGGTGACGGCGCCGTCAGACCGCGACGACGGTGTCAGACCGCGACGACGAACACGTGCTCGGCGGTGAAGTGGTCGATGGTCGTGCGGTCGGCGTCGGTCCAGACCTCGACCCCGTCCGCGGACAGGGCGGCGTGCAGCGAGCGACCGGGCATGACATCGGCGCCGGACAGCAGGCGCATCAGCTCGTCGTCGGGCTGGATCTGCTCGCTGATGCGCTCGACCACCACAGCCGCGCCGTCGTTCGGGCGGGCCGCGCCGAGCAGCGTCATCGTGGAGAGTTCGACCCCGGTGGAGGCGAACGGCAGGCCGAGGGCGTCCAGGCCGGGGATCGGGTTGCCGTGCGGGCACACCAGTGGCTTCGTCAACAGCGCCAGGATGCGCCGCTCGACGGCGTCGCTCATCACGTGCTCCCACCGGCACGCCTCGATGTGGACCTGATCCCAGTCCAGGCCGATCACGTCCAGCAGCAGCCGTTCGGCGAGCCGATGCTTGCGCATGACGGCCGTCGCGTGGCGGCGGCCCTCCGCGGACAGCTCGAGGTGGCGGTCGGCGGCCACGGTCAGCAGACCGTCACGCTCCATCCGGGCGACGGTCTGGCTGACGGTCGGACCGCTCTGCCCCAGGCGCTCGGCGATCCGGGCCCGCAGCGGCACGACACCTTCCTCTTCGAGCTCGTAGACCGTCCGCAGATACATCTCGGTCGTGTCGATGAGATCGGTGTGGTGATGATTCACGGTCGGGGGGCTCCTGTCGGTGTAGTCACATGCTAGTGGCGCGCGCTGCTCGGCGGTGCGACCGCGGACAGCGAACGATCGCCACCGGCGCCCTGCTCAGGCGCCGATGGCGATCGGATGAAGCGGAGGGACCGACAGGTCGGCGCCGGTCAGTCGTCCAGGTAGTCGCGGAGGGACTGGGCGCGTGAGGGATGCCGCAGCTTGGCCATCGTCTCCCGCTCGATCTGGCGGATGCGCTCGCGCGAGAGCCCGAACGCCTTGCCGATGTCGTCCAGCGTGCGCGGCGTTCCGTCGTCCAGCCCGTAGCGCATGCGCACGACCGCCCGCTCGCGCTTCTCCAGCGAGTCCAGCACGCCGGCCAGCTGGTTGCGCATCAGGTCGAACTCGACCGACGCCTGCGCGTTGGTGGCCGAGTCGTCGGCGATGAAGTCGCCCAGGGCAGCGTCGTCCTCGGTCCCGACCGTCTGATCGAGACTGACCAGGTCGCGGGCGTTGGTCTTGAGATCGCGCAGCTTGTCGATGTCGATGTCCAGCTCGTGCGCCAGTTCCGCGTCGGTGATCTCGCGGCCGAGCTGCTGGAGCATCTCCCGGCGGATGCGCTGCATCTTGTTGACCTGCTCCACCAGGTGGACGGGGAGCCGGATCGTGCGCGACTGGTCTGCCATCGCGCGGCTGATCGCCTGCCGGATCCACCAGGTCGCGTAGGTCGAGAACTTGAAGCCCTTGGTGTAGTCGAACTTCTCGACCGCCCTGATCAGGCCCATGTTCCCCTCCTGGATGAGGTCCAGGAACGGCATGCCGCGGCCGGTGTAGCGCTTGGCCAGTGACACGACCAGGCGCAGGTTCGCCTTGAGCAGGTGGTCCTTCGCGCGGGCGCCGTCGGCGACGACCGCACCGAGCTCCCGGCGACGGGTGAGCGTGGCTTTGGTCTCCTGCTCGAGCAGGTGCTCGGCATAGAGGCCGGCCTCGATGCGCTTGGCCAGCTCGACCTCCTCGGCAGCGGTCAGCAGCGCGACCTTGCCGATCTCGTTGAGGTAGGTGCGGACCAGGTCAGCCGTCTGGACGGCGCCGTCGAGGTCGACCTCGGTGACCTCCGCGCGGCTCTCGGTCGAGAGTTCGGCATCGGTGACGTCGGACTCGACCAGCACGCCCGCGGCGTCGACCTCGACCTCCGCGTCGAGCGCGGTGGCGGTGTCGAGAGCCGTGACGGTGCGACGGGCCGAGGTATGTGAACGGGAAGCGCTGCGCGGCTCGCCGCTGGGGGCCCGCTTACTGGAGCCCCGCGCTGCGCGCGCAGTGGTATCGACAGTTCGAGAAGTTGCCACGGTGTGTTTGACCACCCATCGAGGGATTTCGTTGCATAACCCGCCGACTGCGCCCACATCGCAGGTCGTCGAGACCGAACCGGAAGGTTCATCCTGTACAACGCACAGGAGGCCCTGGTGTTCCCGAAATGGGGGTCTTTCTCAGCCCATCCACAGGCGGGAGAGCCGCCTCAGAGCTGCGGAAAATCGAGGACGATCGTCATCGGCCCGTCGTTGACCAGCTCGACGGCCATGTCGGCGCCGAACAGCCCCGTCGCCACGGTCGCTCCGCGCTCGCGCAGCGTCTGTGCGACGAGGCTCACCAGCGGCTCGGCGACCGGTCCGGGCGCTGCGCCGAGCCAGCTGGGACGCCGCCCCTTGCGGGTGTCGGCGTACAGCGTGAACTGGCTGATCACGAGGATCCCGGCGCCGATGTCGGCGGCGGAGAGCTCACCGGCCATGATCCTGAGCTGGTGGACCTTGGCGGCGGCCGTCCGGGCGATGTCCTCGGTGTCGGAGTGTGTGACGCCGACGAGCACGACCAGACCGGCGCCGATCTCGCCGATGACTTCTCCGTCGACACGCACCCGCGCCTCGGAGACTCGCTGGATCACCAATCGCACTGTCAGACCTCCGGGTCGGTGCGGGACGGATCGGCACCGTCGGGCGGACGCGGGACAAGCAGCCCGCGCTGGATCAGGTCCCGCAGGACGGGGACCGCTGCTGCGGCCGTCTCGTCAGGGTCCGACGCCGAGGCGCGCGCGAGCAGCTGCACGATCTCGCCGAGCGTCGCTCCGGCGGCGCACCCGCCGACGATGGCGGCCACCGAGCGGTCCGTGTCGATCTCCCAGCGCATCCCGCCGGCGCTGCGCAACGTACTCATGCGGGGCACCCAGCCGTCGGGGGTGAGCATCGAGTGCT
This sequence comes from uncultured Actinomycetota bacterium, assembly GCA_963790525.1. GTDB lineage: Bacteria > Actinomycetota > Actinomycetes > Mycobacteriales > Jatrophihabitantaceae > CAWBOV01. Next base: position 420,159 of record CAWBOV010000006.1, read on the forward strand.
CCGTCAGCACCAGATCGGCTCGGGGGCGCACCCGGGAGGCGAGCAACCGGCCGGAGCCGCGAGCGGCGAGCCACTCCACTCGGCTGAACCACCCGCCGATCTCCGCCGCGGCCGGCTGCTGCACCGCCTGCCGGACGTCCTCGCAGACGACCGTCACGTCCGCCCGGTCGGTGCGGTGCATCGACACCAGCCCCATGCCGATTCCCAGCACGCCCACCTCCTCGAACCAGCTCAGCCACCGGTCGTAGGCGGCACGGTAGCCGGGACTGCCCGGCACGCTCCCCGCATCGCGCAGCCAGAGCGCGACGTACTCGGCCGGATCGGCGACCTCGCGCTGCCAGACCCACGCGTCGCAGCCGCCGCCGGCGAGCCACCCCGCGACGCGCTCGTCCCACTCCTGGTCGGCGGTGATCGCCCAGTTCGCGAGCAGCTGGGCCAGGCCGCCGGGGTTCAGGCGCGCCGGCATCCCGCTGACCAGTCGCCGGCTGACCTCGTCTCCGGCGAGGCGGCTGTCGCGGTAGTCGAAGGTCGCCGCCGCCGCGCCCGGGGGCGGCCCGACGACGAACGGCGGGTTCGAGACGATCTGGTCGAAGGTGTCCTCGCCCACCGGCTCGAGCAGGCTGCCGAGGCGCAGGTCCCACTCCAGCCCGTTCAGCGCAGCGGTCGTGGCAGCCATTCGCAGCGCCCGCGGGCTCAGATCGGTGCCCACGACCCGGGCGGCGTGACGCGACAGGTGCAGTGACTGGACGCCGCAGCCGACTCCCAGGTCCAGCGCCGACCCGACGGGCGAACGGACGGTCAGCTGGGCGAGGGTCAGGGCCGCCGAGCCGATGCCCAGCACATGATCGCCGGCCATCGGCCCGTTGCGGACATCGGCGCCCAGGTCCGAGACCACCCACCACTGGCTGCCGCTCGCCGCGCTGCCCGGGTCCGGTCCCGGTTCGGTCTCGGCGTACGGGCGGAGGTCCATCGTGGCGCGGACGCCTCCGTCGGCAGCCGGTTCGAGCAGGACACCGAGCGCCGTCTCCACGGGCAGTGGCGCGAGGGCGGCCGCCGCGGCGGCCGCCGGGACGTCCTCGCCGAGCAGGAACAGGCGGATGAGGGTGGCGAGCGGTGCCGTGTCACGGGTGGCCCGCTCGACCGCGGCCAGGTCGCCGCGGCCGTGCGCCGCCGACACCGAGGCGCCGAGGTACCCACCGATCCCGTCCGCGGTGAAGTCCGCTCCGTCCAGCGCGGTCCGGAGCCGCTCCACGTCCCCGGCCCCGAGCCATGGTTGCGGGGAGGGAGCGGTCATGGCGCCATCCTGCCGCACAGGTTCTCCGGGATGTACGAGCGGTGGGACCGGCGCAGTGGGACGATGGAAGATATGAACATCGGCCGGGATCGTGCAGCTGTACCCGTCGCCATCACCTCTGTGGCCCCGAGTCTCGACGACCAGCACGACGCCCGTCGGCGCAAGTACCTGGTGATGATGGGACTGCGCATCGTCTGCGTGATCGTGGCGGTCCTGACCTACCACTTCTCCATCTGGCTCGCGCTGGCGTGCATCGTCGGCGGGGCGGTGCTGCCGTGGTGCGCGGTCCTCATCGCCAACGACCGACCGCCGCGGCACTCGTCGACCTTCGTCCGTTACCGGCCGCCGACCGGGCAGAAGCAGCTGACCGCAGGCGCGCCCGATGTGGTCGATCCGGAGTCGGTCCGGGAGGACCAGCCGCCGCGGTAAGTGCTCCTCACCGCAACGAGTGGCAGAATCGCGACCGTGACCACGCAGACGCTGGAGAACCCGCAGACCGCCGACGCCGACACCGGCAGCGAGGTCTTCCACTACGTGCGCAAGGCGAAGATCGCTGAGAGTGCGGTCATGGGGACCATGGTCCAGGCGCTGTGCGGCGAGATCTTCCCGGTGACCAAGACACCGAAGCCCGGATCGCCCGTGTGCCCGGCGTGCAAGGAGATCTACGAATCGATGCCCGCGGGGGAGTGATCACGCCTCGTCGTCGGGCAGCGTCTGCCAGGTGGCGCGGTCGCGCCGCTGCGGCCGCTTCGACGGGTGCAGCTCCTCGATCGCGGCATTGAACTCGGCACCCAGCAGGACGCCGAACGCCAGGATGTAGAAGAACAGCAGCGCCGCGATGGGGGTCGCGAGCGTGGCGTACGCGGTGTTGTGGTCGATCACGAACTGGATGTACAGGCGCAGTCCGGCCGACCCGCCGAGGAAGAGCGTCATCGCCAGCAGCGCACCCGGCACCCCGCGGTACCAGCGCGGTCGCCGGGGCGGCGCCAGGTGGTAGAGCGTCGTCAGCCCGAGCATGAGCAGGATCACCGCCGTCGGCCAGTACAGGTTGCTGATCACCTGGCGCGCGGTGTCGCGGACGGACGTCGGGAACGTGTTCGTCAGCAGGCTGGGTCCGAGCACGAGCATCGGGAGCAGCACCGCTCCCAGGACGATCGAGCCGAGATAGAGCCCGAGAGCGAGCAGGCGGCTGCGGACGGCGCCGCGCAGGTCACGCATCCCGTACGCGATCGTGATGGTGTTGACGAAGGTCGCCGTCGCCGACGAGCCCGCCCACAGCGCGAGCACGAACCCCACGCTGGCGACGTCCGCCCGACCGCTCCGCAGGACCTGGTCGACCGTCGGGCGCAGCAGCTGGGAGACGACCTCGTCGCTGAACGCCTTGCTGAACCCGTTCAACAGCTGCGTCTCGGCCCGGTCGAGGGTGTCCCGGCCGATCAGCCGCGCGAAGAACCCCAACGCGCCGAGCAGGGCCAGGAACAGAGACGGCAGGCTCAGCAGCTGCCAGAAGGCGGTCTCCGCCGACAGGCCGAGGATGCGGTCGTTCCAGGCCTTGCTGATCGTGCGGGTGGCGAGCGTCCGGCCCCTGCCTGCGGCTGCAGTGGCTGGGCGATCTGAGGCGGACACAGCCAAAGTGTGACGAGGTATCGCCGGGATGCCGAACGTCGTACCGTCACCCGCGTGTCGCAGCCGTCGGGTCCCCTGCTCGTCCTCGACCTGACCGGCGTGTTCGTCTTCGCCCTGTCCGGCGGTCTGGCGGCGGTGCGCGCGCGCCTCGACATCTTCGGGGTGGTCGTGGTGGCGACGGTCACCGCCGTCGGCGGGGGCATCGTCCGCGACGTGCTGCTCGGTGCCGTGCCGCCCTATTCGCTGCGGCACTGGCCGTACCTGGCGGTGCCCGCCGTCGCCGCGGCGGTCGTGTTCCTGCGCCATCCCCAGGTGGCGCGACTGCGCCGCACGGTCCTGGTGCTCGACGCCGCCGGGCTGGGGCTGTTCACGGTGACGGGGACACGGCAGGCGCTCGAAGCGGGCCTGGGCGTCGCGGGCGCGTGCGCGGTGGGTGTGCTGACCGGCATCGGCGGCGGCCTGATCCGCGATCTGATCCTGCGCGACATCCCCGTCGTCCTCCGGCGGGAGATCTATGCGGTGGCCGCTCTCGCCGGAGCCGGCCTCGTGTGCCTCGGTGACGGTCTGCGGCTCATCGGAGGGGCGTGGGAGGTGGCGACGGCGATGGTGGTCTTCGCCATCCGGATGATCGCCGTCCGGCGGCACTGGTCGGCTCCGACCGCGCGGATGGGCGACCAGATCGGCGGGTGAGCCGGTCGCTCCGCCCCCGGGACCGTGCGACATGCCCCGGGAATCCGTGCGGATACGGGGCGCGGACTGTGCTGTGAGCGACACGCGGGCAGGTGGTGCGGCCCATTGTCGGTGCGGGTCGTTAGTGTCGCCCTTCGTGTCCGCTCCGCCGTTCGTCGATGACGCGCCGGAGGTGGACGAACCCTCCGGGCCGCCGTTGCGGCGCTGGCAACGACGGGCGCTGACGACCTACCTGCGCCGCCGCCCGACGGACTTCCTCGCCGTGGCCACGCCGGGTGCAGGTAAGACCACGTTCGCGCTGCGGGTCGCCGCCGAGCTCCTCGCCGACCGGTCCGTCTCGGGCATCACCGTCGTCGCCCCGACCGAACACCTCAAGGCGCAGTGGGCCACCGCCGCCGCAGCGCTCGGCATCCCGCTCGATCCGACCTTCAGCAATGCCCAGGGCGCGCACAGCCGCGACTTCGTCGGCGTGGTCGTGACCTACGCGCAGGTCGCCGCGCACCCCATGCTCCACCGAGCGCGCACCGAAGCGCGGCGCACCCTGGTGATCCTCGACGAGATCCACCACGCCGGTGACGCCAAGAGCTGGGGCGAGGCGGTACGCGATGCCTTCGCACCTGCGACCCGTCGGCTGGCGCTGACCGGCACGCCGTTCCGCTCCGATGACAACCCCATCCCGTTCGTGCGCTACGAGCGCGACAACGACGGTCTGCTGCGCTCGGCCGCGGACGCGTCCTACGGCTACGGCGATGCGCTCGGCGACGGTGTGGTGCGACCCGTGCTGTTCCTGGCCTACTCCGGGCAGACGCGGTGGCGCACCCGTGCGGGTGACGAGGTGAGCGCGACGCTGGGGGATCCGCTCACCGCGGACATCACCGCCCGGGCCTGGCGCACCGCGCTCGATCCGAAGGGGGAGTGGATCCCGTCCGTGCTGCACGCGGCGGACACCCGGCTCTCGCAGCTGCGCGCCGGCGGGATGCCCGACGCCGGCGGCCTGGTGATCGCATCGGACCAGACGGCCGCCCGCGCCTATGCCGCCCACCTGCGCCGGCTCACCGGTGTCGCGCCGGTGGTCGTGCTCTCCGACGAGGCCGGTTCGAGCCGCAAGATCGCCGCGTTCCGTGAGTCGGACGCGCGGTGGATGGTGGCCGTGCGCATGGTCAGCGAGGGCGTCGACGTGCCGCGCCTGGCGGTCGGCGTCTACGCGACGAGCGCCAGCACCCCGCTGTACTTCGCCCAGGCCGTCGGCCGGTTCGTGCGCGCGCGCCGGCCGGGAGAGGCCGCGTCGATCTTCCTGCCCAGCGTGCCAGTCCTGCTCGGGTTGGCCGGCGCGATGGAGGCGCAACGCGACCACGTCCTCGGCGCGCCGAAGCGGGCCGAGGACGAGATGTGGGACGACGCGGCGCTGGCCGAGGCTTCCGCCGAGCGCACCGAGCCCGACGACCTCGGTTTCGAGGCGCTGGAGGCGTCGGCGCATCTGGACCAGGTCATCTACGACGGCGCGTCCTTCGGGACCACCGGTCAGTCCGACGACGACCAGGACTTCCTCGGCCTGCCCGGCCTGCTCACCCAGGAGCAGATGGCGGTCCTGCTCTCCCAGCGCAGGGGGCAGCCCCAGCCCGAGGTCGCGATGCCCGAGCGCGCATCCGGACGGCCGGCGGCGCTGAGCGCGTACGAGGTGCGGGCCGCGCTTCGCAAGGAACTGTCCCTGCTGGTCGCCGCGCGGCATCATCGCACCGGCGCGCCGCACGGGGCGATCCACGCCGAGTTGCGCGCGGCCTGCGGTGGACCTCAGATCGCGCTGGCGACGGCTGAGCAGGTACAGGACCGCATCGACACGCTGCGCCGCTGGGCGGCCCGCTGAGGGCGTATCAGCCCCGCGGCGCGCGTCTCCTGCTGTCTGTTACGGCTGGACACCAGATATGACCGCAGGATTTCCCAGCGGGACGAGTTGGGACACACCGCCCCGGCTCACTCTTTCGCTGCGCGCGAAATCACGTGAAACGCCGTCCGAAACGGGCATGCCAGCGCTCGCACGCTGGTTGGATGGAGTGACAACACGAACTGTCACGCACATCTGTTGGAAGGGGTGGCCATGTCCACAACATTGACCGAGCGCTCGTTGCTCGCAGTCGACCGCTGCGACCGCTGCGGTGCGCAGGCCCAGGTGCGCGTACTCCTCGCATCAGGCGGGGAGCTCCTGTTCTGCTCCCACCACGCACGCGCCCACGAGACACGGCTGCGTGAGATCGCCGCAGAGATCCAGGACGGATCGCAGCGGCTGTCAGAGACGCCCGCAACCGCGGCACTCGAGGAGCGCTAGACCGCCACTCGCACACGACGAAGCAGGCCCTACCCGAAGGACTCGGGTGGGGCCTGCTTCGTCTGTAACGGCGCCTGTAGTTCGGGCGGGGTGCCGGCACGCCGGCCAGGGCGGCGTCAGGCGCGTGAGCGGCGCCCGACGAAGAACGCGCCGACGAGGAACAGCACGGTCAGGATGAACAGCCAGAACGCGCCCTTGATGATCACGCCGAGCACGCCGGTGGCGATGGCGAGGACGACGAGCAGCAGGATGAGGATCACGGAGGACCTCCGGGGTGTCTGTGGGCAACGCCGCCCACACCAGGCAATGAGGTCGACCGCACCTGTCTGACGATCGAGTCACGAACGCTACGCCATGGACACCGCGGCGCGGGTGACCGCGCGGACGTCAGTCCAGGTAGTCGCGCAGGACCTGGGAGCGTGAGGGGTGGCGCAGCTTGGACATCGTCTTGGACTCGATCTGGCGGATCCGTTCGCGGGTCACCCCGTAGACCTGGCCGATCTCGTCCAGCGTGCGGGGCTGGCCGTCGGTGAGGCCGAAGCGCAGCTTGACCACGCCCGCCTCGCGCTCGGACAGCGTCTGCAGCACCGACTGCAGCTGGTCCTGCAGGAGGGTGAAGGACACGGCGTCCACTGCGACGATGGCCTCGGAGTCCTCGATGAAGTCGCCGAGCTGGCTGTCGCCCTCGTCACCGATGGTCTGGTCGAGGCTGATCGGCTCCCGGGCGTACTGCTGGATCTCCAGGACCTTGTCCGGGGTGATGTCCATTTCCTTGGCGAGCTCCTCGGGCGTGGGCTCGCGGCCCAGGTCCTGGAGCAGCTCGCGCTGGATGCGGCCGAGCTTGTTGATGACCTCCACCATGTGCACCGGGATGCGGATCGTGCGCGCCTGGTCGGCCATGGCGCGGGTGATCGCCTGCCGGATCCACCAGGTGGCGTAGGTCGAGAACTTGTAGCCCTTGGTGTAGTCGAACTTCTCGACCGCACGGATCAGACCCAGGTTGCCTTCCTGGATCAGGTCCAGGAAGGCCATGCCGCGGCCGGTGTAGCGCTTGGCCAGCGAGACCACGAGCCGGAGGTTGGCCTCGAGCAGATGGTTCTTGGCGCGCTCGCCGTCGCGGATGATCCAGTTCAGGTCACGGCGGGACTGCAACGGCAGCTTCTCGTTGCTCTCGGCGGCGATCCGCATCCGCTCCGCGCCGTAGAGGCCGGCTTCGATCCGCTTCGCCAGATCCACCTCCTCCTCGGCGTTGAGGAGGGCGACCTTGCCGATCTGCTTGAGGTAGGCGCGGACCGAGTCGGCCGACGCGGTCATCTCCGCGTCCTTGCGCGCCTGGCGCAGCGCCTCGGACTCCTCTTCCTCGTCCCAGGTGAAGTCGCCCTCGGCCTCGGGCTTGTCCTCGACGACGGCGTCGGTGGCGGTGGCACCGGCGACGACCTCGACGATCACCGTGTCGGCGTCGTCCAGGTCTTCGATGGCGGGGTCGATCGCGTCAGGATCGAGGACGACATCGGTTGCCTCGGGCGCAACCGTCTTGGTTGCGGCCTTCTTGGCGGGTGCCTTCTTGGCAGGAGCCTTGGCGGCTGCCTTCGTCGCGCTGCGGGTGACCGTGGCTCGCGCGGTCGCGGCGGGCGCTGCGGTGACTGCTGACCCTGTTGCTGTACTGCGGACCACGGACAACCTTTCGACGGGATGCACCATGCGGCAGCGGACGGAGACGGACCCGTCCGCCTGCGGCGGGGGTGAGAGAGTTGAGACGAGGTGTCGGCCTGGACGCTGGGCGGTGTCCGGTGCGGTTGTCGGCGAACTGCTCGCTGGTCGGCTCGTGACTTTCCAGCATCCGTTTTCCATTGTAACTCGCTCCGGAGCCAACGGTGCCGCTCGCCGACGCCGAATCCCTGGCCGGGAGGGAGATCCGGGCCCCGCTCGCCCTACTCGACGAGACGCTCGGTGGCAGCCATCGCGGCGCCGACGATGCCGGCGTTGTTGAGCAGTTCCGCGGGCTTGACCGGGGTGGACAGGTCCAGCAGGGGCACCCACGAATCGGAGTCCTTGCTGACACCGCCGCCGACCACGAACAGGTCCGGGGTGAACAGCCGCTCGACGTGCTGCATGTAGGCGTTGACGCGCTTGGCCCAGCGCTTGTAGCTGAGGCCCTCCTTGTCCTTCACGGAGGCGGCCGCCCGGGTCTCGGCGTCGGTGCCGTCGAGCTCCAGATGCCCGAGCTCGGTGTTCGGGACCAGCGTGCCGTCGATGAACAGCCCGCTTCCGATGCCGGTGCCGAAGGTCAGCAGGATGACGACCCCCTGGACGCCCTTGGCGGCGCCGAAGCGGACTTCGGCCAGCCCGGCGGCGTCGGCGTCGTTGAGCACGGTGACGTCGCGCCCGGTGGCCTCGGTGAAGACCTTGTCCACGTCGGTGCCGATCCAGCTCGGGTCCACGTTGGCCGCCGAGCGCGCGACGCCGTGCGAGATCACGGCCGGGAAGGTCGCGCCGATGACGCCGTTCCAGTTCGCGTCGCCGGCGAGGGTGGCGACGACCTGCGCCACCGCCTTGGGCGTCGAGGGCTGCGGGGTCGGGATCCGCTTGCGGGGGAACACCAGCTGCCCGGTCGTGGTGTCGACGAGGGCGCCCTTGATCCCCGATCCTCCGATGTCGATTCCGAAGGCCCGTCCAGCTTCGTCGGTCACGGTTCTCTCCCAGCGTCGTCGTCAACTGCTCTGTGCTACCCGTGGCGGCCCCCGGCCGCCACGCATCGTTCCGGCGCGCAGGAGACTACCCGGACCATCCCGCGTCCCGGCCAGTGATGGAATGGTCGGCATGACGACATCGCCGGATCTGCCTGCCGAACTGCTCCGGATCGCGGTGCGCGTCGCCGGCGCGGCGGCGGAGTTCATCACCGACCGGCGCGCGTCGGCGTGGACGGCGTCGACGAAGAGTTCGCCGACCGACGTGGTCACCGACGTGGACCGGGGCGCCGAGAGCGTCCTGATCCAGACCATCCGCGCCCTGCGCCCGGACGACTCGTTCGTCGGTGAGGAGGGGGGACGGCGCCCCGGCACCGGGACCGAGGGGGTGTGCTGGGTCATCGACCCGATCGACGGCACGGTGAACTTCGTGCTCGGCCTGCCGGTGTACTCGGTCTCCGTCGCCGCTCAGCTGGACGGCCGCACTCTCGCCGGCTGCGTCCACGACGTGACCCGGGGGGAGTCCTTCCAGGCCAGCGTCGGCGGAGGTGCGTTTCTGGAGTCCGCGGGCGTCCGGACGCAACTGCGGGGCCCGCGGGCTGTCCCGCTGGGCGAGGCGGTCGTGGCGACCGGATTCGGCTACGCGGCCGAGGTCCGGGTGCGCCAGGGGCGGGTGCTGGCCGAGCTGATCGGCCGGGTCGGGAACGTGCGCCGCCTCGGGTCGGCCGCGCTCGACCTCTGTTACGTGGCCGCGGGGAGGGTCGACGCCTACTTCGAGGCGGGCCTGAACGAGTGGGATCGGGCAGCGGGCGTGCTGATCGCCGAGGAGGCGGGGGCGCTGAGCACCGGGCTGCACGGCCGGCCGCCCGGCGCGCTCACCGCGGTCTGCGGCCCCGACCTGTTCGCGGAGTTCACCGCCGCACTGGAGGCGCTCGGTGCCGATCGCGTGCTCGAGGCGGAAGCCGGTCAGCCAGGCCCGCTCGGGGTGCGTGCGCAGGACTAGCAGGTGGTCGTGGGCGTCGGCTTCTTCAGGCCCGCAGCCACCTGGGCGGCGGTGGCGAGCGTCTTGTACTTGGCGCCGAGGGAGACCGTGACAGCAGTGGTGGTGTCCTTGTCGGCGACGAGGACCGAGCCGGGCAGGTAGATGCTCGTCAGGCGGGCGGCGGCGAGGGCCTTCGGGCCGTACCGGATCTCGGCGACGCCGGCGCCCGGCACGGGGTCGTTGCCGTAGTCGGCGATCTTGAATCCGCGGGCGTGGAGCTCGCTGCTGACGGTCTTGGCCAGCCCCGAGGTGTTGGTCGAGTTGAGTACCTTGAGCGTGACGGTCGTCGGCTTGGGCAGCGCTACCACGCGGGCCGGCGTCGTGACGCAGGTCGAATGGCTGGGCGTCGGCGTCGTCGAGGCACTGGATTCGCTGCCCCGGTGGAGCACGCGCCACCACACCAACCCGCTCAGCAGCGAGAGCGCGAGCAGGAAGACGAGCGCGGGGATGGGTCGCCGGGCGGACGGTCCGGCCATCGCGCGTTGCCTCCTCGGGATCGGACGGGTCGAAGTGTCGGCTGGGGTCAGAGCGTAGCGGGCAGATCGCCCGGGAATGGGCAGGCACTCCCCGCGGTTACGTGGCCGTACCCGCCGCTGTAGCCTTCGCAGCCTCTGCGCAGGCCGGCGGGAAGCAGCTGAAGGTGGACGGGACGTGCTACCGCGGAGATCACCGAAGAGCGGTGTGACACAGCAGGCAGGACCTGAGGGCACTGTTTGTGTGCGAGGTACGTTGGCAGGTCGCGGAGAGCCTGGGCCGGCAGGGAAAATGGATCCACATCGAGGAGTAGACGAGACAAGCTATGGCAACTGATTACGACGCCCCCCGTCGTGGCGAAGTGGAAGAACTGGGCGAGGATTCCCTGGAAGAGCTGAAGGCTCGCCGGGCCGAGGCCCAGTCCGGAACCATCGACATCGACGAAACCGATCTCAACGAAGCGCTCGAACTTCCGGGCGCCGACCTCTCCGGACTGTCCGGCGAGGAGCTCACCGTCCGCGTCCTGCCCAAGCAGGAGGACGAGTTCACCTGTTCGGTCTGCTTCCTGGTGCACCACCGCAGCAGGCTGGCCCGTCGCCGCGCCGGCCGTCCGGTGTGCCGCGACTGCGCGTAGATGGAACAGCGCTCGACGGGGGAGCCGGCCGACGTGTCGCCGTCCGGACCCCGTACGAGCGAGGGCCTGCTCGCCTCACTGGTCGCGAAGGCCAGTGAGGCAGCGGGCGAGGACGGGCGCGTCCGGGACCGCGCGGCGGCATTGGCCGCCATCGTCCCGGTGCTGGCCACCAGCGCCCGTGGCGCCGGGGTGCGGGCCGTCGCGGCCGGTCGCTGGCTGACCGATGTGGTCACCGAGCTCGTCCCGCACCTGACCGTGCGCGACGCGGCGACACTGCGCCGCCATTTCCCCGGACTCACCGACGACGAGATCGCCGACCGACTGGTCACCCACTCCGTCCGGGCCACGGCCGCGGTCGGTGCGGCCGCCGGGGGGCTGGCCGCCGCCGAGTTCGCGGCCCCTCCCACCCTTCTCGCGGCACCGATCCAGCTCGCCGCCGAGACCGTCGTCACCGTCGCGATCGAGATCAAGCTCGTCGCCGAACTGCACGAGATCTACGGCCTGTCTGCCCCCGGTGGTCTCCGCGAGAGCGGGTCCGCCTACCTGTCCGCGTGGGTGCGGCGCCGTGCCGTCACCGCGGGCAAGACCGCGGGGCTGGGTGGCCTGGTGGGTGACACGGCCGCGCGCGAACTGCGCACCCGGCTGCTCCGACGGGTCGGCCGCAGCACGACCTCCCTGGCCCCGTTCCTCGCGGGCGCTGCAGCCGGCGCCGAGGTCAACCGCCGCTCGACCCGCGATCTCGGCACGAAGCTGGTGGCCGAGCTGCGGGGGATGACCCGCGGGCGCCCGCATGCCGACATCACTGTCACCCGGCCGGCACCCGTCCGGCCCGTGGAGCTGTCCGGGCCCGAGTGACCTGCCCGCGCTCGCGTCAGTGGCTGACGGGGCTGGAGCGCAGGGCCGCGATGAGCCGATCCGGGTGGCGCGTGCTGACGACCCAGTAGGGCGTCGGGTCGTCCGGATCCGCGAGCTGCAGCTGGATGCCCGGCCCGATCCAGGCTCGGATGGAGATGAACGCGAGCGGATCCCCTTCGCGTCCGACCAGCCGGCGCAGGGTCGCGGCGTCGAGCGGGACCACCGCGGTGACCACACCGAGAGGGAGGTGCGCGTCGCGTACCCGCAGTTCCCCTCCGGCCACGCTCACGCGGTTGCGCCCCATCGACCACACCACCGCGGCGGACAGCGGCAGCACCACGCAGAACGGGATCCACACGGTGAGGCTCTCGTCGGCCAGCCGGAACTCGGCCGCGAGGATGGCGCCGATTCCGATGGCGACCGGGTACCACCAGAGCGGGGTGCCGAGGCGTTCTTCGTACAGCGGCTTGTCGGTGCCCGGCGGGGGCGGCGGGGCCATCACGTGATCGAGGGTAACCCGGCCCGTCCGGTCGGCCGTCCGCGCGCTCTCGGCCGTCCGCGCGCTCTCGGCCGGTGGCGGACCTGGGCGCGCGGTACCGGTAGCCTCGCTCGGCGTGAACCCTGACGACGGCACCGCGCACTCCGCCGACTCCGGGGCGCCCACCGATCCGGGGCTGTCCGTTCAGGTCCTCCGCCTCGACCCGGGCGTCGCCCTGCCCGCCTATGCCCTGGACGGGGACGCCGGTGCCGACATCGTGACCGCCGTGGATGTCGTACTCGCCCCTGGTGAGCGGGCGGTCCTGCCGACCGGTCTCGCGATCGCCCTGCCGCCGGGGTACGCCGCCTTCGTCCATCCGCGCTCCGGCCTGGCCGCCCGCGTGGGGCTGGCGCTGGTCAATTCACCGGGCACCATCGATTCGGGCTACCGTGGCGAGATCAAGGTGATCGCGATCAATCACGATCCGCTGGCCACACTGACACTGCGGCGCGGTGATCGAATCGCCCAGCTGGTGATCCAGCGGGTGGAGCGGGCCCGTTTCACCGAGGTGAGCGCGCTGCCGGAGTCCGTCCGGGGCAGCGGAGGGCACGGTTCCACCGGTGGTTCGGCCGTCCTGGCGCCGATGGCGGCACAGGACACCGCGCCGCCGCAGGGCAGCGAGTCCCCGCACGACCCGACGGACTCACCGACGAAGACGATGGAAGGAACGCCCTGATGGCGATTCGGCGTAAGGAGAAGCGATCCGAGCGGTCCAAGCTCGACGCGACCCCTCCGTGGGAGCCGCGCAAACCGGTCGAGGTCGCCAAGACCACGGGACCCTTCGATGCTGCTGACGCCCCCGACGACGACATCGAGCGGGTCGACCTGGGGGCACTGCGGGTGCCCGCGGGCACCATGGAGCTCCGGGTCGACGTCGCCGACGATCATTCGGTCGTGTCGGTGACGCTCGTCGACGAGGCGAAGGGGCACATGCAGCTGGCTGCGTTCGCCGCACCCCGCAGCGAGGGCATCTGGGACGACGTCCGCACCGAGATCCGCGGCTCGATCGGCTCGCAGGGCGGCACCGCGCAGGAGGAGGACGGCGAGTTCGGACAGGAGCTGTCGGGCAAGCTCCCCGGCGACGGAGGCTTCGCGCCGGTGCGCTTCATCGGGGTGAACGGCCCGCGCTGGCTCCTGCGCGCCATGATCGGCGGACCGGCCGCCACCGACCAGGCCAAGGCCGCCCCCTTCGTGGACCTGCTCAAGCAGGTCGTCGTCGTCCGGGGCAGCGACCCGCTGCCGGTCCGCGACGCCATCCCGCTGCGCCTGCCGGCCGAGATCACCCAGCAGATCGCCGCAGCCGCCGCGGAGGAGTGACCGGCCGCTCACCCGGTACGCCGTACCGCGAAAACTGGCCTACCCTTGCCATCGTGGGAAACTCACCTCGATTGTGGCGCCGCCTGGCAGCATCCGCGGGCGCTCTGGATGCCGATGACCTGCTCCAGGAGTCCGACGAATGCAACGCCGCGAAGTGCGGGCGCCTGGCCAAGGGCGACCGCGCGGTCGTGCAGGGCCGGATCCGCCACGTGGTCTACACCCCGCGGGAGAACGTCCCCACCGTCGAGGCCGAGCTGTTCGACGGTTCGGGCACGCTGGAGCTGGTCTGGCTGGGGCGCCGCAGGATCGCAGGGATCGAGCCGGGGCGCAGCATCACCGTCACCGGCCGGATCGGCGAGCACGACGGCAGGCTGGCGATCTACAACCCGCGCTACGAGCTCCGGGCCCCTGCCTAGTGACTGACGAGGGGCCGGCCGCCCCTGCCCCGGACGCGGAGCTGAGCATCCGGGAGCAGATGCGGTCGCAGATGCTCACCGGTCTGGGCGGCTGGACCGGAATGATCATCGCCGCGGTGCCGACGGTCGTGTTCGTCGTGGTCAACGCGGTGGCAGGCCTCAGGTCCGGCGTCGTCTCAGCCGTGGCCGCGGCGCTCGTGCTGACCGCGTACCGGCTCGCCCGCAGGCAGTCCACCCAGCAGGCGCTGAACGGGCTCTTCGGCGTCCTGATCGCCGCGATCATCGCCGCACGGACGGGTCAGGCGCGCGGGTACTTCCTGGTCGGCATCTGGTCGAGCTTCGCCTACGGAGCGGTGTTCCTGGTCTCGATGGTCGTCCGGCGCCCCCTGGTCGGAGCGGTGTGGGAGTTCCTGGACCCGACACCCGAGGAGCTGCTGCGCGGGCGTCCCTGGCAGCGCCAGCCCGTACTGATGCGGGGATACCTCCTCGCCACCCTGGCCGCGACTGCGATCTTCGCCGCGCGCGCGGTCGTCCAGCTGAGCCTGTTCCAGCACAACTCCACCGGCTGGCTGGCCGCCGCCCGCATCGCGATGGGCTACCCGCTCACCATCGCGGCCCTGGGACTGGCCTGGTTCCTCGTCCGCCGGGCCCGGCGCCTGCTGGCTGCCCAGGCCGGGATCGACCAGGCGGGCGTCGCGCCGGCTGCGTGATCAGATGCAGACCGCGTAGCGGACCTGCTCCTCGACCTCGGGCACGGCCACGAACAGCAGCTCGTCACCGGGCTCGAGCGGCTCGTCCGGTGTGGGCGTGATGACACGCGAACCCCGCACGATGGTGACCAGGGTCGCGTCGCGGGGGAGTACCAGGTCACGCACCGGGCGTCCGGCACACGGCGCATCGGCCGACAGCGTGATCTCGATCAGGTTGGCCTGACCCTGGCGGAAGGTGAACAGCCGCACCAGGTCCCCGACCGACACGGCCTCCTCGACGAGGGCGGCGAGCACGCGGGGCGTGGACACGGCGACGTCGACGCCCCAGGACTCGGTGAACAGCCATTCGTTGGACGGGTGGTTGATGCGGGCGACGACCCGGCCGACCGTGAACTCGGTCTTGGCGAGCAGCGACACGACGAGGTTGACCTTGTCGTCGCCGGTTGCGGAGATGACGACGTCGAACTCGCCGAAGTGCGCCTGCTCCAGGTTCGCCACCTCGCAGGCGTCACTGAGCAGCCAGGTCGCATTCGGGATGCGCTCGGGTGTGATCTTGCGCTCCTCCTTGTCCACGAGGAGCACCTCGTGGCCGTTGGAGAGCAGCTCGCGGGCGATCGAGCGCCCGACCGAGCCGGCGCCGGCGATGGCAATCTTCATCACGCCTCCGGGGGGTTCTCGACGGTGTCCGCGAGCGTGGCGCGGTGTTCGTCGGTGATGAGCAGGTGGATGACGTCGCCGTCCTGGACGATCGTGGACTCGATCGGTATCTCGCCGACCCCGAAGCGGGTGATCATCGCCACCCGGCCGCCGGTGGCCTGCTGGACCTCGCTGAGGCGGTGCCCGATCCAGGACTCGTTCAGGTGACACTGAACCAGGGCCACGGCTCCGGACGGGTCGCGCCAGGTCTCCTGCGTCGATTCGCCCAGGATCTGGCGGAACAGGCGGTTGGCGGTCCACGGGACGGTCGCGATCGTGGGGATGCCCAGGCGCTCGTAGATCTCGGCGCGCTTGGCGTCGTAGATGCGGGCCACGACGGTGCGGACGTTGAACGTCTCGCGCGCCACCCGTGCGGCGATGATGTTGGAGTTGTCGCCGTTGCTGACGGCGGCGAAGGCTTCCGCCCGCTCGATACCGGCCTGGATCAGGGTGTCCTGGTCGAATCCCACGCCGGCGACCGTGGTCCCGGCGAACGTGTCGCCCAGGCGCCGGAAGGCGTTGGCGTCCTGGTCGATGACGGCCGTCGTGTGGCCGGCCTCCTCCAGATGCAGCGCCAGCATCGACCCGACGCGGCCGCATCCCATGACAACGACGTGCACTACGGCACATCTCCCTTCGACAGGACCCGCGGTTTCGGCGGGACCTCGGTTGCCGATCGCAGTGCAGGGGGCGCTCCGCGTTCACGTGGCGTGACGACGCTACACAACCGGCACACCGTTCGTGACACGACGCTGCGGCGGTTCCTGGCGCCACCGACGTGCGGGGGCCGCGCGGCGACGTATCGTGTGCGTCCGTGACGAATTCGCGCGGAGACTCCAGCGGGGTTCCCGACAGGGATCCGGCGGGCTCACTCCCAGAAGTGGCGGTCGGCTAGATGGCACTTCTGCCTCGCATCGCCAAGCGGCTGCTGATCGGCCGGCCCGTCCGCTCGGACAAGATGGGCCACAGCCTGCTGCCGAAGAAACTGGCGCTGCCGATCTTCGCCAGCGATGCGCTGTCGAGTGTCGCCTACGCCACGCAGGAGATCCTGCTGGTGCTGACCCTCGCGGGGACCTCCTACCTGTTCCTTGCGCCCTGGCTGGCGGCAGCGGTCGTGGTCCTGCTGCTCACCGTCGTCGCGTCCTACCGGCAGCTGGTCGTCGCCTATCCGACCGGCGGCGGCGACTACGAGGTGGCGACCAAGAACATCGGCCGCCCGGCCGGCGTCATCGTCGCCAGCGCCCTGCTGGTGGACTACGTGATGACGGTCGCTGTGTCGGTGTCCTCGGGCGTGGACAACATCATCTCCGCCGTGCCGTCGCTGGACCCGCACCGGGTGCTGATGGCGCTGGCGTTCGTGGTGATCCTCACCGCGGTGAACCTGCGCGGCGTCAGGGAGGCGGGCACCGCGTTCGCGCTGCCCACGTATGCCTTCGCGGTCGGTGTCGGTCTCATGATCATCACGGGCGTCTTCCGGTCGATCGTCGGCCATCCGCCGGTCGCGGAGTCGGCCCACTACGTGCTCAAGACCGAGCACGGCTACGGCAACATGACCTTCCTCGCGCTGCTGTTCTTCACCCTGCGGGCGTTCTCCTCCGGCTGCACCGCGCTGACCGGCGTGGAAGCCATCGCCAACGGCGTGCCGGCGTTCAAGAAGCCGAAGGCCAAGAACGCCCAGATCACGCTGGTCCTGATGGGTGGGCTCGCGGCGACGATGTTCGTCGGCATCACCGTCCTGGCGGTGGTCGCCAAGGTGCGCGTCGTCGAGACCAAGAACGTCTGCGACCTGCAGGGCTACGTCGACTGCCAGCACACCCCGCAACGCACGGTCATCGCGCAGCTGGCGTCGTCGATCCTCGGCGGTCCGCACTCGGTCGGCTTCTTCTACATCCAGGCCGCGACCGCCCTGATCCTGGTCCTGGCCGCCAACACCGCGTTCAACGGCTTCCCGCTGCTGGGCTCGATCCTCGCCCAGGACCGCAACCTGCCCCGGCAGCTGCACACCCGCGGTGACCGGCTCGTCTTCAGCAACGGCGTCATCATGCTGGCCGTCGTCGCCGGCTCGCTGATCTTCATCTACTCCGCGGACGTCACCAAGCTGATCCAGCTCTACATCATCGGCGTGTTCACGTCCTTCACCCTCGGCCAGTCGGGCATGGTGCGGCACTGGAACCGGCTGCTGCGGACCGAGCGCGATCCCGCGGCCCGCCGCCGGATGATGCAGTCGCGCGCGATCAACGCCTTCGGCGCGAGCCTGACCGGCGTGGTCCTGGTGATCGTCACGGTCACCAAGTTCACCAAGGGCGCCTACCTGGTGCTCATCGCGATGCCGATCCTCTACGCGATCATGCGCGGCATCTACAAGCACTACGCCCGCGTCGGTCGCGAGCTCGCCAGCGACGACACCGGGCTGGTGATGCCCGCGCGCAACCACGTCATCGTGCTGGTCAGTCCAAGGTGCACAAGCCGACGTTGCGCGCGCTGGCGTTCGCCCGGGCGACCCGCCCCGACACGCTGACCGCGCTGACCGTGAACGTCGACGACGAGGAGACGCGCGGCGCTGCTGCGCGGAGTGGGGCGCGCGGGATCTGCCGGTGCAAGCTCACCGTGCTCGACTCGCCGTTCCGCGAGATCACCAAGCCGGTCGTCGCAGTACGTCAAGAACGTCCGCAAGGAGAGCCCGAACGACGTCGTCAGCGTCTTCATCCCCGAGTACGTGGTCGGCCACTGGTGGGAGAACCTGCTGCACAACCAGTCGGCGCTGCGGCTCAAGGGCCGGCTGCTCTTCCAGCCCGGCGTGATGGTGACGAGCGTGCCCTACCTGCTCGACTCCTCCAGCGCCCGGGCCGCGGAAGCCGCCAAGGGCGGGGTGCTCCCGACGTCCCGGCCGGTGGTCAGCGACGGCAGGCGCGCCGCCGCGCCGGACCGCACGCCCACGGGCAGGCGGCCCTGACCGGTACCGGGGCGGGTTCGGCGGCGCCCGCCCAGCCTCGCCGAGAGCTGGGTCGGCAGGATCCTGGACGTCGAGATCGGCGCCGGTCGCCCACGGCGGCCACTGCGTGGCACGGGTCGGTGGCGACGGCGGGCGCGTCATCTTCGTCCGGCACGCGCTGCCCGGCGAGCGAGTGCGGGTCGATCATCACCGAGGACACCGGCGGCTCGTTCTGCCGCGGCGACGCGGTCGAGGTCTGACAGCCGCGGCCGACCGGGTCGCCGCGCCCTGCCCCTACGCCGGGCCCGGGCGCTGCGGCGGATGCGACTGGCAGCACGTCAGCCCGCCGGTCAGCGCCGCCTGAAGGCCGCGGTCGTCACCGAGCAGCTGCAGCGGCTGGCGGGCATCGCCGTGACCGTCGAGGTCGAGGAGCTGCCCGGGGGCGCGCTGGGATGGCGCACGCGGATCGGCTATGCCGTCGACGGCAAGGGCCGGGTCGGGCTGCGCCGCCACCGCTCGCACCACGTCGAGCCGATCGCGGAATGTCTGCTCGGTGTGGAGGGCGTGGGCGACGCGCCTGAGCTCGCGCGCCGCTGGCCGGGGGTGTCCGCACTCGACATCGCCACCGGTGACGCGGGGGAGCGGTCCGTCCTCACCCACCGCCCGGTGGCGGCAGCGCCGCGGACGACCCCGGCGCGGTGACCGGCGCGCGCAGAAGCAGAAGATCGAGCTCGTCAGTGGTCCGCCCGCGCTGCACCACCACGCGGCAGGTCGTGACTTCGTCGTCGCGGCCGCCGGCTTCTGGCAGGTGCATCCGGCCGCCGCGGAGGTCCTGACCAGCGCAGCCTTGTCGGCCCTGGCCCCCGCACCCGGTGATGTGGTGCTCGACCTGTACGCCGGCGCGGGGCTGTTCACCGTCGCTCTGGCCGACGCCGTGGGCGCCACAGGGCGCGTCGTCGGCATCGAGGCGGCGCCACGGGCGGTACGCGACGCGCGTCACAACCTCGCCGGGCTGCCCTGGGCCCGGGTGGAGCTGGGAACGGTCGAGCGCGGAGAGCGTCACGGCGGCAGGCCCGGCGGACGTGGTGCTGCTGGATCCGCCGCGGACCGGCGCGGGCCGAGCGGTCATGGAGGCGATCCTGGACACCGGCGCGCGGGCGGTCGCCTACGTCGCGTGCGACCCCGCCGCCCTGGCCCGGGACGTCCGCACCGCACTCGACCGGGGCTGGTCGCTGGCCTCGCTACGAGCCTTCGACGCGTTCCCGATGACACACCACATCGAGTGCGTCGCCTTGCTCGAAAAGGGGCGCTGACCTGCGAAGCGCAGCCCGGTGCGCGTCCGGTAGGTGATCGAGGGCGCGCCTTGGGCCATGTCTGGATCCGTGACACAGCGGCCGACAGCGCTGGCCGTGAGCGTCACCCGCACGCGGCTCGCGGAGGATGCACCGCGCCACCACGTCCACACCGCGATGGGCTGCCCATAGCCTGCAGGCCGACCCACGAGGAAGTGATCCTCGAACCGGGACCGGGGCCGGTCCACTGGTGCTCAGGACTCCAAGATGCGCCGGATCGCCCCGACCGGACAGACCTGTATCGCCTCCTCGACAGCCCCGATCGACTCGACGTCGATGTCAACGGGCTGAGCCTGGGCGAAGCCCCAGTCGTCGAAACTGAAGTGGCGAGGCGCGACCTCGCCACAGATCGCGTATCCCTGGCATTTCACGGGGTCGACTCGGACCCGCATCACGCGCTCACCGCCAGGGGATGGGCCGGCGCCTCGTTCGCTGCCGCAGTGTCCGGCAGCGAAACGCTGAGACGCTTCCAGCGCGGGGCGGGGTCGGCCGCAGCCTCGGCGCAATCCTCGCAGCCCCGTGCAAGGTGACGCCCCACGTTCTCGGGGTAGAAGTGCAGCAGGCTGCGGACCACCGTTGCCACGGCGTCAGGCAGGGCGCAGGCGCCGCGGCCGTTCAGCTGACGTGCCCAGCGCGGCAGCATCGACGCGTAATTCACGCCGGGGATGGGATTGCCCATCTCGGCCAGGGTGGCCGCAACACTGCTCGTCGAGGAGATGCACATGCCGCATTGGCGCGCGTTGTGCTCGGCGAAATAGCCGACGACATCGCTCGCGATCCTGATCGGGCAGGCGTCTCGCTCGAGGAAATGCAGGGAGGCGCAACCGAGGCCGCCCCCGCGCAGCCGTACACCGGCGTGGCTGAGCGTGAGGTCTGACCAGGCGGGAAGTAGGCCCCGAAGAACCCGCCGATCAACAGGTTGCGGCCGGTGTCGTCGTCACCGAAGTGGGCGCGCGTCACTTCGTGAAGGGGAGTGCCGTCGGGCAGCTCGTAGAGGACGGCGGGCCGGCCACCCCCGGAGACGGTGGCCAGGAACGTTGCACCTGCGTCGGAGTGCGGTGGCTGCAGCGAGCGGGCGATGCAGGCCAGGGTTTCAACGTTCAGGACGAGCGTCGGCGCCCCACCGACGCCGACCTGGAAGGGGCGGGGTGGTTTGTCCGTGGGTCGTGCGATCCCTCTGGTGAGGGCGCGGACGACGGCGGTCTCCTCGCCTGACACGTAGGTCTCCTGGGCCTGAAACACATGCACGCCGACCGTGGGCCGGGCCACGGCGAGCTCAGCGACCGCAGTCTCGACCGCTGCCCGCGCGAGGGGGTCGGCTACGTACAGGTGGGCTCCGGACGCACCCAGCGCTTCGGCCACCACCACCAAGCCCTCGAGCACCAGGTGTGGCCGAAACCGGAGCAGGTAGCGGTCCTTGATGCTGAGGGGTTCACCCTCGGCTCCGTTCGCGACCACGATGGGGGCGAGCCCGGCCGAAGCTGCCGCCCGGCGCACCGCTTCGATCTTCACCGAAGTCGGAAAGGCCGCGCCACCATGCCCGAGGAGCCGGTCGATCCCAGCGGCCGTCGCCAGGACGCCGGCTGCGCAGGGAGTCGTGTAGCCACCGGCGGACAAGTACCCGTCCAAGCTTTGAGTGGTGAACGGGTGCCTGCCCAGCAGCCCATCCTCACGCCCTGGCCAGGCTATGGCTTCCTGCACGACCGTGGCCGAGGGCGAGGGCTGCGTCGTCACGGTGTCCGGCGTCATCAGTCCGGGAAGGAGAAGGTGCCGGTGCCCTCGAGGAAGCCCATGACTCGAACCGGCTCACCAGAGGTCACGGAGTCTCCGCTCTTCGCCGTACCGAACTCCAGACGGACCTCGATGGTTCCACGCACGTGCTTCCAGGGCCCGGTGCCGCCCTCGAAGGTGAGGGTTCCCCGATCCTTGCCGTCGGTCATGAACCAGTCGACGTGTCCGAGCAATACCTCGTCTGTGTACAGGTCCTCGAGTCGGACCGCGCCGTAGCCACGGGGGACCGAGCCGTCCGGCGCGACCTGGTCCTGGCCGGTGAACAGGGTCCGGAAGTACGTCGGCTCCGGATCGCCGACCACCTCCAGCCGGCTGACCAGGTCTGCTTCGTAGCCCACGGTCTTCAAGTCGCTCCCGGCAAGCGGGACCTGCCGACCCCATTCAGCGGTGCCGCCCGAGATCCACGTCACCTCACGCTGAGTCATCTTGGTGTGTCTCCTCTTCGTTGTCCGCTGCCGGGTGGGTTAGATGGGTAGCCGGGAGGCCAGGTACTTCTGCAGCTGCCAGAGCGGCTGCTCGTGCCTCTGCAGCACGCCGTCTCGGGCATGCCTTGAGCGCGCGGAGTTCTGCACCGCCTCGTTGACCGTCGCGTCCTGACCTTGGACGAGCCTGAGGAAGTCGGTGGCCTCGGCCAGCTTGCTGTCGAAGTCCTCCACGTCTCGATGGTCCTTGGGGACGAGCAGGTGGATCTCGAGGCGGTGGCTCTCGGGACCTGTGGGCAGTGAGCGGAACCAGAAGGCGATGTCGGGACCTGGCGCACAGAGGTACGCCGGGAACTTGGTCAACAACAACGTGTGCGAGCGCTGGAAGGAGCTCAACCCTGACTTCGCCGGTAGGAAGAGCGGATGCAGCAGGTGGCCGTCCTCCTCGCCGATGGCCACATCTTCCCCGGCCATCATGCGAGAGAAGTAGTGCTCGGGCCCCGTGTAGTCGCCCTGCTGACACTTTCCCAGGCGCCAGATCGGTTGGAGCACGTTCTTGTGGATTCCGATGTGGTGGTACACCTCGAGGAAGTTCTCGACGACGATCTTCCAGTTCACTCTGGACTCGCCCCAGTCGATCACCGAGGCGATCTCCCAGTCGGTGAAGTCGTAGCCGTCCTGGATCTCGGCGATGGCCGACATGTCGAATGGGATATCGGTGTCGTCGTCGAGATTGACGAACACGTAGCCCTGCCAGATCTCGGTGCGGATGCTCCTAAGTCCGCTGACACTCCTGTCGAAGTCGGGTCGACCTGACATCTCCGGGGCGCTCAGCAGGCTTCCGTCGAGCCGGTAGATCCAGGCGTGGTAGGGACACTCGAAGCGGTCCACGCAGCCGCTGACCTTCTCAGCGTCGGTCTTCTCCCCGCCCATCAGGTCGGCGTACCGATGACGGCACACCCGCGAGAAGACGCGCACGCGGTCGTCACTTCCGCGCACCACCATCAGCGGCTCATCCGCGAGGTCGATCGCGCGATAGCTACCCGGCTTCGGGACTTCCTCCACACGAGCGATGCAGATCCAGTCCTTGCGCCAAATGTGCTCCAGTTCGTGTTTGTAGAAATCCTCGTCCCAGTACGCGGCGGCGGGGAGCGGCCGCGCTTCCAGCAGGGGCAGCGCTGCCTGCACCCGAATCGTGTCAACCAGAGTCGATACCCGGCTCTTCGTCGGGCTGCTCAGAACCTCAGTCACTGGCTTTCCTACCTCCTGGGTGGCGGGCGAGCCAGGAGCCGCTCGCCTGTCCGCTCAGGCTAGGAAGGCGTGAGCCTGCCGTGCATTGGCGGAAAGGCCACAATCGGCGACCCACGCCAGCCCGCCGAGAGAGGACTCAGTCGGTGAGGATCGCCGGGAGAGTGAGTCCCTCGCGCAGCGCACGCGACGCTGCGCCCGAGCGGGATGCAACCGTGAGCTTGCCCATCACGCGCTCGACGTGTGCCCGCACGGTTCTCGTCGTGACTACCAGCTCGGCGGCAATTTCATCGTTGGTACGACCCAGGGACAAGTGGGTCAGCACCTCGAGCTCACGCCGGGTCAGACCATAGCGCTGCGCGCTCTCCGTGATGGTCACGACGGTGACCGAGTCCCGGCACCGAAGCAACCGACAGCTGAACCAGTGGCCGTCGCCGTCGAGCCAGGTGAACGGGACGTCGGTGCCGGGGGCGCCGCTGATACGGCTCAGCGCCCGGCGCAGCGGAGAGTCTGGATCTGCGAGGTCGGGCTGATCGGCACCTTGAAGAGTGACCAGGGACCGGTCGGGGAGGATCGCCACGGCCGTCTGATCCTTGGCCAACATCGAGGAAAGCCAGCGAGCGTCTCGCAGCGGGTCGACGAGGTTGCCGAGGACTCGCCCGACGTGGGCGATGGCAGTGATTGCCTCGTCGGTGGGGGGCGTCGAGTCCGGCACCGAGATGATGAGGAAGCCGGCGGCGGCACCACCTCTCCCCGCGAGGCTCATCAGCATGCCCTCGGTGTGACCCTCTGGGCGCAGATGCTCGGCGATGGCCCGGATCGACAGCGGATCAACGGGCAGGTCGCACTCCCGGATGGGCCACTGCTCGAGTTCTCGTGCGAAGGGGTCGAGCATCTCCAGGCGGAACTGGGCGCTGAGCATGTAGTCGCGCAGCCGCCGCGAGTAACCCGAGGTGACCACGCTCCGGCGAGTGTCGCCGCTCAGGTCGGTGCCCGCGAGCATCGCGGCACCGTACGGCACCAACGCCTTGAGCTCCTCGAGGATCAGGTTGACCCGGTCCTCGACGCAGCCGCTCGACGAGCCGATGGCAGCCACATTGGACACGGTGCGCAGCGCACGGGAGCCCAGCGGCACGAGAGCCCGGGACGGGACGAGACCCTCCGACATCACATCCATGTTCACGACCTTCACCTCAGCCCCCGCGCACGCTAGCAGCGGAACTCACGCCTCGCGGGAGCGGTCCAGGACTTCACAGCATCAGGCCGAGTGGATGCCCTGCGAGGGCGGTCCGGTCGAGTAACCATCGCTGCTGTGCGTGGTCCCAAGACCAGGCCTGGGTGGCGAGGGCATGCACGAAGAAGGCGAACAGAGCCTCCAGGGAGGGCACTCGGTCCGGGTCGGGCGCGATCCGCGACATCCGGAGCAGCTCGCGGGACGCCCCGGGGGTCCGTGCCATGCAGTCGACGACCAGGATGACGCCGTTGCCGGTGCGGAACAATGGCAGCCAGCCGGCTCCCCAGACATCGTCCAGATCCTGATCGGGCTCGCCCTGGAGGTCCTCCAGGGCCATCGCATGTCGTCGTTCGCGCTCCGCAAGAGCCTCATCGAGCGGCAGCGGCAGCCAGTGCCCGATCAGCCAAGGGGCGTGAACCCGGGACACCGGGCGTGCACCGTCGTGACGGCGGTACCAGGCCCGTACCTCGGGCGGCAGCTCCAGGCCGGGGCCGGCGAGGAGTCGGTCGATCTCCGGGTCGGCCAACCCCTCCGCGAGCGGTTGGTGACCGACCGCCTCGAACAGCGCGTCCTCCAGCTCGTTGAGCATGATCACGGTCCCTCCGGAAGCTGGCACGAGTAGACCAGGGCGTCGGTGCAGGCTCTACGATCCGTCGCGGGGCGGCAACAGGCACGCTCCCGGGACGAGAGCGCACGCCGTACCCCGCACGACGACGGCGTGCACCGGGAGAGTTCACCATGGTGTGGATCGTCTTGCTCGTCTCAGGGTTGTTCGAGACCGTCTGGGCCGTGGCGCTGGCGCAGTCGAGAGGCTTCTCGCGCCTCGTGCCGACCATCGCCTTCTGCGTCGGGATCGTGGTGTCGATGGGCGGGTTGGCCGTCGCCCTGCGCACCGTTCCGGTCGGCACCGGATATGCGATCTGGACCGGCGTCGGCGCCGTCGGTGCGGCGACGTACGGGATGGCAGTGCTGGGGGATCCGGTCACCGTTTCCCGGATCACCTGCCTGCTGCTGATCGTGGCAGGGGTCGTGGGGCTGAAGGTCCTGCACTGACCTGACCCCACCCGCGTGGCGCACGGAGTGTGGCCTTTTGGCCACTGTCTCGATCGCGGAGACGGGGCAGATTGCTCGCAGTGAGGTCCGGCACCCATCGGTGACGGCAACTGGACTGGAGAGACATATGGCACCGGAGGACGACACTCGGGCTGATGTGCAGTTCGTGAACCAGGTCGGTCAGGTCGAACAGCGCGGCGTGGACTTCGTTCCGCCCGAGGACCGGAACGACCGACCTCGGGACATTGGCGTCGTCTTCCTCGGTGCCAACATGTGCTTCGGCACGATCGTCCTCGGCGCACTTCCGGTGGTGTTCGGCCTGGGGTGGTGGGCGGCGTTCTGGGCGATCACGCTCGGGACCCTCCTTGGGACCTGCTTCTTCGGTCCGATGGGCCTGATCGGTCCGCGCACCGGCACCAACAGCGCGGTCAGTAGTGGCGCCTTCTTCGGAGTGCTCGGGCGCCTGGTCGGATCGCTCGTGGTCCTCTTCATCGCCATCGGCTTCTACGCTCTGGCCGTGTGGACCGGCGGCCAAGCGGCTGTCGCCGGCTCGCACAGGCTCTTTCATACGCCTGAGGGTGAGGTGTACTACGCGATCGCCTATGGCCTGATCGGCCTGATCACCGTCACGTTGGCGCTGATCGGCAACGCGACCCTCGTCGCGTCGCAGAAAGTGCTCGCACCCTTGGTGGCAGTGCTCTTGGTCGTCGGGGTGGCGGCAACCCTGCCGCACTTCGATCCCGGCTATGCCGGCGGTGAATACATCTTGGGCAGCTTCTGGCCCACCTGGGTTCTCTCCGTCGTGACCACCGGTTCGCTAGCGCTTTCCTACGGACCGTTCGCCAACGACTATGCCCGCTACCTGCGACCGGCCTTGGCCGCGCGCGGAGCAGTGTGGGGGAGCCTTGGCATCTTCTTCGGGTGCTGGGGCGCGCTCCTGTTCGCCAGCTACATGACCACGATGATGGCACCGGGCACCGACTTCGTAGTTGGCCTCGTCCAGCTCTCGCCCACGTGGTACGTCATACCCCTCATGGTCATCGGGCTGGTCGGTGGCTTCGGGCAGGGCTCGATGGCCCTCTACGGGACCGGGCTCGACACATCGTCACTGATCCCACGGCTGAGCCGGGTCCATGCCACCGTGATCGTCAGCCTCGTCGGCCTCGGAGTCGTCTACCTCGGTGCCCTGGTCTGGGACGCAACCAATCTGGTCTCCGCATTCACCATCGTGCTCACGATCGTCACCGCGCCGTGGTTGGTCATCAATATCATGGGACACCTGGCGGTACGGGGCAGGTACATGCCGGAGGACCTGCAGGTGTTCAACGTCGGCATGACCGGTGGGGCTTACTGGTTCACGCGCGGGGTGAACTGGTACGCGATGGCGGCATGGATCCCCGCCGTCGTGCTCGGGCTCCTCTTCGCGAACACACCCCCGTTGCTCGAAGGTCCATGGCGCAATGCAGCCAATGGAATCGACCTCAGCTTCATCTCTGCGGCCGTCGTTGCCTTCGTCGTCTACGGCGCCTTCCTGCTCCTGGTGCCGGACAGGGTGCTGCCCCAACCCACCGCAGCCCCGGTCGTCGACCTCGCTACTGCAGCCGGCATCAACTGACGCCCGCTGATCCCACACCGCTACCAACACTGCAAGGAGATCAACATGCTGGCAGTTCGGCTCGAGCAGTACGGACACCCCCCCGTGGTCACCGACATCCCGGACCCACGGCTCCACGGTGAGGGTGACGTCATCGTCCAAGTCGAGGGAGCCGGCGTCTGTCGTACCGACCTGCATGCCATCAACGGCGAGCTCGCCGCTGTCTTCCCTACGCCGATGCCGTTCACGCTCGGCCACGAAGTAGCCGGGGTGGTCGTCGAGACCGGGGAAGGTGTTCGACATGCGTCCGTCGGAGACAAGGTGGTCCTGCACCCGCAGATGACCTGCGGTCTCTGCCCGGCCTGTCGGCGGGGCGAGGACAACCACTGCAGCAACAACGACTTCATGGGTCTCGGGGTGGACGGCGGCATGGCGCAGTTCGTGCGCACCACCGAGCGGGCTCTGGTTCCACTCGCCGCGACAAGTAGCACCACTGAGGTGGCACCGCTGGCGGACGCCGGCATCACGGCCTACCACGCGATCTCCCGGGCGGCGAAGGATCTCACCTCCGAAAGCGTTGCCGTCGTACTCGGCTGTGGCGGCCTCGGTCACCTGGCTGTTCAGATGCTGCGTGCCATGACCGATTCCTGCATCGTGGCGGTGGACCCGCTGCCGGAAGCCCGAGACCTGGCCAAGGCGCTGGGTGCGGACTTCGTGGCCGGTGACGACGTGGCAGCGATCGTCGAGGAAGCGTCACGGGGCAGAGGCGCCACGGTCGTGTTCGACTTCGTCGGCGAGGGCGATGCCCCCGCGTTGGCGGTGAGTCTGTTGGCGGTCAAGGGCCTGTACGCCGCCGTCGGCTACGGGGGGGTCTGCAGCATCCCCACGCTCGAGCTCGTCCTGAAGGAGATCAGGGTCCAGGGCAATCTGGTCGGCACCAACAAAGATCTCCGCGAGCTGATCGCGCTCTACGAGCGGGGGCTCCTGGTGTCGCAGGTCACGACCTACTCGCTTTCCGAAGCGCGTCAGGCGATCTCAGATCTTGAGTCCGGGCGCATCCGCGGTCGTGCAGTTCTCGTGCCCTGAGCCCCTGTCGGGAGAAGCGGTCGCGGTACGGCCGCTGGACCGCAGGTGAGCGGCTGGTTTCGCCTCCTGAGCGCAGCCGCTCGCAAAAGATCGCGTTCACCCTCAGAAGCACCGCTGTCTTTCCGATGACACACCACATCGAGTGCGTCGCCTTGCTCGTCGCGCCCGCCGACGTATCCTGAGTCCATCATGAGTTCGGTACTGACACGCATCGACAGCCCCGACGACCTCCGCTCCCTCACCGACGAAGAGCGGGTGCTGCTCTGCGCGGAGATCCGTGACTTCCTGGTCCAGAAGGTCTCCCGTACCGGCGGCCACCTCGGACCGAACCTCGGCGTGGTCGAGCTCACCGTGGCCCTGCACATGGTCTTCGACTCGCCGTCGGAACCG
This sequence comes from uncultured Actinomycetota bacterium, assembly GCA_963790525.1. Classification (GTDB taxonomy): domain Bacteria; phylum Actinomycetota; class Actinomycetes; order Mycobacteriales; family Jatrophihabitantaceae; genus CAWBOV01. Next base: position 448,563 of record CAWBOV010000006.1, read on the forward strand.
ATCCTCTTCGACACCGGTCACCAGGCCTATGTCCACAAGATCCTCACCGGGCGCCGGGACGGGTTCGACAAGCTGCGCCAGAGCGGCGGAATCTCGGGGTACCCGAGCCGCAGCGAGTCCCGCCACGACTGGATCGAGAACTCCCACGCGTCCACGTCTCTGTCCTACGCCGACGGGCTGGCGAAGGCGTTCGAGGTGCGGGGGGAGACCCGTCCCGTCGTCGCCGTCATCGGTGACGGCGCGCTCACCGGTGGCATGGCCTGGGAGGCGCTGAACAACATCGCCGGGGCGAACCGCCCGGTCGTGATCGTGGTCAACGACAACGGCCGCTCGTACTCCCCGACCATCGGCGGGCTCGCCGACCACCTGGCCGGTCTGCGCCTGCGCCCGGGCTACGAGAGGATGCTCGGCCGCGTTCGCGGCACGCTGCAGCGCACGCCGGTTGTCGGCCCGCCCCTCTTCGACGCGCTCCACGGATTCAAGCGGGGCGTGAAGGACCTGCTCGCGCCGCAGGGCATGTTCGAGGATCTGGGGCTGAAGTACATCGGCCCGATCGACGGCCACGACGTCAGCTCGCTGCGGACGGCGTTGTCATTGGCCAAGAACTTCGGCGGCCCGGTGATCGTGCACGCGGTGACCCGCAAGGGCTACGGTTACGCGCCGGCGGAGAACGACACCGTCGAGCAGATGCACAGCTCCGGCGCCTTCGACCCCGCGACCGGCATGCTGCTGCCCAAGACCGGCCGCAAGTGGACCGCGGTCTTCGCCGACGAGATGCTCTCGATCGGTGCCGCGCGTGACGACGTCGTCGCCATCTCCGCGGCGATGGTCGATCCCACCGGCCTGGCCGAATTCGGGCGCCGGTTCCCGAAGCGCCTCTACGACGTCGGCATCGCCGAGCAGCACGCGCTCACCAGCGCCGCCGGGCTGGCCACGGGCGGACTGCACCCCGTCGTCGCCATCTACGCCACCTTCCTCAACCGCGCGTTCGATCAGCTGCTGATGGACGTCGCGCTGCACCGGTTGCCGGTCACGATCGTGCTGGACCGCGCCGGCATCACCGGCGAGGACGGCGCCAGCCACAACGGCATGTGGGACCTCGCGATGCTCGGCATGGTGCCCGGCCTGCGCCAGGCGGCTCCCCGCGACGAGCCCACCTTGCGGCTGGCGTTGCAGGAGGCCGTCGCGCACGCCGACGGCCCGACCGTGCTGCGCTTCCCGAAGACGGCGCTGTGCGAGGACGTACCCGGCCGTGCGCAGCCTCGGCGAGGTCGACGTCCTGGCCGAGACCACACCCGACGCGGTCGTGGACGTGCTGCTGATCGCCGTCGGGGCGACCGCGACGGACGTGCTCACCGCGGCGGCCGGTGTCCGCGACGCCGGTTACACGGTGCGCGTGGTGAATCCGCGCTGGGTGACTCCGGTCGACCCGGGCCTGGTGACGCTGGCCGCGTACCGCAAAGCTCGTCGTCACCGTCGAGGACGGCGTCGTCGTGGGTGGCGTGGGTTCGCGCATCGCGCAGGCGATGCGGATCTCGGGCTGCGACGTCCCCACGCGGGAGATCGGCGTGCCCGCCCAGTTCCTGACGCACGGATCCGTTCCCGAGGTCCGTGCGCGCATCGGGATGTCGGCGCAGGACATCGCCCGCCGCGTCGTCGAATGGGCGGCCTTGACGGACCGTTCCGGTGACCAGGAGGAGATCGGCCGCCCGGCCGAGGCCGCCGACGAGGCGAGTGACTCGTGACCCTCCCCGGTCCCGATCCGGACAACTACCCGCCGATCGACCCCACCGAGCCCGTCCCCGACGACGCCGGCGAGCTACTGCCCGACACGCCGACGACCCTGCCGCCGGCACCGGTCGAACCGCTGCCCGGACCGGACGACCCGGACAGCGTCCCCGCCTAGCGTCAGGCGGGTAGCGAGGCGACGCCCGCGGGCAGGAACCGGTGCCCGGTGACGCGCTCGGATACTCCCGTGCGATCCAGGTACGGGGTGATGCCGCCCAGATGGAACGGCCAGCCCGCGCCCAGGATCATGCAGAGATCGATGTCCTGGGGACCGGCGACCACGCCGTCGGCGAGCATCAGCCCGATCTCCTCGGCCAGCCCCGACGAGCGCGCGCTCGAGGACCTGGTCACCGGTTGACGGCGTGTCCCCGTAGACCGAGAACGCGGCGACCTCGGGGTCGAGCCGGGGACGGCCGTTCTCGTCGCGCACGAAGATTCCCGGCTTGCCCGCCGCGACCAGGCGGCGCAGGTTCTCGCTCACCGTGAAGCGCGGGCCGAGGTCAGCGTGGAGCGTCTCGGCGACGTGCAGCGCGACGGCCGGGCCGACCAGCGACAGCAGCTCGTAGGTACCCATGGGGAGCCCGAGCGTGGCGATGCGCGGCTTCGGCGACCTCGATCGGGGTGCCCTCGTCGACCGCAGCGGTGATCTCGCCCATGAAGCGGGTCAGCAGCCGGTTGACGACGAACGCCGGGGCGTCCTTGACCAGCACGCACGACTTCTTCAGCTTCTGCCCGACGGCGAAGGCCGTGGCCAGGGTGGCGTCGTCGGTCCGTTCGGCCCGGACGACCTCCAGCAGCGGCATGGCCGCCACCGGGTTGAAGAAGTGGAACCCGACGACCCGCTCGGGATGGCTGAGCGACGCGGCCATCTCCGTCACCGACAGGGACGAGGTGTTCGTCGCGAGTACCGCATCCGGGCGGACGAACTGCTCGAGCTCGGCCAGAACCTGCTTCTTGACCGACATCTCCTCGAACACGGCCTCGATGACGAAGTCGGCGTCGGCGAAGGCCTCCTTGCCGAGTGAGCCACTGACCAGCGCGGTCAGGCGGTGAGCACCGTCCTGACTGATCCGGCCCTTGGACCGCAGCTTCTCGATCTCGCCGTGGACATGACCGACGCCCTTGTCCAGCCGCGCCTGATCGACGTCGGTCAGGACGACCGGCACGTCGAGGCGGCGCGCGAACAGCAGCGCGAGCTGACCGGCCATGAGGCCGGCACCGACCACCCCGACCTTGGTCACCGGCCGGGCGAGCGTGCGGTCGGGAGCCCCGGCCGGACGCTTCGCGCGCTTCTGGACGAGGTCGAAGGCGTAGAGCCCGGCGCGCAGCTCGTCGGTCATGATCAGGTCGGCGAGCGCCTCGTCCTCGGCGGCCGTGCCGGTCGCGAAGTCGGCGGTGCGCGCGAGTTCCATCAGGTCCAGGGCGCGGTAGGGAGCGGGGGCGGCGCCGTGGAGCTTGCTGTCGAGCATCTTCCGCGCGCCCGCGAGCACGGCGCTCCACACCGCGCTGCGGTCGACCTCGGGACGGGCGACGCTGATGTCGCCGGACAGGACGCGCGCCGCCCACCGCAGCGATTCGGCCAGGAAGTCGGCGCCGTCGAGGAGGGTGTCGGCGATGCCGAGCTCAGCGGCCTGCTGCGCGCTGAGCATGCGGTTCTGGCTCAGCGGGTTGGCGATGATGACGTTGACCGCCCGCTCGACGCCGATGAGCTGCGGGAGCAACTGCGTGCCGCCCCAGCCGGGTACCAGGCCGAGGAAGCATTCCGGGAACGCGATCGCGGCCGCGGAGGAGGCCAGCGTGCGGTACTGGCAGTGCAGCGCCAGCTCGAGGCCGCCGCCCATCGCCGCGCCGTTGACGAAGGCGAAGGTCGGCACCGAGCTGTCCTTGAGCCGGGCGAACGCCCGGTGCCCGGCCTGCGCGATCTCCAGCGCCTGGGCGCGGTCGGTGACCCGGCCGATCCCGGAGATGTCCGCGCCGACGGCGAAGATGAACGGCTTGCCGGTCACGGCGATGGCCGCGACCGCGCGGCGAGTGCGCCTCGATGCCGTCGAGCGCCGCGTCGAGGGACAGCAACCCGGCCGGGCCGAACGTCGACGGGCGGGTGTGGTCGTGGCCGTTCTCGAGCGTGATCAGGGCGATCTCGCCGGCCACGCCCGGGACATCCACGTACCGCACGAGGGAACGGGTGACGACCTCGTCCGGGAAGGCCTGGACCGGCGTGTCGGTGGTGGTCACAGCTGTGCTCCTTCGGGGCTGCCGTCGGTCGCACCGGCGGAAGCGGTGTCGTCGAGCGGTCCGGTGTAGTGCGGGTTCTCCCAGATGACCGAGCCGCCCTGTCCGAGCCCGACGCACATGGCGGTCAGGCCGTACCGGACGTCCGGACGGTCGGCGAACTGCCGCGCCAGCTGCGTCATCAGACGCACGCCCGAGGAGGCCAGCGGGTGTCCGACGGCGATCGCGCCGCCGTACTGGTTGACGCGCTCGTCGTCGTCGGCGATGCCGAAGTGGTCCAGCAGCGCCAGCACCTGGACCGCGAAGGCCTCGTTGAGCTCGAACAGGCCGATGTCCTCGATGCCGAGCCCGGCGCCGGCGAGCGCCTTCTCCGTCGAGGGGATCGGGCCGACGCCCATCGTCTCCGGGTCGACGCCGGCGAAGGCGTAGCTGACCAGGCGCATGCCGACCGGCAGCCCGAGTTCCACGGCGGTCTGTTCCGCGGCGAGGATGCACGCCGTCGCGCCGTCGTTCAGCCCGGCGGCGTTGCCGGCGGTGACCCGACCGTGTGCGCGGAAGGGCGTCTTCAGGGCTGCGAGGTCCTCGACGGTCGTACCCGGCCGCGGCGGCTCGTCGTGCGTGGCCAGCCCCCAGCCCAGCTCGGCGCTGCGGGTGGCCACCGGTACGAGATCGGGCTCGATCTTGCCGTCCGCGTAGGCCTTCGCGAGCTTGGCCTGGCTGGACGCGGCGAAGGCATCGGCGCGCTGCTTGGTGATGGCGGGAAAGCGGTCGTGCAGGTTCTCCGCGGTCGCGCCCATCGACAGCGCGCTCATGTCGACGAGCTTCTCGGACAGGAAGCGCGGGTTGGGGTCGGCGCCCTCGCCCATCGGGTGGTGCCCCATGTGCTCGACACCACCGGCGATCGCCACGTCGTAGGCGCCGAAGGCGATGCCCGAGGCCAGTGTGGTGACGGCCGTCATCGCGCCGGCACACATGCGGTCGATGGCGAAGCCCGGGACGCTCTTGGGCAGCCCGGCGAGCAGGACGGCGGTGCGCCCGAGGGTGAGGCCCTGGTCGCCGATCTGGGTGGCCGCGGCGATGCCGACCTCGTCGACCCGCTCCGGCGGCAGCTCAGGGTGGCGGCGCATCAGCTCGCGAATGACGGACACGATCATGTCGTCGGCGCGCGTCTCGGCGTATATGCCCTTCGGTCCGGCCTTGCCGAACGGCGTGCGGGCACCGTCGACGAAGACGACGTCCCGGATGGCGCGGGGGTGGGCGGAACGGGCCACGATGAGTTCTCCCTCAGGCGTCAGGGGCCGGTGCCGACGCGCGCGGAGCGCGTTGTTACTGGCGGGTAACTACCAGCCTAGCGCAGCGGCCCGAGCCGGGCGAGCACGACGCCCCGGACGGTCAGCCACCTGGCGCGTGGCCGCGCCCGAGCTCGGTCAGGCCTCGGTGGGTGGGGCGGCGGCGAGGCGCAGTGCCTCGGCCAGTGGCGCCGCGGTGAGCTCGACCTGCCACGGGCGCGCGCCGAGCTCGGCCAGCCGGCCGGCGACCGCAGCGACGTCCGTGCCCGTCGGCGGTTGCCAGCACAGCCGCCGGATGACGTCGGCGGCGAGGAGGTTCTGCACCTGGATCGTGTGCTCGTCGCCGAGGGTCGCGATGGCCTCGCGCACGGCCACGAGGCGCGCCGCGGCGGCCGGGTCGCGCTCGCGCCAGCGCGCCGGCGGCGGCACCGACTCCGGGTCCGAACGCTGGGCGAGGGACGGCAGTTGATGTTCCTCGAGGGCGCGCGCCGCCTCGAGGTGCTCGAACCAGCGGGCGACGTGCTTGCGCTGACGCGGCCCCTTGAAGACCGGCAGCGCCGACATCTCGGCTGCCGTCGTCGGGTTCGCTCGGACCGCCGCGACGATCGCCGAGTCCGGCAGCAGGCGCCCGGGCGCGATGTCGCGACTGGAGGCCATGGCGTCACGCGCCTCCCACAGCGCACGGACCTCACCGAGCTGGCGGCGGGAGCGCAGCACGTGGATCCCCGACGTCCGGCGCCAGGGCTCGACGCGCGGAGCCGGTGGTGCCGCGGCCAGCGTGGCCGCGAACTCCTGCTCCGCCCATTCGCGCTTGCCGACGCGATCGAGCTCGGCGGCGACCGCGTCGCGCAGGCTGACGAGCAGTTCCACGTCGAGGGCCGCGTAGACGAGCCAGTCGGCCGGCAGCGGGCGGGTACTCCAGTCCGCCGCGGAGTGACCCTTGAGCAGCGTCACGTCGAGGAAGTGTTCGAGCATGGCCGCCAGGGACACCCGCTCCAGCCCGAGCAGTCGTCCCGCGGTCTCGGTGTCGAAGATCCGGACCGGATCGAGGCCGATCTCGCGCAGGCAGGCGAGGTCCTGGCTCGCCGCGTGCAGCACCCACTCCAGGTCGCCGATGACGGCCTGGAGGGGGAGCAGGTCCGGGACGGCGATCGGGTCGAGGAGCACATTGCCGACCCCGGCGCGGAAGAGCTGCACGAGGTACGCCCGCTGGCTGTAGCGGTAGCCGGAGGCCCGCTCCGCGTCCACCGCGACCACTCCGGTGCCCGCAGCCAGCAGCGCGCAGACCTCGGCGAGACCCTCCGCGGTCGTGATGGGGCCCAGCACCGGCTCCCGCGGAGCGTTGATCAGCTCGGGAGCGGGTGCGAGTTCGGCCGGATCGGCGTCCTCGACCACCGGACGCGGGGACGACTCGGCAGGATCGGCCGCGCTGTCCGGCGCGGATGTGGTGCTCGGCGTCGCCGAATCGCTCGTCAAGTCGCCGACCGACCGAGGACGGTGACTCCCTCGGGCGCGAGTCCGGCGGCGATGGCTAGGAGATCCACGAAGGCCAGTAGATGTGCCGTCAGATCCGGACTCGTCGGTGTCCATGATCCGCGCAGCTCCAGCGAGGTAGTCGACGACGGGCCGTGCACGTCGCCGAATCGGGTGGATGTGGTCTGGGTGACTGTGCCGCCGGCGGCGGTGTACTCGGCGCCCCGCTCCTCCAGGGAGGAGGTCAGCCAGCTCCAGCCGACCTGCGGGAGAAGCGGGTCGCCGACCATGTCATCGGCCAGCTCGGCCGAGGCATAGACGACCAGGCGCAGGTCGCCGTCCCAGGCATCGGCGCCGTCGGGGTCGTGCAGGAGCACCAGCCGCCCGGTCGCGCCCTCGGTGTCGTCGCCGGCCACGACGTCAGCCGACAGGGCGTAGCTGTAGGGCGCCAGTCGCTGCGGCGCGCGGATCGGCTCGACCCGCACGTCGGAACGGGCGACGGTCCGTTCGAGACTCTCGACGGCCCGCCGGAACGTCGCAGGCGCGGCAGCGGCGTCGGGCACGGCAGCGTCCGAACCGCCGGACGGTGCGGACGCGAGGTCGGGCTGGGGCGTCTGGGTCACTGCGCACCGTCCCAGGTTGCCGGGCGCGTCGGGACGCACTCGGAACCGAGTCTGGACTGCATGACCATGTGTACCCTCCGCAGACGTCTGGGCGAACGCTCAACGGTTACATGAGCCTGCTGGGAACGACCGTAGGCGCGCCGTCACCGGCCCGCCAGCCGTGCGAGGATGACCGCGATGACTGCCACGCCGCCCGACACCGCCGACTCCTCCGCCGGGCCGGACCCGCGCACCGACTCCCTGCTGGTGCGCGCGGCCCGCGGGCGCCCCGGCGCGCGACCTCCCGTCTGGTTCATGCGCCAGGCCGGGCGTTCGCTCCCGGAGTACCGCGCGCTGCGGGTGGGAACGGGCATGCTGCAGGCCTGCCGGACGCCGGACCTGGTCACCGAGATCACCCTGCAGCCGGTCCGCAGGCACGGGGTGGACGCCGCGATCCTGTTCTCCGACATCGTGATCCCGCTCGTCGCCATCGGCCTGGACGTGGACATCGTCGCCGGGACCGGCCCGGTGGTCAGCGAGCCGGTGCGGAGCGCGGCGGACGTCGCCCGGGTGCGCCCGCTGGAGCCGGGGGACGTGGCCTACATCGACGAGGCCGTGCGCCAGCTCGTCACCGAACTCGGTCCCGTTCCGCTGATCGGCTTCGCCGGCGCGCCGTTCACCCTGGCGAGCTACCTGATCGAGGGTGGCCCGTCGCGCGACCATGCCCGCACCAAGGCACTCATGCACTCCGAGCCGGACGTCTGGCATGCCCTGCTGGCCCGCCTGGCGGCTGTCACCGGCGCGTTCCTGCGCGTGCAGGTCGACGCGGGGGTGTCCGTCGTGCAGCTGTTCGACTCCTGGGCGGGCGCGCTGTCGGCGGCCGACTACGCCGAATTCGTCCTGCCGCACAGCGCCCTCGCCCTGGGCGCGCTCGACGACACGGACGTCCCGATCATCCACTTCGGCGTCGGGACGGGTGAGCTGCTGCCGCAGATGCGCCTGGTCGGAGCGGACGTGGTCGGGGTCGACTGGCGCACTCCGCTGGACGACGCCGCCCGGCGGATCGGCCCGAACGCCGTCGTCCAGGGCAACCTCGACCCGGCGCTGGTGCTCGCCGACTGGCCCGTGATCGAGACCGAGGTCCGCCGCATCGTCGCCCAGGGACGGGCCGCCGACGGGCACATCTTCAACCTCGGCCACGGGGTGCTGCCCGACACCGACCCGGCAGTGCTCACCCGCATCGTCGAGCTGGTCAAGACCCTCGACAGCGAGTGACGCCGATGCACATCGTCGTCGTAGGCGGCGGCATCTCGGGGTTGGCCGCCGCCTTCCACGCCGCGACCGCCCTGCCCGGGGCGAGCGTGGAGGTGCTGGAGCAGGCCGATCACATCGGGGGGAAGCTCCGGCTCGACGACATCGCGGGGCATCGCGTCGACGTCGGCGCCGAGTCGATGCTCGCGCGCCGCCCGGAGGGGATCGGCCTGCTCGAGGCAGTCGGGCTGGCGGGTGAGCGCATCTCGCCGCTGACCACCTCCGCGACACTCTGGATCTCCGGCGCCGCGCGGCCGATTCCCGCCGGCACCGTCATGGGCATCCCGACCGATCTCGCGGCCGTCGAGCGCAGCGGCACGCTGTCACCGGGCGCGCAGGCGAGGATCGCGGCCGAGGACGACGCGGGCGAGCCGCGCCTGGAGCAGGACATCTCGGTCGGCACCCTCGTGGCTCGGCGCATGGGACACGAGGTGGTCGACCACCTGGTCGACCCGTTGCTCGGGGGTGTCTACGCCGGTCGCGCCGAGCAGATCTCCCTCCGGGCGGCCGTACCCGCCCTGGCCGAGCGGCTCGCCACCGACGGTGGATCGCTGCTGGCGGCCGCCCGGGCCGTGGCCGCCGCCGGGGCACGTGCCCATCCGAACGGCGAGCCGGCCTTCACGTCCCTCGCCGGCGGACTGGGCTCGTTGCCGGGTGCCGTCGCCGCGACGCGTGCGTTCACGGTGCGCACCTCGACGGCGGTGCGCGAGATCCACCGCACCGCGACCGGGTTCCGCCTGGACATCGGCCCCCGACCGGACGGGCTGAGCATCGACGCGGATGCCGTCATCGTCGCGACGCCGCCGGGCAAGGCGGCCGGCCTGCTGCGCGCCCTCGCGCCGCTCGCGAGCGCCGACCTGGGTGCGATCCGTTCGGCCAGCGTGGCGATAGTGACCCTGGCCTACCAGGCCGGGACGTCGCTGCCGGCGGGCAGCGGGATGCTCGTCCCCGCCTCACAGGGCCGGATGGTCAAGGGCATCACGGTGACGACGCAGAAATGGCCCGGGCGGGCGGCCGACGTGGTCCTGCTCCGTGCGTCGCTGGGGCGGGTGGGTGACGAGGCCGTCCTCCAGCGACCCGACGGCGATCTCGCGGCACTCGCGGTCCGGGACGTCGCCGACCTGCTGGGGGCGCAGGTGGCGCCCATCGACCGGCTGGTCACGCGGTGGGGCGGTGGCCTGCCGCAGTACGCGGTCGGCCACCTCGACGCCGTCGCGCGGATCCGGAACGCGGTCGCGGACGTCCCCGGTCTGGCCGTCGCCGGAGCGGCCTACGACGGCGTCGGCATACCCGCGTGCATCCGCTCCGGGCGCCTGGCCGCGGACCGGGTGGTGGCGCACCTGGGCGGTCGCGGACAATGAACCCATGGTCGATGGCAAGCAGGCTCGCGAACTCAATGACGTCATCCGCTACACCGCCTGGTCGGTGTTCCGCTCGGCGGTGCCGCTGGGGGAGGACCGGGACAAGCTCAGCGCCGAGGTCGAGTCCCTGATCGCGGACCTGGCGACCGAGGACGTGACGGTCCGTGGTCTGTACGACGTCTCGGCCCTGCGCGCGGACGCCGACGTGATGGTCTGGTGGCACGCCGCCACGGCGGACGCGCTCCAGAACGCCTACAGCCGCTTCCGGCGGACCGAGCTGGGCGCCCATCTGGCTCCGGTGTGGTCGAACATGGCGCTGCACCGCCCTGCCGAGTTCAACAAGAGCCACATCCCGGCGTTCTTGGCCGACGAGACGCCGCGTGCCTATGTCTGCGTCTACCCGTTCGTCCGCAGCTACGACTGGTACCTGCTCGACGACACCAAGCGCCGCGCCCTGCTGGCCGAGCACGGCCAGATGGCGCGCGAGTACCCGGACGTGCGCGCGAACACCGTCGCGTCGTTCGCCCTCGGCGACTACGAATGGCTACTGGCCTTCGAGGCGGACGAGCTGTACCGGATCGTCGACCTCATGCGCCACCTGCGCGGGTCGGAGACGCGGATGTACGTCCGCGAGGAGGTCCCGTTCTTCACCGGCTCACGGCGTTCGGCGGCGGAGATCGTCGCCGCACTGCCCTAGCCGCGGCCAAACCCGCTCGGTACGTCGGGCCTGCTCGTGCGGTCAGGCCTTGTCGGCCTGTCCCGCCTCCTCGAAGGTCATCGAGATCGAGTTGATGCAGTAGCGCAGGTCCGTCGGCGTCCCGTAGCCCTCGCCGGCGAACACGTGGCCCAGGTGGCTGTGGCAGTTCGCGCAGACGACCTCGACGCGGTGCGCGCCCAGGCTGTCGTCCGGGCGCTCGATGATGCGGTCGCCGGCCAGCGGGGAGAAGAAGCTCGGCCAGCCGCAGTGGGAGTCGAACTTCTCGGTGCTGCGGAAGAGCTCGGCGTCACAGGCGCGGCAGCGGTAGATCCCGACGCGATGGTTGTCGGTGTACTCGCCCACGTAGGGGCGCTCGGTGGCCGCCTGCCGGAGCACCGCGTACTCGGCAGGTGTCAGCTCGGCGCGCCACTCGGCGTCGGTCTTGACCACGGCAGGTGCGGACTCGGATGTCGTCATGCATCCGACGGTACCGACGACACGGCCCGGTCTGCATTACGGACCCCTGAACGCGGTCCGGCCTGGCGCGGCGGGTCTAGAGGGTCCGCGCCCCGCTGACGACGCCGACGACGATCGCCAGCGCGAAACCGAGGAGCACCAGCCAGACGACGATCTTGGCCACGGTCCGGCGCAGCGGCGTGACGGCATGCACGCCCGCGGCGAACGCGGCCATGTTCCGGATCTCGCCCTCCGGGGTGTTGGGGTTGACGGGGCGGGCGTCCTTGGCGTCGAGGAACTGGACCAGCGGCCGCTCGCGCCGGCGCGCCGGATCGTCTTCTGTCGAGCGTCGATCGTCCACGCCACATCCCCGGACTCGATGGTGTACCCGCGCGCGGCGCGGGTAGGTGGCCGGCACACTGCGTGCGCCGTTGCCTCAGCGTGCCGGACGCATGGCCCGTGCGCCAGCGTTCCGGGCGTAGTTTCCCTCACCTCACACGACTCACGCGATAGTTTGGGGCCATGACGCCAACGCCAGCGGTGGAACTGCCGGTCGGCGACCGGCTCGTGCGGATCAGCAACCCCGATCGCGTCTACTTCAGCGCGCGGGGGGAGACCAAGCTGGATCTGGCCAGGTACTACGTCTCGGTGGGTGACGGGATCGTCCGCGCGCTGCGGGAGCGGCCCTGCATGCTGCACCGTTATCCCGACGGTGTCGACGGCGAGAAGATCTACCAGAAGCGGCTGCCCAAGGGCGCGCCGCCGTGGGTCGAGACCGTCGAGGTGCGGTTCCCGTCCGGGCGCACGGCCGACGAGCTCTGCGTGACCGAACTCGCCGACGTCATCTGGGCGGTCCAGATGTCCACGGTGGAGTTCCACCCGTGGCACTCACGGCGGGCGGACACCGAGAGCCCCGACGAGCTGCGCATCGATCTGGATCCGCAGCCGGGCACCGGTTTTGCGGAGGCTCAGCGTGTCGCGGCGATCGTGCACGAGACCCTGGACGAACTCGGAGCCGTCGGGTGGCCGAAGACGTCCGGCTCGCGGGGCATCCACATCTACGTCCGCATCCGCCCCGACCACGGTTTCCGCGAGGTGCGCCGCGCCGCGCTGGCCTTCGCCCGGGAGATCGAGCGCCGCGCGCCGGCGCTGGTGACCACCGCATGGTGGAAGGAGGAGCGGGGCGAGCAGATCTTCCTGGACTACAACCAGAACGCGCGCGACCGCACCATCGCTGCGGCCTATTCGGTCCGGGGCATGCCGCACGCGCCGGTGTCGGCGCCGGTCACCTGGGACGAGCTGCCCGATGTCGAGATGGCGGACTTCACCATCGCGACGATGCCCGAACGGTTCGCCCGCCTCGGCGACGTCCATGCCGGGATCGACGACGCTGTCTGGTCGATCGAGCCGCTGCTGGAGTGGGCCGAGCGCGACGAGCGCGATCACGGGCTCGGCGACGCGCCCTACCCGCCCAACTTCCCGAAGATGGACGGTGAGCCGCCACGGGTCCAGCCGTCGAAGATGAACAGGGCCAACTGGGACTCCGACGGCCACCCGGTCAGCGACGTCGAAGCCAGGTAGGCCAGGCAACGCGCGCCGCGTCAGCGCGGTGCCTCAGCGTGCGACTCCGATGATCAGCAGACCCGTTGCGACCACCATCGCGGGCGCCAGGGTGATGAGGAGCAGATCGACGACGCGCTCCTGTGCCGCCCCCGCTCGGTGCTCACCCGTCGCGCCCGGCGCGAACCGGTGGCCGGCGCCCCACAGCGAACCGAGTTGGGTAGCAAGCCAGTTGGCGTACGTCCCGTAGACGAGCAGCACCACGGTGACGATCTCCCAGCCGTGCGCCAGGTGCACGTGCGGCCACGTCAGCCCGATCACGATGAGGAACGGTCCGTTCGTCATGCCTTGGAGGTGACTGGCAACCCCCATGCGCGGGTTCTTCAGCATCGGGACCGCGAGCCCGGTCAGCAGGCCGAGAAGAAAGAGCACGAGTCCGAGGACGATCAGCAGGTCCTGCATCGGCCACACGCTAGTCGTCATGATCCGGCTTGCTGACCGAGTCGATCGAACACACGAGCCCCGACGAGCTGCGCATCGATTTGGATCCGCAGCCGGGCACCGGTTTTGGGGAGGCTCAGCGTGTCGCGGCGATCGTGCACGAGACCCTGGACGAACTCGGCGCCGTCGGGTGGCCGAAGACGTCCGGCTCGCGGGGCATCCACATCGACGTCCGCATCCGCCCCGACCACGGTTTCCGCGAGGTGCGCCGCGCCGCGCAGGCCTTCGCCCGGGAGATCGAGCGCCGCGCGCCGGCGCTGGTGACTCACCATCGCGACGATGCCCGCGGCTCGACTGCACCAGATCGCCGACCAGGCGCACGTCGGACCGGGGTTGCAGTCTCCGTCCCGGAGTGGTTGCGGCGCACGTCGGCACTGTTGAAGTGCTCGAGCGGGTCGGACCCCGGGGCGGTTCATGAATCGGTTGCACGTCATTTGTCGCTTGGAACGCTCCAGTTCCCCGTCCATTCACCGGTATCCGGTTGGCTTCCGCTTGGGTCCGCCGAGCCTTCTGCGGAGCTCACACGATTCGTAGAGTTGGGTGGTATCCCAGTGCGCACAAAGCGTGTCGGTGCTCGCGGCGCCGTGGCAGTTCTGACTGCGTCAGTGGCCATGGCCATCCTGCCCGGGCTGCCCGCGCCGGCGGCTGACGCGACCAGCGGCGCCGCCAATCTCGTCGTGACTGAGATCGCCTATGGCGGGTTGGCGTCCGGCGCCCACGCCTACCCCGGTGATGCTGGTGACGGCGAGTACGTCGAGCTGACCAACATCGGCGACCAGGCCCAGGATGTGAGTGGCTGGTACTTCGACACCTCGGCGAGCACCACGATCACAACCCCGTCTCCGACCGCTGGCACCTCGCTTGCGGGTCTTGCGAACGGTTCGGGGACGAACACGGTGATTCAACCGGGCGAGTCGGTGATCATCACGGATCTCACACCGGCCGACTTCCGCACCGAATGGGGAGTGAAGTCCGCGGTCAAGGTGGTCAACGACGGAACGGCCACGTTGAAGAGCTCGGGCAGCGTCTACATCTCGAACGGCACCACGGTCTTGGACGGGATCTCCTACAACCTGAGCGCTGCGGGCAAGGGAAAGTCCGCGTTCGTGTCCTCGACGCATGTGGCCGACCAGCAGAACCCGGCCGGCTCAACGTTCTCGTCCCTGCCGTCGAACGGCTGGACGCTGTCGACTGCGGCTGACTCCGAGGGTTCATGGACCTCCGCCGCCGGCTCGGTCGGCTCGCCCGCCGCGTCCACCCTCGGCACCTCCACCCCTACCAGCGTGCGCACGACGGCTGTGGCGGTCTCAGGTGGTGGCAACCGAACGGCCACCGTCGGTACGGCGTTCTCGTTCACCGGTCTCAGCGCATCCGGTGGCACCGGGTCCTACACCTGGAGCGCGCCAGCGCTCGCCGGCACCGGCCTGAGCATCAATCCGTCGACCGGCGCTATCACTGGTACGCCGACCTCGCCCGGAACCATCAACGTGACCGCGACGGCTACTGATACGGCCGGCGCATCCGGCGGCGCGACCTTCACCATCACGGTCAGCTCTGGCATCGACCCGAACTGGGCGAACATCGCGATCAACGAGATCACCTCGGACAACAGCGACAACACCGAACTCACCTCCGCGCTGCCGCCAGCGCTCTACAGCGCGCTCAACACCTCGCCCAACTCCGCGAGCGACCTCATCGAGCTCTACAACAAGGGCACGCAGGCAGTCGACATCACCGGCTGGAAGCAGGCCGACAGCCATGGGGCGGCAAGCGCCACTGTGTTCTCGGGCCGGGTCTTCGACCTCGGCGGCAACAAGATCACCAGCCTTCCGGCGCACGGCTACGGCGTATTCCAGTCGGGGCAGGGTCTCGGCAGCGGCGGTGACGCCGTGCAGGTCTATCTGCCTGACGGCACGCTCGTGGACTCCGTCACCTACGGCGCCGGCCAGGCCGGCTACGACGAGAGCATCGACCCGAGCAATGCGGGCCCGACCGGCGCTGAGGTGTACCACGCACTCGCGCGCTGCCCGGATGGCGCAGGCGCGGCCAACACCAACTCGGACGACGCGACGACCTCGTGGTACAGCGTCAAGGTGGCCTCGTTCGGCTCGTCGAACAATTCGTCCTGCGACGACAGCACGGACCCGACCGACGCCGTGAAGTACTTCAACGAACAGCCGCCGACCGGCCTGCCCGGCAACTGCACGCCCAGCCAGCCGACGGGAAGCAACAGCGTTGCCGTGCCCGACGCTGTGCCGTGGCCCACCAGCGATGCCGTGGTGACCGTGGACAACCAGTGCGAGTTCGTCACCGCGCAGGACCCGACCGGCAACGACATGAGCTCGCTGGTCTTCAGCGCGGACGGCAGCGTGCTGTGGGGCGCGCAGAACAAGAACCACGTCTGGAAGCTGGTCAAGGATCCGGGCACGGGCAAGTTCCTGCCTGCCACCGACAGCGACTGGGGCAACGGCAAGGCGGTCACCTTCACCGGCACCGACCCCACCGCCAGCCAACCTGACGACGAGGGCCTCACGGTCGGCGGCAACGGAGACCTCTTCGTCACCTCCGAGCGCGACAACTCCAACAGCAACGTGTCCAAGGACGAAGTGCTGGAGTACAACCCGGCGGCGACCGGCACCACGCTCGCGCCGGTGCAGCAGTGGGACCTCACCTCCGAGTTCGTTCCGTCGGTGATCGCCGCAACCGGCGAGGACGCCAACCTCGGATTCGAAGGCGTCACGTATGTGCCGGACTCCTTCCTGACCGCCCATGGTTTCCACGACCAGCACCTGGAGAAGACGTACGACCCGGCGGACTACGCATTGCATGGTTCGGGTCTCTACTTCCTCGGCTTCGAGAAGAACGGTCACGTCTACGCCTACGCGTTGAATTCGGACGGCTCCTATCAGCGGGTCGCCGACATCGAGACCGGGATCGACGGCACCAGCGCGATCGCCGACCTGCAGTTCAACGCAGACGACCAGGGAATCTGGCTCGACTGCGACAACGACTGCGGCGTCGTCGACAGCCTGATGCGCATCGATGCCAGCGGTAACTTCACCCGCGTGGTCAGTTACAACCGGCCGGCCGGCCTGCCCGACGACAATCTCGAGGGCTTCGCCATCGCACCGGCTTCGACCGCGACGAATGGCGAGCGCGAGGTGGTGTGGTCCGACGATGGCATCTACGGCGAGGGCAACGCGTGGAACAGTGACCACACCACGAACGCACCGTCGCGCGGCTGGGGCCACGCGCTCTACTCCGGCACTCTCCCCGTCGCGGCAGCGTCGACGATCAGTGTCTCGGCCGACACCAACCCCGCGGTGACCGGTCAGGCAGTCAACCTCACAGCCGCCGTGTCCGGACCGAGCGGCGCCGCGACAGCGCCGAGCGGCACGGTCGAGTTCGCCTCGGACGGCACTGTCCTGCCGGGCTGCGGTTCGGTCGTGCTGACCGCCGGCCAGGCCACCTGCTCGGCGAACCAGGGCGACGGGTTCGTCCCGGGCGAGCACCACATCGTGGTGACCTACTCCGGCGACGACTCGTTCGTCCCGTCTGACAACTCAGGATCACCATTGGTGGAGCAGGTCGACCAGGCCTCGACCAGTACAGCGTTGTCGGAAGACAACGACCCGGTCGTGACCGGGCAGCAGGTGATCTTCACGGCGGACGTGACGGTCAACGCGCCCGGTTCGACGGCAGCGGCGCTCCCAGGTGGCACCGTCGACTTCCAGGTCGATGGCAACGATCTAGCCAGCTGCTCGGCCGTGCCCGTCGACGAGACCGGCACCGCGACCTGCACGTCGGCGGGGTTCACACCGTCGACCCTGACGATCACGGCGACGTACTCCGGTGACGACAGCTTCCTGGGCTCGAGCGCCCCGAGCATCACCGAGACGGTCACCCAGGACGCGACAGTGACCAACGTGACGGCGAGCGCCAACCCGCCGGTCAACGGTCAGGCAGTGACCTACACCGCGACCGTCGCCCCGGTCGGTCCCGGCAGCGGTACGCCCACCGGCACGGTCACCTTCACCGTGACCGGCCCGAAGAAGCCCGTGCTGACCTGTACCGGCGGCAACACGGCGACCCTGTCCGGTGGCTCGGCAACCTGCATGATCCCGGCGAGCAAGCTGACCGCCGGAGCCACCTACTCCGTAGCGGTCGCCTACTCCGGTGATTCCGGCTTCTCGGCGTCGAACGGATCGGGCCAGCAGACCATCGCCCAAGGCGCGACCGGCGTGACGCTCACGGCAAATGCCAACCCGTCTGCGTCCGGCGCGGCCGTCACCATCCAGGCATCCGTGGCGGCGACATCGCCGGCGAACGGGACGCCTACCGGCACCGTGACGTTCGGGATCACCGGAGCGGACAACTCGGTGGCGACGTGCAAGAACGCGGACACCGTCAAGCTGTCCGGGGGCAACGCCCGTTGCGTCCTTGCCGCCGGCTCCCTCGTCGCCGGTAGCGGCCCGTACACGATCACCGCGAGCTACTCCGGCAGCACCGCGTTCACGCCGTCGTCCGGTTCGCTGACCCAGAAACTGACGAAGGCACAGACCTCGTTGAAGCTGCAGCAGTCCTCGGGCCGTTCGCCCGCCGGCCAGCCAGTCACCTTCACCGCGACGGTGAAGCCGACGCCGGCCAGTCGAGTCCCGCTGGGCGGTTCGGTGGCCTTTTCCGTGACCGGCGCCGGCGGCGACACCGTCGAATGCGACGGCTCCGGCGGTGGGTCCACCACCCGGTCAGGCGGCGGCGACTACGTCGGGACCTGCACAGTGCCAGCGGGCGTCCTTCAGATGAGCGACGGTCCCTATCAGATCACGGCCTCCTACTCGGGCGACGCGAACGACACCGCGAGCACGGCCTCCCTCACACACGTGGTGACGAAGGCTCGTTAGTCAGCCGGCGCCCGTTGGGTTGAGCCCGGCCACCGAGCGCTCACCAAGGCTGGCCTCGAACGCCTGAGCGCTGCAGGTGCCCTGCTCGACAGCCAGCGTGCCGCCTCACCGCCCGCTGAATGTGAAGTCCTCCACGTGGTGACCGAACGGGTGCGCCGCTGTGCAGGACACGGATGAGCGGCCGCCCGGGCGGGTCAGTAGAGGCCTTTGGAGTAGTTGTCTGCTAGGTAGTACTCATCGAGCTCGGCGATGGTCCGCCCGTCCGGTTCGACGTCGTGGGCGATGACGGCTCGGCGCTCCACTGCGTCTGGGTGCCAGGTTTGCGGCTGCCAGAGTCCGCTGCGCAGGATGGCTTTCGAGCAGTGAAAAAACACTTCCTCGATGTCGACCACCAAGACGAGAGCGGCCGGCTTGCCGTTGACCGCAAGCCGCTCGCCGAGTTCATCATCGATGACTAGGCGTGCGCCTCCGTTGATGCGGAGTGTGTCGCCGCGGCCGGGAATGACGAACTCGATGCCGACATGGGGGTTGGCGAGAATATTGCGATATCCATCGGCCCTGCGGTTGCCGGGTCGCTCGCCGAGAGCGATCGTGCTGTCGTCGATGACATGAACGAGCGAGCCGGCTGGGTCGCCCTTCGGACTCGCATCGCAGCGACCCTCGGCATCAGCGGTGGCCACTACACAGAATGGACTCGCCTGGAGCCATCGTCGATCGATATCGAGGAGGCGGTTGCGTACCTTGGCCGCGGCGCGTTCGCCCGGTGATCCAAGCAACTCGACGAGCTCGTCGACGGACGAGATCTCACGTCTCATGCGGCTCACCCTACGAGGTGATCCCGGATCCTGGAATGAACGGTCTTTACCGACGGTGCCGCGTACGCGAACCACGAGGAAATCTCGCATACCGGAGCGTTGCGGTCGGCGGGAAGCGCGACGCCGAACCGCGGGCTCGTGCAACGAGTCCCATGAGACATCCCGTCCAGATCGACGGATCTTGCGCTTCGCCACACGCGAATCGCGTTCAGCTGAACGCGAGGGTCGACTGTTCGCGCAGAGGGATCTGAATCACAGTATTCAGCCGACAAGGGTGTTGCATGCTCTGCTGCATCCACTTACGCTCTATAGATCCATTCAACGATGCGAGTCGACGGTGTGGTCGCCAGCGGCATCGATGCGGTCGGCAAGACACGATTGACAGGGAGTCGGCATGACGCGTACTTCGATGAGGATCGCCGCCCTGACGGTGGTACTCGCACTCGGCACCGGAACACTGGCCGCGTGTAGTTCCAGCAAGTCCAGCGGGACCTCCCAGAGCACGACGGGCGGCAGCGCCACGAACTCGGCGGACAGCTCGCTGCACGGGCTGCTCCCAGCCGCGATCCAGAGCTCCGGAGTCGTCAAGCTGGCGACCGACGCCGAATACCCGCCATGCGAGACGCTGGATGCCAACAAGAACATGGTCGGCTACGAGCCCGATCTCTGGAACGCCATGGCCGCCAAGCTCGGCGTCAAGATCGAGGCCACCTCGATCACCTTCGACAGCCTGATCCCGGGTGTGCAGAGCGGCCGGTACGACATGGCGATGGAGTGCATCTCCGACAACCTCGACCGCGAGAAGCAGGTCACCTTCGTCGACAACGCCTACGCGACGGGCGCTGTGTACATGCTCGATACCAACACGTCGATCACTACCGATCCGCTGACCCTCTGCGGCCTCAAGACCGCGACCCAGCAGGGTCTGGACCTCGCCGAACAGATCACGTCGACCATCGACCCGCACTGCACGAAGAACGGCAAGAAGCCGGTCGAGGTCCAGAAGTTCCCGTCCGCGAACGCGGCCCTGCTGGCGCTGTACTCCGGCCGCGTCGACTTCGTCCTGAACGACTACGCCGCGGCTGAGGCACTGCAGAAGGCCGCCCCCAAGAAGATCCGGTACGTCACCGACCCGCTGCTGCAGAAGTACTACAACGGCATGATCTTCAACCTCAAGTCCACGGAACTGCAGCAGGCGTTCCTCGCTGCGCTCAAGGCGATCATCACCAGCGGCGAGTACGACCAGATCATGAAGAAGTGGAATCTCCCGGACCTGGAACTGACCACACCGGGCATCAACCTCGCCAAGTCCGACCCGATCTCAACTCCGGCTCCCTGAGTCGGACGGGGGCCGACACAATGGCTGTTCGTCAAGGCGGGCGGCAACGCCCGCCGATCGGAGGCAGCGCGGACCTCACATCCGCGCTGATCTCCGGCCTTGCGGTGCGCCGTCCTCGTCACCTGCTGCGTTGGGTCAGCGCCGCAGCCGCACTCCTCGCCGTCGCCGTCATCATCGACACCCTCGCGGAGAACTCGAACTTCCAGTGGACGGTGGTTCGTCGCTACCTGTTTGACTCATCCATCCTCGAGGGCCTCGTCCGCACCATCTGGCTGACGATCGTGTCGATGGTGATCGGTGTGGTCCTCGGCGTAGCGCTGGCGCTGATGCGGATGTCGCGCAACCCCTTCGTCTCCGGAGCGAGCCGGCTCTACATCTGGTTCTTCCGTGGAACACCGGTGCTTGTGCAACTTGTCTTCTGGTACAACCTCGCCGCACTGTTCCCGACGCTGTCGTTCGGCCTCCCGTTCGGCGGCCCGACGTTCGTCTCGGGTTCGGCGAACAGCATCATCACGCCCTACACGGCTGCGCTGCTCGGGCTCGGTCTGAACGAGGCGGCCTACATGGCCGAGATCGTCCGCGGCGGTGTGCAGTCGGTGGACGCCGGACAGCTGGAGGCGGCGCGAGCTCTGGCGATGAGATTCAGCCAGGTCGCTCGCAAGATCCTGCTGCCCCAGGCGATGCGGGTCATCATTCCGCCCACGGGCAACGAGTTCATCGGAATGTTGAAGACGACGTCGCTCGTAAGCGTGATAGCGCTGTCGGACCTGCTCTACTCCGCCCAGTCGATCTACGCGCGGAACTTCGAGACGATCCCGTTGCTCATCGTCGTCAGTCTCTGGTACCTGGCCCTCACCAGTGTCCTCACGGTCGGACAGAGCTTCCTGGAGCGGCGGTTCTCACGCGGCGTCAACCTACCCACCCGGCGCGCGCCCCGCCGGCGAGCCGCAGCGGTGAGCTCGTCATGACCGGGCGCCTCATGGTCGACGCGACTGGCGTGCGCAAGTCCTTCGGATCGGTCGAGGTGCTGTCCGGCGTCGACCTGGCCGTCGCGGAAGGATCGGTGGCATGCCTCATCGGCCCGTCCGGATCGGGCAAGTCGACGTTCCTGCGGTGCATCAACCACCTGGAGCCCATCGACGGCGGAGCCATCGTCGTCGACGGCGCGCTGGTGGGGCACAGAGTGAACGGTGATCACCTCGTCGAACTGCGCGAGCACCACGTCGCGCGCAACCGGATGAGCATCGGCATGGTCTTCCAACGTTTCAACCTGTTCGCCCACATGACTGCTCTGGAGAACGTCATGTGTGCACCGATCACCGTTCGTGGCATACGGCGACGCGACGCGCGGGCCCGAGCCGGCGAGCTGCTGGAGCGCGTCGGGCTCAGCGACCGAAGCGCGCACTACCCCGCACAGCTCTCCGGCGGGCAGCAACAGCGCGTGGCGATCGCTCGGGCGCTGGCCATGGACCCGAAGCTGATGCTGTTCGACGAGCCGACGAGCGCCTTGGACCCCGAGCTGGTCGGTGAAGTGCTCGCCGTGATGCGTGACCTCGCGCAGTCCGGCATGACCATGGTCGTCGTCACGCACGAGATCGCCTTCGCCCGCGAGATCGCTACGACGATCTCCTTCATGGATCGTGGCGTGATCGTCGAGCACGGGACTCCGACCGAGGTGCTCGACCAGACCCGCAACGCCCGGACCCGCGGCTTTCTCGACGCCGTGCTCTGAACCACCACCACCCGCGCGCCCGACCCGGGCACGCATTGTCGACGAAAGGATCACGATGTCCGCAGTGGACGACATGATTGCGACGCTCGAGAGCGAGCGTGAGGCGATCTGGCTGACCATCCCTGACGAGGTGGCCGCACTGGGCCGCGGCGAGGTGCCACGCGGCACCGGCGCCAGGGGGCAGTACCTGAGCACCTTGATGTTCGCCGAAGGCGAGGCCAGGACTCTCGCCGACGAGATGCTCTGGGGGCTGCTGCAGGTCGCCGAGAAGGAGTCGTCCGATCTGGCTACCCTGCAGTCGATCATCGCCGAGATCATCGGCTACAAGGCCGACTTCTTCGACTTCGTCGGGCTGCCCCACGCGGCTGCGGTGATTCACCGGTACGTCGAGGTCGCGTGCGCCGTCGAGACCCTGGCCGACCTGCGCCGGCTCACCTCCGCGGCGATCTCCTACGCGAACCGGCTGCACATGACGGTCGACGCGGTGTACCCATGGGCCCTCGGCAACGCCTTTCCGCGCAAGGACCGCGCGGCCGTCTGATCGTTCGTCACGTCTACGAAAGGTTCCACCATGCACTTGAGTCTCACTGTTGACGGCAAGGATGTCTGCCGCATCGAGGTCTGGGAGGACAAGGTTCCCAACCTGGCCGCCACTTTGCGCGAGAAGCTGCCGATGACGAGCACCTTGCAGCACGGCAAGCTCATCGGCGACATGGTCTTCTTCTCACTCCCGATCGTGGCTCCATGGGAGAACATGTACCGGACGGAGGAGGTCGGGAAGCTGCGCCGGGAGGAGAAGGGTGAGGCGACCGGCGCGGTGTGCTTCTACAGCCCGCGCCAGCAGTTCTGCATCGTGTATGGCGACGACACGGCCGATGAACCGCTCAAGATCTCCTACATCGGTGAGATCGTGAAGGGCTCCCTCGAGATGCGTCTCGTCGGGCTCGAGACCTGGCTCAAGCAAGGGGCAATCGTCGAACTGGCGCTGGCCTGACCGTCGCGGTCTCCACCTCGGATCCGAACAGCAAGGGGTTGCACATGCAGGCGCAGACACGACCAGGGCGGGAGCACACCGCGCCGCGCAAGAAGCCGAAGCGGGCCCGCACGCCCACCGAGCAGAGCGTGCAGGTCGACTCGTTGTTCGTGGAGCAGATGCGGTCCGGGCGATTGACTCCGGCGCAGCGACGGATCGCGCGCTACATCTGCGATCACGGATCCGAGGTGGCATTCTTGTCGAGTGTCGAGCTCGCCGGGCGCGTGGGCGTCAGCCAGCCGTCGGTTACCCGCTTCGCCTCAGCGGTCGGATATGCGGGCTACGGCGACATGATCGACGCCGTCCGCGAGGTCGTCATGGCGCCCCGCAACGTGGACAACGATCCGGGGCTCAACCGCATGCAGGTAGCGGTCGAGCACAGCATCGAGAGCCTGAGCTACCTGCGGGACCAGCTCAGCGATCTCGGGCCGTTGGACGCCGCGGCCCGCCTGCTCGCCGACTCCCAGCCGATGGTGGTCTGCGGCTTCCGGGGCTCGGTCCCGCTCGCGTCCTGGTTCTCGTTCTTCGCCTCGAAGATCCACCCCGCGGTGGCGGCTCTGTGGGGCAGCGACAGCCACATGTTCGAGAAGATCGCGCAGGCCAAGTTGGCCGGGGCGACCAGCCTGTTGGCGATCGTCGTCCCGCGGTATCCGACGCAGGCCCTCCTTACGTTGGAAGCCGCCAAGAGGGAGGGACTCAAGATCGTCCTGATCGTCGACTCCACCCTGAGCCCGCTGGCGCGGTACGCCGACGTCGTCCTGCCGGCGCCGGTGAACCCGGACTTCATGTTCGACTCTCAGGTCGCGCCGTTGCAGATGGCAGCGGTCCTGCTGGAGCAGCTGGCCGACCAGTACCCCGAGCAGACCCAGCGGCGCCTCGACCGGCTGGAGGATCTTGCCGCCGACCATGACTTCTTCCTCCCGTCGGACTGAGCAACCATGAAGAAACTGATCAACGACAGCGACTACGTAGTCCGTGACGCCCTCGTCGGCTTTGCGGCGGCGCACGCCGACCTGGTGCGCGTGGACCACGACAACCGCCTGTGCCTGCGCCGCGTCCCGTTCTCGCCCGGCCAGGTCGCGTTGGTCTCCGGCGGCGGATCGGGGCACGAGCCGCTGCACGCTGGATTGGTAGGCGACGGGATGCTGGCGGCGGCCGTCCTCGGTGACGTCTTCGCCTCGCCGACGGCAGACCAGGTGCTCGCCGCGATCGCCGCCTCCGACGCCGGCGGCGGCGTCCTGCTCATCGTGAAGAACTACACCGGCGACGTCCTGAACTTCCGGCTGGCGGCCGAGCTGGCTGAGGATCTGGGGATCGACGTCCGCGTCGTGATCGTCGATGACGACGTCGCGATCGGAGCGCGCGGCGGCTCGCCCGGGCGCCGCGGTACTGCTGCGACTCTGTTCGTCGAGAAGATCGTCGGCGCGCGGGCCGCGCAGGGCGCTGACCTGGGCGAGTTGGCGGCCCTCGCCCAGCGGGTGGTGGATCGATCGCGGAGCATCGGCGTGGCGTTGGCGTCCTGCACGACTCCGATGGCCGGCCGCCCGACGTTCGATCTGGGCGACGCCTACGTGGAGTTCGGCGTCGGCATCCACGGCGAGGCCGGTGTGCGGCAGCAGTTGCTGACGTCGTCGGCGGAGCTGGCCGAGCAGATGGTCGCAACGGTGATCGAGGACCTTGGAGTCGCACCGGGCACGCCCATCCTGCTGCTGACCAATGGCTTCGGGGCGACGCCTCTGATCGAGCTGTACACGTTCCACGCCGATGCGGTCAGCGCGCTGGCTTCGCGCGGGTATGTCGCTGCGCGCCATCACGTCGGCTCGCTGGTGACCAGCCTGGACATGGCGGGTGCGTCGATCTCGGTGCTGGCCCTGGACGACGGGTTGACCGGTCTCTGGGACGCGCCCGCCCGGACCCCCGCGCTGACGAAGGTCTGAAGGGCTGAGGCAAGGGTGGACGATGACGCTGAAGCGACGTTGTTCGTCGTCGCGTGGCTCCATCGCGCGGCCGATCGCCTGCACGAGGAGCGCGGCCGGCTGACCGAGCTCGACGCCGCCCGCGGCGACGCCGACCACGGCGTCAACATGGACCGTGGGTTCGGCGCCATCGGTGCCGACCTCCGATCGGCGCCGGCCGCGGGCCCGGGCGAGGCGTTGCTGCGGGCATCGAACGCAGTCCGACGGGCGGTGGGCGGTACCAGCGGCCCGCTGTGGAGCGTCGCCCTGCGCCGGATGGGAAAGAGCTGGCCCGCTCCACCGGCGCCAACGCTCTCGTCCCTCGCGGTCGCCATTCGGGCCGGCGCGAGCGGTGTGGCCGAACTGGGCGGCGCAGCGCCGGGTGACGGGACGATGCTCGACGCGCTGCTTCCCGCCGCGGACGCCCTCGAGCAGGCGGCGGAAACTGGTCTGGACCTGGACGAGGGCCTGCGCCTGGCCGCCGCCGCCGCGCTTGACGGAGCAGTCGCGACCGCAGACTTCGTAGCCTCAAAGGGACGGGCGTCCTACCTCGGCGCCCGGGCGTTGGGTAGCCCTGACCCAGGAGCCGTCTCGGCCGCCATCGTCATCTCGGCACTGGTCCCGGAGGCGGCCGAGTGACCACCTGGCTCACTCCCGAGGCCGCGTGATCATTGGCCCGCCCGTCGCGACCGGTTCATAGCCCGGCCAGCGCCGCCAGCCGGGCCATCCCGGCCGGCGTAGCTTTCCGCAGCCGGTCCTGGACGGCCAGGACCGCCTGATCGCTCGCCCGCGCGGCGGGGACGCGGGCCGGGTTCAGCGGCACCTCGTCGGCCCACGCCCTGATGTCCGGTTCGGCGCCGAACGCAGCGACCGCGCGTCCGCCCAGCACCTGCATGCGAGCCCAGTCGGCGTTGGAGTTGCCGTACGGCGAGGGAGGGCAGAGCCGGTTCTTCTCCGCGTCATCGTGGCGCGTCGCTTCGACGTAGCCGGCGAGGGCGGCACCGAAACACGGAAAGCCGGCCCGCACCGGCTGCAGCGTGATCACCTCCGGCCGCCAGATCGGGACGAGCGGAGGCTGACGAAGTCCCTCCGCCGCGCAGTGCACGACGACGGTGTCGGGCGCGATCGCGGTCTCTCCTTCGTCCAGGTGCAACCGACCCGGCTCGACGGAACGGACGTGACCGAGGCGGATCACGTTCTCGACGGTGCGCAACTGCTCCAACTCCCACCGGCCCAGCGTGGGCGCGCGCGCCATCGTCGGGGTCACGGCGGGATCGATGCGCAGCATGACCCCTGCTGCCTCGAGCCGCAGCAGGACGTCGTCCAGCGAGGACGCGGCGGCAGCGCACTCGACGATGGCCGCCGCGACACCCAGGTACGTCGCCGGGTCGGGCTGGATCACCGCGCGGTCGAGCATCCACGGATCGCGCGGGCGCACCCAGCCGATCGCGTCGGGATCGACTCCGTGTGCCAGCAGCCAGATCACACTGTCGGTGGCGGTCTTGCCCGACCCGACGACGACGTACTGGTCGGGCGCCGCGTCGATCCGTACCAGTTCGTGCGCGGGGACGACCCGCGCGCCGGTCCCGACACCGAACGGTGGCGGCGTGTGCGCGGGGATCCGCGGCTCGAGGTAGCGCGCGTCGACGATTCGGCAGCCGGGCCGGACGCCATATCGCCGGCCGGACACCCGTGAGACGAAGTGTCCGTCGCCGGTGTAGTCGCAGTTGCCGAAGAACTCGGCGCGACGGGTCGACCGCATCCGCCGTTGCAGCACCTGGCTGTAGTAGGCGCAGATCTCGGCGGCGCCGGCCCGCTCGGACAATCCCGCCTCCGGACCGTCGGTCTGCCGCGCCCCGCCGCCGAGCAGGGTCGACGCCACGCCGTAGAACGCCGACGCCTGGTGCAGCCGCACGAACGGGTAGGCATCGAGCCAGTGCCCGCCCGGCGCGGCTCGCCGGTCGACGAGCGCGACCCGCACGTCCGCGTGGTCGATCAAGACATCGGTGAATCCCATCCCCATTGCGCCGGCACCTATGACCAGATAGTCGACGTCGATGGTCTCGGCAGCGGTCGGCACGTCCGCCATCCTGGCCGGGTTCTGCTACCGCGACAAGCGACGGCGCGCCGCGGCCGGCTCCTGCGCGCTCAGCTCAGGCGAGCGAGATCCCGCCGGATGTAGCGCAGGTGCGCCCACTCCTCCTCCAGGATCACGCGAAGGCAGTCACCGACGCTCGGATGCCAGTCACCGCCGCCCCACGGGTTCTCGCGCTCCTCCGCGAGCAGCTCCGCCGTCGCCGTGGCCAGAAAGTCGGTCACCATCCGCTGTCGCTCGGCACGCACCTCCAGGATCTCCTCGTAGCCGGGCGGGTCCACGCGGAACATCGACACGTCGAAACCCATCTCGTCGGCGCCGGTGAAGATCTGTCCGATCTCGTGGAACGGCTGCTGCACCCGCAGGATGCCGCCGCGCAGCCAGGCGTCGGTCGCCAGGACGAGATGCCGCAATGTCTGGGCCAAGGACCACTCGTCCTCGACGTGGGCGTCCACCAGGTCCGGCGGCGTGCCCGCCACCGTCGTATGCCACGCGGACTGCACAGCAACCCATCCCGCGCGCAGGTCTTCGGGCGTCTGCGCCTTCTGCAGTTCGCGCCCCGGGAACTGCCGGTTGAGTTCGGCATCCACGAGCGGGACCACGTCGACGCCGTTCACGACGAGGCTGCCGAAGAACAGGTCGTGGCTGTCGATGTCGAGTCCGTTCACATCGACGCTGCGCATCGTGACACCGCTGACGTCGGAGAATCGGACGGTGGCGCCCTTGAAGCTCGCCTTGACGAAGGCAGCGCCTTCGAACTCCTTCGTGTCGGAATAGGTCGTCATCGCTCCATCATGACCGCTGCCACTGACAATGCTGAGGGACAGATTCGCGAGCCGCCACGCCGCTCTATGCTCGCGCGATGGAGCCAGCAGTACCGCCGCCCGGCCCGCCGGCCACCTCGATCGGCGAGGTCGTGGCCCGGATGCGGGCCATCGACGCGGTACTGCCCGCGAGCGACGGGATCGCCTGCTTCAACCGCATGTACCTGGAGGTCACCGAGGCGGTCGGAGCCCAGGTCGAGCAGGGGATGTTCGGCGATCCCGGCTGGATCTCCCACCTCGATGTCGTGTTCGCCAACCGCTACTTCGCCGCGATCGACTCGCTGTCCGGGCCGCCTTCGGCCCAGCCGACGGCGTGGCGCCCGCTCGTCGCCGCTCGCGCGCGCAGTGGCATCGAGCCCATCCAGTTCGCGCTGGCCGGGATGAACGTGCACATCAACCACGACCTGCCGCTGTCGGTCGTGGACACCTGTACGGCACTCGGCACCGCGCCGATGGCCGGCTCGCACCACGACGACTACCAGCGCATCGACAGGCTCCTCGACGCGTCGGAGCAGAAGATCCGCGAATCCTTCGAGCCGGCCGACCTCCGCAGCGCCGATCGCCACACGGCCGCGGTGACGAACCTGCTGCTGAACTGGAGCATGAACGAGGCTCGCGACGTCGCCTGGGACACTGCTCTGGCGATCTGGGAGGTCCGCGAGCACCGGCTGGCACTGCGGCTCATGACCGACGCGCTCGCGGGCGTCATCGCACTCGGCACGCGGACGATCCTCGTCGCCGTCTGACAGCGGCCGTTTCCTTACCGCCTTGCGTGGACGAATAAGATCGTGCGCGTGACGCAACACCTCGTCTCCGACGCCCTGGCCCTCGACACCGTGATCCGCGCCCGCATCAGAGGGCTGCGGCTGGCCCGGAACTGGTCGCTGGACGCACTCGCCGGGCGCTGCCACATGAGCGCGTCCACGCTCAGCCGGATCGAGACCGGGCAGCGCCGCATCTCGATCGATCAGCTGGTTCCGATCGCCCGGGCGCTGGGCACCAGCCTCGACCAGCTGGTGGAGCCCGTCGGCGACGAGGACGTGGTCATCCGCCCGGAGCGGGATCACGGGCACGGTGGCGCGACCCGGTGGCTGCTGACCCGCGAGGACGAGCCGCACGGCATCACCATCGCCAAGATGCGCATCACGGCCCGCCGCCCGGCCGGCGAACTCGGCGTCCATCCCGGACACGAGTGGTTCACGGTCCTGTCCGGCACTGCGCGGCTGTACCTGGGGCAGCGGCTCATCCTCGTCGAGGCCGGCCAGGCCGCCCAGTTCTCGACCATGGCGCCGCACGCGATCACCGCCCACGCCGGGCCGGTCGAGATCATCGTCATCTTCGACCGGGAGGGGCGCCGCGCCCATCTCGACACCGTGGACCTCACCGCTGCCGGCTGACCGCCGTCCGGCTGACCGTCGTCCGGCTGACCGCCCCCGGCTACCGGGTGATGAGCACGACCGAGCACGCCGCCAACGCAAGCCCGACCCGCTGGACCTTGCCGGTGTGCTCCTTGAGCAGCAGCACGGCGAGGAGCACGGTCCCTGCGGGGTAGAGCGCCGTGATCACGCTGGCCGTCGACAGGTACCCATGGCGGCTGGCGAGCAGGAAACCGAGATTCGCCACCGCATCCAGGACGCCCGAGCCGACCGCCAGCCACAGCACCTGCCCGTGCAGGCGCACGACGGCGCGAGCCCTCCAGGCGTAGGGCCACACCAGGCACGCGGCGGTGATCCGGGAGATGACCACCGGCCACAGCCCGGAGTCGCTGTCGCTGCGGGCCAGGCAGATGAAGTACCCACCGAACCCCACCCCGGCCAGCACAGCCATCAGGATCGCCCGGGTGGCGACCGGGCCGGCCGGATGGTCCGACGGGGTCCGACTGACCATCACGACAGCGCCGAAGCCGAGAGCGATCCCCACCCACGCCAGCACGGCCGGGCGCTCGCCGGTCACGACGCCGAAGACGACCGGTACTGCCGCCGCCATCACCGCGGTGATCGGTGAGATCACGTTCATCGGCGCGACGGCCATGGTCGAGTACAGGAGGGCGACGCCGACCAGCCCGAAGCAGCCGCCGGCCACGCTCCAGCACAGGGTCGACGTGGACACGTGCCCGGGGAAGAACGGCAGCAGGGCAGCCATCGCGACGGCGCCGAAGGGGTAGTTGTAGATCAGGACCGTGGCGGCCTTGGCCCCGCGGGAGGCGAACCCGCCCAGGAAGTCGCTGATGCCGTACGCGCCGGCGGCCAGGAGCGCGAACAGGACGGACACCGCGACAATCTAGCCTTTCGCGGCACCGGCCTCCCGCAGGGTCAGAGTGCGCCGCGGCGGTACAGCACGCGGGAGCCGATGACGCCGATGATCGCCGGCACCCAGAAGGTGAGGATGCGGAAGATCAGCACCTCGTGGAGCGCCTGCCCCGCCGGCACGTCGAGACTGATCAGGACGACGCTCAGTGCCGCCTCGGTGGTACCGAGCCCGGCCGGCACCGGAACCGAGCCACCAGCCGCCGAGCCGATCATGAAGGCGACGAGCAGGGCCCCGATCCCCGCGTCGGGCGACGGCCCCGGGACCATCGCGGTCGTCGCGATGAACGCGAAGCCGAGGATCACCGTCGTCAGGCCCGACGAGACCAGCAGCGCGGCGAGGTCACGGGGGCGCCGCAGCAGGCAGCGGGTGGGCACGACCAGCCCGGCCGCGCGCTGCCAGAAGCCGTGGGTGCGCCACCTGCGCCCCACGAGCAGCACCGCGACGGCGACGATCGCGATCCCGGTCCACACCCACGGAGCCACACCCGACGTGACGCTGCCGATCAGCACCCGCAGCTGGTGGCCCGCTCCGTCCATGCCCAGCCAACGCCCGCCCAGGATCAGCCCGGTCAGGACGATCGCCTCCGCCGCACCGCCCAGCACGGTCACGGCCGCGATCGCGCCGACCGCGGAGGTCGTGTCGGTCCCGCGGCGGGTGAGGTACCTGACGTTGACGGCGGCGCCGCCCAGGCCCACCGGAGTGATCCGGTTGGCCGCGGACGCCGCCAGCTGCACGAGGTAGGTCTCTGCCAGGGGGAGGTCGACCGTGGCGGCCGCGCGGAGGGACACGGCGGTGGCCAGGTAGTGCAGCGCGGCGAGGCCCACGACGATCGCCACGTACTGCCAGCGAAGCTGTACGGTCTCCGAGGCCACGGCGCTGGCGAGGCTCGACAGCGTGTCTCCGTCGAGCGGTTCGACGTGCACGGCGCTGAGGACGGCCGCCGTCGCGATGAGCGCGACCCCCAGGGCGGTGAACATCCGCCAGGGCGTCAGCCAGCGGACCCGGAAGCTCGCCGCGGCCGGGACGGCCCCGTCCGCCGGATCGACGAGGATCGCCGCGCCGGCGTGTTCCGTCATCGCCGGGCTCCGGCGAGAGCGGGGGAACGGCGCGGAACCGGGGGCACGCTGGGCTCTTCCTCTCGGCCGAACTGGATCAACTCATCCTGCACGCGAAAGCTGTAAAGCGGGTGAGAAGATACCGAACCGCTACCTGCTCGTCGTCGGGGATTTGGGTGGCAGGGGGATGAACCCGCTCGTCCGCTCCATGTACTCGGTGTAGCCGGGGCGCTTCATCATGGATCGCTCGAGCACCTTCTTGCCGGAGCCGTTGGCCAGCAGGTAGATCATCACCGCGGGTGAGAGCACGCTGAGGACGCCGGGCCACCGCTCCGCCACGACCAGGAAGATCCCGGCCCACACGCACGCGTCGCCGAAGTAGTTCGGATGGCGGGTGTAGCGCCACAGGCCGACGTCGATGAGCTTGCCCTTGTGTGCCGGGTCAGCCTTGAAGGCCGCCATCTGCCGGTCACCGACTGCCTCGAAGAAGAGCCCGACCGCCCACACCAGGCAACCGATCACACCGAGGACACCGAAGCTGCCCCCCTCGAACATGCCGAGCTGGACGGGTATCGAGATGAACAGCACGAGGATGCCCTGCAGGAGGTAGATCATCCGCGCGGCGTACAGCGTGCGATTGCCCTTGCCCTTGTCGAGCAGCTCCGCGTACCGGGGGTCCTCGCCCTTGCCGAGGCTGCGCCGGCCGATGTGCCAGGCCAGCCGCAGCCCCCAGAGCAGGACCAGCACCAGCAGGACCGTGCGCCGCACGGCGTTTCCGTGGCCGGAGGAGGTCACGAACGCGGTCGCGGCGACGACACAGAAGCCGAGACCCCACGCCACGTCGATCACGTTGTGCCGCCGCGCGTGGACGCCGCACGCGAACGTGACGGCCAGCAGGACCAGCACCGCGAGAACGGTCCAGGGCAGTGCGTGGAGCAGGGCAGAGCCCGCGAAACCCGTCACAGCGCCCACGGCCGGCGCGGCGGCATGGCGCTGAGGCCGGCGCCGCTGGGCTTCACCGCAAGCACCTGGTCCACTCCCATCCGGCCCTCCTCGAAGGACAGGGCGCCACCGACCAGGTACAGCCGCCAGACCCGAGCCATCTCGTCCCCGACCATGGCACGAACGTCGGCGTAGTGCGACTCGAAGGCCTCGATCCAGGCCTGCACCGTCCAGACGTAGTGCTCCCGCATCGCCTCGACGTCACGGATCTCGAAGCCCGCGTCGGTCAGGAAGCCCAGCGTCTCCGGAAGCGGGCGCATGTGCATGTCCGGAGCGATGTAGTTCTCGATGAACGCGCCGCCACCGGGGGCAGCGTCGGACCGGCGCGACATCTGCTGCAGCAGGAGCCGGCCGGTCGGGCGCACGTGCCGGAACAGCGTCGAGGCGTACACGGGGTACTGGTCCTGGCCGACGTGTTCGCCCATCTCCACCGAGCTCACCGCGTCGAAGGCGGGGTCGTCGATCTCGCGGTAGTCCTGCAGCCGCACGTCCACCCGGTCGCCCAGGCCGCGCTCGGCAACGCGCTTGCCGACGAAGTCCCGCTGCTGTCCGGAGAGCGTGACGCCGGTGGCGTGCACCCCGTAGTGCGTGGCGGCGTGCAGGACGAGCGAGCCCCAGCCGCAGCCGACGTCGAGCAGGCGCATGCCGGGACGCAGGTCCAGCTTGCGGCAGATGAGGTCGAGCTTCGCCGACTGGGCCGCCGAGATGGGCTGATCCGGCTCGGTGAAGTAGGCCGCGGAGTACGCCATGTTCTCGTCGAGGATGAGGGCGTAGAAGTCGTTGGACAGGTCGTAGTGATGGGAGATCGCATCCCGGTCCCGGGCCCGGCTGTGCACGGTGCCGCTCAGCGCCGCCTGGCTGGCCGGTGCCGGCGGTCGCCGCCCGAGCAGGCCGAGCCGGGCGGCCGTGAGCAGGGCGCGCGTGCGGTCCTTGCGTGAGAGGTTCGCCGTGGGCACCGCGTGGTCGCGGGCGTGGCGCCACATGATCCGGAAGGCGTCGCGCAGGTCGCCGTCCACGTCGATCTCGCCGGTGACGTAGGCCTGGGCGAGGCCGAGCTCGCCCGGGTTCCAGAGCAGCCTCCGCAGGGCCGCGCGGGATCTGATCGTCAGGGTGGGAGCGTCGGTGGGGCCGGCCGCGCTGCCGTCCCAGGCCTGGACGCGGATGGGCAGCGTGCCGCCGAGGACGGGTTCGACCAGTGTCACGAGCCGTTCGGCGGTGTTCATGCAGCGTTCTCCTCGTCTGCGGAAGTGGCCACCTCGTCCTTGCGTACGAGGGTGAACTGGTTGACGTCGAGGTAGCCGCTCAGGAAGCCCGCCTCCGAGTAGGCGAGATACAGCGACCACATGCGCCGGAAGATCAGATCGAAGCCGAGGGCGTCGACCTCGGCCGCGTTGTCCTCGAACCGGGCCCGCCATCGTTTCAGCGTCTCGGCGTAGTGCAGCCCGAAGGCCGCGTTGGAGACGACCTTCAGCCCGGCGAGGTCGGCCTGCTCGCCGACCGCCCGTACCGAGGCGATCTGCCCGCCGGGGAAGATGTACTTCAGGATCCACGTGTAGGTGTTCAGCGACGCGACCATCCGGTCGTGCGGCATGGTGATGGCCTGCAGCGCGACGCGTCCGTTCGGTGCGAGCAGGTTCTCCAGCGCGCCGAAGTACTCCGGCCAGTGGTTGGCACCGACCGCCTCGATCATCTCGACGCTGACGATCGCGTCGAAGGCGCCGCGGACCTCGCGGTAGTCCTGCAGGCGGACCTCGATGTTGCTCTCGTGCCCGGCGTCGGCGATGCGCTTCTGCGCCAGTTCGGCCTGCTCCTTGGACAGCGTGATCGTGACGACCTGCGCGCCACGGTCGGCGGCCAGGATCGCGAGCTCACCCCATCCGGTGCCGATCTCGAGCACCGAGCTGCCCTGGGTGACTCCCGCGGCGTCCAGCAGCCGGTCGATCTTGCGGTGCTGGGCGGTGCGGAGGTCTTCGGTGGAGGTCGCCGGGTCGCCGTCGAACAGCGCGGAGGAGTAGCTCATCGACGGATCGAGGAAGAGCGTGAAGAGCTCGTTGGACAGGTCGTAGTGGTGACTGATGTTGCTGCGCGAGCCGTGCACGGTGTTGTCGTGCGAGAGCGGTGCCCGGAGAAGCGCGGCCTGGCGCAGCCGTTGCAGCCACGGGGGCACGAGCGTCGCCATGGAGCGGGCGAACACCGTGAGCACGGCGGCCAACTCCGTCGCGCCGGAATCCGGGTCGTCCACGGACGTGCCGTCGCCGGCGACCCAGTCCCCGGCCATGTAGGACTCGCCGAATCCGATGAGCCCGGTCGCCCCGACCCGCTCGTAGAAGTGCTCGGGACGCACCAGGGTCATCGCCGGGAAGTCCGGATCCGAGGCGCCGAGCAACCGCCCGTCGGGCAGGTACAGGCGCACGGGCAGGCGGCGCGCCGCGCGACGCAGCAACCGTCGCGCGACATCGGCGCGGAGCGCGCTGCGGGGAACACGGACGATGTCGGGCCACCGCAGAGCGTCGATGGCGTCGAGATCGCCGGCGGTGGTGCGGGAGCGGATGACGGTCATTGCACGCCTTTCTGTGGCGGGTGGACGGGACGTTTCCGGGGGCGCAGACCCTTGAGGAACAGGGTGATGCCGTGACGCTTGATGTGGAACATCACGGCGCGGGTGAGCAGCGGGCGGCGCAGGGAGCCGATCAACCGCGGCGTTCCCGCCCGCCTCACCCCTCGCATCGTCGCGGCGAAGGGGCGCTCCTCGTCGCGGTGGAGGGTGAGCGTGATCGCCAGGCGCTGGCCCGGTTCAGGCAGGCTCATCCGGTAGTAGCCCTCGACCGGGTAGAACGGCGAGACGTAGAAGTCCTTGCGCGTCCGGGCCTGCCCGCTGTCGTCCGGACGGATCAGGTAGCAGTGCCGCTCGCCGTAGGTGTTGTGGACCTCCGCGATCACGCACTCGAGCGAGCCGTCGGCCCGGTGGCACCAGTGCACCGACAGCGGGTTGAAGGTGTAGCCGAGCACGCGCGGCGTGGTCAGGGTGCGGATCGCGCCGCCGCCGAGGTCGACGCCCTGGGTGGCCAGGAAGGCCTCGACGTTCTCGCGGAGCGAGGCCCGGGGGTCGCCGAGATGATCGCGCGCGGCGAACGACGCGAGCCGGCGCAGCCCGCGCGGCAGCGTCGGCACATGATCCAGGTCGATGAGCCAGGACTGACTCGAGAACGTGAAGGCGTACCGGAACGGCTCCGGGCGGACGTGGGCGATCTCGACGTCGTACAGCGCAGGGGACCCGGCAGCGCGGGACCCGGCCAGCTCGGGTGCGGCCTGATCGAGCGTCGTCATTCCCACAGCACCCCGAGGCTGCGAGCCGCGTCGACGCCCGAGCGGGCACCGTCCTCGTGGAATCCCCAGCCGTGGTAGGCCCCGGCGAGCGCGAACCGATCCGTGTTCAGTGCGGGCAGGCGCCGCTGCGCTGCCACGGATTCGGGGGTGAAGACCGGATGCTCGTACTGCATCCGGTCCAGCACGCGGGACGGATCGAGATCGGTGCCGGCGTTCAGGCTGACCAGGTAGCGGGTGTCGCTGTCCAGACGCTGCAGCCGGTTCATGTCGTAGGTGACGTCGACCTGGCCCGACGAGGCGGCGCACGAGGGCAGGAAGTAGTTCCAGGACGCCTGGGCGTGCGGCGACTCGGGCAGGACCGACGCGTCGGTGTGCAGGACCGTGGGGTTGCGCGAGTAGGTGATCGCTCCGAGCACCGCGCGTTCCTCGTCGGTGGCGTCGGTGAGCATGGACAGCGCCTGATGCGGATGGGTGGCGACGACGACCGCGTCGAAACGGACCGGGTCGCTGCCCTCGATGCCGACGTCCACGCCGTCCGGGTGCCGCGTCACCGCGGTGACCGGACTGGATGTCTCCACGGCGCTGAGACCCTTCGCGGCGAGGTCGACGTACCGGCCGGAGCCGCCGACCACCGTGCGCCAGGTCGGGGAGCCGGTGACGCTCAGCATGCCGTGATTATCGAGGAAGGAGAACAGGTACCGCGCGGGATAGAGCCCTGCCTGTGACGGAGGGCATGACCAGACCGCCGACACCAGCGGCGTCATGAAGTGATTGACGAAGTATCGGGAGAAATGCCCCTGCCGGAGGAACTCGGTCAGCGTCTGCGCGTGGTCACCCGGGGCGTCGGCGGACAGGACGCGGCGGGCGCGGCGATGGAAGCGCACGACCTCGGCGAGCATCACGAGGTACCGGGGATCGCGCACGCGCGCCGAGCTCGGGAACAGGCCCTTGATGCCTCGCGCGCCGGCGTACTCCAGGCCACAGCCCCCGCACCGCACCGACATCGACATGTCGGAGTCCTGCGTCGCGACGCCGAGTTCGGCGAACAGCCGCAGCAGCGTCGGGTAGGTGCGCTGGTTGTGCACGATGAAGCCCGTGTCGACGCGGAGCATGCGCCCGTCGGGGTCGGCGATGTCGTGGGTGTGGGCGTGGCCGCCGAGGCGGCTGTCGGCCTCGAAGAGGGTGACGTCAGCCGCGCGCTGCAGGACGTGTGCGGCGGTCAGGCCGGCCACCCCGCTTCCGATCACCGCGATCCGTCGTCGCTGCGTGGGCATGTCTCCTCCGCTCCGATCGTGGGCCCGCGGCGCGCTCATCACGCCACCAGCCACTGCTCGCCCGCGAGGGCGCGTCGGAGAAGGTTCGGAACCTGAGCGGATCCGGATTCGACCGCGGTCCCCAGCAGGGTCGCCGCGGCATACCCGGCGACGAGCCCGTCGACCAGGCCGCGCGCCCGCATCAGCGCGTGCTTCTCGCCCTGCACGTCGACGTAGGTGCTCCGGGCCGCGATCGGGGCGAGAGCGCGGGTGAATGCGGCCGACTCGCGCGGGGAGGTCGTGCGGTCGGTGCTGCCGTGGATGATCAGGACATCCCGGCCGGAGAGCTGGGTCACCGGTTCGCCGGCCGGCAGCCACGGCGCCATGCCCACGACGGCGCGCACGCCAGGTGCACCACCGACACGCATCGCGGTGCGCCCGCCCATCGAGTGCCCGACCACGCAGAGGGGCAGGTCACCGGGGTACCGGCCGCGCATCTCGCCGATGGCCCACAGCGCGTCGGCCACTGGTGACTGCTCGGCGCCGTTCCATCCGCGCAGGGAGTTGATCAGCCGGAACACCGCGAGGCGATCGCCCCCGCTACGGCTGACCCGGCGCGCCGTCGGGATCATCCGCAGCGCGGCGAGCTGGTGTCCGTTCGCGGCGCCGTGCCCACGTTCGCGACCGCCGTGCAGCAGCAGGACGAGGCCCTCCGGTGCCGATGGCGCGGACGTGGCGATGAGCCGTGGAGCGGGGTCTGTCATGACATCAAAACCTTCGCGGTGGTGGCGGCGTGGTCACCGGGGGCACAGGGTGTTCGATGCCGGGACAGTGAGTGCTATCAGGTAGTCGTCGACCGCGTGCTGGATGCAGGTGGTCTGCGGATAGGCCGTGTGGCCCTCGCCGTTCCAGCCCAGGACGGTGGCCGACGTGAGCTCCCTGGCGAGGGTTGTAGCTGAAGCGTACGGAGTGACCGGGTCGTGCACCGTCCCCACGACCAGAGCCGGCGTCGAGAGGTTCGCAGAGACGGGGCCGATCGGATGTCGTGGGGTGCGCCACTGCTGGCACATGACCAGTGCCGCGGCGGCGTTCCGGCCGAAGATCGGGTACTTCCGCTCCCAGCCGCGGGCGGTCGCGCGGATCCGGGAGTCGCTCGGTCGGGTGCCGGTGTCGTTGCACATGATCGTGGTCTGGGCGTCGAGGGACTGGGAGTAGCGGCCGCTCGCGTCCCGCCCGGTGTAGGAGTCGGCGAGGGCGAGAACGGCGGCGGCGTCCCCGTCCCGCGCCTGCACCAGTGCGGACCCGAGCTGCGGCCAGCTGGCCGGCGTGTAGAGCGAGGCGACGACCGCCGCCAGGATCAGCCCTCCGGTGGCGCGCCGGCCCGAGCCGCGGGCCGGGATCGGGCTGCGGTCGGCGCGGGCGATCAGCGCCGGCAGCGCGGTGCGCGGGTTCGCGAGGGCGCGGCAGGTGGGGCTGTGCGGGCAGGCGGAGGCGAACTGCGCGAAGGCCCGCTCGAGCGAGGCGGCCTGCTGCGCGCCGGCCGCGACGGGGTCGGCGTCGGGCAGGACGGCGCCGTCGAGCACCATGGCCCGGACCGTGGCCGGGTGCAGATGGGCGTAGGCCGCGCCCAGGACGGTTCCGTAGGAGTAGCCGAGATAGTTCAGCGACGGGTCTCCGACGGCGGTCCGGACGCGGTCCATGTCGCGCGCCGTGGACATCGTGTCGATGTACTGCAGGTCGGTGCCGTACTTGGTCGTGCACGCCGCGCCGACCGTGCGCGCCAGCTTCTGGGCAGCGGCCAGCCCGGCGGCAGTGCCGACGTCGGGATCGGCGGCGTACAGCGCGTCCTTGGTGGTGTTCGCGATGCAGGAGACCGGATCGGACAGGAACACGCCGCGGGGATCGAACCCGACCACGTCGAACGCCCGCAGGAGCCGGTCGGACACGGTGAGGCTGAGGTTGATCGCCTCCTGGACGCCGGACTGCCCGGGGCCGCCGGGGTTCACGATCAGGTCGCCGGTCGGCTTCAGCTGGGTGTTGTCGTGGACCTTCAGCACGTAGAGCTGGATCTGCCGCCCGGCCGGACGCGCCCAGTCCACCGGTACCGAGACCCTGCCGCAGAAGTAGGTGAGACGACTGAGCCGGAGGGCGTTCGAGGCCGGGATGGTGGCCGTGACCTGGGTGGTGCAGTCCGCGAACTTGATCTTGAGCGATTTTGGTACGGGCGACGGCGTGGGCTGGGGCGAGGAGTGCGTCGACGTCGTCGTGCAGGCGGTGACCACCAGCGCGAGGGCCAGTGCCGCCGCCGAACAGGCCCGTCCCCGACGGCGACGGCGGGGGAGGAGCGGCACCCGGCCAGGCTACCGAGAGCGGCGCACTTCAGCCGGTCCCGGCGCCGAGCCCGGGGACGATGTCGTCGAGGGCGTAGGTGAGCGGCTGTTCGAGCTGCTCGTAGGTGCACGACTCGGGGGTGCGGTCCTCGCGCCAGCGGACGAAGTGGGCCAGGTGCCGGAAGCGGGTGCCCTCCATGTGCTCGTACTTGACCTCGAGCACCCGCTCGGGCCGCAGCGGCACGAAGGACAGGTCCTTGGTGGCGTTCCAGCGGCTGACGTTGCCGGGCAGCCGCTGGCTCTGATGGGCCTCCGCGCTCGCCCATTCCTGCCACGGGTGGCCCTCGCCGTCACCGACCAGGAGCGGTTCGAGCTCGTCGACGAGCTCGGCGCGCCGCGCGGCGGTGAAGGCGCCGACGACGCCGACGTGCTGCAGCTTGTTCTCGTCGTCGTACAGGCCGAGCAGCAGCGACCCGACGAGCGGCTGCGTCTCGGTGGAGGTCTTGTGCCAGCGGAATCCGGCGAGGACGCAGTCGGCGGTGCGGACGTGCTTGATCTTGAACATGACGCGCTTGTCGGGCTGGTAGGTGCCCTCGAGCGGCTTGGCGATCACGCCGTCGAGGTGGGCGCCCTCGAGCTCGACGAACCACCGGTTCGCGACGTCCAGGTCGGTGGTGGTCGGGGTGAGATGGATCGGCGCCTTCACACCGGCCAGCGCCCCCTCGAGGGCGGCCCGCCGCTCGGCGAACGGGCGGCCGGTGTAGTCGTCGTCGCCGAGGGCGAGCAGGTCGAACGCGATGAACGAGGCCGGGGTGTTCTCGCTCAGCATCGTCACCCGCGAGACGGCGGGGTGGATGCGCTGCTGCAGCGCCTCGAAGTCCAGGCCGGCCCCGGTGGCGATGACGATCTCACCGTCCAGGACGCACCGTTCGGGCAGCTCGGCCTTCACCGCCTCGACGAGCTCGGGGAAGTACCGGGTCATCGGCTTCTCGTTGCGGCTGCCGAACTCGACCTCGTCGCCGTCCCGGAAGATCAGCGATCTGAAGCCGTCCCATTTCGGCTCGTAGGACGCCCCGGGCGGGATGGTCGGGACGGACTTCGCCAGCATCGGCGCGACCGGTGGCATCACGGGCAGCTTCATCGGCACAGTGTCCCATCGGCGCCCCCGGACGTGCCCGCGCTCGGGCCGCGCACCGACGACCGCGCGCGCTCAGCCGGCGAACCGGTACCGGGCGAACAGGGCACCGCCGTCCTCGAGCAGTCCCGCGAGCCGCAGGCCCACCGGCGCCACTCCCGGCGACCACGGCGCGCCACTGGTGATGCGCCCGCTGCCGGGCCCGGCCAGGGCTCCGGACACGCTCAGGCACAACTCGGTGACCGCTCGTGCCCCCACCATCGACGCGAACAGCGTCGGGCCGCCCTCGTGCAGGACCCGTCGCAGACCGCGGGCTCGAAGGTGCGCCACCGCCTCCGGCAGGTCCACCGCCGCGGCACCGGCGACGATCACGTCGGCGACCTCGCGCACCGCGGCCAGGCGGGAGGCGTCGGCGGCGGCGTGCGTGATGACGACGGTGGTCGGCGCGCCGTCCACCCCGGTGAACAGCCGCGAGCCGAGATCCAGGTCCAGCGAGCCGGACACGACCGCGATGGGCAGAGCCGCAGCCAGACCCAGCCGGGCCCGCATTTCGCCCCGGCGCCCGCCCGGGGCCTGTGCCGAGTACCCCTCCGCGCGCGCCGTCCCGGCGGCGACGAGCACGACGTCGGCCAGGTCGCGGAGCGCGGCGAACACCGCGTTGTCGCCGGGGGTCTGCAGGCCGCGCGAGAGACCGTCGACGGACACCGCGCCGTCCACGCTGGAGACGAAGTTGGCGCGGACCCCGCCCGTCTCGAGCCAGTCGGTGCCGTAGAAGGCGTGCAGATCGACGGTTGCCGCGGGTTCGGGCAGCAGGACGCGCATGCCTGCCATTCCAGCACGACGCGCTTGGGTAAGCTCGCCGGACATGCCCAGCCGCCTCGTCGACCGCACTCCGGTCGTCTCGCGCGCCTCGCTCGTCGCCGAACTGGTGCCCCCACCGCTGTTCCAGGACGTCCGTTTCGACACCTACCGGCCCGACGCCGGCGAGCCGACGCAGGCAGCGGCGTTGGCGGCGCTGCAGTCCTTCGCCGAGCGCATCTTCGCGCCGGCGCCCCGTAAGTCGCTCCTGCGCCGGAACCCCGCGCCCACCGGTCCGGGCGGTGTGTACCTCGACGGCGGCTTCGGGGTCGGCAAGACGCACCTGCTGGCCTCGCTCTGGCACGCGGTCGCCCGAGCCGAAGGCCTATGCCACGTTCGTCGAACTGACCCAGCTGGCGGGCGCGCTCGGTTTCGCCAACACCGTGGAGGCGCTGAGCCCGATGCGGCTGCTGGCCATCGACGAGTTCGAGCTCGACGATCCCGGCGACACCGTCCTGGTCGTCGACCCTGCTCACGCTCGCCTGAGCGAACGCGGCGTGGCGCTGGCGGCGACGTCGCAACACGCTGCCGGAAGCGCTCGGCGAGGGGCGCTTCGCCGCCGAGGACTTCCTGCGCGAGATCCAGGGTCTGGCCGCCCGTTTCACCTCCGTCCGCGTCGACGGGCCGGACTACCGCCACCGCGGCCTGCCGGCGCCGCCGCCCGCTCACCGACGGACGAGGTCGAGCGGCGGCCCGGGACGTCGACGCGGGCGACGCTGGACGACTTCGGCGCGCTCTGCCGCCCACCTGGACTCGCTGCACCCCTCGCCGGTACGGCGCCCTGGTGGACGGCGTGCCGCTGGTCGGCCTGCTCGGCGTCGCGCCGGCTGCCCGATCAGGCGACCGCGCTGCGGCTCGTCGTGCTGATCGACCGGCTCTACGACCGCCAGATCCCGGTGCTCGCGTCGGGTGTGCCGTTCACCGAGCTCTTCCCGGACGAGATGCTGGCCGGGGGCTACCGCAAGAAGTACCTGCGCGCGGTGTCCCGCGTCGTCGCCCTCACCCGCCTGGGCGACTCGAGCTGACGCAGCCAGCCGCTATGCGGTCTCCGGCACGACCGCCTCCGGCGCGATCAACTCCGGGACGACCACCCGGGCGACCGCGCCCGACTCCGCTGCCAGGGTGACGCCGTCCGGGCCGAAGCTGAACCCGCGTTCGGTGGCGAGCACGATGTCGTAGACCGGCAGATCGACCGGCACCGCCAGCTGGGAGATCGCTCAGGTTGACCAGCACGCGGTAGTCGCCGCGGTGGATGCGCAACCAGCCGGCCTCCTCGTCGTAGGCCACCTCGATCCGGTCCAGCCGGGGGTCGGTGAGGGCGCTGAGTCCGCCGGCGCAGCGCGATGAGCGCGATGTAGAGGCGCAGCGAGCGCGCGTGCTCGGGGTCGGCGAGCTCGTACCAGTCCAGCACCGACCTGGCGAACGTGTCCGGGTCCTGCGGGTTCGGCACGTCGCCCTCGGGCCAGCCGTGCGAGGCGAACTCCTGGATCCGGCCGTGCGCCGTGGCCTCGGCCAGCTCCTGCTCGGGGTGCGAGGTGAAGAACTGCCACGGGGTGCTCGCGCCCCACTCCTCGCCCATGAACAGCATCGGCGTGAACGGCGAGGTGAGCAGGATCAGCGCGCCGACCCGCGCCCGGCCGGTGGTGGCGATCTGGCTCAGCCGGTCGCCGGTCGCCCGGTTGCCGATCTGGTCGTGGTTCTGCAGGCACACGACAAAGCGGTATCCGGGCACCGCCGACCGGTCGACGGGCTTGCCGTGCGGCTGCCCGCGGAACTCCGAGAACGTGCCGTCGTGGAAGAACGCCGACGTGAGCACCTTGGCCAGGCCCGCCATCGTGCCGAAGTCGACGTAGTAGCCCTGGCGCTCGCCGGTGAGCAGGGCGTGCAGCTGGTGGTGGACGTCGTCGTCCCACTGCGCCGTCCAGGCCGTATCCGCCCGAGGACCGGTCCGACATCATGATGTCGTCGTTGAGGTCGGACTCGGCGATGAGCAGCAGTGGCCGGCGCTCGTGCGCGCACAGGGCCTCCACCTCCGCCGACATCTCCGCGAGGATGTGCTGCGGCGACTCGTCCTGGAGGGCGTGCACGGCGTCCAGGCGCAGCCCGTCGACGTGGAAGTCGCTCCAGCCACATGATGACGTTGTCGAGGATGTAACGGCGCACCTCGGCGCTGCCCTCGGCGTCGAGGTTGACCAGGTCGCCCCAGGTGTTGCGGCCCGGCTTGAGGTAGGGGCCGAACAGGGGGAGGTAGTTCCCGCTCGGGCCGAAGTGGTTGTAGACCACGTCGAGGATCACGGCCAGATCGCGGGCGTGGCAGGCGTCGACGAAGCGCTTCAAGCCGTCCGGGCCGCCGTACGGCTCGTGCACGGCGTACCAGGCGACGCCGTCGTAGCCCCAGTTCCAGACCCCGTT
This sequence comes from uncultured Actinomycetota bacterium, assembly GCA_963790525.1. Taxonomy (GTDB): domain Bacteria; phylum Actinomycetota; class Actinomycetes; order Mycobacteriales; family Jatrophihabitantaceae; genus CAWBOV01. Next base: position 492,209 of record CAWBOV010000006.1, read on the forward strand.
CACCCCGTTCACCGGCAGGACCTCGACATGCGTGATGCCGAGGTCGACGAGGTGGTCCAGCCGCTCGATCGCGGCGTCGAACGTGCCGTCCGGAGTGAAGGTGCCGATGTGCAGCTCGTAGAACACCGCGCCGGGCAGGTCGCGCCCCGTCCAGTGGGTGTCCTCCCACCGGTAGTCCAGGTGGTCGTAGAGCCGCGACATCCCGTGGACCCCGTCCGGCTGCCGGCGCGACCTGGGGTCGGGCAGGACCGTCTCCCCGTCGTCGATGAGGAAGCCGTAGGACGTGCCGGGTTCGAGATCGCCGGCCTCGCCGGACCACCAGCCGCCGGCGCCGGGAGTGAGCTCGAAGGTGACGGGGCGGTGCCCCGGGAGGACGGTGCGAGCCCGCATCCGTTCCGCCAGCGGCGCCCACACGCGCAGAACCGTCACGGAGTCGCTCGCACAATGATCGCCATGGGTCCTAGCCTGCCATTGCCGCGGGGTGTCGGCGCGCCACGGTCCGGGTCCGGCGCCCGCGGCGTCCGGACCTAAGCTACGTCCCATGGCCAAGAATCCTTCCTCGATCCGCGACGCGCTGCGTGTCCGCCCCGGTGTGGTCAATCTCGCCGGCTACGACCCGGACTCGACACCCCTCGCCCCCGGCGGCAAGGCCAAGACCCTCGCGAAGCTCCAGCGGGACTCCGGGCCGGCGATCGCCTCGCTGCAGGAGCGGCTGTACGCCGAGGGTGCCGACGGAAGCCGGCGCCGGATCCTGCTCGTCCTGCAGGGCATGGACACCTCGGGGAAGGGCGGTGTGATCTCCCACGTGGTCGGCCAGCTCGGCCCCGAGGGTTGCTCCATCGCCTCGTTCAAGCGCCCGACGCCGGAGGAGCTGGCCCATCACTTCCTGTGGCGGATCCGCAAGAAGCTCCCGCCCGCCGGCATCGTCGGCGTGTTCGACCGCTCCCACTACGAGGACGTGCTGGTCGTCGCCGTGCACCACACCATCGACGACGCCGAGCGCTTCCGCCGCTACGACGAGATCAACGCCTTCGAGGCGGGGCTCGTCGCGGACGGCACCACGATCGTGAAGTGCTTCCTCAACATCTCCTACCAGACCCAGCGGGAGCGGCTGCTGGAGCGTCTGGACGATCCGCACAAGCACTGGAAGTTCCACGAGACCGACATCGACGAGCGCGCCAAGTGGCCCGAGTACCAGGCTTACTACTCCGACGCGCTGGAGCACACCTCGACCGAGGCTGCGCCGTGGTACGTCATCCCCTCCGACCGCAAGTGGTACCGCAACTGGGCGATCAGCGCCCTGCTGCGCGAGGTGCTGGAGGACCTGGATCCCAAGTACCCCGAGACCTCCCTCGACGTGCCGGCCCTCAAGGCGCGCCTCCAGCCGCCCTACTGAGGCCGGCTCCCGAGCCGTCCGGAACGGGAGCACGATCCTCCCCGCAGGCGGGGGTCATTCGTGCTCGCGACGGGTCCTCACTCCGCGCGCAGCAGGAGGGCAACCGGGTAGGTGGCGAGCAGGTCGGCGACGGCCGCCGTGCCCGTGACAGACGTGCCGGACAGCGCGTCGACGTACCTGCCGTCGGGCAGGTCCAGCGCGGTGTCGGCCCAGCCGCCGGCCCCGCGCAGCCCGACCGGGAGGCGGGTGGCGAGGGTGATCGCGCCGCCGCGGTCGAAGGCGACCAGGTGATCGGCGGCCGGCCCGCGGGCGCTGAGCGGGGTGTAGGAGACGAACGACGACGCCTGAGCGCGGCGGGCTCGAAGCGCGCGCGAGACCAGCCAGAGCTTGGCCAGCCCGGACGCGTCCACCGCGGGGGCGGTGTCGGCCTCGTCGAGGTCGCTCAGGAGCGCGCGGTGGGCGGCGAAGTCGACCGCCCTGCGGTTGTCCGGGTCGACGAGGCTGTCGTCCCACATTTCGGTGCCCTGGTAGACGTCGGGGATGCCGGGCATGGTCAGCGCGATCAACTTCTGCGACAGCGAGTTCGACCATCCGGGCTCGGTGACCCGCTCGACCAGCCCGGCGAGCACCTCGTGCACGGCGGGGTCGTCGTAGCCGGCGTCCACCGCACGGTGCACGGCACCCTCGAAGGCGGCGTCGGGATCGCGCCAGTCGGTGCCGTCCGCGGCCTCCCGCATGGCTTTCTCGGCGTAGGCCTGCATCCGCTCGCGGTCGATGAATCCGGCGCCGACGAAGGTCTGCCACAGCAGCAGCCCGAACGCGGGATTGGGCACCGGGCAGAGGTCCTGCAGCGCGCCGGCCGCGGTGCGCCACTCGCCCGGGAGCTCCGCGAGCACCATGAGACGGGCCCGGACGTCCTCGCCCCGCTTGGTGTCATGGGTCGAGGTCGTGACCATGCTCTGACCCTGCTGCTCCTGGCGCCGGATCTGATCGGCATGGAAGACGGAGAGTTCCGAGCCGAACTGCGCGGGGTCACCGCCCACCTCGTTGAGCCACAAGGCACGGTTGTATCTGTAGTACGCCGTGTCCTCCACGCCCTTGGCCATGATCGCGCCGGTGACCTGCTGGAACCGCAGCGCCAGCTCGTCCTCGGGGTCTCGCAGCCGCGGCTCCAGCGCGCTGAGCGCGGTAGCGATCTCCGGCCGACGGGAGAGCGCGAGCGCGATCGCCTCGTCCAGGTACTCACCGCCGAGGGGCAGGTAGGACCGGTAGACGGGGAAGGCCACGGCGAGCTCCGCCAGAGCCTCGTGGACACCGTCGATGCCGGGGGTGAGGCGGGCCAGCCGGTTGATCTCCGCGTGCAGGATCGTCGTGGCGACGCGGCGCTTGCCGTCCGCGACGTGGTCGGCGAAGGTCCGCTCGTCGCCGGTGAGCTCGCGGTACACGTCGGTCATCGCGCCCTCGCCCGACGGGTCGGTGAGCACGTTGGCGATCTCGGTGAGCGCGTCGTACCCGGTCGTCCCCTCCACCGGCCACTGCTCCGGCATGCGCTCGCCGGGTTCGAGGATCTTCTCGACGGTGATCCACGCGTCGGGGGCCGCCTCGCGCAGCCGGTCGAGGTAGCCGCCCGGATCGACCAGGCCGTCCGGATGGTCGATTCGCAGACCCGTCACGTCGCCGGACTCCACGAAGTCGAGCAGCACCCGGTGTGTGGCGTCGAAGACGCCGGGGTCCTCCACGCGCAGGCCGGCGAGCTCGGTCACGGCGAAGAACCGGCGGTAGTTCTGGTCCTCGTCGGCGGCGCGGTAGCCGACCAGGCGGTAGTTCTGGCGCAGGTGGACATCCTGCGCGGAGTCACCCTCGCGCGGTCCCGTGCCGGGGGCGACGGGGAAGGCGTGCTCGTAGTAGTGCAGCTCGAACCCGGACGCCGTCCGCTCGCTCGGCACGACGGCCAGCTCGGTGGTCAGGTCGGCGTCGTCGCCCAGGACCGGCAGCTGGATCGGTGCCCGGGACCACTCGACGTCGTACCAGTCGCGGTACCGGGAGTCCTGGCCGTGCTCGAGCAGGTCCCACCAGGTCGGGTTCTGTGCGGCGTCGGCGACGCCGGCATGGTTCGGGACGAGGTCCACCACGACGCCCAGGCCCGCCTGCAGGGCCACCTCGGTGACTCGGTCCAAGCCCTCGGAACCACCGCGGGAGACGTCGATGCGGGAGTGGTCGACGACGTCGTAGCCGTGGTCGGAGCCCGCGGTGGACTGCAGGACCGGCGACAGGTAGACGGCGCCGGAGCCGAGGTCCCGCAGGTAGCCGAGCGTGCGCGCGGCATGCCCGAGATCGAACGATGCCGTGATCTGGAATCGGTAGGTGGACGTGGGGACAGTGCTCATGCCGGTGGTGCTCCTCGCTCAGGCGCGGGTCGTCCGCGTCGATCTGCGCGCCGGCGTCTTTTTCGCAGGTGCCTTGACTGTGGGTGTGGGCGGCAGCGTCGCGACTGCGACCCGCTGCAGTACCACAATGGCACGTGGCCCGACCGGTACCGACGCGCCGGCCGGTCCGGAGTCGCTCAGACCCACCGAGACGTCGGCGGTGTCGAGCACGACGCGCCACCCTCCGCCGTAGCCCACGGACGGCAGCTCGAAGTCGATCTGCTCGTGATGGGCGCTGAAACAGATGAGGAAACTGTCGTCGTCGACCCGCTCCCCGCGGGAGTCCCGGTCGGGAATGCCGTGGCCGTTGAGGTAGACGGATACGGCGCGCCCGAACCCCGAGCCCCAGTCCTCCTCGCTCATCTCGGTGCCGTCAGGGCGGAACCAGGCGATGTCGGGCAGGGAGTTGGCGCCGCGGCGCCGGACGGGCCGGCCGTCGAAGAAGCGGCGGCGGCGGAACACCGGATGCTCCTTGCGGATCGCCGCCACCCGGGAGGTGAACGCCAACAGCTCGGTGTCGGTGGAGGTCCAGTCGATCCAGGTCACCTCGTTGTCCTGGCAGTACCCGTTGTTGTTGCCGCGCTGCGTGCGCCCCAGCTCGTCGCCGTGGCAGATCATCGGCACGCCCTGGCTCAACAGGATGGTGGTGAGGAAGTTACGGCGCTGCTGGGCGCGCAAAGCGACGATGTCCGGGTCCTCGGTCGGTCCCTCGACGCCGCAGTTCCAGGACCGGTTGTGACTCTCGCCGTCCTTGTTGCCCTCGCCGTTGGCCTCGTTGTGCTTCTCGTTGTAGGACACCAGGTCCAGCAGGGTGAAGCCGTCGTGACAGGTCACGAAGTTGATGCTCGCGACCGGCCGGCGCCCGGAATGGGCGTAGAGGTCCGCCGAGCCGGTCAGCCGGGAGGCGAACTCGCCGAGCGTCGCCGGCTCGCCACGCCAGAAGTCGCGGACGGTGTCGCGGTACTTGCCGTTCCACTCGGTCCACTGCGGCGGGAAGTTGCCGACCTGGTAGCCACCCGGGCCGACGTCCCACGGCTCGGCGATCAGCTTCACCTGGCTCACGACCGGATCCTGCTGGACGAGCTCGAAGAAGCTGCTCAACCGGTCCACGTCGTAGAACTCCCGGGCGAGTGTCGCCGCGAGGTCGAAGCGGAAGCCGTCGACGTGCATCTCGGTGACCCAGTAGCGCAGCGAGTCCATGATCAGCTGCAGCGAGTGCGGCTGGCGCACGTTGAGGGTGTTCCCGGTGCCGGTGTAGTCGGTGTAGTGCTGGAGGTCACCCTCGACCAGGCGGTAGTAGGCGGCGTTGTCGATGCCGCGGAAGCAGATCGTCGGGCCCATGTGGTTGCCCTCGGCCGTGTGGTTGTAGACGACGTCGAGGATCACCTCGATCCCCGCCTCGTGCAGCCCGCGGACCATCGCCTTGAACTCCTGGACCTGGCCTCCCGGGTTGCGCGCCGCGGCGTACTTCGGGTCCGGCGCCAGGAAGCTGATGGTGTTGTAGCCCCAGTAGTTGGCCAGTCCCAGGTCCTGGAGCGTCGAGTCGTTGACGAAGTGGTGGACCGGCATGAGCTCGATCGCCGTCACCCCGAGGGACTGGAGGTGCTTGATCATCACCGGGTGCGCGATCGCCGCGTAGGTCCCCCGGATCTCCTCGGGGATGCCGGGGTGGGAGATGGTCAGGCCCTTGACGTGCGCCTCGTAGATGACCGAATCGGCGTACTGCCGGCGGGGCTGACGGTCGTTGCCCCAGTCGAAGAACGGGCTGATGACCACCGACTTGGTCATGTAGGGGGCCGAGTCGTCGTCGTTCACGGCGGTCGGGTCGTCGAACTGGTAGCCGAACAGGGACGGGTGCCACTCGATCAGGCCGTCGACCGCCTTCGCGTAGGGATCGAGCAGCAGCTTGTTCGGATTGCACCGCTGGCCCAGGGCGGGGTCGTTCGGACCGTGGACGCGGAAGCCGTAGCGCTGGCCCGGCTCGACGCTGGGAAGGAAGGCGTGCCAGACGAAACCGTCCACCTCGGGGAGGTCGATCCTGGTCTCGGTGCCGTCGACGTCGAACAGACACAGCTCCACCCGCTGGGCCACCTCCGAGAACAGGGCGAAATTCGTCCCGGACCCGTCGTAGGTGGCGCCGAGGGGATAGGCGGTGCCAGGCCATACCTGCATCTGCGCAACCCTGCCAGAAGGGAGTTACGGCCTGTTATCGGGGGGAGTGCCGCACTGTGCCGGGAGGATCACACCGCTGCGTCGGTCGCGGGGCTATCATCGCAACGTCCACAACGACAGGGGAGCGCTCCGGCGCTGAGAGTGCAGGCAACTGCAGACCCTCGAACCTGATCCGGGTCATGCCGGCGAAGGAAGTCGAGCTCACATCGGGCCACGGCTCGATGGCCCCGTTCGCCGTACCTCGTCGAACGGAAGGTCCACAATGTCCTACCGAACCGTGTTCCAACGCCCCGCCCTCGCCGGCCGCGAGGGCACCACCGCTCCCGTCTACCGTTGGCGGACCGTCGACATCGTCGTGCTCGCCGTCGTCGCCGCCGTCTTCGGCGTGATCTTCTGGGCGTGGGGATATTTCCCGGCCTCGTCGGTCTTCAGCGCCTTCCCGCCGCTGGCCGCGTTCCCGTACGCGCTGTTCGTCATGGCCGGCCCGCTCGGTGGTCTGATCATCCGCCGGCCGGGCGCTGCCCTGCTCGCGGAGCTGATCGCCGCGCTGTTCGAGGCGCTCGTGAGCGTCCAGTGGAGCGGGACGTCGATCATCGTCTACGGCCTGATCGAGGGGCTCGGCGCCGAGCTGGGGTTCCTGCTGTTCGCCTATCGGGTCTGGAAGCTTCCGGCCGCCGTCCTCAGCGGCGCCCTCGCGGGGCTGGCGATGGCCGTCCTGGACCTGTGGATCTACAGGTACTACGTCGGCTGGTCGGCCAACTACCAGCTCGGCTACGTCGCCGCCGCGGTGCTGGGCGGGATCGTCATCGCCGGGGCCCTGTCGTGGCTGCTCGTCCGCGGCCTGGCCCGGACGGGAGTGCTCGCGCCCTTCGCCTCGGGGCGTGAACAGACCCTCGTGTGAGCGCGCCCATGATCACTCCCGCGTCGGTCACGGCGCGGGGGTGGGGGTGGCGCCATGCCGGCCGGCGGGCCTGGGCGGTCGCGGACCTGGATCTCCGGATCGACGCCGGCGAACGGGTGCTGCTGCTGGGCGCGTCGGGGTCGGGCAAGTCGACCCTCGTCGCCGGAGTCGCGGGCCTGCTGCAGACGCAGGACAGCGGCGAGTCGGCCGGCGAACTGCTCGTCGACGGCATGGCTTCGCACACGGCCCGCCACCGAAGCGGGATGGTGCTGCAGGACCCGGAGACACAGCTGGTCATGGGGCGGGCGGGCGATGACGTCGCCTTCGGGCCCGAGAACTACGGCGTGCCGCGCGAGGAGATCTGGCGCCGGGTGGACGACTCGCTCGACGTGGTCGGCTTCGGCTACGGCCGGGCGCGCTCCACCGCGGCCTTGTCCGGCGGGGAGAAGCAACGCCTCGCGCTGGCCGGGGTGCTCGCCAACCGCCCGGGCCTGCTGCTGCTCGACGAGCCGACGGCCAACCTCGACCCGGCCGGGGCGCGGGTGGTCCGCTCGGCCGTGTCACGCGCGCTGCAGGCGACGGGCGCGACGTTGATCCTCGTCGAGCACCGCGTGGAGGAGTGGCTGCCGCTGATCGACCGGGTGATCGTGCTGGCCGCCTCCGGTGGTCTCCTGGCCGACGGGTCACCGGACGCGGTGTTCGGCGCGCACGCGGCGGCGCTGCGGCGCGCGGGTGTCTGGCTGCCCGGGCGCAGCTCCGCCATGGCGCCACCCCGGAGGCCGGCAGGCGCGGAGCTGGTGCGCGCCGACGAGGCGGGGCTGCGCTACCGGCGTGCCGACGTCGACGCGGTGGCTCCGGTGACCCTGTCCCTGCACGCCGCCCAGGCCACTGCGGTCGTCGGCCCCAACGGGTCGGGCAAGTCGAGCCTCGCGCTGCTGCTGGCGGGCCTGGCCGCGCCGACCACGGGCACGGTCCGCGGGAGCGATCTCCCGGGCGTCGCGCTGCACCGGCGGCGCGCTGCGTCACTGGCGCGCCTGATCGGGACGGTGTTCCAGGATCCCGAGCACCAGTTCCTGGCTCGTACGGCCCGCGAGGAGCTGCTCGTCGCCCCGCGCCGGCTCGGCTGGCCCGCGGTGCGCGCCGCGGCCCGCGCGGACGAGCTGCTCGAACGACTCCAGCTGGGCGCGCTGGCCGAGGCCAACCCGTTCACGCTCTCGGGCGGGCAGAAGCGTCGTCTCTCCGTGGCGACCGCCCTGTCCGCCGCCGCGCCGGTCGTGATCCTGGACGAGCCCACGTTCGGCCAGGACGCCCGCACCTGGGAGGAGCTGCTGGCACTCCTGGGCGACGTCCGCGCGGAGGGGGGCTGCCTGTTCGTGGTCAGTCACGACGCGGAGTTCGTGGGCCGGTTGGCCGACCAGGTGCTGTCGATGTCGGCCGGCTCGCTCACGGGGAGCCCGGCGTGAGCCTGATCCTGTTCACCCCCGACACCTCCACCCTCGCGGGGCGGCTGAACCCGGTCGTCAAGGTCGGTGCGCTGCTCGTCCTGACGGTCCCGCTGATGCTCGGCCAGGATCTCGTGACGAGCGGGATCATCGCGGGCGCCGAGGTCGTGGCACTGCCTCTGCTGGGTCTCGGTCCGCGGCTGCTCCTGCGGGCCTGGCCCGTCCTGGTGGGCCTCGGCGGCATCTGGTTCGCCAACTGGGTGGTCAGCGGGTCCGTCGACGGGCTGGTGCCCGTGTCGGTGCGCCTGCTCGCGCTCGGACTGCCGGGGCTGCTGCTGGTGCTGTCGACCGAGCCGGTGGATCTGGCCGACGGCCTGGTGCAGAAGTGGCACGTGTCGCCGCGCTTCGCCTACGGCGTGCTCGCCGCGTTCCGGTTGATCCCCCTGCTGGCCACCGAACTGGCGTCGATGCGCCGGGCACGGCGGGCCAGGGGCATCAGCGCGGGGTGGAATCCGGTCAACTGGGTGCGGCTGGGCGTCGGGCTGCTCTTCGGACTGCTCGTCCAGGCGATCCGGCGCGGAGTACGGCTCGCCGCGGCGATGGACGCGCGGGGCTTCGGGGTGACGCGGGAACGCACCTTCGCGCGCGAGTCGGTCCTGCGCGGCCGTGACTGGGCATTCCTCGGGGCCACGGTGGCGCTGACGATCACGGCTGTGACCGTCAGCGTGGGCACCGGCAGCTGGCGGTTCCTCTTCACCTGACGGTGTTCGCCGATGGCCGAGCGCTTTTGTCAGAGGGGCTCCGTACCGTAGAGGCATGCGCGTGAAGAGTGACTTCGTCCCGAGCTCGGGCACCTTCAAGGTGGTGTCGGACTTCGAGCCGTCCGGTGACCAGCCGGCGGCCATCGACGCGTTGGAGAAACGCGTCCGCAACGGTGAGCGGGACTCGGTGCTGCTGGGTGCCACCGGTACCGGCAAGTCGGCGACGACCGCGTGGCTCATCGAGCGGCTGCAGCGCCCGACGCTGATCATGGCGCCGAACAAGACACTTGCCGCCCAGCTCGCCAACGAGCTGCGCGAGATGCTCCCGCACAACGCGGTTGAGTACTTCGTCAGCTACTACGACTACTACCAGCCCGAGGCCTACGTCCCGCAGACGGACACCTACATCGAGAAGGACTCCTCGGTCAACGAGGAGGTGGAACGGCTGCGGCACTCGGCGACGATGTCCCTGCTCACCCGCCGGGACGTGATCGTCGTGGCCACCGTGTCGTGCATCTACGGCCTCGGCACGCCCCAGGAGTACGTCGACCGCGTGGTGCGGTTGAAGGTCGGGCAGGAGATCAACCGCGACAGCATCCTGCGGCATCTGGTCGGGGTGCAGTACTCGCGCAACGACCTGTCCTTCACCCGCGGCACGTTCCGCGCCCGCGGCGACACCGTCGAGATCTTCCCCGTCTACGAGGAGCTCGCGATCCGGGTCGAGATGTTCGGCGACGAGATCGAGAAGCTGTACTACCTGCACCCGCTCACCGGCGAGGTCGTGCGCGACGTCGACGAGGTGTTCGTCTTCCCGGCGACCCACTACGCCGCCGGACCGGAGCGGATGGAACGCGCGATCGCCGGCATCGAGCTCGAGCTGGCCGAGCGGCTGGCTGAGCTCGAGCAGCAGAACAAGCTCCTCGAAGCCCAGCGCCTGCGGATGCGCACCACCTACGACATCGAGATGATGCGCCAGGTCGGCTTCTGTTCGGGCATCGAGAACTACTCGCTGCACATCGACGGGCGCGAGCGCGGCAGTGCCCCGAACTGCCTGATCGACTACTTCCCGGAGGACTTCCTGCTCGTCATCGACGAGTCGCACGTGACCGTTCCCCAGACCGGTGGCATGTACGAGGGCGACATGTCCCGCAAGCGAACGCTGGTCGACCACGGGTTCCGGCTGCCCAGCGCGATGGACAACCGGCCGCTGAAGTTCGAGGAGTTCACCGAGCGCATCGGCCAGACGGTCTACCTCTCGGCGACACCGGGCCAGTACGAACTCGGGCGGGTCAAGAACGACGTGGTCGAGCAGGTCATCCGCCCGACCGGGCTGATCGACCCCGAGATCATCGTCAAGTCGACCAAGGGGCAGATCGACGACCTGGTCCACGAGATCCGGATCAGGGCCGAGCGCAACGAGCGGGTCCTCGTCACCACGCTGACGAAGAAGATGTCCGAGGACCTCACCGACTACCTGCTCGAACTCGGCGTCCGGGTCCGGTATCTCCACTCAGAGGTCGACACGCTGCGGCGTATCGAGCTGCTGCGGGAACTGCGGATGGGGGAGTTCGACGTCCTCGTCGGCATCAACCTGCTGCGGGAGGGGCTCGACCTGCCGGAGGTGTCGCTGGTCTCGATCCTCGACGCGGACAAGGAGGGCTTCCTGCGCAGCGGGACCTCGTTGATCCAGACCATCGGCCGCGCCGCCCGCAACGTCTCCGGCCAGGTGCACATGTACGCCGACACGATCACGCCGTCCATGGAGAAGGCGATCGACGAGACCAACCGGCGCCGGGATCGTCAGATCGCCTACAACACCGAGCACGGCATCGACCCGACTCCGCTGCGCAAGCGGATCGCCGACATCACCGACACGCTGGTGCGCGAGGCCGAGGACACCGAGGCGCTGCTCGCCACCCCGGTCGGCGGCTCCGGCCGATCCCAGTCGCGTGGCAAGTCGCCGGTCCCGGGCAAGGGTGGCCGCGGTGTCGGAGTGGTGGGTGTCGGTGCTCACGCCGACGGCAAGCTCGATGTCGAGTCGATGCCCCGCGCGGCGCTGGCCGATCTCATCCAGTCGCTGAACGACCAGATGCTCGCCGCCGCTCGCGAGTTGCAGTTCGAGGTGGCCGCCCGTCTCCGCGACGAGATCTCCGAGCTCAAGAAGGAACTGCGTGGGATGGACGCCGCCGGCGTGTCCTGACCGGCCGGCAGCGCCGCCTCGAGTGGGGGCGCGACCGTGCCCCGAGGAAGTGCCCAGTGACGCTCAGGGGCGGGCGCCGAGCCGGTTCAGCGCGCGGGCGGCCAGCGTGTGGGCGCGTGCGAGACAGGCGCCGGGCTGCGCGCCGGCGAGCCGGGCCGCCAGGAAGCCCGCCGCGAACGCGTCTCCGGCGCCGGTGCTGTCCACCACCTCGACCGGCTCCGGGGCCAGGCTTGCCCGCTCGCGCCCGCTCGCCCAGATCGCAGCGCCGTCGCTGCACTTGACGACGATCTCGGCCGCCATCCCCGTGAGGACGTCGGCGCACTCGGTGGGCGTCGACCGCCCCGCCAGTACCCGGGCCTCGTCCAGGTTCGCGAAGAGCACGGTGGACGGGGGCAGCCAGGACGCGAACCGGTCCGGGCCGATCGCGGCCAGTGGGGCCGCCGACGCCGCGTCCACCGAGATCCCGATGCCCGACGTGGCCGCGAGCTCCAGGGCGGCGAGGGCGGCTGCACGAGCTCCCGGGTTGAACAGCGCGTACCCGGAGACGTGCAGGTGCCGCGCGTCACGGATCTCACGGACGGGCAGCTGGAGGGCGTCCAGCGCGCCGTTCGCCCCCGCATCGGGGATCATCGTGCGCTCCCCGCCCGCCTCCACCAGGACGATGCAGGCACCGGTGGCCATCCCCGGGACAACGCTGACGTGATCGGCCACGCGCGCCCTCCGCAGCTCCCGCCGGGCGGTGGCCCCGGCGGCGTCGTCGCCCACCGCTCCGACGAAGGCGGCCGACACACCGGCCTCCGCCAGCCAGCAGGCGGTGTTCGCCGCCGAGCCGCCCTGGCGCAGCGAGATCCGGCCGTGGGTGTCGGAGCATGGGCCAGCGGACCGGAGAGGGCGGCGACGACGTCGGTCATCAGGTCGCCCAGGCAGACGACGTCGGCTCCGACAGTCGCCGGCGCCGCCCAGGCGGCGTACGCCGCCGCGACCTCGGCGGCGAGCCGGGCGTTGCACAGCACCAGGGCGACGTTGGCGGTAGGGAGGCGCCGTCGGTCTCGCGGTGGAAGAAGTCGAGCAGGAACGGCGTGACGTCCTTGCCGTGCACGCCGCGCTGCCGCGGCGGCCGCAGGCCGTCGAGCGAGCGCGATCGTGCAGCGCGGGTCGAGCTCGTCGGCCGGCACGATCGGGTTGGCCAGCAGCATGCCGTAGCCCGTCGGTGCCCACGCGAGCGCGCGCGGCCATCACGGCCGCCACCTCGCCGGGCGAGTCGACCCGCCAGCCGACGCCGTGGCCGGAGTCGGCGAGGTAGAACCCGGGGAACGCGTCGGTGCGGTAGCCGAGCACGCGCGACGTTGAGCGTCTCCAGCCGCTCCAGGGTGGCCGCGCACGTCGAGGATCGACTTCACGCCGGCGCAGACCACGAGCACGGGGGTACGCGACAGCGTCGTCGAGGTCGGCCGACTCGTCCCACGGTCTCGCGGGCGCCCGGTGGACCCCGCCGAGGCCGCCGGTGGCGAAGACGGTGATGCCGGCGAGCGCGGCGAGGTGCGCGGTCGAGGCGACGGTCGTCGCGCCGTCGCCGCCCCGGGCGGCGACGGTGGCGATGTCGCGCACACTGGCCTTGACGACGTCCGGTCGGTCGGCGATGCGGTCGAGCGCGTCGTCGTCGAGACCGATATGGGCGTCGCCGTCGACGATCGCGAGTGGCAGGCACGGCGCCGCCGTCACGGACCGTCTGCTCGAACTCGCGGGCGAGGGGGTTGTCAGGCGGGGAGGGACCGTGGCCGGCACCGCCCCACCGGAGCGCACCGCGGCCTCGATCTCGCGCGCGATCCGGAGGTTGTCCGGCCGGGGGAGACCGTGACTGATGATGGTGCTCTCCAGGGCGACGACCGGGCGCCCGTCGGCGAGAGCGGCAGCGACTTCGGGGTGCACGTGCACGGTCATGGGGTCCCGTCCGGTAGGCATGTCACATGACCAGCACAAGTCACGTGGCGAGCGGAGCGCACTCGCAGACTCCCCTCATTCTGCTCGATCACGTCACCGTCACCGTCGCCGACCTCGCCCGCAGCCAGGCGTTCTACGACGCGGCCCTGGCACCCCTCGGCGTGCGCCGCGTCGTGGACTACCTCGACCCCGAGGACGAGGACGAGGCAGGAGTCGAGGCGGTCGGCTACGCCGGTCCCGACGATCGCCCGGTGCTGTGGCTCGCGCAGGGTCATCCGCCCACCACCGCGGCCCACGTGGCATTCCGGGCCGCCGACGGCGACCGGGTGGCCGCGTTCTACGCCGCGGCGCTGGCCGGTGGTGGGGTCGGGCGGCAGTCGCCGCGGCCCTGGCAGATCTACCGCACCGCGGACATCACGGCGATGGTCACCGATCCGGACGGCAACCTGGTCGAGGCCCGGGCCGCCGGCTGATCCGGATCGGCACCCTGCGCGTTGGACCGCAGCAGTCGCCCACGGGGTCAGGTGATGCCGAGGGCCGCGAGCGCGTGCCCCGGGTACGCCGTTCCGCCCGGATCCTGCTGCAGCAGCCGGTAGAAGGGATTCATCACCGCGGCGACGGGGGCGCCCCGGCGCAGGACCGTGCCGATCGTGGCCGGCGTGCCCGGCGGCAGCGCCCCGGCCGCGCACGCCACGGTGAAGGCGTCCCGCTCCTGGCCGCGAAGATCCCACAGAGCCGCCACCAGCGTGTTGAACAGGAAGGTGGTCGTGTAGGTGCGGTCGTAGGTGGAGTGCGCGGTGAGGAAGTCGATCTCCTCGCCCGTGCGGATGAACGTGTCCGACGCGGCCAGCCCGAAATCGGAGAAGTACAGCCGATCACCGTCGGTGAGCACGTTGTCGAAGTGGGCGTCGAAGTGCAGCAGCCCGCGCCGGTTCATCGACTCGACGCCCCGCGCCAGCTGGTCCTCGACGAACAATGCGGCTGCTGCCGCAGTAGCGCCGTCGCCCGCGAGGTGCGCCCGCAGCCAGGACCCCAGCGTGTGCGGGACGTGTTCGAGGAACAGCGCCACGCAGGCCCGCGCGCCGGCCAGCCCGTCGAGCCGGCGGCGCATGCCGGGAGCGCCCCAGCGCATCGCGACGCCCTCGACGTCGCGCAGCTCGGAGGGGAGCGCACCGCCCGTGTGGGGCAGGACCCGCCAGTGGTGCAGGAGCGGGAACTGCTCCGCGGCCCCCTCGCGCACCCATTCCGACGTGATCGTGTGCGCCGCGACCTCACGCCAGACGCCGAAGCCGGGGCTGCCGATGCCGTAGTGGCACCGCCCGGGCAGCCCGAACACGTCGGCGGTCGACCCGATCCGGCCTGGGGCACGGCCCGGGTCGTCCTCCAGGGCCGTGAGCGGCACCAGCTTGACGAAGACGGGCGCACCGGCGATCTCCACGGTCGCGGCCCGGCCGCCGATCCCGGCGCCGTCGATCGTCGTGTCGCCGTCCGGCGGGCTGCCGATCGGCGCGCCCGACGCGATCACCGTGGCCAGGTCGTCGTCGCCGAGCGCAGCCAGCGCCGCCGCGATCTCGGTGTGCGCGGCGAGGCGCCGGCTCCGCGCCGCGGCCGGGAGCTCAGTCGACGTCGGCGTAGTGCTCCACCAGCGGAGGGCCGTCGAAGTACGGGCCGATGAGCGAGCGCCACTGGGTGAAGCGGTCGGTCTGCCGGAAGTTGGTGTCGTGCGCCTCCACGGACTCCCACTCGACGAGCAGGACGAATCTGGTGGGGCGCTCGATGCCGTGGGTCATCCGGACCGACAGCGCGCCGGCGGTGTCGGCCAGGACGGCACGGGCCTGGCGGTAGGCCGCCTCGAACTCAGCGGCGCTGCCGTCCTTCACGTCGATCAGTGCAACCTCGAGAACCATGGCCTGAGCCTGCCACAGGGGCAGAATCGGCCTAGGACTGGTGCGGGCGCAGAGCGTCGGCGACGGTCTGGATCGTGCTCGCATCGACCCGGACGTCGTCGGCCGCGGCGCCGTAGCGATAGTCCGGCCGTACCTCGCCGGTCGTGCGCATGCCGCGCAGGACGCAGACGTCCCAGAGCGCGCCGTCGGGCGAGCGCGTGGCGCGGCGGAGCTTGCCGACCGGGCCGATCGCGGGGATCTCGGTGGGGATGGCGGGGCCCTCGCCGTAGTACCGGAGCGCGCTCGCGGCGGGGCGGGGGCCGTCCATCCGGATCACGACGGCGAATCTGTCCCAGTCGCCGCCGGCGAGCGCCGGTGCGCTCACCACGGCGGACGCGACCGCACTCAGGAGGGCGTTCCGATCCAGATAGCCACCCTCGGGCGGCCACGGCATGCCGGGCGCGGCGGCGGGTGCGACCGAGGCCGGGCGCAGCATCGCACCGGCGGCGTCGGGCCCCTGGCCGAGGAAGGTGGTGATGCCCGCGTCGTCGTAGAACTGCAGCACGATCTCCGAACTGGCGGCCCAGGCCTGGATCGTCGCGCCGGCCCATTTCGTGCCGTCCGGACGCCCGGTCTGGGCCTGAAGTTCGGCCAGGTCGTCCAGCGGCGAGAGGATAGGGACGAACTGCTGCGGGGTGCCGTGCACGTCGTAGAGGAACCCGGCGGCCCGGTTGCGGGCGACGTCCACGCCGAGGCCGAAGGTGTACCAGCCCTCGACGCCGCGCAGGGACGCGGCGATGTCCGCGCGGATGCGGCTCACGAGGGCGGACGCGTCGAGCAGGTCGGGCGCCGGCCGGAGGACCACCGAAGGGACGTTCACCGGCGCGGGCGCGCCCCGGAGGTTGTCGGCGATGACCGTGTCGACACCGCTCCACGTGATCTGGGCCGCGGCCGCGGGATCGGCGATGAACCGCACCTGCACCGGCGCCGCGTGGCCGACAGCGCGCACGAGCGCCGCGTTCGGCAGCGCCCCGGACGGGTCGGCGCTCAGACCGCGCAGCCGCCGCAGGTCGACGAGGAACGTGCCGCCGACGAAGGTCGGTACACCGGAGCCGTCGGAGAGGTAGCGGAAGCCGATCGTCGAGGAGGACGCCGGGCCGAACGCGACCGCGGCGGAGTAGGTGGTCCACTCGCTGCCCGCCAGCTCCGGCCAGTCGAGGACGTCGCGGGTCACCGCGTCGAGCGCCGCCGCGCGGGCAGCGTCGTCGGATACGTCCTCGGACGGGGTTTCCGCGGCGGCCGCCTCGGCTTGCTCGGGTTCGGATTCGGGTTGCGCGGATTCGGGCTGCTCGGCCTCGGACTGGACTGATTCCGGCTGTGCGAACTCCGGCGGCGCCGGCTCGGGCTCGGACTCCGCGAACTCCGGCTGGGCGGACTCGGGCTGTGCCGCTTCCGGCGACGGCTGCTCGGACAGCGCGACCTCCGGTTCGGGCGCCTCCGGCTGCGCGGGCTCAGGCTGTACCGCCTCAGGCTGCGAGGGCTCAGGCTGTACCGCCTCCGGCTGGTCCGGCTCGGGGGCAGGGGCAGGGGCAGGGGCAGTGGGAGGGGAGTGGAAGTGGTCGGCGTCGGCGGCAGGAACGGCGAGCCGGGCTGCACCAGCTCGGCGATGCGGGAGACGTTGGCCGCGGTGACCCGGTAGCCCGCGCCCGTGCCGGAGGAGAAGGCCTGATCGACCACGCCGCCGCGCGCGCGATCCAGGCGGGCGACGTACACATCGAACAGTTCGCCCTGTGGTCCCGGGCTGGCGGAGCGGAGCGCAGCGATCGCGTCGATGACGTCGCTGTCCATGAGCATGGGCATCGCCGCCGTGCCGGTCAGGTAGCGGAAGCCGGTGACCCTGACACCCAACGCGGTGATCTCGGCGACGACGGAGAAGCCGTCCCACGCGCCGGGCACGCTCTCGGCCGCCCGGGTCATGCCGCGCGCGAGATCGGCCAACAACTCGGCCCGGCCTTCAGCCACCACTGGTCATCCTCCGCAATGAAGTGCACCACCCGGTCCGGGGCACTATCTCGACGCCCGTCCCGGCGCTCGGATGTGAGCCGCCCGAGTGTTGATGATCATGGCGGCTGCCGGGTGTCGCCCACAACGGCGCGCCTGCAACGATGACCGCATGACCTACCTCGCCGCCGACTCCCGCTATTCGTCCATGACCTACCGCCGCACCGGCCGCAGCGGTCTGCTGCTGCCCGCGCTCAGCCTCGGGCTCTGGCACAACTTCGGCGACGACAAGCCGCTGGAGGTGCAGCGCGACATCCTGCGCCGCGCGTTCGACCTGGGGATCACCCACTTCGACCTGGCCAACAACTACGGACCGCCGTACGGCGCTGCCGAGCGCAACTTCGGCGGTCACTTCGCCAGCGACTTCCGGCCCTACCGCGACGAGTTGATCATCTCCACCAAGGCCGGCTACGACATGTGGCCCGGCCCGTACGGCGACGGCGGCTCGCGCAAGTACCTGCTGGCCTCGTCTCGACCAGTCGCTTGGCGCGGATGGGCCTGGACTACGTCGACATCTTCTACAGCCACCGCTTCGATCCCGACACCCCGCTGCGAGGAGACGGTGGGCGCGCTCGCGAGCGCCGTCCGCAGGGCAAGGCGCTCTACGTCGGCATCTCCTCCTACTCCGCCGAGCGCACGCGCGGAAGCGGCGTCCATGCTGGCGGCGGGCTGGGCATGCCGCTGCTCATCCACCAGCCCTCGTACTCGATGCTGAACCGCTGGATCGAGGAGTCGGCTGCAGGACACGCTCGGCGAGCTCGGCGTCGGGTGCATCGCCTTCTCCCCGCTGGCGCAGGGCATGCTGACCGACCGTTACCTGAAGGGCATCCCTGCCGACTCGCGCGCGGCGCAGGGCAAGTCGCTGGCTCCCGATCTGATCACCGAGGACTCGCTGACCCACATCCGCTCGCTGACGCGCATGGCGAAGAAGCGCGGCCAGTCGCTCGCGCAGATGGCGCTGGCGTGGGCACTGCGCGACCCGCGGATGACCAGCCTGGTGATCGGTGCGTCGAGCGTGGGGCAACTGGAGGACAACGTCGCCGCACTCGCCCGCCTCGACTTCACCCCGCAGGAACTGCGCTCGATCGACCGTCATGCCGTCGAGGCGGGGATCAATCTCTGGAAGGGTTCGAGCGATTCGTGACCGAACCGCGCCGCCCGCTGCCCGAACTGCTCGACCCCGGATGGGCTGAGGCGCTCGAACCGGTCGCCGACCGGATCGCCGCGATGGGGGACTTCCTGCGGCAGGAGCTCGCCGCGGGGAGGCGCTACCTGCCGGCGGGAGCGCAGGTGCTGCGGGCGTTCACGCAGCCGTTCGCGGAGGTCCAGGTGCTGATCGTGGGACAGGACCCGTACCCGACGCCGGGTCACCCGGTCGGCCTGTCCTTCTCGGTCGCCCCCGACGTGCGCCCCGTCCCGCGCAGCCTCGCCAACATCTACACGGAGTACGTCAGCGACCTCGGACTGCCTCCGCCGTCCAACGGGGACCTCACGCCGTGGACCCGCAGTGGCGTGCTGCTGCTCAACAGGTGCCTGACCGTGGCACCGGGCGCGCCGGCCTCGCACCGCGGCAAGGGATGGGAAGCCGTCACCGACCAGGCGATCCGCGCGCTCGTGGCGCGGGACCAGCCGCTGGTGGCGATCCTCTGGGGGCGGGACGCGCAGGGCCTGCGACCGTTGCTCGGCGCGACGCCGTGCCTGGAGTCGGTCCACCCGAGCCCCCTGTCGGCATCTCGGGGCTTCTTCGGCTCCAAGCCGTTCAGCCGGGCCAACGCCCTGCTGGTCGAGCGGGGTGCCCCGGCCGTCGACTGGCAACTGCCCTAGCTCGGCCCGCGCCGGCGTCAGGCCAGGTGGGCGGGGAAGCCGCCGGTGGCGATGGGTCCCCATCGTTCGATGGTGACCCGGATCAGGGACTTGCCCTGGTCGAGCATCGCCTGCCGGTACTCGTTCCAGTCCGAGTGCTCACCGGAGATGGCGCGGAAGTAGTCGACGAGCGGCTCGACGGCGTCCGGGACGTCGATGACCTCGGCGGTTCCGTCCACCTGGACCCAGGCGTCGTCGAACGAGTCGGACAGGATGAGCACGCTGCACCGCGGAGTGCGTCGCAGATTTCGCGTCTTGGCGCGGTCGGGGTACGTCGCGATGACGATGCGCCCCTCGGTGTCCACCCCGCCGGTGACCGGCGAGGACTGCGGCGTCCCGTCCGACCGGGTCGCGATCACGATCATGTGGTGGCGGCGCCGGGCGAACTCGAGGAGTTCGGCGCGGCTGGCAGTGGTGTTCGTCGCAATCGTTCGGGCCATGGCCCCAGTCTGCCACGGCGTGGATCAAACAGTTGTACTGTCACAACTATTATGGGACCACAACGACTTTCCGAGGGCGCGGAGCTGACGCCCCGGCGCCGCCTGCTCGTCCTCGCGATCTGCTGCATGAGCCTGCTGATCGTGAGCATGGACAACACGATCGTGAACGTGGCGCTGCCGTAGATCCGCAGCGACCTGCACGCCTCGCTGTCCGGGCTGCAGTGGACGATCGACGCCTACACGCTCGCCCTGGCCAGCCTGCTGATGCTCGCGGGATCCACGGCCGACCGCCTCGGCCGGCGGCGGACCTTCCAGGCCGGACTGATCACTTTCGTGGCCGGCTCGCTGCTCTGCAGCCTCGCACCCAGCCTGAGCTGGCTGATCGTCTTCCGCATGGTCCAGGCGGTCGGCGGATCGATGTTGAACCCGGTCGCCATGTCGATCATCACCAACACCTTCACCGATGCTCGGGAGCGGGCCCGGGCGATCGGGGTCTGGGGTGCCGTCGTCGGCATCAGCATCGCGCTGGGGCCGGTCGTGGGCGGGTCTCTCGTCGACTCGATCGGATGGCGCGCGATCTTCTGGATCAACGTGCCGATCGGGCTGCTCGCCTTCGTGCTGGCCGCCCTGTTCGTACCTGAGTCGCGTGCGCCGCGGGCCCGCCGCATCGATCCGGTCGGGCAGGTCCTCGTGCTGGTCCTCCTCGCCGCCGTCACCTACGCGATCATCGAGAGCCCGCAGGCGGGATGGGGCTCTGTCCGGATCGATGCCCTGATCGTGCTGGCGGTGCTCGCCCTGGTCGGCCATCCTCGATCTACGAGCCGCGCCGTGCCGAGCCGTTGCTCGATCTCCGGTTCTTCACCAGCGCGCCGTTCTCCGGGGCGACCGTCATCGCGGTGTGCGCGTTCTGCCGCCTTCGCCGGCTTCCTGTTCCTGAACACGCTGTATCTGCAGGACATCCGCGGGCTGAGCGCGCTCCAGGCGGGTCTGTGCGTGCTTCCGATGGCCGTGATGACGCTGGTCTGCGCGCCGCTGTCCGGTGCGATCGTCGGCTCGCGCGGGCCGCGGCTGCCGCTGGCCGTCGCAGGGACGGCGATGGCGGTCGGCGCGCTCATGCTCACCGGGCTGCAGGCGCACACCGACCTCGTCTGGCGTGCTCGCGTCCTACGCGGTGTTCGGTCTCGGCTTCGGCATGGTCAACGCGCCGATCACCAACACCGCCGTGTCGGGTATGCCGCGGGCCCAGGCCGGGGTCGCCGCAGCGGTCGCCTCGACCAGCCGGCAGGTGGGCCAGTCGCTGGGCGTGGCCGTCATCGGCGCGGTGGTCGGTGTCGGCGCGGTCGGTGTCAGCCCGGGCGCCTTCGCCGCGGCCAGCCATCCTGCCTGGTGGATCATCTCCGGCGCCGGCCTCGCCGTCCTGCTGCTGGGGCTCCTCACATCCGGCCGGTGGGCACGGGGCACGGCAGCGCGCTCGGCCGAACGACTGGCCGCGGAGGCGCCCCTCGCGGAGACTCGGCTCGCGCCGGTGCCGGCCCGATGAGCGCCGACGACGCGGCCGCCGCGCGGGTCTGGAGGAACCTGCGCGCGCTCGTGCTCGAGCGCAACGACCGCCGCCGCGAGGTGTGCGACGCCCTCGGCATGGGCTTCATCCGGATCAAGGCCCTGCGCCGGCTGGCGGCGGAGCCGATGACGCTGCGTCACCTCGCCGATGCCCTCACCAGCGACGCCCCGTACACGACGGTGGTGGTCGACGACCTGGCCGAGCGTGGACTCGTCGTCCGGACGCCGCATCCGGAGGACGGCCGCGCGAAGCTGGTCTCTGTCACTCCCGCCGGCCGCGCGCAGGCGCGCCGCGCCGACAGGATCCTCAATCGGCCACCCGCCGTGCTCCTCGCACTTCCCGCCGAGGATCTCGCCGCACTCGACCGGATCGTGGCCGCACTGTCCGACGACGGGCAGCCGGCGGACGACTAGAACAGCCTGCTTGGCGCCGCCTGTCGCGTGTGCGACGCTGCGGGCATGTCCGACCCCGTCGTCCACGCCCACCCGTTCGCCGAGCTCGATCCCGCGACGCTCTACGCGCTGGCCCAGTTGCGGGTGGACGTGTTCGTCGTGGAGCAGGACTGCGCCTACCGCGAGCTCGACGGGCGCGACGTGGAGGCCTCTGCCTGGCACATCTGGACGGCGGACGGGAACGGACCCACGTCATACCTGCGCGTGCTCGGCGATCCCGACGGCAGCGCCCGGATCGGCCGTGTCTGCACGCGCGCGGACGCACGCGGTGGCGGCCTGGCCGCACACCTGATGGCGCGCGCACTCGAGGTCGCCGCGCCGCGCCGGACGGTGCTCGACGCGCAGAGCCGGCTGGTCGGCTGGTACGAGCGCTTCGGTTTCCGCGCCGAGGGCGAGGAGTTCCTCGAGGACGGGATCGCCCACCGCCGGATGGTGCGGGCCGGCGAGTGACGACTACTGCCGGTCGAACACCTTCGAGGGGTCGTAGAGCACGACCGTCCCCGCGATGTGGTCGTGCAGCGACTTGTGCTCCTTGCCCGAGACGAAGAGGACGAAGGAGATCACCTCGGTGATGAGGCTCAGGATCCCCTCGACGAAACGGCCGATGATCTCGCGCAGCGCCATGTACCCGAAGCCGGCGCGCTGGCGCGTCTCCGGGCGGTAGACCCGCATCCCCAGCACCTGCAGCGCGGGAGTCTGCCCGCGGCCCCACACGACGAGCCCCCAGATGATGTAGCCGATGCCGAGCGTGATCACCGCCAGCGGGATGGCGAGGAAGAACGCGCCGATCCGCCTGCCCACGCTGGCCAGTTCCGTACCGACCGGGAGGACGAGGCCACTCTGCGGGTCGACGAACATGCCGGGGGGAGCGCCGCCGGGCGCCACCTGCCCGTAGCCGTAACCCGGCGACGGGGGCGGTGCGGATCCGTAGGGCTGGGCACCGTACGGCGGCTGCGAACCGTAGGGCGGCTGCGAGCCGTAAGGCGGAGGCGGCGGTGGGGAACCGTAGGGCGGTTGGGGCGAGCCGAACTGCGGCGGCTGGGGCGGCGGCGGGAAGGACGGGGGCTGCTGCGGTGGTGGAGGCGGGAACGCGAACGGTTCCGGAGGGGGCGGCGGCGTCCCGAACTGTGGAGGCGGCGCGGAGGGGTCCGACCAGGGCGACGGCGGCTGAGCCGGCTCCTGGGAGCCCTCGGGCTTCTTGGCGAACGGGTCCTCGGGCTCGGTCATGTCGCAGCTCCTCGACGACGGGGGCAGGACCTCGGACGATACCTCCACACGGGTCGATCCGGGCGTCATAGGACACGCGGTGCGCCGCGCCGTAGTCTCGGCAGGCGTGAACCCCTCCGCAGCCGGCACCGGCGATCTGATCATCCGCGACGTGGCCGTGTTCGACGGTGTCTCAGCCGAGCTCGTCGACGGCCCGGTGCACGTGCGCGCGGGCCGGATCGTCCACGTCGGACCGGACGGCCGCGGGACCCCTCCGGAGCCGCGGTCCTCGACGGCGGCGGTGGCACGGTGCTGCCGGGACTGATCGACGCCCACTGCCACGCCTACGGCATCAGCCTGGACATGCTGGTCGGCGAGTCGCAGCCCGCTCAGCTACGTCGCGCTGGCGGCGGCCCGGCGGCTCGGGCGCGCGCTGGCGCCGCGGATTCACCACCGTCCGTGACCCGGCCGGCGGCGACGCCGGCCTGGCCAGGGCGATCGCCGAGGGGCTGCTCGCCTCGCCGCGCTACCTGTGGACCGGGCCGGCGCTGAGCCAGACCGGCGGGCACGGCGATCCCGCGTGCCGGTGACAGCGACATCTGCGGCTGCCGCGCGTCACTGCGTGCGAGGTGGTCGACGGGGTCGACGACCTGCGGCGTGGCCGTCCGGGACCGGTTCCGGCGCGGCGCGCACGCGATCAAGATCATGACCTCGGGCGGCGTGGTGTCGCTGACCGACCCGATCCGCGTGCCCGCAGTACTCGGCCGAGGAGATCCGGGCGGTGACCGACGAGGCGAGCCCGGCGGGGCAGCTACGTCGCCGCGCACGCCTACTCGCCCGAGGCGATCCGGCACTCGATCGACAACGGCGTGCGCAGCGATCGAGCACGGCAACCTGCTCGACGCCGAGACCGCGGAGCTGATGGCCGCGGCCGGCGCCTTCCTGGTGCCGACCCTGGCCGACCTACGACGCGATGAACCGCCGCGGCGACGCGATCGGGATGGCGGCGGTGTCCCGGCAGAAGAACCCGGAGGTGCTGGACTCCGGGCAGCAGGCGGTCGAACTGCGCGCGCGCCGCCGGCGTCCGGGTCGGCTTCGGCACGGACCTGATGGGTGTACTCGAGGACGAGCAGCTGAGCGGGTCTGCGGCTGCAGGCCGAGGTGGACGGCGTCCTCGAGACCCTGCGCTCGGCGACCTCGGTGAACGCCGAGCTGATCGGCCGCGACGACCTCGGGCGGATCGCGCCGGGCGCGGGCGCCGACTTCGTGCTGCTCGACGGGAACCCGTTAGACACGCCGGAGCTGCTCTGGGCGGCGACCGGCCGGACCGTGGTCCAGGCGGGAGTCGTGGTGCGGTGACCGTCGCGGAGCCGGCAGAACAGCGCGTGGACGACGACAGCCACGGCTACTGCCAGGACGGCCGTCTCGGCGGCGATGGCGGGGGCGAACACGGCCGGCCACGTCCACGAGTCGACGCCGACGAGGCGGAAGGCGATGCAGGCGAACTGGGCGCAGATGAGGACCTTGGTCGCGGCGAGCACGGCGGTGACCGTCGGCGAGGGACTCGGCTCGTTCCGCACGGTGGCGGTCGTTCGTGACGATGCCTGGCTCATGTGACTGTCCGGGGGTGTGAGGCGGCGTGGGCACCGGGATCCTGCGTCGACTGCCCGCTTCCGCCCTGCGGCGTCGACGTCCAGTCGTGACCTCGGTCGTTACGTCCCCCCTACGGAACATCTTCAGGGTAGGTGACGATCATGTATTTCGTCACACCGACGAGGGAGATTCACCGCGAGTTCACCCAGGTGCCGTTTGTTCGCCAGCGACCCCAACTGCCGCCGACCGTGCGGGCGTCGGCTACCAGCCCCGGGCCCGCCACTCGGCGAGGTGCGGGCGTTCGGCTCCGAGCGTGGTGTCCGCGCCGTGGCCCGGGTAGATCCACGTCTCGTCGGGCAGCCGGTCGAACAGGCGCGCGGAGACGTCGTCCAGCAGGGACGTGAAATCGGTCGGCGCCCAGGTCTTGCCCACTCCGCCCGGGAAGAGGCTGTCGCCGGTGAAGCAGTGGGGTGACCCCTCCGGATCGCGGTAGAGGACCGCGACGGAGCCGGGCGTGTGCCCGCGCAGGCCGATGATCTCGACGGTCGCGGCGCCGACGGTCACCGTGTCCCCGTCGTCGAGGCGCCGGTCCACGGGGATCGGCAGCTCGTCCGCGTCGGCCGCGCCGGCGAGGATCTCCGCGGAGGTGTCCTCGGCGAGCGCGGCCAGGCCCTGCCAATGGTCGCCGTGGCGGTGGGTGGTCAGGATCGTCTCGACCGGCGCGCCGTCGAGGCGGGCGAGTTCGCGCAACCGGTCGGGCTCGGCCGCGGCGTCGATGAGCAGCCCGGCCCCGGTCTCGGTGCACCGGAGCAGGTAGGCGTTGTTGTTCATCCCGCCGACGGCCAGCTTGGCGATCGTCAGGCCGGGGAGCCGGCGGACGTCCGCCGGCCCGCCCACGACGACCGCTCCGGTGTAGCTCATGACGTCACCACGGGAATCTCCTCGGTCGGCGGGTCGGTCAGGACCTGCACCTTGGCGTCGGGCAGGAACTGGAGGACGTTGCGGACGTAGGAGTCCACCGCGGCGGACCGGCCCACGTCGTGGCCCTGGGCCTCGGACAGGAACCACCGATGTTCCAGGATCTCGTGGTAGAGCTCGGCGTCGGGGAGCTTGTTCCTGAGCTCGAAGGGCACCTGGTCCAGGACGTCGTAGAACCGTTCGTCCAGCCACCGGCGCGCGGCGAGGGTCTCGGAGATGTCGTGCCCCACGCCCTCGGCCCACTTGGCGCGGAACCGGGTCAGGTCCGCCAGAAGCCGGCGGGCCTGGTTGGGTTGCACGGTCAGGCCGGTCAGCGCGAAGAAGCGGCGCTGGTGGTGGCCGGGCTCCACGATCTGGGTCGCCAGGCGCAGCTTCCGCCCGCCCTCCTCGGAGTGGATCTCCATCTCCCCGACGTCGAACCCGAGACCGTTGAGGCGGCGGATGCGCTGGTCGATCAGGTAGCTCTCGCCGGCGGACACGACCGAGTCGCTGCGGAGCTCGTGCCACAGGCCCTCGTAGCGGGGGACGAGCTCGTTGGCGGTCTCGATCGGGTCGATGTCGCTGGACAGCCACCCGGCGGCCTCGAGGTCGAAGAGTTCACCGGCGATGTTCTCCGTGGCGATCTGCAGGTCGTACTGCCGTTGCCCGCGGGTCAGCTGCGGGTGCATCTCCCCGGTCTCGGCGTCGACCAGGTAGGCCTGCAGCTCGCCCGCGTCGCGGCGGAACAGCGTGTTCGAGAGCGAGCAGTCGCCCCAGTAGAAGCCCGCGAGGTGCAGCCGCACGAACAGCTGGGCCAGCGCGTCGAGCAGCGAGGAGCGCAGGTCGGGGAGCGTGCGGCCGGTGAACAGCGAGCGGTAGGGGAGCGAAAAGGCCAGATGCTTGGTGATGAGCAGCCCGCCGAGCTCCTCGCCGTCGTCGTTGAGGCGGTCGACGACGGTGCCGAACGCTTCCACCACCGGTACTGAACTGGTCGCCAGGTCACGCAACAGGTGGTGCTCGCGGATGACGTAGCGCTCGCTCGCCTCCTTGATCGCGAAGATCTGCCCGTGGGCCCGGACGAAACGGACGACGTGCCGCGAGATTCCGCGGGGGACCTGCACGATCCGGGGGTCGTCCCATTCGGCCAGCGGCTCTCCGAAGGGCAGGTCGAGAAGCTCGGTGGCCACTCCGACAGTGGTCAAGGTGTAGTCGCCCATGGCAGCTCCAGGGTACGGGTCGTCCCGTGCGCGGCGTGCACTCCGGCCGGGGCGATTCGGGCCCGGTTCGCGTTGTCGGTGGCTGTCACTAGGCTCGTCGGAGGAGGGCCGTCGGGACCCCTGGGGCGGAACAACCAGCTCGTCGGTCCGGTTGCTCCCGTGCCTGCCGTCTGCACAATCCGTCGCTGTGAAAGTAGAGCTGTGGTTGACCGTCTGATCGTCCGTGGCGCCCGTGAGCACAATCTCAAGGACGTCAGCCTCGACCTGCCCCGGGACGCGCTCATCGTGTTCACCGGGCTGTCCGGCTCGGGCAAGTCGTCGCTGGCCTTCGACACCATCTTCGCCGAGGGGCAGCGGCGCTACGTCGAGTCGCTGTCCGCGTACGCCCGCCAGTTCCTGGGGCAGATGGACAAGCCGGACGTCGACTTCATCGAGGGGCTCTCACCCGCGGTGTCGATCGACCAGAAGTCCACGTCGAAGAACCCCCGTTCGACGGTGGGCACGATCACCGAGGTCTACGACTACCTGCGGCTGCTGTACGCCCGGATCGGCCACCCGCACTGCCCGATCTGCGGGGAGCCGATCAGCAAGCAGACCCCGCAGCAGATCGTCGACCGGATCCTGGAGATGCCTGAGGGCACCCGCTTCCAGGTGCTGGCCCCGGTGATCCGGGAACGGAAGGGCGAGTACGCGGACCTGTTCACCGATCTCCAGGTCAAGGGCTACAGCCGCGTCCGCGTCGACGGCGTCGTCTACGGACTCACGGACCTGCCCCGGCTGAAGAAGCAGGAGAAGCACACCATCGAGGTGGTCGTGGACCGGCTCACCGCGAAGGCGACCAGCAAGCAGCGGATGACCGACTCGGTCGAGACCGCGCTGACGCTCGCCGGCGGCATCGTGATCCTCGACTTCGTCGACCTGGCCGAGGACGACCCAGACCGGGAACGCCGCTACTCCGAGCGCCTGCACTGCCCGAACGAGCACCCGCTGGCCATCGACGACCTCGAGCCGCGCTCCTTCTCCTTCAACTCGCCGTTCGGCGCCTGCCCGGTGTGCTCGGGCATCGGCACCCGCAAGGAGGTCGACCCCGACCTCATCATCCCGGACCCGGAACGCTCGCTCGCCGACGGCGCGATCACCCCGTGGTCGACCGGCCAGACCAGCGAGTACTTCCTGCGGTTGCTCCAGGGCGTGGCCGACGCCGAGGGTTTCGACCTGTCGACGCCCTGGGAGAAGCTGCCGGCGAAGGCGCAGCGGGCGGTGCTGCACGGCACCGGCGAGCAGGTCCACGTGCGCTACACCAACCGGTACGGACGCGAGCGCTCGTACTACGCCAACTACGAGGGCGCGGTCACCTGGATCGAGCGCCGGCACGCCGAGACCGACAGCGACTACTCGCGGGAGAAGTACGAGGGGTTCATGCGGGAGGTCCCCTGCCCGACCTGTCGCGGCACCCGCCTCAAGCCGGAGATCCTCGCCGTCACCATCGACGGGCGCTCCATCGCCGAGGTGAGTGCGTTGAGCATCGGCGACGCGAACGAGTTCTTCCGCTCGATCGAACTGGCCGGGCGCGAGAAGGCCATCGCCGAGCGGGTGCTCAAGGAGGTGCACGCGCGGCTGGGCTTCCTGGTCGACGTGGGGCTCAACTACCTCTCGCTCGACCGGGCGTCGGCCACCCTGGCCGGCGGTGAGGCGCAGCGCATCCGGCTGGCCACCCAGATCGGGTCGGGCCTCGTGGGCGTGCTGTACGTCCTCGACGAGCCCTCGATCGGCCTCCACCAGCGCGACAACCACCGCCTGATCGAGACGCTCGTCAGGCTGCGGGACCTCGGCAACACGCTGATCGTCGTCGAGCACGACGAGGACACGATCCGCACCGCGGACTGGGTCGTCGACATCGGCCCGCTGGCCGGTGAGCACGGCGGGAAGGTGGTCGTGTCCGGCACTGTCGAGGACCTGCTCGCCTCCGAGGAGTCGATCACCGGGGCGTACCTGTCCGGGCGGCGGGCGATCGAGGTCCCGATGATCAGGCGGCCGCGGCAGAACGGCCACGAGCTGGTCGTGGAGGGTGCGCGGGAGCACAACCTCCGCAACATCGACGTCGCCTTCCCGCTCGGCTGCTTCGTGGCGGTGACCGGCGTCTCCGGTTCGGGCAAGTCGACCCTGGTCAACGACATCCTCTACACCTCGCTCGCGAACCGGATCAACGGCGCCAAGCTGCCGCCGGGCAGGCACAAGCGCGTGCGCGGCGTCGAACTCCTCGACAAGGTCGTCGGGGTCGACCAGTCGCCGATCGGCCGTACCCCCCGGTCCAACCCGGCGACGTACACCGGCGTCTTCGACCACATCCGCAAGCTGTTCAGCGAGACGACCGAGGCCAAGGTGCGCGGGTACCAGCAGGGCCGGTTCTCCTTCAACGTCAAGGGCGGGCGCTGCGAGGCGTGCGCCGGCGACGGCACGATCAAGATCGAGATGAACTTCCTGCCGGACATCTATGTGCCCTGCGAGGTGTGCAAGGGAGCGCGGTACAACCGCGAGACCCTCGAGGTGCACTACAAGGGCAAGACGATCTCCGAGGTGCTGGAGATGCCGATCGAGGAGGCCGCCGAGTTCTTTGCGCCGATCGGGCGGATCGCGCGGCATCTGGACACGCTGGTCGACGTCGGCCTGGGCTACGTGCGCCTCGGCCAGCCGGCACCGACGCTCTCCGGTGGCGAGGCGCAGCGCGTGAAGCTGGCCTCCGAGCTGCAGAAGCGCTCGACCGGGCGAACGGTCTACGTCCTGGACGAACCCACCACCGGCCTGCACTTCGAGGACGTCGCCAAGCTGCTCGGCGTGCTGCAGTCGCTGGTCGACAAGGGCAACACGGTCGTCGTCATCGAGCACAACATCGACGTGATCAAGACGGCCGACTGGTTGATCGACATGGGACCGGAGGGCGGCTCGGGCGGCGGCATCGTCGTCGCCGAGGGAACCCCCGAGCAGGTCGCGCGGGTGCGCGATTCCTACACCGGGCAGTTCCTCGCCGAGGTGCTCGCCGGGAAGACCACGGCGCCGGGGCGTGCGCGCACCGGCTCGAAGGCGCCTCGCTCGAAGGCGGCCGGCGCGAAGGCGGCCGGTGCGAAGGTGGCCGGTGCGAAGGCGGCCGGCGGCATGGTGGGGGCCGCAGCTGGGGGGAAGGTCGCCGCAGCCGCGCCGAAGCGCGCAGCGGTGAAGCGATCCGCTGCCACCCGCGTCTCCGCATGACCTCGCCCGAGGCCTTCATCGCCGGCCTGCCCAAGGCAGAGCTCCATGTCCACCACGTCGGCTCGGCGGCGCCGGCGACGGTGGCCGCGCTGGCCGAGCGACATGCGGGTGACACGCCCGTGCCGGCGGACGTGGACCTGCTCGCGGACTACTTCACGTTCACCGACTTCGGCCACTTCATCACCGTGTACCTGTCGGTCGTGGACCTGATCCGCGACCCGCAGGATCTGTGGACGCTGACCTACGACGTCGCACTCGGGCTGGCGGCCCAGAACGTGCGCCACGCCGAGCTCACCATGACGCCGTATTCGTCCGTGGTCCGCGGCATCCCCGCCGAGGCGTACTGCGAGGCGATCGAGGACGCCCGGCGGCGGGCACAGGCCGATCTGGATCTGACGCTCAACTGGTGCTTCGACATCCCCGGCGAGGCGGGCCTGGAGGCCGCCGCGCTCACGCTCGACGTCGCCCTGCGGCAGCGCCCGGACGGGCTGGTGAGCTTCGGGCTCGGCGGCCCTGAGCGCGGCGTGACCCGGGACCAGTTCGCGCCGTACTTCGACCAGGCACGGGCGGCGGGCCTGCGCAGCGCCCCGCACGCGGGGGAGTCCACCGGTCCGGACACGATCTGGTCCGCGCTCCGGGATCTCGGCGCCGAGCGGATCGGCCACGGCATCGCCGCCGCCCAGGACCCGGAGTTGATGGCGCACCTGCGCGATCACGACATCGCGCTGGAGGTCTGCCCGACGTCGAACGTCTGCACCCGGTCCGTGCCGTCGCTGGCCGAACACCCGTTGCCGCAGCTGGTTGACGCCGGAACCCCGGTGACCATCAACTCCGACGACCCGCCGATGTTCTCGACCACGCTCAACGGTGAGTACGGGGTCGCCGCATCCCTGCTCGGCCTGGACCGGGCCGGGATCGCGGACCTCGCCCGGGCTGGCGTGCGGTATTCCTTCGCGTCGGAGGAGCGCAAGCGCGCGATCCTCGACGAGATCGACGCGTACACCGCCTCCGCCGACTAGCTCTGCCGACCAGCTCCAATGCCGGCTCGGCCCGGCGGCTGCCTGCGCCCGCCACCTCACCCGACGTGGTGCCGCGTCAGAGCGAACGCTTCTGGGGGTGGATCGTCTCCCCGCGCTCGAGCATCGCCACGTACTCCGCGATCTTGCGAGCGCGGGTGTCGGCCCGCTTCACCGAGTTCAGCCGGAACGTCATGGCGAAGCGGTTCTGCTGGGTCAGGATCCCGAAGGTGGCCGCGGCCCGGGGGTTCGCGGCGATCGCGGCAGCCAGATCGTCGGGCACGTCGCTGGTCGCCTGCCGGTAGGCGGCATCCCACCGCCCGTCGGCCTTCGCCCGCTCCACCTCCGCCAGCCCGGCCGGTTGCATGCGCCCCTCCTCGGCGAGCCGGGCGACGTGGCCCACGTTGCGTTGCGACCACACGCTGCGCGAGCGGCGCGGCGTCCACCGTTGCCGGAACGTGCCATCCGTGCCGCCGCGGATCTGGCCGTCGATCCACCCGAAGCACAGCGCCTCGTCCAGCGCCTGGTCATAGGTCAGGGTGGTCGGTTCGGTCGTGCCCTTCTTGGCCAGCACGAGCCAGACGCCGGTGGGGTCGCCGTGGTGCTCGGCCAGCCAGTCGCGCCAGGCGGCGGCGTCGGCTACCAGGAGTTCGGGGAGTTCGTCGGCCACGTCAGGTCCGGTCCAGCCTGGTCAGCAGGCGCTGCTGCTTCCGGGGCCCCGTGACGTCCCACAGGATCCGCAGGCGCGTCCGGTCCCCGGTGACGAGGCCGCGGTAGACGTCGGCGCGGCACGGGTGCTCGACCATCCGGCCAGGCGCCCAGGGATGGAACGGGCGGCCGTCGGTGAAGGTCATCCACCATTGCCCGTCGATCAGGCGCGCGCGCAACTCGCGGGTGAAGGAGCCGGAGTAGTCCCCGATCGCCAGCGTGCCGCGTTCCTCCCAGCGCACCCCGTCGGAGGCGGTCGAGACGGTGAGCGTCCCCGTGGCCCTGCCCGAGGCTGCCGCCATGCGGTCGACGACCCGCCGCCGGAGCGACCACTCGCCGCACAGGTCGTCGGGGCTGACGGTGAGGTCCGGCACAGCTGCGAGGATACCGAGACGGCGCCAGGGGGCGGCGGCCCAGCGGTCATGGACGGGGAGTCACCGGGCCAGGATCACCGTGTCCCGGGTGCTGCCGTCCGAACCGAGGAAGCGGACCGTCATCGTCGCCCGCCGGGTGGCAGTGCGCGGAACCACGTCGACGGCGAGGACGCCGTGGGCGAGGTAGCGCCGCCGCGACCAGGTCACGGTCTCCGCGTGCCTGCTGCCGTCGGCCATCCAGGTGTAGCTGTGCACAGGCGTGTTGTCGGTGCTGGTGCCGGCCGTCGTCCCGGCGATGAAGCCGTCGATGGTGGCACCTCCCGACCCGACCGTGATGTACGTCGTGCCCTGCGAGGCCGGGTACACGGTGGCACCCGGCACGGCGGACGCGCCGGCGACGCCGGACCGGATCGGATCGGTGCGCTCGTAGCCGTGCTGGTGGCCGTTGATGACCAGGTCGACCTCGTGCCGGTCGAACATGCTCGCGAAGGCGCTGCGGGCGCCGCCGTCGGAGCCCTTGCTGCTGGACGTCCCGTACATCGGGTGGTGGCAGAGCACCACGAGGAAGTCGATCCCCGCGGTGGCCCGGAGCTGGGCCAACCGCGCGTCGGCCCAGGTGCGCTGGGTTCCACCGCTGTAACCGAGGTTGGCCTGGACCTGGAAGCTGACGTCGTTGAAGTCGAGCGAGACGATGCCGACATTGCCGTACCGGAACGAGTACACGGTCGGGCACCGCGCCGGGCCGCCGCCCGGGACGTCGATGCGCTTGACGAGGCCGCCGTAGCCGTCCCCGCCGTACACGGCCTCCATCTCGTGGTTGCCCGTGCCGAACATCCACGGTGTGCCCTGCGCGCTCGGGGCGATGTCGGTGAAGTACGCGTCCCACTTGCCCGGGTCGAAGCTGTCGCTGAGGTGGCCGTGGCCGATGGACTCCGCGTAGCAGATGTCCCCGGCGAGGAGATGGAAGCGCGGCGCCAGCGCCGCGACCTGGCTCACCACGCCGGTCGCACTCGAGGAGGTGCCTTCGTCGCCGAACGCGGTGAACCGGAACGATCCGGCGTAGGCCGGCGCCGGCGCGCTGGTCACGGTGCTGACCGGGCTGGTCACGCCGCTCGACGTGCGCAGGCGGTAGCGGTAGGACGTGCCGGGAGCCAGGTTCTGCAGCGTGGCGTGGAGGTAGTACTGGTCGGCGTGCCCGATGGAGGTGTTGCCGACCACGCGCAGGCCTGCCGCGACGGTCTGCCCCAGCGCGGGGGTGGGGCCGTAGTCGAGGAACAGCTTGTCGCTGCCCGGCGATCCGGTGATCTGCGCCGCGACGTCCAGCGTCCGGGTCGGGTCGGTGCCGTAGGCGACGTGTCGGTTGGTGATCGCGAGCGATTGCGCCGCGGCGCTGGTCTGGCGCCAGAACGTCGGGCCGGCGAGCCCGGCGCCGAGGCCCAGCCCCATGCCCTGCAGCATCGTCCGGCGGGACACGAGCGACCGGCGGCGCTCGGTGTCGTGCCACTCGCCCTGCTCGGCCATGGTCATGTCGCGTGCCAGCGCGTGGGGGATACCGCTGGCGGGGATGTCGCGGGAGTAGTCGTACCTGGTCATGCGTTCACGCTTGCGCAGTGAGGTTGCCTGATGCCGATGTCGAAATGATCATCTGCTGTCCGTCGGGTGACGAACTCGGGTGGCGTTTGCGTCAGTGGGGCTGACTAGTCTCGGACCTGTGCCTGATCCGTCCACCTACCGCCCAGCGACCGGCACGATCCCGGTCGAGCCGGGAGTCTACCGCTTCCGCGACGAGCGCGGCCGGGTCATCTACGTCGGCAAGGCGAAGAGCCTGCGCCAGCGCCTCAACTCCTACTTCGCCGACCTGTCCGCGCTGCACCCGCGGACACGGCAGATGGTCACGACGGCGGCCGGCGTCGAGTGGACCGTCGTGGGGACCGAGGTCGAGGCGCTGCAGCTCGAGTACAACTGGATCAAGGAGTTCGACCCCCGCTTCAACGTCCGCTACCGCGACGACAAGTCCTATCCGTCGCTGGCGGTGACGCTGAACGAGGAGTTCCCCCGGCTGCAGGTGATGCGCGGCCCGAAGAAGAAGGGCGTGCGCTACTTCGGCCCGTACGCCCACGCCTGGGCGATCCGCGAGACCCTGGACCTGCTGTTGCGGGTCTTCCCGGCGCGGACCTGCTCCGCGGGGGTGTTCCGGCGCGCACAGCAGGTCGGCCGCCCCTGCCTGCTCGGCTACATCGGCAAGTGCAGCGCGCCCTGCGTGGGTCGGGTCACGCCCGAGCAGCACCGGGAGATCGTCCTGGACTTCTGCGACTTCATGAACGGCCAGACCGATGGCATGGTGCGCCGGCTGGAGCGGGAGATGACGGCGGCCAGCGACGAGCTGGACTTCGAGCGCGCGGCCCGGCTGCGTGACGACGTGGGCGCCCTGCGAAGGGCGATGGAGAAGCAGGCGGTCGTCCTCGGCGACGGCACCGACGCCGACGTGGTCGCGTTCGCCCAGGACGAGCTCGAGGCCTCGGTGCAGGTGTTCCACGTCCGGGGCGGGCGGGTGCGCGGGCAGCGTGGCTGGACCATCGACAAGGTCGACGAGATCGGCACGCCCGGACTGGTCGAGCAGTTCGTCACGCAGGTGTACGGCGACGAGACCGACACCGAGGGGACCGCGGCGATCCCGCGCGAGATCCTCGTGCCCGAGCTCCCGGAGGACGTCGACGCCCTGGTCGAATGGCTCAGCATGCGCCGCGGCAGCCGGGTGTCGATGCGGGTGCCCCAGCGCGGCGACAAGCGCGCCCTCATGGAGACGGTCGCGCGCAACGCAGCGCAGGCCTTCACCCAGCACAAGCTCAAGCGCGCCTCCGACCTGACCGCGCGGTCCCTGGCGATGTCCGAGCTGCAGGACGCCCTCGGGCTCGCCGACGCGCCGCTGCGGATCGAGTGCTTCGACATCAGCCACATCCAGAGCACCGACGTCGTCGCGAGCATGGTCGTCTTCGAGGACGGCCTGGCGCGCAAGAGCGAGTACCGCCGCTTCGCCATCCGCGAGTCCGGCGGCGACACCGACTGGATCGCCGAAGCCGTCCGGCGGCGGTTCGCCCGCTACCTGGACTCGCAGATCCCGCCGACCCCGCTCGATCCGCTGGCCGACGACGGGGTCACCCAGGACGACATCTCCGGAGTCAGCCGCCGTTTCGCCTACCCGCCGAACCTCGTCGTGGTCGACGGCGGCGGCCCGCAGGCCAACGCCGCGCAGGCGGTGCTGGACGAACTCGGGATCACCGACATCGCCGTCGTCGGGCTCGCCAAGCGGCTGGAGGAGGTCTGGGTCCCGCACGAGCCGTACCCGCTGATCCTGCCGCGGACCTCCGAGGCGCTGTACCTGCTCCAGCGGGTGCGCGACGAGGCGCACCGGTTCGCGATCACCTACCACCGCCAGAAGCGCTCCAAGTCGATGGTCGTCTCGGCGCTCGACCAGGTCCCCGGCCTGGGCGAGACGCGCCGCAAGGCGGTACTGGCACACTTCGGGTCGTTGGCGAAACTGCGCAAGGCGGACGTGGACGAGATCATGGCCGTGCCCGGCATCGGCCGCCGAACCGCGGAGGCCGTGGCCGACGCGGTCCGCCGACCCGACCGGATCCCGGAACCGGCCGTGAACACCGCCACCGGTGAAGTACTCGACGGAGGCCCGACGCAGTGACAGACGCCATGACCGAGGACGGATCGGAGAGCCCGGAGCGGGGTGCGCTCGACACCGTGATCGTCAGCGGGTTGTCCGGCGCGGGGCGCAGTACCGCGGCGAAGTGCCTCGAGGACCTCGGCTACTTCGTCGTCGACAACCTGCCGCCGGAGCTGATCGTCACGATGGTCGAGCTCGGCAGCCACAGCCAGGGAGCGGTCACCAAGATCGCCGTGGTGATGGACGTGCGCAGCCGGGCGTTCTCCTCCGACCTCCGCGCCGTGATCGACGACCTGGGCAACCGCGGGCTCGCCCCCCGGGTGCTGTTCCTCGAAGCCGCCGACGACGTCCTGGTGCGCCGCTTCGAGAGCGTGCGGCGCGAGCACCCGCTGCAGGGCGACGGGCGCCTCATCGACGGCATCCAGGCCGAACGGGAACTCCTGGCGCCGCTGCGCGAGACGGCGGACCTCGTCCTGGACACCTCGTCGCGGTCGGTGCACCAGCTCCGGCGGATGATCGAGGAGACTTTCGTCGGCCTGACCGCCGACACCCCGCGGCTGCGCGCCACCGTGGTGTCCTTCGGGTTCAAGTACGGCCTCCCGGTGGATGCCGATCTCGTCGCGGACGTCCGGTTCCTGCCCAACCCCTTCTGGATCCCCGAACTGCGGGAGCAGACCGGCCAGGACGAGGAGGTGCGTGACTACGTCCTCGCCCAGAACGGCGCCTCGGAGTTCCTCGACCAGTACACCGCGCTGCTGCGCACGATCGGCGCGGGCTACCGCCGCGAGGGCAAGCACTTCCTGACCCTGGCGGTGGGCTGCACCGGCGGCAAGCACCGCTCCGTGGCCATGTCCGAGCAGCTCGCCCAGCGCCTGCGCGACCAGGGCGTGATGACCACGGTGGTGCACCGGGACCTCGGCCGTGAGTGACGCCCCGGGGAACGATCCTGTACCGGATCCATTACCCGGAACCGGAACCGGAACCGGAATCGGAACCGGCCCGCTCCGGGTCGTCGCGCTCGGCGGCGGGCACGGCCTGCACGCCGCGCTGTCCGCGCTGCGCCTGCTCACCACCGACCTGACGGCCGTCGTGACGGTCGCCGACGACGGCGGGTCCTCCGGACGGATCCGCCGGGAGCTGGGTGTGCTCCCGCCCGGCGACCTGCGGATGGCACTCGCGGCGCTGGCCGGCGCCGACTCGGTCGGCCAGTTCTGGGCCGAGGTCTACCAGCACCGGTTCGGCGGCAGCGGCGCGCTGGCCGGCCACCCGGTCGGCAACATCGTGCTCACCGGCCTGCTCGAGACCATCGAGGACCCGGTGCGGGCGCTCGAGGCGGCAGCGACCGCGCTCGGCTGCGTCGGGCGCGTGCTCCCGATGAGCCCGGTCCCGCTGGACCTCGTCGCCCAGGTCAGCTCGCTGGACTGGGACGATCCCATCCGCACCCGGCGCATCCGCGGGCAGGCCGCGATCGCCTCCTCGCCGGGCCGGGTGGAGGACATCACCCTCGTCCCGCCCGACGCGCCCGCCTGCCAGGACGCGGTCGACGCGGTTCTCGGCGCGGACGTGGTCGTCCTGGGGCCGGGGTCCTGGTTCACCAGCGTCATCCCGCATCTGCTCCTTGCCGACCTGGCCCGCGCGCTCGCCGAGACCGCGGCGACGGTCATCGTGATCCTGAATCTGGCCGCCGAGCCGGGGGAGACCCGCGGGTTCACACCGGCCGAGCACCTGCGCGTCCTGGAGCGTTACTGCCCCGCGCTCGACGTGGACGCCGTGATCGCCGACGAGTGGACCGCGCTCGACGGAACGGGCCTCGCCGCGACCGTCGCCCGCCTCGGCGCCCGCCTGGTCGTCGGGAAGATCCGCACGGAGGACGGTCTCGATCATCACGATCCGGTAGCGCTGAGCGCCACCATCGGCGAAGCTCTGTGGACGGCAGGTGTACGGGCGCGGGAGTCCGGTCAGGCATGATGCAGGTCGGACTAAACAGCAGAATGTGGGGCGTACAGGTATGGCTATGACGGCGGCCGTGAAGGACGAGCTGAGCAGGGTCACCGTCACCAGGATGTCGGCCCGCAAGGCCGAGATCGCGACACTCCTACGTTTCGCCGGTGCGCTGCACCTCATCGCGGGCCACATCGTCATCGAGGCCGAGCTCGACACCGGGTCGGTCGCCCGCCGCCTCCGCCGCGAGATCGCCGAGGTCTTCGGGCACAGCTCCCAGGTGCAGGTCATCGCGGCCGGCGGCCTGCGCAAGACGAGCCGCTACCTCGTCCGGGTCACCAAAGACGGCGAGGGGTTGGCGCGGCAGGCGGGGCTGGTCGATCTGCGTGGTCGCCCGGTGCGCGGCCTGCCGCAGAGCGTCGTCGCCGGCGGCGTGGCCGACGCCGAGGCGGCGTGGCGCGGCGCGTTCCTGGCGCACGGCTCCCTGACCGAGCCCGGCCGCGCCGGATCGCTCGAGATCACCTGCCCGTCCGGCGAGGCAGCGCTGGCCCTGGTCGGCGCCGGGCGACGGCTCGCCATCCCCGCGAAGGCGCGCGAGGTGCGGGGCGCGGACCGCGTCGTGGTCCGCGACGGTGACGCCATCGGTGCCCTGCTCACCCGGCTCGGTGCCCACGACAGCGTGCTGGCCTGGGAGGAGCGGCGGATGCGCCGCGAGGTGCGCGCCACGGCCAACCGGCTCGCCAACTTCGACGACGCCAACCTGCGCCGGTCCGCCCGCGCCGCGGTGGCCGCCGGCGCGCGGGTGGAGCGGGCGATGGACATCCTGGAGGGCACCGTCCCCGAGCACCTGCTGCAGGCCGGCCGGCTCCGGGTGGAGCACAAGCAGGCCTCGCTCGAGGAGCTGGGTGCGCTGTCGGACCCGCCGATGACCAAGGACGCGATCGCCGGGCGGATCCGCCGGTTGCTGGCGATGGCCGACAAGCGCGCGAGCGATCTCGGCATCCCCAACACCGAATCGGCCGTGACCGCGGACATGCTCTCCGCCGACGACTGAGCTCCGGGCCGGGTCGGCCCTCAGCGCACGGCCGGGCGGTGGCGGCCGTACCCGTCGGTAGCCCGGGGTGGCAGTGACCTGCTTCACGGCCAGATAGGCTGTCGGCGCCCCCGCGAGTGTCATCGGTGTCACCGCGACGATGCCCGTCCGGGGGCGTGACCGTGCCGGGACACCGCCTGGCCGCTGAGCGATCTGAGGAGCATCCGCAGTGACCGTTCGTGTTGGCATCAACGGATTCGGCCGTATCGGCCGCAACTTCTTTCGCGCCGTGCAGGCGTCCGGCGCCGACGTCGAGGTCGTGGCCGTCAACGACCTGACCGACAACAAGACCCTCGCGCACCTGCTCAAGTACGACTCGATCCTGGGACGCTTCCCGGCCGAGGTCACCTTCGACGACGAGAACATCATCGTCGGCGGCAAGGCGATCCGGGCCCTGGAGGAGCGCGACCCGGCGAACCTGCCGTGGAAGGACCTCGGCGTCGACGTCGTGATCGAGTCCACCGGGTTCTTCACCAAGGCCGCCGACGCCCGCAAGCACCTCGACGGGGGCGCCAAGAAGGTCATCATCTCCGCACCGGCGACCGACGACGACATCACGATCGTCATGGGCGCCAACCACGAGCTGTACGAGCCCGAGAACCACCACATCATCTCCAACGCCTCGTGCACGACGAACTGCCTGGCGCCGCTGGCGAAGGTCCTCAACGACGCCTTCGGCATCGAGAAGGGCCTGATGACGACGATCCACGCCTACACGCAGGACCAGAACCTGCAGGATGCGCCGCACAAGGACCTCCGCCGCGCCCGCGCCGCGACCCTGAGCATCATCCCGACCTCGACCGGCGCCGCGAAGGCGATCGGCCTGGTGCTGCCGGAGCTCAAGGGCAAGCTGGACGGCTACGCCCTGCGCGTGCCCGTCCCCACCGGCTCGGCGACCGACCTCACGGTCACCCTCAACCGGGAGGTCACGGTCGAGGAGGTCAAGGCCGCGTACAAGACGGCTGCCGACGGCCCGCTCAAGGGGTACCTGGTCTACACGGAGGACCCGATCGTCTCCGCCGACATCGTCACCGACCCGGCCTCGTGCATCTTCGACGCCACCCTGACCAAGGTCATCGGCAACCAGGTCAAGGTCGTCGGCTGGTACGACAACGAGTGGGGCTACTCCAACCGCCTCGCCGACCTCGTCGTCTTCGTCGGCGCCTCACTCTGACGCCCGCGATGCGGACTCTGGACGATCTGCTGAGAGTCGGCGTCGCGGGGCGCCGGGTGCTGGTCCGCAGCGACCTCAACGTCCCGCTCGACGCCGACGCCACCATCACCGACGACGGCAGGGTGCGGGCCTCGCTGCCGGTGCTCACGACGCTGCTCAACCACGGCGCGCGGGTCATCGTCGCCGCGCACCTGGGTCGCCCCAAGGGCGAGCCGGAGGCGAAGTACTCGCTGCGCCCGGTGGCGGACCGCCTCGCGAAGCTGCTGGGGCGCCCGGTCTCCTTCGCGCTGGACACGGTCGGGGAGAGCGCACGGCTGATGTCCAGCGAGCTCGCCGACGGTGAGCTGCTCCTGCTGGAGAACGTGCGCTTCAACGCCGGCGAGACCGCCAAGGACGATGCCCAGCGCGGCGAGTTCGCGGCCGCGCTGGCGTTGCTGACCGGCGGCGAGGACGAGGGCGGCGCCTACGTGGAGGACGCGTTCGGCGCCGTGCACCGCAAGCACGCCTCCGTCTACGACGTCGCCACCCTGCTGCCGCACTACTGCGGCTACCTCGTGCGCGACGAGCTCGCCGTGCTCCGGCGGCTGACCGAGGACCCCGCGCGGCCGTACGCCGTCGTGCTCGGCGGCAGCAAGGTCAGTGACAAGCTGGCCGTGATCGAGGCGCTCCTGCCGAAGGTCGACACCCTGCTCGTCGGGGGCGGGATGTGCTTCACCTTCCTGGCGGCCCAGGGACACCCGGTGGGCGATTCGCTGCTCGAGGCCGATCAGGTCGATACCTGCGCGCGGCTGCTGGCCGAGGCGGGCGACAAGATCGTGCTGCCCACGGACATCGTCGTCGCCGCCGAGGTGAGTGCCGACGCCACCACACGGACGGTCTCCGCCCACGCGATCCCGGACGGTGAGAAGGGTCTGGACATCGGCCCGGCATCGGTCGCCCTGTTCGCCGAGCGGCTGCAGGGTGCCGAGACGGTCTTCTGGAACGGCCCGATGGGCGTGTTCGAACTCGCGCCGTTCGCGGCCGGGACGAAGGGCGTCGCGGAGGCCGTGGCCGCCGGTGCCGGGCTGTCCGTGGTCGGTGGGGGCGACTCCGCGGCTGCCGTGCGGGCGCTCGGGCTCGACGAGTCCGCGTTCGGGCACATCTCGACCGGCGGCGGTGCATCCCTGGAGTTCCTCGAGGGCAAGGTCCTGCCGGGCGTCGCGATCCTGGACACGCCCCAGTGAGCGGTAAGCGGACGGTTCGCAAGCCGCTGATCGCCGGTAACTGGAAGATGAACCTCAATCACCTCGAGGCGATCGGGCTGGCGCAGAAGATCGCGTTCAGCCTCGACGAGGCGCAGTTCACGGCGGTCGACGTGGTGGTGCTGCCGCCGTTCGTCGACATCCGCAGCGTCCAGACCCTGGTCGATGGCGACCGCCTGCTGCTCCGCTACGGGGCACAGGATCTCTCACCCCACGCGTCCGGGGCCTACACCGGCGACATCAGCGGCCCCATGCTCGCCAAGCTCGGGTGCCGCTACGTGACGGTCGGCCACTCCGAGCGGCGGCAGTACCACGGCGAGACCGACGAGATCGTCAACGCGAAGGCCCGGGCCGCGTTCGCCCACGGGCTCATCCCCATCGTGTGCGTCGGCGAGGGACTCGACATCCGCCAGGCGGGGGACCAGGTCGTGCACTGCGACACCCAGGTCGTCGGCGCCCTCAACGGGCTCACCGAGGAACAGGCCGCGCAGCTGGTCGTCGCGTACGAACCGATCTGGGCCATCGGGACCGGGGAGGTCGCGACACCGGCGGACGCCCAGGAGGTGTGCGGTGCCATCCGGGCACGCCTGGCCGAGTCGTACTCGCCGGCTGTCGCCGAGCAGGTGCGGGTGCTGTACGGCGGTTCGGTCAAGGCCGACAATGCCGCGGAACTGCTCGCCCAGCCCGATGTGGACGGCGCGCTCGTCGGCGGGGCCAGCCTGGACGCGGCGCAGTTCGCTGCGATCTGCAAGGCAGCGGCGGGGGCTGGGATCACTTCATGATTGGGTATCCTGGGCGGGCCCACCGCGCGATGTACGACCCGCAGACGCCGCTTCCGCCCGTCGCGACCCGACCCGAAGGCCAGCCCCGATGATCCTCGCCCTGTCCCTGCTCCTGATCGCCGCCAGCCTGCTGCTGATCGTGCTCGTCCTCCTGCACCGGGGGAAGGGCGGCGGCCTGTCGTCGATGTTCGGTGGCTCCTTCAACTCCAGCCTCTCGGGATCCTCCGTGGTCGAGCGCAACCTGGACCGTCTGACGATCATTGCCGGCGTGATCTGGACGGTGTGCATCGTCGGGTTGGGTCTGCTCTACAAGAACAGTTGAGTAGTTCTGCACGAACACGCTTCTGGGGGAGAACATGGCAGGTGGTAGTGCGATCCGGGGCAGCCGAGTAGGGGCCGGCCCGATGGGCGAGAACGAGCGGGGCGATTCCGCACCGCGCCAGCTCGTCCCCTTCTTCTGCGCCAACGGCCACGTCACGACCCCCGCGTTCGCACTCGACGCCGCGGTCCCCGACACCTGGGACTGCACCCGCTGCGGGTATCCGGCCGGCCGCGAGCAGACGGCGCCGCCCCACGCACCGCGCACCGAGCCGTACAAGACCCATCTCGCGTACGTGAAGGAACGCCGCTCCGACGCCGACGGCGCCGCCATCCTGGAAGAGGCGCTGCTGAAGCTGAAGCGCCGCCGCGGCGAGGACTGAGTGCCGGACCCGGTGGTCCACGTCGGGCCCGTGGCCCCGGATGTGCTGACGAGCGCTGTGACCCGTGCCGGCGCACGGCTGGCCGGGCTGGACGAGGCGCACGCGGTCGTCTGGTACGGCGGTTCGGTCGCCGAGTTCACCGCCTCCGTCCCCGACGCGGTCAGCTGGGTGCAGCTGCCGAGTGCCGGCGTCGAGGCGTGGGTGAGCGCCGGCATCCTGCGCCCTGGACGCGTGGTCACCTCCGCTGCGGGCTGCTACGCCGACGCCGTGGCGGAACACTCACTGGCCCTGCTGCTGGCAGCCGCCCGGCACCTGCCGGCGCTGGCGCGCGAGCGGACGTGGACGACGGTGGAGTCCGCGACGCTCTCGGGCGCGACCGTCGCGATCGTCGGTGCGGGCGGCATCGGCCGCTCGCTGATCGCCATGCTGGCGCCCCTCGGAGCGCGGGTGCACGCGGTGACCCGCTCGGGCAGGGACGTCCCGGGGGCCGAAGCGTCCTTCGCGCCGGACCGGCTGGGCACGGTGCTCGCCGCCGCGGACTACGTCGTCCTCGCCGCCCCGTCGACGGCCGAGACCGCGGCCATGATCGGAGCGGAGCAACTCGCGGCGATGAAACCCAGCGCCTGGCTGGTCAACGTCGCGCGCGGCTCGCTCGTCGACACCGAGGCGCTGGTACGGGCGCTGGACGCCGGCGGGATCGCCGGAGCGGCACTGGACGTCACCGATCCCGAGCCCCTGCCGGACGGACACCCGCTGTGGGATCGCCCCAACGTGCTCATCACGCCCCACTCCGCCAACTCCGAGCGGCTGCTGCTGCCGCAGCTGGCCCGCCGGGTGGAGGAGAACACCCGCCGCTGGCTCAGCGGCCGGGACCTGGACGGCGTCGTGGACGCGACCGCGGGGTACTGACCGGGCTCACCTGACGGCGGTGGCCGGATTGCCCCACGGGGTGATCGGCTCGAGCCCCTCGGCCTGGAACTCGCTCGGCAGGTCCTCGATGATGTCCCACGTCGCCGACAGCCGGCCGATGCCGACGAACACGGCGACCTGCAGGCCGAGCTCGACGATCTCGCCCTCGTCGAAGTGTCGGCCGAGCTCGGCATACAGGTCGTCGCCGATCGCCAGGTGATTGGTCGCGAAGAGATCCGCGTAGCGCAGGGCGACGACCTCGGCGGCGCTGAGATCGGGCGCCTCGAGCGGGCGCTCCAGCGAGCAGACCAGGTCCTCGGTCAGCCCGTCGTCGATGGCGTCGGTGTACCGGATGGCCATGCAGCTGCGGCACTGGTTGTGGTACGCGACCCGCAGGCGCACCAGCTCGACCAGGCGGCGGGGGAGCCGGCCGTGCTTCAGGCTGCGCGTGAAGGTGCTCAGCGGCATCGCCAGATCGGGGCGGTGGCCCAGCACGGACGTCATCGTGAGTTCCATGGGGGTCCGTTCCTGCGCCCGCACGAACTCGGCGAAGGTGGGGTCCAACTCGTCGGTGGTCAGTCGTCGCAGCCGTGTCATGGCGCGGAGCC
This sequence comes from uncultured Actinomycetota bacterium, assembly GCA_963790525.1. Lineage (GTDB taxonomy): Bacteria > Actinomycetota > Actinomycetes > Mycobacteriales > Jatrophihabitantaceae > CAWBOV01. The sequence goes on from CAWBOV010000006.1 coordinate 536,153, forward strand.
CTTCGGAGCGTGGCGTCAGGCCGGATCGTGGCGCCGGTGGTGTGACGGTACCGCCCGCCGCGTTGTGGACACCCCGCGGCCACGGTATGACTGGGTCATGCGGGCGCGGACGGTCAGGCGTACCGCGGCCGCGTTGGCGCTGCTCGCCTGCCTGGTGTCGCTGCTCGCGATCACGGCCACCGGCAGTTCCGCGGCTTCCGGGGTGGCGCTCAACACGGTCATCGGCACGCGCCTGCTCGGCTACAGCGTGGAGCACCGCCCGATCTGGGCCTACCACCTGGGCGACCCGTCGAGTCCGGTCAAGGCGGTGATCGTCGGGCAGATCCACGGCGACGAGCACGCCGGTGTCTACGCCGCGGCGGCTGTGGTGCACGGGCCGCCGATCCGCGGCATCGACCTGTGGGTCGTCCCCACGATGAACCCCGACGGCAACGCCCACAACCGCCACCAGAACGCGGACGGGGTGGACCTGAACCGCAACTGGCCCGACATCTGGGCGCCCTTGACCGGGTACAACTACTCCGGTCCGCGGGCGCTGTCCGAGCCGGAGACCCGCGCGATGTACACCTTCCTCGGCCAGGTCCGACCGACGCTGATGGTCTCGATGCACCAGCCCTTCGACGGTGTCGACACCACCGACGGCTACCTGCGCAACCGCTCCTTCGCGCTGCGGCTGTCCCACGATCTCGGGCTGTCGCTGAAGGCCTTCAACTGCTGGTCGATCTGCCACGGCTCGATGACGGGATGGGTCACCGATCACCAGAAGGGGGCGGCGGTCACGGTCGAGTTCCCGGTCGATGCCCCTCGCGCCCGCATGACCCAGCAGGTGCCCGGAGAGCTGATCAGTGCCTTCGGCGGTGCCTACGACTCGACCGCCCGGCACAACCCGGTGCTGCGGCCGGCGCCCGTCGCGCTGGCGGGCACGTCGGTACAGCTGCAGGGATGGGCCTACGACCCGGACCGGACCGGGACCCCGTTGCGGGTCACGGTGTACGACGGCACGCGGCTGGTGGCGACAGCGTCCACGTCGCTGCTCCGGGCCGACGTGAACGCGCTGTTCGCGATCAAGGGCGACCACGGCTACCTGGTGCGCGTGCCCGCCGGGACCGGGACGCACCGGTACTGCGTCCATGTGCAGAACCTGAGTTACGGGACCGGGGACGTCGTCGCCTGTGCCTCGATCCACCTGGGCACCGCCCACCCGGGTTAGCCGTCGGGCTCAGGCGATGTGCGGGGTGTAGAGCTTCGCCGGAACCTTCGTGGCGGCGGCCCGGTCCAGCAGCCAGAGCGTCCGCCGCCGCCCGCGCGGGCCTGCCGAGGGGATCTGGTACTTCCCGGCACCGCCCAGCGCCATCCCCACCGCGTTGGCCTTGCCGTCACCCGAGGCGATGAACCAGATCTCCTCCGCCTCGTCGAGCGAGGGGAAGGTCAGCGAGATCCGGGTGGGCGGCGGCTTGGGGGAGTTGCGCACCCCGATGACCATGCGCTCGGTCTCGTACACGCCCGGATGCTCCGGGAACAGGGAGCAGCAGTGCCCGTCCGGGCCGAGGCCCATCAGCACGACGTCGAAATGCGGCACCGTCCCGCCCTGACCGGAGCGGGCCACGTCGCTGAGCATCGCTGCGTAGGCGGCCGCGGCCGCGTCGACGTCCTCGCCCCACCGCGCGCCGGAACTGGGCATGGGGTGGACCCGCGCCGGGTTCAGCGGCAGGTGGTCGAGCAGCAGTCGCCGGGCCGGAAGGTCGTTGCGGTCGGGGGAGTCCGCCGGCACGAAGCGCTCGTCGCCCCAGAACACGTCCACGCGGCTCCAGTCCACGGCGTCGCGCGCGGGCAGCGCCGCGAGGACGGAGAAGACCTGTTCCAGGATGCTGCCGCCGGTGAGCACGAGCGAGGCCGAACCCCGCTCGCGCTGCGCGGTCGCGAGCGTGGCGACGACACGGGCCGACACGTCCGCGGCGAGCGCGTCGGCGTCGGCCCCGACAACGACCTCGGGGGGTGCTCCCATGTCGACGCCCTACTGCGCGGCGGCGTCGCGGACCGCGGACAGGGCCGGGTCGTTCCAGATGTGCACCCGCTGCGCCGGGCGCTGGTTCAGCCCGCTGAGGCCGTTCACCGCACCGAGGGAGTCCGCGTACACCTGATCGGCGTCCAGCCGCCGCAGTTCCTCGGCGAGCAGGTCGCCCAGCGCCCGCTCCGGGAACGGCGAGATCGTGTCCGGTTGCTTGTCGCGGCGCAGCACGAGGCGGGAACCGTCGCGCAGCGCCTCGAAGATGGTGCCGTCGTCGAAGGTGACCGCCACTGAACGCACCCCGTCGCCACCCTTGGACTCGACCGGGACGTAGAAGCCCAGGCGGGAGGACAGCCAGCCGGCCAGCAGCAGCGCGGACGGGTCGGTCTGGTCGCCGGTCACGGTCGCGCCGGTGGCCAGCCCGTGGGCGGTGTCGAAGGCGGAGGCGAGCACGGCGCGCCACGGGGTGACCCGCGTCCAGGACAGGTCGGTGTCACCGGGGGCGTAGTCCTCGGCGCGCTGGCGCAACGTGGCGATCCGGTCGCTCGCCTTCACCGCGTCGGTGATGCGCCGCTCGGCGAAGACTCCCAGCGGGTCGTAGGCGATGTGCTCGGGCGGGCTGGCGAAGAACCACGTCACGACGGGGGCGTCGGGTGCCAGCAGGGGCAGCGTGACCGACTCCGCATGCAGCGCCAGCCGCCCGTACATCCGCATCTCGACCGCTTCTCCCGGGCCGAGCCGCCCACCGATCAGCACCTCGGCGTCCAAGCGCGGGACCGGCGCGTCGATCTGGCGGCGGATGACGAGCAGCATCCGCATGGGGTGCTTGCTCGCGGCGATGGTCGCGGCAGCCTCGGCCTCGGCCACGTCGGGCTCGTCGACGACGACCACCAGGGTCAGCGCCAGCCCGCTGGTGACCGCGCCACCCCCGCGCCGTTCGGCGCCGAGTGCGGCGACGACCGCCGATCCGGTGGTGTCCCAGAGTGTGCTCATCGCGTGCTGCCTTCCGTTTCGTCCTCGGTCCGCCCGTGCCCGGCGTCGGTCATGGCCGCCGCCACTGGCGTCCGTCGCGGGCCAGCATCTCGTCGGCGCTGGTCGGGCCCCATTCGCCGGCCCGGTAGAGGTCCGGTTCCTGACCGGCCCAGAACTCCTCCAGCGGGTCGATGACGGCCCAGGAGGCCTCGACCTCGTCATTGCGGGGGAACAGCGTGGCGTCGCCGAGCAGCACGTCCAGGATCAGCCGCTCGTAGGCCTCCGGGGAGGACTCGGTGAACGCCTCGCCGTAGAGGAAGTCCATCGAGACGTCGCGGACCTCCATCGCGCTGCCGGGCACCTTGGAACCGAACTTCAGGGTCATGCCCTCGTCGGGCTGGACCCGGATGACGAGCTGGTTGTGCCCCAGCTCCTCGGTGTCGGTGCTGTTGAACGGCAGGTGCGGGGCGCGCGCGAAGATGATCGCGATCTCGGTGACCCGGCGCGGGCAGGCGCTTCCCGGTCCGCATGTAGAACGGCACTCCGGCCCAGCGGCGGGTCTCCACGTTGAGCTGGACGGCCGCGTAGGTCTCGGTCTGGGAGTCCTCGGCGATGCCGTCCTCGGCGCGGTAGCCCTTGACCCGGGAACCGGCCAGCCAGCCCTGGTCGTACTGGCCGCGGACGGCGTACCGGGCGAGGTCCTTGGGCAGCGTGATCGCCCGCAGCACCTTGATCTTCTCGGTCCGGATCGCCTCGGCGGAGAACTCCACCGGCTCCTCCATCGCGGTGAGCGCGAGCAGCTGGAGCAGGTGGTTCTGCAGGACGTCCCGCGCCGCGCCGGTGACGTCGTAGAAGCCGGCGCGGCCGCCGATGCCGACGTCCTCGGCCATCGTGATCTGCACGGAGTCGACGTAGTGGGCGTTCCAGATCGGCTCGAACAGCTGGTTGGCGAAGCGCAGCGCCATGATGTTCTGGACGGTCTCCTTGCCGAGATAGTGGTCGATCCGGAACACGTCACCGGCGGTGAAGACCTCGTCGACGAGCTTGTTCAGCTCCAGCGAACTGGCCAGGTCGTGCCCGAACGGCTTCTCCACGACGACCCGGCGCCAGCCGCCGGCCTTCTCGTTGTCGGCCATCCCGGTGCGCTCCATCTGCTTGAGCACCGTCGGGAACATGCTCGGCGGGATGGAGAGGTAGAACGCGGCGTTGCCCTTGATGCCGTGGCTGCCGCACAGCTCGTCCAGCGTGGCGGCGAGCTCGTCGAAGGCGACGTCGTCGTCGAAGGAGCCGGGGACGAACTTGATGTTGCCCGAGAGCCGCTCCCACACCTCCTCGTTCCACACCGTGCGGGCGTGGGCCTTGGCGGACTTCTTGGCCAGCGTGGAGAAGTCGCCGTCCTCCCAGTCGCGCCGGGCGAACCCGAGCAGCACGAAGTCGGTCGGCAGCAGGCCCCGGTTGGCCAGGTCGTAGATCGCCGGGAGCAGCTTCTTGCGGGACAGGTCACCGGTGACGCCGAACACGACGAGGGCGCACGGCTGGGGCACGCGCGGCAGGCGGCGGTCGGCGACGTCGCGCAGCGGGTTCTTGCGCGGGGTGCCCTGGCGGGCCGCCTCGATGACCGACGACGCCGCCGGAGGGCTGGACGGCCCGGGCGCCGGGTTGAGCGGAGGCGGTGCCGCCCCGTTGTTCTCGAGGTCGGTGACGGTGTCGCTCACGCGCTTCTCCTTAGGTGCACCGGGCGACCGGCCGATGCCGGCCGCCCGGTCTGGCGAAAGATGACGTCAGCGCGACGATGCGCCGTCGAGCTGGCCCTGCACGCCCTCGAGCAGCTGGGCCCAGGCGTCCTCGAACTTCTGCACACCCTCGACCTCGAGCAACGCGACGACGTCGTCGTAGTCGATGCCGACGGCGGCGAGGTCGTCGAGCACCTGCTGGGCGTCGGCGTAGGCGGTGGTGACCGTGTCGCCGCGCACCACGCCGTGGTCGGCGACCGCGTCGAGCGTCGCCTCCGGCATGGTGTTGACGGTGTTCGGGGCGACCAGTTCCACGACGTACATCGTGTCGTCGTAGGCCGGGTCCTTGACGCCGGTCGACGCCCAGAGCGGACGCTGCGGGTTCGCACCGGCGGCGGCCAGCTTCTGCCAGCGCTCGGAGCCGAAGACCTGCTCGTAGTGCTGGTAGGCGAGGCGGGCGTTGGCGATGGCCGCCTTGCCCTTGAGCGCCTTGGCCTCGTCACTGCCGATCTTGTCCAGCCGCTTGTCGATCTCGGTGTCGACGCGCGAGACGAAGAACGAGGCGACCGAGTGGATCGTGGACAGGTCGATCCCGGCCTCGTGCGCCTGCTCGAGCCCGGTCAGGTAGGCGTCCATGACCTTGTCGTAGCGCTCGAGGGAGAAGATGAGGGTGACGTTCACGCTGATGCCCGCGGCCGTGGAGGCGCGGATCGAGTCCAGGCCGCGCTCGGTCGCCGGGATCTTGATCAGTACGTTCGGCCGGTCGACGAGCCACCAGAGCGCGGCGGCCTCGGCGGTCGTCTTCTCGGTGTCGTGGGCGATGCGGGGATCGACCTCGATCGACACCCGCCCGTCCAAGCCGTTGCTGGCGTCGAAGACCGGGCGCATGACGTCGCATCCCCAGCGGATGTCGAAGCTGGTGAGCAGGCGCACCGACTCCTCCAGCGAGACGCCGCGGACGGCGAGGTCACGCAGCTGGTCGTCGTAGGCGTCGCCCTTCTCCATGGCCTTCTGGAAGATGGTCGGGTTGCTCGTGACGCCGACGACGTGCCTGGTGTCGACGAGGTTCTTCAGGTTGCCGGTGCGCAGTCGTTCCCGGCTGATGTCGTCGAGCCAGATGGAAACGCCCTGGGCCGAGAGGTCTGCGAGTGCGTCGCTCATGGTGTGCTCCTCCTTGGTGGGGCCGCGGAACGGCCCGGGTTGACGTGTGGGAGTCAGGTGCCCGTGGTGGTGCCGGTGATCTCGCCGACCCGCTCCAGGGATGCGTGCGCGGCCGCAACGACGCGGTCGGGCGTGAAGCCGAACTGTTCGAACAACACCGACGCGGCGGCGCTGGCCCCGAAGTGGTCGATGCCGATGATCTCGCCGGCCTCGCCGACGACCTCCCGCCAGCCCATGGGCACGCCCGCCTCGACGCTGACCCGCGCCTTGACCGACGGGCGGGAGGACGTGGTGCTGGTAGGCGCGGTCCTGGGCGTAGAACCACTCGAGCGAAGGCATGGACACCACTCGGGTGGGCGTCCCCTCGGCCTCGAGCCGCTCACGGGCGGTCAGCGCGAGGCCGACCTCCGAGCCGGTGGCGATCAGGATGACCTTGGGCAGGCCCGACGAGGCCTCCTCCAGCACGTAACCGCCCTTGTTCGCGTCGACGGTCTTGGCCGGATCCAGGGTGGGCAGCGGCTGGCGCGACAGGGCCAGGCCGGCCGGGCGGGTCGGGGTTCTCCAGGATCGTCTTCCACACCACGGCCGTCTCGTTGGCGTCGGCCGGGCGCACGACGTCCAGGCCGGGGATCGCCCGCAGCGACGCGAGGTGCTCGATCGGCTGGTGGGTGGGACCGTCCTCGCCGAGGCCGATCGAGTCGTGCGTCCAGACGTAGGTGACCGGCAGGCCCATCAGGGCGGCGAGGCGGACGGGCGGGCGCATGTAGTCGCTGAAGACGAGGAAGGTGCCGCCGTAGACGCGGGTCCCGCCGTGCAGTGCGATGCCGTTCATGATCGAGCCCATGGCGTGCTCGCGGATGCCGAAGTGCAGGGTCCGCCCGTACGGGCCGCCCGGCCACGACTTGGTCTGGTGGTCGGACGGCACGAAGCTCGGCTCGCCCTCCATCGTCGTGTTGTTGCTCTCGGCGAGGTCCGCCGAACCGCCCCACAGCTCGGGCAGGACGTCGGCCAGAGCGGCCAGCACCTGCCCCGATGCCGCACGGGTGGCGAGCGAGTGCGGGCTTGCCGTCCTTCTCCGTCGCGAACGTGGGCAGGGCGTCGGCCCAGCCGTCGGGCAGCGTGCGCGTGGTCATCCGGTCGAGCAGCGCCTTGCGCCTGGGCGTTCTTCGCGCGCCCACGCGTCGAACGCCGGGCTGCCACTCCTCGTGCGCCTGCGCGACCGCGGTCGACGACCTGGCGGGTGTGGGCCAGGACCTCGTCGTCGACGGCGAAGTGGACGTCCGGGTTGAAGCCGAGGATCTCCTTGGTCGCGCGGATCTCGTCCTCGCCCAGGGCCGAGCCGTGGGCCTTGCCGGTGTTCTGCTTGGTCGGCGCGGGCCAGCCGATGATGGTGCGCACCGCGATGATCGACGGCCGGTCGGTCTCGGCCTGCGCCTCCTCGATCGCCTTCTCCAGCGCGACGACGTCCTCGCCGGAGTCGACGTACTGCACGTGCCAGCCGTAGGCCTCGTAGCGCGCGAGCACGTCCTCGGAGAACGCGACGTTGGTGTCGTCCTCGATCGAGATGTGGTTGTCGTCCCAGAGCAGGGTGAGGTTGCCGAGCTCCTGGTGCCCGGCCAGGCTGGACGCCTCGCTGGAGATGCCCTCCTCCAGGCAGCCGTCGCCGGCGATGACGTAGATGTGGTGGTCGAACGGCGATTCGCCGGGCGCGGCGTCGGGGTCGAGCAGGCCGCGCTCGCGGCGGGCCGCCATCGCCATGCCGACCGCGTTGCCCACGCCCTGGCCGAGCGGGCCGGTGGTGGTCTCGACGCCGATGGTGTGGCCGTGCTCCGGGATGCCCGGGCGTCAGCGAGCCCCAGGTCCGCAGCGACTTAGGTCGTCGAGCTCCAGGCCGTAGCCGGAGAGGAACAGCTGGATGTACAGGGTGAGCGAGGAGTGGCCGTTGGACAGGATGAACCGGTCCCGGCCACCCAGTGGGGTCGGTCGGGTCGTGGCGCATGACCTTCTGGAACAGCAGGTAGGCCAGCGGGGCCAGGCTCATCGCGGTGCCGGGGTGGCCGTTGCCGACCTTCTGCACGGCGTCGGCGGCCAGCAACCGCGCGGTGTCCACCGCCTTCGTGTCCAGGTCGGTCCACCAGGTCGGGTGGGTTTGGACGGTCGGCGCCTGCGCGGTATCTGTCACGCTAGTCTCCTGCTCACGGTCCGGACGAAGTGCTCATCGCGGAAGCCTAGTGCCATCCGCGGCGCTCGCTGTGCCCGGGAGGTGGTGAATGCGCGGTGAACGATTCGGCCGGGCCGGAGGGCGGGCGAGCGTCGGAGCGGGCCCGCGCCGGGAGTTACCCTCTGCGGGCGTGACCCAGACTCCCATCGCGCCCGCTCAGCCGAGTGCGGACAGGGGATCCGTTGCACCCGGCCGCGGCGTCCGGGCGGTCGCGGACGGCGGCCCGCGCGGCAGCGGTCGTGGCAGGCTCGGGTGCGGCGCCTACGTCGCGCTGACCAAGCCCCGCATCATCGAATTGCTGCTCGTCACCACCCTGCCGGCGATGATCCTGGCCGCCGGGGGCCTGCCGCGCCTCGCGCTGGTGCTGGCGACGCTGGTCGGCGGGACCCTGGCTGCCGGCAGCGCCAACGCGCTGAACTGCTACGTCGACCGGGACATCGACGCCCTGATGCGCCGGACCGGGCACCGTCCGCTGCGCCCGGCAGAACGTCTCGGTCCGCGGGGCGCTGGTCTTCGGCGTGATCCTGGGCGTGGTCGCGGTCGTGATCATGGGGTTGGCGACGAACTGGTTCGCCGCCGCGCTCACGCTGCTCGCGATCGCCTTCTACGTGATCGTCTACACGATGGTGCTCAAGCGCCGCACGTCCCAGAACATCGTCTGGGGCGGTGCCGCGGGGTGCATGCCGGTGCTCATCGGGTGGGTAGCGGTGACCGATCGTCTCGCGTGGGCGCCGTTCGTCCTGTTCCTGATCGTGTTCTTCTGGACGCCGCCGCATTTCTGGGCGCTCGCCATCCGTTACCGCGAGGACTACGACCGCGCGGGCGTGCCGATGCTGCCCGTCGTCGCTGCGCCGGTCGCGGTGGCGCGCCAGATCGTCATCTATTCGTGGGTGACCGTCGCCGTCTCGCTGGTGCTCTGGCCGGTGGCGACGGGCTGGCTCTACGGCGTCGTCGCGCTGGTGGCGGGAGCCGCGCTGCTGGTGGAGGCGCACCGGCTGTACCGGGCCACCGCGCACGGCGGCAAGGCCAAGCCGATGCGGCTGTTCCACCTCTCCAACAGCTACCTGGCGCTTCGATCTTCGTCGCGGTCGCCGTGGACGTCTTCGTCCGCTGATCCGGGTCTCCTGCGGGACTAGCGGTGGGCCTACTGCCCAGCTCGTCGACCCGCACCAACGCCACGCCGACCAGGACGAGCGCACCACCCGCGCCCTGCAGAGCCGTCGGGACCTGCCCCAGGAACAGCCACGCGAAGATGATCGCGAACAGCACCTCGCTGAGGCCGACGAACGACGCCAGCTTCGCGCCGAGCATCCGCGCGGCGTGGATGCCCAGGACATAGGCCACAGCGCCGGCCGCGACCGACAGGCCGACCACGGGGACGAGCCAGCTCACCCGGTGGTGCATGAGCGTGACGTCCACGCGTGGCGCGCGGAGCGGGAGCACCCCGATCGACGCCCGCGGCCACGAGGGCGAGCGCCCCGATGCTCATCCCTCCCCAGACCAGCACCAGCGGAGGCAGCGGATCGCGCGTCCCCGCCGAGAGGACGAAGAAGACCGCCAGCCCCGTGGCGGCGCCGAGCCCCCACAGGACACCGACCGGGTCCAGCCGCTGCGAACCGAGCAGGTCCAGCACGAGCAGGAGGCCGGCCAGCGAGGTCGCCCCGCCGATCACGGTCAGGCGGCGTGGGGTGTGCCCGTGCCGGAGCCAGAGCCACCCGACGACGAGGATCGTCCCCGAGTACTCCAGCAGCAGCGCCACGCCGACGGACAGGTGCGCGACGGCGTTGAAGTAGCACAGCTGAGCGCCTGCGATCGCGACCAGCCCGAAGACCGTCACCCCGCGCGCGCCGCGGCGCAGCAGCTCCCACCGGCCGCGCAACTGCACCAGCGCGGGGACCGTGAGCAGCAGCGCCGCGCAGATGATCCGCGCCGTTACGGCCGCTCCCGGCGTCCAGCCGGCGTCGATCAGCGCGCTGCCGAAGACACCCGAGGTGCCGAACACCGCCGCCGAGGACGCGGCGAACGCGAACCCGCCGGCTCCCGGCCTGCGCTGCGGCATCTCGGCCTCCCTCGTAAACGTGTTGTAATAGGCAATTACGCTATACACTGCTTACCGCCAGCCTAGAGGGTGAGCGTGAAAGGAGTCAACATGGTTTTCGCCCATGACACCGAGGTCGCGCTCGCGGCCGCCGCCGCCCTGGTCAACACCGACCAGTCCGATCACGACGAGCTGCCCGACGCCGCCGCGCTGGACGCGTTTGTCCGCAGATGGGGGTGGACGGGGGAGCGACGCGGCGACGAGGCCGAGCTGGCCGACGTCCGCGCGCTGCGGCCACGCCTGCGTGGGTTCTGGCTGTCGGACGAGGACGGGGCCGTGGAGCTGGCCAACGAGCTGCTCCGGCAGGCCCGGGCCCTGCCGCAGCTGGTCAAGCACGACGAGTGGGACTATCACCTCCACGCCACCCAGCCCGACGCCCCGCTGGTGGACCGTATGGCCGTCGAGGCCGCCATGGCGATGACCGACGTCCTGCGTCAGAAGGAACTCGACCGCCTGCAGACGTGCGCCGCGGACACCTGCCACGACGTGCTCGTGGACCTGTCCAAGAACCGGTCACGGCGTTTCTGCAGCACGACGTGTGCCAACCGCACGAACGTCGCCGCCTTCCGCGCCCGCCGATCCGGCCGCACGGGCTGACTGCCTGGGGCATCTACGATCGCTGGTGTGACTGCCTCTGTCGTGCTGGCGACGTGCGCCGACCTGCCCACCGGCGACGAGGACGGCCGCGAGCTCCATGCCGCGTGCCACGAACTCGGTCTCGACGTGTCCTGGCAGGTCTGGGACGACGGGACGGCGGACTGGCAGTCGCCGGATCTGGTCGTGATCCGCTCGACGTGGGACTACACGCCACGGCGTGAGGAGTTCCTGGCCTGGACGCGGTCGGTGCGCGCGCTGGCCAACCCGGCTGACGTCGTGGCCTGGAACTCCGACAAGCGTTACCTGCGCGGGCTGGCCGACGCCGGTGTTCCGACCGTGCCCACGTCGTGGAGCGAGCCGGGGGAAGCGGTCGAGCTTCCGGTCGGCGTCGACTTCGTCGTGAAGCCGGCCGTGGGGGCGGGGTCCGTCGGCGCCGGACGGTTCGCCGCTACCGACCCCGCCGCGCCCGATCGGGCCCGTGCCCACGCCGCCGAACTGCACGCCGCCGGCCGGACCGTCATGGTGCAGCCCTACCTCGACCAGGTCGACGATGCCGGCGAGACCGCGCTGATCTTCTTCGACGGCGTCTACTCCCACGCCATCCGCAAGGGGGCGATGCTGCCCGAGGCGGTCGTCCACCCGGTCGGCCCCGGGTTCTCGCACGGCCTGTTCGTCACGGAACGGATCCAGCCGCGCCAGCCCACGGGCGCCGAGCGGGCGGTCGCCGAGCAGGCCCTCGCCGCGTGCGCGCACCTCGGACCGCTGCTCTACGCCCGCGTGGACCTGCTTCCGTCGCCGGACGGCCCCGTGGTGATCGAGCTGGAGGTCGTCGAGCCATCGCTGTTCCTCGACCACGCGCCGGGCTCCGCGGCGCGCCTGGCCGCGCGGATCGCCGCCCGCGTCGCACCCGCGAGCGCGTCCAGGTGACCCTCCCCGCCGCCGCTGACGGCCAGCGCCGCGCGCTGCGGCAGATGAAGACGGTGGCCGGCGGGCTGCTCGTCGCCGCCGCCGTGCTGTTCGTCATCAGCCGCACCGTCGGGCACGGTCATGGCGCGTGGGGCTACCTGCAGGCGATGTCGGAGGCCGCCATGGTCGGTGGACTGGCCGACTGGTTCGCCGTCACCGCGCTGTTCCGCCATCCGCTCGGGCTGCCGATCCCGCACACGGCGATCATCCCGCGCAAGAAGGACCAGATCGGCGCCAGCCTGGGGACCTTCGTCGCAGCAGAACTTCCTGACCGCCTCGGTCGTCGGCGACCGCCTCACCGCGGCGGAGATCCCGCGCCGGGTCGGGGACTGGCTGGCCGAGCCGGTCCACGCCGCCCGGCTCACCGACGAGGCGGCGGCCGCGCTCGGAGGGCTCGCGGCCGTCCTGCGTGACGAGGACATCCGCGCCGCGGTCGCCCAGTTCGCGGAGAACCGGCTGGAGGAGATCCCGGCCGCTCCGCTGCTGGCGCGGGTGATCGACGTCGTCGTCGACGGAGAGCACCACCAGGTGCTGCTCACCGAGGGTCTGCGTGGGTTCATGCGCTTCCTCGAGGACAACCGGGGTTTCCTGCGGCAGCGCCTGTCGGAGGAGTCTCCGGAGTGGGTGCCCGACTGGGTCGACGAGCGCTTGTTCGGCCGGCTGTTCACGGGGCTGCAGTCCTTCCTGGCCGACGTGATGTCCACCGACGACCACGAGTTCCGGCTCCAGTTCGACAAGCGCCTGCGCGAGTACGCGCACGCCCTGCGCACCGACCCGGCCCGCAGCGCGAAGGTAGAGGAGGCGAAGGCCCAGATCCTCGCCCATCCCGCCGTTCGCGCGTGGCTGGGTTCGCTCTGGTTCACGCTCAAGTCCGCGACGCTCGCCGCGGCCGAGGACCCGCGCTCGGACCTGCGCCGGACCGCGGAGTCCGTGGTGATCCAGGTGGGCTCCTCGCTGCGCGACGACGCGGTGCTCCAGCGCAAGATCGACGGCTGGCTGCAGGTCGCCGTGGTGCATCTGCTGCAGCGCTACGCCGACGACATCGCCGAGCTGATCTCCGGCACGGTGGCGCGGTGGGACTCAGCCGAGACGAGCCGGCGGCTGGAGCTTCAGGTCGGTCGGGACCTGCAGTTCATCCGTGTGAACGGCACCGTGGTCGGCTCGCTGGTCGGACTGGTCATCTACACGCTCGGCCGGCTTCTCTGACGAGGGCGTCGTCCGCAGCAGCAGGTGCAGGGCGGCGAACCAGACCAGGCACGCACCGAACATGTGGATGCCGACGAGAAGCACCGGCAGGTGCGTGAAGTACTGGACGAACCCGATCAGCCCCTGGGCCAGCTCGACGGCGAGCAGCACGGCGCTCGCGCGGCGCAGGTCCGGTGCCGCCCGCAACGCGTGGACCAGCACGACCAGTCCGATCGTCAGCCCGATGAGGACCATCACCGAATCCGCATGCAGCTGCGCGGTGCCTGCGGGACTGAGCCCGTTGCGGTGGACCTTGCCGCTGGAGTCGGCGTCACCGGCGTGGGGCCCGCTGCCGGTGACGACCGTGCCGAGGGCCAGGACGATCGCCGTGACCGCGACCACGAGTGCCGACAGCAGTCTGACGCCCGGCACGGCGGGGTCGATGACGGCGGTGGACGCCGGGTTCAGCCGCCACCACAGCGTCGCGGTGATCGCGATCATCACCATCGACAGAAGCAGGTGGGCCCCGACGGTCCAGGGGTTGAGGTGCGTCAGGACGGTGATGCCACCGAGTACCGCCTGCGCGGGGATGCCGAGGAACGCGAGAAGTGCCAGCCGCTTCTCCCGCTGCTGGCGCCAGGCTGCGACGAGGGTCGCGACCGCGACCACGACGAGGACGAACGTCAGCATGCGGTTGGTGAACTCGATGACACCGTGGCTGGCGTTGCGGGCCGTCGGGACGAGCGAGGCGCCCGTGCACGTCGGCCACGTCGGGCAGCCGAGACCGGACGCGGTCAGCCGCACCGCGCCACCGGTGACGACGATGACGATGTTGGCGACCACCGAGGCGACGGCGAGGCGGCGCAGGGCGCTCGGCGACGTGGTCCAGCGACCGGCGCGGGCGATCACTCCCACCGGAACCACCGGGCGGCGGCCGGGAGGGCCAGGGCAGCCCACACCAGCAGGGTCAGCAATGGGCGCAGGGCGACGGCGTGGCCGTGCTGGAGGACCTGGTGCAGCCCGTCGGAGAGGGCTGCCGAGGGCAGGTAGCGCAGGACGTCGGCCAGGCCCGTCGGGTAGCGGCTCAACGGGATGGCGATGCCGCCCAGGAACAGCAGCACGAGCCAGGCCAGGTTCGCCGCGGCGAGGGTGACCTCGGCGCGCAGCGTCCCGGCGACGAGCAGCCCCAGGCCGCCGAACGCGACGGTGCCCACGACCAGCAGCAGCACCGCCCAGACGGGGTTGCCGTGCGGGTGCCAGCCGAGGGCGAAGCCGAGTGCGCAGACGAGGACGACCTGGAGCGCCTCGATGCACAGCACCGACAGGGTCTTGCCGAGCAGGAGGGTCGACCGGGGCAGCGCCGTCGCGCCCAGCCGCTTGAGGACGCCGTACTTGCGCTCGAACCCGGTGCCGATGGCCAGCCCGGTGAAGGCCGCGCTCATCACCGACAGCGCCAGGATGCTCGGGACGACGAAGTCGATGCGCCGCCCGCCGAGGGAGTACAGCAGCGGGAGGTTGAAGAACACCGTGAGCAGCAGCGGGATGACCAGGGTCAGGCCCACCTGCTCCCCGTTGCGCAGCAGCATCTTGACTTCCATCGCCGTCTGCGCCCACAGCATCTGCCGCCGCGGCGCCGCGCCCGGTTCGGGGGCCCAGGTCGTCGTCTGCTCGCTCATGTGCGGATCCGCCGGCCGGTGAGTTCCAGGAACACGTCCTCGAGATTGCGGCGCGACACCGACATGTCCGTCGCCAGGACGTCGTGCGCGGCGCACCAGGCGGTGATCGCGGCGATGAGCTGCGGGTCGGCCGGCCCGGCGACCAGGTAGTGCCCCGCGCTGGTCTCCTCGACCAGCACCGCACCCGGAAGCGCTGCTCCGAGCTCAACCGTGTCCAGGCCGGCCGCGGCGCTGAAGCGGAGCTGGCCGTCGCTGCCGTCGCGGGTCAGCTCCTCGGGGGTACCAGCCGCCACGACCCGGCCGTCATCGATGACGACCACCCGGTCGGCGAGGTACTCGGCCTCCTCGAGGTAGTGGGTGGTCAGCACGACGCTGACGCCGTCCCGGCGCAGTTCGCTGATCAGCTCCCACGTGCCGCGTCGGGCCTGGGGGTCCATACCTGCGGTCGGCTCGTCCAGGAACACCAGTTCCGGCCGGCCGACGAGCGCCATCGCGAGGGACAGCCGCTGCTTCTGCCCACCGCTGAGGCGCTTGACCGGCGTGCGGGCCACATCGCTCAACCCGACCCGATCCATCAGCTCCCCGGTGTCGAACGGGTGCGCGGCGTAGGACGCGAAGAGATCCAGCAGTTCCCTCGCCCGCGCCGCGGTGTACCCGCCGACGCCGTCCTGGAGCATCACCCCGACCCGCGGGCGCAGCAGTGCGGCGGAGGCGACCGGATCCAGCCCGAGCACCCGCACCGTTCCGGTGTCGGCACGGCGGTAGCCCTCGCAGATCTCGATCGTGGTGGTCTTGCCGGCGCCGTTGGGGCCGAGCAGCGCGAGCACCGCCCCCGCGGGCACGTCCAGACTCAGCCCGTCGACCGCCATCCGCGCGCCGTAGCGTTTGCCGAGCTCACGCACCTCGACTGCGGACTCGATCACGCCTTGAGTGTAGGAACAGGTGACGGGGTCAGCTCGGACCCGGCTTCGCCCGCGGCCTTGACCGACGACGCGTAGGTGTCGACGTACTCCTGCTCCGACAGCGCCTGGACGGCGGTCCGGATCGTCTCGGTGATGTCGCGCAGGACCCGGGCGCTGCGCTCGTCCTCGCTCCGGCCGGAGAAGTCCAGCGGTGCGCCGAACCTGACGGCCACCGGGGCGAGGTGCCACCGGCGGCTGCCGGGCGGCTGCACTCGGTGGTACCGATCAGCCCGACCGGTACCACCGGGACGCCGGTGCGCAGGGCGATCCGCGCGACGCCGGTCCGGAACTTGTACAGCCGGCCGTCGGGGGAGCGGGTGCCCTCGGGGAAGATCCCGAGGGCGCCGCCCTGGCCCGCAGGACGTCGACGCAGACGTCGACCGACGCCGCGGCGGCCCGCGGGTGTCGCCGCGCTCGACCGGGACCTGCCCGATGCCCTCGAAGAAGGCCGCCATCGCCCGGCCGCGGAGCCCGGGGTGGTGAAGTACTCGGCCTTGGCCAAGTAGATCACCTGCCGCCGGGCGGCCAGCGGCGTGAAGATCTCGTCGGCGAAGGAGATGTGGTTGCCGGCGATGATCACCGGGCCGGTGCGGGGGACGTGCGCCGAGCCCGGTGACCTCCGGGCGGTAGACACCGCCCGCAGCGCCGGCGAGACGGTCAGTTCGAGCGTGCGGTACAGCACCGCTGCAACATACCGTTCCGCGGCTGCGGGGACCCGCCGCTGCAGCCGCGCACGCGGAAATACGTCATACTGATGTTGTGAAAATCGCAGCCGCGACCGGACCGCGCCCGCGGTCGGTGTCGTGACCCCTGCGGCCGAGTCCGGCGCCGTCGAGGGGCGTACCCGCGACCCCGTGGCCCGCCTCATCCTCGAGATCGGGCCCGCAGACCGCCGCCGCCCTCGCCGACCAAGCTGGACCTGTCGGCCGCCGCGGTGCGGCGCCATCTCGACGCGCTGGTCGCCGACGGCCTGCTCGTCGAGTGCGAGGCGCGCCCGCCGGCCCGCCGCGGCCGTGGCCGCCCGGCCCGCACGTACGCGCTCACCGACGCCGGGCCGGGCCGCCTTCCCGCACGCCTACGACGACCTGGCCACGACCGCCCTGCGGTACCTGCGCGACACCGGCGGCGAGGCCGCCGTCACCGCCTTCGCCGAGCACCGCGCCGCCGACCCTGGACGGCCGCGCTGCGGCCGACCCGGTCCGACGGTGAGGCACGCCACGCGAGCCCGACGGCCTCGCCGCGCGCGCTGACCGCGGCACGGCTACGCTGCGACCACCGAGAGCGCGGCCGTCCGGCGACGCAGCTGTGCCAGCACCACTGCCCGGTCGCGCACGTGGCCGCCGAGTTCCCCGAACTGTGCGAGGCCGAGACGCGTGCCTTCGAGCGCGTGCTCGGTACGCTACGTCCAGCGACTGGCCACCATCGCCCACGGCGACGGGGTCTGCACCACCCACGTCCCCACCCAGTTGCCGGCACTGTCGCGCCGGTCACGCAGCCAGATACGGGAAGGACCGTCATGACGACCGCACCGGAGCGCATCCTGACCCAGGACGAGCAGATCGACGCGCTGGGCCGCTACGGCTTCGGCTGGGCCGACTCCGACGCGCCGGCGCCACCGCCCAGCGCGGCCTCAAGCCGAGGAGGTCGTACGCGACATCTCGGCCGAAGAAGACGAGCCGGCAGTGGATGCTCGAGCAGCGCCTCAAGGCGCTGGACATCTTCGACCGGAAGCCCATGCCGACGTGGGGGTCGGACCTGTCCGGCATCGACTTCGACAACATCAAGTACTTCGTCCGCTCGACGGAGAAGCAGGCGGCCACCTGGGACGACCTGCCCGCCGAGATCAAGAACACCTACGACCGGCTCGGCATCCCGGAGGCGGAGAAGCAGCGCCTGGTCTCCGGTGTCGCGGCGCAGTACGAGTCCGAGGTCGTCTACCACCAGATCCGCGAGGACCTCGAGGCGCAGGGCGTCATCTTCGTCGACACCGACACCGGCCTGCGCGAGCACGAGGAACTGTTCAAGGAGTACTTCGGCTCGGTGATCCCGTCGGGGGACAACAAGTTCTCCGCGCTGAATACCGCGGTCTGGTCCGGCGGCTCGTTCATCTACGTCCCCAAGGGCGTGCACGTCGACATCCCGCTGCAGGCCTACTTCCGCATCAACACCGAGAACATGGGCCAGTTCGAGCGGACCCTGATCATCGTCGACGAGGACGCCTACATCCACTACGTCGAGGGCTGCACGGCGCCGATCTACAAGTCCGACTCGCTGCACTCGGCCGTCGTGGAGATCATCGTCAAGAAGGGTGGGCGCTGCCGCTACACGACCATCCAGAACTGGTCGAACAACGTCTACAACCTGGTCACCAAGCGGGCCAAGGCCGAAGCCGGCGCCACGATGGAGTGGGTCGACGGCAACATCGGCTCCAAGGTGACGATGAAGTACCCGGCCGTCTGGATGACCGGCGAGTACGCCAAGGGTGAGGTGCTCTCGATCGCGTTCGCGGGCGAGGGCCAGCACCAGGACGCCGGCGCGAAGATGCTGCACCTCGCTCCGCACACCAGCTCGACCATCATCTCCAAGTCGGTGGCCCGGGGCGGCGGCCGGACGTCCTACCGCGGCCTGGTCCAGGTGCAACAAGGGCGCCCACCACAGCCGCTCGACGGTCAAGTGCGACGCCCTGCTCGTCGATGAGATCAGCCGCTCCGACACCTACCCCTACGTCGACGTCCGCGAGGACGACGTCTCGATGGGGCATGAGGCCACCGTGTCCAAGGTGAGCGAGAGCCAGCTGTTCTACCTGATGAGCCGCGGCCTGACCGAGGACGAGGCGATGGCGATGGTCGTGCGCGGCTTCGTCGAGCCGATCGCCCGGGAGCTGCCGATGGAGTACGCCCTGGAACTCAACCGCCTGATCGAACTCCAGATGGAAGGTGCCGTGGGCTGACCGGCCCCGGCGTCCTGCCACCGCGCGTGCCGACCCTGGCCCGCGTGCCCCATCCGCACGTGTTCAGCTCCACCGAAGGACATGATGACAACGATCACCGAGCCCGAGGCGACGGTGCGCCGGCCAGTCACCGGTTCACCCGCCGAGCGCTTCACCTCCCGCGACCCGGCGGCCTTCGAGCTGCCCAGCGGCCGTGAGGAGACGTGGCGCTTCACTCCGACCCGCGACATCCGGGAGATGTTCTCGGCGTTCACGCCGACCGGTGCGCTCGTCGGCGAGGTGTCCGCCCCCGAGGGGTCACCTCTGCCGTCGTTCCGATGAGCGATCCGCTCGTGGGACAGGCGCTGCAGCCGGAGGACCGCGTCAGCGCCCTGGCCTTCGCCGGCGCCTCGCAGGCGTTGGCCGTGCGGCTGCCTGCGGAGCTGGTCCTGGACGAGCCCGTGCTCAGTCTCGGGCCGCGGTGAGGCCGGTCTGGCCTACGCCCACCTGGTGATCGAGGCCGGCGCGTACTCGCAGGGCACCGTCGTCATCGACTACACCGGCAGCGTCAGCGTCGCCGAGAACGTCGAGATCGTGCTCGGTGACGGTGCCCAGCTGCCAGGTCGTCAGCCTGCAGGAGTGGGACGACGACGCCGTCCACATCTCCGCTCACTCCGCCCTCGTCGGGCGCGACGCCACGCTGACCCACGTCGTGGTGAACCTCGGCGGCAAGCTCGTGCGGATCTCCCCGACGGTGAAGTACGCCGGTCCCGGCGGGTCGGCCGAGCTCTCCGGCGTGTCGTTCGCCGGCGCGGGGCAGCACTTCGAGTCGCGGCTCTACGTCGACCATGCGGTGCCGAACTGCAGTTCCGACGTCATCTACAAGAACGCACTCGCCGGCCAGACCTCGCGCACGGTCTGGATCGGCGACGTCCGGATCCGGCCCGCCGCGATCGGCACCGAGACCTTCGAGCTCAACCGCAACCTGCTGCTCTCCGACGGTGCCCGGGCCGACTCCGTTCCCAACCTGGAGATCGAGACCGGCGACATCGTCAGCGCCGGGCACGCCAGTGCCACGGGACGATTCGACGACCTGCAGCTGTTCTACCTGCAGGCGCGGGGGATCCCCGAGGCCGAGGCACGCCGACTGGTGGTGCGCGGCTTCTTCGCAGATGTGATCGACAGGATCGGTATCGCCGACCTGCAGGAGCGGTTGATGGCCGCCATCGAGGCCCGACTGGGCGGCGGTTTCACCGCAGAACTGGAGACGAACTGATCATGGCAACACTGGAGATCCGCGACCTGCACGTCAGCGTCGAGGACACCGAGATCCTCAAGGGCGTCGACCTCACCGTGTCCTCGCACGAGACCCACGCCATCATGGGTCCCAACGGATCGGGCAAGTCCACCCTGGCCTACTCGGTCGCCGGCCACCCGAAGTACACCGTCACCAGTGGGACGGTCACCCTCGACGGTGAGGACGTCCTCTCGATGACCGTCGACGAGCGCGCCCGGGCCGGGCTGTTCCTCGCGATGCAGTACCCCGTCGAGGTCCCCGGCGTCTCGGTGTCCAACTTCCTGCGGACCGCCGCCACCGCCATCCGTGGCGAGGCGCCGAAGCTGCGGACCTGGATCAAGGAGGTCAACAGCGAGATGTCGGCGCTGGAGATGGACAAGGCCTTCGCCGAGCGCAACGTCAACGAGGGGTTCTCCGGTGGCGAGAAGAAGCGCCACGAGATCCTGCAGATGGCACTGCTCAAGCCGAAGATCGCCATCCTCGACGAGACGGACTCCGGTCTGGACGTCGACGCCCTGCGCGTCGTCAGCGAGGGCGTCAACCGCGCCCGCGAGACCGGGATCGGCACCCTGCTGATCACCCACTACACCCGCATCCTGCGCTACATCGCGCCCGACTTCGTGCACGTCTTCTTCGACGGCCGCATCGTCGAGTCCGGTGGACCCGACCTGGCCACCAAGCTCGAGGACGAGGGCTACGCCCGCTACGGCATCGCCGAGGCGGCCAGCCACGAGCCGGCCGGCGCGACGTCCTAGGCAGCTCCCGACCACAGAGAACAGGCGAGAAACCATGACGCTCGATGTCGAGGCGGTCCGCAAGGACTTCCCGATCCTGACGCGTGACGTGCACGGCAAGCCGCTGGTGTACCTCGACAGCGCGAACACCTCGCAGAAGCCGCAGGCCGTGCTGGACGCGATGGACGCCTACTACGCGCTGCACAACGCGAACGTGGCGCGGGCCGTCCACACCCTGGGCTCCGAGGCGACGCACCTGTTCGAGGAGGGGCGCGACAAGGTCGCCGCCTTCATCAGCGCGCCCGCCCGCGAGGAGGTCGTGTTCACCAAGAACTCCTCCGAGGCCCTGAACCTGGTGGCGTACTCGATGTCCAACGCCACCAGCACGGCCGGCGCGGAGCGGTTCCGCCTCGGCCCTGGCGACGAGATCGTCGTCACCGAGATGGAGCACCACTCGAACCTGGTGCCGTGGCAGCTGCTGGCTCAGCGCACCGGGGCCACCTTCCGCTGGATCGGGATCGACGACGAGGGGCGACTGCTCTCGGACCAGATCGACGAGGTCATCAACGAGCGCACCAAGGTCGTCGCGTTCGCCCACCAGTCCAATGCGCTGGGCACGGTCAACCCCGTGGCCCGGATCACCGCCCGCGCCCGCGCGGTCGGGGCCCTGAGCGTCGTCGACGCCTCCCAGTCCGCGCCGCACCGGCCGCTGGACGTCCAGGAGCTCGGCGCCGACTTCGTCGCGTTCACCGGCCACAAGCTGTACGGGCCGACGGGCGTGGGCGTGCTCTGGGGCCGGTACGACCTGCTCGCCGCGATGCCGCCGTTCCTGGCCGGCGGCGAGATGATCGAGACCGTCGCCATGACGGGGACCACGTTCGCCGAGCCGCCGCACCGGTTCGAGGCCGGCACCCCGATGATCGCCGAGGTGATCGGCCTCGGTGCCGCCGTCGACTACGTCAGCGCCCTCGGCATGGAGGCCATCGCCCAGCACGAGCACGAGCTGACCGCCTACGCGCTGGACGCGTTGCAGTCCATCGACGGCGTGCGCATCGTCGGCCCGTCCACCCCGGACGAGCGCGGCGCCACCATCTCCTTCACCGTCGCCGGCATGCATCCGCACGACGTGAGCCAGCTCCTGGACGAGGAGGGCATCGCCGTACGCGCGGGGCACCACTGCGCCCGGCCGGTCTGCGTCCGCTACGGGATCCCCGCCACGACGCGGGCCTCGTTCGGGGTCTACACGACCCTGTCCGAGATCGATGCCCTGATCGCGGGCATCCACAAGGCCCGGAAGTTGTTCAGCTGACATGAGCCTGCCGACCGAGTCGATGTACCAGGAGATCATCCTGGACCACTACCGCCACCCGCAGCACCGTGGCCTGGCCGACCCCTTCGACGCCGAGGTCCACCACGTCAATCCGACGTGCGGTGACGAGGTGACGCTGCGCGTTCGCGTCGCCGACGGCGAGGTCGCCGACCTGACCTGGGCGGGGGAGGGCTGCTCGATCAGCCAGGCCTCCACCTCGGTGATGAGCGATCTCGTGATCGGCCGGAGCGTGGAGGACGCGCTGGCGCTGCAGGAGGAGTTCCTGGCGCTCATGCAGTCCCGCGGTCACGCCGATCTCTCCGAGGAGGCCGAGGAGCGTCTCGACGACGCCGTCGCCTTCGGTGGCGTCGCGAAGTACCCCGCCCGCGTCAAGTGCGCGCTGCTGGGCTGGATGGCGATGAAATCCGCCGTAGCAGAAGCAGTAGCCGAGAAGAATGAGGTTCCGTCATGAGTGCCGACCTGGTGATCGACGTCCCGTCCCGCGATGACGTCGAGGAGGCCATGCGCGACGTCGTCGACCCCGAGCTGGGCATCAACGTCGTCGACCTGGGGCTCGTCTACGACATGCACATCGGCGAGGACGCCTCCGTGGTGCTCGACATGACGCTCACGTCGGCGGCCTGCCCGCTGACCGACGTCATCGAGGACCAGGCCTCGGCCGCCCTCACCGGCGGACCCAAGCCCGTCGCGAGTGCCTTCACCATCAACTGGGTGTGGATGCCGCCGTGGGGCCCGGACAAGATCACCGATGACGGCCGGGAGCAGCTGCGCGCCCTCGGCTTCAACGTCTGAGTCCGCTCAGGCCGCTGTCGGCGTGCGGTCGCCCCGGTGACCGCACCCGTCCGCCATGCCCGCACCACCCACACCACGCCGTTCACGCACGCACAGGAGAATCCACGTCATGATCACCGCCACCGGCCTCGAGCTGCGAGCCGGCGCGCGCATCCTCCTGGAGCCCACCACCCTGCGCGTCCAGCCCGGTGACCGGATCGGGCTGGTGGGCCGCAACGGCGCCGGCAAGACCACGAGCCTGAAGACGTTCGCCAAGGAGACGCTGCCGCACGCCGGCCAGATCGCCACGAGCGGCCCGATCGGCTACCTCCCGCAGGACCCGCGCACGGGAGACCTCGACACGCTCGCGCGCGACCGGGTGCTGTCCGCCCGCGGCCTGGACGTGCTGCGCTCGGACATCGACAAGGTCCAGATCCAGCTGGCGGAGAGCCCGGACGACGACGCGCTGCTGCAGCGCTACGGCCGGCTCGAGGACCGGTTCAGCACCCTCGGCGGGTACGCGGCCGAGAGCGAGGCCGCGCGGATCTGTTCCAACCTCGGGCTGCCCGACCGCGTCCTCGCCCAGCCGCTCGGCACCCTCTCGGGTGGTCAGCGCCGCCGTGTCGAGCTGGCCCGGATCCTGTTCGCCGACACCGCCGGCGAGCCCACGACCCTCCTGCTCGACGAGCCGACCAACCACCTCGACGCCGACTCGATCGTGTGGTTGCGGGACTTCCTGCGCAAGCACAAGGGCGGCCTGGTCCTGATCAGTCACGACGTCTCGCTGCTGGACGCCGTCGTCAACAAGGTCTGGTACCTGGACGCCAACCGGGCCGCCGTCGACATCTACAACGTCGGCTGGCAGACCTACCTCAAGCAACGCGAGACCGACGAGAAGCGCCGCCACCGTGAGCGCGCCAACGCCGAGCGAAAGATCGAGACCCTGCGCAGCCAGGCGGACAAGATGCGTGCCAAGGCGACGAAGGCCCGGGCCGCCCACCAGATGGACCGCCGTGCGGCCGCGCTCGCCGCAGGTCTCGACGACGTCCGCGTGAGCGACAAGGTGGCCCGGCTGCGGTTCCCCGACCCCGCCCCGTGCGGCAAGACTCCGCTGACCGCCGAGGGGCTGTCCAAGTCCTACGGCTCGCTCGAGGTGTTCACCGACGTCGACCTCGCGATCGACCGCGGCGCGCGCGTCGTCGTCCTCGGGCTGAACGGTGCCGGCAAGACGACGCTGCTGCGCCTGCTCGCCGAGACCGAACTGCCCGACACCGGCAGCATCGTCCCCGGGCACGGCCTGCGGCTGGGGTACTACGCGCAGGAGCACGAGACCCTCGACGTCGACGGCTCGGTCCTGGCCAACATGCGGACCGCCGCGCACTCCGCCTCGGCCACGATGGCCGGCTCCGGCCCGACGGACACCGAGCTGCGCCGGGTACTGGGTGCGTTCCTGTTCTCCGGCGACGACGTCGACAAGCCCGCGGGTGTGCTCTCCGGCGGCGAGAAGACCCGGCTCTCGCTGGCGATGCTGGTGACCAGTGCGGCGAACGTCCTGCTGCTCGACGAGCCGACGAACAACCTCGATCCCGTCAGCCGCGACCAGGTGCTGGACGCACTGCGCACCTATGCGGGGGCGATCGTCCTGGTCACCCACGACGAGGGTGCCGTCGAGGCGCTGTCCCCGGACAAGGTCATCCTGCTCCCCGACGGGGTCGAGGACATGTGGAGCCCGGAGCTGGCCGACCTCGTGGCGCTCGCGTAAGCCCCGTTTCGGGTACTCGCGACAGGCCGGATATCGGTCGCATGGGGATTCCTGCGTAGATTCGCTACTATCGCTCAAGCGCGAAGGGGGAACTTCGCGCGACACAAGCGGGCGACGGGGAACGTCGTCCGCTACGCGCAGCTACATGGGGGAAACAAATGGCTGTACTCAAGAAGGGTGCCCGGATCACGGGCACAGAACGCACGAAGCTTGCTGCTGACTTCACCAAGCAGTACGCCAAGGGCAAGAGCATTCGCGAGCTCGCGGACGCACACGGCCGGTCCTACGGCTTCGTGCACCGCCTGCTCGCGGAGTCCGGTGTGGCGC
This sequence comes from uncultured Actinomycetota bacterium, assembly GCA_963790525.1. Classification (GTDB taxonomy): domain Bacteria; phylum Actinomycetota; class Actinomycetes; order Mycobacteriales; family Jatrophihabitantaceae; genus CAWBOV01. Next base: position 560,882 of record CAWBOV010000006.1, read on the forward strand.
TGCGCGGTCGTGGCAGCTCACCCGGTCGACGGAAGGGCTAGCACTGTCTGAGGTCCACGCATCGACCAGCGGCGTCGATCCCGAGCTGCTCCCGGATTCGGGGGTTCGGCTCGCGATCGACGCTGCTGTGGCGACCGTGACCCTGTGCCGTCCCGACCGGCTGAACTCCCAGACCCCGCTGACCTGGCGGGCGCTGGCCCAGGCCGGTTCGGCGCTGCCCGGGTCGGTCCGCGTCGTCGTCGTGCGCGGTGAGGGGCGGTCGTTCTCGGCCGGGCTGGACCGCGCGATGTTCACCCCGGGCGGCATACCCGGCGTGCCGTCGCCCGTCGAGCTGGTCTCGTGGGCGCCCGAGGAGGCCGATCGCGAGCTCGCGGGCTACCAGGCCGCGTTCGGCTGGCTGTCCCGGCCGGACATCATCAGCATCGCCGCCGTCCAGGGCCACGCCGTGGGCGCCGGCTTCCAGCTCGCGCTCGCCTGCGATCTGCGGATCGCTGCCGAGGACGTCCAGCTGACGATGGCCGAGGTCGCGTTGGGGCTCGTCCCCGACCTCGGCGGTACCCGCCGGCTCGCCGGGCTGGTCGGCTACTCCCGCGCCCTGGAGATCTGCCTGAGCACGCGCCGGGTCGGCGCGCAGGAGGCCGTCGCCATCGGCCTGGTCAACCGCGTCGTCGCGTCGGCGGAGCTGGACGCGGCCGTCGACGCGACGGTCCAGGGCCTGCTCGGACAGCCGCGCGAGGCGGTCATCGAGGCCAAGGCGCTGCTGCTGTCGACCTCCCTCCACACCCAGGCCGAGCAGGAGATCGCCGAGCGCACGGCCCAGCTGCGGCTGCTGGCCGCCCTCGCCGGCGTCGCCCGCGACTGACCTCAGCCCGGAGCCGGCTGCCCGGTCTCCGCGCCGGTCGGAGGAACACCGTACGGTCGGTGTCTGTTGCGGCGCTGAGAGGTGAGCCATGTCCATGACCGGTACCAACTTCAGTGCCATGCGCTCCTTCCGCCGCGACCGGGGCGTCGTGCAGAAGGAGCTGCCCCCGGGGATCTGGCGGCGGGTGCTCGGATTCGCCCGCCCCTACCGGTGGGAACTGGCCGTCTTCCTGCTCGTGATCGTCGTCGACGCCGTCATCGCCGTCGCCACGCCCGTCCTCGCCGGACGGGTGGTCAACACGATCACCGCGCACGGCCACGTCGCCACCGTCGTCCGGATCGCCGCCGTGATCGCCGGCCTGGCGGTCTTCGACGCTGGGCTGTCCTTCGCCCAGCGCTGGTACTCGGCCCGGATCGGCGAGGGGCTCATCTACGACATGCGCACGGCCGTGTTCGACCACGTGCAGCGCATGCCGCTGGCCTTCTTCACCCGCACCCAGACCGGTGCCCTGGTCAGCCGGCTCAACAGCGACGTCCTCGGTGCGCAGCAGGCCTTCACCTCGACCCTGTCGGGCGTGGTGAGCAACGCGGTGAGCCTGGCGGTGACGGCGGCGGTGATGTTCTCGCTGTCCTGGCAGATCACCGCACTGTCGCTCGTGCTGCTGCCGATCTTCGTGCTGCCCGCCCGGCGCATCGGCACCCGGCTGCAGCAGATCACCCGCGAGTCCTACAACCTCGACGCGTCGATGAACGCCACCATGACCGAACGCTTCAACGTCTCCGGGGCCCTGCTGGTCAAACTGTTCGGGCGCCCGGAACAGGAGACCGAGTCCTTCCGCGCACGCGCCGGCCGGGTCCGCGACATCGGGGTCACCTCCGCGCTCTACGGGCGTGCGTTCTTCGTCTCGCTCACCCTGGTCGCGTCCCTCGCCCAGGCGCTGGTGTACGGCCTCGGTGGTTACTACGCCCTGACCGGTCAGCTGAGCACCGGAACCGTCGTCACCCTCGCTCTGCTCCTGTCCCGCCTCTACGGCCCGCTGACCGCCCTGTCCAACGTCCGCGTGGACGTGATGAGCGCGCTGGTCAGCTTCGACCGCGTCTTCGAGGTGCTGGACCTGGCGCCCCTGATCGCCGATGCCCCGGACGCCGTCGACCTGCCGGCCGGCCCCGCGGCGGTCGAGTTCCGGGACGTCCACTTCTCCTACCCCAGCGCGACCGAGGTCTCGCTGGCCTCGCTGGAGTCCGTCGCCACGCTCGACGCCCGGGCGAGCGAGGAGGTGCTGCGCGGGGTCACGTTCACCGTGGCCGCGGGCGAGCTGGTCGCCCTCGTCGGGCCCTCCGGCGCCGGGAAGACGACCATCAGCCAGCTGGTGCCACGGATCTACGACGCCCGCTCGGGCGCGGTGCTGGTCGGCGGTCACGACGTGCGGGGATTGACCCAGCAGTCGCTGCACGACGCGATCGGGGTGGTCAGCCAGGACGCCCACATGTTCCACGACACCATCGGGGAGAACCTGCGCTACGCCCGCCCCGGCGCTACCGACGCCGAACTCTGGCGCGCGGCGCGGGAGGCCCAGATCGAACCGCTGATCCGCAGCCTGCCCGACCGCATGGACACCGTCGTGGGCGACCGCGGCTACCGCCTCTCCGGCGGGGAGAAGCAGCGTCTGGCCATCGCCCGGGTCCTGCTCAAGGCGCCGGCCGTGGTGATCCTCGACGAGGCGACCGCGCACCTGGACAGCGAGAGCGAGGCCGCCGTGCAGGACGCGCTCGCCTCGGCGCTCACCGGGCGGACGTCGCTGGTGATCGCGCACCGGCTGTCGACGATCCTGGGCGCCGACCGCATCCTGGTGGTCGACGGCGGGCGCATCGTGCAGAGCGGCACGCACGCCGAGCTGATCGTCGCCGGCGGTCTCTACGCCGAGCTGTTCCGCACCCAGTTCCAGAGCCAGGCCGTCACGCAGGCGATCGACGAGGAACCCGACGGCACGGGTCCGGACGGCACCGGTCCGGACGGCGGGGGAGTCGTCGCCGCCGAGCTCACCGGGACGTCAGGCGCCGCATCGGGCCGTGATTGAGGACCGTCTCCAGGGGAGCCGCGAGCAGGCCCGCGAACGCCAGTTCGGCGGCACCGAGGAGTGCGGAGTCGTCGCCCAGCCCCGGCAGCCGTAGCTCGATGGTGTCACCGGTTCCCCCCATCGCGTACCGGTCCAGTGACTGCCGGATCAGGGCGCGGTGGGTGTCGGCGACGGCGGTGAGCGACCCGCCGATGATGATCACCGAGGGGTTGAGGATGTTGGCCAGACTCGCCAGCCCGCGCCCCAGCCACTCGGCGACGGCCTCGATCGCGGTGCGGGCCTGGGGGTCCCCGGCGGCCTCCGCGACCAGGATGTCCTCGATCGCGTCGTGGCCCGGCGGCACCGTCATGCCGGCGAGCCGGATGAGCGCGGGCTCGCCGACCAGGGTCTCGAAGCAGCCGCGGTTGCCGCAGTAGCAGTCGGGCCCGAGCGGGTCCACGAGCATGTGCCCGATCTCGCCCGCCAGGCCACCGGCTCCGTGCAGCTGCAGCCCGTCGACGATGATTCCCCCACCGACGCCGACCCGGCAGTTGAGGTAGAGCAGGTTGTCCACGCCCCGGCCGTTGCCACGCAGGTGCTCGGCGAGCGCGCCCACATCGGCGTCGTTGCCGATGTACACCGGCAGCGTCGTGTCGAACGCCTTCGCGACGAGCCCACGCAGATCGACGTCGCGCCAGTGCAGGTTGGGCGCCAGCACGACCCGGCCGTCGCTCCTGCGGACGGTGCCCGGGACGCTGACGCCCACGCCGACCGGCCACGCACCGTCGGGCAGCAGCGCCCGGACGCCGTCGTAGGCCTGGGTCACCACCGAGACGACGTACTCGGGCAGCACGCCTTCGGGCAGATCCCGCTCGCACCGGCCCAGGATGTGACCGCCGAGCCCGACAGCGGCGACGACGACCGAGTGCACGTCGACGTCGACGGCGACCGCGTACGGGCCGTCGTCACGCGGGCCGACGACGTGCGACGGGCGCCCGGCACCGGAGCGGGTGTCGGGCACCCATTCGCTGACCAGGCCCTGGTCGACCAGATCGGCGACCAGGGCACCGATCGTGCTCCGGTTCAGGCCCAGCCGCTGAGTGAGATCGGCGCGCGAGGTCTCTCCGCGCTGGTGGATCTCACTCAGCAGCAACCGCAGGTTGTGCTGCCTGATCGCATCAGGACGCGCCGCCGTGGGTCGGGCCATCGTCATAACCTTCCGCGTCGCGCCCTGACTCGGACGTCACGCTCAGAGCCCGGTGGATCCCGCTCGGCGCCGGGACAGAGCGTCGACGGCGGCGGCGAGCATGAGCACCAGGCCGGTCACGATGTACTGGACGGACGAGCCGTTGGTGCCCTTCACCAGGTCCGACATGCCGTTGTAGATGACCTCGACGACCATGCCGCCGATGACGGCGTCGATCACGCGGCCCTTGCCACCGAAGAGGCTGGTGCCGCCGATGACCGCCGCGCCCACCGCGAGCAGCAGGGTGTTGCCGCCGTAGTTGTCGACGCTGACGGACTTGATGTTCGAGCCGATGATGATGCCGCCGATCGCCGCCATGAACGAGTTCACGACGAAGACCGAGATGCGGATGCGGTCGACCGGGATACCGGCCCGGCGGGCGGCTTCCTCGTTGCCGCCGACCGCGTACACGTGCCGCCCGTAGCGCGTGCGGGTCAGCGCGAAGGTGAGCACGACCAGGAAGAAGACGAGGACGAGGATCACCCACGGCACGCCCTGCAGCTTCGAGGGCTCGACCCGGGTCAGCTTGCCGTTGACGTTGACGATCGAGGCGGTCTTGATCAGCGACCGGTCCTTGTTGAGCAGGTACACCAGGCCGAAGGCCAGCACGGCGATCGCCCCGACCTTGAGCAGCGTCACCGACGTGGGCTCCGCGGCGATGCCGCCCCGGCGCCGGCTCAGTGTCGCCGTGACCTTGTACAGCGCGTACAGGCCGACACAGACCGCACCGAACACCCAGCCCGCCCAGAGCGGCATCTGGTTGTTGACCAGGCCGTTGACGAGGTTGTCGGTGATCGAGACGTTGCCCTTCTGGCCCGCGAAGTTGTTGAGGATGTAGAGCGAGACGCCCTGGAAGGCCAGGAAGAACGCCAGGGTGACGACGAAGGACGGGATGCGCAGCTTCGCCCGCAGCGTTCCGGTGATCACACCGATCACGATGCCGGTGAGCAGGGCCGCGCCGATCGACACCGGCCAGGGGGCGTTGTAGCCGACCATCAGCCGCACCATGACCGAGGCGCAGACACCGGCGGCGAACCCGGCGGAGAGGTCGATCTCGCCGAGCAGGAGGACGAACACCAGCCCCATGGCCAGGAAGATCGGGCCGGAGCCCTCGGTCAGCAGGACCGCGGTGTTGTAGAGGCTGCCGAACGTCGGCTGCAGGATCTTGAACAGCACGATCAGGATGACCAGGCCGGTGACGGCCGGCACCGAGCCCATCTCGCCGCCGCGCAGGCGGGCGATGTAGTTGCGGAAGTAGTCCGCGATGCTGTTGCCCACCGGTGCATTCGAGGCCAGGTAGGCCAGGTCGTCGCTCGGTGGCGGGACCTCGTCGGCCAGCAGCTCGTCCTCGGAGGGGGCGTCGGTCGCGCCGCCCGTGGTCAGGTCTGGCGTGCTCATGCCGAGACTCCCGTCGTGATGCTGTCGGACTTACCGCTGGTGATCAGCTCGACGAGCTGGGTCTGGTTGACGTCCTTGCGGTCGACGATGGCGGCCATCTGGCCCAGGTAGAGAGCGGCGATGCGGTCGGACACCTCGAGCACGTCCAGCATGTTGTGCGAGATGAGGACCACTGCCAGCCCCCGGTCGGCGAGACGGCGCACGAGGCTGAGCACCTGTGCGGTCTGCGCGACACCCAGGGCCGCGGTCGGCTCGTCGAGGATGACGATCTTGGAGTTCCAGAGCACCGACTTGGCGATGGCGACGGTCTGGCGCTGACCACCGGAGAGGCTGGAGACGCGCTGACGGACCGATTTGACGGTGCGGACCGACAGGGAGGCCAGGGTCTCGGTGGCGGCCTTCTCCATGGCGTTCTCGTCCAGGACGACGCCCTTGACCTTCTCGCGCCCCAGGAACATGTTCTGCACGATGTCGAGGTTCTCGCACAGGGCGAGGTCCTGGTAGACGATCTCGATGCCGAGGGCGGCGGAGTCGCGGGGGGTCTTCACCGAGACGTGGTGCCCTTCGAACTCGTACTCACCGGAGTCGATCGTGTACGTGCCACCGATGCACTTGACGAGCGTGGACTTACCCGCGCCGTTGTCGCCGATGAGCGAGATGACCTCGCCGGCTCGGGCCTCGAAGTTGACGTTGCGCAGTACCTGGACGGGTCCGAAACTCTTGTTCACGTTGCGCAGCTGCAGCAACGGCTGGTCACTCACCGAGGGTCATCTCCTTGCGACGGGGCTCATCTGGGCATGCCGTGAAACTCAGGTGTAGCACGCGTGGATCATCGAACAGCGACGGGCGGCCGGGGAAGAACCCCGGCCGCCCGAAGCGGGAACTACTTGACGCCAGCCTTCGCGCACAGGGCGACGTACTTGCCGGTGCAGGTCTGGTTCTTCGCCGTGTAGCCGGCGTTGATCGGAACGGCCACGTTGGCGATGGTGATGGCCGTCGGCGTCGCCAGGATCGAAGGAACCTGCGCGTGCGTGAGCGGGTCCTCGGTCGTGGCGGTCGTCTTCGGGATCTCACCGTTGGCCAGCTGAGCCGCCGCGTCGACGGCCGGGACGGCCTCGAGGCTGGACGGCTTGTAGATGGTGAAGCACTGGTTGCCGCTCATGATCTGCTGCAGACCAGCCGGGGAGGCATCCTGGCCCGAGACCGCGACCTTGCCGTTGAGGTGCAGGTTGGTGAGGTCGGTGATCACCGCGCCGGCCATCGTGTCGTTGGCGACCATGACGGCCTTGATGTCGGGGTTCTTCTGGATGAAGGTGTTGAACACCGTCCCCGCCGTCTTGGCGTCCCAGTTACCGGTCTGCTTGCCCACGCGGGTCCAGCCGGGGGTCTTGCCGAGGACGCTGTCGTAGCCGTTGGCGAACAGGGTCGCGTTGTTGTCCGTCGGTGCGCCGTCGATGTCGACGTACTTGACCTTCGACAGCCCCTTGACCTGCGGGCACTGCGTCAGGGCCGTGCCCTGGACCTCGCCGACCTTCGTGTTGTCGAAGGAGACGTACAGCGCCGCGCCGCCGCCCGGGGTGAGCCGGTCGTAGTCGATGACGGTGACGTTGTTGGACTTGGCCTCCTGCTCGATGGTCTTGCCCGACGCGGAGTCGAGGTTGACCAGCATGAGGACCTTGATGCCACCGGCGAACATCTGCTCGGCGATCGTCTTCTGCTTGGCAGCGGAGCCGTTGCCGTTCTGGATGTCGCAGGACAGGTTGACCTTCTTGCACTCCGCGGCCAGGGCGACCGGGTCGGCAGAGACCCAGCGGTTGGACGACGTGGTGTCGGGCAGGATGATGCCGATCTTGGCGCCCTTGCCGTCGATGGCGCCCGTGGCCGACGAGCTCGAGGAGGTCGTGGTCGGCGTCGTGGTCGTTGCCGTCGAACCCGTGGTGGTCGAGCCGGTGCTGCTCTTGCTGCTGGAGCTACAGCCGGTCAGGACCACAGCCCCGATCGTCGCCGTGGCGACGAGGAATTTCACGCTGTTGCGCATAGATGTCCGCCCTTCGCGGTTCACGTCTGCCGGTCCCGTGACCTGGGCCACCGGCAGAAAATGTTGTCGCCGGGAACTTATGCGCTCGGAAGGTTTCCGCAAAGTGTCTCGCTGGTGTCGGGACCAATTCGTTACCTAACCCGATTGCCTTGTGCCACAGGCGAATCAGCGCACGGGAGCCCGCGCGGACGTGCCGCGCGGGCTCCCGCCGTGCCTGTGTGCCTTGCGTTTACTGGCCGGTAACGCTTTACAGGAGGGACCGGAGGACGTATTGCATGATTCCCCCGTGCCGGTAGTAATCGGCCTCTCCGGGCGTGTCGATGCGGACCTTGGCGGTGAACGTCGTGCCGTCCGCCGTGACCTCCACGGTGCTCGGCACGCCACCGTCGTTGAGCGCCTCCACACCGGTGACGGAGAAGGTCTCCTCACCGGTCAGGCCGAGTGACTCGGCGGACTCGCCCGCGGCGTACTGGAGGGGCAGGACGCCCATGCCGATGAGGTTCGAGCGGTGGATGCGCTCGTAGGACTCGGCGATCACGGCGCGTACACCGAGCAGCGCGGTCCCCTTGGCCGCCCAGTCACGGGAGGACCCCGAGCCGTACTCCTTGCCGGCCAGGATCACCAGCGGGGTGCCCGCGGCCGCGTAGTGCTCGCTGGCCTCGTAGATCGAGGTGACCGGGCCGCCGTCCAGCGTGAAGTCGCGCGTCACGCCGCCCTCGGTGCCGGGCGCCAGCTGGTTGCGCAGGCGGATGTTGGCGAACGTGCCGCGGATCATCACCTCGTGGTTGCCGCGGCGGGAGCCGTAGGAGTTGTAGTCTCGCCGGTCGACCCCGTGCTCGGCCAGGTACCGCCCGGCCGGTCCGTCGGCCTTGATCGCCCCGGCGGGGGAGATGTGGTCGGTGGTGACGGAGTCGCCGAGCTTGGCGAGTACCCGCGCGCCAGAGATGTCGGTGACCGGTGACGGATCGGGTGACATGCCGTCGAAGTACGGGGGCTTGCGGACATACGTCGACTCCGGGTCCCACGTGAACGTGTCGCCGGTCGGCGTGTCGAGGCCCTGCCAGCGCTCGTCGCCGGCGAAGACGGCGGCGTAGCTGCGGGTGTACATCTCCGACGCGATCGCGGTGTCGACGACCTCTTGGACCTCGGCGGCGGTCGGCCAGACGTCGTGCAGGTAGACGGGCTCGCCGTCGGTGCCGATGCCCAGCGGGTCGTTGTTCAGGTCGGTGTCCATGGTGCCGGCCAGGGCGTAGGCGACGACGAGGGGCGGTGAGGCGAGGTAGTTCATCTTCACGTCCGGGTTGATGCGCCCCTCGAAGTTGCGGTTGCCGGACAGCACGCTGACCACGGCCAGGTCGGACTCGTTGACCGCGGCGGAGATCTCCTCCAGCAACGGGCCGGAGTTGCCGATGCAGGTGGTGCAGCCGTAGCCGACGAGGTTGAACCCGATCTTGTCCAGGTACGGGGTCAGCCCGGCGCGGTCGAAGTAGTCGGTGACGACCTTGGACCCGGGGGCCAGCGTGGTCTTCACCCACGGCTTGCGGGTGAGACCGTGCTCGACCGCCTTCTTCGCCACGAGTGCCGCGGCCACCATCACCGACGGGTTCGAGGTGTTCGTGCAGGAGGTGATGGCCGCGATCGCGACCGCGCCGTGGTCGAGCTCGAACGCGGTGCCGTCGTCCAGGGTGACGCGGGTGGGCTTGGACGTGCGCCCGCTCGCTCCGGTGGCGCAGGACTCGACCGGCGCGCCGGCGCCGACCAGCTCCTCGCCGGGACCGCCCGTGACGTCGGAGGCCGGGAAGGACTCGTCGATCGCCTCGTCGGTGGCGTTCTGCACCGAGTCGCCGTCGGTGTAGTCGGCCAGCGCGGTGCGGAACATCTCCTTGGCCGACGCCAGCGGCACCCGGTCCTGCGGACGCTTCGGCCCGGCCAGCGACGGGACGACCGATCCCAGGTCGAGTTCCACCGTCTCGGAGAAGACCGGCTCGTGATCGGGGTCGTGCCACAGACCGTTGGCCTTGGCGTAGGCCTCGACGAGGGCGATCTGGGCCTCCTCGCGACCGGTGAAGCGCAGGTAGCGCAGCGTTTCGTCGTCGATGGGGAAGATCGCCGCGGTCGAGCCGTACTCGGGGCTCATGTTGCCGATGGTCGCCCGGTTGGCCAGGGGGACCGCCGCCACGCCCGGGCCGTAGAACTCGACGAACTTCCCGACGACGCCGTGCTTGCGCAGGATCTCGGTGATCATCAGGACCAGGTCGGTGGCGGTGGCACCTTCGGGCAGCGCGCCGGTCAGCTTGAAGCCGACGACGCGCGGGATCAGCATGCTGACCGGCTGGCCGAGCATCGCGGCCTCGGCCTCGATCCCGCCCACGCCCCAGCCCAGCACGCCGAGCCCGTTGACCATCGTGGTGTGCGAATCCGTACCGACGACGGTGTCCGGGTAGGCGATGCCGTTGCGCTCGAAGATGACCCGCGCCAGGTACTCGATGTTGACCTGGTGGACGATGCCCGTGCCCGGCGGGACGACGGCGAACTCGTTGAACGCCGTCTGGCCCCAGCGCAGGAACTGGTAGCGCTCGCCGTTGCGCTCGTACTCGAGCTCGACGTTGCGCTCGAAGGAGTCGGGGCGTCCGAACAGGTCGGCGATCACCGAGTGGTCGATCACCAGCTCCGCCGGCGCCAGCGGATTGATCTTCGCCGGGTCGCCGCCGAGTTCCTTGACCGCCTCGCGCATCGTGGCCAGATCGACCACGGCGGGTACACCGGTGAAGTCCTGCATGACGACCCGGGCCGGACTGAACTGGATCTCGGTGTCCGGCTCGGCCGCGGGATCCCACTGGGCGACGGCGCGGATCTGGTCGGCGGTGATGTTCGCGCCGTCCTCGGTGCGCAGCAGGTTCTCGAGCAGGACCTTCAGGCTGAAGGGCAGGCGCTCGGATCCCTCCACGGCGTCGATCCGGAAGTAGTCGTAGCTGGCGTCTCCGACGTTCAGCGTGCTGCGGGCGTCGAAGCTGTTGACACTGTCTGGCACGGGAACCGCTCCTCTTCGATAATGTCTCTTGACGTCAAGATATCACTCGCCTGGCCGGTCAACCAGAGCCGTCTCCGTAGGCTGCACTGGTGAGCGAACAGGCCGACCCGCGCGAGGAGCGCTGGCGGCGCATCCGCAAGAGGGTGGGCATCGGCTACGTCGGCGTCCTGCTCATCCTCCTCGTCACCGTGGGTGTGCCCACGGACCGCGGCAGCCTGTTCCTGATCATTCTGGCCGGGTTGAGCATCCCCTGTCTCGGGCGTGGGTGGCGCTCCTTCCGCCGGGTGCTGCTCGACTGGCTGCCGTTCACTGCGGCCCTGGTCGCCTGGGACTACAGCCGGGGGCTCGCCGACGCGATCGGGCTCCCGCTTCACGTCTCCGACGTCGCCGCCGCCGATCGCGCGATGTTCGGCGTCGTCCCGTCGGTCTGGATGCAGGCGCACTTCTTCCGTCCGGGCTCGCCCCAGTGGTACGACGCGGTGGCGACGCTGGTGTACACCACGCATTTCCTGGCGACGCCGATCGTCGCCGCCGTGTTGTGGCTGCGCAATCGCGAGATCTGGCTGGCGTTCGTCCGCCGCGTGCTGCTCCTGGCCCTGCTGGGCGTCGTCACGTACACCCTGTTCCCCGCGGCGCCGCCCTGGTACGCCTCGCGCGAGGGCGTGATCGGACCCGTCGTGCGCGGGACGTCGCGTGGGTGGCTGTGGCTGCACCTCAATCACGCCGGGAACCTCCTGCAGGAGGGGCAGGGCGCGGCCAATCCCGTCGCGGCCATGCCGTCTTTGCACACGGCGTACGCCACGATCATCACGCTCTTCGCGATAGCCACGCTGCGCAGCCGGCTGCGCTGGGTGATGCTGCTCTACCCCGTGGCGATGGGGGTGTCGCTGGTGTACCTCGGCGAGCACTACGTCGTGGATCTCCTCGCGGGCGTCGTCTACGCCCTCGTCGTGCACCTGCTGGTGAGCAGATGGGAGCGCCGTCGGGCAGTGCGTCAGGCGGTGGACACGGCGTCCCTTTACACCCGCGATTCACTGGAAACAGATCCGACACGCCCGTCGTGACAGAGCTGTATGCCGTGGGACTTGTGTGACTCGTGGTACTCATGGTTCTCTAGGGGCAGTACGCGCGCGTTCAACTAACGCGTATGTCTGTCTCGCGGGGCACACGAAGGGACCACTGCACACGTGAGTTACCGATCGCGATTGCACCGGATGGTCGTCGGCGCCGGCCTGGCCGCGCTCCTGTCCGCCTCGCTCGTCACGGCGTTCACTCCGCTCAGCCCGGCGCAGGCCGCCCCCAGTAACCCGACCGACGGCCAGATCAGCCGCGCCGCCAAGGCCAAGGCGCAGGCCGCCGCGGACGTCGGGCGGCTCAGCGGGCTCATCGCCGCCATCGAGAGCCAGATCGTGCAGCTCAACGACAAGGCCGAGCTGGCCAAGGACCATTACCTGAAGGCGATCTGGGATCTGGCCGAGGCCAAGAAGGCCGCCGTCACCGCCCGTGCCAACGTCACGGCCGCCCAGCAGAAGGTCGACGCCGCGCGCGACCAGTTCCGGCTGTTCATCCAGGCGTCCTACGAGAACCACGGCTCGGACATGTCCGGACTGCTGACCGCCAGCAATCCCAGCGAGCTGCTGGCGCAGGCCGACCTGAGCCACTACACGTCCAGTCGCAAGATCAACGCGATCGGCGACCTCAACCGGGCCACGGTGGGCAAGGCCAACGCCGATGCCGCGGCTCGTTCCGCCGTCGCCAAGCAGACCTCGCTGACCAACGCCGCGGCGGCCGCCCAGCAGGCAGCCGTGCAGGCAGTGGCCCAGGCCCAGCAGCAGCAGCAGTCGCTGACCTCCCAGAAGGCGACCTACGAGTCCCAGCTGACCGCTGCCGGCGAAGCTCTCACCGGCCTGCAGAACAAGCGCGCCGCGTTCCTGGCATGGCAGAAGGCGGAAGCCAAGCGCAGGGCCGCCGAAGCCCGTCGCCGCCAGCTCGCCGCTGAGCGGGCCCGCGAACGCGAGCAGCAGCAACAGCAGCAGCAGCAGAACACCGGCGGCGGTGGCGGTGGCGGCGGCGGGACCGTCACGCAGAGCGGTTCCTGGACGGCGGCCAAGGGGCGCGCCGCAGCCCACCGTGCCCTGCAGTGGCTGGGGGAGCGGTACTCCTTCGCGGCCGGCAACTACAGCGGCCCGACGTGGGGTGCGTGCGTCACCAACGACGCCGGGTGGAACGACTGCCATGTCTTCGGCTTCGACTGCTCGGGCCTGGCCATGTACGCCTGGGCGCCGGCGGGGATCTACATGCCGCATTACGCCGCCTCGCAGTACTACTACGGGAGCTTCCACCCGTCGGTGGACCAGCTGATGCCCGGTGACCTCGTGTTCTGGAGCTCGGACGGAACGGTCCCCGGCATCCACCACGTCGCGATCTACATCGGCGGCGGCAACGTCGTACAGGCTCCGCAGAGCGGCGACGTCGTGAAGATCACCCCGTTGCAGGACGTGGACTGGGGCTACTACGGCGCCACCCGCCCTGGTAGCTGAGCGGCGCTCGCATTCATCGGGCGGCCAGTCGCGGCCCGCCTGGCGCACTCAGCTTCGTCACGTACCGTGGTCGGCGTTGACACGTCAGCGCCGCACCCGTGCCCTTCGCGACGGGCCTCCTGCCGATCGGTGGGGCGCGTCCCGAGACAGGAGTCCTGAGTGACGGCAAGCATGTCGCCCACCCCGCCCGGCCCGTCCACCCCGGCCGCCGACGCTGCCTCGCTGGAGCGTGTGCTGTTCGAGGTCAAGCGGGTCATCGTCGGCCAGGAACGCCTCGTCGAGCGGATGATGGTCAGCATGCTGGCCAAGGGCCACTGCCTGCTCGAGGGCGTGCCCGGCGTGGCCAAGACGCTCGCGGTGGAGACCTTCGCGCGCGCGGTCGGCGGTAGCTTCTCCCGGCTCCAGTTCACTCCGGACCTCGTGCCCTCCGACATCGTCGGGACGCGCATCTACCGCCCCGGCGCGGAGCGCTTCGACACCGAGCTCGGTCCGATCTTCGCCAACTTCGTCCTCGCCGACGAGATCAACCGGGCGCCGGCGAAGGTCCAGTCGGCGCTGCTCGAGGTGATGGCCGAGCGCCAGGTCACGATCGGCGGCATCCGCCACGCCGTGCCCCACCCGTTCCTCGTCCTGGCCACCCAGAACCCGATCGAGAACGAAGGCGTGTACCCGCTGCCCGAGGCGCAGCGCGACCGCTTCCTGATGAAGATCAACGTCGGGTATCCGAGCGCCGCCGAGGAGCGCGAGATCGTGTACCGGATGGGCGTCACCCCTCCGGTGGCCTCCACGGTGATCGGGATCGGCGAACTGGAGCGGCTGCAGGACTCCGCGGGGCGCGTGTTCGTGCACCACGCGATCGTCGACTACGTGGTCCGCCTGGTGCTCGCCACCCGCGCGCCGCAGCAGCTGGGACTCGCAGACGTCGCCTCCTGGATCTCCTACGGAGCGAGCCCACGGGCCAGCCTCGGGCTGATCGCGGCCGGCCGGGCCATGGCGCTGCTCCGGGGACGCGACTACGCGCTGCCCCAGGACATCCTCGACATCGCCCCGGACGTCCTGTCGCACCGGCTGGTGCTCTCCTACGACGCCATCGCCGACGGTGTACCCGCCGAGCACGCGGTGCGGCGCATCATGGAGACCGTCTCGCTGCCGCAGGTCGCGCCCCGCCAGCGCGCCGGAGCCCCGCTCCCGCCGCCGATGCAGCCCCCGATGCCGATGCCCGGGTACGCACCGCCCGGCCAGCAGGAGCGCTCTGCGTGAGTCGGGTGCCCCCGGCGCCGCAGCTGTCGCTGGTCACCGAGTCCAGCGGTCCGTTGCTCCGCCGCCTCGAGCTCGTGGTCCGGCGCCGGCTGGACGGCCTGCTGCAGGGCAACTACCTCGGCCTCATCCCGGGGCCGGGCAGCGAGACCGGTGAATCGCGGCTCTACTTCGCCGGCGACGACGTCCGGCGCATGGACTGGCCGGTCACCGCCCGCACCATGACCCCGCACGTGCGGCAGACGGTCGCCGACCGCGAGCTGGAGACGTGGCTCGTCGTCGACCTGTCGCCCAGCCTGGACTTCGGCACGGCGCGCAGCGAGAAGCGGGAACTGGTGTTCGCCGCGATCACCGCGGTCGTGCACCTGACCGCGCGCGGCGGCAACCGTGTGGGCGCGATCGTCACGACGGGGGAGCAGACCTTCCGGCTGCCCGCGCTCGCCGGGCGCCAGCACGCGCGTTACCTCGTCGAGCAGATCGCCGCGACACCGCGGGCGACCTCCGGACGCCGTGGCGACCTGGCTGCGGCACTGGAGCTCGTGCGCCGCCCGCCGCGGCGCCGCGGGCTCGTCGCGGTGATCTCGGACTTCCTCGGCGACGCCGACTGGGAACGACCGTTGCGCGGTCTCGGCCAGCGCCACCAGCTCCTCGCTGTGGAGATCGTCGACCCGCGGGAGCTCGACCTGCCCGACGCCGGCCTGGTGACCTTCGTCGACCCCGAGAGCGGCGAGCAGTTGGAGGTGCAGACCTCCCGGGGCGACGTGCGCGAGCGCTACGCGGCCGCGGCGGCCGAGCAGCGCCGCCAGATCTCCACCATGCTGCGCCACGCCGGCGCGGCCCACCTGCAGCTGCGCACCGACCGGGACTGGCTGCAGGACGTGGTGCGTTTCGTGACCTCCCACCGCCGAGCAGGGACGGGGACCCGCTGATGTCGTTCGCCTCGCCGCAGTGGCTGTGGCTGCTGCTCGGAGTCGCCGCTCTCCTGGCCGTCTACGCCGTGCAGCAGGTGCGGCGCAAGAAGTTCGTGGCCCGCTTCTCCAACGTCTCGCTCCTGGCGTCCATCGCCCCGCGCCGGCCCGGCTGGCGCCGGCACGTCACCTTCGCGATGCTCGTGGTGGCGATCGCCGTGCTGACCCTCGGTGTGGCCCGCCCGACCGCCGACGTGAAGGTCCCGCGGGAGAAGGCGACCGTCATGCTCGCCCTCGACGTGTCCCTGTCGATGCAGGCCACCGACGTCCTCCCCACCCGCCTCGACGCGGCCAAGCGTGCCGCCGAGGAGTTCGCGGACCTGCTCCCCGAGAAGATCAACCTGGGGTTGGTGGCCTTCGGCGGCAGCGCCAGCGTGAAGGTGCCGCCGACTGTCGACCGGGCCGTCTTCAAGACCGCGGTGCAGAACCTCCAGCTGCAGGCCTCGACCGCTATCGGCGAGGCGGTGTTCTCGTGCCTCGACGCGATCACGACCTTCTCCGAGTCGACGACGGTCGGCAACGACAAGCCCGCGCCGGCCCGGATCGTGCTGCTCAGTGACGGCACCAGCAACGTGGGGCGGAAGGTCTCCGCCGCCGAGGCCGCCGCGAAGAGCGCTGACGTCCCGGTGTCGACCATCGCCTTCGGCACCGACTCGGGGACGGTCACGATCGACGGCCAGACCGCGCAGGTCCCCGCGGACAAGGTGGCGCTGAAGGAACTCGCCGACACGACCGGCGGTTCGTTCCACACGGCCGCGTCCGCGCAGGAGCTGGAGGGCGTCTACAAGGACATCGGCTCCCAGATCGGTTACACCACGGTGCGGCGCGACATCAGCTTCCGGTTCCTGGTCATCGGGCTCATCGCCAGCATGTGCGCGGCGGCGATGTCGCTGCTGTGGACCGGTCGGCTGTCCTGACGCCACGCGCCTCCCGCCGCGTCTAGACGGTCGGTACCGCGAACGTCAGCACCGCACCGGGATCGCCGAGCCGGGCGACGCCGAACGTGTCGTCGGGCTGGCCGGAGCTGGTCAGGACCCGGGCGGTCAGCTGGCAGGTGCCGAGGATGTTCACCGCGTCGCTGCAGTCGGTGCCGTCGGCCAGCAGCCGGTGGACGTGCACGGGCAGGTACCAGGCGCCGTGCGGGCCGATCCGCACGCTCCCGAGCGTGATCGTGCCGTAGCAGCCACTGCCCTGGATGATGTCGAAGCACGCCTCCTCGACGACGACCAGCGTGCGCCCCGCCGCGCTGTAGGCCGTGCCCCGCGCGATGACGCGCTGACCGTCGGTGAGCGCATCGCTCGGCTGCGCGGTGATGGTCGCCGCCGAGCCGAGGAACCACAGCCTGACGGACAGCGACTGCGGCTGCCCCGACGCGTCGGTCCACACCGCGTAGAGCCGGCACTGGTCGTTGCGGCAGTAGACCGGTTCGGGGTCACCGAACGGCTCGGTCAGGTACACGGGGTCCTGCATCGCGACGACGGTGTCCACCCGGCCGGCGGCGGTCGCCTGCGAGGTGGCGATGTCGGGGCAGTACGGGAAGTTGTCCGGGTCGGCGGGCAGGGTGAGCTGATCGCATTCGACGAAGCTGACGGCGGCGTGGGCGGGCAGGTTCCGCAGGTGGACGCCCACCTGGCTGCCCACCACGAGCCGGCCGGTCGGGCGTGCGGTGAGGGTCGGCGCGGGTGCAGCCGCGGGAGTGGCGGGCGTCGGGCGGGTGCCGCCCCGCGCGGCCACCGCTCCCGCAGCGGGAGCCAGACCCAGTGCGACGGCCGCAGCGACTGCGGCGACGACGGCGATGCGGATGCGGCGCGCGACCATGGCTCTACCCCCGACTGAGCGACGTGCCCGACACGTTAGGCGTGCGCGACGACGACCGACAGGGGTCCGGACGCGTGGTCAGCGTGTCGGCTCGAGCACCAGCTTGCCGACCGTGCTGCGCTCGAGCAGTGCCCGGTGGGCCTCGGCCACCTCGTCGAGGGAGTACGTCGCGCCGATGACCGGCCGGACCTCGCCCTGGGCGATCAACCGGAACAGATCGCCGACCGCCGAGGCGAGCAGCGGGGGGCGCTGGGCGAGGTGGACCAGCCAGAAGCCGATGACCGCGGCGCTGCGACCCATCAACAGGGCAGGGTTCACGGGGGTGGGCGCGGTCCGCCCGGCCTGCCCGAAGACGACGAGCCGGCCCAGCGGCGCGAGGGCGGCGAGGCTCTGGTCGAACACCGCACCGCCGGTCATCTCCAGGACGACGTCGACGCCGCGCCCCTCGTTCGCCTCGCGCAGCGCCGTGCGGAGGTCCTCGGCCCGCGAGTCGACGGCGACGTCCGCGCCGAGATCGAGGGCGAGCTGACGCTTGTCGGGGCTCGACGCTGTCGCGATGATCCGGCCCGCTCCCCAGAGTCGGGCGAGCTGGATGGCGATGGTGCCGACGCCACCGGCTCCGGCATGCACGACCACGGACTCCCCGGCGCCCAGGTGGGCGCTGTGCTTGAGCATCCACCAGGCGGTCGCGCCCTGGACCAGCGCGGCCAGGGCCTGTGCGTCGGAGACGGCGTCCGGGATAGGGAAGGCGCGCGAGGGGTCGAGAGCGATGCGCTCGGCGTACCCACCGCCGCCGACGAGGGCCAGCAGCCGCTGACCGTCGCTGCGACGGACCACCACCTCGCCGCCGGGGATCAGCGGCAGTTGCTGCTTGGCCAGGTAGGAGTCCTCGGTCTGGTGGGTGTCGGCGTAGTTGATGCCCGCCGCGCTGACGTCGAACACCTCCTGGCCCGCGCCGGGTACCGGATCGGCGACCTCGCTCACCGCGAGAACCTCTGGACCACCGAACGTCGAGATCTGGACAGCGCGCATGCTCGACACCGTATCGGGTGTGCCCCGACCCGCGGCGGCGGCGGATCGGCTAGCGTTCACCGCCGTGACTCGATCTGTACTGGTGACCGGAGGAAACCGTGGCATCGGCCTGGCGATTGCCCAGGCTTTCGCCGCGAACGGGGACAAGGTCGCGGTGACCCACCGCGGCAGCGGCGCCCCGGACGGCCTCTTCGGCGTGCACTGCGACGTCACCGACGCGGAGTCGGTCGATGCGGCCTTCACCGAGGTCGAGGCGGCGCACGGGCCGGTCGAGGTGCTGGTCTCCAACGCGGGCATCACCGACGACACGCTCCTGCTGCGGATGAGCGAGGAGTCCTTCACCAGCGTCGTCGACGCCAACCTCACCGGCGCGTACCGGGTCGCCAAGCGCGCGGCCGGCGGCATGCTGCGGATGCGGCGGGGCCGGATGATCTTCATCTCGTCCATCGTCGGGTTCGCTGGCGCGCCGGGGCAGGTGAACTACGCGGCCAGCAAGTCCGGGCTGCTGGGGCTCTCGCGCTCCATCGCCCGCGAGCTGGGCAGCCGCGGCATCACCGCCAACGTCATCGCGCCGGGGTTCATCGTCACGGACATGACCGCGGCGATGACCGAGGAGCGGACCAAGGCCGCCTACGCCGCCATCCCGCTCGGCCGCTACGGTTCGGTGGAGGAGATCGCCGCTGCGGCGCGCTTCCTGGCCAGCGACGAGGCCGCGTACATCACCGGCGCCGTGCTGCCCATCGACGGCGGCCTGTCCATGGGCATCTAGTCCACCACCACACCGCAAGGAGACAGTCATGGGCCTGCTGGACGGCAAACGTCTGCTGATCACCGGCGTCATCACCGACGCCTCCATCGCGTTCGGCGTGGCCAAGGTGGCCCAGGAGGAGGGTGCGGAGGTCGTGCTCACCGGCTTCGGCCGCCTCTCCCTGGTGAACCGGGTCGCAGCCAAGCTGCCCAAGCCCGCGCCGGTCATCGAGCTCGACGTCACCGACTCCGATCACCTGGCCGGACTCGCCGACAAGGTGCGCGAGCACGTCGACGGGCTCGACGGCGTGCTGCACTCGATCGGGTTCGCACCGCAGTCGTGCCTCGGCGGCGGCTTTCTCGAGGCGCCGTGGTCGGACGTGTCGACGGCCGTCCAGGTCTCGGCCTACTCGCTCGCCTCGCTCAGTGCCGCCGCGCTTCCCCTGTTCGGCCCGGAGGGCGGCTCCATCCTCGGGCTGACCTTCGACGCGCAGGTGGCCTGGCCCGCCTACGACTGGATGGGCGTGGCGAAGGCCGGCCTGGAGTCGACGTCGCGGTACCTGGCGCGCGAACTCGGCCCGCACAAGATCCGCGTCAACCTCGTCGCCGCCGGTCCCGTGCGAACCATGGCTGCCAAGAGCATCCCCGGCTTCAGCAAGTTCGAGGACGCCTGGGACGGGACCGCCCCGCTCGGGTGGGACGTCAACGACGCGACGCCGGTCGCCCGCAGCTGCGCCGCGCTGCTGTCGGACTGGCTGCCGGCCACGACGGGCGAGATCGTGCACGTCGACGGCGGCTTCCACGCCATGGGCGTCTAGGGCGTGCCCGACGGCGGTTACGACGGCTTTCTGCTGCTCGGCTTCGGCGGTCCGGAGTCGCCCGAGGAAGTCATGCCCTTCCTGCGTGCGGTCACCCGGGGGCGGAACGTCCCGGACGAGCGACTGGCCGACGTGGCCGAGCACTACCACCACTTCGGCGGGGTCTCGCCGATCAATGCCCAGAACCGGGAACTGCTGCGCGAGCTCGGCGCGGACTTCGCCGCCCACGGCATCGACCTTCCGCTGTACTGGGGCAACCGCAACTGGGATCCGCTGCTGCCCGACGTGGTCACGACCATGGCCGCCGACGGTGTCACGCGCGCGCTCGTCTTCGCCACGAGCGCGACCGGCGGGTACTCCGGCTGCCGCCAGTACCGGGAGAACCTCGCCGACGCGCGTGGGTCGGTCGGGCCCACGGCTCCGGAACTGGTCAAGCTGCGCCACTTCTTCAACCATCCCGGATTCATCGCCGCGAACGCCGACCGGCTCCGCGCCGCGCTCGCCGAGTTGCCCGGTGACGTCCGCGCCGATGCCCGGCTGGTCTTCACCGCGCACTCCATCCCGACGTCCATGGACGCGGTGGCCGGTCCCGACGGTGGCCTGTACTCCCGCCAGCAACGCGAGACCGCCCGGCTGGTCGCCGAGGCGGTGCGCGGGCCCGGCGCTGACGTCGACCTGGTCTGGCAGTCGCGGTCCGGCCCGCCCCAGGTGCCGTGGCTGGGCCCCGACGTCAACGACCACCTGCGCGCCCTCGCCGCCGCGGGGACGCGCGCCGTGGTCGTGGCGCCCACCGGGTTCGTTTCCGACCATCTCGAAGTGCTCTGGGACCTGGACAACGAGGCGGCGGAGACGGCGACCGAGCTGGGCTTGGGCTTCGCCCGCGCCGGCACAGCGGGCGTCCATCCGGAGTTCGTGACGATGGTCCGGCAGCTCGTGCTCGAGCGGTTGCGGGACGAGCCACGGCAGGCGGTGGGGGACCTTCCGCCGTCGTGGGACGACTGCCCCTTCGAGCAGGGCTGCTGTACCGCGACGCGTTCCTGACGGGCAGGTCCAGCGCCCGGGCTCGATGGCCGGGTTCAGCGGACGGCGTGCTCGGTTCCGGCGTTGTAGCCGGCGATCCTGGCCCGCCGCACGACGGTCGCCAGGCTGCGCAGGGCGTCGGCCCGGGTGCCGACTCCGCTCCGGTCGACGGCGCCGCCCTGCGGATCGCTCTCGGCGATCTGGAGGATCGCGGTGAGGCGCTCGGCCTGGGCCAGCAGGGCGGCGCCACGGGGGGAGAACCCGGGTGGGAGTTCGAGCTTCTCACTGGCCCGCCGGGCAGCGATGAGCGAGGCGCTGACGTCGGAGCTGGTCCCGGTCAGATCCGCGGCCCGGAACAGGCTGGCCGTCTCGCGCATCGCCACCGCGAGGTCGTGTTCGGCCTCGGCGGGATCCAGGTGATCGACCGGCGGGTCGTCGAGCTCGTGCGCGTGCCAGACCACGCTCGGCGGCGCGCTGCTGGGCGTGAGGCTGCGCACCACCGGCACCAGCCCGAGGCGCCCACCGTGGACCGCCTCGCCGGCGTCGAGCGCGGCGCTCAGGAAGGCCCGTGGACCGGGCACCCCGCGCACGTCGCCGGGCACCGGCAGCACCAGTGCGACCTCCTGGGCCCGGCTCCGCCACTCGATCAGCGCCGCGCCCAGGGACACCGGTCCGGCCGCGCCGGGCAGGCCGGACACGAGGTGGGGTGCATCCGACCCGGTCACGACGTCGACGACGTGGTCGAAGGCGACCTCGCCGGACATCCACGCAGTCGCCCACGCCGCGAGGGTGCCGCTGCGCAGAAGGGCCATTGGACAAGGTTAGGACAGGCCGGGCGCAGGTCCCTCATCCGGGGGACCGGGGCCGCTAGCCTCCCTCTCCGTGACCTATCCGTCCGACGTCCTCAGTGGTGACTGGCGCCGGCGCCGCACCGTGCCCGAGCTGGTGGCCGAGACCGGCCTGGTCGCCGAGGACGCCGCGAGCGGGTTCTGCGGCGCCGTGGTCTCCACCGGCAAGGACGGTGTCGTGCTCGAGGACCGGCTCGGCCGGAAGCGGACCTTCGGCTGGGACGCGGCGGGCTTCCTCATCGACGGCCGGCCCGTGACGCTGACCCGCCCCGTCGTGGAGCCTGTTCGCACGGCGCGTGGCCGCACCGCGTCTGGGTCGTTCGTCGTCCCCGACGCGCCGGCGCGGGTCGCCCGCGCGAGCAGGATCTGGGTGGAGGGCGACCATGACGCCCGGCTCGTCGAGCGGATCTGGGGTGCCGACCTCCGGGTCGAGGGGATCGTCGTGGAGCCCATCCGGGGTCTCGACGAGCTCGTCCGGCTGGTCGCGGAGTTCCGCCCCTCCCCGGAGCGCCGCCTGGGTGTGCTGGCCGACCACCTGGTGCCGGGGAGCAAGGAGAGCCGGATCGCGGCGCAGGTGACCTCCCCGCACGTGCGCATCACCGGCCACCCGTACGTGGACATCTGGCAGGCGGTGAAACCGTCCGCGCTCGGGATCCAGGCCTGGCCGGTCGTGCCGCGCGGCCGGCCGTGGAAGGAGGGCGTGGCCGCGGCATTGGGCTACGCCGACCCGCTGGCGCTGTGGCGCACGGTGCTGGCCGGCGTCTCCAGCTACGCCGACGTCGAGGTCCCGTTGCTGCGCGCCGTCGAGGAGATCATCGATTTCGTATCGGTCGGCTGATCCACGGCGCAGAGCCCACCTGCGTGCCAAGATGGAGATATGTCCGCATGGCTGCTCTGGGTGATCATCGCCGGGGCACTGGCCGCCGCCGAGGTGCTCTCGCTCGACCTGGTGCTCATCATGCTCGCCGGTGGCGCGGTGGGTGGTGCTGTCGTGGGCGCCGTCGGAGCGCCGACGGAGGTCCAGATCCTCGTGGCGATCGCCGTCGGAGTCGGCCTGCTGGTCGGCGTGCGGCCCATCGCCAAACGGAATCTCACCTCGCACCAGAACATCGTCACGGGCACGGCCGCGCTGGTGGGTAAGAGCGCGATCGTGCTGGAGCAGGTCGACGCCCGCGGCGGGCGCGTCAAGCTCAACGGGGCGGAGTGGTCGGCGCGTTCCTACGACCACATCCAGGTGCTCAAGGCCGGCACCACCGTCCAGGTGGTCGAGATCTCCGGTGCCACCGCGCTCGTCTGGACCGGCGTCTAGCCGCGCACTCCTGCCGATTCGCCCGGACCGGCACTGCATCCTTCGGAAGGGATCCCGCTGCTGTGAGCCCAGGAATCATCGCTCTTCTCGTCGTCCTCGTCGTCGTGGTGATCGTGATCCTGCGCAGTGTGCGGATCGTGCCGCAGGCGCGTGCAGCCGTCATCGAGCGGCTGGGGCGCTACGTGCGCACGCAGGGCCCCGGCCTCACCGTGCTCGTCCCCTTCGTGGACCGCATGCGCCCGCTCATGGATCTGCGCGAGCAGGTCGTGTCGTTCCCGCCGCAGCCGGTCATCACCTCCGACAACCTCACCGTGGCGATCGACTCGGTGATCTACTTCCAGGTCACCGACCCGCGCGCGGCGAGCTACGAGATCCAGAACTACATCCAGGCCGTCGAGCAGCTGACCATCACCACCCTGCGCAACGTCGTCGGCTCGCTGAACCTCGAACAGGCGCTGACCAGTCGGGACGCGATCAACACCCAGCTGCGCGGTGTCCTGGACGAGGCGACCGGCCCCTGGGGCATCCGCGTGGCGCGGGTCGAGATCAAGGCGATCGACCCGCCGCCGTCCATCCAGGACGCGATGGAGCAGCAGATGCGCGCGGACCGGAACAAGCGCGCCCTCATCCTGACCGCCGAGGGGCAGCGGGAGTCGGCGATCAAGAACGCCGAGGGGCAGAAGGCGGCCCAGATCCTGGCGGCCGAGGGCCAGAAGCAGGGCGCGATCCTGGCCGCCGAGGCCGATCGCCAGTCACGGATCCTGCGGGCCGAGGGTGAGCGCGCGGCCCGGTACCTGGCCGCGCAGGGCCAGGCCAAGGCCATCGAGACCACGTTCGCCGCGATCCACAACGCGAAGCCGGACCCCGCGCTGCTGGCCTACCAGTACCTGCAGACGCTGCCGCAGATCGCCCAGGGTGACGCGAACAAGATGTGGATCGTGCCGAGCGAGTTCAGCAAGGCGCTGGAGGGACTGGCCAGGATGGGCGGCGGCGACGGGACCGACGGCACCCCGTCCTGGATGCAGGCGATGTCCACCGGCGGGCCGGGCGCGGCCGACGCGCCGGTGGCCGAGAACATCGACACCACCGGCTGGTTCGACTCCAACCTGCCCCCGGCGGCGGAGATGCCCGAGCGCGGGAACCTGCGCGCCTCGGACTCCGACGAGGACACGCGCGAGGCGCACGACCTGCTGCCCCCGGAACTGCCCATCGACGAGCTCCCGGCCGACTCGGCGACCACGGTGATGCCGCCGTACCCGCCGTCCGCGACCGGACCCGGCGCGGTCCCGCCGTACCTGCCGCCCTCGCCCGAGGTGCCCTACCAGCCGCCGGGCGCTCCCTACCAGCCGCCGACCGGCCCCTGACGGGTCAGAACCCCGTACCGACCCACGGCGCGAGGCCGGTCATGAACATGGCGTCGGCCAGCCCCATCGCGCCCGGCGTGAGTTCGTCCACCAGGCCGGCGGCGTGCTGCAGCCGCAGCGACGGCTTGCCCAGATACACCGCCGCGAGGGCGCGCTGCGACAGCCGCAGGTCCGGCGTGCGCGCGGCCGTCGCGATGCAGGTGGCGCCGTCCGGGGTTCCGTCGAGCAGGTACCGACCGGCGGCGTAACCGCCCAGGTCGGTGTCGACGACCTCCAGGCACAGCGATCCCGGTACGCCGTAGCAGCGGGCCGACAAGGCGGCCGGGACGTCGAGCAGGCGCAGCCACATCGCGTCGATGACGCTCTCCGTGCGCAGCGCCCTGCCGTCGGCGAGCAGGAGCGGCACGGGCTCGTCGACGGGGCGGCCGTCGACGACCACGGTGTCCACCACGTCCAGCGCCAGCAGGTAGCCCCACAACGCCGTGTACGCGTCCTGATCGGTTGCCCAGAGCGACGTCACGACGATCTCGCCACCGCGGTCCAGATCGAAGCCCTTGGTCACCCTCCACTGCAGGAAGCCGTCCACACCGTCGGGCCCCTCATGGACGATGCCGACGGGCGTGCTGCCTTTCGGCTCGGCGTACTCAGGCAGGAACCGCAGGTCCCAGTTCGCCTCCGTGCGGGTGATCTGACCGGCCCGCTGGGTGCGGGCGATGTCGAAGATGCCCGGTGCGAGCGAGTGCAGCTCGGGAGCGTCGACCTGGCGGAGGCGACCGGTGGCCGGCACGAGCAGGCGGGCTCCCGAGCGGCGGCGATCGAGGGAGAACTTGCCCCACTGGGAGGCCGGCCAGTAGCCGAAGCGACCGTAGATGGGCCACTCAGCGGCGATGAGCATGCTCAGCGCGTCCCCGCGCTCGACCGCCGCGTCCAGGGATTCCGTGATCATCCGGCGCAGGAGTCCACGGCGGCGGTGCGTGGCGGCGACCGTGACACTCGTGAGGCCGTCCGCGCGCAGGTCGACGGTCGCGCCGCGCGGGCCCGGGACGCTGAGCTGCCGGTCGATGGTGCGCAGCGTGGCGACGAAGCGGCCGTCGGCCTCCGCGCACCAGGATCGCTCCGGCAGCCAGGTGCGCTGGTGGAGCGGGATCCAGCGCGCCACGTCGGACAGGTCTTCGAGGAAGGTCGTCGTCTGGGCCACCTCGAACTTGTCGATCTCGTCCGTGGCGATGTGCCTGATCTGCAGCTGGTCGGTCACGCCAGCACGATGCCATGCCGCGGCGCCGAATGCAGCTGCTTTCTGCGGGAACGGAATGCGGCCGCGCCCGGCACGCGTTGTGACTCCGTGAGCCCTGACCTCGAAGTGCCCCTGTCCGTGCTCGACCTGGTAGGCGTCGTCGCCGGGCAGAGTTCCGCCGACGCGCTGCGCGGCTCCACCACGACGGCCCAGGCCGCCGACCGGCTGGGGTTCCGCCGGCTGTGGGTCGCCGAGCATCACAACATGGGCGCGGTCGCGTCCACGACGCCGCCGGTCCTGATCGCCCACCTGGCCGCCCACACCGAGCGGATCAAGGTCGGTTCCGGCGGAGTGATGCTGCCCAACCACGCGCCGCTCGTCGTGGCCGAGCAGTTCGCGATGCTCGAGGCGCTGCACCCCGGGCGGATCGACCTCGGACTCGGGCGCGCGCCCGGCAGCGACCAGCGCACGGCCGCAGCCTTGCGCCGCGCGGTCAACGCCGGCGCCGAGGTCGAGTTCGCCCACGAGATCCAGCTGGTGGAGTCCTACCTCGGCTCGCGCATCGACTCGGGGGCCGCGATCGTGGCGACGCCCGCCCCGGTCTCCGTGCCGGAGATCTGGGTCCTGGGCTCGAGCCTGTCCAGCGCGGTGGTGGCCGCCGCACTCGGCTTGCCGTACGCCTTCGCCCACCACTTCAGCGGCGAGAACACCGGCGCGGCCCTGGCGCTGTACCGCGAGCGGTTCGAGGCGTCACCGAGCCTGGACCACCCGCACGTCATGGTCACCGTCGAAGCCCTCGCGGCCGAGGACGACGCGACGGCCGAACGGCTGTCCCTTCCGTCCATGCTCAGCTTCATCGACCTGCGCCGGGGCTTGCGCCGCCCGGGGCGCACGGCCGAGGAGTCGGCAGCGCACGAGTGGACGCCCGACGAGCTGGCCTTCGTCCAGGACCGGCAGCGCAATGCCGCGATCGGCTCGCGCGAGACCGCTCGCGCCGCCCTCGCCGCGCTGCAGCAGCGCTTCGCCGCCGACGAGATGATGATCGTGGTCCGCGCGAACGGCCTCGAGGAGCGCCTGCGGACACTGGAGCTGCTGGCCCCCGCGGAGCGGACCGTCAGATCCAGGTGAATCGGTTGTGCAGGTAGATGTAGCCCACGAAGCTGATCGTGTCGATGACGAAGTGCGCGATGAGCAGGGGCAGGACGCGACGCGTGCGGGTGAACCACCAGCCGAAGATCAGCCCCATCACGGCGTTGCCCGCGAAGCCGCCGAACCCCTGGTACAGGTGGTAGCTACCGCGTAGCACGGCGGCGGCGCCGATGGACCGGCTCCGTGACCAGCCTAGCTGGTTCAGCCGTGTCAGCAGGTAGCCCATCACGATGACTTCCTCGGACGTGGCGTTCTGCAGCGCCGACGCGACGAGCACCGGGATGCGGTACCAGATGTCGGGCAGGCCGCTCGCGGCGATCTGGGTGTTGAAGCCCGCCCGGTGCGCGACGTAGACGAGCCCGAGGCCGGGGATGCCGATCAGCGCGGCGAAACCGAGTCCCTGGAGGGTTTCGCGGGGCAGGCGGAGACGGTCGAAGCCGATGGAGAATCCGGGGCCGCCCGGATTGCGCGCGAGCAGGAACAGCGCCAGGAGGGGCGGGACGAGCCCGCTGCCGATGCTCAGGACCTGGTAGATGAAGTCGAGCCAGTGCCGGTTGTCGGTGACGATCGTCGGGTTGAGCTGGGACACCTGCTGGTTGAGCGCCACCGGCACGGTCAGCCGGTTGATCAGATCCACCACGGCGTACACGCCGGATGCGCCGAGCGAGATGCCGAGGACGAGGAGCACCTCCCAGCCGAGGCGCTCGGACCGCGGTGGCACCGATGACGGGGGCCCGTCGGCTTCGGTCGCCGGTGCGGGCTGCGCCTGCGGTGTCTCCCGGGCGGCCCCTGCCGTGCTCATCCGCGCCTGTCGGGGGTGGGGCGATTGCCATGTCTGCGCACGCCGACACGGTACCGGGCAGCGGTACGGGCACCCTGTGCACGCAGAACGGGCCCGGCCGTGTGGCCGAGCCCGTTCCGGGTGACTGCTGGTGCGGCCGACTACTCGGCGGCGAGCACAGCCTCGATCTCGAGGAAGATGGTGACCTTCTCGCCCACGACGACGCCGCCGCCGTCCATCGGCATCGAGATGCTGATGCCGAAGTCGCTGCGGTCGATCGCGGCGGTGGCCGAGAACCCGACGCGCGTGCCGCCGTACGGGTCCTTGGTGAAGCCGTTGAGCTCGAGCGCGAGCGGCACGGACTTGGTGACGCCGTGCAGGGACAGCTCGCCCTCGACGACGAAGTCGGAACCCTTGGTGGTGATGCCCGTCGAGGTGTAGGTCATCGTCGGGTAGGTCTCGACCTCGAAGAAGTCGGCGGACTTGATGTGTCCGTCACGCTGCTCGTTCTTGGTGTTGATCGAGGCCAGGTCGATCTCGGCGGTGACCGAGGACTGCGCCGGGTCGGCGCCGGTCACGATCGTTCCGCTGAACTTCTCGAAGCTGCCACGAACCTTGCTCACCATCATGTGTCGTACCGAGAACGAGACGTCGGAGTGGTCGACGTCGATGTTCCAGGTTCCGGCGATGTAGCCGGGGATGGCGTCTACGGACAGTGTCATGTTTCCTCCAGGTTGGCGTGTTCGACAGTGAGTTAAGCAGGATGTACTTGATAGTTCAAGTACCTTCGCTGGCCAGAACGACGAGCTGGCCGAATTCATTCCTGGGGGCGTGGCCGAGGCGACACGCCGGGACACTGAACTCTTGCTGGACAACCATTGAGTGGGTAACTACTCTCTGTGTTTCACGGCGAAACTTTCGTTCCGCCGTCCTGGTTTCGGCCCGCCGCGAGTGTCCACCACCCCCGCGGCGGGCCGTTCAGCACTCTGCTCGGCGGCCCGGTTAGATGTCGGTCATGACCGATTCCACGCGCGCACCGCGCTCCAGCGCCATCGACCAGCTCGCCGACCGGTATCTGGCCGACGTCATGCGTCTGGACCCGCTCCAAGCCACCGCCATCGGGTCCGACGAGCACCAGGACGAGCTGCCCGATCTGTCGCCGGAGGGCCACGCCGCGCGCACCGACCTCGCCCGCGCGACCCTGGCTGCGGTAGGCGCTGGTCACGGCGACACGGACGCGACCGATGACGTGACGGTGGCGGCGCTGCGCGAGCGACTGGGACTGCGCCTGGAACTCGATGCCGACGGCGCCTACCTGCGTGAGCTGAACGTCATCGAGAGCCCCGTGCAGAACCTCCGCGCGGTGTTCGATCTGATGCCGACCGCGACGGTGGAGGACTGGTCGACGGTCGCCCGCCGGCTGGCCGCCGTCCCGGCAGCCGTCGCCGGTTACCAGGAGTCGCTGCGCCGTGCCGCCGGTGCGGGCGATGTCGTGGCCCGTCGCCAGGTCGAGGGAGCGGCCGGCCAGTGCGTCGAGTTCGCCGCCGCCGACGGTTTCTTCCGGTCCTTCGCCGGCGGCGCGCTGGCGGAGGGGGACCAGCTCCCGGCGCCGCTCTCGGCCGACCTGCGCCGCGGCTCCGAGAGCGCCGCGGCGGCCTACGACGAGCTCGCGACCTTCCTGCGCACGGAACTGCTCCCGCAGGCGCCGGAGGCCGACGCGGTCGGGCGGGAGCGCTACGCCCTGGAGTCCAGGTACTTCCTCGGGGCCGTGGTCGACCTCGAGGAGAGCTACGAATGGGGGCTGGCCGAGATGGCGCGCATCGAGGGTGAGATGCGCGCCGTCGCCCGGCAGATCTCGCCGGACGCCGACATCGATACAGCCGTTGCGCTCCTCGACGCCGACCCCGGCCGGACCATCCACGGCAAGGAGGCCTTCCGCGACTGGATGCAGGCGGCCTCGGATCAGGCCGTCGCCGAACTGGGCGGGCGGCACTTCGACATCCCGGACGCGATCCGCCGCCTGGACTGCCGCATCGCCCCGACCACCTCCGGCGTCATCTACTACACGCCCCCGACCGACGACCTGAGCCGGCCGGGCACGATGTGGTGGGCCGTGCCCGAGGGCATCGAGTCCTTCTCCACCTGGCGGGAGGTGACCACCGTCTACCACGAGGGCGTCCCGGGCCACCACCTCCAGTGCGCCCAGACCGCCTACCGCGTCGACGAGCTCAACCGCTGGCGGCGCCTCGGCTGCTGGGTGTCCGGTCACGGCGAGGGATGGGCGCTCTACGCCGAGCGGCTGATGGCCGAGCTGGGTTACCTGGACGATCCCGGCGCACGGATGGGGATGCTGGACTCCCAGGCCTTCCGCGCCGCCCGGGTGGTCGTCGACATCGGCGTCCACCTCGGGCTGACCGCACCCGCCGAGGTCGGCGGCGGAACCTGGGACGCCGGCAAGGCGTGGTCCTACCTGCGCGCGCACTGCCGGATCGGGGACGCGACGCTGCGCTTCGAGCTGGACCGGTATCTCGGCTGGCCCGGCCAGGCGCCGTCGTACAAGATCGGCGAGCGCATCTGGCTCGAGCTGCGTGAGGAGGTCCGCCGCCGGGAGGGCGCAGCGTTCGACCTGGCGGCGTTCCACCGCCGTGCCCTGGACCTCGGCTCGGTGGGGCTCGACGTGCTCCGAACGTCCCTGCTGGGCTGAGCGACGGCGTTCGACCGCAGTGCCCGTCGAAGGGGGATGGCAGATGGACCAGGCACGATGAGCGAGCAGGTGACCCGTCGTCCGCTCGTGCGCCGGATGGTGGCCCGCGACAGCGGTGAGAGCCATCGCGCGTCGACGAACCTCGAGCTGCTGTTCGATCTCACGTTCGTCGTGGCGGTCGCCCAGATCGCTGCGCAGCTGGCGCACAGCCTGGCAGCGGGGCACGTCGGCCACGGACTGCTGAGCTACGCGATGGTGTTCTTCGCCATCTGGTGGGCGTGGGTCAACTTCACCTGGTTCGCGTCCGCGTTCGACACCGACGACGTGCCGTACCGCCTGCTCACCCTGCTGCAGATGGGCGGCGTGCTGGTGCTGGCGGCCGGGGTCCCCGGGGCCTTTGCACACAGCAACTTCGACGTCGTGGTGGTCGGGTACGTGATCATGCGCGTCGCAATGATCATTCAGTGGCTGCGGGCGGCGCGGGGGAGCCAGGAGTACCGCATCACCTGCGTGAGGTACGCGGCGGGCATCGCACTCGTGCAGGTGCTCTGGCTGCTGCGGCTGGCGGTGCCGGCCGGGCTGGCCGTGGCGAGCTTCCTCGTTCTCGCGGCGATGGAGGTGTCGATCCCGTGGTGGGCCGAGCGGCGCGGCATGACCAGCTGGCATCCCGAGCACATCAGCGAGCGCTACGGCCTGTTCACGATCATCGTGCTCGGCGAGTGCGTGTCCCAGGCGACGGTCGCCGTCCAGCACGCCTTCCAGAACGGGGGACTCGATCTCGCGCTCGGCACCATCGCCGCGTCGGGGCTGGTCCTGCTCTTCGGGCTGTGGTGGCTCTACTTCCTCGACCCCGTGGCCGACGAGCTGCGGGACCGGCCGCGGAGCGCCTTCGTCTTCGGCTACGGCCACTACCTCGTCTTCGGCGCGCTGGCGGCGGTCGCGGCCGGGTTGGAGGTGGCGGTCGAGGCGGATGCGGCGACGGATCACTTCGGCCTGTCCGACACCGGTGTCGCGCTGGCGATCGCGGTGCCGGTCGCCGTGTTCCTGATCGTCTTCGGCGCGCTCGACCTGGTCATCACCGGTGGCCGCCGTCCGCCGCCGTCGCACCTGGCCGTCGCGGCGGTGCTCGTGATCGCGGCGGCGTTCTCCGCCCGAGCCGCCGCCCTGCCCGTCGCCGTGCTGCTGATCTGCGTACCGGTCATCGCTCTGGTGGCTGATGGCGTGCTGAGCCCGCCACGCACCGCTGCATCGAAGTGAGCACCCTCGGCGGCTACCTCGGCGGGTCCCACCGGTAGCGGATCCACTCGGGCATCGCGATGGCACCCACGCTGTCGTAGAACGCCTGACCGTCGGTGTTGTCGCGGGCGACGTCCCACTCCACCTTTCCCTCGGTCCGGGTACGAAGGTCGGCCATGAGCGCCCGCCCGAGGCCGGACCGCCGATGGGCACGGCGGAGGTAGAGGTCCTCGATCCAGATGCCTGACGTGCCGAGCCATGAAGAGAACGTGAGGTGCCAGAGCGCCAGCCCCACCACCACGCCGGGGGAGTCGGGCGCCTCGACCACGGTCACTCGGGCGACCGGCGCCGTCCCGAACAGCAGGTCCCGCCAGGGTTTGCCGCGGATGGCTTCCGGGTCGGGCGCACCTTCGAACTCGGCATGCTCGACGAGCAGGTCGACCACGTCGGGCAGGTCCGCGACGGTCGCCGGGCGAACTGTCACTGCACGTCCAGCCATCCGCGCTCCTCGTCCTCTCGTGCCCGGCGCCGGGTCGGTGTTCGCCCAGAGCGGAGCGGAAACAAACGTCCGGCGATCGTAGTTGAGCGAGACAGACTCAATCTCACTAGAGGGTGTGCTCATGACCGAACAGCTGTCCCTGCCCGTGCTTCCGCTGGATGACATCGTCGTCCTGCCCGGCATGGTGGTTCCGCTTCAACTATCCGATACCGAGGTCCGCGCCGCGGTGGAGGCCGCTCAGGCACTGTCGGGCCCGGGCGCTTCGGCCAAGGCGGAGGTCCTGCTGGTGCCGCGCCCGGACGGCAAGTACGCCGCCGTCGGCACGGTCGGCGTGATCGAGCAGATCGGACGCCTCCCGGGCGGCGAGCAGGCCGCTGTCGTGCGCGGACGGGCCCGCGTGCGCATCGGGACCGGGACGACCGGCCCCGGCGCCGCACTGTGGGTCGAGGCCACCACCGTCGAGGAGAACTCCTCCGCCGAGCGGGCCCGCGAGCTGTCGCGGGAGTACAAGTCCCTCGCGACGACGATCCTGCAGCAGCGCGGTGCCTGGCAGTTCGTCGACTCCGTCCAGGGGATCGACGACGCCTCGGCGCTGGCCGACCTGGCCGGCTACGCCGGGTACCTGACCAACGCCCAGAAGGTGTGGCTGCTGGAGACCGTCGACACCACCGAGCGCCTCGAGAAGCTCGTCGCGTGGAGCCGTGAGTACCTGGCCGAGCTCGACGTCACCGAGACGATCCGCAAGGACGTGCAGGAGGGGATGGACAAGCAGCAACGCGAGTTCCTCCTGCGCCAGCAGCTGTCGGCCATCCGCAAGGAGCTGGCCGAGCTGGACGGCAAGACCGCGACCGAGGAGCAGGACTACCGCGCTCGGGTCGAGGCCGCAGAGCTGCCCGAGAAGGTCCGCACCGCCGCCCTAGCCGAGGTGGACAAGCTGGAGCGCACCTCCGACCAGTCACCCGAGGTGGGAT
The DNA here is from genome assembly GCA_963790525.1 of uncultured Actinomycetota bacterium. Classification (GTDB taxonomy): domain Bacteria; phylum Actinomycetota; class Actinomycetes; order Mycobacteriales; family Jatrophihabitantaceae; genus CAWBOV01. Next base: position 593,808 of record CAWBOV010000006.1, read on the forward strand.
GGATCCGCACGTGGCTGGACGTCGTGCTCGACCTGCCCTGGAACGTCCGCACCGATGACTCCTACGACGTCGCCGGTGCCCGGGCGATCCTCGACGCCGACCACGCCGGGCTCGACGACGTCAAGGATCGGGTCATCGAGTACCTGGCCGTCCGGCGCCGTCGCGCCGATCGCGGGCTGGGCGTCGTCGGCGGTCGCCGCAGCGGCGCGGTCATGGCGCTCGTCGGGCCGCCCGGGGTCGGCAAGACCTCCCTCGGCGAGTCCGTCGCCCGCGCGATGGGCCGGAAGTTCGTGCGCGTCGCCCTGGGCGGTGTACGGGACGAGGCCGAGATCCGCGGCCATCGCCGCACGTACGTCGGCGCCCTGCCGGGCCGCATCGTGCGGGCGATCTCGGAGTCGGGATCGATGAACCCGGTCGTGCTGCTGGACGAGGTCGACAAGCTCGGTTCGGACTACCGCGGCGACCCGACCGCGGCGCTGCTCGAGGTCCTCGACCCCGCGCAGAACCACACCTTCCGCGACCACTACCTGGAGGTCGAGCTGGACCTGTCGGACGTGCTGTTCCTGGCGACCGCCAACGTCATCGACTCGATCCCGGCACCCCTGCTGGACCGGATGGAGCTCATCACCCTCGATGGCTACACCGAGGAGGAGAAGCTGACCATCGCCCGCGGCCACCTCCTGCCGTCGCAGCTCGATCGCGCCGGCCTCACCGAGGCGGACGTGACGATCACCGACGCGGCCCTGCGCCGGCTCGCCGCGGAGTACAGCCGCGAAGCCGGCGTCCGTGGGCTGGAGCGGTTGATCGCCAAGGTCCTGCGCAAGGTCACCGCTCAGGCCGCCCTGAGCGGCGCGGACGGGCCCGTGGCGATCGACGCGGACGACTTGCCGCGTTATGTCGGCCGGCCCCGGCACACCCCGGAGTCGGGCGAGCGGACCGCGGTCCCCGGCGTCGCGACCGGCTTGGCCGTCACGGGCGCCGGAGGCGACGTGCTCTTCGTGGAGGCGTCCCTGGCCGACAAGTCCACCGGAGCGACCGGCCTGACCCTGACCGGCCAGCTGGGGGACGTGATGAAGGAATCCGCGCAGATCGCGCTGTCCTACCTCCGCTCCAACGGTGGGGAACTCGGGCTGCCGGTCGCGGAGCTGTCCGACCGCGGCGTGCACGTGCACTTCCCCGCCGGCGCCATCCCGAAGGACGGCCCGAGTGCCGGCGTGACGCTCACGACCGCACTCGCGTCGCTGCTGTCGGGACGTCTCGTCCGCTTCGATGTCGCGATGACCGGTGAGATCTCCTTGACCGGTCGGGTCCTGCCCATCGGCGGCGTCAAGCAGAAGCTGCTGGCCGCGCACCGGGCCGGACTGACCACGGTGCTGATCCCGGCGCGCAACGAGCCGGACCTGGACGACGTGCCGGAGAGCGTGCGTGCGGCGCTCACCATCCACCCGGTCACCGACGTCCGGGAGGTGCTGGAGCTGGCGCTCGAGCCGGTGGCGCAGGCGGCGACCGTCGCTGCCTGACGCGCACCACCGAACGGGCGCGCCGGCCCTCACCAGATGAGCGCGACGGCGATCAGGGGGAGAACTCCCTGCATCGCCGCCGCCCTGGCCATGGCCCGGTTCGATGCCAGCAGGACGGCGGCGGCCGCGACCATGCTGGCGCAGCCGAACACGATGAGCGTGCGACCGACCACGTGCGGTCCGGCGATCCACACGATCACCCCGGTCACCGTGCCCACGGCCAGGAACAGGTTGTAGAAGCCCTGATTGAACGCCCACGGGCGGACGATCAGGGCTTCTTCCTCGGGTCCGGATGAGGAACCGGCGGTACAGCTGCTTCGGCAGGAACCCCACCGCCTCGAGGTAGAAGATGGCGACGTGGAACAGACCGGCCAGCCCGGCGGCGACAAGCGCGACGGAGTTCATAGCTGCCGATGATGGCAGTCCCGGAGGCGGGAACAAGACAGGCTCTCAGCCCGGCGGGGCGAGAGCCTGTCTCATCTGTCTCAACACAGTGTGTGGGATACGGCCCAGGTGGCGAGACCTGGGCCGTATCACCACAAACGATGTCACGCCGGAGCGTTCGTGTCGAACCGCCGCCGGCCGGGCGGGCGCTCAGATCCTGGGCAGCACCGCGGTGTGCTCGATCCGGACCGCCTGCAGCGAGCGCGGGTCGAGCCCGAGCAGGTGGAGGATCGTCGGCGCGATCTGAGTCGTCTGCACCGGTGCGGAACTGGTCCGGTCGTGCCCCGCTCCGGCTCCCGAGACGACGAGTGCGACGTCGCGGTCGGCCGGTGCGTCGCCGCCGTGTTCGGCGATCTTCTTGACACCGCCGGTGTACACCACCCCGGGCTGGGCGATCCCGATCAGATCCGGCGCGTGGCTGTCGCCGTTCGCGGCCCGGACGAGGGTGTCCGCAGCGTTGCCGGTGAAGACTCGGGTCAGGCCCGAGGACTGGACGGTGGCCGAGAAGACGCCCTTCGGGTCGGTGGCCAGGTTCGCCGGCGCCGAGTGGGTGAGCAGGTAGTGCTTCGCGAAGGCGAGTGCGCCCGCGCTGTGATCCGAGAGCCACATCAGCATCCCGTCGTCGTCGACCGCGAAGACGACGAGCGGTGCCGCGCTCGGGTGCAGCGCAGCCCAGCCGGCGTCGATGGCCGTGATGATCGCGCCGTCGTCGACACGGCGGAGGGTGCTGAGATCGATCGGGGCCTGACCGTGCTTGGCCGAGAGGATGACGGTCGTGCTCGAGGACAGGTGCCGCGCGCGGAGCGCGTTCTCCATCCGCCCGATCTGGGCGTTGACGTAGTCCAGCGCGCGGGAGAGCAGCGGGCCGGGAGTTCCGTCGGCGTTGTAACCACCCGCCAGCCCGTCCGACGTCGGCAGCTTCTCAGCCGTCGACACGGTCTGGAAGTTCATGCCGAAGATCGCCGGGGTGCCCACCTTGCGCGTGCCCGAGTGGTCGTACCCGTCGATCTCGTTGACCACCGCGGCCACCTTGACGCCGTCGTAGACCTGGGTCAGGGCGTTGTCGGTGGTCCAGTCGTCTCCGGCGGAGTCGGCGATGCTGTTGATCTCGGGCGTGAAGAGGTCCTGGATGCCGGTCCCCGAAGGCCCGCTGAGGATCTCGTAGGCGGGGTGCTTGTCGGACCAGGCGGTCCCGAGACCGTGCGCCCGGACGACGTCGAACACGGTGTTCACCTTGAGGTAGTTGTGCGGGTAGAGCGGCAGGCACGTCGCAGGATCCACCGGCAGCGCCGCAGGATTCAGCAGTGACTGGGGATTCGGGGTCATCGACAGGATCGCCGACGTGATCGCCGGAGCGCTCGCGATCGTCTGCGCCAGGGTGTTGGTGGGCAGATCGGTCAGCGCCGGTGCGGTGAGCCCCTGACCGGCGTCGAGGGTGATCGGGTTCTGCGACCTGTCGGCGGCTTCGGTCCAGGAGACCTCGGTGCCCTTCGCGGCCGTGCTGCAATCGGTGGTGCCCGCAGGTAACAAGGCGTGATTGTAGGTGTCGTCGTAGTACACACCCGTCGTCCCGGGGCCGCCGCCGGTCAGCTGGGCGACCATGCCGGGGAACGAGTCCGACGGGAACGTCGTCTGTGCGTGGGTGTAGGTCGTCCCGTTCTCCGCGAGCTGCGCGAGTGCCGAGCCGGGGTGGTGCGCGACGTAGAACGCCAGGTCGGACTCGTGCAGACCGTCCACGGAGATGAGCAGCACGTGCTTGGCCGGTGCGCTGCGATGGAACGCCGGCGCGGCGCCGGCGTAGGTCGTTGCACCGAGCGCGAGCGCGGCGGTGCAGACCGCGGCGGCGAGCCCGATTCTTCTGGAATTCATGCTTCCTCCTCAGCGCCGGCACGCTGCGGCCGGCTGTCCCCCTGTGTCTAGCGAGGTGGAGGGTGGCGTCGCCTCCCCGTCCATGGGAACCCCCGGTGAACACTGGACGTGCCGGAAGTGAACCGATTTTCATGAAGAGAGGGTGTGCTCCAGGACGCCGGAGCGTCCGATACCGTTGGCGGCTCGTGTCCGCGCCGATTCCTGGAGACCCGCACATGCCCGACCTCGTCCGCACGGTCAGCGCACAGCTCGAGATCGACGTCACCGAGCCGGCCGAGCTGGTGTTCCAGGTGGCGGTCGCCCAGAACCCGGGGCTGCGGCTGGAGGAGACGTTCGCTCTCACCCTGGACGGCGTCCCGCAGCGCGCTGAGGTCGTGACGGTCAACGACGGTGGACGGCTGCACGTCGTCGCCTCGTCCGTGGGTCATGTGACGCTCCGCTACGACGCCATCGCGTACGGAGCGGCGCAGCCCGAGATCGCCCCGACGGACCGGTTCGTCTACGCGCGCCCGAGCCGCTACGCCGAGTCCGACCGGCTCGTCGCGGTCGCCGCTGCGGAGTTCGACGGCATCACCGGTTCGGCGGAGCTGCTGGCGGCCGTCTCGTCCTGGGTGGGGTCGCAGCTGATCTACGTCGCAGGGAGCAGCGGCCCCACGGACGGGGCCGTCGACACGCTGCTCCTGCGCGCAGGCGTCTGCCGCGACTACGCGCACCTGTGCGTCGCGCTGCTGCGCGCCATGAACGTTCCCGCGCGCCTGGCCGCCGTCTACGCCCCGGGCCTGTCTCCCATGGACTTCCACGCGGTCGCCGAGGCCCTGGTCGACGGGCACTGGCGGGTCGTCGACGCGACCCTGCTCGCCCCCCGGGCGACCCTGCTGCGCATCGCGACGGGGCGGGACGCGGCGGACACCGCGTTCATGTCCACCTTCAGCGGCGCGGCCACGCTCGCGTCCGCGGTCGTGACGGCCACCGTGGACGGTGACCTCCCCATCGAGGACGTCACCGCGCTCGTCACGCTGGGCTGATCAGGCCGGGCACGGACGGGGCCCGCGAGCCCAGCCCGTCAGCGGCCGGTGGGGCTCCACCCGGCCATGACCTCGTGCTCGCGGCCGAGCCGCCCGGCCAGCAGCGTCTCGCCCGCCCCGACGAGGTCGGCGTGCCCGCTCAGCACCGCGGCCTCGACGCTCAGGGACAGCAGCGCACCCGCGCGGGAGTAGCGCTCGACGACGTCGGCCAGATGCAGCGAGTCCGCCGGCGCGGCGGCGAGGGCGTCCTGGGCGGCGAGGACTCCGGTGGCGTCGGGCAGGGCGGCCAGCGTGTCGGCCGCGTAGCTGTCGATCGCGGCGATCTCGTCGCGCATCCACGCGATCTCGTGCTGGGCCCGGACGGCGGCGTTGCGCAGAACGGTGTCGATCATGATGACCCGCACCTGGGTGGTCTCGTCGGTCAGGGTCGGCAGCACCTCCTCCATCAGCTCACGGCAGCAGTCGAGGATGAGCTGGTCGGTGGTGGGGCGCGAGATCACATCAACCTCCGGCAGACGTCGAAGTACTGGGTCGTGAGCGAGGAGAGGCCGTTGATCATGTAGTTGCACATGATGCCGCGAGGTCGGCCGTGGGCGAGGGAGTCGATCGAGGTGACCATCTGCCCGAGCAGGCGCGCCATGCCCAGCAGCATGAAGAACTCGACGACCTCCGGGTTCAGCTGCTCCTCCGTCATCCCGGAGCGCTCGCGGTACCGCGCCAGGAACGCCTCGGGGTCGCGTTCGTAGAGGTTGGGCGGCACCGGGAGGTGGCTGTAGTAGCCGAGGTCCTCGCGCGGGTCGCCGATCCGGCCGAACTCCCAGTCGATCACGAGGGTCGTGCCGTCGGCGGCCACGAGCAGGTTGGCCGGCTGGCAGTCCCCGTGCACGAGGGTCAGTGGCACCTCGGGCGGCCGGTAGGTGCTGAGTTTGGCGGCGGCGTAGCGCAGCGGTGGGCTGCTGTCGGCGACGTCGCGATCGAGCCGGCCGATGAGCTCGACGAGGTCGTCGATGTATCCGGCCCAGCCGGCCGGCTTGGGCATGTCGGGGGGAAGCCTGTCCAGCGGCGTCTGGTGCACCAGCGCGATCGTGTCGACGAACCGTTCCATGGAGGGCTGCAGGTCCGCGGCTTTCGACGCGCTGAGGGCGAGCGGCGTGGCCTCGAAGAAGTCCACGATCATCGTCTTCGCGCCGAAGAACTCGCCCGTCGCGTCGTACCAGCGCGGGGTCGGCGTGAGTGCGGGGCCGAGGCCGTGCAGGGCCTGGAGCAGCCGCCATTCCTCGTCGCGGTCGCTCTCGAAGACACCGGTGTCCGGCGGCGGGTCGGCGCGCAGGACGAACCGTTCGACGCTGCCGTCGCTGAAGGTGATGTCGGTGAGCGCGCTCAACCGGCTGTAGCCGCCACTGATCGGCCGGAACGCCGTCACCTTCGGACCTCGTTCCGGGCAGGTGGATTCGGCAAAACGCTGCATCGAATCGGCGTTGAGTCCAGCCTGTGTCATGACGTCGACCATTGCGACTCCTCTTCCCTGGGATGCCGCGTCGAATATTCACTATCTATGCAGAAAGTGGAAGGGCTGACGACCAAACCGTGTCATCCCGGCGTGTTCTGTGCGGCAGGTCAGGTCGCCGCACGCCGGCGATGCTCGCGCATGGCCCGGCGGGTGCCGTACGGCGAGTACCTCGGCACCCAGGTCCCGAGCGCGAACGCCGCAGCGAGCCCGACCCCACCGATCGCCACGATCCCGCCGGCAAGAGAGGAGGCGGTCGCGACCACGGACACCACGACCGGCCCCGCGGCGTTGCCGGAGTCGTTGAACAGCCGCCAGAGGGCGAGGAACTGGGTTCGGCTGTCGAACGGCGCCATGTCGGCGCCGAGCGTCATCATGATCCCGGACCCGATCCCATTGCCCAGGCTCATGGTCATGGCCACGACCGTGAGCCACACGGCGTCGTGCGTCAGCGGCAGAATGATCATCGCTCCGCCGAGGATCGTCATCGACGGGATCGCGATGGACAGCCTGCCGAGATGGTCCATGACCTTGCCGGACGGGTAGAACAGCGCCATGTCGACGGCGCTCGCGATGCCGAAGATCAGGCTCGTCTTCTCCGGCCCCAGCCCGATGTGCTCCGCCCACAGCGGCAGGACCGTCTGCCGGGCGGCGCGGGTGGCGCCCACCGCGACCACCGCGATCCCCATCGTGGCGAACAGCTTGCGGTGCGAACCGAGCATCCGGCGCATCGTCGTGCCGCCCCGGGTGGCCACCGGCAGATCCGCCGGGACCGCGACGTCCGGGATCAGGATGAGCAGCAGGGCGGCGCAGGCGACGGCGACCATGGCGACCACGTAGGCCGCCCGCAGTCCGGTGAGGCTGATGGCAGCGGCCCCGACGAAGGGCCCGATGAACAGGCCGATCCGATGGGACCCGCCGAGGGTCGACATCGCGCGCGCCCGCAGGCTCGGGGGAACGACCTCGGTGAGATAGGACTGGCGGGCCAGGTAGAACGTCGAGTTCGCCATCCCGACGACGACCAGAGCGGCGCCGAGCACGAGCAGGGACGGCGCCAGGAAGCACGCCAGCAGCGCGAGCACCGCCAGCGCCGCCGCGACGATCATCGAGCGGCGGTCGCCGAGCCGGTCGGCGAGGGCGGCAGCCGGCACGTCGCCGAGGATCTGCCCCACGCCGAGCAGCGCGAGCATGAAGCCGGCCGTGCTGGGGGAGGCGCCGACACCCAGAGCGGTCAGGGCGATGATCGGGGCGATCGCCCCGTTGCCGATCTCGTAGATGAGGGCGGGCAGGAAGACCGACGGGGCGATCGACCGCAGCGTCGGCGGGGGGATCAGCGCACCCGCCGGGTCGGCCGCAGTGGCCGGTCCGTGACTCGCGCGCCGCTCGGACATCGTCGGTCGTCCTCCTCGCTTCCCCGACCACTCTGCACCACGGCCCGACGGCGACCGACGCACACCGGCGCGGCTATGGCGCGCCTCACTGGTGTCACGACCGGCCTCACTGGTGTCACGACAGTGGGCATGACCGCACCCGCGTCCGCGTCTCGTGCTAAGAAAAGTAGGTGCCTTCCGAGCGCGCGCGGCGCCCACCGCTCCTGCGGGAGCTGGTGGTGGGCCTGTGCGTGTTCGCCCTCTACTCGGTGGTCGCGGACTGGCACTCACCGGCGCGGGTCGCTTCCGCCTACACGCACGCCGGTCAGCTGTTCCGCGTCGAGCGCGCACTGCACCTCGACGTCGAGCGCGGGCTGAACTCGTGGCTCGCGCCCCGCATCCTGCTGCGGACGCTGGCGAACTACGAGTACGCCATCACCTACATCATCAGCGCGTTCCTGCTCCTCGGCTGGCTCTACGCCCGCCGCCCCGGCACCTACCGCTGGGCGCGGTCGTCCTTCGTGGTGCTCAACCTGCTGGGCATCCTGTGCTTCGCGGTCTACCCCGTCGCGCCGCCGCGGCTGCTGCCCCAACTCGGTTTCCACGACACGGTGGCGCAGGGGCACACGTGGGGATCGTGGGGCTCACCGCTGGTCGCCCACGCCAACGATCTCGCCGCCATGCCGTCGCTCCACCTGGCGTGGGCACTGTGGGTCAGCGTCGTCCTCGCATCCATCAGCGGACGGTGGCTGACCCAGTTGCTGAGCCTGGCGCACGTGCTGGTGACGACGTTCGTCATCCTCGCCACCGCCAACCACTTCCTGCTCGACGCGGTCGGCGGGGTGGTGTTCGTCGCGGTGAGCGTGCGGCTGACGTCGATCGTCACCGACCACCCGCGCACCGTGGCGCGACGCGGTCCCCGGGTCGCGGCCGCCGACGTGTTCTTCCTCCACGTCGAGTCGGCGGCCGCTCCACAGCACGTCGGCGGGCTCGTCCTGCTCGACTGGCACGGGCGGTCCGGCGGCGCCCCGACGCGTGCGGACGTCGCGCGGCTCATCGGTGCGCAGCTGCCGTTCCTGCCCCGATTCCGTCAGACCGTCAGCCCGCCCACGCGCTGGCGGCGGGCGCGATGGACGACCGTCGGGGAGCTGGACTGGGACTGGCACGTGGTCGAGCGCGACATCTGCACCCCGACCGGGGAGTTCGGCGGGCGCCGCGCCCTGGACGCTCTGGTCGCCGAGTACCAGTCGACGCTCCTCCCGCGGGACCGGCCGCTGTGGCGCATGATCGTCGTCCACGGGGTCGGGCCCGAGCAGTCGGCGGCGGTGCTGATCGTGCATCACGTGGTGGCCGACGGGTTCGGCACGGTGGCACAGGCGCTCCGCTTGCTCGAGCCCCCGCTGCCACCCAGGGAGCCGACGGTGGCGCCGCCCGGTGCGCTGTCCTCGGCGGCAGCCATCGTCGTCGGTCTGGCCCAGCTGGCCACCGACGGCCGCACCAGGCAGAGGTTGACCGGTTCGGCGACGGCGCCGCCGAGGGTTCGTCTCCGTCACCGTGCCGCTCGACGTCGTCCGCACCGCGGCCCGCGGGCACGGCACACGGGTCAGCGACGTCCTGCTGAGCGCCGTCGCCGGTGGCCTGGCCCGATCCGCCCCATCGCTGCCGCCGGCACTGCGCACATCCGTGCCGTTGATGGTCCGCGACCCCGGGGACGCCATCGAGGGCAACGTCACCGCAGCCGTGATGATCGACCTACCGCTGGCGCGGATGGCCGAGGTCGAGCGCCTGTCCACGGTAGCCCGGGACAGCGGTCGCCTGCGCCGGCCCACGCGCGCCCTCGCCTCGCGTTTCGTGATGAACGCCGCCGGGGAGGTGATGCCTCCGCTCGCGCACGGCTGGTTCGCCAGGACCGTCTACGGATGGCGGTACTTCCAGGCGATCGTGTCGAACATGCCCGGGCCTGACGTCCAGCTCAGCCTCGCCGGGGGGCGCATCGAGCAGGCGTTCCCGATCCTCCCGCTCGCGCCCGGCGCGCCGCTCGCGATCGGTGCGCTCGGCTGGAACGGCGACTTCTGCGTCGGCATCTGCGCCGATCCCGCGCTGCTGCCGGACGTTCGCGGATTCGGCGCCGCGGTCCACGACGTCCTGGGCGAACTGGGCGAATCCGGTGACGGTCAGGGGTTCCAGGCCAGCGCGAGCGTCAGCGCCAGCCGCCTGTCGGGCTGATCCAGCTCCTCGCCGAAGAGTTCCCGCAGGCGCCCCATCCGGTAGCGGACCGTCTGCGGATGGACGTGAAGGTCGGCCGCCACGGCGTTGCGGTCACCCATGTGGCGCAACCAGGAGGTCAGCGTCTCCCGCAGCGCATCGCGCGAGCCAGGGGGAGCGGCCGCCAGCGGGGCAAGCAGCTGTTGCTGCAGCGCGGCCAGCAGCGGAGCGTCTCGGTGCACGATGATCGCGTCGAGGTGCTGGTCGACGAAGACCGGGTCGTCGGTCAGGATGTCGGACCGCTGCAGGCGCGAGGCGACCTCGGCGATCCGCGCGCTCGCGGCGAGCATCTCCAGCGGGACCACGTGCCCGATGACGGCCGACGATCCGGCCAGGTGCTGGCGCAAGCGCTCGCGTCGTCCCGGCGCCGACGGGTCGGGCACGATCGCGCCGAACAGGCCGAAGTGCCGGACGGGCAGGCAGTTGAAGTCCAACCGGGAGACGATCGAGCGCCCGATCTCGTTCTGCGGCTCGATGAACACGATCGCGGCCGTCGCCGGTAGCGGCCACCCGGCACGCAGTGCCGCCGAGCGGACGGCAGTGGCGTTGGACCTGTCCGACAGGAGGAGTTCGACCAGTTCGTCGCGGGAACGCTCGCGCGCGGCGGAGGCCTCCGCCTGCTCCTCCAGGTAGCCGGCTGTCGAGGCCGAGGACAGCTGGTCGACGAAGCAGAACACGGCCTCGGCGAGCGCCGACAGCGCGTCCGGGGCGACTCCCTCTCGCACAGCCGCGTCACCGAGATGGCGCCAGGCCAGGCGAGCGCCCAGCTGGTACGCCGACAGCAGCGTGCCGATGTCATGGCCCTCGCGCCACTGCACCCGTCCGATCTCCTCGAACAGGGCGCGGTCCACGTCGTCGTCCCACACCGAGGCGTCGGTGCGGTTGGCCAGGCCCTGCTCGGCGAGCGCGACGAGCAGCTCGACAGCGATCTCGGCCGCCGGCTCGACGTCCGCGCGGCGCTCGTGCATGAATGCCGCATAGCTCGGCGCGACGTCCTCGAGGCGCTTCCCCACATCGGAGAGGAGTTCGGGCAGGCAGGCGCGAAACGCCGGCATCAGGTTCCTCAGCGGGCGGTGTATGGCCCCACGATCAGGTTCCACGCCTTCCACTAGTACTCCGTCGGAGCGGATTTGTGCACTGGTGATAAATGAAGGGGCGAAGATCACCTGAATCGCCAGAGAAATCTGCACCTCGCGGAACAAAGAATAATGGTGTGGTTTCCTCAGCCTCAGCTCATCACCCGTACATCGACGGCTCACCGGCCGCACGGGTGGGCACGCGCGGCGCGTCGACGGACGGGCTCCGCGCCAAGGAGCGCCAGGAGAACTTCCCGGTAGCGCTGCGCGTGCTCCCGCGTGAGCGCCGCGTGGACCTGCGCGCCGTCTACGACGTCGTGCGGGTGATCGACGACCTGGGTGACGAGGCCGTCGGCGACCGCACCGAGCAGCTGCTCAGCTTCCAGGACGACCTGCACGCCGTCTGGTCCGCGACCGTTCCGGACCACGCCGTGCTGCGTGCGCTCGAGCCGACGGTCCGCGCCCACGGCATCGGGCCCGAGCCGTTCGACCGCCTCATCGCTGCCAATCTCCAGGATCAGCGCGTCGACGTCGTACGAGACCTTCGACGACCTGCTGGGTTACTGCGCGCTCTCGGCCGCCCCCATCGGCCGGCTCGTACTGGCGATCTTCGACGCGGACACCGCGCAGCGGCGGGAGTGGTCCGACGACGTGTGCGCCGGGCTGCAGGTCCTCGAGCACTGCCAGGACGTGGCCGAGGACCGGGCCCGCGGGCGGATCTACCTGCCGCGGTCGGACATGCGGCTGTTCGGTGTGGAACCCGCGGATCTCGACGACGCCGCGGCACGCGGGCGGGTGCGCCGGCTCGTCCAGTTCGAGACCACCCGGTGCGCGGCTCTGCTCGACCGAGGTGCCTCGCTCGTCGGCGAGCTGCGCGGCTGGGCCCGCGTCGCGGTCGCCGGATACATCGCCGGCGGACGGGCCACGATCGACGCAATCCGGCGCTGCGACGGTGACGTCCTCGCATCGGTGCCGAGGCCGCGGCGGTACGACCTGCTCAGGCATGTAGCGGGCGAACTGAGGGGGCGGTCCCGGTGACCAGCACGATGGATCAGGCCTACGCCACCGCGGAGTCCATCACCAAGGAGCAGGCGCGGAACTTCTACTACGGCATCCGGCTCCTCGCTCCGCGGCGCCGGGCCGCCCTGTGCGCGGTGTACGCCCTGGCCCGGCGCATCGACGACATCGGCGACGGATCGCTGCCCACGGCCGAGAAGGTCGCCCAGCTCGCCGCGGTACGGGCGCGGTTGCACGCTCCGGGCGAGCACGCGGAGGACCCCGTACTGGCCGCGGTGGTCGACGCCGCGAGCAGGTTCCCGCTCCCGCTGGACGCCTTCGACGAGCTGATCGACGGCGTCGAGATGGACGTGACCGGGCGGACCTACGAGACCTTCGATGATCTCGTCGAGTACTGCCGGTGCGTGGCGGGATCGATCGGGCGCCTGTGCCTGGGGGTGTTCGGGCATCAGCCGGACGAGCGTGCTCCCGGCTACGCCGACGCCCTGGGCATCGCGCTGCAGCAGACCAACATCCTGCGCGACATCCGGGAGGACCTGGGCAACGGACGGGTCTACCTGCCACAGGCCGATCTCGACCGGTTCGGGGTGACCCTCCGGCTCGACGACGACGGCCGGCTGAGCGACCCCGACGGCGGCCTCGCCGAGTTGATCCGGTTCAGCGCGGCGCGGGCCGACGACTGGTACGACAAGGGCCTGCGGCTGATCCCGCTGCTGGATCGCCGCAGTGCCGCCAGCTGCGCGGCGATGGCGGGCATCTACCGGCACCTGCTCGTCCGCATCGCCGCCGAACCGTCCCTCGTGTACGACCGCCGCTTGTCCCTGTCCGGGAAGCAGAAGGCGTCCGTGGCGGCCCGCGCGCTGTTGGCCAGGTCGGCGTGACCATGCGGGTCGCGGTGGTCGGGGGAGGCCTGGCGGGGATCACCGCGGCGCTGCGGTGCGCCGACGCCGGTCACGACGTGCTGCTGTTCGAGGCGCGGCCGCGGCTGGGCGGGCTCACCCACTCCTTCCGGCGGGGCGAGCTCGACGTCGACAACGGCCAGCACGTCTTCCTGCGGTGCTGCACCGCCTACCTGGCGCTTCTGGACCGGCTCGGCGTGCGCGACCAGGTACACCTGCAGCCACGGATGGCGATCGAGGTCCGCCGCCCGGGGCACGAGGCGTCGTCCTGGCTACGGCGCAGTCGGCTGCCGGCGCCGTTGCACCTGCTCGCGCTCCCTGCTGACCTACTCCGCCCTCCGCCCGTCCGATCGGCTGCGCGTGCTGCGTGGGGCGCTGGCGCTGAAGAAGGTCGATCGTGAGGCGACGGCCACCGACGCCACGACCTTCGGCGACTGGCTCGACGCGCACGGCCAGAACGCCGCCACTCGGTCGGCGATGTGGGACCTGTTCACGGTCGCCACGCTGAACGCGCCGGCCGCGCAGGCGTCCTTGGCACTGGCCGCCACCGTCTTCCAGATCGGCCTGTTCTCCGACCGGGCGGCGGGCGACATCGGCTACTCACTCGTTCCGCTGCAGGAGCTGCACGGGTCCGCTGCCGCTGCCGCCCTCGCCGCCGCGGGCGCCACCGTGATCACCTCCGCCCGCGTCACATCGATCGCCGGCGACGGCGGCACCTGGACGGTGACGGAGCGGTCGGGTGGCGAGCGTCGGGTCGACCGGGTCGTGCTGGCCGTGCCACCCGCACAGGCGGAGTTGCTGCTGCCCCCGGGCGCACTCGCGCTGCAGCCCGGCTGGGCCGAGCGGCTGGGTACCTCCCCGATCGTGAACGTGCACGTGGTCTTCGACAGGGCAGTACTGCAGGCGCCGTTCCTCGCCGGGGTGGACACGTCCGTCCAGTGGGTCTTCGACCGCACCGCCCAGTCCGGGCTCGCAGAAGGGCAGTACCTGGCGGTGTCGCTGTCGGCCGCGGCCGATCTCGTCGACCTGCCCACCGCCGAGCTCCGGCGCCGGATCCTGCCCGAGCTGTTCGCACTCGTACCGGAAGCGCGGCAGGCACAGGTCCTCGACTTCTTCGTCTCGCGGGAGCGCGAGGCGACCTTCCTGCCCGGTGCGGGCACAGCCGCGTCCCGACCGGGCGCTCGCACGGCCGCCGCCGGAGTCGCGCTCGCCGGCGCGTGGACCGCCACCGGTTGGCCCGCGACGATGGAGAGCGCCGTTCGCAGTGGACACGCCGCGGCTGAAGTCGTGCTGCGGGCGCCGATACGCCGACCTGCGAAGGGACCAGTGGCCGCATGACGATGACCCTCACCCCGACTCTCCAGCGCAGTCGCGACGCCGTCGGCCTGCCCTGCGAGCGGCCGTGGCGCGCATGGACGCCACGTGTGCCGGGCAGTCGGCCTACCACCTCGGCTGGGTCGACGCTCGACGGCAATCCGCAGGAGGCCAGTGGCGGCAAGGCGATCCGGCCCGCGCTCGCCCTGCTGTCCGCGCGGGCGGCCGGTGCCGACGCGGAGATCGGCATGCCCGGCGCGGTGGCGGTCGAGCTGGTCCACAACTTCTCCCTGCTGCACGACGACGTCATGGACGGCGACACCGAGCGCCGCCACCGCCCCACCGTGTGGGCGGTGTGGGGCGTGCCCAGCGCGATCCTCACCGGCGACGCGATGCTGACCGTCGCCCAGGAGGTGCTGCTCGACAGCGCCAGCCCGCACGCCGCCGACGCGCTGCGCCTGCTGCTGCGCGCCACCCGCGAGCTGATCCGCGGCCAGGTCGAGGACGTCGCGTTCGAGACGCGCGGACCGTCGTCACGCTCGAGCGAGTGCCAGCGCATGGCGGCGGGCAAGACCGGCGCGCTGCTGGCGGCGAGCGCGGCGATCGGCGCGGTGCTGGCCGGCGCGCCGGCCGCCGTGGTCGATGCGCTGACGAGCTACGGCGAGCAGCTGGGAGCGGCGTTCCAGCTGGTCGACGACCTGCTGGGCATCTGGGGCGACCCGGCGGTGACCGGCAAGCCGGTGCTCGTCCGACCTGCGCGCGCGCAAGAAGTCCCTGCCGGTGACCTACGCGCTCGTCCCGCGGCGGTGCCGGCCGGCCGGGAACTGCGCGGACTGGCTGCGCACGCCGCGCCAGGACACGCGAGGACGATCTGCGTCGCGCTGCCGACCTCGTCGAGGCCGGCGGGGGCCGCCGCTGGGCGGCGCGGCGAGGGCGAGCGGCGGCTGCGCCTGGCCGAGCCGCGCTGGACCGTGCCGAGATCGCCGACGACGTCCGCGAGGAGCTGGTGGCGCTGGCCCGGTTCGTCGTGACCCGGGAGCTGTGATGACGACCGTGTCCGATCAGGTCCCGGTGACGGCCGTGCCGTGCCGCGCCGGCAGGCGGATCCGTCCGCGACTGCCTCGACGCGGCGGTCGCGCTGTCTGCGACGTCAGCAGGACCCGACGACGGCTGGTGGAAGGGCGAGCTGCGAGACCAACGTGACGATGGACGCCGAAGACCTGCTGCTGCGGGAGTTCCTCGGCATCCGCAGCTCGGCGGAGACCGAGGAGGCCGCCCGGTGGATCCGGGCCCAGCAGCGCGCCGACGGCACCTGGGCCACCTTCCACGGCGGTCCGGCCGACCTCTCGACGACGGTCGAGGCCTGGGTCGCGCTGCGCCTGGCCGGCGACGCCCCGGACGCCGACCACATGCAGGCGGCCGCGCGGTTCGTCCGTGGCGCACGGCGGGGTCGAACGCTGCCGGGTCTTCACCCGGATCTGGCTCGCGCTGTTCGGCCTGTGGTCGTGGGACGACCTGCCGGTGATGCCACCCGAGCTGATGTTCCTGCCCGCCGCGCGCGCCGCTCAACATCTACGACTGGGGCTGCTGGGCGCGGCAGACCATCGTGCCGCTGACCGTCGTGGCGACCGCTGCGACCCGGTGCGGCCGCTGCCGTTCGGCATCGACGAGCTGCGCACCGGCGCTGCGCCTCCGCCGCCGACGGCCCCGCTCGCTCGTGGGCCGGGGCCTTCCAGCGGCTGGACCGGGTGCTCGCACGCGCTACGCGCGGCGCCCGCTGCGCTGGCTGCGCCGCGCTGGCCATGCGCCGCGCCGCCGAGTGGATCCTGGCCCGCCAGGAGGCCGACGGCTCGTGGGGCGGCATCCAGCCGCCGTGGGTCTACTCCCTGCTCGCCCTGCACCTGCTCGGCTACCCGCTGGACCACCCGTCCGTCCGCGCCGGGATCGCCGGGCTGGAGGGCTTCCTCGTCCGCGAGCAGACGCGCCGACGGGATCCGTGCGGCGCCTCGAGGCCTGCCAGTCGCCGGTGTGGGACACCGCGCTGGCGCTGACCGCGCTGCTCGACGCGGGCGTGCCCGGCCGACGACCCGGACGTCGTGCGCGCCGCGACTGGCTGCTCGGCGAGGAGATCCGCGTCGCCGGCGACTGGTCGGTGCGGCGCCCGGACCTCGCGCCCGGCGGCTGGGCCTTCGAGTTCGCCAACGACGGCTACCCCGACACCGACGACACCGCCGAGGTCGTGCTGGCCCTGCGCCGCAGCCGGCACGGCCGACCCGGCGAGCGCTGCGCGCGGCGATCGACCGCGGCGTGCGCCTGGGTCGTCGGCATGCAGTCGCGCGACGGCGGCTGGGGCGCGTTCGACGCCGACAACACCCGCACGCTGGCCGACCGAGCTGCCGTTCTGCGACTTCGGCGCGGTCATCGACCCGCCGTCGGCCGACGTCACCGCGCACGTCGTCGAGATGCTGGCCGCGGCCGGGCCGCGCGCAGGACGAGGCCTGCCGGCGCGGCGTGCGCGTGGCTGCTCGACGCGCAGGAGCCCGACGGCTCGTGGTTCGGCCGCTGGGGCGCCAACTACGTCTACGGCACCGGCGCCGTCGTTCCCGCGCTGGTCGCCGCCGGCGTGGGGTCGACCCGACCCGCGCGATCCGGCGCCGCGCGTCGCGCTGGCTCGAGCGACACCAGAACGACGACGGCGGCTGGGGCGAGGACCTGCGCTCCTACCGCGACCCGTCCTGGGCCGGGGCCGGGGAGTCCACGGCGTCGCAGACCGCCTGGGCGCTGCTGGCGCTGCTCGCCGCGGGCGAGCGCTCGGCCGCGGTCGACGCGGGCGTGCGCATGGCTGGTCGACACCCAGCGCGCCGACGGCAACTGGGACGAGCCGCAGTTCACCGGCACCGGCTTCCCCGGCGACTTCTACATCAACTACCACCTCTACCGGCATCGTCTTCCCGGTCGTCCGCGCTCGGCCGGTACTGTGGGGGCGGCGACATGACCGCGCGCCGATCGTCGTGCACCCCGCTGCGCGTCGAGCGGCCGCGCTGCGCGGCGGCGTTGCCCGCGTGTCCGGGTCGCAGCGGACCGGGTACGGGCCCGCGCCGATCGGCGGCCGCTGTCGCGCGCCGGTCCGGCGCGCCCGTCCGGTGCTCGTGGCCGGCGTCGGCGGCGCCGTCGTGCCGACGGCGTCGCGCCGGCGACGTGGTCGTGGCGAGCGAGGTGCGCGGGGACCGGACGCGTGTCGACGTGCCCGTCGGCCCCGCTGCTCGCGGCGGCGCTGCGCCGTCGCGGGCTAGCGTGCACGTCGGACCGGTGGCGTCGCGCGACCACGTCGTGCACGGCGCGGAGCGCGCCGAGCTCGCCGGCGACCGGCGTCGCTGGCGGTCGACATGGAGTCCGGCGAGCTCGGCCGCGCTCGCCGCGGGCCGGCCGTTCGCGGTGGTACGGGCCGATCGTCGACACGCCGACCGCGCCGCTGCTGCGGCCGGGCACGGTCGTCGCGGGGTGTCGCGGCGCTGCGCGCGCTGCGCGCGGCCGCGCCGGCGCTGCAGCAGTGGGTGCCGCGGCGGGCGACCGCGAGGTGCTGCTGGCCTCGCCGCGGTCGTTCTGCGCCGGGGTCGACCGGGCCATCGAGATCGTCGAGCGGGCGCTCAGACGCGTACGGCGCGCCGGTGTACGTCCGGCGCCAGATCGTGCACAACGCCCACGTGGTGCGACGATCTCGAGCACCGCGGCGCGGTCTTCGTCGAGGAGGTCGACGAGGTGCCGGCCGGGTCGCGTGGCGGTGCTCGCCGCGCACGGGGTCTCGCCCGCGGTGCGGGGGCAGGCCGCCGAGCGCGAGCTCGCCGTCATCGACGCCACCTGCCCGCTGGTCGCCAAGGTGCACACCGAGGTGCGCCGCTACGCCGCCCGGGGCGACACCGTCTTCCTCATCGGCCACGGCGACCACGAGGAGGTCGTCGGCACCGTCGGCGAGGCGCCCGGCAACGTCGTCGTGGTCGGCCGACGTGCGACGAGGCCGAGCGCGCGTCGCGCCGCCGACCCCGACCGGGTCGCCTACGTCATGCAGACGACGCTGGCCGTCGACGAGGCCGAGCGAGGTCGCCGGCGTGCTGCGCGCCCGCTTCCCCGCGCTGCGCGCACCGCGCCGCGACGACATCTGCTACGCCACGACCAACCGCCAGCAGGCGGTGCGGCCGATCGCCGGCCGACTCCGACCTGGTGCTCGTCGTCGGCTCGGCCAACTCGTCCAACTCCGCGCCGGCTGGTCGAGGTGGCCGAGCGCGCAGGCGCGCCGGCCCACCTGGTCGACGACGCCGGCGACGTCGACCTGCGCTGGCTGGCCGGCGTCCGAGCGGGTCGGCATCACCGCCGGCGCCTCGGCGCCCCCGCACCTGGTCGACGAGCTCGTGCACTGCCTGTCCGGCCTCGGCCCGATCCACGATCCGGAGTCCACCGCACGTCGTCGACGAGGACATCCGATTCACCCTGCCCCGGGAGGTGAGCTGACAGTGGCCATGCCGCTGCGTCAGAGCGTCACGTTGGGCCGCTATCTGCTCAAGCAGAAGCTGCTCGCGCAAGGACAAGTTCCCGCTGCTGGTCGAGCTCGAGCCGTTGTTCGCCTGCAACCTCAAGTGCGCCGGCTGCGGCAAGATCGCCCAGCCCGCCACCCTGCTCAAGCAGCGCATGCCGGTCGAGCAGGCGGTCGCCGCGATCGAGGAGAGCGGCGCGCCGATGGTGTCGATCGCCGGCGGCGAGCCGCTGATGCACCCGCAGATCGACGAGATCGTGCGGCAGCTGCTGGACCGCAACAAGATCGTCTTCCTCTGCACCAACGCGGTGCTGCTGCCCAAGCATCTCCACAAGTTCAAGCCCCACCGCAACTTCGCCTGGATGGTGCACATCGACGGGCTGCGCGAGCGCCACGACGAGTCGGTCTGCAAGGACGGCGTCTTCGACCAGGCGGTGGCCGCGATCAAGCAGGCCCAGGCGGCCGGCTTCCGGGTCAACACCAACACCACGTTCTTCGACACCGACACCCCGCAGGACGTCATCGACGTCCTCGACTTCCTGAACAACGAGCTGCACATCGACAACATGCAGATCTCGCCCGGCTTCGCCTACGAGAAGGCGCCCGACCAGGAGCACTGGCTGGGTGTGGAGCAGACCCGGGAGCTGTTCGCGAAGGCCTTCGGCGACGGCCGGCGCAAGCAGTGGCGGCTCAACCACTCGCCGATGTTCCTGGACTTCCTCGAGGGCAAACGCGGACTGTCGCTGCACGGCCTGGGGGATCCCGTCGTACTCCCTGCTGGGCTGGCAGCGGCCCTGCTACCTCATGGACGACGGCTACGCCGAGACCTACCAGGAACTCGTCGAGGAGACGGACTGGTCGAAGCTACGGGCGCGGCAACGATCCCCGGTGCGCGAACTGCATGGCGCACTGCGGCTACGAGCCCACCGCCGTCCTCGCCACGATGGGTTCGCTCCGGGAATCCCTGCGGGCCGCCAGGGGAGCCTGACCGGGCCGCGCCGGTCGACCCGCGAGTCGACGGCGCGCGTCAGCCGAAGCGCCGGGCGAGCCGTCGATAGATCCCCGGGGCAGTGGCAGAGAGGCGGGCGGGAACGGCCAGCCACCGCGGCTCGATGCGGCGCGCCCGGCCGTCCTCCAGGAAGGTCACGATCACGCGCGCCACGCGATCGGCCGGCATGGGGCGTGGGAACCGACGCGTGTACGGAACCTGGCGCCGGCGCAGGAAGTCGGTGTCCACCACGCCGGGTAGGACGGTGCCGACGCTGATCCCGAGCCCGCGCACCTCCTCGGCCAGCAGGGGGGCGAAAGCCTCCAGTGCCGCCTTGGAGGCGGAGTAGACGCTCTCACCGGGAACACCGACGGCGCCGGCGATCGAGCTGACGAACACGATGCCCGCGCCGCCCGGCCGCACGGCCGCCTGCGCGCTCAGCGGGGCGATGGCCGCCCGGGCGAGGTCCAGCGGTGCACGCACGTTCAGGTCGATCACCTCTGTCAGCTGGGCACTCGACATCTGCGCGACGTCCCCTACGTGGCCGACGCCTGCGTTCGCGACCAGTCCGTCCAGGCGGCCGTGACGCGACAGTGCCTCCTGCACGACGTGGTCCGCCGCACCGACCAGGCCGAGGTCAGCCACGACCGCGGTTCCGCCGACCTCGGCGGCGAGTTCGGCCAGGGCCGCCTCGTCGCGACCGGACACCACGACGATGGCTCCGCGGTCGGCGAGCAGCACCGCAGTGGCGCGCCCGATCCCGCGCGTCGCGCCGGTCACCAGTACCGTCGCGCCCGCCAGCTGCATGGCGCCGATTCTGCCGTACCGGTCAGCTGCTGACCTCGATGGCGTCGCGACGTACCACCGGCGAGTGCGCCAGGCCGATGGCGCCGACGACCAGCAGCAGCCCCGACGCGCTGACGGCGGCGAGCGCGCCGACGTCGGTGTTCAGCCGGATGTCGAACGCCAGGATGCCGATGATGTAGCTGACGATCGGATTCACGATCGCCATGGCGGCGACGGCGATCGGCAGCGGCCCGACGCCGAAGGCCTGCTGCTCCAGGACCAGCCCTATCGCGGTGGCGGCGGCGAGGCCGTACCCGACCCAGTCGACCGCCGTGGCCGCGATACCGCGGTTGAGCAGGTCGGCGGTCGTCAGCTTGGTGAGCACCGCGCTCAGGGCGAAGCACAGGCCCGACGCGGTGCCGATGCAGGCGGTGTGCACGACGGCTCGCTGCCCGTAGCCGGCTCGTACCAGCACGGCCACGAGCCCGAGTGCCGCCAGCCCCGCGAGGATCACGCTGCCGCGGTCGGCCGAGCCGTCGTCGGGCGCGGCGCCCCGGACCGACAGGAAGATCGCCACGCCACCACAGATCGCCAGCCCGGCCAGCAGGTCGCGGCCGCGCGGCACCGTGTGCTGCCAGGTGGACACGAGTGCCAGGGTGAACAGCAACTGCGTCACGAGGAGGGGCTGGACCACGGCGACCGATCCGTAGTGCAGCGCCACCGCCTGGACGAAGAACCCGACCGTATTGGCCAGCCACCCCAGCAGCCAGACCGGATCGCGCACGAGGGGACGCAGGATCCGCACGACCGGGAGGAACGCCGCGACACCGTGGTCGGAGTTCGCTCTGCTGACACGTTCGGCCGCGGCCACGTCACGAGTGGCACGCTGCTGCAGGACGGCCGACACGGCGATCAGGAACGCGGCCAGCAGGCTGAAGGCGATCACGATGAACACGGGCGCAACCTCGGTGCGGACGGACGACGACGAACCCTTCCCTGCACGTTAACCCCCGGCTCCGACAGCCGGACGGACCCCGTCTGCTGATTTGCCCACGCTCGCGCGGGTGCTCTAGCGTTGGCGGCGGCGATGGACCCCGCCGAGCCGTCGCGCGACGGCTGAACCGCCCACTCCCGGGCTGATGGCTCCTCCCGTACTCCAGGAGGTCGTGCCATGCGCATCACCGCCGGATCCGCGGGACCCGCAGAGCCCGAGCCCGACGACGCCATCGACCCGGATGCGCCGGCCAGACCGGCCGGCCCCGAATGGGATGTCCTCGCCGTCGTCGCTGCGGGGGGCGTGATCGGCGCGGAATGCCGGCTGTGGCTGGGTGATCGCGTGCCGCACACCGCCGCCCAGCTGCCCTGGTCCACCGTGGCGATCAACGTGATCGGATGCCTGCTCATCGGCGTGCTCATGGTCGTTCTCACCGAGTTCGTCAGGCCGCATCGCCTCGCCCGGCCGTTCCTCGGCATCGGCATCCTCGGCGGGTTCACCACGTTCTCGACGTTCAGCGTGGACGCCGTGCGCCTGCTGCACGCCCACCGTCCGGGGGCGGCCCTGCTCTACGTCGCGGTGACCCTCGTCGGTGGTTCGGTCGCGGTGGCCACGGGGACGGCGCTCACGAGGCGCGCCGGTGCGCGGTTGCTCGACCGGTCGGCGCCGCCCGCCGAGGAGGTCGCGCGATGACCGCGCTGATGGTCGCGCTCGGTGCCCTCGTCGGGGCCCCGCTGCGGTACGTGGTCGACCAGGCGGTCCGCGCGTGGCACGACTCGCGCTTCCCCTGGGGCACGCTGGCGGTGAACGTCAGCGCGTCGCTCGTGCTCGGGGTCCTCGCCGGTTCGGGGTCCCACCTGACCGCGGCGATGGCAGCGCTGGTGGGCACCGGATTCTGCGGCTCGTTGAGTACGTACAGCACGTTCGGGTACGAGAACCACCAGCTCGCCGCGCGTGGGCTCCGGGTCCACGCGAGCGTCAACGTGACGCTCAGCCTCGTCGCAGGCATCGGCGTGGCCGCGGTCGGCTGGCTCATCGGCGGGGCGCTCGCCTGAGCCTGTGCGCGGGTCAGCTCGAAGGTGGCACGTGCGTGCCCGGAGGACCGGCGTAGGCGCGGGCCACGCGCGTGACGAAGTCGTGCACGCCGTCCTCCCGCGGGCCGAGGGGGCCCGGCGTGGCCCGAGGCGAGCGCAGGCCGCGCTGGACGGACTCGCAGGCTGCCCAGTCCTGCCGGTTCGTGAGATCCCAGAAGTCGACCGCGTAGGAGGGATCGAAGCCGTCCGCGGCCACCGCCTCGGCGGGGAAGGCCCACGTGCACTCGATGCGCGTGCGGTCGTGGGCGAGCGGGGTGATCAGGTGGGTCATGACGTAATCCGGATGCAGGCTGATGAGCAGATTCGGAAATGCCACGACGTACATCACGTTCCGCAGCTCCTGCTCCGACAGACCCGTCAGCGCGACGCCACCGCTCCTGCCGTCCAGCGACATCGTCACGGCGTCGTCGTTGAGCGACATCCACCCGCCCATCCAGTCCGCGGCCGGCTCCACGTTCTCGCCGCTGGTCGGCGCGCTTACCCGGCAGAGCTCCGGATGGATCGTCGAGCAGTGGTAGCACTCCTGGTAGTTCTCGACCAGGATCTTCCAGTTGGCGGCCGGCTCGTACAGGTGGCGGGCACGGATCTGCAAGGTCTCGGGGTGGTACGGGGCAACGATCTGATCCAACCCCGCCAGATGCGCGTCGAAGTCGTCGGCGGCTCCGCTCGGGTCGACGAACAGCCACCCGTGCCAGGACGCCGATCGCAGCGGCGCCAGTCCGAACTGCGAGGGATCGAAATCCTGCAGCTCACCGAACCCCGGAGCATCCCGCAGCGAGCCGTCGAGGCGGTAGGACCAGCAGTGGTACGGGCACACGATGGTGTGCCGCGAGGCCGACGAGCCGCACGGGAGGAGTTCGTGCGCGCGGTGGCGACAGGTGTTGGCGAACGCGCGGATCACGTCGTCGTCGCCGCGGACGAGCAGTACGCCCGCCTCGGGGGTGTCGACCGCCCGCTGACTTCCGGCGGCGGCCAGATCGCTGGCGTGCCCGACACAGATCCACGACGAGAAGATGTTCTGCCGCTCCCATTCGAACACCGCGGGATCGCTGTAGGACGCGCGGGGGAGCATCCGGGAGCTGCCGAACTCGGCGAGCGACGCGGCCAGGTCCTCGGCAGGCACGGGTGCGGGCGTTCCCCGGTACTGATCGATCATGCGGCTAGTCCTCAGTAGCGGCCGGCAGAGATCGTGCTCGGCCGGCGCGGGCGCTTGCGGGCGGGCAGGGCGAGCTCACGCTGGGCGTACTCCATCGCCAGCCTGAAGGCGAGATGGGAGTTGATCTCGGGATCCCCGAGCAGCACCTGGATCGACAGGCCGTCGAGCAGCGAGGCGAACGCGGCGGCGAAGCGGCGCTCGTTCACCGGGCCGACGTCCCCGTTGCGGCGGCCGTCCCGGATCACGTCGACGATCATCCTGCGCCAGCGCGCATCCAGCCCCACCCGGGCGGACGCCAGGGTGTCGTCGCGGAAGGCCTGCGCGCGAAGATCGAACCGCAGCCCCCATGCGCCCGGGTTCGAGTCCGTACGCCGCGGGTAGCACGCCCACTGCACGATCAGTTCCAGCCGCTCCCGGGCCGACGTGACCTCGTCGAGGAGCCGTCGGGCGGAGTCGTAGAAGGCCGCTTCCGACTGGCGTAGTGCGGCCACCAGCAGCTGATCACGGGAGCCGAAGTAGTAGAGGACCAGGGCGGAACTCGTCCCTGCCCGCGCGGCGACGTCGGCGACCCGCGTCTCGCTGAACCCGCGCTCGCGGATCACTTCCGCTGCGGCCCGGAGCAGCTGGGCCCGGCGGGCCTCGTTGCCCACAGTCGTGAGCGCCGACTCGGACACCGACGAACCCTCCGACCGTGTCGTCGTTTCCCGGACATCGTCTGCAACCCGGTTTCGAAGATATCACTCGGAGACACCGTCGGGCGGGCTCGGCCGGCGATCCGGTCGAAGCGCTGGTGCGCACGGCCGGCCACGACGATCCTCCGGGAATAGATCCGGGACGAAGCTCGCTCGTGACGGGAGAGGACCCGTCGAACCGAGGCGGGCGCAGTGACCGACGAAGGGCACCACCATGGCACAGGTCTGGTTCATCACCGGCGCATCGCGCGGCTTCGGTCGCATGTGGGCGATCGCGGCCCTGGACCGCGGCGACAGCGTCGCGGCGACCGCGCGGGACCGGTCGACCCTGGACGATCTCGTCCAGAAGTTCGGCGACCGCGTGCTCCCGATCCAGCTGGACGTGACCGATCGGGCCGCCGACTTCGCCGCGGTCGCCCAGGCACACGACTACTTCGGCCGGCTGGACATCATCGTGAACAACGCCGGTTACGGGCAGTTCGGCATGGTCGAGGAACTCAGCGAGGACGAGGCGCGCGCGCAGATCGAGACGAATCTGTTCGGCGCGCTGTGGATCACCCAGGCCGCCCTGCCGTTCCTCCGTGCCCAGCGCTCCGGGCACATCCTGCAGGTGTCCTCCATCGGCGGGATCACCGCCTTCCCGGGCATCGGCGCCTATCACGCGTCGAAGTGGGCACTGGAGGGTATCAGCCAGGCGCTCGCGCAGGAGGTCGCCGGCTTCGGCGTGAAGGTGACGCTGATCGAGCCCACGGGTTACGACACGGACTGGGGCGGATCCTCGGCCCGGCACACCACCCCGCTGGCCGACTACGACGAGGTCCGCGCCCAGGTCCAGCAGGCGCGTTCGGCACGGATCGGGCGCCCGGGTGACCCGTCGGCCAGCAGCGCGGCGCTGCTGCAGGTCGTGGACTCCGCAAGGCCTCCGCTGCGGATCTTCTTCGGGGACGGCCCGCTCGCCCTCGCCACGAAGGACTACGAGTCCCGGCTGGCGACCTGGCGTGAGTGGGAGCCGGTGTCGATCGCCGCGCACGGCGGCTGACGGCTCCGAGGCTCACGCGCCCGACGCGGAAACGAGCCCCGCATCCTGAGATGCGGGGCTCGCAGCGTCTTCCCCCATTACCATGCCACCCCCGTAGCCAACCACCTGCCCCCTTGATACCGAGGCGACGGCTCCCAGGTCGTGGAAGTCTGACCTGACAGATCTTATGGCAGACCTACGACACTGGGAAGGTCGGCCCCCCCGGTCCGGCCCCGACTTGACGAGATCCTGACAATCGCAGATGATCATTACGTCCTGGCTTCCTCCCCCCGTGGGAAGCCAGGACATTTCCGTGTCGGGCAAGGAACGCCGTACCGGTGTGATCTCAGTTCGAGATGCGGACCTCGGTGGTGTCGCAGCCGTTGTCGCACCAGACCGGTTCCCTGCGCAGCCAGTCCATCCGGTAGCCCGCGAACGCCTCGACGACGTACTCGGTGAAGTTGAGAGGGACGCCGCAGTGCGGGCACGGCCGCGTACGGTCCCGCACCTGGCGGGTAATCTCGGACATTCTGATCAAGCCCCCGTTTTGCCGCGTCCGTCATCACCGCAAAGATCGTCACCAGCGACGGCTTCACGGGACCCGTCAAGAACACCACATGAGGGCCCACGTCGTCACGTGGATCATCAGTGATGCGGCCGACCCCGCAGGAGATGCTGATCATTCGGGGCCGGCCCGGGCGGGCGCACCTAGCCGCGCGGGTGCGGATGTGACAGCCTGCTGGGGTGGCCAACCAGTACATCCTGCAGTCACTTCCGCCGTCCCTCCGAGCCCATTGCCCGGAGGCGACCGATCAGCTCGACGCCGTGATGGAACTGGCGTGGAACAGTTGTGACCCCGTCCTGCTGGAACTGGTGCGGCTGCGGATCGCCACCCTCGTCGGCAACGACGAAGCGGCGCTGGCGGTCCGTCATGTCGACTCCGTCGAACTCTCCGAAGCCAAGATCGCGCAGCTGCCGAGCTGGCCGACCAGTCCGCTGTTCGACGAACGGGAGCGCGATTGCCTCTCCTTCGCCGAGCAGTTCGCGATGGACGTCACCGGCTTCACCGACGCCGATGTCGCCGCCGCGCGCCGCCACTTCACGCCCGGCGGGTTCTACGCATTCGTGACCGCGCTCTACCTGATGGACTTCGGCCAGCGGCTGGAACTGGCGAGTACCGCTCTCCTCGGACGCGCGTCGTGACCGCGGCCCCTCGCTTCGACCGGGCCTGGCTCGCCGGCGACGCTGCGGCGGGAGCGCGTGCGCTCAAGGCCGCACTGTCGGACTATCAGGATTCCGTGGTCCGCCTGCGCGCCCTGGGTCCGGCACTGACCGAGCTGGTGCGCCTGCGGTGCGCCCGCACACACGGCTGCCGCATCTGCCAGACGCTCCGCATCGCCGACGCGGTCGATGCGGGCGTGGACGAGACGGTGACCGCCAAGCTCGACGACTTCGAGTCCTCCGATCTGGACGAGCGCACGAAGGTCGCGCTACGGATCACCGACGCGTTCATCACCTGGCCGCAGGCCATCGACGCCGAACTCGCGGCTGCCGCGCACCGGTGGTTCAGCGATGCCGAGCTGGCCGAGCTGTGCCTGGACATCACCAAGTGGAGCACCCAGAAGATCCAGGTCTCGCTCGGGCTGGACGCGGCGGACCGCGTGCCCGTCAACGCCGAGGGTGTCAGCTATCTGACCTTCGCCGCTGACGGAGCGGTCGCCGGCTATTCGGCCGAACGGCTCGGCGTGCACCAGCATGCCGACGGCGCACAGTGCTGACGATCTACTTCAACCGCACCTACTCCACCAACACGCACGTCATCGCGATGCTGCGCGCCAACCCCGACGGGCGCGCGGTGCGGGTGATCGCGACCCACGCCGATCCCAGCTCGCCGGTGCTGGCGGCCAGTGACGTCACCGCGCCGGAACCGCCCGAGGACGTGCGCGGTGAGGACTACGTCCGGTGGGCGCTGGAGTTCACCGCCGCCCATGACGTCGATGTCTTCGTGCCGCGCCTGGAGATGGACGCCCTGGCAGGTGCCCGGGAACGGTTCGCGGCGCAGGGGGTACGACTGCTCAGCGCCCCTGCCGCCGCGGTGCGGCACTTCGAGGACAAGCACGCGACCTACGTCGACGCCGCGGCCCGTGGGCTCCCGGTCCCGCCGTACCGGGTCGTGGCCGACGGCGCGTCGTTGCGGGCTGCCTTCGCCGAGATCGACGCGCTCTGCGGCAGCGCCTGTCTCAAACCGGTGTCGGGCGTCGGCGGGGACGGCTTCCGCATCCTCTCCGCGGACCGCCCCGCTCTGGTGGATCTGCTCGGCCCGCTGACGCCGACGGTGACGGTGGACGCGGCCGCGGACGTCCTCGACCGCGCCCTCGCCGCCGGGGAGACCGTGCCGCCCCTGCTGGTCCTGCCGTTCCTGCCCGGGCCGGAGGTCAGCGTGGACGTGCTCGCCCGCCGCGACGGCCGGCCCGTCGCCGCGATCGGTCGCAGCAAGGACGGGCGCCGGCGCCGGATCGTCGACGACCCGGCGGCGCGCGAGATCGCCGAGACGCTCGTGGCTGCCCACGGCGTGTCGTACCTGTCCAACGTCCAGATCCGTTACTGGGACGGCCCCTCGGGGCGCGAGAGCCTGCCGTTTCTGCTGGAAGTGAACACGCGGATGTCCGGCGGGCTCTTCCAGACGGCGCTGAGCGGGGTGAACCTGCCGTGGGCCGCCGTCCGGCTCGCGCTCGGCGAGGAACCGGAGGTCCCTCACGCGCGTTACGACATCGGGTACACAACGGTCAGCGCTCTTGCCGTATCGCGCTGACCACGCACCATCCCGCGGATCCGACGATCCGCGGTCCAGCTCGGGGCCGGACGACGCCGTCCGGCCGTGACGACACAGGGAGTTCTCGTGGCAGTCAGCCTCGTCAAGGGCGGCAACGTCTCGCTCACCAAGCAGGCCCCTGGCCTGACAGCGGTCACCGTCGGACTGGGCTGGGACGCCCGCACGACCGACGGGCAGGCCTTCGACCTCGACGCCTCGGCCATCGTGTGCGACGCGAACGGCAAGGTCGCCTCCGACGCGCACTTCGTCTTCTTCAACAACCTCAAGACCCCGGACGGCACCGTCGAGCACACCGGCGACAACATCACCGGCGAGGGCGAGGGAGACGACGAGCAGATCAAGGTCAACGTCGCCGGCGTCCCGGCCGAGATCGACAAGGTCGTGTTCGTGGTCTCGATCTACGACGCCGACACCCGCGGCCAGTCCTTCGGTCAGGTCCGCAACGCGTTCATCCGCGTGGTCAACCAGGCGGACAACACCGAGATCACCCGCTACGACCTGTCCGAGGACGCCTCGACCGAGACGGCCATGATCTTCGCCGAGCTCTACCGCAACGGGGCCGAGTGGAAGTTCCGCGCGATCGGCCAGGGATACGCTTCGGGTCTGGCTGGGATCGCCCGCGATTACGGCGTCGGCGTCTGACCGGCCCGACGACTCAGGATTTCAGGAGGAATCACATGTCCGTCAGCCTGTCCAAGGGCGGCAACGTCTCGTTGACCAAGGAAGCGCCGAACCTGCGCGCCGTGGTCGTGGGTCTGGGGTGGGACGAACGCACCACCAGTGGCGCAGGCCTTCGATCTCGATGCCAGCGCCCTGATGGTCAACGCCGCCGGCAAGATCCTGTCGGATGCCCACTTCGTGTTCTTCAACAACCTGAAGAGCCCGGACGGCTCGGTGGAGCACACCGGCGACAACCTGACCGGTGACGGTGAGGGAGACGACGAGCAGATCAAGGTCAACCTCGCGGCAGTGCCCGGCCGAGTGCGACAAGATCGTCTTCCCGGTGTCGATCTACGACGCCGAGAACCGCGGTCAGTCCTTCGGCCAGGTCCGCAACGCCTTCATCCGCATCGTGAACGAGGACGGCGGTTCCGAGCTCACCCGGTACGACCTCACCGAGGACGCGTCGAGCGAGACCGCCATGATCTTCGGTGAGCTGTACCGGTACAACGGCGAGTGGAAGTTCCGCGCCGTCGGTCAGGGCTACGCGTCGGGTCTGGGCGGCATCGCCCGTGACTTCGGCGTCAACGTCGGCTGACGGGGACCAGCCCTTCATGTTGCTGAAGACGTTCGGTGGCGCGTTCGGCGTCACTGCGGTCGGCCTGGTCCTCGCCTTCCTCTACGGAGGCACGACCGGGCTGACCGTCGCCGCGATCCTCGCGGTCCTGGAGATCTCGGTGTCCTTCGACAACGCGGTCGTCAACGCCACCCACCTCGGCCGGCTGAACGTGTTCTGGCAGCGCATGTTCCTGACGGTCGGCGTGCTCATCGCGGTCTTCGGCATGCGCCTGCTGTTCCCTGTCGTGATCGTCTGCGTGACCGCGCACATCACCCCTGCCACGGCGTACCACCTCGCCATCAACGGCGGCAGCGTCCACACTCCCGGGACGTACGCCTACCTGCTGCACGAGGCCCATCCGGCCATCGCCGCGTTCGGTGGCGCGTTCCTGCTGACGCTGTTCCTCGACTTCATCTTCGAGGACCGCGAGATCACCTGGCTGTCCTGGCTGGAGAAGCCGCTCGCGCGCATCGGCAAGCTCGACCAGATGTCGGTCGTCGTGACCGGCATCGCCCTCATGCTCACCGCGAACTTCATCGCCCCGCAGCACAAGGCGTCCAGCGTCCTCGTGTCCGGCATCCTGGGGCTCGTCGTCTACCTCGTCGTCAACGGCATCGGCGGCGTCTTCGAGTCCGAGGAGGAGGACGTCGAGGAGCGCGACGGCCCGGGGATCGGCGCGGCACTGGGGCTCGCGGGACGGGCGGCGTTCGGCGTCTTCCTGTTCCTCGAGGTGCTCGACGCGACGTTCAGCTTCGACGGCGTCATCGGTGCCTTCGCGATCACGTCCGACCCGATCATCATCGCGATCGGCTTGGGCATCGGTGCCATGTACATCCGGTCGCTGACCGTCTTCCTCGTGCGCAAGGGCACGCTCAGCGAGTACAGCTTCCTCGAACACGGCGCCCACTGGGCGATCGGGTCGCTGGCGGTCGTCCTGCTGTTCACGATCAGGTACGCCGTCCCCGAGGTGGTCACCGGCCTGATCGGCGTCGCCTTCATCGGCATGGCCCTCGTGTCGTCCATCATCAGCAATCGGCGGGCAGCCGAGACCGACGACCCGGTCGTGCTCGAAACCGCCGGTATCTAGCACCACTCCCAGAGAGGCACCACGATGAGCGTCAACCTGAGCAAGGGCCAGAAGGTCTCCCTCGAGAAGCGGGGCGGCGGGACGCTGAGC
This sequence comes from uncultured Actinomycetota bacterium, assembly GCA_963790525.1. GTDB lineage: Bacteria > Actinomycetota > Actinomycetes > Mycobacteriales > Jatrophihabitantaceae > CAWBOV01. The sequence goes on from CAWBOV010000006.1 coordinate 624,659, forward strand.
CGCGTGCGCATGGGGCTGGGATGGGACGCGATCAAGAAGAAGGGCCTGTTCGGGTCCCGCTCGCAGAGCATCGACCTCGACGCGTCGGCGCTGCTGTTCGACGCGTCAGGACGGCTGGTCGACCAGGTCTGGTTCCAACAGCTGGATTCCCGGGACGGGTCGGTGCACCACACCGGCGACAACCGCACCGGGGCCGGCGAGGGTGACGACGAGTCGATCCAGGTCGATCTGACCCGGGTCCCGGCCACCGTCACCACGCTCGTGTTCACGGTCAACTCCTTCACCGGCCAGAACTTCTCCCAGATCGAGAACGCGTTCTGCCGCCTCGTCGACGAGACGGCCGGTGACACCGAGATCGCCCGCTACACGCTCACCGGGTCGGGTACGCACAACGCCCAGGTGATGGCCAAGGTCTCCCGGGACGGTTCCGGGTGGACGATGACGGCCATGGGCATTCCTGCCAACGGACGTACGTTCCACGAACTGCTGCCGTCGCTGTCCGGCCAGCTCTGACGGCGCACGCCGACCCGACTCGAATTGCGCACCACTTCCTAGGAGAATGAACGGCATGTCTGAACTCGATCTCGACTCCACCCCGACGACGACCGCGTCCGCCACACCCGCCCCGGTGGGCACCGACCTCGTGCTCGCCCCGCCGGCGCCCGTCGTCGTGGTCGAGAAGGAGCAGGCGGCAGGGGCTATCCCGGTCGATGCGGCCAAGCAGACCGAGCTGCAGGCCAAGGCGGCCGCAGTTCGTCGACGGGCCTCGCCGCGCTGGACATGAAGTCGCCGGAGTTCTCCGAGAAGGTCGCGCAGATCACGACCATGGGTGACAAGGACATGCGCGCCGCGGCGTCGATGTCCAACCGGATGCTCGAGCGCCCGGCCGCCGCCATGGGCAAGGGCAAGGTGCGGCGACGCCCAGACCCGCGTGTCCGAGCACCCTCGTCGGAGCTGCGCGCACACGGTCACCGACCTCGACCCCAAGCGCGCGGACCTGTCACGGCGTCAAGAAGGTCGCTCAAGTGGATGCCCGGCGGCGACAAGATCGACCGCTACTTCGACAAGTACCGAGTCCGCGCAGTCCCAGCTCGACGCGATCATCAAGGCGCTTGACTCGGGTCAGGACGAGCTGCGCAAGGACAACGCGGCGATCGAGACCGAGAAGGCCAACATGTGGACCACGATGGGCAAGCTCAGCGAGTACAACGAGCTCGCCGGCGCCCTCGACGACGCGGTCGAGCAGAAGGTCGCGGAGCTCGAGGCCGGCAGGTCGCACCGAGGACGCCAACGTCCTGCAAGCTCAGACGCGCTGTTCCCGATCCGTCAGCGTCGCCAGGACCTGATGACGCAGATGGCCGTCAACGTGCAGGGCTACATGGCGCTGGACCTGATCCGCAAGCAACAACATCGAGCTCATCAAGGGTGTCGACCGCGCGCAGACGACCACGATCGCCGCGCTGCGGACGCAGTGATCGTCTCGCAGGCGCTGTCCCGCCAGAAGCTGGTGCTCGACCAGATCAACGCGCTGAACACGGTCGACCTCCAACCTCATCGAGTCGACCTCCGAGCAGCTCAAGCTGCAGGGCGGCGGCGATCAACCAGCAGGCGGCGTCCTCCACCGTCGACATCGCCAAGCTGCAGGCCGCCTTCGACAACGTCTTCGCCACGATGGACGCGGTCGACACCTTCCGCGCGCAGGCCGTCGACTCGATGGCCCAGACGGTCACCGCGCTCGAGGGCCAGATCGAGCGGGCCAAGCCCTACCTCGAGCGCACCCGCCGCGGCGAGCGGCAACTGATCAGGCTGATCAGCGATGCGGCTGTCCGCAGAGGCACGACGGCTGCGTCGGTCGACGCCGGCCGCGAGCCGTCGACCCGGACGAGCCGACGGGGCGACAGCCCGGCGGCGCTGACGGCGCAGCTCTTCGGGCTCAACGGTGCGCTTCATCAACGGCATTCGGGCCGGTCAGCTGCCGGTCGCGCGGTGGTCGACGGCGCGCCGGGTCACCGACACCCTGTCGCGAGTCATCGACACCTCCGAGGTCCGGCCGCTGGACGTCTACGCCGTCGTCTCGGTCAAGGCCACCCTGGAGGACTACCTGCCGACGACGCTGCGCCGCTACCTGGCCCTGGACGACAGCGCGGTCGACACCGCCGCGCCCGACGGGCCGGACGCCGCGCGAGTCGCTGCTCGAGCAGCTCGAGGCACTTGCAGCTCTCGGCCGACGCGGTGCTGGACGCGGCCCGCAACCAGGACGTCGACGCGCTGATGAGCCAGGGCACGTTCCTGCGCACCAAGTTCTCCGGCTCGGACCTGGACCTGTAATGGCTGAGATGAAACGCGGCGCCAACGTGGCGCTGACGCGCGAGATCCCGGGACTGACCGCGGTCGTGCTCGGTGTGCGGTTCGCCGCCGGCGCCGAGACGGTCGCTCACCGACAACCTGGTGGTCGCCACGATCCTCTGCGACTCGGCCAGCCAGGCGCTCTCCGACGAGCACTTCGTCTTCTTCAACCAGCTCAGCTCGCCGGACCTGTCGGTGACCCAGCGCGAGCAGGCGCTGGGCGGGGACACCGAGCAGGTCGAGATCGACCTGGCCGACGTGCCCGCCGAGGTGGAGCGGATCGTCGTCGTCGCTCTACCTCAACGAGGGAGTCGCGCAGCGCCGGTCCCTCGGCCAGCTGCAAGGAGTGCATCGTCCGGGTGCTGAACCGCGGACGGCAACGCCGAGCTCGTCCGGTCCGAGAACCTCGCGCCCGCCCTGACGCGCGAGACCGCGCTGGTGCTCGGGGAGGTGTACCGCAACCAGGGTGGCTGGAAGTTCAAGGTGATCGGCGCAGGGCTACAGCAAGGGCCTGCTCGGCGTGGCGGCCGACTACGGCGTGACCCTGTGAGTCCCCGGTCGCCGGAGACCGCGCCGCCCCGGCCTGATCTGGCGTTCCTGCGGCACCGGTCCCGTCCCCGCCCCGTGGCACCGGATCCGGCGGTCGGCCGGGTGGCGGACTTCGTGCACTCCGCGGGTCCGCATCCACACCGCACGCCACCGCCGGCGACCGCCCCGGACGCGGGGCTGCTCGACCTGTCGGCTCCAGCTGCGTCCGGCCCCGGCTCCGTCGACGCCGGCGCCTCCGGACGCGGGGCTGCTCGACCTGTCCACGCCCGCGCCGGCAGCGGAGTCAGCTCCTCGTCCGGCGGCCCCCGTGGAGCGCAGGCCCGCGCCCCGCTACACCCCACCCCGGGCACGGCCCGGCGTACCCACCGTCCTCACGCACCAGGACCCCACAGTCACGCTCACGAGGGTCCAGTCCGGCGTGGGTGTGCTCACCATCGAGGCCGCGTGCTCGCCCGCTGTGGGTGACCTGCGCCTCGGCTGCGCCTACCAGCTCAGGTCCGGCGTCTCGTCGGTCGTCCAGTACATCAGCGACGTGCGGACCGCACCACCCGGATCCCGTCGGCCGATCATCAGCGGTGAGCACCGGCAGTTCGAGATCCTCACCGTCGACCTCGTGCAGGTCCGCGAGATCGAACGCTTCGTCGTGTACGCCTTCTCCGAGCACGGCGGGACGCTGAACTGGGGCGGGACGCTGGTGGTCACCACCTTCGGCCAGGCACGGATCGAGGTGCCGCTGGAGCACGCCCCGTCGCCCTACGTGAACGTGCTGCTGTCGGCCTACAACATCGACGGCGAGCTGGTGTTGCGGTCGGAGGCGGAGGAGATCAACGGCTCGGTGCGCGATGCCGTGGGCGCCTACGGATTCAGCCGCATCACGTGGCTGGACGCGCGCACGCCCCTCGTCTAGCGCCGGGACCGCGGGCGCCGTCGGCGGAAACCTGATTCGCCTACGATCGGAGCAGTTCCCCCCGTCCGGTTCGATGGGTGACCGACCCACAGACGAGTGAGGACCCGGATGCGTCACTTCGACTTCCTGTCAGCCGAGGACTCGGCGCGCCTGTTCCTGCGCGAGCCCGCGGACTTCGGCCCGTCCGACGACCTCGCGGTGCTCTCGGTCGCCCTCGGCGCGACCCTGTACAGCCCTGCCACCCGCCCGGGGCTGGCCGGGGACATCGCCAAGCGTGCGGCCCAGGGCGTGATGAGCGTGGTCGTGTGCCTGGAGGACGCGATCGCCGACGGGGAGGTCGCCGCCGCGGAGCGCAACGTGGTCGCGCACCTGCGCACCCTCGCCGCTACCGACGCCACCAAGCCGCTGATCTTCGTGCGGGTGCGGGCGGTGGAGCAGATCCCGATGATCGCCGCCGGGCTGGGGGAGCACGCACCGATCCTGACCGGCTTCGTGCTCCCGAAGTTCACCGACTCCACCGGCGAGGCGTTCCTGGACGCGGTGTGCGAGGCGTCCGAGACCACCGGGCAGCGGATGCTCGCGATGCCCGTGATGGAGTCGCCGGCGGTGATCTATGCGGAGAACCGGATCGGTGAGCTCGTCGCGATCCGGGATCTCCTCGACAAGTACCGGCACAGCGTGCTCGCGGTCCGCATCGGCGCGACGGACTTCTCGGCGGCGTACGGACTGCGCCGGGCGCGCGACCTGACGGTCTACGACGTACGCATCCTCGCCGACGTGATCGCCGACGTCGTGAACGTCCTCGCCCGCTCCGACGGCAGCGGCTACGTCGTCACCGGGCCGGTGTGGGAGTACTTCTCCGGCACGGAGCGGATGTTCAAGCCCCAGTTGCGGGAGTCGCCGTTCATCGAGCACTCCGAACGGGCGCTGCGGGCCGAGCTGATCGCCGAAGGACCTGGACGGACTGATCCGTGAGGTGCTGCTGGACAAGGCCAACGGGCTGACCGGGAAGACGGTCATCCATCCCACGCACGTCGCGGCGGTGCACGCCCTGTCGGTGGTCACGCACGAGGAGTACTGCGACGCCGGCGACATCCTCGGGACCTCGACCCGGGGTGGTGTCGCGGCGTCGGCCTACGGCAACAAGATGAACGAGTCCAAGCCGCATGCCGCGTGGGCCCGCCGCATCATGTCCGCGTGCCGAGGTGTTCGGCGTGGCCCGGGAGTCGACGTCGTTCGTCGATCTGCTCGGTGCGGGCCTGCATCAGTGAACCCGGCCTGGACGGGGTCCTGGGTCGCCGACCGCCTCGACGTGCGTGTGACCACCGGGTCCGACGGCGCGGTGAGCCTTCCGGATCTGGTGGGGCTCGCCCTCCGGCGCAACCCGCGCCGGGCGCACCTGATCGTGTCCACCGTGCTCGGCAAGCACGTCCCGACCGATCCCCGCATCGTCTACGGCTCCGGGCGGCTGCTGGGCGCCCTGGTGGCGGCCGCGCTCGGTGGCGGCGACGTGCCCGGGGACGCCGCTCTGGCGGCAGCCCTGCGTGGAGACGCCTCCGCGCCGCAGCGGCTGCTGCGCGAGTGCGCCGACGCGACGGTGGCTGTGTCCGCGGTGGTGCTGGGCTATGCCGAGACCGCGACCGGCCTGGGGCACGCCGTCGCCGACCAGCTGGTCGCGCCGTACCTGCATTCGACCCGTCGGGCGGTCACCGGAGTGGTTCCGCTCGGCGGCTTCGAGGAGGAGCACTCGCACGCCACCACGCATCTGCTGCTGCCCGAGGACACCGGACTGCTCGCCCGCGGCGATGCGCTCGTCCTGGTCGACGACGAGTTGACGAGCGGAAGGACGGTGCTGAACACGATCCGCGCGCTGCACGCGAGCTTCCCGCAGCGGCGGCGCTACGTCGTGGCCGCGCTCGTGGACGTCCGGACCGGGAGCGATCGGGCGGGCATGGCTGCCTTCGCCGCCGAGCTGGGCGTCGAGCTCGACGTGGTCTCCCTGGTCAGTGGTCAGGTGGACCTCCCGGCGGACGTGCTGGATCGCGCCGCCGGGCTCGTCGAGCAGTACGGGCAGCCACCTGCCGTGCCCACCTCGGAACGTGGCGGCGTGCGCGTGGCCGACCGGCGGATCTGGCCCACCGGGGTACGCGAAGGCGGCCGCCACGGGTTCCTGCCGGAGGAGCGACCGGCCCTGGAAGCGGCAGCGGCACGGTGCGCCGCCGAGCTGGCCGACCACGTCAGCGGCTCCCGCGTGCTCGTGCTCGGCACCGAGGAGCTGATGCACGCGCCGCTGCGGATCGCGCTGGCGCTCGCCGACCGCCTCCCGGGTGCGGAGGTGCGCTTCTCGACCACCACCCGCTCCCCGGTGTGCGCTATCGACGCGCCGGGCTATGCCATCGCGACGGCGCTCACCTTCCCCGCACACGACGACTCCGGCACCCGCTTCGCCTACAACGTCGCCTCGGGTAGCGATCCGGCGCGCGGCTTCAGCGACATCGTCCTGGTCGTCGACGACGCGGCCGACCCCGTCTCCGTGCAGGCGCCGGGCGGGATCGTGGACCAGCTCGCCACCGCCACCGGCGCGGTCCACGTCGTGACGATCCCGACAGCACGGCCACGGTCGCCCGAGCCGCTCCGGGGGCCGAGGTTCGGCAGCTACCCCGCAGAGGACGTCGGGTGGCTGCTCACGGACCTCTCCGCCGTCCAGCTCGAGGCGCCGATCGAGGAGCGGGAGGAGGCCATCCAGGCCGGCGGGGCGCACTACGCCGAGTCGCTGCCGATCGAGTACCAGCCCACGGCCGAGTACCAGGAGCTCTACACGCAGGCGCTGGCGGCGACGGCTGACCAGCTCGCGCTGGCGGTCGGCGTCGTCACCGAACAGGTCCTCGCCGCCCGCGGGAACGGGGGAGTGCTGGTGTCCCTCGCGCGGGCGGGCACACCGGTCGGCGTGCTCATGCGCCGGTGGGCGAGGTTCCGCCACGGCGTCGAGCTGGCGCACTACTCGGCCAGCATCGTCCGCGGCAAGGGGATCGACACCGTCGCGCTGCGCTACCTCGCCGACCACCACGATCCGGCGTCGGTCATGTTCGTGGACGGCTGGACCGGCAAGGGGGCGATCACCGGCGAGCTCGAACGAGCGCTGGAGTCGGCCAACCGGACGCTGTCCGGTGGGATGTTCTCCGCGGATCTCGCCGTGCTGGCCGATGCCGGAGGATGCACCCGGATCTTCGGCACGCGGGAGGACTACCTGATCCCGTCGGCGTGCCTGAACTCGACGGTGTCCGGGCTGGTCTCGCGAACCGTCCTCAACGATGCGCTGATCGGACCGGGGCAGTTCCACGGCGCGAAGTTCTACGCCGAGCTCGCCGGTGCGGACGTCTCACGCGCGTTCGTCGACGCCGTGGCGGGGCGCTTCGCCGACGTCGAGGACGCTGTGGACCATCACCTCGCCGCGCGCGCGGCCCTCGACACGGCACCGACGTGGCAGGGCTGGAAGACCGCGGAGGAGTTGTCCGAGCGGTACGGCATCGGTGACGTCAACCTCGTCAAGCCCGGAGTGGGGGAGACGACCCGGGTGCTGCTGCGGCGGGTGCCGTGGCGGATCCTCGTCCGCCCCGAGGCCGTTCCCGCGCTGGGTCACGTCCTCCTGCTCGCCGAGCAGCGTGGCGTCGCGATCGAGGAGGTGCCCGACCTCGCGTTCAGCTGCGTCGGCCTCATCCATCCACGCTTCACGCGCGGGGCGGTCGGCGCCGACGGAACGTCGGTGCGCTCGTGATCGGCCGCGCCGTCGTAGCGGCGGATCTGGACCGCACGCTGATCTACTCCAAGGGAGCGCTCGCCCTGTCGCAAGGCTCGCGCCCGTCCCTCGTCGTCGCCGAGACCGACGAGGGCAGGGCCGCGGCATTCATGACCGCCACCGCCGCGGACCTGCTCACCGACCTCGCCCTCGCGACGGTGCTCGTGCCGGTCACGACGCGCACCCCGAAACAGTTCGCTCGGGTGACGCTGCCGGGGCGGGCACCGCGCTACGCCATCGCGGCCAACGGGGGGTTCCTCTTCGTCGACGGCCGTCTGGACCGGTCGTGGCAGGCGCATGTCCGCCAGCGGCTGTCCGCCGTCGCACCGCTCGCCGAGGTGTGGGCGCATGTGGGGCGCGTCCTGGCCGCGGAATGGACGGTGAAGCTGCGCAACGCCGACGGCATGTTCTGCTACGCCGTGATCGACCGGTCCGCGATGCCGCCGCAGTTCCTCGACGATGTCACCGCCTGGGCTGCGGACCGTGGCTGGTCCACCTCGCTCCAGGGGCGCAAGCTCTACTGGGTCCCGCGCACGCTCACCAAATCCGCAGCGGTCGAGGAGGTCGCGCGCCGCACCGACGCCGCCACGGTGCTCGCGGCCGGCGACTCACTGCTCGACATCGACATGCTGCTCGCCGCGGACCGTGGCATCCATCCCGCGCACGGCGAGATCGCCGACTCGGGCTGGCGGGCGCCGCACGTGGTGTCCACGGCCGCCGTGGGCGTGCTGGCGGGTGAGGAGATCTGCCGCTGGCTGACGGCCGAGGCCGCAACGTTCCAGCGCGACGGCGTGTCATGAGGGCACAACATTCCATGGATGCCGGCGTACCGGCACGGTGATCGCCGGCGAGCCGGCTGACGACAGGTCTGTCCCTCCACAGACCCGGCCAGCGGTTCCGCGCAGCAGGCGGCGCCGCGCACTCGCCCGCCGGACTCCGCAGCCGCTCCACCAGGAGGAACCATGTCCACACTGCGCCACCGCGCCGCACTCATCGCCGTCACCGGCACGCTCGCCCTCGGCGGCGTGGTCGCCGGTGCCACCGCCGCGGGAGCAGCACCGTCGGCCTGCGGCAACACCGCCCTCGCGGTCTACGCGACGCGGACCCAAGGGGCGACCGGCCACGGCTCGTTCGTGCTGTCGTTCAAGAACACCAGCCACACCACGTGCACGCTCTACGGCTACCCCGGGCTGGACGCCGTCAACGCTTCGGGAAGGGTCATCGCCCACGCCGCCCGCACGCTGCACGGCTTCGCCGGTGGAGCGCACACGGAGCGCACGGTGACCCTCGCGCCGGGCGCCTACGGTTCGGCGACGGTCGAGTGGATGAACTTCAACCCCGTCACCAGCGGACCGTGCGCGTTCTCCAAGACGGTCGCGGTCACTCCGGCGAACACGTCGCACACGGTCCACTTCCTGCGGCAGGTGAGCGTCTGCGAGTTGCAGGTCCACCCAACCGTGGCGGGCACCTCGGGTAACAACTGAGAGTTGTTACCCGAGGTACGACCAGCTGTCAGCCGAGTCCTACTGCCGACGACGACAGTCCGTAGCCCGCGTAGTTGTGTGAGCTCACGCGAACGCGATAGCTCACACCACTGCGGACCCCGCTGATCGTCAGGTGTGGCTTGGACGAACTCGCCAGGTAGTAGTAGCCGTAGGTGCAGCCACTGGTGACGTACGGCGAGCAGGGCGTGGTCCAGCTACCGGAACGCAGGACCTGGAGCTGAACCGAGTACCGGTTCGCCGTCGGCATCACCGGCCAGGTGACCACGCGAGTGGTGCCCGAACGGGTCACCCGCGGCGTCGCGCTGCGGTTCGGCGTGCTGGGCCGGGCACTCGGCAGGCAGTTCCAGTCCGCCTTCGAGATCGCGACCCCGGAGTCGTACGGCACCTGGACCCACGTCTTGGGCAGGCTGCTCGGGATCGGGTACCGGTTGGCGGTGTAGGCCGAGCGCGGCAGGGTGGCCGGCCACTTGCGCACCGACGTCGTGGTTCCGGCGCAGCCGAGCAGCGTCGGGACCGAGATGGCGGTCGCGGTGATCGACGAGCCGCCCTTGTTGCGCACCTGGAAGTCCAGGTAGGCGGTGATCGGCTTGCCCGAGGAGTCGCACTCGGCGCCGGTCGCCCCCGCGGTGCCGATGACCGAGCGCGGCGTGACGTACTGCCCGACCTTCACGCTGACGGTGAGCAGGTGCTGGTAGGCCGAGACCATGCCACCGCCGTGGGCGATCCAGACCTCGTTACCGGGGACCACGGCGCCGTTGCGCTGGCACGCCGCGCTCCCGGAGTACGCCCGGATGACGATGCCCGAGCCTGCCGCGTAGACGGCGGGGTGCGGCTCCGGGTTCGGCTTGCCTCCGGCGACGTGCCACGGGATGCCGATGTTCATGGCGTAGAAGCCCGAGTGGTCGCCGGCGCAGGGGTTGCTGCCCGACTTGGGGCCGTTGTTCACCCTGTTGCTGCCGGTGCACCCGATGAGCACGGGTGCGTGGATCGGGAACCAGACGGGGTCGGAGTAGGGATGGGCCGTGCTGACGGCCGCCGGGGTTGCGGTGACGGACGACGGTGCGGCCGCCGCGTTCGCTGTGCCGGCGGAGAGTGTCACCACCCCCGCAGCAGCGACCAGGAAACAGAAGAAGGCGGCGAGCGCCTTCTGGTACGGGTTGTTCATGGTGGGGGCCATGCGCGAATCACTTCCGATGGGGGTTGTGGTGCGGGTTGCCGTGCCTGCGACCTCTCGACGACGAGTACTGGCTTTTCAGACTCGTCCTGAGGTTCGGCCGGGTGGCCCACGACTTGAGCGGTCCCGCGATCCAATAGCCCGACTTGCACGGTCGGTCACCCTGTCGCGGCTGGTAGACGGCTGTGCGGAACGTGCGAAACGTACATATCCGCGCTGCATCAGCCATCGAGTCCTGGTGACCTGACGCCTCAGTTCAAACTGAGTCAACCTCTAGTAACTTTCGCTCGTCGCGGCTATGTTTCGGTCAGCTCGCTGCCTCAGCGGGCAGCTGCGGAGGTCGGGACATGAAGTTCGGTGTGCAGGTGTGGGACATGGGGCTGCGCGGCGGAGGCAACGGCCCGGACTCGATGATCGCAGTCGCCAGGCGCGCGGAGGAGCTCGGTTTCGACGAGGTGTGGGTGAACGACCACGTCGTGACCCCGCTGAGCGAGGAGCGATCCTACTATCCGATCGGCGGGGCACCGTGGCCCCTTCCCGCCGACTCCGACGTGTACGACCCGCTCGTGGTCATGGCCATGCTGGCGACGGCGACCAGCACCATCAGGATCGGGACGTCCACCCTCGTCGTGCCGCTGCGGGCCGCGCTGCCCACGGCCAAGGCGCTCGTCAGCATCGACCAGGTGTCACACGGCCGCTTCGACCTGGGCTTCGCCCCGGGCTGGTGGCGCGAGGAGTTCGAGATCCTCGGGCTGCCGTTCGCCACACGGGGAGCCGTGCTCGACGAGTACCTCGAGGTGTTCGACCTGGCCTGCCGGGGCGGCACGGTGGAGTACGCCGGTGCGCACGTCGAGTTCGGACCCGTACCGCTGTACCCCGTGTCCTTCCAGCAGCCGCGGTTCCCGATGATCGGCTGTGGGACCAGCCAGCGGGCGCTGCTACGGGGCGCGCGCTACGACGGGCTGTTCCGCATCCTGACGGCCGTGTCCGAGATCCCGGCCATCCTGGACGCCATGCGGGCGGAGGCGACCCGGGTGGGCAACGACCCGGACGGGCTGCGCCTCTACGACTACCAGCCGATGATCCTCTCCGAGGGAGCCGCGTTCGAAGGGGTCGGTGACCTGCCGCTGGCCGGCTCGGCCGACAAGCTCCTCGCCGGCATCGAGGAGTACGACAAGGCCGGCATGTACCAGCTGGTCCACGGCTTCACCGACGATCCGTTCGGCCCGATGACCGAGCAGCTGGAGAAGATGGAGCAGTTCGCCGTCGAGGTCATGCACCCGTACCAGGGGCGTTGACGCGCCCGCGCGGCGCTGCTCTTGACTCATTCCAGAACAAGGGGCCACACTCGGGAGGTGCCCACCCGTTCGGAAGCCGAGAGCCTCCTGCGCGGGGCCGCTCTGCGCGTCACGCGGCCGCGGTTGGCGGTACTGACCGCCGTGTACGACCACCCGCACGCCGACACCGACCAGATCATCGGCGCGGCGCGCGCGGATCTCGGGCGACGTCTCCCACCAGGCCGTCTACGACGTGCTGCGCGTGCTGACCGTCGGCGGGCCTGGTCCGGCGCATCGAGCCGGCGGGCTCCGCGGCCCGCTACGAGTCGCGGGTCGGCGACAACCACCACCACGTCGTCTGCCGCTCCTGCGGCGTCATCGCCGACGTCGACTGCGCGGTCGGCGACACCCCGTGCCTGACCGCGTCCGATGACCACGGCTTCGCGATCGACGAGGCCGAGGTCACCTACTGGGGCCTGTGCCCCGATTGCTCCACCAGCACACACTGTCCTGAGCACCACCTGATCCCGGAAGGATTTCCATGTCTGACCATCCCGACGCCGTAGTCCGCGAGATGAACGAGCCGGAGGCGAGCGACGAGGCGAAGTGCCCGGTCGCCTCCGGGCGCCGCCCCTACCCGGTCGAGGGCGGCAGCAACCGCGACTGGTGGCCCAACCAGCTCAACCTGAAGATCCTGCGCAAGCACCCGGCCGTCGCCAACCCGATGGACGCCGACTTCGACTACTCCGCCGCGTTCCAGACCGTCGACCTGGACGCGCTGCGCGCCGACATCGACGAGGTCATGACGACCTCGCAGGACTGGTGGCCGGCCGACTTCGGTCACTACGGCCCGTTCTTCATCCGGATGGCCTGGCACAGCGCGGGCACCTACCGCATCAACGACGGCCGCGGCGGAGCGGGCGCCGGCATGCAGCGCTTCGCGCCGCTCAACAGCTGGCCCGACAACGGCAACCTCGACAAGGCCCGCCGGCTGCTCTGGCCGGTCAAGAAGAAGTACGGCCGTGCGCTGTCCTGGGCCGACCTGATCGTGTTCGCGGGCAACTGCGCACTGGAGTCGATGGGCTTGAAGACCTTCGGCTTCGCCGGCGGGCGCGCCGACGTCTGGGAGCCGGACGAGGACGTGTACTGGGGCCCGGAGGAGACCTGGCTCGGCGACGAGCGCTACACCGGGGACCGCGAGCTGGAGAGCCCGCTGGCCGCCGTCCAGATGGGGCTCATCTACGTCAACCCGGAGGGCCCGAACGCCAACCCGGACCCGCTGGCGTCGGCCCGCGACATCCGCGAGACGTTCCGCCGGATGGCCATGAACGACGAGGAGACCGTCGCGCTGATCGCGGGTGGCCACACGTTCGGCAAGACCCACGGAGCGGGCGACCCGGAGCAGTTCGTCGGCCCCGAGCCCGAAGCCGCACCGCTCGAGGAGCAGGGCCTGGGCTGGAGGCAGTCCTTCGGCAGCGGCAAGGGCCGCGACGTGATCACCAGCGGGCTGGAGGTGACCTGGAACGCCACTCCGACGACCTGGGACAACAGCTACCTCGAGAACCTGTTCGGCTTCGAGTGGGAGCTGACGAAGAGCCCCGCGGGTGCCAACCAGTGGCAGCCCAAGGACGGCGCCGGCGCGAACACCGTGCCCGACCCCCAGGACGGCTCGCTGTCGCGGCCGCCGACGATGCTCACGACGGACCTCGCCCTGCGGGTCGACCCGGTCTACGAGCAGATCTCGCGGCGCTTCCTGGACAACCCCGAGCTGTTCGCGGACGCGTTCGCCCGGGCCTGGTTCAAGCTGACCCACCGCGACATGGGTCCCGATCCAGCGCTACCTGGGGCCGCTCGTGCCGCAGGAGACGCTGCATCTGGCAGGACCCGGTGCCCGCTGTCGACGCAGGACCTGGTCGGGGCCGACGACATCGCCGCGCTCAAGGCGCAGGTGCTCGCGTCGGGACTGTCGGTCTCGCAGCTGGTGTCCACCGCCTGGGCCTCCGCGTCCACGTTCCGCAGCAGCGACAAGCGCGGTGGAGCGAACGGGGCGCGCATCCGCCTCGAGCCCCAGAGCGGCTGGGAGGTGAACAACCCCGACGAGCTGGCGACGGTGCTGCGCACCCTGACCGGCATCCAGGAGTCGTTCAACGCGAACGGGACGCAGATCTCGCTCGCCGACCTGATCGTGCTCGCCGGCTGCGCCGGGATCGAGCAGGCGGCGTCGAACGCCGGGCACACCGTCTCGGTGCCGTTCACGCCGGGGCGTACGGACGCCTCGCAGGAGCAGACCGATGTGGAGTCCTTCGCCGCGCTCGAGCCGACTGCGGACGGGTTCCGCAACTACCTCGGTAAGGGGCACCGGCTTCCCGCCGAGTACCTGCTGATCGACCGGGCGAACCTGCTCGACCTGAGCGCCCCGGAGATGACCGTGCTGGTGGGCGGTCTGCGGGTCCTCAACGCGAACGTCGGGCACTCCTCGACCGGGGTCCTCACCGATCGCCCGGAGTCGCTGACCAACGACTTCTTCGTGAACCTGCTCGACCTGGGCACCACGTGGAAGCCGACGGCGGAGGACGCCACGACCTTCGAGGGACGCGACCCGTCCGGCGCGGTGACGTGGACCGGCAGCCGGGTCGACCTGGTGTTCGGCTCCAACTCCGAGCTGCGTGCGCTCGCCGAGGTCTACGCGAGCGACGACGCCCAGGAGAAGTTCGTGCGCGACTTCGTCGCCGCCTGGGACAAGGTGATGAACCTCGACCGGTACGACCTCGTCTGATCGTGCTGTCCGGGCCGGCCGTACCCGGCCGGCCCGGGCGCCACGGCGGGCTCAGCTCTCGGCTGACCCTGCGATCTCCGCGACGTAGGCCATATCCCACGGCAATCGCCACAGGCCGGAGACACCGTGTAAGCGCCCAACGCCCTCCGGGCCTCAACCGCACCCCGTCTGTGCCGAATGAAGATCGAAGCTTGCAATTTCGGGTCGGCGGGAGGCGCCATGGCGGACTGGGTCGTGCGGAAGTGGGCGCGCTACGGCCACGAGCGCCTGTATGCCGAAACCCCCGGAGGAACCGCGCTCGGTTACCTGGACGTCAAGACCGGACGGTTCCACTCCGACGATGTGACGAATCTGCCCTTGCTCGAGCGCCTGCTCGCTGGCCACCTCTCGACACAGGAGCCGACGTCGGCAGCTCGCGGAGTTCTCACCCATGCTGAGCCGCCCACGCCGCCTGCCGTTGCGATCGCAGCCGAGCTGACCACACAGGCACAGGCGGCCCCGGGTTGGGAGGACCTCAGCGCAACGAAGGCCGGTGCGGCCGCACGTGAGCAAGCGCTCGCCGAGAAGGAGGCCGCCGGCAGGTTCCGGACCGGGCTGGCCCGGTTGCTCGGCGTGAGAACCGACGAGCGGGCCTGGCGTATCGGCGCCGATGGCGAAGAAGCGGTCGCCGCCCAACTGGCGAGGCTCGGCCCTGACTGGCACGTCCTCCACGCCGTGCGCGTGGGCGAGCGGGGGTCCGACATCGACCATGTCGTGATCGGCCCAGGAGGTGTCTTCACCGTGAACGCCAAGCATCACCCGAGGACATCAGTATGGGTCGGCGGCGACACCGTCATGATCAACGGCCAGCGCGTGCCGTACGTCCGCAACAGCCGGCATGAGGCACGGCGCGCCGCCCGACTGCTCACCGAACAGGCCGGCTTCCCGATCACCGTCGTCGGCATCATCGCGATCGTTGGTGCGCACGATGGCTTCACCGTCAAGCAGCAACCGAAGGACGGTGCGGTCACCGTCGTGGCGCGCACGCGCATCAGTCAGCACCTGGTGAAGCTGCCTACCATGCTCACCCAGCGCGGGGTCGATGCGGTATTCGAGATAGCTCGGCGGTCGACAACCTGGCGGTGACCAGCGTCATCGAAGACCTCGTCCACGTACCGCAGATGCGGCGCGCCGGAGACGGGATGCACGTGGTCTGCGAGGTCGCCTCGCTCGCACTGAAGCGGACATCTGTCCGATCGGTGGGTCCTTACTTCGGTGTCCGAGGGGGGACTTGAACCCCCACGCCCGTTAAGGGCACTAGCACCTCAAGCTAGCGCGTCTGCCATTCCGCCACCCGGACGAGTGCCCGGCGAGTCTAACTGGTCCGAGACACTGCCGCGCACACCCCCACCCTCGTGACGCCGGCGCGGGGACGAGGCATGCCTGGTAGAACGGACCACATGACTGACGCCGACCGCACCCCGTCCACCACCGCCGAGGACGAGGTCGCCGGGCTGCTCAGCGAACTGATCAGGATCAACACCAGCAATCCGACGCACCAGGAGCGGCCGGCCGCCGAGTGGGTTGCGGGCAAACTCGACGAGGTGGGCATCTCGTCCACGATCATCGAGTCCGAGCCGGGGCGCGCGTCAGTGGCCGCGCGGATCGAGGGCAGCGACCCGAGCCGCCCGCCCTTGCTGATCCACGGCCACCTCGACGTCGTCCCGGCCGAGGCGAGCGAGTGGAGCGTCGACCCGTTCGCCGGCGAGATCAGGGACGACTACGTGTGGGGCCGGGGCGCGGTCGACATGAAGGACATGGATGCGATGACCCTGGCGGTCGCTCCGCGAGTGGCAGCGGTCCGGGGTTCGCCCGCCCCGCGACATCGTGCTCGCGTTCGTCGCCGACGAGGAGGCCGGCGGGACGAAGGGCGCGCACTTCCTCGTGGACAACCATCCGGAACTGTTCGCCGACTGCACCGAGGCCATCAGCGAGGTCGGCGGTTTCAGTGTGACCCTGGCCGATCAGCACCGGCTGTACCTGATCCAGACGGCCGAGAAGGGCATCGGCTGGCTGCGCATCAAGGCCTCGCGCCGCCCGGGCCACGGTTCGATGATCCATTCCGACAACGCCGTCACGGCCATCGCCGAGGCGGTCACCAGGTTCGGGCGGTACGAGCCGCCGGTGGTGCTGACCGATACGATGCGCAGCTTGCTCGACACGGTGGCCGAGCTGACCGGTGTCGGTTACGACGAGGACAAGCCGGACCAGGCGCTGGAGCAGTTCGGTGGCATGGCGCGCATGCTCGGAGCTGCACTGCGCAACACGGCCAACCCGACCATGATCGACGCCGGCTACAAGGCGAATGTGATCCCGTCCGGCGCCGAGGCCGTGATCGACACCCGGTTCCTACCCGGCCACGACGCGCAATGGGCCCAGACCGTCAAGGACCTCGTGGGGGAGGATCTCACCTTCGAGTGGATCCACCAGGACGCGGCGGTCGAGACCGGCTTCGACGGTGCGCTCGTCGACGCCATGGCGGCTTCGCTCAAGGCCGAGGATCCGACGGGAGTTCCCGTCCCGTACCTGATGAGCGGCGGGACGGACGCCAAGTCCTTCAGCCAGCTCGGCATCCGCTGCTTCGGATTCTCGCCGTTACTGCTGCCGCCGGATCTCGACTTCACGGCGCTGTTCCACGGGATCGACGAACGGGTCCCGGTCGACGCGCTCGCGTTCGGGTGCCGAGTGCTGGCCCGTTTCCTGGCCGCGAGCTGACGACCAGGCGGAACTGTCGTACCCACGTGGCAGGGTCGTCGCATGTTGCTCGCCACCCTCGTCGAGGCCTCCGCAGAGGTAACCGCCCTCAGCGCGCGCCTGGCCAAGATCGGCGTGCTCGCCGCGGCGCTGCGCCAGACCGGCCCGGAGGAGGCGCACCTCGCCGTCGCCTATCTGAGCGGTGAGCTCCCGCAGTCCCAGTTGGGCGTGGGGTGGGCGTCCCTGCGGTCGCTGCCGGAACCCGCGGACGGGCCGACGCTCTCCCTGACCGACGTCGACGCCACCTGCGCGGCCCTCGCCGCAGTCGGTGGCGCCGGCGCGAAACTGAGGCGGGCAGAGCTGGTCGCCGACCTCTTCGGGCGCGCAACGGCTCCGGAACAGCAGTTCCTGGCTCGGCTGATCATCGGTGAGCTCCGCCAGGGTGCGCAGGCGAGCGTGCTGACCGACGCCGTCGCGCGAGCGGCGGAGGTTCCGGTCGGCGCGCTGCGCCGGGCCGTCATGCTGCGCGGCGATCTTCCCGTCGTCGCGGCCGCCGCGTTGGCCGGGGGAGCGCCCGCGCTCGAGGAGTTCCGGCTGCAGGTCGGGCGTGCCGTCGAGCCGATGCTCGCCCAACCCGGCGCCACTATCGCCGAGGCAGTGACCGGCGAGGTCGCGGTGGAATGGAAGCTCGACGGCGCCCGACTGCAGATCCACCGGGACGGCACCGACGTCCGTGTCTTCACCCGCAACCTGAACGAGGTCACGGCCCGCCTGCCCGGCGTCGTCGAGGCCATTCGCGCCCTGCCCGTTCGCAGCCTGGTCGCCGACGGGGAGGTGATCGCCCTGCGCGAGGACGGCCGGCCCCATCCCTTCCAGGTCACGGCCTCGGTCTTCGGCACCCGGACCGGCATGCCCGAGCACCTCCCGCTATCGGCGTTCGTCTTCGACGTCCTTCACCTCGACGGTGCGGACCTGCTCGACGAGCCGCTGCGGTCCCGGCTAGCGACGCTCGAGCGGATCCTCCCGCCCGCCATGCAGGTACCCAGGCTGATCACCGCGGACGTCGCCGCGGCGGAGACGTTCTTCGCCGACACCATCGCCGCGGGGCACGAGGGCGTGATGATCAAGGATCTCGACGCGCCCTACGAGGCAGGGCGGCGAGGCGCGGCGTGGCAGAAGATCAAGCCCGTCCACACCCTCGACCTCGTCGTGCTCGCGGTCGAGCGCGGCTCCGGGCGGCGGAGCCGGTGGCTGTCCAACATCCACCTCGGCGCCCGCGACGAGGCCACCGGCGGCTTCGTCATGCTGGGCAAGACGTTCAAAGGCATGACGGACGCGATCCTGGAGTGGCAGACCGAGACGTTCACGCGGCTGGCCACCGGCCCTACGGATGGTTACGTGGTCACCGTGCGGCCGGAGGTCGTGGTCGAGGTGGCCGTCGACGGCGTGCAGACCTCGACCCGCTACCCGGGAGGGGTCGCGCTGCGGTTCGCCCGTGTGCTGCGTTATCGGCCCGACAAGCGACCAGACCAGGCCGACACGCTCGCGTCCGTCCAGGCCCTGCTGACCCGATGACTCTGCGCACCACGCCGCTCGATCGGGCACCGCCTGTCACGCAGCGGTGACGGGTTCGTGCGCGCGGGCGTGTAAGAAAATGCTCTGGTTGCGATCGATGGGACGGGAAGCCTATGTCGGCTGACGGAGAGTCCGAGGTTCCGGATCAGGGCGGTCAGGACGGCCCGCAGCTCGTTGCCGCGCCAGAGGCAGACGCAGCGCCAGATGCAGACGCAGCGCCAGACGCGACGGCCGACGAGGTGGACGCGGGGACAGCGGTCGCCGTCGTCGACGCAGCGGGTACCGCGATGGACACGCCGGCGGCATCGGCGCTGGGCACAGTGGGCGAACCATCCGTTCCTGCACTGCCTGCCGATTACTACGTCACGTTGCGGCCCCTGAGCCTGGAATTCTGCGCCGAGCAACTCGATCGCATCGGGGTGCATTACACCGAGACGTCGGCCGGGCTGAGCGCGCGCTGGGACAGCTTCGAGCTCCTGGTGCGGGTGTTCTCCGTGTCGACGCTCGCGGTGCGGTGCACGCTCCGGCGCCAGTTCAGCGCCGGAAGCTACGGCGCGATCCTCGCTCGCTGCAACTGGTGGAACGCGCGGCGGATGTTCACGAAGGCCTCCGTGTCCACCTTCGCGGGAATGGTGACCTCTGCCGGGCCGGACCCGGTGGAGAGCCCTGCAGTCGCGACGCAGGTGTATCTCGACTTCGAGGTGCCGCTGCCCGCCGGGATCGCGCCGGTGCAGATGCAGGCTCTGTTCCGGGCGCTCATCGACAACGTCACCGAGTTCATGGGCGAGGCCGACCTGCCGAGCCTCACCGACGGCATCGCCTGGTAGCCGCGGGAACGCGCCGTGATCCTGTTCCGGCTGCTCAGCCAGCTCATCAGCCTGCTCGCGGGGCTGCTGACGCGCCATTCCCTCGCCGACCTCGATCGCTACCGCGCCCTCTACACCTCCTGGGATGACGCGGCCCTGCGCGCGGAACTGCGACGCCTCGGCGTGGGGGCCGCCGTCCCGCCCGCATCCGCCGCAGCCCGGAACGACCACCGGTTCCAGTGGATGAATCGCACGCGTGACTCCGCGGCGCTGCAGGCACTTGCCATCGCCAGTTGCATCTTCGACCGCCACCCGTGCGACCTACCGGCCGGCGCCGTCCTGTACGACGAGCAGAAAGCCGCCGCCCTGGCCCTGATCGATCACGTCAACGTGCAGATGGACACCGGCGAAGGCAAGACCTACGCGGTCGCACTCGCCGCGACCGCGCTGCTGGCCCAACATCCCCAGGTCGTCGTCGTCACGGCGAACGACTACCTCGCCCACCGGGACCAGCAACGGGTCGCGCGGTACTTCACCGCGGCGGGAGTGGAGACCGTCTGCGCAGTGCCCGGCGCTGACTTCCGCGGCGTCGCGTACACCACCCTCGGCGACCTGTGCCGGGAGTACCTCCACCGCGCCTACCGCAAGGCCTCGGCCGGTGAGGTCGAGTACCCGCAGGAGGCGGCCGTCCTGATCGACGAGATCGACTCCGTGCTGCTCGACAACGTCCCGGCGCATTCGCTGAACCGGGCGCTGCCGACCGACGAGACGATCTGGGACGAGGTCTTCGCACTGGCCGAGGCCTGGGGTGAGCTGGAGTACACCTACGACCGCGTCACCGATGTGGTGTCGGTGAAGGCGGACGGGTGGAACCGGGTGGCAGAGCTGAGCGGGCGCACCGGTCAGCCCGTCTCGTTCCTCATCGAACTCGTTGCGTCCGCGCTCTGGGCCCGTCATGCCACGATCGGCGAGCAGTACGCGATCGACGACGACCAGGTGCTGCTGATCAATTCGGTGACCGGCATCCCGTACACCGCGAGCGGCTCCAGGACAGCCGCGATAGAACACCTCGTCCTGGGCAGGCGGCCCACCGTCAGCCTCGTCCTCGCCACGATCGACGGGCTGACCCTGCTCCGCCGCCATCCCCATGTCGTCGGGCTGTCGGGCACGGTTGCCGAGGACACGCTCTACTACCTGCAGCAGCTCGCAACCCTCACCACCGTGATCCCGCCGCGATTTCCACGCCACCCCGGACTGGCCGGGTCGGTGCTCTCCCGGTCACGCGAGGACACCTACCGCTACCTGGAGAAGCGCATCCGGGACGTGGCGCCTCGGCCGGTCATCATCGGCACCTGGTCCTCCGGCGAGGCGCAGCGCATCGCCGCGCACCTGCGCGCGGACGGCGTGGTGGACGACGCCCACCTCGGCGTGCTCACCACCTTCGATTCCACGGCGGACGCCTCGGTCATCGCCCACGCCGGCTCACTCGGCCGGGTGACGGTGCTGAGCCAGGGCGGCAGCCGGGGGGTCGACGTCCGCTCCCAGCACCGCCCGCTGCTCATCGTCCTGGGCCTGGCGATCGAACCCCGGCTCGACAAGCAGTTCCTGGGTCGGGTGGGGCGACACGGCGAGGCGTTCGAAGCGCAGGTGGTGGTCGATCCGAGCTCGCCGCTGTGGACCGGGAACTTCATGCTCCACACGGGTCTGCTGTCCGAGCCGATCCCGTTCGACCGATGGGTCACGCGCCGCCTGCACGCCGCCCAGCGCCGGGCCGGCCTCTACACCGCGCAGCGTCGGCACCAGGCGTCCGTGGTGGACGCCGCGATCGGGGACATGGAAGCCGCGATGGCGGCCCGATTCCGCGAGCTCCGCCGGATCCAGCAGGAGGCAGCGACGACGGCCGAGGCCGCGGAGGGCTTGGCGACATGGGTCGAGGGCGGGGCAGGACACGCCGATCACCCGGCCGATCCAGGGTCGATCGCGCAGGTCAGGGAAGCGTTGCGGCGCCGGCTCGCCTCCGACGCGGAGGTCGCGGAGTTCGAGGCGGTAGTGGCGGCCGCGGTCGGTGGTGCGTCCCAGCCGGATCGGCCGTACACGATGAAGGCGCTGCGCACCCCCGAGGACGCTCGGGAGCTGGTTGCGCTCACCTCGTGGCTACGCACCAGCAGGGACACACCGATGGACGCGGCTGCGCGGGAGCTTTTCCAGCGACAGGCTGCCCTCGCCGCCGACCAACGACTGCCGATCGTCTCGCATCCGCGCTGGCGCGATCCCAACGACGTCGCGTTCGAGTCGCTCATCGCTGCGAACGCCGCGCAGCTGGCCCACGTGAGCAATCGGCTGGCTGCCCTGGCGGTCAGCTCCTCCAGCGATACGTACTACCGGCGGGCGGCCTTCGTCGTGCGCAATCAGCAGGACAGCACCGCGCTCACACTGACGAACGATCTGGTGAGCAGTCTGCGGATCGTCGACCACCCCGGCCAGCTCGACGACCTGTTCTATGCGGCGGATCACCAGGTGTTCTCGCCGTCCTCCGCGCAGCGCTCGACGGCTCCCGAGGTCCCGCCCCCGGACGCGGGGACCCCGTTCGGCGACGCTGTCCCGCCGCAGCTGGATCGATCGGCGGCCGAAGCCGCGGTGGACCGGTTCCTCGAGGAGCGTGACAAGGCCCGCGGCGGCCTGCCGATGCCACCGGCGTACGCGCGGGTGCTCCTGCTCGAGGCCCTGCGCCCCGTCATCGACACGGGCGCTCGGGTGGACAGCGCCGGTCTGACACGGCACGTCGAGCTGATCATCGACTCGGCGGCGGGACGGGGACGGCGCGGCAGGGCGCTGCGCGACCATCGCACCCTGATCCGCGAGTTCATCGCCGACCTGAACGGTCGCGGCGTGCTCTCGGTCGAGTTGGAACGGCGGAGTGTCGCCGCCACGACGGCGCGGCGCGTGAAGCGGTTCCTGCAGACGATCCCGAAGGTCGGGCTCCTCGCGATCGCGGGCTACCTCGCGGTACTCGGACTCGGATTGCTCATCGTCGGGCATCCGGTGCGAACGACCGGCTTCCTCGGTCCACTCGGTGACGCCCTGGGCTTCGGCTCGGGAGCGGCCACCCACCCGGCGCTGGTGATCCTCGCCTGCCTCATCGGGCTGCGCACCGGCCTGCGCGGTGCGGGGCTGCGGGAACCGGAGGCCGTGCTCGGACCACTGTCACCGCTGCTTGCGGTCGCCCTGACGCTGGCGCTCTACGCCGACGGCTGGTCGAGCCTGTGGCGCCCGGTCGGGATAGCACTGCTGCTGATGTTCTGGACAGCCGCGCTCGGAACCGCGCAACGATTCGTGCTCACGATGGTCGGCGTCGACGCGACGCTGGTCGTCGGTGCGGCGTCGGTGCTGGTCCTCCTCATCCGGGCAGCGACCGACGGCACCGCCGGGCAGCATTCCGCGGTCCTCATCGGCATGCTCGCCGGCCTCGTCGGACCCGGGCTGCCGGTGTCGGTGGGCTCAGCCGAGTATTCGCTGGGCAGCGTCCGCCGGGGGGACGAGCGCGCCAGAATCCGGATCTCCATCGACGGCGCGCTGACCTCCGCCGTCGTCGCCTTCGTCGTCACGGCGGTGACGGTCGGGCTGCACGGCACGCCGGCGTTCGCCGTGTTCGGCACGACCCAGCTGGTCGTCGTCGCCGTGCTGTCAGGCATTCGCCTCCGCCCTTCGCGCATCCGGGGTCTGCTCGCGACACTGCGCATCGGGACGCCACTGGGCGAGGCGCGGTTCCAGCGTTATCTGCACCGGGCCGCGTGGCGCTCGACAGCGGTCGCGGCGGTCGTCCTGGCAGCGGCGTGCGCGGAAGCCCGCCAGGCGGGCATGGACAGCACCTGGTCACTGCTGCTCGATCAGTGGTCCGGGCTGGTGCTCGTGTCGGGGACGCTCGCCGCCATCGGGGTGTTCTCGGTCGCCGGGACCCCGTCGCCCACCATGCGCTCGAGCCCCGACGAGCAGAGCACCTGGGCGGCCTTCAAGGAGCGGCTGCGGACGTGGCGCCGGCTCCGCTTCGCGCGCTGGATCGAGGTCGGTCTGGCGGCGGTGCTGCTCTCCCGCCCGCTGTTCCAGATCATGAAGCTGGTCAAGCTCACCGCCGCGGCGGGGGCGGCGTGGCACGCCATCCTGCGACTCTGACCGTCAGTTGGTCAGGCCGGGCAGGGGCAGCAGCTCGCCGACGGGGCGGCGCTTGCGCCGAAGCATCACCCGGCGGGTGCCGTCCATGTAGCGCTGGACGCGGGCGAGTTCCCAGCCCCCGTACTCGGCATGCAGCGAGAGTCGCACCGCCGCTGCCACCCCGCTGACGTCCGGGGTGATGCGCAGCGGTGCGTACTCCCAGTCGGGATCGGCACTCGATTCGACAGCCATCGCCGTTCATTCTTGCTCACCGACGCGCCGTGGGCCAGCAGCAACCGCTCAGCGGGTGATCCGCTCCACGACGCCCGCCCGCGTGCCGGTGACCCAGATCGTGTGGCTGCCCGGAGCCACCGCGACCGTGTCCGGCTGCGCCACCGTCGCGAAGCGGGCCACCACGGTCGGCGTCCCGGAGGCCAGCGAGAGCGCCACGACCTGGTTCCGCGCGGTCAGCGTCACCCAGACCCAGTTCCGCACCGGGTCGAAGGCCAGACCGTACGGGCTGCCCGGGAGCGGCACGCTGGACAGCCTCCGCAGCGGATCGAGGCCGAAGGTGAGCAGTGCGTCGCCGCGGGTGTCGGCGACCACCATCGAGGTCGGGCCGGCGGCGATGCCGTGGGTCGGGCCGGCACCGGCGGGGAGCCGGGTCAGCAGCGCGCCCGATGCCGGGTCGTAGGTGCTCACGGTGAACGCTCCGACGTCGACCACGGCGACCCGGGTCCCGTCGGCGACGACACCGCCGGGCTGCGTCAGGTCGGCCACCGTCCGCTGGACCGCGCCCTGCCGGATGATGCTGATCGACTTGCCGAACTCGTTGCCGACGACGATGTAGCCGTCCGTGGTCTCGGCGGCATCGTGCGGTGAGGCGCCGACCGGGATCCGGGTGGTCGCGCCTCCGGGAAGAGCGACCTGGATCAGCGAGTTCGAGCTCTCGTCGGGAACCAGCACCGGCCCACCGGCGCGGGCGAGCTGCAGATGCCGCGCGTGCCCGGGAAGCGCCACCGTCCGCACGACCGCCAAGGTCGCCCCGTTCAACAGCACCAACCGATCCGGCGCACGTACCGCGACGGCGATCAACCCGGTGCGGGCGTCGTAGACGATGCCCTCCGGCGCCGCGCCGACCGCCCGGACGACCCCGGCCGGAGCGGGACCGCCGGTGGGGGCGACCGCCGGCTCTGCGGCGCCGAGAGGCGCGGGCCCGTGGTGGGACGACCCGCACGCCGCGCAGCTGAGGACGGCGACCGCCGCGAGCGCGATGAGGCGCACGGCGTGGGACAGGGGAGCGGACCGGCGGGGCATGGACCCATCGTCCGGCCTGGGGCGACCGCGCGCCCGGCAGAAGCTCGCGACCTGCAGTCGCACTTGTCACTCGCGGGCAGTCGGGAACGGGCGGAACGGGCGGTGACCGGGCGGGTCAGGCGGTGACGTGCTCGCGCAGCGTGTCCATCAGTCGCGTCCGGCGCGGGGCCGCGCCCACATCGCGGACCGCGCGCCGCAGCCCCGGCCCGACGGCCGGCACGATCGACAGGTGCTGCTGCGCCCGCGTCAGGGCGGTGTAGACGAGCGGGCGCGAGAGCATGCCCGACGCCTCGGGCGGGAGCACGACGACCACCGCCGGGAACTCCGATCCCTGCGCGCGATGGACCGTGATGGCCCAGCCGTGGGTGAGGTCGGCCAGCATCTTGCCCTTGACCCGCGCCGGGCCCGAGGCGAACTCGACGGTGACCGTGCCCTCGCTGACGTCGGTCACCATGCCCACCTCGCCGTTGGCGTATCCGTTCGGCTCGGCGTCGGCATGGTTGGCCGTGGCGACGACGCGGTCACCGGGATCGAAGCGCCGCTTGCCGCCGTGGCCGGGGTTGAGGACCGCCTTGAGCACCGCGTTCAGGCCCTGCGTCCCGGCCGGCCCGCGATGCACCGGCGTGACGACCTGGATCTGCTCCGGGGGGATACCGAGTGCGCGCGGGATCGAGTCGGTGACCAACTGCCGCACGCGGATCGCGGCATCGGCGGAACCGCGGGCGGACACGATCACCACCTCGCGGCTCGGGTCGTCGACCATCGGCAGTTCGCCACCGCGGACGGCGGTGGCCAGCCGGGCGATGGAGCCACCCTCTGCCTGGCGGTACAGCGTGCTCAACTCGACCGTCGGTAGCACGCCCGAGTCGATCAGATCGCCGAGCACCCGCCCGGGACCGATCGAGGGCAGCTGCGCGGCGTCGCCCACGAACAGCACGTGAGCGCCGTCGGGGCACGCGGTCAGCAGGGCATCGGCGAGCTCGACATCCAGCATCGAGGCCTCGTCGACGACGATCAGGTCCTCGTCGAGCGGCCACTCGGCGTCACGGGAGAACCCGGCCGAGAAGCCCCGGCTGTTCTCGTCGGAACTGTCCGGGCGCCTGCCCTGGGCGCCCAGCAGCCGGTGGATGGTCGATGCCGGCGCCCCGCACAGCTCCTCCAACCGCTTGGCGGCCCGCCCGGTCGGTGCC
Source organism: uncultured Actinomycetota bacterium (assembly GCA_963790525.1). Lineage (GTDB taxonomy): Bacteria > Actinomycetota > Actinomycetes > Mycobacteriales > Jatrophihabitantaceae > CAWBOV01. The sequence continues at coordinate 650,759 of CAWBOV010000006.1, forward strand.
GCGAGCGCCACCGACTTGCCGGCCCTCTCGGCCAGGCGGACGACCGCGGCGACGGTACGGCTCTTTCCGGTTCCGGGGCCGCCGGTCAGCACGCTGACGCCGTGGCGCAGCGCGTTGGCCACCGCTGCCCGCTGGGTCTCGTCCAGATCGGCGGATGTGCCCTTGAGGCGGGACGGGTCACCCTTGATCGGCCGGGCCGTGCCGACCAGACGGGCGATAGCCTCGGCGATCCGCTCCTCGGCCAGGGCGTAGCGGGCCAGACCGAGCAGCGCCTGCTCCTGGCCGAAGGAGTCCTCGGGCGGGGCGAACGGCAGCACCTCGGTCGTGGCGACGGCAGCCGCGACCGCGGCGCCGGGGTCGGGGACGCCGAGCCCACGCAGTGCCCGGGCCACCTCGACCGCGGCGTCGACCGTGTGTCCGTCCCGTGCCTCACCCGCGAGGACCCAGCCCACCAGGGCACGCCCGCGGCGGGGATCGTCGGAGCGCACGCCCGGAAGCACCACGCGGGCAAGGCGGTCGGCGGCGGCGACGTCCACGCCGGGCAGGCTGAGCATCCGCCAGGGATCGTCACGCACCAGTCGGGGCGCATCCGGGCCGAGGGCGTCCACCGCCCGGCCGGCGAGCCTGGCGTCCATTCCCGCGCGACAGAGCAGCTCGCACAGATCCAGTGCCGGGGCGGCGGCGATGAACGAGGAGAACAGGCGCCCGGCCCGCAGCGCGCCGACCTTGGGAAGTCCCGCCAGCGCCGCCGACGTCACGTCCGCCGCGCGCCGGATGCCGGCCGCGGCCAGCTCGTCGGCCAGCGAGCGGCCGAGCCCCGGCCAGAGCCCCGCGGCACAGAAGGCGACGAACGCCGCGTCCGTCGCCGCATCGACGGGTGCCCCGCCCTCCCCGGTCTCGGCGGCGTGCGACGTCGGTGCGCTCACCGCAGCACCTCCGGGTACCCGAGCGCGGGCGCCGACACCTCGTCGAGGGCCAGCCGGATCTCCTGCGGCAGCTGCACGGCCAGCGCCTGCAGCACCGCCGTCAACTGCCCGCTCGTCCGCGCGCCGATCACCGGTGCCACCACGGCCGGGCGCTCGCGCAGCCAGCTCAGCGAGACCGCGAGGGGCGTCGTCCCCAGTCCCTCCGCCGCCGTCGCGACCGCCTCGACGATCCCCATCGCGCGGGCGTCGGTGTGCGTGGGCACCGCGCCACGGGCGGCCGCGAGGCGTGAGCCCGACGGCACGGCACCGCGGTACTTGCCCGTCAGGACACCGCCGCCGAGCGGCGCGTACGGGAAGATGCCGATGCCGAGCTCCAGACACGCGGGCACGACCTCCCGCTCCACGCCACGGGACAGCAGTGAGTACTCGACCTGGTTGCCGATCAGGGGAGTGCGTCCGGGCACGGCCCGCTGCCAGGTGGCCGCCGCCGCCAGCCGCCAGCCGTTGTAGTTCGAGACACCGACGTAGCGCACCTTTCCGCTGGCGACGGCGAAGTCCAGGGCGGCCAGCGTCTCCTCGAACGGCACGCGCACGTCGACGCTGTGCACCTGCCAGAGGTCGAGGTAGTCCACGCCGAGGGCGGTGAGCGAGTCGTCCAGGCGCCGCAGCAGTGCGCCCCGCGACGCGTCGACCGTCTGGCTGTCACCGACTCGGGTGAGGCCCGCCCGGGCAGCGAGCACCACGTCCTCCCGTGCCACGACCGTGCCCAGCAGCGTTCCCAGCATCGCCTCGGCGTCGCCGCCGCCGGGCCAGGGAGCGGTGTCGACGAGGGTGCCACCGGCGTCGCGGAAGGCGATCAGTTGCGCGGCGGCGTCGTCGATGTCGGTGTCGCGGCCCCAGGTCATCGTCCCCAGCGCCAGTTCGGAGACCTGTAGGCCGCTGCGACCGACGTAACGCTGCTCCACGTCGATTGACCCTAGAGGAACTCGGCGTCCGCGGGCCGAGGCCACGACGGCGTGTGGACAGGCGTGACCCAGATCGCGCCGCAGGCGGTGTGCCGGGACCGGACCGCCCCGCGGCACGGGCCGAGCCGCCGCGTCCGAGGTCCTGACGCCCGGTGCGAGCCGGTACGGTGACGCAGTGCGATTGGGACTGAACATGGGTTATTGGGGCGCCGGCAACGACGCCGACAATCTCGCGCTCGCCCGTGAGGCCGACGCGCTCGGTTTCGCGGTCGTCTGGGCCGCGGAGGCGTACGGCTCCGACGCGCCGACCGTGCTGTCCTGGATCGCGGCGCAGACGACCCGGATCGACGTCGGCAGTGCGATCATGCAGATCCCCGCGCGGACTCCCGCGATGACCGCGATGACGGCGGCCACGCTCGACACGCTCTCAGGCGGCCGCTTCCGCCTCGGCGTCGGCGTCTCGGGTCCACAGGTCAGCGAGGGCTGGCACGGCGTCCGGTTCGCCAAGCCCCTGGCCCGCACCCGCGAGTACGTCGCGATCGTCAAGCTGGCGCTCGCCCGCGAACGGGTGCGCTACGACGGCAAGTTCTTCCAGTTGCCGCTGCCGGACGGGCCGGGCAAGGCGCTGACGCTCACCGTCCACCCGACGCGGTCGGACATCCCGATCTATCTCGCGGCCGTCGGGCCGAAGAATCTCGAGCTGGCGGGCGAGATCGCCGACGGCTGGCTCGCAGTCTTCTTCGCACCCGAGTACGGGGCGGAGCTGCTGGGGCACATCGCGGCGGGGCGCGCGCGCGTCGGCAAGGACATGACCGGCTTCGACGTCGTCCCCTCGGTGCCCCTGGTGGTCGGGCCGGACCCGGTCGCCTGCGCCGACCCCATCCGCCCGTTCGCGTCGCTCTACGTCGGCGGGATGGGCAGCAAGGACCAGAACTTCTACAACGCCCTGGCGCACCGCATGGGTTACGGCGACGCGGCGGACACCGTGCAGGAGCGGTATCTGGCGCGCGACTACGCCGGTGCCGGCGCCGCCGTCCCGTACGAGTTCATCGACTCGACGGCGCTGCTCGGCCCGGTCGAACGGATCTCCGAGCGCCTGAAGGCCTACGCCGGTGCCGGCGTCACCACCCTCTCCGTCACGCCGTACGGCGCCACCCTCGACGACCGGATCTCCGCGCTGCGCGTCCTCGTGACGGCGCTGGAGTCCTCGGGCGTCGGCGAATGAGTCTGCTGCAGGCGGTCGTCTACGGGCTCGTCCAGGGGCTGACGGAGTTCCTTCCGATCTCCTCCACGGGGCATCTGCGCATCGTCCAGGCGATCTTCGGCTGGAAGGATCCCGGCTCGTCGTTCAGCGCGGTCATCCAGCTGGGCACGACCCTCGCGGTGGTGCTGTTCTTCTGGCGGGAACTCCTGCACATCAGCGTGGGCTGGCTGCGCGGCGTCCTGGACGTCCTCACCCGCTCCGAGGACCGCACGTCCCGGAAGAGCCTCGAGTACCGCATGGGGTGGTACCTGATCCTCGCGACGATCCCGGTCGGCGTGTTCGGGCTGATCTTCAGTCACCAGATCGAGACCGGGGCGCGCAACCTCTGGCTCATCTCGTCGGCGCTGATCGTCTTCGCGCTGGTCCTCGCCCTCGCCGAGCGGGTCGGGAAGCGCGATCGCGACGACGACGCCCTCGATCGCAACGACGCCATCGCAGTCGGCTTCGCGCAGGCGCTGGCACTCATACCGGGTGTGTCCCGGTCGGGCGCCACGATCACCGCGGGCCTGTTCCGCGGTCTCGACCGGTCCACCGCCGCACGATTCTCGTTCCTGCTGTCGATTCCCGCGGTGGTCCTGTCCGGCGGGTACGAGGCCCGGCACATCGGCGAGGCCGGCAGCCCCGGCATCGGCATCACCGGCGTGGCCACGATCATCTCCTTCGTCGTGGGGCTGGCCTCGATCGCGTGGTTGTTGCAGTACATCAGCAAGCATTCGACGATGGTCTTCATCGTCTACCGGATCGCCCTCGGGATCGTGCTGCTCGCGCTGCTGTCGACCGGTGTCCTGGCGGCGACGACGTGAGCGCGGCGTCATGAGCACCGTCCTGTTGGTCCGGCACGGGCTGACCGCGATGACCGGGCCCGTCCTCGCCGGGCACACTCCCGGCCTGCACCTGGACGAGCGCGGCACGAAGCAGGCCCTCGCGACGGCGACGCGGATCGCGCCCATCCCGCTGACCGCGATCGTCACCAGCCCGCTGGAGCGGTGCATCGACACGTCGCAGGCGATCCTCGACGCCCAGCGCGCGGCCGGGGTGGAGCCCACCTGGGCGGTCGAGGACCGGATCGTCGAGTGCCGTTACGGCGACTGGACCGGGAAGGCGATCAAGGACCTCGCCAAGGATCCGATGTGGAAGGTCGTGCAGCAGCAGCCCAGCGCAGCGGTCTTCCCCGGTGGAGAGCCGCTGCGCACGACCCAGGCCCGCGCGGTCGACGCCATCCGCGAATGGGACACCCGCCTCGGCGAGGATGCGGTCTGGGTGGCCTGCAGCCACGGCGACGTCATCAAGTCGATCGTCGCCGACGCGCTCGGGCTGCACCTGGACCAGTTCCAGCGGATCGTGATCGACCCCTGCTCGGTGACGGTGATCCAGTACACGCCGGGGCGGCCGTTCGTGATGCGCGTGAACGACAGCGGCGGTGACCTGAGCTTCCTGCGCCCGCAGCCCAAGGCCAAGCGACGGCGGCGCCGTCCGGCCGATGCCACGGTGGGTGGGGGCGCAGGACCCGGCGCGGTGTGATCGGCGCAGGACCCGGCGCGGTGTGATCGGCGCAGGACCCGGCTCGGGGTCGGTCCGCGCCGGCGAGCCGGTCCGCGCGATTAGGATGACCGGTGATGCCTCGACAGCTGCACTACTTCGACCGACCCCAGCGCTTCGTCGCCGGGACCGTCGGCCAGCCCGGTGACCGCACGTTCTTCCTGCAGGCCAGTGACGACGCGCGGGTCATCAGCGTGTCGCTGGAGAAGCAGCAGGTCCAGGTGCTGGCCGAGCGGCTGGAACAGATGCTGCAGGAGATTTCGACGCGCACCGGCGTTCCGGTCCCCGATCCAGCTCCTGCTGACAACGACTCGCTCAGCCAGCCGATCGAGGAGGAGTTCCGCGTGGCCGCGCTCGGGCTGGCCTGGGATTCTGACACCGGGCACGTGGTGATCGAGGCGCAGGCTCCCGCGGAGGACCCCGACACCGCCGAGGAGACCCTGCTCGAGGACGTGGCCGAGGGCCCGGACGCGCTGCGCGTGCGCATCGGGCCGGACGAGGCGATGGCCTTCGCCGAGCGCGCCCGCCGCGTCATCGCCGCGGGTCGCCCACCCTGCCCGCTGTGCAGCCTTCCGCTCGACGCCGAAGGTCATGTCTGTCCCCGGCAGAACGGCTATCGCCGCGGAGCCTCGTTTGGCTCGGGCTGAGCTGCCCGAGGACGACTACGACGACGAGGACGTGTCGCCGAGCGAGCTGACACCGGCGCGGATCATGGCAGTCGACGAGGCCCTGGAACTCCTTCGGCATGCGCGGCTGACCGTGGAGGGCCAGCTGGTCGACGCGTCCAACGCGACGCTGTACGTCCGCGCGGAACTGGACGGTGTGGCTGCTGCCTGCGCCTACAAGCCTGTGTCCGGCGAGCGCCCGCTCTGGGACTTCCCGGACGGCACCCTGGCGGAGCGGGAGGTGGCCGCGCACCTGGTGTCCAGCGCGAGCGGGTGGGACATCGTCCCGCCGACGATCCTGCGCGACGGGCCGTTCGGTCCGGGGATGCTGCAGTTGTGGATCGACACCGACGACGCCGTGGACATCCGCTCGCTGCTCAGGCAGGGCGCCGAGCCGCTACGCCGCGTGGCCGTCCTGGACGCCATGATCAACAACGCCGACCGCAAGGGCGGTCACCTGCTGCCGGTGCCGTCGGGTCACGTCTACGGCATCGACCACGGCATCGCGTTCAACGTCGAGGACAAGCTGCGGACCGTCATCTGGAACTGGGCGGGAGAGCCGCTCACCGATGACGAGCTGGAGGTCGTGCGGCGGCTGCGGGCGGACTTCGACACCACCCTGGCCGAGCCGTTGAGCGAACTGCTCACAGTGGCCGAGGTGCGGCGCACGCGGCGACGGATGGACTTCCTGCTGCAGAGCGCCCTGTTCCCGCAGCCGTCGTCGCGCTGGCCACCGGTGCCCTGGCCGGCGATGTAACGCTCAGCCCGCAGGACTCAGGCGGCGAGGTGACGCTCAGCCGGCGAAACGCGCGGCGAGATTGTCCAGGGTTCTGCGCATGCCCGTCTCGTTCCTGCTCGGGAAGCGGACGAGGGCGAGGAACCACTTGTTCTTGGCGTGCGTGGGGTCCCACTGCTCGGTGACCCGTGTCCCGCCGGCGACGGCCTCGAGCGTGTAGCGCCAGACGTGGCCGTTGAAGTGCCGCCACGCGATCTGCGAGCCCTCGGTGAATTCCACGACCTTGTTCGTGACCCGGTAGGGCGCGCCCGCCTTCATGTCCATGCCGAACTTCGCCCCCAGCGAGAGCCGCTCCGGGTTCGTCCCGTGCGAGGCGCGCACGGTTCCGGAGCCGTCGATCACGCTGTGCTCCGCAGGATCGGCGAGGACGTCGAAGATCGCCTCCGGAGGTGCATCGACGGTGCGTTGGACGGTGACGGTGCGAAGTCCCATCGGGCCAGTCTGCACGTGGTGAGAGGCACACCGCGAATCGCCTGATATATTTATAAACGGTTTGAATGCAAGCCGTCGCAGTATCTGTGCTCGATACCGGCGGTGTGGCATTCGCTGCTCTGCCCGTCGGGCCTCGCTGAGGAGGACTCCATGCTCGGGCTCATCATCACACTCATCATCGTCGGCCTCATCGCCGGCGCGGTCGCCCGGCTGCTCGTGCCGGGCAAGCAGGATCTGAGTATCACCGCCACGATCGTCATCGGCATCGTCGGCTCGTTCGTCGGTGGGTTCCTCGGATACCTCATCTTCCACAAGGACGGCCACGACGGGTTCTTCCAGCCGTCCGGGCTGCTGGGCTCCATCATCGGCGCGGTCATCGTGCTGCTGGTGTACCTGCGCTTCGGCAACAACAAGGCCGTCGCCCGCTAGTCCTCACCCGCCAGGCGTCACCACCGAGCCGCTGCCACCCCGTGTGGCAGCGGCTCTGTGCTACCCGCGGCAAAGTACGGTGGTCCCCATGCGCGCGTGGTCCTCCTCGACAGTTCCGTCCCTGCCCGGGAAAGGTCCCGTCCTTCGCCTCTTCGACACCGCGGCGGACGCAGTGGTGGCCACCGATCCCGGCCCGACCGCGACGATCTACGTCTGCGGGATCACGCCCTACGACGCCACCCACCTGGGCCACGCGGCGACGTACCTCACCTTCGACCTCATCCAGCGGGTGTGGCGCGATGCCGGGCACGAGGTGCTCTACGTCCAGAACGTCACCGACGTCGACGATCCGCTCATCGAGCGCGCCGACCAGACCGGGGAACTGTGGTCGGACCTGGCCGCGCGCGAGATCGAGCTCTTCCGCCAGGACATGACCGCGCTCCGGGTCCTGCCGCCGGCGCACTACATCGGCGCGGTGGAGAGCGTCTCGGAGATCGCCGTGGCCATCCGCTCGCTGCTCGATGCCGGGGCGGCGTACTACGTCGACGACGACATCTACTACTCGGTGGCGTCGGACAGCGGGTTCGGGACGGAGTCACACCTGGACCGCGACACGATGGTGACGCTGTTCGCCGAGCGCGGCGGGGACCCGGACCGGCCCGGCAAGAAGGATCCCCTCGACTCGTTGCTGTGGCGGGCCGAACGCCCCGGTGAGCCGTCCTGGGAGACCGATCTCGGGGCGGGGCGGCCGGGCTGGCACATCGAGTGTTCGATCATCGCGCTGAGCCACCTGGGCATGGGCTTCGACGTGCAGGGAGGGGGCTCGGACCTCGTCTTCCCGCACCACGAGCACTCCGCCTCCCATGCCGTCACGCTGACGGGCCAGCGCCCGTTCGCCAAGGCGTTCGTCCACACCGGCATGATCGGGCTGGACGGGGAGAAGATGAGCAAGTCACGGGGCAACCTCGTGTTCGTCTCCAAGCTCCGCGGCGCGGGTGTCGATCCGATGGCGATCCGGCTCGCCCTCCTGGACGGGCACTATCGCGTCGACCGCGAGTGGACCGGTGGGCGACTCCCCGCGGCGGAGCGGCGGCTCGCCGCCTGGCGTGCGGCGGTCGCACGTCCCGCCGCCACCGACGCCGGTGCGCTGCTGGCCGAGGTCCGGGCGCGCCTGGCCGACGACCTCGACACCCGCGGTGCGCTCGCCGCGGTCGACGAGTGGGCCGCCGGTGCGGCGGACGGCACGGATCCGGCCGCGCCTGGCTTGGTGCGCGACCTCGTCGACGCGCTGCTCGGCATCGCCCTCTGACCCCTCCGGTGTGACAGCCCTGCGACGTCGGCCTTTCCGGCGTCGCAGGCGATCGGCCGTCGCGGGCGATCAGCCGCTTCGGGCCGGTCGCGGGCGGCGCAGCGAACGCAGGCTGACCGCCGCGCGCACCCGGCGCCAGCGCCCGACGCTGTGGCTCATCTGCCGGCGCGTCACCACGACCTGGTGCCAGAAGTCGGCGACCATCGCCTGCGCCGGCTCGCCCGGCCCGAACACGCCGGCGTCGGCGGCGCGCGCGAGCGGAACCGCCTCCACAGCAGGCAGGTGTCCCGCCTGCTCGGGGCGGGTGTCCGACGCGGTCACGTCGGCGCCGAGGTCACGAGCGTGGTCGAGCACCTCGCGCCACCCGGCCGCCAGACGGAGCACGGCGCTGCCCCGTGATCGGCGCCGCCGTCTGCGCACCGCCTTCGTCGCGACGACCGCCAGGCACAGCAGCGCGATCAGCAGCAACGGCGGGCCGCCCCAGACCACGATCGCGCGCAGGAAGCCGGGGACCGGAACGCCGAGCAACTGGTTCTTCTTCGCCTGCGCACTCCGGCGCGCGGCATTGGACTGCGGCGGGTCCGGGTTGTCCAGCGAACTCGGCGGGTTGACGCTGTTCGGCGGCGGGACGATCTTTCCCTTGGCGTTCTGCTGCGACTGCGGCGGAGCGTTGTCCGGCGTCTGCGACCGGTCCGGGGTGAAGGCTGCCGTCGGGATCGCGAGCCAGCGTCCGCTCGCCAGCCGGATCTCCACCCAGGCGTGGACGTCGGAGCCCTTCACGATGCCGCCGGGTTCGGGCACTGCGCCGAGGACCACGCGTGCGGGGAAGCCGATCTCGTTGGCCATCAACGCGAAGATCGCCGCGTACTGCTCGTCGTTGCCGACCAACTGGGTCGCCGAGAGGAACGCGGTCAGGCGCCCCAGGCTGTGACCGGGCAGGAAGGTCGCCTGCGCTCCGCCGCCGTCGCTGTACTTGCCGACCGAGTGCAGATGCGCGGCGACCGCCTGCAGCTGGGTCCACGCCTCCGCCGACGTGTCGGTCCAGGACGAGACCGCGCTGCTGGTGAAGGAGGTCAGGTCATCGCCCACCAGGGGCGTCCCGAGGGCGGTCGGGTGGTCCGTGGGCTGCGGTGGCACGACGACCGACAGCGTGTAGGACTCGCCGGGGGTGAGGCCGCCCGGCAGGACGGCGGTCCCCGTGGCGACGTTGTAGCGGAAGCTCGCAAGAGCCGATTCCCCGCCCGGCAGGCTGGCCTTCGCCAACTCGCCGGCGGTGGGCACCCAGACGTCGCTGTACCCCGGCCCGAGTGTGACGTGGACGGTCGAGCGGACTCCCGCGACGGGCGCGGCGACCGTCTCCCCGACGCGCTGGAACGTTCCCGTCTCCCCGTCGGTGGACGGGTCGTTGGATGCCGCCCACACCGAGCCGTCGTAGCTGTCCATCGTGGCGATCCGGATCGGGGTCCCTGTCGGCAACCCGGTCTCGGTGAGCAGCACGGTGGTGTTCAGCGCGCCGTTGGTCGTGTACCTGCGCATGCCGGCGAGGGGGCTCGGATACCGGCTGATGTCGAACGGCGGGACGATGTAGTCGCGCAGGACCAGGCGACGGTACGAGCCGTTCCCGGGCAGCGCCGGACCCACGACGACGGCAGCACTCGCGGCGACGGCGAGCAGCGCGGCCGCGGTGATGACCCTGGTGCGCCGCCCGGCCCCGCTCCGGAGCGTGTCCCGGCGCTGCCGGGCGCGCAGGGCCACCCAGCCCAGCGCGAGGATCGCGAACCCGCCACCCTGGAGCACCAGCGACACCGGCCGAGCCGTGCCGAGCAGGATCACGACGACGAGCAGGGCCACGGGTGCGAGCAACGGAGTGAACGTCCCCCTCGTCCGCTCGGCCAGCGAGGCCCCGAGGACGCCTGCGAGCAGCCCGAGCAGGTACGGGATCACCAGCAGCGAACCGGTGTTGCCGACCGGAGGCAGCGTCGTCAACAGGTCCTTCCAGCCGTGCACGGTGACCTCGCCGAGCCCGCGCACCGTGCCCGGGCCGGGGAGCACCCCGCCGATGGCCTGGCGCCGCAGGGCGACGACGCCACCGAGCAGGAAGAACGTCACCAGTGCGGCGAGGACGACCGCGAACAGGGGCTGGCGCAACGCGGTGCCGAGATGACCCAGGGCGACGCCCAGCAGCACGCCGACAGCGCCGACCAGGAAGAACTCGATGCCGCCGTACGTCGAGCGGAGCCCCACCAGCGCGAGCAGGCACAGCGCGGTGAGCAGCCCGAGGTCGAGCCACTGCCGCCGGGTCGGGGCCAGGACGACGCGCCGGGTACGGGTCCGACCCTGATCGGCGTGGCGGGAGCGCCGGGTCGTCGGCGCGCTCACCGCAGCACCGCCGCACGCAGGAGGGCGGCCAGATCGCCCAGGTCGGACAGGGTGAGGACGGTCAGGCGATCGGCCTCGGCCAGCTTGGGGCGGGCGGAGGCGTCGACCACACAGGCGATCGTGCGCACCTCGGGCGGGATCCGGAACACCGAACGTCGGACCTCGGTGAAGGAGCGGCGGGCACCGGTGACGACGACGGCGATGCTGGTGTCGGTCGCGTAGTCGAGGGCCTGGGTGACCGCGGGCGCGAGTCCCGCCGGCGCCGGCACGACCCGGCAGAGCTCGTCCAGGACCTGTCGCGGGGACAGGCCGGGGATGAGCCGGTTCCCGGCCACGATCGTCGAGTCCTGCTCGTCGCGCAGCGCCCTGATGGACAGCGACCCGGCGACCGACACCGCGGTCTCGAACTCCTCGTCCTGGGCGTAGCTCGACGGGTCGGTGTCGACCACCACCGTGACGTGCGAGCGCCGCGTGTCGACGAACTGACGCACCAGCAACTTCCCGGTCCTTGCCGTGGATCGCCAGTGCACGTACCGGCGGTCGTCGCCGGGGACGTAGTCGCGCAGCGTGTGAAAGGCGAGATCGCTCATCGACATGTCCTCGGTGCTGTGCCCCTCGAGGTCGCGCATGAAGCCGGCGCCGAGCGTGTCGAGCAGCGCGACGCGCGGGTGCACGAACAGCTCGGTGACCTGGGTCCACTCCACGGACCGGCGCAGGATGCCGAGCGGGTCGCCCCGCACCGTCGTGGCCGGGCCGACGGGGATCACCGCTCGCCGGTTCGTGGGTACGACGAACAGCTCGTCGTGGGACTCCTCCGCCGCGAGGGACGGCAGGTCGAACAGCGCCGTCGCCTTCCCGACCGTCAGCTCGAGCCGGATCGGGAACAGCCGCCGCCGCGCCACGTTGGTCACGCGGACCTGCCCGGCGGCAGGTGTCCCCACCGTCACGCGCTGGGGCTCCAGGACGAAGTCGACGCGCACGATCGCGCGACCCACGGTGAAACCGAGCGCGAGCACGGCCAGGATGAGGCACGCCGCGCCCAGGATCGACAGCTCCTTCCATCCCAGGCGCACGCCCGCGATCCAGCCGGCGGCACCGCACGCCAGGACCGCCCACCCGAACGGGGTCACCACACCGAGCACCCGTGTCACGGCCAGCACGGGAGGGGCTGCCCGGTGCCGCACTGCGGCCAGCGGTGCGTCGGTCCGCGCCGCCACCCGTGTGGTCAGCGCCGCGAGACGGCCGGGGCGCGCGGATGGCGCGTCACCGGCCGGAACGGGAGGGGGAGTGGCTGTCACGGTGTCAGGCGGCGCGCGAGGTCGGCGGCGGGACAGCGGCCAGCACGGCGGCGATGACCTGGTCGACCGTGGTCCCGGTGAACTGGGCCTCGGCGTCGAGCAGCAGCCGGTGCGCCAGGATCGGCTGGGCGAGCACCTTGATGTCCTCCGGGACGACGTAGCTGCGTCCGTCGGCTGCCGCCCAGGTCTTGGCTGCCCGGATGTAGGCCAGGCAGCCGCGCACGGAGACGCCGAGCTTCACCGAGGGGTTGGAGCGCGTCTCCTCGGCCAGTCGGCTGACGTAGGCCAGGATCGCCGGGTCGACGTGCACGGAGTCGGCCAGCGCGGACATGTCCGCGACCGCCTTCGCGGTGATGACCGGGGCTACGGCGGCCGAGCGGTCGCGGATCGAGGCGTCCGCGAGCAGCGCCATCGTCGACTCGTGGTCGGGGTAGCCGAGTGACGTCTTCATCAGGAACCGGTCCAGCTGCGCCTCGGGCAGCCGGTAGGTGCCCGCCTGCTCGATGGGGTTCTGCGTCGCGATCACCATGAACGGCGGCCCGACCTGGTGGCGCACGCCGTCGACCGTCACGTGCCCCTCCTCCATGACCTCGAGCAGCGCCGACTGGGTCTTCGGCGAGGCCCGGTTGATCTCGTCGGCGAGCACGATCGTCGCGAAGATCGGCCCGGGGTGGAACTCGAACGTCTGCGCCTTCTGGTCGTAGATCTGCACGCCGGTCACGTCGCTCGGGAGCAGGTCGGGCGTGAACTGGATGCGCTGGTTGGTGCCCTGCACGGTGTTGGCCAGCGCCTTGGCCAGCGAGGTCTTGCCGGTGCCCGGGAAGTCCTCGAGCAGGATGTGACCCTCGGACATCAGGCAGGTCAACACCAGCCGCACGACATGACGCTTGCCGAGCACGGCGCCGCTGATGTTGGTCGTGAGACGGTCGAAGGTCTGGGCGAACCAGGCCGCCTGCTCGGGCGTCATGGGGGTCACGGAGTACCTGATTTCGGTCGGTGGGAAGGGATCGGCATGGGTCAGCCCCACTGCGGTTTCGGATAGACGCTGTTGCTCGTGAGGCCGTGCATGGTCACGTGGACCTCGTAGGGGTTGCCGTTGTAGCAGACGAGCCGGGTGCCGTTGCCGTCGCTGAAGCTCCCGGTGCCGCTCGCGAACACGGTGCCGTCCTGGTAGCAGTTGTAGGCGAACGTGCCGCTGAACTGGTGCGGGGTGATGACCAGGTAGTGGCAGTAGACGGAGCTGCAGTTGTTCTGGCCGACCGCGCTGGCCCCCTTGCTGAGGGTGATCGTCTCGGGATCGGGCGGCACCGGCGCCGCGGTCTTCGCCGACGCCGAGGAGACCGGGCTGGTCTGCCCGGCGGTGTTGACCACGCGGACGTCGATGGTGTGCGTCTGGCTGTTGCCGTAGGAGTTCGTCTCCGACCCTCCCGAGGCGCCCTTGTTCGTCCAGCCGCCGCCGTCGATACGGATCTGGTAGTCGGCGATCGGGCGGCCGTTGCCGCCGCCGCCGCTCCACGAGAACGTGATCGCCGGATTCGTCTGGCTGCCGTTGCTGCTCGCGGCCGCGGCCGGCGCGGCGGGCGGCGAGTAGGGGGTGGCGCTGTTCGACGATCCCGAAGGTGCACCGCAGCCGTTCTTGTTGCAGCCCCGGACCTGGAACGTGTACGCCGTGCCGTCCGAGAGCCCGCCGACGGTCTGGCTCGACGCGAAGGACGGCAACTGCTGCCAGCCACCGCCGTTGGCGCTGTACTGCAGCTGGGTGATGGGCGCGCCGTTCGCCTGCGGGGCGGCGATCCCGGACAGCGTCACGGCACCGGAGTTCCCGGTCGCCGCGGCCGAGGGCGTGCCCATCTGGCCCGGCGCGGTGGAGGCATCGATCGAGTTCGACCGGGGGCTCGGCGAGGAGGTGAGCGCGCCGGAGTTCGTCGCCGTGATCGAGTAGGTGTACGTCGAGCTCGAGGTCGGCACGGTGAACGTCGTCGAGGTCACCGAGCCGCCGAGGGTCACGGTCGTGGCCGCCGCGCCGTCGCGGTACTCGGTGAGCGCGTAGGAGGTGATGTCGCGGCCGTTGCCGTCGGCCGCGGTCCACGAGACGTTGATCGTGCGCTCCGACGCGGCGACGGACGGGTCGCCCGTCGCGGCGACCGGCGCCGCCATCGTCACCGGCGTGCCGAAGGGGATGAAGGGCACCGCGGTGCTCCAGGGGCTGAAACCCTGCCTGTTGTGGGCGCGGACCTGGGCGGTGTAGGAGGTGCCGTTGGTGAGCCCGCTGACCGTCGTCGACAGCGCCGCGACCTGCTTCACCCCGCCGGTGCCCGGGCTGGTCTTGACCTGGTAGTAGTCCACGCGGGAGCCGTTGACGGCGGCGGCGTTCCACGACAGGGCGGCCTTGCGATCACCCGGCTTGGCAGCGAGTCCCAGCGGAGCCTGCGGAACCTGGTCGGGGATCCGGGGAGCGGACGGGGGACTCGTGTCGCTCCACCCCACGATGTTCTGCGCCCGCACCGTGAACGTGTAGGACCTGCCGTTGTGCAGTCCGGTCACCGTGCACGGCGAGGCCTGGCAGGTGTACACCGAGCCGTAGTTGTCGCGCAGCTGGAACTGGGTGATGGGCGCGCCGTTCGGCGGCGGCGGGACGAAGGCCACCACCGCCGTCTCGCTGCGCACCGCGGTGATGCTCGGGCGGCTCGGCGTGGCGGGCCGGCCGAGCACCTGCAGCGTGACCGTCCCGATGATGTTGCGGGCCGGCAGGCTCGGGGCGTCGGTGACGACGTAGCTGAACGTCATGGGTCCGTGGGTGTCGGCGCCGGGAGTGATCGTCAGGGCCGAGCCGCCGGCGGTGGCGGTCGCAGGCATGCCGCTCGTCTGATGGATCGAGCGCACGAGCAGCGTCGCGTCGGCGAGCGGGCTGGAGACGTAGCCGCGCACGTCGATGGCGGCGGTCTGACCCGCCTTGACGCCCTCGACGGTGATCGGGCGGACGTTCGCGGGCGGGGCCCCGACGACGCGGATGTTCAGCGTCGATCTGGCCGAGGTCCCCTGCGCCGAGACGGTGAGCACACCGGTGCTGCCCGGACGCGCCGCGCCGTGGGCGACGAGCTGGACTATCCGGTCGCTCGCGCCGCTCGTGCTCACCGACACCCCGGTCAGCTGCCGCGCCCACGATCCGGTGAAGGTGACCGCGTCGAGATCGGAGGAGCTGTCGGTCCAGACGTGGCAGAGCGTCACCACGTCCAGTGACAGCGGGTCGCCGCCCTCGACCAGGTCGAGCGTCGTCGCGGGGCAGCGGATCACCGGCGTGACCGGTCCGATCTGCACCGGAACGGTGACGACGGCGGTCTGCGCACCGGCCGCCCCCGGCGTCGCGCCGTCGGTGACCTGGAAGGTCATCGCCGCGGGGCCGACGTAGTCACCCAGCGCGTGCAGGACGAGCGACTTCGTGCCCTGCGACGTCGTGCTGAGGCCGGTGCCCGGGCTGGCCCAGATGCGGTTGGACGTGGTCAGCCGCAGCGCCTTGCCGGCGGGGTCGGTGACGTAGTCGCCGATGTCGATCGTCCTGGTCTGCCCCTTGGCCAGCCGCACGGTGGTCACGCCGGGCTTCAGGTGCGGCGCGCCGTTGCCTGTGCCCGGGACGTGCACGACACCGATGGCGATCGCCCCGCGGAGATCGCGCACCGTGTAGGGGACGGTGCGCGGGAACGCCGAGAGCGGGATGACGAGGTTCGCGCCGCTGATGCGGACCGTCGGGTCACCGGTCGACACGACCGTCAGGCGGCTGTTCGGCCCGTCCGGATCGACGTCGTTGGCGAGCACGTCGACCGTCGTCGTGGCGCCGGACGCGGGGAGCTTGGCGTCGTCGTCCCGCGCGATCGGCGGGTTGTTGTAGCCGGCCTTCGTCCGCAGCACGATCTGCCCGATCGAGGGCTGGGCGGTCCCGTCGGTGAGGCCGTAGGAGACGATCAAGGGTTTGGCCGACAGCGGCGGCGCGGTGACGGTGACCTGGTCGTCGGCGAGGGTGGTGCCCGCCGGGACCGTGCCGTTGGTCCGGCTCAGCGCCTCGATGGAGACGACGTCCCCGGGAGACTGGAAGTCGTTGGCGAGGACGTCGACCTTCACCGTCGCCCCCGGCGCGGCGGTGACCGGGTCGTCCACCGCCACCGGTGGCTGCGGGGCGCCGGGAGGGACCACGCCGATCCGCACGGTGGCGGTGTTGGTCAGCCCGTACCGGTCCTGGACGACGTAGGTGAGCGTGTCCGGCCCGGTCGACGAGGGGTATGCCTGGTAGCGGATCGAGTTCGCCCCGAACCCCAGGACGCGCCCGAGCGTCGGGGGAGAGGTGATGCCGATGACGGTCACCGAGTCGCCGTCCGGGTCCACGCCGGTGGTCGGGATGCTGATGGTCTGGGTGTCGCCGGAGACGACGCCCGCCTGCACACTGACCGGCTGGGGCGGCTGATCGTGCGCGGCGTCGGAGGCCGGGTTGACGGTGATGCGGATGTGGCCGGTGGTCTTGGCGCCGGACGGATCGCTGACGACGTAGTCCACGACCGCCTGCTGCGGTGTCGCGACGGACTCCGGCGCCGCGTAGCGCACACCGTTGACGAAGACATGCGCCGAACCGCCGCCGGTGGTGACCCGAGTGCCGTCCTGCACCAGCTGGAGCGGGTCACCGTCGGGATCGGAGTCGTTGTCCAGGACGGGCACCGTGACGGAGTCACCGGCTCGCACCACCGCCGTGTCGTCCTGCGTCACCGGGGCCGAGTCGGTCGGCGGCACCGGGAGCTGGGTCACCGACACCTCGCCCACCGCCTGCGCGCTCACACCGTCCTGGACGACGTAGCGGACGTTGTACGTCGACCCCACCGCCGCGCGGTTGGAACTGATGCGCAGCCAGCGTCCCTGGATGATCGCCACCTCGAGGCTCTGGTCCGGGTCTGAGGCCAGCTGACCGGCCTGCTGCACGACCATCACGGCGCCCGCGGGATCGAAGTCGTTGGCGAGGACGTCGACGATCGTGGCCTGCTGGCCGCGCAGGACCGCCACGTCGGGCATCGCCAGGATCGGGCTGGGCGTGGACCGAGGTGAGACGTCGACGCGGATCTGGCCCTTCGCCACCGTCGACGTGCCGAACGAGGCGCCGTAGGTGAGCAGGAAGGTCTTGCCCTGGCGCGGCACGACGGTGATGGTGCCGGCTGAGACGTCCTCGGTCAGGCTCATCCCGGCCGGAGCGGGTACCTGGCCCGACAGCTGGATCGTCGCGTCCGGGTCGGTCGGGTCCGAGCCGGGGATGTCGTTGGCGAGCGGATGGATCACCAGCGCCGTCCCGACACTGGCGCGCACCACGTCGGGCTCGGCGACGGGCGCGATCGCGTCGGTGGCATCGGGATCGAGCACCTTGACGACGAAGCTGCCCTTGGACTCGCCGCCGAAGCCGTCGGCGACCGTGTAACCGACGGTCAGCTTGGCGGCGGTGTCGGGCGCATCGACCAGTACCCGGCCGTCCGCGGTGGTACTCACCGTCGCATCCGGAGAGGTCGCAGCGGTCAGCACGAGCGGGTCGTTGTCGGCATCGCGCCAGTCGCTGAGCACGGGCGCGGCGTAGGTGGCGCCGGCCGCGACGGTGCCCGCCTTGGCCACGAATCCCTTGCGCAGGGCCGGTGCGGTGTTCTGCCCGTCCGCGCGGATCTGGACGCTCACGCTCGCGGATGCGCTGCGCCCGCGGCCGTCGTCGATCGTGTAGCTGAACGAGAACGGAGCTGTGTCGCCGTCGGGAAGGGTCGCCACGATCGTCTGCCCGTCCGGGGCGATGGCCAGCGCGGCGCCGTTCACCGACGTCGCGGAGATGGACACGATCGACAGGATGTCGCCGTCGGGATCGGAGTCGTTGTCCATCACGTGCATGACGTTGGCTCGGCCGGGGCGGGCGCCCTCGATGTCGGACACGGCCTGGGGTTTGCGGTCCTGTGAGCTGATCGCCTGCGTGTTCGGGTTCTTCCTGGGGTTCTTGTCCTGCTCCTTGGTCGGCGGCGGCTTGATGCTGAGCCAGTTGTCGACCTTCTGCGGGGTTCCGTCGACGAGCCAGATACCGCCGCTGTCGAGGTCGTTGAGAACGATCTGGTCGCGGTTCACCCGGAACACCGGACGGCTCGGGTGGCTGCCCTTGGGCAACGGGGTGACCTGCGCCGGCCCGTCGAGGCAGGAGCGGGCATAGACGCCCGGCGTGCCGCCCCATGCCGCGTGCACGCAGCTGCCGAGGACGGTGGGCTGCGCGGCGGTGCGGGACGTGGACGCGGTGTCGTCGCGGTAGACGTCGACGCTGGGACCGCCGGCGAGCCGGATGCGCTGCAGCCCCGCGGGGGTGGCGACGTAGACGGCGTCGGCGTCGGGCCCGGGTGCCTGCAGCACCGCGCCCGCACCCGGCCCGGTCAGCGTCACGGCCGGACCGGAGGGAACGAGCACCCGCGCGGTCGCGCTGTCGAGGACCACGGGATGCTCGCCGACCGCGGTCAGCTGTGGCGCCGTGACGGTCGAGGCCAGTGTCGTCGCCACGGGTTTGCCGAATCCGGTGGGCGTCGCGTCCATCCGCAGCAGGGTCGATCCCGCGACCGCGAAGACCGTTCCGTCGGCGCTCACCGCGAGTGCCGCCGTGGGTCCGACCGTGGCAAGCGGCTTGAGGGTCGGGTCCATCGTCGCGAGGCTGGGGCGGGTCCCGTCCGCGGGGACGCGGACCGCCCAGATCCGGCCCGTCTTCGGGTCCAGTGAGGCGATGGTCCCGCCGCCGGTCTGCAGCGCGAAGCCGGCCGGGATGTCGACGGCATCCCCCGAGACGAGGGTGCCGAGGGAGACGTCGACCGGGTAGACCCTGCCGGCGGCGTCGTCGCGGGCCAGGACCGTCGCGCCGTCCTGGACGATGTCGAGGGAGGCACTCACCTGCGCGCCACCCGGCGGCCCGAATCCGGTGTCGAGCTGGGCGATGGGCTTGTCGAACCGGCCGAACAGGTCGAGGGAGTTGTCGGTGACCCAGATCCCGCCGTCGTTGAGGTCGACGTGCCTGGCGGGATAGCCGTTGCTGGACAGCGCGAAGGCGATCACGGCGCCCAGCGCCAGGCTGAGGACGACGGCAGCAGCGACTCCGGCCCGATGGCGGGCCAGCCGGGTCAGAGCTGTCACATCACGTCCTGTCGGAATGATCGGTGTTGTCACAGGAACAACGAGCCGGACCGCGGTTGGTAGCGACGGGCGTCAGGCTCACTTAGTGTCACATGTCGACTTTGACCATGCCGACTTACCCGTTCCGTCCTGCCGGAACACCTCGACCTGGATGCAGGTCGGCGCGGCCGACCCGGCGACCGTGACCCGGGGCGTGTCCACCCGGTGGGTCGTGGCGGCACCGGTCACCCGCCAGAGGAACGAGTCCGAGGCCAGCGGGGAGTCGTAGGTCCAGCTGAAGGTGACCTTCGTGGCAGCGCGGGAGGCGCGCACCAGCGGGGTCCCCGGCGGCGTCAGTGGCACGACCAGCTGCCCGGTGTCGGTCGGGGTGGGCGCCGCTGCGGACGGGTCCCGGGACGAGCGACCCACCACGTGCATGCCGACGATCACCGCGACGACCACGAGCACGACCAGGCCGGCGATCGCGTACGGGACGGTCGAGCGCCGCCGGGACGGCGCTGCGACCGGCCGCGGTTCCTCACCCAGGTGCGCGAGGACCGGCCCCGTTCCCGCGGCCGCGTGACCCTGGGCCGAGATGCGGGTGGGGGTGCGGATGCGCGTCGCGTCGTCGTCGGCGTCGGGGGAGCGCACGGACGCACCGTGGCGGGCGTCGTCGGGCACCACGATCTGTGTCAACGGCAGGCGTTGCTCCTGCTCGATCCGCTGGAGCGCGCGAGCGAAGGCGAGCGCCGAGTGCGGGCGCGCCGCGGGTTGTTTGGCCAGCGCCTGCTGCAGGAGCCGGTCGAGTGAGTCGGGGACGTCCGCCCGGCCGGTGATCGGGGGCGGGGTGTCGCGGATCCGGCGCATGAGGGCCACGGACTTGTTGTCCCCGCCCGGGATCTCGAACGGTGACCGGCCCACGAGCAGGTTCCACACGGTCGCGGCGAGGGAGTACACGTCCGAACGCACGTCCGGCGGCCCCGAGCCGAACAGGACCTCGGGCGGAGACCACGGCACCGACAGCCCGTCGGCACCCGCGGCCTCGGTGGTGGTCGCGGCGATGCCGAAGTCCGTCAGGCCCGGGATCCCGTACTGCCCGGTGAGGATGTTGGCCGGCTTGATGTCGCGATGGAGCATGCCGGCGCGGTGGGCGGTCTCCACCGCGCCGCTGATCTGGATGCCCGTCCGCAGCGCCTCGGCCACCGACAATCGCTCGTGACGGGCCCGCTGCCCCAGATTGGGCTGCGGGTAGTACTTCATGACCAGGTAGGGGCGCCCGTCCGGGGCGATGTCGGCGCGGAACACCTGGACGATGAACGGATGGTCGGCCAGGGTGGCCATGGCGTCGCCCTCGGCGGTGAACTGCCGCCGCATCCGGTCGGTGATGTCCGGCGCCGTGAGCACCTTCACCGCGACCTTCATCCGCGGCCGCTGCTGCTCGTACAGGTACACCTCGGAGTAACCGCCGGAGCCCAGTGGACCGACGTAGTCCAGCCCGGGGAGCTGCGGGGGGTTGTCGGGGTCGCGCGCCATCAGCGCCTCACCCCGTGACCTCGAATCGGAACACGACCTCGTCGGCCAGGTTGACCTCGGTGTTGGGTTCGATCGGCATCGGCTCGTTGGCGCGCAGCCGGACCGGCGGCTGGCCCGGAATCGCCACCGTCGTGCCGTTGGTGGAGTTCAGATCGGTGACCAGCACATGCCACTCGTCGATGCGGACCTCGACGTGGGAGCGGGAGATGTCGTTCGTCGGGCTGGCGAGCCGGACGATGTGCGGGCGGTCGGGGTCCGCCTCGTTCGCCACCCGGGGGCTGCGCCCGAGGATCACGCCGCGGTCCAGCGGGACGACGTCGCCGGTCGACAGCCGCAGCAGGCCGAGCACCGGGCGGGCCACCAGGATGGGCTCCTGCGGCACCACCGGAGTCCCGCAGACCCGGCAGTACGGCGCGTAGGGCGGCGACAGGTGGCCGTACGGGCAGACGGCCGCGTGGACCGTCGGGCCGCTCACCCACTCACCACCCGCGTCGCCGGACAGCGCCTCCAGCGCGGCCCGGTCGATCGTCTGCTCCTCGGCGTCGGTGTCGTCGGGCGCGACCGGGCCGGGCTGGGCGGCATCGTCGCCGAGGGCGTCCTGGGCGCTGAGGTACTCCGTCGGCACGTCCGGCACCGTCCGGTCCTCGGGATGCACGGCGGCGTCGGGTTCCGGGCCGCCGGCTTCCTCGACTGCCGGCGCGTCCGGATCGGTGATCCACGGGATCGAGTCGATCAGGGCCTCGGAGCCCGGCGGGGACTCAGGGACAGGCGCCGCCGCGACCGCCGCGGTTGCGGCATCGGGCGAGGCCTCGGGCGTGAGCCACGGGATGGCCGCGGCGCGGTCGGCGGCCGCGAACGCGGCGGCAGCAGCGTCCGGTTCGGGCTCGGGTTCGGGCTCCGGTTCGGGCTCGGGCTCGGGTTCGGCGTGCGGCACCGGTTCGGAGTCCGCCGGCTGCGCGGGCGCTGGAGTCACGACGGGCCCCGCGGCGGGCTCCGCGAGGCTGACGACGAGGCGCCCGACCAGCACCGCTCCGCTGGTGAACGGCAGGGCGGGGCTCATGGCTGCGCCCGCATCGAGGCTCAGGCTCAGTTCCTCGGTTCCGGGGTCCAGCACCCGCTCGGTCCAGGTCGCTGACCCGCTCGGCGTCGACGGTGACGGCGCCGGACGGGCCTCCGCTCGCCCGGGCGACAGCCGTGCCGCGCATCACGACGGTGATGCGACCCGTCCGACCAGCGGGCGAGGGCGAAGCTTCCCGGCGGCGCGGACGCCGTCGCGCGCCAGCTCTTCGATGATCGCTCCGACGCTCGCCCCGTCCCGCACGAGCGGCCAGCAGCGGCCGACGGCGTCGGCCCCGGGCGCCGCGTCGAGCAGCAGCGCGCAGCCGGTGCCGACCAGTGCGACCGTGCTGCCGGGGACGTAGCTGAGCCCGGTCACGACGGCGCCCCGATCCGAGGCGAGGTGTCCTCGTCCACGCCGTCGGCACCGTCCTGGGGAGCGAGGCTGACGACGACGGCGGTCACGTTGTCCCGTCCGCCCGCGGACACGGCGGCATCGACCAGGCGCCAGGCGGCGTCCCGGGCGGTCGCCGAACTCTGCAGGAGCTCGGCGATCTCGGCGTCGGTCAGCTCACCTGTCAGCCCGTCGGAGCACACCAGGAACGTCTCCCCGGGTGTCGTGGGGAAGACCCACAGGTCGACCTGGGGCGGGAACTCGCTGCCGAGCGAACGCGTGATCACGTTGCGACGGAGGTCGCTGCGCGCCTGTTCCCGGTCGATGATGCCGCCGGCGACCAGTTCCTCGACCTCCGAGTGGTCCACCGTGACCTGGGTGAGCGATCCGCCGTAGAGCCGGTAGACGCGGGAGTCGCCGACGTTGAAGACCGCCCAGTGCTCGTGGCCACCGATCGTCACGACCGCCAGGCCCGTGACCGTCGTCCCCATCCCGGTCAGGTCGGGGTCACGCCCTGCCGCCGCCACGATCTCCTCGTGCGCTCGGGTCACCGCGGCCAGGATGTCCTCCGCGCGCGCGCCCGCCGCGCCAGGTCCGGACATGGCATCGGCCAGCGTGTCGATGGCGATCCGGCTCGCGACCTCACCGGCCCGGTGCCCGCCCATGCCGTCGGCGACCGCGAACAGGGACGGCTGCGCGACGTAGCTGTCCTCGTTGTGGGAGCGGCGCAGACCGGTATCGGTGGCCGCGCCCCAGTCCGCGTTCGGCATCGCTTCTCGCTTTCGCCTCAATGATCGATTGCGTGCGCAATCCTCTCTCACCCGGTCAAGTCGGCCCACTCGGGCGACTCCGCACGCGGGGCGGCAGCGCGGGTCCGGCTGCGACCGGGCCGCGGCTGCAGACAGCGATCAGCCGCGCGATCCGCCGGAGCCCTGTCCGAACCCGCCCGAACCGGAGTCCCGGCGGCGCAGGTAACGCTCGAACTCGCGGGCGATCGAGTCACCGGAAGCCTCGCGCAGTTCGCCCTCGTCGTCCCGCTCCTCGAGATTGCGGATGTAGTCGGTGACTTCCTCGTCCTCGGCCGCCATCTCGTCCACCAGCTTCTGCCACTCGTCCGCGTCCTGGGGGAGATCACCCAGGGGGACGGCGAGGTCGAGCACCTCCTCGACGCGGTGCAGCAACGCCAGGGTGGCCTTGGGATTGGGCGGCTGGGCGACGTAGTGGGGGACGGCAGCCCAGAACGAGATCGCCTGCACGCCGGCACCGATGCACGCGTCCTGCAGGATGCCGACGATGCCGGTCGGCCCTTCGTAGCGGGACCGCTCGAGGCCGTAGCGGGCCGCGGACTCCGCGTCGTAGGCGGTGCCGCTCACCGGGGTCGGCCGGGTGTGGGGGGAGTCCGAGAGCAGCGCGCCGAGGGTGACGACGGTCTGGACGTCCAGGGCGTGGACGACGTTCAGGATCTCCTCGGTGAAGCTGCGCCAGCGCATGTTGGGTTCGATCCCGCGCACGAGCACCACGTCGAAGTCGGCGCCGGGCGGACGGCAGGTCGACACCCGGGTGGTGGGCCACTCGACGCGCCGGGACACCCCGTCCACGAGCGAGACCGTCGGGCGGTTGACCTGGAAGTCGTAGTACGGATCGGGGTCCAGCTCGAACAACGCCTCCGCGCCCCAGAGTTCCTCCAGGTGCTCGACGGCGTTGCTCGCGGCGTCGCCGGCGTCGTTCCATCCCTCGAACGCCGCGATCATCACCGCGTTGGTCAGAACGGGCCACCCGTCGAACTCGCTCATGGCGCAAGCCTACGGGGAGTAACCATGAGCGGCCTGCTTACACGCTCAGCGCGAACGCCCCGCGCACGGGACAACTGGCTGGAGCCCCACCAGTAGGCTGTGAACGTGCCACGAACCCCGTCCGACTCGTCGTTGCTGGCCGCTCTGTCCGAGCGGGTCCTGGTCGCCGACGGAGCGATGGGCACGATGCTGCAGGCCGCGGACCTCTCGCTGGAGGACTTCCAGGACCTCGAAGGCTGCAACGAGATCCTCAACGTCACCCGTCCCGACGTGGTCGCCGGAGTCCACGCGGCGTACTTCGAGGCCGGCAGCGACGCCGTCGAGACGAACACCTTCGGCGCCAACCTCGCCAACCTCGCCGAGTACGACATCTCCCACCGGATCCACGAGCTGGCCCACGCCGGCACGGTCATCGCCCGCGAGGTCGCCGACAGCTACGCGACCGCCGACCGCCCGCGGTGGGTCCTGGGCTCCATGGGGCCGGGGACCAAGCTCCCGTCGCTGGGCCATGTCCCGTACGCCACGCTGCGCGATGCCTACCAGGAGGCCGCTGCCGGCATGATCTCCGGCGGCGCCGACGCGATCCTCGTCGAGACGGCGCAGGACCTGCTCCAGGCCAAGTCGGCGATCATCGGCGCGCGCCGGGCCATGGCCGCACTCGGCCGGATCATCCCCGTCATCGCCCACGTCACGGTGGAGACGACCGGCACGATGCTCCTCGGCTCGGAGATCGGGGCGGCGCTGACCGCGCTCGAACCGCTCGGTATCGACCTGATCGGCCTCAACTGCGCGACGGGTCCGGCCGAGATGAGTGAGCACCTGCGCTACCTGTCCCGCAACGCGCGGATTCCCGTGTCGGTCATGCCCAACGCCGGCCTGCCCGAGCTGGGCCCGAACGGCGCCAGCTACCCGCTCGGCGCGCAGGATCTGGCGCAGGCGCTGTCGCAGTTCGTCACCGAGTTCGGCACCCAGCTGGTGGGCGGCTGCTGCGGCACGACGCCCGAGCACATCCGCGCGGTCTCGGCTGCGGTACGCGACCTCCAGCCGCTGCGCCGCCGCCCCGATCCCGAGCCGGCCACGGCGTCGCTGTACCAGTCGGTGCCGTTCCGCCAGGACGCCAGCGTCCTCAACATCGGCGAGCGCACCAACGCCAACGGCTCCAAGCTGTTCCGCGAGGCCATGCTCGAGGAGCGCTGGACCGACTGCGTGGAGATCGCGCGCTCCCAGACCCGCGACGGGTCCCACCTGCTCGACCTGTCCGTGGACTACGTCGGACGCGACGGCGCCGCCGACATGCGCGAGCTGGCCGGCCGCTTCGCCACCGCGTCCACCCTGCCCCTGATGATCGACTCGACCGAGCCGAACGTCGTCGAGGCCGGTCTGGAGATGCTCGGCGGCCGCAGCATCGTCAACTCCGTCAACTACGAGGACGGCGACGGCCCGGAGTCCCGCTTCACGCGGGTCATGAAGGTCGTCCAGGAGCACGGCGCCGCAGTCGTCGCGCTGACCATCGACGAGGACGGCCAGGCGCGGACAGCGGAGTGGAAGGTGCGCGTCGCCGAGCGGCTCATCACCGACTTGACGGTGAACTGGGGCATGGCCGAGTCCGACATCATGGTCGACTGCCTGACCTTCCCGATCGCCACGGGCCAGGAGGAGACGCGTCGCGACGGCATCGAGACGATCAACGCGATCCGGACCCTCAAGCAGACCCACCCGGACGTGCAGACCACACTCGGGCTCTCCAACGTGTCCTTCGGCCTGAGCCCCGCTGCGCGGCAGGTGCTGAACTCGGTGTTCCTGCACGAGTGCGTCGAGGCGGGGCTCGACTCGGCGATCGTGCACGCCAGCAAGATCCTGCCCATGTCGAAGATCCCGGACGAGCAGCGCGAGGTCGCCCTGGACCTGGTCTACGACCGCCGCGCGCCCGCCACGGACAGCACGGATGCCTACGACCCCCTGACCCGCTACCTGCAGCTGTTCGAGGGCGTGTCCACGCAGTCCAGCGCGGCCTCGCGCGCCGAGGAGCTCGCCCTCCTGCCGCTGGACGAGCGGCTGCAGCGGCGCATCATCGACGGCGAGCGGGTGGGGTTGGAAGCCGATCTCGATGCGGCGCTGGAGGACCAGCCCGCCCTGGCCATCATCAACGAGACGCTGCTGTCGGGGATGAAGACCGTCGGCGAGCTGTTCGGCTCGGGGGAGATGCAGCTGCCGTTCGTGCTCCAGTCGGCCGAGGTCATGAAGCTGGCCGTCGCGTACCTGGAACCGCACATGGAGAAGGCCGACTCCGGCGGGAAGGGCACGATCGTCCTGGCCACGGTCAAGGGCGACGTCCACGACATCGGCAAGAACCTCGTCGACATCATCCTGTCCAACAACGGCTACACGGTCGTCAACATCGGCATCAAGCAACCCATCGCCGCCATCCTCGACGCGGCCGACGAGCACGGCGCCGACGCGATCGGCATGTCCGGGCTGCTGGTGAAGTCGACGGTCGTGATGAAGGAGAACCTGCAGGAGATGAACTCCCGCGGGCTGGCCGACCGTTATCCGGTGATGCTCGGCGGCGCTGCGCTGACGCGCGCCTACGTGGAGCAGGACCTGTCCGAGATCTACGACGGCGACGTGCGGTACGCGCGGGATGCCTTCGACGGCCTGCGCCTGATGGACGCGTTGATGGCCGTGCGCCGCGGCGGTGTCGCCGTGACACCCAACGGGCCCGACGACACCAAGGTCGAGGACGTCGAGGCACGGAAGATGGCCGAGCGGAAGGCACGGCGGGAGCGCTCACAGCGCATCGCCGAGCAGCGTCGCGCCGCCGAGGAGGCCGAGCATGCCGACGAGGTGCTGCCCGCGCGCTCCGATGTCGCCACGGACGTGAGCATCCCGACGCCCCCGTTCTGGGGCTCGCGGGTCGTCAAGGGCGTGGCGCTGGCCGAGTACGCCTCGATGCTGGACGAGCGCGCGACGTTCATGGGGCAGTGGGGGCTGCGCGGCGCGCGGGGCGGCAAGGGACCGTCGTACGAGGAGCTCGTCGAGACCGAGGGCCGCCCCCGGCTGCGGTACTGGCTCGAGCGTCTGCAGACCGAGTCCGTCCTCGAGGCCGCCGTCGTCTACGGATACTTCCCCTGTGTGAGCAAGGGCGACGATCTGATCATCCTGGAGTCGGCCGAACCCGGATCGGGGGAGCGGGCCAGGTTCACCTTCCCGCGTCAGCGCCGTGAGCGTCGGCTGTGCCTGTCGGACTTCTTCGCCGCCGCGGACTCCGGACGCACCGACGTCGTGGCCTTCCACGTCGTCACGATGGGCAACCGGATCAGCGAATTCGCCAACGAGCTGTTCGCCGCCGACAACTACCGCGACTACCTCGAGGTGCACGGCCTGTCGGTGCAGCTGACCGAGGCGCTGGCCGAGTACTGGCACCGGCGCATTCGCGAGGAGCTGCAGGTCGCGGCTGACGATTCCGACGACCTCGACGAGATCTTCCGGCAGGGTTACCGCGGCTCCCGGTACTCCTTCGGCTACCCGGCCTGCCCGGATCTGGAGGATCAGCTCCAGGTGGTCTCGCTCCTGGACCCGGCCCGCATCGGGGTGACACTGTCCGAGGAGTTCCAGCTCCACCCCGAGCAGTCGACCTCGGCCATCATCGTCCACCACCCTGAGGCCAAGTACTTCGCTGCGCGCTGACCGTCACCCTGGGGAGGTCTGCAGGTAGTCGGCAACGGCTCGACGGTTGACGTCCACGGGGTGCACCGCGTCCAGGGTGAGATGCTGCGCGGTGATCGGCGGTAGCTCGTCGCGCATCCGCAGCACGTGATCCCATCCGATCTCGTGCCAGCCCGGGATGTTGCGGACGCGCCCCTCGACGCGCGAACGGTGCAGGGCGGCGTCGGAGCAGACACACTCGATCACCCGGAAGTCGGCGCCGTGGTCCTCCGCCAGGACCTGCCATTGCTCGAGTACGTCGTCCGGCGCCAGGCAATCGAGAACCGCCGACTGACCGAGGATCAGCTGGCGGGTGATCAAGCTGGTCAACAGGCTGCGGTAGAGCGCCAGATAGGTCACGCGATCGAGCTGGGCCAGCGCCTCTGCGGCGGGCTTCAGCGCGCCGAGGAGCCAGTCGCCGGCAAACGCGGGCGCCCCGAGTGTGTGTGCGGTCAACTCGGCCATGGTGGACTTCCCGGTGCCCGGCAGTCCGACGAACACGGCCACGACATTGCCCATGTCCGCACGCTACGGGAGCATGGCAGGCGTGCTGCGCTCGGCGGCACTCACCCGTTCCGTTGATCACGGGCCATCCTCACCACATCTGTTCTTCACAGCGGACCGAGAGGATCGCTGGAGGCAACGACGCGAGGCTGGAACGGCGAACGGAGGATCTCATCGTCACCGCACTGAGGCCGGCTACGGCGCTCGTGATGGCGGGCCTGTGCACCGCGGCGTTCACCGCCGCCTGCACGTCGGCGGCGAGCGGCCGGCACGCCTCGACCACCTCGTCGCGGACCGCGTCCACCTCGGCGCCCAGCCCGACGCCCAGTGGGGTGCCTCCGACGGCTCTCCGGATCCAGCGGACGACCTGGCACCTGGCCCGGCCGCTGTCGCGGGAGATCGTGTTCGCGGTCGACGGATCGCTCGAGGTCGCCGGCGGGCTCCTGCCGGACGGGACGACGACGGCCGCGGTCACGTCCATCGACCCACGCACGCGAGTGTCACGAGAGCTCGCCCCGCTCGCCGTCGCCACGCACGATGCGGCCGGGGCGACACTCGGCGACCGTCGCTTCCTGTTCGGTGGCGGGGCGAGCGTCAGTGAGGCCACGGTGCAGCAGGTCGCGCCCTCCGATTCGCCCGTGCCGGTGACGTCGTTGCCGCACCCGCGGTCCGATCTCGCGGGGGTGGTGGTGGGCGGGGCGGCGTACCTGCTCGGTGGGTATGACGGAACGACCTGGGCGGGGACGATCCTGCGCACGACCGACGGCAGGCACTTCACCGTGGCGACCCGGTTGCCGGTGCCCGTGCGGTACGCCGCGGTCGCGGTCCTCGGCGAGCTGATCTGGGTGTTCGGCGGCCAGGCCCAGGCCGGCGCGACCGCGGTGGTCCAGCGCATCGACGTGACGAGCGGCCACGCCGAGGTGATCGCCCAGATGCGGCACCCGCTCACCGACGCCTCCGCCGTCGTGCTGGAGGGTCAGGTCCTGCTGTGCGGCGGGTCCGTGTCCGGCACGCCG
This sequence comes from uncultured Actinomycetota bacterium, assembly GCA_963790525.1. Lineage (GTDB taxonomy): Bacteria > Actinomycetota > Actinomycetes > Mycobacteriales > Jatrophihabitantaceae > CAWBOV01. The sequence continues at coordinate 679,911 of CAWBOV010000006.1, forward strand.
ACGTCGGCGGTCCAGCAGTTCGACCCGCGCACCCTGCAGTTCACGCAGGTGGGCAATCTGCCGCAACCGCTGCAGGATGCCGGTAGCGCGGTGGTGAACGGCGTCGCGTATCTGCTCGGTGGCGAGACCCCACGGCCGACCGCGTCGGTGGAGACCCTTCAGTTCGTCACGCCGGCGACGACGGGACCGGCGACGACGGGACCGGCGACGACGGGACCGACGTCGTGATGCACCGGCACGCGGCCCGCCGGCGACCGCGGCGAGTGCCGGCGTTGCCGATCCTCCTTCTCGCGCTGGTGGTGGCCGTCGGCGTCGCCGCGCTCGCCTACGGCACCGGCTCGCGCACTCAGCGCGGCCACCCGGCCCCCCGTCTCGCGCAGTGCCCCCGGGCCGACCCCGTCGCCGACCGCGTCACGGAAGGCGGGCACCCGGTCCGCAGCGGTGTCGCTCGACGAGACGCCGTGGCTCGACCCCGTCGCCGCCGGTGTCCGCGCCCACCTGCGACCCGGATCCGACCCGTCCGTCCTGCCGGGCGCGCTCCTGATCGTCGACAAGTTCAACAACCGTCTCGTGGTCGTCGACCCGGCAGGCCGGATCCGGTGGCAGTTCCCGCGGCCGGGCGACCTGTCCCGCGGTCAGACCTTCCGCATCCCCGACGACGCGTTCTTCACCCCGGACGGCCGCTACATCGTCGCCACGCAGGAGGACCAGGCGGTCATCACCCTCATCGACGTAGCCCGGCACCGGATCGTCTGGCGCTACGGCGTGCCCGGCCATCCCGGCATGACCGCGAACCACCTCAGCAACCCCGACGACGCGATGGTCCTGCCCAACGGTGATGTCCTCACCGCCGACATCAAGAACTGCCGGCTGCTGCTCATCGCACCGCGCACCCATGTGCCGCTGCACGTCATCGGGACGACGACGACTGCCTGCCGACACGCTCCACCGGCCCACTGGGGCAGCCCGAACGGGGTCTTCCCGATGCCCGACGGCCACTACCTCGTGACCGAGATCAATGGCAACTGGATCGACGACATCGGCCTGAACGGTCAGGTGTTCTGGTCGACCCACGCTCCCGCTGTCGCCTACCCGTCGGACACCAACCAGATCGCCGCGGACCGCTACCTGACCGTCGACTACTCCAGCCCCGGCCAGGTCGTGATCTTCGACCGAGCCGGACGCCGGCTGTGGCGCTGGACGGGACAGGGCGCGAACCTGCTCGACCACCCGTCGCTCGCGCTCCCGCTGCCCAACGGGGACATCGTCCTCAACGACGACTTCAACCACAGGGTGATCGTGATCGACCCACGCACCGACCGGATCGTGTGGCAGTACGGGGTGACCGGCGTTGCGGGCAGCGCGGCCGGGTACCTGAACAATCCCGACGGCATCGACCTCGTGCCACCGCACTCGTTCCTCGTCACCCACGCATCCACCATGGGCGGGTGGGCGGGGTAGCGCAGACCTGACGCATCGGCGTGGGCCGTGCCACGTCTGTCCGGCGAGGGCGACGGAAGCCGTACGGTGAGACGAGTCCGACCGCCGAACCCCGTGCGCCACGTCGTCACGCATGCGTACCCATCGGGTACCGAGGAAGGGTCTCAGTGACCTACAGCCCACGTAACGGAGCAGAGCTCGCTGCTGTGCTGTTCGACATGGACGGGACCCTCGTCGACACGGAGCCGTACTGGATCGCAGCCGAGTACGACCTGGTCGCCGAGTACGGCGGCACCTGGACCGAGGCCGACGCGCACGCGCTCGTCGGCAATCCGCTGATCGTGTCCGCCGACTACATCCGCGAGCACGGTGGCGTCCCGCTGCCGTCGGAGCAGATCGTCGACATCCTGCTGGAGCGCGTGATGATCGCCTGCGCGCGGCGGACACCGTGGCGGGCGGGCGTGGTGGAGCTGCTCGCCGAGCTCGTCGCGGCGTCCATCCCCTGCGCGATGGTGACCATGTCCTACGCGAATCTGGCAGCGGTGGTCGCCGCCCAGCTGCCCTCGGGGACGTTCCGCACCCTGGTCACCGGCGACGTGGTCACGCGGGGAAAACCGCACCCGGAGTCCTACCTGACGGCGGCCGCCCGCCTGGGTGCCGACCCTGCGCGCTGTGTGGCGATCGAGGATTCGCCGACGGGCCTGGCCTCGGCCGAGGATGCCGGGTGCGTGGTGATCGGAGTCCCGAACCAGGTGCCCCTGCTGCCGGGCCTGCGGCGCACGCTGCTGCCCACCCTGGAGGGCGTCGACGTCGCCTACCTGCGCACGTTGGTCGCCGCCTCCGCCTGAGCCAGGAACGTCTCCAGCTCCTGACGGCTCGGCGCTGTCGCGGGGCCCCGGCGGGTGACAGCAACGGCGGCTGCCGCGTTCGCCCGCGCCACCGCCTCGCGTGGGGTGAGGCCGGCGGCGATCCCGGCCAGGAACACGCCGGTGTGCGCGTCGCCGGCACCGTTCAGGTCGAGCGCCACGACCGGAGTTCCCGGCACGAGGACCGGGCGGTTGCGGGGGCCGCCCTCCGCGGCGGCGCCGGTGTCGATGTCGGTGTCGGTGTCGGTGTCGGTGTCGGTGTCGATGTCGGTGTCGGTGTCGATGTCGATGCTGGTCTCGCTGCGTGCGCGGGTGTTCGGGTCGGCGCTGAGCCAGCAGCCGGCTGCCCCGTCGCGGACCAGCACCCCCTGGCGCCCGGTGCGTCCGGCCAGGCGGGCGCAGGCGTCCCTGGCGTCCGGGGTGCCGGTCAGCAGCGTTGCCTCACGGGCGTTGCACGTCCACCAGTCGGCCCGGCGCAGCAACGCCCGGAGCGCCGGTGCCGGCAGGTCGGCGACGAGCGGGCCCGGGTCGACCACGATCGTGATCGCGTCAGCCACCCGCTCGAGCCACGGCACCAGCGCGGCCGCATTCGCCTCGTGCAGGAAGGAGTACCCCGACAGGCAGACGAGATCGCCCGGAACGGCACCGCAGGCGGCGACCTGGTCTGCCGACAGCGTGGCCTCGGCACCCGGGCTGGTGACGAAGGTCCGCTCGCCGTCGCCGTCGACGAGGCAGACGACGAAACCCGTGTCGAGGTCGGTTCGCGGGCTGTGCAGGACCGAAATGGACTCGGCGTACAAAGCAGCCGTGGCGAGGTCCGCGAGGGGGCCGGTGCCGAGTGCGCCGCCGTACAGCGTCGCCACCCCCTGCCGCGCCGCGGCCACCATCACGTTGACGCCGCCCCCGGGAGCCATGGTCGTGCTGGTCGCGAGCACGTCCGCGCCGCGTTCCGGCAGCGCGGGGACGGTCAGCACGACGTCCACGACGACGTTGCCGAGGTACAGCAGGCGGCCGGTCACGGTGTGCCGCGCAGGCGGAGGAGGCTGTCGGCGACCTGCTCCAGGTCGAGGTCGTTCACCGCGGCAACGGTCGCGAGCGCGTGCGGCGGGAAGGCGCCCAGACCGTGGCACGCTCCGGCCATCGCACCGGCCATCGCCGCGATGGTGTCGCAGTCGCCGCCCACCGACGCGCCCACCCGGCACGCCAGCCACGGGTCGTCACCGAAGGCCGAGAGGATGGCGCACGCGGCCGGGACCGATTCCTGGCTGGCCAGGCTGGTCCCGACGAGGCTGTAGACGACGTCGATGACACCGTTCACGTCCCGCCCGCGGACGAGATCCACGGCCCAGGCGATGCGCGCGGACACGTCCGCGCCGGCAACCCAGTGCCCGCGTGACGCCGCGATCCCGGCGGCCTCGATCGCGCCGGCGACCGCCTGGGCCACTCCGGCGCCGTCGATACCGGCGCTGATCGCCGCGGCCACGGCCGACGCCCCGGCCAGGGCCAGCCCGGTGTTGTGGGTGACCGAACTGGCACTCACGACGAGGTCGACCAAGCCCCCCGGATCCGAGGAGGGCGCGATGATCCCCACCGGTGCGATGCGCATCGCGGCGCCGTTGGTCGTTCCGAAACGGCCCGCCGAGTCCGGGTCCGCGCCGGCCGTCAGGTCGGCCAGCGCCCGGGACGTCGACGGGCCCAGCAGGTCCGAGGACCCCCGTGCGCGCATCGTGTCCTCCCACTCGACGAGCCGCCGGGCAAGATCCGCTGACGTCACCCGGCCACCGCCCTCGATCAGCAACCGCGCGAGCACGAGCGCCTGCTCCGTGTCGTCGGTCACCGACCCTGCCGGCAGCCCGGCGGCGAGCGGATGATCCTCGGCCGCGGCCTCGAAGCCGGCGACCAGCGGGCCGTATCGGGCCGTGATGAGCGATCGCGGCAGGGACTGGGTGGGCATGCCGAGCGCGTCGCCGATCGCCAGGCCGTACAACGTGGCTCGGGCACGGTCACCCGAGGCGGTCAGTGACTCCATGCCGCGCGCACCTGGAAATGACGCGGATCGAGCAGGCTCTCGACGTGCTCGACGAAATCGCCGGTGGCGGCCCAGGTGGTGCGCTCGACCGCCAGGAACCACTCACCCTTCTGCCGGTGCAGGATGTGCGCGTCCCGGGCGGAGAGCGGCTTGGCGCCGCACCTGTTGGGTCCCGTGTGCGCCGTAGAGGCCGGCGCGGGCAAGGGTGAGCGTGAGCGAATCGTCGACGAGACCGTCCAGGGGGAGGTGCGAGAGCTCGGGCAGGCAGGGCAGGAGGCTGCGCTCGTAGGACACGGCGGTTGCATCGGAGAGTTCCCGCACGCGCCGCACCACGATGAACCGGTCCTCGACCAGCCCGAGGCGCGCGGCGAGGGCGGGGTCCGTGCGGGCCGAGATGCCGAGCACCCGGACCGCCACCGCGGCGCCGTGCTCGGCCAGCGCTCGGGCCCAGCCGAGGTGGCCGTCCAGCACCTGACCGTCGAAGCAGACGTAGGAGCCCTTCCCGGTGCGGGTGGCGATGAGTCCTGCGTCGCTGAGTTCGGCGAGCGCGGACCGAACCGTGTTCCGGCTGACGGCGAAGCGGCGCGCAAGGACGGTCTCACCCGGCAACCGGCTTCCCCGCTCGACGCGCCCGGCGCGGATCTCCGTCGCCAGCACAGCGGCGATGCGCTCGTGCTTGAGCTCCACCGCGGCGCTCATCCGGGGCCGCCGGTCTCCTCGGCCAGCACGTCGCTGACCGTGGCCACGCGCACGAGCGGCGCGTAGAGGCCCATCACGGCGAGGGCGTCGCGATGCGTGTCGTCACTGACCCCCGCGCAGGCATCGGCGACCACGACCACCTCGACGCCGGCATCGGCAGCGGCCAGGACGGTCGACAGGACGCAGCAGTCGGTCGACACCCCGCAGATCACCATCCGGTCACCGGTCCGGATCAGCGCAGCCATCTGCGGTGTCCATTTGCCGAACGTCGTGGCATCGACGGTCACCGCCGTGGCGGTCACCTCCGCCAGTTCCGGGACGAGCTGGTAGGCCGGGGAGTCCGCCGGCTGCAGAGCGAACGGCCAGTCGGCGTAGTACGCCCGCCACGCCCCCTCGGGTTCGACGGGCGCCAGGAAACGGGTGACGACGGTTCGGCCCGCGAACGCGTCGGCGAGATGGGTGATCGGGTCGATCAGATCACCGAAGCCGGGCGTCGCCCACGGGCTATCCGCATCACTGAAGATCCGCTGCATGTCGATCACGACGAGCCAGGTCCGCCGGCCGGATTCCCCAGCGGACACCGTCACGCCGCCGTCTCAGCCACGGGTTCGAGCGGGATCGCCTCCTGCGCCCGGATGCTGCGACTGCTCTCGATCCAGGTGACGACGAAGGCGAGGACCAACGCGACCAGCACGCCGAGGTTCGCGTAGGCCCAGGAGCCCGTCTTCCCGCCGAGCCCGAACGGGCTCAGCAGGTATCCCTGCCAGGTCAGCCAGCTCGCGGCAGAGTTCGTGACCAGCCCCCACCCCAGCGCGGTCCCGACCACGACCAACGCGATCGGAAGGACGCGGACGTCGCCGTAGCGCCCGGCCCGGCGGTAGAGATCCGCCTCGGCGTAATCGCGGCGGCGCAGGGCGACGTCGGCGAGCATGACTCCACACCAGGCGGCGATCGGGACACCCAGCGTGATGAGGACGCCCTCGAACTGCGCGAGGAAGTTCTTGGAGATGAAGACGATGTAGACCGTGCCGATCACCATGATCACGCCGTCGACGAAGGCCGCAGCGAAGCGCGGGACCCGAAGGCCGGCGGCGAGCAACGCCAGCCCGGAGGAGTAGATGTCCAGCACGGCACCGCCGACGAGCCCGAGCACCGCGACGATCGCGAAGGGGACGAGGAACCACGTGGGGAGTTCGGTGGTGAGCGCGCCGATCGGGTCGCCGGCGATCGCGGTGGACAGCTGCGTCGAGGATCCGGCGAGCAGCAACCCGAAGACGAGCAGGATGACCGGGGCGACGGCCGAGCCGAACGTCGTCCACCAGATCACGCCCGCGCTGGAGGAGCGCCGCGGCAGGTAGCGCGAGTAGTCGGCGGCGGCGTTGACCCAGCCCAACCCGAAGCCGGTCATCATGAAGATCAGCGCGCCGATGAAGGACTGCGTCGATCCCGAGGGCAGCGCCGACACGGTGTGCCAATGGATGTGGTGGGCGACAAGAACGATGTACACGACCGTCAGGACGCCGGTGATCACGGTGATGACGGCCTGCATCCGCATGATCAGGTCGAACCCCACCACGCCGCCCCCGACGATGAGGACGGCGACGATCACCAGGGCGATCACCTTGGTGGACGTGCCGCCACCCCACCCCAGACGGGTGAACACGGTGGCCGTGGCCAGCGTGGCCAGTGCGGTCAGGGCTGTCTCCCAGCCGACGGTGAGCAGCCAGGAGAGCGCCGACGGCAGCCGGTTGCCGCGGATCCCGAAGGCGGCCCGGCTCAGGACCATCGTCGGCGCCGACCCGCGCTTACCGGCGACGGCGATGAAGCCGCAGAACAGGAACGAGATGACGATGCCGATCACGCCGGCGACGAGTGCCTGCCAGAACGACACACCGAATCCGAGGACGAACGCTCCGTAGCTGAGGCCGAGGACGGAGACGTTGGCGCCGAACCACGGCCAGAACAGGTCTCGAGGACTGCCCTTGCGTTCCGCGTCGCTGATCACGTTCAGCCCGTTCGCCTCGACCCGGAGTGCGGTGGCGTCGAGCGTGCTGTCGCCCTTGGTCGTCGTCATTGCCTCTCCTCACGCAGCCTGTCCAAGCCTGTTCAGACCTGTTCAGACAACGTAACCAGGGGCGTCGAGGGGATCAAGAGCGTGCGCGGCGACCGGGTCGGCGCTCGGATCCACGGCAGTCACCACGCGCCGGTCGCGCGCCGTCGCGGCGAGAGCCTCGGCGGGGAACGGTGGGAGTGTGCCGCCCTGGGCAGGGCAGAAGGCGTGGTGGTCGCACCAGTCGCACAAGCGGGACGGGTTGGGACGGAAATCCTGCTCCTCGGTCGCCTTGCTGATGGCCGACCAGATCGCCTGGACGGTGCGCTCGAACCGGACCAGCTCGTCCGCGTCGGGCTCGTAGGTGAGCGTGTCCGCGTCGGCGAGATAGATCAGCCGGAGCTGGCGCGGGACGACACCGCGGTCGCGCCACAGGACGAGCGCATAGAACTTCATCTGGAACAACGCCTTGGCCTCGAACGCCTCGCGGGGGGTCGCGCCGGTCTTGTAGTCGACGACGCGGATGTCACCGGCGGGGGAGACGTCGAGGCGGTCGACGTACCCGCGCAGGCGCAGGCCGTCGAGCACGACCTCGACCCGCTCCTCCCTGGCAGCCGGTTCGAGCCGGGTGGGGTCCTCCAGCGTGAAGTAGGTGCGGACCAGCTCGCGGGCGGACTCCAGCCACGCGGCCGCCTCGGCGGAGTCGACTCCCTGGGGGAAGAGCGCGTCGACCCCGGGCTCCTCGGCCCGCAGGCGCTGCCACTCCGGTTCGACGAGGTCGGTGGCCGCGGACGGGGTGCGCTCGGGGGCCGGGAGATCGAAGAGCCGCTCCAGGACGGCGTGGACGATGGTGCCCCGCGTCGCGGCACTGGAGGGACGTTCGGGCAGCCGGTCGATGGTGCGGAAGCGGTAGAGCAGCGGACACGTCTTGAAGTCCGCGGCCCGGGACGGCGACAGCGACCCCACCGTGTCCTCGACCGGTGGGCCACCGGCCTCCACGTCGGTCGCCGTGCTGATCTGCGTCATGAATCGACTGTAGGCCGGGCCACCGACAATTCCGGGCAGCCGCAGCGCCTCACAGCCAGTGCAGCCGGCCCAACGGCCAGACGATGACGAAGGCCCGTCCCACGACGCTGGATTCCGAGATCGGTCCGAACGAGCGGCTGTCGAGCGAGCCGCACCGGTTGTCGCCCATCACGAAGATCATGTTTGCGGGGACGGTCTCGGCCGGGAACGTAGCGGTTCCCGCACACGCCGGGTTGACGTAGGACTCCGTCAGCGCCTGGTTTCCGATCCAGACCCTGCCGTCGTGACCGCTGACGACGTCGCCGGGCAGCCCGATGACGCGCTTGATCAGGTACTTGTCCTCGTCCGTCGCGGCCAGGGCCGGCGGGCGGCTGAAGACGACGACGTCACCGCGATGGATCGGGTGCAGACGGTAGGCGAGCTTGGCGACGAGGACGTGGTCGTTGTTGCACCCGCTGCACCCGTGCAGGGTGGGCTCCATCGACGACGACGGGATCCAGAAGGACTGCAGCAGGAAAGTGCGGATTCCCACCGCGAGCAGGATCGCGACGGACAGCATCACGGCCCAGACCGCCCACGACGGCAGTGGCGCCCGACGGCGACGGCGGCGCCGCGGTCGCACCCGCGGAGAGGGGCCGGGCGAGGGCAGGACGCGTGGCGTCGCGGTCGGCTCCGTCAGCGAGCGCGGCCGCGCCGGTCGCCAGATCGGCGGGTCGTCGGTCTCGGTGGTGGCTGCGGCCACCTCGTCCCGCGTGTCCATCGCGCCGACACTCGGGGCCTCGGCGGCCTCGAAGGCGTCGGTGTCGATGACGTCGGCGTCGACGGTGTCGCCGGGTGCCACCGTGCTGAGCGCGGCCGCGTCCAAGTGATGCGGGACGAGCGGGTCGAGCACGTCCGGGTGGATCACCTCGGCCTCGAGCTCACCAGGGGCGAAGACCGGCCGGGCGAACACCATCGTGGTGTCCAGATCCACTGCGGGAGCAGCCGGCGCGTTCGGCGGGACCAGCATCCTCAGGTACAGCGGTCCGGTGGAATCCCCGTCCTCCGAAGCAGGAGACTCAGCAGTCTCCGGCTCGGAATCGGCAGCTTCCGCGACGACCGGTTCGGCACCGACCGCTTCCGCGACGACCGGTTCGGCACCGACCGCTTCCGCGACGACCGGTTCGGCAACGACGGGGTCGGTCTCCGCCGGCACCAGGGACGGGGGCACCGACAGGGACGTCGCCATCTCGCTCAGATGCCTCGACGGTCCGCCGGTATCCCCGTTGGCGGTCCCGTTGCGGCCCTCGACGGGCTCGGCGACCCGCCACCACGGCGTGGACAGCGGCGCCTCGGCCGCATGGCGCGGCAGAGGCTGGACGGCACCCCGTTCGACCGCCTCGGGGCGGGCATGCCTGGCCACCCGGACCAGAGTAGGGCCTGACCCCGTGATTTCTTCCCTCGCCGATGCCGCAGGTGCCCGAGGACGCAGCGCGGCAGGGTGGACGCGTGCGATGCGTAGCATCGACCGGTGTGAGCGATCAATCCAGGGGCGCGGGAAGCGACCTTCCCCGCGGAACTGTGAGGATCGGGTCGTTCTTCGGCGTACCGCTCTACGTCTCACCGTCGTGGCTGCTCATCACGGCGTTCATCACCGTCTTCTTCGCCGATCTCTTCCGGACATCGGTGACCGGCGCGAGCGGCGCGACGCCGTACCTGCTCGCGCTGGCGTTCGCGATCTTGTCCGCCGTCTGTGTCCTGGTCCACGAGCTCGGCCACGTCGCCGCGGCCCTGTTGCTCGGGCTGAGCGTCCGCCGGGTGTCGATCTTCCTCATCGGCGGCATCACCGAGATCGAACCGGAGCCCGAGCGCGCTCGTCAGGAGTTCGCCATCTCGGTGGCCGGACCGCTCACGTCCGCGGCCATCGCCGGTCTGGCGTGGCTCGGCTCCCTGGCCACGACCCGCGGTACCGCGATCGCGGTCGAGCTCGAGGTGCTGATCTGGAGCAACCTCATCATCGCGGTGTTCAACGCGCTGCCCGGGCTGCCCCTGGACGGAGGGCGTGCCCTGCGGGCCGTCATCTGGGCCGGTTCCAGGTCGCGGGTGCGCGCCACCCGGATCGCCGCCTGGGCCGGGCGGGTGCTCGCCCTCGGCGTGGCCGTCTCCGGGCTGTTCGTGCAACGCGGTGGCTGGGGCATCGTGAGTGCCCTGATCACGGCCGCGATGGGGGCGTTCCTCTGGATCGGCGCGTCGCAGAGCCTCACCGCCGCCCGCGTGAGCGGGAGCCTGCCGCTCCTTCGCCTGGCCGACCTGGTACGCCCGGCCATCTGGGTGCCGGCGGAGACCTCGGTCGCGGAGGCGCTCCGGCGCCTCTGGCAGTCGGGATCCCGCGCGATCGTCGTCGTCGACGCGGGCGCAACACCGCGAGCCATCGTCGCCGAGGCACAGGTCGAGGCGCTCCCGGCCGACGAGCACCCGTGGACGCCGGTAGGAGCCCTCGCCGCGCCCATCGACGCCGCCACTACGCTGGCCGTCGGGCTCACCGGCACGGACCTGCTGCGCGCCGTCGGCGACCACCCCGCCTCCGAACACCTCGTCGTCGACGAACTCGGGCACCCGCTGGGTGTCCTGACCGCCCGCGACCTGCGCGCCGCACTGGTGCAGGCGCGCGATCCCCACGGAGCCATGACATGACCGACCCCACCCTGTTCGCCGAAGGCGACCGGGTCCAGCTGACCGATCCGAAGGGCAGGCTGCACACCGTCACGCTCACCGTCGGCAAGCAGTTCCACACCCACCGCGGAGCCATCGACCACGACGCCCTCATCGGCATCCCCGAAGGCAGCGTGGTGTCCTCGACCGGGAACACGCAGTACCTGGCCCTGCGCCCACTGCTCGCCGACTACGTGCTGTCCATGCCGCGCGGGGCGGCCGTGATCTACCCGAAGGACTCCGCCCAGATCGTCTCGCTGGGGGACATGTATCCCGGCGCCCGGGTGCTGGAGGCCGGCGCCGGGTCCGGCGCGCTGACGTGCTCGCTGCTGCGCGCGGTCGGGCCGTCCGGGACGGTCATCTCCTACGAGAACCGGCTGGAGCACAGCACGGTTGCGGTCGCCAACGTGACCAACTTCTTCGGGACGGTGCCGGAGAACTGGTCCCTGCGCGACAAGGACGTCCTCGAGCACCCCGCCGACGAGCAGGTCGACCGCGTGGTGCTCGACATGCTCTCGCCCTGGGACGTGCTGGACACCGTCACCGCGGCGCTGCGTCCCGGTGGCGTGCTCATCGGGTACGTCGCCTCGACGACCCAGATGTCACGCCTGGTCGAGGCTCTCCGCGCCCTGACCTGCTACACCGAGCCCAACGCGTGGGAGTCGATGGTCCGCGGCTGGCACGTCGTCGGGCTCGCCGTGCGCCCGGAACACCGCATGATCGGGCACACCGCGTTCCTGATAAGCGCGCGCCGGCTCGCACCGGGCGTCGTGTCACCCACCCGTCAGCGACGGCCGGCCAAGAGCAGCGAGTAATCGACTCACCGAGCCACGCTCGCCGCCCCAGCGGATGTGCGGAGCTCAGGCGAGCGACAGCCCACCGGCCTGCCACTGCGCCCAGGAGAGGTTCCAGTCGCCGTAGCCGTCCCACGACGGCATCGGCGAGCCGTCCGTGGTGGGGTACTCCACGACGTCACCGATCCGGTGGTTCTTGTAGAACCACTCCGCGTCGGCGGTCGAGAGGTTCGTGCAGCCGTTGGACGTGCTCACCTGGCCGATGCGCGAGTTCCACGGCGCGGCGTGGACGTACTCGCCGCTGTTGGTCAGCCGGCAGGACCAGTTCACGAGTTCGTTGTAGCCCGGCCCGATCATCCGGACCGGGTTGTCCATCTGCATGATGACCTTCGTGCCCGAGAACGTCGGCGTCTTGCCCGCGCCGAGGGACACGGGGATCCGCTTGATCACCTTGCCGTCGCGGTACACGGTCATGACCAGCGATCGGGAGTCCACCGACGCGTAGTTGTAGGCGCCGATGGAGTAGTCGAGTGTCAGGTCGTTGGCGAACGAGAGTCCCTTGCCGGCGCTGACCCCCTTGAGCGGCAGTCCGACATGGATCTTCGAGTAGGCCGCCCAGAAGTTCTTCGGCCGGTAGTGCGCCTGCACAGGCGAGTCCGCGAACGGCTTCTCCCAGTACCAGGCACCGTCGACCGGCTTGCCGTTCTGGGTGACGACAGCGACCTTCTCGAAGGCGGCCTTGCTCGTGGGGGAGCGGCCGAACCTGATGATGATCGGCATTCCGACGCCGTAGGTGATGCCGTCGCCCTCGACGGAGTTGACGCTGACGGGCGCACCGAGCTTGGTGGGCGTGGGAGTCGGCTTGGGCGTCGTGACGGTGGCCGACGGGCTCGTCGAGGTGGTCGGCGTCGGCGTGGCGCTCTCGGTGACGGTGACGGTGGCCGGAGCCGATGCGGTGGAAGCCTTCGTGCAGGCGGCAGCGGCGCCGAGAACGGCTCCGCTGCCCAGGACGGTCAGGAACGCGCGACGATTGATCATGAGAGCGGGCCCGCCACCTCGACGCCGTCCTCGGCCCGGACGACGTGGATGCACGTCCCGGGGCATTCCTTGGCGGAGTCGAGCACGTCGAGGCGCAGTGACGCCGGGACGTCCACCCGTGCTCCGGTCGCGGTCATCAGTTCTCCTCCAGGGCTCTTGACGTAGGCGAGGCCGTCGACGTCGAACTCGAAGACCTCGGGGGCGTACTGGACGCACAGACCGTCACCGGTGCATTCGTCCTGGTCGATCCAGACTGTCAATGGTTCGCTCACGTCGATCAGGCTACTTGGCCGACCAGGGCAATGCCCGCTGTGTAGGGTGGTTCACGAGACGACTTTGGGGTCCCATCTTTCGTCGAAAGGGTCGCCACATGGCCGAACAGAGCGATGATCAACGGTCCCGCAACGAGCCTGCGGACTTTTCCGGCAAAGGCGGCGCAGCGGCGCGAGCCGAACAGCTGGAGCAGGAGATCGACCTGTTGCGCGCCCGGTTGGCGGAGTCTCCGCGGCACCTGCGGATCCTCGAGGAGCGCCTGGCCGAGGCCCAGGGACGTGCCGCGTCGCTCAGTGACCGCAACGAGCGCCTCACCGCGACCCTGCGCGATGCCCGCGAGCAGCTCCTCGCACTGAAGGAGGAGGTCGACCGGCTCGGGCAGCCGCCGAGCGGCTACGGCGTGTTCCTCGACCTCTTCGACGACGGCACGGTGGACATCTTCACGGGCGGTCGCAAGCTGCGGGTGGCCGTGTCGCCCGACGTCACGGTCGAGGACCTGCGCAAGGGCCAGGAGGTCATGCTCAACGAGGCCATGAACGTGGTCGCCGCGCGCGGGTTCGAGCGCGCCGGCGAGGTCGTCATGCTCAAGGAGGTCCTGGAAGGCGGTGACCGGGCCCTCGTCATCGGGCACACCGACGAGGAGCGCGTCGTCCACCTCGCCGAACTCCTGCGCGAGGCGCCGTTGCGCGCCGGCGACTCGTTGCTGATGGAACCGCGCAGCAGCTATGCCTACGAGCGCGTCCCGAAGAGCGAGGTCGAGGAACTCGTCCTCGAAGAGGTCCCCGACATCGACTACAGCGACATCGGCGGCCTGTCCCGCCAGATCGAGCAGATCCGCGACGCCGTCGAGCTGCCGTTCCTGCATGCGGACCTGTTCCTCGAGCACGAACTGCGCCCGCCGAAGGGGATCCTCCTGTACGGCCCGCCCGGCTGCGGCAAGACGCTCATCGCCAAGGCGGTCGCGAACTCGCTGGCCAAGCAGGTCGCCAAGGTCCGCGGCGAGGACGCGGGCCGGTCCTTCTTCCTCAACATCAAGGGCCCCGAGCTGCTGAACAAGTTCGTCGGCGAGACCGAGCGGCACATCCGGTTGGTCTTCCAGCGCGCACGGGAGAAGGCGAGCGAGGGCACGCCGGTCATCGTCTTCTTCGACGAGATGGATTCGATCTTCCGCACCCGCGGTTCGGGCGTGAGCTCCGATGTCGAGAACACGATCGTCCCGCAGCTGCTCAGCGAGATCGACGGCGTCGAGGGACTCGAGAACGTCATCGTCATCGGCGCGTCCAACCGCGAGGACATGATCGACCCCGCGATCCTGCGGCCCGGACGGCTGGACGTGAAGATCAAGATCGAGCGGCCGGACGCCGAGGCCGCGCGGGACATCTTCGGCAAGTACATCACCACGTCGCTGCCGATCCACGTCGACGACCTGGCCGAGCACGGCGGCAGTCGCGAGGACACCGTGGCCGGCATGATCCAGAACACCGTCGAGCGGATGTACACCGAGAGCGAGGAGAACCGCTTCCTGGAGGTCACCTACGCCAACGGTGACAAGGAAACCCTCTACTTCAAGGACTTCAACTCCGGCGCCATGATCCAGAACATCGTGGACCGGGCGAAGAAGATGGCCATCAAGGACCTGCTGACCAATGCCCAGCGCGGCATCCGGATGCAGCACCTGCTGGCGGCCTGTGTCGACGAGTTCCGCGAGAACGAGGACCTGCCGAACACCACCAACCCCGACGACTGGGCGCGGATCTCGGGCAAGAAGGGCGAGCGGATCGTCTACATCCGGACGCTGATCTCCGGCAAGGGCGCCGAGGCGGGGCGCGCCATCGACACCGCGAGCAACACCGGCCAGTACCTCTGAGCGCGGCCGCAGGTCGGCGGCCACGCCGGTCCGACGGCTGACCCGGGTCCGGCCACGCGATGAACACCTGGCAGGCGCTTGCGGTCTTCGTGGCCGGCATGGGCGCAGGGACGATCAACACCGTCGTCGGATCCGGCACCCTGATCACGTTCCCGGTGCTGCTGGCGGTGGGCATACCGCCCGTGACCGCGAACGTCTCGAACACGCTCGGGCTGGTCCCGGGCTCCCTGTCCGGGGTCATCGGGTACCGGCGGGAACTGGCCGGACAGCGGCGCCGGGTGATGACTCTCGCGGTGGCGTCGATGATCGGCGGGGCGGTCGGTGCCGTCCTGCTGCTGACATTGCCGGCGTCGGCGTTCAAGGCCATCGTCCCGGTGCTGATCCTGCTCGCCCTGGTGCTGGTGGTCGTGCAGCCGCGCCTGGCCGCCCGGCTGTCGGCCGGAACCGACGGCAGCCGCACGGCGGTCACCCCGCTGCTGTGGGTGCTCGTGCTCGGGACCGGGATCTACGGCGGTTACTTCGGGGCTGCCCAGGGTGTGTTGCTGCTGGCCATAATGGGGGTGCTGCTGGACGAGACGCTCCAGCGCATCAACGCCGTGAAGAACGTCCTGGCGATGGCTGTGAACTTCGTCGCCGCGATCGTGTTCCTGTTCACCGCGCACATCGACTGGGCCGCGGCCGGTCTGGTCGCGGCCGGCGCGGTCATCGGCGGCGTGATCGGTGCCCGGATCGGCCGGCGCCTGCCGCCCGTCGCTCTGCGCGCCCTGATCGTCGTCGTCGGGTTGGCGGCGATCGCGAAGCTGCTGCTGTGAGCGGCCTCAGAGCCAGTCGTGGGCGAGAGCCGCGGCAGCCCGTTCCAGCAGCGGCCCCGCGCCGGCCATGCACCTGGCGACATCCGGTTCGAGATCGGTGAGTGCGTAGGCGCCGCTGATGCCCGCAGCCCGCAGTTGCGCCGGGGTGAGGTCGTTGTGGCCGGTCACGGCGAGTGTCGTGAGCCCGACCCGACGGGCGGCCGCAGCGACGCCGGCCGGCGCCTTTCCGGCCAGGGTCTGCTCGTCGAGCGCGCCCTCGCCGGTGATGACCAGCCGGCACCCCGCCAGGTGGGCACGGAAGCCGACGAGGTCCAGCATCAGCTCGATGCCCGGCACCAGCCGTGCGCCCAGCAGCGCCACGGCCGCGAAGCCGACCCCGCCCGCCGCACCTGCTCCGGCGGCACCGGACACGTCCCGGCCGGTCACCCCGGCGACGACGTCGGCCCACCCTTGCAGTGCCGAATCCAGGAACAGCACGTCCGCCGCCGTCGCGCCCTTCTGCGGCCCGTAGACAGCCGCCGCGCCCGTCGGGCCGATGAGCGGGTTGTCGACGTCGCACGCCACGACGAACGACGCCGAGGCCAGCCCGGGATGGCAGCCGGAGCGGTCGAGCGTGGCCACCCCGGCGAGCCCGCGCCCGCCCGGGGCGATCCGCCGGCCGGCCGGGTCGCGGAGCGCGAAACCCAGTGCCTGGAGCATTCCCGCGCCACCGTCGGTGCTCGCGCTGCCGCCGATGCCGAGCACGACGGTCCGGCACCCCGCGTCCAGGGCGGCGGCGATGACCTCGCCGAACCCTTCGCTGGACGCCCCGAGCGGATCGAGCGCGCCCGGGGCCAGTAGCGACAGACCCGCGGCCGACGCCAGCTCGACCACCGCCCGGGAACCCTGGCGGGCGTAGCTGGTCGTCACCGGTTCGCCGGTGGGACCGGTCACCGTCACCGGGACCCGCCGGAAGCCGGCAGTGACCGCGGCGTCGACCGTGCCGTCCCCGCCGTCGGCGATCGGCACCTCGACGAGCGGGATGTGGGGCACGACCGAACGGAGCCCCGCGGCGAGGTGGGCCGCGACCTGCACGGCGGTCAGCGAACCCTTGAACTTGTCGGGGCAGAGAAGGACGTGCACGAGGCGCTCAGCCCACCCGACGCCGGTAGAGGCCGTCGAGCTCGGCGCGCGATGCACCGGTCCGGGCGACGACCTCGGCCTCGGTGAGCGCGCCGCTGTGCAGCCCCCGCACCAGGAGCGACGCCATCGCCTGGGCCGTGGCCGGTTCGTCCAGCACCGCGCCGCCCACCTGACCGAGGTAGGCGCGCAGGCGCTCGGTCGCGGCCTGCATCCCCTCCCGGTAGAAGGCATAGGTGGCTGCGTACCGCGTCACCAGCTGGCCGGGGTGAAGGTCCCACCCCTGGTAGAAGCCGCGTTCCAGGGAACGTCGCACCAGCCCCGCGTGCAGTGCCCAGGCAGCCGCGACCTCGTCCTGCCCGCCGACAGGGAGGACGTTGGTGGAGCCGTCGCTGAGCTGGACGCCCGTTCCCGCGGCCGCCACCTGCATGACCGCTTTGGCGTGGTCGGCAGCGGGGTGGTCCATGCTCTGCTGGGCCGCGGAGATGCCACAGGCGGCGCTGTAGTCGTAGGTGCCGTAGTGCAGACCGGTCACCCGCCCCTCGCCCGCGTGCAGCATCGGAGCCACCGCCGCGTGCCCGGATGCGGACAGGATCGCCTGCGGGGTCTCCACCTGGATCTCGAAGCCCACGCTGCCCCCGGGCAGTCCGAGCGCGTCCTCCAGCCGTGCGCAGATCGCGGCGAACGCCTCGACCTGGGCGACGGAGGTGACCTTGGGCAGCGTGATCCGCAGCCCGTCGGGAAGCGCGCTCCCGTCGCACAGCACGCCGAGGAACAGGTCGAGGGTGCGCAGTCCCCGGCGTCGGGTACGCGCCTCGAGACTCTTGAAGCGGAGCCCGACGAACGGCGGGGCGCTGCCCGCCGCCAGCGCGGAGACCAGTTCGCCCGCGGCCGCCACGGCCGCGGCGTCCTCCTCGGAGTCGGTGTGCGGGCCGTAGCCGTCCTCGAAGTCGATCCGCAGGTCCTCCACGGGCTCGCGAGCCACCTTGGCGACGACCAGCGGCAGCACCTCGGCGGCGAGCGCGGGCGACATCCCCGTGATCGCGGCGAGCGACCCAGGGTCCGGCAGGTACGCCGTGATGAGGTCCTGCGCCTGCCGTCCCCACTCCGCGACCGTGCCGGCGTGGAAACGGTCGGCCGGGACGTAGACGGTGTGCACGGGCTGGCGGGCGCCGGAGTCACCCGGGTACCTGGCCTCCAGCTCGGCGTCGGAATCGGCCAGCCGCCTGTCGACATCGGCGAACACCGACTCACCGAGGTGGAGGGGGAGGGACGCCATGGTCTGGACGACTTTAGTGTCGCGTCGGGCCACCACACACCCGCGGTGGGCACGTAGCCTCACGTCATGAGCGTTTCCCGCGTGATGGGCACCGAGATCGAGTACGGGATCAGCGTGCCCGGCCAGCCGAGTGCCAACGCGATGCTGCTCTCCGCGCAGATCGTCAACGCGTATGCGACCGGACTGCCGTCGGGACGCCCGCGCCGTCCGCTGTGGGACTTCGAGGAGGAGTCGCCCCTGCGCGACGCCCGCGGTTTCGACCTGGGGCGCCACGTCGCCCCGGAGTTCGTAGAGGCCGAGGAAGACGCCGGGATGGCCAACATCATCCTCACCAACGGCGCGCGCCTGTACGTCGACCACGCCCATCCGGAGTTCTCCACCCCGGAGGTCACGACCCCGCTGGACGTGGTGCGCTGGGACAAGGCCGGTGAGCTGGTCATGGCCGAGGCCTCCCGCCGGGCCGCCCAGCTCCCCGGCGGCAACACGATCAACCTCTACAAGAACAACACCGACAACAAGGGCGCGTCCTACGGCGCCCACGAGAACTACCTCATGCGCCGCTCCACCCCGTTCTCCGACATCGTCCGGCTGCTCACGCCCTTCTTCGTGTCGCGTCAGGTGGTGTGCGGCGCCGGGCGCGTCGGGCTCGGGCAGGACGGGCGCACTCCGGGCTTCCAGCTGAGCCAGCGCGCGGACTTCTTCGAGGTCGAGGTAGGGCTGGAGACCACGCTCAAGCGCCCCATCATCAACACCCGCGACGAGCCGCACGCCGACGCCGAGAAGTACCGCCGGCTGCATGTGATCATCGGTGACGCCAATCTGTCGGAGATCTCGACCTATCTCAAGGTCGGCACCACCTCACTGGTGCTGGCGATGATCGAGGAGTCGTTCCTTCCCGGCGACCTGACCGTCGCCGAGTCGGTGAACGAGCTGCACACCGTCTCCCACGACCCCACCCTGACCCACCAGATCACCCTCACCAGTGGGCGCAAGCTCACCGCGCTCCAGCTGCAGGGCGAGTACTTCGAGCACGCCCGCAAGTTCGTGGCCGAGCGCTTCGGGGCCGACGCCGACGCGCAGACCGTGGACGTGCTCGCCCGGTGGGAGGCGGTGCTGTCGGCGCTCGAGACCGATCCGATGTCGCTGGCCGACACCCTCGACTGGGTGGCGAAACTGCGCCTGCTCGAGGGCTACCGCAATCGCGACGGGTTGGACTGGAGCTCCTCGACGCTGCAGCTGGTCGATCTGCAGTACGCCGACGTCCGACCGGACAAGGGGCTCTATCACCGCTTGGTCGCCCGCGGCGCGATGCAGACGCTGATCGATCCCGAACTCACCCGCGCCGCGATGACGCGCCCGCCGGAGGACACGCGCGCCTACTTCCGCGGCGAGTGCCTGCGCCGCTACGGCGCCTCGGTCGCCGGCGCGTCCTGGGATTCGGTGATCTTCGATGTCGGGCGCGAGTCGCTCGTGCGCGTGCCCACCCTCGAACCGGCCCGCGGCACCAAGATCCACGTCGGCGCCCTGCTCGACCGGTGCGCCACCGCCCAGGAGCTCATCGCCGAACTGCTCGGCGAACACTGACGTTCCGGCCACAATCGGCCGCCACGGAACGCGGTTGCCCGCTTTCCGGACGGTGACTACCACTAAGGTCGAAGGTGCGGCGGGTCGCTGCGGCATTCAGGCACCGTGCAAGGGAGCAGATGATGGCTACACACGACAGTGGCGGACAGGCGCGCACGAGTCGTCAGCGGGAGCAGACCGACGAGGTCGAGGCCGTCGCCGAGAGCGACGTCGCCGAGCGGCACGAGAAGCTGACCGAAGACGTCGACGCGATCCTCGACGACATCGACGAGGTGCTGGAGTCCAACTCCGAGGAGTTCGTCCGGGGTTTCGTGCAAAAGGGTGGGCAGTAGGTGTCAGACCACCGCACCGACCACGGCCTGCTGACCTTCGCGACCATGCCCGGCTCGTCCTCCTTCCACGAGTTCCTCGGGGCCGCGGCACCGCAGTTGCTGCCCGGCCACCGCGCGGCAGCCGCGGGTGGGGGCGACCTGGCACCGCACGGCACCACGATCGTCGCCGCCATCTACGACGAGGGCGTGGTGCTCGCCGGTGACCGGCGCGCGACCATGGGCAACCTCATCGCGCAGCGCGACATCGAGAAGGTCTTCGCGTCGGACGAGTACTGCCTCGTCGGCATCGCCGGCACGGCCGGGATCGCGATCGAGATCGTGCGGCTGTTCCAGGTCGAGCTCGAGCACTACGAGAAGATCGAGGGCACCCAGCTCACGCTCGAGGGCAAGGCCAACCGGCTCTCGACGATGATCCGGGGCAATCTCGGCGCGGCGATGCAGGGCCTGGCGGTCGTCCCGCTCTTCGCCGGCTACGACGTCGGCGCGAGCGACCCGGCCGACGCGGCACGCATCTACAGCTTCGACGTCACCGGTGGCCGTTACGCCGAGCAGTACTACCACTCCATCGGCTCCGGGTCGGTGTTCGCCGAAGAGCTCGCTTGAAGAAGCTGTGGCGCCCGGGTCTGACCCGCGCCGAAGCCGTCCGCGTCGTCATCGAGGCTCTCTACGACGCCGCCGACGACGACTCCGCGACGGGCGGCCCGGACGTGCGGCGCCGGATCTACCCGGTCGTGCGCACGGCCAGCGCGTCGGGCACCGACCGCGTCGACGACAGCGAACTCGAAGCCACGGTGCAGGCCGTCATCGCCGACCGCACCGACCGCCCCGGCTCGTGAGCGCCGTGCCGAGACCCGTGACGACCCCTCCCGTGCCCGAGATCGGAGCCTGACCGACCATGTCGATGCCCTTCTACGCCTCGGCCGAGCAGATCATGCGCGACCGCTCGGAGTACGCCCGCAAGGGCATCGCCCGCGGCCGCAGCGTCGCGGTCCTGCGCTACGCCGACGGCATCCTGTTCGTCGCCGAGAACGCGAGCTCCGCCCTGCACAAGGTCAGCGAGATCTACGACCGGATCGGCTTCGCGGCCGTCGGCAAGTACAACGAGTTCGAGAACCTGCGGGTGGCCGGGATCCGGCTGGCGGACCTGCGCGGCTACTCCTACGACCGCCGCGACGTCACCGGCACGGTCGCTGGCCAACGCCTACGCCCAGACCCTCGGCGCGATCTTCACCGAGCAGCAGAAGCCGTACGAGGTCGAGATCTGCGTCGCCGAGGTCGGGGCGACAGCCGCTGACGACCAGATCTACCGCCTGTCCTACGACGGCACGATCGCCGACGAGCCGCAGTTCCTCGTGATGGGCGGCCAGGCGGAGGCGCTCACGACCTCGCTCAAGCAGACGTTCACCGACGGCCTCTCGCTCAGCGACGCGATCGGCGTCGCCGTGCGGGCGCTCGGGTCGGTGGGGGGCGAGGGTGGCGCACCCCGCGAACTCGCCGCCGCCCAGCTGGAGGTCGCGGTCCTGGATCGGACCCGCACGCAGCGGCTGTTCAAGCGCATCACCGGTGCGGCCCTGACGGCGGCACTCCCGGCGGCACCGGCTGCGGGCGAACCGGCCGAGGTCCCGGCGACCGACGCTCCCGCCGACACACCCGCCGAGGAGTAGGCGCCGGCCGACCCCGCCGCCCGGACCAGGCAACCGACACGCACCTAGGGTGGGACACGTGCAGCGACGAATCTTCGGCATCGAGAACGAGTACGGCGTCACGTGCACGTTCCACGGCCAGCGACGGCTGAGCCCGGACGAGGTGGCGCGGTACCTGTTCCGCAGGGTCGTGTCCTGGGGGCGCTCCAGCAACGTCTTCCTGCGCAACGGTGCCCGTCTGTACCTCGACGTCGGCAGCCACCCGGAGTACGCCACACCCGAGTGCGACGACCTGGTCTCCCTGGTCACCCACGACAAGGCGGGGGAGCGGGTCCTGGAGGGGCTGCTCATCGATGCCGAGAAACGCCTGCACGACGAGGGCATCGCCGGGGACATCTACCTGTTCAAGAACAACACCGACTCGGCCGGCAACTCCTACGGTTGCCACGAGAACTACCTCGTCGGCCGGAGCGGGGAGTTCAGCCGCCTCGCCGAGGTGCTCATCCCGTTCCTGGTCACCCGCCAACTGATCTGCGGGGCCGGCAAGGTGCTGCAGACACCGCGCGGCGCGATCTTCTGTCTCAGCCAGCGCGCCGAGCACATCTGGGAGGGCGTCTCCAGCGCCACCACCCGCAGCCGGCCGATCATCAACACGCGCGACGAGCCGCACGCCGACGCCGAGCGCTACCGCCGCCTGCACGTGATCGTCGGCGACTCGAACATGAACGAGTGCACGACGCTGCTCAAGGTCGGTTCCGCGGATCTCGTCCTGCAGATGATCGAGGAGGGGATGCCGTTCCGCGATCTCGCCCTCGAGAACCCGATCCGGGCCATCCGCGAGATCGCGCACGACCTGACCGGCACCAAGCAGTTGAAGCTGGCATCCGGGCGCAGCGCGTCGGCCCTGGAGATCCAGCGCGACTACCTGACCCGGGCGATCGACTTCGCCGGCAAGGTCGAGCTCAACGCCACCTCGCAGCGGGTGCTCGAACTCTGGGGCCGGACGCTCACCGCGATCGAGACCGGCGATCTCAGCCTGATCGACCGTGAGATCGACTGGGCGACGAAGTACCAGCTGATCGAGCGCTACCGCGCCAAGCACGATCTCGCGCTGTCCTCGCCGCGGGTCGCCCAGCTGGACCTCACCTACCACGACATCCGGCGCGGCCGCGGGCTGTTCTACCTGCTGCAGGAGCGGGGCGCGGTGGAGCGGGTGTCACGGGACCTGGACATCTTCGAGGCCAAGAACGTGCCGCCGCAGACGACCCGCGCGAAGTTGCGGGGCGACTTCATCCGCCGTGCGCAGGAGCGCCGGCGTGACTTCACCGTCGACTGGGTGCACCTCAAGCTCAACGACCAGGCCCAGCGCACCGTGCTGTGCAAGGACCCGTTCCGCAGTGTGGACGAGCGGGTCGAGAAGCTCATCCAGACGATCTAGGTCGGTGGGCCGACCGCGCGTCCGGCGACGGTCAGATCGCGGTTGTGGTAGCCGATCCGCCACCCGACCGGAGGCAGCTCGGCTTCCGGGTGCACCAGGCTCGCGCTCAGGTTGCCCATGTTCAGGCCGGGCTGCGGGACGGCCCCGTGCGACAGCGCCCGCAGCACGGTCGTGATGACGCTGCCGTGCGTGATCACCACGACCGGGCCACCGTCGGCGAGGACCAGCGCCGTCAGGACCGGAGCTACCCGCGCCCAGACCGCCGACCGCGGTTCCAGACCGACATCGGTGTGCGCGCGCAGGCGCCGGTACTCCTCGGCGTCGAGGCCGGCGGCGATGCCGAAGGACCGCTCCACGAGGTCGTCCGCGGTCTGGGGCGGCGCCAGGCCGAGCCGGTCGCTCAGCACGGTGGCCGTGTCCCGGGCCCGGCTCAGCGGACTCGTCACGATCCGGCACCAGTCCACCGCGCCGGCAGGGTCCGGCCGGCGGGCCTGCTCGACCTCGTCGGCCAGGGTGTCCGCCGCGGCCCGGGCCTGGGCCCAGCCGAGCTCGTTGAGCGGGATGTCCTCACGGCCCTGCAGGCGCCCGAGGCGGTTCCATTCCGTCTGCCCGTGGCGCACGAGCAGCATCTCGCTCATCGCGCGCCTTCCGGCTCGGGGACGTCCAGGAGGGCAGCCGCGTGCCGGCCCGCTGCCGCGGCGGCGAGGAAGTACGCGTAGTCCGCGTCGAGCCCGCGGCCCATCGTCGACAGGCTGACGGGGAGCGCGCGGAGGGCCGCGTCGAGCCCGTCGACGGGGACGGTCACCGTGGGCTGATGAGCCGCGTCGCGGGCCAGTTCGGCCACCACCGCCGCGAGCAGGTGCGGCTCCAGGCCGGCGGGGATGACCAGGTCGACGGGGGCGAGAGCGACCCGCCCGAAAGCCGTCAGCGAGTGATGGGACACCCCGCGGTGGCGGGAGCGGGAGTCGGCATCGGAGATCCGCAGCGCACCGACGGCGCGCCCGCCCAGGACGGCGACCGCGTTGACCACCTCGCCCGCGACCACGCCGGAGAACCCCCACGGCGTGCCGGTGCCCAGGTTGCCGGGGCCCTGCGCCACCACGGCGATGTCGGCGCCCAGCACGTGCCGGGCCGCCAGCAGTCCGGTGTGCACCGTCACCGACTCCACCGTGCCGCCGAACGACTGCCCGGTGGAGACCGTGCCGCACAGCAGGTCGCCCAGCAGTGCCACGGTCCGGGAGAACCAGAGCGGCAGCGCGCCACCGTCGGTGAGGACGTAGGCGATGCGTGCGTCCGGCGCGTCGACGCGGATCCCCGCGATCACGGCCGGCAGCGCCGAGTGCAGGTCCGCGACCACCACGGGCATGCCGTCGATCGAGCGGGCGCCGGCGATGAGGGCGTGGTGCGGCGACTCCTGGTCGTCGACGCCCACGACCGACACCTGCATCGGCGTGTAACGGGCCTTGACCAGGTGCCCCGGGGCGACGGGATCGGCAGGCAGCCGGTCGGGCAGTGCCACGACGAGTGCGTGACCCCCGGTCCCCAGTCCCTGGGCCAGCGCCGTGGTGTTCAGCAGGACCCGGTCGCCCGGCTCCGGGGTGCCGACCAGGGCCACGTAGGCCAGCGCCGAGACGTCCTCGCCGTCGCCGAGGTCCACGCGGACCTGGCGCACGCCGGTCCATTCGTCGATGACGGCCGTCACGTCGCCGGCCCGCCATCGGATCACCCGCCACACCTTAGTGGCCGCCGCCGGGCCCGCCCGGGTACCGCGCTCAGGTGCAACCGACTGGACACATGGTCCATGATCGACGCGTGCCCCGACGACCCGCCAAGCGAGCCGCCGCCGCCACCGGCGGCCGAGGCATTACGTTCGAGGACATGGCAGCCCGGCGCGCGGAACGCATGATCAATCTGGTGCTGTGCCTGCTCTCGACGCGCCAGTACCTCACCGCGGAGCAGATCCGCCGGGCCGTCCCCGGCTACGAGCCCGACGACGGCTCGCCCCGCGCCGACGAGGCGTTCAAGCGGATGTTCGAGCGCGACAAGGCAGAGCTGCGTGACCTCGGCATCCCGCTCGAGACCGGTCGCACCAGCATGTTCGACAACGAGGACGGCTACCGCATCGCCCGGCGCGACTACGAGCTCCCGCCGATCGAGTTCGACCCGGCCGAGGCAGCCGCCGTGGGCCTGGCTTCCCGGCTGTGGCAGTCGGCCACGCTCGGGACCGCCGCCCGGACCGCGCTGCTGAAGCTGCGTGCCGGCGGAGTGGACGTCGACGACTACGCGGCACCGGGTTCCCTTCCCTATGTCGACGGGGGAGAGCCGGGGCTGTCGACCATGCTGGAGGCCGTCCGCGAGCAGCGCGCGGTCACCTTCGACTACCGCAAGTCCGGCTCGGACGTCGTCGAGTCCAGAACCGTCGAGCCGTGGGGTGTGCTGTCCTGGCACGGGCGGTGGTACGTGGTGGGGCTGGATCGGGGACGCGGTGCCACCCGCAGCTTCCGCCTGTCGCGGCTGGCCGGCACCGTGCGCGCGGTGGGTCCGGTCGGCGCCGTTCAGCGCCCGGACGGCGTGGACCTGCTGGCTCACGTCCGTGGCCGGGATCCCGACCACATCTCCATCGCTCGGGTGCGCGTCATCGGGTCCGGAGCGGGGCGGCTGCGGCGCATGGCCCGACCCGCGCAGCCGGGGACACCGCCGGACGAGCTCTCCATCGACTACACCGACGTGGACTGGCTCGCCCGTGTCGTCGCCTCGGCCGGCGCCAGCGTCACCGCGCTCGATCCACCGGAACTCGTGGACCAGGTCAGGGCGCTGCTCACGATCAGTGCCGGTGCCGTGGCGGAGGCGCACTCGTGACCGGCGCAGCGGATCGCATGCCGCGCCTGCTCGCGCTCGTTCCGTACCTGCTCGCCCGCCCGGGAATCCGGCTGGCCGACGCCGCCCACGACTTCGATGTCAGCGAGGCGCAGCTGCGGCGCGATCTCGAGCTGCTCTGGATGTGCGGCCTGCCCGGCCACAGCCCGGGCGACCTGATCGACCTGTCCTTCGACGGCGACACGATCAGCGTGACCTTCGACGCCGGCATGTCCCGCCCGCTACGGCTGACCGCGGAAGAGGCGCTGGCGCTGGTCGTCGCCCTGCGCACGATCGCCGAGACCCCGGGTATCACCGACCGCGGTGCCGTCGAACGGGCGCTGGCCAAGGTGGAGACGGCGGCGGGCGGCCACATCGACGCCGCGGACGCCGTGCAGGTCGCGCTCGACGCCGAGGCGCGGTCACGACCGCCCGTCAGCCAGGCGCTCGAGCTGGGCCGGGCTCTGCAGCTGCGCTACTACACCGCCGCGCGGGACGAGACCACCGAGCGCACCGTCGACCCCGTCCGGCTCTTCACCGCCGAGGGGCGCAGCTACCTCGAGGCGTGGTGCCGCAGCGCGGAGGGGCTGCGCGTGTTCCGGCTCGACCGCATCGAGGCGGCCGTCGTCCTCGACGAGGCGTCCCACGTCCCCGAGGACGTGGAACCCCGGGATCTGAGCGAGGGCGTGTACGCACCGGCCAAGGAACACCTGCTCGTGGAGCTCCTCGTCAGCCGCGGCTACGGCTGGGTGAGCAGCTACTACGGCAGCGAGTCCGAGGTCGAGACCGACCGCGGCCGCCAGATCAGCCTGCGGGTCTCGGACCCGGCCTGGGTTCGCTCCCTGGTGCTGGGCTCGGCCGGAGAGGTGTCGGTGATCTCGCCGTCCTGGCTGGCCGAGGACATCGCCTCCCACGCCCGCGCAGCTCTGGCTGGCTATCACACGGCGGCGAAGTAGAGTCCCCGCTGTGATCGTGTGGCTGGCACTCGGGGGAGCGCTCCTGTTCGCCGTCGTCGTGCTGGGTTTCTGCGCCTACGAACTGAACTGGAAGCTCGCACGCGTTCGGTCGGACGTGGCGAGCCTGCAGGCACTGGGCGCGCGGCTGGAGACGGTCCGCGCCGACCTGCTCGCCGTGCAATCCCGCGCGGCATCCCTCGGGCGACGGTGACCCGTGGCCCGGTTCACGCTCCGCAAGGCGCCGCACGATCCTGAGGGCCGGATGCCCGTCATGGAGCATCTGCGCGAGCTGCGCCGGCGCGTCATCATCTCGTTGATCATCATCTCGCTCGGCGCGATCATCGGCTGGGTCTTCTACGACTCGATCATTCACTTCCTGAAGGAGCCCTACTGCGCCGTCCCGGCCGAGCACCGGCGCGAGGGCAAGGACGGGCAGTGCACGCTCGCGTTCTTCGCCCCGCTCGACGGCTTCACCACCCGCCTCAAGGTCTCCTTCATCGCCGGCACCGTGATCACCGGTCCGCTCTGGCTCTACCAGATCTGGGCCTTCGTGACACCCGGTCTGCGCAAGAACGAGCGCAAGTGGACGGTCGTGTTCGTCATCGCGTCGAGCACGCTGTTCCTCACCGGCATGGCGCTGGCGTACGCCATCCTCTACAAGGGCATGCAGGTGATCATCGGATCGGCCGGCAGCGGGACCCAGGCCGAGCTGTCGATCACGTCCTACCTCGGGTTCATCACCTTGATGATGCTGGTCTTCGGCGCCTCATTCGAGCTGCCGTTGCTCATCATCATGCTGAACATCACCCGCATCCTCCCGTACAAGATCCTCAAGCGGTTCCAGCGCATCGGGATCTTCGGCGTCTTCGTGTTCGCGGGCGTGGCCACCCCGACCACGGACCCGTTCACCATGTGTGCCTTCGCCATCCCGATGGTCCTGCTCTTCGAGGGTGCGGTCTTCTTCGCCTTCATCCACGACCGCCGGCTCGCCCAGCGCAAGGCTGCCGAAGCCGAGGCGCTGGCCGACGACGAGGCCTCCACGATCGATCCGATCCCCGAGCGCATCGACGGCGACTCCTGGTCCTCCCTTCCGTGAGCCGCCCCCGGATTGCGCTCGTCGTCAATCCGGCTGCGGGAGCGCACCACGCCGCGGACCTGATCGATCACGTCATCACCCGGCTCTGCGAACGGGCAGACGTCGTCGTGGTCACCGGGGACACCGCCGCCGAGTCAGCGGTGGAGCTGCGCGGCGTCCTGGCCACCAGTGACGCGGTACTGGCCATGGGCGGGGACGGGACCGTCCACCTGGCGGTGCAGGAACTGGCCGGGACGCAGCTCCCGCTGGGCGTGATCCCGGCGGGCACCGGCAACGACATCGGCAGGATCCTGGGCATGCCGTCCGAGCCGCTCGCGGCCGCGGACGCCGTCCTGGACGCACTCGCCACCGGATCGACGCGCCGGGTCGATCTCGGCCGGGTCGACGGTGCGGACGGTCCGCGGTGGTGGGTGACGATCCTCTGTGCGGGCTTCGACTCGGCCGTCAACGAGCGGGCGAACCGGATGCGCTGGCCCCGCGGTCCCCACCGTTACGACGTCGGCATCGCCGTCGAGGCGCTGCGGCTGGCACCGCGGCGGTACCGCCTCGAACTCGACGGTGTCGTCCACGAACTCGACGCCACCATGGTCAGTATCTGCAACGCCGCCCAGTACGGCGGCGGGAAGCTGCTGGCGCCGGCGGCGGTCATGGACGACGGGGTGTTCGACGTGTGCGTGATCGGGGTGGTGAACCGGCGCACGTTACTGCGGCTGGCCACCACGCTCGACGTCGGCGGGCATGTCGGGCACCCGCAGGTCTCCTTCCACACCGCCCGGACCGTGAGCCTGACCGCGGACCGCGTGGCCTACGCCGACGGTGAGCGGATGGGGACGCTGCCGTTGACCACGACGTGCGTGCCGGACGCGCTCACCCTGCTCGTCGCGACGCCCGCGCCGGGTGGGACGGCCTAGACCGACCTCGCTGCCTCCGTCGCTGCGCCGCTCGGCACGCGGCCCGGCACGCCGCTCGGCACGCGGCCCGGCGCGCGCGGCCCCGGCGCGCGGCGCGCAGGCCCCGTGGAGCGCGCGCCCCTAAGCTGGTGACATGTCCTCCCCGGCCGGCCGGCCCGAACCATCTCCGGCCGAGCGTTACGCCGCGGCCCGCAAGCGCCTCGCCGAGCCACAGCTCACCGCCTTCGCGGCGACCTTCCCCTTCACCCTGGACGACTTCCAGCTGGAGGGCTGCCGCAGCCTGGAGAAGGGCTCCTCCGTGCTCGTGTGCGCTCCGACGGGAGCGGGCAAGACCGTCGTGGGTGAGTTCGCGGTCCATCTGGCGCTGGCGGCCGGCCGCAAGTGCTTCTACACCACGCCCATCAAGGCGCTGTCGAACCAGAAGTTCCGCGATCTGGGGGAGCGCTTCGGCCACGCGAACGTCGGCCTGCTGACGGGGGACACCGCACTCAACGCCGATGCGCCGGTGATCGTGATGACCACCGAGGTGCTGCGCAACATGCTCTACGTCGGCAGCCCGGCGCTCACCGGCCTGGGGTTCGTCGTCATGGACGAGGTGCACTACCTGGGCGACCGCTTCCGCGGGGCCGTGTGGGAGGAGGTCATCATCCATCTGCCGGAGTCGGTACAGATGGCCGCGCTGTCGGCGACGGTCTCCAACGCCGAGGAGTTCGGTGAGTGGCTGGCCACCGTCCGGGGCGACACCGACGTGATCGTGCACGAGGAGCGCCCCGTCCCGCTGTGGCAGCACATGATGGTCGGCAACCGGCTCTTCGACCTGTTCTCCAACCAGTCCACGTCCTCCGTCGACCCTCAGCTCGTGCGCTACGTCAGCCAGCGGCTCCACCAGGCCGAGCCGGCGAGCTGGAACCGCGGGCGCAGCCGGAGCAACGAGCGCCGGCCCGGGGGGCCGCGTCCCCAGCGCGGCGGGTGGCATCCGCCGAACTATCCCGACGTCATCAACCGGTTGGACCGCGACGGCCTGCTCCCGCTGATCGTGTTCATCTTCAGCCGGGCCGGCTGCGACGCGGCCGTGCGCCAGTGCGTCGCGGCGGGGCTGCGCCTGACCACCACGCCCGAGAGCGCGGAGATCCGGCGCGTCGCCGAGGTCCGCACGGCCGACCTCGCCCCGGACGATCTGGCGGCCCTCGGGTTCTGGGAGTGGGTCGACGCGCTGGAGCGGGGGATCGCCTCGCACCACGCCGGGCTGATCCCCGTCTTCAAGGAGACGGTCGAGGAGCTGTTCACCCGGGGCCTCGTGCGGGCGGTCTTCGCCACCGAGACCCTCGCGCTGGGCATCAACATGCCGGCCCGCACAGTCGTGCTCGAGCGGCTGCGCAAGTTCAACGGCGACACGCACGTCGACGTGACGGCCGGCGAGTAC
The DNA here is from genome assembly GCA_963790525.1 of uncultured Actinomycetota bacterium. Lineage (GTDB taxonomy): Bacteria > Actinomycetota > Actinomycetes > Mycobacteriales > Jatrophihabitantaceae > CAWBOV01. Next base: position 710,133 of record CAWBOV010000006.1, read on the forward strand.
ACCCAGCTCACCGGCCGCGCGGGGCGGCGGGGGATCGACGTCGAAGGGCACGCCGTCGTGCTGTGGGGCCCGCAGGTCGACCCCAGCCACGTCGCCGGGCTGGCCTCCACCCGGACGTACCCGCTCCGGTCCTCGTTCCGCCCGTCCTACAACATGGCGGTCAACCTGATCTCGACGGTGGGGCGGCCGGCCGCCCGGGAGCTGCTGGAGTCCTCCTTCGCCCAGTTCCAGGCCGACCGGTCGGTGGTCGGCGTCGCCCGGCAGGCCCGGACGCTCGAGCAGAACATCGCCGCCGAGCAGGGCAAGCTGCACTGCAGCCACGGAGACTTCGCCGAGTACGCGGGGCTGAGGCGCGCGCTGAAGACCCGGGAGACGGAGCTGGCCCGGGACAGCAAGGCGGTGCAGCGCGCCGCCGCGGCCGGTGCGCTGGAGGAACTGCACAAGGGCGACGTGGTCCGCGTGCCGACCGGGCGCCGGGCCGGGTGGGCGGTGGTGCTCGAACCGGACCGTTCGCCCACCGGGGACTCCCGGCCCCTGGTGCTCACCGAGGATCGCTGGGCGGGCCGGCTCTCACTCGCGGACTTCTCGTCGGTACCCGTCGCCGTGGCCCAGCTGCGCGTCCCCAAGCACTTCAACCACCGCTCGCCGCAGGCGCGCCGCGACCTCGCCGCCGCGCTGCGCGGCCTGAACCTGCCGGTCGACCGTCCCCGGCGGCCCCGCGCGGCCGCGGCCGACGACGCCCGGATCGCCGATCTGCGCGCGGCCATCCGCGCCCATCCGTGCCACGGGTGCCCCGAGGAATCCGTGCACTCGCGGGCGGCCGAGCGCATCGCCCGGCTCACCCGGGAGTTCGAGAACGTCCAGCGCCGGGTCCAGGGCCGCACCCATACCCTGGCGCGCACGTTCGACCGAATCTGCACCCTGCTCGGCAGCCTGGGCTACCTGACCGAGGCGGCGCTGACCGACGACGCGGCCGGCGCGGGGCTGGACGGTCCCGGGCCGGGCGCTGCCAACGCCGCGATCACACCCACCGGGCGCACGCTGTCCCGGATCTGGGCCGAGAGTGACCTGCTGACCGCCGAGTGCATCGGAGCGGGGATCTGGTCGACCCTCCAGCCGGCCGAACTCGCCGCCGCCGTCTCCTGTCTGGTCTACGAGGGGCGCCGGGACGACGAGCCCCCACCGGACCTGCGCGACGGCCCGCTGCGGGACGCGGTGGCCGCCGAGATGTCGATCTGGGCACGCCTGGCCCAGGAGGAGCTCCTGCACGGGCTGCCGCAGACCCGCGAGCCCGATCCGGGGTTCGTTCTCGCCGTGCGCCGCTGGGCCCAGGGCGCGACGCTGGCGAAGGCGCTCGAGACCCGCGAGGGCGAACAGCGCACCGCCGGCGACTTCGTGCGCTGGTGCCGACAGGTGATCGACCTGCTGGAGCAGATCGTGCGCGCCGTCGGCGACACCGCGCTCGGGCGCACCGCGCGGCAGGCGGCCGAACTGCTGCGTCGCGGTGTGGTGCTGGCGTGAGCTGAGTCGCGGGCGCGGACGGTAATCTGTCACTGCCACGCACACCGGCACAACGGAGGGCCCCGCCCGTGCATCCCGACGACGAACAGCAACCCCCGCCGCCCTCCCCGTGGTCCCACGACGAGCCGGCCGCCGCCACGCCGCCGCCTGCGCCGCAGTACCAGCCGCCTCCGCAGTACCAGCCACCCGCGCAGTACCAGCCACCCGCGCAGTACCAGCCATCCGCGCAGCCGCAGTACCCGCCGCCGTACGACCAGCCGACGCAGTACCAGCCGCCGCCCGAACCGCAGACCTATCGGGCACAGCCCTATCCGGACCAGCCGTACCCGCAGAGCTACCCCACGCAGGGGTATCCCGCGCAGCCCACTCAGGCCCAGCCCTATTCCGACCAGGCCTACCCCCAGAGCTATCCCACGCCGACCTATTCGACGCAGACGTACTCGACCCAGGCCTTCCCCGGGCAGACCTACCCCGGTCAGACCTACCAGGGGCAGCAGTACCCGGGGCAGCTGTACCCGCCGGGCAGCTACTCAGGTGCCCCGCAGCCACCGAAGCGGCGCACCCGGCTCTGGCTGGGGCGCTTGCGGTCCTCGTGGTCGTCCTGGCCATCGGGGGAGTCGCGGTGGCCCGGGCGGCCGGCACCAAGGAACTCGACCACACGGCCGTCGAGAAGACCATCGAGTCCCAGTCCGCGGACACGTCGCTGAGCTTCGTGAAGTACACCGGCGTCGTCTGCAACGGCGGTAAGAACGCCAAGGTCGTCAAGGGCGCGACGTTCACCTGCATCGCCGACAAGAACGCCACGATCACCGTGACGATCACGTCGTCCAGCGGGAAGTACATCTGGTCGCCGGGCTGAGGTCAGTCGGGCGAGACCCCCAGTGCGCCGAGCACCCGGTTCACCGAGCTGCGGATGCCGTAGGTGTCGCACAGTCCGACCAGCGCGTCGAGATCGGCCGGCGCGGCAGGCAGCAGATCGGCCACTGGCTCCAGCGCGACGTCGGTCCGCACCCGGACCACGCTGGGCGCGACCGCGAGGTAGTCGGCCGCTTCGATGATCTTGGTTCGCGCGCCCGCCGGGAAGCCGTCGGAGCCGGCACGCGCGGCGGCCAGGATGTCCTCGACCGTGCCGAACCGCTCGACCAGCGCCGCGGCGGTCCGGTCGCCGACGCCCTTCACTCCCGGCAGGCCGTCGCTGGGGTCCCCGCGTAGCGCGGCGAAGTCGGCATACCGCTCGCCCGGGATCCCGTACTTGGCGAGCACGTCGTCGGGCCCGAACGCCTCCATCTTCGCGATCCCTCGCCCGGTGTAGAGCACTGTCGTCGTCTCGCTCACGGTTCCGAACAGGTCGCGGTCGCCGCTGACCACCTCGACCGGGCCCGGCTCACGCGCGGCCAGCGTCGCGATGACGTCGTCGGCCTCGAACCCCTCGGCCCCGACCGAGGCCAGCCCCAGCGCGTCCAGTACCGCGAACAGCACCGGGATCTGGTGGTCGAGCTCGGCAGGGACGTCCTCGGTGCCGTCACGGGCGACCCGGTGCGCCTTGTACGACGGCAGCAGCGCGACCCGGAACTCCGGGCGCCAGGAGAAGTCCCGGCAGGCGACGTAGCGGGTGGGACGGCGGCGGGAGATCAGTGTGGCCGTCATGTCGAGGTAGCCGCGGACCGCGTTGATCGGGCGCCCGTCCGGGGACGTCATCGACGTCGGAACCCCGTGGAAGGCACGGAAGTACAGACCGGCGGCATCGACCAGCATCAGCGTCACGACGAGCGACGATAGCCTTTGCCCATGCTCACCGTCATCGGCGAATCCCTCATCGACCTCGTATCGGGCACCGGGCACCAGTACACGGCCCGGCCGGGCGGGAGTCCGCTCAACATCGCCGTCGGTCTCGCCCGGCTGGGCCTGCCCACCCAGCTCATGTCCCGCTTCGCCGACGACGCGTTCGGCCGCCAGCTGCGGACCTACGCGCTGGGCAACGGCGTCCGCCTCGACGCCGCGCCGCACGCCGCGGAACCCACGACGCTCGCGGTCGCGACGATCGCCGCCGACGGTCACGCCGAGTACGACTTCTACGTCGACGGCACCGCAGACTGGCAGTGGACCGACGCCGAGCTCGGCGCGTTGCCGGCCGGGACGAGCGTGCTGCACACCGGATCGCTGGCCGCCTGGACGCCACCCGGTGCCGCCCGCATCGAAGCGCTGGTGCGCAGCCTGAACGACGGCGGTGGCGTGCTGCTGAGCTACGACCCGAACATCCGCGGCCGGCTCATGGGCGACGCCGCGAGCGGGCGCCCGCTCGTCGAGCGCAGCGTGGCGCTGTCCCACGTGGTGAAGTCCAGCGACGAGGACATCGAGTTCCTGTACCCGGGGCAGCCGGTGGAGGAGGTGGCCGAGCGGTGGCTGTCGACCGGCCCGTCGATCGTGGTCGTCACCCGCGGCGGCGCGGGATCGCTCGCGCTGTCGGCCAAGGGCGCCCGGGTCGTGCAGGCGCCGATCGCGGTCGAGGTGGTCGACACCATCGGCGCGGGGGACTCGTTCATGTCCGGGCTGCTGGCCGGCCTCTACCGGCGCGGGATCGCCGAGCCCGCGGCCACGGCGGCGATCTCCGAGCAGCACCTGGCCGACGTGGTCGGCGAGGCCGCGCTGATCGCCGCGCTGACCTGCCAGCGGGCCGGCGCGGATCCGCCGACGGCGGCCGAGTTCGCCGCCGGAGACAGGCGTCAGTAGGCCACGCGTCGGTAGCTCGGACGGCAGCCGTCAGTAGACGGTCTTGGACGCGTCCGTGGACCCGCGCACGACCAGTTCGATCGGCAGCAATTCCGCCGGGACCGACGGCGACCGGGCCGCGTCCGCGGCGGTGATGATCGCAAGCGCGATCGCGGTTCCCTGCGCGTACACCGGCTGCCGCACGGTGGACAGATCGAGCAGGTCCGCGGTCGAGTGGTCGTCGAAACCGATCACAGCCACGTCCTCGGGGACCTTCAGACCGGCCTTTCGGATGGCCCGGATCGCGCCGTAGGCCATCTCGTCGGACTCGGAGAAGACCGCGGTGGGCGGGTTCGGATGCGCCAGGAGCGTCTCCATCGCCGCCTCGCCGCCGTCGACGGTGAAGTAGCCGAGCACCTCGAGGGTCGGATCGACCTCGACGCCCGCGGCGGCCATCGCGGCCAGGTACCCGTCGCGGCGGTACAGCGGGGGAGTGAAGCGCATCGGGTCGTCGGTGTCACCGCCGATGAGCGCGATCCGCCGGTGCCCCCGCTCGAGCAGGTGCCGCACCGCCAGCTCGGCGCCGGTGATGTCGTCGATGCGTACCGAGATGAAGCCGGGAACATCACTGCCGATGATGCCGATCGGCACCCCCAGCCCGCGCAGCGAATCGACCTCCGCGGGGCTCAGCGCCAGGCTGACCACGATGAGCGCGTCGACCCGCTTGCGCACGGGCAGGACGCTGAAGAACCGCTCGCGACCGGCCAGGTCACCGAGGTTGTAGAGCAGCAGGTCGTAGCCCGCCGCGCCGAGCACGGCCTCGACGGCGCCGAGGATCTCGGCGAAGAACCAGCGGTTGACGAACGGCACGACGACACCGATCGTGTTCGTCCGCCCGCTGGCCAGTCTGGCGGCGAAGGGCGAGGCGACGTAGTCCAGCTCGCGTGCCGCGGCGAGCACCCGCTCCCGGGTGACCGGGGCGACCTCCGGAAGTCCCCTGAGCGACCGTGACACAGTGGCGATCGACACGCCCGCCAGGCGCGCGACGTCTTCGATGCTCGCTGTCGGACCGTTCTGGTCGGCCATGGTCTGCGATCAGTCTCCCGGTTCCTGCGTCGACGGTGACGCGATCTCTACGTATACCGGAGATGGCAACGCTTCCAGTATGGCGCATGTCGCCTTTCCTGTGATCAGTGACGGGAAGACGCGCGCAATGTCGCTTTCGTGATGACCCGCGGTCGGCCGCACCACTCGGGCTGGCACACTCGCAGCGTGCTCACAGTGCTCCGCAACGGCCGCATCTACTCTCCGGCCGGTCCGGATCTGAGCGTGATGGTGGTCGACGGGGACACGATCGTCTGGCTCGGCACCGAGGACGGCGTCAGCGGCCACCTCGGCGGAGCTGAACGGGTGATCGATCTCGACGGCGCACTGGTCACTCCGGCCTTCGTCGATGCGCATGCCCATGCGACGGCGACCGGGCTGGCGTTGTCCGGGCTCGATCTGGCCGGGTGCGCCTCGCGCGGCGACGTCCTCGACCGCCTTGCTGCGCACGTGGCCGCCACCCGGGCGACGGTCGTGCTGGGCGGCGGCTGGGACGAGACCGGCTGGGAGGATCGCCGCCCGCCCACGGCTCATGAGCTCACCCGGGCGTCCGGGGGAGCGAGCGTCTACCTGGCGCGCGTCGATGCGCACTCGGCCCTCGTCTCGTCGGACCTGCTCGCAGAACCGGGGCTGCAGCACCTGTCCGGGTTCGGCCCGGATGGCTGGGTCCGCCGTGACGCCCACGATGCCGTCCGGGAACGTGCGTGGGAGTTGCTGCCGGCGGGGGAGCGGGCCGCGGCGCAGGTCGTCGCTCTGACCGCCGCGGCGCGCCTCGGGATCGCGAGCCTGCACGAGATGGCCGGTCCGACGATCTCCAGCGCCGCAGACCTGAGCGCACTGCTCGCCCTGGCCGCGGACACCGGACATCCGACGCCGGAAGTGGTCGGGTACTGGGGCGAACTCGGCGCCGTGGCCACCGCCCGCGACCTGGGCGCCGCGGGCGCAGCGGGGGATCTCTTCTGCGACGGGGCGCTGGGGTCGCACACCGCAGCGCTGCATGCGCCCTACTTCGACGCGGCAGACCTCACCGGCGCCCCGCGGTTCACCGTCGAACAGATCGCCGAGCACGTCGTCGCCTGCACGCGCGCCGGCCTCCAGGCCGGGTTCCACGCGATCGGTGACGCCGCCGTCGACGCGGTGCTGTCCGGGATCGAGGCCGCCGCGGCCGTGCTTCCCGCGGGCAGCGTCCGGTCGGCGGGTCACCGGATCGAGCACGCCGAGATGGTGACGGCCCCTGACCGCCTCGCCGCGAGCGGGTTGATCGCGTCCATGCAGCCCGCCTTCGACGCGGCCTGGGGCGGGGAGGCCGGCATGTACGCGCAGCGCCTCGGCCCGGACCGCGCCGCCGCGATGAACGACTTCAACGCGTTGTCAGGGGCGGGAGTGCCTCTCGCGTTCGGCTCCGATGCCCCGGTGACTCCGCTCGACCCCTGGGCCGCCGTCCGCGCCGCGGCGTACCCGCACGTGGCGGAATCCGCGATCAGTGTCCGGGCCGCCTTCGCCGCGCACACCCGGGGTGGCTGGCGCGCGGCCCGCCGCGACGGTGACGGTTCCGGGATCCTCAGCGTCGGCCATCCGGCGACGTACGCGGTCTGGCAGGCAACCGACCTGATGATCGACGTCCCCGACGAGCGCGTCGCCCGGTGGTCCACCGACCCTCGGGCGGCACTGGCAGGACTGCCCGACCTCAGCCCCGGCGTGCCGGTTCCGGCCTGCCTGCGAACCGCGGTGCGGGGAGCCGTGATCCACGACGCGGGTCCCTGGTGCGCGTGATCCGGCGCGTGATCCGGCGCGGCATCCGGGTGGGGCGCGCGTCGGCCCCGGGCGCGGGCGAGGACGCCCGGAGTTCTTACACGCGGCCTACGTCTGATGCGGGGGATACTGGACCCATGACCGTCGCGGAGGAGCCGTCCGTGACGGCTGCCCGCGGCATCCTCGTCTCGACCCGCGGCGCCGCGGTGCTGGCCGTTGTGTGCGGTCTGCTCGGCGTCGTCGCCTTCCCGCGCCTGGGCATCTGGCCGTGCGCCATGCTGAGCGTGGCCGGGTTCTCGCTGGCCGTGCAGGGGCGTTCCGGGCGCCAGTCGGCGTGGCTCGGCTACCTGTACGGCTGGGCGTTCTTCGGCCCGCTGCTGATGTGGACCGGCACGTTCGTCGGTCCCGTCTGGCTGCTCCTGCCCTTCGCCGAGGCCGGGTTCTTCGCACTCCTCGGCGTCGCGCTGTCCCGTCTGCAGCGGTTGCCGGCGCGCCCGGTCTGGATCGCCGCGGCCTGGGTCGGCGAGGAGTTCCTGCGCGACCGGCTGCCGTTCGGTGGTTTCCCGTGGGGCCGGTGGGCGTTCAGCCAATCGATGTCCCCGCTGCGCTGGTTCGCCGCACTCGGCGGCGCGCCGCTCGTCACCGCCATGGTGGGCTTGACGGGGGGCGCCCTCGCGGTCGCGCTGCCCGGGCTCTGGACGCGGCGGTGGCGGGTACTCGCCGGCGGTCTCGCGCTGGCCGTCGCCGTACCCGTCGTGGGCGGCCTGCTCTCGTTCCCGCTCGCCGTGCCCGCGCACCAGCGGCAGGAAGTCATCGCCGTCATCCAGGGCGACGTGCCCGACCGGGGCCTGGAGTTCAACGCCCGGCGCCGGCAGGTGCTGGACAACCACGTCCAGCAGACGCTGAAGCTGGCCGCCGAGATCACGGCGGGCACCGTCGCGCGACCGGATCTCGTGCTCTGGCCCGAGAACGCCTCCGACATCGATCCGTTCACCAACCCCGACGCCTACGCCGAGATCGACAAGGCGGTCCACGCCGTCGACGCGCCGATCCTCGTCGGCGCCGTCCTGGAGGGCCCCGGACCGACGCACAGCAGCAACGTCGGCATCCTCTGGTCGCCGACGACAGGGCCCGGTGCCCGCTACGTCAAGCGCCACCCGGTCCCGTTCGGCGAGTACCTGCCCCTGCGCTCCCTCGCTACGAAGATCTCGTCGAAGGCCTCGCTCATCGCCACGGACATGATCGCCGGCAAGGGCAACGGGCTGCTCACCGGTGGACCTGAGCCCATCGGTGACGTCATCTGCTTCGAGGTCGCCTACGACTCACTGGTGCGCTCCTCGGTCGAGGCCGGCGCGCAGCTGCTCGTGGTCCAGACGAACAACGCCACGTTCGGGCACAGCGCCGAGACCTACCAGCAGCTGGCGATGACGCGGTTGCGGGCGATCGAGCACGGCCGCACGACGGTACAGGTCGCGACCAGCGGCAAGAGCGCCATCATCGGCCCCGACGGCAACACCATCGCCGAGTCGGGAGCGCTCTTCACCCCCGACGTGATCGTCCGGTCGGTTCCCCTGTCGACGGCGCAGACACCGGCCACCCGGCTGGGCGCCTGGCCGGAGTACGTGCTGGCCGCCCTCGCCCTCGCCGCGCTGTGCTGGGCGAGCTTCCTCGAGCTCCGCGGGCGCCGTTCCGGGCCCGGTTCCCGTTCCACCGATCCGCACTCGCCTCCACTCGACAGCACCATGACAAGGAATCTCGTAAACACATGACCGACTCATCGCCGAACCGCGTCCTCGTGGTGATCCCGACCTACAACGAAGCCGAGAACCTGGACATGATCACGTCCCGGCTCTTCTCGGCCAACCCGGACGTCGATGCGCTTGTCGTCGACGACGGCAGCCCGGACGGCACGGGGGAGTTGGCCGACAAACTGGCGATCGAGGACGAGCGGGTGCACGTGTTGCACCGGACGGTGAAGGCGGGCCTGGGCGGTGCCTACATCGCCGGTTTCGGTTGGGCGCTCGCCAGGGATTACGACGTCGTCGTCGAGATGGACGCCGACGGTTCCCACGCTCCCGAACAGCTGCCCCTGCTGCTGCGCGCGCTCGAGGACGCCGACCTCGTGCTGGGCTCGCGCTGGGTGCGCGGTGGCTCGGTGCGCAACTGGCCGCTGCGCCGCGAGGTGCTCTCGCGCGGGGCGAACATCTACACCCAGGCCGCGCTCGGGGTGCGCCTGCGCGATGCGACCGGCGGCTACCGCGCCTACCGCAGGCAGGTGCTCGAGTCGATGGACCTGGCCACCATCGATTCGCAGGGCTACTGCTTCCAGATCGACCTCGCCTGGCGGGCGGTTCGCGCCGGCTTCCGGGTGGTGGAAGTCCCGATCACCTTCTCCGAACGCGAGCGCGGGGAGTCGAAGATGAGCGGCGACATCGTCAAGGAGGCGCTGGTGAAACTCACCGGCTGGGGTCTGGCCTACCGCCGGACGCAGCTGCGCGGGCTGACCAAGCGAGGCGGCTGACAGCTCCCACGCTCCGGACGCACTGGACCCCCGAACCGAGCCGGTTCGGGGGTCCAGTGCGTGGTGCGGGTGGGCTCAGGCGGACTTGACGCCCCGGCGCGCGCGCAGCACCTCGAGGCGCTCGGCGAGCACCTCTTCGAGGTCGGCGATCGTGCGGCGCTCGATCAGCATGTCCCAGTGGGTCCGCGGGGGCTTGACCTTCTTGGCGACGGGGGCCGGGCCGTCCACGACCTCGGCGATCGCGCCGTCGAGCCGGCACTCCCAGTTCGACGGGATCTCCGCGTCGTGCGCGAAGGGCATCGAGAAGGTGTGCCCCTTGGGGCACCGGTACTCCGTCATCTGCCGGGCGGCGACATCGATGCCGTAGTCGGTCTCGTAGCTGACGGCGCCGAGCCGGCTGCCTCGTAGGGTGCGATCTGCCATGGTGTGGACCTCCAGCCCGGAAATCTCCGGGGAACGACGTGCTGCGGTTACCAGATGTTTCTCTGCCCGTTACAACGAGCGACGGGCGCCGAGGATTCCCACGGCGCGCGTCTGGGACAAGCCACCGACTACAGAAAGGTGGTCGACCTGTCAGTCTAGCGGCAACTGCGTGTCCTGCGTATCCAGCGGGCCCAGATCACCCTGCCGGTAGTGCCGGCGGCACAGCACCTGGTACCGCACCGGCGCGACCGCGCCGGTATCGGTGTCCGCGACCACGACCGTGTCACCCTCACGTACGACCCGGGAGTTGACCACCCGCGCGTTGAGCTGGCCGGGTTGACCGCACCAGCACAGCACCTCGACATGCACCGGATGCAGTTCGTCGGCGAGTTCGATCAGCCGCTTGGCACCGGGGAGCAGCAGGCTCCGGAAGTCCGTGGCCAGACCGAAGCAGTAGGCGTCGACATGCCATTCGTCCACGAGTTCGGCGAGCTGGTCGACGTGCTCGGCGGTGAGGAAGCCGGCCTCGTCGACGACCACGTAGTCGACCCGCCGCCCGGCCGCCCATTCACCGCGGACCAGCAGCCTGAGGTCCATGTCGTCGTCGACCTCGACCGCCGGGCGCGCCAGCCCGACCCGGGTCGTGATCGTGGGGCCGCCGGAGCGGTCGTAGCGGGTGAGCAGCAGTCCCTTGCGTCCCTGACGGGAGTGGTTGTGATCGATCTGCAACGCCAGCGTGGACTTGCCGCAGTCCATCGGCCCGTAGAAGAACTTGAGGTGCGCCGGCATGGACAGGGCGCGGCGGTTGCCGGCGGCCGGGACGGAGGCCAGTGCGCCGGAGGTCGCGGCGCCGGCTGACGGGCCGGGGGAGCGTGAGGTCACGGACGCCGACGCTACCCAATCAGCTCAGCGCCATTCGCCACGCTCCTGGAGCACGGTTCGCAGCACGTCGGCCCGGTCGGTCATGATCCCGTCCACGCCCAGGTCGAGCAGCCGCCGCATCCGATCCGGGTCGTCGACCGTCCAGACGTGCACGGCGAGGCCGGCCGAGTGGGCCGCGCGTACGAACCGGTCGTCGACCAGGCGCATGCCGGGGAGGCCGACCGGGACCTGCGCGCACCGCCCGGTCAGCCGCAGCACGCGCCGCACGATCCCGGCATCCGGGCCGCGTGAGGCCACCTTGAGTCTGGCGACCTCCGCGGGCCCGAGCGCCGTGCAGACCTCCGGCCCCAGCATCGCCCGCGCCGCCCGGAGCCGCCGGTCCGAGAACGCCGCCACACACACCCGGTCACCCGAACCGGTGCGGCGGATCGCCTCCACGGCGGGGAGGAGTGCCGCGCCGGACTTGATGTCGATGTTGACCCGGACGCCCGGAAATGCTCCGAGCACGTCCGCCAGCAGCGGGATCGGCTCCCGTCCGGCGATGCGCGCACCGCGCACCTGACTCCACGTCAGGCGTGACAGGATCCCGGCGCGGTCGGTGACGCGGTCCAGGATGTCGTCGTGGAAGGCCAGCGCGACCCCGTCCGAGGTCACCCGGGCGTCCGTCTCCAGGTACCCGTAGCCCAGATCCACCGCGCGCGCGAACGCCGCCAGCGAGTTCTCCGCGCCGTCGGGTGCGAAGCCGCGGTGTGCGAACGCGGCCGGGTGGGCGCCCTGCAGGAACATCGACACCCTTCTGTTCGACGGACGGCGGAACCACCCCGGCGCGGGAGGTATCAGGACGGGTCCCGCGCGCTTCCTCGCTGGTGACGCCCGCGCTCGTCCCCGGAACCGGAGCAGCTCATGACCCTCGCCCATCTCACCACGTCGGACACGCGACGGCGCGCGCTCCACACCGTCGCCCCGCGCCGGACTGCGCCGGCGACCTCCGTGACACCGGGGACGGCTGCGCCGGGACCGCTCCTCGAACTGGACCTCGACGTGGTCACCGCGCGCGTGCGTGAGCTGCGCGCCGCGCTGCCTACCACCGCGATCCACTACGCGGTCAAGGCGAACCCGCATCCGGAGATCCTGCGCCGGCTGGGCGAGGAGGGCGCCCGCTTCGACGTCGCGAGCCCGGCGGAGATCACTGCCTGCCTCGCCGCCGGCGCGCTGCCGGGGGAGTTGCTGTACTCCAACCCGATCAAGCGCCGCGCCGACGTCGTGTGGGCCCATGACCAGGGCGTCCGCCTGGTCGTCGTGGACACGATGGAGGAGGTCGCGAAGGTGGCCGAATCCGCGCCCGGCTCCGCCGTCCTGTGCCGCATGCTGACCAGCGGGTCAGGATCGGACTGGCCGCTGTCGCGCAAGTACGGCACCACGCCGGACGCGTGCATCCGCCTGCTCCGGGCCGCCGAGGCCCTGGGGTTACGCGCGGCGGGGATCGCCTTCCACGTCGGCTCCCAACAGCGCGACCCGCACACCTGGGGGCTGCCGATCGCCGCGTCTGCCGCCATCTTCGGCGAGCTCACCGCGGCCGGGCTGCGCCCGTGGCTGCTGGACCTGGGCGGCGGTTTCCCGGCGGCCCACGAGGGACAGACCGCCTCGCTGTCGGAGTACGGAGCGGTCATCGAGTCCTACCTGGACGCGCACTTCGGCCCCCGGCGGCCCACGACGATCGTCGAACCCGGGCGCGGGCTCGTCGGCGACGCCGGAACCCTGGTGGCGCATGTCATCGGCGTCACCCAGCGCGGGCCGCGGCGCTGGGTCTACCTCGACGCCGGGCTGTTCAGCGGCCTGGTCGAGACGATGGACGAGGCGATCCGGTACCGCATCACCACCTCGGCCGACGGCGGCCCGACCGGCCCCGCCGTCCTGGCCGGCCCGACGTGCGACAGCGCCGACGTGCTCTACGAGCGGGATCCGGTGGAGTTGCCGCTGCGACTGGCCGAGGGCGACGAGATCCGGTTCCTGGCCGCGGGTGCCTACACGGCCTCGTGCTCGACGGTCGGCTTCAACGGCTTCGCGCCGTTGGGGACCGTGATCGTCTGACCGCGCTCTGCGCGAGAGCACGATGCACCACCGTCACGGGGGTCAACCGTGCTCTCGTCGTTGCTCGGCATCCCCGTAGTGCCGATAATCGACATTATGTCATTACGAGGTGGACGGGCCCGCCCTCCTGCACTCACGGCGACTCGGTCACCATCCCCCTCAGCAGGCCGCTCAGACCGCTCCGGGCCGCCGAGTCGAGGCGCGAGGTCATCGGCGTGAGCATTCGGGCGACCTCGTCGTAGAGCTGGGCGGCAAGTGTCTGCCCGTCGTCGGTGAGCACCACGTCCACGGACCGCCCGTCGTTCGCGCTCGCGGCGCGGGTCAGCAGCCCGCGCTTCTCGGCCCGGGCGACCAGGCCGGTCATCGTCGACTTGTCGAGGCCGAGGTAGCGGCGAGGTCGGCTCATCCGCAGCCGCCGGTCGCGCAGGATCGCGAGCACGCGCAGTTGCGTCAGCGACAGGTCGTGTGCCGCTCCGACCTTGCTCAGCACCGCCATCGTGACGAAGGACGTCTGGACCAGCGCGTCGATCAGCTCGGCCTGCTCGTCCGGCGCCCTGGAGGATCGGCTCGGTGGTGGACATGGCGCACACGATACTTGCTTTCATTGGTATTACCAACTAGATTAGTTGTGTACTACCAACTACTTGTTCGGAGTCATCATGCACGCAGCTGTGGTCACCTCCTTCGACGCTCCGCCCCGTTACCAGGAGTTCCCGTCCCCCACCCCGAGCGACGAGGACGAGATGCTGGTCGACGTGCTCGCCGCGGGACTGCATCCCCGCGTGCGCTCCCAGGCCGCGGGATCGCACTACACGAGCACCGACGAGCTGCCACTCGTGCCGGGGATCGACGGAGTCGGGCGCGGCGCCGACGGGCTGCTCCGCTACTTCGTCCTCCCCGATACGACGGTCGGGGTCGATGGCCGAGCAGACCGTCATCGACACCCGGCGCAGCGTGGTGCTCCCCGAGTCCAGCGACCCGATCGCTGTCGCCGCTGCCATGAACCCGGCGATGTCCTCATGGGTCGCACTGCGCCGACGCGTGCGGTTCGCGGCCGGGCAGAACGTGCTCGTCCTCGCCGCGACCGGCAATGCGGGCCAGCTGGCCGTCCAGGTCGCTGCACGGCTCGGCGCCGGCGCGATCGTGGCCGCCGGTCGCGGGGCCGATCGGCTGTCCCGCCTCCCGGGCCTCGGCGCCACCGAGACGGTCCTGCTCGACGGCGATCCCGAGGACGTCGCCGACCGGCTCGGTCGCGTCACCGCCGACGTCGACGTGGTGCTGGACTATCTCTGGGGCGCGCCGACGGCCTCCGCGATGACGGCGGTCGTCACGCACCGCACCGACCCCGGCCGTCCGCTCACCTGGATCGAGATCGGATCAGTGGCCGGCCCGACGGCTCAGATCCCGTCCGCAGCCCTCCGTGCGGCCCGGCTGCAGATCGTCGGCAGCGGGCAGGGCTCGGTCAGCGCGCGTGACATCGTCGCCGAGCTTCCCGCCCTGGCCGACGAGATCACCCGGGGGACTTTCGACGTGGCCGCCCGGGCGGTTCCGCTGGCCGACGTCGAGCGCGCCTGGGCCGACGTGAGCAGCCGGGAGCGCCTCGTCCTCGTCCCCTGAGCGAACGGAGCGCTCCCGCTCCCCCGCCGCCCACGGCTCCCCGCTCGGCGGGGCGTCGCGCCGCTTCGGGCAGAATCGGCCGCGACGAAGGGAGATCCGCGGTGCCGAATGCGTCCACACCCCTGCATAAGCTGGGCTTCCTCACCATCGGCGTGTTCGACCCGCGCCGATCCCGCTCGTGGCCACGAGTCGACGCTGGAGATCATCGAGCTGGGTGAGCGGCTGGGCTTCGACAGCGCCTGGGTCCGCCACCGCCACCTGCAGTACGGGATCTCCTCCCCCATCGCGATTCTCGCCGCCGCCTCGCAGCGCACGAGCAGGATCGAGCTCGGGACCGCGGTCATCCCGCTGGGCTGGGAGAACCCGCTGCGGCTGGCCGAGGACCTCGCCACGGTCGACCTGCTGTCCGGGGGCCGCCTCAATCCCGGCGTGAGCGTCGGTGCACCGATGCGCTACGAGGAGGTCAAGGCGGCGTTGTACCCCGACACGGCCGACCTCGAGGACTTCAGCTACGAGCGGGTGGAGCGACTGCTTCGCCACCTCCGCGGCGAGCCGGCGACCACCTTCAGCGGGATCGCCGGGATCGAAGTGTTCTCCGACCGCGTCCAGCCGCACTCCGAAGGCCTGGCGCGGCGCATGTGGTACGGCGGAGCGAGCCTGCAGTCGGCGGCCTGGGCCGGCGAGCACGGCATGAACCTGCTGACGAGCAGCGTGGTCAAGGCCGAGGAGTCGGAGTCCTTCGCCGACATCCAGCTCTCGCACATCCGCGCCTTCCGCGCGCATCATCCCGACGGCCCGCGCGCTCGCGTGTCACAGGGCCTGGTGGTCATCCCCACCGACTCGGCGACCGCGGCGCAGCGCGCGAGGTACGAGGAGTACGCGGCGGCCCGGACGCCACGGACCACCACGCCGCAGGGCCCGGCGCGCATGATGTTCGAACGCGACCTGGTCGGTACCTCCGCCGACCTCGCCGAGCAGCTGTACGCGCATCCCGCGTTCGCCGAGGTCGAGGAGGTGGCGTTCGCGTTGCCGTTCACCTTCGCCCACGACGACTACGTCCAGATCCTCACCGATATGGCCACCCACCTCGGCCCCGCGCTGGGATGGGCGCCCCGTCACTGATTCCACAGGAAGGTCGCGATCATGGCCCGGCTGATCTACTCGGTCCTGTCCTCCCTGGACGGGTACACCGTCGACGCGAGCGGCCGCTTCGACTGGGCGGCACCGGACGAGCAGGTGCACGCCTTCGTCAACGAGCTGGAGCGCCCGGCAGGGACATACCTCTACGGCAGAGGCATGTACGAGGTGATGCGCGTCTGGCAGGCCCCGGAGAGCTTCGTCGGCCGGTCCGCGGCGGCCCGCGAGTTCGCACGGATCTGGCAGGGCGCGGACAAGATCGTCTACTCGACCACCCTGGCGGCGCCGTCCACGCCTCGGACCCGGGTCGAACGCAGCTTCGACCCCCAGCGGGTGGAACAGCTCAAGGCCGAACTCGACGCGGACATCTCGATCGGCGGCCCCACCCTGGCCGCCCACGCGGTGCAGGCCGGGCTGGTCGACGAGTTCCACCAGATCCTCGCGCCGGTCGTCGTCGGCGGCGGCACGCCATGGCTGCCCACCGGCGTGCGGCTCGACCTCGAGCTGGTCGACGAGCGTGCCTTCGACAACGGAATGGTGCACCTGCACTACCGGCGCAGGGCCGCAGGATGAGCGCGCTCTCCCCTGCGCTGTCGAGCCGCCGGTGAGCCGGCCGGAGCTGGTAGGACGGTTGCGGGCGGCCGGTTGCGTGTACGCCGAAGAGGAGGCCGACCTCCTGCTCGCGGCGGCGGCCACGCCCGACCAGCTGGCGGCCCTGACTGCTCGCAGGCTGGCCGGGGAACCGCTGGAGTACGTCCTCGGATGGGCCGAGTTCTGCGGATTGCGGATCGCGGTGACGGCGGGCGTGTTCGTCCCCCGCCAACGTTCCCGATTGCTCGCCGCGCAGGCGATCGCGCTGACCAGCCCGGGTGCGACCGTCCTCGACCTGTGTTGCGGTGCGGGCGCGCTGGGCGCGGCGGTCCGTGCTGCCGTGAGCGACGTGCGGATGGTGGCGAGTGACATCGACCCGGCAGCCGTCGCGTGCGCGCGGCAGAACCTCCCGGGCGTCGACGTCGTCGTCGGGGACCTCTTCGCCCCGCTCCCCCCGGTTCTCCGGGGCCAGGTCGACGTCCTGATCTGCAACGCTCCCTATGTCCCGACGGAGGCGATCGCGCTGATGCCACCGGAGGCGCGTGAGTACGAGGCGCCCGCCGCCCTCGACGGCGGGCCCGACGGCCTGGACCTGATCAGGCGGGTCGCCGCCGGCGCGACCGGTTGGCTGGCGCCCGGCGGCACCGTCCTCGTCGAGGCGGGGGCCGACCACGCGCCCGCCGCCGCAGCGATCTTCACTTCAGCCGGACTCGACGCCCTCGTCCTCACCGACGACGACCTCGACGCCACGATCGTCACGGCCCGTCGTCCGCAATAGGCTCCGACCATGGAGTCGAGCCTGAGGATGGTTGTGCTGCCGGTGTCCGCTGTCGACCGGCCGTCCCGGCTGGATATGCCCTGATGGCGGCTCCCCTGCGACTCGGCGTCGTCGGCGCGGGCTGGCGCAGCGACTTCTTCACGCGTATCGCCGCGGCGCTGCCGGACCGGTTCACCCTGGTGGGCGCCTGCGTGCGGCGCGCCGCCGCCGTCGAGGAGGTCGCGGCCCGCTGGGGCGTGCCGGTGTACCTCTCGCCGGCCGACCTCGTCTCCCACCAGCGGCCCGAGCTCGTCATCAGCAGCGTGCCGTGGTCGGCGAACGAGGCTGTCGTCACCGAGCTGGTGGCCGCCGGGGTGCGCGTGCTCAGCGAGACGCCCCCGGCTCCCGACCTCGACGCGATGCGACGCCTGTGGGCGGCGGTCGGAGCGACCGGCAGGGTGCAGGTCGCCGAGCAGTACCTGCTGATGCCCGGCCACGCCGCCCGCCTGGCCGTGGTGCGCTCCGGGACGATCGGCACCCCGACGTCGGTACAGGTGTCCTCCACGCACACCTATCACGCCGTCTCCCTCATCCGGGGGCTGCTCGGCGCAGGCCGGGATCCGGTCACCGTGCGCGCGTCGGCAGTGACCGCGCCGCTCGTCGACCCGCTCAGCCGCGACGGGTGGACCGGCGACGAGGACGCCAAACCCGCCGTCACGACCCTGGCGACGCTGGACTTCGGCGAGGGCCGCTCGGGCCTCTACGACTTCACCGACAACCAGTGGCACAACCAGTTGCGCGCGAGGCGCATCGTCATCCGCGGCAGCCGCGGCGAGATCAGCGACGACAGTGTCGTGCGACTGGCCGACGCCCGCACGATCGTCCGCACTGCCATCTCGCGGTCACAGCTCGGCTATGACCTCAACCTCGACGGCTTCGACACCGAGCACCTCGTCCATGCCGGCGAGGTGGTCTACCGCAACCCGTTCCTCGGGCAGCGCTGGATGGACGAGGAGATCGCGATCGCCTCGCTGCTGGTCGCGACCGCCGCGTGGGCGCGCGATGACGCACCGCCGCCGTATCCGCTCGCGGACGGCCTGCAGGACCACCACATCGGGCTGGCGATCGACCATGCGGCCGCGACCGGGACGGCCGTCACCACCACCTCCGAGGCCTGGGCGGCCCCCGGGAGCTGAGGCCGGGCGCTCGGGCGCAGAAGTCAGGCGCTCTTGCGCGCCGCCGCCTTCTTGGCCGGGGCCTTCTTCGCCGCCGCCTTCTTGGCGGGAGCCTTCTTCGCCGCCGCCTTCGCCGGCGCGGCCTTCGTCTCGGTCTTCTCCGCAGCCGCGCCCTTCTTGGCGCGATCCACGCTGCGCTGCAGCGCGGTGAGCAGGTCGACGACGTCGCCGCCCCCGCTGGTCTCCCGCGGCTTGTCGGCGCCGGCCACCTCGACCGCGTCACCGCTGTCCAGCTTGGACTGGATCAGTTCCTCGACCGCTCCGCGGTAGTTGTCGCTGAACTGGTCGGGATCGAAGTCGGCGGCCATGCTCTCGATGAGCGACGCGGCCATCTTGAGCTCCTGCGGGCGCAGTTCGATGTCGGTGTCGAGCACCCCGAAGTCGGCCGCCCTGATCTCGTCGGGCCAGTACATCGTCTGCAGCACGATCGTGCGCTCACGAACCCGCAGGAGGGCCAGGCTCTCCCGCTGCCGCAGCGCCACCTTGACCACCGCCATCCGATCGGTGTCGAGGAGCGCGTCGCGCAGGAGCACGTAGGCCTTCATGCTCCGCTCGTCGGGTTCGAGGTAGTAGCTCTTGGCGAACAGGATCGGATCGACCTGCTCGGCGGGGACGAACTCGACGACGTCGATCTCGCGCGAGGTCGACACGGGCAACTGCTCCATGTCCTCGTCGGTCAGGACCACCATCTGGCCGTCGGCGGACTCGAAGCCCTTCGCGATGTCACCGTAGGGCACCTCCTCGCCGTCGATGCTGCACACGCGCTTGTACTTGATGCGCCCGGCATCGGTGCGGTGCACCTGGTGGAAACGGACGTCGCGCTCCTCGGTGGCCGAGTACACCCGGACCGGCACGTTGACCAGGCCGAAGGACACCGCGCCCTTCCAAATCGCACGCATCGTCAGACTCCCATCCGGTGGCGACAAAACTCGTGTGCACAGGCAGCATGAACCAATGCGCCCGATGCCCGCCAGTCCAGGACAGCCGCCCGGCCGCGGTCGCGCTCGATGAGCGCCGCCGCCGATCCGGATCAGCGCGTGGACGTCGACGGCCGAACCCTGACGCTGCGGCGACTGCAGAAGGTGCTCTACCCCGTGACCGGGACGACCAAGGGCGAGGTCCTGGACTACTACGCCCGGATCGCCCCCGTGCTGCTCCCCCAGCTGGCCGGTCGCCCGGCCACCCGCATCCGCTGGCCCGACGGGACGGGCTCGACCCCCTTCTTCGAGAAGAACATCCCCACCAAGGCTCCCGCCTGGCTGCGGACCGTCGTCCTGCCCACTCCCGGTTCCTCACGGGGCAAGGAGACGCTCGAGTTCCCGATGATCGACGATCTCGCGGGGCTCATGTGGGCCGCCAACCTGGCGGCACTCGAGTTGCACGTCCCGCAGTGGACGGTGGGTCCGCGAGGGGGCGTGCATCCCCCGACCCGGCTGGTCATCGACCTCGATCCCGGTGCGCCCGCGGGCCTCGACGAGTGCGGCGAGCTGGCGCTGCTGCTGCGTGAGCGGCTGCGGGAGGACGGCCTGGATGCCTTCCCGGTGACCAGCGGCAGCAAGGGCATGCAGCTCTACGCACCGCTGGCCGGGACGCAGGATGCGGAGGTGGTGTCGGCGTACGCCAAGCGTCTGGCTGAGTCACTCGCCGCGGCCCGCCCGGATCTCGTCGTGGCCCGCATGACCAAGTCGGTGCGCGGCGGCAAGGTGTTCCTCGACTGGAGCCAGAACAACGCGGCCAAGACGACCGTGTGCCCCTATTCGCTGCGCGGGCGCGACCAGCCGTGGGTGGCCGCGCCCCGGACCTGGGACGAGGTGGAGGCGGGTGGGCTGCGCCAGCTGCACTTCACCACGGTGCTGGAGCGTGTCGCGGACAGCGGCGACCTGGGCGCTGGGCTGCTGGGCACCGGCCCCGCCCTGCCGACCTCCTGACACGCGGTCCGCGGATGAGTGGAGGCGAAAGCGCTGCGGTGCAGGTGCTCTGGGCCCGCACCGACGGGGACCCGGTCGCCGCCGCCTGGGCGCTGGCCGGGGTGGTGCTCGCCCAGCATCTCGGCGTCGACGCCGCGCAGCTGCGTTTCACACGGACGTGCCGGGCCTGCGGTCGCACCGACCACGGCAAGCCGACTCTGGTCGGCCTGCCCGGACGGCCAGCCGTGCAGTTCAGCCTCTCCCACAGCGGCGACCGGGTCGCGGTCGGCGTCACCGAAGCGGGCTCGGTGGGCGTCGACGTCGAGGCGGAGTCGGCCACGCGTTTCAGCGGGTTCGGCGACGTCGCCCTCAGCCCGGCGGAGGCCGCGGTCGTGCGCTCCCTTCCCGCGCCCCGGCGTCCGGCGGCGCAGGCCCGGTACTGGACGCGCAAGGAGGCCGTCCTCAAGGCGACCGGTCACGGCCTGACGATCGACCCGGCCTCGATCGAGGTGAGCGCGCCGGACGGGTACCCCCGGCTGCTGCGCTGGAGCGGGGCGGGGACGATTCCCGCGGTCACGTTGTTCGACGTCGAGGTGGGGCCGGGCTACGCGGCATGCGTCGCCGTGGCGAGCCCGTCACCGCTGTCGGTGTCGGTCAGCGACGTGACCGACCGCCTGGCAACGCTGGCAACGACGGCTCGAACAGCCAGGCCCTGACGAAGGCGTCCACGTCGTCGCCGCAGTAGCCACGGCAGTGCTCCACGAAATCGGCGGTCTCCACCGAACCGTGCCGGTGCGCCGCCGTCCACTCCCGCAGCAGCCCGAAGAACGCCTTGTCCCCGGTCATCGTCCGCAGTGCGTGCAGCGTGAGGGCGCCGCGCTTGTACAGCCGGTCGTCGAACATCAGCTCCGGCCCCGGGTCGGCGATGACGAGGTCCTGCGGCAGCTCCCGCAACCGCTCGTGGTACCGCTCGGCCAGCCGCTTGGCCGACGGCCCACCGCTGTCCTCCGACCACAGCCACTCGGCGTAACACGCGAACCCCTCGTTGAGCCAGATGTGCTGCCAGCGCCGCACGGTGAGGCTGTTGCCGAACCACTGGTGGGCGAGCTCGTGGGCGATCAGGCGCTCGTAACCGCGCTCGCCGTCCAGGTGGTTCGAGCCGAAGACCGACAGTCCCTGGGCCTCGAGCGGGATCTCGAGCTCGTCGTCGGTGACCACCACGCTGTACTCGGCGAACGGGTACGGCCCGAAGCGCTGGACGAACAGCTCCATCATCTGCGTCTGGCGGCCGAAGTCGTGCTCGAAACGCGCACGCAGCGACCGGGCGTGGACGCCCCGCTGCCGCACGGGCCTCGTCGCGAGATCCTGCAGTTCGTACTGGCCGATCTGCACAGTCGCCAGATAGGTCGCCATCGGTTCGGGCTGGTCGTACACCCAGGTCGTCTGGCTGGCGCGCGAGTGCTGCGACACCAGCCTGCCGTTGGCGACGACGCGGTACGGCGAGTCCGTGGTGACCGAGATCCGGTAGGCGGCCTTATTGCTCGGGTGGTCGTTGCACGGGAACCACGAGGGCGCGCCGTCGGGCTGGCCGGCGACGATGACCCCGTTGTCGAGCTCCTCCCAGCCGACCTCGCCCCAATGGCTTCGCACCGGGGTCGGGTTGCCGCCGTAGGCGATGTCGATGACGAGGTCGCTGCCGGCGGGCACAGTCGTTCCCAGGGTCAGCTGCAGCTTGCCGGCGCGGGTGGCGAACCGCTTCACCCGGGCGCCGTTGACCGACGCCCTCGACACGCTGAGCCCGGACAGGTCCAGGCTCAGCCGGTCGAGGTCCTGCGTGCTCACTGCCGTGATCAGTGCCCGGCCGGCGAGCCGGTTGCTGCTCATCCGGTAGGTGAGGTCGAGGTCGTAACGGCGCACGAGATACCCACCGTTGCCGCTGCGCGGGACGTAGGGATCGCCGGCACTCGTCGCGACGTCGGGGACCGCCCGCGTCACGCCCCGGCTCCCGGCCAGGGCGAGATGGGATTGCCGATCCACCGGCTCGCGGGCGGCACCCGGTCGCCGCGCATCACCAGCGA
The DNA here is from genome assembly GCA_963790525.1 of uncultured Actinomycetota bacterium. Taxonomy (GTDB): domain Bacteria; phylum Actinomycetota; class Actinomycetes; order Mycobacteriales; family Jatrophihabitantaceae; genus CAWBOV01. The sequence continues at coordinate 732,458 of CAWBOV010000006.1, forward strand.
CGCCGGCCCGACGGTGGCCCCGGCCCCGATCGATGCCGCCGGGAGGATGACACCGTGCGGTCCCATGGTGGCGCCTGCGGCGAGGTCGACGGTGTCCATTCGCATGATCCGATCATGGAACAGGTGAGTCTGCAGCACGCAGCCCCTGTTGACTGTGACACCGTCGCCGAGCGACACCAGGTCGGCCTCCGGCAGCCAGTACGTCTCGCACCACACCCCGCGGCCGATCCGCGCACCCAGGGAGCGGAGCCAGGTGTTGAGTACGGGGGTACCGCTGGCCGGCCGCGCGAACCAGGGCGCAGCCACGACCTCGACGAAGGTGTCGACCACCTCGTTGCGCCAGACGAACGTGCTCCACAGCGGATGCTCGACCACCCGCAGCCTGCCGACGAGCAGCCACTTGGCCAGCGTGGTGGACACGGCCGCGACGAACCCGGCGCCCAGCAGCACCACCCCGCCGAGGAGCCCGGCCACGGGAACGGACACCGATCCGGCGAGCAGCTCCAGCACCAGGAGGACCCCGACTCCGATGGCCGCCGAGAGCATCAGCGGGAGGATGCGGCACACCTCGACCGCGGTCCGGGCCAGTTTCAGCCGCACCGGCGGGGCGAAGGTGCGGCTCTGGTCGCCGGCGTCGGCCGATCGCCGCAGCTCCACCGGCGGGCTGCCGAGCCAGGACGAGCCCTTGCGGGCCCGCTCCGGTGCCGCGGACAGCACCGCGATCAGTCCGCGCTTGGGCACCGAGCGCCCTGGCGCGGCCATCCCCGAGTTGCCGAGGAACGCCCGCTTGCCGACCTTCGCCGGCTCGATCCGGAGCCATCCGCCGCGCAGTTCGTACGAGGCGATCATCGTGTCGTCGGCGAGGAAGGCACCGTCGCCGACCGTGGTCATCCGCGGCAGCAGCAGCACCGTCGACGCCTCCACCCCACGGCCGATGTCCGCGCCGAGCAGCCGCAACCAGACCGGCGTGAAGAGGCTGGCGTACAGCGGGAACAGCAGGGTCCGCGCCGAGTCCATGAGCCGCTCGGTCGCCCACGCCTGCCAGCCGACCCGGCTGCGCACCGGGTGGTAGCCCGCCCGTAGCCCCATCCCCAGCGCCCGTACCAAAAGCGCGGTGAGCACCGCGTACACCACCAGCCAGGCGATCGTCGCCGGCGGCACGGCGAGCAGGGCACGGGCCGCGGCCTGGCCGACGGAGGTGGCATTCCGCACGGACCAACCCAGGTAGAGCAACCCCGGCACAGCGGCGATCACCGGAAGCAGGGCGAAGAGCACCGATGCCAGGGCGTAGGCCAGCAGCCAGCCACGGCCCCGCGGCGGCCGGGCCGGTGGCCAGGCCGAGCCCACCGCACCCATCCGGTAGGCCGGTGCGCCCGCCCAGCGTTCGCCCTCCTCGACGATGCCGGAGACCCACGAGCCCGCCTCGACCTCGGCGTTGCGGCCGATGCGCGCGCCGGGAGCCAGGGTGCTCCGCGCGCCGACGGAGGCACCCGCGCCGATGCGGATCCGGCCCAGGTGCAACTCGTCGCCGTCTACCCAGTAGCCGGACAGATCCACCTCGGGCTCGACGGAGCTGCCCCTGCCCATCGTCAGCATGCCGGTGATCGGTGGCAGCGTGTGCAGGTCGGCGTCGCGCCCGATCGTCGCCCCGAGGGCCCGCGCGTAGTACACGATCCACGGTGCACCGGCCAGATTCGCGGCACCGACCGCCTCCGCAAGACGTTCCGCGGTCCACAAGCGCAGGTGGACGCTCCCGCCCCGGGCGTACGTGCCCGGGTGGACGCCGCGCAGCAGCAGCCGCGCACCGGCGACCGCGATCGCCATCCGCCCGAACGGGGTGACGAACAGCACGACCCCGACGAGCACCCACCACCACGACACCGCCGGCGCCCAGTCGTGGGGCGAGCTCCGGCGCAGGAGGTCGTTGCCGATGGCCAGGATCGTCAGCCACCGCAGCCCGGCGACGGTGCTCAGCAGCACCGTCGCGGCGACCTGCAGCGCCTGAGTGCTGCGCCGGGTCGGGCGCACGACCCGTGAGGTCACGCTGGCCGCCGGCGCGGACAGGTCGAGGAACTCGGCCAGATCGCCCAGGCGAGGGTGTTCGTAGACGTTGGCGACCGTGACCTGCGGGAACCGCGTTCGCAGCACGGACACGAGCTGAGCCGCCGAGAGGCTGCCTCCGCCGTGGGCGAAGAAGTCGTCGTCGGCCCCGCCGACGGTGGCGCCGAGCATCGCCGCCCACTGATCGGCCAGCCAGCCCTCGGTGTCCACCAGGCCGTGCGACGCCGCCGCGGTCTCGGTGCCGGCGAGGGGCCACGGCAGCGCGGCGCGGTCCACCTTCCCCGACGTCCGGGTGGGCAGGTCCCCGACGACGGCGAGCATCGGGACGAGGGCGGCCGGCAACACCTCCCGCAACTGGCGCAGTGCCGCCGACTGGTCGAGTTCCTTCCCCGCTGCGGGGACGACGTAGCCGACGAGGATCTGGTTGCCCGTCTTCGTCGCCCGCACGGCCGCCGCGGCCCCGGCCACGTCCGGGAGCGCCTGCAGCGCCGCGTCGACCTCACCGAGCTCGATCCGGCGGCCGCCCAGCTTGACCTGCTCGTCACCCCTGCCCACGAAGAGCAGCCCGGCCGGGTCGAACCGCACCAGGTCTCCGCTGCGGTAGGCGCGCTCCCACCCGAGGGACGGCATCGGCGCGAACTTCTCCGCGTCCTTCGCCGGGTCCAGGTACCTTGCCAACCCGACGCCGCCGATGATCAGCTCGCCGATCTCCCCCGGCGCCACCGGTCGCTGATCGGGCCCCACGACGGCGAGCTCCCACCCGGCCAGAGGCAGCCCGATCCGGACAGGGCCGTCCTCGGACAGCTGAGCTCCGCATGCGACGACGGTCGCCTCGGTGGGCCCGTAGGTGTTCCAGACCTCCCGCTCCTCGTCGACCAGCCGCTCGGCGAGTTCCGGGGGGCACGCCTCCCCGCCGAAGATGAGCAGCCGCACGCTCTCCAGCGATTCGTAGGGCCACAGGGCCGCCAGGGTCGGCACCGTCGACACCACGGTGATGCCCTGCGTGGTCAGCCAGGGGCCGAGGTCCATCCCGCTACGCACCAGCGAGCGCGGCGCCGGAACCAGGCAGCCCCCGTTGCGCCAGGCCAGCCACATCTCCTCGCACGACGCGTCGAAGGCCACCGACAGGCCGGCGAGCACGCGGTCACCCGGACCGATGCGCTGGTGGCGCAGGAACATGCGCGCTTCGGCGTCGACGAAGGCCGCGGCGCTGCGGTGGCTGACGGCCACGCCCTTCGGCGTGCCCGTCGAGCCGGAGGTGAAGATGATCCAGGCGTCGTCGATCGGCTCGGGGCGCGCCGCCGGCAGGGTGGCCGGCCCCGGTTCGTGGTCCGCGTCGAGCACGAGCCGCACACCGGCCTCGCCGAACACCAGCGCGGCACGCTCCTCGGGATCGTCGGCATCGACGGGGACGTACGCCGCCCCGCAGGCCAGAACGGCGAGGATCGAGACGTACAGCCGGTGGGTCCCCGACGGCAGTCGGATCCCGACCCGGTCACCCCGGCCGACGCCCGCGGCGGCCAGCCGTCCGGCGAGCCCCCGGACCTCACTCAGCAGCTGGGTGTAGTCGAGCACCGAGGTGCCGTCGTCCAGCGCCGGGGCATGCGGGTACTTCGCCGCCGTGCTCTCGAGGATGTCCACCAGGGTCCGCGGTGCCGGAGCGTCGGCGACGCTGCCCAGCACCCGCGAGAGATCGCGGGTCCGGTCGGCTGCGGCCACCTCGTCCGTCACGGCTTCGGATCCTTCCCCTCCTGCGAGCGGGGCTCATCCTCGCAGAGAGAGATGACGGATCGGGGCCGCATCGCGACATCGGCTGCCGGGTCCCCGACCGTGCCGGGAACACCCGCATCGCCGCATCGGTTATCGTCTGTAAGTCAAAAACTTGGAGGATGACGTATGGCCACGAGCATCGACTCTCCCGCCCGACCCGGAGCTGCCGCTGACCGCGGCGCCGAGCACGCTGACGGGCACCGCCCTGGCGACCTGGCGCAGCGAGGTGCGGCGCCTGGCCGCCGAGCGGGACGCGGTGATCCTGGCGCACAACTACCAGTCCCCCGAGATCCAGGATGTGGCCGACCACGTCGGTGACTCCCTCGCCCTCTCGCGGATCGCGGCGCAGAGCAGCGCCAGCACGATCGTCTTCGCGGGCGTGCACTTCATGGCCGAGACCGCCAAGATCCTGGCACCGGACCGGACGGTGCTCGTGCCCGACCGGCTGGCCGGGTGCTCACTGGCCGACTCCATCACCGCCGACCAGCTGCGGGCCTGGAAGGCCGAGCACCCGGGCGCCGTCGTCGTCTCCTACGTCAACACCAGCGCCGAGGTGAAGGCGGAGACGGACCTGTGCTGCACCTCGGCGAACGCCGTCGAGATCGTGGCATCGGTGCCGGCCGACCGCGAGGTGCTCTTCCTGCCGGACATGTTCCTGGGCGCCCACGTCAAACGGATGACCGGGCGGGACAACCTCCACATCTGGCTCGGCGAGTGCCACGTCCACGCCGGCATCAGCGGGCAGGACCTGCGCGAGCGGATCGAGGCCGAACCCGACGCCGAGGTCTACATCCATCCGGAGTGCGGCTGCGCGACGTCGGCGCTGTACATGTCGGGCACCGGCGAGATCCCGATGGGGCGCACGCAGATCCTGTCCACCGGCGGGATGCTCGACGCAGCCCGGACCACCCGGTCGGCGAAGGTGCTCGTGGCGACCGAGACCGGGATGCTCCATCAACTCCGCCAGGCCAACCCGTCGACGGTGTTCGAGCCGGTGAATCCGCGCGCGGTGTGCTCCTACATGAAGATGAACACGCCGGAGCGGCTGCTGCGCTGCCTGCGCGAGGGCCGCGACGAGATCGTGGTGCCACCGGAGATCGCCGCCCGCGCCCGCAGAGCGGTCGAGGCGATGATCGCGATCGGCACCCCCACGCTGCACGGCGAGTAACCGGCGCCCAGACATTCAGGCGTCAGGCGTTACGCGTCCGGGGGCCGGAACGTGGCGAACGGGTCGGTGACAAGCACCTGCCGCCGGGCGAAGCGGAACAGGCGAGCCGGGCGCCCACCGGCGGGGCCCGAGCTCACCTGCGATTCGGTCGCGACGATCGCGGCCCGGCGGCTGAGCACGCGCTGCAGGTTCGTCGCGGAGACCTCGTAGCCCAGCGCCGCCTCGTACACGGCGCGCAGCTCGGAGATCGTGAACTCGGCGGGCGCCAGGGCGAAGGCGATCGTCGTGTAGGACAGCTTGGCGCGGAGCCGGGCCCTGCCTGAGGCGACGATCGATCCGTGGTCGAAGGCCGTCGGCGGCAGCTCGTCGACCGCGTGCCAGGCGGTGTCCGGCGGCAGGACCGGTTCCTGCCCGACCGGGACCAGGCCCAGATAGGCCGTGGCGAGCTCGCGCCGGCGGGGGTCGCGCCGAGGGTCGCTGCGGGTCTCCAACTGCTCGAGATGGGCGAGCTCGTCGACGTCGACGTTCTCGGCGAGGTGGCGGGCCACGGACGCCCCCAGCAGCTCGTCGGGTGCCAGCGCTCCGCCCGGGAGCGCCCACCTGCCCGACTCCGGCTCCTGCGCACGCTGCCACAGCAGCACGTGCAGCCGTGAGCCCCGGACCTGGAACACCACGGCCAGCGCATCGTGGGGGTACCGCGGTGGGCCGCCGGCGGAACTCAACTCTGCTCGGCGACGTGGACCGGGCCGTGGGCGTCCAGGCACTCCCCGTCCGACTGCGGCCGGTCGACGTGCTCGGCCTGCAGAGTCGCGTGGGTGATGCCGAACTCCGCGGCCAGCACCGCCCGCACCGCGCCGGCGACCTCATGGCAGCCCAGCCCGGCGTCGACCAGCACGTGCGCGGACATGGCCGCCGTCCCCGCCCCGAGGTCCCATACGTGCAGGTCGTGCAGTTGCGCCACCCCCGGCAGCGTGACGAGGCGGGCACCGACCACGCCCGGATCGACGCCGGCCGGAGCCGCCTCCAGGAACACCCGGCCCGACGCGCGCACCAGGGCCCAGCCCGTCCACACCATCAGCCCGGCCACCACGAGGGTCGCGACGGCGTCCGCGCGGGTCCAGCCGGTGACCAGGATGACGAGCGCCCGCGACGAACGTGGCGCCGAAGGCCCAGGCGTCGGTGACGAGGTGCGCGAGGGCGCCGCGCACGTTCAGTCCGGCCCGTGAGGCGCGCCCGGCGCACCAGGTCGCCAGGAGGTTCACCGCGATGCCGACCAGGGCGGTGATCAGGACCGGCAGGCCGGGGACGTCCGGTGGGTGGATCAGGTGACGGATCGCCTCGACGCAGAACCACGCCGCGAGGAGCAGCAACGTGATGCCGCTGGCCTGCCCGGAGAGCGCGTCGACCCGGGCGAAGCCGTAGGTGAACGCGCCGCGGGCCGGCCGCTCAGCCACCTTCGAGGCGATGACCGCGATCACCAGGGCCGCGGCGTCGGAGAGCATGTGCCCGGCGTCGGACACCAGCGCCAGGGACCCGATGATCCAGCCGACGGTGACCTCGACCAGGAGGAAGACGACCACGATGCCCGCCGCACCGAGCAGCCAGCGGCGGTCGGCCGGGCCACTGGCGGTGTGGGTGTGGGTGTGACCGGCGTGCCCTGCGTGGTCGTGTGACATCGGCTACCAGCCGCTCGGCAGGGGGCGGCCCTCGTGGAACCCGGCGGCGGACTGCACCCCGACGACGGCCCGCTCGGCGAACTCGGCGAGCGTCCTGGCGCCGGCGTAGGTGCACGAGGAACGCACCCCCGCGGTGATCTCGTCGATCAGATCCTCGACGCCGGGGCGCAGCGGATCGATCATCATCCGGCTGGAGGAGATCCCCTCCTCGTACAGGGCCTTGCGCGCCCGGTCGAAGGCCGTGTCGGCGCTCGTGCGGTTGGCGACCGCTCGGGCCGACGCCATCCCGAAGCTCTCCTTGTACGCGCGCCCGTCGGAGTCGATGTGCACGTCGCCCGGCGACTCGTACGTCCCCGCGAACCAGGAACCGATCATGACCGCGGACGCGCCCGCAGCGAGGGCCAGGGCGACGTCGCGCGGGTGCCGCACTCCCCCGTCCGCCCAGACGTGCGCGCCCATCTCGCGCGCAGCCTGCGCACACTCGAGCACCGCGGAGAACTGGGGGCGGCCGACACCGGTCATCATCCGGGTGGTGCACATGGCGCCGGGGCCCACGCCGACCTTGATGATGTCCGCGCCCGCCTTGACCAGATCCACGACGCCCTCGGCGGACACGACGTTCCCGGCCACGACCGGCACCTGCGGATCCAGCGCCCGGACGGAGCCGAGCGCGTCGATCATCCGCTCCTGGTGCCCGTGCGCCGTGTCGACGACGAGGGTGTCGACGCCGGCGTCGAGCAGGGCCGCGGCGCGCGCGCCGACATCGCCGTTGACACCGACCGCGGCCGCGACCCGCAGGCGCCCGCCCGCGTCGAGGGCAGGTTGGTACACGGTGGAACGCAGCGCGGACGTGCGCGTCAGGGCGCCGACGAGCAGGCCGGCGGAATCCACGACCGGGGCGAACCGGCGCCGCGCGCTGTCGAGCAGGTCGAACGCCGCGCGCGGGGACACCGTGTCGGGGAGGGTGACGAGCTCGGCGGACATCACGTCACCGAGCTGGGCGAAACGGTCGACGCCCGTGCAGTCGGCCTCGGTGATCACGCCGACCGGGACTCCGTCCACCACGACCACGAGTGCGCCGTGGGCGCGCTTGGGAATCAGCGCCAGCGCGTCGCCCACCGTCGCATGGATGCCGAGGGAGACGGGCGTGTCGAAGACCGGGTGGCGGTCCTTGATCCACGACACGACCCCGCGCACGACCTCGACCGGGATGTCCTGGGGCAGGACCGTCAGCCCTCCGCGGCGGGCCACCGTCTCGCTCATCCGGCGCCCGGCGACGGCCGTCATGTTGGCGACGACGAGCGGGATGGTGGTCCCGGTCCCGTCCTCGGTCGACAGGTCCACGTCGTAGCGCGATGCCACCGACGATCGCCCGGGGACCATGAAGACGTCGTCGTAGGTCAGCTCGGTGGTCGGCGGGGTCGAGGAGAGGAATCGCACGCCCCCATCATCCCAGGTTCGGCGGCGTTGGCGGCAGATCGCCCGATCGCGCGCCGGAGATGTCAGGATGGGCGCGACGAGGTCCCGCCGAGGAAATGAGAGCCCGTGGTCTCCCCACCTCCCGAGGGCCCCGGCGGTTACCCGCCCCAGTTCGGGCAGTACCCACCCCAGTACGGGCAGTACCCACCCCAGTACGGCGGCCAGTACCCGACTCAGTACGGCCAGTACCCGCCCCAGTACGGGCAGTACGGCTACCCGGGGATGCCCTACCAACAGGCGCCGAAGCCCGGCAGCATCCCCCTGCGCCCGCTGAACCTGAGCGAGATCCTGGACGGCAGCTTCCGCACCATTCGCCGCAACCCCAGAACCACGCTCGGTTTCTCGGCGGTCATCGCGTTGCTGCAGGCGGTCATCGTCACCGTGTTCGAGCTTGCGATCTACCACTGGGCCGACGGCCGGACCGTCACCGATGCGAACGGCACGCAGACGGTCAGCACCGCCACGAGCGCCAACCTGATCGTCGCTGCGTTCAGCCTGCTCGTCGTGGGTTCGATCCTCGGTGCCGTCCTCACCGGGACGCTGACGCTCGTGGTGACCGAGGACGTGCTGGGCAACCCGGTGAGCCTGGCGGCGGTCTGGGCGCGGGTGCGCCCACGGCTCTGGCGGCTGGTCGTGCTGTCCGTGGTCGTGGGATTCGTCGAGATCCTCGGGTTGGCGTTGTTCGTGGCCCCGGGCGTCTGGCTGTGGGGCATCTGGGCGGTCGCCGTACCGGCGCTGATGGTGGAGCAGACCTCGATCCGCGGGGCGCTCGGGCGGTCGCGGACCCTCGTGCGCCGCTCGTTCTGGCGGGTCTGGGGCATCCGGGCACTCGGGATCCTGCTCGTGACCGCCATCTCCTCGATCATCACGATCCCCTTCACCATCCTCGCCGGCCTCATCAGCGGGGCCGCGCTGTTCGCAACGGGTGGGACCGGCCACCCGGCGCTGTACCTCGTGATCGCCGCCGTGGGCACGGTGGTGGCCACGACGTTCACCGCTCCCGTCAAGGCCGGCATCGACGCGCTGCTCTACGTCGACCTGCGCATGCGCAGGGAAGGGCTCGACATCGTGCTGCAGCAGGAGGCAGCACGCCGCCGACCCGGTAGCCAGGGGTGGACACCGTGACGGCCGGTCAGATCGGCGGTCCCGCGGCCCAGCGGCTGGCGCGCGCCGAGCTCACGCGTGCGGAGTACCACCGTGACGACCCCGGCCTGATCAGCAGGACCGAGACCTGGGTCCTGCACCAGCTTGGCCGGCTCTTCGACGGAACGCCCGCGGGGTCCGCCACATTGATCGTGGTCGTCCTCCTCGCTTCCGTCGCCGTGTTCGCCCTCGTGCGTGCCGGTCGCAGCTCGGCCGCTGTGCGGGCACAGGCGACCGCCGCCGACCCGCTGCGGCCCGAGCCGGCCCGCGACCACCGGCGCCGGGCGGAGGAGCTCGCAGCCGAGGGCAACTACCGGGAGGCGTTGCGGGAGTGGCTCCGCGCGACGGTGCGGACCGTCGAGGAGCGCGGCATCCTCGATCCCGTCCCCGGACGCAGCGGTGGCGAGATCGCGCGCGCCGCGGGCGCGGCCCTGCCCACCGCGGCCGCGGAGCTCGGCGCGGCCGTCGACGCCTTCGGTGAGATCTGGTTCGGCGACCGTCCCGCGTCCGCGGCCGACGAGCAGCTCGGGCGGAGGGCGGACGCGGCGGTCCGCAGCGCCCGCCCGGTCCTCGTGCCCGACACCGAGCGATATGCCGTCCCGCGATGACGCCACCAGCGGCCACCGATGAGCGGGCGACGGGCGGGGCGGCGGCAGGTCCCGTGTTCGCACCGCTCTGGTCGCGACTGCGGTTCTGGGCCGTCATCGGCGCGCTCGCCGTCCTGACCGCCGGGATCCTCGCCCTCGGTTCGCCCGCGCCGGGCCGTCCGTTGGACCCCGACTCCGCCCGGCGCGACGGCAGCCTCGCGGTGACCAGGCTGCTCGCCGCCCGGGGCACGGCCGTGCACCGGACGACGTCCCTGGCCGCTGTCCCGGCCGGACGGACGGTGCTGGTCGCCTTTCCGGACAGCTACAGCTCCAGCCAGCTCACCGCGCTCGCCGCCGGGCGCACGGTGGTGGCCGTGCAGCCCGCAGCTGAGGCACTCGCCGCGCTGACCGGCGATCTCGCGACGGCGGGAGCAGTGGACAGCGGCGGCCGCGTCGATCCCCGCTGTTCTCTCGCGAACGCCCAGGCGGCCGGCGCGGTGAGCTTCGACGGCGCGGTCGACACCTACGCGGCCACCAGCCCGGGCGCGGTCACCTGTTACGGCGGCCGGGTGGCAGCGGTCCCGGGCGTGGTCGTCCTCGGTGCGGCTGCGCTCCTGGAGAACTCCGCACTCGCGAACACCGGCGTCGCGGCGCTGGCGCTGAACACACTGTCCGACGGCGGGACGCAGACAGGGCTCTGGTGGCTCCTGCCCGGCGTCGACGCCCGCGGCGGCGGCACCCCCTCGGTGTGGTCGGTGCTGCCCGGCTGGGCCGGTCCCGCAACCGCCTGGCTGGCTCTCGTCGGCGTGCTCGCCGCTCTGTGGCGCGGCCGCCGGCTCGGGCCGGTCGTGCGGGAACCGCTACCCGTCGTGGTGCGCGCCGCCGAGATCGTGGAGGGGCACGGTCGTCTCTACCGCCGGGCCGGCGCGCGGGACAGGGCAGCCGCGGCGCTGCGGCACGGCACGAGTGCCCGGCTGGCACGCCGGTTCGGGGTCCCGTCCGGCGCCGCACCCGACGCGCTGGCGCGCGCGGTCGAGCCGCACGCGGACGCCGCCCGCGCCCAGCAGCTCACCGCCCTGCTCGGCGGAGGATCACCCACCGACGACCGCGGGCTGGTCGCCCTCGCCGTCGCCCTCGAGGGGCTCGAGGGCGGGGCCGGGCGCAGCGAAGCCGGCACCGACCGGCAGGATGACGCTCCATGACAGCGCCGACCGGCTCCTCCCGCGAGGCACTGAGCCGCATCAGGTCCGAGGTGGGCAAGGCGGTCGTCGGGCAGGACCCTGCCGTGACCGGGCTGTTGATCGGTCTGCTGTGCCGCGGTCACGTCCTCGTCGAGGGGGTGCCGGGCGTGGCCAAGACGCTCCTGGTCCGCACGCTCGCCGCGGCGCTGGACCTGCGCACGACGCGCATCCAGTTCACCGCCGACCTCATGCCCGGCGACATCACCGGGTCGTTGATCTACAACGCAGGCGCCGCGGACTTCTCCTTCCGGGAAGGCCCCGTCTTCACCAACCTGCTCCTCGCCGACGAGATCAACCGCACCCCGCCCAAGACCCAGTCGGCCCTGCTGGAGGCCATGGAGGAGCGGCAGGTGTCGGCCGACGGTGTGTCCCGACGGCTGCCGGAGCCGTTCTGCGTCGTCGCGACCCAGAACCCGGTCGAGTACGAGGGCACCTACCCGCTCCCCGAGGCGCAGCTGGACCGGTTCCTGCTCAAGGTCACGATGCCGCTGCCGGAGCGCGAGGCCGAGGTGCGCATGCTGACCGCCCACGCGGCCGGCTTCGATCCCCGCGACCTCGCCGCAGCGGGCGTGGGCGTGGTGGCCACCGCGGCGGACCTCGCGGCGGCCGCCGACGCGGTGCGGCGGCTGCACGTCGCCCCGGAGATCCTCGCCTACGTCATCGATCTGGTCCGGGCGACGCGATCGGCACCGCCGACCGCGCTGGGCGTCTCCCCCCGTGGAGCTACGGCCCTGCTCGCGACCGCACGGGCGTGGGCGTGGCTGTCCGGGCGCGAGTACGTCCTCCCCGACGACGTCCAGGCGCTGGCCCGCCCGACCTTCCGCCACCGGATCCAGCTGCGCCCCGAGGCCGAGCTGGAGGGCGTCACGGTGGAATCGGTGCTCGATCTCGTGCTGGCGTCCGTCCCCGCGCCGCGCTGAGCCGTGGCACTGACCGGACGACTCGTCGCCCTCGCGGCGCTCGGCGTCCTGCTCACTCCGCTCCCCGGCGGGTATCTCGCCACGTGGGCGGTGCTGCTCGCGCTGGCGGTGACCGTCGACGTCCTGGCCGCCGCCCGCATCGCCGACCTCCGGCTGAGCAGGGACGCCGCCCCCGCGGTCCGTCTCGGCGAGAGCGGCGAGACCGTGCTTCGCGTGGCGAACGCCGGGCGCCGGCGCCTGCGCGCAGAGCTCCGCGATGCCTGGGTGCCGTCTGCGGGGATCACGCCCCGACGGCAGCAGGTCGACATTCCCGCCGGCGAGCGGCGCCGCATCCCCAGCCGCCTGGTGCCGACCCGGCGCGGGGTGCGCCGTGCGTCCGCGGTGACCGTGCGATCCGTCGGCCCGCTCGGTCTCGCCGGGCGGCAGCGCACGGTGGCCGTCCCGGGAGAGCTGCGGGTGCTGCCGGCGTTCACCTCGCGCAAGTTCCTGCCCGAGAAGCTCTCGCGACTGCGCCAGATCGACGGTGCGGTGCTCGTGCGGCAACGCGGACAGGGAACCGAGTTCGACTCCTTGCGGGAGTACGTGGCCGGCGACGACGTCCGCGCGATCGACTGGCGTGCCACCGCACGCTCGCGTGACGTCGTGGTCCGGACCTGGCGCCCGGAGCGTGACCGCCACGTCGTCATCGCCCTGGACACCGGGCGCACGTCGGCTGCCCGGCTGGGCGACGCCCCGCGCCTGGATGCCGCGATCGACGCGAGCCTGCTGCTGGGTGTCGTCGCCTCGCGGGCCGGCGACCGCGTCGCCCTGGTGGCTGCCGACGTCCGCATCCGGGCACGGACGGGATTGACGGCCGGCCGTGACGTGCTGCCGACGCTGGTCACGGCCCTGACCCCCCTCGAGCCCGCCCTGGTGGAGACCGACGCCACGCTGTTCGCCTCCGAGATCCTCCAGCGGCTGTCGAAACGCTCCCTCGTGGTTCTCTTCAGCTCGCTCGACACGGTGGCATCGGACTCCGGGCTCATCCCGGCGGTGCGCTCCCTGGTCGGCCGGCACCAGGTCGTCGTGGCCAGCGTCGGCGATCCCACCGTGTGGCAGCTGGCGCGGGCGCGGGGCGACGCGGCCGAGGTCTACGAGGCCGCGGCTGCCGAGCGGGCGCTGCAGGACCGGCGCACCGTGAGCGAGCACCTGACGCGGCTCGGTGCTGTCGTGGTCGACGCCCCGGCGGACGTCTTCGCCTCGCACGTCACCGACGCCTACCTCGACCTCAAGGCGGCCGGTCGGCTCTGACGGGTTACTCCGCCGCCGATCACCGGGTGCGCTACGCGACGGGCAGCAGGTCCCCGGCTTCGGCGCGGCTGAGGTCACCGGTGGCGCCGGTCGCCGCGCCACGCCGCCCCAGGACGACGACGTACGTCAGGAACGCCGCCTCGGCCAGCACACCGACACCGATCCGGGCCCAGGTGGGCAGCGGGGATGGCGTCACGAAGGCCTCGATCACGCCGGACACGGCCAGCACGCCGACCAGCCCCAACGCGACGACGGCGGTCGTCCGGCCGGCCTGGGCCAGCGCCTGCCCGCGGGGCAACGGGCCCGGGTCGATCCACGCCCACCCCGTCCGCAGCCCGACGCCGCCTGCGATGAACACCGCGGTGAGCTCGAGCAGGCCGTGCGGCAGGATCAGCCCGAAGAACAGGCCCGCCTTGCCCGCCCCCAGCATCGCCCCGCCGACCAACCCCAGGTTGACCACGTTCTGCGCCAGCGCATACACCGTGCCGACGACGGTCACGCCCAGGAACAGCGCGAGCGCGGAGACCAGCGCGTTGTTCGTCCACACCTGCAGCGCGAAGGAACGCGCCGGGTGATCGGAGTAGTAGTGGGCGAAGTCGTGGTCGACCAGTTCGCGGATCTGCGCGGAGGACAGCACCCGCTGGAGCCGGTCGGGGTGGGCCCGCAGGTAGAGCATCATCGCGCCGGCGATCCCGACCGACGCGGCCATCACGCTCCCCCACCAGCGCCAGGCCAGGTAGACCGCGACCGGGAAGTCGACGCGCACCCCGCGCCCCAGGGCCGACCAGCCCGACGTCCGCGCCCCGCCCACGGCGGCGCCCCGGGCCCGCGCCAGCAGGCGGGACAGGCGTCCGGACAGGGCCGGATCGCCCGTCCGCGACTGGATCAGAGCCAGGTGGGTGGCCACCCGCCGGTACAGCACGATGATCTCGTCGGCCTCGGCGCCGGTGAGCCTGCGGCGGGACGCGAGCTGCTCCAGCCGCCGCCACTCCGCGGAGTGCGCTGTGACAAAGGCGTCGACGTCCACGCCGCAGTGTAAATGCGACACTGTGGCCGTGGCGTCCATGGTGTCCGGAGAGGGTGTCGCGCTCGATCTCGCTCGAGCCGGGGTCGGCTCCCGGACGGTCGCGGCGCTGCTGGACCTGCTCGTGCAGGTGGCGCTCCTGATCGTGGTGATCCTCGCCGACTCCGCGTTCGCGGCCGGGGACGACGCGGTCGTGGCGGCGCTGATCATCACCGAGCTGGTCCTGATCTTCGCCGGGTACCCGATCCTGTTCGAGTGGCTCAGCCGTGGCCGCACGCTCGGCAAGTTGGCGCTGGGACTGCGGGTCGTGCGCGACGACGGCGGCCCCATCGGCTTCCGTCAGGCCCTCGTGCGCGGCCTGTCCGGGCTGCTGCTGGAGAAGCCCGGCGTGGCCGGGGTGCTGACCACGTCGGCGGGGCTGGCGACGATGCTGTTCTCGGCGGAGAGCAAGCGGATCGGCGACATGATGGCCGGGACGATCGTGGTGAACGAGCGGGCGGGCAGCAGGCGCGCGCTGTACGCCCCGTATTTCGAGGTGCCGTATCCGTTGCAGCACTGGGCCGGGGCCGTCGACCTGAGCCGCGTCGACGACGGACTGGCCCTGTCGGTCCGGCAGTTCGTGCTCCGGGCCGATCAGCTGACGCCGGCCGCCCGCGAGGCGCTGGGTGCGGATCTCGTCCAGCGGGTGCTGCGCGCCAGCAGCCCGCCCCCTCCGCCCGGGACACCGGCGCCGTGGATCCTCACGACCGTCCTGGCCGAGCGACGTCGTCGGGCCGAACTCGCGGCGGCCCAGGCGGTCGCCTACCCGGGACCCCCGGGCCCCTCGCGCCCGGGCGCTCCGTACGACCCGGGCGCCCCGTACGACCCGGGCGCCCCGTACCCCGGTGCGCCCGGCCCGCCGACGCTTCCCCCGCCGTCGTCGCCGAGCGGGTACTCGCTGCCCAGCTGACACGGCACCGGAGCGACCCGCCGCGCGCCGCGCAGCCCGCGGCTGCCTAGGGTCAACCACTGTGCCCGACGCCGCGACCGCCGCCCCAGCAAGCATCGCGGTCATCGACGTCGACGGGGTGGTCGCCGACGTCCGCCACCGGCTGCACCATCTGCGCCACCGCCCGCCCCGCTGGGGACGGTTCTTCGAGGCAGCCGGCGAGGACGAGCTGCTGGTCACGGGTGCGCGCCTGGTGCGCGACCTGGCCCGCGTCCACGAGATCGTGTGGCTGTCCGGGCGACCGGAGTACCTGCGCGAGCTGACGCGTGAGTGGCTCACCGGTCACGGGCTGCCCGCGGACCGGATCGAGCTGCGTGCGTGGGCGGACCACCGCCCGGCGGCAACGGTGAAACTCGACCGGCTCCGGCAGCTCGCGCAGCACGCGACCGTCGCCGCGGCCGTGGACGACGACCCGGACGTGATCGCTGCGTTCACCCGGGCCGGCTTTCCGGCTGCACTGGCCGACTGGGTGCCGCGCGAGCAGATCCTGCACCGAGCCCAGGAACGGGACGGCCGCACCTGACATCGGCTCAGCCCAGCGCGGCCGCCATCCGGGCGACGGCGCTGTCGAGGATCTCCGCGCTCGTGGCGAAGTTGAGGCGGACGAACCCGGCACCCGTCGCGCCGAATCGCAGGCCCGGCTCGAGCGCGACCCGGCCGCGCTCGAGGAAGACGTCGCGTGGCTCGGCCGCGTCAGCGAGCTGGGTGCAGTCCAGCCAGGCCAGGAAGGTCGCCTCGGGCGGGACCCAGCGCAGCGCCGGGAGCCGGGCGGCGAGCAGCCCGGCGAGCTGGGCGCGCCGGGCATCGAGGGTGAGCAGCAGTGAGTCCAGCCACGGTGTCGCCTCGGTGAGGGCGGCGACCGTGGCGAGCAGGCCGAGCTGTCCTACCCGCCAGCGCAGGTCCTCGGGCATGGCCGACAGTTCGGTACGCATCGTCTCGGACTGGACGACGACGGCCGCGCACTTGAGCCCGGCCAGGTTCCACGCCTTGCTCGCCGAGACCAGCGACACGGCGACCTCGGCGGCGCCGGGCAGCGTGAGGAACGGCGTGACGGCGGCGCCCGGGAGCACCAGTGGCGCGTGGATCTCGTCGGCGACGATCCGCACGCCGTAGCGCTCGGCCAGACGCACCAGGGCCGCGAGCTCCGCGCGGGAGTGCACCCGCCCGACCGGGTTGTGCGGGTTGCAGAGCAGGTAGGCGGCCGGCCCGGCGCGGAAGGCGGTCTCCAGGGCGTCCAGATCCAGGCGCCAGCCCCCGTCCGGCTCGCGGCGCAGGTCGACCTCGACGATCGACGCGCCGGCCTCCAGCGGCCACTCGAAGAACGGCGGGTACACCGGAGGACTGATCACCACGGTCTCGCCGCCGGGGCACAGTGCCCGGAGGACCTCCACGGCCCCGACCGCCACGTCGGGCACCGCGACGACGTCGTCGTCGGCGATCACCCAGCCCCAGCGACGCGAGGCGAAGCCGGCGAGTGCGGGCCCCAGGACGCCGTCCGTGCGCGCGTACCCGGTGTCGGAGCGGGCGACGGCGTCGGCCAGCACCGCGCTGATCGGCGGTGCCAGCGCGTAGTCCATCTCGGCCACCCAGAGCGGCAGTACGTCGGCACCGAAGGTGCTCCACTTGGCGCTGGTCCGGCGCTGGAGCAAGTCGAGGGGATCCACCGGGAGGAGCGACACCGGCAGATCCTCACACAGCGAGTTCGGGGCAGGAAGGACACAGCTCGATAAAGTCTGGGTGTGTCGTGGATCATGAAGTTGCGCGGTCACTCCTTTCCACGGACACTGTCTTACGTTGCCTGCCACAACAAACTGATGCATACTATGTGTTCAGCGTCACATTGGAACGGAAAGAAGTAGCAACATGTGCCAGCACCAGCCCGCCTGTCCGAGCGTCGACGACCTCGATCGCGACGCCGCCCATGTCGTGGCCACCCACCCGGAGCAAGGCTGGAGCCTGCTCTGCAACGGCATCGTCCTCTTCGACGACACCGGTGAGCTCCTCCCCGACGGTCACGCCATCGACGTGCGTCGCGCGGACCTCACCAAAGCCGCCTGCCACCGCGCTGCCTGAGTCCGGCACCGCCCAGCCAGGCCGCACACCCTCCGGCAGTCCCGCGTCCACTGACGCGGACCACCCCGTCTCCGGGGCGGTCCGCCGTCACTCACGCGTACTCGGACACCGGCGGGCACGAGCACACCAGGTTCCGGTCGCCGAAGGCACCGTCGATCCTGCGCACCGGCGCCCAGAACTTCCCCGTCCGCGACACGCCTGAGGGGTACACCGCCTCGGTCCGGCTGTAGGCCGCCGACCACTCGCCGACGAGACTCGCCGCCGTGTGCGGCGCTCCACGCAACGGGCTGTCCGCCGCGCTCCATTCCCCCGCGGCGACACGATCGATCTCGGCCCTGATCGCGATCATCGCGTCGATGAACCGGTCGACCTCACCGAGGTCCTCGCTCTCCGTCGGCTCGACCATCAGCGTGCCGGCGACCGGGAACGACATGGTCGGGGCGTGGAAGCCGTAGTCGATCAGGCGCTTGGCGACGTCGTCGACCGTGACCCCGGTAGCGGCGGTGATCCCGCGCAGATCCAGGATGCACTCGTGCGCCACCAGGCCCGAGCCGCCGGTGTAGAGCACCGGGAAGTGTTCGTGGAGCCGGCGGGCGATGTAGTTCGCCGACAGGATCGCGGTCCCGGTGGCGCGGACCAGCCCGGCCGGACCCATGAGGCGCAGGTACGCCCACGTGATCGGCAGGATCGACGCGGAACCCCACGGCGCTCCGGAGACCGCTCCGCTGCCCGTCTCCGGGCCGGCGTCGGGTGCCAGCGGGTGGTTGGGCAGGTACGGCGCGAGGTGCGCCCGCACGCCGATCGGGCCGACGCCCGGACCGCCGCCGCCGTGCGGGATGCAGAACGTCTTGTGCAGGTTCAGGTGCGAGACGTCGGCCCCGAAGCGGCCCGGACGTGCCAGCCCCACCATGGCGTTGAGGTTCGCCCCGTCGATGTAGACCTGGCCCCCGGCGTCGTGCACCGCGGCGCAGACGTCCCGGATGTGCTCCTCGAAGACCCCGTGCGTCGACGGGTACGTCACCATGATCGCGGCGAGGTCGTCCGCGTGCTCGGCGATCTTGGCGTGCAGGTCGTCGAGGTCGATCTCGCCCTGCTCCCCGCCGGTCTTGACGACGACGACCTTCATGCCCGCCAGGACGGCGCTCGCGGCGTTCGTCCCGTGCGCGGAGGCCGGGATCAGGCAGACCCTGCGGTGGCTGTTGCCGTGGGCGAGGTGGTACTCGCGGATGGCGAGCAGCCCGGCGAACTCGCCCTGCGACCCGGCGTTCGGCTGCAGGGAGACCGCGTCGTAGCCGGTGATGTCGGCCAGCCAGGACTGCAGATCCGCGAAGAGCTGCCGGTAGCCGTCGAACTGGCCGGCCGGCGCGAACGGGTGCAGGGAGCTGAAGCCGGGCAGCGAGATCGGCTCCATCTCCGTGGTCGCGTTGAGCTTCATCGTGCACGAGCCCAGCGGGATCATGCCGCGGTCGAGCGCGTAGTCCTTGTCGGCGAGCGAGCGCAGGTAGCGCAGCATCGCGGTCTCGGAGTGGTGGGCCGAGAAGACCGGATGGGTCAGGAAGGGTGACGTGCGCGCGTGCGCGGCCAGCGGGGAGTCCTCGAGGCCGGCGTCGAGCCGGTCGATGTCATCGGAGCCGAGCGAGATGCCGAACGCCTTCCACACACCGACGAGGTGATCGCGCGTGGTGACCTCGTCGAGGGAGATGCCGAGCGTGTCACCGTCGATGCCGCGCAGGTTGATCCCCTGGTCCAGCGCCGCGTCGACGATCGCTGCCGCGCGGTCGGGCGCTGACACCGTGATCGTGTCGAAGAAGGCACCGGGAACGACGTCGACACCCGCACCGCTCAGGCCGGCGGCGAGGATGCGGGTGAGGCGGTGGACGCGGCGGGCGATGTCGGTCAGCCCCTGCGGCCCGTGGTAGACGGCGTACATGCTGGCCATCACCGCGAGCAGCACCTGCGCCGTGCAGATGTTGCTGGTCGCCTTCTCCCGCCGGATGTGCTGCTCGCGGGTCTGCAGGGCGAGCCGGTAGGCGGGGTTGCCGTCGGCATCGAGCGAGACGCCGACCAGCCGCCCGGGCAGCTGGCGCTCCAGGCCCGAGCGGGTGGCCAGGTAGCCGGCATGCGGGCCGCCGAAACCGAGCGGAACCCCGAACCGCTGGGTCGTGCCGACGGCGACGTCGGCCCCCAGTTCGCCGGGCGGCGTGATCAGGGTCAACGCGAGCAGATCCGCGGCCACGGCGACGAGCGCGCCGCGGTCGTGCGCCGCGGCGACGATGGGCGCGAGGTCGCGAACCGCACCGGAGGCGCCCGGGTACTGGACCAGTACACCGAAGACGCCGCCCTCGGGCAGCGGCAGCGACATGTCGTGCTCGACGACCTCGAACCCGAGCGGGATCGCCCGCGTCTGGACCACGTCGAGGGTCTGCGGCAGCAGGTCGGCGTCGACCACGAACAGCTGCCCGCCGGCCTTGCCCGCCGCCGACGCCCGGTGGATCAACGTCATCGCCTCGGCCGCGGCCGTGCTCTCGTCGAGCATCGACGCTCCGGCAACGGGGAGGCCGGTCAGGTCCTCGACCATCGTCTGGAAGTTGAGCAGCGCCTCGAGCCGGCCCTGGCTGATCTCGGGCTGGTAGGGGGTGTACCCGGTGTACCAGGCCGGGTTCTCGAGCACGTTGCGCCGGATGACCGGCGGGGTGACGGTGTCGTAGTAGCCCAGTCCGATCATGGAGGTCAGCACGGAGTTGCGCCCGGCCAGGGCTCGCAGCTCCGCGGCCACCTGTGTCTCGGTACCCGCCGGCGGCAGCGCGAGCTCGAGGCGCTCGCGGATCGTGGCGGGCACGGCATCGGCGAGGAGGGCATCGAGGCTCGGGTAGCCGAGCGTGGCCAGCATGCGCTCCTGGTCCGGTCCGGCCGGGACGCCGATGTGGCGGTCGGCGAACGGTGCGGCGTTCTCCAGCGCGGCCAGGGAATCGGGCGCGGGCGGGATCTGCGACGGAGTTTCGGTACTCATGACGGGCTCCCGTGGGAAGAGGGCAGACAGCAGCGGCGTGGCCGGACCGAGGTCCGTTCCACCTGTCCCCCTCTGTCGGGAGTGCTTCCCTTCAGAGCGGCCTGCCCGCACGGTCCTTCATGCCTGAGAGGTTGACGGGGAAGTTGCCCCTTCGGCGCTGCCCGGCCGAAGCCGGACAGGCTCTCCCGTGCGGAGTTTGCAGCCGTCGGCGACGCTACCGCATGAGCCGATCCCGACGCTCGTCGCTCGGCGCGACCCGGCAGAAGGAGACGTACCCCACGCCGGCGGACGGAGCGATCCGCTCCCCGGGCTCAGCCCGCGGCGGAACGCTGCTGGCGGCGGCGGGCCAGCTCGTCGGCGGCATTGGGGACCGCGACGTCCTCGGCAGTGCCGTCGGCACGCTCGGACGGGAACTCGGCCAGCGAGCCGGCCAGCTCACGCAACGCACCGCTGACGGCGATGCCGAACACACCCTGACCGCCGCGGAGCAGGTCCACGACCTCCTCGGCCGACGTGCATTCGTAGACGGTGGTGCCGTCGGAGAAGAGCGTGATCCGGGCCAGGTCGTCGACCCCGCGGTTGCGCAGTGCCTCGACGGCGATCCGGATGTTCTGCAGCGAGACCCCGGTGTCCAGCAGCCGCTTCACGACCTTGAGGACCAGGATGTCCTTGAACGAGTACAGCCGCTGGCTGCCGGAGCCGGCCGCCGAGCGCACGGTGGGGACGACGAGTCGGTCCGCGCCCAGTAGTCGAGCTGGCGGTAGGTGATGCCGGCAGCCGTGCAGGCCGTCGGTCCGCGGTAGCCGACGTGCTCGTCGGGCCCCAGCGCCGGCGCAGCGAAGAGCGCCTGTTGCTGCGGAATCTGCTCGTCCACGCCTTTGCCTCTCTCGACACGTCTCCCGCGGGTAGCCCCCGGACGGGGCAGACGTGCGGCTCCGGTCTCCCCCGTGTGCGCGGGAATCCCATCGCCGTGATTCACCGACGGTAGGTTGCGGCCACCGGTCGGGTCAACGCGACGCGCGGGCGGCGTTGCCGAAAAGTAACCCTCAACGTGAGGATGAGGGCGTGAGGGGTCACCGTCACCCGGGAGAGGATCCGCCTCCGGCGGCGAAGTCGTCGGGCGAGATGGTGTCCAGGAAATCGCGGAACTCCTCGACCTCCCGCTCGCGGATGACCCCGCGGCTGCCGGTGCCGAGCTCGTCGTCGACGCCGGCAGTGACATCCACGTCGGCCTCGTCGGGAATCGTGATGCCCACGGCGTCCAGGACGGAGTCGTCGGCGAAGATGGCGGAGTCGGTGCGCAGCGCGAGGGCGATGGCGTCCGACGGTCGCGCACTGACGGTGGTGCCGTCGGCGAAGACCAGCTCGGCGAAGAAGATCTCGTCGCGCAGCTCGGTGATGCGGACCTCGACCAGCGGGCGGTTGAGCGCGCCCAGGACGTCGCGGAGCAGGTCGTGCGTGAGCGGACGCGCCGAGGTGATGCCCTGCTGGTGGAAGGCGATGGCCGACGCCTCGACGGCGCCGATCCAGATCGGCAGATACCGGTCCCCGGTGGTCTCCTTGAGCAGGACCACGGGCTGGTTCGCGGGCAGTTCGACTCGAACCCCGACAACTTCCACCGGTTGCATCTCGCCACCTCCCGCTTCGAACAGTTCTCCTGCTGCGACGCTACACGCGCCGGAGCCGGCGCGGTGGCCGGACGGACACGCGGCCGCCCGCGCGCCGGCGATGCCGCAACTGGCGCCGGGACGAGGGCCGGGTGGGGCCTAGCGGCTCCCGGTGACGTCGCGCAGGCCGGCCCGCACGAGCGCCGCGTGCAACTGCACGGACAGGGCGGCCAGCTCGCGGATCGTGTCCTGCGCGCGGGACCGGGCCTCGGTGTTGCGGTGCCTGGACATCGGCCCCACGACCTGGCTGAACAGCCCGACCTCCCGGTCCGCGGCGCTGCGGAAGGCACGCAGATGCCGTCCCTCGAGACCGAAGCGGGCCATCTCGGCCACCACCTGGGCGACGGCCAGCGCGTCGTCGTCGTAGCGACCGGCGGCGCCGGCGGTGATGAGACCGAACTCCTCGAGCTGGTGCAGCTGGTCCTCGCGCAGGCCGGCGGCGTGGCAGAGGTCCTCCGACGTCATCCGCATCGCCGCGGGGTTGAGCCGGAAGTCGTCGGCGTCGGGCACGTCGGTCAGCGCCAGGCGGACGGTCTGCGGCACCCCGCCGGGCCCGGCGGGCCGCAGCCCACGATCGATCGACTCCAACTGCTCCTTGATCACCCGCAGCGGCAGGTAGTGGTCCCGCTGCTGGGTCAGCACGTAGCGCAGCCGGGCGATGTCCGCGGGCGCGAACTTGCGGTAGCCCGACGGCGTGCGGTCCGGCTCGACCAGGCCCTCGGACTCCAGGAACCGGATCTTGCTGATGGTGATGTCAGGGAAGTCACCACGCAGCTGCGACAGCACCTCGCCGATCGAGAGCGTGCCGCGGCCCGGGACGTTCGCCGCGGTCACGGGTTCGACGCGGCAGCCGCTGAGGTGAGGTAGACCAGGCGGAACTTCCCGATCTGGACCTCATCGGAACCGGCCAGGACCGCGGAGTCGATGCGCTCGCGGTTGACGTAGGTGCCGTTCAGGCTGCCCACGTCGTGCACCGAGAAGCCGCCGCCCTCGCGCCGGAACTCGACATGGCGCCGCGACACGGTCACGTCGTCGAGGAAGATGTCGCTGTCGGGGTGCCGCCCGGCCGTGGTGACGTCCCGGTCGAGAAGGAAGCGGCTGCCCGCGTTCGGACCACGCTTGACCACGAGCAGCGCCGAACCGTTGGGCAACGCGTCGACCGCGCCCTGGTGGGCATCGGTGGAGAAGTCGCCCTCCGGCTCCGCCGGCGCGGCGGTCGCGGCGCTGAAGATGGAGGTCGTGTCGGCCCGTCCGCTCGGGGCGGGGGCTGCGGCGCCGCCCAGCGCCGCGCCGCAGTTGGCGCAGAAATGGCTGTCGGGCGGGTTCTCCGCGCCACATGAAGTGCAGAACACGCGATGTATGCCTTTCGGTTTCGGCCGGCTCACCCTGGTGGGCGCGCGGTGCCCGGACCTGGTCGGTCCCGGGCGTCCTCAGGACGCGAGTCGCCCCGGTCGTCGTCCTGCCTGGTCACCGTGCGAGCCATCCACCCGCCGGTTCGAGCAGCCTAGTTGCGACTCCGCATAAGGGTCAATCGGAGATGAAGGGTTATCGGGAAAAGCCTCAACCTCAACTTGAGGTCAACGCGAGATAGGCGTCGGCGTCGAGCAATTCGTCGTAGGCCGCGGGATCCGGGATCGCGATCTCGATCAGCCAGCCGTCGCCGTAGGGCGCGGAGTTGGCCAGCTCGGGCGAGGCCTCGACGCCGTCGTTCTTGCCGACGACGGTGCCCGTCAGGGGTGCGAAGAGATCGGACACGCTCTTGGTCGACTCGACCTCACCGATCGCCTCGCCGGCGCTGACCGCGCTGCCGATCTGCGGGAGCTGGACGAAGACGATGTCGCCGAGCGATGCCTGCGCGAAGTGCGGTGATGCCGATCCGCACGACGGCCTGCCCGTCCGGTCCCTCGGCCAGGCGCGCCCACTCGTGCTCGCTGGTGTAGCGCAGATCGGCGGGAATCTCGGGTCCGTCGCTCATGTGGTCGGCCTCCTCGGGGCGTCGAGCTCGCGGGTGTGCCGGGCTCGTCGGTGGGTCACGGGCGTTGCGGGGGCGAGACTACCGGCCGACGCGCCGTGTCGGACACCGAGGCGGACACCGGAGCTCAGTGGCCGGCCGGGGTTGCGTACTTCGCCTGCGGCAGCGGGCGCAGGACGTCGATGTCCACCCGGGCCCGCTCGGACACCGTCGCCACCCCGCCCGCGTTGCGGACCACCGCCGCGACACCGCCCGGGATGTTCAGCGCCGTGTCGAGCGTCGCCGCGGGCCCGATCGCCAGCACGGTGTACGGCGCGGTGAGCGCGGTCCCGTCGAGCTCCACGTGCCCGGCGGCATCGGCGAAGTAGCTCGAGGTCCCGACCCGGACCGTGCCGAACTGGATCGCCTCGGCACCGGCACCGCGCAGCTCCTCGATGACGTCCAGCAGGTCCTCGGCGTGCAGGCCGGCCTTCGGATCGGTGATCGTCACCACCACGCCGGGGCCGGTGGCCGGGAGCGTGCCGGTCAGGATCCCCAGCGCGTCGGCCTGCCGCTGGGCCTCCGCCTCGGCCGCGGCGTTGTCGTCACCGGCCGTGCGCAGCCGGGTCAGCGCGGCCTGCAGAGCCGCGATCTGGGAGCGCAACCGGTCCGCCCGGCTGTTCTGGTCGTCGAGGATCCGCACCAGGTCATCCGGTCGGGCGCCGGCCAACGCGTCCTGGCTCGAGTTCGTGCGCAACTGCACCGCGATGGCGAACCCCAGCAGCGCCGTGAGGACGCCGATGAGGGCGGTGGCGCGCCGGTCGCGGGGCAGCCGCAGCCTGCTGCGGAGATCGGGATGGTCGCCCGCGCGGTGCGGGGCGTGCCGGTGCTCGCCATGGGCAGCGGGCGGCGGGGCGGCGGAAGGGTCGGCGCGGGCGGTGGCGGCGACTCGACGTCGTCACCACCGGGCGGGGGTGCTCGCTCATGGCCGGACCCCGCTCATGCCCGGAAGATGTGCCGGCGGATGGCGGCGGCGTTGCCGAAGATGCGGATGCCGAGGACGACGACGACCGCGGTCGACAGCTGGCTCCCCGCTCCGAGCTTGTCGCCGAGGAACACGATCAGCGCGGCGACGAGGCTGTTGGAGATGAACGAGACGACGAAGACCTTGGCGTCGAAGATCCCGTCCAGCCGGGCCCGGATGCCGCCGAAGACCGCGTCGAGCGCCGCGACGACGGCGATCGGCAGGTACGGCTCGAACACGGTCGGGACGGTCGGGCGCAGCACGAGGCCGACGACGAGCCCGAGGACGAGGGCGACGGCGGCGATCATGAGGTGGCTCCGGTGGTCGGCTGGGCGGTGGTCGGCGGGGATCCGGTCGGCGGGAGGCTCGAGGATGTCCCCGGCGTGGCGGTGGGCGCGCGCGAAGCGTAGTTCGGATCGCCGACCGCGCTGGCCGGCAGCTCCAGCCGGGTGACCGTGTCGATGCTGAACCGGATGCCCTCGGCCGAGGCCAGCGTGCGGTAACGGCTGTCCACGGGGCTGTCGGCGAACGAGGTGATCAACCCGTCGGCGTCGCCGATGGCCGAGATCGTGTACGGCGACGCGATGGGCTGGAAGTCGACGAGGACCGCCTCGCCCGCGAACCGGATCGCGCGTCGTCGGCGTCAGGCGCACACCGTCGACCGCGATGGCCTCGGCGCCGGACTGCCAGAGCTGGTTGACCACGGAGCGCACGTCGACGTCGGTCAGCACCGCCGTCTGCGACAGGGGCGTGGTGCCGGCGCGTCCGGTGGCGGTGGCGGTCGCCGCCACGGTCGGGTTGCCCAGGACCACGCGCACCCCCGGGCCCTGTGACCGCGACCGAGCCGGCCGCGGCCTGGGCCTGCGACAGCGCCGAGTTCGACGTCGTTCCCAGGGCGCTCGTGCGTGCGGCATCGACCGAACCCGTCAGGCTCTGCACCTGTGAGGCCAGCGCACTCGCGCTCGCCTCGGCGCCCTTGATGCGGGTGATGAGATCGGCGCGGGTGCGCGCGTCGGCCGGCGCCGCCTGGTGGGCGTGCAGGTAGGCGACCACGAGCACCAGGCCGACGAGCAGGCTCCCCAGCGCGGTGAGGGCGTCCGCCCGGCGCCCGTCCCGGCGGTGGGGCGCGGCCCCATCGGTACGCGCCGCCTGCTTGCGGCGGGCAGCCGCGGCGTAACCGGGATCCAGCGTGTCGTTGAGCGAGGGCGGCGAGCAGCCCCGTGGGCGCCGAGCTGGAGGTGCGGGCGCGTGGTGCGCTCGGTCACTGGGCGGCGCCTTCGGCCTCGGCCGGCACGGCGAGCAACCGGGCCGCCTGCACCACGTACAGCGCGCCGGCCCACAGGTACAGCCCCGTGCCCCAGATCGTGAACGCCCAGGCGATGGGCGCGGCAGATGTCACCCAGGGTGCTGTGCCGGGCGCCCAGCAGCAGCAGCGGGAACGCGTAGAGCAGGTTGAACGTCGCGGCCTTGCCGAGGTAGTGCACCGGCAGCGGGCCGTAGCCGTGGCGGCGCAGGAGGGCGAGCACTCCGGCCAGGATCACGTCCCGGCCGATGATGATCGCGGCGAGCCACCACGGGATGATGCCGCGGAGACGAGGCCGACGAGCGTGGCGAGGATGTAGAGCCGGTCCGCCGCCGGGTCCAGGAGTTCGCCCAGCCGGCTGTACTGGTGCAGCGCACGCGCCAGGACGCCGTCGGCCCAGTCGGAGAAGCCGGCGAGCATGAGCACGATCAGCGCGGCGAGGTCCGCATGCGGGCCCAGCAGCAGGTACAGGAAGACGGGGACGCCGAGCAGCCGCGCGAAGCTCAGCGCGTTCGGGATGGTCGAGCACCCGGTCGGCGGACGCTGCTTCCGCCATGTGCCGGTACTCGCCTTCGCCGAGACCGTCCGGCGTCGGTGTCGCGGACGCACACTCCGACGAAGGCAGTGCGACGGGATCTCGACGATCCCCGCACTGCCCAGTCGGGACGACAGGATTTGAACCTGCGACCCCCTGACCCCCAGTCAGGTGCGCTACCAAGCTGCGCCACGTCCCGGAGCATCGCGGCGTCGAGCATTAGCGCACTTGGCGCCCGCGCCCGACTCAGGCCCGCTTCGGCGCGCGCTTCTCCCGGACCCGCACCGAGACCTCGATCGGCGTGCCCGCGAAGTCGAAGTCCTCGCGCAGGCGGCGCTCGATGAAACGGCGGTAGCCGGCCTCGAGGAAGCCCGTGGTGAACAGCACGAACCGCGGCGGCCGGGTATCTGCCTGGGTGGCGAACAGCACACGAGGGGCCTTGCCGCCGCGGGGCGGCGGCGGGGTCGTGCGCGACGACGTCGGTCAGCCAGGTGTTCAGCCGGCCGGTGGGATCCGCCGGTCCCAGCGAGGCGAGGCTGGTGCGCAGCGCCGGCGCCAGCTTGTCCGACGGCGCGGCCGGTGCTGGGCGGACACGTTGACCCGCGGCGCCCACTGCGACGCGGGCGAGGTCGCGGTCGATCTCGCGTTCGAGGTCGTGCAGTCGCGGCCGGTCCTCGTCCGAGCAGGTCCCACTTGTTGAAGGCGATGACCAGCGCCCGCCCGGCCTCGACCACCGTGGTGATGACCCGCTGGTCCTGCTCGGACAGCGGCTCGGAGGCGTCGAGCAGCACGACGGCGACCTCGGCGGCCTCGATCGCGCCGGCGGTGCGCAGGCTGGCGTAGTACTCCATGCCGGCGGCCTGGTGCACCCGGCGGCGCAGGCCCGCGGTGTCGACGAACCGCCACGTCTCGCCGCCGAGGTCGACGAGGCTGTCGACCGGGTCGATCGTGGTGCCGGCGACGGAGTCGACGACCGACCGCTGCTCGCCGGTGAGCCGGTTGAGCAGGCTGGACTTGCCGACGTTGGGCCGCCCGACCAGCGCGACCCGGCGGGGGCCGCCGACTCGGCGTCATCGATCGGGCGGCGCGTCGGGCAGCTGGGCGAGGATCGCGTCGAGCAGGTCGCCGGTGCCCCGCCCGTGCAGCCCGCTGACCGGGTACGGCTCCCCCAGCCCGAGCGACCACAGCTCGGCGGCGTCGGACTCGCCGCGCTCGTCGTCGACCTTGGTGACGGCGAGGACCACCGGGCGCTTGGCGCGGCGCAGCGTCCGTGCGACGACCAGCGTCGGTCTCGGTGGCGCCGGTGCGGCCGTCGACCACGAACAGCACCAGGTCGGCGGTGGCCACGGCCCGCTCGGCCTGGCGCGGACATCGCGCGCCTGGAGCCCGCGGGCGTCGGGTTCCCAGCCGCCGGTGTCGACCAGGGTGAAGCGGCGGCCGTTCCAGTTCGCGTCGTAGGCGATGCGGTCCCGGGTGACGCCCGGGACGTCCTGCACGACCGCCTCCCGGCGGCCCAGGATGCGGTTGACCAGCGTGGACTTGCCGACGTTGGGGCGGCCGACGACCGCCACGACCGGGATCGCGCGGCGTCGGGTCGTCGTCGGCGAGTCGTTCATCGGCGATCCGCCTGTCGAGTCCGCTGCAGCCGTCGGTCATCGCGGCGGTCCATGCGGCGTCGACTGTTCGCGCCGTGGCCGCGACCAGGTCGGCGCGGCGCCGACGCTGCACCCGCTCGGCCGCCGCGCCCGGACTGATCCGTCGCGGCAGCGGCGGCGCGGCTCGGCGGCCGGTGATCGGGGACCGCCGACGGTCAGCGGCTCGCCCGACCGCGCGCCGGACCGTGCGGCGCACGCGCGGTGCAGCGATCGCGCCGGTGCCGTGGCACGGCGACCGGAACGACCGGCGCGCCGGTGCGCAGCGCGAGGTAGCCGGCACCGGGCCGGCGCGGTCGACCAGGCCGTCGCCGCGGGTGCCCTCGGGGAAGATGCCGACCACGCCGCCCGCGCGCAGGACTGCAGACAGCGAGCCGCACCGGAGCCGGATCGACCGTGCCGCGGACGCACCGGGATCTGCGCCGGCGCCGCGCAGCACCGGCGCCGACGGGCCGGCGACGAACGCCTCGGCCTTGACCAGGAAGGACACCGGGCGCTCGAGCGCAGGCCGAACAGCAGCGGCCCGTCCATCAGCGCCCGGTGGTTCACGGCGAGCACGACCGGTCCGGTCGCCGGAATCGTGGTCGCAGGCCGTCGAGCTCGATGCGGCCAGCGCACGGCAGCTGCCGCGCCGAGCCGACGCCGCGGCAGCAGGCGCAGCCGGGCCGAACCCGTCGACGCGCTCGTGCAGCGTCGGCGCCGTCATCGCTGCAGGCGACGGCGGCATCCGGCGACGCATGTCCAGCAGAGCCGGTCGACGACCTCGTCGATGTCGAGGTCGCTGGTGTCCAGCTCGACGGCGCCGTCGGCCGTGCGCGAGCGGACTGGCCGCCCGCGAGCTGTCGTAGCGCGTCGCGGCGGCGCAGATCGCGCGGCCACGTCGCGCGACGTCGCCGCACCGCCGAGCTCGCCCGGCCCGGCGCCGCGCCCGGACCTCGGTCCGTCGCGGTCAGGTAGATCTTCGGCGTCGGCCGCCGGCCAGACGACGGAGCCGATGTCGCGCCCCTCGACGACGATGCCGCCGGCGCCGATCAGCTCCCGCTGCTGGTCGACGAGCAGGGTCGCGGACCGCGGGCACGGCCGAGACCGGCGACTGACCGCGGCGGTGATCTCCGGCGCCCGGATCGCGCGCGTCACGTCGACGCCCGTCGAGCACGACCGCGGTCGCGGCCGGATCGGTGCTGAGATCGATCCGGCGCCCGCCACGGCCGCGATGACGCGCGGCGGGTCGTCCGGGTCGATGCCCGTGCGCGCAGCACGGCCACCGTGGCGGCGCGGTACATCGCGCCGGTGTCCAGATAGCGCGCGCCGAGCGCTACGGGCCAGCCGTCGGGCGACGGTCGACTTGCCGGTGCCGGACGGGCCGTCGAGTGCGACGACACCGGTGAAGGCGCGGCGTCACGCGCACGCTGCGGTGCGACGTCGGGCAGGCGCAGTGCCGCAGGCGACCCGGTGCCGACGTCGGGTGCGAGCGCCGCCGCTACTGCGGCAGGTCGGTCCGCAGGGCCGCCGCGCCGCCGCAGGTAGACGTGGCGGATGTCGGAGCGCGGCAGCGGTCGGTGTCGACGTGCGCCAGCAGCCGCAGCACCCGTGGCATCGAGCCGGGCACCGCGATCTCGGTCGCGCACAGCAGCGGGACGTCGGTCAGCCCCATCTGCCGGGCGGCATAGGCCGGGAACTCGGCGGTCGAGGTCCGGCGTCGCGGTGAAGAAGATGCTGATCAGGTCGTCCGGCGTCGACCGGGTTGCGCTGCATGACCTCGCTGCACCAGCGCCGACGGCGCCGTCGAGGATGTCCTCCCGCTCGTTCGGCGTCGACCTGGATCGGCGCCGCGGATCGCACGCGATGGCCATCGTCAGTCCTCCGATCGCCGCGCTGCCTCTGGGTACAGCCGCGGCGTACAGCTCGCCCAGCTCGGGCCGGTCAGCTCGCGGACCGTGCCCGGCCGCTGGTTGCCCAGCTGCACCGGCCCGATCGCGGTGCGGACCAGCCGCTGCACCGGATGGCCGACCGCGTCCAGCAGCCGCCGCACGATGTGGTTGCGTCCCTCGTGCAGCCACGACCTCGACCATGCGCCCGGTCCGCTGGGTCTGCACGATGCGGAAGGCGTCGACCCGCACCGGTCCGTCCTCGAGCTCGATGCCCTCGCGCAGCCGGCGCGCCGACGCGCGTCGACCGGCGCCGGCACGTCGGCCAGGTAGGTCTTGGCGACGCCGTAGCGACGGGTGCATCAGCCGGTGGGCCAGGTCGCCGTCGTTGGTGAGCAGCAGCAGGCCCTCGCTGTCGGCGTCCAGCCGGCCGACGTGGAACAGCCGCTCACGGCCGGTCGGCGACCAGGTCGCCGACGCACGCGCCGGCCCTGCGGTCGTCGGACATGGTGCTCAGGACGCCGCGCGGCTTGTTCAGCGCCAGGTAGACGAGGTCCTCGCGCAGGTTCACCCGCTCGCCGTCGACACTGACCACGGCGACCGTCGGGGTCGACGCGGGTGCCCAGCTCGGCGACGACCTTGCCGTCGACGCGTGACCCGGCCGGCGGCGATCAGCTCCTCGCAGGCGCGGCGGGAGCCGACGCCGGCCGCGGCCAGCACCTTCTGCAGCCGGACGCCCTCCGCCGAAGGTTCGGCCCGCCGCGGCGTGGGGCCGGCAGCCCGGGAGGACGGGCGGTGGTCGGGCGTCCCGCGGGGCGGGGACGCGTGATCAGAAGGCATCGAGGTCCAATCCATCTACCGCGTCGAGGTCGTCGACGTCGGGCAACAAGGGTGCGAGCGAGGGCAGCTCGTCGAGGCCGGAGAGGCCGAGCTTCTCCAGGAACAGCTCGGTCGTGGCGTACAGACCGGCACCGGTTTCCGGATCGGCGCCCACTTCGGTGATCAACCCTCTGTTCACCAGGGTACGGACCACACCGTCCACGTTGACGCCACGGATGGCCGAGACCCGTGCCGCGGGTCACCGGCTGGCGGTAGGCGATCACCGCCAGGGTCTCCAGCGCCGCCTGGGTGAGCTTGCTGCGCTGGCCGTCGCGCAGGTACTGCTCGACCGCCGGCGCGAACTCGGTCCTGGTGTAGAGGCGGTAGCCACCGGCGACGTCGCGCAGTTCGATCCCGGCGTTCCGGTCGTCCAGCGTGGCGCCGAGCTCGTGCAGCGCCGCGACGACGTCGGGCTCCGGGCGGCGCAGCGCCGCTGCCAGCTGCGCGCTGGGCAGCGGCGTGTCCGCCACGAACAGGACCGCTTCGAGGGCCGAACGCAGCGCGGCCGGGTCCTCGAGACCCAGGTCCAGGAGCTCGTCGACGGCGGCGGCCTCCTCGGCCTCGCCCGCGAGACCGTCGGTCGCCGTGTCCTCGCCGGCACCAGCCACCGTCCCAGCGGGTGCGGCGGTGTCGGTGTCGGGATCCATCGACACGGTGTCCATCGACTCGGTGTCCATCGACTCGGTGCTCACTCGTACTCCTCCACATCGGTGCGGTCGCCGGGGACGCCCTCACCCTCGTCCTCGGGGCCGGTCCAGCGCACCTGCAGCTCCCCCAGCGCGGCGGCCTGGGTGAAGGCCACGACACCGTCGCGGTACAGCTCGAGCAGGCCGAGGAACCGGGCGACGACCTCCAGCGTCGAGGCGCAGTCGGCGACGAGGGCCCGGAAGGTCGACTGCTGATGCGCGCGCAGCCGGGTCGCCAGGATGGTCATGTGATCGCGGACGCTCACCCGCGCCGCGTGGACGTGGTCGATGCCGATCACCTCGACCGGCCGCGGGCGGGACGCCAGCGCCGCAAGCTCGGCCAGGCGCAGGGCGTCGATCCCGAGCATCACATCGGGCAGCAGCCCGGCGAACCGCGGCTCCAGCTCGGCCGCGCGTGGATAGCGGCGCGAGTTGCGGCGGAGCAGCTCCGCCAGGTGGGCAGCAGACATCTTGTAGGCGCGGTACTGCAGCAGCCGGGCGAAGAGCAGGTCGCGTGCCTCCAGCAGCGCGATGTCCTCCTCGTCCTCGACGTCGGCCGACGGGAGCAGCCGCGCCGCCTTGAGGTCGAGGAGGGTGGACGCGACGACCAGGAACTGCGTCGCCTGGCCGAGGTCCCAGTCCGAGCCGGCCGCCCGGATGTAGGCGATGAAGTCGTCCGTCACCTGCGACAGGGCGATCTCGGTGACGTCCATCTGCCGCTTGCCGATCAGCGAGAGCAGCAGGTCGAACGGGCCCTCGAAGTTGTCCAGCCGGACGTGGAAGCCGACCCGGGGTGCGTCTTCGGTGCCCGCCGGGACCTCGATCGTCCCGGCCGTGTCGCTCATCTGGCGAGGACTTCCATCGCCAGCGTCCGGTAGGCCTGCGCTCCGGAGGAGCTCGGGGCCCACGAGGTGATCGGCTGTCCGGCGACGGTGGTCTCCGGGAACCGGACGGTCCGCGAGATGACCGTGTCGTAGACGTCGTCGCCGAAGGCTTCCAGCACCCGCGCGTAGACCTCGCGCCCGTGCAGGGTGCGGCCGTCGTACATGGTGGCGAGGATGCCGTCCAGCCGCAGGGCCGGGTTCAGGCGATCACGCACCTTGTCGATGGTGTCGATCAGCAGGGCCACCCCGCGCAACGAGAAGAACTCGCACTCGAGCGGAATGATCACCCCGGTGGCCGCCGTGAGCGCGTTGACGGTCAGCAGGCCGAGGGAGGGTTGGCAGTCGATGAGGATGAAGTCGTACTCGGCCACGACGGGCGCGAGGGCGCGCGCCAGCGTCTGTTCCCGCGCGACCTCGCCGACGAGCTGGACCTCCGCCGCGGACAGGTCGATGTTGCTGGGCAGCAGGTCCAGGCCGTTGACGCTGGTCTTGAGGATGACGTCGTCGATGGTGACGTCGCGGCGCAGCAGCAGGTCGTAGGTCGTCCGCTCGAGCTGGTGCGGCTGGATACCCAGCCCGACCGACAGCGCGCCCTGCGGGTCGAAGTCGACGAGCAGCACCCGGCGGCCGAACTCGGCCAGCGCGGCGCCGAGGTTGATCGTCGACGTGGTCTTGCCGACGCCGCCCTTCTGGTTGCAGAGGGCGATGATCCGGGCCGGGCCGTGGCGGTCCAATGGTTGCGGTGTGACGAGCGGACGTCGCACGCGCGCCTGCGCTGGATCGGCCGACTTCGGGTCGACGGCCGTGCCCCCGGGGACGCCCTCCGGGGGCGGCGTCAGATCCCCGAATCCGGGCAGCTGTGCCGAGGCGACGCTGGATTCGTCAGGGCTCTGCGACACGGCTGCGACGTTACCGCACGGAGCGGGCCGTCAGCCTCGGGCGCGCGGGTGCGCCGCGGCGAAGACCTCGCGCAACGCGTCGACCGTGACGAGGGTGTAGATCTGCGTGGTCGTCACCGAGGCGTGCCCCAGCAGCTCCTGCACCACGCGGACGTCCGCGCCACCTTCCATGAGGTGGGTCGCGAAGGAGTGCCGCAGCGTGTGCGGGGAGATGTCGGCGCGCAGCCCGGCCCGCTCGGCGGCCACGCGCAGCACCGCCCAGGCGCTCTGCCGTGACAGCGGTCCGCCGCGGGCGTTGAGGAACAGGGTGCGCCCACCGTCGCCGGCGGCCGACAGCACCGGCCGCCCGCGCACGAGGTAGGCCTCCACCGCCTGCGCGGCGTAGGAGCCCAGCGGGACCCGGCGCTGCTTGCCGCCCTTGCCCGCCAGCTCGACCGACCGCCCGGCCAGGTCGATCGTGTCCACGGTGAGCCCGACCGCCTCGGAGATGCGGGCGCCCGTCCCGTACAGCACCTCCAGCAGCGCGCGGTCGCGGACGGCGAGCGGGGTTCCCGGCAGGGAGGCAGCCTCCAGCAGCCGCTCGACGTCGTCGAGTGAGATCGCCTTGGGCAGGCGCCGCGCCGGCGTCGGCGGGCGCACCTCGTGGGCGACGTCGGAGGAGACCACGCCCTCGCGCAGCGCGAACCGGTGCAGGCCGCGGACCGCGACGACCGTCCTGGCCGCCGACGCCGCCGAGAGCGGTGGATGCTCCTCGCCGCCCTCGCGGAGATCGGCGAGGAAACGGCCGATCGTCATGGCCGTGACGTCGCCCAGGTCGGTGACGCCGTGCGCCAGCAGGAAGGCGTGGTAGCGGCTCAGGTCGCGGCGATAGGCGCTGAGAGTGTTGGCGGCCACGCCGCGTTCGACCGCCAGGTGGTCCAGGAACGTCCGCACGATCTGTGCCACGGCATCGGAGGAGCGTGTCAGCACCGCCATCGCGCGGTCCTCACCGCCCCGGACGGGCCGGCCAGGCAGCGTCCGCCGGCCGGAGCGTGTTCCAGTCGCGGGCACGAGCCTGAGCGGCGCCGAGGATTCCGGCGACGGCGACGCCGTTGACGAGGTCACCGGCGAGGACCCGTCCCACGAGGTCGTCCAGGGGTTCGCGGCGGACGGTCATCGTGATCTCCTCGTCCGCCGACTCGAACCGATCGGCATGGGCGACATCGTCCAGATCGCGCGCCAGGTAGATGCGGATGGCCTCGTCGGTCATACCCGGGGACGTGTACAGGTCGAGGAGGACGTGCCAGACCCGGGCGGTCAGCGCCGCCTCCTCGTACAGCTCCCGCTGGGCACCGATCAGCGCCGATTCGCCGGCGACGTCGAGGATCCCGGCGGGGAGTTCGTCCAGGCTCTCCCCGACGGGCTGGCGCCACTGGTGGACCAGCACGACCCGGTCGTCCTCGTCGAGGGCGACGACGGCGACGGCACCCGGGTGCTCGACGATGTCCCGCGCGGCGATCGACCCGTCCGGCATCCGGACGTCGTCGGTGCGCACCGCGATGACGTTGCCCCGGAACCGGGGCGTGCTCGAGAGCACCTCGAAGCTGTGGGCGTCGTTCACCGGGTGGCCGGGGCGGCCTTGGCCACACCGTTCCCGTTCTCGGCGCGGGCGCCGTCGAGGTCCGGCAGGCCGAGCAGCTCGTCGTCGGAGATCTCCACCGGCAGGCGTTCCTCGGCGTCGTAGGCCAGGGCAGCGGCGACGAAGGCGGCGAAGAGCGGGTGCGGCCGGGTCGGACGGGACTTCAGCTCGGGGTGGGCCTGCGTGGCGACGAAGAAGGGGTGCTCCGCGCGGTCCAGCTCGATGAACTCCACGAGCCGCCCGTCCGGCGAGGTCCCGGAGATGACCAGGCCCGCCTGCTCCAGCTGGGCGCGATAGGAGTTGTTGACCTCGTAGCGGTGACGGTGGCGCTCGGACACCTCGGTGCTCCCGTAGGCCTCCGCGGTCAGCGAGCCCGGACGCAGCGTCGCGGGGTAACCGCCCAGGCGCATGGTGCCACCGAGGTCGGCGTGACCGGCGACGATGTCGACCTGATCGGCCATCGTGGCGATGACGGGCTGGGTGGTGTGCTCGTCGAACTCCGCCGAGTTCGCGTCGGCCAGCCCGGCGCGGTGCCGTGCGTACTCGATCGTCATGCACTGCAGCCCGAGGCAGAGCCCGAGGATGGGGACCTTGTTCTCCCGCGCATACCGGATCGCGCCGATCTTGCCCTCGATACCGCGCACCCCGAACCCACCGGGGATGACGACCCCGTCGACGGTGCCGAGCGCCGCTGCTGCTCCGGAGGGCGTGGCGCAGGTGTCGGACTGGACCCACACCACCTTCACGCGGGTCCGGTGGGCGAAGCCGCCGGCGCGGAGTGCCTCGGTGACCGACAGGTAGGCGTCGGGCAGGTCGATGTACTTGCCGACGAGCGCGATCGTCACCTCGTGCTTGGGATTGTGGACGCGGTCGAGCAGGTCGCCCCACACGGTCCAGTCCACGTCGTGGAAGGACAGTCCGAGCCGCCGCACCACGTAGGCGTCGAGTCCCTCGGCGTGGATGACCTTGGGAATCTCGTAGATGCTCGGCGCGTCTGCGCAGGAGACGACGGCCTCCGCGTCGACGTCGCACATGAGCGAGATCTTGTGCTTCACCGAGTCCGGGATGGG
Source organism: uncultured Actinomycetota bacterium (assembly GCA_963790525.1). Classification (GTDB taxonomy): domain Bacteria; phylum Actinomycetota; class Actinomycetes; order Mycobacteriales; family Jatrophihabitantaceae; genus CAWBOV01. Next base: position 768,924 of record CAWBOV010000006.1, read on the forward strand.
CCGGTCGCTGCGGCACACGACGGCATCGGGCTGGATGCCGATGCTTCGCAGGGCGGCGACGGAGTGCTGGGTGGGCTTGGTCTTCAGTTCCCCGGACGGCGCCAGGTACGGCACGAGGGACACGTGCAGGAAGAAGCAGTGGTCGCGTCCGACGTCGTGGCGCACCTGCCGGGCCGCCTCGAGGAACGGCAGGGACTCGATGTCGCCGACCGTGCCGCCGATCTCGGTGATGACGACATCCGGTACGACGCCGTCGGCACCGGGAGCCGACATCGCGGTGATGCGGGACTTGATCTCGTTGGTGATGTGCGGGATCACCTGGACGGTGTCGCCGAGGTACTCCCCGCGACGCTCCTTGGCGATGACCGTCGAGTAGACCTGCCCGGTGGTCACGTTGGCGATGCCGACCAGGTCGGTGTCCAGGAAGCGCTCGTAGTGGCCGACGTCGAGATCGGTCTCCGCGCCGTCCTCGGTGACGAACACCTCGCCGTGCTGGAACGGGTTCATCGTCCCGGGATCGACGTTGAGGTAGGGGTCGAGTTTCTGCATCGTCACCCGGAGCCCACGGGCCTTGAGCAGGCTGCCGAGGCTGCTCGCCGTGAGGCCCTTGCCCAGTGACGAGGCGACGCCGCCGGTCACGAAAACGTGCTTTGTCGTGCGTGGCGTCTGTACCAACGAAACTCCCGTGGTCGCGTCCGGAAATCGGGCTGCGGAGCGATGCCGGAAGCATCGTTATCCACGGAAGTCCACCCTAACAGCTCCGGCGACAGAACCGGTCAGCCACGACCGCCGCCCCGCCCGGCGCGTCGATCGTCACGTCCGTCGGAGCGGTCGATCGTCACCCGTCGAGGCCGAGCACCCCTCGATACACGCCCACGATCCGGGCCGACGTCGCGTCGGCGTCCGGCCAGGACGAGGCGCGCTCCAGCGCCCGCACCGCGAGGTCCCGGCGTGCCGCGGGGTCGGCGAGCAGGCCGGCGACCGCTGCGGACAACGCCCGGACGTCGCCCGGCGCGACGAGCACGGCCGTGTCGCCGACGAGATCGCGCACTCCCCCGACGTCGGTGGCCACGACCGCGGTCCCGAGGAGCATCGCCTCCTGAACCGCCAGCGGGCGCGCCTCCCACAGGGACGGCAGCACCGCCAGATCTGCGGCGGCGAGCAGGTCGGGCACGTCTCCCCGGCGCCCGAGCAGGGTCACCGGCGCGCCCAGCTCGTCGATCAGAGCCTGCAACTGCGTGCGCAGCGGGCCGTCCCCGGCCACGACGACGGCCGGGGTTCCGGGCAGGTCGCGCCAGTCCAGCGCCGCGCGGACCAGCACGTCGAGCGCCTTCTGGGGATGGAGGCGGCTGACGCAGACGACGAGCGGCTGCTCCGCACCCACCCCCAGCGCGTGCCTGGTGGCCGCGCCGCCGTGCGAGACGACCGGAGCGGGCGGCGCCACCTCGGCGAGACGGACGTCGCGCCCGCCGAGGCCGCGCACCCGCTCCACCAGATCTGCCGACGCGCCGAGCGTGACCGTGGCCGACCGGGCGACGACGCGCTCGCCGATCGCCGTGATCCGCGCCTGCACGCCGGTGTCCAGGACGGCGTTGTGCCACGTGACGACGAGCGGGCGCCGCCGCGCGAGGGCCGCCGCCAGCCCGGCCCGCAGCCCGTGGGCATGGACGAGGGCGGCATCCCGGCTCGCCCGCCGCAGGTGCCAGGCGGCCGATGCCTCCGAGCCCACGCCGCTCAGCGGGACTGCGCAGAACCTGGCCCCCACGGCCGCGAAACCGAACAGCTCCTCGGTCGGGGCCGGCCCGCACACCGTGACCGGCCAGCCGGCGGCCACCATGTGCTCCGCCAGGGAACGGACGTGGACGCCGACGCCTCCCGTGCTGGTGGCGAGCACGAGGGCGACCCGCGGCGGCGTCACGGCGTGCCCGGCAGGTAGCTGCGCAGGGTCCGCAGCGTCGCGCGGTCGGTGCCGGCCAGTACCGCGACGAACACGGCCACGGCAGCCGCCGCAGCGAGCACGCCGACCCCTACGCTGGGCAGTGCCGCACCGCGGGGCGCCAGGTGACCGATGGACCAGCCGGCGACCGCACCCGCGGCCCCGGCGAGCACGGCGGCCGCGACGCCCCGGCTGAGTGGGCGGAGCCGACCGAGCACGCGGCGACGCCGGGCCATCAGCACCAGCAGCACGGCCGAGACGCTCACGCCGATCGAGTTCCCCATCCCCAGGATCAGCGCCCGATGATCGGCGGGCACGACGACGCTGAGGACGATGTCCACGGCGATGACCAGCACCTGCCCGACGATCTGGGCCGCCGCCGCCGCGCGCACCTCACCCGCCGCGTAGAGCACCCGCGCCACCAGCGCGACGAGGGACCAGCCGAGCAGCCCCATCGCGAACGCGGTCACCGTGGGGGCGAACACTCCCAGCGCCCGCCCGCGAGCGTCGAGGAGGAGGGCACTGGCGGGCTGGGCCACCGCGATCAGCAGGGCCGTGCCCGCCGACGCGGCGACCACGACGACCACCACGGCTGCAGCCGCCCGGCGCTGGAACTCCGCCTGCAGCCCGTCGTTCCACGCCGCGGCGAGGCGGGGGAACGTCGTCGTCGCGACGGGCAGGCTGAGCACCGCCCAGGGCAGCAGGAAGACCGTCTGCGCGATCGAGACGCTGACGAGCGTGCCGGTCGCGGTTCCGGTGCCGTTGGCGAGCCGGATCATCACCGCCGTAGACAGCTCCTGCGCGGCCAGCGTGCCGGCGCCGGCGAACGCGGCGATCCGCACCTTGCCGGCGACGCCCACCGGGAATCGCAGCGTCGGCCTGATCCGCAGGCCGGTCCGCAGCACAGGCCGGACAAGGCATCCGGCCAGCACGACGACACCGGCGGTCGTGCCCACGCTGAGGACGAGCTCGGCACTCCTGGGCAGCCCGACCGCGTTGCGCCCGGCGCCGACCATCGCTCCGTAGGCCAGGTACACGGCGACCACGACCAGGCTCGACAGCAGCGGCGCCAGCGCGGGCCACGTGAACCGCTCACCGGCGGTGAGCACGCCACCCAGGACGACCCCGATGCCGTACAGGACCACCTGCGGGGCGAACACGATCAGCATGCGGGTGCCCAGGGCATGCGAGCCGGGGCAGGCGTCGGGGCCCAGCAGCGAGATGATCGGCCCGGCGGCCAGGGCGACGACGGCGGCGATCGGGACGAGCACGACGACCGCCCAGCTCAGCAGGGCCGAGACGAGCCGGTCGGCGAGCTCCCGGTCTCTGGTGGTGAGGACGGGCGCGAGGATCGGCACGACCAGGGCCGACAGCATCCCTCCGGCCACGATGTCGAAGACGATGTTCGGGATGGTGTTGGCGGTCTGGTAGATCGTGCCGACGCAGCCCGACCCGACCCTGCGCCCGTACGCGGCGGTGCGGGCGAACCCGGCCAGGCGGGCGAGGACGGTGATCGCGGCGATGACCGCGGCCGCGCGCGCCAGGCGACCGCCGGTCCCGGTCGTGCTCACGACGCGGCAGACACCGCAGGGCGCGAGGCCGCAGGTGCGATGCGGCCCCACCGGTCGAGCGCGCGCAGGGCCGGTACGGCGTCGATGACGCGGGAGAAGCTCACCCGTTCGCTGGCCAGTGTCAGGGCGGTCACGACGGCCAGCGACGCGGACTGGACGCCGGCGCTCGAGGCGGCGAGCCGCGTCCCCAGGACCGCGCCGAGGGTGTTCGCGCCCAGGTCGCCGAGCATGCGGCGCTCGGCGAGATCGGCCGGGAGTGCCGCGGCGGCGGCGCCTGCGACCGCCGCGCCGCTCGCGTTCGGGCCGCCGCAGGTGGCCAGCCCGGCCAGCACCGCGACCTTGGCGGCACGCCCGGGTCGCAGGTCGAACAGGTTGAGCAGGTTCGCCGACCCGGCGACCAGCGCCGCCCTGCGCAGCGTCACGCCCCAGCTCTCCTCGGGCCGACGCACGGACACGACGGCGCCCGCTCCGATCACCGCGACCTTGACGGCACCGCCGCTGACCCTGCCCGCGCGCACGGCGGCGAGATGGCCGCGCCAGCCCTTGTCCCCGTGCAGTTCGGTGCCGACCGCCACCAGATCGTCGTAGGCACCGGCCAGCGCTGCCGCGATGCCGGCGACCAGCAGGTCGCGGCGCTGCGCGGGTGGCGCGCCGACGGCGGCACCGGCCAGCACCCCGGCGGCGGCCGCGGCACCCCCGGCGAGTGACACCCTGGACCCGCGGTAGTTCTGGCGGACCCACGGGGGTTCGCCGGCCCAGGTCGACCGAGCGAACAGGTCACCGGCGAGGGCTGTGGTGGCCGCCGCCACGGCAGCGGCGCCGCCGGCTCGCAGCGCGGTCCGCACCGCTACTTCGACGGAGCTGGGAAGAGGTTGTTCGCCCCCGGGCCGATGCCGTACTGCCCGACGGTGTCCCGCTCGAGACCGGCCAGGGCGAGCGCGGTGCTGAGCTGACCGAGGGCGGTGTCGGCGTTGTCGACGGTGGACACGGAACGCTGCATCGTCGAGTCGCCGCGCACCGTCGCGACCAGGCCGGCTTCGGTGGCTGACGTCGCATCGCCGGCCACGACCGTCTTCAGGCCGTACTGCGTGAACTGCGACACCAGCGCGGGCATCGCCTTGGCCTTGGGGTCGGTGGTCGCCAGGGTTCCGCCGGTGATGACCACCGCGAGCTGGGCCGCGGCCGGATAGTTCTTGTTCTCGACGGTCAGCAGGTTGAGCTTCGCCATGCCGGCGATGACCGACAGGATGTCCGTCGGCGTGCCCTTGCCCGCGAGCACGTAGCCGAGCAGGGCTCCGGCGAGGGTGGCCGAGTCGGAGGTCTGCGGGAGGTTCAGTCCGGTCGGCTGGACGCCGCTGGTGACGAAGCTCGAGATCGCAGCCGAGTTGGTCGGGTCGATGTACCCGGCGAGCAGCTGGATGCGGCCGACCACGGTGCCACCGCCCGCGGTCACGGCCGCCTCGACGCCCTTCTTGACGTCGCTGGACGCACCGGGAGCGCTGATCACCACGATCTTCTGGCCGGTCAGCGAGCCGGCGAGGATCTTGGAGGAGTAGTCGCCGGCGAACTCGTTGGCGTTCTTCGCCTGGCTCTGGTACGTGCTGTTGCTGGTGCGCAGGTCACTGTTCTCGCTCTTGAGCTCACGCACGTTCTTGCGGAGGTCGCTGAGGATGGCCCCGTTGAGGCCGGTGGTTCCCACCACGATCCCGAGGGCCAGAGCCAGGAAGACGGCGATGATGGAAACCAGGTGGTACCGGAACGAAATCACGAAAACACGCCCTGCAGCCAGTGGACGAGCCGATCGAGCTTGTCGCCCAGAATGTCGATATAGGTCTGTCCCGCCGTCGACACGACCAAGGTCGCGCCGATGGCGATGAGTGCCGCGAGCACGAGCAGCAGCAACGCGCCGGAGGAGATCCGGCTCTGGTACAGCCGACTCACTCCCTTGGCGTCGATCAGCTTGCCGCCGACGCGCAGTCGGGTGAGGAACGTCGAGGCCATGCCACTGCGTCCCTTGTCGAGGAACTCGGTGAGCGTGGCGTGCGTGCCGACGGCCACGATCAGCGTGGCGCCCTTCTCGTCGGCCAGGAGCATGGCGATGTCCTCGCTCGTGCCCAGCGCGGCGAAGGTGATGGCCTCGATGCCGAGGTCCTGTACGCGCGGCAGCCCGGGCGCCCGGCCGTCGGGATAGGCGTGGACGATCACCTCCGCGCCGCAGCGCAGCACGTCGTCGCTCACCGAGTCCATGTCGCCGATGATGATGTCGGGCTTGTGACCGGCTTCCTTGAGCGCGTCCGCTCCCCCGTCGACACCGATCAGCACGGGGCGGAACTCGCGGATGTAGTGGCGCAGCGCGCGCAGGTCTTCCTTGTACTCGTTGCCGCGGACGACGACGAGGACGTGCCGACCCTCGAGCCGGGTGGTGATGTCCGGGACGCCGACACCGTCCAGCAGCAGGGTGCGCTCGCGCCGCATGTACTCGATCGTGTTGGCGGCGAAGGACTCGAGCTGGGTGGAGATCCCGGCCTTGGCCTCTTCCATGAGAGCCGCGATCGACTCGGGCGTCTGCTCGGTACCGGTCGCAACCATCGCGTCCCCGACGAAGACGGAGTCGCCCTCGACCCGGACCCGGGTGCCTTCCTTGACGGCTGCGAACACCTCGGCGCCGACGTTGTCGACCAGGATGACGCCGTTCGCGGCGAGCACCTCGGGTCCCAGGTTCGGGTACCGGCCGGAGATGCTCGGGCGGGCGTTGATGACCGCCACCACCTTCGCGGCGACGAGGGAGTCGGCCGCCACCCGGTCGAGGTCGTCGTGGTCGATGATGGCGATGTCGCCGGGGTTCAGCCTGGTGACGAGACGCTTCGTGCGCCGGTCCAGGCGGGCGACTCCGGAGACACCGATGCCGTCATCGAGGCGCGCGCGGCGCAGCGTTGCGATCTTCATGGAACCCCATCGTGCCATCCGAACCCCCTCCTGCCCGGCAACGCCACGCCCGGCCCGGGCGCCGTTGCATGCGGGAACGGACCACCTGATCAGCCGGAATCACGGGGACCTGCCAACTCTACGGCTCGGATGTGACGTTGCTCGCGCTCCGCCGGCCTGGCGCACGTCGGCGCGTCGCGGGCGCGGGCCGATCCGGAGCCGGCGCGGCCGGATCCGCCGCCCTGCCCTCGGGCCGGAGATGGGCCTGGCCCGCTGCCCGGTCTCCCGCCCGGCCCGCTGCCCGGTCTCCGGGCAGGTCGTGTGGTCTCGGTGTGGTCGTCGGTGTGGTCCTCGGCGCGGGCGTCCGCCAGCAGTTCCGCGGCGTGCTCGCGCGCGGTGACCGTGTCGCGGCCGGCGAGCATGCGGGCGAGTTCGCCGATCCGCGCGTCCCCGTCCACCAGGCTCACCTGGCTTGCCGTTCCCGAATCCGCCGCGGGGTCGGCGGACGAGCCGTCGGAGGTGAGCTCACCGACGACGAGGTGGTGGTCGGCGAACGCGGCCACCTGGGCCAGATGGGTGACGACGATGACCTGATGACGGCGCGCCAGCCGCGCCAGCCGGCGCCCGATCTCCACGGCGGCGCGGCCACCGACGCCCGCGTCGACCTCGTCGAACACCATCAACGGGACAGGATCGGTGCCGGCGAGCACGACCTCGAGGGCGAGCATGACGCGGGACAGCTCCCCGCCGGACGCGCCCTTCTGGATGGGCGTCGCCGGGCTGTCCGGATGGGGGCGCAGCAGGAACTCGACCTCGTCGGCCCCTTCGCCACCGGCCTGTGCCGGCCGGCCGGCGATCGTCAGTACGGGCGCCCCGGTGACCGGCACCCGCCCGTGCACGTCGATCGTCAGTGTCGCCTCGGCCATCGCCAGCCCGGCGAGCTCGGCGGTCACGGCCGCGCCGAGCGCGGTGGCAGCGGCGAGCCGCGCCTGCCGCAGCTCCGTCGCGGCGGCGGTCACCCGGCCCAGCGCGTGGTCACGCGCGGCGGTGAGCTGGCCGAGCGCCTCCTCCGAGGTGTCGACCTCGGCCAGCCGCGAGCGCGCCGCGTCGGCCCAGTCGAGCACGCTGCCGACATCGGCGGGCTCACCGGCCGGCCCGACCTGGCCGAACTTGCGGACCAGCGCGGAGAGCACGGCCCTTCTGCTGTGCGTGGTCGCCAGCTTCTCGGGGTCGGCGTCGAGGGAGTCGGCGTAGGCGCCGAACTCCGCGCCGAGGTCGGTCACGGCGGCGGACAGGTCGCTGACCCGGGAGGCCAGCGCGTCGAGCTCGGCGTCGGCGCCCGACACGGCGGCGAGCTGCCGGGCGGCGAGGCTGATCAGGGTGGCCGCGTCGGCCGAGTCCGACGCCGGGTCATCGGCGTCGCCGAGCAGGGCGTCGTGCGCGGTACGGGCGGCCAGGCGGAGTTCGTCGGCCGCGGACAACCGGGCTGCCTGGGCAGCGAGCAGTTGATCCTCGCCTCGGATCGGGGCGACGGCGTCGATCTCGGCGACGCCGTGCTGGAGGAGGTCGGCCTCCCGGATCAGCGCTCCGGTGTCGCGGGTGCGTTCGTCCAACCGGCGCTGAGCCTGCTGCCAGTCCTCGAAGGCCACGCGGTACTCCGCGAGGTCGATGCCGGCGTAGCGGTCGAGTGCCCGTCGCTGCTCCCCGGGCCGGGCCAGGCGCATCTGGTCGGATTGGCCGTGGATCGCGAACAACTCCTCGCCGACCGCGGCGAGCACCCCGACCGGGGTCGTCGTTCCGCCGGCAGTGGCCCGCGACCTGCCGCCACTCGTGACCGTCCGGCGCAGCAGCAGCTCACCGTCGTCGATCTCACCGCCGGCGTCGATCACCCGCGCGCCCGCCGCGGGATGCAAGGAGACGTCGAGGCTGCCCTCGATCACGGCCTGGTCGGCACCGAGGCGCACGCGGGAGACGTCGGCGCGCCCACCGAACAGCAGGTGCAGTCCGGACACCACCATCGTCTTGCCCGTACCGGTCTCGCCCGTGACGACGCTCAGTCCGGGACCGAACTGCAGGCTCGCGTCGGAGATCACGCCGAGATCGCGGATGCGGAGGGACTGGAGCACGGGACGAGGCTATGGCATCGCGGCTCAGCCGCGGCCGATGCCGCGGGAGCCGTCCCGGAACCCCTTGACCGGCAACTGGAACTTCTGCACCAACCGGCCGGCGAATCCGGACCCCTGCAACCGGACGATCTTGAGCGACACCTGCGCGCGCCGGACGACGACCACGGCACCGGGGGCCACGTGGGCCGACCGCCGCCCGTCGCAGCTCAGCACGCCGGGATGATCATGACGCAGCAGCTCGATCGAGATGGTGCATCCGGGTGCGACGACCAGCGGGCGCTGGAACAGGGCGTGCGCGGCGTTCGGCACGACCAGGAGGGCTTCGACGTCGGGCCAGACGATGGGGCCACCGACCGAGAAGGCGTAGGCGGTGCTCCCGGTCGGTGTGGCGCACAGGACCCCGTCGCACCCGAACCGAAGCAGGGGGATGTGGTCGATGGAGACGGCCAATTCCAGCATCCGTTCCCGGGCGCTCTTCTCGACCGACGCCTCGTTGAGGGCCCACTGCCGCTCGACGACCACGCCGTCCTGAACGACCTCGACGTCGAGGGTGAGCCGCTCCTCGACGTGGTAGTCGCGTTCGATGATCGCGTCGATGGCGGCGTCGAGGTCTTCCGGCTCGGCCTCGGCCAGGAAACCGACATGGCCGAGGTTCACCCCCAGCAGCGGAACGCCGGCCGGCCGAGCAACCTCGGCCGCGCGCAGGAAGGTGCCGTCCCCGCCGAGGACGACGACGATCTCCGCGCCGACCGCGCACTCGGAGCCGGTGACAACGGAGACGCGCTCGAGCAGCCCCGCGTCGATGGCTTCCTGCTCTTCCATCCTGACGTCGAAACCGGCATCGAGCAGCCGTAACCCCGCCATCCGGGCCTGGTCGACGATGCGGGCGCGGCCGGTGTGGGCGATGATCAGTGCCGACCGCGTCATCTCGTCCCGATCTCTCGTAGTGGCGTGGTGTGTGGCTGGACGCGCCGGTGCGCAGGCGCTGCTCGCATCGTCACACGGTCTCGCCGGCGTGGCACAGGCGGGGAGGAGATCACGACGCGCCCGCATCCGCGGCGAGGGCGGTGGCCGTGATGGACGCCTCGTCGGGTGGCGCCGCGTCGGTCCGCAACCACAGGAAGAACTCGACGTTGCCTGCGGGCCCCGGGAGCACCGAGCGTGCGACTCCCCGAGTCCCCCAGCCGAGAGCGTGCGCGGTGTCCGCGACGGCGGTGACCGCACCCGCTCGGTGCCGGGGGTTGCGGACCACTCCGCCCGGCCCGAGGCGGTCGCGCCCGACCTCGAACTGTGGCTTCACCATGACGATGACGTCGCCGTCCGGGCGGGTGCAGCCGACCAGAGCGTCGAGGACGAGCCGGAGCGAGATGAAGGACAGGTCGCAGACAGTGAGGTCGACGGCGCCCCCGATCTCGTCGGGCGTCAGGTGGCGCACGGTGCGGTTCTCCAGGGAGCGGACGCGCGGGTCAGCGCGCAGCGTGGCGGCCAGCTGATCGGTGCCGACATCGACGGCGACGACCTCAGCCGCGCCGCGCCTCAGCAACACCTCGGTGAAGCCGCCGGTCGAGGCCCCTGCATCGAGGCAGCGCCGCCCGGCGACCGCGAGCTGGGAGAAGTGATCGAGCGCGCCCTGCAGCTTCACCCCGCCCCGCGAGACGAAGTCGGCCTCGGGAGCGACATCCACTGCCAGTTCCGCGGCGGCGCGAACCTCCGTCGCCGGCTTGACCGTCACGACTCCGTCGACGCTCACCTGACCGTTCTTGATCAGCTCTGTCGCACGGGCGCGTGATCGTGCCAGCCCACGCTGGACGAGCTCGACGTCGAGCCGGCCCCGGGCGGGCTCCGCCACGATCACGCGACACCGACCGTCGAGGACGTCATGGGCTCTGCTCGCCGAGCTCGGTGTCGGACAGCGCGGCCTGCAGGCTCGCGTGCACCGCCTGGAAACGCTCCGCGTGTTCGTGGACGGGTGACGAATCGAGATCGCCCAGGGCGGCGAGTGCGCGAGTCACCGCATCAGGCGACGCCGACAGGTCCGCATCCGCCGCCTGATCCGCTGCTGCCGCGGAGTCCGCAGGCGCCGCCGGGTTCGGGACTGCCGACGGCTCGCGCGATGGTGTCCGCGCGGGTCCTGGCATCGGTGCTGATCCCTCGGGCTGGCTCATCGGCCCATCCTCTCCTCTGTCGGTGAACGCGCGGACACGAACTGCCTGCTGTCGACGCCCTGTGCGGCGGATCGCCGGCAGCGCGTCCCAGCGCGGATGGACCGGCTCATCGCCCGGCTCCGGTCGTTGCCAGCCCGAGACGGTGCACAGCGTCTCGCGCCTGGTCGGAGTCGGCGTCCAGCGCCGCCACGTCGGTGGCCCAGCGAAGCGCGCACAGTGCGCGCAACGCGTCCAGGTCGTCGTCCCCCTCACCCGCCAGCACGATGCGATCCCCGTCGACCGTCGCCGACCATCCGCCGCAGCGCGTCTGTCGCTGCTGCACCTCGATCGCCGGGTGCGAGTGCAGGAGACCGGATACATCGGTGGCGATGTAGGTCGGGCGCATGGTGTGCGGTGCGGCCAGCAGCAACGACGCGTCGGTCACGCCGGTGAACACCAGGAGGCTGTCGCAGCCCACCCGTGTCGCCCCCTCGATGTCGGTGTCCAGGCGGTCCCCGACCACCAGTGGGGCCCGTGCGCCCGAACGCTCGACCGTCTCTGCGTGCATCGTTGGATCCGGTTTGCCGGTCGAGGTGGGTTCCTGACCTGTAGCGCAGCGCAGCGCTGCCACCAGCGAACCGTTGCCGGGTAGCGCTCCGCGCTGCGACGGAACGGTTGCATCCAGGTTGGTGGCCACCCATTCGGCGCCGGCGTTGATCGCCAACGCCCCCTCGGCCAGCTGTTTCCAGTCCATCGTCGGCGAATAGCCCTGCGCGACGGCGACGGGCGCGTCGTCGGCGGAGAAGACCGGGGTCAGTCCGTGCTCGCGAAGTGCATCGATCAGGCCGTCGGTCCCCACGACCAGCACCTTCGACCCTTTCGGGTGGCGCCGGGCGAGGTAGTGGGCCGCGACCTGGGAACTGGTCACGACCTCGTCGCGTTCGGCGGGGATGCCGAGTTCGGTGAGGTGCTCAGCCACCGCGGACGGGGGTCGGGCGGCGTTGTTGGTGACGAACGTCAGCCGCATGCCGGCGTCCCGTGCGGCAGCGAGCGCCTTCGGGGCTGCGGGCACCGCGGAGGGGCCGACGTAGACCACGCCGTCGAGATCGAGCAGTGCCACGTCGTACCGTTCGGCCAGCACACGTTCGCTGCCGTCGACAAATCCCATGCTCACAGTCTCCCCCGTCGCCAGTACCCGCTTGTCACAGCCCAGCCGTAGCTGCGTTCGCGCCGCAACGTCCCAGCCCCGTAACACCGCTGCACCGTCGTTCCGCCGCCGTGCGCGGTACCGACAGCGACCCCGGACGGCACCAGCGTCCCTGGCCCCTGACTACGATCAGTACCCGTGCCCGACACCAGCGCGACGCGCGGACTCTCCCTGGCCCCCTTCCGAGCCCTCCGATACACCGCGGGCAGCGAGCGGTTGGGGGCCCTGCTCTGCCCGCCCTACGACGTCATCGACGACCGGGCGCGCGCGGACCTGCTCGCGCAGGACGCCGACAACGCCGTACAGCTCATCCTTCCTCGACCTACCGACGACGATCGGCCCGGCGCGGAGTACGCGCGGGTGGCGACGACGCTGGACGGTTGGCTCGCGTCCGGCGTTCTTGCCGTGGACGACACCGCAGCCCTGTACGTGTACGAGATGAGTGCGGCCGCGACGTCGACCGAGCCGGGATCGGTGACCCGCGGGCTGGTCGGCGCCGTGGAGTTGCGCGACGCGGAGGACGGCGTGATCCTGCCGCACGAGAACACCATGGCCGGCCCAGTGGCCGATCGGCTGGCCCTCATGGACGCGACCGACGCGAACCTGGAACCGATCTACCTGGTCTACGACGGCGGCGGGGCTGCCTCGGCAGTCGTCGCGGGCGCCGGCATCGATGGCGTGTCGACGTTGCTCGCCGAGGCGGAGACGCCCGACGGCGTCCATCACCGCCTCTGGGCCGTGACGGACCCGCAGGTACTCGAGGCTGTGGAATCGGACCTGAACGCCCGGAGCGCGCTCATCGCCGACGGCCACCACCGCTACGCCACGTACCTGCAGCTCCGCGCGCAGCGTCAGGCTGACATCGGTGCCGGTGCATGGGACCGCGGGCTCGCGCTGCTGGTGGACAGCTCTGCCTACGGTCCCCAGGTACACCCGATCCACCGGGTGATCCCTGGCCTCTCGCTCACCGATGCGCTGTCGGCGGCCGGCCTGTCCGCCGACCAGAACGAGGTCGACGGCATCGACGCAGGGCTCCAGGCACTCGATCAGCCGCCCCGCGCGGGAGCCTTCGCCGCCGTCCTGACCGACGGCGAGCGGTACGTGGTCATCGGGGCGCCCGACGCGTCGTTGGTCGTGGACGCCAGATCGGCCGACGAACCCACCGCGCTCATGGATCTCGATGTCAGCGTGCTGCACCGCGTCCTGATCGAGCGCGTGTGGGGTCTGGCGGACAACGAATCCACCGTCGGCTACGCGCACTCGATCGCGGATGCCCTCGACGCGGCACGCGCCGCCCACGGCGTCGCGGTGCTGCTGCGCCCGACACCCGTGGCCGCCGTGGCCGCGGTCGCCGCTGCGGGCGCGCGCATGCCGAGGAAATCGACGTTGTTCACACCCAAACCTGCCTCCGGGCTGCTCATGCGCCGCTTCGCCGACCAGGACAGCTGACCGCGGCGACCCGCTCGGCGACATCAGGGTCGGCCAGGTGCGCGGGCGAGCACGCGGAGCCGCTGCACCTCGATCTCGTAGCGACTGGCCAGGCCACCTGGGCCACGCCAGTACCGGTGGCGTAGCGCCCCCTCGACCTGAACCAGGTCTCCCGGACGGCACGCCAGCGCGCGGCGCCGCATGTCTGCCCGCCAGACCGCGCAGGCGAGGCTGTCCGCCGCGTCCCGCCGTCGTGGCTCGTCCGAGGTGCTGCCCTGTTTGGATGCCCGCTTGCGTGACGTCGACGCCGGAGACCGAACGGTCAGCCGGAGGCTCACCACCTCGTCACCGCTCGGCAGATCGCGCGCCTCGGGGGTCGTCGCCAGCACACCGGCGACGACAACCTCGTTGCGGTGTCCCTCGGTCGCGATGACAGCAGGCTGTGGGCGCGGAGTCGATGCCATGGGACAAGTCTCGCGAACCAGGCAGGATCAGCGCAGAACCGAACCCGATCTGTGGACGGGGAACCCGTTGTCCACAGTCCAGCCGAGCGCAGTGGACATCCTGCCACCCGCCGTGCGCGGCTCTCCCGTCGTCGTCCCGTCGACAGCGTCCGCTAGGAGAGTGCCTCGGCCCGCTCATCGGCATCGGTGTCGTCGTCGTCGAGACCGGACACGACGGTGAACCAGTCGCGCGCCTCGTCCCGGCGACCCAGCTCGACCAGCAGGTCGGCGAAGGCGTACCAGAGCCGAGCACTGCCGGGGCGGGGCTTGCGGCGGTCGAAGCTGCCACGCTGCAGCACCAGCAGAGCGGCGTCGGGCTGCCCCATGTCACGGCGAGCTCCGGCCACCACGATCAGCACCTCGGTCTGCGTGGCGAGGTCGAGGCGGGCAAGGTCCGGATCCTCGAGGGCTTTCAACGCCCGCTCGGGGCGGCCGAGCGCACGCTCGCAGTCGGCCATCACCGCGACCCACCGTGGATCTCCGGTGATCCGACGCGCTGCACGCAGCTCGGCCAGAGCCTCCGTCCACTCCTCGGCGTGATAGGCCGCCACGCCCACAGCTTCGCGCACGGCACCCACGCGTGCGGCGCGTGAACGCGCATACCGGGCGTGCAACAGGGCGCGCTGCGGATCCTCATCCACCAGCGTCCCCGCGGCGACGAGGTGATTGGTCACGGCTTCGATGGTGCCGGGGGCGAGACCACGAAGATCCGACCGCACCGACCCGTCCAACATGCCGGGCTCCAGGTCGACGGGAAGCGGCGGCTCCGGGACGGTCTTGGTGACCGGGCTGCTCGTACGCGTCCACGACGGCGACCGCCCACCACCCGCCGACGTCGTACCACCGGTGGGGCGGGCGTACCCGCCACCCCGACGATCTGAGCCCGCTCCTCCTCTGTCATCGCGCGGCGGAGCCGAGTGCCGCTCCGGGCGATACGGGGCACCGCGCCGATCCCGTGCGTCACGCAGGTCACCGCCGCCGGCCGGGCGAGCGGTCGGCGACGAGGCGGGCTCGCTGCGGCGGTCGCTTGCGCCGCGCGCCTCGTCACGACTTCGCGCACCCGAGCTGCCGCGCCCGGACGCTGTGCGCGGCCCGTCGCCGGCGCCGCGCCAGGTGCCCGTGGTGTTCCGCGCCGAACCGGTCCGATCAGTGGATTCCGAGCGCGGGCTGCTCGCCCGAGTACCCGACGACCGCGCCGCAGATGCCCCACGCGGCCGGTCGTCCGACCACCCGGAACCCTGGCGGTCGGGGCGCGCCGAAGACGACCGAGAACCACCCTGCGCTCTGGCAGGTGCCTCGTTCGCGCGGCCTCCGGACCGAGAGCCGGCCGAACGGGAGTCCGAACGATCGTCGCGGCGAGTGGTCGCGCCTCGCCCACCGTCGTCCTTGCGCCAGGGCTCGCCGCCGTCACGCCGGGGCCGCTGGCCGCCCCGATCAGCGCCCGCCGAAGGCCCTGCTGCGCGCCGAGGTGCGCCGGCGCCGCGCGCAGACGCGGATCGCTCGCCCGCGGCAGCGGCACCAGTGCCTCGATCGTTGTGTGCTCGCGCCGGCTTATCGGAACGGGCTCGGTCCGAAGACCCGGATCGGCCGCGCTCCCCCGACGCGGAGCGGTCACGGGACCGATCACCTGCTCCTGCGTCGTCCCGACGTGGTCGCGCTGACCTGTGATCTGCCACTGAACCGCTCCATCCCTGATGAACAACAAATACCAAAAGAACGAGGGCCGCTACGTCCGGAATAATCCGACCGTAACGGCCCTCGCTGCAAAATTTGTCCGGCGACGTCCTACTCTCCCACGCGGTGGCCCGCGCAGTACCATCGGCGCTGAGAGGCTTAGCTTCCGGGTTCGGGATGGGACCGGGCGTTTCCCTCTCGCTATGGTCGCCGAAACTCTATGGAGATATCGGTCTTCATCGATCCACGAGGGGTCGATAGACCGCACCTCGGGAACCGCACAGTGGACGCGTAGCATTTTTGTAGCAAGTCCTCGGCCTATTAGTACCAGTCAGCTGCAAGCGTTACCGCTCTTCCACTTCTGGCCTATCAACCCGGTGGTCTAGCCGGGGGCCTTACTCCATTACGGATGGGAAACCTAATCTTGAAGCGAGCTTCCCGCTTAGATGCTTTCAGCGGTTATCCCAGCCGAACGTAGCTAACCAGCAGTGCTCCTGGTGGAACAACTGGCACACCAGAGGTTCGTCCATCCCGGTCCTCTCGTACTAGGGACAGCCCTTCTCAAGTTTCCTGCGCGCGCGGCGGATAGGGACCGAACTGTCTCACGACGTTCTAAACCCAGCTCGCGTGCCACTTTAATGGGCGAACAGCCCAACCCTTGGGACCTACTACAGCCCCAGGATGTGACGAGCCGACATCGAGGTGCCAAACCATCCCGTCGATATGGACTCTTGGGGAAGATCAGCCTGTTATCCCCGGGGTACCTTTTATCCGTTGAGCGACACCGCTTCCACAAGCCAGTGCCGGATCACTAGTCCCAGCTTTCGCTCCTGCTCGACATGTCTGTCTCACAGTCAAGCTCCCTTGTGCACTTGCACTCGACACCTGATTGCCAACCAGGCTGAGGGAACCTTTGGGCGCCTCCGTTACTTTTTAGGAGGCGACCGCCCCAGTCAAACTACCCATCTGACACTGTCCCTGATCCGGATTACGGACCGAGGTTAGACATCCAATTCCAACAGAGTGGTATTTCAACGTTGACTCCACAGACACTGGCGTGCCCGCTTCACAGTCTCCCACCTATCCTACACAATTGGAACCGAACACCAATATCAAACTATAGTAAAGGTCCCGGGGTCTTTCCGTCCTGCCGCGCGTAACGAGCATCTTTACTCGTAGTGCAATTTCGCCGAGCCTATGGTTGAGACAGTCGAGAAGTCGTTACGCCATTCGTGCAGGTCGGAACTTACCCGACAAGGAATTTCGCTACCTTAGGATGGTTATAGTTACCACCGCCGTTTACTGGGGCTTAAATTCTGAGCTTCGCACTAGGTGCTAACCCGTCCTCTTAACCTTCCAGCACCGGGCAGGCGTCAGTCCGTATACATCGTCTTGCGACTTCGCACGGACCTGTGTTTTTAGTAAACAGTCGCTTCTCGCTAATCTCTGCGGCCGGCCGAAGCTCGGGGAGCAAGTCCCGTCACCACTTCCGGCCCCCCTTATCCCGAAGTTACGGGGGTATTTTGCCGAGTTCCTTAACCATAGTTCGCTCGATCGCCTTGGTATTCTCTACCTGACCACCTGTGTCGGTTTGGGGTACGGGCCGCTAAGAACTCGCTAGAGGTTTTTCTTGGCAGCATAGGATCATCGAATCCCCCTCATTCGGGGTCGCATCCACTCTCAGGCTATGTGCGGTGCGGATTTGCCTACACCACGCCCTACAGTGTTACTCCGGTGTTACCACTGACCGGTACGACTACCTTCCTGCGTCACCCCATCGCTTACCTACTACTGGTTCGGGTCGCGCGCTCCATCGGCCTTGTCCGAAGACTCCGCCAACTTCGGGCGCTTAGCATCACCAGGTTCAGCATGGGCGTTCTTTCGCGGGTACGGGAATATCAACCCGTTGTCCATCGACTACGCCTGTCGGCCTCGCCTTAGGTCCCGACTTACCCTGGGCGGATTAGCCTGGCCCAGGAACCCTTGGTCATTCGGCGGAGGAGTTTCTCACTCCTCATTCGCTACTCATGCCTGCATTCTCACTCGTGTGCCGTCCACAGCTGGGTTACCCCGCCGCTTCATTCGGCACACGACGCTCCCCTACCCATCCATGCGTCTGGCCGAACACCCGTAGGTGCCCGGCGGACTAAAGCATGAATGCCATAGCTTCGGTGGTGTACTTGAGCCCCGTTAAATTGTCGGCGCAGAATCACTTGACCAGTGAGCTATTACGCACTCTTTAAAGGGTGGCTGCTTCTAAGCCAACCTCCTGGTTGTCTGTGCGACTCCACATCCTTTTCCACTTAGTACACGCTTTGGGACCTTAGCTGATGATCTGGGTTGTTTCCCTCTCGACCATGGAGCTTATCCCCCACAGTCTCACTGCCGCGCTCTCACTTACCGGCATTCGGAGTTTGGCTGATTTCGGTAAGCTTGTGGGCCCCCTAGACCATCCAGTAGCTCTACCTCCGGCAAGAAACACGCGACGCTGCACCTATATGCATTTCGGGGAGAACCAGCTATCACCGAGTTTGATTGGCCTTTCACCCCTACCCACAGCTCATCCCCTCCATTTTCAACTGAAGTGGGTTCGGTCCTCCACGCGGTCTTACCCGCGCTTCAACCTGGCCATGGGTAGATCACTCGGCTTCGGGTCTAGAGCATGCGACTCATTCGCCCTATTAAGACTCGCTTTCGCTACGACTACCCCTCACGGGTTAATCTCGCCACATACCGCTAACTCGCAGGCTCATTCTTCAAAAGGCACGCAGTCACGACGATCCTCTACAGGATCGCGACGCTCCCACGGCTTGTAAGCGCACGGTTTCAGGTACTATTTCACTCCCCTCCCGGGGTACTTTTCACCTTTCCCTCACGGTACTTGTCCGCTATCGGTCACCAGGGAGTATTTAGGCTTAGCGGGTGGTCCCGCCAGATTCACAGCGAATTTCACGGGCTCGCTGCTACTTGGGGTGACACTCGGGAGGCATTGTGTTTTCGTCTACGGGGGTATCACCCTCTACGCCGGACCTTCCCAAGTCCTTCGACTAACAACAATGCTTTCTTACTCCCTGCTGGATCGGCAGACCCAACTGAATGGCCCCACAACCCCGGATACGCAACGCCTGCCGGCTATCACGCGTATGCGGTTTGGCCTCTTCCGGTTTCGCTCGCCACTACTAACGGAATCGCGGTTGCTTTCTCTTCCTGTGGGTACTGAGATGTTTCACTTCCCCACGTTCCCTCCACATGCCCTATGTGTTCAGGCAAGGGTGACAGGACATGACTCCTGCCGGGTTTCCCCATTCGGAAATCCTCGGATCAAAGCTAGGTTGGCAGCTCCCCGAGGCTTATCGCAGCCTCCTACGTCCTTCTTCGGCTCCTGGTGCCAAGGCATCCACCGTGCGCTCTTATTAACTTGCTACAAAGATGCTCGCGTCCACTGTGCAGTTCTCAAGGTACGGGCGACGACGCCGGCGTAGTCACCGCGCACTCCCCTCGGGGAGCCGTTCGGTGACCGGCGTGTCAGACCACAAGGCATTCTGACAAAGCAAAATGCCTGAGTTCGGGGGCTAGATGCCCACTCCCTCAGGACTCAACAGTGTGCCTACGTCAACCATCGTCCATCGTGCGAGGTTCCAGCTCCTCGAGAGGAGCCGTACTGACGCGCGCTGACCGGGGCCGGCGAACTAGTTAGTGTTCCACCCTTGAGCATCGTTGTGTTCTGATCCCGCCATCTGACGAGATATCCACCAACGAGTCTGGACACCCACCGACCTGAGTCGAATGAGTGCCTAGTTGCTCCTTAGAAAGGAGGTGATCCAGCCGCACCTTCCGGTACGGCTACCTTGTTACGACTTAGTCCCAATCGCCAATCCCACCTTCGACGGCTCCCTCCACAAGGGTTGGGCCACCGGCTTCGGGTGTTACCGACTTTCGTGACTTGACGGGCGGTGTGTACAAGGCCCGGGAACGTATTCACCGCAGCGTTGCTGATCTGCGATTACTAGCGACTCCGACTTCATGGGGTCGAGTTGCAGACCCCAATCCGAACTGAGACCGGCTTTCTGGGATTCGCTCCACCTTGCGGTATCGCAGCCCTTTGTACCGGCCATTGTAGCATGTGTGCAGCCCTGGACATAAGGGGCATGATGACTTGACGTCATCCCCACCTTCCTCCGAGTTGACCCCGGCAGTCTCCTATGAGTCCCCGACATTACTCGCTGGCAACATAGGACGAGGGTTGCGCTCGTTGCGGGACTTAACCCAACATCTCACGACACGAGCTGACGACAGCCATGCACCACCTGTGCAAGGCCCTTGCGGACCTGGTATCTCTACCAGATTTCCCTGCATGTCAAACCCAGGTAAGGTTCTTCGCGTTGCATCGAATTAAGCCACATGCTCCGCCGCTTGTGCGGGCCCCCGTCAATTCCTTTGAGTTTTAGCCTTGCGGCCGTACTCCCCAGGCGGGGAACTTAATGCGTTAGCTGCGGCACAGACCACGTGGAATGTGGCCCACACCTAGTTCCCACCGTTTACGGCGTGGACTACCAGGGTATCTAATCCTGTTTGCTCCCCACGCTTTCGCTCCTCAGCGTCAATATCGGCCCAGAGACCCGCCTTCGCCACCGGTGTTCCTCCTGATATCTGCGCATTTCACCGCTACACCAGGAATTCCAGTCTCCCCTACCGAATTCTAGTTTGCCCGTATCGGCTGCAGGCCCGGGGTTGAGCCCCAGGTTTTCACAGCCGACGCGACAAACCGCCTACGAGCTCTTTACGCCCAATAATTCCGGACAACGCTTGCACCCTACGTATTACCGCGGCTGCTGGCACGTAGTTGGCCGGTGCTTCTTCTGCAGGTACCGTCACTTTCGCTTCGTCCCTGCTGAAAGAGGTTTACAACCCGAAGGCAGTCATCCCTCACGCGGCGTCGCTGCATCAGGCTTTCGCCCATTGTGCAAGATTCCCCACTGCTGCCTCCCGTAGGAGTCTGGGCCGTGTCTCAGTCCCAGTGTGGCCGGTCGCCCTCTCAGGCCGGCTACCCGTCGTCGCCTTGGTAGGCCATTACCCCACCAACAAGCTGATAGGCCGCGGGCCCATCCCTAGCCAGAATACTTTCCACCACCAAGGATGCCCTCGGAGGTCATATCCGGTATTAGACCCGGTTTCCCGGGCTTATCCCAGTGCTAGGGGCAGGTTGCCCACGTGTTACTCACCCGTTCGCCGCTAGGGCACCTTCCCGAAGGAAGGGCCTCGCTCGACTTGCATGTGTTAAGCACGCCGCCAGCGTTCGTCCTGAGCCAGGATCAAACTCTCCGTGAATGTTTTATGACTACCCACGCACCCCGAAGGGATTGTGGAGTGTCGACACAGAAAGCAACGCTTGCGCGTTGATCGATCGCTGGTCCATACGAGCTGGTTCATTACATTTAGCTCGATGTACCAAAGAAATCGTTCACACAGACCTGATTTGCATCAGTAACCATGTGACGAGGTTATTGCTTATGGCACTAACTTTCGGCACACTGTTGAGTTCTCAAGGAGCGGACGCGCACCGTCGCGGTCCTCTCGGACCGTCTCGGGGCAACCCGTGTAACGCTACTCGGTCGGATTCGCAGCGTCAAATTCACCTGCTCCGCCCGTGCCAACCCGCGGCAACTCCGCGCGGCGAACCGCGCTGCCTGCCCTGCGGGGGCTTGTCCGTGGCGGCCCTTGCGGTCCGCGCCTCGAACAAGATGAACATTAGTCAGCTCCGGAGCGCCGAGTCAAATCGCCCCGGCCGGGTCCCGTCGGCGGCTGACACCGCCCGGAAATGCTGGCGTAACGCGACCGCGCGGTCCGAACCCGCCGGCCCTGCCGCGCGAATTACCGTGATGTGATCCGCGCCGCACGCCGCTTGCCGACGGCGAGCACGCGGCCGACCACGGTCGATGAGCGCGGCGTCGTAGGTTCCCGCCGCGAGAGGCGTGCCGTCGAGCCGCACCGCACCGCCGTCGATGCTCCGCCGGGCATCGCTCGTCGACGTCGCCAACCCGGCCTCGACCATGAGTGCGGGCAGGTGCACCGGATCGGTCGCGGCGAGATCCGCGGACAGCTCGTGCACGGGCACGTCATCGGGGACCTCGCCGCGGCGGAAGACCGCATCGAAGCGCTCCTCGGCCAGCGTGGCGCCGTCGGCACCGTGGTAGAGCGTGACCACCTCGCGGGCCATCCTGCGTTTGGCGGCTCCCGCCTCGGCGCCGCCGGCAGCCACCGCGCGCTCCAACTCCTCGATCTCGCGCGGATGCAGATCGGTGCAGAGCCGGGCGTACATCCCGACCACCCTGTCCGGCACGCTCATGAGGGCCCCGAACTGCTCGGCGGCGGGGTGCGTCCAGGGCGATGAAGTTGCCGAGGGACTTGCCCATCTTCTCGACCCCGTCGGTGCCCACCAGCAGCGGCATCGTCAGCACCGCCTGCGGCGCCTGGCCGCGACTGCGCTGGAGCTCGCGGCCCACCAGGTTGTTGAACGTCTGATCCGTCCCGCCGAGCTCGATGTCGGCCCGGATCTCCACCGAGTCGATGCCCTGCAGCAGCGGGTAGAAGAACTCGGACAGGCTGATCGGTTCGTTGCCCTTGAAGCGGCGGGCGAAGTCGTCGCGCTCGAGCAGCTGCGCGATCGTCATCTCCCGGGTGTAGGCGAGCAGCTCACCGAGTTGCATCGGCTCCAGCCAGTCGGCGTTGTTGACGACCTCGCAGCTGTCCCGGTCGAGGATCCGCATCAGCTGGTCGAAGTAGCCCCGCGAATTGGCGATCACCTGGTCGGCACTCTGCGCCGACCGGGTCGCCGTGCGCCCCGACGGGTCCCCGACCTGACCGGTGAAGCCACCGACGACCAGGACGGCCGTGTGCCCGGCGTCCTGGAACTGCCGCAGTTTCCGCAGCACCACCGCGTGCCCGAGGGTGAGGTCGGTACCCGAGGGGTCGATCCCGAGCTTCACCCGGAGCGGCCGGTTCTCCTTGCGCGCCGCGGTCAGTCGCTCGGCCAGCCCGTTCGGCGGCAGGATCTGCGCGGCGCCGGAGGCGAGGATCTCGTGCGCCTCCCGGAGATCGGGTGGAAGCTGCGGGGCGGCGGGCGGGCGCGCTGATTCGTCGGTGCTCACGGCGTCAAGTCTGCCCGCTGGGGCGAGGACGTTTCCGCACGCCCCGCCGATAGGCCGACACGGTCGGGTCGTCCGGGGACCAGAACCGGAGCGGGACGTCCCGGGCGACGTTGATACCGACGCGCGGGCCGCTCGCAATCGCCGCAGCTGGGCCCGGGGCGGGCAGCTCCAGCCGGAGGGGCGACGTCGGCGCGCACAGGTCGAGCCCGTTGGCGTCGCCCGTGATCGCCAGCGCGCTCGCCAGGCGCGCGGGTCCCCGAGCCAGGTCCACGTCCCGCCGGGAGGCCGGGCGCCGGCTCCGGGCCGCGGCGAGCCCCTCCACGACGGCTCCCGCGCGCACCAGGACCGCCGAGGACGTCCCCTCCTCCCCGCACACCACGTTCGCACACCAGTGCATGCCGTAGACGAAGTACACGTAGACGAAGCCAGGCGGCCCGAACATGATCCTGTTGCGGCCGGTCGGTCCACCGAACGCGTGCGAGGCCGGGTCGTCGGCGCCCTCGTACGCCTCGACCTCGCTGACCCGCACGCCGACGCGTTCGCCGCCCAGATCGGATACGAGCGTCGAGCCGAGCAGCAGCGGTGCCACAGCGCTGGAGCGTCCGGACAGCAGCTCGCGCACCCGGGCCGGTGGGAGCGTCAGTCGGCGCCTCCGCCGATCGGGACCGCGGCCCATGCCGCCAGGTCTGCGACGACGGTGCGCAACCGGACCAGCTGCTCGGACACCCTGACAGGGGCGGTGCCGCCCCGCGCCGAGCGGGACGCCAACGAACCCGCCACCGTCAGCACCTCGCGCACGCCCGCCGTGAGATCCGGCGAGATGGCCGCGAAGTCGGCGTCGGTGAGCTCCGCCAGTTCGATCCCGCGGGCTTCGCACACGCGGACGCACTCGCCGGCGACTTCGTGGGCGACGCGGAACGGCACCCGCTGCCGCACGAGCCACTCCGCGATGTCCGTTGCCAGGGAGAATCCCTGCGGCGCCAGCGATTCCAGCCGTTCGGTGTGGAACACCAGCGTGTCGATCATTCCGGAGAATGCCGGCAGCAGCAGATGCAGGTTGTCGACCGCGTCGAAGACAGGTTCCTTGTCCTCCTGGAGGTCCCGGTTGTACGCCAGGGGTAGACCCTTTCAGGGTGGCCAGCAACCCGGCATGGTCACCGATCAGCCGACCTGCCTTGCCGCGGGCGAGCTCGGCGATGTCCGGGTTCTTCTTCTGCGGCATGATCGACGATCCGGTGGAGAACGCGTCGGCGAGGGTGATGAACGAGAACTCCTTGGTCGCCCAGAGGATGATCTCCTCGGCGATGCGGGACAGATCCACGGCGAGCATCGCCGCCACGAAGGAGAACTCGGCGACGACGTCCCGTGCGGCCGTCGCGTCGATCGAGTTCTCCGCAGCGGCCGAGAAGCCGAGTTCCGCGGCCACCGCGTCCGGGTCGAGCCCGAGCGACGTCCCGGCCAACGCGCCCGATCCGTACGGGCTGATCGCGGCCCGGACGTCCCAGTCCCGCAGGCGATCGACGTCCCTGGACAGCGCCCAGCAGTGGGCCAGCAGGTGGTGCGACAGCAGGACCGGTTGGGCGTGCTGCAGATGCGTTCGCCCCGGCATCGCGACCCCGAGATGCGCCTGCGCCTGCCCCGACAGCGCCCTGATGACATCGGTGACCTCGGCACCGAGCCGGCGCGCCTCCGCCCGAAGGTACATACGGATGAGCGTCGCGATCTGGTCGTTGCGCGAGCGCCCGGCCCGCAGGCGTCCGCCGAGATCCGTACCTACCCGGTCCAGCAGCCCGCGCTCGAGGGCGGTGTGGACGTCCTCGTCGGCAGGGACGGCCGTGAAGCTCCCATCCGCCACATCAGCGTCCAGGCGCGTCAGCCCGGCCAGCATCGCCGCGAGTTCGTCGTCGGTCAGCAGTCCCGCGCCGTGCAGGACACGGGCGTGGGCCATCGATCCGGCGATGTCGTAGCGCGCCAACCGCCAGTCGAAGTGCGTGGACAACGACAGCGCCGCCAGCGCGTCGGCGGGGCCGCCGGCGAACCGGCCACCCCACAACTGCACCTTGTCAGTCAACGCCGAACTCCATGGCGGCGTCGTCCAGCGCGGTCTCGTCGGCGGCACGGTGGCGTTCGTCGACGGGGTTGGCGGCGATCCTGTCGGCCCCGCCCTCGGTCAGCGACGACTCCAGCTCGCCGAACAGGTACGCGCCCGTCAGGGGAACGGCGGACTGGGCGGCGTACTGCTCGAGCTTGCCGCGGGAATCGGCGATGTCGAGGTTGCGCATCGTCAGCTGCCCGATGCGATCGACCGGGCCGAAGGCGGCGTTGTCGGTCCGCTCCATCGACAGCTTGTCCGGGTGGTAGGACAGGTTCGGGCCGCGCGTGTCCAGCACGGTGTAGTCCTCCCCCCGCCGCAGCCGGACGGTCACCTGGCCGGTCACGAGGGATGCCACCCAGCGCTGGATCGACTCCCGCAGCATCAGCGACTGCGGATCGAGCCAGCGCCCCTCGTAGAGCAACCGCCCGAGCCGGCGCCCCTCGCCGTGGTAGTTCGCCAAGGTGTCCTCGTTGTGGATCGCGTTCAGCAGGCGCTCGTAGGCGATCCACAGCAGTGCCATCCCCGGTGCCTCGTAGATCCCGCGGGACTTCGCCTCGATGATCCGGTTCTCGATCTGGTCCGACATGCCCAGCCCGTGGCGGCCGCCGATCTCGTTCACCGCGTCGACGAGCGCGACCGAGTCCTCGTACGGGACCCCGTTGATCGAGACCGGGCGCCCGCCGGCGAAACCGATCGTGACGTCCTCGGTCTCGATGACGACCGAGGGATCCCAGAACTTCACCCCCATGATCGGTTCGACGGTCTCCAGCGAGATGTCGAGGTGCTCCAGGGTCTTCGCCTCGTGGGTCGCACCCCAGATGTTGGCATCGGTGGAGTAGGCCTTCTCCTTGCTGTCGCGGTAGGGCAGGTTCCGCTCGAACAGCCACTGGCTCATCTCGGCGCGCCCGCCCAGCTCGGTGACGAAGTCCGCATCCAACCACGGCTTGTAGATCCGCAGCCCCGGGTTCGCGAGCAGCCCGTAACGGTAGAACCGTTCGATGTCGTTGCCCTTGAACGTCGAGCCGTCACCCCAGATGTGGACCTGGTCGGACTGCATCGCGCGGACCAGCATCGTGCCGGTCACCGCACGGCCGAGCGGTGTCGTGTTGAAGTACGCGCGTCCCGCGGAGCGGACGTGGAAGGCACCGCAGACGAGCGCGGCAAGCCCCTCCTCGACGAGTTCGCGGCGGCAGTCGACCGTACGGGCCAGCTCCGCGCCGTACTCGATGGCACGGGTGGGCACCCCGGAGATGTCGGGTTCGTCGTACTGCCCGATGTCGGCGGTGTAGGTGCACGGGATGGCGCCCTTGGCGCGCATCCAGGCCACCGCCACAGAGGTGTCCAGTCCGCCGGAGAACGCGATACCCACGCGTTCCCCGACCGGGAGGGAGGTCAGAACCTTGCTCACAGATGTGCCTCTCGAGTGCGTTCGGTCATGATCGGGCCAGGGCGAGGAACAGCCGTACCAGCTCCGCTCCCCCGTCCGGGGCCCGGCTGATCACCAGGATCGTGTCATCCCCGGCCACCGTGCCCAGCACCTCGGGCAGGCCGGCCCGGTCCAGCGCGCTGGCCAGGAAGTTCGACGCCCCCGGCGGGGTCCGCAGGACGACGAGGTTGGCGCTGGCCTCGGCGCTGACGAGCAACTCGCCGAGCAGCCGGGCCAGCCGGTGGGGCGGGTCGTCGTCGGCGGCCCGCGCGGTGAGGGGGGAACCGTCCTCCGGGATGAGGTAGACGGGCAGGCCACCGTCGGGGGTGCGCACCTTGACCGCCCCGAGCTCGTCGAGGTCACGCGACAGGGTCGCCTGGGTGACCCCGACGCCGGCGGCCCGCAGCGCCTGCACGAGTTCGAGCTGGGAGTGCACGGTGCGCGTGGACAGCAGGGCGACGATGCTCGCGTGGCGCGCGGCCCGGGTGGCCGGAACGGGAAGCCGGCGCGGTGTCTCGCGCTTGTCCGCGGCCGCCATCAGGTCCGCTCCAGGAGCCAGACGAGCAGCGCCTTCTGGGCGTGCTTGCGGTTCTCGGCCTCGTCCCACACGACCGACTGCGGCCCGTCGATGACCTCGGCCGCGATCTCCAGACCGCGGTAGGCGGGCAGGCAGTGCAGCACGATCGCGTCCGCGGCGGCGCGGGCCAGCGCCTCCGTCGTCACCGAGAACGCGCCGAAGACGCCCATCCGCTCGGCCTTCTCGTCCTCCTGGCCCATGGACACCCAGGTGTCCGTGGCGAGCACGTCAGCGCCGTCGAAGGCACGTTCTGCGACGTCGGTGACCAGGACGGAGCCACCGGTCGCCGCCGCGATGCGCGAGGCTTCGGCCACGACCTGCGGGTCGGGCAGGTAGGTCGCCGGAGTGCCGATCCGAACGTGCATCCCGGCTCCGGCCCCGCCCAGCAGGTACGAATGGGCCATGTTGTTCGCCCCGTCGCCGACGTAGCTGAGCGTGAGACCGGCGAGTGTTCCCCGGTGCTCCCGGATCGTCTGGAGATCGGCCAGGATCTGACACGGATGGAACTGATCGGTCAGGGCGTTGACGACCGGGACCGAACTGGCCGCGGCCATGGCCTCGATCCGGTCCTGGCCGAACGTCCTCCAGACGATGGCCGACACCTGCCGGTCCAGCACGCGGGCCGTGTCCTCGATCGGTTCACCGCGCCCGAGCTGGGACGTTTGGGCGTCGATGACCAGGGGGAAGCCGCCGAGTTCGGCGATGCCCACCGTGAAGGAGACCCGGGTCCGCGTGGAGGTCTTGTCGAAGATGACCGCCACCGATCGCGGCCCCTCCAACGGGCGCCGCGAGAACGGGGCGGCCTTGAGCTCGTCGGCCAGGTCGAGGACCTCGTACAACTCGGCCGGGGAGAGGTCGTCGTCGCGCAGGAAGTTCCGTGTCATCAGAACCCGTCCCCGACCTGTCCGGCGATCTCCTCGACGGCATCGGTCAACCGGGCGACGGCGTCGTCCACGTCTGCCTCCGTCGTGATCAACGGAGGCGCCAGCCGGATGACGTCGGGCCGGACCGCGTTGACGAGCAGGCCCCGCTCACGGGCGGCCGCCTCGATCGCGCCGGCGTGCTCCCCCGCCAGGGTCAACGCCTGCCAGAGGCCGATGCCACGCGCGCCGGTCACGAGGGGATCGTTGATCGCGCTCAGGGCGTCGCCGAGGTGCGCACCGACCCGTTTGACCGAGTCGAGCAGGTCGTCGCGGGCGATAGTCGTCAGGACGGCGAGCGCGGCCGCGCAGGAGACCGGGTTGCCGCCGAAGGTGCTGCCGTGGTCCCCGGGCTCGAAGAGGGAGCCGGTTGCGCCGACGGCGAGGCAGGCCCCGATCGGCAGCCCCCCGCCCAGGCCCTTGGCGAGCGTGACGATGTCGGGGCGCACGCCTTCTGCCAGGCAGGCGAACCAGTGTCCGGTCCGCCCGATCCCGCTCTGGACCTCGTCGACGACGAGCAGGGCGCCCACCGAGTCGCATGCGGCCCGCGCTGCTGCCAGGTACCCGGCGGGCGCCGGGACGACGCCGCCCTCACCCAGGGTCGTCTCGAGGAACACCGCTGCAGTGCTGGGCCCGACCGCCGCACGCAGCGCGTCGAGATCGCCGTAGGGCACGAACCGGACGGGACCGGGCAGCGGGAGGAACGGCCGCTGCTTGGCGGGGTTGCCCGTGATCGCCAGGGCGCCCATCGTCCGGCCGTGGAACCCGCCGGACGCGGCCACCACTTCCAGTCGCGAGCCGCCCGGGTCCAGGGCCCAGCCGTGCCGGCGCACGAGCTTCAGGGCGCACTCGTTTGCCTCCGCGCCGCTGTTGGCGAAGAAGACCCGTGCGGGGAGGCCGAGGTGCTCGACGAGGCGCTCGGCCAGGGCGAGACCCGGCTCGTGGATGGCGAGGTTGGACGTGTGGGCGAGCCGGGCGACCTGGGCAGTGACCGCCTCCACCACCGCCGGGTGGGCGTGGCCCAGCGAGCTGACCGCGATTCCGCCGACGAAGTCGAGGTACTCACGGCCGTCGACATCGGTCACCCGGATGCCGTCACCGTGCGCCAGGGCGATCGGCGGTGTGCCGTAGTTGGGCATCATCACCGTCTGCCAGCGAGCCTGGAGGTCCTCGGTCGTGCTCATCACATGTCCTCTGCGGTAGCGGGTTTGACCATGGTGCCGATTCCGGCGGTCGTGAACACCTCGACGAGCAGCGAGTGCGGCACCCGCCCGTCCAGGATGTGCGCGCGGGGAACGCCGCCCTCGACCGCGCGCAGGCAGGCCTCCATCTTCGGGATCATGCCCGACGACAGCGACGGCAGCAGCGCCCGGAGCTCGGTCTCGGTGATCTGGCTGATGACCTCGGCGCTGGCCGGCCAGTCGGCGTAGAGGCCTTCGACGTCGGTCAGGACGACCAGCTTCTCCGCCCCGAGTGCCACGGCCAGCGCGGCAGCCGCGGTGTCGGCGTTGACGTTGTAGGACATCCCGTCCGCACCACGGGCGACGGTGGCGATCACCGGGATGCGCCCCGCCGCGAGCAGCGCGTGCACCGTGCTCGGATCCACGTCGACCACGTCGCCGACCTGGCCGAGATCGACGTGCTCCCCGTCGATCACCGCGCCCCGCCGCTCGGCGGTGAGCAGCGCCGCGTCCTCGCCGGACAGGCCGACCGCGAACGGTCCGTGATCGTTGATCAGGTTGACGACGTCGCCGTTGACCTGTCCGACGAGCACCATCCGCACGACGCTCATCGTCTCCGGGGTGGTCACCCGCAGGCCGCCGCGGAACTCGCTCTCGATCCCGAGCCGGTGCAGGTGGGCGTTGATCTGCGGGCCGCCGCCGTGGACGACGACCGGGTTCATCCCCGCGTAGCGCAGGAACACGACGTCCTCGGCGAAGGCCTTCTGCAGTTCCGGAGAGGTCATGGCGTTGCCGCCGTACTTCACGACGACGATCTTGCCGTGGAAGCGCTCGAGCCAGGGCAGCGCGTCGACGAGGACGGCCGCCTTCTCCAGCGCGTCCGCGCGCGAGACGATCTTCACGAGGAGTACGCCGAGTTCTCGTGCACGTAGGCGTGGCTGAGGTCGTTGGTGAGGATCGTCGCCGTCGCCGAGCCGGCGTGCAGATCGATGAGGATGTGGACCGCCCGGCCGGACAGGTCGACGTCGTCGCGCGAGTCACCTGCCGCGCCGGCCCGGCAGATCTGGATTCCGTTGATCGCCACGTCGAGTTCGTCCGGTTCGAAGGCGGCGCTCGTGGTGCCGACCGCGGACAGCACCCGGCCCCAGTTCGGGTCGTTGCCGAACAGCGCGCACTTGAGCAGGTTGCTCCGGGACACCGCGCGCCCGACCTCGACGGCGTCGGCCTCGTCGAGCGCGCCGATCACCTCGATCGCGACCTCCTTCGTGGCTCCCTCGGCATCGGCGATCAGCTGCCGTCCCAGGTCCGCGCACACCGAACGGACGGCCTCGGCGAACTCGGCCGGATCCGGGGCGATGCCGGAGGCGCCCGAGGCCAGCAGTAACACGGTGTCGTTGGTCGACATGCACCCGTCGGAGTCGATGCGGTCCAGCGTCGTCGCCACGGCGCTGCGCAACGCGGAGCCCAGCAGCGACGCGTCCGCGTCGGCGTCGGTGGTGATCACACAGAGCATCGTGGCCAGCCCGGGAGCGAGCATGCCGGCTCCCTTGGCCATTCCGCCGACCGACCACCCCCGCCCCGAGGCACTGGCCTGCTTGGAGACGGTGTCGGTCGTCCTGATCGCCTCCGCCGCCACCGGGCCGCCGTCGGGCCCCAGCTCGGGCACCGACGCGTCCACCCCGGCGAGGAGCTTGTCCATGGGGAGGCGTTCACCGATCAGGCCGGTCGAGCAGACCGCGACCTCGCCGGCCCCGACGGTGAGCAGCGTGGCGACGCGCTCGGCCGTGGCGTGGGTGTCGGCGAATCCCTCCGGTCCGGTGCAGGCGTTGGCGCCGCCGGAGTTGAGCACGACCGCCCGCAGCCGGTTGTCGGCCAGCACCTGCTGCGTCCACCGCACGGGAGCAGCCTTGACGCGGTTGCTCGTGAAGACGCCCGCCGCGGCGTCGGACGGGCCGTCGTTGACGACCAGCGCCAGATCGAGACCGCCGGAGGTCTTCAGGCCGGCGGCGACTCCGGCGGCCCGGAAGCCGGCGGCGAGGGTGACGCTCACAGGAACTCTCCTTGGGTGGGGGTGGTCACGGCGCGACGCCGTCGATGGACAGGCCGCTCGTCTCCGGCAGCCCGAGCATGACGTTGGCGTTCTGCACGGCCTGGCCGGCAGCGCCCTTGCCCAGGTTGTCGATCACGCTCACCACGATGATCCGACCGGAGTCGACGTCGACCTCGGCCTTGAGGTGGACCGAGTTGGAGCCGAACGTCGCGGCCGTGTGCGGGACCTCGTCGCGGGTCAGCACGTGGACGAACGGAGCGTCCGCATAGGCGTCCTGGAGGACGGCGGTGACCACGTCGGCCGTGACTCCGGTACGTGCAGGGCGAGCGGTGACGGTGGCGAGGATCCCCCGCGGCATCGGCGCGAGTACGGGCGTCATCGACAGCGTCGCCGCGCCGGTGGCCTGGAGGATCTCGGGTACGTGCTGATGCCTGCCGACCTTGTAGGGAGACAGATCGCCCATCACCTCGCTGCCGAGAAGGGAGATCTTGGCGTTGCGCCCGGCCCCTGACGTCCCGCTCGCGGCGACGACGACCACGTCCTCGGGCTCGGCGACACCGACCGCGATGAGCGGAGCGAGCGCGGTGATGACCGAGACGGCGTAGCAGCCGGTGTTGGCGACCCGGGTCGACGCGGCGATCAGCGCCCGCTGCCCCGGCAGTTCGGGCAGACCGTACGTCCACGCCCCAGCGTGGGTGCCGCCGTAGTAGCGCTCGTAGACGGCAGCGTCCGTGAGCCGGTGGTCGGCACCGAGATCCACGACCGCGACCGACGCCGGCAGGGTCGCGGCGAGCGCGCCCGACGCTCCGTGTGGCAGCGCGAGGAAGACGAGGTCGGCGGTACCCAGCGTGTCGGTCGAGGTCTCGAGGAAGTCCAGGCCCGCGAAGGAGCGCAGGTTCGGGTGGACGGACACGATCGGCGCGCCCGCCTGACCGTGCGCGGTCGCGGCGCTCAGCTCGAACTCCGGATGCGCGGCGATCAGGCGCAGCAGCTCACCGCCGGCGTACCCACTCGCACCCGCGACAGCCACCCTGATCGTCATACGCACTATTATGCACGAGAACGCAACTTCATGCAGCAACCTCCGCGCGCCTGCGGCGGACCTTAGAGTCACGGCGTGGCCTCGCCTGCGCCCGATCACGAGCTGATCGCGACCATCCGGGACACGCTGCGGGCGGCGGCCGATCCGGCCAGGGCGCCGACGATGCAGGCCTACATGAAATCCGCGATGCCGTACCTGGGGGTGACCGTCCCGGCGATGCGCGCGATCGTGCGAGCGGCCGCGAGGGTCCGTCCGCCGACCTCCACGACGGGCCTGGCCGCGACGGCCGGCGAGCTCTGGCGCACGGCGCAGTTCCGGGAGGAGCGCTATGCCGCGGCCGCGCTCACCGATGTCCCCGCGGCCCGGAATCTGCAGACCCCGGAGTTGCTGCCGCTCTACGAGGAAATGATCACCACCGGCGCGTGGTGGGATCACGTCGACGAGGTCGCCCACCGCGTCTGCCGGCTGCTGCTGGAGCACCCGGACGCGGTGCGCCCCACCGTGATCGGCTGGGCGACGTCACCGGACCGCTGGCTGCGCCGGAGCGCCGTCATCGCCCAGCTCGGCGCCAAGGAGCGCACGGATGTCGCGCTCCTGACGGATGCGATCCTCGCCAACGCCGCGGACCGGGACTTCTTCCTGCGCAAGGCCATCGGCTGGGCGCTGCGTGAGTACGCCCGAACGGACCCGGAGTGGGTCCGCGCCTTCGTGCACTCCCACGCCGGCGAGTTGAGTCCGCTGTCGCGGCGCGAAGCACTCACACGCATCGGTCCTTGACGGTTCAGGACCGCAGGGTGGCGCCCGTCGCCTCGGCTGCGGCGGCGATCGCGGCATCGCGCGCGGCCGTGGCCTCCTCGATCGTCAACGTGCGGTCGGGCGCCCGGAAGCGCAACGAGAACGCAAGCGACTTGAGTCCCTCGCCCAGACGCTCGGGGTCGGCGTAGACGTCGAACAGCCGCGCGGACTCCACGAGCGCTCCACCGCCGCTGACGATCGCCGCCAGCACCTCGGCCGCCGCGACCGATTCCTCGACCACGAGCGCGACATCCAGCAGCACCGGCGGGTAGCTGGACAGCGACGGCGTCGGCGCGGGAGTGGGCACGGGGAAGGCGTCGAGGTCGAGTTCCATGGCGACCGTGCGCGGTGGCAGGTCGAGCGCGGCGACCACGCGCGGATGCAGCTCACCGGCATGGCCGACGAGCACGCCGTCGAGCAGCAGTGAGGCGCACCGCCCCGGATGCCATGGGGGGTACTCGTCCTGACGGACGGTGAGGACCGCGCCGTGGGCCCCCGCGACGGTCCGCGCGGCCTGGACGGCGTCGGCCCAGGTCCGCGACGTGCCGGTTCCCCACCAGCCCGCTGCCTCGGCCTGACCCGCGGCGACGACGGCGACGTGCAGGGGCTGATCGGGTACGGCCGCCAGCAGCGCCTCGTACTCCTCGCTGGACGGCCGGTGCTCCACGCCGACGACGGGCATCTCGCCGAGCGGGCGGTCGGCGTCGTAGACCAACCCCATCTCGAACAGCGCGGCGTCGCGGTTACCACGGCCGGTGTTGCGCACCAGCATGGCCAGCAGGCCCGGCAGCAGTGACGTCCGCAGCTCCGGTTCGTTCTCCGAGAGCGGGTTCGCCAGCACGAACGCCCGGCGCCGCGGGTCATCCGCCGGCAGCCCGAACGCATCGTGGATCTTCGGCGAGACGAACGGGTACGAGCGCACCTCGGTGTAGCCGGCGCCTGCGACAGCCCGGCTGACCGCACGGCGGACCCGTTGCCGCGGCGTCAGCCCGTGTCCGGGCGGCGGCGTCGGCAGGGTGGACGGGATCCGGTCGTACCCCTCCAGGCGCAGGACCTCCTCGACCAACCCGGCCGGGTCGGTGAGGTCGGGGCGCCAGCGTCGGCGGGGCCACCGACATCGGGTCGGTGCCGGTGACCGCGCACCCGACCTGGGTCAGTCGCAGCGCCGCCTGCTCACCGGAGATCTCCAGTCCGGACAGTTGCGCCGACCGTGCCGCGGGGAAGGTGATCGCGGTCGGCGGCGCGACCGTGCCGACGACGGTGTACCCGGGCGCGGCGGTGGCCCCGGCGTGCTCGACCAGCAGGTCGACGCACCGTTGCAGCGCGACTCCGGCGATGAGGGGGTCGACACCGCGCTCGAACCGCTTACCCGCTTCGCTCGGCAGCTTGTGGCGGCGGACGGCGCGCAGGATCGAGGCCGGATTCCAGTTGGCCGCCTCCAGGACGACCTCGGTGGTGCCGGCGCCGATCTCGGTGGATGCCCCGCCCATGACGCCGGCGAGGGCGACCGGGCCGGTGTCGTCGGTGACCACGAGGTCGTCGGCATCCAGGTCGCGGGCGATGTCGTCGAGGGTGATCAGCTTCTCCCCCGCCCGGGCCCGGCGCACCCCGAGCCCGCCGGTGACCTTTGCGCGGTCGAAGGCGTGCAGCGGCTGACCTGTCTCGAGCATGACGTAGTTGGTGATGTCCACGACGAGCGAGATCGGCCGCATCGCCGACATCCGCAGGCGCGCCGCCATCCACTCCGGCGTAGGCGCGGTGGGGTCGACACCGGTGACGACACGGGCACTGAACTGGGGGCAGCCGTGCCTGTCCGCGACCGTGACAGGGAAGGCCGGCAGGTCTGCGGCCGGGACGGTGACGAGATCGGCGACGTCGCGGTACCCGACGCCGAGCGCCACCGCCGCCTCACGGCCGAGTCCGCGCATCGAGAAGCAGTAACCGCGGTCGGCGGTCACCGCGATGTCGAGCACCGCGTCGCGCAGCCCGAGCGCGTCGAGGGCATCGGCGCCCGGCTCGGCCGAACCCGCCGGCAGGACGAGGATCCCGGCGTGGTCCTCCCCCAGGTTGAGTTCCCGCGCCGAGCAGATCATGCCGTCGGAGATGTGGCCGTAGGTCTTGCGGGCGGCGATCGCGAACCCGCCCGGGAGCACGGCACCCGGCAGGGACGCGATCACCAGGTCACCCTCGGCGAAGTTCGCGGCACCACAGACGATGCCCCGCGGCTCGGCCTCACCGACGTCGACCGAACACCACCGGATCGTCTTGCCGTTCTTCTGCGGTTCGGCGTCGAAGGACAGCACCCGGCCGACGACGACCGGGCCGGTGATGCCCTCGGCGGCGTCCTCGACCTTCTCCACCTCCAGGCCCACGCGCACCAGGGCGTCGGCGAGCTCGCGCGGCGCCAGGCCGGGAGGCAGGTCGACGTAGTCGGAGAGCCAGCTCACGGGCAGGCGCATGTCAGGCCTCCATACCGAAGGCCTGGGTGAAACGGACGTCGCCTTCGACCATGTCACGCATGTCCGCCGCGTTGTTGCGGAACATCAGCGTCCGCTCCAGTCCCATGCCGAACGCGAAGCCGGAGTAACGCTCCGGGTCGATGCCACACGCACGGAGCACCCGCGGGTTGACCATCCCGCAGCCACCCCACTCGATCCAGCCCTCGCTCCCGCAGGTCCGGCACGGCCGGTCCGGATTGCCGACGGAGTCGCCACGGCAGACGAAACAGAGCAGGTCCGGCTCGGCGCTGGGCTCGGTGAACGGGAAGTAGGACGGGCGCAGGCGCGTGACGATGCCCTCGCCGAACATGGCGGCGGCGAAGTGGTCGAGGGTGCCCTTGAGGTCGGCCATGGTGATGCCCTCGTCGATGACCAGCCCCTCGATCTGGTTGAACACCGGGGTGTGCGTCGCGTCGAGCTCGTCGGTGCGGAACGTCGTGCCCGGGCAGATCACGTAGAT
This sequence comes from uncultured Actinomycetota bacterium, assembly GCA_963790525.1. Classification (GTDB taxonomy): domain Bacteria; phylum Actinomycetota; class Actinomycetes; order Mycobacteriales; family Jatrophihabitantaceae; genus CAWBOV01. The sequence continues at coordinate 804,630 of CAWBOV010000006.1, forward strand.
CGGCGGCGTGCGCGTCAGCATCGTGCGGACCTGCACGGGCGAGGTGTGCGTGCGCAGGACCAGACCGGCGTCGGGCGGATCGAGGAAGAACGTGTCCATCATCGAGCGGGCCGGGTGGTCGGCGTCGAGGTTGAGGGCGTCGAAGTTGAACCACTCGGCCTCGATCTCGGGCCCCTCGGCGACCTCGTACCCCATCGCGGTGAAGACGTCCTCGATGTACTCCCTGAGGGTCGTCAACGGATGGCGCGCGCCGGGAGCCCTCCGGTCGTAGGTCAACGTGACGTCGACGGATTCGGTGAGCAGCACCTGAGCGTCGCGGACGGCTTCGAGTTCGGCCCGGCGCGTTTCGTGCAGCGTGCGGACGTGGTTGCGGGCCTGGTTGATCCGGGCACCGGCCTCCGATCGCGCCGCCGGTGGGAGTGCCCCGATCTCCCGGTTGGCCAGCGCGAGCGGGGATCGGTCACCGACGTGGGCCAGGAACTGCTCGTGCAGGGACTCCAGATCCGTCGCGGCCGCGATCGCCTGCTCCGCGGCGAGCACTCCGGCGTGGATGTTCTCCTCCGACAGAGCGGCGACACGCTTGGGGTCGTACGGGTCGTTGGCGCCGGACATGACTCGGTGACTCCTGCTCGAGAGCGGATGGATGAGGCGACCGCCGCCCGGATCGGGCGCAGCACGCACCTGCGCCCCGCAGTCTAGGGACAGACCGCGGGGCGTGCGGCGGAGATACCGGACGGGCGGCTCAGGCCTCGGACTTGACCTCGACGTCGGCCTGCCCGCGAGCGGCGAGCGCAGCGGCACGGTCGGCCTGCCGCTGCGCCACGATGCGCGCTGCCTCGTCGATGACCGACTGGTCGAGCGGGAGGCTCTCCACGTGGTCGACCGCGTTGTACTTGGCCATGTAGGCACCCAGCTCGGGGCCGGACTCCCAGGACGTGATGAGGCAGTAGCGCGGCTCCGTGCCCGGGTGCCACACGGCGTGCCAGAGGCGCTGCGTGTCGATGATCGCCTGGGTGCCCGCGGGGAGCGGGATCCGCGTTTCGGTGGACGGGTCGTCGCGATCCTCGCGCAGGATCATGACCGAGTCCGGGTTGTCGGTCAGGTTGAAGAACCCCCGCACGATCCAGCCGGTGTCCTCGGGATTGAGGCGGTTGTTGTCGTCGCGGTGCAGGTTGTAGATGCAGTCGGAGTACTCGTTCGGCTGCAGCTCGATGACGCGGCAGCGACCGACGTTGGCGCCGGGCTCCTGGGCGCGGGCCGTGAGGCGGGGTGCGAGTCCGACGTTCTTCTCCACCCACACACCGTCCTTGTCGGTCTTGGGCGGGGTGTGGTTCCAGAAGCCGTTGCACTCCATGTCGCCGTAGGCGCTGGCGAGCGGTGCGAAGCGGGTGTCGCCGGATGACTTCCAGTCGACGTATTCGATGTCGAGCCACTCGGCCGGGTCCTGGGACTGGTCGTAGCGGTCCAGGACGACGTAGCCGGTCCTGTCGAAGTCGGGAAGCGTGATGTAGCTCATCAGGAGAACGCGCACCTTTCACAGTCGGTCAGCGAGTTAGGCAAGCCTATCAGCGCGGGATCGGGCGACGATCCGTTCAGGAACCGCCACGCCGCTGCGCCCGGGCGCTCGCGTACAGGCAGATGGCCGCCGCCGCGGAGAGGTTCAGGCTCTCTGCCCGGCCGTAGATCGGGACGCGGACCCGCTCGTCGGCGGCCTCGAGCACCTGCTCGGGCAGCCCCCTCGCCTCGTTGCCGAACACCCACAGCGTCGGGTGCTGCAGCTGCCCGGCGTCGGACAGCTCATCGAGGTCCACGCTCCCACCACCAGTGGTCGCCAGGATCTGCATCCCGGAGGCGCGGGCGGTCTCGATCACCTGCTCCGCCGTCACGTCGCAGGAGACCTGGACGTGGAACAGGCTGCCCGCCGTGGCCCGGACGGTCTTGCCGTTGTAGACGTCGACGCTGTCCTCGGTGAGCACGACGGATTCGGCTCCCGCGGCGTCGGCGGCCCGAATGATCGTCCCGACGTTGCCGGGGTCGTTGGCCTCCACGAGGGCCGCGCCCAGCCGGACCGGGCCGCCCAGCGAGACGGTGAGCGGGACGTCGATGCTCCGGCACACCGCCACCAGACCCTGCGGGGTGACGGTCTGGGACAGGCCGGCGGCCGCCGCGTCACTGATGACGGCGACGTCCACTCCGTGGATTCCCGCCGCGCGCACCAGGTCCGGGTACCGGTCCTGGGAATCCTCGGTCAGGAAGAGTTCCTCGACGACGCCGGCGGAGGCGAGTGCCTCCCTGACCGCTTGCGCGCCCTCGGCAAGGAACCGCCCGGCGTCGCGGCGGGCCTTGCGACGGATGAGCCGTCGGGCTGCCGCGAGCCGGGCGTTCTTGTCGGCGAGGACGCCGGCGGTGCGCAGTTGCGTGGATTCCTGCACGTGGTGCGGTCCTGCGGTGATGTCAGGCTGCGTCGGAGGCAGCGACCGGCCCACCGATGCCCTCGGCCTCGACGGCGGCCTTGGCCACCACGACGAGCGCCGAGAACGCCGCGGCGTCGGTGACGGCGAGATCTGCCAGCACCTTGCGGTCGACGCCGATACCGGCCAGACCCAGTCCCTGGATGAACCGGTTGTACGTCATGCCGTTCTCGCGCGCGGCCGCGTTGATGCGGGTGATCCACAGCTTGCGGAAGTCACCCTTGCGGACCTTGCGGTCGCGGTACTGGTAGGTCGCGGAGTGGAGCAGCTGCTCCTTCGCCTTGCGGTAGAGCCTGGAGCGCTGCCCCCGGTAGCCGCTGGCGGCCTCGAGGGTGCTGCGACGCTTCTTGTGGGCGTTTACCGCCCGCTTCACGCGTGCCACGGTGATTCCTTACTGTTCTGGTCCACTCCGCCGTCGTGCCCGGCGTGGACTGGGTGGGAAAGAGAGGGTGCGGTCAGCGACCGAGGAGCTTCTTCACGCGCGGCACGTCGGCCGGTGCGACCTCGGTGGTGCCGGTGAGGCGGCGCGTCAGCCGGGACGGCTTGCGCTCCAGCAGGTGGCGCTTGCCGGCGTGCTCGACGAGCAGCTTGCCGGTGCCGGTGACCTTCACACGCTTCTTCATCCCGCTATGGGTCTTGTTCTTGGGCATTGTCTGATCCTCTGACTGCGATTGTCTGCCAGTGTCCGAACAGCTGGCACGCTGGATGAGCACTGGCTCCCCGCCAGCCGTTGTCCGGCCGGCGGTTCGACCAGCCTGACGCTGGTTGTTACTCGCCCACCCCGGCAGGTGCCGGAGTCGGAACCGCCTCTGCGGCGGTCTCCTCGACGGAGACGTCCTGGGCGACGGCGTCCGGGTCGGGCTTCGTCCGGGAGGGCTTACCCGCCCGGTGCGGTGCGACGACCATGACCATGTTGCGCCCGTCCTGTTTCGGCGAGGATTCGACGAAACCGAGTTCGGTGATGTCCTCGGCCAGGCGCTGCAGGAGCCGGAACCCGAGTTCGGGCCGGGACTGCTCACGACCGCGGAACATGATCGTGATCTTGACCTTGTCGCCCTGCTTCAGGAACCGCTCGACGTGACCCTTCTTGGTCGCATAGTCGTGCGGATCGATCTTCGGGCGGAGCTTCATCTCCTTGATGACCGTGAGGGCCTGGTTGCGCCGGGCCTCACGAGCCTTCTGGGCGTTCTCGTACTTGAACTTCCCGTAGTCCATGAGCTTGCAGACCGGGGGCCGCGCCATGGGGGCGACCTCGACGAGATCGAGATCGGACTCGGCGGCCAGTTCGAGCGCCTTGCCGATCGGCACGATGCCGACCTGCTCGCCCTCGGGGCCTACGAGCCGTACCTCGGGTACGCGGATCCGGTCGTTGATCCGGGGTTCTGTGGTGATGGGACCTCCCCAATAGATGAAACACACGCTCGTCCACGGCTGATCAGGCGTGGGCGGGCACAAAAAAAACTCCGTGCGACCGTGCGCGCGGAGTGAGAATGAGTCGAGCGGAGCCCGGATCCGCGCCGTGGTGGACGCGCAGCCGGAGCGGCACACAGAAGCGCATGCCCACCGATCGGACCGAACCCGGAACGCTGGAGTAGCGGCGTGGCGGGTGGGAGGCTCACATTCTCAGCTTCCGCTTGCTCGGGCTGGTGGAGTGGACGGAGATCCGAGCTGCGTTGGCACGCATCACAGATCGCCCGCCCGACTGAACCCGCCCGGGTCGCGACTGCCAGAGTATCAGGTGTGACAGCCGATGATCCAACCTCCGCCGACCGCTCCGCCCCCGCAGACACCGCCGTGCAGGCGGACGCGGACGAGGTGACGGTCCGCGAACTCGCCGAGATCCCGGCCGTGGAGGTCATCACCCGGGCCGCGGTCATGCTGATGAGCGCTGCCGCGGAGAAGCTCGGCCTTGCCGAGGACGGCGAGAAGTACCGCGACCTCGACGAGGCCCGCCGGCTGATCACCGCGCTGGCCGGGCTGTACCACTCCTCGGCCGAGTATCTGGGCGCGCACCGCCAACCGCTCCGCGACGGCCTGGTCGGTCTGCAGGCGGCGTTCCGGGAGGTCTCCCCCTACCCCGACCCGCCCGGCGAGGGACCCGGGGAACAGCGCCGGCGCTGAGCGCGGGGCCGACCGTCAGGCGCCGTACCGGGCGTGCAGGTCACGCAGGACGCGCATGACGTGCACGGAGCGGGGGCCGTCGAAGCGCTGCACCGCGTACAGACTGATGGTCTCGTCCGCGGGCAGCACCAGGCGTGCCCAGCGCCAGCGCGGGCGGAACTCGACGCCCCGGATCAGCTCCCACGGCACCACCTTGGGCGAGCCGAGCACACCCCGGACGGTGACACCGGTGGCGTCAGCGCTCAACCGGGGCCGCAACGGAAGAAGCGCCGCCGCCGCGAGCGCGATGCCGATGCCACCCATCGAGACCTGGTCGCCGACACCGAAGGTCACGCCGTCGGTCGTGCTCCGGAGGATCGCGGCGATCGTGCCGAACGCGGCGAGCAGGAACACCGAGAGCGCGTAACACCACGGCCGGATCGCCACCGGCTGCGAGGTCACCGAGAGCTCGGTGCCCGGTGCGGATCCCTCGGCCATGTCCGCCCTCACACCCGGCACGCGTGGATGCTCGTCACCAGGATGCCGCGGGCGCCGAGTTCCCACAGCTGGTCCATCACCCGGTTGGTGTCCCGGGTGGGCACCATCGCGCGGACCGCGGACCAGCCGGCCGTGTGCAGCGGCGAGACCGTCGGCGACTCGATCCCCGGTGTGATCGCGACGGCGGCCTCGACCAGGTCGTCGCGCACGTCGTAGTCCATCAGCACGTACTGCCGGGCGATGATGACGCCCTGCAGGCGGCGCACCAGCTGGTCGACCTGCGGGTCCGTCCGGGACGGGTCGTGCCGGATGAGCACGGCCTCGCTCTGCAGCAGCGGCTTCCCGAACACCTCCAGGCCGGCGTTGCGCAGCGTGGTCCCGGTCTCCACGACGTCGGCGATGGCGTCGGCGACGCCCAGGCGCACGGCCGTCTCCACCGCGCCGTCGAGCTTGATGATCTCCGCCGACACGCCCTGGGCCTCGAGGTAGCGGGCGAGCAGCCCCGGGTAGGCGGTGGCGATGCGCGTGCCCTCGAGCGCGGTGAGCTCGGTCATGGTCCCCTCGACCGCCGCGAACCGGAAGGTCGACCGCCCGAAGCCCAGCGGGATCACGACATGGGCATCGGCATGGGAGTCCAGGAGCAGGTCCTCGCCGGTGATGCCCACGTCCAGCCGCCCCGAGCCGACGTAGATGGCGATGTCGCGGGGTCGCAGGAAGAAGAACTCGGCGCCGTTGTCCGGATCGGACAGCACCAGCTCCTTCGAGTCGGTGCGCTGCCGGTACCCGGCCTCCCGCAACATCTCACTGGCCGGTTCGGACAGCGAGCCCTTGTTCGGAACGGCAATACGGAGCATCAGCGGGCCCTCACAGGTATCGGTAGACATCGTCGGGCGTGATCCCGCGCGCCAGCATGAGGACCTGCAGGTGGTAGAGGAGCTGACTGATCTCCTCGGCGGTGCGGTCGACGTCCTCCCACTCCCCGGCCATCCACACCTCCGCGGCCTCTTCGACGATCTTCTTGCCGATGTGGTGCACGCCGGCGTCGAGTTCGACGACCGTGCCGCTGCCGGTCGGACGGGTGCGCTGCTTGTCTGCCAGCTCGGCAAAGAGTTCGTCAAAGGTCTTCATCGCAGCTGCGACTCTAGTTGGCCCTGCTGCACGGGTTAACGTCAGCGCCGTGCCCACCGATGCGCAGCGCGTTGCCGAGGCTCTGACGCTCGTGCCTCCGCCACCGGGCGGCGTGCGCGTCGTGGCCGTCGACGGACGCAGCGGCAGCGGCAAGTCGACCTTCGCCGCCGGTCTCGGGCGCCGGCTGGACGCGCCGGTGGTGCCGCTGGAGGAGATCTATCCGGGGTGGGACGGCCTCGAGGACGGGATCGATCTGCTGGGCGAGTGGGTCATCGGGCCGCTGGCGCGCGGTGATGTCGCCCGGTGGCGGCGCTGGGACTGGGAGTGCGGGGAATTCGGTGCGGCCCGCGAGCTCGAACCGTCGGCGATCGTGGTGGTGGAAGGCGTCGGCACGGGAGCGCTCCGGCTGGCTCCGGACATGTCGCTGCTGGTGTGGCTCGAGCTGGATGCCGGTGTCCGCTACGAACGGGCGATGGAGCGCGACGGGGAACTGTTCCGGCCGCACTGGCACCGGTGGGCCGAGCAGGAGGAGCGCTACCTCGAACGCGACCGCCCGCAGGCCCGCGCCGATGTCACCGTGGCCGTGCAATGACGAGCCGTCAGCCCGTCTCCTCCGCGCCCGTGTCGAGTTCGTCGTCCGGCGCGGTGGCGGCCGCCCGGTGGAGACCGTCGAAGGTTTCCCGCAGGCTGCTGATCGCACCGGCCGGGAGCGGGTCGATGACGCGGCTGCGCAGGTTCGCGATGTGGATGTCGACGGCGCGGTCCGCGGTGCGCAGCCCGGACGGGGTCAGCGCGGCGTAGACGACGCGCCGGTCCTCCTCCGACGGCTGTCGCTCGATCAGGTCGGCCTGTTCGAGGCGGTCGGCGAGCTTGGTGAATCCCCCACTGCTCATCTCCAGTTCCATCGACAGCGCGCTCATCGGAAGGCGATGGCCGGGCGCCCGGCGGAGCAGCACGATGACGTCGAACCAGGCGGCGAGAACACCGGTGCGGCGCTCGATGTCGTCCATCAGATCCTGCTGCACCCGCGTCAGACCTGAGACGACGACGGACCACGCAGTCACCAACTCGTCGTCGGTCAGTTCGGAGCCGCTCGCCATACTGTCGAAAGTAGTCGACTGGTAGTAATTTTCCAAGCGGGAGAATGACCGGGCCTGATGCTTTATAGACTAACTAAATGCAACGATGACAAAGTGAACAGCCGTGAAGGCCATCGGAGGGCACTACCTGGCGCCGTCGGGACGGCCGGCGGGCGCGACAGCACCCGGTCGCAGTGGACGTGCTCAGCGGGCCGGGGTGTCCCCGCGGTCACTGCGGGCGCGGCGATCCGGCAGTTCCGGGTCCCGCACGACGATCTTCTCGATCTCCGAGATATCCGCGTCCGCGCCGTCGAGCACCTCGACGGGCGGGCTGTCGTTGGCCTCGCTGAGCGTGTTGGTCAGCTCGGCCAGGTGCCGCAGCGCCTCCGGCGAGAGCACGGTCAGCACGTGTTCCCGGACACTCGAGCGGTAGGTCTCTGTTGCGCTACGCGCCAATTCGGCACCGAGCGGGGTCAGCGTCGCATGCACGATGCGCCGGTCACCCGAGGATCCGCGGCGGTCGATCAGACCGGCGCGCGCCATCCTGTCGGCCACCTTCGTGAAACCGCCGCTGGTCATGGACAGCTGCCGCGCCAGGGTGCTCATGGGCAGGCGCTGGTCCGGCGCGTCGATCAGCCGGTACAGGGCGTCGAAGAACGCCGCCGGCAGACCGAGGTCCTCCACACCGGCCATGATCTGCGCCTGAGTGCGCTGGATGCCGTCGAGAACGACGCGCCAGGACATGATGAGGTCGTCGTCACTCATGCTTTCCTCAGTCACGCCGACCAGCCTAGAGCCCGATCGAGCCAACAGCGGAATCCGCCGCGCGCTGAGTTCGATATTTGCCGACCCCCCGGTCGCGCCGCCGGCACCGGGGCCGCCGGTGTCATCCGAGGCCTCCGGATTCGATGACGCCGGTGACGTCGGTCCGCTCCAGCCCGAGGCTGGGGAGATCGATCGATCCCTGCTCGATCAGATCGTGCATCTGGTCGGCCGGAACGGGGCGCCCGAACAGGTAGCCCTGCGCCCGGAAGCAACCGAGCCCCCGCAACGTCCGCGCTGCCAGCGGCGTCTGCACCCCTTCGGCGACGAGTTCGAGCCCGAACGCCTCCGCCAGCCCGACGATGGATTCCACGATCGCGAGGTCGTCGGCGCTCGATCCGAGATCGGTGACGAACCCGCGGTCGATCTTGAGCGCGTCGACGGGCAGCGCCTTGAGCTGGGCGAAGGAGCTGTACCCGGTACCGAAGTCGTCGATCGCGACCTGCACGCCGATCGACTTCAGCCCGCGGAGGGTGACGAGCGCCCGGTCGATGTCGCGGACGAAGACGTGCTCGGTGATCTCCAGGCAGACCTCCCCGCCGGGGATGCCCTCGTTGTGCAGCACCTCGGCGACGCGGTCGACGAAGTCGACGCTGATGAGTTCGGCCGGTGAGACGTTGACCCGCAGGAACACCCGGCGGTCGGGCATCTCGGCCCGCCACTCCGCCAGCTGGCGGCACGCGGCGGCCAGTACCCATCGGCCGAGATCGCCGGCCAGGTTCGTGGCCTCTGCGATACCGATGAACGAGTCGGGGTGCAGCAACCCTCGCGTCGGGTGACGCCAGCGCACCAGGGCCTCGGCGCCGAGGATGGCGCCGGAGCGCAGGTCGATCTCCGGCTGGTAGTGCAGGACGAGCGAACCGTCGCCGATGGCGGCGCGCAGGTGGAGCTCGATGTCGGCGCGGACCTCGTTCTGGGTGCGCATCTCGTCGGTGAACAGCACGATCTCGTTGCCGCCGTTGGCCTTGGCTGCGAGTGCCGCCTGGTCGGCGAACAGCAGGATCTGCGCGACCGTGGTGTCGTGTGGGCTGGCCACCGCGACCCCGATGCTCACGCTGCGACTCACCGACTGGCCACCGATGTTCACCGACTCGTTGGCCAGCTCCAGCATCCGCTCGGCGGCGACCATGGCGTCGAAGGTGTCGGCGGGCGCGTGCAGCGCCACGACGAACTCGTCCCCGCCCAGGCGCGCGACCAGGTCCCCGGACCGCACCCCGCCGCGCAGGCGGTTGGCCAGGAAGCGGAGGAACTCGTCTCCCGCGGCGTGGCCGAGGAAGTCGTTCATCGCCTTGAGACGGTCCAGGTCCAGGAACAGCAGCGCCACCGGGCCGGGTTGGTCCGGGGCCATCCACTCGGTCAGCTGCTCCATCAGGCCGCGCCGGTTCGGCAGCCCCGTCAGGTCGTCGTGGTAGGCGTGGAACCGCAGCCGCTCCTCGGCCTCGACCCGCGACTGGACCTGTGCCAGCAGGGACGCGATGGCCGTCAGGGCGTTGATCTCCGCCTCGAAGTACTCGCGGTCGCCGAACTTGACGAATCCGAGCACCCCGGCGGTGACCTCGCCGCGTAGCAGCGGGAACATCGCCAGCGAGACCTGCGGGATGCCGCTGGCCTCCTCGATCCGGGCCTGGTAGTCGTCCCCGGACGTGTCCGGCCGCGCGACGTAGGGCTCACGCATGTGCTCGATCTGCCCGAAGACCGGGTCGCTGTCGAAGGGCACGACGCCGATCGGATCCGGGTCGGGAACGTTCTCCCGAACGGGCCACTCCGAGGTCAGAATGCTCACGCGGGCGGTGTGATCGCTCGTGCGCAGGAAACTGGTGTCCACGCCGAGGAACTCGACGAGTTCGCGGAGGATGCTGTGCGACTCGGCGGGCAGTGTCGAGGCATCCACCGACATGAGCCGCGCGGCCACCCGGGTGACCAGGCTCTCCAGGCTACGTTCCGGCATCCGGTTCCTTCCCTCGTCCCGCTGTGAGGGCGGATTGGACAAGTGAAAGATCAGGATGCCAGATGGCGTCCAGCGCGAGGCGCCGGCTCCGGGCCGTCGGCGGTGGGGCGTGGCTCAGTCGCAGAACGAGCACCATCGACTCCCCCGCCTCTGCGCCGATCAGCGCGCGGAAGTCGGCTCGCATCCGGCTGAGGTCGCCCGCGAAGGCCGGCGACATCGCCTGCAGCTCGGTGTCCTCCAGCGCGAACAGGAACACCGGCGACACCGGCTGGACCGCGAGGCCCAGTCCCTCGGCGGCGATCCACGTCCGCTCCAGCGCCTGGCCGCCACGCACGAAGTCGGCAGGACGATCCCCCGCAACGGTGATCACGGCCAGCGCGGAGCTGCTCTCGACCCGTTCCCGGGTGGAGTCACCCAGGGCGTGGCCGCCGCCCCACCGGGCCAGCAGCCCCATCACGTCCGCGCGCCGGGCGACGTCGAGCTTGGCGAGGTCGTCCGGTTCCAGTTCGAGCGTGCGCACGTCCAGGCCGAGGTCGAGGCGGTCGCGGCCGGGCCAGACGAGCTCGGACATCATCTGCTGGTGCAGCATCGGCGTCAGGTAGCGAGCCTGGTCGGACCGAGCGAGCAGCTCGCCACCGGCCGTGACATAGCGCGGATCGGTGACCAGCCGGAGGCCCCCGCCCTCAGCCGCGGCTGCCCCGGCCAGGACCGCGGCCATCTCGGCGGTGACGGGTGCCGGAGTGCCCGGATGCCGGTTGGAGATCCGGCGCAGCATCGCGGGGTACAACGCGGCCAGCTCCGGGTCCGCGTCGGTGCCCCAGCGCAGTTCCGCCAGCACGGTGGAGTCGGGGCCGTCGGGCTGGATGGCGACGGGTCCGCCGACCCCGTGGGCGGCGGCCGCGACCCGGGCGTTGAACAGCCCGGCGCCGATGCCCACGTAGCTGCCGCGGAAGGCCACGTCCATGGCAGAGGTGCGCGTGGCCTCCAGGTGGATGGCCAGGCGGTGCTCGTCGGTCGTCACCGACCAGGGCTGGACGTTGCCCCCGGACGGCGCCAGGGCGACCGCCTTGACGACGGCCTCCTCGGGCGACTGCGACGGCGTCACGATCTCACCGAACGGGTCCTCGGGCGCCGGCAGCGGCGCACCACCGTCGGTAGGCGGCAGTTCCAGCTGGTCCAAGCGGGTCTCGAGGTCGACACGGACCCGGCCGGAGGCCAGCGGCTCTCCCCGGCCGAACCGGCGGACCGCCGCAGACACCGTGGCGCCGCCGAGGATCACGTCGCTGCCCAGTTGGGGCCAGGTCGTCAGGGTTTCGTCGACCTCGACGAGCGACGCAGCCATCCGCGCGGAGAGCCCCGTCGCGTCGATGATGCGCATGACGTGCGGGACCTTGTCCGAGGTGGACAGCCCCTGCAGGCTCGCCGGGTCGACGTCGCCCAGCAGACCGTGGAACAGCGGAAGGTCGGCGTCGAGGTCGAAGCGCTCGACGTCGAACAGCCCACGATCGCTCGTCTCCATCAACACGGGGATGCGGCGGCGACGGGCCTGCTCGCGCACCATCACCTTGATGTCGAGCGAGTCGCACTCCTCGATGACGACGCCGAGGCCCTCGAAGAACTCCTCGGCGTTGTCCTCGAGCAGGCCCTTCGGGAACACGGTCACCCGGAGGTACGGGTCCAGCTCCGCGATGCGCCGCGCGGCGACGACCGCCTTGTTCACGGACAGGTCGAAGACCGACCCGGGGATGCGGTTGAGGTTGGACAGCTCGATCTCGTCGAAGTCGGCGAGGCGCAGCTCCCCGCACAGGCCCTCGAGGGCCAGGGTGTGGGCGATGGCGTGCCCGACGCTCAGCCCGACGACACCGATCGCCAGGGCGGCGAAGCCGTCCTGCTCGTCACGGGTGATCTTGTTGCGGTTGCGGTCCAGGCGAAGGATCCGGAAGCCCGTCGGTCCGAGGAGGGAGACGACGGCGCGACGCCAGGGGTAGTAGACCCACCGTCCCGGCTCGGTCAGGATCTCCGCGGGCAGCGGGGGGCGGATGCGGTCGAGTTCGGCACGCTGCCCGGCGAGCGCATCGATCTCCTCGATCGTCGGGTCGTCACGCAGCTGGGCGAGGAAGGTCCGGTCTGCCTCGACACGATCGTCGAGGACGCGGATCTCGGCCCCACTCATGCCGTGTGGCTACCCACGAGCCGGTCGGGGCGCCCGCCTGTGTCGGGCGCACGCCCGTCGGCGAGCCGAAGGTGGGGCGCTGCCGGCACGGGCGTTCCGGGCGCACCGCGTCGTCGCAGGTCTGGTCGGATGCCGGCGCGCGGACCGGCTGCCGATCGCATCGGTGCCTGCTCGCGTCTTCCCGTCTCGCGCAGCGGGCTGGGCCGCGTCACCGCCTCGCGCAGCGGGCTGCGTCGCGACGGGCCGGTGCCGGTGCCGGTACCCCGCACCGCGCTCGGCGTGCGTGTAGCCGGCGCGGCCAGCACGCTCGGGGTGCGCGCCGTCAGCAGCTCGTGCGCGCCGGCGCCGCGGGAACCGCGCAGGATCACACGCGGAGCGGCGGTCGGCACGGCGTCCGCGGAGTCGGCGGTGGCGGGCTCCTCGCGGTTGACCCGCAGCTGCTCGGCCTCGTCCATCAACGCGATCAGCTGGTCGGCGGCGGCGAGGTCGGCCACGGTGTGCCGGTCCCAGCACATCATCGAGGTCAGGTAGCGCTCGTCGGGGTAGGCGACCTGGGGCACCTCGGTGACCCATTGGCCGCCGGAGGTGAGCCAGCGGGTCATCGCGTGCGAGGCGGCCGAGCACACGGAGAAGCGGACTCCCACGAGAGCAGGGGCATGAGCGAAGAATCGGGCGATAGCACGCGCAAGTTCCTTTTTATCCGAACTCGACTCAGCCACCCATCCGGCCTTCAATTCGACGACGCCCTCTGGAATTCGCTCCTCGAGATAAGCGCGGAGCCTGTCCTGGCCCTCCTGGGGCCCCATTCCCCATTCAACTGTCAAATGTGAATCTTCTGGCCGCTCGAGAATCTTTTGAACCCGGATTCCTCCGACGACGACACCGTCGGCGTCCTGCGCGACCACGAAGATCGACGTCGTATCGCCCGTAACCGTGGTGTCGTACTCCAGCGCGGCCTCGGCGCCGAACTTCCGATAGGTGTCCAGAGCGCCCGCCATATAGGCGGCCCACAGTTCCGGATCACGATCAGGGGTCGTGACCGTCATCGTGCAGGCTGAATTGCTGACCCGATACCGCGTCGTCGCAAAAGCAGCGCGGGTGGTCACAGCCAACGTCATGAAAACTCCGAATCAGAGAGCGAACTTCGTGGAAACTCACCGGCGGGTCAGCCGTCCGCGACAACGCCGACCCAAGCCCCCGAATCCATCATTCGCGCGTGGTCAAAGTCTACGGTCTGGATCATCATTTTCATGCATACGACAGGCGAGGAAAAAACCGGGAGCATCGCGCGATCCCTCGACGCGCGATGCCCCCGGCTGACACCAGTCAACCGGACTTGGCTGCCGAACGCGACTGTCTCTTTGGCACCAATTTCATCATCAGGCTCGAAATTCCACATACTGCCGTCGTCAATCGATGTACAGGACGCCTTCTGAGCGCCCGATTTCCTCCTTATCGCCGTCTTCGGCGTCAGCTTCGACCCCACGATCGGAGTTCGTCAAGGGTGTCCAGGTCGGTGGGGTCGCCGAAACCGTCGCATTCGACCTCCCGGACGAGCTCCGGATGAGCCCGGGCGAACGCCCGCGCCCCGCTGTCGCCCTCAGCCGCCTGCGCGACCGCGCCCCAGAGCGGGCGGTCGATCCGCACCGGATGAGCGCGCCGGCCGTGGAATGTGGCGAAAATCACACCCGGTGAGTCTCCCGGGGGCGTCCCTGTCAGCCGCTGGACACACTCCGGAGTGAGGCCGGGCTGGTCGACGAGCAGCACGACGACGCTGGAGCACGTTCCGCCTGCTGCGGCCTCGAGCGCCAGCCGGAGCGAGGAACCCATGCCGCGGTCGGGATCGGGATTCACGACGCAGGTCGCTCCAGGCACCTCGACGCCGGCGCGGACCACGGCCAGCACCTGCGAGCAGCCTCCGTCCCGGAGGGTCCGCACGGCTCGGTCGACGAGCCGGCTCCCGCCCACGGTCACGACGGCCTTGGGGCCACCGGCCCTGGACCCGGCGCCCGCGGCGAGGACGACGCCGCAGGTGTCCTGAGCTCCCTGCACGGGCAGTTCGGTCGGCGCGGTCATCGCGGCGGTCCCGACCGGCGAGTCAGTAGCGCCGCAGGACGACCGCGGTCGCCAGCGCCGCGGCGGTGGCCTCGTAGCCCTTGTCCTCCGAGGAGCCGGTGAGCCCAGCCCGGTCGAGCGCCTGCTGATCGGTGTCGCAGGTGAGCACCCCGAACCCGACGGGCACTCCCGTGTCGACGCTGACCTGGGTCAGCCCGCTCGTGGCCGCGTCGCAGACGTACTCGAAGTGGGGCGTGCCGCCGCGGATCACGACGCCCAGGGCGACGACGGCATCGAATCCGGCACGCGCCAGCCGGGCCGCCGCCACTGGCAACTCGAACGTACCGGGCACGCGGATGATGCTCACGTCGGTGACCTCGGAGTCGGCCAGAGCGCGGTGCGCGCCGTCCAGCAGGCCGGCCATGACCGTCTCGTGCCAGCTCGCCGCGACCACCGCGACCCGCAGGGTGGCCGCGTCCGTCACCGGACCAGCCTTCGGTGCGCCTTCGCCGCTCATCGTCTGCCCTTCACCGTGCGGTCGTCACGGATGCGGTGTCGGCCGCGCGGCCGAGATCGAGGGTGTGCCCCATGCGGTCTCGTTTGGTCTGCAGGTACCGCAGGTTCTCCGGGTTGGCGGCGATCTGGACGGGGACCTGGCTGAGCACGCGCAGGCCGTACCGCTCGAGCCCGATCCGCTTGGCCGGATTGTTCGACATCAGGCGCAGCGAGCGCACGCCGAGGTCCAGCAGGATCTGAGCGCCCACGCCGTAGTCACGCGAGTCGGCGGGCAGGCCCAGCGCCAGGTTGGCGTCCACGGTGTCGGCACCGTCGTCCTGGAGCTGGTAGGCCTGGAGCTTCTGCAGCAGACCGATGCCGCGGCCCTCGTGGCCCCGCAGGTACACCACGATCCCCCGGCCCTCCCGTGCCACCGCGGCGAGGGCGGCGTCGAGTTGGGGGCCGCAGTCGCAGCGCAACGACCCGAAGACGTCGCCGGTCAGGCACTCGGAGTGCACCCGCACCAGCAGATCCGCCCCGTCACCGATCGAATCGACGTCACCGAAGACGAGGGCCACGTGCTCGCGGCCGTCGTCGGCACCGGCGTAGCCGACAGCGGTGAACGTGCCGTCGGCCAGCGGGATCCGCGCCTGAGCCACCCGGGTGACCAGCGGCTCGCGCTCACGGCGGTAGGCGATCAGGTCCGCGATCGAGATCAACGCCAGCCCGTGCGCGTCGGCGAACCGGCGCAGCTCGTCGACCCGCGCCATCTCCAGCGGGTTGTCCTCGCTGACGATCTCGCAGAGCACGGCGGCCGAACGCAGGCCGGCCAGCCGGGCCAGGTCGACGGCAGCCTCGGTGTGACCGGCCCGCTGCAGCACCCCCCCGCTGCGCGCGCGCAGCGGCACGACGTGGCCGGGGCGGGTGAGGTCGACAGGATCGGTCGCGGGGTCGGCGAGCAGACGGATCGTGTGTGCCCGATCGTGGGCGGAGATGCCCGTCGTGACGCCGTCGCGCGCGTCCACGGTCACCGTGTAGGCGGTGCCCCGACGGTCCTGGTTCGTGTGGTGCATCGGCGGCAGGTCGAGGCGGTCGGCATCCCCGTCGGTGATCGGGACGCAGATGTAGCCCGAGCTGTACCGGACCATGAACGCCACGAGTTCGGGGGTCGCCAGCTCTGCCGCGAAGATGAGGTCGCCCTCGTTCTCGCGGTTCTCGTCGTCGACGACCACCACGGCCCTGCCGGCGGCGATGTCGGCGATCGCGCGTTCCACGGAGTCGAACATCGCTCAGCCCACCGATCCGGCGCGGTCGGCGGTGTGCGCGGCGAGCAGGCGTTCGGTGTACTTGGCCAGCACGTCGACCTCGATGTTCACCAGCGCGCCCACGGGGGTTGCTCCGAGGGTGGTCGCCCGCAGGGTCTCCGGGATCAGCCCGACCTCGAACCAGTCCGACCCGGCCTCGGTACCGATGGCGCTCACGGTCAGCGAGACCCCGTCGACGGCGATCGAACCCTTCTCCGCGACGTAGCGGGCCAGGTCGGAGGGAAGGGCGAACCGGAGTGATTGCCAGGCCTGCCCGGGTGTGCGCGACAGGAGCGTCGCGGTCCCGTCGACATGTCCCTGCACGATGTGGCCGTCGAGCCGACCGTCGGCGCGGACCGCACGCTCCAGGTTGACGGGGTCGCCGGGACGGAGGGCGCCGACGCTGGTCCGCGCGAGCGTCTCCCCCATGACGTCGAAGTCGAGGAGCCGGTCCGCGGGAGCGTCGGTCGCCGTGTCGGCGACGACGGTCAGGCACACACCGTTCACTGCGATGGACCCACCGTGCGGCACGCCGTCGGCGGCCCGGGCGCTGCGCACGCGCAGCACCGCACTCGCACCCGCGGGGGCGTCTCCGGTGGCGTCGGCGGCGGGCAGCACCGCCACGACCTCGCCCAGCTCTTCCACGATCCCGGTGAACATTCGGTCGACCTCGCTGTTTCCCATAGTCGGACAGGGCTTCGCGAGATCAGAGGCGACGGGGGTGGCCGGGCCGACAATCAGCCCGAGCGACGGTGGCAACGGCCGCGCCGGCTGGGAAGCCGACTCGGCACAAGCCTCCGCGCGCTGCCTCCCATCCGGACTTTCACCGTCGGTCCTGGAATTTCACCAGGTCAACCGTCCGCTGGCTGCGGACGGGTCGCGGACTGTAACCGCCGGTTCGGAATTACACCGACCCCGGAGCACGCGTTGCTACTGCTGGCAACACCATAACTCCACGGCGGCATTCCCTGACAGCCGATCACGTCACACGGGCGGTGAGCTTCAGGTCCGGGCCGATCCGCTCCACGGTGCGCAGTTCCAGGGCGACGGCCTCGGAGATGGTCGCGATTCCGGCCGTGCCGAGGCTCTGGGGGCCGTCCCCGAGCAGGGACGGCGCCAGGTAGGCGACGACGTCATCGACGCAGCCCGCCGCCAGGAACGCGCCGGCGACGGTCGGCCCGCCCTCCAGCAGCACCGAACGGACGCCCCGACGCCACAGCACGTCCAGGGCCGAGCGTGGATCGGCCTCGCGCAGCACCAGCGTCTCGGCGGCGGCATCGAAGACGGCGGCGGTGGCCGGCACCCGGGCGCCCCGGTCGAGGACGACCCGCAGCGGCTGGTGGGCGAGGACGACGCCGTCCCGGTCCCGCGCGGTCAGTGACGGGTCGTCGGCCAGCGCGGTGCCGCTCCCGACGGCGACGGCGTCCACCCGTGCCCTCAGCAGGTGGACGTCGGCGCGCGAGTCGGGCGAGGAGATCCACCGCGAGGTGCCGTCGGCAGCCGCCACCCGCCCGTCCAGGGTCGAGGCGAACTTCCAGATCACCGCCGGGCGGCCGCGGCCTACTGCCCGCAGCCACCACCGAAGCGCTCCCTCGGCCGCCTCGTCCGCCCACGCTCCGCCGACGACCTCGACCCCCGCGGCGCGCAGCCGCTGGGCGCCGCCCGCGGCGACGGCGGTGGGATCGTCGACGGCGTAGACGACCCGCGCGATACCGGCGGCCAGGAGCGCGTTCACGCAGGGCGGCGTGCGCCCCGTGTGATTGCACGGCTCCAACGTGACGACCGCGGTGCCTCCGGCCGCGCGGGTGCCCGCCTCGCGCAGCGCCACGACCTCGGCGTGGTCACGACCCGGTGGCTGCGTGTTGCCGCTGCCCACCACGATGCCCGCGGCGTCCAGGACGACCGCGCCCACGGGTGGGTTCGGGCTGGTGCGGCCGAGCGCCTGCTCGCCGAGGGAGAGCGCGAGGCGCATCTCCGCCTCGAGGGCGGCGGCTCCCGGCTCGGTCACCGGGCTGCGTCGGCCATCGCCGCCCGGGCCCGAGCGCGTAGCGCCGTGACCGCGGCGGACGGGTCGGCGGCACCGTAGACAGACGAGCCGGCGACGAACACGTCCGCACCGGCCTCGGCCGCCACCGCGATGGTGTCGGCGTCGATGCCTCCGTCCACCTCGAGGAAGAGCCTCAGGTGGCCCGCCGCGATGTGCCCGCGCAGCAGCCTGACCTTGGGCATCGTCTCGGCCATGAACGACTGGCCACCGAATCCGGGCTCCACTGTCATCACCAGCACCGTGTCGAACTCGCGCAGCACGTCGAGGTACGGCTCCACCGCGGTGCCGGGTTTGATGGCAAGACCGGCGAGCGCGCCGGCAGCCCGGATAGCCCGTGCCGTCTGGACGGCGTCCCGCGCGGCCTCGACGTGGAAGGTCACGTTGGCCGCACCCAGTTCGGCATACCCCGGCGCCCAGCGATCGGGGTCCTCGATCATCAGATGGCAGTCCAGCGGCAGCGCGGTGGCTCGGTGCAGGCTCGCGACGACCGGCGGCCCCAGGGTCAGGTTCGGCACGAAGTGGTTGTCCATGACGTCCACGTGCAGCCAGTCGGCGTTGTCGACGGCATCGGCCTGTTCGGCCAGTCGGGAGAAATCGGCCGCCAGGATGCTGGGAGCGATCATCGGCTCGGGCGTGGACGTCACGGTCGAACTCTAGTTGGCGCCCGGCGCGCCCGTCCGGCGGAGCAGCGCGAAGAACATCGCATCGGTGCCGTGGCGGTGCGGCCAGAGCTGCACGGTCGGACCGGGACCCAGGCGCGGGACCCCGGGGAACAGCGGCCGGGCATCGAGCAGCTCGGCGCGTTCGCCGGAGCGGTACGGCGCAACGATGTCGGCCGTCTCCTGCGGGTGTGGCGAGCACGTCACGTAGGCGACCAGCCCGCCCGGGCGCACCAGCTGCAGCGCCGTGTCCAGCAGCGAGGCCTGCAGCGCCGTCAGATCCGGGAGGTCGGCCGCAGTGCGCCGCCAGCGGGCCTCGGGGCGGCGGCGCAGCGCCCCCAGGCCGGTGCACGGGGCATCGAGCAGGACCCGGTCGTAGCCACCGTCGACCCCGTCGAGGGTGGCCGCGTCCCCGACGCTCACCCGGACGCCCCAGAACGCCGTCGCCTGCCGGACCAGCTCCGCACGGTGGCGATGGAGTTCGTTGGCGTCCAGGAGCGCGCCGCGGTCGGCGGCGAGCGCGGCGAGGAGCGCGGCCTTGCCGCCCGGGCCGGCGCAGACGTCGAGCCACTGCAGATCCGCGCCCTCGAGCGGCGCCGCGGCGAGGGCCAGCGCGCACAGCTGGCTGCCCTCGTCCTGCACGCCCGCCGCGCCGTCCCGCACCGACTCCAGCGCGCCCGGGTCACCGCCGTCGCCCAGCCTGACGGCGTAGGGCGACCACGGCCCCGCCTCGCCGCCCGGCCCGATCTCGGCGAGCAGGTCCGTCCGCGAGATCCGGCCGGGACGAGCCACCAGATGGGTCTGGGGGCGTGTGTCGTCGGCGGCGAGCGCGGCCTCGAGTTCGGTCGGGTCGGTGTTCCCCTCGGCGTAGAGGGCGCTCGCGAACGCGCCCGCGATCCACACCGGATGGGCGTACCGGGTGGCCAGCCGCGCGACCGAGGAGGACTTGGCGGTCAGCTGGTCGGTCCAGGCGTCCCAGTCCTGGGCGGACACCGCCCGCAGCACCGCGTTGACGAAACCGGTGGCTCGGGCCATCCCCGCCGATCGCGCCAGTGCGACGGTCGCCGACACCGCAGCGTGGGCCGGGATCCTGGTCCGCAGGAGCTGGTACGTGCCCAGGCGCAGGAGGTCGAGCACCGGCGCGTCGAGCTTCGCCGGGGCGCGGGAGGAGCAGACGGCGATGATGGCGTCGAGGGTGCCCTGCGCGCGCACCGTCCCGTAGGCGAGTTCGGTGGCGAACGCGGCATCGCGCCCGGTCAGCCCCCGCTCACGCAGCAGCCCGGGCAGCACCAGGTTGGCGTAGGCGTCGCGGTGGGCCACCGCGCGCAACAGGTCGAAGGCGACCCGTCGCGCAGGGTCGACCGGTGGTTCGACCCGGGCCGTGTCAGCCACGGTGGGCCTGCGTCTCAGCCAAATTCGGCGCCGGGTTCGAGGCGCGCGCCGCGGGCCCAGTCGGCCGCCGGCATCGGGCGCTTGCCGGCCGGCTGCACCGTCGACAGCACGAGCGGGCGGGTCGCGGTCCCGACGAGGACGCTGCCGCCGTCGACGGAGATCCCGCCGGGTGGGAGGGAGCCCGACGGCAACGCGGCACTGATCCGCGCCGGTCCGAGCTTGACCCGGGTGCCGCGCCAGAGGGTCCACGGCCCGGGCGCCGGCGTGCACGCCCGGATGCGCCGGTCGACGGCTGCGGCGGGTCGGGTGAAGTCGAGGTGCGCGTCCTCGACGGTGAGTTTCGGGGCCAGGCTGATGCCGTCGATAGCCTGTTCGAGCGGCATCACCTGCCCGTCCTCGATGCCGTCGAGGGTGGCGAGCAGCAGCTGGGCGCCGGAGACCGCCAGGCGTTCGAGCAGGCTGCCCGCGGTGTCGTCGTTGGTGATCGTCTCGGTGGCCACTCCGAACACGGGGCCGGTGTCCAGGCCCTCCTCGATCAGGAACGTCGAGGCGCCCGTCACCTCGTCGCCGGCGAGGATGGCGTGCTGGACGGGAGCGGCGCCCCGCCACGCGGGCAGGACCGAGAAGTGCAGGTTGATCCAGCCGTAGCGGGGCAGGTAGAGCACCGAGGGCGGCAGCAGGGCACCGTAGGCGACGACCGGGGCGGCATCGATGGCCAGCGCCTCGAGCGTGGCGACGAACTCCGGATCGCCGACCCGGCGCGGGGTGTACACGGGGATGCCCGCGGCGTCGGCGAGGGTACCGACCGGCGAGCGGCTCAGCTTCCGCCCGCGTCCGGCCGGCGCGTCCGCGCGGGTCAGCACCCCGACGACGTCGTGCCGCGGCGAGTCGATCAGCGCCTGCAGGGAGACCACGGCCGGTGCCGGAGTGCCCGCGAAGAGCACCCTCACCGGGAGCGGATGGGCGTGGCTGCCGCCGCAGCGCCGAATGCGCTCCTGGGTCCGGGTCCGTGCGGGCTGAGCTTGATCACCGGAGCGGGGGCGCCGATGCCCATGCCCGACCACTCCGCCTCGCGGATGGCCTTCATCGCGGCTCTGCGCGTCTCGGCGTCGAGGCGGTCGACGAACAGAACCCCGTCGAGGTGATCGGTCTCGTGCTGGATGGCCCGCGAGAGCCGGGCGGTCCCCTCGATCGTCACCGGGTCGCCGAACATGTTCTGCCCGTGGGCGACGACGTGCTCGCGGCGGACGCAGTCGAAGGTGAGACCCGGGATGGACAGGCACCCCTCCGGGCCGTCCTGCTCCTCCTCCGACGGGAAGTGCAGGACCGGGTTGACGAGGTGGCCCTGCTCGTCCTCGCTGACGTGGTAGGTGAAGACCCGCAGCCCGACACCGATCTGCGGCGCCGCCAGCCCGGCGCCCGGCGCGGCCAGCATCGTCTCGGTCAGATCGGCGACGAGCTGACGCAGCTCCTTGTCGAAGTCGGTGACGACGCTCGCGGGCGTGCGCAGGACGGGATCGCCGAAGAGGCGGATGGGCTGTGCGGTCACGGTGATCAGTTTACGGACCCGGAGCTGCGACGGTTCCCACCCGATCAGCCCAGCTCGGCGGGATCGAGCATGACCCGTACCGGGTCGGCGGCCTTGCGCGCGGAGCGGATCCCCGCTGCGGCATGCAGCGCGGTGGCCAGCGCGCCGCCGAGCGCCCGCGGGACGCGGAGCAGCAGCTGCTGCTCGCCCTCGCCGACCTCCACCGGTCCGATCGCCTCGCACTCGGCCGGCAGCTGGGCGAGCGCGGCGAGCTCGGCCACCGCGCCACCCGGACCGCGCAGCGCCGCCATCCGGGTGGCCGGGGGAAACCCCAGCTCGGTGCGCTCGGCGAGTTCCCGCGCGGCGTGCCCGGCCGGATCCCAGCGGATCAGCGCCTGAACGGTGGGTACCGCCGCGTCGGCGTTCACCACGATCTCGCCGTCCGCGGCGACCAGGGCCGCCGCGTTGAGCCAGCGCCGGAGCGTCTCCTCCCCCGCCCGCAGGTCCGGCCGCGACAGCAGCGCCCACCCGTCGAGAAGGAGCGCCGCGCCGTAGCCGCCCTCGGCCGGCGGCTCGGCGCCCGGGGTCGCGATGACCAGCCCCGCGCCGCTGCCGACCCGCGACAGCACCGCGGGACCGCCCGAGGTCCGGACGGCGACACCCGGGAACGCCCGCCCCAGTTCCTCGGCCGTCCGGCCGGCACCCACGACCTGCGCCCGCATCCTGCGGCCGCCACAGACCGGACAGGCCCAGTCGGCCGCCGGGCGGCCGCACCAGCGGCAGGTCGCGACCGCGTGGCCCGACGTGAGCGACAGCGGCCCGGCGCAGACCGCGCACCGAGCCGGTGTCCGGTCGCGCACGCACGCCAGCGACGGGATGTAGCCCCGCCGCGGGACCTGGATGAGCACCTGCCGGCGCGCGGCGAGGGCGTCCCTGGCGGCCTTCAACGCGACCGCCGGCAGCCGTGCGGAGGACGCCCCCGGATCGCGCTCCTGCTCGAGGTCGGCTCCGGTGGCGGTGATCCTGGGTGCGCCGTCGCGGACCTGCGGGCGCGGAGCGACGATCTCGTGCGCCCAGCCGGACTCGACGAGCAGCTGCGCCTCGGCCGTGCGGGCGAACCCACCGACCAGCAGCGCCGCCCCGCTCTGCGTCGAGCGCAGGACGAGGACGTCACGAACGGACGGGTACGGCGCACGCGGTTCGACATGGAGGTCGTCACCGTCGTCCCACACCGCGACCAGGCCGAGGTCGGCGACTGGGGCGAACGCCGCGGAGCGGGTGCCGACGACGGCTCGGACGGTGCCGCGGCGGACGGCCAGCCACCGGCGATACCGCTCGGCAGGACCGAGGTCCGCCGACAACGCCACGTGCGCGCCCTCGCCGAGGGCAGCCCGGAGTGCGTCGTCGAGCAGTGCCAGATCCCGGGCGTCGGGCACGACGACGATCGCGCCGCGGCCGACCGCGAGTGCGGCGCGCACGGCGTCGGCCAGCCGGGCCGGCCAGTCCTCGCCCGGGCGCACCGTCCACACCGCCCTCGCCGCGCGGTTCTCGGCGATCGCCCCGAGGAACGCGGCGCCGGTCGGGTAGCGCGCCCAGTCCCGGGGATCAGGCGGGGCCACCGCCGGCACCGGCGTCGGCTCCGCGCGTTCGGCGCGGGCGTGGCGAGGCGGCACGCCCAGCCGGACGACGTCGGCGAAACTGCCGGCCCAGCGGTCCGCGACGGCCCGGAACAGCCGCGTCGTCTCGGGGGTGAGCACGGGTTCGGTGCCCACGGCCCGTTCGAGGTAGGCCAGCCGTCCGGGATGGGCGCTGATGACCGCCCGCTCCAGCACGTAGGCGTCGACCAGGCGTCCGGAGAAGCGCACCCTGACCCGGCTGCCGGCCTCGACGACGTCGGCGAGATCGTCCGGGACCAGGTAGTCGAACGGCCGGTCCAGATGCGGCAGCGGCACGTCGACCATCACCCGGGCCACCGGCGCGGTCGGCGCGGGAGCCCGTGGCGCGCGCGGGCGTCGGGCGGTGGTCATGGCGCAGTCCTACCAGGCAGGACCGTCAGCTTCGCGGCCTCGGGCGGGCTTGCCCCGGTCTGCGGGCGCGGCAGCGGCGGGAGCGGGATCAGCCGTGGGCGAGCTTGGCGAGCTCCTCCGCCCGGTCGGTGGCCTCCCAGGAGAACTGCTCCAGCTCGCGACCGAAGTGCCCGTAGGCCGCGGTCGCGGCGTAGATCGGGCGCTTGAGGTCGAGGTCACGGATGATCGCCGCGGGGCGCAGGTCGAACGTGCGGTTGATCGCGTCGGCGATGACGTCGGGCGAGACCGTCTCCGTGCCGAACGTCTCGATGAACAACCCGACCGGCTCGGCCTTGCCGATGGCGTAGGCCACCTGCACCTCGCACCGGGTGGCGAGCTTGGCCGCGACCACGTTCTTGGCCACCCACCGCATGGCGTACGCGGCGGAGCGGTCGACCTTCGAGGGGTCCTTGCCCGAGAAGGCGCCGCCGCCGTGGCGAGCCATGCCGCCGTAGGTGTCGACGATGATCTTGCGCCCGGTCAGTCCGGCGTCGCCCATCGGACCGCCGATGACGAACTTTCCGGTGGGGTTGACGAGCAGGCGGTACCCGTCGGTCTCGATGCCCAGGCGGGCCAGCTCGGGCTCGACGACGTGCTCGCGGATGTCGGGCGTGAGCAGGGTGTCCAGG
Organism: uncultured Actinomycetota bacterium; assembly: GCA_963790525.1. Lineage (GTDB taxonomy): Bacteria > Actinomycetota > Actinomycetes > Mycobacteriales > Jatrophihabitantaceae > CAWBOV01. The sequence goes on from CAWBOV010000006.1 coordinate 829,024, forward strand.
TCGATGTCCTCGGCGTGCTGGGAGGACACCACGACGGTGTCCAGGCGCACGGGGCGGCCGTCGACGTACTCGATGGTCACCTGCGTCTTGCCGTCCGGGCGCAGGTAGGGCACGGTGCCGTCCTTGCGCACTGCCGAGAGCCGCTGGGCCAGCCGGTGCGCGAGTGCGATCGGCAGGGGCATCAGCTCGGGGGTCTCGTCGCAGGCGTAGCCGAACATCAGGCCCTGGTCGCCGGCGCCCTGGCGGTCCAGCGGGTCCTCGTCACCCTCGACGCGCGCCTCGTAGGCGTCGTCGACGCCCTGGGCGATGTCGGGCGACTGCGCGCCGATGGAGATGCTCACACCGCAGGACTCGCCGTCGAACCCCTTGCGGGAGGAGTCGTAGCCGATGGCCAGGATCTTGTCGCGGACGAGCTTCGGGATGTCGACGTACCCCGTCGTGGTGACCTCGCCGGCGACGTGCACCTGACCGGTCGTGATGAGCGTCTCGACCGCCACCCGGCTGTCGGGGTCGACCGACAGGAGCGCGTCGAGGATCGTGTCGCTGATCTGGTCGGCGATCTTGTCCGGATGCCCCTCGGTGACGGACTCGGAGGTAAACAGGCGACGGCTCACGGTTCTCCTACGGACTGGATGTGCTCGGACGGCTGGCCGGCGAGGATGTGCTTGGGGCGCGGTGACGGCTAGCGAGAAGTCTAACGAATCCTCCGGCGCCGGCCCGTCAGCGCGGGGGCCGGGCGGGCAGCCGGGCGACGACGGCGTCCCAGATCGCCGCCGACACGAGCGCCTTGGCCCCGAGCGGGACGTCGACGAGGCTGCCGTCGGCGCCCAGGATGACTGCGGCGTTGTCCGGGCGGCCGAACGCCCTGCCGTGGCCCACGGCGTTCACCACGAGCAGATCGCAGCCCTTGCGGGCGAGCTTGGCCCGCCCGTAGGCCAGCACGTCACCGGCGCCGTCGCCGGTCTCTGCCGCGAACCCGACGAGCACCTGGGCGGGGTCCGCGCGCACGGCCACCAGCTCGGCGAGGATGTCGGGGTTGCGCACGAGGCGGATGGGGTCCGGCTCGGCGTCGCCCTTCTTGATCTTGTGCGCCGCGGGGTCGCCGGGCCGGAAGTCGGCCACCGCGGCGGCCATGACGACGACGTCGGCGTCCTTGGCGGCCGTGAGCGTGGCTTCCCGCAGCTCCGCCGCGGTGCCGACGCGGTGCACGGCCGCGCCCGCCGGGTCTGCGAGTTCGGCGTTCACCGCGATCAGCGTCACCTCGGCGCCGCGCGCCGCGGCGACGCTGGCCAGCGCGAAACCCTGCTTGCCGGAGGAGTTGTTGCCCAGGAAGCGCACCGGGTCCATCGGCTCGCGCGTCCCCCCGGCGGTGATCACCACCCGGCGTCCGGTCAGATCCGCCGGCAGCGCGTCGGGCCGGGCCAGGAGGAGCTCGGCCAGCTGGGCCAGCTCGGCCGGTTCGGCGAGGCGCCCCTTGCCGGTGTCGGCGCCGGTGAGCCGGCCCGCGGCGGGCTCCAGCACGGTGACGCCCCGGCCGCGCAGGGTGGCGACGTTGTCGGCCACGGCCGGGTGTTCCCACATCTCGGTGTGCATCGCGGGAGCGAACAGCACCGGGCAGCGCGCGGTGAGCAGGGTGTTGGTCAGCAGGTCGTCGGCCAGGCCGTGCGCGGCCCGGGCCAGCAGGTCGGCGGTGGCCGGTGCGACCACGACCAGCTCGGCGTGGCGCCCGAGGGCCACGTGGGGCACCTCGTGCGCGCCCGTCCACACATCGGTGGAGACGGGGTGGTGCGACAGCGCCTCCCAGGTCGGGCGCCCGACGAACTGCAGCGCCGACTCGGTCGGCACCACCGTGACGTCGTGGCCGGCCTCGGTGAGCAGGCGCAACAGCGACACGACCTTGTAGGCGGCGATCCCGCCACCGACACCGAGGACGATGCGCCGTGCGGGCGCGCTCACGTCAGGTCCTCGGTGTCGAAGTATCGGGCGGCCGGATCGGTTCTCAGACCTCGATCGGCTTGAACTCGATCAGGTCGCTGTTGATCTCGCGCAGCGCGATCGAGAGGGGCTTCTCCTGCGGAGCGGTCTCCACGAGCGGGCCGACGTACTCGAGCAGGCCCTCACCGAGCTGGCTGTAGTAGGCGTTGATCTGGCGGGCGCGCTTGGCAGCGACGATGACCAGAGCGTACTTCGACTGCGTGCGCTCGAGCAGTTCGTCGATCGGCGGGCTGATGATTCCTTCGTGCGTGACGCTGGTACCTGACAACGGAGTTGACCCTCTTCACTCGGTGTCCGTTGGCCGCGATCCCCCGGTCCGGGCGTCAGCCCTGGGGTCGGGAGTGCAGGCCGGTGCCCCACTCAGGGCAGGCGGATTCGATCAAGTCTACCAACTCCGACACCGCGCGTTCGACTGTGTCGTTGACGACGACCGTGTCGAACTCCGGGGCGGCGGCCATCTCGACGCGGGCTCGCTCCAGCCGGCCGGCGATCACGGCCTCGGATTCGGTGCCCCGCCCGCGCAGGCGCTGCTCCAGTTCCTCCCACGAGGGCGGGGCGAGGAACAGGAACTGGGCGCCCGGGTCGCTGTCGCGGACCTGCCGGGCACCCTGCAGATCGATCTCCAGCAGAGTCGGCTGTCCGGCGCGCAGCCGCTCCTCCAGGGGCGCGCGCGGCGTGCCGTACCCGTTGCCGGAGAACTCGGCGTGTTCGAGGAGCTGCCCGCCGGCGACCATCGCGTCGTACTCCTCGCGGGTGACGAAGCGGTAGTGCACCCCGTGCCGCTCGCCCGGGCGCGGCTGGCGCGTGGTCACCGAGACCGACACCCAGATGTGGGGGTGGAGCCGCCGGATGGCCTCCACCACGGTGCCCTTGCCGACTCCGGACGGCCCGGACAGGACGCTGAGACGGGCGGTCACCGAGCATCCAGCTCGCGCAGGGCCGCCCGCTGGCGGCCGCCGAGGCCACGCAGCCGGCGGGTCGGCGCGATCCGCAGCCGCTCCATGGCGTCGAGCGCGCGCGTCCGCCCGAACCGGGGCAGGCCCTCGATGAGCGTGAGGACCCTGATCCCGGCGACCTCGTCGTCCCGGTCGGCGCGGTCGAGGACCTCGGCGAGGGAGAGCTGGCCCCGCTTGAGGCTCGCGCAGAGCTCGGCGCGCACCCTGCGGGCGTGGACGGCCTTGGCCAGCGCAGCCCGCCGCTGGTCGGTCGAGAGCGGAGGCAGGACGGCGGCGGTGGCGCCGGGGGGCTTCGGCATGGTCGGGCAAATCTATAGCGTGGCCGGCCGGGCGCGGCGATCAGGGACGCGGAGCCCCGTGCGGTTGGTCGTGCGGGTGTTCGAGGAGCCGGCTCTTGATCGTGGTCTTCAGGATCTTGCCGACCTTGGACCTCGGCAGATCCGTCCAGATCTCCACCTGTTTCGGCGCCTTCACGCTGCCGACGCGCGCCTTGACGAATGCCTTCACCTCGTCGGCACGGACCTGGTGTCCCGGCTGCAGCTGGACCACCGCCGTGATCCGCTCCCCCCACTTGTCGTCGGGCAGGCCGACGACGGCGCAGTCCTGGACGTCCGGATGGGCCATCAGCACCTGCTCGACCTCGGCGCTGTAGACGTTGAAGCCGCCCGTGATGATCATGTCCTTCGCCCGGTCGACGATGAACAGGTAGTTGTCCTCGTCCAGGTAGCCGATGTCGCCGGTGTGGTGCCAGCCGTGACGCGACGCCTCCGCTGTGGCCTCCGGGTTCTTGTAGTACCCGGCCATGACGAGGGAGCTGCGGACGACGATCTCACCGCGCGCTCCGCGGGGCAGCAGCGCCCCGGCGTCGTCCATCACGGCCACCGTGACCAGCGGGGACGGGCGGCCGGCCGAGGCCAGGCGCTCGACCGCGATCGTGCCGTCGGCGCGGAAGTGCTCCTCCGGCGCCATGACCGAGATCATCATCGGTGCCTCGGACTGGCCGAACAGCTGCGCCATCACCGGACCGATCCGCACCAGCGCCTCCTCCAGCCGCGCCGCGGACATGGGAGCGGCGCCGTACCAGAGGCACTGCAGCGAGCTCAGATCCGCCGCGTCGAGGTCCGGATGGGCCAGCAGCATGTAGATCAGCGTCGGTGGCAGGAAGGTGTGCGTGACCCGGTGCCGTGCCACCAGGTGCAGGAACTGCCCGAGCTCCGGCGCCGCCATGATCACGACTTCACCGCCGAGCGCGAGCACCGGCAGACACAGCACACCCGCGGCGTGCGTCAGCGGAGCGAGCGCGAGGTAGACCGGCCTGCCCCGGAACGGATAGCTCATCAGGGTCAGCGCCGACATCGTCTCCAGGTTGACCTCGGTGAGCTGCACGCCTTTGGGGCGTCCCGTGGTGCCGCCCGTACCCACGATCATCATCGTGGAGTCGGGGGGCGGTGCGCTCCACGGATCGGCGGAGACTTCGCTCAGCCACTCCTCCAGTGACGGATCGTCCCCGGCAGCGTCCAGGCACACCAGGGTCCGCAGCCGGGGCAGGCTCGAGCGGATCTCGGCCACCAACGGAGCGAAGGCAGCCTGGTAGATCAGGCAGGTGCAGTCGAAGAAGTCGAGCAGGTCACGGTTCTCGGCCGCCTCGTTGCGCGGGTTCACCGGGCACCAGACGGCACCGGCCCGGGAGATCCCGAAGACGCAGGCGAACGCGACCGGGTCGTTGGCGGCGAGGATCGCCACCTTCTCCCCCGGTCCGATTCCAGCGGCGGCGAGGGCTCGGGCGACCTGCCACGACAGCGCCTGCACCTGCGCGTAGCTGAGGCTCGTGCCGGCGAGGGTCAGGCAGGGCGCCTCGGGACCGAGGGACGCGCCCTTGTCGAGATAGTCGCAGAGCAGCACGTGCGGTCCTTCCGTTCCGATCCTGACCTGGGACAGCCGCCGCGGTCGGGGCACGCGACGGGGGTTCCGGGTCTGGGGGGAAGGTCCCGGAACCCCCACCGCTCAACGGTGGACCGTCACCACCGGCTCGAGGACCAGGCCGAAGGAGCGCAGCTGCCCGAGCAGCTCGCGGTGCCCGAAGGCCTGGCACGCGGACGCGAATCCCACCCGGCGCGGCGCCTGCTGGAGCAGCGAGTAGGCGGCGTAGGCCTGCAGCAGCCCCGTCTGCTTGTAGTTCTGGTTGCCATGGATCACGACGTGCGCCCGGCCCAGGGGCCCCGAGGCGTACACCGAGTCGACGGAGATGTTGATGCGCGGGTTCTCCCTCGGCGGCATGGAGGCCTGCACCGAGGCGGCCACCTCGCCGAGCGCGGCCTCCTGCTGGTCGGCCGGCAGCGTCTTGATCTGCTCCTCGACCATCTTCACCGTGGCGACGACGCCCTCCATGACCGCCCGGTCGAAGACGCCACCGGCGACCTTGACGTTGGCGACCCGGGGATCGCTCTTGAACCACACCGGGTGCGCTGTGCCGCCCCAGGGGACGGCGATGGCGGTCTCGTGCTGACCGGGGACGTGGACCTCGAACGTCGACGTCGGCGGCCACTGCTTGTACTGGTTCTGCTCCAGGTAGTAGTGGTTCGCCTTGAGGATGGTGAAGATCGTCTGCATGGACGCGTAGGTGGGGAACCCCTTCCACAGCACCAGGATGTCGAGGGTGTCCAGCCCCGGTGTCTCGAGGGCGATGTTGGCCGCGATCTCTCCCGTGGTGTACATCTGCGCGATGCACGGCGACAGGAGCAGGCCCTTGTCGGCATAGGACGCTCCCCAGCGCTCCTGCGCCTCGATGATCCAGTCCTGCTCGCCGGTCGTGTCGAGGTAGTGGGCACCGACGTTCAGCGCGGCCTCGGCGACCTCGTGGCCGTACTTGATGAACGGCCCGACCATGTTGCTGATCACCTGCGCGCCCGCGAAGGCCTCGGTCAGCGCCTCGACGGTGTGCTCCACCTCGAGGACCTCGTGCTCCACCGTCTCCAGCCCCGGCACGCCGTCGAGGACCTCCTGGATGCGCTTGGCGTCGCGCCCGGCCGCGACGAACGGGATCCCGAACTCGCGCAGGTACTCGCACACCAGGCGCCCGGTGTAGCCGGACACGCCGTAGACGACCACTGGTTTGCCGGTCATCACATCCCCATCCCGCCGTCGACGGCCAGGCCGGTGCCGGTGATGAAACGGGCCGCGTCCGAGGCCAGGAAGACCACCGCGTCGGCCATGTCGGCGACCTCGCCCAGGCGGCCGGACGGGGTCTGGGCGACCACCGCGCCGATCGCCTCCTCGACGCCGGCGAACAGGCCGAGCTCGACGACGTCCGTCGCGAGCTTGAGCCCCATCTCCGTGGCGACCAGGCCGGGGTAGACGCAGTTCACCCGGACGCCGTAGCCGAGCGTGCCCGACTCCATCGCGGCGACGCGGGTCAGGCGGTCCACCGCGGACTTCGTCGCGGAGTAGCCGGAGATCCCCGGGAAGGCGATCGTGGCCGCCACCGAGGAGATGTTGACGACCGCGCCGCCCCGGCCCGCCGGGCCGCCCGGCTTCATGGCCCGGAAGGCGTGCTTCACGCCGAGCGCGTTGCCGACGACGTTCACGTCGAGCATGCGCCGCAGATCGTCGGCATCGGCGTCGATCACCAGCGCCGAGATCTCGATCCCGGCGTTGTTGACCAGGATGTCCAGGCCGCCGAGCTGCTCGATCACGTCGGACACGGCGGACTCCCAGCTCGCGTCGTCGGTGACGTCGAGGTGGACGAAACCCGCCGCCGCGCCGGACTCGGCGATCGAGGCGGCCGTCTTCTGGCCGAGGTCGTCGAGGACGTCGCCGAGCACGACGGACGCGCCCGCGGCCGCGAGTGCCCGCGCGATCCCCTCGCCGAGACCGCGGGCCCCTCCGGTGACCAGCGCTCTCCGCCCGGTCAGTTCGTACACGCTCATCGGCTGTGTCCTCTCACTCGTCGGGGTGGTGCGGATCGCGGGTGGTGTGACCTGGGCCATAGCCTAGCCACGATTGGACGACCGTCAAGGATTCCTTGGACGACCGTCAAGAGAGGCGTGTCGCCGCGCCGCTGAGGGCGGTAAACTCTGTACACAGACCGGGCACAGGTCCACGGGAGGCCGCAGATGACGTCAGCCACCGAACGGCGGCGCGAGCTCATCTCCGAGCGCCAGGTCGACAAGTTCACCGAGCGGCGGGCGCAACTGGCCGCGTCGGCCCTGAAGACCCTCTCCGAACTCGGCTACGCCCGCACCAGCCTGCGCGAGATCGCCCAGAACTCCGACTTCTCCCACGGCGTGCTGCACTACTACTTCACCGACAAGGTCGACCTGATCACCCACTGCGTGCGGCAGTACAAGGCCGAGTGCGTGAAGCGCTACGACGAGATCGTCGCGGAGTCCACCACGGCCGACGAGCTGCGGCGCGGTTTCGCCGCCGGGCTCGCGGCGACGATGATCGACGACGCGCCCCTGCACCGGCTGTGGTACGACCTGCGCACCCAGAGCCTGTTCGAGGAGTCCTTCCGCGTCGACGTCCGTGACATCGACCAGAGTCTCGAGCGGATGATCTGGCGCATCGTCAGCCGGTACGCGGACCTGGCCGGCCGGCTGCCCGCCGTCACCCCCCCGGTCGCCTACGGCGTCTTCGACGGGCTGTTCCAGCAGGGTCTGCTGCGCCACCTGTCCGGGCACCCCACCGCCGGGCGCGAGCTGGCCGTCGCGGTCGACGACCTGATGGACCGGCTGCTCGTACCCGACTGAGCGGAGCCGCCGCAGGGCCGGCCCGGCCCGCTTCGTATCGTCGTGGCATGACTGATTCCACAATGACCTTCCGCCAGCTGGGCACCAGCGGGCTCACCGTCTCCGTCGTGGGGCTCGGGACGAACAACTTCGGCATGAAGCTCGACCTCGACGGCTGCCGCGAGGTACTGGACGCGGCACTGGACGCCGGGATCACGCTGATCGACACCGCCGACTCCTACGGCGCGTCCGAGGAGCGGCTCGGCGAGTTGCTGGCCGGGCGGCGCGACGACGTGATCATCGCGACCAAGTTCGGCAGCGACGCCTCGGCGCGCGGCAACGGCACCGGAGCCGACTGGGGCGTGCGCGGATCCCGCCGCTACATCCGGCGCGCGGTCGAGGGTTCGCTGCGGCGCCTGCGGACCGACTGGATCGACCTGTACCAGCTGCACCGCCCCGACCCGCTCACCCCGATCGAGGAGACCCTGTCGGCGCTGGACGACCTCGTGCGCGAGGGCAAGGTGCGTTACCTTGGCCACTCCAACTTCAGCGGCTTCCAGACCGCGCACGCGGAGTGGACCGCGCGGACCCGCGGCTTCGAGCGCTTCGTGAGCGCCCAGAACGAGTACAGCCTGCTCAAGACGGGCGTCGAGACCGAGCTGGTGCCGGCACTGGAGGAGTACGGCATCGGCCTGCTGCCCTTCTTCCCGCTGGCCAGCGGGCTGCTGACCGGCAAGTACCGCCGCGGGGAGCAGGCGCCCGAGGGCAGCCGCATCGCGTCCTGGGGGATGCAGTCACAGCTCTCGGACACGAACTTCGACGTGATCGAGAAGCTGGAGCGGTTCGCGTCCGAGCGGGGCGTCACACTGCTGGACCTGGCCATCGGCGGACTGGCCGCGCGCCCGGCCGTGGCGAGCGTGATCGCCGGCGCGACGTCGGCCGCCCAGGTGAAGGCCAACGTCGCCGCGGGACAGTGGCAGCCGGAGCTGGCCGATCTCGCCGAGCTGGAGGACATCACGAGCCCGGCCTGACCGGGCGAGCGGGCAGCCGCGGGCCGCTGCGGCTGCTGTGTGCGTCGCTCGTCGCGGCCGCGGGACATGAGTCGACCCGCCTGCGGGGCGTCAGCAGGCGGGTCGGGTCGGTGCCGTGGAGCGATGGGCCGGATTGCTGCGTTCGGTTGTGCCGTGTTCGGTCGTGCTGCGTGCGGTGGCGGGACGGCGCTGAGGTCAGCGGCTACGTCGCGGCATGGCCACCCACGGGCGGTTGACCGCGTCGAAGCGGCGCTGGCCGGTGCAGACATCCTGCCAGATCTGGGCGATACGGGACTGGGGCTTCTGGTTCTTCGTTGTCGTGTTCATGATGTCTATAAGGCTACCAGATCCAAAAACCTTCCAATCGTAGGTGTGTGCCGTCTCACGCCCACTTTTTCGTCGGACAGCCTCAGGCGCGCAGGAACGCGAACGTGTCGATCCGGTCGGCCACGGCAGCCCTGAGTGCGGCCACGTCCGGGCCGTGGCGGAGCACGTCGCGCGACGCGCTGGGCAGCACGGCGGACAGCGCCGACCCGAAGATCCGCCGGACGTCTTCGGCGGTGCCGCCCTGGGCGCCGATTCCCGGCACGAGGTAGGGCCCGTTCAGCCCGCCCAGGGTCGCGACCGAGGCACCGATGGTCGCGCCGACGACCACGCCGAGGTTGCCCAGTGGCTGGGCGCCGGCATTCCGGGCCGCGAGCTCGTCGATCACCGCCTGGGCCACGGTCGGCCCGGCCGGGGTGCGGGCGTGCTGGACCTGTGCCCCCTCGACGTTGGAGGTCAGCGCCAGGACGAACACACCGGTGCCGTGCGCGGCCGCGACCGCGAACGCGGGTTCGAGCGAGCCGACCCCGAGGTACGGGCTGACGGTGATCGCGTCGACGGCCATCGGCGCGTTGGGCACCAGGTAGGCCTCCGCGTAGGCCTGCATCGTCGATCCGATGTCCCCACGCTTGACGTCGAGCAGGACGAGGGCGCCCGCGGCGCGGCACGCCGAGATCGTCCGCTCCAGCACCGCCACGCCCGCGGCGCCGAAACGCTCGAAGAACGCCGACTGCGGCTTGACCACGGCCGCCGTGTCACCGAACGCGCGCACGCAGATGTCGGCGAAGTGCTCGAGGCCGGTGACGTCGTCGCCCAGCCCCCACTCGGTCAGCAGCGACGCGTGGGGGTCGATGCCGACGCACAGCGATCCCCGCGCAGCGAGAGCGGCATCCAGTCGCGCACCGAAGCCTGCCGTCACGACAGCGCCTTCTCCCCCGACAGCGCCTCGAGCCCGTCGAAGGCGCGGCGGCGGGCGGTCTGCCGGTCGGGCGGGACCTGGGCATAACCGACGGCATCGGCCAGCGAGGCGAAACCCCGTTCGGCCAGGGCGGTGGTCAGCTCACCCAGGATGCGCACCGGTGCCGTCGGATCGCCGAACACAGCGGTCCCGACCGACACCGCCGAGGCGCCGGCCAGGACGAACTGGAGCGCATCCAGCCCGGTCCGGATCCCGCCCATGCCGATGATGGGCAGGTCGGGGACCGCCTGGTGGACCTGCCACACGCAGCGCACCGCGACCGGCCGTACGGCGGGCCCGGACAGGCCCCCGGTGACGCCGCCCAGCACCGGGGCCAGGGTGTCGGTGTCGATGACGAGCCCGAGCAAGGTGTTGATCAGGCTGACGCCGTCGGCGCCGGCCTCGGCCACCGCGCGGGCGATGGCGCCGATGTCGGTGACGTCGGGGGTGAGCTTGGCGAAGATCGGGGTGCCGGGGTCGGTGGCGCGCCGTACCGCGGCGATGACCTTGGCCGCCGAGAACGGGTCGCAGGCGAAGACCTCGCCCCGCTTCTCCACGTTCGGGCACGAGATGTTGACCTCGATCATGGACACGGCGGGGTGGCCGTAGAGGCGGCGGGCGAGCGCGACGAAGTCCTCCGTCGTCCCACCCGCGATCGAGACCACCGCGCGTGCCCCGTGCTCGGCCAGCCACGGGAGGTCCTCGCGCAGGAAGGCCTCGATCCCAGGGCCCTGGAGCCCGATCGAGTTCAGCATGCCGCTCGGAGTTTCGGCCATCCGCGGGGTCGGCCGCCCGGACCGCGCGTGCAGCTGGATCGACTTGGTGACGACGGCGCCGAGTTCGGACACGTCGAAGAACTGGTTCAGCTCGCGCCCGGCGGCCGCGCACCCCGACGCCGTCAGCACCGGGTTCGGCAGCGTCAGCAGCGGCCCGAGGCGGGTGGTCAGGTCCACGTCGCTCACTTCGTCACCGCCTGTCCCATCGCAGCCGCACCCAGCAGATCGGCCGGCAGCTCGCCGACGTCGTCCCAACGGATCCGCTCGGCGTCGAACACCGGGCCGTCCACGCAGGAGCGCAGGAACCTCGACGTCCCGTCCGCACCACGGATCGGCAGGACGCACGTCATGCACACCCCGATCCCGCAGGCCATCGACTCCTCGACTGCCACCTGGGCCGGTATCGCGTGCGCCCGGGCGACGTCGCCCACGGCTCGCAGCATCGCCATCGGGCCGCACGCGTACACCACCTGGGCGCCGATCCGGGTGATCGCGTCGGGCAGGGCGTCGGTGACGCGTCCGCGCTGCCCCGCGCTTCCGTCGTCGGTGGTCACCACGACCGAGCCGAGCGTGCGGCGCACGACGAGCTCGCCGAACAGCTTGGAGGCGGTCGCGGCGCCGACGATGACCTCGACCGGGGAACCCGCCGCGAGCAGCGTGCGGGCCAGCGGCACGAGCGGGGCCGTGCCGTAGCCGCCACCGACCAGTACCGCGGGCACCGGGTCGGCGGGCAGCGGGAAGGGCGTGCCGAGCGGGCCGACGAGGTCCAGCACGGCGCCCGCCCGCTGGTCGACGAGCCACTGCGTCCCGGGTCCGTGCGCGGCGACGACGAACTGGATCGTCCCGGCGAAGTCGCCGGCCGGGGTCGCGCCGTAGAGCGCGAATGCCCGGCGCAGGATCATCGAGGTGGTGGGGCCGCCCACGGCGACGGCGACGAAGTGTCCCGGGCGGAAACCGGCCGCGATGCCGGGGGCGACCACGGTGAACTGCATGTACTCCCCGACCCGTTGCACGTCGAAGATCTCGCCCAGTTCCTGGACCGGCCGGGCGCGCGTGCTCTCGTCGATCATGCCGACGCCGCCCGCCACGCGGCGATCTGGGCGTGCAGATCCTGCAGGGAACGCACGCCCACTCCCCCGCGCGCCAGCTCCTCGATGCCCTGCACCGCCGCTGCCGCTGCCTGCACCGTCGTCAGGCACGGGATCCCGGCGCTGACGGCCGCGGTGCGGATCTCGTAACCGTCCACCCGCGGCCCGGAGTTCCCGGGCGAGCCGAAGGGTGTGTTCAGCACGAGGTCGATCTCACCGGCGAGGATGCGCGTGACGATGTGGTCGCCGCCCTCGCTGAACTTGCCCACGACCTCGGCGGGAACGCCGTTGCGGCGCAACACCTGGGCGGTGCCGGCGGTGGCGACGATCGTGAAGCCGAGATCGGAGAGCCGCTTGACGGGGAAGATGGCCGCGCGCTTGTCACGGTTGGCGATGGAGACGAAGACGGTGCCCGAGGTGGGCAGCGCGCCGTAGGCGGCGGCCTGGCTCTTGGCGAACGCGGTGCCGAAGACGGTGTCGAAGCCCATCACCTCACCGGTGGACTTCATCTCCGGTCCCAGGATCGAATCGACCTGGTCCCCGGCGGGGGTGCGGAACCGGGCGAAGGGCAGCACGGCCTCCTTCACCGCGATCGGCGAGTCCGACGGCAGGTCGCCCCCGTCGCCGTGGCTCGGGAGCAGCCCCTCCACCCGCAGCTCGGCGATCGTGGTGCCGAGCGCGATCCGTGCCGCCGCCTTGGCCAGCTGGACGGCGGTCGCCTTCGAGACGAACGGGACCGTGCGGCTGGCGCGGGGATTGGCCTCCAGGACGTAGAGCACGTCTCCGGCCATGGCGTACTGGACGTTGAGCAGCCCCCGCACACCCACTCCGCGGGCGATCTTGAGGGTCGACTGGCGGACCGCCTCGATGTCGGCCCCACCCAGGGTGATCGGCGGCAGCGCGCAGGCCGAGTCGCCGGAGTGGATGCCGGCCTCTTCGATGTGCTCCATGACACCGCCGAGGTAGAGGTCCGTGCCGTCGTAGAGCGCGTCGACGTCGATCTCCACGGCGTCGTCGAGGAAGCGGTCGACGAGGACCGGGTGCTCGGGCGCGATGTCGGTGGACCGCCGGATGTAGGAGGCCAGGTTCGCCTCGTCGTAGACGATCTCCATGCCGCGCCCGCCCAGCACGTAGGACGGCCGGACGAGGACGGGGTAGCCGATGCCGTCGGCGACGGCCTTGGCCTCGGCGAACGAGGTCGCCGTGCCGTGCTTGGGCGACGGCAGCCCGGCCTCGTCGAGCACCCGGCCGAAGGCTCCGCGGTGCTCGGCGAGGTCGATCGCCTCGGGTTGCGTGCCGAGGATCGGAACGCCGACGTCCTTGAGCCGCTGGGCCAGCCCCAGCGGGGTCTGCCCGCCCAGGGTGCAGATCACCCCGGCGACGGTGCCGGACTCCTGCTCGGCGTGGATCACCTCGAGCACGTCCTCGAAGGTGAGCGGCTCGAAGTACAGGCGGTCGGCGGTGTCGTAGTCGGTGGAGACGGTCTCCGGGTTGCAGTTGATCATGACCGTCTCGTACCCGCGGCCGTCGTTGTCAGGCGCCGCCCGAAGCGCCATCACGGCGTGCACGCACGAGTAGTCGAACTCGATGCCCTGGCCGATGCGGTTCGGCCCACTGCCCAGGATGATCACCTTCGGCCGCTCGCGCTGCGGGGCGACCTCGGTCTCCTCGTCGTAGGTCGAGTAGTGGTACGGGGTGGTGGCCGCGAACTCGGCCGCGCAGGTGTCGACCGTCTTGTAGACCGGGCGGATCCCTGAGCGCACGCGCAGCATGCGCACGCCGTCCTCACCGGACAGTTCCGGGCGCAGCGCCGCGATCTGGCGGTCCGACAGCCCGAAGCGCTTGGCCCGTTTGAGCAGCTGCGGGGTCAGGGTCGCCGCTTCGGACACCTCGACGCCGACCTCGCGCACGAGCGCGATCTGGTCCACGAACCACGGGTCGATGCCGCTGGCGGCCGCGACCTCGGCGACGGTGCCGCCCGCCCGCAGCGCCTGCTCGACGACGTAGAGGCGGCCGTCGGTCGGCACCCGGAGCGAGGCGAGCAGGCCCTCGAGATCGGTGTCGAGATCGGGCGCGGTCCAGAAGCCCGCCGCCTTGGTCTCCATCGAGCGCATCGCCTTGCCCAGCGCCTCGGTGAAGTTGCGCCCGATCGACATCGCCTCGCCGACGCTCTTCATGTGCGTGGTCAGCTCGGGATCGGCACCCGGGAACTTCTCGAAGGCGAAGCGCGGGATCTTCACGACCACGTAGTCCAGCGCCGGCTCGAAGGACGCGGGGGTCTTGAGGGTGATGTCGTTGGTGATCTCGTCGAGGGTGTAGCCGACGGCCAGCTTGGCGGCGATCTTGGCGATCGGGAAGCCGGTCGCCTTCGAGGCCAGGGCGCTGGACCGCGACACCCGCGGGTTCATCTCGATGACGATCATGCGGCCGGTTGCCGGGTCGATCGCGAACTGGATGTTGCAGCCGCCGGTGTCGACACCCACCGCGCGGAGCACGGCGATCCCGACGTCACGCATGTGCTGGTACTCGCGGTCGGTGAGCGTCATCGCGGGGGCGACGGTGACCGAGTCGCCGGTGTGCACGCCCATCGGGTCGACGTTCTCGATCGAGCACACGACGACCACGTTGTCCTTGCGGTCGCGCATCAGCTCCAGCTCGAACTCCTTCCAGCCGAAGACGCTCTCCTCGACGAGGACCTCGTGCACCGGGCTGGCCGCGAGGCCGCGGGCGACCATCGTGCGGACCTCGTCGGCGTCGGCGGCCATGCCGGACCCGAGCCCGCCCATGGTGAAACTGGGGCGCACGACGATCCTGTTGCCCACCGACGCGGCGAAGGTCAGCGCCTCGTCCAGGGTGTGGCAGACCAGCGACTCAGGCACGTCGCCGCCGATCGAACGGACGATGTCCTTGAAACGCTGGCGATCCTCGCCACGCTGGATGGCTTCGAAGTCCGCGCCGATGAGCTCGACGTTGTACTTCTCCAGCACGCCCCGCTCGTGCAGCGCGACGGCGAGGTTGAGCGCGGTCTGCCCGCCCAGCGTCGGCAGGATCGCGTCCGGGCGCTCGGCAGCGATGACCATCTCGACGTACTCGGGCGTCAGCGGCTCGATGTAGGTGGCGTCGGCGAACTCGGGGTCGGTCATGATCGTCGCAGGGTTGGAGTTGACGAGGCTGACCCGGAAACCCTCGCTGCGCAGCACCCGGCAGGCCTGCGTTCCCGAGTAGTCGAACTCGCACGCCTGGCCGATGATGATCGGTCCCGAGCCGATGACCAGGATGTGGTCGATGTCGGTGCGCTTGGGCATCAGCAGGTACCTCTCAGCAGGTCGCGGCTCCGCGCTCGGTCATTCCCCACGGCGGCCCTCATTCGGCGCCGCCTTCGAGGAGCTGGACGAACCGGTCGAACAGGTAGGCGGCATCGTGCGGTCCCGCGGCGGCCTCGGGGTGGTACTGGACGCTGAACGCCGGCACGTCGTGCGCGCGCAGCCCCTCGACCACACCGTCGTTGAGGCCGACGTGGCTCACCTCGACGGCGCCGAAGTCGGTGTCGCTGGGGTGATCCAGCGGCGCGTCGACGGCGAATCCGTGATTGTGGGCAGTGATCTCGACCTTGCCCGTCGCCCGGTCCTGCACCGGCTGGTTGATGCCCCGGTGGCCGTAGCCCAGCTTGTAGGTGCCGAAACCGAACGCCCGCCCCAGGATCTGGTTGCCGAAGCAGATCCCGAACACCGGCAGCCGGCGTCCGAGCAGATCCCGCACGGTCGCCACCGCGGCGTCGGCACTGCCCGGGTCGCCGGGGCCGTTGGAGAGGAAGACCGCGTCGGCGCCGGTGGCGAGGACGTCGCTCACGGAGGCCGTCGACGGCAGCACGTGGGTGGTGATGCCGCGCTGCGCCATGCGGTGGGGCGTCATCGTCTTGATGCCGTAGTCGAGCGCGGCGACGGTGAACCGGTGCTCGCCGATCGCGTCGACCGTGTACGGCTCGGCGGTGGAGACCTGGGCGGACAGGTCGGCGCCGATCATCGACGGGCTCGCCCGGACCCGCTCGCGCAGCGAGGCCAGATCGGTGTCGAGGGAGGAGATGCCGCAGCGCATCGCGCCGCGCTCACGCAGGTGCCGGGTCAGGGCGCGGGTGTCGATGCCGCTGATACCGACGATCCCCTGCTCGACGAGCGCGGCATCGAGCGTGCCGGTGGCACGCCACGACGACGGCCGGGGAGCCGGGTCACGGACGACGTAGCCGGCCACCCAGATGCGGCTGGACTCGTTGTCCTCGTCGTTCACCCCGGTGTTGCCGATGTGCGGAGCGGTCTGCACGACGACCTGCCGGTGGTAGGACGGATCGGTGATCGTCTCCTGGTAGCCGGTCATGCCCGTGGCGAAGACCGCCTCACCGAAGACCTCGCCGGCAGCGCCGAACGACTCGCCGGTGAACGCCCGCCCGTCCTCGAGCACGAGCACCGCATTCGGAGAACTCATATCGTCGCGCCTATCTGGTCGATCGCACGGACCCAGTCGGGGTAGGTGCTCTTGTCATCGGCTCGCAGGCCGGTGTCGAGTTCGATGCCGTCCTCAGGGCCGCCGACCCGCCACCGGACGACGAGCAGCCCGCCCGCCCCGACGACCTTGCCGGCCAGGCCGGCGCCCAGGGTCGCCGAGACGATCGCGGTGGCGGGGATGAAGATCGCGTCGGCGCCCTCGCGGTCGATCAGGAGTCCGGCGGCGGTGAGCCCGGCGGTGAACGAGGCGCGCAGCCCGAGCCCGTGCGCCACGATCCGGTCCTGCCAGCTCGCGGTGGAGGTGGTGCCGACGTAGAGGCCGGTCATCGGGGGCAGCAGCGGGGCACCGAGGTGCTGCGGGACGGGCGGCAGCTGCGGGATGGCGGTCTGCCGCGATCCCCGGCGCTTCCAGCCCAGGCGCATGCCGCCCAGGCACAGCAGGAAGAACGCGGCGGTGGCCAGCGTGATCAGCGCGCGGATCATCGGGCGACCGCCTCCGCGCCGACCAGGGAACCACCGAGCACGGTCGGTTCCCCGCGCAGGAACGTGGCGACGACCCGGCCGGGCAGCGTGCGTCCCTCGAAGGGGGTGTTGCGTGACAGGGAGGCCAGGTCGGCGCCGCGGACGGTCCATTCCGCGTCCGGGTCGACCAGGACGAGGTTGGCCGGTTCCCCGACGGCGATCGGGCGACCGTGGCCGGCGAGCCCGCCGATGCGCGCGGGTGCCTCGCTCATCCGGTCGGCCACGCCCCGCCAGTCCAGGCGCCCGTCGCGCACCATCGTCTCGATGACGACCGACAGAGCGGTCTGCAGGCCGAGCATGCCCGGCGACGCGGCGCCCCACTCGGTCTCCTTGTCCTCCAACGCGTGCGGGGCGTGGTCGGTGGCGACGCAGTCGATGGTGCCGTCGGCCAGTCCCGCGCGCAGTGCCTCGACGTCGGCGGCGGTCCGCAGCGGCGGGTTGACCTTGAAGACGGGGTCGTAGGACTCGGCCAGGTCGTCGGTGAGGACCAGGTGATGGGGCGTGACCTCGGCGGTGACCGCCCACCCCTTGCTCTTCGCCCAGCGCAGGATCTCCACCGAGCCCGCGGTCGAGACGTGGCAGACGTGGAGCCGGGAGTCGACGTGCCCGGTCAGCAGCGCGTCGCGGGAGATGATCGCTTCTTCGGCGACGGCCGGCCAGCCGGCGAGACCGAGCCGACCGGAGACCTCGCCCTCGTTGAGCTGCGCCCCCACGGTCAGGCGCGGTTCCTCGGCGTGCTGGGCTATCACCCCGCCGAAGGCCTTCACGTACTCCAGCGCGCGACGCATCAGCACGGGGTCGGAGACGCAGGCGCCGTCGTCGGAGAAGACCCGCACGCGCGCCGCCGAGTCGGCCATGGCGCCGAGCTCGGCGAGCTGGACGCCGGCCCGGCCCACGGTCACCGCGCCGATCGGCTGCACGTCCACCAGACCGCTCGCGGCACCCAGCCGCCAGACCTGCTCGACGACGCCCGCGGTGTCGGCGGCAGGGTCGGTGTTGGGCATCGCGAAGACGGCGGTGTAGCCGCCGAGCGCCGCGGCGCGCGAGCCCGTCTCGACCGTCTCGGCATCCTCGCGCCCGGGCTCACGCAGGTGCGTGTGCAGGTCGACGAGCCCGGGCAGCAGCACCGCGCCGGCGCCGTCGACGACGTCGGCGTCCCGGGCGGCGTCCGAGGCGGAGAGCCCGGCACCGATCGCGGCGATGACGCCGTCGGCCACCAGGACGTCGACCGCGGGGTCGCCGTAGGGCCGGACGTTACGGATCAGCAGGCTCACGCGGGGTCTCCTCCAGAATCTCGGGCACCGGTGGCTCCACCCAACAGCAGGTACAGCACGGCCATGCGGACGCTCACGCCATTCGTGACCTGCTCCACGATCGTCGAGCGCTGCGGGTGATCGGCGACGTCGGCGGCGATCTCCATCCCGCGGTTCATCGGGCCGGGGTGCATCACGATCGCGTGCTTGTCCAGCATGTCCACGCGCCGGGTGTCGAGGCCGTACCGGCGCGAGTACTCGCGGGCCGAGGGGAAGAACCCGCCGCTCATCCGCTCCCGTTGCACGCGCAGCATCATCACCACGTCCGAGCCGGGCAGGGCGGCATCGAGGTCGTACCCGACGCTCACCGGCCACGTGTCCACGCCGACCGGGAGCAGGGTGGGGGGTGCGACGAACCGCACGCGGGCACCGAGCGTCGTCAGCAGCAGGGTGTTCGAGCGGGCGACGCGGGAGTGCAGGACGTCGCCGACGATCGTGACGGTCAGGCCCTCCAGGTCGCCGATCCCGTCGCGCAACCGGCGGC
The DNA here is from genome assembly GCA_963790525.1 of uncultured Actinomycetota bacterium. Lineage (GTDB taxonomy): Bacteria > Actinomycetota > Actinomycetes > Mycobacteriales > Jatrophihabitantaceae > CAWBOV01. The sequence goes on from CAWBOV010000006.1 coordinate 847,697, forward strand.
GGATGGTGAACGCATCCAGGAGCGCCTGGGTCGGGTGCTCGTGGGTGCCGTCCCCGGCGTTGATGACGCTGCCGCGCACCCAGTTCGCCAGCCGGTCGGGCGCTCCGGAGTAGGAGTGGCGGATCACGACCGCGTCGGCGCCCATCGCCTCCAACGTGAGCGCGGTGTCCTTGAGCGACTCGCCCTTGGAGACGCTGGAGCCCTTGGCGGAGAAGTTGACGACGTCGGCGGACAGGCGCTTGGCGGCCAGCTCGAACGACGTCCGGGTGCGGGTCGAGTCCTCGTAGAAGAGGTTGACCACGGTGCGCCCACGCAGGGTCGGCAGCTTCTTCACCTCGCGCCCGGCCAGGGCCCGGTCCAGCTGTTCGGCGGTGTCGAGGATCTCGACGGCCTCGTCGTGGCTGAGGTCGCCGGCCGAGAGCAGATGCCTAGGCATCGGCGCGTCCCTCCCGCGGATCGAGGATGTGGACCGCATCGACGCCGTCGTACTCGGCGAGCTGGACGCGCACGTCGGCGTCGCGGGCGGTGGGGAGGTTCTTGCCGACGTAGTCCGCCCGGATCGGCAGCTCCCGGTGGCCGCGGTCGACGAGCACCGCCAGCTGGACCGCGCGCGGGCGGCCGAGCTCGCGCAGGGCGTCGAGGGCGGCGCGGATGCTGCGACCGCTGAACAGGACGTCGTCGACGAGGATGACGATCCGCCCGTCGATGCCGCCCGCCGGCTCGACCGTGGCGACGAGCGGGCGGGGTCCGCGCAGGCGCAGGTCGTCGCGGAAGAGGGTGATGTCGAGGATGCCCACCGGCAGCTCGCCTCCGCCGAAGGCGCTGATCCGGTCGGCCAGCCGCCGGGCGAGCGTGGCGCCGCGGGTCGGGATCCCGACGAGCACGGCATCGGTCGAGCCCGAGAGCTTCTCGATGATCTGGTGGGCGATGCGGTCCACGGTCCGCGCGACGTCGGTCGAACTCAGCACCGCCTTGCCGGACGGGACGTCAACGGGGGCGGACACCGGTTGCCCGGTGGGGGGCAGCGTGGAGCTGGACATGCGACCTCGCAGGTTTCCTTGCCCGCCTCACGGGACGGGGTTTAAAGGATTGATGGGCCGGAGCCGACACTATCAGTCGCGCGACGGAGCGGTCTCCGCGACAGGCTCGGCCTGGGTGCCGTCGCGCTGGACGCGGCCGAGGATGCCGTTGATGAAGCGCGGCGACTCGTCCGTGGACAGCGACTTGGCCAGCTCGACGGCCTCGTCGATCGCGACTGCGTCGGGGATGTCGTCGCGCCAGAGCAGCTCGAACACCGCCAGTCGCAGGATGGCGCGGTCGACGTCGGGCATCCGCTCGACGGACCAGTTGTCGGCGACGTCGGACAGGATCTGGTCGATGCGCGCGCTGTGCGCGCTGACGCCCTCGACCAGTTCGACGGTGTAGTCGTTCACCGGCGGGTCGGCGAAGGCGATGCGCTCGGCGAGGGTCGTGACCGCGTCGGTGCCGCGCACATCGGCCTCGTACAGCAGGTCGATGGCGCGCTTTCGGGCCTTGCTCCGGGCAGCCACAGGGGGACGTCGGCTCTCAGCTGCTGATGCGGCCGAGGTAGCGGCCGTCGCGGGTGTCGACCTTCACCTTCTCGCCGGTGGTCACGAAGAGGGGAACCTGGATCTCGGCGCCGGTCTCGAGGGTGGCCGGCTTGGTGCCGCCCGTGGACCGGTCGCCCTGCAGGCCCGGGTCGGTGTGCGAGATCAGGATCTCGACGCTCAGGGGCAGTTCCACGTAGAGCGCGACGCCGTCGTGGACGGCGACGACGACCTCGGCGTTGTCGAGCAGGTAGTTGGCTCCGTCGCCCACGGTCACCTCGGGCACGGTGACCTGGTCGTAGGTGTCGGCGTCCATGAACACGTAGTCCGGGCCCTCCTTGTAGAGGAAGGTCATGGCCCGCTTGTCGACGTTCGCCGTCTCGACCTTGGTGCCGGCGTTGAACGTGCGGTCGACCACCTTGCCGGAGAGCACGTTCTTGAGGGTGGTGCGCACGAAGGCGCCGCCCTTGCCGGGCTTGACGTGCTGGAAGTCCACCACGTTCCACAGCTGGCCGTCGATGTTCAGCACCATGCCGTTCTTCAGATCGTTCGTGGTCGCCACAGCGCGCACGTCTCCTAGCTGGTCATGTTGTCAGGGATCGGTCTCCCATCTTACCGGCCGGTCCGGGGCGGCCCGACCGGTCGAGCCGCCGTCAGCTCGCGGGACCGGCCGAGGAGGAGATCCACGACAGGGCCAGGACATAGCCCTCGACACCCAGGCCGGCGATGACCCCGGTGGCGTGCGGGGAGACGTAGGAGTGGTGCCGGTACGGCTCGCGGGCGTGGACGTTGCTGATGTGCACCTCCACCAGGGGCGCGGTGAGCATGGCGCAGGCATCCCCCAGGACGACGGAGGTGTGCGTCCACCCGGCGGCGTTGAGCACGACGGGCGTGGCCGAGTCGGCGGCCTCGTGCAGCCACCCGAGCAGCTCGGCCTCGCTGTCGGTCTGGCGGACCTCGACGGCCAGGCCGAGTTCGGCGCCGGCACGCGTCCAGAACCCGGTCAGCTCGGCATAGGACGCTCCGCCGTAGATCTCGGGCTGCCGGGTTCCCAGGCGCCCCAGATTCGCGCCGTTCAGGACGAGTACGGGCCTGTCGGTCATGCGGTGACCTCCGAGTAGGCGGCGACGAGCAGGGCAGGATCAGGATCGTCGGCGGCCCCCGGCTTGGCCAGGCCGTCGAGCACGACGAAGCGCAACCGGTTGCCGCGGGCCTTCTTGTCGATCCGCATGGTGTCCAGCAGCGACGGGAAGGCATCAGCCCGGTACGCGGTCGGCAGTCCGAGGGAGTCCAGCACGGCGCGGTGCCGGTCGGCGGTCGCGTCGTCCAGGCGGCCGAGCAGGCGCCCGAGCCCGGCCGCGTAGACCAGCCCGATCGACACGGCAGCACCGTGACGCCAGCGGTAGTTCTCGGCCTTCTCGATCGCGTGCGCGAGCGTGTGGCCGTAGTTGAGGATCTCGCGCCGGCCCTGCTCGGTGAGGTCCTCGCTGACCACCTCCGCCTTCACCCGCACGCTGCGTTCGACCAGCTCGCGCTCGGCCGGGTTGCCCGGCACCTGCACGCCCGCCGGGTCGGCCTCGATCAGGTCCAGGATCGCCGGATCGGCGATGAAGCCGCACTTGACGACCTCGGCGAGCCCCGCGACGTAGTCGTGGACCGGCAGCGTCTCCAGGGTGGCGAGGTCGCAGAGGACGCCGGCGGGCGGGTGGAACGCGCCGACGAGGTTCTTGCCGCGGTCGGTGTTCACGCCGGTCTTGCCGCCGACCGCCGCGTCGACCATGCCGGCGAGCGTGGTGGGCATCTGGACCACGCGCACCCCGCGCAGCCACCCCGCGGCCACCCAGCCGGCGAGATCGGTGGTGCTGCCGCCGCCCAGGCCGACGACGACGTCGGATCGCGTCATGCCGATCTGGCCCAGCACGTCCCAGCAGAAGGCAGCGACGGGCACCGTCTTGGCGTCCTCGCCGTCGGGGACCTCGATCACGTGCGCGTCCACCGAGCCGTCGGCGGCGAGGTCGTCGCGGATCGCCTCCGCGGTGGCGCGCAGGGTGGGCGGGTGGATGATCGCCACCCGTGCGGCGGCGCCCCTCGTGCCGGTCGATCCGTCGCCCCGGATCAGCGGCTCGAGCTCACCGAGCAGTCCGGTGCCGATGACGACGTCGTAGGGGTCGGGGCCGGTGACCCGGATCCGGGTGGGCGCTGCGATCGGCGTGGTCACGGACTGGTGCTCCTCGTGGTGACGATCGCCATCAGGTCGCTGATGACGAGGCTGAGCGGACGGCCGCCGCTGCGGACGCTGGCGGTCGAGACCTCGGCATAGATCGGCGCCCGCACCCGCTCCAGCTCGGCCAGGCGCGCCGACGGGTCGCCGGCCAGCAGCGGGCGCCCCTGCCCGCCGTTGACGAAGCGGAGCGCGCTGACGGCATCGGTGACGAGGTGGACGACGGGCACCCGGCTCTCCTGCAGGGCCGCGCGGGTCGCCGGTGCCAGCACCGCTCCCCCGCCGAGCGCCAGCACCCCGTCGAAGCCGGCCAGCGCCTCGATGACGACGTCCTGCTCCAGCGCGCGGAACTCCGCCTCACCGTCCTCGGCGAAGATCTCCGGGACGGTGCGGCCGGTGCGCGCCTCGATCAACGCGTCGGAGTCGGCGAACGGAGCACCCAGCCGCCGGGCCAGGCGGCGGCCGGCGCTGGTCTTGCCCGCGGCCGGGAGGCCGATCAGCACCACGATCGGCGCCATGTCACCGACCTCCGCAGCAGGGTGGCATCGTCCACGACCGCGGATCAGGACGGGGCGTGGGCATCGGAACCCACCGCGCCCAGCCCACGCTCGGAGAGGTGCTCCAGGTAGGCCAGGACGCTGCGGCGCGTCTGCGCGACCGAGTCCCCGCCGAACTTCTCCAGCACGGCGTCGGCGAGCACGAGCGCCACCATCGCCTCGGCGACCACGCCGGCGGCGGGCACTGCACAGACATCCGAACGCTGGTTGAAGGCCACCGCCGCCTCGCCCGTCGCGGTGTCGATCGTCGCCAGCGCGCGAGGGACGGTCGAGATCGGCTTCATCGCCGCGCGGACCCGCAGCACCTCACCGGTCGTCATCCCGCCCTCCGTGCCGCCGGATCGCCCGGACAGGCGTCGCACGGTGGCGTCCTCGTCGCGGGCGATCTCGTCATGGGCCTGCGACCCGCGGATGCGCGCGAGCTCGAAGCCGTCGCCGACCTCCACGCCCTTGATCGCCTGGATCCCCATGAGCGCCGCGGCCAGCCGGGAGTCCAGCCGGCGATCCCAGTGCACGTGGCTGCCCAGGCCTGGCGGCAGGCCGTAGACGACGACCTCGACCACGCCGCCGAGGGTGTCGCCGGCCTTCTTGGCTGCCTCGATCTCGGCGATCATCAGCGCCTCGACCGACGGGTCCAGGCTGCGCACGGGCGAGGCGTCGATCGCGTCGAGGTCACCGGGGACGGGAACCGTGCCGGGAGGCGCGCTCACCGAACCGATCCCGACGACGTGGCTGAGCACGACCGCGCCGACGGTCTGGCGCAGGAACGCCTGCGCCACGGCGCCCAGCGCGACCCGCGCCGCCGTCTCGCGGGCGCTGGCGCGCTCGAGCACCGGGCGGGAGTCGTCCAGGTCGTACTTCTGCATGCCGACGAGGTCGGCGTGGCCGGGGCGCGGGCGCGTCAGCGGGGCGTTCCGGGCCTGCGCCGCCAGGAGATCGGCGTCCACGGGGTCGGCGGCCATGACCGTCTCCCACTTGGGCCACTCGCTGTTGCCGACGCGGATCGCCACCGGGCCGCCCATGGTGACCCCGTGCCGCACGCCGCCGGTCAGTTCGACCTCGTCCTGCTCGAACTTCATCCGGGCGCCGCGGCCGTAGCCCAGTCGCCGCCGGGCCAGTTGCGCGGCGACGTCGGCCGACGTGATCTCGACTCCCGCGGGCACACCGTCGACGACGCCCACGAGGGCAGGGCCGTGCGACTCGCCGGCGGTGATCCATCGCAACACGCCTGTCATTCTCGCATCACCGTTCCAGCGTGTTGTGCCGGCGCACGTCCGGGCGAGCTAGGCGCTGACGGCGGCGACGAGAAGCGCGCCGGCCATCAGTGACGGACCGAAAGCGATCCGGCTGCGCAGGTGCGCTCGGCGGGTGGCCAGCAGGACGGCGGCTGCGCCCGCGCCGATCACGAAGCCGGCCAGGATGCCGTCGAGGACAGCGCCCCAGCCCTGCCAGCCGAGGAACACGGCCAGCAAACCCAGCAGCTTCACGTCGCCCATCCCGAGGGCGCCCGGCGCCAGCACGGTGAGCGCCAGGAACGCCGTCAGCACGACGGCACCGGCCAGCACAGCCCTTCCGCCGCGGGCAGCGGCCCCCTCCACGGCCGCGGCCACGAGCAGCGAGGCCACGGCCGCGGCGCCGCCCGGAAGCAGCAGCCGATCCGGCAGGCGGTGGTGCTCCACGTCGGCGATCGCCAGCGGCACCAGCACTAAGGCGAGCAGGAGCCATCCGGGCAGGGACGCCGTCCGCCCGGCGGCCCGCGCCGCTGCGGTGACGGCACCCGCGAGCAGCACCCCGGCGACGCCCACGCGGACGCGGCTGACCCGTCCACGAAGCCGCCGGCGCCCCGAGGCGCGGTCGGGCGCCGTCACGCTGATCCCGGCAACCGGCACCGCTCCGAGAGCTGCGGCGAGGGCGGCGATCACGGCGGCGGCGGACCAGGACATGCCGGTCAGTCAACCCGAAACGGACAGCGCGCTCCGCATCTCGTCCACAGGGGCGTCCCGGCCGGTCATGAGGGTGACCTGCGCCGCGGCTTGGTGCAGCAGGATCTCGGTGCCGCCGACGGCCACGCCGCCACCTTCCTGCACGGACCGGGCGAGCAGCGTCGGCCACGGCACGTACACCGCGTCCAGCAGGACCGGTCGCGCCGGCCAGGTCCGGTCGGCGAGGGAGTCCGCGGCGTGCGCGGGAAGGGTGGCGAGGACCAGCGCAGCCGACCGCAGGGCCGCATCCGCGCCGCGGCTGCCCAGCTCCAGAACGGTCGGCGTGACCCCGTTGCGGTCGGCCGTGGACCGGACCTCACCGGTGCGCGACACCGCGCGGACGAGCACGCTGACCTCGGTGAGACCGAGACCGGCCAGCGCCACGATCGCGGCCTGCGCGGTCCCGCCGGCACCGAGGATCACCACGGGGCCCGTCACGGCGTCGCCGCCGCGTCCGGCCGACCCGAGCGCGGTACGGATCCCGATGACGTCGGTGTTGTCCGCGCGCCAGCCGCCGTCGCCCAGAGGGAGCAGCGTGTTGGCTGCCCCGACGGCCGCGGCCGACCGGCTGACGGACGAGGCCAGTTCCAGGGCGCAGCGCTTGAGCGGCATGGTCACCGAGAAGCCCGCCCACTCGGGCCCGCACCCGGCGAGCAGGGCGGGTAGCTCGTCCTCGCCGCAGTCCAGCGCGGTGTACGTCCAGCCGTCCAACCCCAGCGCGGCGTACGCGGCGTTGTGCAGCCGCGGCGAGAGCGAGTGCGCGACCGGACGGCCGAGGACCGCAGCGCGCCGGGCCCGTGCGCCGCTGCCGCCGCTCAGGTGCAGCCCCAGTGCTCGGCGACGCACTTCGCCGACGCCACGAGGAACGCCTGGTAGTTGTCGGTGAAGAACAGGTCGCCGGCCGCGTCCTTGTTGACGAAGTACAGCCAGTTGCCGGCAGCCGGATTCACCGCGGCAGCCATGGACTTCTCACCCGGGTTGTCGATCGGCGTCGGCGGCAGCCCCGGGTACAGACGCGTGTTGTAAGGCGACTTCTCCCTGTAGGTAACGGTCTTGGGGTCCTTGCCCTCGATCTCGAGGCCGTAGGCGCTCGTCGAGTCGAAGCCCAGATTCATCTTCTTGGCCAGGCGGTTGTAGATGACCCGCGCCACCTTCGACCGGTCGGCGTCGGAGACCGTCTCCGCCTCGATCATGGAGGCGATCGTCAGCGCCTCGTACGGAGTCACGTGGAGCTTGGCCGCATCGGCCGTGAAGTTCAGGGAGCGGACGACGGTTCCGAACTGCGCAGTCAGGTCCTGCAACGCGTCCGTCGCGCTCACGTCGGGATCGAATTCGTACGTCTGCGGGAAGAGGAACCCCTCGACGGACTTCTGGGCATAGGAGTCGGACTTCTCCGTGTACCCGTCGGGGAGGCCGAGCTGCGCCGGCTGGGCCGCGGCCGCCTGCAGGTCCGCCAGCGGGATCTGCAGCTTCGCAGCCAGGAGCGGGAGGATCTCGGCGACCGTCCTGCCCTCGATCACGGTGACCCGGTTGGAGACGCGGGAGTTGGGGTCCAGCAGGAGTGACACGGCGCTCTGCGCGGACATGTGCAGGCGCATCGCGAAGAATCCGGCCTGGAAGTCCTGGGACCGGCCGCTCCTGTTCGCCGCGTCGACGAACGCGCGCTGGGAGGCGACGACACCGTCCCCGGTCAGCGTCGAGCCGATCTGGCTGGAGGTGTCGCCGGTCTTGATCTCGACGACCACCGAGCCGGTCCCGGTGCCCGCGTAGTCCTTGGCGCTGAAGTGGTCGATCACCCGGCGGGCGACGATCCAGCCGCTGCCGATGAGCGCCAGGACGAGGATGAAGGAGATCAGCGGGACGACGCGGCTGCGGCGCTTGCGGCGACGGTTGCCGCGATGACGGTCGGCGCGCCGGGGCTGTGGCGTACTGGGCCGGCTGGGACCGGGCTCGCCGAACAAGTCGACGGCAAGATCGTTCCCGTCCTCGCGGTCGTCCCTGCTCACGCGTCCTCCGCCTGGTCGAGATCCGCTCGGCGAGCGGTTCGGGCGTCCAGCCAATGCTGCAGGATCTCTACCGCAGCGACCTGATCGATCACCGCACGGCTGGCCGGACCTCGCACGCCGCGTTCGGAGAGCGTACGCGTTGCACTCACCGTGGAGAGCCGTTCATCGCTGAAAACCACAGTGATTCCGGCAATCCTGCGACGGATCTTTTCGCCATAATTCGCCGCCAACTGCGCACTCGCACCGTGCCTGTCGCCGAGCGTCTTCGGCAGACCGACGACGACACCGACCGCCTCATACTCCTCGGCGAGCAGCGCGAGCTGATCGATGTCGGAGTCGCGCTTCTTGTCCCGCTGCAGGGTCACGACGGGCACGGCGAGCACCCCTCGCGGATCGCTGCGGGCAACGCCGACGCGGACCGTCCCGACGTCGACGCACAACCACACGCCGTTCTGCGTCATCGCCGCACGCCCGAGCCCACCGAACCGCTCAGGAGCCGGTGAGCTGGGCGCGGACGGCGTCGAACGCCGCAGGCAGCTTGCCGCTGTCGCCGCCGGCACCCTGGGCGAGATCGGCCTTGCCGCCGCCGCGCGCACCGAGCACCGGCGCGAAGGTCGCGACCAGCTCGCCCGCCGACAGCCCCCTCGCCTGCGCCGCCTCGTTCACCGCGGCGACGAAGTGCGCCGCACCGTCGACGTCGGAGGTGAGCGACGACCACCGCCGGGCGTGCCCTGGTCCAGCCGGCCGCGGACGTCGACGGCCAGCGCTGCGCAGGTCGTCGCCGGTGACGCCCGGCCGGGCGCGGTGACCGCGACGAGCCTGCACCCCGCGACCTCCTCGCGCCCGCGGCCGCGAGCTCTCCGGCCCGGGCCAGCACCGCCGCCACCCGGCTGCGCTCGAGCTCCTTCTCCACCGACCGCAGCCGCTCGACCAGCGCGGCGACCCGCTCGGGCACCTCGGCGCTGGGCACCTTCAGCGATGTCGCGACAGCGGTCGAGCAGCGCCCGCTCGGTGGCCAGGTAGCGCAGCGCCTCCAGCCCGACGTAGGCCTCCACGCGGCGCACGCCGGCGCCGACCGAGGCCTCGCCGAGCACCGTGATCGCGCCGACCTGCGAGGAGTGCTCGACGTGGGTGCCACCGCACAGCTCGCGCGACCACGGCGCCGCCGATCTCGACGACCCGGACCTCCTCGTCGTAGGTCTCGCCGAACAGCGCCAGCGCGCCGAACGCCCGGGCCTCGGGCCAGCGGCATGTAGCGCACCTCGACGGGCAGGTCGGCGCGCAGCGCCTGGTTGGACACCTCCTCGATGTCCGCGCGCGGGTCGCGGGTCGAGCGCCGAGCCCCAGGCGAAGTCCAGCCGCAGGTAGCCGGGCTTGTTGTACGAGCCGCTCTGCAGCGCCGACGGGCCCAGCACCTGGCGCAGGGCGGCGTGCACGATGTGGGTGCCCGAGTGCGCCTGGCGGGCGGAGATCCGCCACTCCGGGTCGACCTCGGCCAGCACCTCCTCGCCCACCATCACCTCGCCGGACTCCACGAGGACGTGGTGCACGATCAGGCCCTTGACCGGGCGCTGCACGTCCACCACCCGCAGGTGCGCGCCGTTGACACCGACGATCACACCCTCGTCGGCGATCTGCCCGCCGGACTCGGCGTAGAACGGCGTCCGGTCCAGGACGATCTCGACGGAGTCCCCCGCGGTCGCGCCGCTGACCGCGACGCCGTCGCGCAGCACGCCGCGGATCGTCGCCTCGGAGGTGAGCCGCTCGTAGGCGAGGAACTCGGTGGCCCCGGCTGCCCGCAACTCGCGGTAGGCGGGGTTGTTCGCGTGCGCGGTCTTGTTCGCCTTGGAGTCGGCCTTGGCCCGGTCCCGCTGCTCGGCCATGAGGCGCCGGAATCCCGCCTCGTCGACGGCCAGTCCCTGCTCGGCGGCCATCTCCAGGGTGAGATCGATCGGGAAACCGTAGGTGTCGTGCAGCTGGAACGCCTGCGCGCCGGCCACCGTGGAGCCACCGGCGGCCCTGGTCTCGGCGACGACGTTGTCCAGGATCGTCGTCCCGGCGGCCAGCGTGCGCCGGAACGTCTCCTCCTCCGCGTAGGCGATCATCGCGATGCGCTCGTAGTCGGTGGCCAGCTCGGGGTAGGACGGGCTCATGCAGTCGCGCGCGACGGGGAACAGCTCCGGCAGCGCCCTGTCGTCGTAGCCCAGCAGCCGCATCGAGCGGATCGTGCGACGCAGGATGCGCCGCAGCACGTACCCGCGCCCCTCGTTGGACGGGGTGACGCCGTCGCCGATGAGCATGAGCGCGGTGCGGGTGTGGTCGGCGATGACCCGCAACCGGACGTCGTCGGGGTGGGACTCGCTGGCCGCATGCCCGGAGTGCAGGCCGTACTGCTTGCCCGTGAGCTCGGCCGCGCGGTCCAGGATGGGGCGCGTCTCGTCGATCTCGTAGAGGTTGTCGACGCCCTGCAGCAGGGCGGCCATCCGCTCCATGCCCATGCCGGTGTCGATGTTCTTGTTGGGCAGCTCGCCGAGGATCTCGAAGTCGCTCTTGCCGGGCCCGGTGGAGCCGCCGCGCTCGTTCTGCATGAAGACGAGGTTCCAGAACTCCATGTAACGGTCCTCGTCGACCTCGGGGCCGCCCTCCATGCCGTAGTCGGGGCCGCGGTCGTAGTACAGCTCGCTGCACGGCCCGCACGGTCCCGGGATGCCCATCGACCAGAAGTTGTCGTCCATGCCGCGGCGCACGATCCGCTCCATCGGCAGGCCGATCACGTCGTGCCAGATCCCGATCGCCTCGTCGTCGTCGAGATAGACGGTCGCCCAGATGCGCTCGGGGTCCAACCCGAAGCCGCCGTCGGCGACCGGATTCGTCGACAGCGACCAGGCGAACCTGATCGCGTCCTCCTTGAAGTAGTCGCCGAAGGAGAAGTTGCCGTTCATCTGGAAGAACGTGCCGTGCCGCGTGGTCTTGCCGACCTCGTCGATGTCCTGGGTCCGGATGCACTTCTGCACGCTCGTGGCCCGCGACCACGGCGGCGGCCTGCTGGCCGATGAAATACGGGACGAACTGCACCATGCCGGCGTTGACGAACAGCAGGTTGGGGTCGTCGAAGGGCAACGGCGCGCTGGGGACGACGGTGTGACCCTGCCGCTCGAAGTGGCTCAGGAACCGTCGCTTGATCTCGGCGGTCTTCATAGGTGCCGGCCTTTCGCGCCCGGGTGACCCGGGTGGGGGGTTGCGGGATGGTGGTGGTGGGCGGGCACGGGCTCAGCGACCGAGATGCCCGCCGTCGAGTTCGGCGCCCTCGCGCAGGGCGGCCTCGTGTTCGTGCATGCCCTCACGGACGTCGTCGGCGAAGTCGCGCACCGCGTCGCTGAGGCCGGCGATCGCCTCGCCCAGGGTGTGGGCGACGCCGGTCGGCGTCAGCTGCTGCGCGGCCCGGGACAGGCGGCGGAAGATCAGGGCGCCGAGCGCCAGGCCGATGCCGAGCCAGAACAGCCTGCGCATACCGATCAGGCCTTCCGACGGCGGGAGGCCCGGTGCCGTTGCCGGGTGGCGCGCTCCCGCTCCGCGTCACGGCGCTTGGAGACCGAGCGCCGGACCCCGTAGCTGAACGCCGCGACCTTGATGAGCGGGCTGCCGACGCTGCTGGAGACGATCGAGGACAGCGCGGCGGCGTTCGCGGTGATCGAACCGACGCCCTTGGTGATGCCGTCGACCTGGTCGAGCTGGGCGTTCACGCCCTTGATGGTGTTCTGCGCGTCGGCGAGCAACGGGACGGCGCCCTCCTGGGTCTTGCGGATCGCCAGTGTCGCCTCGTCCAGCGTCCGCCCCAGCTTCAGCAGCGGGATGGCCAGCAGCAGCACCAGCAGCACCAGGGCTCCGGCTGCGATCAGCGCAGCGATAGCTCCAGCGGACACGGGTGTTCCTCCTCGTCAGACATAAGCGCAGCAACGCATCCGGACCCTACCTGTTCGGCCTTTCCGACGCTGACCCCTTACGCCTTCGGCGGATCCTCACCGCGGACGATCGCACGGATCGCGGCCGCGCGCTCCTGGAGGCTGGCGTTCGGCCCCGCGCGCGGTCGGGGCGTAGTAGCGGGCGCCCAGCAGGGCGTCCGGCGGGTACTGCTGGGTCACCACGCCCGCCGGGTCGGTCGTGCGGGTAGCGGTAGCGTCTGGGCGTGCCCGAGCCGGGCCGATCCGGCGTAGTGCCCGTCGCGCAGGGCCGGCGGCACCGGCCCGCCGAGTCCCGCGCGCACGTCGGCGAGGGCCTGGTCGATGGCCGTGACGACGGCGTTGGACTTCGGGCGCCAGGCTGAGGTGGATGGTCGCCTGGGCCAGGTTGATGCGCGCCTCCGGCATGCCGATGAGGGCGACTGCCTGGGCGGCGGCCGTGGCGGCGAGCAGCGCCGTCGGATCGGCCAGGCCGACGTCCTCGGAGGCGTGGACGACCAGGCGGCGGGCGATGAAGCGCGCGTCCTCCCCGGCCTCGATCATCCGGGCCAGGTAGTGCAGTGCGGCGTCCACGTCGGAGCCTCTGATCGACTTGATGAAGGCGCTGATGACGTCGTAGTGCTGGTCGCCGTCGCGGTCGTAGCGCAGCGCGGCAGTGTCGACGGCCTGTTCGACGGTGGCCAGGTCGATCGCGGTGCGCCCGGACGCGGCCGCGCTGCCCGCTGCCGCCTCCAGCGCCGTCAGCGCCCGCCGGGCATCGCCCTGGGCGAGCCGGACGAGGTGCTCGCGCGCATCGGCGTCGAGGGTCTGCGCGCCGCCGAGGCCGCGCGGGTCGGTGAGCGCGCGGTCGACCAGGCGACCGACGTCGGCGTCGGTGAGTGGGGCGAGGGTGAGCAGCAGGCTGCGGGAGAGCAGCGGGGAGACGATCGAGAAGAACGGGTTCTCCGTGGTCGCCGCCACCAGGGTGACCGTCCGTGCCTCGACCGCGCCGAGCAGCGAGTCCTGCTGCGTCTTGGAGAAGCGGTGGATCTCGTCGATGAACAGCACCGTCTGCCGGCCCGAGTGACCGAGATCGCGCCGGGCCTGGTCGATGACCGCCCTGACCTCCTTCACCCCCGAGTTCAGCGCGGACAGGGCGACGAGCCGGCGGCTGCCGGACGCGGACACGATCGAGGCGATGGAGGTCTTGCCGGTGCCGGGTGGGCCGAACAGGATCAGGGACATCGGTGCGTCGCCCTCCACCAGCCGGCGCAGCGGCGAGCCCGGCGCGAGCAGCTGGTCCTGCCCGAGCACCTCGTCGAGGGAGCGCGGGCGCATCCGGGCCGCCAGCGGGGCGTTGGCGTCCGGTTCGTCCACGGCCGGCGAGGACCCCGGACCGGCCGGATCGAAGAGGGTCATGGTCCAACCCTAGGTAGCTCGGCCGACAATGACAGCGGCGCGGTCGATATCGTGCTCCGGTGGAGATCCTGCGCTACACGGCGTTCTCGTCGGATCCCGCCGGGGGGAATCCGGCCGGTGTCGTGCTCGACGCGACCGGCGCGACCGACGCGCAGATGCTCGCCGTCGCCGCCGACCTCCGGTACTCGGAGACTGCCTTCCTCGTCCCGACAGGGGCCGGCCACGTCGACGTGAGGTACTTCAGCCCGCGCGCGGAGGTGCCGTTCTGCGGACATGCCACGATCGCCTCCGCGGTCGCCTTCGCCGAACGCCACGGCCCGGGCACGCTGACCTACTCCACCCGGGCGGGGCTGGTGCAGGTCGGCACCGACCTCGGGCCGGACGGCCGCCTCACCGCCGCCCTGACGAGCGTCCCGCCGCGGGTCGCGCCCATCGCCGCGCCTTTGCTCGGCGAGTTGCTGTCGGCCCTGCGCTGGGCGCCGTCGGACCTCGATCCGTCGCTCCCGCCGAGGGTCGCGTACGCCGGAGCGTTCCACCCGGTCATCGCCGCGGCCACGCGCGAGCGCCTGGGCGCGCTGGACTACGACTACCCGCTGCTCGACGCCCTCATGGCGCGCGCCGGGTGGACGACGGTCGACCTGGTCTGGCGTTCGGACCCGGTGACGTTCCATGCGCGCAACCCCTTCCCGCCCGGTGGTGTGGTCGAGGATCCGGCGACCGGCGCGGCAGCGGCAGCCTTCGGCGGGTACCTGAGGGACCTCGACCTGGTGCCGCTGCCCGCCCGGATCACCGTCCATCAGGGCAGCGACATGGGCCGCCCGAGCCGGCTCGACGTGGACATCGCCGCGGCGCCCGGCTCCGGGATCACCGTGTCCGGAGTGGCCGTCGCGTTGCCCGCGGGCGGCTGAGGCGCCGCAGGCCAGCCGTCCCGCCGACGGCGTCAGTCCGTCGACGCGCCCGCGGTGGCCGGCGGCGGGACGAAGTCGATCCCGGCTTCCTTGCGCTGCTCCGCGGTGATCGCGGCCGGCGCGGACGTGAGCGGGTCGAAGCCGCCGCCGGTCTTCGGAAAGGCGATGACGTCGCGGATCGAATCGGTGCCCGACAGCAGCGCGCAGATGCGGTCCCATCCGAAGGCGATCCCGCCGTGCGGCGGCGCGCCGTAGTTGAACGCGTCGAGCAGGAATCCGAACTTCTCCTGCGCCTCGGCCTGGGACAGGCCCATGATCGCGAAGACCCGCTCCTGCACGTCGCGGCGGTGGATACGGATCGACCCGCCGCCGATCTCGTTGCCGTTGCAGACGATGTCGTAGGCGTAGGCCAGCGCCGAGCCGGGGTCGGTGTCGAAGGTGTCCAGCGACTCGGGCTTGGGCGAGGTGAAGGCGTGGTGCGTGGCCGTCCACGCGCCGGACCCGACGGCCACGTCGCCGCTGGCCACCGCGTCACTGGCCGGCTCGAACAGCGGGGCGTCCACGATCCACACGAACTCCCAGGCGGAGGCGTCGATCTGCCCCAGCCGGCGGCCGATCTCCAGCCGGGCCGCACCCAGCAGGGCGCGGGAGGACGTCACGGGGCCGGCGCCGAAGAAGATGCAGTCACCGGGGCGGGCGCCCACGTGGGCGGCCAGCCCCGCACGCTCGCTCTCGGAGAGGTTCTTGGCGACCGGACCGCCGAGTTCGCCGTCCTCGCCGACCAGCACGTACGCCAGCCCCCGCGCGCCCCGCTGCTTGGCCCATTCCTGCCAGGCATCGAGCTGCTTGCGCGGCTGGGACGCGCCGCCGGCCATGACCACGGCACCGACGTAGGGAGCCTGGAACACCCGGAACGGCGTCTCGGCGAAGTAGTCGGTGCACTCCACCAGCTCGGTCTTCAGGCGCAGGTCGGGCTTGTCCGAACCGTAGCGGCGCATCGCCTCGGCGTAGGTCATCCGGGCGATCGGGGTGGCGATGTCGTACCCGATGAGCTTCCAGAGCGCGGTGAGGACCCGCTCGGCGAGGGCGATGATGTCGTCCTGGTCGACGAAGCTCATCTCGATGTCGAGCTGGGTGAACTCGGGCTGACGGTCGGCGCGGAAGTCCTCGTCGCGGTAACACCGCGCGATCTGGAAGTACCGCTCCATCCCGGCCACCATCAACAGCTGCTTGAACAGCTGTGGCGACTGCGGCAACGCGTACCAGCTGCCCGGCTGCAGGCGGGCGGGCACGAGGAAGTCCCGCGCCCCCTCCGGCGTCGAGCGGGTCAGCGTCGGGGTCTCGATCTCGACGAAACCGTCGTCGAGGAGGGTGTTCCGGGCGGCCTGGTTCACCTTGCTGCGCAGGCGCAGGGCCGCGGCGGGCGCGGGGCGGCGCAGGTCGAGGTAGCGGTAGCGCAGGCGGGCCTCCTCGCCGACCGTCGACTGGTCGTCCAGCGGGAAGGGCAGGGGCGCGGCCTGGCTCAGCACCTCCAGGCTCGTCGCGTCGACCTCGATGTCGCCGGTCGGCAGCGCGGCGTTGGCGTTGCCCGCGGGGCGTACGCGCACGTCTCCCACGACCTTCACGCACCACTCGGCGCGCAGGTCGTGGGCGATCGCGTCCTCGCGGATCACGACCTGCACGCTGCCGGAGGCGTCCCGGAGATCGATGAACGCCACCCCGCCGTGGTCGCGGCGGCGGGCGACCCAGCCGGCCAGCGTGACGGTCGTTCCGGCGTCGGACGCGCGCAGCGTCCCGGCCTCATGGGTGCGGATCACAACTTCTCCTTGCTGGTGGCGTGCGGGGTACTGACGGGCGGGGTGCTGACGACCTGCACGTGCAGGTCCTCGGCCGGGGGCGACCAGGTCTCCGGGTCGGCCGCGACCTGATCACCGGTTCGGATGTCCTTGACCTCGTGACCGGCGGTCCCGTCCCCGGCCGGTGGGAACCAGACGAACGGGATCCCGCGCCGCTCGGCGACGCGGATCTGCTTGCCGTACTTCTGCGCGGTCGGGGCGATCTCCGTCGCGATTCCCCGCGCCCGCAGCGAGCGCGCGATGCCGTCACACGCCGGGCGGGCGTCCTCGTCGGGCAGCGCGACGAGGACGACGGACGGCACGGACCGGCTGCCGGCCAGCACGCCGCGGGCCAGCAGCGGCACGAGCATGCGGGTCACACCGAGGGAGATGCCGACGCCGGGATACGTGGTCCGGCCGTCGCTGGCCAGCGACTCGTACCGCCCGCCCGAGCAGATCGATCCGAGGCTCTCGAATCCGCTCATCCGCGTCTCGAAGACGGTGCCGGTGTAGTAGTCCAGGCCGCGCGCGATCCGCAGATCGGCTTCGACGATGACCCGGTCGCTCTGCAGGGACGCGCACCCGGCCACCACCTCGGCCAGTTCGGTGAGGCCCTGGTCGAGCAGTTCGTGCTCGACGCCCAGGGCGCGTACCCGATCGACGAAGGACGTGTCGGTGGTGCGGATCTCGGCCAGCGAGAGGCAGAGCGCGGCCTGCGACGTGGTCAGTCCCGCGTCGGAGACGAGCAGTTCGCCGATCGTCGCCGCCGGCACCTTGTCGATCTTGTCGATGACCCGCATGACCGCGGCGACGTCCGGTGCGCCGATCCCCAGGAAGAAGCCCTCCATCAGGCGGCGGTTGTTCACCTGCAGCCGGAGCGGAGGGACGGGCAGGGCACCCAGCGCCTCGGCCATCACCCGCGTCACCTCGATGTCGTGGTGGAACGGCAGCACATCCCGGGCGACGATGTCGATGTCGGCCTGGGTGAACTCGCGGTAGCGCCCCTCCTGCGGCCGCTCCCCGCGCCACACCTTCTGGATCTGGTAGCGGCGGAACGGGAACTCGAGCTTCCCGGCGTGCTCGAGCACGTAGCGAGCGAAGGGGACGGTGAGGTCGAAGTGCAGGCCGAGGCCGGAGTCCTGCGCGGAGTCCTCTGCCTGCAGGCGCCGCAGGACGTACACCTCCTTGTCGATCTCACCCTTGCGCAGCAGCTGGTCCAGCGGCTCGGCGGCGCGGGTCTCCACGGAGGCGAACCCGTGCAGTTCGAAGGTGGTCCGCAGCTGGTCCAGCACGCGCTGCTCGACGGCGCGCTGGGCGGGCAGCAGCTCGGGGAAGCCGCTCAAGGGCGTGGGTCTGGTGGTGGCCACTGACTCAGATTCCTGCCAGGTAGGGGTTGATGCGGCGCTCCCGGCCGATCGTGGTGGAGGGGCCGTGCCCGGGGTGCACGACCGTGTCGTCGGCGCTGGGGAGGATGACCTGCCGCAGGGTGAGCGCCATCGCCTCCTCGGATCCGCCGGGGAGATCCATGCGCCCGATGGATCCGGCGAAGAGCACGTCACCGCTGAACATGACCGGAGTGTCGGCCGCTGTGGTGAACACCACGGAACCGCCGGTGTGGCCAGGGGCGTGGGTGACCCGGACATCCAGCCCGGCTAAGGACAGCTGCGTTCCGTCGGCGAGCTCTCGGACGTCTCCGGGCTCGGCGAACGTGAGGCCGCCGACGCCGAAGATCGGTGCGCCGAACGGCAGGTTCATGCTCGCCCACGGGTCGGTGATCATCGCGCGGTCGTCCGGGTGGATGTAGGCCGGGACCTCGCGCGCCTGGCAGACGGGCAGGACCGAGAAGGTGTGGTCGAGGTGGCCGTGGGTGAGCAGCACGGCGACGGGGTGCAGGCGGTGCTCGGCGATCACCTCGTCGAGCCGGGCGGTCACGCCCACACCGGGATCGATGACGATGCACTGCTCGCCCGGACCGGGTGCGACGACCCAGCAGTTGGTGCCCGCCACCTGCGCGGGGAATCCCTCGACGAGCACGAACACCTCTTCCTGATCGATGTCCGGGCGGCGGCACCGTGCGCCGTCCGGATGACCTGTGGGCCAACCCATTCACCCTACTGGCGCCCGGGTTGCCGTTTTTCCCGTCCCGTGCCGGACCGTGGACGTGGACGTCGGACGGCGGGAGGCCGGATCCGCCGGGTAGAATGGTCAACGGCGTCGGCCCGATCCTGGCCCCCGGTCCCACAACTGCCGCCTAGAGCGGCCTTCCGCCGAGAGGCGACTAGGCGGGCCGACGTCACCACTCCCCTCCCGCCTCCGGCCGTACCGGCCGGCCGTCTCCGCCCGGCCGCACCCGCGCGCCATGCGGTAGAACGGGTCCATGGCAGGTGACGGTGACGGCTGGGTGACCTGCGCGTTCGGCCATCGCCACTGGGGACGCTTCGGCGCCGCCGGACTCCTGCTGCGTGACGAGGATCAGGTCGTCCTCCAGCATCGAGCGGTCGGCACCCACGAGGGCGGGAGCTGGGCGCTGGCCGGCGGCGCCCGCGACAGCCACGAGGACGCGGTGGAGACGGCGAGCCGCGAGGCGCGCGAGGAGGCCGGGATCCTCCCCCACCACATCCGCCCGGTGGGAACCTGGGTCGCCGATCACCTCACCTGGAGCTACACCACCGTCGTGGCCAGGGCGGTCGGGAGCGTGGTGCCCTACGCGGCCAACTGGGAGAGCGTGGACGTGCGCTGGTGCGACCTGGCCGAGGTGGACACCCTGCCGTTGCACCCTGCGTTCGCGTCCGCCTGGCCCGCGCTGAGGATGACGCCGGAGCCGTTGACCGTCGTGATCGATGCCGCCAACGTCATCGGCTCGCGCCCGGACGGGTGGTGGCGCGACCGGGCCGGAGCGACGCGCGCCCTACGGACGGACCTCGTGGCCCTGGCGAGGGACGGGATCCCCGCGGTGGAGCTGCCCACCGGGATCCTCGCGCTGGGGCTCTCGCGGCTGCTGCCCCGGATCGTGCTGGTCGTCGAAGGGGGCGCCGTAGACGTCGCGCTGGACGCGCCCGGCGCCGGCTGGTGGGAGGCCGCCGTGACCGCGGTCGCCGCCCCCGGGTCCGGCGACGACACGGTCGTCGAGGTCGCCGCGTCCCTCCCCGGCCAGGTGCTTGTCGTCACGGCGGACCGCGGCCTGCGGGCCCGGCTGCCCACGGCGCTCGCCGTCGCCGAGCCGCGCTGGTTGCTCGATCACCTCCCCCGGTAGGCTGCGCCGCCGTGCGCATCCTGCTTCCCCCGAGTGAAGGCAAGCGCACGGGAGGCACCGGGCCGCCGCTGGCCGAGGTGGGGTTCGGGCCGGCACCGCTCCGGGCACAGCGCCGCCGCCTCGCCGCCGCCGTCGAACGCGTCGCGGCCGGGAACCGGGCCAGGGCCGTCGGCGCGTTCGTGCTGCCGCCCGCTGTCGCCGACGCGGCACTGGCCGCCAACGCGGTGCTCACCCGGTCCCCGACCCGCGCCGCGCTGGACCGCTACGCCGGCGTGGTCTACGACGGCCTCGACGTCTCGACCCTGACGGCGGCGCAGCGGGCGGTCGCGGACGCCACGATCCTCGTCTTCTCCGGCCTCTTCGGGGTCCTGAGCGGCGCCGACGCGATCCCGGACTACCGCGTGCCGGCCTCGACCGTGCTGCCCCGCATCGGTGCCGTGGGGCCGTCCTGGCGGAGCGTGCTGACCCGCGTCCTCCCCGCGACCCTGGGCCACGAGCCGGTCCTGGACCTGCGCTCGACGGACTACGCGTCGATGTGGCGCCCCGGCGCCGCGGCGCGCCCCGGCGTGATCGACGTCCGCATCCTGTCCCGCCGCCCCGGTGGGTCGCTGGGCGTGATCAGCCACTTCAGCAAGCACGCGAAGGGGCGGCTCACCCGCGCGGTCGTCGAGCGGATCAGCGCCGGTGAGACGGTGGCCGACGCGGCCGCGGTCGCCAAGATCTGGCGCGAGGTCGGCTTCGGCGCGGCCACCGTCGACACCGCCGGCGGGCGCACCCGGCTCGAGCTCGTCACGGCGGACTAGCACAGCTCCGGCACGCCGCCCACCGCGGCCCCCGTTTCCCAGCGCACGGTGGCATGGGCCACGATGGCCAGATGCGCCTCGATCACGTGTCCTACGCCGCCGGCCCGGAAGGGCTCGGCGCGACCGCTCAGCGCATCGGTGCGCAGCTCGGAGCCGGCTTCACCGACGGTGGCCTGCACCCTCGCTTCGGCACCCGCAACTTCGTCCTGCCTCTTGCCGGCGGGGTGTACGTCGAGATCGTCGAGGCGCTGGACCATCCGGCCGTCGAGTCCTCCCCGTTCGGCCGCGCCGTCCGCGAGCACAGCGAGCGCGGCGGCGGCTGGTTCGCATGGGTGGTGAGCGTGGCCGACATCTCGGCGATCGAGGCACGGCTGGGGCGCGCGGCCGTCGACGGGCACCGCCGCCGCCCGGACGGCTTCGACCTCCAGTGGAAGCAGATCGGCGTCAAGGAACTGGCCGACAACCCCGAGCTGCCGTTCTACATCCAGTGGCTCACCGACGAGGCGCATCAGCCCTCCGCGGGCGGATCGGCACTGGCACTGGCCGGCCTCGAGATCGCCGGCGACCCTGCCGTCCTGGCTGATTACCTCGGCGAGCTCGGCGAGCAGCCTGTCGACGACGTGGCCGTCCACTGGGTCGACAACGACGAGTGGGACAGCCGCAGCGGCCTGGTCGGGGTCACCTTCGACACCCCCAACGGCGTCGTCTACATCGACTGATCGGCCGGCTGGAACTGCGCCGGGTGCCGGCCCAGCGATCCGGCGGCAACCGCGAAACGCCGTGTCAGGCCGGCGATGTACCCCGGGACGGGGGTGCGCAGCGCAGGCCCCCATTCGGTGTCCGCCGCGACCAGGTCGGCCTCGGACCAGCCGGGCTCGCCCTCGGGCTCGCCGACCGCGGGGCGCCGCATCAGCAGGTTCGCCGCCCCGATCAGGCTGGCGGTGATGATCGAGGTGCCGTGCCCGTGCAGCTGATCGGTCAGCGCGCGGAGCACCGCGGCGGCGGTGAGGTACCCGGTGCCGTGGTCGAGCGCCTGGCACGGCAGGGCGCCCGGTGCGTCACCGTCGGGTGACGTCGCGTCGGCGATTCCGCAGCTCATCTGGACGAGGCTGTCGAATCCGCGCCGGCGGCGCCAAGGGCCGTCCCAGCCGTAGGCGTCGATCTGTGCCGTGACGAGGGAGGGGTTCAGGGAGACCAGCGTCTCCTCGTCGAAGCCCAGCCCGGCCAGCACGCCCGGCCGCAGCCCGTGGACCAGCACGTGCGCCTGGCCGACGAGCCGCTCGAACCGGCGTCGGCCCTGCTCGGTGCGCAGGTCCAGCGCCGCGCAGCGCTTACCCGCCGTGACGTCGGGGACGAGCGCGGGAACCTCGGCGAAGCCGGGCAGGTCGATGCGCAGCACGTCCGCCCCGTACGCGGCGAGGAACCGCGTGCACACCGGGCCGGCGAGCACCCTGGTCAGATCGAGGACGCGGAGGCCGGTCAACGCAGCACCCGGGCGCCCGCGGGTCGCGTCACCGAAGGGGCCTGACCGCGAGGCGCTGCCGCCGCCGCCGACCTGCAGGGCCGACACCGCCGGCGTGGCACGGGTGGCGCGGCCCTGCGGGTGAGTCGCCCAGGCCGCGGCGGAGCGGAGTTCCGCCGCGCACCCGCCCGCCGCGACGACTGCGGATTCCAGCTCGGTCGCGGCCCGGTCGGCGACCGCGCGCTCGACGGCGGCGCGATCCTCCCCCACATCGAGGACCGCCACAGCCGCGGCCCGGTGGGAGGAGTAGTTCGTGTGCAGCCGGATCCAGCCGTCCCGGGTGCGGTACACACCCGACAGCGCGTCCCAGACACCCGGGCGCTCCCATCCGACGGGCCGGAACAGCGCCTCGGACAGGAATGCGGCGCACGCCTGGCGCCGGTCCACGGTGACCGCCGAGGGTTCGGTCCCGTTCCGCGCCGCCACCAGCCCGGCCAGCGCGACGTTCGCATCGACCACGGCGTCGGTGGCGAAGCCGGTCACGTCGAAGACAGACGGCAGGACGACCCTCGGTCCGGTGATCGTCACGTCCACGCTCAGCTCCGCGGCCGCACGGGTTCCGCGTCCGGATCGGGCGGCGGTATCAGCGCGCGGATCCGGGCGGCCGTGTCGTCCAGGTCGCGGCCGCCCCCCACGGCCACCCCGAGCAGGAACGTGGTCAGCGGCGCCGCCGGGCGCGCGACCCCATGGGCGGCATCGCGGGCCAGGTCGAGGATGACGTCGCGGACGTGGGCACTGCGACCCGGATCGGGCGCGAGCCCCAGGTCGGCGGTGACCAGGTCGGCCCACTCCTCCAGCGTCATCGCGTGCTCCCTCCGGCGGCCCACGCGCGGGCCATCGCCAGTTCCTCGGGCGTGTCGCAGTCCCACCAGGGCACGGGGTCCCCGCCGAGGCTCACCCTGACCTGAGTGGTCGCTCCGCGGAGGACCGCCCGCATGGCCGCCCCGTCGGGGAGCCCGACCCCGTCCACGGCTGCCCGCAGGCGATCGGCGCGCCACGCCGCGAGCAACGGCTGTTCGCGGTCCTCGTCGTCCACGGCCACCGCGACGTCCACCCCGTGCTCGTCGAGGGCACGGCACAGCTCGTCGACGGCGGTAGGCGTGAGGAACGGGAGGTCGCCGGCGACGACGACCACGACGTCGGCACCCACCTCCGCCAGCCCCGCGGCGATCGCCGCGACCGGCCCCCCGCCCGACGGCTGCTCGGACACGGCGATGTCGCACCGGCTCGCCCCGGAGGGGTCGCCGACCACGATCACCCGCTGCGCGTCGTCCACGGCGAGGGTCACCCGCGCCAGCAGCGTCCGCTCGCCGACCAGCTCGCGCAGCTTGTCGCGCCCGAGCCGCGAGGACCCGCCACCGCTGAGCACGATCGCATCGAAGCCGCTCATACGCCGATCCGGTCCATGTGGGTGTAGACGTTCGCCCGACGGCCGCGCAGGAACCCGACCAGCGTCACGCCGAACTCCTCGGCCAGGGAGACCGCGAGGCTCGACGGTGCGGACACCCCCGCGACGATGCCGATCCCCGCTCCCACCGCCTTCTGCACGATCTCGAAGGACGTCCGCCCGCTGACGACGAGCACGTTCCGGCGCGCGGGCAGCTCGCCGGCCAGCAGCCGGTTGCCGATGACCTTGTCGACCGCGTTGTGGCGCCCCACGTCCTCGCGGGCCACGGAGATCGTGCCGTCCAGCCCGGCCAGGCCCGCCGCGTGGATGCCCCCGGTCCTGGCGAAGACGCCCTGGGCGGCGCGCAGCGCGTCGGGCAGGGCGTACAGCGTCTCGACCGAGAGCGTGTAGTCGGCCGTGACGGGGGCGAACTGGACGGCCAGAGCCTCGATGCTGGCCTTGCCGCACACCCCGCAGGCACTGGAGGTGTAGCTGTGCCGGTCCAGGGTGTCGAGCTCGGGCAGTGCGGCTGCCCGGAGCGTGGCGGTGACGACGTTGTACTGCTGCTCGGCGGGGACGTCCATGTCCGTGCAGTAGTCGACCTGGGCGAGGTCGTCGACGCTCGACAGGACGCCCTCGGCGGCAAGCCATCCGGCCGCGAGCTCGAAGTCGTGCCCCGGTGTGCGCATCGTCACGGCCACGGTCCGCCGCTCGGCACCTGCCGCGAGCCGGATCTCCAGCGGCTCCTCGGTCGCGAGGTCGTCGCGCTTGATCACGGCGGCACCGTCGTCGATCACGCGCACCCGCGCCCGCACGGATGCCCCCACTCGTCGCTCAGCCATGCCGCTCCCGCCACCTCGATGACCTGCCTCACCCAGGGCGAGCCTACGAGGCCGGGCGGTGTTGGATCGTGCGGTGGGCGGTTCGCGCCCGACGGACAGGAGGAGCCACCCGATGAGCACGTTCAGCGCGGTGTCGGCCGTGTCGCCGCTGGCCACCGGCCGCTACAGCGCCGAGATCAGCCCGGACTGGACGATCGCCGGCAATCCCAACGGCGGCTACCTGCTGGCCGTGATCGGCCGTGCGGCGACGGCGGCCACGCCGGATCATCCGCACGTGCTGGCGGCAAGCGCCCACTACCTCGCCGCCCCGAAACCGGGGCCGGTCGTGGTGGAGGTCGAGGTCCTCCGCCACGGCCGCAACGCCAGTCAGGTTAGGGCCCGGCTGGCCCAGGGCGCGGCGGCCTGTGTGGAGACACTGCTCACGGTCGGCAACCTCGATCCGGAGACCGCCGCCGGCTGGAGCTCCGTACCGGCGCCGGAGGTCACTCCCCGCGAGGGCTGCGTCCGGGTCCTGCCCACCACACCCGACGGCGTCGCCGCGACGATCATGGGCCACGTCGACATCCGGCTGGACCCGGCGGGTCTGGGGTTCGCCCGCGGACGCCCGGGCGGGAACAACGAACTGCGCGGCTGGATGAGCCTGCCCGAGGACGAACCCTTCGACGCGATGTCGTTGCTGTACGCGATCGACGCGCTGCCCCCGGCCACGCTCGACCTCGGGTCGACCGGGTGGGTACCGACACTGGAGCTGACCGGCTACGTCCGCGCCCTCCCGGCGCCGGGCCCCCTGCTGGTGACGCAACGGGCCGGCATCATCGACGCCGGACGGGTCGACGAGACCTGCCTGGTCTGGGACTCCACCGGCCGGCTCGTCGCCCAGGCGACCCAGCTGGCCGGCGTGCGGCTGCGCTGATGCGGGCGACACCGACGGGCCTCGGGCCGGCTCGTTAGGGTGGCCGGGTGCCGAACCTGCAGCTGACCTGGTCGCAGGCCGGGGTGCTCTCGGTGGTGCTGCTGGCCGCGGGCCTGCTCCTGCGGCTGCGGGGCGGCGGCCGGGGCCGGGCGCTCGCGCCGTTCGTGCACGAGGCGGGCGTGATCGGGGTGCTGTACGCGCTGTGGCAGTTCGCGGGGACGCTCGCCGGTGGGAACACGGCCGGGGCGTTCTCCCGGGCGAACTGGATCGCGCGCGCCGAGCGGGACTGGCGCCTGCCCGACGAGGCCGACCTGCAGGGGCCGCTGCTGGCCCATCCCCTGCTCGGCCAGGCCGCCAACCTGTACTACGCGTCGCTGCACTTCGCGATGCTGTTCGCGTTCCTCTTCTGGCTTTTCCTGCGCCACCGCGAGCGGTATGCCTTCGTCCGGATGACGATCATCGTCTTCACGGCCGCGTCCCTGCTCATCCAGCTGATCCCGGTCGCGCCGCCGCGGCTGCTTCCCGGTCGGGGTTTCACCGACGTCGCCGCGCACTACGGGCAGTCGGTGTACGCGATCGGCGCCCTCGGCTCCGATCAGCTGTCGGCGATGCCCTCGGTCCACGTGGGCTGGGCGTTCATCGTGGGCGCGGGGGTCGTCGTCATCGGCACCAGCCCGTGGAGATGGTTCGCGCTGGGCTACCCGGTCCTCACCACCTACGTCGTCGTCGCGACCGGCAACCACTGGTGGGCCGACGGCATCGGCGCGGTGGCGCTGCTCGCCGCGGTGGTGGCGATCCAGGTCGGGGTGGGCCGGCTGCCTCACCCGGTCAGCGGGATGCGGATGACGCGGTCGTCGGCCGCGACCGGGTCGCCGCGGCCGTCGCGGTTGGACGTCGTCACCCAGAGCGCCCCGTCCGGCGCCCGCGCCACTGTGCGCAGGCGCCCGAACTCCCGGGTCAGCACCGAGGTGGGCGAACCCAACCGGCCGCCCGAGAGCACCGGGATCCGGTAGAGACGCTGGCCCTGCAGCGTCGCGAGCCACAACGACCCTCCGGCGTAGGCCAGACCGGACGGGGAGGCGTCGTCGGTCGGCCAGGTGAGCAGCGGCTCGGTCAGCCCCGGGCGGTGGGGGCCGAGCGTCCCCTCGTCGACGGGCCAGCCGTAGTCGGCGCCGGCGACGAGAGCGTTGACCTCGTCCTCGGCGGACTGCCCGAACTCCGACTCGTACAGCGTCCCGTCCGGGCCCCACGCGAGGCCCTGGGGGTTGCGGTGCCCCTTGGTGAAGACCACCGATCCGGGATACGGATTGCCCGGTGCGGGGGCGCCCGTCGCCGTCATGCGGAGGACCTTGCCGCCGAGGTAGGACGGATCGGGGGCGCGCGTGGGCTGCAGGGCGTCGCCCGCGGTCACGTAGAGCAGGCCGCCGGGGCCGAACGCGAGCCTGCCGCCGTCGTGGTTGGGTGCCTTCGGGATGCCGGTGAAGATCGGCTGGACACGGCCGATGCCGGTACCGCCGCTCCAGGTGAAGCGCACCACGCGGTTGTCGGTCGCCGTGGTCAGGTAGGCGTAGACGAGGTGGTCGCGCGTCCACGTCGGGGACAGCGCCACGCCGAGCAACCCTCCTTCGCCGGCGTCGTCCGCGACCCCGGGCACCGTGGCGACGTCGGTGACGGTCCCCGACGCGGAGATGCGCACGAGCCGGTGGCTGATCCGCTCGGACACCAAGGCATCGCCGTCGGGCAGGAACGCCAGTCCCCACGGCACCTCGAGCCCCGTGGCGAGCACCTGCGCGGTTCCCAGCGTGCCCTGGGGCGGCGCCGACGCGCCGGACGCCGTGCCGGCCGATCCGCCGGCCCGCGAGGACGGGGTGCCGTGGGTGGACGGGGACGTGCACCCGGCGGCCAGGACGCCCGCCAGCGCGAGTCCGGCGGCCGTTGCGCGATACCGCTTCCTGCGAGAGCCCATGTCTGGACGGTACCCAGGCACGCAGCGCCCTCACGCCCTCGCAACGAGACCGGTACGGTCTGAGCGGACGTGTAGACCCGAGGAGGACGCGATGGCACCGCAAGCTCAGATCGGCGTGACCGGACTGGCGGTCATGGGACGGAACCTGGCCCGGAACCTGGCCCGACACGGACACGTGGTCGCGCTGCACAACCGTTCCTACGCCAAGACGGTCAGCCTGGTCACCGACCACGGTGACGAGGGCACGTTCGTGCCGTCCGAGTCGCTGGAGGACTTCGTCGCCTCGCTGGAGATCCCGCGCCGGATCGTGATCATGGTCAAGGCCGGCGGCCCGACCGATGCGGTGATCGAGGAACTCGTCCCCCTGGTCGAGCAGGGCGACATCATCATCGACTGCGGCAACGCCCACTTCGCCGACACCCGTCGCCGCGAGGCCGCGCTCAAGGAGAAGGGCATCCACTTCGTGGGTTCCGGCGTCTCCGGCGGCGAGGAGGGCGCGCTGCTCGGCCCGAGCATCATGCCGGGCGGTTCCGTCGAGTCCTACAAGACCCTCGGCCCCCTGTTCGAGGACATCTCGGCCAAGGTCGACGGCGAGCCCTGCTGCATGCACGTCGGCCCGGACGGTGCCGGCCACTTCGTCAAGATGGTGCACAACGGCATCGAGTACGCCGACATGCAGCTGATCGCCGAGGCCTACGACCTGCTGCGGCACGGCATCGACGCGTCCCCCGCGGAGCTGGCCGACATCTTCTCCGAGTGGAACGAGGGAGACCTCGAGTCCTTCCTCATCGAGATCACCGCCCGGGTGCTGCGCCACACGTCCGCCGAGGGCACGCCGTTCGTGGACACCGTCGTCGACCAGGCCGAGCAGAAGGGCACGGGGCGCTGGACGGTGCAGAGCGCGCTGGACCTCGGGGTGCCGATCACCGGCATCGCCGAGGCCACCTTCGCCCGCTCCATCTCCGGTCACGCCGAGCAGCGCGCGGCCGCCCGCGGTGTCCTGCCCGGGCCGGCGTCGGCGCCGGTGGTCACCGACCGCGACGGGTTCATCGAGGACGTCCGGCTCGCGCTGTACGCGTCGAAGGTGGTCGCGTACGCGCAGGGCTTCGACCAGATGGCCGCCGCCAGCACCGAGTACGGCTGGGACATCAACCTCGGCGCCACGGCCACCATCTGGCGCGGCGGGTGCATCATCCGGGCCCGGTTCCTCAACCGCATCCGCGAGGCCTACGACGAGAACCCCGACCTGGAGTCGCTGCTGGTGGCGCCGTACTTCCGCGACGCGGTCGCGGCGGGCCAGGAGGCGTGGCGGCGGGTGGTCGCCCACGCCGCGCAGGCCGGCATCCCGGCGCCGGCGTTCGGTTCCTCGCTGGCCTACTACGACGCGCTGCGCGCCGAGCGCCTGCCCGCCGCGCTGATCCAGGGGCTGCGCGACCTCTTCGGCGCGCACACCTACCAGCGCGTCGACAAGCCCGGCACGTTCCACACGATGTGGGGCGAGGACCTGCGCGAGGTCGACGCGTAGACCGTCATCCCCGGCGCAGGGCCGCCGTCCGGACCCGATCCAGCAGCTCGTGGGTGCGGACGGCGTGGTCGAAGTCGGCGGTGGCCTGCGCGCCCCGGATGCCGGCGTTGCCCCAGTCGCGCAGCAGACCGGCGTAGACGTAGGCCACGTTGTGCGCGGCCTCGGTCTCCCGTCCGGTGAACTGCGGCAGGGTCCGGTAGCTCTCCGGTACCGCGAGTTCGGTCAGTTCCGTGTCCGGACCGCGGGCGCCGGACAGGACGATCCGGCGCATCCAGATGGAGTGCGAGTCGGCGCTGACCACGATGTCGCCGTCGGTGCCGTTGATCTCCCAGTGGAAGTCCGTCGCACGGAACCGGCCGCCGCGGAAGTGGAGTGAGGCCACCGCGCCGGAGTCCAACAGGGCGGTGACCGCGACCTGGTCCGGTGCCGACATCGCCGCAGGCGCGCCGGTCACGGCGTGGTGGACGACCGGCCGGCGCGTGGTCGTCGTCGCCGTCACGTCGGCGACGTCGCCCAGCACCATCGTGAGCGCGTCGACGGTGTGCCCGAACGGGATCGAGAGCAGCGTGGCGCCGTTCGCGGCATCGAGCAGGTATTCGCCCCCGTCGGCGTAGGTCGCGCCCCAGACGCCGCCGGAGCTGATCATCGACGAGGAGAGCACCTCCCCGACGAAGCCGTCGGCGATCAGATCCCTCACGTAGCGGAGCGCTGGAGCGGCCCGGCCCTGCAATCCGATGGCCGTACCGATGCCGCTGTCGCGCGCGAGCCGGGCGAGGTACTCGGCCTCGGCGAGATCGACGCCGAGCGGCCACTCGCTGAACACCGCCTTGCCCGCAGCCGCCGCGGCCTCGATCGCTTCGCGGTGGTGCGGGACCTTGACCGCCACGACGACGAGATCGACGGCGTCGCAGCGCGCCAGCTCCTCGGCGCTGCCGAAGGTGAGGGCGATGCCGTGGCGCTCCCCCGCCGCCCGCGCCGACGCGGCGCTGCTGGCACTGAGCGCCCGCAGCTCGAAGCCGTCCAGGCCGGCCAGTGCCGGTAGGTGGGCGCGTGCCGCCCAGCACTCGCCGGCGCTGAGCCCGACGATGCCCACACCGATGGGCTCTGCGCGACTCATGGATCCTCCTCAGACGCCGAGCGTGTCGAGTGCCCGGTAGATGCGTTGTTCCGACACCGGGTGGGCGGTCCCCAGCGTCTGGGCGAACAGGCTCACCCGCAGCTCCTCGATCATCCACCGGACGGCGTCGATCCGTTCGGTGGGTGCGTGACTGTCGAGGACCCGCTGCCTGGTCTCGTTGTAGACCTGCTCGACCCGGTGCACGCGGTCCATCCGGGCGGCGTCGAGTTCCGCCTCGCGGGGCAGGCGCTCGAGCCGCTTGGCGATCGCCTGGAGATATCGAGCCAGGTCACGCAGGCGGCCGCGCCCGATCGCGGTCACGAACCCCGGGTACAGCAGCGCCGCCCGCTGGGCCGCGATGTCCGCGAGCGCCGGAGCCAGTGCCGGCGGGACCGGCGTCGGCACAGCGGCGTCCGCCTCGCGCGCGGCCGTCAGCACCCGCTCGACGTCGGCGACCGCAGCCGTGACAGCCGCCGGGAGCTCGCCGCGGACACGCTCGCGCAGCTGCGCGAAGGCCGCCGCATCCCACACCACGCCCCCGTGGCGCTGCACGAGATCGTCGACACACGCGGCGACGCAGTCGGTGAGCAGGGCGGGGACGGGGCCGTCGGGACTGGTGCTCAGGGCCAGCCGCGAGCGCGGCGCCAGACTGTTCTGCACGCTCTTGGCCGGTGACGGGATCGTCAGCAGGAGCAGCCTGCGCACCCCGGTACGCATCGCGGCGGCCTGCTCCTGTTCGCCGGTGAGCACCCGGATCGAGACGCTGTCGCCGTCGTCGACCAGGGCGGGGAACCCCTGGACGACGTTGCCGGCACGGGTACGTTCCACCGTTCTGGGCAGTTCCCCGAGGTCCCAGTCCCGCAGCCCGCTGCGTTCCAGATCGTGCGCCGTGCCGGCCACCGCGGCCTGGAGCGGAATGGCCAGCTCCTGGCGCAGCGCCGCGAGGTCCCGCCCGCGCGCGACCACGCGGTGGGCGTCGTCCTCGATCACGAAGCTGGTCCGCAGATGGCTCGGCAGTCGCTCGAGATCCCACGCCGAGCGCGGTACGACGACGCCGGTCTGCTCGTGGATCGCCCGCTCCAGGGCCACGAGCATCGGCTCCTGCCCGGGCGTGATGTCGGCCAGCAGCGCGCGAGCCCGATCCGGCGCGGGACCGAGTTCACGCCGCAGCGCTTTCGGCAGGGACCTGAGCAGCGCGGTCACCAGCTCCTCCCGGAGCGCGGGCACCTGCCAGTCGAAGTCGTCCGGGTCGACGCGGTTGAGGACGTCGAGGGGGACGTGGATGGTCACCCCGTCGTCGGGGGCGCCCGGCTCGAAGCGGTACGTCAGCGGGAGGGAGACGCTCTGGGACGTCCACACGTCCGGGTAGTCCTCGGCGCTGACGTCGGCACGACCGGCCAGTAGCAGCTCGCGCGTGAATGTGAGCAGGTCCGGGCGGACGTGCCGCTCCTTCTTCCACCAGGCGTCGAAGTGCCGCCCGGACACGACGTCCGGCGGGATCCGGTCGCGGTAGAAGTCGGCGAGGGTGGTGTCGTCGACGACGACGTCGCGCCGGCGGGTGCGGTTCTCCAGCTCGGCGATGTCGGCCAGCAACCGCGCGTTGTCGTGGAAGAAGTGGTGCCGCGTCTGCCAGTCGCCCTCCACCAGCGCGTGCTGGAGGAACAACTCGCGCGACACGACGGGGTCGATGCCGCCGTAGGCGACGCTGCGACCGGTGACCAGGGGCAGGCCGTAGAGGGTGACCCGCTCGGTCGCCACGGCGGCCGCCCGCCGGGAGTCCCACCGGGGCTCGCTGTAGGTGCGCACGACCAGATGGGCGGCGAGCCGCTCGACGGTCTCGGGATCGGTCCGGGCGGCGACCCGCGCGTACAACCGGCTCGTCTCGACCAGCTCCGCCGCCACCACCCACTTCGGCGGCTTCTTGGCCAGCGCCGACCCCGGCGAGAGCACGAAGCGGGCGTTGCGCGCACCCAGGTACTCGCGCTTGTCGCCGTCGCGCACGCCGACGTGCGACAGCAGCCCGGACAGCAGCGCCGTGTGGACCTGACCCGGGGACGCGGGTTCGGAGTTCTCGGTGATGCCGAGGCTGCGGGTGACCCGGCGCAGCTGCGAGACCAGGTCCTGCCACTCCCGGATCCGCAGGTAGTGCAGGTACTCCGCGCGGCACAGGCGCCGGAACTGGTTGCCGGACAGCTCGTGCTGCTGCTCGCGGAGGTAGGCCCACAGGGCGAGCAGGGTGGCGAAGTCGGAGTGCTCGTCGGCGAAGCGGGCGTGCAGCTGGGCCGCGGCCTCCCGGTGCTCGAGCGGGCGCTCGCGCGGATCCTGGATCGACAGGGCCGCGGCGACGACGAGCACCTCGGTGACGCACCCCTGGGTGTCGGCCTCCAGCACCATCCGCCCGAGCTGCGGGTCGATCGGCAACTGCGCGAGCCTCCGCCCGATCGCTGTGAGGGCCTTGTCCGGGTCGGCCTCGGCGACGTCCAGCGCGCCGAGCTCGTGGAGCAGGGTCACGCCGTCACGGATGCTGCGCCGGTCGGGCGGATCGATGAACGGGAAGGCGGCGATGTCGCCGAGGCCGAGCGAGGCCATGCGCAGGATCACCGAGGCGAGGCTGGTCCGCAGGATCTCCGGTTCGGTGAACTCGGGCCGGCTGTCGTAGTCGGCCTCGGAGTACAGCCGGATGCAGATGCCGTCGGAGGTGCGCCCGCAGCGCCCGGACCGCTGGTTGGCCGAGGCCTGGGAGATCGGCTCGATCGGCAGGCGCTGGACCTTGGTGCGGTTGCTGTAGCGGGAGATCCGCGCTGTGCCGGGGTCGATGACGTAGCGGATCCCGGGGACGGTCAGCGACGTCTCCGCGACGTTGGTCGCCAGGACGATCCGCCGCCCCGTGTGTGCGGCGAAGACCCGGTGCTGCTCGGCCGCGGAGAGGCGGCCGTACAGCGGGACCACTTCGGTGTTGCGCAGCTCCAGCCCGGACAGGGCGTCGGCGGTGTCCCGGATCTCCCGCTCGCCGCTGAGGAACACCAGGATGTCGCCCTGGCTCTCGGCGCCGAGCTCGGTCACGGCGTCGGCGATCGCCTCGATCGGGTCGCGCGCCACGGTCCGCGGCGCCGTCCGGGCGGGCGCGGTGCGCTCGTCGATGTCGTCGAACTCGTCGTCGTCCTCGGGTTCGGCGAGCAGCGGGCGGTACCTGATCTCCACCGGAAACGTGCGCCCCGACACCTCGATGACGGGGGCGTCGTGGAAGTGGGCGCTGAAGCGCGCCGGGTCGATCGTGGCGGAGGTGATGATCACTTTCAGGTCCGGGCGCCGGGGCAGCAGGGTCCGCAGGTACCCGAGGATGAAGTCGATGGTCAGGCTGCGCTCGTGCGCCTCATCGACGATCAACGTGTCGTACTGGAGCAGCAGCGGATCCCGCTGGATCTCCGCGAGCAGGATGCCGTCGGTCATCAGCTTGACCGACGTCGCATCGCTGACATCGTCGGTGAAGCGCACCGAGTAGCCGACCGCGCCGCCCAGCGTGACGCCCAGTTCCGACGCGATGCGCTCGGCCACCGTGCGGGCGGCGATGCGACGTGGCTGGGTGTGCCCGATGCGTCCGCGCACCCCCCGGCCCAGCTCCAGGCAGATCTTGGGCAGCTGGGTGGTCTTGCCCGAGCCGGTCTCCCCCGCGACGACGACGACCTGGTGCGCGGCGATCGCGGCGGCGATGTCGTCACGCCGCTGGCTGACCGGGAGCGCGGGCGGGTAGGTGATCGCGGGCAGCGCGGCCCGGCGCAGGGCCAGCTTCCCCTCGGCGGCGGTGACGGCGCCGGCGATGGCCGCCAACTGCGGGGGGCGGCGCCGGGGGTCCTTCGGCAGCTGCCGCAGCCGGCGCATCAACCGCCGCTCGTCGCGCAGCTCGACCCGGGTGAGCCGTTCGGTCAGCTCCGCGACCGACACACCCGACTCGTCCATGACTGATTCAGCGTAGGCGAATGCCGCCACTGCCTTTCGAGGCCGCCCCCGGGGTCGACCGTCGGCCGACCCATCGGCCGACGTATCGGCCGACGTATCGGCCGACGTATCGGCGACCTATCGTCGGGCAGCGGTCGGGCCGCGGTGGCAGCGACGACGTCAGCGAACCCGCTCGCGCAGGAACGCGACCGTGCGCTGCCACGCCAGGGCCGCGGCCTCCGGGTTGTACGTGCCCAGGCGGTCCTTGTCGTTGTGGAACGCATGACCGGCCGGGTAGTAGTAGAAGGTCACCTCGGCACCGGACTCGTGGCGGATCTGCTCCTCCTGCTCCTGCGCCTTCTCGACGGGGTAGAAGTCGTCCTTCTCGCCGTAGTGGCCCTGGACGGCAGCCCGGATCCCGGTGTAGCGCTCGGGCACGGCTGGGCCGACCCCGTAGAACGGGACGACGGCAGCGAGCTTGTCGCCCTCCTGGGCGGCGAGCAGGAGCACGAAGCCGCCACCCATGCAGAACCCGACGGCACCGAGGCGTTCGGAGGTGACGGCCTCGTGCGCGAGCAGGAAGTCCACCGCGCCGCCGAGCTCCTGGACGGACTGCTCGACGGGCAGCGCCATCATCAGCTCGCCGGCCTCGTCGCTGTCGTGCGTGACGCGGCCGCCGTAGAGGTCGGGCGCGAGCGCCACGAATCCCTCTGCAGCCAGGCGGTCGGCGATGTCGCCCATGTGGTCGTCGAGCCCCCACCACTCCTGGATGACGATGACTCCGGGCCCCGAGCCGGAGGCGGGCACCGCGAGGTAGCCGTGGACCTCGTTGCCGTTGCTGGTGAAGGTGACGTTCTGACGTGGGTTCTCGCTCACCTGGTGCCGCCTTTCGGATCCGTCGGTCGTTGCATTCACCCTACGTGCGCACCCCTGGGCGCCGCCCGGCGAACCCGGCGACAGGGAGTCCGTAGGCGGGCACACTGTGCAGGCGCGACGCCGAGGGGCATCATCGGCCTGACACCGACGACCGCGACTGCGGGAGGCTCCGATGGACACTGTGGGACTCGGCCGCACCGGGCTGAAGGTGAGCCGGCTCGCGCTGGGGTGCATGAGCTATGGCGACCCGACCCGGCCCGGTGCCCACGCCTGGGCCCTCGACGACGAGCAGGCTCAGCCCTACTTCCGGCAGGCCGTCGAACTGGGCATCACCTTCTGGGACACCGCCAACAGCTACCAGCGCGGGACCTCCGAGGAAGTCGTCGGCCGCGCGATCACCCGCTACTCGCGCCGCGAGGACATCGTGCTGGCGACGAAGGTGTTCGGCAGGATGCACGAGGGTCCGGGCGGGGGTGGCCTGTCCCGCAAGGCGATCCTGGAGCAGGTCGATGCCTCCCTGGAGCGGCTGGGGACCGACTACATCGATCTCTATCAGATCCACCGCTTCGATCCCGAGGCCCCGGTCGAGGAGACGATGGAGGCGCTGCACGACATCGTCAAGGCCGGCAAGGTCCGTTATCTCGGGGCCTCGTCGATGTTCGCCTGGCAGTTCGCGAAGCTGCAGCACGCCGCCGAGCTGCACGGCTGGACGCGGTTCGTGTCGATGCAGAACCAGTACAACCTGCTGCGCCGCCAGGACGAGCCGGAGCTGATGGCGATGTGCGCGGACATGGGCGTCGGCCTGGTGCCGTACTCGCCGCAGGGCAAGGGGCGGCTGGCCCGGCCGTGGGGTGACCAGTCGCCCCGCTCGACGGTGGATCACGTGGTGCAGTCCTTCGACTCACCCCTGGACGAGCCGGTGATCAACGCCGTGCAGCTGGTGGCCGGGCGGCGTGGTGTCACGATGGCGCAGGTCGCCCTGGCCTGGGTTCTGCGCAACCAGGGAGTGGATGCGCCCATCGTCGGCGCTACCAAGTCGCATCATCTGCCGGAGGCGGTGGCCGCTCTCGACCTGCACCTCACCGACGAGGAGTGCGCGCTCATGGAGGAGCCCTACGTGCCGCACGGACCGTCCTGGTTCTGATCCGGACCCGCCGATCGTGCAGCAGCCTGCGGCCGGAAGCCGCCGGCCGCTGCACGATCGGACAGGCCAGACTGCTTAGCTGCAGCCGCTGGTGCTACCGCAGCCCTCGCAGACGAAGCAGCTGCCGGCCGGGCGCATCTTCGTGCCGCAGTTCATGCAGAGCGGCGCGTCGGCGGATGAGCCCAACAGGGTCTCCAGCAGCTCGGTCGAGCTGTGCACGGAGAGCGGCGCCGGCGTCGCCGCGGCCACGTCCGGCTCCGCCTTCGGCGCGGGTGCGACCGGGGCCGACTGTGCCAGCGACTCGAAGTCGTCGGCGTCCTCGCCCGAGCCGTAGTTCCCGGCGTCGAGCGCCCGCGACCGCTCCTCGGCGGTCTGGATGCCCAGCGCCGACCGCGTCTCGTACGGCAGGTAGTCCAGCGCCAGCCGCCGGAAGATGTAGTCGACGATCGACTGCGCCATCCGGATGTCCGGGTCGTCGGTCATACCGGCCGGCTCGAACCGCATGTTCGTGAACTTCTGCACGTAGGTCTCCAGTGGCACGCCGTACTGCAGCGCGATGGAGATCGCGATCGAGAACGCGTCCATGACACCGGCCAGGGTCGAACCCTGCTTGCCCAGCTTCAGGAAGACCTCACCCAGACCGTCGTCGGGGTAGGAACCCGCGGTCAGGTACCCCTCGGCACCGCCCACCGAGAAGGACACGGTCCGCGACGGGCGCGACTTGGGCAGGCGCTTGCGGGTCGGGCGGAACTCGACGACCTTCTCGACCTTCGCCTCCTCGCCGTTGTTGTCGCCCTTGCCCGCCGACAGCGGCTGGCCGACCTTGCAGTTGTCGCGGTAGACGGCGAGAGCCTTGATGCCCATCTTCCAGCCCTGGTGGTAGACCTCCTCGATCTCCTCGATCGTGGCCGACTCGGGCAGGTTCACCGTCTTGGAGATCGCGCCGGACAGGAAGGGCTGCGCCGCAGCCATCATCCGGACGTGACCCATGGCCTTGATGGCGCGGGCACCCATCGCGCAGTCGAAGACCTCGTAGTGCTCCGGCTTCAGCCCGGGCGCGTCGATGACGTGACCGTGCTCGGCGATGAAGGCGACGATCGCCTCGACCTGCTCCTCCTGGTAACCCAGTGCCCGCAGCGCGCGCGGCACCGTCTGGTTGACGATCTGCATCGAGCCGCCACCGACCAGCTTCTTGAACTTCACCAGCGCAAGGTCCGGCTCCACGCCGGTCGTGTCGCAGTCCATCATCAGGCCGATCGTGCCGGTCGGGGCGAGCACCGAGGCCTGGGCGTTGCGCCAGCCGTTGACAGCGCCGATCTCGTTCCCCTTCGCCCACTCCTGGCCGGCGATGGCGTAGACGTCCTTGTCGACATCGTGCATGCGGCGGGCGGAGTCGTTCGCGGCAGCGTGCTTGCGCATCACCCGGGCGTGGGCGGTGGCGTTGCGGGCGAAGCCCTCGTACGGACCGACGATGCCGGCCAGCTCGGCCGAACGACGGTAGGCGGTCCCTGTCATCAGTGAGGTGATGGCACCGGCCAGCGCGCGGCCGCCGTCGGAGTCGTAGGCCAGTCCCGACGCCATGAGCAGCGCGCCGAGGTTGGCGTACCCGATGCCCAGCTGGCGGTAGGCGCGGGTGTTGACGCCGATCGCCTCGGTCGGGAAGTCGGCGAAGCAGATCGAGATGTCCATCGCGGTGATGATCAGCTCGACGGACTTGACGAAGCGCTCGGAATCGAAGCTGTCGTCGGCGTTGAGGAACTTCATCAGGTTCAGCGACGCGAGGTTGCACGACGTGTTGTCGAGGCTCATGTACTCCGAGCACGGGTTCGATGCCGTGATGCGCCCGGTCTCGGGGTTGGTGTGCCAGTCGTTGATGGTGTCGTCGTACTGGATGCCCGGGTCGGCGCATTCCCAGGCGGCGGTGGCGACCTTGCGCATCAGCTCACGGGCGTCGACGGTCTCGATGACCTCGCCGCTCTCGCGTGCCCGCAGGCCGAACGAGGTGCCCTCCTCGAAGGCCCGCATGAACTCGTCGGACACCCGCACGGAGTTGTTCGCGTTCTGGTACTGGACGCTGGTGATGTCGGCGCCACCGAGGTCCATGTCGAAGCCGGCGTCGCGGAGGACGCGGATCTTGTCCTCCTCGCGGGCCTTGGTCTCGATGAACTCCACGATGTCGGGGTGGTCGATGTCCAGGACGACCATCTTCGCGGCGCGCCGGGTGGCGCCACCGGACTTGATCGTTCCTGCCGACGCGTCGGCGCCGCGCATGAAGCTCACCGGGCCGGACGCGGTCCCGCCGGAGTGCAGCAGCTCCTTCGACGAACGGATACGCGACAGGTTGAGCCCGGCAC
Organism: uncultured Actinomycetota bacterium; assembly: GCA_963790525.1. Classification (GTDB taxonomy): domain Bacteria; phylum Actinomycetota; class Actinomycetes; order Mycobacteriales; family Jatrophihabitantaceae; genus CAWBOV01. Next base: position 885,769 of record CAWBOV010000006.1, read on the forward strand.
CGGAGCCGCCCTTGAAGATCAGGCCCTCCTCGCGGTACCAGTTGAGGATCGAGTCCATCGTGTCGTCCACGGCCAGGATGAAGCAGGCGCTGACCTGCTGGGGCGACGTGGTGCCGACGTTGAACCAGACCGGCGAGTTGAAGCTGAACACCTGGTGCAGCAGCATCCAGGTGAGCTCGTGGGCGAAGATCTCGGCGGACTCGGCGGAGCCGAAGTACCCGTGCTGCTCTCCGGCCGCGCGATACACGCTGACGACCCGGTCGATGAGCTGGCGCAGCGACCACTCGCGGACATCGGTGCCGACCGCGCCGCGGAAGTACTTCGTGGTCACGATGTTCGCCGCGTTGACCGACCAGAAGTCGGGGAATTCGACGCCTCGCTGCTCGAAGTTGACCGAGCCGTCACGCCAGTTGGTCATGACGACGTCGCGCCGCTCCCAGGTCACCTCGTCGTAGGGGTGCACGCCCTCGGTCGTGTACACGCGCTCCACCGCGAGTCCGGCCGCCGGGTAGCTGGCGCCGGTCTGCGCTCCGGCAGCGGCGTTGCGCGCCACCATCGAGGAGCCGTTCGCGCCGCGCTTGGGCGCCGAGCCGGTCTGGGAGTCAACAACCTCGGTCATCGATTACTACCTTTCCTGGTTCTGTGTCGACTCTGCGGAGTCCACGTCGGGGGTCTGTGCTGGTGTCGGGGTGAGGATGGGGGACGTGCTGGTCAGTGGTCGCCGCGGAGTTCGGCGATGGCCTTGTCGAAGTCGTCGATGGAGCTGAACGCGTTGTAGACGCTGGCGAAGCGCAGGTACGCCACCTCGTCGAGATCGCGGAGCGGGCCCAGGATCGCGAGACCCACCTCGTTGCTCGGCACCTCGGCCGCGCCGCTCGCCCGGACTGCTTCCTCGACCGTCTGGGCCAGGAGCGCCAGGGCGTCCTCGTCCACGGGCCGACCCTGGCAGGCGCGCCGGACGCCGTTGACCACTTTCATCCGGCTGAACGGCTCGGTCACGCCGCTGCGCTTGATCACGCACAGCGTCGCTTCCTCGACCGTGGTGAACCGGCGGCCACACCCCTGGCAACTGCGCCGGCGGCGGATCGCCTGGCCTTCGTCCTGCTCACGTGAATCGATGACGCGGGAGTCGGCGTGGCGACAGAACGGACACCGCATGGCACTCCCTCTTCTCCGCGTCGGCATGTCACGGCCCGGCCCCCGTTGCGCCTACGGCGCCCGCCCGGCTGTGCATGAACCTGTCCATATCCTGGGGACAGCGCCCTCAACCTGTGGACGACAGACCCCAAGCTGTGGACGACTTACACCAGTGTAACTACTAGATGTAGGGGTGAACAGTAGATCGGGACCGAAACTTCCGCAAGCGGCGACACGCCGGGATCCGCCGGCACAGGGCCGACTCCACTCCGGAGACCACCACGGGTGCGTGACAGGCCGCAAGTCCAGCACGTGCCACCTGCCGGGCTACCGGGTGCGGAGGACCTGACCGGGGCTCAGCGCGCTCGTCCCGAGGTGGTTGAGGTGCCGTAGCGCGTCGACCTCCAGGCGGGGATCGACGCCCGGGGCAACCTGGGAGGCGATCGACCACAGCGTGTCGCCGTCGTGCACGACGACCTGGACGGGAGCGGCGTGCGCGGGCGACGGGGTCGACGCGGACGCGGCACCGAACCAGGCCCACCCGGCGATCCCGACCGCCAGGGCCAGTACTCCCAGCGCCACCACGAGACGGCCACGCGCAGTCAGCCGCACGCCGGCCGCGGCGGGCCGGAGCCGGACGACCTCCGCCTCGAGGGCCGACGCCTCCTCCGCCGGACGCCTCCGATCGAGTTCGGTGGGCACGGAACGCAGGTCCGGTCGCGGGGAGAGACCGGGAACCAGGTAGGCACTCGGCGCGGGAACCGAGCCGAACCCGACCGCGAGCGGCAGCACCGCCGGGCCACGATCCGGTCGGACCACCGGGGAGGTGCCGGTGCCGGGGACGCGCCCGGTCCGGACGGCGTCCAGGCCGCGCGCGCGCACCGGCCTGCAGCGGACCGCGGGGGCCGACACGGCAGCCCCACGGGCGCGTGCCCGGGCCCTGCGCGTGCGTGCCGGGACGACGACGTGCGGCGCGATCTCGGGTGCCAGTGACATGACCTGCTCCTCTTCGGCCCGGTTCCTGGTGGCACCGGGCGATCCGTGTTACAACAGAACCTAGAACACCTGTTCGTTAGAACGGCTGTACGAATGTTGTAACACGGGGGTCTGACAAAAACTACAAACGGTCGGCGTGTCGTAGAACAGATGTACGCAATCGTCACCGTCATTGGCTACCGTCGCAGCAGACCCACCGAAGAACTCAGGAGGCTCACCGTGGCCCGCACCACCCGCTCGACCACAGACACCGGCGCACCCGAACCCGGCGGCGAATCCGGCGTCTCCGCGACGTCCGCCGGCGAGGCCACGGCCGCCGACCTCCCGCCGAAGCGCCGGCTCGGCCGCCCGCCGAAGTCGGCGCAGATGGCCAATGCGGCGATGAACGAACTCGCCGAACTCGAGGCCATCGACGGCATCACCCCGCGCCAGCGGACCATCCTGGCGATCATCCGGGACTCGGTCGATCGCCGCGGTTTCCCGCCGAGCATCCGCGAGATCTGCGAAGGTGCCGGGCTCGCCTCCACCTCCAGCGTGGCGCACCACCTCACCGCGCTGGAGAAGAAGGGCTACATCCGCCGGGACTCCAAGCTCCCCCGGGCCGTGAACGTCACCGCCGAGGAGGTCAAGGGCAAGCGTGGCCGGGCCCGCACGCTGACCCCCGTCGACACCGGTGACGCGAACCCGACACCGGCATTCGTCCCCGTCGTCGGGCGGATCGCGGCGGGCGGTCCGATCCTGGCCGAGCAGCACATCGAGGACGTCTTCCCCCTGCCACGGGAACTGGTCGGCGAGGGCACCCTGTTCCTGCTCAAGGTGGTCGGTGAGTCGATGATCGACGCCGCCATCACCGACGGGGACTGGGTCGTCGTCCGGCAGCAGCCGACGGCCGAGAACGGGGACATCGTCGCCGCCATGCTCGACAACGAGGCCACCGTCAAGACCTACAAGCGCCGCGACGGGCACCTGTGGCTCATGCCGCAGAACCCGGCCTTCGATCCGATCCCGGGCGACGACGCGGTGATCCTGGGGCGTGTCGTCACGGTGCTGCGCAAGGTGTGACCGGACGGGGCGCCCGGCTCAGTCGATCCGGGCGGTCTGGATCAGTTGCGCGCCGGTCCGGCGGTGGACGTAGCGGGCCCGGCCGGGCGGCAGCTGTTCCATCTTGGTCGAGCCGATGACTGCGCCCTCGTCCCGGGACCCGGAGAGCAGGACGCCAGGCGAGCCCATCTCCTTGACACGCTGCAGGATGCCGTCGAACATCCCGCGCGCCGCGCCGCCGGCCGCCCGCGCGAGGACCACGTGCAGGCCGATGTCACTCGCCTGGGGCAGGAACTCCATGATCGGGGCCAGCGGGTTGGCGCCGCCCGCGGTGGAGATCAGGTCGTAGTCGTCGAGCAGCAGGAACAGCTTGGGGCCGGTCCACTGCGGGACGACCGCGGACGAGGGATCGATCTGGATGCCCGCCAGCCGCTCCTTCAACGCCCCCGCGATGTCGTTGGCCATGCCCGGCGCGGTGGCCGAACTCGACACGTAGCCGATCTGGTGCGGCGTGGTGATCGCGCCCAGCATCCCGCGGCGGTAGTCGAAGGTGATGATCTTGGCTTCGGCGGGCGTCCAGCGCCGGGTGATCCCCCGGGCCACGATGCGCAGCAGGTTGGACTTGCCCGCCTCGACATCGCCGATGATCAGCAGGTGCGGCTCGGCCGCGAAGTCGATCAGGACGGGCGAGAGGGTCGCCTCGTCGATCCCGATCGGGATCGACGACCGGCTCGGATCCGGAGCCGGCAGCGCGCTGTACGGGTACACCGCGGGCAGCAGCCGCACCTCCGGCGCCGACGGACCGTGCCAGGCGGCAGTGACCTGCTCGACCATCGACCTGACCCCGTCGGCGAGATCGTCCACCCGGGCGGCTGAATCAATGCGGGGCAGGGCGACGAGCAGGTGCAGCTTCTGCGGGCTGAGCCCCCTGCCCGGCGAGCGGTCCGGGACGTTGATCGCGACGCGCCGGTCGATGTCGGACTCCGAGGGATCGCCCAGCCGCAGCTCCAGGCGGGTGTTGATGAGGTCCTTGAGAGCGGGTCTGATCTCCATCCAGCGCTGGACCGTGATCACCACGTGCACACCGAAGCCGAGCCCGCGTCCGGCGATCTGGGTGATCTGGGCTTCCATGGCCTCGTAGTCGGACCGGACAGTGCCCCATCCGTCCACCACGAGGAACACGTCGCCGAACCCGTCACCGGCCACCTCACCGGAGGCGATGGCCCGGCGGAAGGACGCCATGGAGTCGATCCGGCGCGCCGTGAACAGCTGTTCGCGCGCGTCGAGCAGGGTGGTGATCTCGGCGACGGTACGGCGCAGGCGGTCGGGCTCCAGCCGGGTCGCGACCGACCCGACGTGCGGCAGGTCCGCGAGCCCCGTCAGCGTGCCGCCACCGAAGTCCAGGCAGTAGAACTGGACCTGCTGCGGGGTGTGGGTCAGTGCCAGTGACGTGATCAGCGTGCGCAGGGTCGTGCTCTTCCCGCTCTGCGGCCCGCCCGCGATCACCATGTGCGACGTCGCCAGCTCGACCCACAGGGGGTCGCGGCGCTGGTCGAAGGGCTTGTCCACCAGCCCGATGGGCGCGGTCAGGGTGGGCACGTTGTCCCACTCGGCGGGGCGCAGGCCGGAGTCGGTCTCGATCAGCGGCGGCAGCAGTTCGTCCATCGTCGGCGGGATCGCCAGGGGCGGGAGCCACACCTGCCGCGCGGGCTGTCCGCGTCCCTCCAGCCGGTCGATGATGATGTCCATCAACGACACGTCCGGGCCGTCTGCCTCCTCCGGCTGCGGCGTGGACGGCTGGAGCGCGGCCTCCGGCTCGGGGACGTAGCGCGTGTCGTAGGCGATGATGCGCATGGTGCCGCTGTCGGCAGGGGCTCCGGACGGGCCGCCCTTGCGCGCGTACGGCCCCGACACGTAGGCGGCCTTGAACCGGGTGAGCGGCTCGGTGCCCTCCTTGAGGTAGCCGTTGCCCGGTCCGCTCGGCAGCTCGTAGGCATCGGGCACCCCGAGGACCACGCGGCTCTCCATCGCCGAGAAGGTCCGCAGGCCGATGCGGTAGGACAGGTGCGTGTCGAGGCCGCGCAGCCGCCCCTCCTCCAACCGTTGGGAGGCCAGCAGCAGGTGGACGCCCAGCGAGCGCCCGAGCCGGCCGATCATCACGAACAGATCGATGAAGTCGGGCTTGGCCGACAGCAGCTCGCTGAACTCGTCGACGACGACGAACAGGGACGGCATCGGCTCCAGGGGCGCGCCCTGCTCGCGCGCCCGTTCGTACTCGCGGAGGGAGGCGTAGTTCCCCGAGTCGCGCAGCAGCTCCTGCCGCCGCACCAGCTCACCCTCCAGCGAGTCCTTCATCCGGTCGACGAGGATCAGGTTGTCGGACAGGTTCGTGATCACCGCGGACGTGTGCGGGAGAGCGTCGAGGCTTGCGAACGTGGCGCCGCCCTTGAAGTCGATCAGCACGAAGTTCAGCGCCGTGGACGAGTGGCTGATCGCCAGACCGAGCACGAGGGTGCGCAGCAGCTCGGACTTGCCCGATCCCGTCGCTCCGATGAGCAGGCCGTGCGGCCCCATGCCGCCCTGCGCCGACTCCTTGATGTCGAGGTCGATCTGCTGGCCCTGCGGTCCGACGCCGATCGGTACCCGCAGCCGGTCGCGCGGGGCGCGGGCGCGCCAGGTCGACGCCGTGTCGATGAGATAGGGATCGCCCAGGCGGAGAAGGTCCGGGAGCGTGAGATCGCTGGCCAACGCGTCGGTCTCGTCCGCACTCGCCGCGCTGATGCGCAGCGGGCTGATCAGGCGCGCCAGGCTCTCCGCCTCGACGATGCCCAGCCGATCGAAGCGCCCGAGGACGTTCGCCTCGCCGCCCCGCCGCCCGGCGTCGGCCAGGAGCTGCTCCCCGTCCAGGCGGAGGGTGAGCGACCCGGGTCCGGCCCCGGACAGCGATCCGTCGAGGTCGAGCGTGGTGACTCCGGCGATCAGGCCGCCGGCGAGCTGGGACTCCCGCGGGACCGTGCCGCCGTCGATGATCACCAGGACGTGCGCGCCGGCGGCGGCCGGGGACGTGCCGGTGAAGCGAGGGCGCACCGTCAGCTCCTCGCCCAGCATGCGCTCGAGCTCGAGCAGGTCGCCGTGGACCAGCCGCACCTGCCCGGCACCGTCCACCAGGCGCGCGGACAGCGCGTGCGGCACCCACTTCGTCCACTGCCATTCCGCCATCGCCTCAGGCCCGGCGCAGACGGCGACGATGGCGTCGTCGGGGCTGTGGAAGGTGACGAACTGGGCGACCATGGCACGGGCCAGCGCCCTGGCGTCCTCGGTGGGCCCCGAGATCGAGAGCCGGGCGAAGTTCTCCAACGCCAGCGCGACCGGGAGGTCAGGTACCCGCGAGTGCGAACGGACGAAGCGACGCAGCGCCCCGGCCGAGATCGGCTCCAGGTCCTCGATCGGCTTCGTCTCCGGTGTGACGAGGGCGACGGCCAGGCGTTGCGATCCCCGCGCCACCCGAACGGCGCCGTAGTCGGCGTCGCCGGGGCGCCGTTCCCACAGGCGCGAGCCGAGGACGATGCACCAGAGCATCTGCGGATCGGGGTGGTGCCACAGCGCGGCCGTCCGCTGCTGGGCCGCTGCGGCGCGCACACGGCGCCGCACCTGGGCCAGGTATCGCTGGTAGTCGCGGCGGTCCCCGTCGAGACGACGGCGCTTCTCCCCCGCCGATCGACCGACATTGCCGACCATCATCCCGACCATCGACACTCCGAACAGGCCGCTGGCGACGAGTGTGAGCGGGCTTCCGCCGCCCCCGCGCATCATCAGCCCCATCGAGCCCGCGCCGGCGAGCATCGGCAGGTACTGCAACAGTGCGCCCGCGCCGCCCGTGGCGACGGACTCAGCGAGCTCGGGTGGTGATTCCAGGACCACCTCGCCCCGTGGCTCGACGGGCGGGGTGCGGCGGACGGGGCGGCGGAACAGTCGCGTCGTCACGCGTCGGCTCCTCCTCGGTCCTCGCTCGGACAGGTCTGCGTGCGGTGGATCGGGCCGGATCCGGCGCGAAAGCGGCGCACGCCACGATCACGGACCAAGTCGACGCCTATTCTGGGCACGATTCTAAGTCCCACCTCAGAAAGGGGCCTCCGTTGCCGTCGAGCGTCGTCACGACCAGTTGCCGCCTCACCGTGCTGTCCAGCACGACCCGAGTCGACCTCGTCGTCCCCGCCGACGTCCCGGTCGCGGATCTGCTGACGAATCTCGTCGCCGGGCTCGGGGCGCAGACCGCCGACCAGGGCATCGCCAGCGGTGGGTGGGTGCTGCAGCGTCTCGGCGACGCTCCCCTCGACCCGGCCCGGACCCTTGCCATGCAGGGTGTCACGGACGGTTCGGTCTTCCATCTGCTCCCGCGGTCGCAGCAGCTGCCCGAGGTGGCCTACGACGACGTGCTGGATGCCGTCGGCGCGGGCGTGCGGGAGGAGACCTCCCGCTGGACCGTGCGGCACGCGCGCCTGGCCTACCTGGGAGCCGGTGCCGCCGGATTGATCTGGGGCCTGGTGGCGACACTCCTCTCGGGGCCGGACTGGGCGATCCCGACCGCGGTGCTGGCGACGACCGCGGTACTGCTGCTGATGGGTGCCGCGGCGTTCGCACGGGTGCCGGATTCCGGTCGCGGAGCTGCCCTGTCCGGGCGCGGGGCAGTCCTGTCCGGTCGCGGCGCCGTCCTGTCGGGCACGGCAGCCATCCTGTTCGCCGCGGCCGCCGGGGCGAGTGCGCTCGGTCGGCACCGCGTCTGGGACTTCGGCGCCGCCCAGCTGCTTCCCGCCGCGGGAGCCGCCATCCTGGCAGCCACCCTGGCCATGGTCGTGACCGGCACCGGCATCCCGATCTTCATCGCGGTGCTCGGGGCGGGTGCGCTCGCCGCGATCGGCACGGCCGTCAGCACACTGTCGGACCTGAGCGTGCACGGCTCGGCGGCGCTGACCGCGATCGCGGCTCTCGCCGTGTCACCCTTCCTGCCAGTGGCGTCCTTCCGGCTCTCGCGGCTGGCGCTACCCGCGATCCCGACCGGTGCCGAGGACCTGCGCGGGGACAACGCGGTCATCGACGGGCGGACGGTGCTCGGACAGGCCGCCCGCGCCGATGAGTACCTGACCGGCCTGACCGCCGCGATCGCCCTCACGCTGGCCGGCTCCTGCGTGGTGCTCGTCGGAGGCGGCTCGGACACGAGCGCGCGCGTGCTGGTCGGGGTGCTCGGAGCGATCTGCCTGCTGCGGGCGCGCCTGTTCACCGGGCTGGGCCAGCGCAGCGCCCTGATCGTGGCCGGCCTCGTCGCGATGTTCGCGCTGCTCGTGGCGATCGCCGTGGGCCTCGACCCCACGACGCGACTGCTGGCCTGCGTCGTCCCGGCGCTCGTCGTGTCACTCGTGCTGCTGAGCTTCGCGGCGACGATGCCGGGGCGGAGGCTGGCGCCGACCTGGGGCCGGTCGGCGGATCTGCTGGAGTCCCTGCTCGTCCTCGCCGTCATCCCGCTGGCGGTCGGGGTGCTCGGCATCTACGGGGCCATGCGCGGGCTGTCCAGCGTCTGACCGTCCCGTCAGCGGGCGTGCCGGCCGCCTGTGGGCTCGTCGTCGCCGGTCGCGCGGGGCTCCACGACGGGCCGGGGCGGAGGCGGCGGAAGGGTCGGCGGCGCCGGGCGCGGCGGGAGACCGCTCGGAGCCGGCCGGGGCGGGAGCGAGCGGGGCAACGGCTGCGGCGTCGGCGTGGGCTGCGGCAACGGCTGCGGCGTCGGCGTGGGCTGTGTGGGCCGCGACGGCTGCGACGGCGCCGCGGGCGGGTGCACGGGCAGCCGGGGATGAACCGGCGGAGCGGGCGGCAGGCCGGCGGGCAGCTGCGCCTGCATCGCACGCGGGGGCGCGGCCCGGCGGAGATCGCGGCCGACCGGCAGCGCACTGATCACGCCCCATTCGCTCGGATCGGGCTCGACGTGCACCAGCCTCAGCCCGCCGGAGCGGATCAACGCCAGGGCGTCGTCAGGCAGGCTGAGCAGGGTGGCGACCTGCGCACCGGGGAGTTCGAACACGGTTCCCAGCGCCCGCGCGACGGCCTCGCTCACCCGCCCCACGACGAGCAGGTCACAGCCGGCGTACTGGCCGACGTCCGACGTGCCCGGCGGCGTCCGGATGTCCACCCGACACTGCCACGCACCTGCCTCGCCCGGCGGGGAGTTCTCGGCCGGCCGGTCGTCCACGACGAGCACCGGCGCGTACATCGAGCCCTGCGGAGGCGGCTCCGGGCCGGGCGGCGCGACCACGACATCGACGGCGCTGCGCAGCACGCTCGACCACGGCCCCGGCCGCATCGTCCGGATCCGCACGGCCGCGCCCGCGGCGACCGCGCGCAGGGCGAGCAGTTGCGGCAGCACGGACGGGGCGGCGACCACGATGCGCGTGCGGGACGGGCGGAACAGCCGCACCGAGACGGCGCCGTCCCCTCCCGGCACGATCGGGAGCTCGACACCGAGCCGCACACCCGTCACGGCAGCCGGCGCGACGTCCGCACTCCCGCGTTCGAGCGCCGCGACACCGCGCAGGGGCGCGCTCACGCGGGCGCGCCGAGGGGCGCGCTCACGCGGGCGCGCCGAGGGGCGTGGTCAGGCCGAACGCTGCCGCCTGATCGCCGCCCACGCTGATCAGCTCCAGCCCGACGACCGACGCCGCGGCGCGCAGAGCGGCCTGGAGCGCACCGCCGCCGACGCCGTCCCCGGCCGGTGAGCTGGCCCGCAGATAGGACGACACGGTCGTGGCCTGCAGCGGCGGGCGCTGGACCACGAGCACGCTGGCGCACAGGGCTCCGGGCAGGTACGGGCCGATCTCGGCCAGGGCCCGGCACACCTGGCTCACGCCGCCGACAGCGGCCATGGTGGTCGAGCACGTCCCGCCGACGAGCACGGCGTTCCACTGCTCCTCGGTCCGCGGCGGGGGTGCGGCCGGATCCTGCAGCCGCGCTTCAGGGCCGAGGCAGCCGTCGACCAGGCGCTGGAGGGCGGCGGCATCGAGCGCGCGGACCGACACCCCGGATTGGCGCAGCACTTCCTCGGCACGCAGCGCACACCGCCGCAGGACCTGCTCGATCGCCGCCTGCGAGCCGCCCCGGGCCGCCAGCGCCGCGGCCGCCAGGCGGGTGTCGACGGTGAGCAGGCAGTGCCGGGCGGTGGCCCTGCCCAGCAGCGGGGCGGCCGGGGAGGCGCCCACGCCGGGACGCGCCGGGGCGATGCCGGTCAGCAGGCGGACGGCGGCCAGCGGGACGTCCTCGATCTCGAGCATCGCCTCCAGATCGGCGACGGACACGGCGGCGTCACCGTTGAAGAGATCGTCGGTCATGACCTCGAGGGCGATCGTCCACGCGGTCCCGACCCTGATCGCGCCGATGCGGGTGTCACCGAGCCCTGCCACGGAGGTGACCTCGTACCTGCCGAGCACACCCTCGAGCCCGCCCCACCGTCCGGATGCACGGCGCCGGCGGGTGAGACCGACCGCGGACAGCACCACCGCGTAGAGCCAGCGCCCGCCGACCGGGACGACGGCCAGGACGAGCAGGAGCGCGGCAGCCGCCCAGGCAGCGCACCGGCCCGCGATCCCGGACACCGAGCCGAGGACGGCCAACGCCGCCGCGCCCTCGAGCATGACCCACTGCACCCGGCGCCAGCGTCGCCGCAGCCCGACGCGGCGCCCGCTCCGTGCCGCCTGCGTCGGGATCCGGTCGGCCGCGCCCGGTCCGGCGAGCTGGTCCAGAGCGACGGGGAGGTCGAAGCGCGCCGGAGCGGGGTGGCCGCCGCCGGTGCGGAACGCCTGGAAGCTCTGCGCCTCGGGCAGCCGGATCGGCACCGCGCTGACGGGCGGGAGCTGAGCCACGCGGTCGCGCAGCCCGGGAGGGGCCGGCAGTGGGCGCGGCTGCCGAGGACGGACCGGCGGCGCGGACGCCGACCGGTACCGCGTGGGTTCCGGGAAGGCGTCGGAGGGCTCGCTCACCGGAACTCCTCCTTCGGGGGCGAATCGTCCAAGACGGCCGGGCGTCGCATACTAACCTCGCAGCAGACCGAGGCCGAGGTCCCGGCCCACCGTAACGGCTCCCCCAGGAAGGTGCACCGCTCGTGCAGTCGCGTCGCGATCAGCTCCAGGCGTACCGGTTCCTGGTTCGGCGCGCGGTGGGTGCTCTCGTCACCGGCGAGCCCGACGTGGCCGAGAGCCCGATGCGCCGGCTCACCGTCACGACCGTCTCCGGGGTGATGATCGCCATCCTCATCGCAGCCGGCTTCGGGGTCTACGGCTTGATCCGGCCGGGCCCGAGCACGGCGTGGAAGAGCGAGGGCGCCGTCGTCGTCGACCCGCAGGGCACCCGCTACGTCTACCTTCAGGGCACGCTGTACCCGACGACGAACTATGCCTCCGCCGTGCTGGCGAGGACCACGGCCCGCGGTGCGGTGTCGGTCGTGCGGGTCTCGAACAAGTCGATCGCGTCCGTCCCCCGCGGCAACCCGATCGGCATTCCCGGGCTGCCCGACTCGCTGCCGACCAGCGCCGCGGGGCTGGTGCACGGTCCGTGGTCGGTCTGTTCCTCGCTCACGACCGTGGCCAGCCAACCGCACCTGACCGTGTCCGTCGGCGTCGGGTTCGCCGGCGTCTCGAGCACGGACACGTCCGGAGTCACGCTCGCCGCCGACCAGGCGCTGTACGTCCAGACCGCCGACCAGCAGCACGCATACCTGCTCTGGCACGGCAAACGGATCACCATCGACCCGGATGCGTCGGCCGTCGCCCGCTTCCAGCAGTCACCCATCTACGTCGGCGACGCCTTCATCGCCGGCATCCCCGCGGCGTCGGCCGCCATCGGCCCCCTGCAGATCCCCGGCGCGGGCCAGTCGGTGCCGTTCACCGTGGGGGGCAGGTCGGTGCGCGCGGGCGACCTCGTGACCGTCGGCGCGGGGTCGAGCGCCCAGTCGTATGTGGTCGTCAGCGACGGGTTCAGCCCGCTGACCCCGTTCCTCGCGGCGCTGGCCCGCCTCGACCCGGGCCGGCGCGAGATCCGTGCCGCGGTCACGCCCACCCCGTCGGGCTCGCAGCTGCGCCCGGACCTGCCGACCTCACTTCCGACGCTGGCACCCGCGCAGAGTTCGGCGACGCAGCTCTGCGACGTCTACGACCAGACCACCGCCACCTGGACCGTGACCGCCGCCGCACCACCGTCGCCGCAGCCGCTGCTCGGCGGCCGGCCGACCCAGTCCACGACGGGGCAGGCCGACAGCGTCCGGGTGCGCGCCAACTCCGCGGCCCTGGTCGTGTCGAGCACGCCCGCCCTCGTCGCGGGGATGAAGGACAACCGCACCCGGATCCTGGTCGCCACCCCTGGTGAGCGGTTCACCGTCGACGATCCCGCGGCGGTCCTGGCCTCTTTCGGCTACGACACCGCGACGCCGGTCCCGGTGCCGGCCGAGGTGCTGGCGATCATCCCGGCGGGCCCGGACCTGGACCGCAGCAAGCTCTCCGTGGGCGGCCGGTAGCGCGGCACGATCACCCGCCGGCTGCGACAAAGAAGTTTCGCGATCGAGGTGTGAGGTCAGGATCAACGGGTACAAGGCGCTCTGCCCGATGAACCCGGGCACCGCAGGAACACCCGATTGGGGAGGACACGACCGTGGGACAGTTCACTACCAGTGAAGAAGCGATGGCCAGTGGCGCGTCGAAGGTGGACGAGGCCACCGCACAGATCCAGGCCGTTCTCGGCAAGCTCGAGAGCGAGGTCAGCACGATGACGAGTGGCTGGCGCGGCCAGGGCGCGAACTCGTTCATGCAGGTCCACGAGGCCTTCACGCAGCAGGCGAACAAGATCAACAACGCGCTCCGCAACATGCACGAGGCGCTGGTGTCCAACCGGACCACGTACGTCAACCAGGAGGACAGCCAGAGCTCGTCCTTCACCTCCATGTCCAGCCAGATCAACGGCTGACCGGCAACCACGAGACCCGAGAGGACGTAGATCTGCCATGGGTGAAGTCCACGTCAATTTTGAATCGCTGTCCGGTGGCCAGGCCGGCATCGAGGCGTCGTTCAACCAGCTCCAGTCGACCCTGCAGGATCTGGAGAGCGGTCTCCAGCCGATGCTCCAGTCGTGGAGCGGCTCCGCGCAGGAGGCCTACCGCCAGTCCAAGAAGCAGTGGGACGACGCCGCGCTGGCTCTCGCCGACGTGCTGAAGGCGATCGGCGGCGCCGTCGGCCAGGCGAACGAGAACTACCAGAACGCAGAGAAGGCAGCGCAGAGCGCCTGGTCATAGGCCCTTCGCCGCGGGTCTTCCCCGACCTTCCGCGTCGCCCCGGGGACCGACGGGTCACCGGCGCGGTGTTCCCACCTCGAAGCGCCGTATCCGCACGAGATCGCTCGTGCGGATACGGCGTTTCGCTGCGTCCGGGCCGTCCTACCTGTCAGCGCCGTCCAGGCCCGTCCGCGCCGTCCGGGCTTGTCAGCGCCCTCAGCGGCGGGGCGACGGCAGCCGGCGCGCGCGCCGCGACAGCCCCGCAGCGAGCACGGCGAGCACCGCCAATCCGATGAGAAGCCCGGCGACCAGGACCGACCGGTGCTGCAGCGAGCGGTCCGCGGACGCGGCCGCCGCGGGCAGCGGCACGGGCTGCGCGGACGCTCCGGCCACGTCGGCGGAATCGGCGAACGGCGTGGTCACCGCCAGCACGGGGTCGACGGTGCCGAAGCCGTAGCCGGGGTCGGGCACCGACGCCGCCGGAGGCGTGGCCGTGCGCTCGAGCTGCCGGCAGACCTGGCGGGCGGACAGCCCCGGCTGCGCGGCCCGCAGCAGGGCGACGGCGCCGCTGACGAACGGTGCCGCGAAGCTCGTTCCCGAGACACCGCGGAATCGCCCACCGGGGCCGGCCGCGCGCACGTCCACGCCCGGCGCCACCACGGTGGTGTGAGAGCTGGCATTGGAGAACGCGGCCAGCTCGCCGGTGCTGTCGATCGCGCCCACCGAGATGACGTTCGTGCAGGTCCGGCCGGTTCCCGCGTACGCGGCCGGGTAGGAGACCGCGCCTCGGGTCTTGTCGGTGGCGTCATTGCCGGTGGCGGCCACGATGACGACGTCGGCCGCGGCTGCACGGGCGACCGCAGCGTCGAGCGCGGCACTGCGGCGCGCGACCGAGGAGATGTTGATGACCCGGACGGCCTTGTCCTTGAGGGCGTCCAGGATGCCGTGGGCGATCGAGTCGGTCGTCTCGGGCGCGGCGCCGTCCGGATCGGACTTCACCGGCATGATCGTCGCCTGGGGCGCGATCCCGTGGAACTCCACTCCGGCGACCCGGGGCGCGGCGATGATCGAGGCGACGTCCGTCCCGTGCCCCCGGCTGTCGTCGCTGTTCTGGCGGGCGACGCCTCCGCAGTCGGCCGTGTAGCCGGCCGCCTCCCCCGCACTGTTCGCGCCGGGAGCCGTCCTGATCGCCCGCAGTTGCGCGGAGCCGGCGGTGAAGCCGGTATCGACGACCGCCACGGTCACCCCGGCGCCCTCGGTGATGCCCCAGAGCGACTCCACGCCCAGCGCGACCTGAGCCCACGGCACGCTGGAGGCCGGCTCGGCGACCTCCGGTGCATGGGTGCAGCTCGCCGCTGTTGCCGACGGGGGCGACGACACGAGGACAGCCGCCGCAAGGAGCACGACCGCCGCCGAGGCCCGGAGCGCCGAGCGCCGGTTCAGGAGTGCACCCCGGCCGGCCCGCGGAAGAGCCGCCGATCGAGTTCCGCGGACGGACGCTGCCAGTACGGCAACGTCGTCACGGCCAGCAGGATGATCCCGGCGGCGGCCCCGCCCACGAAGTCGCTGATCCAGTGATAGTTCAGCAGCGTCATGCCCACGGCGATGGCGACCGGGGCGATCCAGCGACCGGCCCGGACGCACCGGCGCAGCGCCTGCGGCGTCGGCCAGGTGAGTACCGCCCAGTCCGCCAGCCCCCACAGCAAGATCCCGTTCGCCACGTGGCCGGAGGGGTAGGAGGCGCCGTCGTGGGGCGGGTCGCCCCGGAAGTACCCGGCCGGGGCGGTCCGGGCGATCCCGAGTTTGAACGCGTACACGACGAGGACCAGGCAGACCAGCGCGAGCGCCAGGCGGAGCAGCGGCTCGACAGTCCGATTCCGCCAGCCGAGCCACGCCATCAGCAGCGCCGAGAGCGGGAGCACGACCCCGCGCTGGCCGAACAGGACCGGCACATGCAGTAGCGCATTCGGCCACGTCGTGTCGCGCAGGTCCCAGTCCTGCATGCGTCTGCCCACGGTGTGGTCGAGGTGGGTCAGCAGCCCGCCGAAGCGGACGTCGGCGCTGACCGCCCCGAGGACCAGTACGGCCACGAGGACCACCCAGGGCGCGGGGCCGCGGTAGGTCTCGCCTCCGGCCTCGGATCGTGCGGGAACGGCGGAGAGGTCAGTCGACACGCCGGGTGGGCGCGTCCGCCGATGGTGGAACCGTCTCGGTTGCGGGGGTGTCGGCCGGCTTCTCGATGTCGATCGTCGTCACGGGAGCGATCGCCGGAGGCGGGGGCGGCGGAACCGGCGGCGTCGCAGCGGCCGCACGGGCCTGGTCGTCGCTCTCCATGCCCTTGAGCTCGGTCTTGAAGATGCGCATCGACTTACCCGCCGAGCGGGCCATCTCCGGGAGCTTCTTGTATCCGCCGAACAGCAGCGCGGCAACGATCGCGATCACGATCCAGTGTGTCGGTTGGTCGAACCCCATGGCGGAAGCCTCCTTCTGGCGACGTCGTCAGAACGTGGTCGAGCCTACGCCAACACTCGCCGAGAAACCCTCCAGCGCTGCGGCGAGATCACCGTTCACGCGCGCGACGAGCACTGTTCCCTCGCCCGTGTGCTCCTCGGCCAGCAGTTCGCCCTCGCCGTGGATCCGGGCGACGAGGTCACCCCGCGTATAGGGCAGCAGCACGGTCACGGTCACCTCGGGGCGGGGCAGGCGGCGGTCGATGAGCTCGCTCAGCGCAGCCAGTCCGGAGCCGGTCACCGCGGAGACGAACAGGGCATCGGGCGCCAACCCGCGCAGGCGCAGAAGGGTCTCCGGGTCGGCCTCGTCGATCTTGTTGAAGACCAGTTGCTCGGGTACGGCCAGGGCGTCGATGTCGGAGAGGACCTCGCGCACCGCCCGGATCTGAGCCTCCGGGTCGGCGTCGGAGGCGTCGACCACGTGCAGGACCAGATCGGACTCGGCGACCTCCTCCAGCGTCGAGCGGAAGGCCTCGATCAGCTGGGTGGGCAGGTGGCGGACGAAGCCGACGGTGTCGGCCAGGGTGTAGGTGCGCCCGTCGGCGGTCTCGCACCGGCGCACCGTGGGATCCAGGGTCGCGAACAGCGCGTTCTCGACCAGGACGCCCGCATCGGTCAGCCGGTTGAGCAGCGACGACTTGCCCGCGTTGGTGTACCCGGCGAGCACCACGCTCGGGACGTGCTGGGCGGTGCGCCGGGTGCGCTTGACGTCGCGGGCCGTCTTCATCTCCGCGATGTCCTTGCGCAGCCGCGCCATCCGGGTGTTGATCCGCCGGCGGTCGATCTCGATCTTGGTCTCACCGGGTCCGCGGCCGCCGATGCCGGCACCCCCGGCTGCGCGCCCACCGACCTGCCGGGACAGCGACTCACCCCATCCGCGCAGGCGCGGGAGCAGGTACTGCATCTGCGCCAGCTCGACCTGGGCCTTGCCCTCCCGGGTGTGGGCGTGCTGGGCGAAGATGTCCAGGATCAGTGCGGTGCGGTCGACCACCTTGACTTTGCACACCTCTTCCAGCTGCCGCAGCTGGCCCGGGGTCAGCTCGCCGTCGCAGATGACCGTGTCGGCGCCGGTGCTGACGACGATCGCGCGCAGCTCCTTGGCCTTGCCCGAGCCGATGTAGGTGGCCGGGTCCGGCCTGTCACGCCGCTGGATGATCCCGTCGAGCACCTCGGAGCCCGCGGTCTCGGCCAGGCGCGCCAGCTCGTGCAGGGAGTTCTCCGCGTCGGTCACGGTGCCGCCGGTCCACACGCCCACCAGCACGACCCGCTCCAGGCGCAGCTGCCGGTACTCGACCTCGGTGACGTCGGCGAGCTCGGTGGACAGGCCGTTGATCCGGCGCAGGGCCTGGCGATCCTCCAGCTGGAAGGAGCCGGTCGAGTCGTCGGGTCGGTCGTGCTCGGACGGACCGGCGGGGAGCGAGTGCGCTGGGGAATCTGTCATCGTGCACCCAGTCTCCCAGGTGGCCGCCACCGGCGCGAGGCAATAACGCCGCGTTACGCGCTGGGCACAGCGCGGCTGCCGCTCAGCGCGGCCAGCCACTCCGGCCGCAGCTGCACGTCGGCGACGAGGACCGCGGGCCCGGTGAGCAGGACGGTGCCGCCGACGCCACGCCGGACCAGGCACGTTCCTCCCGGCACGTCGACCTGCCAGACGCCGTCGCTGCCGGTGTCGTCGAGGCTCGCCGCGACCACGCTCGCGGCGATGCCGGTGCCGCAGGAGCGCGTCTCGCCGACCCCGCGCTCGTGCACCCGCAGCTGCAGATGGCGCTCGCCGGCCCGGACGATGAACTCCACGTTCTGGCCCTGTGGCAGGGGCGGATCGACCGACGGCGGCTGGGCGAGATCGAGCGCGGCCAGCTGCGCTCCGGTCGCCAACTCCACGACCACGTGCGGATTCGGCATGGCCACGGCGATGCCACGCGCCGGGCCCGTCAGCCCCGGGACGTGCACCTCAGGGGCGGCAGTGAGCAGCTCGGGCACCCCCATGTCGACCGTGATCTGCCCGTCCGCCTCGACCCAGGTCATCCGGACGCCCGCGCGGGTGGCGACAGGATGCAGGTCTCCGTCGACCAGCCCCGCACCGATCAGGTACCGGACGAAGACACGGACGCCGTTGCCGCACATCTCGGCGACCGAGCCGTCGGCATTGCGGTAGTCCATGAAGTATCCGGCCGCCTGCCCGGCGGCATCGGCGTGCGCCTCGGCGCGGACCACGCGCAGGATCCCGTCCGCGCCGATGCCCGAGTGCCGGTCGCAGATGGCCCGCACGAGGTCCGGGGTGAGGTCGAGCTCGGCATCCAGGTCGGCGATGACGACGAAGTCGTTCTCCGTCCCGTGCCCCTTCACGACGTTCACCCGTCCAGCCTATTCCGCACGAGGGCCAGCGCGTCGTCGAGCAGATGGGGATCGGCCGCGTCGAGCCAGTGCACCCGCGGGTCGCGACGGAACCAACTGCGCTGGCGCCGGACGAAGCGGCGGGTGGCTCGCCGCGTGATCTCCGCGGCCTCGGTCACATCGCCGACGACGTCGCCGGCGTCGTCGAGGACGGCGAGCAGCTGCGCGTACCCCAGCGCCTTGCCAGCGGTCGGGCTCTGCCGCAGCCCGCCGGGCAGCAGGCCTCGTACCTCCTCGACCAGACCGGCCTCCCACATGTGCCCGACCCGGCGGTCCACCCGGTCGTCGAGGTCCGAGCGGTCCAGGCCGAGCTGGACGGTGTCGTAGATCGACTCGAAGCCCGGCATCCGTGCCGAGAAGGGCGCGCCGGTGATCTCGATGACCTCGAGGGCACGCACGATCCGGCGCCCGTTGGTGGGCAGGATCGCGGCAGCCGCGTCCGGGTCCGATTCGGCGAGCCGGCGGTGGAGGGCCTGCGGACCGTGCTCGGCGAGCTCGCCCTCCCAGCGCGCCCGCACCGGCGGCGACTCCCCCGGGAAGTCCAACCGGTCCAGCGCGCCCCGCAGATACAGCCCCGACCCGCCGACCATGACCGGGACGGCTCCGCGGGCATGGATCGCGGCGATGCAGTCACGGGCGAGCTGCTGGTACTCGGCCACCGCAGCCGATTTGGAGATGGGCCAGATGTCGAGCAGGTGGTGCTCGATGCCACCGCGCTCGGCGACGGGGAGCTTCGCGGTGCCGATGTCCATGCCCGCGTACAGCTGCATCGAGTCGGCGTTGACGATCTCTCCCGCCAGGCGCTGTGCCACCGCGACGGCCAGGTCGGACTTGCCGGCGGCCGTCGGCCCGATCACTGCCACCACGGGCAGCAGGGCGGGCGTCATGCCCGCGCGCCGGGGCGGGGCCTCATGGCGTCGCCGGGCCGGTGGACGGCGTCGCCGGCCCGGTGGACGGCGTCGCCCAGGTGGCGACCAGGTACTGGACACCGAACGGCGCGCCGGCGTAGGTCACCTGCCCAACCCAGGAGGTGCCGGCCAGCGCGATCCCGGCGGCGACGAGCGCCGGGACCCCCGCCGCGAGCACCTCGTCGCCGAGCCGCCGATCCAGGTGAGCCAGTACTGCCGGATCGCCGGAGGCGAGGGCCGTGCCGAGCGCGTCGTCGAAGGGGGCGGCACGGTCGTCGAGGTAGCCGGGTGACCGTTCACTCCCCCGGGCCGAACCGTCCCCCATCACCAGCAGCGCCGTGGCCACGCCGTCGCTCGATGCCAGGACCGCCCGGGCGGCGCCCTCGGGGTCGGCGGCGGAGACGGTGACCGCACGGGTGGGCGGGCGGCGGGGCTGCCGGGCGAGCAGCCAGCCACCGACGGTCAGCGAGAGGGGCAGCGCCGCGGGGTCGGCGCCGTCGTCGGGACCGAGGGACGCGGTCACCGGGGCGCCGTAGCCGGAGAGGGTGCCGATCCCACGACCGGCGATCGCGGCGGAACCGGCGGTGCCCTCGCCTGCTCCGAGGACGACGACCAGGTCGGCTCCGACGGACAGGAGCGCTGCCACCGCGGCGTCGCAGGCAGCGAGCAGATCGGCCAGCTCGGGGGCCGCTCCGGAGGCGACCTCGGGTATCAGGATCGGTGGGTGCGGACAGAACGCAGCACCGAGGATCACCCCAGAAGGCTAACCGCCTCGCTATTCGAAACTCACCTCGTGTCTAATTAGTGCCCATGGCTTCTCAGTGGGGACGAATCGACGACGACGGGACCGTCTACGTACGCACCGCCGAGGGCGAACGTGCCGTCGGATCGTGGCAGGCGGGCGACGCGGAAGCGGGCCTGGCGTACTACGAACGGCGGTACGAGGACCTCTCCACGGAGGTCGCGCTGCTGGAGAAGCGACTCGATTCCGGGGCCGGTGACGCGAAGGCGACGTGGGGCCAGACGGCGGCCCTGCAGGATTCCCTCGCCGACGCGTCGGTGGTAGGGGACCTGGCAGCACTCGAAGCGCGCCTGGTCGCCCTGCGCGCCGCCGCCGAGGCGAAGCTGGCCGAGCAGCACCTGGCGCGGGACAAGTCCCGCGCGGAGGCGATCGCCGCCAAGGAGGCACTGATCGCCGAGGCCGAGAAGATCGCTGGTTCCGGCACGCAGTGGAAGGCCTCCGGCGATCGCATGCGCGCGATCGTCGAGGAGTGGAAGCAGATCAAGGGCATCGACCGGAAGGCCGACGACGCCCTGTGGAAGCGCTACGCCGCGGCCCGCGACGAGTTCGGCAAGCGCCGCGGGCAGCACTTCGCCGGTCTCGACACCGAGCGTGCGGCAGCGAAGGCTGCCAAGGAGAAGCTCATCGCCCAGGCAGAGGCTCTGTCCACGTCCTCGGACTGGCGCGAGACCGGCACCGCCCTGAAGAACCTGATGGCGGAGTGGAAGGACGCGGGACGAGCGGGCAAGGCCGACGAGGACGCCCTCTGGACCCGGTTCCGCGCGGCTCAGGACACCTTCTTCGCGCGCCGTTCGGCTGTCTTCTCAGAGCGCGACGCCGAGGAGGCAGAGAACCAGAAGCTCAAGGAAGCGATCATCGCCGAGGCCGAGGCGCTGGACCCGAAGGATCCCAAGCGGGCCCAACTGCTGCTGCGCGAGATCGCCGAGCGCTACGACGCGGTCGGCCACGTGCCACGGGATGCGATGCGCCGCCTCGACGACCGGATGAAGGCCGCCGAACTCCGCGTCCGCCAGTCGGCCGAGGCCGAGTGGAAGCACGCCAGCGTCGAGTCGAATCCCTTCCTGGCCGCCCTGCGCGATCGCCTCGCCGAGGCCGAGGCCAAGCTCGACCGCGCCAGGCGTTCCGGGGACGAGGCACGCATCGCCAAGGCGGAGGCCGACGTCGAGCAGCGGAGATCCCTCATCCCGAACCTCTAGCGGGCGCGATCCTGGGCCGCCTCCACCCGCGCGCACCCGACGTGGCCGCCCAGCAGGCAGACACGCCGCGCAACCACCTGCCACCGGGCCACGCCCACCCCGCGCCGCACCCCGACGTGGCCGCCAAGCAGGCAGACACGCCGCGCAACCACCTGCCACCGGGCCACGCCCACCCGCGCCGCACCCTACGTGGCCGCTCAGCAGGCAGACACGCCGCGCAACCACCTGCCACCCGGCCACGCCCACCCGCGCCGCACCCCGACCTGGCCGCCCAGCAGGCAGACACGCCGCGCAACCACCTGCCACCCGGCCACGCCCACCCGCGCCGCACCCCGACGTGGCCGCCCAGCAGGCAGACACGCCGCACAACCACCTGCCACCGGGCCACGCCCACCCGCGCCGCACCCCGACGTGGCCGCCCAGCAGGCAGACACGCCGCACAACCACCTGCCACCGGGCCACGCCCACCTGCGAGAGAACACGCCCACCCCGCGTGAGCTGCGCGCCGGTCAGATCGCGTGCGCTGGCCGGGCACCGATCGTGAGCGCGGCCTTGGGCGCGACGACGGGATCGGATGCCCCGCCCCGCCAGCGCCGATGCGCGGTGATCGGCGCGTCGGCGACGAGGTGGTGCGGCGCGGCGTAGGTGATCGTCGAGGTCACGACGTCGCCCGGGGCGGGTGGGTTGCCACTCCCCGCTGCGACGTGGACCAACCGGCCGTCCCTGGCTCGGCCGGACACGCGTCCCGTCGCGCCGTCCTTGCGCCCGTCGCCCGAGCTGACGAGGACCTCGACCTCGGTCCCCACCAGGGCCCGGCCGGCATCCCAACTGATCTGTTCCTGGACGGCGACCAGGCGCTCGTACCGGTCCTGCACGACAGCCTTGGGGACCTGGTCGGCGAATCCCGCTGCCGGCGTCCCGGGGCGCGGCGAGTACTGGAAGGTGAAGGCACTGGCGAAGCGCGCCGCCCGGACGACGTCGAGGGTCTGCTCGAAGTCCTGCTCGGTCTCGCCGGGGAACCCCACGATGATGTCGGTGGTGATCGCCGCGTTCGGCATGGCCGCGCGGACGGAGTCGATGATCTCCAGGTACCGCGATCGGCGGTAGCTGCGGCGCATCGACTTGAGGATCGCGTCGGATCCGGACTGCAGCGGCATGTGCAGCTGCGGGCAGACAGCGGGGGTCTCGGCCATCGCGGCGATGACGTCGTCGGTGAAATCACGTGGATGCGGGCTGGTGAACCGGATGCGCTCCAGACCGTCGATCCGGCCGGCGGCACGCAGCAGGGAGCCGAAGGCGTAGCGGTCACCGAAGGACCGGCCGTAGGAGTTGACGTTCTGTCCCAGCAGGGTGATCTCGACGACGCCGTCGGCCACCAGAGCCTCGATCTCGGCGAGGACGTCGCCCGGGCGGCGATCGACCTCGGCGCCGCGCAGGCTCGGCACGATGCAGAAGGTGCAGGTGTTGTCGCAGCCCACCGATACCGACACCCAGGCCGAGAACGGGGACTGGCGGTGCGTGGGCAGGTCGGAGGGGAAGTTCTGCAGGGCGTCGACGATCTCGAGCTGTGCCTCGCTGTTGTGCCGCGCGCGCTCGAGGAGCACCGGAAGGCTGGCCAGGTTGTGCGTGCCGAACACGACGTCGACCCAGGGGGCCTTGTCCTGGATGGTGCCGCGATCCTTCTGGGCCAGGCAGCCGCCGACCGCGACCTGCATGCCCGGGCGACGTTTCTTGGCCGGCATGAGATGGCCGAGATTGCCGTAGAGCCGGTTGTCGGCGTTCTCCCGCACAGCGCAGGTGTTGAACACGACGAGGTCGACATCGTTGCCGGCGTCCGGGGCGGCGGCGACGTAGCCGGACTGTTCGAGCAGACCGGCCAGGCGCTCGGAGTCGTGGACGTTCATCTGACAGCCGTAGGTGCGGATGTCGTAGGTGCGGGTGGCGCCGCTCGTCGGGCCGGACGGCGCGTGCGCCGAGGAGGTGTCGATGTCTGCTGTCATGGCTGGTCCAGGGTACGGGCTGCGCGGCGCGCGAGCGTCAGTGTGCGACCTCGATGGCCCGTGATTCGCGCACCACGGTGACCCGTATCTGGCCCGGATACGTCAGCTCGTCCTCGATCTGCTTGGCGATCTCGCGGGCGATGATCTGCGCCTCGAGATCGTCCACGGTGTCGGGCTGAACCATGACGCGCACCTCCCGACCGGCCTGCATCGCGAAGACGCGCTCCACCCCCGGTCGCGCGGTCGCGATCTCCTCGATGCGCTGCAGCCGCTTGACGTAGGTCTCCAGCGACTCGCGCCGGGCCCCGGGGCGGGCGGCCGAGCAGGCGTCCGATGCCTGGGTCAGCACGGCCTCGATCGTGCGCGGCTGGACCTCGTTGTGGTGGGCCTCGACGGCGTGGGCGACGGCCTCGCTCTCGCCGTACTTGCGCAGCAGCTCGGCACCGACGATGGCATGGCTGCCCTGCACCTCGTGCGTCAGCGCCTTGCCGATGTCGT
Organism: uncultured Actinomycetota bacterium; assembly: GCA_963790525.1. GTDB lineage: Bacteria > Actinomycetota > Actinomycetes > Mycobacteriales > Jatrophihabitantaceae > CAWBOV01. Next base: position 909,548 of record CAWBOV010000006.1, read on the forward strand.
GCAGGAAGGCACAGCGCTTGATCAGGGTCGGCTGGATCCCGAGTTCGGCGGCCATCACGCCGGCGATGTGGGCGGTCTCGACGAGGTGGCCGAGGACGTTCTGGCCGTAGCTGGTGCGGTACTTGAGCCGGCCGATCGTGGGCAACAGGTGCTCGTCGATGTCCCGGATGCCGACGTCGGCGAGGGCGTCCTGCGCGGCGCGCAGGCATAGCGCGTCGACCTCCGCCTTGCTCTGCTCGTAGGCCTCCTCGATGCGGTGCGGATGGATGCGCCCGTCGAGGATGAGCTTGTCCAGCGTCAGCCGCCCGACCTCGCGGCGCACCGGATCGAAACACGACAGCAGCACGGCCTCCGGGGTGTCGTCGATGATGACGTTCACTCCGGTCACGGACTCGAAGGAGCGGATGTTTCGGCCCTCGCGACCGATGATGCGGCCCTTCATCTCGTCGCTGGGCAGGTGCATGACGCTGACGACGGTCTCCGTGGTCTGCTCGCTCGCGACCCGCTGGACCGCCTCGGTGACGATGTAGCGCGCTCGCTCGGTGGCCTCGGCGCGAGCCTCCGACTCGATCGTGCGGGCGAGCACGGCGGCGTCGCGGTGGGACTGGATCTCCACGGCCTTCATCAGCTCGGCCTTGGCCTCCTCCGGCGACAGCCCGGCGACCCGCTCCAACTCGCGCAGCTGGTCCGCGGCGCGCTCGTCGAGGGCACGTGCCCGGTCGTCGAGGTCGCGCGAGGCGGTGGTCAGCTCGGATTCCCGCCGATCCAGTTCTGCCTGTTGGGCGGCGAGGTCGGCGCGCACCTCGTCGAGTGCGGCCTCGCGGTCGGCGAGTACCCCGGCGTCCCGGAGCGCTGCCGCGACCGCGGCCGAGCGCTCGGCCTCGACGGCACGGCGTGCCTCGTCGGCGGCTCGTCGGGCCTCGTCCGCGCTGCGCCGGGTCTCGGTGGCGGCCGCCTCGGCGGCCGTTCGGGCGGTGGTGGCATCGGAGCGGGCGGCGCGCAGCAGCGCCTCGGCTTCGGTCTCGGCACTGCGCCGCACCGCGTCGGCCTCGCGTTCGGCGAGCTGCCGGGTGGATGCCGCCTCCGCGGCGGCCACCCGCCGGAGTGACTCCGCGTGCGCCTCGGACTCCGCGCGCATCCGATCAGCCTCGGCGCGGACCCGCTCGGCGCCGTGCAGGGAGCCGGCGTTGTCCGCGCCCTCGGACAGATCCGGCTGGCCGGATCGATCCGTACGGACGTGCTCGGGCACATGGATGTCGCTGCCACGCTTGCGGTAGGCGTCGAGGAAGAGGACTCCCAGCACGAAGACCACCAGTACACCTGCCGCGTAGACCCAGGTCATCTCGCACTCTCCCTTCCGCGACGTGCGCAGGGCGCGCGCCACGATCTGTCCAGGAGGGTGCCGTCAAGATGGTGCGACAGACGGCGCACCGCTGGTGCGGTGCGAGCAGTCGGTCTGGTGATCCGCTCCGACGCTGCCTGTCGGAGGTGGGGCCGGGTTCCTTCTCGTCGAGGGGCGGGACGTATATGTGAGGCGGCGAAGACGCACGCCAAAGCATCTCCTGGGTACTTGCGAGGCTAGGTATGCCTCGCTCTCAGGTCAAGCTCGACACTCTTCGGCCCATCGACGGCATATCCCGGCGTTCGGCGGTGGTCAGTCCTCGAGGTCGACGAGATCAGCTGCGTCGGCCTCCACAAGCGGCTGGCCGTGCGCCGCCAGCACGTCGCGCACCACCTGGTAAGCGAGGCCGGGCGAGTAACCCTTCCGGCCGAGCATCCCGACGAGCCGTCTGGTCTGCACCATCGGGTCGAGCCCGGTGAGGGACCGCACCTTGCGTTCGACGAGGCGCCGGGCCATGACGTGCTCGCTGTCCTGGTCGATCGTGTCGATGGCAGCGGTCGCGGTGGCGTCGTCCACTCCGCGCTGACGCAGCTTCACAGCCAGGGCTCGACGCGACAGGCCCTGCTCGTGGTGTCGCGTCGAGACGAAGCCCTGCGCGAGCGCCGCGTCGTCGATCAGCCCGACGGCCGCGAACCGGTCCAGCACCCTGGTGGCCGGCTCCTCCGGCACGCCCTTGCGAGCGAGGTACGCGGCTAGCTCGGCGCGGGTCCGCGCGCGGCTGTCGAGCTGTCGCAGGCACAGCACCCGGGCTACCGACTCCGGGTCTCCCGGTGCCGTGTCCGGGTCGCCGGGCACAGCCGCGTCCGGCGGCGTCGTTTCGCCGCTGCCGTCCGCCGCTGACCCCCCGCGGCGACGCGCCGCCGATCCGGACGCGGTCCTGTTGCCGCGCCCGGCACCCCTCTGCGCTGAGCCGAATGCCACGGAACTACTCAGAAATCAACCGGCGCGGGCAACGGCACCACGTCGGCGATGCCGGCGACGGCATCCAGTTCCGCGCCGACTCCGAGCTTCTCCTTGATCTTCTTCTCGATCTCGTCGGCCAGGTCGGGGTTGTCCCGCAGGAAACTGCGGACGTTCTCCTTGCCCTGACCGAGCTGGTCGCCTTCGTAGGTGTACCAGGCACCGGACTTCTTGATGATCGCCTGCTCCACGCCGACATCGATGAGCGAGCCTTCCCGGCTGATGCCCTGGCCGTAGACGATGTCGAACTCGGCCTGCTTGAAGGGCGGGGCCACCTTGTTCTTGACGACCTTGACCCGGGTACGGTTGCCGACCGCCTCTCCGTCGGCCTTCAGCGTCTCGATCCGCCGCACGTCCAGGCGGACCGAGGCGTAGAACTTCAGCGCCTTGCCCCCGGTGGTCGTCTCGGGCGAGCCGAACATGACACCGATCTTCTCGCGGAGCTGGTTGATGAAGATCGCGGTGGTGCCGGAGTTGCTGAGGGCGCCGGTGATCTTGCGCAGGGCCTGGCTCATCAACCGGGCCTGCAGTCCGACGTGGCTGTCACCCATCTCGCCCTCGATCTCGGCGCGGGGCACGAGCGCGGCCACGGAGTCGATGACGATGATGCTGATGGCGCCGGAGCGAATCAGCATGTCGGCGATCTCGAGGGCCTGCTCGCCGGTGTCGGGCTGGCTCACCAGCAGCGCGTCGGTGTCCACACCGAGCGCCTTGGCGTATTCGGGGTCCAGGGCGTGCTCGGCATCGATGAAGGCAGCGACGCCGCCGAGCGCCTGGGCGCTGGCTACCGCGTGCAGCGCGACCGTGGTCTTGCCCGAGCTCTCCGGGCCGTAGATCTCGATGATGCGTCCCCGCGGCAGGCCGCCGATCCCCAACGCGATGTCGAGTGCGATCGAGCCGGTCGGGATGACCTCGATCGGGACGAAGGGGCGTTCACCGAGCCGCATGACCGACCCCTTGCCGAACTGCTTGTCGATCTGCGACAGCGCCACGTCGAGCGCCTTGTTGCGGTCGAAGCCTGTTGCCATGATGGATCCGCCTCTTCATCTCGGTACGGGTCGTACGTGGGAAGTCGTACGTGGGAGTCGTATGTGGAACGTCGGGTGAGCAGCACTGACGTTAGGACGAGCCACCGACAATTCCCGCGGGGACGCGCTACCTGTGGAAAACTCGCGCTCGGTCCACAGCGTAGCCGAACACCTGTTCTAAGTCTCCGGCTTCGGCCACGACACGCCGGGAAGGCGAGAACGGTCAGCGCAACTGTGCCGACACGTCGAACTCCACACACACCGCGCGCCAGACGTCCTTGGCCGGCACACCGGCCTCCAGCGCGTCGTCGACGGTCGCGCCGAGCTGCGGCAGGCGGTAGTCACGCGCGACGCTGCGGGCATACGTGGCGCCGAACCGGGCGTCCATCCGCTTCCAGAACTCGCTGTGTCGCACCCGCCCAGCCTAACCACCGCGGGTGCGCCCGTCCTGCGGCGAGCCGCTCGCGCATCGCCGGGGCACCCGCCCGGCGTGGCATCCTCGTCCTCGTGACCGCGAGCCCTGCCGACAATCCGTCCGACTGGTACTGCCTACCCACGCTGTCCGGTGAGCTGGTCCGCCTGGAGCCGTTGCGCCTCGAGGACACGGGCGGCTACCTGAGGGCGGCCCGGGCCGACTCGGGCCACGACGCGGTCTTCCAGTGGCTGGTCCAGCATCCGCCGCTCACCGAGGGCGACGCGCGCGAGCAGATCGTCGCCGCGCTCGCCGCCCGCGCCCGCGGCGAGCGCCTGGCCTATGCCCAGTTCGACGCCGCCACCGGAGCATTCATCGGCACCACGTCCTTGTACGACGTCGTGCCGACCGTGCGCACCCTCGCGATCGGCCACACCTGGCTCGGCACGCCGTGGTGGCGTACCGGGCACAACACCGAAGCGAAACTCCTCCTGCTGACCTACGCCTTCGACGAGCTCGGTGCGGCGCGCGTCGTCTGGCACACCGACGTCCACAACGTCCGCTCCCAGGCGGCCATAGCCCGGTTGGGGGCGACCCACGAGGGAGTGCTGCGCAAGCACCGGATCCGCCGGGACGGCAGCTGGCGCGACACCGTCCAGTACTCGATGACCGACGACGACTGGCCCATCGCGCGCGATCGGCTGCGCGAGCGCCTGCAGGCCGGTGGCCGGCCCTAGATGGACGTGTCCCGGACCGACCCCCCGGACTCCTCCCGGACCGAGGCCCCGCTCGTGGCGTGCCGGCGCCACCGCCTGGTCGTCGTAGCGGTCGCCGCGGCGGCCCTCGCGGTGAAGCTGGTGGTGGCCGCACGCACCTTCGGCACCAGCGACATCAAGCACTGGACCGATTTCGTGAACGGAGTTGCCGCCCACGGGCCGGTCGGCGTGTACGCGGTCGACTTCCCGCGCTCGTTCTACAACCATCCCCCGCTGATCGGCTACTTCCTCGAGTTCGTCCGCTTCGCCGCGAACCACGGCCTGTCGATCCAGTTCACCCTCCGCGCGGTCTCCAGCCTCGCCGATGTCGCCTCGGCCGTCCTGCTGTACGAGCTGCTGGCGCGTCGCCGGGCGCCGTCGGAAGCCCTGCTCGGTGCCGTCCTGCTCGCTGCCAGCCCGGTCCTGTTCGACATCTCGGGCTTCCACGGCAACACCGATCCGATCTTCCTGATGTTCGTCCTGCTCAGCGTGCACCTGCTGGCCGACCGCGACCGCCCCGGGCTCGCCGGAGCGGCGATCGCGCTGGCCATCGGAGTCAAGATCGTCCCCGTCGTCGTGGTTCCGGTTCTCCTGGTGTGGGCCGTGACTCGCGGGCGTCGAACCACCATCCGCTTCGCCGTCGGGTTCGCGGTCGCGTTTCTGTTCACGTGGGGGCCGGCACTCGTCCTGCAGGGGCACAACGTGCGCTCCCACGTCCTCGGCTACGCCGGTGACGGAGTCAGTCAATGGGGCATCAGCCAGCTCGGCCACTGGCTCGGGGACCCGGCCTGGCTCGACGTCGCGAGCGGGTCGGGCCGCTTCGCGATCGTCGCCGTCTGCTCGTGCGTCCCCGCCGTGCTCGTGTGGCGCAGGCCGGCTGTCGTCGCCGAGGGCGCGGGACTCGCCCTCGTCGCGTTCCTGTTCCTGAGTACGGCGTTCGGCACCCAGTACACGGTGTGGGGGTTGGCGGCCTATCTGTTCAGCGTCCGTCTGGCCACCGTCTACAACCTCGCTGCGGGTGCCCTCGTGGCGACGATCTACACCCACTGGGCCGGTGGACTGCCCTGGCACGAGGCCGACTGGCACAGCTTCACCCGCGGTGAGGTGGCGGCGGGGATCGGCGTCTGGGCCGTGCTGGGCGCACTTGTCGTGACGGGAACCCGGACTCTGTGGGCCGGGGCGGGTATAACGGAGCGGTCACCGATCGGAGGGAGCAGCGATGTCGTTCATGGACGAAGCGGAGAAGTTGGCCCAGCAGGCAAAGAAGCTGGCGCAGGAGCACCCGGAGCAGGTCAAGTCCGCGCTGGATAAGGCCGAGAAAGAGGTCGACCAGCTCACCGGTGGGTCGCACGACGCGCAGATCGCGGGCCTGGCCGACAAGGCCGAGGGGTTCCTCAGCCACGAGTGAACTCGAGCCGTTCTGTCAGACCGTCGGGGCAGACTGTCGACATGACCCGCGCCGGCTTCTCCGCCCCCACCCAGGCCTGGCTGGACGGCGCGTTCTCCGCGCCCACCGCCGCCCAGGTCGGAGCCTGGGAGGCCATCGCCCGGGGTGAGCACACGCTGGTCGTCGCCCCGACCGGGTCCGGTAAGACGCTGGCCGCGTTCCTGTCCGCGGTGGACCGGTTGTCGGTCGAGCCGGCGCCCGAGGAGCCGTTGCGGCGCTGCCGGGTCCTGTACGTCAGCCCGCTCAAGGCACTCGCGGTCGACGTGGAGCGGAACCTGCGGTCTCCGTTGACCGGCATCCGGCAGGCCGCCGTGCGGCTCGGTCTGCCCGAGCCCGCGGTGACGGTCGCGATGCGCTCGGGCGACACCCCTGCCGACGAGCGGCGCGCGTTCGCCCGGCGCCCTGCCGACATCCTGATCACCACTCCCGAGTCGCTGTTCCTCCTGCTCACCTCCGCCGCTCGGGAGGCCCTGCGCGGGATCGACACGGTCATCATCGACGAGGTCCACGCGGTGTGTGCGACCAAGCGGGGCGCGCACCTGGCGCTGTCGCTGGAGCGCCTGGACCGGCTCCTGGACGCGCCGGCCCAGCGCATCGGCCTGTCCGCCACGGTGCGCCCGGTCGAGGAGGTGGCGACGTTCCTCGCGGGCGGGCGGCCGGTGACGGTGGTGCAGCCGCCGGCCACGAAGGTCATCGACGTCTCCGTCGTCGTCCCCATAGAGGACATGTCCGCACTGGGCGAGCCGACGGGCGATCTCACCGGCAAGGCCGCGGGCGCTCAGGAGCGCACGTCGATCTGGCCGCATGTCGAGGAGCGCGTCCTGGACCTGATCGAGTCACACCGGTCCACGATCGTGTTCGCCAACTCGCGCCGCCTGGCCGAGCGATTGACCGCGCGCCTCAACGAACTCGCCGCGGAGCGGGCGGGCGAGGAACTGGCCCCGCCATCGCGTGCTCCCGCCCAGGTCATGGCCGAGTCGGGTTCGGGACATCCGGCCGACGACGGCGAACGGGTGGTCGCGCGCGCCCACCACGGCTCGGTGTCCCGTGAGCAGCGTGCACTGGTCGAGGAAGCTCTGAAGTCCGGCCGGTTGCCGGCGGTCGTCGCCACGTCGTCGCTGGAGCTCGGCATCGACATGGGCGCGGTGGATCTGGTGGTGCAGGTCGAGTCGCCACCCTCGGTCGCCGCCGGGCTGCAGCGCGTGGGGCGGGCCGGCCATCAGGTCGGCGCGGTGTCCCGCGGCGTGATCTTTCCCAAGTACCGCGGGGACCTCGTGGAGTCGGCAGTCGTGGCCGAGCGGATGCGCGCCGGGCAGATCGAATCGATGCGGTATCCGCGCAATCCGCTCG
>CAWBOV010000007.1:0-17834 GCA_963790525.1 uncultured Actinomycetota bacterium
GCGAGGTTCGGCTGACCGGTGAGCTGCTCGACACCGAGAACGAGAAGGCGCTGCGCTCGGTGCGGGGCCGGCGGATCGCGATGGTGTTCCAGAATCCGATGGGCGCGCTCGACCCGCTCATGACCATCGGCGCCCAGCTCACCGAGCCGATCCGGACTCGTGGCGTCACCGGCCGCGGCGGCGCGCGCGGCCAGGCGGCGGCGCTGCTGGCCGAGCTCGGCGTCGCCGGACGCCGGCAGGCGGCTGCGGGCCTACCCGCACGAGTTCTCCGGCGGCATGCGCCAGCGCGTGGCGCTGGCGATGGCGCTGGCCGCGGAGCCCGAGATCCTGCTCGCCGACGAGCCGACCACGGCACTGGACGTGCGGGCCCAGGAGCAGGTGCTCGCGCTGCTCGACCGGGTCGCGCGGGAGCGGGGCCTGACCGTCCTGCTCATCACCCACGACCTGGCGCTGGTCGCCGGCTTCGCCGACCGGGTCGCGGTGATGTACGCCGGGCGGATCGTGCACGACGACCCCGTCGACGCGGTGTTCGCCGATCCGGCCCACCCCTACACCCGCGGGCTGCTCGGCGCGCTGCCCCGGGTCGACCGGGCAAGCCGGACCGGCTGCCGGCCATCGCGGGCACCATCCGCGCCCGGCGAGCCGGCCCGCGCGGCTGCGCGTTCCACCCGCGCTGCCCGCAACGCATCGACCAGCTGCGACACAGGTGCTGCCGGCCAGGCTGCCGTCCCCGGCGGAGGCACGTCGCCTGCCACCTGTTCGACCGCGGGTGCACGCGCACACGGCGGCGACGGAGTGACGTCATGACCGCCGCAGCGGAGACCCTGCTCGAGATGCGGGGGCTGAGCAAGACCTACCGCGGCGCTCGGACGGCCGCCCGGTGGTCGCTCTGCGACGACGTGTACCTGCGGGTGCCGAAGGGGGAGATCACCGGCCTGGTCGGCGAGTCCGGCTCCGGGCAAGTCGACCACGATCCGCTGCGTGCTCGGGCTGGAGCAGGCCCGACGGCGGCTGGATCGAGTACGCCGGGCAGCGCTCGACTTCGGCACCCGCGGGCTCGCCGCGCGCCGCGGCACCGGCGAGATCCAGGTGGTCTTCCAGGACCCGACCGCCAGCCTGAACCCGCGGATGACGCGCGGGCGATCTGATCGGCGAGGGGCTCGCGGTGCACGGCTCGCGGCCGGCGAAGGCCGCGCCCGGACAGCGGGTGACCGAGCTGATGCGATGGTGGGCCTCGACCCGGCCACGGCGCAGCGTCGGCCCGCGCGAGCTTCTCCGGCGGCCAGCGGCAGCGCATCGCCATCGCCCGGGCGCTGGCCGTCGAGCCGCGAGTTGCTGATCTGCGACGAGGCGGTCTCGGCGCTGGACGTGTCCGTGCAGGCGCAGATCCTCAACCTGCTGCATGGACATGCGCGACCGGCTCGACCTGACGGTGCTGTTCGTCGCGCACGACCTCGCCGTCGTCCGCCAGATCGCGTCCCAGGTCGTCGTGCTGCAGCGCGGGGCGGGTCGTCGAGGAAGGCCCGAGCGACAGATCTTCGCCGACCCTCAGCACGAATACACCCGGGCGCTGCTCGCGGCCGTACCCATTCCCGACCCCGCGTCGGTCGCGGGCCCGGGCTGCCGCGCGTCGCGCCCGCGGCGGCCCTGACCTGCCCCGGCTGTCGGGCTGACGCCCGCAACCCCGGTTCTGCACGAGATAACGAAGGAGAAACGTCATGCGCATCGGTGTCGATGGTTCGAAGATTCCGGAGGCCGCGAAGCGCGGTCCGGTCGCGCAGCCTCGACCACGGCCACGAGCTCGGGATGGACGGGCTGTTCTATCCGGACCGTGCTGGACATGAGCCCCACCCTCGACCGCGGTGTGCTGCGGGCGGTCCGGCAGCGCGCCGACGAGCTGGGGATGTACATCGAGAGCCGGGCTGGGCAAGGTCAATCCGTACGCCAACCCCGAGGCGCCCGAACTGCGGGCGCTCGGCGACGGCGACATCCTGCTCGGCTTCCGGCGGATGATGGAGGCCTGCGCCGAGATCGGCTGCGTCGAGCTGTGGGCGGCGCTGGCGAACTACAAGTGGATGTACCACGGCAAGCACGCCTACGACCGGTTCCGCACCGACGTCGACTGGGAGGACCAGCTTGCGGCCTCGGCGAAGTTCCTCAAGCAACTCGCGCCGATCGCTCGTGACCTCGGCATTCACATCAATATCGAGACGCACGAGGAGGTCACCTCCTTCGAGCTGGTGCGGTTGGTGGAGGAGGTCGGACCGGACGTCACCGGCATCGTCTACGACACCACGAATCCGCTGCAACGGCTGGAGCATCCGCTCCGGACGGCTCAGCGCGTCGCCCCCTACGTGCGGCAGACGCACTGCAAGGACGGCATTCTGAGCTACGGCGACGGCGGGGTGGATTATCAGCACCGGCCGATCGGCACGGGCGTCGTGGACTATCACCAGATCCTGCCGATCCTGATGGCCGCCAACCCGGACCTGAATCTGAGTATCGAACCGCCGCAGCCCGTCGAGGACCAGGCGCGACCGGCATCGGTCCTCTGGATCGACGCGTTCGACTCCGAGTTCATCGCGGGCCACCCGGACGTCAGCGTCGCGGAATACGCGGCATTCATCGCGCTGGTGAATTCGTGCCAGGCGCGCATCGACGCGGGTGAGACGCCGGACCGGGTCAGCTACCTGACGCGACCCTACGATTTCGATGCCGCTATCCAGCTGATCACCGGTGGCGCAGCGCATCTGCGGGCGGTCTGCGCCGACCTGGGGCTCGGCGCGTGACGACGACGAACGTCGACCCGACGTTGCGGGCGCGGGCGACCTGGGAGGAATTCCGCTGGACCAACGCTCTGCTCGCCATCGCGCCGGCCGGCGACGCGACCGCTAGCGGCGGGCCGCTCACCGGGTTGACGTTCACGGTGAAGGACACCTTCGCCACCGCCGGCCTGCGGTCCAGCGGCGGGTCTCTGCTGCTCGCCGACCACGTCCCCGAGCGGGACGCGGTGCTCGTCGGGCGGCTCAAGGCCGCCGGCGCGACGTTGTTCGGGAAGGGCAACTGCGCGGAATTCGGCAACGGGATCGACACCGAGACGCGGATCGGCGGCCGGGTCCTGCATCCCTTTGACGACGCGGTGTCCCCTGGCGGCTCCAGCGGCGGCGACGCCGTCGCGGTCGCCGCGGGCGTGGTCGATTTCGCGATCGGCGGCGACTACGGCGGTTCCGTCCGCTGGCCCGCGCAGTGCGTCGGCGTCTACGGCCTGCGCACGAGCGCCGGTCTGGTGCCGCGTACCGGGCGCATGCCCAGCGGCGGCGGGACCCGCGCGACGCCATTCGTCGGCGCACCCGCGCCGCGCGGCCTGCTGAGTCGGGTGGAGGTTCCGGGGGTTTTCGCCCGCGACCCCGCGCTCATCGCCGCCGTGCTGGCCGAGCTCGCCGGACCGGACGGGGACGACTGGTTCGGGCTCACCGCGCCGATGCCGCCCCAGGTGCGGACCCGGCGGATCGCGGTCACCACCGGCCGCGAGGTCGGCCCGGTGTCGCGGGAGTCGCTCGACGCGCTGGCGGCGGCCCGGCAGGCCGCGGCCGCGGCCGGGTACCAGGTAGTCGAGGCCGAGGGGTTGCTCACGGACGCGACCACGATCTACAACCTGCTCCGCGACGACCTGGACGTCCTGGACGACCTGCGGGCGCTGGTTGGGGCGGACGCCGATCAGCTCTGTCCCGGAACCCAAGCCGTGTTGGCCAGCCCGGCCGGGCGGGGGTGGGGCCATCCCGAGGTGCGGGAGGCGTGGCGCCGGTCTCGGCAGATCGTGTCGCGGGTGTCCGCGCTGCTCACCGAGGTTGACGCGATCCTGCTTCCGGTCGCGCCGGTGTCGGCGGTGCCGCACGGCGGGGCCGTCGAGGTCGACGGGCAGCTCATCGCGGGGCCGGGGCTGATGGCGCAGTGCCGGGCGATCTCGCTGACCGGGCTGCCGGCGCTGGCGATGCCGACCCTGCCGACGGACGGCGGCCGAACCGCCGGCGTGCAGGTCGTCGGCGCCGCGGGGGCGGACCGGCTGTGCTGCGCGATCGCGGCAGAGCTGGCGGCTCAGCTCACCAGCTGACCGGGCGACGCTCGACGGCGGAAGTCACGGTGCGGCGACGTCCGTCGGCCTCGATGCACCGGCCGCCGTGCGCGATAGTGAATCGATGCCCGCCGCCCCGCGTCGCGAACCCGCGGACACGAGCGCGGCGCCCTCGTTCGACGAGGTCGCGGACGAGCTGTACGGGCTGGCGCCGGAGGAGTTCACGGCGGCCAGGACCCGGCACGAGAAGGCGGCGCGTCGGCGCGGTGACCGGGACGAGGCAGCCAGCATCCACGCCCTGGCAAAGCCAAGCGTCCCGGCCTGGCTGGCCAACCAGCTCGTCCGCGAACAGCGGGACGCGCTGGCGCCGCTGCTCGAACTCGGCGCGGGCCTGCGTGAGGCGACCGCGCGGCTGGCCGGCGAGGACCTCCGGCGACTGTCCCGGCAGCAGCACGAGGTCGTTGCCGCGCTGGTTCAGCAGGCCCGGAGCATCGCGCGCACGGCCGGCCGCCCCGTCAGCGACGACGCCGCCCGAGCCTTGGAGGACACCCTTCGGGCCGCCCTGGCGGAGGATGCCGCCGCTCAGCAGCTGCTGGCCGGCCGGCTCACGAAGGCACTACCTCCGCCCGGCTTCGGCGGCAGCGGCTTCGGCGGCGGCGGCGCGGCCGAAACCCCGGTTCGGAAGTCGGCTCCGGCCGGCAAGCCGAAGAAGGCGCGTGCGTCCGACGACGAGCAGCGTCGCCGCGCCGAGCGTGAATTGACCGAGGCGCAGAGTGCCCTCGCCGAGGCGGCCGCCGCCCTCGATGAGGCGAGGGCTAGCCGGGACGACGCGCAGGCGAGGGTGACGGAGTCAGACCAGGCCGCCCAGGCCACCCACGCGAAGGTCGAGGAGCTGCGCAGGCAGCTGGAGGAGGCTACTGCCGCTGCCAGCGACGCGGACCGGCTGCGCCACGACCAGGCCGAGGGGCTGCGCCGAGCGGAGGGTTCGGTCCGCGCCGCCGAGCGCCGGCACGCACAGGCGCAGGAACGTCGCGACCGCCTCGCCGCGGGCGCCTGAGGCGCTCCCGCCCGCTCGCTGGGCCGATCCCGGACTTCGGTTTTGACGTCAGCGTCAATTCGAGTATTCTGCCTAGTGGGAGTGACTCTCCCGCCTCACGCGACAGCTGTGCTGGCTGGGCGCGCGACCAATGACCGAAGGAGGCTCCCAGTGCCGAAGGCCTTGCCGTTCCCCGTGTTCGACGCGGACAACCACATGTACGAGACCACGGACGCGTTCACGAAGTACCTGCCGGCCGAGTACGAGGGCCTCGTCAAGTACGTCCAGGTCAACGGTCGTACCAAGATCGCCCTGCGGAACGTGATCAGCGAGTACATCCCGAATCCGACGTTCACCAAGGTGGCCCCTCCCGGAGCGCAGGAGCTGGAGTTCCGGATCAAGAACCCGTCCTCGAAGCACTCGATCGGCGGGCGTGGCTTCCACCTCAAGAAGACCGAAGAGGGCGCCAACCTGGTCGGGCTGCCGCCGAAGTACATCGAGTCGCCGCCGGCGTTCTTCGACCCCGAGGCGCGCCTGGCGCTGATGAACGAGCAGCACATCGACCGCGCGATGATGTGGCCGACGCTGGCCAGCCTGCTGGAGGAGCGCCTCGCCGACGACCCGCAGGCGACCGCGGTGGTCGTGCACGCGCTCAACCAGTGGATGCTCGAGCACTGGACCTTCAACTTCGAGAACCGGATCTTCGCGACCCCGGTCATCACCCTCGGCCTGCTCAACGAGGCGATGCGTGAGATCGACTACGTGGTGGAGAACGGCGCGAAGGCGATTCTGATCCGCCCAGCCTCGGTGCCGGACGTGCTCGGCCGTCGCCGGTCCTTCGCGCTGGAGGAATTCGACCCGTTCTGGAAGAAGGTCGAGGAGGCCGGAATCCTCGTCGGGATGCACGCCTCCGACGACGGTTACGTCCGGCACACCAACGAGTGGGAGGGCATCACCAACGAGATGAACCCCTTCCGCAAGGTCAGCCCGTTCCAGGCCCTCGTCGGCAGCGAGTACCGCGGGATCCGGGACACGGTCTACTCGATCATCGCGCACGGCCTGGCGACCCGGTTCCCCAAGATTCGCTTCATGCCGGTCGAAAACGGCAGCCAGTTCATCCCGACGGCCCTCAAGGCATTCGGCAAGATCTACGACAAGCAGCCGGAGATCTTCCCGGAGGACCCGTTCGTGGCGTTCAAGCGGTCGATCTACATCCACCCGTTCTTCGAGGAAGACGTGATCGGGATCATCGACCTGGTCGGGATCGACAACGTCGTCTTCGGGTCGGACTACCCGCACCCCGAGGGCATGCACGACCCGACCGAGTTCTACGACGAGATCCCCGAGCTGTCCGAAGAGGACAAGGCCAAGCTGATGGGTGGCAACCTCAACAAGCTGATGGGCTTCCCCGCCGATGACAAGGCGCTGGCCGTCGCCTGATCTGATCAGTCCGGTCGCAGTGCCCACTCCCGCCTCGGGGGTGGGCACTGTGCGTTTAGGCGGTCCTAGGACGAAGGGCGCCGCCGAATATCTGGCGCTGGACTAGCGGGAAGCTCGCGGATTCCCTCTCCGGGGAGGCCGCGGCCGGTGCTTCGAAAAGGCACCGGCTAAGCAGCGATGGCATCGAGGAGGCCCTGGTTTTCCTCGCGAAAACCGGGGCTTTCTCTCAGCACATCGGCGTCTGGCAGTCTTTCCGCGTGGCTGGATCTTCTCGGGGTCGCCCGGTCGGACTCATCCGAGGGAGCCTGCGATGACCGATGCGGACGACGTGCGCCGCCTCGCGACGTCGCTCGCGGGCGTCGAGGAGATCCCTAGCGACGGCTTCGACTTTCGGGTCGGCGGCAAGGGGTTCATCTGGTCCTACCCCGAACGTCAGCCTGGCCGCCGGCGGGAGATCCGCACGGATATCGCGGTGCTCTACGTCGGCGACGAGGCCGAAAAGCAGGCGCTGCTGCTCGGCGAGCCCGACGCCTTCTTCACCGTCCCCGGCTACGACGGATTTCCGCTGGTGATGGTCAGGCTCGACGAGATCGACGTCGACCGGCTGGCGGAACTGATCCAGGACGCTTGGGCCATGCGCGGGACAAGACAGCCGAGTTTCGACGAGGATCCCGACTGACGAACCGGGTCATGTGGTGGTGAGGACGACGAGTTGCCGGGTGGCCCGGGTCATCGCGACGTAGCGGTCCACTGTTCCCTCGATGCCGTCGCCGAAGGACTCCGGGTCGATCAGGATGACGAGGTCGAATTCAAGGCCCTTCGCCCATTCAGGGGTCAGCCGGCGAATGCGGGCCGTGGCTCCGGTGCTGTTCGGGTCGACCTTGCCGGTGCTGATGATGCAGCCGGTTCCCTCGGCGTGCTCCGCGAGCCACTGCTCGATGATTGAGTCCAGCTCCGAAAGGGTTCCGTACGCGACCGGGATGCCGCTGCTGCGAATCGACGTCGGCACGTTGGCGTCCGGCAGCGCCGCGCGGATCACCGGTTCGGCCTGCGCCATCACCTCTTCCGGGGTCCGGTAGTTGATGCTCAACGAAGTCAGGTTGATCCGGCCGAATCCGACCCGGGCGAGACGCTCCTGCCACGACTCGGTGAACCCGTGCCGCGCCTGCGCCCGGTCTCCGACGATGGTGAAGCTGCGGGAGGGGCAGCGCGGCAGCAACATCTGCCATTCGGCGTCGGTCAGTTCCTGGGCCTCGTCGACGACGACGTGCGCGAACGGACCGGCCAGCAGGTCCGGATCCGGGGTCGACAGGGTGCTCTCGTCGATCAGGAGGGTCTGGGCGTCCTGCCCGCGCAGCATTGACATCACCATCATTTCCGAGTCGTCGCTCGCGATGAGATGCTCGACGACCGCGGCCATCTCCTCCCGCTCGGCGGCGATCGTCGCCTCGTGTCGCCGACGTCGTCGGGACGCTGCCGGGTCGCCGAGTCGCCGCCGGGCCGCGTCCAGCAGGGGAAGATCAGGCACCGTCCAGGCCTGGGGATCCTTTCGCTGCAAGGTGCGAATGTCCTCAGCGGACAGCCACGGGGCGCAGTGACGCAGGTAGGCCGGAACCGACCACAGGTCCCCCACCAGATCCGTCGCCTGCAGCAACGGCCACGCGCCGGTCAAGGCGGCCATCAACTCCTGGTTCTGGAGCAGGGAGGTGCGCAACAGGCGCTCCGGCACGTCGTCGTCGTGCTTGTCCTGCAGAATCGTGACCAGCTGCTCGAAGATCTGGTCCCGTGCCTCGTTGTGCGGCGTCGCCGGGTCGCGGGCCTCGAACGCCTCGGCCCAGTCGGCCGCGCTCAGCCACACCTGCGCCCAGTCCGTCGACACCGTCATTCCCCTGGCCGGCGGCTCCTCGTAAAAGCGGATGGCCGTCTCGATCGCCCGCACCAACTCGGCGGACGATTTCAGTCCGGCCACCTGCGGATCGCGCTCGACGGCTGCCGTCGTCCCCTCCGGGACGAGATCGCGCAGCGTGGTGGTCTGCACGCCCTCCTCACCGAGGCTGGGCAGGACGTCGGCCACGTAGGCCAGGTACGGCTGATGCGGGCCGACGAACAGGACCCCGCCCCGCTGATGCCCCAGCCGGGGATCGGAGTAGAGCAGGAAGGCCGTCCGGTGCAGCGCGACCACCGTCTTTCCCGTCCCCGGACCGCCGTCGACGACGAGAGCGCCACGGGAGCCGGCCCGGATGATCGCGTCCTGGTCGGCCTGAATGGTGCCGAGCACGTCGCGCATGCGGGCGGACCGGTTACTGCCCAGGCTCGCGATGAAGGCGGATTGGTCGTCGAGCGCGGCGTTGCCCGCCAGCCCGTCGGCGGTGAAGACCTCGTCCCAGTAGTCGCTGACCCGGCCGAGGATCCAGCGGTATCGGCGCCGGCTGGTCAGTCCCATCGGGTTGGCGTGGGTCGCGCCGAAGAAGGGCTCGGCAGCGGGGGACCGCCAGTCGAGCAGCAGGCGCCGGCCGGCGCTATCCCGCAGTCCGAGGCGTCCGATGTAGACGGGTTCGGCACCGTTGGGTTCGGCACCGTTGGGTTCGGCACGGTTGGGATCGGCACGGTTGGGATCGGCACGGTTGGGTTCGGCACGGTTGGGTTCGGCACGGTCGGCGGCGACGATTCGGCCGAGGCACAGGTCCAGGCCGAACCGGCGCAGGGTGCGCAGTCGAATGGTCAGCCGGTGGATCTCATTGTCCCGGTCCATCGCGGCCTGACCTTCGCCGATGGGCGCCTTGCGCTCCGTGTCGAGGCGCCCGGTCAGGTCCCGGATCGCTTGCTCGAGGCTTTCGGTGATGTCCGCGAAGTGCCGATCGTCTCCGGCGATCAGCGCGGGAACGTTCTTGGCGGCAAGGGTGTCAGGAAGGTCAAAAGCGCTGGAAAACAGGGTGGTTCACCTCTTCAGCTGCGAACTGGAGGGGTCACCTTAGATCGAAATTTCGCCGTTCATGAGACGCGCGTAATTCTGCTATAACTGAAAGTGAAGAGATGCTTTTGCCAATGGCACAGGTCTCGCTTGGCTCGGGTCGGCTGCCTAGAATCGAACGATGGCTGACACCGTGATCCCTCCCTCACACCGTGACCTGATCGAGGCACCGCTGCCGGTCGCCCTGGCGACGCTCGGCCCGGATGGGTACCCGCAGGTCACCGCGATCTGGGCGGTGCCGGACGGCGACAACGTCGTGACGTCGCTGGCCGGTGTCCGGCAAAAGATGAAGAACATGCAGGCGCACCCGAAGGCGACCCTCTTCGTCATTGACCCGAACAACCCGTTTCGCACCCTCGAGGTCCGGGCGGACGTCACCATCGAGCCCGACCCCGAGCTGGTCACCCTCAAGAAGATTCTGGCCGCGTACGGCACCGACCTCGAGTCGTTCGACGCGCCGCTGGAAGGCCGTACCACGGTCACGCTTCGCCCGACCCGAGTGGTCGCCCAGGGCTGAGGGATTCGGGTACCGGCTCAGCTGGTCAGAACGGCAGCACGTCGAGCCAGGAGCCGCGCCACATGCCGTACCGGTTGATCGCCGGGAGCGCGTCCAGCGTCTTGCGGATGCTGGCGACGTCTCGGGTGCGATGCCTGGACGGCTGCTTGGCCAGCCAGTCGAGGTACAACTGACGTTGTTCCGCGTCGAGCTTGGCCCACACGTCACGCGCTCTCGGGTACTCGTCCAGCATCGCCTGCAGGTCCCGTGGGAGCAGCGACGAGGGGTCATCCTCCACCCGCCGTCCCTACCCCCCGATCCTTGCCGTGATGTCTACCGCAGCGTGATCGCCGCGCGTGACGAACCGATCAGGATTCAAGAAGCCCGGAAAGCTGGGCGTGGCTACGGTCGTTCCCTGTCAGGCGCCGTTGCGCTGGGGTGAGCACGATAAGGGAAGTGACCACGCGTGAAGACGATGAGTTGCCAGCAGCTGGGCGGGCCGTGCGATTTCGTCCTGCGCGGCGAGACCGCCGACGACGTCATCAAGCTGCAGGACAGACACCTCAAGGAGGTCGTCGCGGCCGGCGACGACGCGCACCAGGAGGCCGCTAAGGCGATGAAGGGCCGGTGGAAGAACCCCATTAAGGGAATGGGTTGGTATCGCCAGACGAAGCGTGACTTCGCGGCGCTTCCCGAGGATTGATGCCGAGGCTAGCGCCTTGTTTTCACGTCCTGCAGGCAGGTGGACGAGGGAGTCAGTGCCTTGTACGGGATTCCGCGGCTTTCCAGGTATTCGGTCGCCCGGATCTCCCCCTCGACGAGGGCGTCGGCGTCCGCCTCGACCGCGCTGGTCGCCTCGATGTCGATGAGGAAGCGCAGGGTGAAGCGCGTCAGCGGCGTCGAATAGGTAAAGGTGCCGTCCGGGACGAAACCCGAGAGGCGGAAGTCATGCTGGTCCTGTTCGGCCAGCAGCCGCTCGCGGGTCGCGGGCTCGGGGCAGTCGAACTGGCCCGCTACCTGCACCCGATAGGTGCGCACCGCCACAACCACTCCGGTTACTGATGTTCTTGATCTTCCGATGACCAGCCCAGCTTAGGCGTGGGACGCCTCCCACTTGTCGCGGTCCGTCCAGGTGCAGACGCAGTGGGCGAGTCCCACGTCCGCGCTTGCCGGCTGCGTGCCACCCGGTGGGTAGGCCGTCGGTTCAGGAGCCGGGAGTGGGGTCCGCGTGAACCATACGCAGGGGAGTGATCGGCGCATCGGGCGGCGATTGACGTTCGGTGTCGAAATACCCGATGACGGTCTTTCCATCGGCCAGATACACGGGAATGTGCACCGTGCGGACCGGCAGCTGCATCCACGCCAACGCCTGGTTCGGGTTGGATGGGGTGGGGCCCTGCAGTTCGAGGGACGACGCGTAGCCGATTGCGCCGTTGGAGGCAATCACGGCGACCAGGTCCGGATCCCCGTCGCCGCTCTTGTGCGCGCCGTACGTCTGCCCGGCGGCGTTGACCCCCCAGGGCGTCGTGTATTCGGCGCTGTAGCTGGCGACGATCCGCCATCGGGCGGACGCCCCGGCCTGGAGGGTGACCGCGGATTGGCCCGGTGACAATGCGACCCTCCAGACCGCGGGGCTGGACTCTTGGCCGCCGCAGTCCACCCCGCCGAAGCCCGGAATGGTGATCTTTCCCGCGGTCAGGCAGGTGAGCTGGAGCTGGATGCTGTTGGCGCCGACGGGTGGCGCGCCGAGGTCGACGGTCGTGGTGCCCGCCCCGGTCATGGCCACCGGCACGCCGAGTTCGGTGACGACGGAGCTGCCGGGCAGTCCGTGGTCGGCGGACGCGCCGGCGGCTCCGCTGACCGCGCTCCCGGCGAGCCCCAGCCCGGCGAGGGCGACGGCGGCGGCGCACCCGATCCACCACCGGTTGCGGTGACCCAGGACAGACGTGTCCCCGGGGCGTCCTCCTGGCGTGGTGCGCGAGGAGATCGCGACCTGCGAGCCGCTGCGCATGGCGCTCATGGGTCCCCATCTCAGCGGGGCAACCGCGGCAGCCGTCGTCGGCGTCCGGTGTTCCCCTCACAACCAATAGTCGTGGCTGCGCCTTTCGGTTGTTCGTCAGGAAGAACGCGCTGGATAGGGATCCGGCAGCAGGGTGAGGCGGTCCCGCGCGGGTGCCGACCTGGGCTCGGGCACCGGCATTGAGGGCGTCCGCAGCTCGTCCAGCCGTACGAACGCGATCCCGCTGATGACCAGGGCCGCGCCCAGCGCCTGCATGCCGTCCAGGCGCTGACCCAGCAGCAGCCAGGCGCAACCCACGGCGAAGAGCACCTCGGTGAGGCCGACGAACGAGGCCACCTTGGCCCCCAGCAGCCGGGCCGCCGCGATCCCGCTCACGTACGCGAAGGCGCCCGCGATCAGGGACATCCCGAGCACCGGAACGACCCAGCTGACCCGGTGGGCCATCAGCGTGACGTCGCCGCGGGGGGCCGCCACCGGCAGCACGCCGATGGCGATCGCGCCGCCCAGGGCGGTAGCCCCGACGGCGAGGCCGCCCCACGCGACGACCAGCGGCGGGAGGCCGTCTTCGGTCATGGCGGAGACGACATAGAACACGGCGAGACCGACCGCGGCGCCGAGCCCCCAGAGCACGCCGCCGAGGTTGACGTCGTGGGCGCCGGCCAGGTCGAGGACGAGGACCAGTCCCGCCAGGGCGGCGCCGCCGCCGAGCAGCGTGAGCCGGCCAGGACGATGGCCGTGCCGCGCCCACATCCATACGATGACCAGCAGGATGCCGGAGTACTCCAGCAGCAGGGCAACCGCTACCGACAGGTGCTGCACGGCGTTGAAGAAGCACAGCTGCGCTCCGGCAACGGCGACGATGCCGTAGAGCGCGACCCGGGGTAGGCCGCGGACGGCGGGTGGGGTGGATCTCAACTGCCACAGTGCCGGCACGGTCAACACCAGTGCGGCCAGGACGACCCGGGCCGTCACCGCGGCGCCCGGGCTCCAGCCCGCCGAGAGCAGACTCGAGGCAAATGACCCCGACGTGCCGAACGTCGCCGCTGACACCAGGGCCAGGGCGAGTCCGGCATTGTTGGGGGACCGCTGGTGCACGACGTTCCTCATCCTTCTCGTAATGGGTCAAGTGGCAGTACGCTCGTTACAGGTTAGGCGACGCGCTGAAAGGAGTCAACGTGCTTTTTGCCCATGACACGGAGATCGCCCTTCAGGCCGCCGCCGCGCTGGTGAACACCAGCGGCAACGACATCGACGGGTTGCCGGACGAGGCTGCGCTGGACACCTTCGTGGTCGACTGGGGGTGGACGGGGTCGCGCCGCGGCACCCGTGCGGAGCTCGACGAGGTGCGCGCGCTGCGCCCGGTGCTGCGCCGGCTGTGGGAGCTCGACGAGGACGACCTCGTCGTCCAGGTCAACGGGATGCTGCGCGACGCCGGTGCGCTGCCGCAACTGGTCCGGCACGGCGAATGGAGTTATCACCTGCACGCGACCCCGGCGGACGCCCCGCTGGCCGACCGAATGGCGGTCGAGGCCGCGATGGCCTTCGTCGACGTCGTGCGGCAGGAAGAGCTCGACCGCCTGCGCGTCTGCGACAGCGCCGACTGCCAGGACGTCCTGGTCGACCTGTCGAAGAATCGGTCTCGCCGCTACTGCAGCACCGGCTGCCTCAATCGCACCAACGTCGCGGCTTTCCGCGCCCGCCGCCGCTGAGCATCGCCGAGGGCCGACGCACTATACGAGGAACAGTCGGCCTCAACCGCGGCCCGCAGAGGGCCGAACTTAGGCGGGATCCCCGGCGGATGAACGCGAAACGGCGTCGCGCCCAAGCCTCGGTGTCGGCTCGCGTGCGCCCGGCTGACCTGAGCTAACGTGGCGAGCATGTCCGCTGAGGGATGGTACAAGGACCCTTTTTCGCTGCACGAGAATCGCTGGTTTTCGGCGGGCCGGCCGACCGATCTCGTCAGTGATGCCGGCGTCGAGGGCAAGGACGCGCCGCCCACGGACAGCTATGACGGGCCGCTCGAGGACGTTGCCGCGGTGGAGGCCGCCGACGGCAGTGACCTGCTGCGCGCCGGCAGCGATTGGGTGCCGGCCAGCGAGCGCGGCATCGCCGCCGCCACCATCGACCAGGCCGGCGGGACCTGGCGGCCTACCTGATCCGTCGTCCGCGCTTCCTGGTCAGCCGCCGTCGGCCTTCTCGCCGAGGGTCGGGCCGACGAGCAGGCCGACGACGGTCGGGGGGACGCCCTGGTCGGCGGAGCCGCCGAACAGCCGGTGTACCGCCTCGCGGAATCGCTGCAACCGGGACGGCGAGTCCTGCGAGTCTGACCCCTCTCCCGGCTCGTCGTCGGTGCCGCTTTCCCATCCGTCGAAGACGTCGTCCCCCGGTTGGACCAGCCGAAGAACGGAGGCGCGCTCACCCTCCGCCCCGTAGGACCCGTAGAGCCGTTCCGCCAGCTCACGCAGGGAGACGTGTTCCTGCACCGAGAAATCCGGCCCGTCGCCGTCTTTGCCCGTCACGTCGAGGACGAACAACGCCTCGCCGTCCTTACCCCCGAGCCGGAAGATCTCGTCGATGGCCTCGCGCAACGAGATTTCGCCCCCGAGCTCCAGCGGCTTCGCGTCGGCCGGCATCGGCGACAGCAGGCTCAGAATCGTCAGCCGCTGACCGTTCTCTCCGAACTTGTTGTGCCAGGTGGACATCGATGCTCCTCTCGCCGGCGTGCCGGCAAGCGCCCGGGAACCGTGCAACCGCACTTTTGCCCGCCGCGGCCGACAGTGAAAAGCAACTAGCCCTTGTTGAAAATGATGTGAATGCCGTAAACGGCCCCGGCCGCCACGATGACCAGACAGACGACGGCTCCCACGAGCGCCACCACATTCCGCTGCGCCACCTGCTCGCCCGTCGGCCGGAAGTAGCCCGAGGCGGACAGCGCCAGCAGGCCGATCGAATACACGGTGACCAGTCCGGCGCCGGCGCCGATGCTGATGAGCAGGATCTTCCACATCGATCCCCAGTCGACGTACTGGGTGGACGCGGCCGAGATAGTGGTCACGCGGCACCTACCAGGGTCGGCTCGTGCGAGACGCCCGCGTCGTCGTCCCAGGCGTCGTTGACGTTGGAGGAGTTGACCGGCGACCGTCGGGACAGCACGTAGATCACGCCGCAGAACGCCGCCAGGGCGATCGCCATCACGACCACGCCCGCGTCTCCGCCGATCCAGTCGACCACCGCGAAGGTCAGCGCCCCCACCGCAGCCGCGGCCGGCAGTGTCACCACCCAGGTCACGACCATCCGGCCGAACACGATCCAGCGGACCGGCTGTGCCCGCCCGAGGCCCGCTCCCACGACCGAGCCGGAGCACACCTGGGTGGTGGACAGCGGGATGCCGTAGTGGGACGAGGACAGGATGACGGCCGCGGAGGTCGCCTCCGCGGCGAATCCCTGCGGGGATTCGATCTCGATCAGGCCCTTGCCCAGGGTTCGGATGATGCGCCAGCCGCCGATGTACGTGCCCAGCGAGATCGCCAGCGCGCAGCAGATGATGACCCAGTCCGGGGTGCTGGCCGAGGCGGAGATCGTGCCGTTCGCCACCAGCGCGAGGGTCAGGATTCCCATGGTCTTCTGGGCGTCGTTCGTGCCGTGCGCCAGTGATACCAGGGTGGCCGTTCCGATCTGGCCCCAGCGGAATCCGACGGTGCGCACCCCGTCGTGGATTCGGTGGGTGACCCGGTAGGCCAGCCAGGTCGCTGCGGTGGCCACCACACCGGCAATGATCGGCGCGAAGACGGCGGGAATGGCGACCTTGGAGGCGACTCCACTCCAGATCACCGCGCTGCCGCCGGAGTGCACCATCGTCGCGCCGATCACCCCGCCGATCAGGGCGTGCGAGGAGCTGGACGGAATGCCGAGATACCAGGTCGTCACGTTCCAGGCGACGCCACCGGCCAGCCCGGCGAACACGACCGCGATGGTGACCTCGTCCTGGTCGACGATGCCCTTGGCGATGGTGGCCGCGACCTCGAGCGACAGGAAGGCCCCGACCAGGTTCGCCGCCGCCGAAATCGCCACGGCGATCTTGGGCTTGAGCGCGCCCGTCGCAATGGATGTCGCCATGGCGTTGGCGGAGTCATGGAAGCCGTTGGTGAAGTCGAACCCCAACCCAACGATGACGACCATGACCAAGATGAACGTGTTCGACCCAGCCATGCCGCCAGTACAACAGCGTGGACGGGACCGGAACTAGGCGCAGTCTCGCGCGTTCAGAATCACATCACGCTCACATCATGGAACGTACATCTCGCCGTCACTAACTGGACAAATAAGGGCAAAGCAAGGGTCTTGGCCAGCGGTTCGCCCGGTTGCGGCAGACTCCGTTCGGAGCGGAGTGCCTGGCCCGGTGAGGCTGCTGACGTGTTGGGTGGCGGGATGATTGTTTTCGTGCATGGTGTGCCGGAGACGGCCGTCCTGTGGGACAAGCTGCGGGCACGCCTCGGCGGAGATTCGGTGGCCCTGGCGCTGCCCGGATTCGGCACCCCGCGACCGGACGGGTTCGGCGCCACGAAAGAGGACTACGCCGGCTGGCTCGTCGATCAGCTGGCCCAGTTCCCCGCGCCGGTGGACCTGGTCGGGCACGACTGGGGTGCCGGCCTGACCTATCGCGTCGCCACCGCCCATGGCGACCTGGTCCGGTCGTGGGTGGCGGATGTTGCGAACGTGGCCCATCCCGCCTACGTCTGGCACGACTTCGCGCAGATGCTCCAGGCTCCCGGCGGCGGGCAGGACTACGTGTCCGGGCGCACTTCCGCACCGCCGAGTGACATGGCGGCCGTCTTCCAATCCATGGGCGTCGGCCACGACGACGCCCTGGCGATGGCCGAGGCGAACGACGGAACGATGAACGCGTGCATCGTCGACCTCTACCGCTCCGCGGTCCCCAATCCCTACGCGGACTGGGGGGACGCCTTCGGGCCCACCGTCGCTCCCGGCCTGGTCCTGTGCCCCGACCAGGACCCGTTCGGGGACGAAGCCTTGTCGCGTGAGGTGGCGGACATCCTCGGCGCCGCCCACCGGGTTCTCCCCGGACTCGGTCACTGGTGGGCCCTGCAGGACCCCGACACCGCCGCCGCGGTGCTGACGGAATTTCACGGCGGGCTGGGCGCTACGACGTAGCCGCCGCTCGATACCGGCTATTTGCTACCGGCTCATTTGATATCGGCTATTCGATGACGTCGCGCTCGGCCGGGCCGAAAATGCAGAGACAGTCGAGGAACGGCTCCGGATCGGCACTCCAGTTCATCGAGGCCAGTTGCCGCCGGCTGCGCCGGCCGAGCCGCCACCGGAAGACCTCGTACTGCGTCGTCGTCAGGGTCGCGTCGCCGGCCGCGGGTTCTCCCGCACCGACCCGTACGGCTTTCCCTTCGGTGGTCACCACCAGCGGCCGGGGTGGCTGGAGCGACCTGAGCAGCACGGTGGCCCCGACCTTGATCATGTCGTTGTCGCGTTCCGAGGCGTCGCCGAGGGCCGCCCGCAGGTCGTATTCGTGCGCCCCGGCATCGAGCACGGCCGCCCACGCCGGAGTGGTGTCGAGGAAGGCGTCCACGGCCGGGCCGAGCCGGTTCCAGGCCGCCAGCAGCCGACCAACGGGGATGCCCTTGCCCCGCCGGACGTGCCCGGCCGTCCACTCGTCCGTCGGCCCACCGGACGGTGACTGACCGCTGGTCACATCCTCGGCGATGCCCAGGACATGGGCGACCACGTCGTGCACGGTCCACCCGGGGGTGGCCGGAACCGGCGTCT